>CAWJPW010000001.1:0-534217 GCA_963844845.1 uncultured Acidobacteriota bacterium
GACCCACGGTGCCTGCACGGATGCCGAGCATGGCGCGCCGCCGCTCAGTAGTGATGTGGAGCCTTGTCGCCCTTGCGGCGCTCCTGGCTGTGGGAGGCCGTTGGCGCCTGCGCACGGCGCCGAGCCCCCGACCGCCGCCGCTCAGCCCGACCCCGACTCGGAACCGAGTCTCAACGCCTCCGCGCATCGCCGCGCCCGAACCCTCCGGCGCGAGCCCACCTTCGCAGGACGTCGAGTCGACCGTCATCGAACCGTGCTAGCATCCGGGTAGGCGCCTTGGCACCTCTCGCGGGGCGAAATGGAGGAAGAATGATAACAACCCGAACAGGTGTCATCGCGTTTGTACTCATCTTGATGATCTTCGCCGGCCCCGCCGCGGCCCAGTGGAGCAGTCCGGCGCTGCTGTGGCAGGACTCGTGGCCGGATGCGCACAACCTCTCCATGAACGACTCCGCCACCCGGTTGGTAACACTCATTCCATACATTGGGGCCGATGATAATTCTCGTCAACTTATGGTAACTGAGAAGATCGAAGGAGTTTGGCAGACTCCGACGGTTCTCGCCACCAATGGATACTACTCGGACGCAGCCTTCCAGTTCCTGCCCAAGACCACCGTCCCGGTGATGAGCGGCGACGGCGAGACCATCGCTTACCTGGGCTACACGGGCTCGGACTACGGCGTCTACGTCAGCGACTGGCTCGGCTCCGCCTGGAGCACACCCGTCCTCCTTGCCACCGGTCTGTACTCGCATCACGACTGGCTGAGCCTGTCGGCGGACGGCGACACCCTGGCGCTGTCGGACTACCCGGGAATTGGCGCGACGCAGCACGTCTACGTCACTACCCGCAGCGGGGGCGTGTGGAGCGCACCCGTGCGGGTGTCCAGTGAGAGCGGCGACATGGGCGGATGCTACCCCTCCCTCAGTGCCGACGGCAGGAAGCTCGTGTGGGTGGCCAACGCCCGACTCGTCTTCTCCGAGTACTCGGGCGGATCATGGAGCGCACCCGTGACCCTCACCTCCAACACCTACCCGGAGAGCTACGTCGACAACCCTCAGATGAGCGGCGACGGAGCATCGATCTTCTACTGGTTGGTGGTGCTGGAAGACAATGGCTCCGGCTACACCGCGGTGGCCAGAGAGCTGTACATCATGCGTCGGGAAGGCAGTGGCTGGGGCGCCCCCCAGAAGGTCAACAGCGCCTCGGTCGTTCCGACCTTGATGGACACCGACGGACCGGCAACCGCCGACTTCCGCGCAACACGCCTGGTCTACACCAGCCCGGCCGTCACCACCGACGAGTTCGGCGATCACATCTACGGATCTCATCTCGAGGTCAGCGAGTGGCAGGGCGGCACCACCTGGGCCGAGAGCCGGCTCGTGGAATGGGACGGCGGCTACGGGAACTTCAACCGCTTCCCGAAGCTGACTCCCGACGGTCTTCACCTGGCCTACGACGGCGGCGTGCAGGGTACCTCTCCCTGGGGAACCTATGTCCTCTTGGAGATGACGACCAGCGACGAGCCACCCCCCGCACCGTCGGCGATCTTCAGCGACGGCTTCGAGCTCGGGAACACCTCGGCCTGGTCGGCGCCGTGATTCCGCTCGAGACCGACCGGCGCAGCCCGAAGCAACAACTGCTGATGGCCGTCCCCGCGCCTTGCGAAATGAGGATTTCATGAAGAACACGACGTGTCTGCTGCTGTGTCTCGTGTTCATGGCAACCGGTTCGTGGCTCACGGCCACGGAGACGGACTTTGTCTTCACCGACCTGGGCAGCGACGTCGACCTGAGCAGCGAGGCCAATGCGATCAGCGACAGCGGCGTGGCGGTCGGCTCGATCGAGTTCTACTCGCAAGGGACGTATCGCAGGCGGGCCTTCTTTTTCTCCGGCGGCGTCCGGGACTTCGACTACGACGGGGGGAGCAGCCCGAACATGAGGAGCAGCGCCCTGGCGGTCAACACCGCCGGATGCGCAGTTGGGTGGACGCAGGCGTTTGACGCCGCACCGATCTACCTCGCCCTGTGGAAAGCCGCCGACAGCTGCCCATTCAACGACACCCTCTTCCTGTACAGCCTGGGTGGCAGCAACACCGCAGGGCGCGGGATCAACGACGACAACCTGGTGGTTGGGTACTCTGAAACTGCAGCCGATGAGCCCCACGCGTTCTCCCTGGCCTTCGGCACGACGACGACCCTGACCGACCTCGGCGTTCTGCCTGGCGGGTCGCGCAGCGCCGCGATGGCCGTCAACGCTGATGGTGTCGCCGTCGGTTACTCCTCCTCGTCCGAGGCGATCGAGAGAGCGACCCGATGGGATGACGGGAGCCCGACGGACCTCGGCGCTTTCCCCGGCGCGTCGGCCACGACGAAGAGCTATGCGCTCGCGGCCAACGACCTCGTGAGCCCCCAGATCGTGGGTTGGAGCTACGGTTCCCTGGCGGGCGGTAATCCTCACGCGTTCATCCTGAAGGATGGAACCATGACCGATCTCGGCACGCTGACCGGTGGCGACTGGAGCGAGGCGTTCGATGTCAACGACGATGGTGACGTGGTCGGGTGGGCTCGCACGGCCGACTCCTACATGCATGCCGTGCTCTGGGTCGACGGGGTCATCACCGATCTCAACACCGTGACCGGCATCCCGGCAGGCTGGGTCCTGGCCGAGGCCCGGGGCATCAACAACGGCGGGCAGATCGTCGGCCGCGGCGTCTACGGGGGCGTCGACCGCGCGTTCCTCCTGAGCCCCACTCTGGTGTTCAGCAGCTCGTTCGACGACGGCACCTTCGGCGGCTGGGACACCGTCGTTCCCTGATCCACCTAGAGTCCTGTCTGGGAAGCCCGATGTGGTATTCGCGCAGCCAGCGTGTTCCTGGCAGGGCGCGACGACGAGGTCGTAGCAACCAACGCCGCCAGGGGCCGCGCTGCCTCACTCAGCCTTGAGCGAGGCCATGTCGATGGAGAAGCGGCACTTGACGTCGGACCTGGCGAGACGGTCGTAGGCTTCGTTGATCCTCGCAATGGCGATCACCTCCACATCCGCGGTGATGTCGTGCTGGCCGCAGAAGTCGAGCATCTCCTGGGTCTCGGCGAGGCCGCCGATGAGCGGGCCGGAGAGGCTGCGGCGCCCGAAGAGCAGTGCAAAGGCCGAGACGGCAAGCGGCTTCTCCGGCGCGCCGACCAGGGTGAGGTTACCGTCCACGGTGAGCAGGTTGAGGTAGGCGTCGAGGTCGTGCTCGGCGGAGACCGCGGCGAGGATGAAGTCGCCCGTGCCGGCGAGCTTCTGCATCTCCTCGGGATCGGTGGAGACGACGACCTGGGCGCCGAAGGCCCGGGCGAACTTCACCCCCATTGTGCCCAAGGCCCCCGAGGCCGACTACTCCGACCTTCTTGCCCTTGGTGACACCCCGGCGCCGCATCGGCGAGTAGGTCGTGATCCCGGCGCAGAGCAGGGACGCGACCCCGGCACTGCTGCACTCGCGGCAACGTCAGCGGCGGACGCCGCGCCCCCCTCGGCGGCAGCACACCGCGTGCGCGGCGGCGGCGCGAGGCACGTCCCACGGTCCCGGCCGCAGGTGCAGTCCCGGCCCCAGCGCCGCCGCTCACCCCGCCGCTGGCTCGGAACCGAGTCTCAACGCCTCCGCGCATCGCCGCGCCCGAGCCCTCCGGCGCGAGCCCGCCTTGGCAGGACGTTGGGTCGACCGTCATGGAACCGTGCTAGCATCGTAGTAGGCGCCTTGGCACCTCTCGCGGTGCGAAATGGAGAAAAAATGGTAATCTCTAGGATGGGTGTCGTCGCGTTTGCGCTTATCTTGATGATCTTCGCCGGCCCAGCCGCAGCCCAGTGGAGCACTCCTGTTCAGCTGTGGCAGGACACGTGGCCGGATGCGCACAACCTCGCCATCGACGACTCCGCCACCCGGTTGGTGACACTCATTCCATACAGCGGGGCCGATGAGAATTCTCGTTCATTGATGGTAACTGAGAAGATTGGTGGAGTTTGGCAGACTCCGACGGTCCTCGCCACCAACGGGGTCTACTCGACGGCTGGCTTTCAGTTCATGCCCGAGAACACCGTCCTGGTGATGAGCGGCGACGGCGAGACCATCGCCTACCTGGGCTATACGGGCTCGGACTACGCCGTCTACGTCAGCGACTGGCTCGGCTCTGCCTGGGCCACGCCCGTACTCCTTGCCACCGGTCTGTACTCGCATCACTCCTGGCTGAGCCTGTCGGAGGACGGCGACACGCTGGCTCTGTCGGACTACCCGTTCCTGGACACCCCGCACGTCTACGTCATGACCCGCAGTGGTGGCCCCTGGAGCGCTCCCGTGCGGGTGTCCAGCGTAACCGGCGACGCCGGCGGGGCCTTCCCCTCCCTCAGTGCCGACGGCACGAAGCTCGTGTGGGTGGCCAACGACCGGCTGGCCTTCTCCGAGTACTCGGACGGATCATGGAGCGCACCCGTGACCCTCGTTTCCAACACCTACGGGGAGAACTACGTCGAGTACCCGCAGATGAGCGGCGACGGAGCATCGATCTTCTACTGGTTGGTGGAGCTGGAAGACAACGGCTCCAGCCTCATCGCTGCGGCCAGAGGCCTGTACATCATGCGCTGGGAACACAGCTCCTGGGGGGCTCCCCAGAAGGTGAACAGCGCCCCGGTGGTTCCGACATTGATGGACACCGACGGACCGGCGACCGCCGACTACCACGCGACCCGCCTGGTCTACACCAGCCCGGCCGTCGACACTGACGAGTTGATCTACGCGTCAAACCTCGAGGTCAGCGAGTGGCAGGGTGGCAGCACCTGGTCCGAGAGCCGGCTCGTCACCGAGGACGGCATGGGGAACTGGAACCGCTTCCCGAAGCTGACCCCCGACGGTCTCCACCTCGCCTACGACGGCGGCGCACAGGCCGCCTCTCCGTGGACAAGCTATGTCATTTGGGAGATGACGACCAGCACCGAGCCGCCCCCCGCGCCGTCGGCGATCTTCAGCGACGGCTTCGAGCTCGGGAACACCTCGGCCTGGTCGGCGCCGTGATTCCGCTCGAGACCGACCGGCGCAGCCCGAAGCAACAACTACCGACGGCCGTCCCCGAGCCTTGCGAGATGGGGACTTCATGAAGAACGCACTTCGCCTGCTGCTGTGTCTTGTGTTCATGGCAACTGGTTCCTGGCTCGCAGCCACCGAGACGGACTA
The DNA here is from genome assembly GCA_963844845.1 of uncultured Acidobacteriota bacterium. Classification (GTDB taxonomy): domain Bacteria; phylum Acidobacteriota; class Thermoanaerobaculia; order Thermoanaerobaculales; family Sulfomarinibacteraceae; genus CAWJPW01. The sequence continues at coordinate 5,205 of CAWJPW010000001.1, forward strand.
TGTCCTCACCGACCTGGGCGACGAGTTCGACCTGAGCAGTGCGGCCAATGCGATCAGCGACAGCGGCGTGGCGGTCGGCTCGATCATGGTCGACTCGCACGGCACGCCTCGCAGACGGGCGTTCTACTTCTCCGCCGGTGTCCGCTCCTTCGATTATGACAGCAGCAGCCCGAACATGATGAGCAGCGCCCTCGCGGTCAACACCGCTGGCTGCGCAGTCGGGTGGACGCAGGCGACCGACGCCGCGCCGATCTACCTCGCCCTGTGGAAAGCCGCCGAGAGCTGCCCATTCAACGACACCCTCTTCCTGTACAGCCTGGGTGGCAGCAACACCGCAGGGCGCGGGATCAACGACGACAACCTGGTGGTCGGCTCCTCGGCGACCGCAGGAGGTGAGTCCCACGCGTTCTCCCTGGCCTTCGGCACGACGACGACCATGACCGACCTCGGCGTTCTGCCTGGCGGGTGGGCCAGCGCCGCGATGGCCGTCAACGCTGACGGTGTCGTCGTCGGCTACTCCTCCTCGTCCGAGGCCATCGAGAGAGCGACCCGATGGGATGACGGGAGCCCGACGGACCTTGGCGCTTTGCCTGGCGCGTCGGCCACGACGAAGAGCTATGCGCTCGCGGCCAACGACCTCGTGAGCCCTCAAATCGTGGGCTGGAGCCACGGCCCTCAGGCGGTTGGCCATCCACACGCGTTCACCCTGCAGGATGGGACCATGACCGATCTCGGCACGCTGACCGGTGGCGACTGGAGCGAGGCGTTCGATGTCAACGACGATGGTGACGTGGTCGGGTGGGCTCGCACGGCCGACTCCTACATGCATGCCGTGCTCTGGGTCGACGGGGTCATCACCGATCTCAACACCGTGACCGGCATCCCGGCAGGCTGGGTCCTGGCCGAGGCCCGGGGCATCAACAACGGCGGGCAGATCGTCGGCCGCGGCGTCTACGGGGGCGTCGACCGCGCGTTCCTCCTGAGCCCCACTCTGGTGTTCAGCAGCTCGTTCGACGACGGCACCCTGGGCGAGTGGGACAACGCAGTTCAGTGAACCGCTGAGCTGACCTAGTGTCCTGTTTGGGAAGTCCTATGTGCTAGTCGCGCAGCCAGCGTGGTTCCTGGCAAGGCGCGACGACGAAGTCGTAGCAACGCTACTTCGAGGAGGAGTAACGCAGCCAGGGGCCGCAGAGACATGCGAATAGTCCATTGGGATTTTCCAAACAGGACACTAGCCTGCATTTCTCACCAGGGGTCGTCGCGAGGGCGCCGAGGCGTCTGTCAGCGCTGAGTCATTGAGCGGCGAAGCGCCGAGAGGTATGGGTACATACGTCGCCGGCGCCGAGTCGCGCAAGGGCTGGCGATGGCTGGCAGATCGGCGCCCGCAGGAGGGCGCTGGTGAGATATGCAGGTTAGGATAGTCGTCAGCAGGGAGGGGCGGTGCAGCAGGTCCACATGACGACGGGGCGGGTACAGGCGCTCGACTGCTTCTCGGAGGGAGCGGACCTCGTGCGCGGTCAGTACTGGCCGTTGGTCGCCGTCTGCGGGGTCGGCACGCTCCTGGGAGGGCTCGCCCCCATGGGTATCCTCATGGGGCCCATGATGTGCGGCATCTACCTCTGCTTCTTCCGCAGGATGGCGGGCGGCCTCGTCGGCCTCGAGCTCCTGTTCAGCGGTTTCGACCACTTCGTCCAGTCCCTGGTCGCCAGTCTGATTCTCTTCGGTGTGTCGCTGCTCGTCGTGACACCGGCAGTCGTGCTCATGTTTGCGGCCGGGCTCATCGGAGTCTCGAGCATCGACCAGCCAGGACCCGGATCGCTGGTCCCGGCGGCCATCCTCCTCGTCGTAGCCCTCCTCTTCGTGATCCTCGCCCTGGCCGTCGGCCCGTTTTTCCTCTTCGTGTACCCGCTCATCGTCGATCGCGGCCTCGACGCCGTCCCCGCGATCAAGGCGAGCTTCCGCGCCGTAGGCGCCAACCTCTGGGGCGTCAGCCTCGTCCTGCTACTCACGGGTGGGCTCTGGGTCGTCGCCGCGCTCCTCTGCTACGTCCCGGTGTTCCTGGTCGCCCCGCTCTGCTTCGCGACCCTGGCCTCGGCCTATCGCCGGATCTTCCCGGAGCGACGCATCCCGGCCACGTAACAATCCAACGACGACGACGCTCCCGCCATAGTCCGGGGGCCTCAGCGACGCTCCGACGGTGTTACCATTCTCAGAAGAGGTAACACTCGTGTCTTCACGCCCGGTGACGCGGTTCAGCATCTCGATGTCGGAGGAGCTGGTGGTGCAGCTCGATGCTCTCGCTGCAACGACCGGCGGCAACCGTTCGCGTACCGTGGCCGACCTGGTGCGTGCCGGTCTCGTGGAGCACCGCGCCGCCGAGGGAGACCACGTGATTGCCGGCAGCGTGACGCTGGTCTACGACCACCACGGCAGCGACGTGCAGCGACTGCTCACCCGCATCCAGCACGACCACCCCGCCGTGGTGCTTTCGACTCTCCACGTCCACCTCGACCACCACAACTGCCTGGAGATCCTGGCGGTGCGCGGACGTGCCCTGAGGGTGCGGACGCTGGCCGACCTCCTGATCGCTGCCCGCGGAGTCAAGCACGGCAAGCTCACCGTCACCACCACGGGCGAGGATCTCCCCCGGTGAGGAGGCATCCATGCACATGGCCGACGCGCTGATCTCGCCCGCAGTCGGGGGTGCCATGTGGGCGGCGAGCAGCGCCGTCATGGCCCACAGCGCGCGCCGGCTCAAGCAGGAGGAGGATGACCACCGTGTCCCTCTCATGGGTGTGCTCGGCGCCTTCGTCTTCGCCGCCCAGATGGTCAACTTCTCGATCCCCGGGACCGGCTCCAGCGGACACCTCGGGGGAGGTCTGCTTCTCGCGGTGCTGCTGGGACCCGAGGCGGGCTTCGTGGTGATCGCGTCCGTGCTTGCCGTCCAGGCCCTGCTCTTCGCCGACGGCGGCCTCCTGGCCCTGGGCTGTAACGTCTTCAACCTGGGGTTCTTCCCCGCATTCATCGCGTGCCCTCTCATCTATCGACCACTCGTCGGCCGTGACGGCTCGGGCGCCAGACGCACCGTGGCGGCGGTGGCCGCCGCGGTGATCGGCCTCCAGCTGGGCGCGCTGGGCGTGGTCCTGGAGACGACCCTGTCCGGCGTCTCCGCTCTTCCCCTGCGCTCGTTCCTGCTGCTGATGCTGCCCATCCACCTGGTCATCGGGCTGGTGGAGGGCCTGGTGACCGCCGCGGTCCTCGCCTACGTCGCCCGCCAGCGGCCGGACCTCGTGGCCGCCACGCACGCGCCCGCGAGGCGTCCCGTCTGGGGCCTCGCAGCGGGTCTCCTGCTGGCCGCCGTGGTCGTCGCCGGGCTTCTCAGCTCGTTTGCCGCCTCCAGCCCCGACGGCCTCGAGTGGTCGGTGGCGAGGGCCGGCGGCGGAGCAGCGGCGACCCGGGAGAGCCGGGCCTCCCACTGGCTCGGCGCGGTGCAGGCCCGCATTGCCGTGTTCCCCGGCTACGACAAGGCCACAGCGAGCTCCCGCCCCCAGGGTCCGTCGCCCGGCCAGCTGATCGACCCGTGGACCTCGGCCGCGGGCCTGCTGGGCAGCGGCGTGGTGCTGGTGCTGGCGCTGGTCGCGGGCTACGCCCTGCGTCCGAGCCGGCCGGCCTCCTGACCGGGGACGCTCGGGTGAAGCTCCCCCACCCCGCCGAGATCGGGCGAACCGACGACCTCGCCCGGCGCAACACCCCGGTGCATCGCCTCGACCCCCGCGCGATGGCCGTGGCGACCGGCGTGTTCGCCGTGCTGGTGGTGTCGTTCCCGCCCACCGCCGTTACCGCTCTTCTGCCCCTGGCTGCCTTCCCCGTCGCCCTCGCGACCGCCGCCGCGATTCCCGCAGACTTCCTCCTGCGGCGGCTGCTCCTCGCCGCCCCCTTCGCAGTCATGGTGGGCTTGGCCAACCCGCTGTTCCAGCGCCAGGTGGTGCTCGAGGTGGGCGGCATCGGCATCACCGACGGCTGGCTGTCGTTCGCGTCGATCCTGGTGCGCTTCATCCTCACGGTGACGGCTGCCCTGGTGCTGGTGGCCACCACCGGCATTCACCGCCTGTGCGGCGGGCTCGAACGGCTCGGGGTACCCCGCGTCCTCACGGTGCAGATCCTGCTTCTGTACCGCTACCTCTTCGTCATCGCCGACGAGGGCCTGCTCATGGCTCGCGCCGTGGGCCTGCGCAGCGGCAAGCGGCGGGCCCTGACCTTTCGCGTCTACGTCACCCTCCTCGGCAGCCTCCTGATCCGCTCGGTGGAGCGCGCCCAGCGCGTCCACCAGGCGATGACGGCACGCGGGTTCGACGGATCGGTCCGCTCCCTGCGGCGCGAGCGCTGGCGATGGCACGACACGGCGTTCCTCGCCGGGTCGCTGGCGTTCTTCGCAGCCGCGCGCGTCCTCGACCTGGCCGCGTTGACTCAAGCAGTGCTGACGGGCGCCCCGCGATGAGGGTCCCCGCCGTCGACCTGGCGAACCTCACGTTCTCCTACCCTGACGGGACCCGCGCGCTCGACGACATCTCCTTCACCGTCGAGCCCGGCGAGTCGGTGGCGCTGCTCGGCCCCAACGGCGCCGGCAAGTCGACGCTGCTGCTCCACCTCAACGGCTACCTCACCCCCACCACCGGGGAGGTGCGTATTGCCGGCATCGTGCTCCGCCGGGAGACCCTCGCCGCGGCGCGCGCCGCCATCGGCATGGTCTTCCAGGACCCCGACGACCAGCTCTTCATGCCCACCGTCCGCGACGATGTCGCCTTCGGGCCCTTGAACCTGGGAGCTAGCCCAGCTGCGGCTGCAGAGCGGGTGACGGCCGCCCTCGAGCGTGTGGGAGGCGCCCACCTCGCCGACCGTCCGCCCCACCGCCTTTCCTTTGGCGAGAAGCGCGCCGTCGCCATTGCCACGGTACTGGCCATGGATCCCGAGATCCTCGTCCTCGACGAACCCTCGGCCAACCTCGATCCCCGCGGTCGCCGGCGCCTCATCGAGCTCCTGCGCTCGTTCCCACAGACCAGGCTCATCGCCACCCACGACCTCGAGCTCGCCGTGCAGCTGTGTCCCCGCGCCATCGTCCTGGACGGCGGCCGCGTCGTCGCCGACGGCGCCGCTGTGGAGCTTCTCGACGACGAGCCGTTGATGCTGGCGCACGGCCTCGAGCGGCCCCACATCCTCCGTCATCACCACCCGCACTAGTGTCCTGTTTGGAGAATCCCAATGGACTATTCGCATGTCTCTGCGGCCCCTGGCTGCGTTGCTCCTCCTCGAAGTAGCGTTGCTACGACTTCGTCGTCGCGCCTTGCCAGGAACCACGCTGGCTGCGCGACAAACACATAGGACTTCACAAACAGGACACTAGTGTCCTGTCCGGAGCTTCCCGACGGACCATTCGCATGCCGTCGTGGCCCCTGGCGGCGCCGCTCCTCGCCGAGCCCGAGGGCACTGGCCGGTCGCTCCCCATGACGGCGGCCTTGTGCCAGGCCCGCGCCCCGCTGGCGCGCCGCGCGATGGCTCGCTCCATCGGCGGTCGTCCCTCCTGCCTCCGGGCGCTCTCGCCTCGACCCGCTCCACGATCGCGGCGCGAGCGGGTCACGCACCGTGACCGGAATTTCTCTCTCGGGTTGACGGCTATCTTCTGAGGTGCGGTGGCACGTCGCCGGGTCACCGCCGTGGAGGTCATATGCGCATCCTGATTCCGTTCTACTCGATGTACGGCCACGTCATGCAGATGGCCAAGGCTGCCGCCGGGGGCGTGGCCGAGGCCGGAGGGGAGGCCGTGCTCCGGCGCGTCCCCGAGACGCTGCCTCTCGAGGTGCTGGAGAAGATGGGCGCGGTGGAGGCGCAGCGACAGTGGGCTGAGCTTCCCGTCTGCCAGGTTGACGAGCTCGCCGACGCCGATGGAGTGCTCCTCGGCACACCCACCCGCTTCGGCAACATGTGCGGCCAGATGAAGCAGTTCCTGGACGCCACCGGTCGGCTGTGGCTGAGTGGGGCCCTGGTAGGCAAGCCTGCGGGCGTGTTCACCAGCACCGCCACTCAGCACGGCGGGCAGGAGTCCACCATCCTCGCCACGCACAACGTCCTCCTCCATCTCGGAATGGTGATCGTGGGGCTTCCCTACTCGTTCCAGGGTCAGACCGGAGTCGAGGAGGTCAAGGGAGGATCTCCCTATGGGGCGTCCACCATCGCCGGGCCCGACGGCTCCCGCCAACCGTCGGCGGTCGAGCTCGCCGGGGCCAGGTTCCAGGGAAGCCATCTCACCCGCATCGCCGCCAAGCTCGCCGGCTGAAGGCCTCACGCCGGGGGCCTGCGGCCGTGCTCCCGCCGCTGGTTCCATCGCGCCTCGGAAGCCCGCCCCCGGGGCGGTTGTGACGGTCCGGCTCGGCGCAGCGAGGAGACCTTCGAGCTGCTCGCTTTCGATTGCTTTCGCCGCCCCGGTTCACGCGCCGATTCTCGAACCCGAGAACTGGCTCTTGTCGGTGAGAAGGGCCCACGCGGGCGGCCGCGCGGCGTCAGCCGGCCTCTCGACGCCGCCGCGCCACTCTCGCGAGAGAGAATCGACGCCCCACCCATCACAACCGGGAGCATCACAGTAAAAACTGTAAGTACCACCGTTACACCTCAGCACGATCATTTCAACTGGCTTTTCCTCAGCTGGCATGGCGGTTGCTCTGAAGCTCCGCGGACCGAACATGACTCCGAGGAGGTGAGTGATGCACGTACTCTCGAAAACGATCCTCCTGCTTGCAGCCGCCATCGCGCCGGTCGTCCCGGCAGCCGCGCAGAGCGTGGTGCTCGACGCCGTCGACTGGGGACAGTACCACTGGGACGGAGAGCACGAGCCTGCCAACGTCAGCTACCTCGTCGGCAACATCTCCGGGGCGTACAACGAGTACCGCGCCTTCTTCGTGTTCGACCTGTCGACGGTGACCGAGCGGGTCGTCGCCGCAACCCTGGAGCTCTACAACCCGGGGCTGCCTTCTGATATCGGCGACGGGTATCAGAGCCCGGATGCGTCGGAGACCTTCGCGACGTTCGACGTCACGGCGCGGATCTCGACTCTGGTCGAGGGCGGCACCGGTCTCACCTCGGTGTTCGACGATCTCGGCGGCGGGCTCGAGTACGGATCGGTCGAGGTCTCCGCCGCCGACAATGCGACCATCGTCCGCGTCACCCTCTCTCAGGAGGCGCTCATCGCGCTCAACCAAGCGGACGGGCAGTGGGCCATCGGCGGCGCGCTGACCACCCTCGCCGGGTCCGGCTACGAGATGATGTTCTCCTACTCACACCTCGCGACCGTGCGGCGCCTGGCGCTCTTCTTCGCCCACGACATCTTCAACAACGGCTTCGAGGACGGCAACTCCGGGGCCTGGTCCAGCCACATCCCCTGAGAAGAACCAGCACTCACCCGCAGCGACGCGGCAGCGCCGCGTGTCCCCCCAAGCTCTCGTCGGCGCTGGAAGAAGGCTGCGGGCGCGGGTATAGTTGGGCGCCGATCCGGCGCAGGCCGGCGGCCCTCGGTGCGATCCCCTGGTCATGGGAGACCGGCAGGAGGCCTCGGAGCAGCTCAGGCTGCAGCCGGAGCCGAGCCGGCGAAAGAACCCGGATCAGGCTGCCGGGCGGCCGCCGCGGGACGCACGGGTCGGGTCACGAGGAGGACTTCGAGATGTTTCGAGCTGCAGCTTTCGCCCTCACCGGCGCCCTGGTGCTGGCATTGGTGCCGGCCCTCACCGTCCAGGCCGATGAGAACCCCAGCGGACCAGAGGCGCCCGCGGTGAAGACCCAGAACCCGTTCTTCTCCCCCAGCCCTCTTCCATTCCAAGCGCCCCCATTCGACCGCATCACAGACGGCGACTTCAAGCCGGCCTTCGAGGAGGGCATGAAGCAGCAGGCGGCCGAGGTGGAGGCCATCGCCAACGACCCCGCGCCTCCAACCTTCGAGAACACGCTCGTTGCACTGGAGAAGAGCGGACGGCTGCTGGAGCGGGTGGGCCTCGTGTTCAGCGCCCTCACCGGGGCGAACACCGACCCGCAGCTCCAGACACTCGACGAGGAGATGGCGCCCAAGCTGGCCGCTCACCACGACGCCATCTACCTCAACAAAGAGCTGTTCGCTCGCATCAAGGCGCTCTACGACAAGCGGGCCGAGCTGGATCTCGATCCGGAGTCGGCCCGCCTCCTGGAGTATCAGTACACAGAGTTCGTGCACGCCGGCGCCCGCCTCGGCAAGGCTGACAAGACCAAGCTGATGGCCCTCAACGCCGAGGAGGCCACACTCACGACGCGCTTCTCCAACCAGCTCCTGGCTGCCGCCAAGGACGGCGCGCTGGTGATCCGGGATCGCGCCGCGCTGGCCGGGCTCAGCGACGGCGATGTGGCCGCCGCCGCCGAGGCCGCCGCGGCGCGGGGGCTCAAGGACGCCTGGGTCCTGCCGCTGCAGAACACCACGCAGCAGCCGGCTCTGCGGTCGCTGGAGGATCGCACCACCCGCGAGAAGCTCTTCCAGGCTTCGTGGACGCGCACCGAGCACGGCGACGCCGACGACACCCGCGGCCTCGTCCGGCGACTGGCCAAGATCCGCGCCGAGAAGGCGGCCCTGCTGGGCTTTAAGAGCTATGCCGGCTGGAAGCTCGAGGACCAGATGGCGAAGAACCCGCAGGCGGTGGAGAAGTTCCTCACCGAGCTGGTGCCCCCGGCGACCGCGAAGGCGCACACCGAGGCCGTCGACATCCAGGCGGAAATCGACAAGGACGGTACGCACTTCAAGCTCGCCCCATGGGACTGGAACCTCTACGCCGAGCGGGTGCGCAAGGCCCGCTTCGACCTCGACGAGTCTCAGATCAAGCCCTACTTCGAGCTCGATCACGTGCTCCGGGACGGCGTCTTCTTCGCCGCCCACGAGCTCTACGGCCTGAGCTTCAAGGAGCGCCACGACCTGCCGGTCTACAGCCCCGACGTGCGCGTCTTCGACGTCATCGACCGTGACGGTTCCCAGCTGGGGCTGTTCTACTGCGACTACTTCGCCCGCGACAACAAGTCGGGCGGCGCCTGGATGTCCAACTTCGTGAACCAGTCGAAGCTCCTGGGCACTCGCCCGGTGGTCTACAACGTCGCGAACTTCCCCAAGCCGGCGCCCGGTCAGCCCGCCCTGCTCAGCTACGACGACGTGACCACCATGTTCCACGAGTTCGGTCACGCGTTGCACGGCCTCTTCGCCGACCAGGTCTACCCGAGCCTGTCGGGTACCGCGGTGGCGCGGGACTTCGTCGAGCTGCCGTCCCAGTTCAACGAGCACTGGGCGCTGTACCCCACGGTCTTCGCTCACTATGCGGTGCACTACAAGACCGGCAAGCCAATGCCCGAGGACCTCGTGGAGAAGATCAAGCGCTCCGCCACCTTCAACCAGGGCTACGCCCTCACCGAGCTGCTCGCCGCCGCCAGCCTCGACATGTCGTGGCACACCTTGGGCGCGAGCGCGCCCGAGCAGGACGTCGACGCCTTCGAGAAGGCGTCCCTGGAGAAGGCCCACCTCGCCATCCCCGAGGTGCCGCCGCGCTACCGTTCGAGCTACTTCGCGCACATCTTCGCCGGCGGGTACGCCGCTGGCTACTACGCCTACCTCTGGGCGGAGATGCTCGACAACGACGCCTTCGCGTGGTTCCAGGAGCACGGCGGGCTCACTCGGAAGAACGGGCAGCGCTTCCGCGACATGATCCTCTCGCGCGGCAACACGGAGGACCTGGCGACCTTGTACCGGAACTTCCGCGGCCGCGACCCCGAGATCGGTCCCATGCTCACGCACCGGGGTCTGATGGACACATCCGCGAAGGCCCCCGTTCAGAGAAAGCCCTGACCACGGAGCCTCTTCGGCCCTCCCGGGGCCACCTCCCAGCTGACCTAGACGGGCGCCGGATCACCGGCGCCCGTCGCTTCCGTCGCGCCGGGAGCCTCCTGGCACGGAATTCACGCTGCCCTCGCAACAGTTGCACTCTCGGCATGTCGAATCTCACCCGGCGCACAATCCGGTCCTCAATCACATCCTGGGCGGCGGTGACACTGCTGTGCCTCGCGTACGCCGGCTGCCGGCAGCAAGCCACGCCGTCGAGCCCTACCCCCGTTCCGAGCCCGCCCGCCGCAGAGCTCGCGCGTGAGGTCACGCCCGAGGCGGTACGCAAGGCGGCGTCCCAGGACGCGCTGCGGATCACGCCGAAGCTCGACCGGGTCGACGTGGACCAGGCCGTCGAGCGATTCTACGCACGGCGCAACTTCCACCTCGCGTGGTTCGAGCAGGCCCGCCCCCTGCCCACGGCCGCCGAGCTCGTCGCCTGCCTCCGCGACGCCGATCGCGAGGGCCTCGATGCCGAGAGCTACCGCCCACTGCTGCTCGACGAGTACCTGAGGCATCCTCCTCCCAGGCACAGCATCGGGTTGGCCGAGGCCGACTCCGCGCTCACCCGGGCGTTCGTCACCTACGCCCTGCACCGCCTCCGCGGCCGGGCGCACCCTCACGCGGTGAACATGGCGTGGTACTCCACCCCGCGGCGAAAGGACCTCGCAGCTGTCCTCGCCGCGGCACTCCGGGGCGAGGGGATCAGGAGAGCCCTCAGCAACCTCGATCCTCCTTACGAGGGATTCGCGCGGCTCCGCCGAGCCCTCACGCGCTACCACTCGATCTCCGCCGCTGGTGGCTGGCCAGCGGTTCCCGACGGCCCGCCGCTTCGCCTTGGCGATGCCGCATCGTGCGGACGCCTGCGTGCGCTGCACCAACGACTAGCCATCGAAGGCTACGCCTCGCTGCTGATGCAGGCCGATCATGCCGCTTCCATCGCACCGCCGGAGATGCCCGGTGATGCCTCCGACACAACCGTTGCGAGCTGCTTCTATGACGAAGCTTTGGCCACCGAGGTCAGGCGTTTTCAGGCAGCACACGGGGTCTCCGTTGACGGCACCCTGGGGCCGGAGACGCTTCGCGAGCTGAACGTTCCGGCCTTCGCCAGGGCCCACCAGCTCGCCCTCAACATGGAGCGCTGGCGGTGGCTACCGGAAACCCTGGGAGACCCTTGCGTGATCGTGAACCTCGCGGCCTTCCGCCTCACGGTGATCGAGCACGACGAGCCGGTCTCCTCCATGCGGGTGATCGTGGGCAAGGAGGGCTGGAACACACCGGTGTTCAGCGACCGCATCCAGCAGATCGTGCTCAACCCCTACTGGAACGTGCCCGACAGCATCGCGGCCGAAGAGATCCTCCCAGCGCTGCGCAAGGACCCCACCTACCTGGAGCGAAACGGCTTCGAGGTGCTGGAAGGCTGGAAGGACAAGGCCACCCCGGTCGATCCCTCCACGCTCGATGTCGCGCGGTTCAAAGGAGCAGAAAACACCTACCGCTTCCGCCAGCTCCCCGGGCCCATGAACCCCCTCGGAACGATCAAGTTCCTCTTTCCCAACGCATTCGCCATCTATCTTCACGGTACGCCCGGAAACCGCCTGTTCGAGCTGTCGGCCCGTGCGAAGAGCCACGGCTGTGTGCGGTTGGAGAAGCCTCTTGCCCTCGCCGCCTACCTCCTTCGCGACGATCCCACGTGGACGCGCACGAAGCTCGAGGAGGCGATTGCCTCGGGGCACCGCCTGACCATCTCTCTCCCGCACCCGGTGCCGGTCCATCTGCTCTACTGGACCGCCCAAGAGCGTGATGACCAGCTCGACTTCTTCCCGGACATCTACGGCGTGGACGCAGCGGTGGCCGAGAAGCTCGCTCGAAGATCCGACTGAAACCGCTCAGAACGGGAATTTACGAGCGTGTGATCCAGTTCACAGTTTTGAGCATCTAACTGGACATGTCATCGCCGAGCCGGTAGGGTGGCGCCGTGCCGAAGAGCGCCCCCTGGCTTTTTGTTGGCCTCGTTGTCTTGCTCAGCAGTGCCGTCGGTGCGGTCTCCCCAACGGCACCGCTGGTTACTGCGCCTGACAGCTACCTTCGACAAGCACCCAACCTGCGCCCGCAGGTGTTGCGCCTGGCTTTGCAGGCCTACGCCGAGGCGGCACGCGACGGCATCGTGCAGCGCCCGCGCCTGACCATCGTCGACTACGAGCTGCCGTCCTTCGAGAAGCGGCTCTGGGTCCTCGACCTCGCCACCGGCAAGGTCCTCTTCAACGAGTGGGTGGCACACGGCAGCGGCAATCCCCGCGGCTCCGGCGGCAACCTCCGGCATGCAGTTTCGTTCTCGAACCAAGTGGGGAGTCTCAAGTCGAGCCTGGGCGCCTTCGTGACGGCTGAAACCTATCGCGGGAAGCACGGCTACTCACTGCGCCTCGACGGTCTCGAGCCCGGTGTCAACGACGCGGCACGGGACCGAACGGTGGTGATCCACGGCGCTGACTACGTGTCAAAAGCCCGCGCGCGCAGCGGAAGCCTTGGGCGAAGCTGGGGGTGCCCGGCGGTACGCCGGACCGTCTCGCGCCCGCTCATCGACGCCATCAAGGGCGGCTCGCTGGTGTGGACCTACTACCCCGAGCAACGCTGGCTCAGCACCTCACGCTTCCTGCGCGACGAGCCGTCGGCGCTGGGCGGCGAGCAGCGGACCGCCGCCCTCGAAGCTCCGCCCGAGGTGGGCACCGGCACCACCGCCGGCGCCCCGGAACCTACCCGCTAGCGCGCCCCTGCCCCTGCCCCTGCCCCTGTCGCTACCGCCCCAACCCGAACCTGTCACCCTGAGCGGAGCCGCCGCCGCCAGGCGGCGGCGCAGCCGAAGGGCCCCCCTCAGCGAAGCCGCCACCCCACGGCAGCCCACACACCTTCACCGCCGCGGGTGCATCAACCGCCACGTCATGGCCCGAACCTCGTCGAGCATCTCTGCCACCCGTTCAGCTGCGGCAGCATCCACGAACCCGCCGGCGGCCAGCATTTCGAGCGCACTCCCGGCTTCCTTCGCAGAGCCATAGGCGACGGAATAGTGATAGATCCGATCACGACCTAACCGCCCGTGGCCTTCGGCGAGATTGAGCGGCACGCTGCAGGCGGCGCGACGGAGCTGATCGACGAGGAACTTCATCGCGGGCGGAACGCCGCTGCCGATCGTGAGCGCCGCGCCGGCCGCCCCGACGGCGAGCGTGTGCACGAGCAGGCCGGGCTTGGGCTTGGGGAGCGCGTTGTGCATGGTCACCTCCGGGTCGTTCATGGCGCCCCTCACCAGCCGGCGGGGCGGTCGGTGTCAAGGGTTTCCACGCAGTGGTCGCGAAGCGACCCTTGACACCGGCCGGCCCGGCGGCCACCTGGCTGAGCCGAACGACCCGGAGGCGACCATGCACCGCCACCGCGTCCGGGACCGGGACCGGGGCCGGGACCGGGGCCGGGGCCGCATCCGGGGCCGCGTCCGGGGCCGGAGCCGGGACCACGTCCGGGGCGGGAACGGTGTCAGGGACCGCGCCTGCGAATTCCCCACTCACCGAACGTCAGCGCCAACCCGCCCACAGAACCGAGGCAGCTCCACCTGTCCCTGTCCCTGTCCCCGTCCCCGTCCCCGTCCCTGCCCCTGCCCCTGCCCCTGCCCCTGCCCCTGCCCCTGCCCCTGCCCCTGCCCCTGCCCCTGCCCCTGCCCCTGTCCCTGCCCCTGCCCCTGGAAGATGGTAGAGTCGGCCTTGGGAGCGCCGGCACGATCCCGCCTGCTGCGGTATCGTCTCAGCCTCCCGTGTCGGAATGGGGGCTACCGTGCTGCTTGAAGGAAGAACCGTTCTGATCACCGGGGCGAGCCGTGGCATCGGCGCCGCCACCGCCCGTCTGCTCGGCGCCCAGGGCGCCGCCGTGGCGGTGAACTACTTTCACAGCGAGCCCGCGGCTCGCGGCGTGGTCGGTGACATCACCGCAGGGGGCGGGCGGGCCGCCGCATACGGTGCTGACGTGCGCGACGAGAACGCCGTGCGCGGGATGGTGCAACGCGTCGAAGACGAGCTCGGCCCCCTGGACACGCTGGTCGTCAACGCGTCCATCGGCTTCCCCATCAAGCCGTTCCTCGACTACGAGTGGAGCGAGTTCGAGGCCAAGCTCAACGGCGAGCTCAAGGCCGCCTTCTGCGTCAGCAAGGCGGTGGTACCGGGGATGATCGCCCGCAAAGGCGGCTGCATCATCGGCATCTCCTCGGGGCTGTCCCGCCATCCCGGGCACGGCTTCTCCGCCCACAGCACGGCCAAGTCCGGGCTCGACGGCTTGATGAAGTCACTGGCCCTGGAGCTCGGCCCGCACGGCGTCCGCGTGAACGTCGTCGCTCCGGGTCTCACCATCACCGACGCCACCGCCGGCATGCCGCAGGAGCGGCGCGACCAGGTCGCCCGCATGACCCCGCTGGGCCGGGTCGCGCAGCCCGAGGACGTGGCCGGCGCAGTTCTCATGTTGGCGAGCGGTCACGCCGGCTTCGTCAGCGGCGCCTACCTCACCCCCAGCGGCGGCATTCAGATGCTCTGAGCACCCTCGCGACGACGATGGCTCCCCGACGCGGTCTCTGGCGCCACCGTCACCACGAGGGCGCAACTATTCTCCGGGAGCTTCGTAAAGCTGTTGGGCACTTTCGGGCTCAGGCCCTGTTGACGACCTATCAAGGAGGAGGGTTCCGATGCGTGTGAAGCGGGTGCTCTTGTGCTGGACGATCATCCTGGTGGTAACCGGAGGGCTGCAGGCTGCGGAGCACGCCCTGTGGCTGCGCTACCCGGCGATCTCTCCCGACGGGACGACCATCGCGTTCTCCTACCACGGCGACATCTGGGAGGTGCCGGCTGTGGGCGGGTCTGCGACCCCGCTCACCCTCCATCCGGCCCACGACACCATGCCGGTGTGGTCTCCCGACGGGCGCAACCTCGCCTTCGCCTCGGACCGCTACGGCAACCTCGACGTGTTCGTGATGCCCGCCGCGGGCGGCGAGGCGACGCGCCTCACCTTCCACTCGTCCGACGACGTCCCCACCAGCTTCACCCCCGATGGTCAGACGGTCCTGTTCAGCTCCGCCCGCCTCGACGCCGTCACCAGTACGCAGTTCCCCACCGGCGCCCAGCCCGAGCTCTACAGCGTGGCGCTGGCCGGGGGCATGCCGGTGCAGGTGCTCACCACCCCGGCGCTGTACGCGGTCTACGACCGCGCCGGCACCCGCCTGGCGTACTCCGACCAGAAGGGGTACGAGATGGAGTGGCGCAAGCACGACAACTCGTCGTTCGCCCGTGACGTCTGGATATGGGACGCCGCCTCCGGCACCCACACCCGTCTCACCGCCTTCGGCGCCGACGACCGCCAGCCGGTGTGGAGCCCCGACGAGAAGACGCTCTACTACCTCTCGGAGAGAAGCGGCAGCTTCAACGTCTGGAAGCTCGACCTCGCCGACCCGGCCAACCCGGTCCAGGTGACGGCCCACGCCGGCCACCCGGTGCGCTTCCTCAGCATCTCGCGAAACGGCGACCTGTGCTACGCCTACGATGGCGAGCTGTGGGTGCGACCAGCCGGCGCCACGGAGAGCCGGCGCCTGGAGGTCTCAGTGGCCGCCGGGGCCCGCTTCAACCGCGTGGAGCCCGCCGACGTCACCGGCGAGGTCAGCGAGTTCGACGTCTCGCCCGACGGCAGCGAGATCGCCTTCATCGCGCGCGGCGAGGTCTTTGTCACCTCCGCCGACCACAAGGGCACCAAGCGCATCACCAACACCCCCGAGCAGGAGCGCTCGGTGAGCTTCAGTCCCGACGGCCGCAGCCTGATCTACGCGGGAGAGCGGGGCGGCAGCTGGAACCTCTACCGCACCGACCTCACCGATCCCGACGAGCCGGCGTTCTTCAACGCCACCGCGCTCAAGGAGTCGACCGTGCTCGCCACCGATGCCGAGGAGTTCCAGCCCCACTTCTCACCGGACGGAAAGGAGGTCGCCTACCTCGAGAACCGCACCACCCTCAAGGTCCTCGACCTCGCCACCGGGAAGAGCCGCACGGTTCTGCCCGGCGACCGCAACTACTCGTACTCCGACGGCGACCAGTGGTACCGCTGGTCACCCGACGGCAGGTGGTTCGCGGTGCAGTTCCTGAGCCCAACCCGCTGGTCGTCCGAGGTCGGCCTGGTGCCCTCTTCGGGGAAGGGCGAAGTGGTGAACATCTCGCGGAGCGGCTACGAGGACGTGAGCCCGCAGTGGGCGGCCAAGGGCGAGGTCCTCTACTGGGGCACCGACCGTCACGGGCTGCGCGCACAGGGCGGCGGCGGCCGCGAGTACGACGTCTACGGCGCCTTCCTCACCCGCAAGGCCTGGGACCGCTTCAACCTGGACGAGGCCGAGCTCGACCAGCTCAAGGCCAAGGAGAAGAAGGAGGAGAAGAAGGGCACGACGAAGGGCAAGGAGGACGAGGCCGAGGACGAGTCCAAGCTCGAGGTCCCGGAGCCCGTCACTCTCGAGCTGGACCGGCTGGACGACCGGATCGCCCGTCTTTCGCTCACCGCCACGGACCTCGCCGCCGCCGAGCTCTCGGCGGACGGCGAGACGCTCTACTACCTCGCCCGCTTCGAGAAGGGCTACGACCTCTGGAAGTACGTGCCCCGTACCCGCGAGGTCAAGGAGGTGGCCAAGCTCGAGGCCGAGAACGCCGACCTCACGCTCGACCGCGACGACAAGAAGGCGTTCGTCCTCGCCGACCACCGGCTCGTCACGGTGGACCTGGGCTCGGGCAAGACCTCACCCGTCAAGGCATCGGCGGAGATGAGGCTTGACCCGGCGGCTGAGCGCGCGTACCTCTTCGAGCACATCTGGCGCCAGACGCTGGAGAAGTTCTACAGCGAAGACATGCACGGCGTGGACTGGCAGGCGCAGAAGACCTACTACGCGCGCTTCCTGCCCTCCATCGACAACGACCGCGACTTCGCCGAGCTCATCTCCGAGATGCAGGGGGAGCTCGACTCGTCGCACAGCGGCGGCCGCTACCGCCCCCGGCACGAGGACGGCGACGAGACCGCCGCCCTGGGTTTCTTCCCGGATCAGGCCTACACCGGTGACGGCGTGAAGATCGCCGAGGTCATCGAGGGCGGACCCCTCCAGCAGGCGGGCTCCAAGATCCGACCCGGCGTCGTCATCGAGGGTATCGACGGATCGGAGATCGCGGCCGGCGCGAACTGGTACCCGCTCCTCAACCGCAAGGCGGGCGAGCTGGTCCGCCTGGCGCTCTACGACCCGGACGGCGGCAGCCGTTGGGAGGAGACGGCCAAGGCGATCTCCTGGGGCCAGCAGGGCCGGCTTCTCTATCAGCGCTGGGTGCGCTCACGCCGCGCCGAGGTCGAGAAGCTGTCCGCCGGGCGTCTCGGCTACGCCCACATCCGCGGCATGAACGACGGCGCCTACCGCGAGATCTTCGAGGAGATCTTCGGGCGCGCCGTGGACAAGGACGCCATCATCCTCGACACGCGCTTCAACGGCGGCGGCAACCTGGTGGAGCAGCTCACCACCTTCCTCTCGGGCCGCGTCTACGCCAAGGACGTGCCCCGCGGGCGCCAGGTGGGAGTCGAGCCGCTGGACCGCTGGACCAAACCCTCCATCGTCGTCATGAACGAGGGCAACTACTCCGACGCCCACTGCTTCCCCATGGCCTACACCCAGCTCGGCATCGGCGAGACCGTGGGCATGCCGGTACCCGGCACCTGCACCTCGGTGTGGTGGGAGCGCCTGCAGGACCGCAACCTCGTGTTCGGCATCCCCGAGGTGGGCCTCGTGGACATGGACGGCGACATCATGGAGAACAAGCACCTGGCGCCCACCTATCAGGTGGACAACGACCCGGCTCTGGAGGCGAAGGGTCGGGACCAGCAGCTGGAGAAGGCGGTGGACGTGCTTCTCGGCAAGCTGGGACCGAAGAGCGCCGACGCCGCCGACTGACCCCCGGGTGCCGCCGCACTTCGCAGCGGACTGAAGTGCGGCCCCCTCTCGGCGAGAGGGGGCCGCGTGCTCTGAGGACGGAATGGCACACTGAAACTACCGGGCCGGAGAGCCCGGCCTCCGGGGTCCCCGTACTCGGCGCCAGCGGGAGATTGCCAGGCGGGTGCGCTCCGTCCCACGTCAGGCGCCGGCGGCGGGCACGCTACAGCGCGCCGTGAGAGCTGAAGAACCCCGGTGGCCCGATGTTGGGCTGTTCTCCGCCGACGGGCCGCAGCCCCTCAGCCCGCCATTGTCTCCTCGATGACGCGAGCCAGGACCGACATGTCGAAGGGCTTCTGGAGGAAGGGATAGGAGCCCCCCACCGCGAGATCGCGCCCCAGGTCGCCTGGCGCGTACCCAGACATGACAACCACCTTGAGGCCCGGCCATCGGACCTTCATCCGATCCGCGAGCTCGACTCCGTTCACCCCCGGCAGCAGGTAGTCGGTAAGAAGAAGATCGAAGCGGGGCTCGTCAGGCAGCGCCTCTGCCTCGGCGCCGCTTCCCACAGCAACAACCGAGAAGCCGAGCGCCACGAGGAGCTGCAGCAACCCTTCGCGGGTGCCTTCATCGTCCTCCACGAGGAGGACGCGATCACCCCTGCTGAGAGGAAGGGCGTGCCCGCTGGGGGGGCTGCCGGTCTGATCCGCCCGCGCCGCGACGGCGGGGAGGACGACCCGGAAGGTCGACCCGGCCCCCGGCTCGCTCGTGACCTCGACGCGACCCCCGTGCTCGTTGACGATCCCCCACACCACCGCAAGCCCCAGACCGGTGCCTCGCCCCTGCTCCTTGGTGGTGAAGAACGGGTCGAAGATACGCTCCCGCTGCTCGGGCCGGATCCCCTCACCAGTGTCCGTCACCTCCAGCACCACCTCGTCGCCGAGGCAGGTCACCACGATGTTGAGCCGCCCCCCCCCCGGCATGGCGTCGCGGGCGTTGACCGCCAGGTTGGTGAGCACCTGGTCGAGCTGTCCGGCATCCGCCTCCACGGTCGCCGGCTCTGGGCCGAGGTCGAGCGCCACGGTGACACTCTCGGGGAGCAGACGCCGGAGCATGGCGGAGTGCTCCTCCACCAGCCGCCTGAGATCGATGACATCGCGCCGGGCGGGAGCCTGGCGCGAGAACAGGAGGAGCTGGCGGGCGAGACCCACGCCGCGCCCGACCTGCGCCTCCACCTCGTTCAGAAAATGATCCACCTCGGGGGCGGTACCGCTCAGCCGCAGCGCCTGGGTGGCCGACAGTACCGCCTGCAGCAGGTTGTTGAAGTCATGCGCGATGCCGCCGGCGAGGCGGCCGATCGCCTCCATCTTCTGAGCCTGGCGCAGCTGGGCCTCGAGCACCGACCGTTCGGTGATGTCCTCCAGTACGCCCATCACCTCAGCCGGCGCCCCCGCCGCATCGCGGATCACTGCGCTACTCAGCCGCACACGGATCGGCGACCCGTCCTTGCGCAGGCGCTCCACCTCCAATCCGCGCACCGGCTCTCCCGCGAGGGCCCGCCGGGTGTGCTCGGCGTGGAGCCCTCGCTGGCTCTCCGGGATGATGGGATTGAGGCGACCGAGAACCTCGTCCCGGGTCCAGCCGAACATCTGCTCGGCGGCCGGGCTCCACTCCGTGACCCGTCCGTCCGCATCGAGGGCCACCACCGCCACCGGAGCCACCGCCACCATCGCCGCCAGCCGCTCCCGCGTCGCCGCAAGCTCGCGGGCGGCAGCTTCGCCCTCCCGCCGGAGGTGCGAGCTCCGCAGCACCCAGCCCACCAGCGCCGTGGCCACCGGGTAGACCACCAGCACCGGCAGCGCAATTGCGACGAAGGTCTGCCGGCGTATCCCCGCGGGCAGGAGGCCGGTGCAGGCCAGCATGGTGAGGTGCACGACGACACCGAACACGTAGAGCTCGGCCAGCGAGATCGCCCCCAGCCGGCGGCACCGCAGGTGGCGCCAGGCAACACCGACTCCCGCCGAGGTGACGATCACGGCGACGCCCATCGCCGTTCCCGCGCCGCCCATGGCCAGCCGTAGGGTTGCCGCCGCCAGCGCCGCCACCACCGCCGGCACGGAACCGAAAAACAGCCCTCCCAGGGCGAGCGCCACCGAGCGCGTGTCGAAGACGAGCCCAGGCAGCAGCGGCCATGCGCTGGCCATCAGCGCCATGGTGACGACGCCGACGAGCACCCCGGTTCCGAGCTCGCGGACCCGGCGATGCTCGCCGTCCCTGCGCGGGCCGACTGCGTCGTAGATCACGGCAAGCGTGAGCAGGAGACCCGCGTTGGCGGCCATGCCGGAGAACCCTGCGAGGCTCATGCCGTCGACCTCGCCCGAGTCCCGCGCCGGGTGCCCACCCACCTCGAACGTGCGTTGGGGAGCTCCGCCAGGAAAGAAGCTGGCACCACGCCCGCCATCTCATGGGCAGACGTGACCTCTCCCCCGCCTCCCGCCGGCGTTCGCGCGACCAGCGGTGATGCGACAAGAGCCTCGGGCCCTCCGGTCACGGCCGTGCCACCTACGGTTTCTCCGTTCTCTGGCCTCAGGCTAGCACGGACCCGCGCCGCACGCCCCAGGCTCAACACGCCCCCGTAACGGATACCTCAATGGTAGAGGTTCCGACTCTCTCCCTCCGGCATACCTGGGACCACGAGGGAGTCATGTGCCGCCGCCCACTTGAGCCGTGCCGCGGGATCGCCGGCGTAGACCGTCTCGAGCCGGGTGCCGGTCGGGCTTGCCCGGCGCTCCACCAGGCTCGGTTCCCCTCCCCTCCCCCGATCGACGAACCAGTAGATCTCCGAGCCCGCCGACGCGAAGTGGTACGCTGCGCGCTGGCCGACCTCGCTCATCAGGAGCGTGGCAAAGCCGTCTGCCGCCGCCCTGCGCGACAGCTCGCCTGCCTCCACGACGCGATACCCGGGAGGCGCCGAAAGGGGCACGGCCGTGGGTTCGCCTGCAGCGCTGGGCGCCCCCAGCTCCGACGCGAAGAAGCGTCCCACGGCGTAGACCATCCCCACAGTCAGTGCGGCGAGCAGGGCAAGGCGGAGGATCCTCATACCGCGATTGTATCTCGGTCGCCGGCTCGGCTGGAGGCGGCAGGAATCGGGACGACGGCGTGCACGGTTGCCCTCCCCGGAGGTGCAACATGGAGCAGCGCACACTCGGTACGGACCTGGTGGTCTCGAAGATGGGGCTCGGCTGCATGGGCATGAGCGAGTTCTACGGCCCCGCCGACGAGACCGAGTCCGTCGCCGTCATCCACCGTGCCATCGATCTCGGCGTGACGTTCCTCGACACCGCCGACATGTACGGACCTTTCACCAACGAGAAGCTTGTAGGCAGGGCGATCCGCGAACACCGCGACCGCGCGGTCCTCGCTACCAAGTTCGGCAACGAGCGCCGCCCCGACGGCTCGTGGGTGGGTGTCAACGGGAGGCCGGAGTACGTGCGCCGCGCCTGCGACGCCTCGCTCACACGCCTCGGCGTCGATCACATCGACCTCTACTACCAACATCGCGTCGATCCCGCCGTGCCCATCGAGGACACGGTCGGGACCATGGCCGAGCTGGTAGCCGCCGGCAAGGTCCGCTTCCTCGGCCTCTCCGAGGCCGCGCCGGCCACCATCCGCCGCGCCCACGCGGTGCATCCCATCGCCGCCCTGCAAACCGAGTACTCGCTGTGGACCCGTCACGTCGAGGTCGAGATCCTCCCCACGGTGCGGGAGCTTGGCATCGGCTTCGTCGCCTACAGCCCATTGGGACGCGGCTTCCTCACCGGCCGCTTCCGCTCGGCGGACGACTTCGCCGACGACGATTACCGTCCCCACTCGCCACGCTTCGAGAGTGAGAATCTACGCGCGAACCTCGCGCTGGTGGACCGCGTGGACGAGATCGCCCGCAACAAGGGTACGACGTCCGCCCAGCTGGCTCTGGCCTGGGTGATGGCCCAGGGTCCGGACGTGGTCCCGATCCCCGGCACGAAGCGGCTCGAGTACCTCGAGCAGAACGCCGCCGCCGCCGAGGTCCAGCTGTCGGCGGATGACCTCAGCCGCCTCGACCAGGCGGCGCCCCCCGGCGCCGCCGCGGGCGCACGCTACCCAGAGGCCGCGATGCGCGTCGTGGAGCAGTAACCCTCCGTCGCATTGTGTCCTCAAGCGCAAGGACCGCCCGCCAGCTCCCCCTGCGCATCTGCTAGAGTTTCCCGCAATGTTCAGGCCTTCCACGGAGGCTCCACCCCCGGCGCGCGGGAGAGTCCACAGTCGCTGGAACCGACGGATGGGCGCCGTCCTCCTGATTCTGCTGCTCGCCATCGGCACGGTCGTGCTCTTCACGAACCTCGGTGGAGCCAGCCTCCACGGCGACGAGGCGATCTACGCGGCGGTGGCTCAGCAGTGCTCCGAGTGCGGCGCCTGCTTCCCCCTACGCACATGGTACGGAAGCAACTATCTCAACAAGCCGCCGCTCATGATCCTCGGCCAGGCCGCCCTCTTCCGCGTCTTCGGATCTTCCGAGTGGGTTGCGCGCGCGCTGGCCGCCACCGCTGGACTTCTCACTCTCGCCGTCGTGTTTCTTGCCGGTCGCCGCCTCGGCGGCTCCGCCGTGGGCATCCTCTCCGGCCTGGTCCTCCTCGGCGCTCGGGGTTGGGTGCTCGTCCACGGCGCACGCAACGGGGTCATGGATGCTCCAGTCGCGCTGCTAGGCCTCGTCGCCCTGCTCGCCTGGACGCAGGCCCGCTCGGCTCGAGTCGGACGGCCCGGCGTGCCCCCCGTCGCGGTGGCGGCGGTGGTCACGGCCAGCCTCGTCAAGACGGCTCATGGCCTCCTCTTCGCCACGCTCCTGTGCGGCCTGGCAATGCTGGTGCGCCGCCGGGGCGAGCGCATCCGCGAGGTGCTGCCATCCGCCTTGGCGGTGCTGGCCGCCGCCGCCGCCACCGAGGCGATCCTCCTCTTCACGCTCCAGCTCCTGTCGGGTGGTCAGGCTCTTCCCGCCTTTCTCCGCCAGACCGTCCAGCGCTTTGCCACCGGGCTGGACTCCGGCCATCTGCACGGTCCGTTCTTCTACGCCGGTGTGATCTGGCGGGACTTCGGTCCGTGGCTCCTCTTCGCTCCCTTCGCGTTCGTCGGCGCCCAGCGGAGAGGGACATCCTTCGCTACCGCCCATCTGGCGGCGTGGTGTGCACTCCTCGCCAGCATCGCCTCCCTCTCGGTGTCCAAGCTTCCGTGGTACCTCTACCCCATCTACCCACCCCTCGCGCTCGTCATTGCCGTCGGGGCGTGGTCGCTGGTGAGGATGACCACCCTCCGCGTGGTCCGCGCAGGCCTCGGGTTGGGGCTCGCTGCAGCCTCGGCAGTGGGGCTCTCGGCGATCTGGCGCCAGGTCCGTGAACCAGGGTTCCGACTCGTGTCCGACAGCGTCGTACGCGCCCTCGAGGCAGATCCGATCGTGACGCTGCAGGTGCCACCACCAAGGATCGAGGCAGGCATGCGGGTGTGGAACCGGTGGTACCTGCAGCGCGCGCGCCGTCTGGCCGAGCAAGGCCGTATGCGGCAAACCGCCGAAGGTGCCCGCGAGGTCGCCCTCACCAACTCGCCCTTCGCCCATCTCGGCGCACACGGGGGCCCCTGGCGGGTGGTAGCTTGGATTCCTCCCGATCACGAACACGGGCCCGGCGTGTGGGTGCTCGCCACGTTCCCCTTCCGGGTCCCGGGGGCACCTCGTCCACCCGCCGTCGACCCCGGCGAAGTCCTGTACACCGACGGGTTCGAGTCCTCCACCACGTCCTGCTGGTCGTCGCAGTCCCCATCTACGGGGGACCATTCCCCGCACACCCGGGGCACACCCAACGCCGGGCTAATTTCCCCTATCGCCCTAGGTGAGGAAGGCAGGGGCCGCGCAGATGGCTACCTGGCCCCCGGTCGCGTCGCTCCTCCTCGCAGTCACGGTGCGACGACCTCGTCTTCGGCCCGTATGGGATACCAGGTCGACGCCGTGCGTTGCACCTTGGAATTCCCGAGCAGGACCCGAGAACGTCAGCGTGAGAGCACCATCCGGTAGCGGGCCTGGTTGCGGCGGGTGCGGTCGAGCGCCTCGTCGGCCCGGGCGAACGGCACCACTTCGACCTGGGCCGCAACCCGGTGCTGGGCGGCGAAGGTCAGCATCTCGCGAATCACCGACGGGTGTCCAATGGCGCTCCCAGTGATGCTGCGCTGGCCACCGATGAGCGGGAACGCCGGGGCCGCGAGGGGTTCGGGCGAAGCGCCCAGCTGGCAGAAGATGCCCTTGGGGCGCAGGGCGGCCAGCCAAACCGCCATGTCGGGAGCCGCGTGGGCGGTGTTCAGCACCAGGTCGAAGGCGCCGGGCTCGGGGGGACCCGTGAGAAAGCTCGCAGCACCGTGCGTGCGCGCCTCGGCCTCCTTCTCGGGGCTGCGGCTGACTGCGGTCACCTCGCATCCCATCGCGCGGGCGAACTGCAGAGCCAAATGTCCGAGCCCACCGATGCCGATCACCGCCACGCGAGCGCCCCGCCCGGCGTACCGCCGCAACGGCGAGTAGACGGTGATGCCGCCGCACAGAAGCGGCGCCGCAGCGGCCGAGTCAAGCGCCTCTGGAATGGCGAACACGAACCGCTCGTCCACCCTGATCCGGTCGGCGAAGCCCCCGTAGTTCCCCTGGCAGGTCGCCTGATTCTCGGAGCACAGGACCTCCTCGCCGCCGGCGCAATACTCGCAGTGCCCGCAGCTCCCGCACTGCCAACCCACACCCACCCGAGCACCTGGTGAGAAGGAGCCACCGCCGACCACCGTGCCGATGATCTCGTGGCCGGGCACCACGGGGAAGAAGTCCCCCCAGTCGCCGTCGACCAGGTGCACGTCCGAGTGGCAGATCCCGCAGTGCGTGATGGCGATCTCGACGTCGCCATCGTCCAGAGGGCGGGGCTCGTAGGAGAAGGGCTCGAGGGGAGCTCTGGGCGTTCTCGCCGCCAATGCATCAAATGTCATGGACAACCTCCGTACCCGGGTTCGGCCGGTCTCCCTGCCAACAACCCACGGACCCACCTGTCGCCTTCCCGCTGCTTGCCCAGTGCTCCGGGAGCAGGTACCTTCGGCACTCTGACGAGGGAGGTTACGATGACCCAGCGCATGGTCGAGCAGTTCATGGAGATGGTCAGGATCGATTCGGAGTCGGGCAACGAGGCCCGTATGATGCGGTACCTGCTCGGCGCGGTGGAGGAGGCCGGAGGGCGTGCGGAGCTGGACGACTACGGCAACCTCATCGGCCGCTTCCCGGGCCGCGGCGGCGGCGAGTCGGCTGCCCCGGTTCTCCTTTCGTGCCACGCCGATACGGTCAAGCCCGGTGTTGGCATCGAACCGGTGCTCGGAGAGGACGGAGTGATCCGGTCGGCCGGCGACACCATCCTCGGGGCCGACGACAAGGCCGGGATCGCCGAGGTGTTGGAGGTGCTGCGCCGGGCCGAGGTCTGCCCGCCGGTGGAGCTGGCCGTGAGCCGACAGGAAGAGGTCGGCCTCTTCGGTGTCAAGAACCTGGACTTCTCCCTTCTCACCGCCCGCCGCGGCTTCCTCATGGACAACGACACCCTGGACACCATCGTCATCGGCGGCCCGTCCTACTTCGCCATCGACGTGGCGGTCTCGGGCCGCGCGGCCCACGCCGGGATGGAGCCGGAAAAGGGCATCAACGCCATCCAGGCCGCGGCCCGCGCGATCGCCGCGCTGCGCCTCGGGCGCCTCGACCACGAGACCACCGCCAACGTCGGCGTGATCGAGGGAGGAATGATCCGCAACGGCGTGCCCGCCAAGGCGACGTTCCTGGCAGAGTGCCGCTCGGCCGACCACGCCAAGGCCGCGGCGCTCGCCGAGGAGATGGAGGGGATCATCCGCGACCAGGTGACCGCGATTGGTGCGAAGGCCGAGGTCCGCATCGACAACCTCTGCCGCGCCGTGTCCATCGCCGAAGACGCCTGGTCGGTGCGGGTGGCGAAGGCCGGCCTCGCCACCGTAGGAATCGCGGCCGACACCGTGTTCATCACCGGCTTCACCGATGCCTCGATCTACAACAACCAGGGCATCGAGATGGCGGTGGTGGGTATCGGCGCCCAGGGCGAGCACTCCACCGACGAGTGTGTGGCGGTGGCCGACATGGAGAAGGCCTGCGCGGCCCTGGTCGAGATGCTGCGCATCGCAGCCGCGGCGTGAGGGCGGCGTTCTGACGCTCACACGTAGTGGCGTCTGAACGCTCTGTCGTTTCGACGTTCTGTTGAAGACCCGGGTGCCACCGTCTTCGTGACACCCGGGTCGGTCGAATCGCTGCGACTACTCCGAAGCCGCAACGCGTCAACGTTTGAGCGTTCCCACGTCAGAGCGTTTGAACGTCTCCCTCCTACCCCACCGTGGCCGTCCACCTCGAGGTGCTGTCGGTCTCGAAGTCGTCGCTGAAGATCACGGCCGATGGAGCCGCGCCCACCTGCACCGTGACGACGCCGAGGTTGGAGTCGGTAGAGCCGTCCCACGCGGCGTAGGTAAAGGTGTCGGTGCCGACGAACCCCGGATCCGGCCTGTAGGTAGCAGTGGTGCCCTGGACTCCTGCGGTCCCGTGCGCGGGCTGCGCCACGATTCGGAGGGTCAGCGAGCTCCCGTTGGCGTCGGTAGCCTGCAGCTGGATCGTGACCGGCGTCTCTTCGGCGGTGCTCGCCGTGCGATTCGTCACCACAGGCGGAGTGTTGCTGTTCCGCGACTCGCTGCTCGGGCCGTTGTGACAGTTGTAGCAGCCCACCTGGGAGCCGCGCCAGAAGGTCTTGGTCCCGAACGCGCTGAGCGTACGGTCGGCCTGAACCCGGGACAGCACGGTGCCCCGGTAGTCGGTCCCATGGCAGGCCCGGCACTGGCTGCTGTTGCCCTCGGCCACGTCAGGGTGGGCGTTGACCCAGGCCTGACCGACCGGGTGCATGCCGTGGGGGCCGCCGCTGACGGTGGACGGCACCACGGCATGGCAGGTGTCGCACTCCACGAGCGTCCCGGCGTGACCCTGCAGCTGCTCACTCTGAATGTTGTCGTTGGCCTCGCGCGACGGGAAGATGGCGTGCGTCGAGCCGTGACAGGCCTCGCACTGCAGGCCGCCATGGCCGGTGGAGAAGCGGAACAACGAGAGCCCAGGAGCCGGAGCGTCTACGCTGGTGGCGAAGGTCTGATCCACTGCGGTGCGCACGGCCCCGCCGGGCTCGAACACAGACGAGTAGCGGATCTGGCCGTTGTTGTGGGTGGCGGTCCCGGTGTGGCAGCTCTGGCACACCGGCTCGTCGAACCAGCCCTGACGCGACGCCGCGCCAACCGCCGACATGCCGCCGTGGCAGCTCTGGCACTGGATGGCCAGGGTTCCGTCGGCCGCCGCGGCGTTGCCCATGGCGCCACGCAGGCACCGGGTATCCGAGCCCGGGTGGCAGCTATAGCACGCCGTCCGGTTGGCCGAAGAGTTCAGCGTCATGCCGGTGCCGGGATCGATCACCGCTGCATGGGCCGAGTGGATTGCGCGGGTCAGCGGAGGAACGCCTGAAACGCCCGTCCCCGGCAGCGCATTGGAGCCGTGGCAGCGCGCACACAGCACCGCATCGCCTCCGCTCACGGTGGCATAGAGCCCGCTCGCGTCGTAGCCGGCAGAGGCCAGGGCAGCCGTCCACGCCGGCTGACCCTGCTGGAACTCGTCGTGGAGCAGCAGGATGTTGAGGCGGTAGTCGCGCTCGGCGTTGGGGTCGTTCACCCATCCCCCCGCCGGCTCCGCCGCCGGACCCGAGCCCGAGGCGTGGCAGGCGATGCATGTCATCTCGTCGGACACCGGCAACACGATGTCAGTAGTCGCCAGCACCGTCCCAGCCCCGTCGCGTGCGACGAGGTGCATCATCGGGTAGTAGTTGGTGTGCTGTGCGTCGTCGTAGGGAGTGAGCGGGATGCCCTCCGCCGTGAACCACGCGTGCTGCGACTCGAAGATCATCGCTTTGGGCGTGTTCGTCGCCCCGGGCATGTCGAAGCCGGCGAGGCCATGGTCCGGCGCCAGCGAGACCCCGAAGAGGGCAAGAACGTTCTGCCAGAACCCGGTCTTGCCCACCGAGGACGTGTTGATCGAGCCCGAGGGGTCCGCCATCGCCTCGTAGGTCACCACGATGCCTCCCGCATCGCTCACCGGCTGGCCCGAGGGGTCGAGAAGCTGAGCGTGAATCGTGTTGTAGGGGGGGAGGATCGAAAAGACCGCGTAGTCCGCGTCCATGCAGTGCATACCGAGGTCATTCCATCCCACGAGAGTCCAGCCACCGTCGACGGCCGGAGCCTGGGAGGGGACGAGAGCCCAGACGAGAAAGGCTACCGTGACGACCTGGGTCAGGGATCGGCTCATTTGGACACCTCACACTGTTTGCAATTAGTAATCATTAGGATGCGTAAAGATACGTGGCTCTTGTTCGCAGGTCTGTGAGCGGGCTCACTTCTCATCGACGCCGTAGGACCGTCCGCGTCGCGCCAGTGAGCCCGCTCTTCGGCTCAGGTCGCTCTTGTGATCTTCGCGGAGGAGCACGGCGCCCCGCGCCCCGGCGTCCTTCTCGGGCCCAGGTGTCCGAGGTTCCGGAGCGAAGGGCTCAGCCCAGCGGACGGGGATCGGTGCCGATGTCGACAGCCGCGCGCCAAGTACCGTCCACCCCTCGGCGCCACACCGTGACGTACGAGCCCTCGAACGTGCTCTGCGCTCCTCCCCCATCTCGCCGCGTCAGCCGATACGTGCCTCGCGTGTACCCCAGGTCGCCCGATGCGGCGGCCTCGGCGTGCTCGGGCTTCCAGGTGAGGGTCGTGGCGCGATCCTCAGCGAGCAGGGGAGCCCACGCCTCCACCACGGCGACACGGCCCCGGAGCACGGTCGTGCCGTGGAAGACGGCGTCCTCGGCCACGGCGTCAGCGAACGCTCGTTGGTCATGATCGAGCACCGCTCGTGCGAACGCCTCGTCTGCGGTCCGCAGGGCGGCGGCCGTGTCTTCGGCACGCTGGCCAGGTCCGCCCGAGCAGCCCACCGCCACCACAGCCGCCACCATCAGCGCCACCAGCTTGTCCATGGAATACCCCCCGCACCGTCGAGTTACGGACAGCAGGCGCGCCGGTTGCGGGCTGCGCGGGGAGGGCCGGGGTTGCCGGCCGTCCGCTCACGGCGGGCGGCGCACACCGCCCGGGATCCGCTTACCATCGGCGTCGCCACGACGGAGGAAGCATGCACGCACGTCCGCGCTCGGTCCCCATCGCCTGGGTGCTGTCGCTGATCCTCGCCCCCGCTCTGTGCACCGCCGGCGCCACGGACTCCGCCGTCACGGATCTCCCTCTCGTCACGGTGACCGCACGAGAGCCGGCGCGCGACACGGCCGTCATCATTCTCTCTGGTGACGGTGGCTGGGCACCCCTCGATCGCAAGGTCAGCGAGGACCTCGCTCGATCCGGCTACCCGGTCGTGGGCCTGAACTCGCTCAAGTACTTCTGGACGGCGCGCACCCCCGAGGAAACCGCCGACGACCTCGCCCGCGTCATCCGCCATACCCTCCGCAGCACCAAGACCCACGCCGTAGCTCTGGTTGGCTACTCTTTCGGCGCCGACGTGCTCCCCTTCCTGGTGCCTCGGCTGCCGGCCCAGCTCGCGAGCTCCGTTCGCCTGGTCGCCCTCATCGGCGCCGGCACGACCGCCGGCTTCGAGTTCCATCTGTCAAACTGGCTCGGAGGCGTCGGCGCCGACCCCGGGTTGCCTGTACGCCCCGAGCTCGCCGCCCTGCGCGGCGTCCCGGTTCTCTGTGTCTACGGCACTGATGAGAAGGACAGCCTGTGTCGTGATCTCGGCCCGGACCTGCGCTGGATCGATGCGGTCGAGCTCGACGGAGGCCACCACCTGGGCGGTGACTACGCGAGGCTCGCTACCCTCATCGCCGATGCCGCGGAACAAGACCAAACCGAACGGTGATTGCTCAGCTACCAGGCGCGGCGACACCACCGTCGCGCCGGGGGTCCGCCACCGCCACCCACTCCTCGGTGACCTTGTCTCGCATCACCGCGTTGACCCCCCCGAATGCCGCCAGGTCGATGGGTCTGGCCGGAAAGTGAAGCCCGTAGAGACGGTTGTAGCCGAGCTCGCGCATCCGCTCTGTATCAGCTTCGGTGACCGGGGCCGCGATCTCCAGATAGACCTGTCTGTCCCCGGGCCCGCCCCAGAGCACGCGAGCCGCACCCACCGCGGCTGGCAGGCTCATGCCGCCGTCCTCGAGGTTCACGAGCGTGTCGACCACAGCGGACACGATGCGGCCGCTTCCGGCGCTCCCCAAGGCTACGGTCGGCCCGCCATGCTCGTCGAGGACGATCGTGGGCGAAATCCACGAGGGCATCACGGCACGAGGCCGCAGGTAGTACGGGTTCGCCGGGTCGTCGAAGCCGTAGGCCTCGAGCAGCGAGTTGTAGGGAAACCCCAGGCCCGGGGTGGCGACGCAGGCCCCGTAGCACCTGCCCAGAGTCTGAGTGAGCGCGACGATGTTGCCGGCGCCATCCGCCACCGAAAGCTGCGTCGTATTGTGCTCGCCGGGCCGGACGACGCCCTCCGCCCCCAGGTCCGCCTCCGTGAGCGCTCGGTCGAAGCGAATGAGCCTCGCACGCTCGCCCGGATCGGCCGCGCCCATGAACGCCGGAGAGGCGAAAACCGCCAGGCGAGACGACCCCTCCGCGAAACGGATCTCGGTGTCGTGAGTCGCGATGTGGACAGCCTCAGTGAGAATCTGCAACCGCATCAAGGTGGGAGTCGCGAGGTCCTGCGGTGGAAAACGATCGACAATGCCGAGCGCCTCCACCACCGCGGCGCCACCCCCGGGATCCGGGAAAGACAGCACCTCTCGCCCCCGGTAGCGCCCGTGCTCCGGCCGAAGCTCGCGGATGCGTACGAGCGCGAGGTCGGCGAGGCTCACAAAACCTCCGTTGACAGCCATGTCATGCGCAATCGTGCGGGCAATCGAGCCGCGGTAGAACGCCTGCGGTCCTTCCGATTGCAGCCGCCGCAGAGTCGTCGCCACGGCCCCGGCCACGATGTGAGTCCCGAGCGGACGCGGCCGCCTGCCGGCGAGCGTCTGCGGCCCCAGCACCGGGGACCACCGCAGCTTGTCGGCGTAGGCGCCGATGAAGCCTCGCTCGCAGAACCCGAGGTGATAGCCCGCCTCGGCTGCAGCCACCGCCGGCTCGAGCACGCGGGAAAAGCTCATCGTGCCGTAGCGCTCTAGTGTGTGGGCCAGGGCAGCGACGGTGGTCGGCACTGCCACCACCGGGTAGCCGAAGAGGGTTCCGCGTTGCTTGCGTCGCCTCAGCACCTTACGGTCGATCGCGAGGGGCACCGGTGCCACACCGTCAATGGCGACGTTCCTCCCGTCCGCCAGGTGGATCAGGGCGAAGGTTTCACCGCCGAGACCGGACTCTCCCGGATCAGTTGCACTCAGCGCGAAGGCCGCCGCCACCGCTGCGTCCACCGCGTTGCCGCCCGCCGCGAGGATCGCGGCGCCCGCCCGAGCGGCCTCGGGAGAGCCCGCCGCCACGACGCCTCGCGGGGAGCGGACCTCAGGTGGCTGCGCGAGGTGCCCGGCGCCGACCACCACCGTTTCGTCCACGCCGCCCACCAGGTGGCCGAGGGCGCAGCCCGCGAGCCCCAACCCACCAGCGATCACCGCCACGCCGAGCCACCCCGATACCCGCCGAAGCGGAGCTCTGCGCATCACCGCGGTAGGCTAGCATGACCATCCGTGGCCCGATGTGCCTGCCATCACCCGCCACTTTGCCGACACGGGTACACTACGCCGATGGCGCTCGCCACTTTGAGGGCACGACGCGGCAACCTGCTCCGGGCGCTGGGCCCTGGCCTGGTCTGGGCGGCCACCGCAATCGGCGTCTCCCACCTGGTGCAGTCGACCCGCGCCGGCGCGACCTACGGATTCGCCCTCGTGGGCGTGGTGCTCGCCGCCAACCTGCTCAAGTACCCGTTCTTCGAGTTCGGGCCGCGCTATGCCGCCGCCACCGGCGAGAGCCTCCTCGAAGGCTACCTGAGGCTCGGACGGTGGACCGTGGTGGTGTACCTCGTGGTCACCGTCGGCACCATGTTCACGATCGTCGGCGCCGTCACGATGGTCACCGCCAGCCTCGCAACCCAGGTGTTCGGCAGCCTGCTCTCCCCGCTCGGTTACAGCGTGGCTCTGCTCGGGGTGTGCGCCCTCGTCCTCGTCCCCGGCCGTTACCCGCTGCTCGATGCCGCCGTCAAGGTGATCATCGCCGTTCTCGCAGCCTCCACGATCGTCGCGCTGGCAGCCGCCGGCTTGCACGGCGCCCAGGTCCGCCCCGGCTTCCAGGCCCCCGCGCTCTGGACACGCCACGGCTATCTCTTCCTCATTGCCCTGGTGGGTTGGATGCCCTCTGCCATCGACATCTCGGTCTGGCACTCCCTTTGGACCCTCGAGCGTACCCGACAGACCCACTATCGCCCGACCCTCGGGGAGGCCCTCTTCGACTTCAACCTGGGCTACGTGGGCACGGTCATCCTGGCCCTCGCATTCCTCGGCCTCGGCGCCCTGGTGATGTACGGCAGTGGCGAGCAGCTCGTCCCCACAGCCGGAGGGTTCGCGAACCAGCTGGTGTCCCTTTACGTGCGCTCATTGGGCCCGTGGAGCCGGCCCGTGATCCTCCTCGCAGCCTTCACAACCATGCTGAGCACCACCCTGGCGTGCGCCGACGCGTTCCCCCGGGTGTTGCGGCGCACCACCGAGATCCTCGTGCCGGTGGTGGGCGACGGCCGCCGCAGCGACTGGCTCTACTGGGGGTGGATGGCCATCGTGATGACCGGCAGCCTGCTTCTCATCGGCCGCTTCGCCGGGCGGCTGCGCCTCATGGTGGATGTCGCCACGTCGCTCTCGTTCGTGGTGGCGCCGGTGCTGAGCTACTTCAACTACCGGGCGGTCACGGCCGCCCACGTCCCTGCCGCCGCGCGGCCCCCGCGCTGGCTGAGGGTGCTGAGTTGGATCGGCTTGGCCTTCGCGACCGCCTTTGCCGCCGGCTACCTGGCCATCCTCACTGCCAGATTCTGACCTCGAAGCGTCCCGTCGAGTCGGCGGCGCCGCGGAGCATGCCGGTGGTGCTGAAGACCTCGACGAGGTGGCCGGATCCGTCCACCGCGATGACACCACCGTCACCCGGCTTGAGCACCTGGAACACGACCTGCCTGGCAGCCGCCTCCAGCGGGAGCCCGCCGTGGGCCATGCGCGCCGAGATCTCGTGGGCGGCGGCCCAGCGGATGAACTGCTCGCCGGTCCCGGTACCCGACACCGCGCAGGTGGCATCGTCGGCCCATGTCCCCGAGCCGATGAGGGGCGAGTCGCCCACTCGTCCAAGAGGCTTGGCGGTGAGCCCACCGGTCGAAGTGGCGGCTGCCAGGTGGCCGGCGCCGTCGCGGGCCACTGCTCCCACGGTGCCGAGCGCACGGCTCGACAGTGCACGCTCGAGCGACTCGCGATGCTTCGCCGTGTCGAAGTAGGAAGGCTCCACCTGCTCAACGCCCATCTCGGTGGCGAAGCTCTCGGCTCCACGACCCACCAACAGGATGTACCGGGTCCTCTGCATCACGAGGCGGGCCAGATGCAGGGGGTTCTTCACGGTCGACACCGCGGCCACCGCGCCGCAGGCATGGTCGCTCCCGCTCATGATGGCGGCGTCCAGCTGATGGCTCCCATCGTGCGTGAACACGGCGCCTCGGCCGGCGTTGAAGTTCGGGTCGTCCTCCAGGGTGGTGACCACTCCCTCCACCGCGTCCAGCGCGCTCCCACCGCCAGCAAGCACCTCGCGCCCCGCTCGCAGTGCCTTCTCGAGCCCTCGCTCGTAGGCCTGCCGCTCCTCCGCCGAGATGTCGGGCGGGATGCGGCCGGCGCCGCCGTGGATCGCCAGCGCCCACTCCACGGACGGCGGCCCTGTCGATACTGGACCGCTGCTGCAGCCGGCCACCAGCCACCCTGCGGCGGCCGCGAGCACAACAAGGGCTCCGGCGCCCAGCCACCGTCCTCCCCGGGCCGAAGCCGCTCGGCTCGGACGGCATGGGCCCACGGCCGACCCCGCGGTCATCCGTCCAGGCGCGCGAGCTCGGCCTTGAGAAGCTCCTGGTGCTGCACCTCGGCCTGGCGCAGCCCCTCGAACAGCTCCACCAGCTGAGGCTCGCTGACGTACTCGAGTGCGTGCTGGTAGTAGTCGCGCGCCCGGGTCTCGGCCCCCAGGGCCAGCTCCAGCGCCTCGCGCACGGTGGGAGTTGTGCCCAGGGCTTCGTAGTCCGGCGCCTCGACCTCCCAGGCGAGAGTGGAGCTGTAACGCGGCGCGTCGCTTCCGAACATGGCCTCTCGGCGCTCGCTCAGCTGGGCGCGGTGCCGCGCTTCGCGCTTGGCCATGGCGCGGAAGAACTCCGCGATCGCGGACACCCCGCGGGAGTCCATCCAGCCTGCCATCTGCTCGTAGTGGCCCTCGGCCTCCTCCTCGACGTAGATGGCGAGGTCGAGAACGTCACGCGGTTGCAGCTTGGAGAAGTCCATCTCAAGTCCCATACCCACCTCCCCTGACGAGTGCTGGCCACCGCGCCCCTCAAGGCGCGATGCCCGCGCTACTCTGCCGGTGTCAGCGCCGTGGTGTCAACTCTCGGCCCCACCAGCAGACCCGCGGTGCCCACCTGCCCTCACCATTGTGAGCCGGGTCAGCGGTTCGACCGCCGAACATCCCATGGCTCACCTACCGAGGGTTCTCTTGCGCTCCGACGATCACAGGCTCGGGGAACCCGACAACGGCATACGCGACGGTTGTCGCGGCCCCGCCGTTCGCCCGCCCGGGCCGGAACGACCAGCTCTTGGCTGCGCCCACCGCGGCGCTCCCGGCCTCTCCCCCATTGGCCGGCGAGGACTTGACCACCCGTGCCTCAGTCACCGCTCCGGACCGGTCTACCTTGAGCTCCACCAGGACCACCGATCCGCTCCACAGGTTCGGCGGGAGCGGAGGCTCGGTGAGCTGTGTGGGGTAGGGCAGTCCGGGTGTCGGCTTCCCGACATCCTCCGGTACGGCTCCGGCAGCCGGGCCGCGCATCGTCGGCGGCCGGAACACCCCGATGACCAGGACGTGCGCCTCGTCACCCTTGGGCATCTGTGGCGCGGATGTAAACCGCCAGCCCTTCACCGCCTCACTGAGCGGTGCCGTGTATCCAGCCGTGGCGCGCAGGGTCGTGACACCGGTCACCACTCCCGAGCGATCGACGGCCAGGTCGAGGAGCACCTCTCCCCCGCCTGCGGCCATGGGAGAGAGCCCCGGCAGGGCGCCGGACAGGAACGTCGGCGTTGGGCTCCCGCCTGCCATCCCGGCCAGGGCCGGCGTAGCGACCAGCAAGACCGCCACCAGCAACCTGAGCATATCGCGTCGCATCTCATCCTCCCCGTCGGCGCGGCCCGGGCCGACACCGACCTTCCTCTTGGAAAAGCCCACCGCCGGGTCCGTTTCTTCCGCGTCATGCAATCATGTGGGCGGAGGTCGAACCATGCGAACCGACGCGAGCGATCGCAGGGTGATCATCACCGGGGCGTCGTCGGGCCTCGGCGCCGCCCTCGCCCGGGAGCTGGCCCGGCGCGGCGCCTCCACAGGCCTGCTCGCGCGCCGCGCCGACCGGCTCGCCGACCTGGCGGACGCGATCCGTGCGGCTGGCGGCCACGCCAGGTGGCGCGCAGCCGACGTCACCGACGACGCTGGTCTGATCGCGGCCCTCGATGAGCTCGCCGAGGAGCTCGAGGGGGTCGACATCGTCGTTGCCAACGCTGGCTTCGGACGCTCAGAGCCCCCGAGCCGTTTCAAGCCAGGCCGCGCCCGCACCATGTACGACGTCAATCTGATCGGAATGCTCCGCCTGGTGGACTGGGCGCTCCCACGCTTCTTGGAGTGCGACGCCGGCCAGATCGTAGGCGTGTCCTCGGCGGCGTCGTACATCGCCGCCCCCCACAACGCGGCCTACAGCGGCAGCAAGGCGGCGATGCGCATCCACCTCCAGAGCCTGCGGCTGTCGCTCGCCCCGCGCGGCATCGCGGTGACGACCATCTGCCCGGGCTTCGTACGCACCGAGCTCACCGACCTGAACCGTCACCCCATGCCGTTCCTGTGGGAGACCGAGCGGGCAGCTCGTGTCATGGCCGAGGCGATCGTCCGGCGTCGGGGCGAGGTCGTCTTCCCGTGGCAGATCAAGCTGATCCTCGGCATCGCGATCCGCCTCCCGGTCTCCCTCCAGGAAGCCCTCCTCGCCCGCACCGCCGGTCGCGCACAGTAGCCCGCCTCGGTCGGAGGACTGCCGCTGCGGCTGGTACGCCGCCGTGCCCATCGCACGCGACGAGTCGGGAGACAAACCCGAGCCGGGTACTCGGAGAAACCCGTGCCCGGGCCGAGGGGCCGGACGCTCGGCCCATGAAGCGGCCGGAATGGGTTAGCGCAGCCCGAGCCGAGATCGCACGAGCACGTGATGGCTCCCGCGGACCGCAGGAGACCTCCGGCCGAGAATACGCGCTAGAGATTCCTCGCCAGGTAATCGCACAGGCGTTCGAGGTCGCCTCCGCTCTGGAACTCCTGATAGCGCAACCCCATGCCCTGGTGCCGATCGTCCGGTCTGGAGTGGCGGGCGATCCTCGCGGTTCCCCGCACGGGCGGCTGCTCGCCCGGGAGCGCCAGCTCGAACCGCGTGACCGTTCCGACCGGGTAGCGCTTTTGGGTCGTCACGAACATCCCGCTGGTCGAGAGGTCCTCGGTCTGACTAACGAAGAATTCGCGGCCCTTCTCGAGTTTCAGGTCGAGCTTCACGAGCACGCGCAGGGCAGCACGCGGAGCCACTCCTAGGAGCGTACAGAGGACACGCTCGGTCTCCTCGAGGGCATCCTCCGGCGTCACCACGAGGTGGACACCCCGCTCCATGTACCGCGTCGCCTCCTCGCGCCGCGCCTTGGAGGTGAGCACGACAATCTTCGCGTTGGCCGAGGTTCCCGCCTTCACTGTCTCGAGAAACTCGGCAAACGGGACCTCCGTCATCGGGTAGCCCAGCACGAGGGCGTCGAATGGCAGTGCCGCCAAGAGCTCGAGCGCCCCCCTGGCGCCGGGAAAGCGGTCGACATCGAACGTACCGCGTTTGAGCACGGGAGCCACGCGCTCGAAGAGCTCGGGTCCCACCTCCACCGCCAGCATTCGCTTTGCTTCAGTCATACTGTGCGATTGTAGCGCCATCGCCGCCGATTCGCGTCGTCCAGTGGTCGCGGAACCAGGTATCAACCCGCGAAAGCCACATTGTGCGGGCGAGTACCGACGTAACACGGACTCGCCAATGCGAGAGTAACTCCACCAAAGTCTCGGACACCTCGCTACGACCCCTGGCGAGACATGCGGGCTACGAGCTCCACGGTGTGCGCCTCGATCACTCGACGCGCCGGGCCTGGATCACCCGAACCGGCATACCGGCAGCGCTCCATCCCTCGGCCGTCTTCGCCAGATCGGGCACCCTGCGCACCACCTTGAAGCCGCCGTCACGGTGAATCAGCAACGCGCCCGGCTCCCCCTTGCAGCGGACTCGCCAGTCGTCGACGCGATTGACTACGAGGCCGTGCTCGCCCGCCACCCACTCGAAGAGCGCCGCAGCGTCGACCAGGCCATAGGGATCCTCGCGGCGGACGTAAAGTGGCTTGGCCAGCCCGCGCGGTGTTTGTGCAACCTCCTCCAAGGGGCTGCGACGTTCTGCACGCACCACTGCCACGGGTTCCCCGTCCTCCACCACGCTCACGACTCTGGTTGCCTCGTTCAAGAGCACCGTGTGCCAGCCGGAGATCCTCTGCCAGTCCTCGAGATTACGGTGTACCAGGGCCGCGCCACGTACCATCACGCCGGCAGCGAGCACCAGAACCACCGCGCCGACGTACCGACGCGGTCGCCCCTCCAGCTTGCCGAGGCCGTGCTCCACCAGCCCCCCGACGAGCAGCAGGAATCCGGCGTAGGGGATCGCGGCGTAGCGCTGTGGGAGGTACGGTACCAGGGCGACCGGGACCAGGGGCAGTACCACGAGGGCCGCGCCGACTGCGCCCGAGGCCAGCCGGGCCCTTACGGCGACGACCACCAGGGCGACCACTACCACCAGACCCACGAGGCTGGTAGCGGTCACTCGAAATCCTCCCGGCACGAGGTCCTCGAGCTGAAGAAAGGCTGCGAGCATGTGCGGCAGCTTGAGCAGAGGGCGGGGCGAAAGCTCGAAGTAGCCTCCTGTGCCGGGGATCAGCGCGAAGCGCGCCGCTACGTAAAGAGCCGCCGCAGCGCCGGTGAGAACGGTCGGCCACAGGACGCTGCGCCACCGTCGCCCCTGCTGCGACCATGCGAGGACCGCGACCAGCGCGGGTGTCACGACCCAGGTCTCCTTGCTGAGGAGACCGGCCATGACACAGAAGGACACGACGACGAGGCGCCGACGGGTCCAGTCCTCGCCGCTGCGAGGCCACGCCCACACGAGACCCAGCCAAGCCGCCATCAGGAAGAGCTCGTGCCGGATGCAGACCGAGATCAGGGCTTCGCTGGCGAACGGCGAGCTGATCCAAAGGCCGCCGACCAGCCACGCCGCACTCCTGCGCAGGCCAAGGCGGCGCGCTGCTGCCACCAGGAGCACTGCCGCCCCGACTCCGAACAGCAGATTGCTGAGATGAAAGCCGACTGGCCGGTGCCCCCAAATCGCCAAGTCGAGCGCCATCGTCCAGGTCGTGAGCGGGCGAAACCACTGCCCTACCGGGGGAAAGGGATGAGCTGGATGAACGAGAAAGAGGTGCGCGGGCTGCAGGTGCTGGTAGTCGTCACCGATGAGCTCGAGCCCAAGGGCCGGACCGTAGAGAGCCGCTGTGAGCGCGACCAGGAGCATGGGCGCCCACCACCACCCAGCGACGTTCGCAGGGTCAGCCTCCCGGCGGGCTTCGTCGCGAAGTCGTTCGCCCCCAAACTCCACCCTTTCACTCCTTCGAGCCGTAGTGCTCCGCGTACAGCTCCATGGCGCGACGAACGGTGTCCACGGCATCGACGTTGCCCAGGAAGTCCTGCACCAGGACCTCCTTGCGTTCGAGCTGCTTGTAGTCCTGGAAGAAGCGGCGCACCTCGAGCAGACGGTGTGGCTGAAGCTGCTCCATCGCCACGTAGGCGCGGTACTCGGGGTCGTCCAGGTGGATGCCGATGATCTTGTCGTCCTCCTGACCCTGGTCGAGCATGCGCATGAGGCCGATCGGCCGCACGCGCAGGATGGTCAGGGGCGCCACCGGCTCCTGCATGAGCACGAGAACGTCGAGGGGATCGTTGTCATCGCCCAGGGTCCGCGGAATGAAGCCGTAGTTGGCGGGGTACATCACCGACGAGTACAGGACCCGGTCGACACGGATCATTCCGGTGGCCTTGTCCAGCTCGTACTTCACCTTCGAGCCCTTGGGAATCTCGATGACCGCCTGAAACTCCTTGGGCGCGCTCTCGCCGATGGGAACGTCGTGCCACGGGTGCGACATGCCGAACCTCCAGAGCCTCAAAGTATGGCTCATTCCTGCCGACGGTGCACCCCCCGCCCGCGCCGGTGCCGGCGCCCGCCGGAGGACGGCTCACCAACGGGCGTGCGCTACGATGACCCGGTGTTCGCCAACGTCGCCATCCCGCGCGGCGCTCCCGAGGCCCTGACCTACTCGGTCCCCGACTCGCTGCGCCCCCACGTCTGCCCGGGAGTGCGGGTGCGCGTGCCATTGCGGGCCCGGCAGGTGACCGGCGTCGTGGTGTCGACCTCAACCACCACCGAGCTGTCGCCCGCCCGCCTGCGCCCCGTGACCGAGGTCCTCGACCCCGCGCCGGTGCTGCCCGGACACCTCTTGGAGCTGGCCGACTTCATCTCTTCGTACTACCGCTGTCCGATGGGCGACACCCTCGCGGCCATGCTGCCCGGCGGCCTGCTGCGCAGCGACGCCGAGGAGGTGGAGCTCACCGCCGCGGGGCGATCTGCCGAAAGCGCCCATCTCCCGCAGCTGCAGGCAGCGCTCCTCGCCGACCTCACCGAGCACGGGCGGTCCCGCACTGCGGCCCTCCTGGCTCGCGTGGGGGCGGCCTCCCGCACACCCCTGGACTCCTTGGTGGCGGAAGGGATGGTGCAGGTGCGGCGGCGTCGCAGGGATCGGCCGCCGCGGACCGAGGTAGCCGCCGTGGCCCTGAACGACCGCCCCCTGGAGGATCTCCTGGACGCATGCGGCCGGTCGACGCGGCGCCGCGAGGTGGTGGAGTGGCTGGCAGCCGAGGGCCGACCGGCGCTGCTCCGCGAGGTGCTCACCGAGGTGGGCTGCTCGCCCGGCGTGGTACGCGCCCTGGTGGAAGCCAAGGTACTGAGGCGCTTCACCCAGGCCCCCCAGGGCCGCCCACGCTGGGCGCTTCGTCAGGGCGCCGATCGACCCACGCTCACCGATGAGCAGGCGACGGCCGTGCGGGCCGTCAGCAACGCCCTCGCCGCCGGCGGCTTCGCGCCGTTCCTGCTCGAGGGGATCACGGGCTCCGGCAAGACCGAGGTGTACCTGCGCTGCCTCGAGGAGGTCATTGCGGCAGGAGGCACCGGTCTGGTGCTGGTCCCTGAGATCGGCCTCACCCCCGCCGCGGTGGGAGCGGTGGAGCACCGCTTCGGGTCCCGCGTGGCGGTCCTGCACTCGGCCCAGTCCGAGGGCGAGCGCTGGCGCGAGTGGCGCCGGGTGCGGGAGGGTCACGCCAGGGTGGTGGTGGGCCCCCGCTCCGCCCTCTTCGCGCCCCTCGAGGACCTCGGCCTGGTGGTCGTGGACGAGGAGCACGATGCCGCCTACAAGCAGCAGGAGGCGCCGCGCTACCACGCCCGCGACCTCGCCCTGGTGCTCGCTCAGCGCCTCGCCATCCCGGTCCTGCTGTGCTCGGCGACACCGTCGGTGGAGGCCGCCGGCCTGCTCGCCCGTGAGCTCGCCACCCCGCTCGCCCTCACCCGCCGGGTCGCCGGCGGCAGCCTGCCGGAGGTGGAG
The DNA here is from genome assembly GCA_963844845.1 of uncultured Acidobacteriota bacterium. Taxonomy (GTDB): domain Bacteria; phylum Acidobacteriota; class Thermoanaerobaculia; order Thermoanaerobaculales; family Sulfomarinibacteraceae; genus CAWJPW01. The sequence goes on from CAWJPW010000001.1 coordinate 46,273, forward strand.
CTGGTGGACCTCCGCGGTGAGCCCGCCGAGCCTGGCGAGCAGGGTCGCGCCCTCTTCTCAAGGCGCCTCCTGGAGTGCCTCGCCGAGACCATACGCCGCGGCGAGCAGGCGATTCTCCTCATGCAGCGGCGCGGCTGGGCCCCGGTGCTACTGTGCCGGGAGTGCGGGCATACCCTCGAGTGCCCGGACTGCTCCGTGGCCCTGGTAGTACACCGCCGTAGCGGCGGCCTTGCCTGCCACTACTGCGGTCACCATCGAGCCATTCCCACCATCTGTCCTTCCTGCGGCGGCGCTCTCCTTGAATCGGTGGGCGCCGGTACCGAGAAGGTCGCCCATTACCTGGCCGAGCACTTCCCCGAGGTGTGCACGGCAATCCTCGACCGCGACACGGTGAGGCGTCGAGGCGGCCTCGAGGAGACCCTCGGCGCCTTCGCCGCCGGGCGGGTGCAGGTACTGGTCGGCACCCAGATGGTGGCCAAGGGCCATCACTTCCCCGGCGTCACCCTCACCGGCGTGATCTCTGCCGACGCGATGCTGGGTCTGCCCGACTTCCGCGCCGGCGAGCGCACCTTCCAGCTCCTCACCCAGGTGGCCGGCCGCGCCGGCCGCGGTGACCGCCCGGGCCGCGTCGTCATCCAGACCTACTACCCCGACCACCCGGCGGTGCGTCACGCCTCACACCACGACGTCGCCGCTTTCACTGCCGACGAGCTGGTCTACCGCCGGGCCTTCCACTACCCGCCGGCGGTGCGCATGGGCCTGGTACGTTTCGAGGCGCCCACCGAAGCAGCCGCACGTCGCGCCGCCGAGGAGGCGGCCAGGGCGGCCATGCCGCTGTCCGAGGGAGCGCGCCTGCGCGGCCCGTCCTCCGCGCCCATGGAGCGCCTTCGCGGCGCCTGGCGCTGGCAGGTGTTGGTGTCGGCCCCCAACCGGCCTCTGCTCCGCGAGGTGCTGGAGCGCATGGAGAAGGCCGAGGTGCCCAAGCAGGTGAAGCGAGTGGTCGATGTCGATCCCTTGTCGACGCTGTAGCAGTATCCCGGGGTGAGCACACTCTGGGGTAAAGATTGCAATAAAAAGAGAGTAAAGAGCTCACCCCCCCACCCCCGCCACAATTCGTATGGTGGAGCACGGTGTGGGGCGCTTGCACCACCGGATGAGGCTTCAGCCGGGCGTGGCTCCCTGCCGGCTCACGGCCGAGCCAGCCCGGGGAGAGCAGTCGGGTCACGTCGAGCGCCCACTCTTCACCACCATCCTCGCGGCGCGTTTCGCGAGGATGGTGTAGGATTCCCGCGGCCGTCACGGCCTGTAGGAGGTTTCCCCCATGACCGTACCCCACCACGTCCACGATCCCGGCCTCGCCGCCGACGGCAAGCGCCGTATCCTCTGGGCCGATCGCCACATGCCCGTGCTGCGCTCGATCCGCGAGCGCTTCGCAGCGGAGCGTCCCCTGGCCGGGCAACGCCTCGCCGCTTGTCTCCACGTTACCACCGAGACTGCCGGTCTGGTGCGGACGCTGGCCGCGGGCGGAGCCGAGGTTCGGCTGTGCGCCTCGAACCCGCTCTCCACCCAGGACGATGTCGCCGCCTCGCTGGTCCAGGACTTCGACATCTCGGTGTTCGCTGTCAAGGGCGAGGACACCGACACCTACTACCAGCACGTGCGCTCCTGCCTCGAAATGTCGCCCACCGTGACCATGGACGACGGCGCCGACCTGGTGTCGTCCCTGATCTTCGTGTCGCTGGGGCGACTCGACCAGGTGCACCCCCAGGTGCGGGCCATGGCCGAGGCGCTGGGGCCCGACGGCTGCGCCGCCCTCCTCACCGGGGTGAAGGGATCCACCGAGGAGACCACCACGGGGGTCATCCGCCTGCGCGCCATGGAGCGCGACGGCGTACTGGCCTTCCCGGTCATCTCGGTGAACGACGCCCTCACCAAGCACCTCTTCGACAACCGTTACGGCACCGGCCAGTCGACCATGGACGGAATCCTCCGCGCCACCAACGTGCTCATTGCCGGCATGACGGTGGTTGTGGCCGGCTACGGCTGGTGCGGCCGCGGCGTCGCCATGCGGGCCCACGGCCTCGGCGCCCGCGTCATCGTCACCGAGGTGAACCCGGTGCGCGCCCTCGAGGCGGTCATGGACGGCTTCCGCGTCATGCCCATGGCCTCAGCCGCCGCCATCGGTGACCTCTTCGTCACCGTCACCGGCGACAAGCGGGTCATCGCCCCCGAGCACATGGCGCTCATGAAGGACGGCGCCATCATGTGCAACTCGGGCCACTTCGACGTGGAGATCGACGTCGCCGGCCTGCGCGCCGCCGCCACCGAGCACTGGCTGGCGCGGCCCTCGGTGGAGGCCTACCGCCTCGACGACGACCGGGTTCTCTACCTCCTCGCCGAGGGCCGGCTGGTCAACCTCTCCGCCGCCGAGGGCCACCCGGCAGCGGTGATGGACATGTCCTTCGCCAACCAGGCGTTGTGCGCCGAGCACATAGTGGAGCACGGGCAGACCATGGAGCGCCGGGTCCACCCGGTTCCCACCGAAATCGACACCTCCATCGCCCGTCTCAAGCTGGCGACCATGGCCACCGAGATCGACACCCTCACCGACGAGCAGGCGGCCTATCTGGCCTCGTGGGAAGAGGGCACCTGAGCGCGGCTTCGACCCCGCGTCGGGAACCTTTCGGGGCTTGATGCGTAAAACGCGGGTGAACAGGATGAATCGGAGGAGGAGATCCCCGTGAGAGCACGCAACCTGCTGACGATCCTCGCCATCTGTCTGCCGCTCGCGGCCGGCGCCACGGACACCCTCGACGTCGCCTCCCTGCCGGCGGCGGTGCCCGCGGCGGTCCATACCCCCGGCGGCACCCTCAAGCTCGACCTCGACCAGGCCTACGCCATGGCCCTCGAGCGCAACCTCAACCTCCAGGTGGGACGTTACGATGTCGCCATAGCCGGCCAGAGCATCGTGCAACGGGCGGGCATCTTCGATCCCGCTCTCACCGCCGCCATCAGCGGCAGCAAGAGCAAGTCCCCTGCCGCGACGCAGCTCGCCGGCGCCCAGGTGACCCAGAGCCGAGGCACCAGCTTCGACCTGGGCATCGGGCAGCTGCTGCCCACCGGCACCCAGTGGGACGTGAGCACCAACTTCGCCCGCAGTGAGACCAACTCCAGCTACTTCTTCCTCAACCCGAGCTGGCAGGGTCAGCTCAATGCATCGATCACCCAACCCCTGCTGAACGGGTTCGGCACCACCGTCAACCGCTCGGCGATCGTGGTGGCGCGCAACGGCCACCAGCAAGCCGCCACGACCTTCGCGCTCAACGTCATCGGGACCCTCCAACAGGTGGAGTCGTCGTACTGGAACCTGGTGGCCGCGCGCGAAGCGGTGGACGTCAAGAAGCAGAGCCTCGACCTCGCCCAGCAGCTCCTCGACGAAACCCAGGAGCGTGTAAAGGTGGGGACCGCCGCACCCATCGACACGGTGCAGTCAGAGGCCAGCGTGGCCTCCCGCACCGAGGAGCTCATCCTCGCCAGGAACGCCGCGGCCAACGCCGAGGACACCCTCAAGTCGGTGCTCGGCTTCGACCAGCCCGACGAGTGGACAACCGGCGTGGCCACGGCGGAGAAGCTCGAGACCGAGCCCATCCACCCGCAGCTGGCGGGCGCCATCGACACCGCTCTCAAGCGGCGGCCGGAGCTCCACCGCCAGCTCCTCGGCCTCGCCACCCTCGAGCTCAATCTCAAGGTCGCCCGCAACGGCATCCTGCCGAGCCTGGACCTCAGGGCGAACTACGGCTACAGCGGCCTCGGCGGCGACCTCGTCATCGAGGATCCTGAGACCGGAGCGATCCAGCGCATCTCCGGCGGCTACAGCGACGCTCTCCAGCAGATCACCAACATGGACTACCCGGCCTGGACCGTGGGGCTCAACTTCCGGGTACCTCTCGGCAACAACCAGGCGAAGGCGCAGGTGGCGCAGAGCCGCTTCCAGCTGGAGCAGGCGAGGACCTCGCTGGAGTCTCTCAAGCAGCAGATCATCCTCGAGGTGCGCAAGGCAGTACGCGACCTCGAAGACGGCGCCGCTGCGATCGACGCCGCGGCGGCCGCACACAAGGCCGCCCAGCGCAACCTCGAGGCCGAGCAGACCAAGTTCGCCAACGGCCTCTCCACCAACTTCCAGGTGCTGCAGATCCAGGACGACCTGGCATTGGCCCAGCTCTCCGAGCTCAACGCCCGAGTGGCCTACCGCCGGGCGCTGGTCGCCTACCGAATCGCCACCGGGACGATGCTCGAGGACAAGGGCATCCACATCGTCGAGCCCGACACCCCTGACGTGCCCCACGATTTCTGGAAGAATGTAAAGTGGCTCCAGTTCGTGGACTTCAAGGGTAACGGGGACACGTCGGCTGACGAGTAGCTCCCGGTACGGAAAGGACACCGCATGAGCGATCCCATTGCGCCGGCCTATGAGCCCATCGGCCCCGATGCCAACCTCGAGGGCCGTCAAGACGGCCCCCGGCACGGAACCCTCGCCCGCCTCGGGCTCGCCTTCACCTCCCCCGGCGAGGTCTTCGCCGACATCCTCCGCAAGCCCAGCTGGGCGGTGGTGCTGGTGCTGTTGACCCTTCTCGGCGTGGGCGCGCAGCTGGTGGCCATTCCCCACGTCGACATGGCGCAGACCATTCGTGATCGGGCAGCCTCCCAGGGCCAACAGCTCAGCGACGAGCAGCTGGACACGATCATGGAACGGGCCGGAAAGTTCGCCTACATCGGCCCCGCGGCCAGCGTGGTGATCTTCCCGCTGATCATGGCGATCATCGCGGCGGTGTTCTTCCTCGGCCTCAAGCTCGCCGGCTCCGAGTCCGACTACTCGCGGGTGTTCTCGGCGACGCTGTACTCCTTCTGGCCGGCGACAGTGGTTTCGTCGGTACTCCTGGCGGTCCTCATCCAACGAGTGGGCAAGCTGCCGGCCGAGGCAGTCAAGCACCTCGTCAGGTCCAACGTCGGGGCGTTCCTCTCCAGCGACGCGCCGGCGGCCCTGCGTTCGGTGGCCGACAGCATCGACCTGTTCAGTATCTGGATTCTCGTACTTCTCGTGCTGGGTCTCGCCATCGTAGGCCGTGTCAGCCGAGGCAAAGCGGCGGTGGCGGTGCTCGTGCCGTGGGCGCTCTTCGTTGCTGCGAAGGCCGCCATCGCCGGGTTCTTCGGATAACCCAGCGAGACCAAGGGGCGCCATGAAGAAGCCTGTCATCGTAGTCCTCGTGGTCGCCGCCCTGGCCGCCGTGGTGCTGCTCAGCCTCCGCGGCAAGAGCGAGTCGGGCGTGGCGGTGCGCGACGAGACAGTGAGCCGCCGGACCATCTCCTCCCGGGTCAAGGCCACCGGCGAGATCACGCCGGAGAAGAAGGTCGAGATCTCGGCCAAGATCGTCGGCGAGATCGTCGACCTGCCCGTCCACGAGGGCCAGAAGGTGCGTCAGGGCCAGCTTCTGCTACAGATCGAGCGCGACCTTTACGAGGCTGCCCGGGATCGCTCCCGCGCCGCGCTGCGCCAGGCCGAGGTGGCAGGGACCCGCCTCGAGGTCCAGCGGGTCGATGCCGAGCGCACCCTGAAACGCAGGCGCGAGCTCATCGACCAGGGTCTCGCGAGCCAGGAGCAGCTGGATGCCGCCCAGCTCGCCTACGACACGTTGCTCGTCCAGGCCGACGAGCAGCGTCACTCGGTGGATCAGTACGGCTTCGCCCTCAAGAGCGCCGAAGACGACCTCGCCCGCACGACGATCCGCGCCCCCATGGACGGCACGCTCATCGACGTCAACGTGGAGAAGGGCGAGACCGTCGTGCCGGGCACCATGAACCTGCCGGGCTCGGTGCTCATGGCGGTAGGCGACATGTCTCGGCTCCTGGCTGAGGTCGACGTCAACGAGGTGGACGTGGTGCACGTCGAGCTCGATCAGCCCGCCGAGATCACGGTGGACGCGCTGGGCGACCACCCGCTCTCCGGCCACGTGGTCGAGATCGCCACCTCCGGCGAGAAGGACCTCGCCCAGGATGTGATTCGGTTCCCGGTCAAGGTCGCCGTCGACCAGCCGAACCCATCCCTGCGTCCGGCCATGACCGCCAAGGTGGACATCCTCACCGCGACACACGAGAACGTGCCCGCGGTGCCCATCCAGGCGGTCGTGAAGCGCGTGCTGGACGAGAATGGCAAGGAGATCAAGGGGGATGCCGCCAAGGGTATGGACGAGCAGGACGTGGTCTACCTTCCGGTGGACGGCAAGGCCGAGGTACGGCCCGTCACCACCGGAATCTCCGACGAGCTCTGGGTGGAGATCACCTCGGGCCTCGACGAGGGGGACACGGTGATCACCGGACCCTACCGCACCCTCAAGGCGCTGCACGACGGGGATGCGCTGCACACCGAGGCCGAGCCGACGCCCAGCCCGGCCACCGACACCGCCAGCTCTGGAGACGAGTGATGCTCATCGACATCAGCGACCTCCGCAAGATCTACCGAGTGGGGACCGAGGAGGTACGCGCCCTCGACGGGGTCGACCTCCAGGTCGACAACGGCGAGTATGTCGCCATCATGGGTCCGTCCGGCTCCGGCAAGTCCACGCTGATGAACCTCATCGGCTGCCTCGACACGCCATCGTCCGGCGAGTACGTGCTCAACGGCCACCGCGTATCGGGGCTCGACGACACGGAGCTGGCGCGCATCCGCAACCGTGAGATTGGCTTCGTATTCCAGACCTTCAACCTCCTGGCCCGCACCACCGCCCTGGCCAACGTCGAGCTGCCGCTGGTCTACGGCGGTGCTTCGCGCGCGGAACGCCGCCGACAGGCCAAGGAAGCGCTGGAGAAGGTCGGCCTCGGCGACCGCATGAGTCACCAGCCCAGCGAGCTATCCGGCGGCCAGCGCCAGCGCGTCGCCATCGCCCGCGCCCTGGTAAACCAGCCGTCGCTACTCCTCGCCGACGAGCCCACCGGCAACCTCGACTCGCACACCTCCACCGACATCATGGCGCTTTTCGACGGGCTCAACGGCCAGGGCAACACCATCGTGGTCGTGACCCACGAGGAGGACATCGCCCGCCACGCCCATCGGGTGGTGCGGCTGCTGGACGGCAAGATCCTCGAAGACCGCGTCCTCACCGCCGCGGAGCGCGCCCGTTGATCTGGGAGAACCTCGCCATCGCCCTCAAGGCGATCCGCGCCAACAAGATGCGCTCGATTCTCACAACCCTGGGGATCATCATCGGGGTGGCGGCGGTGATCGCGGTGGTCTCCATCGTGCAGGGCCTCAACTACGTCATCGCCAGCCAGCTCGAGGGGGTGGGTGTCACCTTCATCCGGGTGGAGTCGGAGCGCAATCCCTTCGACCCCGACATGGCCGGCCGGGAGGTCAAGCTCACCTACGAAGACGGTCTCGCCATCATGGACCAGACCACCACCCTCGCCCATTTCAACCCGCTCTTCATCACCGGTGACCGCGTGGGCTTCCGCGACCGTAAGGAGCAGACGTTCCTGCTGGGCGCCGGCCCCTACTTCCAGGAGGTGGACAACCACTGGGTCGAGCGCGGCCGCTTCTTCTCCGAGGTCGACCTCGAGCGCCACGCCCACGTCTGTCTCGTCGGCCCGAGCCTCATCGACAAGCTGGAGCTGGGCGAGAACCCCCTGGGTCGGGAGGTGACCATCGGCGGCTCGGCCTTCACCGTGGTGGGAGTCATGGAGAGCCAAGGCGAGATGTTCGGGCAGGACCGCGACAAGCTGGTGATCATTCCCATCACCACCGCCCGCGACCTGTACGGCGAGAGGTCCTTCGACAGCCTCGTCCTCGACTTCCAGGCATCGAACGCCGACGTGGTCGACCAGGCCAAGGACCAGATCACCGAGACCCTGCGCAAGCGCCACCGCATCACCGGCGACATGAAGGACGATTTCCGCGTGGTGCTGCAGGAGGAGATGCTCAAGACCACCGGCTCCATTCTCGGCACCGTCACCCAGGTAATCGCCGCCGTGGTGGGTGTCGCCCTCCTGGTGGGCGGCATCGGCATCATGAACATCATGCTCGTGTCGGTGACCGAGAGGACGCGCGAGATCGGCATCCGCAAGGCGGTGGGCGCACGCCGAGCCGACATCCTCATCCAGTTCCTCATCGAGGCCATCACGTTGTCCCTCCTGGGCGGTCTCCTCGGCGTTCTCGGTGGTTGGGGGTTGGGCATCGCCGGGGCCAAAGCGATCCCCGGCTTCCCGGCTGCGCACGTGCCCGCCTGGGCGGTGGTCCTGGGCTTCGGCTTCGCGGCAGTGGTCGGCGTGGTCTTCGGCACCTACCCGGCGGCCAAGGCGGCCGGGCTCGACCCCATCGAGGCGCTACGGTACGAGTGAGCTGCCTACCGGATTCGCTTCGCGAGTCCGGCAGCGAGGTCAGAAAGAGGGCGCCCCGGACGATCGAGGTTGCTCGAGCCTCCACTGGACCACGGCGGTATCGTTCCGCCCCTGGTCGCTGTCGCCCTCCTCCCGTTTCTTCAGGCGCCCGCGCTGTGATTCGAAGCGCGCGACCCGAAAACCGACGTGCTAAGGTTCGGGCGGTCCGCGGGAGGGCTCATGAGCAAGCGATCCGTGCTCCGCCAGCTGCCCGGCACTCTCTACTCCGCCGTCACCATGGAGCTCTTCGAGCGCCTCGCCTACTACGGCATGTACCTCGTGCTGGGCGTCTACATGGTGGAGCACCTCGGCTTCCGCGCCGACGTGTGGGGCGCCGTCGTGAGCGTCTTCACCTCGGTTCTGTACTTCCTCCCGATCCTAGCCGGCGCCCTGGCCGACCGCTTCGGCTACAAGCCCGCCCTCATGCTGGCCTTCGCCACCCTCACCAGCGGGTACTTCCTGCTGGGTTCCACCACCCGCTTCGGGCTCATCTGCGTGGCCCTGGGCCTTATCGCCGTGGGCGGCTCGATCATCAAGCCGACCATCGCCGGCACCGTCACCCGCACTACGGAGGTGGGCTCCACCCGGCCGGTGGGATTCGGCATCTACTACATGACCATCAATGCCGGCGGGCTCATCGGGCCGATCATTGCGGCGCAGATTCGCAACCGGACCGAGTTCCGCTATGTCTTCTGGGTCTCGGCCGCCGCCTGCGCGCTCATGTTCCTGCAGGCGCTGCTGGCCTACCGCGAGCCGGTCTCCGCCGCCGAGCGCGCAGCGGGCAAGACCATGAGTCAGATTGCGCGCGAGATCGTCATCGTCCTGGGCAACTGGCGCTTCGTGCTTCTGCTGGTGATCTTCTCGGGCTTCTGGGCGATGATCAACGTGCTCTACGGATTCATGCCTCTGTACCTGGAGACGTTCAGCAACCTCAAGGCCGCCCAGGCCGCCATCGACCGGATCGTGCCCATCACCCCGTGGGCCGGACACTGGCTCAACCCCGAGGTCCTCATCTCCCTCGACGCGCTCCTCATCGTTCTGCTCCAGGCCACTGTCAGCTACCTCACCCGACGCTGGAAGACGATCTCTGCGATCCTCGCCGGCACGGCGTTCTCCAGCCTCGCCTGGCTGGTGTTCGCCTGGTCACCCGCCGTCGGGATCATCTCACTCGGCATCCTGGTGTGGTCGCTAGGCGAGATGACCTGCTCGGCGCGCTTCTTCGAGTACTGCGGCAACGTGGCGCCGTCGGACCAGGTGGCGCTCTACCTGGGCTACGCTTTCCTGTCCATCTTCCTCGGCAACTTCTACTCGGGCTTCTGGGCCGGCTTCCTCTACCAGCACTTCATCAAGGGACCGATGGACGCCGGTTTCGCGCCTAGCCCGTGGCCCTTCTTCGGCGGCGTCATGGCCATGGGGGTCGCCGCCGCCGCCGGCCTCGCGCTGTACGCCCGGTTCGTCTCGCCTGCGGAGGAGAGCCGGTAACCCGGATGCCCTCCCGGGGATCGGGACGAGAGGCCGTCACGACCGAGACGGTGAGCGCAGCGGGCGCGGCCACGGCATAGCCGCCAGGCCCCACGACGAACGAGGGGCGCCCGCAGGCGCCCCTCGTCCTCTCTCCATGTCGTGCTTCTCAGGAAACCTTCTGGAAGTTCGTGTTGGCCTGCTCCCAGTTGACCACGCTCCACCATGCCTTGATGTAGTCCGGGCGGCGGTTCTGGTAGTTGAGGTAGTAGGCGTGCTCCCACACGTCGAGGCCGATGATGGGCGTCTTGCCCTCCATGTAGGGGCTGTCCTGGTTGGCGGTCGAGTACACCTTCAGCTTGCCACCGTCGAGCACCAGCCACGCCCAGCCCGATCCGAACCGCGTCGCTGCGGCATCCGAGAACCGCTCCTTGAAGCTGTCGAGAGACCCGAAGGCGGAGTCCAGGGCCTGAGCCAGTGCGCCCGTCGGCTTGCCGCCCCCCTTGGGGCTCATGAGGGGCCAGAACAGCGAGTGGTTGGCGTGCCCGCCGCCGTTGTTGCGCACCGCGGTGCGGACCTCCTCGGGAACCTGGTTGATGCTCTTCAGAATCTCCTCGATCTTCTTGCCCTGGAAGGCCGGCGCCTTCTCAAGCGCCGCATTGACCTTGCTCACGTAGCCGCCGTGGTGCTTGCCATGGTGGATCTCCATGGTGCGCGCGTCGATGTGCGGCTCGAGCGCGTCGAAGGCGTAGGGAAGATCTGGAAGTGTGAACTGTGCCATTGATGTCTCCTCCTCGGGGCCCCATGGGCCGCTCTTTCGTTGTCTTTGCTAATAAGTCTCAGTCGAAGTCACCTATTCCCCCGTCGGTGCCCGCCCACGACGCGCGCCGGACCACCGAGCGTCACCTCGGAGGGGCGCCTCGCGGCGTCGAACCTCTCAGGGGGAGTGGCGGCGCAGGCGAAGACGAATCAGGCGGAAGCGCGAGCGTACGACCTCGACCGCGAGGCGCAGGAGGCTGGCCGATGCCGGGGGCGAGAGCTCACCGGCCAGCACCCGGCGTAGCGCCTCGCGGCGCCGCAGCTTCCCGCTCGAGGTGCGTGGAAGGGTGCCGGGGGCGAGGATGCGGACGGTGTGGGGCCGTATGCCGGTGTGCTCGAGAACAGCACGTTCGACGCGGACGGCGAGGTCGGCGTCGCTCGCCGAGGCGCCGAGCCTCCGCTCAGCGAGGATCAGGAGCTGCTCCGCGTCCTCCCCGTCCGGTACGAAGCCGACGGCGACACCTCGACCAGCACGCAGGCCCTTCAGCCCCGCCAGACTCTCCTCGAACTGCTCGGCGGCGTGGTTGGCCCCCCGGATCACGACAATGTCCTTGTCGCGGCCGCAGAGGTAGAGCTCGCCATCGGCCACGAAGCCGAGGTCTTCAGTGTCCAGCCAGCCGTCGGCGCGGCGCGCCCCGTCCTCATGCGGCCGCCCGAAATACCCGGACATGAGCGACGGACCGCGCGCGAAGACGTGCCCCACCCGACGTTCCGGCAGCTCGCGGCCGTCGTCACCACGCACTTCCACCGCAAAGCCCGGCACCGGAGTACCCACCGACACCACGGTGCGCGCGCCGCGCACGGCCTCTCCACGGCCTGCCAGTCGGCGTGGGTCGACACCGAGGGTGCGCACGCCGCGCCCGGCCGGCGCAAACGTCACCGCCAGCGCCGCCTCGGCCAGCCCGTACACCGGCCGCAGAGCGGTCGAATCGAAGCCGTTGGGGGCGAAGCGGCGGGCAAAGCCCGCCAGGGCCGCGGCGGAGACCGGCTCCGCCCCGCACAGGGCGTGATGCCAGCTGGAGAGGTCCACCCCGTCAAGCTCCTGGGTGCGCACCCGCTCTGCGGCAAATGCAAAACCGAACGCGGGGGCCACCGACACCGTGGCACGGTGGCGCGAGATGGCACGCAGCCACAACGCCGGCCGCGCGAGGAACTGCTCGGGGGGGATGAGCACCAGGGGGGCCGGGTAGTACACCGCGGTGAGCAGACAGCCGATGAGACCCATGTCGTGGTAGAGGGGCAGCCACGACACGCCGCACGACCGTTCGCCCTCGGGGCTCGGCAGGAGCGCCCGCAGCGCCGCCAGCTGGGCCATGAGCTGGCGGTGCGAGAGTGCAACCGGCTTGGGTTCGCTGGTGGAGCCGGATGAGAACTGGATGAGGGCGAGATCGTCCGCCCGCGCCACCGCCTCACACCCGTCGCCGGCGCCGTCGGCCAGCGTCGAGGCGTCACACCAGCCCAGCTCCGGCCCGGCTTGCTCGAGGGCGACACCGAGCAGGCTGGCGGTGCGCCGGTCGGACACCACCAGGCGTGCCTGGACCGCCGCCAGCATGCGTGCGGTCGTTGCGTGGCACTCGGCCAGCCTGCCCAGCCGCACCGGCGGGTAGAGGGGGACGGGCACGGCCGCCGCAGCGAGCACTCCGAAGAAGGCGTCCATGAAGCCCTGCCCGGTGGGCAGCACGATGGCAACCCGGTCGCCGGGCCTCACCCCGGCAGCGCCCAGCGCCGCGGCCGCACGACGTGCCCGCATCCGGAGCTCACCAAACCCGAGGAAGCGCTCGCCCTCGTCACGTGCCACGAAGGTCAGGCCGAACGGTCCGCCGGCAGCTTCGCTCAGGGCGGCGCCGAGGGTCTCGTGCCGCGGCCGCGGCAGGGGCGGTCCCTTCACGGCATCGGTCCATCGCCCGGCGGAGAGGCTGCGCCGCCCCGGTGCTCCTCCCACACCCGGCGCGCCACCAGACGGGCGAGATCCGCCACCGTCACCACCCGGACCGCATCCGCGTCGTCCAGCGCCACCCGGAAGTGGTCTTCCAGGCCGACTGCGAGGATGAGGGCCCCCACCGAGTCCACGTGGAGGTCGCCGACGAGCGCGTCGCCGGGCGCCACCGAGCGCGGGACCTCCAGGTCGGCAGCGAGGATCCGGCGGATCTCGGCGAGCGCCTCCGCCTCGAGCTCGGCGACGCTGGCGTCGTCGTCCCGGCCCCGAACCTCTCCCGTCACCATCGCAGCAGGGCCAGCTCGGAGCCGAACCCCGGCCCCATCGACATCATCAGGCCAAGGTCGCCCGGCGCCGCCTCTCCCGCCTCGAGCAGCTCCCTCAGCACGAAGAGCACCGACGCAGAGGAAAGGTTCCCGGTCTTACGAAGCGAGCTCCACGAGCGCTCGAGTGCGCCTCCCGGGATATCCAGCGCCTCTTCGAAGGCCTCGAGCACCCTCGGCCCCCCGGTATGCGCCAGCCAGTGCCGGATGTCCCTCCTGCCGAGACCCTGGTCGGCGAGGAACGCATCCACGTCGCTTCCCACGTGCGCCCGAACCACGTCCGGCACGCTGGCGGAGAGGACGATCTTGAAGCCGCTGTCGACGACGTCCCAGCCCATCACCCGCTCGCTGTCGCGGTACAGCACCGAGGCGTTGGCGGCTACCCGCGGCACCGCCTCCGGGTACTCGCCTGCTCGCTGGGCGCCGATAAGGACCACGGCGGCTGCGCCGTCGCCGAACAGGCCCGAAGCGATGAGGTTCGCCACCGACAGGTCGTCGGCCTGCAGGGTGAGGGAGCACAGCTCCACCGCCACCACGACCGCGACGGCAGCGGGCTCGGCGCGCAGGACGTCGGCGGCACGACCAACGGCAGCGGTACCGCCGGCGCAGCCGAGGCCGAACAGCGGCGAGCGGCGCACATCCGGGCGCAGCTCGAGGCGATTGGCGATCCGCGCGTCGATGCTCGGGGTGGCGATACCCGTGGTGCTCACGAAGAAGAGCAGGTCGACGTCCGTGGGCTCGAGGCCCGCCCGTCTGAGCGCACTTCGTACCGCGGCGTCGCCAAGCTCGGTGGCGACTTGGCACCACGCCCGGTTGCGCGCCTCGAACGACCTGAGCCGCCCGTACTCTGAGAGCGGCAGCGCCAGGTATCTGCCTTCGACCTGAACCGCTCGGTGCAACTGCTCGAGCCGGCCGACGTTGTAGTGGGCACCACCCCAGGTTTCGCGCAAGGCGGCGATCAGTGTCTCCTGCCCGGCGTAGTTGGCCGGCAGCGCGCACCCCACGGAGCAGATTGCCGGCGCACGCTCCGCGGTCATCCCGTGCCCTGCTCCTGGGCCCCGGATGAATCACGCGGCGCGGTCCCGCCTTCCTCGTCCCCCGGAACCGTGCTGCTCTGCCTCTGCACGAAGGTCGAGTAGTCGGCAGCCGACATGCCTTTGAGGCGTTGGAGGAAGGCCACGATGTCCCAGATCTCGGCGTCCGAGTGGGTGGTGCCGAAGCCCGGCATGCCGGTCATGCGGATACCATGCTTGACCACCCAGAACTCCTCGGCGGCGGCAGGAGCGTCCTGGCTGGCGAGGCTGGGGGCCTCGGGATTGAGGCCCATGGCCACCGGGGACGCCTCGAGGCCTGGCGCTCCGTGGCACCCCACGCACATCCGCCGATAATGCCCGGCGCCCTCGGCCACCATGCCATCGCCCGAGAGGTCGGGGACCGCGATGTCCTCGGCCCGGCGCTCCACAGAGTGGTCGCTGGTGGTGGAGAGGAACCAGTCCACAACGGCCGGGTCTTTGTGGTCAGCTGCTACATTGATCGTCCCCGAGTAGGCGATGAACAGGGTGCCGGCAACGACCACAACCACCAGCACGAGCACGGTGAGCACAACGGTCTTCATGGCGCCTCCCTTGCGACCTGCTCATGGCAGGTTGCCTTCTTCAGAACCCCGCGACTGCCGCCGGCACTTCCCACCGGGCCACCGCTCGTCGCGAGGCTGACGAAGGCCGGCGTCAGACAAGGAATGCGAGGATCAAGACGAGCGCCGCCCCACCCACGTGCAGGATCAGCGGCGCGACGACGCTCTCTGCCCGCTCCCTTGCGTTGGCGGCAACGGCGCCCAGTGCCGCTGCGGCGAGGAGCCAGGCGGCCGGACCGAGAAGGCTCACGAGACCTCCCGGTAGGAAGCGCAGCGGCATCGGGAGAAGCAGCACGGTGGCAGCGGTTGACAGCACCCACGACACCAGCGCCGGCACCGAAACGAAGCGACGGCTGCCGGCATGCTGTACCCGGAAGGCCGGCAGCATCATGCCCTGGACCACGCCGCGGAAGAGCAGCTCGCAGGCGAGCGGTCCGATGAGCAGGACCGCTCCCGTCATCATCGCAGGCGGTGGAGCCGGCAGCCACGCTCCTCCGAACCATGCGGCGGCCCCGGCCACGGGCAGCCAGGCGAGCCAGCTCAGACGGGTGGGCAGAGCCAGTCCGTACTGGCGTGGCGAACGCCGGCCCAGAAGGAGCAGCACGCCGGCGGCGAGCACCAGGAGGACCGCGTCGAACGTGAGCAGCTGGACCTCGCCGTCGAAGGCCGGCGACAGCCATGCCGGCGCGCCACTGCTCATCACCGCCGCCACGGCGGCGCCGGCGAAGAGCGCCAGCGCGGTCATCACCGCCTGCGCGGTGACCGCGATCCGCCGGTGCAATGGGGCCGGGCGATAGACACCCTGACAGATCCGTGCCACCTCGGCCGCCGTGAGACCACTGCCGGTGCGCCGCGGCGAGCCGCCGATCTCCGCCGAGCCGCCCCAACGGTTGGCGCGATCGTGCCCCGACACGGCCGGGTCGAGGAGGTTGAGGCGGTCGTAGACGGACTCCAGCGACACCGGTAGGAACGGGTCGGCCTGGCGCAGGGTGAAGAGCCCCGTCGACTTCTCGAGGATGATGAGGCCGATGCGGTCTCCGTGCAGGCGCTCGAGGTGCTCCTCCACCTCATAGATGCCCGCCTCCGAGCGGCACACGAGGGCCACGCGTTCGTCGCCAATGGGCAACCGGAGCACCTCGTCCACATCTCGCATGTCGTCGAAGTCGCGCGGCGAGTAGACAAGCTCGTCCACCGCCATAAGGCTGCGCACCGAGAACGCGAGAAGATCACCCTCGACCCACCGACCCTCGCGCTTGAGCATCAGCTCCTCGTCCCGCAGACGGTCGATGGCGGCCAGGGTGGCCTTGAGGAGCTCGGGCGGGAAACCACACAGGTCCTTCAGCTCGAAGCCATGAGCGTCGATGACGCCCTCGAGGCGGATCAGCGGCATCACCGCGCGACGCGCCGTGCTGTCCGCGCCCCCCAGCCGCATGTGGTTGAGCAACACCCAGATGGCGAGGACGGTGTCGAGGTCGGGCTCGCCGGCGACCACGCTCCACTCGCCTCCCTTGAGGTCGAGACCCTTGCGCACCAGCACCATGGCCTGCTCGCAGGTCGCCAGGGTGAAGGCGCGAACACACCCCTCGTGGTGATCGAGGTTGTAGACGCGGCGCTGAGCATCCATGAACGGGGCATCCTGGGCGGATCCGTCGAGGAAGATGGTCCCGGCCGAAGCGCGCCGCGCCGCCGCGGCCGGCACACTCGCCTTTGGCGCGATCCGCACCGCGATGTTGGGTGCTTCGAGGCAGGTGAGGTAGTGGCCCCCCTCGTCTTTGCGCAGCACATACCGCTCCGGCAGGAGCTCGCGAGTCTCTTCGCCCGTCTCCCCGAGGGCGGATTGACCTTCGGCCTCGGGTGAGCCCTCACCCGTTCCGCCCTCGGGCCCGGCGCCCGGCGCCTGCGCCCCTCGTATGTCCTCGAGCGTCATGGTTGGGATTGTATAGCACCGCGCCGGAGGCCGCGTCGTCGAGAGGCACGACGCCCCTTCGGTTCTCGCGACCCGGAGAGACGACGCCTCGGCCAGCTGATCGGAGGTCGCAGCCGAGCAACCGTTTCGTGTATGATGCGCCCGCCCCGAGCCGGGACAGATACCATCGTGGAGGAACCATGCCGGAGCGCACACTGACGATCATCAAGCCCGACTCCGTCGCCAACGGCAACGTCGGCGCCATCATCGCGCACCTGGAGAAGGAGGGCTTCACCGTCCTCGCAGGACGCATGACCCGTCTCACGACGGAGCAGGCCCAGGCCTTCTACGCCGTACACAAAGAGCGGCCGTTCTACCACGACCTGGTGGCCTACATGACGTCCGGTCCGGTGTGGCCCATGTGCCTCGAACGCGAGGACGCGGTGGCCCACCTCCGGCGGGTGATGGGCGCCACCGATCCCGGCAAGGCCGACGCGGGCACCATCCGGGCGCTCTACGGCAGCTCCATCGAGCGCAATGCCATCCACGGCTCCGACTCGCCGGAGAACGCCGCCATCGAGGTCGCCTTCTTCTTCCCCACCGCGGCGCTGGTCTGAGGTTGAGCCGGACACGGACCGATCGCACCATGACGAGGGTCAGCTGGCACCGTTACTTCATGAACCTGGCCGTGCAGGCGGCCACGCGCTCCACCTGCCCCCGCAAGCACGTCGGGGCGGTCATCGTGCGTGACAAGACGCTACTGTCCACCGGCTACAACGGCTCGCTGCGCGGCGCCGAGCACTGCGACGCCATCGGCTGCCTGATGGAGAACGACCACTGCGTGCGCACGGTGCACGCCGAGGCCAACGCCCTCGTGCAGGCAGCGCGGCACGGCATCCGCATGGAGGGCGCCGAGATCTACGTCACCGCCTCGCCCTGCTTCAACTGCTTCAAACTGCTGGCCAATGCCGGTATCCGCACCATCTACTACGGCGAGTTCTACCGTGACGAACGGGTGCTGGAGTTCTCCGCGGAGCTGGGCATCCGGCTGGTCTCCCTGGGCCTCGAGGACGCCGACCCGTCCCTCCCGGAATGATCGACGTCGACCTCAACACGGTGGCGATCCCCCTGGCCTGGGAGGAGCTCTTCGGGCGGAGCGGTCCGGTCCACGTGGAGATCGGTTCCGGGAACAACCGCTTCCTCATCGCCATGGCCGAGGCGCACCCCGAGTGGTCCTTCCTCGGGGTGGAACGGTCTGCCAAGTATCACAGCCTTGGCTGCGAGCGGGCCGCCCGGCGCGGCCTCGCCAACTTGCGCCTGATCCGCACGACGGGGGAAGACCTTCTCTTCCGCCTCCTCCCCGCCCACCGGGTGTCCGCTCTCTACGTGCTGTTTCCTGACCCGTGGCCCAAGAAGCGGCACCACAAGCGCCGGCTCTTCGCCGACCCCGAGATTCTCACCGCGGCCGCCCGGGTACTGGCGTCCGGCGGGCGCCTGCTGGTCAAGACCGACCACCCCGGGTACGCCGAAGTCATCGCCGAGGCGCTGGCGAATCCGCCGGGCTTCCGCTCCGTCGTGCCTGCCGCCGCGTTCGCTCAGCTCCCGGCCTCGGGCTACGAGGAGAAGTACCGCCGCGAGGACCGCCCGATCCATGTGTTCGCCCTCGAGTGCCTGACGCCAGCTCGGAGTGCTACGCCAGGTTGAGGGGTCACCGCTGCCGACGAGCGCCAGGGAACTCCGGCTCCTCCCTCGCCCCGGTTCGACGAGCAGCGGCCGTACTCCTCCGCCTCAGCGCGACGGTGCGGCGGTGCCTTCCACCGGCTCACCGGTCGACAGCGTCATGTGCCATGTCACGAGCGGGAACCCCGTGCCACCGGCAACTTGCAGGGTGGCCGGCGCCACCGCCTCACCCGGAGCGACGTAGGTCTCCAGCAGCCGTGCCACCGAGGCAGCACCGGAGCTCACTCGCTGGAAGGCCGCACCGCGCCCTTTCCCGAGCACCATGCCGTCGAAGCCGCCGCGGTCGGTCACCTTTACCGTGCCCCTCGGAACCGCCACCTCGACCCAGTTGCCGAAGGCCGATACCGCAGTGCCGAACGGCCCCGAGTTGCTCGCGCTTACCCGCAACCGTGTGCGGGAGCCCTCGACCTTCACCGCCAGCGCCGGCGCGGGACCCTCGCCGCGCAGGTAGGCCACCAGGGCGGCCCGACTGAGACCGAGGTCCGCGGCGGCGGGAGGCAGGCCGATAATGTCCCAACCCGCGGGCTGCGGCAGCTGCAGCCGCCCGACCGCTCCCAGCGCCTGATCGAGCCGGGCTGCATCACTCCAGCCCAGAGCCACACTCTCACCCGGCGTCCAGCGGCGCCCGCTCCACTCCATCGCCTGCCGGAAGCGGAAGGTGCGGTCGAGGATCGAGTCGGTGAAGATCTCGGTGGCATGGTCCTCGGTGAGGGGATCGAAGCTCTCCCACTGTGAGAGATCCGGCTGCGCCGCGGCTCGCACGACCACGGCAACGCGAGGCTTGACGGCGAGGGGTGCAAGAGGCGCAAGCTGCTCGTCCAGTGGAAGGTCCGAGGCCTCGGCTCCGGGGCGCACCAGCGCAACCCGCCCGAAGCACAGCACAACCGCCCCGCCGGCGGCACCCACGGCTGCCTTGACCGGACCCTCGATCAGCTGCGCCGCGGTGACCACGGGCCGGACCGGAAGGCCCGAGAGTCCCGCGAGACGCTGGACCAGGAGGCCGCTTCCCTCAGGAGCCCGCGGCAGGTCGAAGAGGAGCTCCGCCGGGCTCAGCTTCTGGAGCTCCTGGGCCAGCACCCGCCACAGTGCGTCGGCGACCTCTGCATCGACCTCGTCCGCCGGCAGCTCGAGGCGCAGCTCCACCCCCACCGGGAGGGGCCCCGTCACGGGAGGGGGTGTCGAGAGGCGCATCACCGGCACAGACCCCGTAATGAAGACTGTGCCCATGGGCACCACCACCTCGTCGACGCCGGCGGCCGACAGGCGCACGGCGGTCTCCTCGTCGAGGCCCGAGGCGTCGAGCCACACCACCGTGCTGCGCCGGCTGGCGCGCAACGGGTCCTGCGCCTTCACCGTCGGACCCCCACACGCAGTCAAGGCCAGCACGAGCGCCGCTATCAGGAGACGTCGCATCATGGCGGAATCGTAGCAGAGGCTTCGGGCAGCTCCACCCTCACCAGCAGGCCGCGCCGACCGTTGCTCGCCGCCACCGTTCCCTGACAGCGGCTGACCACGTGGCGCACCAGAGCCAGCCCCAATCCGGAGCCGGAGGTCGTGGTGGAGAACTGGGGGCTGAAAAGCTCGAGAAGCTGGCTCTCCGGCACGCCGCCGCCGCTGTCCTCCACCTCGATCGCCACACCACCGGCGGCGTGGGTCACGCGGACAGCGATCTCACCTGGCTCACCGCCCAACGCATCGACACTGTTGCGTACCAGGTTGGCAAGGGCGCGACGCAGCCACTGCCGGTCGCCGACGACGATGCAGCTATCCGTGGACGGCACCTCCCGCACCAGGCGGATGCCACGCCGCTCGAGAACGCTGAGCCCGCTCAACGTGTCCTCCACCAGCTCGGTCACGTCCACTCGCTCCGCTTCCCAACGCTCCAGGGCCACCAGGTTCGAAAAGGAGTTGGCCGTGGCCTGCAGACGTTCGACCTGGGTTCCGATTTCCCGACACGCCTCGCGCAGGAGCTCGTCGAGGTCAGGGGCGTCGCTCCGCTGCGCCTGGTCGAGCTCCTGTACCCACAGCCGGATCGGCGTCAAGGGGTTCTTCACCTCGTGGGCGACGATCCGCGCGAGCTGGGCCAGGTGGCGGAGGCGATCCACGCGCACGACCTCCGACACGTCGTCAACGACCGCCACCAGCCCGCGGGTCCCGTCCGGAAAGGGCACTCCCGCCACTCCCAGGCGCCACGTGAGGTCGCTGCCAGGTACCGGCTGCACCGTATCGAGCACCGCCGTGGGGCTCTCGCTGGCAGCGGCTCCCAGCCGCAGCACGTGCTCCAGGACCAGCTCACGGTGACTCGCCAGCAGCGCCTGACCGCTGGGGTTGGCGAAGCGCAGGCTGCCGTCGGCACCCAACGCCAGCACCGCGGGCGCCAGCGTGGACAAGGTGATACGCAGCAGCTCCTCCTGATCACGCAGGCTCTGCTCGCGCCGCTGCACCTCCTCGCTCATGGAACGCACCGCGGTGATGACGTCGGCAAGATCGCGCTCGGGCGGCTGCGCCACCGTCCCCACCGGCTCTCCGCGGTGGACCCGGCGGGCCACCCCTACCAGCTCGCGCAGAGAGGCCGACAGCCGCCTCTCGAGGCGCGAGGTGACCAGCAGGGCGAGCAGACCGGCCAACGCCGAACCGGTGAGCAGCCAGTCCACGACCCCCGGCACACTTGCAGTACGCAGGGGGTCGGAGGGGAAGACCTCCAGGAGGAGACGGCGGTCCTGAACCTCAACCACGGACGCCGCCACAACCCGGGCGCCCTGGACCAGCACAATGGGATCCTCCCGACCGAGCAAGAAGCGTGCAAAGGCCGGCACCGGCGGCAGCCCCGGCAGCCGCCCAACGGCCAGGAGGTCGGGCCGCGAGGCGGCGAGAGGCTCGGTGCCGTCGAACAGCAGCACCTCACCGCCCACCTGCTCGCCAAGCCAGCCGGCGAAGCGATCGTCGACGGTAAACGATCCGGCCAGATGTCGCAGCGTCCAGCGGGCCGCCCGCAACGAGTCGAGGCCGAGGACGCGGCCCACCCGTGCCTCCTCCTGGTGCAGGCGCTGACTCAGGAAGACGGTGAGAAGCACGAGCGGGAGGACCACGCCGGCGGCGAGCAGCACCCTAAGGCGGCCGCCGAAGGTGGAAAAGGCCTCCCGCCGCATCACCGGAGGACACGCGACCAGCATCGCCGCGAGCGCCCACAGCCCGGCCAGCATCGATTCCAGCAGCCACGACCACGGCGCCGGGTAGCGGGCCATTACCGCCACCAGCCAGTCGTCCCGGCGCCACACTCGCGCCAGCCGCTCCTCGCCTCCCACCTCCAGCCACGTCCACCCCCCACCCGCGTGGAAGAGGCCGCCCGCCCGAGCGGGGTCGAGGGGCCGCACCTGGCCGTGCAGGGTCGCCGCCACCGCGCCGGCGCGGGTGAGCACCGCGTACCACACCGGCGCCTCCTGCGCGGCCTCCAACGGCTGGCTGGGCTGCCAGTCACGAAGCCAGGACCACGGTGCGTCCGCCGCCCACACCTCTGCGCGGCTACCTCCCGGCAGGTCCACCACCGGTACGCTGGCAACCAGTGTCGCCTCGCTTCCCGCGGGCCCGAGATCGCCCCACCTGCTCACCTCCTCGCCATCGCTCCCCACGACCACCAGGGCCGACGGCACCGGCCACCGGTGGAGACCCAGGTGTCGCGCCAGCACCGGTGCGAGGTCATCGAGGCGACACTCGCCGGGTGGCGCGGGCAGCAATCCAGCCACCTCCACAACGGGAGGGAATGCCGGGACCGCCACCGCCGTCGGGGTCTGCCGGGCGAGCAGCGCCGGCACCCGCACGCCGTGACCCACCAGCACCACGGCAGCCACCACCGCTGCCGCCATCACTCGTCGCGCGAGCGTCCACGGGCCGGCCAGACCGGGCCACGCCACCAGAGCCCACGCCAGGGCCACCGTCCACACCACTCCCCAACCCGGCGCCAACGCGTGCACCGGCAGCAGTCCGGACACGGCTCCACCCGGTGCGATCAGGGCCACTCCCGGGACCGCCAGCAGAGCCGCTCCCACCAGCATCCGCCGCAGCGAGGGACGGAGGTGACCTCGCATCCTGCCCACCGCCGCTCCCGTCAGGAGCACGGCGAGGGCCACCACCGGCGCTCCCAGCGCCGGCGCCGACAGACCAACCGACAGCGCACCCACGGCCAGCGCCGGCAGACCCATGCGCGGCTCCACCGCCAGGGCGAGGAGCACGAGCGCCAACCAGGGCGCCCACAGCGTCAACGGTGGCCGGCTCCGGCGGATGCTGCGGACGGGCACCTCGATCGCCGGCACCTCGCGTGGGTGCAGCCGCATCACATCGCGGTGTCCGTCGTCGCCCAGGCGAAGGATGCACCCCTGCGGGGCCGCCATACCCCACAGCCGCCGACCGCCAAGCGGCGCGTGGTCCACCACCGTGACCGCGCCCACGAGACGTCCCTCCACCAGCACAGGCTCGCGCACCAGGATGGACGCGGCGTCCGCCTGCCAGACCACGGCCCACTGCCGCTCGCCAAGCTTGCGCACCCCGACCGGAAACGCCTCCGCGGCGCCGGCCCACGCCACCATGCGGCCGCGATCGTCGGCCAGATACAGGGTACGTCCCGGCGCCGGACGCAGCTGCTGCTCCAAGAGCTCGAACGGCAGCTCCGGCTCGACCGCCTTGCCCGGCGACGCGAACACACGCTTCACCACCGGCTGGTCGGCGACCTTCTCGGCGAGGGCGAGCATCTCGGAACCGTGTGTACCGAGCTGTCGCTGCAGGACCGCCGGCTCGACGGCGGCCGGGGGAACCGTCGCTGCGACGACCAGCCCCCAGCCCACCGCCAGCCATGGCAGCAGTCCGCTGCGTCGCGGCCGCGCCACGGCGGCCAGAGCGGCCGCCGCCAGCGCCAGCGCCCACCACGGAACCGGTCGATGGGGCCACGGACCGCAGAGCGCAAGAGCCAGCAGGGCCAGCATCCACGAGCGCAGCTGGTCACGCACCCCGGAGCTGGAGTCCATGGCGCGAGTATAAGCGAGCGGTTCGCCCAAAACCCCCGGCAAGCTGCGGACTCACGAAGAGCCGAGAGCCGTGGGGCGGATGCCCCGGACGTCGGGCCGTGACGCCCGACACCACCCGGGTCGGACCCGGCCCGACCTCACACGCGCTCGAGCCGGCGCGCGGAGTCCCTCGCTCCTACTTTCCTTCGCGCTCTACACCCTCACCTCGCGCCGGCCATCAGCGCTTCGATCTCCTCTGCGCTCCTCACGAGCTCCGCCGAGAGGTTCTCGGCACCGTCGTTGGTGACCAGGAAGTCGTTCTCGATGCGCACGCCGAGGCCCTCGTCGGGGAGGTAGATACCCGGCTCGTTGGTGAGCACCATGCCGGGCTCGAGGAGGGGGCTCTCGCCGCCGGCATCGTGCGCGTCGAGGCCGAGGAAGTGGCCGAGCCCGTGGATGAAGTACCGGCCGAGCCGGCCGCCGTGGCTGTCCCGCAGGTCGGACCCCTCGATCACCTCGTATGCCGCCGTGCGCAGCTCGGCGATGGTGGCGCCGGGACGGATCGCCTCCGCGGCACGGTCGTGCGCCTCCAGCACGAGGTCGTAGATCGCCCGCTGGCGCTGGTCGAAGCGGCCGCTCACCGGGAAGGTGCGGGTGAGGTCGCCGCAGTAGTAGCCGTAGCGGGCGCCGATGTCCACCACCACGAGCTCGCCGTCGCGGCAGGTGCCGCTGTTCTGGTCGTAGTGCAGGACGGTACCGTTGAAGCCCGTGCCGACGATGGAGGGGAAAGCGAGCCCCTCGGCTCCGGCGGCGCGGAAGGCCGCGTACACGGCGCCGTCCACCATGGCCTCGGTGACGCTGGGGGCGATCACGTGCGCCGCGCGCTTCATCCCGCTGATGGTGGCGGCGATGGCCTTGCGCATGAGCGCCACCTCGCCCGGTGACTTGACCAGGCGGATGCGGGCGAGCGACTCCGAGACGTCGCGCACCGTGAAGCTGGGCAGCCGCTCCCGCAGACGGGCCACGTAGCGGTGGGTTGGCGGCAGCTCGGCGGTGCTGGCCACCGCCGGAAAGTCGGTCCACAGCACCGCGCCGGGCCCGGCGAGCCAGCCCTGGAGGCGGCCCTCGAGCCCCGGCACCGGGCGCCGGCGGCCGTCGAGCACGATCTCGGACGGCTCCACGGCCAGGACCTCGTCGAAGCCCAGGGCCGCGGCGGCCTCCTCCCCCGGGCCCCACTTCGGCCCGGTCCAGCGCTCCAGGGCCTCGTTGCGGGCCGGCAGGAAGAGCGCCTCGTAGCCCTCGGAGGGGCGCAGCACGAGGGCGGCGTTGGGCAGCTCAACTCCCGTCAGATAGAAGAAGCTCGAGGCCTGGCGGAAGGTGCCGACGTCGCCGTAGCCGCGCTCGTCACCGGCGCCCCAGAGCATCACCGTCCCCTCTCCCACCATCGACGCCAGGCGCTGGCGTCGCGCCTTGTAGATCGCCGAACTTTCCAGCTCGGCGGCGTAGTTCCCTCCGCGCATGTCCGTCGTGCTCATGTGGCCTCCCGCGAGGATTGTACGCGAGCGGCACCTGTACAATTCCCGGGAAAGCAGATGAGGGGGGACGCGCATGCGCGACAAGGTGCTGGTAGGCAACGGCCAGGGTTTCTGGGGCGACAGCCCCGACACGCCCTGGGAGATGATCACCCGGGGACCGCTGGACTACCTGACCTTGGACTACCTTGCCGAGGTCACCATGTCGATCATGATGCGGCAGAAGATGCGCGACTCCAGCCGCGGCTACGCCACCGACTTCCTCACCTTCCTCGAGCGCGGCCTGCCGGTGCTCATGGACAAGGGGATCCGGGTGGTGACCAACGCCGGCGGCCTCAACCCCCGCGCCTGCCGTGAACGGATCGGCGAGATCGCCGAGCGGGTCGGCGTGTACGGGCTCAAGGTCGGCGTCGTCGAAGGCGACGACCTGCTGCCGCGCTTCCAGGACCTGCTCGCCGACGGGCACCCCTTCGAGCACATGGAGACCGGGCAGCCGATCACCGAGCTGCGCCCGAAGGTGCTCTCGGTGAACGCCTACCTGGGCGCCGCCCAGGTCAAGGCAGCACTGGACGGCGGCGCCCACATCGTGGTCGCCGGCCGGATAACCGACACCTCGCTGGCGCTGGGGCCTTTTATGCACGAGTTCGGCTGGGCGGACGACGCCTGGGACCTCCTCGCCTCGGGGGTGGTGGCCGGGCACGTCATCGAGTGCGGCGCCCAGTCCACCGGTGGAATCTTCTCTCGCTGGTGGGAGGTCCCCGACCTCTGGG
Organism: uncultured Acidobacteriota bacterium; assembly: GCA_963844845.1. Lineage (GTDB taxonomy): Bacteria > Acidobacteriota > Thermoanaerobaculia > Thermoanaerobaculales > Sulfomarinibacteraceae > CAWJPW01. The sequence continues at coordinate 71,817 of CAWJPW010000001.1, forward strand.
ACATCGGCTACCCCATCGTCGAAGGCCACCCTGACGGCACGTTCGTGGTCACCAAGCACCCGGGCACCGGCGGCATGGTCACGGTGGACACCGTCTCCGAGCAGCTGCTCTACGAGATGGGCCGGCCCGACGAGTACATCACCCCCGACGTGGTCGCCGACTTCGGCGCCGCACGGATCGCTCCCGACGGCCCCGACCGCGTCCGCGTGGAGGGCGTCAAGGGCGCCCCCAAGACGCCGTTCTACAAGGTCTCCGCCACCTACCACGACGGCTACAAAGCGGTTGGTCACCTCACCATCTCCGGCCCGCGGGCACGGGAGAAAGCCCGGCTGTGCGCCGACCTGCTGTGGCGGCGCCTGGCCAGGGCCGGCGTCCCGGTGCCGGTGGAGGACCGTCTGGTGGAGCTGGTCGGGGCCGGGGCCTGCATGCCGGGGATCAACGAGGTCCGCTGCGACCCGCCCGAGGTCGTGCTGCGCGTGGGCATGCGCTCCGCCGACCGCCGCAAGGTCGCCCGCTTCGGCATGGAGATCGCCCCCCTCATCACCTCGGGTCCCCCGGGCATCACCGGCTTCGCCGGCGGCCGTCCCAAACCCCAGGAGATCGTCGCCTACTGGCCGGCCCTGGTGGACAAGGAAGCGGTGGACCCCGGCGTCGAGGTGTCGGTGGCAGAGGTGTAACAGTGGCGGCGCGCCTATGACGACCTCGGAAACATCGTCCGGCGCGAGGTCCGTCCGTGTCGGCGGTACAGACTTCATGCATGCAAGGTACTACTCGTTCAACTTGGGACGGTTCTTGAGCGTGGATCCGGTGGGAGGGGAGGTCGGGTCGAGTCAGCATCCGTGCCAGGTCAGACGATCCCGACGATCCTGGAGTAGACTGGTCGTGAAGGACGGCAACGATGCCCAGAGCGCACCGGCAACAGGTGGAGGGAGGCCTCTACCACGTCTACAACCGTTTCGCCCGCGGTGAGGAGATCTTCGCGGACAGGGATGAGGCCGAGCGCTTCGTCGGGATGATCCGGGATGCCAAGGAGCGGGACGGCTTCGTCGTCTACGCCTGGTGCGTGATGTCGAACCACTATCACCTCGCACTGCGAACCTCCGCAACGCCACTCTCCAGGACCATGGCGATCCTCCAGGGCGGGTCGAGCCGTTCCTTCAATCGGCGACGGCGACGCACCGGCCCGGTCTGGCAATCCCGCTACCAGGCGCGCCTGGTCGACGACCAACGCTACTTCGATCGGCTTGTCATCTACGTCCACCTCAACCCGGTTCGTGCTGGTCTGGTCGTGGATCCAGCGGACTACACCTTCTCCGGACACCGCGAGCTGCTCGGCAAGGTCAAGAACCCGCTGGTGGACGTCGATGACGCGCTGCACGGCTTCGCGGACACCCTGCGCGCTGCTCGCCGCGGGTACGTGCGACGGCTCGAGGGCGCGATCCAGAGCGACACCGGCTGCCGCACGAGGCTCGAGCTGCCCTGGTGGGGTCGGGACCGTGCCCTCGAGGCCGAGAAGGGTCGACCCTACGTCGACCTGCTCGGGCGCAGCACCGGTCTCGAGCGCCCCCGCCTCGACGCCGTCAGCTTTGTCGCTGCCGCGTGCAAGGCGCTGGGCATCGAGCTGCATGTCTTGACGAGCCACAGGAAGGACCAGGCGACAACACGTCTGCGCGAGCTGGTCGCAGCGGTCGGCATCGAGCGCTGGGGGCAGCGCGCAGGGGAGCTCGGCCGAGTCCTCCGCAAGCACCCCGACATGGTGAGCCGCTGGGCGAGGATGGCGGCCCGCCGGCGAACGGAGGACCCATCCCAGGCGGAGCGGAACGACGTCCTGGACCGGACGATCGCCGCTCAGATAGCGAACGATGAGAGCGTCGACCCATGAGATCGTCGGAATCGTCTGACCTGGCACGGATGATGGCCTACGGCCAGACCCGCGGGGACGCACTGCGCGCGGTGGAGGCCCTGGCGCTACGCGTCTTCGCCGACCGGCTCGAGCATGGCGAGATCGACACCGAGCCGGTCTCGCTCTCCTTCATCGCCGCGTGAGCCGCTGGCCCTCCACGAAGGCGCGGCAGGTCCTCAAGGCCCTCCTCAAGATCGGCTGGACCGTCAAGCGCGAGACCGGCTCCCACAAGACCCTCGAGCGGCAAGGGTAGACCGACTATGTCTTCGCCTTCCACGACGGCGACGAGATCGGACCCAGGATGCTCGCCCGCATCGCCAAGCACACCGGGCTCAAGCCAGAGGACCTCTGACCTTCCTCGGCGCTACTGGTGTCCTGTCTGGACAATCCCAATGGACTATTCGCATGTCTCTGCGGCCCCTGGCTGCGTTGCTCCTCCTCGAAGCAGCGCTGCTACGACTTCGTCGTCGCGCCCTGCCAGGAACCACGCCGGCCGCGCGAATAGCGCATCGGTCTTCCCAAACGGGACACTAGAACACCAGGTGCAGGTCCGAGCCGACGGCTATCTTGAGGAAGTCCTCGGCGAGCATGATCTCCACCCCCTCGATGAAGTCCTCCTGCCCGAGCTCGAAGAGGTCGGCGGAGGTCTTGCACGCGAGGAACCGCACCCCCTCCATCTGGGCCATGGCGAGCATGTCCTCGGGGTAGGCGATGTCCCGGCGGTCCATGACCTCACGCAGCTCCTCGGTGACCTCTTCCGCCTCGCTGGCGCCCGCCCCGGTCGGGTAGTAGCGGAGGGCCTCCAGCTGGCCGGGACGGATCATGTGAAGGCCTTCGAAGGTGAAGTAGATGAGGGTCTCGAACCCGAGCCGGGCGGAGTTCAGGGCCAGGATCAGCAGGCCGAAGGCGCTCTGCATGGTGAAGTTGGTGCAGACCAACGCGATCCGCCGCCGGGAAAGACTGCTGGTGTTGGGTCCGGCCATGTATCCTCCACCCCCGGGCGGGGTCCTCTCGACATCCCTCTCCACACTTGGGCCGCCGCCTTGGAGCAACAGCGGTCTCACCCTCGGCATTGCGGCGGTGCGCCTAGCAGTGCAAGGCCCGACGACTTTTGTAAGAATTGGGGTGCCCGGCCCACCAACTCTTGCAAACTTGGCGGGCGAACGAAGAAGACACCCGGCACCCGAGCGGACGCGGTCGGGCGCCGGAGGTACTCGAGGAGCCACGCCTTCAGATCGTCGTACTCGGTCTTGCCGAGGGGCCAGAGGTCCTCAGAGCATGCTGGTTGCGCGAGTGCCACTGCCACCGGGCGCCAGCTCTCCCGGTTCCGAGCAGCGACGCAGCTGACGTCCAACTCGATCGAGCCCGTCTTCATTTTTCGAGTGACCATTCAGCCAGGCTGAGGTAGACTCCCCCCTGGAATGTCGTTTGAGACCAGAAACTGTCTCAACTCGGGAGGTCGCATGAAGGTCGGAATCGTCGGATACGGCGCGTTCATCCCCCGCCGGCGGATCAAGCTCGAGGAGATCGCCAAGGTGTGGGGCGCGGACGCCATCGCCTTCCGCCGCGGGCTGCAGCTCTACGAGAAGTCAGTCCCCGGCGCGGACGAGGACACCGTCACGATGTCGGTGGAAGCGGGCCGTAAAGCGCTCCTACGCACCGGCGGTATCAACCCCGCCGACATCGGCGCCGTCTACATCGGGAGCGAGTCACACCCTTACGCCGTCAAGCCTTCCGGCACCGTCGTGGCCGAGGCGCTGGGCATCACCCCGTCGGTGCACGTTGCCGACCTGGAGTTCGCGTGCAAGGCCGGCACCGAGGGCATGTACCTGGCACAGTCGCTGGTCAAGGCCGGCGAGGTGCGCTACGCCCTGGGGATCGGCGCCGACACGTCCCAGGGCGCCCCCGGCGACGCTCTCGAGTACTCGGCCGCCGCCGGCGCCGCCGCCTTCATCTTCGGCGCGGAGAAGGACCTGATCATCGCCGAGGTGGAGGCCACCTACTCGTACACCAGCGACACGCCGGACTTCTGGCGCCGGGAGTACATGCACTACCCGCGGCACGGCAGCCGTTTCACCGGTGAGCCCGCCTACTTCAAGCACGTCACAGGCTCGGCCGAGGGCATCATGAGCCAGACCGGCCTGAAGCCTGCCGACTTTGCCCACGCCGTCTTCCACCAGCCCAACGGAAAGTTCCCCATGCGGGTCGGCAAGAGGCTGGGCTTCTCGAAGGCGCAGATGGAGACCGGCTGGCTCTCGCCGTGGCTCGGCAACACCTACTCCGGCGCCTCGCCGGTGGGGCTCACGGCGATCCTCGACGTGGCCAAGCCCGGCGACCTGGTGCTGCTCACCTCGTTCGGCTCCGGCGCCGGCTCGGACTCCTTCGTCTTCCGGGTCACCGAGCGTGTGAGCGCCGTGCAGGGCCTCGCCGCGCGCACCCGGCCGCAGCTGGACGAGAACCTCATCTACGTGGACTACGGAACCTACGCCAAGCTCCGCGGCAAGATCCGCATGGGCGAGTGAGGAGGGGCTGATGCGCGACGTAGCGATCATCGGCGTCGGAATCATGAAGTGGGGCGAGCTATGGGATCGCCCCCTGCGCGACATCTGGACCGAGGCGGCGCTCGCCGCCCTCGCGGACGCGAAGGTCGACGCCGTCGACCTCATTACGGTTGGCTGCATGTCCGGCGGGCTCTTCGTGGGCCAGGAGCACCTCGCCTCCCAGCTTCCCGACGAGCTGGGCATGGCCGGGGTGGCCGCCTCCCGGGTCGAGTCGGCGTGCGCCTCCGGCGGCCTCGCCGTGCGCACCGGCTTCGCCGAAGTGGCGTCCGGCCTCTCCGACGTGGTGCTGGTCACCGGCGTCGAGAAGATGACCGACGTGGACGGCAACATGGCCACCTACGCCCTCGGCACGGCGGCCGACGCCGAGCTGGAGGGCTTCAACGGCATCACCTTCCCGGGCCTCTACGCCATGATGGCGAGGCTGCACATGCAGCGGTGGGGGACCACCTCCGAGCAGCTCGCAGCGGTGGCGGTCAAGAACCACGCCAACGGCCTGCTCAACCCGCACGCACAGTACCGCATGAAGATCTCGGTCCCGGACGTGCTGGAGTCCACGATGGTGGCGGATCCCCTGCATCTCTTCGACTGCTCCCCCATCACCGACGGCGCCGCCGCACTGGTGCTGACCACGGTGGAGCACGCCCGCGAGCTGGGCGCCGAGCCCCTGGTCCGCATCACCGGGTCGGGGCTCGCCACCGCCGCCATCGCACTGCAAAACCGCGCCGACCTGAGCGAGCTCAAGGCGGTGGAGGCCGCCGCCGGACGCGCCTATCGCATGGCCGGACGCGGTCCCACTGACCTCGACGTGGTCGAGGTCCACGACTGCTTCACCATCGCCGAAATCATGGCCACCGAGGCGCTCGGGCTGTTCGAGCCGGGCCAGGGCGGGCCGGCCGCCGCCGCGGGGAAGACCGCACGAGACGGCAGCATCCCGGTGAACACCTCGGGCGGGCTCAAGTCCAAGGGTCACCCGGTGGGAGCCACCGGCGTGGCTCAGGTGGTGGAGCTGGTGAGCCAGCTGCGCGGCCAGGCCGGCGAGCGCCAGGTGGAAGGCGCCCGCATCGGACTGGCGCAGAACATGGGCGGCTCCGGCGGCAGCGCCGTGGTGCACATCGTGGAGGTGGCGTGATGTTCTCACCGGCACGCGCATGGCGTCAGTATCCGCAGCGCTACCGCCTCGAGGCGGGCCGCTGTATCGGCTGCGGCAAGATCCTCTTTCCCCCGCGCCGGGTGTGCCCCGAGTGCGGGGCCCAGGAGTTCCAGCTGGTCACTCTCCCGCGCACCGGCAAGGTGGTCACCTTCACGGTGGTGCGCGTCCCGCCGGCCGGCTTCGTCGACCAGACGCCCCTGCCCATCGCCATCGTGGAGCTCGACAACGGCGTGCGGGTGATGGCTCAGGTGGGTGACGTCGCCGACGTCGCAGAGCTCGAGATCGGAATGCCGGTGCGCCTGGAGTTCCGTCGCATCCAGTCGGACGGCGAGGCCGGCGTCCTGTTCTACGGCCACAAGGCGGTACCCGAACGGTAAGAGGGACAAAGAAGCGGGCCCCGCAGTGCGGGGCCCGCGTTTTACTCTCTCGAGCGTCGTCAGTTCCGGTAGGGGCAGTCGCCGCTGCCGGGACCGCTCCCCGGACCGGCGCCCCGGGCCCGACCCATTCCCCGCCCATGGTGACGGCCCATCAGCGGCCGACCCGTCTCGGGATCGCGCAGCTGGAGAGTGGCACCGGTGACCGGGTCCACGACGGAGACGGCCACCAGGTGACCCTGCGGCGACGGCGCCACCGTCACCGTGAGGTCCTGGCCCGGCTCGAGCTTCAGGCCCGACGCTGCCAGCGCGTGGAAGGGACCCACCACGATCTCACGGCTTGAGCCGCCGACGTCGAGGGTCACGGTGGGCAGACCCTCGCCGGGTCCGCCCGAGAAGGCCGTGACCTTTCCGGAGAGGGTTTCGGCCTGGCTCATGTCGGGACCGGCGCAGCCCGCCCCCCGGCCCGCCGCGGCGCCCATGCCCCGAGCCCGTCCCCCGGACTGCTCACCGTTCACCGTTCCCGCCTGGTTGCCCCGCCGGCGAGGCCCGCTCCAAAGCGGGTACCCCTCGCCGTTGCGCAGCTCGACGGACGTGCCCAGCGTCAGGTTCTTCACCGAGCCGGCGACGCCGTCCACCGGGCAGCCGCTGCACGGGTACACCAGCGCCTCCACCTGGTCGCCCGGGTGGGCGCTGAAGCCCTTCTCCTCCAGGAACCACAGTGGGGCCACCGCCAGGCCCACGTTGCCACGGCTGGCGTCGTCGACAGTCAGAACTGGATGGCCGGCGCCGCGCGCCGCGGTGAACGACACCACCGGGCCCAGCACCGTGAAGGCCGCCGTCGTGTTCACCTGGGGACCGCCCCCCTGCTGCGCCCACGCCGCTCCGGCGGCCAGGATCATCACCACGCTCAGGATCATCACTTTCTTCATGAGAACCTCCCTTGGTCTCGCGCCGCAACCGGCGCTCACCCCGACGTACTGCAGGGCTCGTGCCAGTTCTGCCGCGCACAGCGCAAGACGCTTCCCTTGAAACTGATGCACACGAGAAACCCAGAGCACAGGAGGCCTGGCTGCAGCGCCGCACTGCACGGGCTGCAGGCCGCCTGCAGATCCTGCAGGGGGGCTCCCCCGACCCCGACATTGCGGTAGAGTCAGGTCATGCACGAGCCCCGCTCCGGCCCACGCTGGCATCTCTGGCTGCCGCTGGTTGCGGCGGCGGCCGCCGCCGCCATGATCGGCCTGGCGGCGGTGGCGGCGCGCTCCCTCGCCGAACGCGACGAGCTCGCTCTCGAGGGGCGGGTCATGGTCGTCGCCCACGACGTCGAGCGCGAGCTCCGGGACGAGGGTCTCGACGCCGCACCCGAGGTGCTCGCGTCCCAGCTGAGCAAGGCCGGTTCCGCCGTGTCCGGCCTCGTGCTCCGTGACCTGAACGAACGCGAGGTGGCGGCGGCGGGCTCGCCAGCCGCCGGCGCGCCCCGCCGCCATGTCCCGGTCTTTCTCGGCCCGCAGGCCGGACGGCGGCTGGGCGGCGGACCGTTTCCGGGTGGCCACGGTCGCGGTAGGCTCCTGCTCACCATCATCCTGGCGCCTGCCACCGCCCAACCACCCCTGGTGGCCCGCCTGATCCTCCCGGCAACCATTCTCTTCGCCCTGGCCCTCATCACCCTGGCGGCCCTCGTCGGCAGGCTGCTGGTGCGGCAGCGCCAGCGCTCGCGCCGCGAGGCCGAGCAGCGGCGTCTCGAAGCCCTCGGCCGCGCCGGCGCAGGCCTCGCCCACCAGCTCCGCACGCCGCTGGCCACCATCAAGGGGTCCTGCCAGCTGCTGGCCGAGGACCTCCCCGCCGGCCCGACGGCCAACCGGTTGGCCGCAGCCGTCGCCGCCGCGACCCGCATGGAGCGACTCCTCGCCAGCCTCCTCGAATATGCCCGGCCACCCGCGCCCGAGCCCGTGCCTGTCCTCCTCGCGGGCTTCCTCGAAGAGGTGGCGGGCGCTGCCGCCAGCGTGCGCTCCGAACCTGGGGCCGTGGCGCTGGCGGACCCCGAGCATCTCCGACAGATTCTCGAGAACCTGGTGGCTAATGCCGCTGCCGCCGCCCCCGGCGAGCCCGTGGAGATCAGCGCCCGCACCGGCATCGGTGTGACCGAGGTGGTGGTCGCCGATCGCGGTCCAGGGCCTGGTGACGACCCCGAGGAGCTCTTCGAGCCCTATGTCACCGGCCGCGCCGACGGAACCGGCCTGGGCCTGCCCATCGCCCGCACCCTGGCCGAGGCGAACGGCGGGACCCTCCAGCTGCGCCCCCGCGCCGGCGGCGGCTGCGCAGCGGTCCTGGTCCTCCCGGCCACGCACACAGCCGAAGGGAGCGAGAGGTGAACCGCGAAGACGCGAAGTCCGGCCGCGCTGGAAGAGGGGATGGAGTTGGGCTGGAGGAGGTTCAATGCTTCGCCACTTCTGCCGGAACGCCCTCCCCACGCGCGGCGGGCCCGTGAGCGCCACGATCCTGGTGGTGGACGACGATCGAGCCTTCCGCGAGCTCGTGGTTGAGATCCTTCGCGGCGAGGGGTACCGGGTGATTGAAGCCGGAAGCGGCGAGCAGGCGTTGGCCGAGCTCGCCCGACACCCCGTCGACCTGGTCCTCACCGATCAGCGCATGCCGGGGATGGACGGTCTCGAGCTCACCCGCCGCGCCCGCGCCGCGGCCCAACCACCGGCGGTCGTCGTGATGACGGCGTACGGCACCATCCCGCGGGCGGTCGAGGCGGTGCGCCTCGGCGCCGCCGACTACCTCACCAAGCCACTGGAGAGCCCATCCGCGCTCAGGGCCCTGGTGCGTAGGGTGTTGGGCGAGCGCACCGCCCAGCCGGAGCCCGACGGACGCTTCCTCACCCGGGACCCGGCGACCCTCGCCATCCTGGCCCTGGCCGACCGCGCCGCCGCCACCGACGCCACCGTGCTCATCATCGGCGAGTCGGGTACCGGCAAGGAGCTTCTGGCTCGCCGCATCCACGAGGAGTCGCGGCGCGCGGCCGGTCCGTTCGTGGCCGTCAACTGCGCCGCCATTCCCGAGAGCCTGGCCGAGAGCGAGCTGTTCGGCCACGAGAAGGGGGCCTTCACCGGCGCCGACAGCCGCCGCGCGGGCCGCTTCGAGCAGGCCAGCGGCGGCACCCTTCTCCTCGACGAGGTTGGCGAGCTGTCCGAGGGAATCCAAGCCAAGCTGCTGCGCACGCTCGAGGAGCGGCAGGTCATGCGGATCGGTGGCTCGCGGCCGGTCGACGTGGACCTCCGCCTGGTGGCTGCCACCCACCGCCAGCTTGCCGAGGCGGTGGAGGCCGGCCGCTTCCGTGCCGACCTTTACTATCGCCTCAACGTCGTCCGGCTCGAGCTGCCGCCCCTGCGCCAGCGCCCGGACGACCTCGACCTGCTGGTTCCGTCGCTGATCGAGACGCTCGCGCCGCGCCTCGGTGTGCCGCCTCGCTCGCTCACCGCCGACGCAATGGCCCGGCTGCGCGCCCACCATTGGCCCGGCAACGTGCGCGAGCTGCGCAACGTGCTGGAGCGCTGCCTCATCGCGGCCGTCGGGAGCACGATCCGAGAGGCCGATCTTCCTCCCCTGCGGGAGGCTCACGAACCGCTCCAAGACCTGGACCTCTCCCTCGAAGAGCGGGAGCGGCAGGCCATCCTCGAGGCCCTGGAGCGCACCGGCGGTCACCGCGAGGCAGCGGCGAAGCTGCTCGGCATCTCGGTACGCACGCTCTACAACCGCTTGCGCCAGTATGGAATTAGCTAGTGTCCTGTTTGGAAAATCCCAATGGACTATTCGCATGTCTCTGCGGCCCCTGGCTGCGTTGCTCCTCCTCGAAGTAGCGTTGCTACGACTTCGTCGTCGCGCCTTGCCAGGAACCACGCTGGCTGCGCGACTAGCACATAGGACTTCCCAAACAGGACACTAGTATTCCGGGGAAATGACGCGAGGCAGGAAGCTCACCCGCGGGCCTGGGACGCCTGCGGCTCGGTCGAGGAGCCCCACGGCCAGAGGCCTTCGACCGTCCCGGAGGCACCCCCGGGTTGCGCAGCCTCCGGCCCGCTCCCGGCCGGGACATGCCGCGCCTCCCGCCTCCTTCGTCCCGACGACCCAGAGGAAGCCCCGGGGGGCGGTCTGCAACGCCCCGTCAGCTCATCGCCCGGGCGGGGTCTCCATGCACTGTTAAGCATGCTTGACAGCGCGGGGATTCGGACCTAGTATCACCGCTGACGGCCGTCCATGAACGAAAAGGAGCCCCATGAGCAACGCGCCGCTGGCAACCACCCCGCCCCCTCCTCTGCTCCTGCTGGGCAACCCCAACGTGGGCAAGAGCGTGATCTTCGGGGCGCTGACGCGGCGCTATGTCACCGTCTCCAACTACCCGGGCACCACCGTGGAGGTGGCCCGTGGCGCCGCTCGCGCGGTGGCCGGCACTCCCGAGGTGGTGGACACCCCCGGGACGAACTCCCTGGTTCCCCAGTCAGACGACGAGCGCGTCACCCGTGACATCCTCCTCGCCGAGCCCGCCGCGACGGTCGTCCAGGTGGGTGACATGAAGAGCCTGCGCCGGGTGCTCTACCTCACGGTGCAGCTGGCCGAGCTGGGGCGCCGCCAGATGCTCGTGCTCAACCTCGAAGACGAAGCTCGCGACCTTGGCGTACGGGTGGAGTGCCGCACCCTGGAAAAGCGCACCGGAATCCCGGTGCTGCCCACCACCGCGGTGCGCGGTGTCGGCCTCGAGCGGATACCCGAGCGCCTCGCCGACGCGACGGTCGGCCGCTCCCTCCCCTCCTACCCTGCTGCCGTCGAGCACGCCGCCATCCGGCTGGCCGCCCAGCTCCCCGACGCCTACGGCGCCGCGCGCCGCGGCCTGGCGCTGATGCTCCTGGCCGGTGACCGCTCTCTCGACGAGGAGCTCGGTGGTGAGGTCCGCGATCTGGCGGAGGACGAGCGCGGCAAGCTGGAGCGGAGCCTCGGCTCGCCGGTGGCGGCGGTGCTGGCGCGCGCCCGCTTCGCAGCCGTGGACGAGCTCCTCGCCGAGTCATACCACTCCGACCGCACGCTGGCGGGCTCGCTGCGCGACCGCCTCGGCGCTCTCACGATGCATCCCGTGTGGGGGCTGCCGGTGCTGCTGCTGGTCCTTTTCGCAGCCTACGAGTTCGTCGGCGTGTTCGGAGCGGGCACCCTGGTGAATTTCGTGGAGGGCACCATCTTCGGCCGCTGGATCAACCCGTTGGCCACCGCGTTCTTCGGCCGGGCCGTGCCGTGGCAGCCGGTGCGGGACTTCTTCGTCGGAGAGTACGGCGTCGTCACCATGGCGCTCACCTACTCCATCGCCATCGTGCTCCCGGTAGTCGGCACCTTCTTCATCTTCTTCGGTCTCCTGGAGGACTCCGGCTACCTTCCGCGCCTCGCCGTGATGGTGGACAAGGTCTTCCGCCTCATGGGGCTCAATGGCAAGGCCGTGCTTCCCATGGTGCTGGGTCTCGGCTGCGACACCATGGCCACGTTGACCACGCGGATCCTTCCCTCCAAGAAGGAGCGGGTGCTGGTCACGCTGCTCCTCGCGTTGGGTGTGCCGTGCTCGGCCCAGCTGGGCGTGATTCTCGCCATGCTCTCCACCATGGCGCCGCTGGGTACCCTGATCTGGGGCGGTGTCGTGCTCGCCACCCTCATCGCGGTGGGCTGGGCGGCCTCCAAACTGATCCCCGGCCGCTCCTCGCAGTTCCTCATCGAGCTGCCGCCGCTTCGAGTGCCCAGCCTCGGCAACATCCTGGTCAAGACCGCCGCCCGCACCGAGTGGTACCTCAAGGAGGCGGTTCCGCTCTTCGTCCTCGGCACAATCCTGCTCTTCGCCCTCGACGCGCTGCACGTGCTCCCGTGGATCGAGCACGCGTCGGAGCCCCTGGTGGTCCATGCCCTCGGCCTTCCCGCCCAGGCCGCCGACGCATTCCTGGTGGGCTTCCTGCGCCGCGACTACGGCGCCGCCGGGCTCTTCCGACTGCACCAGAAGGGGCTCCTGGACGGCACGCAGGCGCTGGTGTCACTGGTGGTCATCACCCTCTTCGTCCCCTGTATCGCCAACTTCTTCATGATGATCAAGGAGCGCGGGTGGAAGACGGCGACGGCCATGGTCGCCTTCATCGTCCCGTTCGCCTTCTTCGTCGGCGGGGTGCTCAATTGGCTGCTCCGGCTTCTCTCCATCAGCCTGTGACCGGCTCCCCGCCCGACGAGGTCCGCTGCCCCCTGTGCGGCACGCGGTTCCCGGGCAAGGAGGCCTGTCCAGTGGGCTGCCCTATGGCGCGGGCATGCCAGACGTACTGCTGCCCCAACTGTCACTACCGCTTCGTCGAGCGCTCACGGGTGGTGGACTTCCTCCGCCGCGTGCTGCCCGGGAGTCGCCGTTGACCGGGCACAGCCACGACGAGATTGCCCTGCGCGAGGAGGCCCTCGAGGAGCTCTGGGTCGCGTCGGAGGATGGCTGCACCCTCGAGACCGCCGAGCTCGCCGCCAGGGCGGGCGCCCGGGTGGACGCCGACTGGGAGCAGGTGTCAGCCCGCCTCGCCGCTGACGGTTTGGTGGTTGCCGTGGCGGGTCCGCTGCGGCTCACGCCCGCCGGCAGGGATGCAGCCGAGCAGGTGGTTCGCCGCCACCGCCTCGCCGAGGTCCTCCTCACCGAGGTGCTCGAAGTTCCCACCGCCGCGGTGGAGAGCGAAGCCTGCCGGATGGAGCACGCTCTCTCGGCCACCGCCACCGAGGCCGTGTGCTCGTTCCTCGGTCACCCACCGGTATGCCCCCACGGCCGGTCGATCCCCCGCGGCGCCTGCTGCACCCGGCGCGGTCAGGAGGTGCGGCCGCTCCTGCAGCGCCTCGTCGAGCTACGACCAGGGGACTCAGCGACCGTGGTGCTCGTGGCGCCGGCCGAGGGTGAGGGGCTCGCCCAGCTCACCGACCTCGGCATGGTCCCCGGAGCCCGCGTGATCCTCCGCCAGCACAAGCCCTCGCTGGTGGTGGAGGTGGACCGCACGCTGCTGGCCATCGAAACGACCATCGCCCGGCGGATCCACGTCCGCCGACTCACGCGCTGAGCTACTCCTCCCGCGGCTTCACCGCGGACATCTGGATGCTCTCCGCCCCCACCGACCGGGCAACGTCGAGGACGCGCACCACCACGCCATAGTCGGCGCCCTGGTCGCCCTTGAGGATCACCGCCTTGCCGGGCGAGCCCTCCACCAGGCGCTTGAGCGTCGACTCCAGCCTCTCGTCGGAGATGCGGTCGCCGTCCAGCCAGACACTGCCGTCCGAAGCCACTGTGACCACCGGAATCTTGGCCTGCCGCCCCTGCCCGCTCGACTCCGCCGTCTTGGCCTCGGGCAGCTTGAGCTTGAGGCGCTGATCGGACACGAACTGCGTGGTCACTGCGTAGAAGATGAGGAGCAGAAAGATGACGTCGATGAGGGGCGCCATGAGTACCTCCGGCTTGCGCCGGAGACGTCGTCTCATGAACATCACGCCTCCTCGGCGACAGCTTTGGCCGGCCGTCGCACCAGGTGCATGAAGTCGAGGATCTGCGCCTCGATGCCGCTGAGGATCCCGATGGCCCGCCCCTCCAGGTAGGAGTGCACGAAGAGGACCGGAATCGCGATGATGAGGCCGGCCGCGGTGGTGATGAGCGCCTGCGCGATACCCGCGGAAAGCTGCTCGGCCACCGCGTTGCCCGACGAGGCCACCACCCGGAAGATCTGGATCATTCCCAGGACCGTACCCAAGAGCCCCAGCAGCGGTGCGCCGGAGATCACGGTGGAGAGCGCCTGCAGGCCCCGCTCCAGCCCCCCCAGCTGGTGCCGTCCGCTGTCCTCGAGAAGTTCCTTGAGCTCGTCGTAGGGGGCGTGACGGTTCTCGACCAGGGTGCCGACCAGCGCGCTGAGCGGCCCCGGGTGGCGCCTGCTGTACTCCAGCGCCCGCTCGAACTCGCGTCCCGCCAGCAGCTGCGAGATCGTCGATACGGTGGTGGGATCGAGATAGCGTGAGCGCCGCAGCACCCACAGGCGCTCGAGGATGATCGCCAGGGCCATGAGCGAGAGCAGCCCCAAGGGAATCATCACCGGGCCGCCGGAAATCAGAATGTCGACCACGTCGCGCTCCTCAGCTTCCGCCCCAGTCGGGCGGACGGGTGTTGTAGTAGAAGGTAATGGTAATACCCTCGCGATCCACTCCCGTAAGATCGGACGGAAGCGGGTCGAAGGCTGACGAGCTGGCAATGGCGTCGCGGGCCGAGAAGTCCATGGGCGGTTTGCCGGACTCGTCGACGATTCTGAGGCCGCTCACCGTGCCGTCGCGCTCGATGAAGAAGCGGACCTTCACGACGCCCTGGACCCCGAGCTTCGCAATCTCCGGAATCATCCAGTTGCGCCGGATCTTGCGCAGCATGGCCGCCGCGTAAGGCCCCCAGTCGTACCACTGGGTGTCGAAGGAGAGTGGCCCGGTGTCAACCACCCCGCCGTTGCGGTCCGGGCTCTCGGGCAGTCCACCCACGTCGGGGGGACGGCTCCACGCGCCCGGCTCCGGCAGGCGGATGGCCGGCTGGCGTTGGGGTTCCTGCGGCGCTTCCTGACCGGCGCCCTCAGGCGCGGGTCGGCGCACCGCAGGCTGCTGCTTCTCGCGAGCGTCCGACTCGCTGGGTTGGGGCACCTGCGGTACCGGCCGCCCCTGACGAGTTGGAGGCACCCCCCGCCCCATCCGCTGCCCACCTTCGGACTGCACGAGCTCGGGCGTGCTGCCCCGCACACCCGGCCGCCGCGCCGGGCTCTCTCCCTCTCCGCCGTGCGCCTTCCGGTCGAGGTCCGACAGCGGCGGTCGCTCATTCTCCGGCTTCTCCTCGCGCTGGTTGGGCAGGTCCACCAGCTCGAAGTTCAGGGGCTTGGAGTCGTCCGCCGCCTGAGGCTTGATGGTCATCGCCTCAGCGACCTTCGAGGTGGTAGGCCACAGCCCCCGCACCCTCGGCAGGATGAGGAAGATGACGAGCAGGTGCAGAAGCAATGAGAGCTCCAGCGCCCGCCGGAACAGGCTGCGGTCGTTGCGCACGCCAGATACCCTAGCAAGAACCCTGCCGGACCGCGAGACGGCAGTCGTCCCTGTCCGAGGATCGACCCCGGCTCCGGCAAAGCGACGCGGCGCACCCCATGTCCCCCGGGGCCACGGGTGAAGCGACTCGGGCAATCGCCAGCCGGGCCAAGCCGATCCTTGCAACACCAGCGAGGCCAGGAGCTCGCCGATCGGAAGATACCGGGTGCAACGGTCCGTCAGTGCACCGATCTCGGAATCTCTGAGTTCTTGGATCTCCAGCTCCTTGCATCTCCGGCCTCCACGCCCCGGAGCCCGCTCGGCGCTCGTGTACGATATCTTGCATGAGTCGACAACTCCGCTCCGTCCTCGTCCTGAGCCTCACTCTCGCCGCCGTGATGTACGCCGTCGCCTCCACCGCCCGCGAGGGTGACGACCAGTCTCAGCTTGACCGTCTATTAGGCCTCGCGATGCGCTCCGACTTCCTGCGCGAGGCCGCCGTCGCACTCGTGGACGGCGTCGGGCCGCGGGTGGCAGGCACGTCAAACGGCCACCGGGCCGAGACCCTGGCGGTGCAGACACTGCGGCGAGCCGGCCTCCCTCTCGTGCGCCGCGAGACCTTCGGGGTGCCGCTCTGGCAGGTCAGCAGGGCCAGCTTGACGCTGGTGGAGCCCACCGAGTTCTCCCCGGCAGTGGTCCCTCTCGCCAACTCCGCCTCAACCCCCCCGCAGGGACTCATCCTCTCCGTGGCCGACGCAGGCTTCGGAACCCCTGAGGAGATCGCAGCCCTGGGCGAGGAGGCCCGAGGCGCCGCGCTACTCGTGCGCGAGGGATCACCCCCCGGCAGCCGCTGGATGCACCGCTCCGAGAAGTACGAGAACGCTGCGGAGGGGGGCGCCGCCGCCTTCTTGTACGCCCCGGACACGCCGGGCCAGCCCATGCGATCGGGCACCGTCACCCTCTCCGGTGAACCGGGCCCCATCCCGGCTTTGAGCATCCCGGCGGTCACCGCCGCATGGTTCAGCCGGCTCCTCGGGCGCGGCACTCGCGTTCGGGTCCGAGTGGTCCTCCTGGCCGACCGCATCGACGGCGAGGCCGCCAACGTGGTGGCCGACCTGCCGGGCCGCGATTCCGGCGAGGAAATCCTTGTGGGCGCCCACCTTGACTCGTGGGACCGTGGTCAGGGTGCAGGCGACAACGCCACCGGGACGCTGGTGATGTGGCAAGCTGCCCGGACCCTGGTGGAGCAGGGCGCGCGCCCCCGCCGCACCATCCGCTTCATCTCCTTCATGGGTGAGGAGCTCGGCCTGCTCGGCTCCACCGCCTACGCCGAGCGTCACCGCGCCGAGCTCGGCTCGGTCCGCGCCATGGTCAACCTCGACATGGAGGGGGAGCCGGCAGGCTTCTCCACGATGCTCCAACCGCAGGCGGCCGCGTTCCTCAGCAAGCTCGCCGGACAGCTCGCCGGTTTCGGTCTCGACACCCAGGTTCCCGACCGGCCCGGGCTACACTCGGATCACCAGGCGTTCCTACTCGCCGGAGTACCAATCATCGGCGTGCGCTCCCACCTGCCGCGGCCGGTTCTGGAGGCATATCACAGTGCCGAGGACACCTACGACAAGCTGGACCTCGGCCAGCTCCAGCGAGCGGCCGCGGTGACCGCCGCCCTCATCTGGCGCCTCGCAGACAGTAACGAGGTACCCACGGCGCACCGTCAAGCAGCCGAGGTGGAGGGCGCCCTCGAAGCCGAAGGGCTCCACGTACGGGAGATCGCGGCCCACCGGGAGGTGGAGCACTGAGCGCCGGCACCGGCGCCGGCCTCTACGTTCACCTTCCCTACTGCGCGTCTCGCTGCTCGTACTGCAGCTTCATCGTGACCACACGCCAGGTCACCATGGCCCGCTACCTGCCGGCCCTCGTCGAGGAAGCAGCGATGCTCGAGCTCGAGCCCGGCTCACCCCTGACCAGCCTCTACCTCGGCGGCGGCACGCCCTCCCAGGTGCCTCCCCAGGCGCTCGCATCCCTCGTCGAGGAGCTCTGCGTTCGCTTCCCCCTCGCACCCGGAGCGGAGGTCACCGTCGAGGCCAACCCGGACGACGTCACCGCGACACTGCTGGACGCCTGGCGCGGCGCCGGCGTCACCCGTGTCTCCATGGGGGTTCAGTCCTTCGATGACGGCGAGCTCGCGGTCCTCGACCGCCGCCACGACGCCGCTCGGGCCGCGTCCGCGGCTCGCCTCGCGCTCGACCACGGCGACCTCGAGGTGAGCCTCGACCTCATGCTCGCGATCCCCGACCAGACCCGCTCCAGCCTCGATCGCAGCGTGGACCGTCTCCTCGACCTCGCGCCCCACCACGTGTCCGTCTACCTCCTGGAGATGGACAAGCCCCACCGCCTCCGCGCCCTGGCGCGTCGTCAACCCGAACGCTTCGCCGGCGACGAGGAGGCGGCCGACCTCTACCTCCACCTTGCGGCCCGTCTGGGCGGGGCGGGCTACCTTCACTACGAGGTCTCCAACTTCGCCCGCCCCGGCCACGAGGCGGTGCATAACACCCGCTACTGGAGCCGCCGGGCGGTGCACGCCCTCGGCGTCGCGGCTCACGGCCAGGAAGGGCCCCGCCGCTGGGCCAACGTCGACGCCCTACGGGAGTACCTCAGTGCGGTGGAGGCAGGCCGGCGCCCGCTGGCGTGGACGACCACCCTCGACCCCGAGGCCGAGGCGGCCGAGGCGGTCATGCTCGGACTGCGCCTCGCCGAGGGCGTGCCGCGCGCCCTGGTCGACCGGGTTGCGGCCGCGCGACCGGCTTTCGCCGAACGGCTCGCCGACTTCCGCAATCTCGGCCTCGCCGAGGAGGACGACGACGCGGTGAGCCTCACCCCCCGCGGCTGGCTCCTCTCCAACGAGCTCTTCCAGGAGCTCACCTAGGAGCGTAGAGGTCCTGCACCGTGCGTGGCGACCATGCGGGCGGACTTCTATGCCGCCGGGGCACGCCGACCGCTTCGCGGCCTTGACGGCCACTCGGTCGGCGCCGCTGCACACGCGAGCGTGTGCACGGCACCTCCCTCGCGTCCGGCCGCGCCTACGGCGCGGCGGCGTGCCCCGGCGGCCCGGTACGCCCGAGAACATGCGCAGGGAGGGTAGAGAGAACCCACTCTCTCTGTATTGAACAAGTCGCGCCGGCGCCGGCCCTCTGGTCGCGCTTTGCTCCGTCGCCTTCGTCGGCATGACCACAAGGTCAATGCCTCCTCGGCTCGGTCACAAATCGCACCCAGAGAACCGACGGCGGCGCGACTCCTGTCGTTGCAGCAGGCCATGGAAGCGTCTGCCGCCTAACGGCGGCTGGGCCGCGGCTTTGCCGCGTCCCGGGGAGTGGCTCCTGCGGCTTCTGCTGCGGCCCGCGATGCGGCGCCCCTTGAGTCGGCTACGCCGCCCCAGGGAGCACCACCTCGCGGCCCTCGCGACGAATCCGCCCGCCACTCCCCTTCACGACGCCGTGTCCCACCCGCCCACCCGGTACCGTCGCCACCGGCGACGAGGGATAGGGCATGGAATCCTGGGGTTCTCCGGGCACGCCGGCCGCTTCGCGGCCTTTCGGCCACTCGGTCAGGCCCCGAGCGCACGCAAGCGTGCGCCAGGACCCTCCCTCGCAGCCGGCCGTGGCTCCGCCACGGCGGCGTGCCCTGACGCCGTCACCGCCTCGGGTACGGTGTGCTGCTGCGACGATGGACCGATGCCAATGTAGGCGCGCGACTTTCGCGCGCCACCCTTCGCGTTGCTGCGGAGTACCTCGTACAACTGAATCGCCCCCAGTCAGCGGAGGAAGCCCACCACCGCCCCAAAGCACAGGTCCTCCGGCGGGCGTGCCGTCCTTGACGTCTTCCCTGCAGCGCGCTCTCCCTTGCGCCGCGTTGGCGGGAAACGTCAAGGGGGGCTCCCTCGGCCCTTGGCGTCCGGAGTAGTGGCCCCAAAGAGACCAGGCAGGCGACTCGGCGCAGGGCGCGAAGGGGGCTATGTTGCCGTTTGGCGTCTTCTGCTGTTGCCCCCTTCGCGACCGCGCCGACGGGCGGCGGCCCAGCCGCCGCCCGGGCGCCGGTGCCCGCAGCATCCGCGACCACCACCGCCCCAAAGCACAGGTCCTCCGGCGGGCGTGCCGTCCTTGACGTCTTCCCTGCAGCGCGCTCTCCCTTGCGCCGCGTTGGCGGGAAACGTCAAGGGGGGCTCCCTCGGCCCTTGGCGTCCGGAGTAGTGGCCCCAAAGAGACCAGGCAGGCGACTCGGCGCAGGGCGCGAAGGGGGCTATGTTGCCGTTTGGCGTCTTCTGCTGTTGCCCCCTTCGCGACCGCGCCGACGGGCGGCGGCCCAGCCGCCGCCCGGGCGCCGGTGTCCGCAGCACCCCCTCGCCACCAATCCCATGCCCCCGCCGATGCCACCTCTCCACCGCCGCCGTCGCCGCAGCGGTCCGCGTCGCCGCCTGTGCTACCCTGCGCCGCACTCTCACGGAGGCGACGACATGGCTCTCGGCGAGGATCGGCTGGCTCTCATCGGCTGCGGCACCATGGGCGAGGCGATGGTGAAGGGGCTCCTGCACGAGTCCCTGACGACGCCGTCACAGGTGACGGTGAGCCACCCGCGCGCTGAGCGCCGCGCCCACTTGGCCGAGCGGTACGGCGTCGCCGCCACCGCCGACAACGCCGCCGCGGCGGAGGGCGCCACCCTGGTGGTGCTCGCCGTCAAGCCCCAGGTACTGCCCGAGGCCCTCGCCGACCTCGTCGGCCGCGTCGACACCACCGCGCTGCTGCTCTCCATCGTGGCAGGCGCCACTACCGAGCGGCTGGCTCGCGCCCTCGGCACGCCTGCCGTGGTGCGCATTATGCCCAACACTCCCGCACAGATCGGCCGTGGGATGTCCGTGTGGACGGCGACAGCCGCCGTGGACGAGGCCGGCCGGGCGAAGGCCCGGGCCCTCCTCTCCGCCCTAGGCGCCGAGGAGTTCGTCGCACACGAGGGGGAGCTCGACATGGCCACCGCCCTCTCCGGCACCGGGCCGGCCTACGTCTTCCTCTTCATGGAGGCGCTCATCGACGCGGGCGTCCACCTGGGATTCTCGCGCCGGGTCGCCACCCGCCTGGTGGAGGAGACCCTGCGCGGTTCCCTGGAGTTCGCAACCGAGGCCCCAGACCACCTCGCCCGTCTGCGCAACCAGGTCACCTCCCCCGGCGGCACGTCGGCCGAGGCGCTCTACCAGCTCGAGCGGGGCCGGCTGCGCACCGTCCTGTCCGATGCCGTGTGGGCGGCCTACCGCCGCTGTGTCCAGCTGGGACAGCAGGTCGCCCCGGAGGGCAACGGTCGCCCGTTGCCGGCGCCACCAGGGGAGCGTTGAGCGTCCGAGCCTCGGAACGTCACGCTTCGATTCCCAACCACCCAGGCAGATCCGCCACGGAGTCAAGAACTCCATCGGGCGGTGAGCCCGGTGTCGCGAGGTCCGCAGGGCGAAAGGTGCCGGTGCGGACGAGCACCCCGAGACAGCCGGCCCGCTGGGCAGCGCGCACGTCGTTCTCGATGCCGTCACCCACCACCACCACCCGCCCTCGGGGCACCCCCAGCTCAGCCGCGGCGACCTCGAGGAACGCTTCGCTCGGTTTGCCCACCAGCACCGCCTCCCGGCCGCTGGCGTACTCGAGTGCGGCGACGAAGGCGCCCGCATCGAGGGTTGGTCCTCCCCCGGGATTCCACCAGCGGTTGCGATGGATTGCCACCAGCGTCGCACCAGCCAGGAGCGCACGAAAGGCCCGATCGAGCCGCGCGAAGGTCCACTCAGATCCGAGGTCGCCCACCACCACGTACTCCGGCGCCTCGTCGTCGAGGGTGAAGCCGGCGAACTCCGCGTGGGTCACCTCGGGCAGCAGCAGCGAGACTCGTTGCGCGCCTTGGTCGGCGAGCCAGCGGGCAGCCGCCACCGGTGCGGTGAAGAGATCGTCCGCCACTGCCGCGATGCCGAGCTCTGCGAGCCTCCGGACCAGGGCCGAACGCGGCTGCCGCGTGGTGTTGGTGGCGAAGCACACCGGCACATCGGCGCTGCGCAGCGCGGCCACCGCAACGGCAGCGCCCGGAATCGCCGCACCACCCTGGTAAAGCGTCCCGTCAAGATCGAGCACGCAGGCGTCGGCGCGCATCACGAGCTAGCGCTCTCGGCATCGAGCGCTGCCAGGAGCGCCGCACCGACCTGCTCCAACCGCCATCCCACCAATCCGCAGCGCTCCAGATCCCCGGCCGTCTCCGGCCGCGGCTCGCAGGACGCGACCACCTCCGCCACCGCCCGCGCGCACACCAGCCCGCTATCGAGGCCCAGCTCCCCGGCCACCTCATCGCGCGCCTTGAGCAGGCGTTTGACCCTCGCCTTGAGCTCGACCGACGGCGGCCCCCCCCGGTGCGACGGGCACGGGGCGGCGCGGCTTGGGGACGGCTCAGCTGACGCAACACCTCGCGCCCCCAGCGCCGCACGAAGCGCGGCCCGAGCCCGTCAACCCGCGCCAGACCGGATGTGTCGTCCGGCGGCTCTTCCGCCACCGCCACGAGCGGGCCGTTGGCCATCACGCGGAAGGGTGGGACGTCGAGCTCCTGGGCACGCTCCTCGCGCCAGCGGTGCAGGGTGAACACGCGGTCCCGCGCCGTGCCCTTGAGACCGCGCGCGCCACGAAGTCTCTCGAAGGCCAGGGGATCCGCCTCTGGCGGGACGAAGCGAACCGCCTCCAGGCGGGCGAACTCCTCCTCGGCCCAGCTCCACCGCCCGAGCGCCTCGAGCCGCGGCCGAAGCCTGCCCGCCAGGGTCTCGAGAAACGCCGTGTCGGCCGCGGCATAGGCCAGCAGCTGCGGCGGCAGCGGGCGCTGGCCCCAGTCGGCACGCTGGTAGCGCTTGTCCAGCGTCACTCCCACGTCGCGCTCGAGCAGCGCGGCGAGCCCGGTACGCGGCTCACCCAGCAGCTGGGCCATGATCTGAGTGTCCTCGAGCCCGGCCAACCGTCCGCCGAGGTCGCGGTCGAGCACCCGGACGTCGTAGTCGGCGCCGTGCATCAGCACCGGGACGGCCGGATCGGCCATGACCTCGAGCAGCGGATGGAGCACCTCGCGGCTCAGCATAAGCGGGTCGAGCAGGAAATGGCGATCGCCGGCGGTCACCTGGAGCAGACAGACCTTGTGGAAGTACGAGTGGAGCGAGTCGGCCTCGGTGTCGAGGGAGAACCGCCCTGCAGCCGAGCAGGCGTCCGCGACCTCTGAGACATCGTCAGCGCTGGCCACCCAGATGGGGTTCAGAGACTCCAGCATGGCGGCATGCTAGCAGAGCCGCCGCCGACCTCCGCCAGGAAGCCTCCGGGCAGCGAGCACCCGCCCCTGGGCCGGCGCTCACCCTCCGGAGGACGAGGATACCGTGACCGGCGACGTCAGCGGCACCACCAGCACCTCCGCGTCCATCAGGTGAGTCCACCCCGGCCTCACCACCTCGTCCGCGACGGCTCGCCGCCGCAGCGCGGCCCGCACCGGGCTCGAGAGGGTGCGATACCTCCCACCGAGCACCACCACGAGGCGGCGGACGCCTGCTCCCTCGAGCCGGCCGAGGAGCTGCACCAGATCGCCGTCGGTGTACGCAAAGAAGAAGGGCCGGGTGTAGTAGAGGGAGGCGGCGTCCTCGGCGAGCCAGAACGCGTCGGTGACGACCGGCATCCCGGGGCTTTGCTCCAGCACCTTCACCAGCCTCTCAGAAGCCTCCTTCTTCATCGCCAGGAGGCGGACGCCGTCGAGCTGGAGCGCGATGGACACGACAACCAGCGCAACAACCGCCAGGCGCAGCTGCCGCAGCGGGAATGGCCCGTCTCCCCTCTCCGCCGCCAGCATTGCCAGCGCCAGGACGAGCGGGATGACCGGGAGAAAGTGCCGCGGTCCCCAGATCAGGCCCACGTCGTGGCGGTGCAGCGGCACCACTGCGAGGATCGAGTACAGGGCGACGAGCGACAGCGCGAACCGCGCAGGCGCCCCGTGTCGCCACAGCGGCGCCGCCAGGACGACGACGATGACGAGCAAGGGCACGTGGAGAAGGAGCACCTGGGTGTCGAGGACCCGCGCGAAGGGCTCGGGCGCGGCGATGACGAGGCCCGCCGCGACTGCCGCGGCGCCCACCGCCGCCCAGAGAGCAGCGCGCCGCCAGCGTCGTGGGCCCACCAGAAGGAGCACGAGAGGCAGGCAGAGAACGGCTGCAAGCCACGGATCGGGATTCAGCCGCGCCAGGTAGAACCAGGCGTCGTGGAGCTCTCCGGCGATCTCACCGGCGAGCCCACCAGCGCCCATCATGTGATCGTAGATGCCTGCATGAAAGCCGAGCCAGGCGCCGAATGCGTGCTTCTGCACGAGCCACAGCGGGAGCATGACCGACAGCCACCCCCCTGCCAGCCCCACCGCGGGCCAAACCCGGCGCCACGCGAGCAGCTGGGCCGCCACTGCGGCCGCGATGACCACATATCCCTCCTCGCGGAGCACGGTGGAGAGACCCAGGAGCACCCCGGCGAGGAGCACCACGGCCCACCTCTCCCTCCGCATGCCGGCGAGCAGAAGGGTGAGGCCGCCGAGCACGAGCAGCAGGCTCAGCGAGTGCTCCCAGAACGTCAGGCCGTAGAACAGCAGCGGGCTTCCGAGACCGAGGGCCAGCACTCCCAGCCATCGCCACCGGTCCACTCCCAGCTCCGCCATCAGCAGGACGAACACCACCAGGCACCCGGCCGCCGACGCCAGTGGGAGCACCCAGAGCCCCCACGATCCGAGCGCCTCGTACAAGGGCGCTGCGAGCCAGGGGAAGTAGGGCGGATAGTACGGCAGCACGGCACCGTGCCGGCGGAGGAAGTGCACGCCTCCGTCGGGCAGAAAGCGCAGCTCGGGGTCGATGGCCCGGCCCGGGTACTCAACGGCCGGCGCTTCCACCCGGCCGCGCACGAGGCTCTGCACCTGGATGAAGCGGTTGCCCTCGTCGGTCACCCAGAAGACGTCTCGCGGCAACCACACCAACAGCGCCAGCTGCAGGAGCACCGGCACCGCGATGACGGCGGCTCGTACCTGTCGCCCCCCCCACCTCCACCGACCCGCCTGGCTCGAGCCCGACGCGGGCTCGGACCGAGCATCTGGCAGCGAGCCGACCATCGCCCGAGGATAGCACCGGCCATCTCCGCGATCGCGGCGAGGTACCCGCGCACCACCGCGCGACAACGCTCTCGTCGAGGCCCGTCATCCCGACCGCGATGAACCGCGACCTCGGCCCGAAGCGGCGCGCCTCCGGGACTCGGGCTCTAAACTCCTCCCTCCTTCTCACCACCCATCGCCCCATGGAAGCACCCTCGCCGTGCGAACCACCGTGCTACAGTGTGCTCCGCTGCGGCGCCGCCGCGTGCTACACTGACGCCATGCGACCTATTCTCGACATCAACACGGCCAAGGTGGCCGTCGAGCTCACCAACCGCTGCAACCTGCGCTGCGGCATGTGCCCCATGGGCAAGCTCAGCCGAGCCGACGCCGACATGCCGTGGTGGCTCGTACAGAAGGTCGCCGAGGACTTTCGCGCCAACGGCATCCGGGTCAAGTGGCTGCACGAGATGGGCGAGCCACTCCTGTATCCGCGGCTGTGCGATGCCATCGATCTTTTCCCCGGCTGCTCGGTCTCCACCAACGCCGTGATTCTCGACCGCGAGTACGGCGAGGAGCTCCTGGAGACATCGCTCGGTCGTGTCCGTCTTTGCGTTGACACCGTCAACCCCCGCGTCTACCCCCATATCCGTCGCGGCGGCATCTTCGATGAGGTTGTCGGGAACATCCGCAGCTTCCTCGAGCTCTCCCGCGGACGCTCGATCCGGGTCGAGCTGCAGAAGATGATCACCCTGCAGACGGCACACGAAACGGTGGAGGACTTCGAGCGTTTCTTCGACCTCGCCCGCTACCCCCAGGCCCACGTCATCGAGAAGACGTGCGAGGGGCTGGACACCTCCGACGCCACGGAGCTTCACGAGGCCTACTACGGGTGCTTCCAGGGCTACCCCTTCCGCTGGTTCGTGGTGCTCGCCGACGGGCGGGTCACCCACTGCTGCTACGATTCCGACGGCAAGCAGCCCATTGGCGACCTCAAGAAAGAGACGGTCAAGGAGATCCTCGCATCTGACGTCCTCAGCAGCCACCTCGCCGCCTTCAAGGAGAAGGACTGGGAGCGCCTTCCCCGCTGTGGCGAGTGCTACAAGAACGCCACCGGCACCGCGGTGATGGTGGACCAGCTCATGCAGCTGGGCCACCGCCTCGACCGGGTCCTGCCTGTCAAGCAGGTGGCCCGCCGCATCATCAACCGGTAGCCAGATGCCACGAGCCGAGTGGGGCTGCGATCCCGACTTCTTCGGACCGAGACACGCCCACCGCGAAGACCGGATACTCCGGGCCCTGGGCGCTGCGCACACCGGCTCGGGCCCTCACCTGGAGTGTGCGGCCGGGGTCGGCTCGCTCTCCGCCACGATCGCGGCCAGCGGCCGCACGGTGGTGGCGGCCGACCTCTCATTGCGCTCCCTGGCGGTGGCCGCAGCCCGGGTCAGGCGCTGGCCGGGCCCGGGACGCGTCCTGCCGGTGCTCGCCGACATCACCCGACTCCCCTTCGCCCACGACACCTTCGCCAGCGCCACCAGCGCCGAGACCCTCGAGCACGTCCCCGCCGACAACGCGGCCGCCGCCGAGCTGGCACGGGTCCTCGCCCCCGGCGGTGTGCTGGTGGGCACGGTGCCGGCCGGCCCCGCGCAGTGGTCACCGTGGGACGACTGGGCCGGGCACCTGCGCCGCTACACCCGGTCCACCCTGGAGGCGCTGCTCGCCGGCGCAGGGCTCGAAGGCCGCGCGGTGACCTGGGGCTGGCCCGTGCTGCGACTCTACGACGGGCTGTTCTTGGGTCGCGTCAACCGCCGCCGGCTCGAGAGCGAGGGACCTTCGGAGCACGACCCTGCCCTGCGGACGGTTGCCGGCCTCGGGAAGCACCGCTGGCTGGTTCGGGTCGTCCGCGCGGCGTTCAGCCTGGACCGTCTGTTCGACGGGCTGCCCTGGGGAGTGGGGTTGCTGTTCGCGGCACGGAAGCGGGACCGGGGAACGTCCCCATGACCTGGCTACGGCCCACCAGCCGCCGCCCCTCGCCGTCGCTGAGAACCAGCCGCAAGAGGTAGTCGCTGGCCGGATCAGCGCCGCTCCAGCGGCCCAGCTCGCCATTCTCGACGATGCCGCTCCCCTGGCCCAGGATGGTCGCCCCATGACCCCAGCGAGGCCGCGCTTCCAGGTGCCAGCTGCCATCCCCCGCTGCCGCCGTGAGGCTGTACTGAGCGGCGCTGCCGTGCAGCACCACGGTCGTGCCGGGCCCCGGCGGGTGGGCCGGTAGGTCGCTCAGGTACGTGGCGGCAATCACGCCATCGCCTCCCAGCGCCGGCGTCGTGCTCACCGGTGTCTGGTCAGCCAACAGGCGTGCCCGGTCGTAGGCGCCAAAACGGGTGTAGACGCCGGTTGTGTCGAAGGGATACGGGTTGACCAACGAGTCGTGCAGCTCGATGGTGGCGTCCTGCGTAGCCTGAATGTCGCAGGTGGTGGTGCAGCGCTCGAGGATCATGGTCGAGCTACCGCCGGCGCCCAGGTAGCCGCCGGTGCCGTCCACCACCGTGTCGCGCAGCACCGCCACCGCCTCACCCGAGGTGAGCATCTCGCCGATCATGGAGTGCTCCACGACCACCCGCACGCGCCCCTCGGGATAAACGTTCCAGGTGTCGATGGAGGCGTTCTCCAGGCGGATCTCGCGGTCGCTGAAGGGGAGCGTTGCGTCGGCTGCAGTGACCCCGTTCACGAGCCCGGTGATGACGGTGGAGGCGGGCACGAAGAGCCCCACCACGACGTGGTTCTCCTGGGGAATGTCCTTGAGTGTGAGATGCACGCCTTCGCGCACCAGCATAGGCCACAGCAGGGTGTCGCAGCGCACAAGGTGAATCCGCTGCACGATGCCGGTGGCCCCCGGTGGCGGGAAGCTCCAGTCGCTGACGAAACCCGGCAGCGGCGGCGTGTACACTGCGCGGCTCCCGGCCGGGAACTCCGGCCACACCCACAGCTGTCCCGCGTCCGGGTCGCGGGGGATGTCGGCCAGCTCAACCTGAGCGTCGTGCTGCACCACCACCTCGAACTGGCCGTTGCACCGCCGCGCAGCGAAGGTGGACTCCTCGAGGGGTACAAACTGCACGAAGCCAAAGTCGGTGTCCTCCACGGTGATGCTCGCGTGGCCGGCGCTTACCAGGCCGTGCTGCACGCCGCTGGGGACACGGTAGTCGCACCGGCTCACCACGACCCGCGCCTGCTCGCCGGCCGCGAGGGCGTACTGCCCGTGGTAGGTACTCTCGAACTCGATCACCGAGTCCTCGAGCCGCAGCTGTCCGTCGCCCACGACCCACAGGTTCCCGTGCATCTGCAGGCCCGGCTCGGGCACGCCGGTGACCGTGAGCGAGCCGCCGCTCACAACGATGACGTCGCCCAGCTCGGTGGGCTGGGTGATGGTGACCGGATGGTCCACGAACCAGGGTTCGGCGGCGGCGGCGGCGCCCGCACAGACCAGGACGAGCAGTACGGCGGCGGCGCTCAGTCGCCGAGGCGGAAGCGGGGCCCTTCGGCTCACCATAGGCTGGTGGTTACGTTGCGGCCTCCCCGCTCGGCGGTCGGCACCACACGGAAGCGCGGCGCCGAGCAGTCGGCGGTGAGGATCACGCCGTAGCGGCCGAAGAGCAGCAGACGATTGCCGAAGTGGACCGCCCCCAGCAGGCTGCGAGACGTCACCGGGGCCTGCACCGTCCAGCTGAGACCGTCCGGGCTGGTGAGGACCGTGCCCCAATCCCCGGTCACCACAGCCCGCTCCCCGTCCCACAGCACCCCGTGAAGCTCCACCAGCAAGCCGAGATCGCGAGAGCTCCAGTGGACGCCGTCGGGACTCGTCAGCACGGTCCCGGAGCTACCGACGGCGACAAAGAGCGCGCCCGTCCAGGCCACGTCCAGGAGGTGACGGGCAGTCCCGGAATGCTGCCGCTCCCAGCCCGAGCCGTCCCAGCTGGTGGCGATGACACCGCCGTCCCCCACCGCGACGAACCGATCGCCTCCCCAGACCACGGCGGCGAGATCCGCCGAGAGGCCCGTCCGCTCGCGGGTCCAGGCAACACCATCTGCGCTGCTCAGCGCCGTGCCCGATGTCCCCACCGCCACGAAGCGCTCCCCGTTCCACACCACGTCGGCGAGGCCGCGGGTTGCGGGGACGACACCATGGAGAGTGGTCCACTCCCCGTCCTCAGAGCGGGTGAGAAAGGTCCCCGAGTCGCCCACCACCACCAGCCGACCCGCGCCGGCGGCCACGCCCGTCAGGGTCGCATCGGCGGGGCTCGCCACCTCCCGCCAGTCGGCGCCGTCTGTGGAGGAGAGCACCACGCCGCGGGCGTCCCCCGAGTGGCCTCCACCACCCACGACCACCAGCTCGGTGCCCGTGTCCACCGCCGCCCGCAGCCATGCGCTGGTCCCGTGTCGCGCCGGTGTCCACCGCCGCCCGTCGTCGCTCACCATGATGGCGCCCATCACTCCCACCGCCACCAGGCGGCGGCCGTCGCCCGCCACCGCCCAGAGGCTGTCCGACAAGCCCTCGTCGTCACGCACTACGGTCCAGTCCTGGCCGCTCCCATCGCTCGCGACCACCGCGCCCGGCCCCACCGCCACGAGCGTGCCGCCGCTGGCGGCGACTCCCGACAGGCCGGAGAGCGTGCGCGACACCCGTCGGGACCAGGTCACTCCGTCGCTGCTGGTGAGGATGGTCCCGAACAGCCCACTGCACACGTAGCCGCTGGTCTCGCTCCAGGCCACACCGTACAGGGGCGTGGGCACCGAGCTACCCCGCACATCCCAGGTGAGGCCGTCGGGGCTCGAGGCCACCGCCCCGCCTTCGCCCACAGCCAGGAACTCCCATCCGCTCCAGGTGACGGCGAAGAACGTCGCTCCCAGCGGCTCCAGCGTCTGCCACTGCATGCCGTCCGCACTGACGGCAACCGCACCGTGGCTGCCCACCGCGACGAAGCGGCTGCCGCTGTAGGCCACACCGAAGAGGTCCTCTCCCGAGGACGGCTCCAGGGGCACCCAGTGGTGGCCGTCGCTGGAAACCACAACCGCCCCGCCATCGCCCACTGCCACGAAGCGTCCGTGACCCCAGGTCACCGCGCGAAGGGTGGCCCGGGTGACGCGCTCTGCAACCTCCCAATGCTCGCCTCCGGGACTGCTGAGCACCGCGCCGTACTCACCCACCGCCACGAACAGGTCGGCGGCGTGGACGACGCCGTACAGCGAGTGCCCCTGGGGCTGCGGGTTGGACCACGTCCACTGGCTGCAGGGGCCAGCAGCGCCGGCCATCGCCGTCATCGCCAAGAGGCCAGCGGCGCCGCAAACGAATCGCCGAATACTCATGGTAACGATCAGGTTACATCATGCGTTTGGCTGCGTCACCCCGAGGTTGAGGGAGCGCCCCGCAGGAGCGTTGCGGGCCCACGGCCACACGTTCAGGGAAGGAGGCACGAGATGGAGCACGCGCTGGTTCCGGGAACCGACATCGAGGTATCGCGAGTGGGCCTCGGCACATGGGCGGTGGGCGGATGGATGTGGGGGGGGACCGACGAGCGTGACGCGGTGGCTGCGATCCAGGCCGCCGTCGATCGCGGCATCACGCTGGTCGACACCGCCCCCGTGTACGGTCAAGGCCTGTCAGAGGAGCTCGTGGGCCGGGCGCTGGCCGAGGGCGGACGCCGTCAACGCGCCGTCATCGCCACCAAGTGTGGGCTGGTCTTCGAGAAGGAGGGCATCACCCGCGACTCCAGCCGCGCCCGTATCGAGAAGGAGGTCGACGACTCGCTTCGTCGACTCGGCACCGACTGGATCGACATCTACCAGATTCACTGGCCCGACGGCGCCACCCCGTTCAGCGAGACCGCCGAGGCCATGCTGCGACTCAAGGAGGCGGGCAAGGTCCGCGCGATCGGTGTGAGCAACTACTCCCCAGAACAGATGGATGCGTTCCGCACTGCAGGACCTCTGCACACGTCACAGCCGCCCTACAACCTGTTCGAGCGCGGCATCGAGGACGATGTCCTGCCCTACTGCCACGACCAGGGCGTGGCAGTGCTCGCCTACGGCGCCCTGTGCCGCGGCCTCCTCACCGGCAGGATGACGCCCGACACCGAGTTTCCCAGGGACGACCTGCGCCGCAGCGACCCCAAGTTCAGGTCGCCTCGCTTTGCCGCCCACCTGGAAGCCGTGCACCGCCTCGACCGTCTCGCACGCGAGCGCTGGGACAAGCGCGTGATCCACCTCGCGGTACGCTGGATACTGGACCAGCCGGGCGTCACCGCGGCGCTGTGGGGCGCCCGCCGTCCCGACCAGCTCGACCCGGTGGAGGAGGTCATGGGCTGGACGGTGGAAGACGCCGCCCGCTCCGAGATCGATCACATCCTCGCGGAGTGCATCCCCAGCCCGGTGGGGCCGGAGTTCATGGCTCCGCCCGAGCGCCGCGCCAGGGATTGAGGAAGGTCGGGAACCGGCTACACTCCCGCCGAACCAGACACTCGAAGGAGCATGCCCATGATGCCACGCTGCACCCTCGTCATCACGACCGCCATCCTGCTCGCAGCCGCCCCCCTCTTCGCCGACGAGCCCGCTCCCGAGGCGCAGGGGCCATGGCAGGGCTCGTTGGGGTTCTCGTTCGTGGCCAACACCGGCAACTCCAGCACCCAGTCGCTGGGGCTCGACTTCCAGATCACCCGCAAGCCGGAGCCCTGGGGCCTCGATGCCGGCGCCACCTACACCCGCGCCGAGGAGGACGGCGCCACCACGGCAGAGCGCTACGGCGCCCACGCCCGCGCCGAGCGCGCCTTCAGCCCGCGCTGGTCTGCCTTTGGCGGACTCAGGGCCGAGCGTGACACCTTCTCGGGCTACGACCTCAGAGCCATGGTCGAGACCGGGGCCACCTACACCGCCCTCACCGGTCCCGTGCACCAGCTCGCCTTCGATGGCGGACTGACGTGGACCCGCGAGGAGCTCGTCGACGACCCCACCAACGACTACGCCGGTGGTATCCTCGGGGCGCGCTACACTTGGCAGCTCAGCGAAACTGCGGCGTTCGGCCAGCACATCACCTGGTACCCGAACTTCCAGGACGCCACCGACTGGCGCCTCACGTCGGAGACGGCGTTGAGGGCGTCGATCAATGCCAGTCTCGCCCTCAAGATGTCGTACGAGGTTCGCTACGACCACCTGCCGGTTCCCGGGTACACCAGCACCGACACCACGACGAAGGCGTCGCTGGTGGTCAGCTTCTGACGGGCGCGCCGTCCCTCACCGCCGTGGCGGGGTGACCGCGGGGTCACCGTCGGTGGTCTCTCGTAGCAGGTAGAGGGGGCGCTGCTTGACCTCGTCGAAGATGCGACCCAGGTACTCTCCGAGGATCCCGATCATCACCAGCTGGGCGCCGCCGAGGAAGAGGATCGATGCCATGATCGAGGTGTAGCCGGGCCAGTTGATGCCCGCCACCTTCAACCCGATCACCACCAGGATGTAGACGAACGCCAGGAGCGAGACGGTGAAGCCGGTCCAGGTGGCGAGGCGCAGGGGCATGTACGAGAACGACGTGATGCCGTCGAGGGCGAGTCGGACCATCCTGCGGAGCGGGTAGTGGGTTTCACCGGCGGCCCTGGGCTGACGCTGATAGCGCACCCCCACCTGGGGGAAGCCGAGCCAGCTCACCAGCCCGCGGATGAAGCGGTTGCGCTCGGGCAAGGCGCGGAACGCCGCCAACGCGCGCGGTCCCATGAGCCGGAAGTCGCCGGTGTCCAACGGGATCTCGACGTTGGTGATCGCCCGCATGAGGCGGTAGAAGCCCGCCGCTGTTGCCCTCTTGAACCACGACTCACCGGCCCGTGCCTCGCGCTGGGCGTAGACCACCTCGTAGCCCTCCCGCCAACGATCGATGAGCTCGGGGATCACCTCGGGCGGGTCCTGGAGGTCTGCGTCGATGATCACCGCGGCCTCGCCCTGAGCAGCGTCGAGGCCGGCCGTGAGCGCCGCCTGGTGGCCGAAGTTGCGGGCGAAGCGCACGCCGCGCACCGCGGGCTCGGAGGCCGCCAGGCCCGCGATACGCTCCCACGTGCCGTCGCGCGACCCGTCGTCCACGAAGATCACCTCGAACCCGGCGACCACGTGGTCGAGGGCAGCCGCCAGCCGCCGGAACAGCGGCTCGATGTTGGCCTCCTCGTTGAATGCCGGCACCACGACACTGAGCTCGAGACGATCGCTCATCGGGCAACCTCCATCAACCAGACCCGACCGCGCAGGTCGGACACCGCCAGGGTAGGGCCGGTGTCGCGCCAAGCGACCCCGGAGGGCGCGAGCTCGCTGTCACCCAGGTCGATCTCCCGCGCCTTGCCGTCCTCCACCAGCCACAGCGCCCGCCGCGGCGGATCGGTCACCAGCCAGCGCCGGGCCCCCAGCACCGCCACCTGCGGGCGCGAGAGGAGCTGGGGCCACGCCTCCGGAAGCTCCACGATCTCGCGAGCGCTCCCGTCCAGACCCAGCACCTGAAGCCGGCGGTTGCCGGTGTCGCAGACCAGAACCGAGCGCTCGTCCACCCACGCCAACCCCACCGGCTCCTCCAGCTGTCCGGGGGCACTGCCCGCTCGGCCAAGGGTACCCACCAGGTTGAGGCCGGCGTCGAAGAAAACGATCCGCTTGTTGCCGGTATCCGAGACCGCCACCTGCCCCTCCGGGCCCACCGCCACCGCCCGCGGCCCGTACCAGCCGCCGTCGGGTTCCGGCAGGACCGTGAAGCTCGTGAGGTCCGGGGCGACCCGGAGCACGCGGTGGTTCCAGGTGTCGGCCACCAGCAGGGCTCCGGCGCCGGTCCACGCCACACCCTCGGGCTGGGCGAGGCGGGTGTCGATGCGCAGGGCATCGAGAATGCCGTCAGGCTTCGCCACCAGCACCCGGCCGAGGCCGGCGTCGGCGATCGCCAGCCGCCCGTCGCCGGCGAACGCGAGCCCCCGCGGCTCGGCCAGCCAGCCCTCGCCGAGGCGCTCGGTCCGCGTCACTCCCAGCACCCGGCTGAGCGCCGCAGGCGCCTCCCCTTCGCTCACCGGAGGCGGCGTCTCGCTCCGCTGCCGCAGCACGATGACGTCGGTGGAGCCGATGGAGCCCCACGGCACCAGGGTGAAAAGGTAGCGCACCACCTGCCGGAGGCTGGGGGGCGTCTCCTCGGGCAGCCACCACGCTCGCAGCGGCACCCGCTCTCGCTCGTACCCGGGACCCAGGATCTCCCGCACCTCCGCCTCCTGAACCGGATCGCACACCACCAGCGGGGGCCGGAGGCCGCGGGTGGGCGCCGCCCAGCGCACGGAGACGTGGCGCCAGTACCAGCTCAACGGCCAGGTCGCCTCACCGCTCACCGCGGCAACAGTGGGCGCCCCGCCCCGCTCCAGCTGCAGCCCCTCGCGCACCACCGGTTTCATCTCCGGGCACGTCTGCACGAACTGCAGCGACTCCACGCGCCGCTGGTGCGGCGAGATCTCGTCCAGCACGAAGCACGCCACGAACGAGGTAAAGGCGGTGGCCGTCAGGGCCAGCACAGCGACGGACCGGCCCCACCACCGCCCGTGCGGCCCGAAGGTGCGCGCCAGCTGGCAGCCGGCCAGGGGCACGAACGGCCATACCTGGTGGACCCCCAGCCAGGGGACCTTCTCCCCCAGGTAGCAGTACATCGCCACCGAGGCAACACCCAGCGTGGCCAGGAACACCTCCACCGGGACGAGACGACGCCGGCGCCGCAGCAGCCACACGAATGCCGCGCCCATCACCAGGAACTCGTACTGCACCAGGCGCGGCAGGTGGAACCACCACGGCCCGCCCACGCGCTGGATGGTGTGCTGGTGGTACCAGTACTCCACCGCCCGCAGCGGGAAGAGCCAAGCGCCGGGATCGCTGAAGATGACCGTGTAGAGGGGCACGGCCACCAGCACGAAGACCGCGGCGGCGCTCACCGCGCCCGCCCAGTGCCGGCGCAGCCAGGCCCACCGGCGCGGCATGGCGGCGACGAGGCCCGACCACACGGCGGCGGGCAGCACCACCAGCGGCGCTAGGCGCCGGTGGCGGGATGTCAGCGCCGGCCGGACCCGGCGCATGCCCGCGTGCACCGCCACCGCCATCCCGCTCACCACCACGAGCACCGCGGTGACGTAGGCGTTCTCCTTGGTGGCCACCGCCAGGGCCGTCCACCCCCCGAACCACATGAAGGCGCGTTCGGAGCCGTTGAGCGCCCGGCCCAGGGCAAGCAACGCGGCGGAGGCGGTGAGAACCTCGAGCAGGTCCATCCGTAGGAAGCGGCCGAAGTACAGGAAGTACGGCGAGATCGTGAAGAGCAGCCCGGTCCACCAGGCGGCCCGCTCACCGAGGATGCGCCGCAGCTCCCAGGCCACCCCGAGCATGAGAATACCGGCCAGCGCAATAGGCAGCCGCGCGGTGAAGTCCGAGTCACCGGCCACCAGGTAGGTGCCGGCGGTGAGGTAGTACAGCAGTGGGCCGTGGTAGGTGGGGTCGTAGTGGTAGCTGCCGGCCCGCGCCAGGTCGTAGGAGAGCTGGGCGTGAATGCTCTCGTCATGGTGAAAGGTGCGCTGCCCCAGCACCGCCAGGTGAAGACCGGCAGAGAGCACCAGCAGGGCCAGCCACGGCCAGTACCGACGCACCTTCAACGCCCACCCTCCCCCGGCACCCTCACCAGGACAGTGCCGCCATCCAGCACCCTATCACCGGCCTCGAGCACCGCGTCCACTCCGTCCTCCGGGTAGTCGGTCCGCTCCAGCGCCCCCACCGCGACGAGGTTGATCCCCTCCTCGCGCATGAGCCGGGCGACTCGCGTGGGGTCACCGCAGGTGTAGAGCTCGTCCACCAGCAACCTGCGCCGCTCCAGCTCGGCGCCGACGGACTCGCCACGCCACACCCGCTCGTGGTTGGCCCACCCCAGGTAGGCGGGCACGCCGGACGCCGCCGACAGGCGAGCATGCTCCGAGTAGGCGTCGCCCACCGCCTCCACCAGGACCGTACCCTGCGGCTGCCGCTCGAGCACCACAACCGCCGCACGGTCGCCGGCGGTCATCCAGCTCAGCCCGTCGAGGCCCCAGCTGCCCGCAGTGGCGCTGCCGGCCACCGTCGCCAGCAGGTGCGGCGCGGCCAGCACCGCCATCGCCACCACCATCGCTCGGCGCAGCCATCGTCGCGGAAGCCGCACCAGCAGCACCGGCGCCGTCACCGCCAGCAGCAGCCAGGCCTGGAGGTACGCCTTGAAAACCGTGTTCATACGGTAGAGCTCGCCGCCGTAAGGATCCCGCACGTAGAGCACCTCGGGCACGAGGAGCAGGAAGACACCCAGCGCCGCCACTGCAATCGCGGGGCGATCGGCGAGGTCCCCAGGTCGAGTTGCCTCACTGGCCAGCACCGCCACCGCCACCCCCACGAGCACCAGCACCGGTCGCCCGGAGGCCACCGCAGCGACCATGGTCACTGCACCCACGGCGAGCGCGGTGGCCATCTCGCGCCCTCCCGCGGTCACGCCCCTGAGCAGCCAGCCCACTCCGAGAGCCGCCAGCGGCAGGAGCAGGCCACCCGCCCACAGCAGGAGCTGTGAGAGCCGAGTGGCGCTATGCACCATGCCGAGGCCGTGCAGGGGCGGGTGGAAGGCGACCTGGAACGGCGCGGTGACGACCCAGGCGCCGATAACCACGCCGGCCGCCCACAGCCAGCGCCGGCCGCCCACAACCCACGGCCAACGCCAGCGGCCGTCGGCGCAGACCAGCAGCAGGGCGACTCCGGCGGCGGTGGGCGGCAGCGCCCAGGGGTTGGCGGCCCAGGTGACGCCGAGCATCACGGCCACGAGGACGACCGCGCCGGGCCGTGGACCCCGGCGGCCGGCCACCAACGCCACCAGCAGCGTGGTCAGCGCGAGGGGTATTGCGAGGAGGTGCGGGTGCAGGTCGCCCAGCCACAGAGTGAAGAGCGGGAACTCGGTGATCGCCCCCTGCACCTGCCGTGACGAGGCCCACAGGTCGAGGTGGGCGAGCGGCTCTCCTGCCAGCAGCTGCCGCAGCCCGTCGGGGGTGCCGGCGAACACTGCCAGCGCCGCCCCCACAAGCCCCGCCCTGCTGCTCTTCGCCAGCTCCGCCGCCAGCGCCCAGGCCGTCGCCGCCGCCAGCCCGCCCAGGGCGGCAACCACCAGGTTGTAGCCCACAGCCAGACCGACCCCGCTCACTTTCAGCGGTACGGTCCACACCAGGGCGCCCCAGTAGTAGTAGGGCAGCGTAAAGCCGGCCAGCCACATGTCGGGAGGCGGAAAGGCGGGGGCACGCAGCAGTGTCGCCGCGATGCCGAGGTCCATGAGCTTCTCGGTCTGGAGGATGGCGGGGTTGGGCAGTCGGATGAAGAGAACCACTGCCGCCCCCACCCAGAAGACCGCCTCGGGCACCACCAGCTCACGCCATCGCGACCGGCGCTGGAGGATTGTCGCAGCCCCGCCTACGGTCCCGACCAGCAGACAGGCCGCGCCGACCCAGCGCCACTGCGCGAGACCCAGGGACCCCAGCCACCACGCGGGAAAGACCGCGAGCACCAGCCCCACGACCCGGCCAACCGCCCATGCCACGCCGTCGGGGACGCCGACCCGCACCAGAACGCCGTAGCCCGCGAGTCCAGCGCCGGCCAGCACGAGGAAGAGCGCAAGGGCACCCATGTCGTGGCGCATTGTACCGGGACGGTGCGGCCACGGCCCGAGGCCCGGCATTCCCGCAGCGCCCGATGCACACCTCCAGCCCACGCCGGGGTCCGACTCGCGAAGGATCGTGTCCCGAGCGACAGCTCGGAGAGGGACGGGGAGAGCGCTGCGGGCAAGGGGTCGTCTAGCCGTGGTCCCCGGCTCCCGCTTCAGCCTCCATACTCAGCCAGTCATGGGAAAGCTCGCGGATGTCGAGCGGCCGCCAGGTTGCGCCCCACGTTCCATCCCACTCGCCGTTTCGAGCAACTCGCCTTGATCGGTGTCGCAGTATCTCTTGTCAACGCATACAGCGCGGGGTAGTCTCGCTACAGGCTCGCAGAATTCACCAAGGCGCGACACCATTCTTCGTCCCTGCTTCGTGGCTCCGCGCGCCTGTTGGTGCTCGCCGTGAAGGAGGCCCCTGATGCGCCGTCTCAGCCTGATCGCCGTCTGCCTCGCCGCCCTCACTCCGATCCCGGCGATTCCAGCGACTTCCGCCATTCCCTTGGCCGCCGCACCTGCGGCCGACAGTGCCGGTGCCGCCGCTCACGCCGGGCTCGTGGCGGCGATCAACCGCCGCGAGTACCGGTTCTCGTTCGCGCCGGCCAGCTACCGCCCCGAGCGCGGCGACCTCTGGCAGGCACCCAACCGCGCCCAGGGCCTGCGCCTCTACGTGGACGAGCACGGAATCGAAGTGCTCGACCGCAGCGACGAGAGCGAGCCCACCCTGCTGCGCCTTGCGACTGCCGCCTGGGGTCCCGCTTCCGCCCCGGCCACGTTGCCGGCGGCCCAGCTGCGTGCGGACGGCAGCGCCCTGGAAGTCCGCCGTGGGGCGGTGACCGAGCGGCTCACCAACGGCGCCACGGGGGTCGGCCTCGAGTGGCAGCTCGACACCCGGCCGGAAGGCCCGCTGGTGCTGCTGCTGGATGTCGGCGCGGCCATGCCGCGCCCCCGCGGCGGCGGCGTCGAGCTCGCCAGCGGCGGCAGGAGGCTGCTCCTCCAGGCGCCCACCGCCCGTGACGCCAACGGGTCCGCCGTCCCCGTCGCGCTGACGGTGTCCGCCCGCGGCCGTCTGCGGCTGGAGATCGTCCCCGGCTCGGCCCCGGCGCCGATCGTCGCCAAGACCCTCCTCACCGGCACGGCCGACCGGACCATCGAGTCCGACCAGGACTCCGCCAGTCTCGGCTGGAGCGTCGCCTCCGCCGGCGACGTCAACGGCGACGGATTCGCCGACATCATCGTCGGCGCTCCCTACTACGACGACGGCGAGATCGACGAGGGAGCCGCTTTCGTCTTTTTCGGTTCCCCGGCCGGCATCACTGGCTCCTCTCCCACCGACGCCAACGGCACCATCGAGTCCACCCAGGGGAGCGCGAGCCTCGGCCAGAGCGTCGCCTCCGCCGGCGACGTCAACGGCGACGGATTCGCCGACATCATCGTCGGAGCACCTTCCTACCACAACGGCGAGGCCGGCGAGGGTGCCGCTTTCATCTTCCTCGGCTCCGCCGCCGGCATCACCGGCTCCTCCCCCGCTGACGCCGACGCCACGATCGAGTCCAACCAGGCGCACGCCAGCCTCGGCGGCAGTGTTGCCGCCGCCGGCGACGTCAACGGCGACGGCTTCGCCGACGTCATCGTCGGCGCACGGAACTACGACCGCACCCTGAGCGACGAGGGGGCCGCCTTCGTCTTCCTTGGCTCCGCCCTCGGCATCACCGGCTCCTCCCCCGCCGACGCATACGCCGGCCTCCACTCCGACCAGGCATCCGCCCACCTCGGCGCCAGTGTCGCCGCCGCCGGCGACGTCAACGGCGACGGATTCGGCGACGTCATCGTCGGTGCGCCGGCCTACGGCGCCAGTCAGGCCGAAGGCGGCGCCGCCTTCGTCTTCCTGGGCTCAGCCGCCGGCTTCGGCGGCTCCTCGCCCGCCGACGCCGCTGCCGTCATCCAGTGCGACCAGGCAGGCGCCGAGGTCGGCACCAGCGTCGCCGCTGCCGGCGACGTCAACGGCGACGGCTTCGCCGACGTCGTCATCGGAGCTGGGGGGTATGACGACGTCGAGATCGACGGAGGCGCCGCATTCATCTTCCTCGGCTCCGCCGCCGGCATCACCGGCTCCTTTACGGCCGACGCCGACTCCGTCATCCAATCCGACCAGAGCGGCGCCGGGCTCGGCTCAGCCGTCGCCTCCGCCGGCGATGTCAACGCGGACGGCTACGCCGACGTCATCGTCGGCGCCCCGCTCTTCGGCCACGGCGACAGCGACCAGGGCCCCACACCCTACGGTGCGGCGTTCGTCTTCCTCGGCTCCGCCGCCGGTATCACGGCGTCCTCCCCCGCCAACGCCTCCGCGACCATCGGGCTCGACCAGGCGGACGCCGACCTCGGCGCAAGCGTCGCCTCCGCCGGCGACGTCAACGGTGACGGATTCGCCGACGTCGTCGTCGGAGCTCCCTACTACAACCAGGGCGAAGCGGACGAGGGTCTCGCCTTGGTGATCCTCGGCTCCACCACCGGCATCGCTGCCGAGCTCACTGCCGACGCCGATGCGACCATCGAGCCTGATCAGGCGGGCGCACGACTCGGCGCGAGCGTGGCCTCTGCCGGCGACGTCAACGGCGACGGCTTCTCAGACTTCATCGTCGGCGCCCCGTTCTACGATGACGGTGAGACGGACGAGGGCGCCGCCTTCGTCTTCCTCGGCTCTCCAGCCGGCATCACCGCCTGCGCCACTGCGGGTGCCGCCGCCGCCATCGAGTCGAATCAGGCCGATGCGCAGCTCGGCAACGCCGTCGCCTCCGCCGGCGACGTCAACGGCGACGGCTTCGCCGACATCGTCATCGGCGCGCACCGCTACGACGACGGCGAGAGCAATGAGGGCGCCGCCTTCGTCTTCCTCGGGTCCCCTGACGGAGTCACGGGCTCCTCGCCTGCCGACGCCGGAGCCGTGGTCGAGTCTGATCAGGTGGATGCCTTCCTCGGCACCAGCGTCGCCTCCGCCGGCGATGTCAACGGCGACGGCTTCACCGACCTGATCGTGGGCGCGGTGGGCTACGAGCACGGCCAGTCCGATGAGGGTGCTGCGTTCATCTTCCTCGGGTCCACCGCCGGAATCTCAGGCTCGTCGCCCGCCGACGCCCACGCCATGATCGAGTCCGACCAGTCCGGCGCCGGCCTCGGCCTCAGCGTGGCCGCGGCCGGCGACGTCAACGGCGACGGCTTCGCCGACGTCGTCGTCGGCGCCCCGCTCTACGACGACGGCGAGCCTGATGAGGGTGCGGTGCTCCTCGTCCTCGGGTCCTCCAGCGGCGTCACCGGGACCACCCCCTCCGGGGCTGCAGCCCTCCTCGAGCCCAATCAGCCTCACGCTCATCTCGGCACCAGCGTCGCCTCCGCCGGCGACGTCAACGGCGACGGCTTCACCGACATCATCGCCGGCGCGCCTGACTTCGTTCCCGGGGGCGCCGCCCTCGTCTTCCTCGGCTCCGGCGCCGGCCTCGCCGGCTCGCTTCCAACGGATGCCCACGCGATGATCGAGTCCGACCAGGTGGGCTCGTGGCTGGGTCACGCCGTCGCCTCCGCCGGCGACGTCAACGGCGATGGATTCGCCGACGTCGTGACAGGCGCCCCGGGCTTCTTCGATGGCGACGCCTATGGCGGCGCGGTCTTCGTCTTCCTCGGCTCCGCCGCCGGCATCACCGCATCTTCCACCGCCGACGCGGACACCGTCATCGAGTCGGGTCAAGGCACCGCCGGCGTGGGCACCAGCGTCGCCTCCGCCGGCGACATCAACGGCGACGGCTTCGCGGACGTCATCGTCGGCGCCCCCTACCAGGCGAGCGGCGAGACCGACGAAGGCGCGGCATTCCTCTTTCTGGGCGGTGGCGCTGCCGGCCGCCTGACACTACCGCAGCAGCTCGACCCTTCCGCCGCGACCCCTCTGCAACCGTGGGCGCTCACGGGGAGTACGGGCGAGCTCGTGGTGGGGATGCACGCCACCTCGCCGCGCGGACGCGAGCGCGTGCGGCTCGAGGTCGAGGCGTGTCCCACCGGCGCCGAGCTCGCCTCGGGGCCGTGTGCCTCCGCCCTCACCGGCTGGGAGGACTCCACGGCCACGGCGGACGGTACCGTGATCACCGCAAACCTGAGCGGGCTCGCCCCTGATCTCTACCGCTGGCGCGCGCGCCTTCAGTACGCG
Organism: uncultured Acidobacteriota bacterium; assembly: GCA_963844845.1. Lineage (GTDB taxonomy): Bacteria > Acidobacteriota > Thermoanaerobaculia > Thermoanaerobaculales > Sulfomarinibacteraceae > CAWJPW01. The sequence goes on from CAWJPW010000001.1 coordinate 112,982, forward strand.
CCGTTCACGGTCGACCGCGCGTTGGCGGCGCCACCCCACCCCGAGCACGGTCTCTGGCGGCGGCTGCAAGGCCAGGCGTTCGATGCCGACGTGCGCACACCCACGCCGGCGGACCTCGCCGTCACCATCGACGACCGTCTCGACACCGCGCTGCCGGGCGCCGCCGTCACCTATGTCGTTACCGCCGGCAACCCCGGCGCCACGGACGTTCCCGGCGCCACGGTACGCACCATCCTGCCTTCCTCGTTGGTGAACGTCTCCTGGACCTGCACAGGTATCGGCGGCGGAGTGTGCGGCGCAGCGGGCAGCGGCGCGATCGCCGACACCGCGGAGCTACCCACCGGGGCAGCGGTGACCTACATACTCTCAGCCACGGTGGCCCTCGATGCCACCGGGTTTCTTGCAAGCACCGCGACGGTGACGGTGCCCGCCGGCTTCGTCGACACCGTCCCGGCCGACAACACCGCCACCGACACCGACCTCGTGAACACCACGCTGATCTTCGAAGACGGCTTCGAGGACGGCAGCACCGACCGGTGGCTCACGGTGAGTCCGTGACCGGCTGAGCCTGCTTGCGCCGTGGGCTCGGGCGGGGAACCGCCCGAAGTCCACCCTCCTGCGGGCCGGTTGACAGAGCGAAGGCCTGGTCCATGGCAGGAGCCGGAAACTGGAGCGATCAAGGGCGGAGGTGTGCCCTCCCGCCCGCCGCGCGGGGCGATCGCCGGCCTTCCGGTCAGACGCTCGTCCCCTCCGAGGCCAGGGCCTCGCCGAGCCGTCGTGCAAGCTCCCCGGCCAATGCCAGGTAGTCGGCCACGCCGGCGGGAGTGAGCTCGTCATCATGGACGCCGGCCGAAACCACCACAACGCCGCCCAGGGTCCGGGCCAGGTGCTCGGCCACGGGACGGGCGATGCCCTCCTCCTTGTGCGGCGGCAGGGTGAGCACCGAGGTAGTCACGGACCGCCGGGTCGGCTCGGCGCTGGAGGGACGGGCCACCGCGAGGACCACGCAGCCGACGTGCGGCCGCGAGCCCCCACCGATGGCCACCACCAGGTCGTCGCCGAGCCGGTGCGCCCATGCCTCCAGCCCGCGGCCGACGCGTCCCACGGTGACGCGCACCTCCGTATCAGGCGCCGACGTCACGGCCCTCGCCCAGCTTCGCGGCTTCCCCGCCCGCGTCGCCTTCCGCCGTTTCAGTCGGCAAAGCCAGAGGCTCCAGCAGCTCGCGGGCGCGCGCCCCGGACACCAGCACGGTCAGCCGCTCCCAGCCGTTGGTGGAGCCTTCCTCGGGCATCCCGAGATCCGGCTCGCCACGGCTCCATCCCGCGAGCTTCACGAGCTCGCCGGGCCGTTCGCGCTCCACCTCGCGCAGCGTGGCAGCAGTCCGCTCCTCCCGCGGGTCGAGATCGAGCATCTTCGCGTCACCGTTCTCCACCGCGCGGATCCACGTCGGCAGGCGTATCGCCCGGCCACCGAGAAGGGAGATCCAGGCCGCCGAGCGACGGCTGAGCTCGTCCGGGGGCTCCTGCAGCGCCACCACCGGGCTCTCGACCCCGAACTCGTCGTGGACCTTTTGCGCCACCAGCAGGTTGAGCTCGTCGTTGGTGGTCGCCGCGATCACCGTGGTGTCCCGCTCGATCCCCGCCTCCTCGTAGGTTTCGCCTTCACGAGCATCACCGGCCACCACCGCGTACCCCCCCCGGCGGAAGCGGTCGAGCCGCCACGACACCGCGTCCACCACCACCACCGCCCGTCCGTACCGACCGAGCACCTGGGCGAGAAGCTCGCTGAAGGGGTGCGCGCCGACCAGCAGGATCCGGCGACGGCTCGAGTCTCGGGTGTAGCCCAGCACCGTGGGCAGCACCAGGGCCATCAGGGTGGCCCAGGCGCCGGTCACCAGGATGGCCAGGTACACCAGCCCCTCCAGCAGGCCTCCCCCGGCGATCCCCGCCCGGTCGAGCTGCCGGGCCGCCAGCGACGCCACCGCCGCCGCCACGATCCCGCGCGGTGCGGTCATCGCCAGCACGACCCTTCCCCGCCAGTCCAGCAGGCGGGGCCACACCGACGCTCCCACCGCCACGGGCCGCACGACGAAGACCAGCCCGGCAACCACGAGCAGCCCGCCCCAGCCGAGCTGGAACACCGCCACGAGGTTGAGCTGGCCGGCGAGGAGAATGAAAAGGACGGAGATCAGCAGGGTGGTGAGCTGCCCTTTGAACGCCTTGAGCGAGACCAGATCCGGCAGATCGGCCGCCGACATGGTGAACCCCATGACGACGACGGCGAGGATCCCGGACTGGTGAGCCTGATGCTCGGCCACCATGTAGCACAGCATGACCATGCTGAGCACGGCGAGGTTGCGCAGCTCACCGCTCACCAGTCGACGGTGGGCGACGAAGCTCGAGAGCGAGCCGGCGACGAAGCCGAGGATGACCCCGGTGAGCGCCAGGACGACCATCTCCTGACCGAGGGCGCGCCATGGCACGCCGCTGCGCTCGATGGCCTGGAGCACCATGTAGGCCAGCACCGCGCCCAGTGGATCGCTGATGAGACCCTCCGAGACCAGCACCGTCTTGACCTGGCGCGGCGCGATCATGTGGTGCAGGAGGGGAACCACCACGGTGGGCCCGGTGACCGTCATGATGGCGCCGAAGAGGGCCGCCGGCTGCCAGGGCATGCCGATGATGGCGTGGGCGAGCCACGCGGTGGCCACGCCGCTCACCGTAGCGCCCAACGTCACCAGGTTGCGGACCGCGCCGCCCACCTGCATGAGCCGGTGACGGTCGAGGGAGAGACCGCCCTCGAAGAGGATCACCGCCACCCCGAGGTGGATGAGCACCTCGAGGGTGTCACCCAGGGCCGCCGGCGCGAACCAGCCCAGGCCCGCCGGTCCGCAGAACACCCCCAGGGCCAGCAGCGGCAGAATGGCGGGGAGCTGGAAGCGCTCGGCCACCACCTGCGCGGTCATGCCCAGGGCCACCGCCACCACCAGGGTCGTGAGGATCATCGCTGCGAGTGTAACTCACGATCACCGTTGACCTCGAGCCCGGCGTCCCCGTACACTGTCTCGCCGCGGGGCATTTCGCCCACGATCAAAGCGTTACGCCCCGCGGAGCGTATGGAGGGTTCACCGAGATGACCCAGACCCGCCACAGGAGTCGCGCCGTTGCCGTGGGCCCGGTTCAGCTGGGCGGCGGCGCACCCATCGTCGTCCAGAGCATGACGAACACCGACACCGCCGACGTCGAGGCCACCGTCCGCCAAGTGGGGGAGCTGGCCGAGGCCGGCTCGGAGCTGGTGCGGATCACGGTCAACACTCCGGAGGCGGCCACCGCCGTACCGGAGATCCGCCGGCGTCTGGACGATGCCGGTTGTGTTGTGCCGCTCATCGGCGACTTCCACTACAACGGGCACGTTCTCCTGGCGGCGCACCCGGAGTGTGCGCGGGAGCTCGCCAAGTACCGGATCAACCCCGGCAACGTCGGTCACGGCCAGCGGCGCGACGAGAACTTCGCTGCCATCTGCCGCATCGCCGCCGACAACGGCAAGGCGGTGCGCATCGGCGTCAACGGCGGCTCTCTCAACCAGGAGCTGGTGATCCGGAAGATGCAGGAGAACACCGACCGCTCGCTCGGCAAGGACTCCGACGACATCATCGACGAGTGCATGGTGATCTCGGCTCTCGAGTCCACCGAGCTGGCGCTCGCCAGCGGGCTCGGTTCCGACCGCATCGTCATCTCGTGCAAGCTGTCCAAGCCGCCGCACCTCATCGCCGTCTACCGTGCGCTGGCGGCCGAGACCGAGCAGCCGCTCCACCTCGGCCTCACTGAGGCCGGCATGGGGACCAAGGGGCTGGTGTGGTCGTCGGTGGCCATGGGCGTGCTGCTCAACGAGGGCATCGGCGACACCATCCGCGTCTCTCTCACGCCGCGGCCGGGCGGCGACCGCCGCGAGGAGGTACGGGCCGCCTGCGAGCTTCTGCAGGCCCTCGGTCTGCGCGCCTTCACCCCCAGCGTCACCGCCTGTCCGGGATGCGGGCGCACCACCAGCACGACCTTCCAGGAGCTCGCCGAGCGGGTCGAGGGCTACGTCGCCCAGCGGATGCCGGAGTGGCGACAGCGCTACGAGGGGGTCGAGCAGCTCACGCTTGCGGTGATGGGGTGCGTGGTGAACGGACCCGGAGAGTCCCGCGCCGCCAACATCGGCATCAGCCTGCCCGGCACCGGCGAGACGCCGCAGTGCCCGGTCTACGTCGACGGCGAGAAGTTCACGACCCTCAAGGGCACCTACGACGAGCTCGCCGCCGCGTTCCAGCAGCTCATCAACGACTACGTGACGACCAGGTACCCGGAGCGATAAAGCGACCGCACGCTGCTCCCGGGCCTGCGGGTCGCGCGGGCGCCGGCGGTCGAGACGCAGCCAGGCGCCACCCCTCGCGCCCTTCGCGACCAACCCTCATGAAGAGTCCGAGCTAATGGCCGAGCTTCCGTCTCCTCGCGCGGCCCGGCGTCGCCGAGGGGACGCCGATCTCACCCAGCGCCACTCCGCACGGGGGGACCTCGACCCTCAGCGCACCACCCGACACCGGCACCGTCCTCGTAGCGACGATGGTGCGCTCGTCCCGGACCTCGTCGGCCAGCGAGCGGTCGAGATGAAGCAGGAGGCCGGTATCGGCGTCCACTGCCAACGCTTCGCCGGCGCGCCCCTGCTGGACGTCGGCGGAAATCTCGGCGGCGGTGCGGGCGCGACGGTCGATGCGAAGCTCGTCGACCCATCCGTCGAGACCGGCGCCCGGGGACAGGACCGCCGCGCCCAGCACCAGGCCCCGTCCGGGGTCGACCCAGGTCCACTTAGCGGCTCGAGGCGTCTCCCATGCCTCGGCCCCGTCCACGTACAAACGCACCGCGTCGGCGTTCCAGGTCACCGCCACGTGGTGCCAGGCGCCGGCCCGCCAGCCCCGGGTATCCGCCACCGCCCAGTCCAGCGTGTCGGCCAGCTCCGAGGCGATCCGAACCAGCAAGAGGCCGTCCTCGTCCACTCCCAGCTCGAAGAGCAGACCCAGCGAGAGCACCGCGTGGGCAACGGCGTCACCGCCGTCCCAGTCGGGATCCAGCCAGAGCTCCACCGTGCCCTCCTCGGGCGAGATCCGCCCCTCGAGCGGATGGTGCAGGGGGATCGTGGCGTCGAGGCGCACGGCCTCGCCGACCACACCCGGCGCGAAGGTGTACGCCTCCTCCGGGGGATTGACATCTACGGTGTCGCAGCCCGCCGACGAGACTGTCGTCACGGTGGCGTCACCACTCATGGAGGCCCCTGCCACGGTTACCTTCGCCGCCATCGTCGCGGCGGGGTGCCCGTTCACCAGGAGGACCCGCAGCGTTCCACCATCGCGGGTCGCGACGGCGTCCAGCCAGGGCACGGCCGCCCCGTCCAGGAGCGTCCCCGCAGCCGCGGGTCCGATGAACGAGGGGCCCGCGACCGTGGTGCCGACGAGGTCGCCACGCAGAACCTGCGCGAGCAGCGGGAAGACCTCACCGGTGGCCCTCCGGCCGAGCGCCACCGCGTCGTGCAGCATGCCGAAGTACCAGTCGCCCACCAGGCTCCATTGCTGCAGCAGCGCAACGCCCGCGCGAACGTGCTCGATGGTGTAGCGGGCCAGCATCGGCGCGGCCAGGAAGTCCTGCACGCGGTGGATACCGAGGCCCGCCACCCCGAAGAAGAGGCTGTACTCGGTGACCCACACCTCGCGATCGTCCCGCCCCGTCTCCCGGCGGAGGATCTCGGCGATACGGGCGACTGACGCACCGTGGACAGCGGCGCCCTCCACCGCCTCGGCAGCTGTTGAGACGGGTGGCGCGAGCGCCACCCGCCACCGCCCCCCCCCTCCCCGCACCTCGAGCTCGCGGGCGAGGACGACGTCGCGGCCGTTGCCGGTGACCGGCTCGTAGAGATCGTTGGTGAACGCGATGGCGATCCGGTGCCGGCCCGCCGCCAGAGGCACGGCGACGGTCCACACCGAGGGCACCCACGAGCTCAGGCTCACCCGACCCACCAGCTCCCCGTCCGCGCGCACCTCGAGTACCGCGTACTCACCGTCCGCCGGCGGGTACTCTCCCAGGAGGTTGACACCCTGGGCGGTGATCCGCACCTCGTAAGTGCCGCTCACCGGTACGGTGAGGTCCCCGCTCACCTCGCCGTTGCTCACCAGCACCACGCTCTCGTCATCGCGTGCCGGTGCGTAGGTGTGAATGTGCAGGGCATCCAGGCACGAGCCGGCGATGCGGGCCACCGTGCGGTTCCACGGCTGGTCACCGTCGCGCCACGCCTCGTCCGCCCGGTCGTAGCCCACTGCCGCCACCCGCACGTCGGGGTCCACGGCCTTCATCGCCGCGCAGAAGGTCATGAACCGCTCGGCGTACTGTGCCGCCGAGTAGCGGTCGCTCCAGTCGTTGTAGACCTCGTTGCCCACCTCCCAGCGCTTGACCCCGTATGGCTCGGGATGACCGAGCTGCACACGCAGCCAGGCGAAGTAGCCTTTCGGCGCCGCTTGGTCGCCGCTCCACGAGGTCGTGGTCCAGCTCTCGGCGCCGGTCGCGGGCGCGACGGCGTTGCAGTACTCCACCCAGTTGGCTGCCTCGCGCGCCGTGCCGGTGCCGAAGTTGGCGGTGATCGTGGCCTCCGCCCCCACCGCCGCGCACACGGCGAGGTGCTCGTCGGTACCGAACGCGTTGGACGTGGTGCGCCCGTCGAAGTAGCCGACACCGGGCGGCCGCAGCTCCACCGGGCCCACGCCGTCGCGCCAATGGTAGACGTCGCTGTGGGCCCCCCCGGGGAAGCGGATGGTCGCCGGGCCGAGGGCTCGCACGGCCGCCAGGGCCGCAGGGCGCAGGGCGCCCTGCTCCTCGTCGAGCATCCCGTCCCCACCCTCGGTGTACTGCAGGTTGGACCCGAGCAGATCGCCGGGCAGCGTCCGCACCACGCGGCCGGCATCCACCACCACGGTCACCGGCAGCACCACGCGGGGCGACCTTCGAGGCCCGCTGCGCTCTCCTGGTGACGGCGCCGGAGCCTCCTGCGCAACGGCGAGGGCCGCCGCCAGCACCGCCACCCATAGCGCAAAACCGAGAGCCTCCCTCGTACCCGGAGAGCGCATCGCTGGGAGTCTACCCGGAGGTCTCGAGCGCCCGCACGCGGCAACCCTTGCGAGCGATCCCAGGGGGAAGCTCGAAGCCTTGGGGGGTCTGACGCCTGGCCACCTCCACCATCGTCTCGCGCGCGCCCTCCGGATGCCAGATGAGAACCGAGCCGCCGCCGCCGGCACCGCAGGCCTTCACCGCCAGGGCGCCGGCGTCGGTGAGTGCGAGTTCGAGGGAGCAAAGCTCCTCCGGCGCCACCTCGGGCGCCAGCCGCCGGCGCGCCTGCCATTCGGCGCGCACCGCGCCGGCGACCCCTGCCTCATCGCCGACGGCCAGCGCGAGCCGCCCCTCACGGGCGGATGCAGCAATGCTCTCGAGCGCCTTCGTCGTCGCCGGGTCGCCGTCCAGCCGACGACGGATCACCTGCCAGTTGACCATTCCCGAGTGGTGGGTGATACCGGTAAAAAAGACCGTGAGACGCCGTTCGAGCCAGGAACGGCTCACCGCAAGCCGCTCAACCCGCTCGCCCCCCGCCTCGAGGTGGAGGGCGAGGCAGCCGCCACGCATTGCCGCCCAGTGATCCTGCGTTCCGGTGGGCACGCCGAGCACCCGTGCCTCGAGATCGCGCAGCAGGGCCACCATGGGGGCCTGGCCGCGACGGGTGGCGGAGACCAGATCGACAGCCTGCGCCAGGGCCACCGCGTAGGCGGATGATCCGCCGAGGCCGGAGCCCACTGGCGCCTGCTCCAGCACCCTCACGCGCAGGCGTCCGGCCGGCCGCAGGAAGAAACACACCGTGGCGGTCAGGTCGTGGCCGGCATCGTCCGGCCCCAGGCGGCGCCACTCGCCGTCGGCCACCGCGTGCCAGACCTCGCCGTCGGGTGCCTCCTCGTCCACCTGCACGCGAGCCCGCACCGGGATGGCCACGTTCACGGTGAGCGCGCCGGGGTGGAGCACCCCGAGCGGCCAGATGTCCAGGGTGCCGCCCGCCAGGTCGGCGCGGCACGGCGCAGTTGCCTCGACCCTCATCTCGCTGCCCGCCCAGCGGATGCCAGAAGCTGCATCACCGGACCCCGCCGCCTCAACCCACCGCCCCCAGCGGCGGCTCCTTGCCGTCGAGCACCGCCACCACGGCCAGGGCGTGGGAGAGGTAGCGCGCGAGCCGGTCCTTTGGAATCGGCTGCGCGGGCGGAGAGGTGATCGACAGCGGGTTGACCCAGCGCCCGTTGAGCCGCACGCGGTAGTCCAGGTGCGGGCCGGTGGCGAGGCCGGTCTGGCCGGTGAACGCGATGACCTGGCCCTGGTGCACTCGCACACCGCGTCGGACTCCGCTCGCATAGCGGCTGAGGTGAAGGTAGTTGGTCTCGTACCCATTGGGGTGACGCACCGTCACCATCTTGCCTCCACCGCCCTTGCGGCCGACGAAGGTCACCACGCCGTCGGCGGTCACGTGCACCGGCGTGCCCACCGGCGCGCCGTAGTCCACCCCGTAGTGCGGCATGCTGCGGTGCAGCACCGGGTGGAAGCGGTGCATGGTGAAGCGCGACGTGATGCGGCTGAACTTGAGAGGAGAGCGCAGGAACTGCTTGCGAAGGGGTCGCCCGTCCAGGTCGTAGTACCCCACCCGCCCGTCGTCGTCAGGGTAGGCGATGGCGGTGAAGGTCTTTCCGGCGTTGACGAACCGCGCCGCGAAAATGGTGCCGTAGCCGAAGAACTCCCGGTCCACCGACTGCCGGTCCACGAGCGCCACGAACTCGTCCCCCTGCCGCAGATCGCGGAAGAAATCGATGTCCCACTGGAAGATCTCGGCCAAGCGGACGGCAAGCTCGGGATCCTGGCCGGCGCTCTCCACCGCGCCGAAGAGCGAGCTCGTGATGGTGCCCCTCACTTCGACGACCTCGCTGTCGAGGGGACGCTCAACGCGCTCGCACCGGATCTCGCCGCCTTCGCGGGAGAGCTCGAGCCGGGTACGCATGTCGAGATCCACCACCAGCTTCGCCAACCTCCCACCGGGCGCCTCGCGCCCTCGGAAGCTCACGCCGGGCTGCAGGCGGCGGGGGTCGAGCTCGCGAACCAGGGCGTCGCGCCACGCCACCCAGTCGTCGCCTGCGACGCGGCGCGCCACGCTCTCGATGGTGTCGCCAGGGGCGACCCGGGTGTGCACGGGCTGGGCGAAGGCCGGAACCGGCTCGACGACGAGCGGCGCGCCTCGGGTCGGGGTTTCACCGGCGGACGATAAGCCGCCGCATCCGGTCGCGGCGACCGTGGAACCCAGAATCAGCACCGCTACCGCGGCTCGAACCGGCTGCATCGCACCCCCTGACCTCGCCGCCAGTATACAGGGCCGCACACCGGCGACGGAGACGGAAGCGGCTCCGGCGCGCCGACTTGCCATACCGCGGCAATCCTCGTGCTAGACTTGCCGCAGTGCTCCACAACGACGGAGGTACGCCGATGCCGCAGCCCGCCAGCTCCACCCATTTCGACACCGACGTGGCCGTGGTGGGCTCCGGATTCGGCGGCTCGGTGGCGGCCCTGCGCTTCACCGAGAAGGGCTACCGGGTCGTCGTGCTGGAGAAGGGCAAACGCTGGCGTCCCGAGGACCACCCGAAGACCAACTGGAACCTCCCCAAGGCGTTTTGGCTGCCGTGGCTGGGCTGCCGCGGCACCTGGAGTCTGCACCTCCTGCGCGAAGCGCTCATCCTCGGCGGCGTCGGGGTGGGAGGCGGCAGCTTGGTCTACGCCGCAACCCTCTTCGAACCCCCGGACCCGGTCTGGGACGATCCCGCCTGGAGGGAGCTCGAAGACTGGCGTCGTGAGATGCCGCAGCACTATGCCACCGCCCGGCGGATGCTGGGCTCGGCGCAGAACCCCCGCCTCGGCAAGGTCGACGACGCCCTTCGCAACGCCGCCGAGCGGCGCGGCTTCGGCGAGACCTTCAAACCCACCGACGTCGGCATCTTCTTCGGCGAGCCCGAGGAGGAGGTGCCCGATCCCTACTTCGACGGAGCGGGGCCGCCGCGCACCGGGTGTACTTTCTGCGGCGCCTGTATGGTTGGCTGCCGCCCCGGCGCCAAGAACACCCTCGACAAGAACTACCTCCACCTCGCCCAGCTGGACGGTGCCGAGATCCGCCCCGAGACCAAGGTCGAGCTGATCGAGCCTCTGTCCGGCGGCGGCTACCGGCTCCACATGCGCCCCTCGACACGACGCATGTCGGGAGACCGGATGAGCCTCACCGCAGAAAGAGTGGTGGTCTCCGCCGGAGTCATCGGCACTTCGTCGCTGCTCACATCCTGCCGCGATCGCGGCGCTCTGCCCGCCATCTCACGACAGCTCGGTAACTGGGTGCGCACCAACTCGGAGGCTCTGCTGGGCATCACCGCGCGCGCCCCGGGGCTCAACGAGGGCATCGCCATCACCTCGAAGATCGAGGCGGACGAGCATACCCACATGGAGCCGGTTCGCTTCCCCTCCGGCTCCGACGTGATGCTCCTGCTCGGCACCCTGCTCACCGACGGCGGACCCGGCGTGCCGCGCCAGCTGCGCTGGCTCGGCAACGTTCTGCGCCACCCGATCAGGGCGCTCCGCGTGGCGCGGCCATGGGGCAAGGCCAGTCGCTCGATGGTGCTGCTGGTGATGCAGACCGAGGCCGGCCACACCCGTATCACCCGTGAGCGGCGTTGGTACTGGCCCTTTTCGCCCACCATCACCTCGCGCACCAACCCCGGCGAGCCGCGTATTCCGTCCTACATCCCCCAGGCCAACAAGGTCGCCCGCGAGCTCGGCCGTGAGCTGGACGCGGTTCCCCAGAGCTCGCTCAACGAGGTGCTCCTCGACACGTCGACCACCGCCCACATCCTCGGCGGCTGCGCCATGGCCGACGGTCCCGACCACGGCGTCATCTCCAGCCGGGGAGAGGTGTTCGGCTACGAGGGCCTGTACGTCATGGACGGCTCGGTGGTGGCGGCCAACCTCGGCGTCAACCCGTCGCTGACCATCACCGCCCTTGCCGAGTTCATGTGCTCCAAGGTGCCGCCTCGGGGGGCGTAGCGACGGCCTGCGGCCAGGCAGCGTCGACCAGCGCGGGGAGGATCTCGCCGCTTGGCCCCCGAAGGGAGTAGTCCGCCCGCGGTGTCAGGGGCGTCGCCTTCGGGTTGACCTCCACGACGGTTGCCCCTGCCGCCAGCGCCTCGTGGGGAAGCGAGGCAGCCGGGTACACCAGTGCGGAGGTCCCGGCGCTGACGAAGAGGTCGCAGCCGCGCGCGGCTGCCAGCGCGCACTCCAGCTCGTTCCAGGGCAACGCCTCCCCGAACCAGATCACGTCCGGCCGCAGCATGCCACCGCACGGACAGCGCGGCACGCCGGCTTCGAGGCTCACGGCCCCGTCGGCCTGGCGGCCGCAGGCGGCGCAGCGGGTCCGCACCAGACTGCCGTGCAGCTCGACCACGTGGGAGCTCCCCGCCCGCTGGTGCAGGCCGTCCACGTTCTGGGTCACGAGTGTGAGGTCAGGCGCCAGCCTCTCCAGCCGCACCAGGGCGTCGTGGCCGCGGTTGGGCGACGCCTGCTTCACGAGCCCGCGGCGCCACAGGTACCAGCGCCATACCAGATCGGGATCGCGTTGGAATGCCTCTGGCGTCGCGAGGTCGGCAGGGTCGAAGCGCGCCCACAGCCCGGTCTGGGCCTCTCGGAAGGTCGGCACGCCGCTCTCGGCGGAGACTCCGGCGCCGGTGAGCACAACCACCCGACGTGCTGCCCTGAGGGCGGCGAGGAGGCCGGACGGCAGCTCGGGGAGGGATGTGCTCCCGCTCACAGTGTCATCCTAGCTGCTCCGTCGCAGCATCGGAACCCGGTTCCAGTTTCGGCTGCGCCTGCCGGGCCTCCCCGCCGCGGTGGAGGGCGAGGCCAAGGTCATGCGCCGAGGCGCGCGGCCGACTGCGAGCCCCTACAGCCTCGGCATGCGCTCTTGTACGTTCGAAGGCAGCGGACGCCGGCTCCTTGGTCGTCACCTGAAGCGCTCCGGTCCTCCCGACCCGGGTGACAGCGATGGGGGCGTCGCCGGCGCCGTCCTCATGGCGCGGCGCTCACCGCTCAGGAACCGGCGGCCCGTCCCTCCTCACGCAGGAGCAGCGCGGCACATTCGCGGGGCGGAAGGGCCCGGGCGATGAGATGGCCCTGGAGGTACTCGCAGCCGTGTCGTTCGAGCAGCTGCCGCTGCTCCATCGACTCCACGCCCTCCGCCACCACCGGCAGGCGAAGGCTGTGCGCGAGGGCGATGATCGCTGATATCAGGGCCTCTTCGTCCGAACCGGGGGCGAGGTTGCGTACGAAGGAGCGGTCGATCTTGAGCAGGTCCACCGGGAAGCTCCCCAGATAGCTCAGCGAAGAGTAGCCGGTGCCGAAGTCGTCGATGGCGATCTCGACCCCCACCTCCTTGAGCTGCCTCAGCACTTCGAGTGTCGCCTCGGCCCGGTGCATGGCTGTGCTCTCGGTGATCTCGAGCTGGAGGTCCCCCGGTCCGACTCCGCTGCGAGCCAGGACCTCCTGAACTCTCGCCACCAATCCGGGATCCTGGAACCGGCCGGCCGACAGGTTCACCGCGAGCTTGAGACGCGTGAAGCCCATCTCCTGCCACGCCCTGAGCTGCCGGCAGCCCTCGTCCAGCACCCACGCCTCGATCCGGCCGAGCAGGCCGATGGCGCTGGCTATGCCGAGGAAGTCCACCGGCATGAGGAGCCCGTCGCGGGGGTGCTCCCAGCGCACCAGAGCCTCCAGCGCCACCACCCGACCGCTGCTCACCGCCACGATCGGCTGATAGTGGAGCACCAGCTCGTTGTCCTCCACTGCCCGGCGCAGCCGCCCCTCGAGATCGAGCCGCGCGCCCGACGTAGTCTCCATGCTCAGCTGGTAGCACGCCCAAGCATCGCGGCCGCGCCCGCGTACCGCTCGCACGGCCGCCTCCGCCGCCCGTAGCAGCGCCGCGGTCGTCCCCGCGTGATCCGGGCACAACGCCACTCCCGCGCTGACCGTGAGGAAGACATCGCGACGGTGGAGCGCGAACGGCCGCCGCACGACCCGGAGCACCCGATCGAGCGTGTCGGAGACACCGGCCGGCCCGTCACCCACCTCGAAGAGGAGGGCGAACTCGTCCTCACCGAGGCGCGCCACGAGGCCTCCCTCACCGATCGCCATCTGGAGGCGCTGGCCCAGAGAGCGCAGCAGCTCGTCCCCCGAGCCGTGGCCGAGCGTGCTGTTGACGACCTGGAACCGGTCCACGTCCATGCACGCCAAAGCCAGGCCGCGCCCGCCCACCTGGGCGCTCTCCACCGCCACACCGAGAAGGTTCATGAACAGCTGGCGGTTCGGGAGGCCCGTGAGCGGGTCGTAGTGCGCGAGAAAGTCGATGCGCTCACTGGCCTTGATCACCCGCGCCCGCTCCTCTTCCAGCAGCCACACCACCATGCCGAGACCCATGGCAAGCTGGAGGAAGAAGTCGATGAAGCCGAGAAAAGGTCCATAGGGCGTAAATTTCTGGGTGACCAGCTCCCACACCGCGATGCCGAGGTAGTGGAGCTGCTCGAGGCCGTAGAGGCCGAACGCTCCGCTCACCAGGACGTGCCCCAGGGCCGCAGGCCGTCGCGACCGCCACACGCCCACCGAGGCGGCTATGAACGCCCCCCCCACCAGGAGTGACTTGACCCCGACACGCATGAGGAATCGCTGCGAGGCAGCACCTGGTGACCACGCGAACGCCAGGGCTCCAGCAATGCCGACGGCCGCAGCGAGCGCTAGGAGGACGCGACGCCGCCGCCGCCCGACTCGCCGGCCCGATGCGAGCTCGCCGGTACCCAGCAGCAGCCAGACCACCTGCCAGTAGCCCGCCACCAGACCTGCCGCCGCCACGACAAGTCGGAACAGACTGCTCGACGGGATGTGCTGCGCCGCCGCCCAGAGGCCGAGCCCCCCGCACAAGAACGACACGCAGAGGGCCCACCAGCTGAGGCTCCACAGCAGAAGGTAGCCGCGACGGTAGAGCCGGTAGAAGCTCAGCAGAACTGCGGCCAGCAGCACCGCTTCGGCGCACTGGACGGCGAACGTGGCAAGCACCACGAGGGTCATGGTGGGCATCTCGCTCAATGGTTGCAATTCGAACCGTGAATTGCAATTGCCAGTGTCTTCGCTGTGCGGAGCGGCCTGCCGAACGAGAGGGCGGCGGACGCGGGCACGCGATCCTCGCGTTCAGCCTCCCTACGCTCCCATTTACTCTTCACCCGTTTCTCTTTACCCTCGAGATCCCACGCCGATGGCGTCGCGACGCGAGGAGACGGCATGACGGACACGAGTGCGCAGCATCAAGAGGAACCCGAGGCGGAGCGTCCCACCCTGGCCAGCCGCGTGCCGACAGGCGGGACCCTCGACCCGGACGAGATACTCGATCGCTTCCTGGGATGGGTGGCCGACATGGGCTTTGAGCTCTATCCGGCTCAAGAGGAGGCCCTCCTGGAGGTGATAGCGGGCCGCCACGTCATCCTCGACACTCCCACAGGCTCGGGAAAGTCACTGGTGGCGTTGGGCCTCCACTTCAAGGCCCTGTGCGAAGGACGGATGTCGGTCTACACCTCCCCCATCAAGGCCCTGGCGTCGGAGAAGTTCTTCGACTGGTGCCGCCTCTTCGGTCCCGAGAGGGTCGCGATGCTCACGGGCGACGCCAGCATCAACCCCGGCGCCCCGGTGGTGTGCTGCACCGCCGAGGTGCTGGCCAACATGGTTTTGCGCCAGGGCGCCGATGCCGGCGTCGACGCCGTGGTCATGGACGAGTTTCACTACTACGCGGACCCCGAGCGCGGCTGGGCCTGGCAGGTGCCGCTCATCGAGCAGTCCGACACCGTCTTCCTTCTCATGTCCGCCACCCTCGGCGACACCGCCGGCATCGCGCGGCTGATCGAAGAGCGTACGGGGCGGACCGTGGCGACGGTGTCGTCCGAGGAGCGCCCGGTGCCGCTGGACTTCGAGTACCGCGAGACTCCGATCCACGAGACGGTTCAGGATCTGGCGACGAGTTCCAAGGTGCCGGCCTACGTGGTCAGCTTCACCCAGCGGGACTGTGCCGAGCTGGCCCAGAGCCTCACCAGCCTCAAGCTCGCGTCCCCCGAGGAGCGCGAGCGCATCGGCCAGGAGGTGGCCGGCTTCCGCTTCGACACCCCCTACGGCAAGGAGTTCCGCCGCTTCGTCCGCTTCGGCGTGGCGGTTCATCACGCCGGCCTGCTGCCCAAGTACCGCCTGCTCGCCGAGCAGCTCGCCCAGCGCGGGCGGCTCAAGGTCATCTGCGGCACCGACACCCTCGGCGTCGGAGTCAACATCCCGATCCGCACGGTGGTCTTCTCCAAGCTCGCCAAGTTCGACGGCCGCAAGCTGGGCATCCTGAAGGTCCGCGACTTCAAGCAGATCGCCGGCCGCGCCGGACGCCGCGGGTTCGACGAGCGCGGCAGCGTGGTGTGCCAGGCGCCGGACTTCGCCATCGAGAAGGCTCAGCTCGAGCGCAAGGCGGGCGACGACAAGGCGAAGCGCAAGAAGCTGGCCAAGAAGAAGCAGCCGCAGGGCGAGGTGCAGTGGGACCGGGAGACGTTTGACAAGCTCATCCAGCGGCCGCCTGAGACCCTGCAGTCGCGCTTCCGGATCACCCACGGCATGATCGTGGCGCTGCTTCAGCGCGACGCCGACCTCGACGACCCATCCATCCGCAACTTCGACTCGCTGCGCCGCCTCATCGAGCGCTGCCACGAGAGCGACGTCACCAAGCAGAAGCTCCTGCACGAGGCGGCAGTCAGGGTGCGTTCGCTGCACGGCGCCGGCATCATCGAGCTGGTGCGTGACAGCGCTGCACGCTACCTCTGGGTGGTGGTCAACGAGCGCCTGCAGGCCGACTTCTCGCTCTACCATGCGCTCTCGCTCTACCTGGTCGAGACCCTGGCCCTGCTCGACATGGCTTCGGAGAGCTACGCCCTCGACGTCCTCAGCCTGGTGGAGTCCGTTCTCGAGGACCCGGTAGTGATCCTGCGCCGCCAGGTGGATCGCCTGAAAGACGAGCTCGTGGCCGAGATGAAGGCCGAGGGCTCCAGCTACGAGGAGCGGATTGCCGCCCTCGACAAGGTCATACCGCCGGCTCCACTGGGCGAGTTCATCTTCTCGACGTTCGAGGATTTCCGGCGCGCTCATCCGTGGGTCGGCGGGCGCGACATCCGACCCAAGTCGGTGGGACGCGAGATGGTGGAGGGCTACCTCGGCTTCAGCGACATGGTCCGGCGCTACGGCCTCCAGCGCTCGGAGGGCATCCTCCTGCGCTACCTTTCCCAGCTCTACCGGACCCTTGACCAGACCGTCCCGGACTGGGCCAAGACCGAGGAGGTTGAAGACGTTCTCGCCTTCTTCCGCACCCTCCTGGAGCGGGTCGACACCAGCCTCCTGGAGGAGTGGGAGAGCCTGCGCCACCCCGAGCTCCTGCTCGAGAGCCACGAGGACCGCCACGCCGCCCACCGCGACCTGGAGCAGCGCCGCCTGCTGGGCGACCCACGCGCTCTCACCGCCCGGGTCCGGGCCGGGCTCCACCAGCTCGTCCATGCCCTTGCCCAGGGAGATTGGGAAGAGGCGGCCGACAGCGTCCGCCAGGATCCCGAAGATCCCTGGGACCAGGACCGCCTGGCCGCGGCGCTGGCGCCCTTCCTGGAGCGCTACGACCGAATCGTCTTCGACCAGGGTGCCCGCTTCGCCGACAAGACCCGCATCGCCCCGGCAGGCGACCGCCGCTTCGAGGTGAGCCAGGTGCTGGTGGACCCGGAGGGGGACAACCTCTGGGCGGTGGAAGGCGTGGTCGACCTCTCCGACCCGGAAGGAGTCGAGGGCCCCCTCGTACGACTGGAGCGCATCGGCACCTGACGGTGCCCCGACGAGCGAGTGGCCTCGCGGGCGGCGAGAAGGGCGCGTTGCCCGCGCCACGCTGCTGTGAGCGCCGTCACTCGCCTCCACTGTCCGGAAATCACCCAGGCAGACTGCACGTTAATGCGTTTCAGTTGAGACAGAAAGACGCCAAGAACTGGCATTGCGCAAGGAGTCACGCATGAGTCGTCGAGCAAACCGGACAGCCACCATCGTCGTGGCAGCGCTGGTCGCCGTGTCGCTGCTGAGCATCGTCGCCTGCAAGAGCACCGAGCCCGCGGGGGAACAGCTCTCCGACGCCGCGATCACCACCAAGGTCAAGGCCAAGCTGGCCGCCGATCCCGAGATCAACCCGTTCAACATCAGCGTCGAGACCAACGAGGGTGTCGTCACACTCCAGGGTCGCGTGGCCAAGCTGGTCGCCAAGACCGAGGCGGTCAAGCTGGCCCGGAACACCAGTGGCGTAAAGCGGGTCATCGACATGATCAAGGTCGGCGATCGAGCCGAGTAGACGGCCGACGGGACCAGCTCTGGGTCAAACTCCGGGGCGGCGTCAGCCGCCCCCGATTGCTCGCTCATGCTCCCCGGTCGGTGCCGAGTCCCGAAGCTGTTATCCTCGAACCACGAAGCCCAGGAGGAGGCCATGCTCGAGGACCTGGTGCGCCTGAACCGCAGCTATCGCCGCTACCAAGAGCACGAGCGAGTGCCGTTGGAAACGCTGCGCCGGCTCGTCCAGCTTGCTCGACTCTCGCCCTCGAGGGGCAACCTTCAGCCCCTCCGCTATATCCTCTGCGCGGACCCGGACCGAACCGCCAAGGTCTTCCCCCACCTGCACTGGGCGGCCTACCTGCCGGACTGGCACGGCCCGGTCGAAGGGGAGCGCCCTCCTGCCTACATCATCGTCGTCGGCGACACCGAGATCACCCGCTTCTTCGGCTGCGAGCACGGCATCGCCGCCCAGACGATCCTGCTGGGCGCCGTGGAAGACGGGCTCGGCGGCTGTCTCATGGCCGACGTGGACTGGGCGGGCCTGCGCCTCGACCTGGAGCTGCCCGAGCGATACGAGCTGCTTCTCGTGGTCGCCTTGGGCCGCCCGCGCGAGACCGTGCTCATCGACGCCATGCGCTCGGACCGTGACTTCCGCTACTGGCGGGATGCCGCCGGCCACCACCACGTGCCCAAGCGACCGCTCGACGAGATCATCCTCCCCTGACCTTCGTCAACGGGGCCCGGGTGCGCGTCCGACCGCCGGCAGTGCGGTGGCCGGCAGCCAGGCCGCGACCCCGGTATCGCCATCGGGGGACGGCGAGGATGATCTGAAGCTGCGGGTTGGCGAAGCTCGCCCGCGGACGATCCACCGTTTCCTTCTCCTCGAGCACCGGCATTCCCTCCGCCGCCGGGCGCCGCCCGGCGTCCGGATGGTATGGTAGGCCGATTCACAATCCCCCGGCTCGTACCGACCTCGGGAGGAAACCCACACGGTGGAGACCACCCAACCTCGCACCCTCCGCTCCCGCCTCACTCCCGCCCTGGCGTGGGACGTCTTCATGGTCTGGGTGGCACTCGTCAACCTGACCCTCATCGTCTTCGACCTCAGCTACCTCCAGCTGCGACCCGTGTACCTGCACTGGGCCCCGGCGGTGGTCCGCATCTACGACCCGGTCAAGGGCATCCACCCGAACCCGATCACCGACGCGATGCTGGAGGAGGCGAGGACGCTCGGGCGGCTCCTCGCCCATGAGCCGGGCTCACCGGCGGTGGATGCGCACCTGGCGCGACTGCGGGAGCTCTCGCGACGGATGCTCGAGGAGAACCCGTTCGAGCGCGCCGGCCTCTCGCGCAATCTGGAGATCATCAAGGTCCTGGTGAGCGAGGATGTCGGAAAGGCGCATCCAGCCCTCCTGCCGAGGAGCGCGATGATCGCGGCCTTCGACGCCTTCTGGACCAACGACCGCACGCTCCTCGCGCGCCATCTGGCGCTGTTCGAGCAGCGCATCGCGCCGCTCCTCGAGGTGAACTACGCGCGGGACTACGACCTCGACGGCCACCTCGAGGATCACTTCTGGAGAATCGACCTCCCCTTCCTCGTGCTGTTCTGGCTGGAGTTCGGAGTGCGCTGGCTCCTGGCGATGCGGCGCGACACCTACCCACGCTGGTTCTTCTTCCCCCTGGCCAACTGGTATGACCTCCTGGGCCTGGTGCCGAGCCGCGAGTTCCGCGTCTTCCGCCTCATCCGAGTGGTCTCCATCTACATCCGCCTGCGCCGCTCCGAGCACAGTGCCGTCGGCCACGACATCATCAGCCGGACCGTCGCCTACGTCGCCGGTATCATCGCCGAGGAGATCTCCGACATGGTGGCGATCCGAATCCTCAGCGAGCTCGAGGAGGAGATCCGCGGCGGCACCCATCTGGAGATTCTCGGCGAGACCCTCGACCACCGCCGCGCCGAGATCGAGAGCACCCTGGTCGCACAGATCGGCGACACCCTCGCCGCCGACGAGACCCGCGAGCGGGCGCGGGAGCTATACGCCGTGGCGCTCGCCCGCGCCACCGAGCGCGACGGGCCGCTGGGATCGATCCCGCTGCCCGGGGCGGTTGTGCGGCCGTTGGTCCGTGCCATCGGGGACGCGGTCTTCTCGGCGGTGATGGACACGGCGTCCGGCACCCTCGCTTCCGAGGAAGGCCGGGCGGCCGCCGACCGCCTGGCATCGGCCCTGGTGGACGATGTCTTCCGCGGCGTCGGGCTCGACCAGCTGGAGCACCTGGGACGCGACGTCGTGCTGGAGATCCTGGAGCGCATGAAGGCGGCGGTGGCGGTGAAGAAGTGGGCGCAGCGCCCGGAGGACGTCGCCGCCGAGAACCCGCCCGAAGGCTCGGCAGCCGGCGAGGAGTGAGCGTCGGCCCTGCTGCCGTGTGCCGCTCAGACGTGCCCCGCATGTGGCACATGGTCCTTCTCGAGGTCAAGCTTGAGGGCCAGGAAGCTCATCAGATCCTTGAGCGCGACGACGCCGACGAGGTGGTCGCCGTCACGCACGATGAGCCGGCTGTTGCCGGTGCTCGTCATGCGCCTGAGGGCCTCGAGAGCGTCGGCATCGGCGGTGATCGTGTTCTCCTCGGAACACGGTTGAGCCACTGCCTGCACCGAGGTACCGGCCCACTCGTCCCTGGCCACCGTCTTCACCTCGCGAGTGGTCACGCAGCCCTCCAGGCGCCCACCCCTGACGACGGGGAACATCTTGAAGTGATGCTTGTAGACATAGTCCTCGACCAGGGCTTCCACCGAGATCGAGGGCGACACCGTGACGGGCTCCTCGCGCATGAAACGCCGCACCGGCACCCCCTCGAGCACGTCGCGGGTGACCAGGCGCTTGTACGAGCCCTGCGAGGCGCTGCGCAGGAAGAGGCCGATGAGCACCCACCAGATGCCACTCACGAGGTTGCCGGTGAGGAACTGCCACGCACCGAGGGCGATGAGAAGAACACCAAAGCCCGCGCCGATGGCCGAGGCAACGCGCGTCGCCCAGTGGATGTCCCCCTTCCACCACCACAGGAACGAGCGCAGCACCCGCCCGCCGTCCAACGGGAACGCGGGCACGAGGTTGAAGGCGGCGAGCACGAGATTGATCCAGCCCAGGTAGGCGATCACGCCCACCACAGGAGTAGGCCAACCCCAGGGCACACTGAAATGGTAGATGGCGAGCGCTGACACCCCGATGGCGATGCTGGCCAGCGGGCCGGCCACGGCCATCAGGAACTCTGCCTTGGCGCTGGGGGGCTCGTCGCTCATCTCCGCCACACCACCGAAGATGAACAGGGTGATCCCCTTCATGGGGAGCCCGTTGCGCCGTGCCACCAGGGAGTGGCTGAGCTCGTGGACGATGATGGAGAGGAAGAGACCCAGCGCGCCGACGATCCCCATCCACCAGTACGTGGTCCTGCCGAGACCCTTGAAGTAGTTGGGGAAGACCCCGTCGGCCAGCGACCAGGCGATGAGGACGGCGATGATGAACCAGCTGAAGTCGATGCGGACCGCGAACCCGAAGAGCTTGAACAGAGTGATGGGCTTGCCGAACATGGAGACCTCCCCCCCCTTCCTCAACCCCGCCGCAGCGCGCGAAAATCCCACGCTCCTGAGGCTCACCGCTGAGATAGCTGCTCCATCCGGCGGCATCTTCCTCCCGTCAGCCTGAGATCTTGACAGGATCCCGAGAGACCGGAGCCCTCATGGAGCGGAGGGGATGACATCACGAGCTTGCCCTGCGTGGGGGCGAGCTCAACCTGTTCCTCCGCGTGCTCTGACGTGGGCTTGCTCCCGGTACGGCCGCCTCACGTCTCCCCGTCCCCGAAGCAGATGCCCAGCTCACGCGCTGTGAGGACCGTGTCGCAATCCAGCGGCACACTCTTCATACGCGACGTCGCCACCTCGAGGGGTACCGCCTGGACGACGGGGGGGTCCAGCGCCACCATGCACCCGAAACGGCGCTCCGCCACCAGACGCACGGCAGCGGCGCCAAAGCGCAGCGCGAGGAGGCGGTCGAAGGTGGTGGGCCGGCCGCCGCGTTGCAGGTGCCCGAGGACCACGGTCCGCGTCTCCTTACCGGTGCGCTCCTCGATCGCCGCGGCGACCTGCTCCGCGACACCACCCAGCCGTACCTCGCGCCCGGCCTCTGAACCGCCGCGAGTCACGACCTCACCCCCGCGAGGGCGGGCGCCCTCCGCCACCACGACGATACTGAAGCGGCGGCCCCGGGCCTCACGCTCCATGATCTTGTGGCACACCGCCGCGAGGTCGAAGGGGATCTCCGGAATCAGTATGACATCCGCCGTGGCCGCGACGCCGGAGTTGAGCGCGATCCACCCGGCGTAACGTCCCATGACCTCCACGACGAAGACGCGCTCGTGAGCCTCCGCAGTTGAGTGCAGGCGGTCAAGTGCCTCGGTGGCCACGGTAACCGCCGTGTCGTGGCCGAAGGTGACGACCGTGCCCGAGAGGTCGTTGTCGATGGTCTTTGGCACGCCGATCAGCGGAAGCCCCCGATCGTGAAAGCGCTTCGCGATGCGCATCGAGCCGTCGCCGCCGATGGCGATGAGCGCGTCGATGCCGAGCCGCCGAAAGTTCGTCACCACCTCATCGGAGCGATCGACCACGGAGGAGCTCCCGTCCGGGAGCTTCACCGCTATCCCGAATGGATCGCTGCGGTTGGTGGTGCCCAGGATGGTGCCGCCCAGATGGGTGATGCCGCGTACCGACTCGCGCTCCAGCTGCATGATCTTGGATGTGTCGAGCAGACCCTCGTACCCCCGTCGGATGCCGAGCACCTCCCAGCCGCGCCGGAGGGCCGAGAGCACGATGGCGCGGATGACCGCATTGAGACCCGGAGCGTCGCCGCCGCCGGTGTTGATCGCAATGCGCCGGATCTCTCCGCTCATGGATCCTCCCTTGGAGGTTGTGGTCACAGGCCCACGATACAGCAGCGAGGGCCGAAGCGATGCATCCGCCACTCGCCGCCGATGAGCTCGCGGGCATCAAACGCCCTCGCACTCCGACGTCTGAGCCCGCGCGGGGACTGAGGAGTTGATCCGGCGCCACACTGTGCCGGGGGTCGCGCCGTCCCCCGTCGCGGCGGCGGCCGGCCACGCTCGTGGGGTCAGACGGCAGGCTGCGGACAAAAGGGCACGGCGCTCTCCGCCTCTGCGGCACGAGCGTGGCGCACGCGGGCGCTCACGGCCAGCTCTGCGACCACGGGGAGGTGATCCGAAGCGCGCCGGGCGAGGGGAGAGCGGTGTGCCACCAGCCGCGTAATCGATCCCTCGGGGTGTACCCAGATCCGATCCAGTGCGAGCACCGGCAGCCTCGCCGGGAAGCTCGCCGGAGCCGGGCTCCGCCCGAAGCGACGCCGCAACCGCCGCAGGACCGGCCCCTGGGGCCACCACTCGTTGAAGTCGCCAGCGACGACCACGGGCCCTGCCGGCAAGGCGTCGAGGGCCGCGAAGAGGCGCTCCAGCTGGATCCTCCGCTCGCCACGTTGCAACCCGAGGTGCAGCGAGATCACGTGCACGGGGGCTCCCGCGAACGACAGCTCCACGATCAGAGCCCCCCGCGGCTCGGCTCCGCTCACGCTCAGGTCAAGAGGACGGATGCTGCGCACCGGCAGGGTCGTGAGGACGGCGTTGCCGTAGTCACCGTCGGCCCCGGTCATGGTGGGCCCCGCCACCGCGCCCATCCCGAGCGCCTGGGCGAGGACCTCGAGCTGGTCAGGCGTTCCCGCAGGTCGCCCACGCGAATCCACCTCCTGGAGCGCCACCACGTGAGCCTCCACCTCCGAGGCCACCGCGGCAACCCGCTCGGCGCTTCGTTGACTGTCGCGGCCGACGCAGCCGTGGACGTTATAGGTGGCAACGCGGAGGAGGTCACGCATCCCCGTCCTCCTCGACGTCCGGTAGCCGCCGGCCCATCAGCCAGCTCACCGCCGCAAAACCCACGACTACTGCCACGGCGAGCGCAACAGTGATGACATCCGGCCGGCGTGCAACCTCGACAACGGCCTCACCGAACATCGCCAGCACCACGAGCCCGGGAATCAGGCCGAGGAAGGTCCCCCCCATGAAGTCCCAGAATCGCAGCGGTGACGCGCCTGCGGCGAGATTGATGAAGGTGTAGGGGGCGAGCGGGAGGTTGCGGATCACGGCCACGGTGACCACCCCGCGATGGGCCAACCGGCGGCTGAGCCGCTCCACCCGACCCCCCGCGAGGCGGCGGAGGGCATTCCGTCCGAGCACGCGACCGAGCCCGAAGGTGACCGCCGCGGAAGCCAGCGCGCCCGCCATCGACCACACACCGCCCCAGAGGCCGCCGAAGGTCAGCATCGAGGCCACCACGAGGGCGGTGAGGGGTACGGCGAGGACACCACCCACGACGAAGCCCGCCACCGTGAGCGGTCCCGCCAGGGGATGGTCGTGGAACGAGGCCAGCCCGTCGAGCCACGGTGCGAGGTGGGCGCCGAGCGGTGTGTATCGCCACGCCAACGCCAGGGCGAGGACCATCACCAGTGGGAGCACGGTCCTTAGCACGGCAACTCCGCGGCGCCCCGTCTGCTCGCCGCCGCCGGCGAAGGCTTCGACCGCGTCGCTCAGCTCGGCGGGGCCGCGGGGATCCAGGAGACGTCGGGACGGCAGCAGGCCGTCGGACCACGACGGAAGCGTTGCGCGGACCGGCTCGAGGCGCCGGCCACGCTGACCCAGGCGATCCAACACCGCCGTCAGCGATCCGCTGCCCGCCAGCACTCCGGCCACCTCCGAGCCAGTTGTACCGAGGTGCTCCGCCAGGAGCCGGTCGCGCAGACCGGCGATGGCCGAGGCCACCTCTTTGTGCTCTCCCGCCGCGAGGAGCACGCCCACCTCGCTGTCGAGGCCCATCGAACGGTTGGCCAGGTTCGCCGACCCCAGGTAGAGGAGGCGGTCGTCAGCCACGAGGAGCTTGGAGTGAACGTACACCTCGGTGCCGTCCTCGAGCACAGGGTACACCACGCGCAACCTTCCCCGGCGATCGGCCCGCCGCAGGCGCCGTAGCAGGCGGGCGCGGAGGGCGCCCATGGTGGCCTCCTCCAGCCACCCCTGGGCTCGTCGCGGCGTCACCACCACCACCTCCGGTCCGTCCTCCTCGGCCAAGCGCGAGGCCAGGGCCTCCCCCACCCGCGCCGCCGTGAGGTACTGGGTCTCGATGTAGATGCTGTCACGCGCCGCGTGAACGACCTCGAGCAGGGCTCGTTCGGTCTCGCAGACGGCCTCCTGCTCCGCGAACTCCGGGACCGTCCGCACCAAGGCAAGCTCCACCCCTTCCAGCACCGGCGGGACCTCCGGAGGCCACGGATCACCGCCTACACCGGGCGGTTCGAGGACCTCCCCGGTGGCGCGGAGCCAGCGTTCCCGGGCGAGCCGTCCGAGGGCCTCCGCCGCCGCCCCTCCGACCACGATCTGGAGGTCATGGAACGGCGAGTAGAGTTCTTCTTCGGGATCGATGCGCCGGCGGTCGCGAGCCGCGTGGGCCGAGGTGTCCCAGCGGTGCGCTGCAAGGTCGACGCCGCCCAAAAAGGCGACCCGGTCGTCGATGACGACGACCTTCTGGTGATGGGAAGCGCCCTTGGGATGGCAAGCGTCGAAGGCGAAGTGCACCCGGTCGCCGGTGTTGCGCTCCATCTTCAGCCCGAGCAGAGCCTCACGCTCCAGCGAGTAGATGACCGAGTGGTCCCAGCAGAGCACGTGGACCTCGAGCTCCGGCCGACGCCGGGTGAGCTCGTCGAGGAACGGAGCGAGTCGCTCGGGAAGCTCCCGCCGGGTACCGTCACGGTAGAGGCGCAGGCGCGAGTCCATCTCCCAGGCAAGGATGAGGAGCGAGCGCCTGGCACGCTCAGCGGCCGCCGCGAAGGCGGCGAAGTACTGCGCGGCGTCCACCAGGAATGCCAGGCGGTCGGCGGAGACTGTGAGCCGACCGTCGGGCTCCTTCCCGGCGCACCCATCCCTCCCGGCCGGCTCATCGCTCCTGCCGCCGCGGGGGACTCGGGTGTCGGACTTGTCCTCTCCCATGTCGGCTCTGTCACGCGCTCCCCTCGTGCCGCCTTTCCCACCGACGCCATGCTGCGGGCGGAACCCGACTGGCGGATGACACGGGCCACGTTCCAGGCGTGACAACACCAGCGATACGTCCCGGGATTTCAGGATGGGTTCCGCGCGACCAGGCGTTCGAGGCGGAGGATGCCGTCGCCATCCATCAGCCGCCGACCAGCCGCCAGCACCACGAGCATCGCGCCGATGGACACGGCTGCCGCGATCATGAACATCACCACGACCTGATAGGCCACCGCCTGCAGCGGCGGTGAACCGGCGAGAATCTGGCCGGTCATCATGCCGGGGAGCGAGACGATACCGGCGGCAGCCATGGAGTTGAGAATCGGGATCATACTCGTGCGGACGGCATCACGCAGCGCGGGTGTGAGAGCCTCGCTCCGCGTGGCACCGAATGCGAGGCGGAGCTCGATTTCGGCCCGGCGCACCGCAAGGTGCTCGAGGAAGCGGTCGAGGCCCAGGGCGATACCGGTGAGGGAGTTGCCCAAGATCATGCCGAGAAGCGGAATGACGTACTGCGGATCGAACCACGGGTGAACTCCCACCACGACCTGGGTAACCACTCCGCCCACCACCAGGCACGACACCGACATGGCCAACCAGGCGTCCAGGTAGATCGACGGATAGCGCCGTCCGCTGCGCTGCACCGCCTCCCGCCCGGCGAGCAGGATCATTACCGCCACCAACGCCACCACCAGCACCGCCTGGCTGAGGGCGAAGATCTTCTCGAGCACCAGACCGATGAGCCCCAGTTGGATCACCGTGCGGACGGCGGCAATCGCGAGGCGCCGGCCGATCCCGAGCTTGAGCATCACCGAGATCACGCCGGCGGCGATGACGAGCGACGCGGAGACCACCAGGTCGAGTGGTTGCAGTTGGATGAGCGGTCCCATCAGTCCTCCTCGAGGCGGCCGCCCGCCAGCTGCAGGCGCCGGTCGCCCGCAAGCCCGAGGCCGCCCTCGTGGAGCACGCAGAGCACGGCGTGCCCGGCGCGGCGAGCCTGCACCGCCAGGCGCTCGAAGCACAACGTCGCACGCTCGGGATCGAGGCCGGCCAGGGGCTCGTCGGCGAGCAGCACCGGCGGGTCCCAGAGCAGCGCCCGGGCGAGCGCGAGCCGGTGGCGCTCGCCCCCTGACAGGGTGGTGACGTCGCGGTCCAGCGGCAGGCGGACGAGGTCCATCGCGTCCAGGACCTCACGCTGACGCGCGGGGTCGGGCCCACCGCGGCGGGCGTGACGAAACGAGAAGGGAAACTGGAGGTTGAAAGCCACCGTGCCCGGCAGCATGGGAGCGTCCTGCGCCAGCACCGTCACCCGCGAGCGCCATCGCGCCAGGCTCCCTGCGCCGTAGCTCTCGCCAGCCAGCCGGCGCTCGACACCAGACAAGCGCGCCAGAGCTGCGACCTGACGCAGCAGGGTGCTCTTCCCGGACCCCGAAGGGCCTTCCAGGAGGACCAGGCAGCCCTCCTCGAGGGCGACGTCGACCGCGCTGAACAGCTCCCGGCCTTCGCCGTCACGAGCGTCCAGCGGCCCACAGCGGAGGAGGGTGGTCACCACGTCGAGCACGTCGCCATTGTGCCGAGCAGGCCTCGCAACGCCCGCTCGCTCACGCGATCCCGGACGAACGCGGTCCGGGTCGACGGCGGCGATGCTGCCGGTCGATATCGAGCCGTGGTCTGCCGGTCGCTACGCCTCATGACAGCTCCCCACGGCATCTTCCTTCATCCCGCAAGTGCTGGTCGCTGCGCCTCATGGCGGCTCGCCGCAGCGTTCTCCGCTCATCCCGCCAGGCAGCGCCGCACGACCTCTGTGGCGGTCTGCAACGCGTCGTCGAGCCTGGCGGCGTCGGGGCCTCCCGCCTGCGCCAGGTTCGGCCGGCCGCCGCCTCGGCCCCCCACCACGGCCGCCAGCTCGCGGACCACGTCCCCCGCCTTCACCCGCCCCACGATGTCGTCGGTTACCGCCACCAACAGGGTCGCCTTGCCACCGGCCTCCATCCCCAGCACCACAATGCCCGACCCCAGCTTCTGGCGCAGGGTGTCGGCCAGGTTGCGCAGGTCGGCAGGCTCCATCTCCGGCGCCCGCCGCGTCAAGACCACGATCCCGTCCACCTCGCGCCGCATCTCGGCGCCGCCGGCCTCGCCGGAGGCGAGGCGGTGCCTGAGGCCCCGCACCTCCTCCTCGAGCTCGGCAGCACGCACCTCACGCTTGGCCAGCAGGCCGGGCAGACGCTCGAACGAGGTCTGATAGCGCCCGGCCAGCTCGTGGGCGAGACCAAGCTGGCGCTGCAGCCATGCCACCGCGCCGCGGCCGGTGTAGGCCTCGATGCGGCGCACGCCGGCAGCGACGCCGCGCTCACCCACGATCACGAAGGCGCCGATGTCTCCGGTGCGCCGCACGTGGCAGCCGCCACACAGCTCCATGGAAACGCTGCCGTCGGCTACGCTCACAACCCGCACCTCCTCGCCGTACTTCTCGCCGAACAGAGCCATGGCGCCGGCGGCGCGGGCCTCCTCCAGGGCCATGAAGCGCTTCTCCACCGAATGGTTGCGCACGACCTCGGCATTGACCAGGCGCTCGATCTCCTGGAGCGCGGCGAAGCCCACCGGCTCACCCCAGCTGAAGTCGAAACGCAGCCGCTCGGGCTCGACGAGCGACCCCGCCTGCTGGGCAGCCTCCCCGAGCACGCGGTGGAGCGCAGCATGAAGGAGATGGGTGGCGGTGTGGTTGCGCTGGGTGTCCAGGCGCCGTCCCTCGGTGACCCGGGCGTGTACGCGCCCACCGCGGCGCAAGGGCCCCTCGGTGACCTTGACACTGTGAACGATGAGGCCTTCCATCGGCTTCTGGGTGTCGTCCACCAGCGCCCGCCCGCCGTCCCACACCAGTTCGCCACCGTCGCCGACCTGGCCGCCACCCTCGGGGTAGAAGGTCGTCTCGTCGAGCACCACCTCGCCTTCGGCGCCGGCCGCCAGGAGGTCGAGCTCGCCCTCAGCCCCGAGAATCGCGAGCACGATGCCGTCGCCCTCGAGCTCGTCGTAGCCCACGAAGCGCGAGGTCAGCCCCCGCTCCACCAGGTTCTCGTACTCGGGGCGAAAGCGGGCGCGCACGTCGCCCTTCCAGGATGCCTGGCCGCGCTGGCGCTCGACCTCCAGCGCCGCCTGGAAGCCCGCGCGGTCCACCGCGAGACCCTCCTCCTGCGCGAACTCCTCGAGCAGCTCGAAGGGAATGCCGTGGGTCTGGTAGAGGTCGAAGAAGAGCGCCCCGGGAACCTCCTCGATACCATCCCTCTTGAGCCGCTCCAGCTCCCGCTGAGCCACGTCGGTACCCACGTTGAGGGTGCGGGCGAAGCGCTCCTCCTCCTGACGCAGCTGGGTCGTCACAACCTCGCGGCGCTCGCGCAGATCCGGGTAGACATCGCCCATGAGCTCGACCACGGCCGGCACCAGGGTGTGCAGGAAGGCGCCGTCGAGACCCAGCTTACGGCCATAGCGGAGGGCGCGCCGAATGATGCGGCGGACCACGTAGCCGCGCCCCTCGTTGGACGGGACGATGCCGTCGGTGAGCAGGAACGTCGCGGCGCGGATATGGTCGGCGATGACACGGTAGGCCGGCGCGAGCTCGTCGTGGCGCCGGTAGGGCCGCTGCGCAACCTCGGCCACCGCCTCGAGAAGCGACACGAACAGGTCGGTGTCGTAGTTCGACTCGACCCCCTGGATCACGGTGCACAGCCGCTCGAGGCCGGCGCCGGTGTCGATGGAGGGACGCGGCAGCGGGTGCATCACCCCGTCCACGTCGCGCTCGTACTGCATGAAGACCAGGTTCCAGATCTCCACCACGTCGTCGGCGGGGCCGTTGACCAGCTCGGCGCGTCCGGCGGCGTTGGGGTCGGGACCACGGTCGAAGTGGATCTCGG
Organism: uncultured Acidobacteriota bacterium; assembly: GCA_963844845.1. Classification (GTDB taxonomy): domain Bacteria; phylum Acidobacteriota; class Thermoanaerobaculia; order Thermoanaerobaculales; family Sulfomarinibacteraceae; genus CAWJPW01. Next base: position 142,582 of record CAWJPW010000001.1, read on the forward strand.
AGCAGGGGCCACAGGGTCCGGTCTCGCCCATGGACCAGAAGTTGTCCTTCTCGCCGAAGCGCAGGATCCGCTCAGGCGATGCGCCGACCTCCTCCCAGAAGCGGGCGGCGTCGTCGTCATCGGTGTACACCGTGAACCACAGCCGCTCCAGCGGCAAACCGTAGCCGTCTACCAGGAGGTCCCACGCGAGCTGGATCGCCTCGCGCTTGAAGTAGTCTCCGAACGAGAAGTTGCCGAGCATCTCGAAGAACGTGTGGTGCCGTCCGGTGTAGCCCACGTTCTCGAGATCGTTGTGCTTGCCGCCGGCGCGCACGCATTTCTGCGACGAGGTAGCGCGGCTGTAGTCGCGCTGCTCCCGGCCGAGAAAAACGTCCTTGAACTGGTTCATCCCGGCGTTCGTGAAGAGCAGTGTCGTGTCCCCCGCCGGCAGCAGCGACGAGGAACCCACCACGTGGTGTCCGTGGCGGGCGAAGAAGTCAAGGAAGGTCTGGCGGATCTCCCGGCTCGTCATCTCGCGCATGGTGCTGTCTCTCCCTGAGGGCGGCGCGGCTGTCCACCGCCCGCCGAGCGTCGTCCACGTCGAAGCCGCGGCCGAGCAGGGAGCTTACCATCCGCCCGCGAACCTCGGGAAGGCGCCACCACCCCGACCGCGCACGACGTTCGAGACGCTCCAACGCCGTCTCCAGTGCCTGCTTCAGCTCGACCTCGTCCAGGCGGGCATGCGCCTCGGCACGCTCTCGCTCCAAACCGCGGCGTGCGAGCTCGAAGGCGAGCCGGCGCGGGCCCCATCCCCGCTCAGCGGCACGCGTCTCCACGAAGCGCGCAGCCAGGGCGTCGTCGTCCAGGTAACCGAGCTCCGCACAGCGAACCACCGCCGTGGTCACGTCGCCTTCGTCGAAGCCCTTCCGTCGCAGCCGCTCTGCCAGCTCAGCGCGGAAGTAGCCACGTCGCCCCAGCATCCGCAGCGCCGCGGCCAGCGCCGGGTCGCCCACCTCGCGTGCGCCTCGCGTCTACTCGGCCTTGCCGAACTCGAACGGCGAGTCCTCGGTGAAGGTGCTCGCCTCACCGCCCTGGTCGCCCAGCTCCAGCATGCTGTCCATCTCCTCACGCGAGATGTCGGAGGTCGACTGGATGCCCTGGATCTTGAGCTTGAACTCGTCGGGGTTCGAGGCTCGGCGCAGCGCCTCTTCGAGGGTGATGAGGCCATTCTTGTACAGCAGGTAGAGGGACTGGTCGAAGGTCTGCATGCCGTACTGACTGGTCCCCTGAGCGATGGCATCGCGGATCAGCTTGGTCTTGTCCTTGTTCTCCAAGCAGTCTCGGATGTAGGCGGTGGAGATCAGGACCTCCACCGCGGGCACACGACCGAGGCCGTCGGCCCGGGGAAGCAGGCGCATGGAGATGATCGCCTTGAGCACCGCCGACAGCTGGATGCGGATCTGCTTCTGTTGGTGCGGCGGGAAGACCGAGATGATGCGGTTCACCGACTCAGTGGCGTCGAGGGTGTGGAGGGTTGAAAGGACCAGGTGGCCGGTCTCGGCAGCCAGCAGGGCGGTCTCGATGGTCTCGTAGTCACGCATCTCTCCCACGAGGATGACGTCGGGGTCCTGGCGCAGCGCCGAGCGCAGTGCGCTGGAGAAGGAGCGCGTGTCCACGTCCACCTCACGCTGGTTGACGATGGACTTCTTGTCCCGGTGGAGGAACTCGATGGGGTCCTCCACCGTCATGATGTGCTCCACACGGTGGGAGTTGATGTGGTCGATCATCGCTGCCAGAGTCGTGGACTTCCCCGATCCGGTGGTGCCGGTAACCAGCACCAGCCCGCGTTGCTCCTCGGCGATGCGCGACAGGACCGGGGGCAGCATGAGCTCCTTGAAGCTCTGGATGCGCGACGGGATGAGCCGTAGGACCAGGCCCACCGAGCTGCGCTGCTGGAAGATGGCGCACCGGAAGCGCCCCAAACCCGGCACCGAGTAGGCGATGTCGGTCTCCAGGTTCTGCTTGAAGCGCTCCTTCTGCCGCGCTGACATCATGGAGAACGCCATGGCGATTGTGTCCTCCTGCATCATTCGCTTGAACTCATTGAGTATCTGTAGCTTGCCGTCGATGCGCAGGACCGGCGGCGCACCCACCTTGAGGTGGATGTCCGATGCGTTGCGCTCCACCGCCACCTTGAGGATGTCGTTGATGTGCATCCCGCCTCCTCCGGTCCTCGGCCCGATGCCTGCAGCGCGCCGTGGCTCTTCTGCTCACGCCCTGCGCACGGGAACCGTGACCTGGCACCAAGTGTAACTCACCGGACCCGAACGCAGGTCGAGGGAGACTGTGCTGCGGGGAGTTCGCCAGCCGCCGGGGCGCGCCGACCGCTTCGTGGCCTTTCGGCCGCTCCGTCGGGCCCCGAGCGCACGCAAGCGTGCGCCGGTGCCATCCCTCGCGTCCGGCCGTGGCTACGCCACGGCGGCGTGCCCTGGCAGCCTCATCAGCGCCCCAAAGCACAGGTCCTGCGGCGGGCGTGCCGTCCTTGACGTCTTTCCTGGAGCGCGTTCTCCCTTGCGGCGCGTTGGCGGGAAACGTCAAAGGGGGGCTCCCACGGCCCTTGGCGTTTGGAGAAGTGGCCCCAACCAACCAAGTAGGCGACTCGGCGTGCTCGCGAAGGGGGCTATGTTGCCGTTTGGCAGCTCCTGCCGTTGCCCCCTTCGCGAACACGCCGACGGGCGGCGGCACGGCCGGCGCCCGGGAGCCGGTGCCGGGAGCATCAGCAACCGGGGCGGTGAACCGCGGCCGCGGCCGGGACCGATGGCCGCGATCGGAGCCTGGGTCGGCGGTGGCCATCTTTGAATCTCCTAATCTCTGAATCGGGTGGGCGGAGCCCAACGCCGCTAGAATCCCTCCGATGGACCTGCTCGTCGTCACCCTGCTCGGCGCCTACGCCGTGGTCATCGTGCTGCTCTCCCGCGGGAAGGCCGGCACCGGAGTCGAGTACCTCCTGGACGGACGCCGCCTCACGCTCCCCGCCTTTGTCGCCACCCTGGTGACCACCTGGTACGGGGGCATCCTGGGAGTGGGCGAATACGCCTGGCGCTACGGCATCTCGACGTGGCTCGTGTTCGGCCTCCCCTACTACCTGGCCGCCGTGATCTTCGCCCTGGTGCTGGCACCCCGCCTGCGCCGCTCTGGTGCTCTGTCGATCCCGGACATGCTCCGCGCTGCCTACGGCCGCGGGGCTGCCCTGGCCGGTGCGGGTGCGGTCTTCGCTCTGGCCGTACCGGTGGCCTACGCGCTCATGTTGGCCACGCTGCTGCAGCAGGTCACGGGCTGGTCGGTGATCCCGGCAACGCTGCTGGGGGTGGCCTTCTCGGCCGTCTACGTGAGCCTCTCCGGCTTCCGCGCGGTGGTGCGCACCGACGCCCTCCAACTCGTCCTCATGTACGGCGGCTTCCTGATCCTTCTCCCGGTGGCGCTTTCCCACACCGGCGGCATCGCCGGGTTGTGGGCTGCGCTGCCGGCGAGCCACCGCAGCTGGGACGGAGGTCTGGGCTGGCAGACCGTGCTGGTGTGGTATCTCATCGCGCTCCAGACCATGGTCGAGCCGACCTTCTACCAGCGGGCCTTCGCCGCCCGCTCGCCAGCGGTTGCGCGCACCGGGGTCCTGGTGTCGGTCGCCTGCTGGGTGGTCTTCGACTTCCTCACCACCTTCTCGGGTCTCGCCGCGAGGGTTCTACTGCCGGGTCTCGACGATCCGGTGGCCGCCTATCCGGCCCTCGCTCACCTCGTGCTCCCCTCCTGGGTCTACGCCGTCTTCATGGTGGGCCTCTTCGCCACCGTCATGTCGACCCTTGACTCCTATCTCTTCCTCGCTGCCGCCACCGTGGGGCACGACCTCGCCCTCGATCCGCCCCCTGAGGTCAGGGAGCGCTCCCGCACCCGCTGGGGCCTGGCCCTCTCTGCCGCCATCGCGGCCGCCGCCGCACTCCTCTTCACCTCGGCGGTCACCATCTGGCACCACGTGGGCTCGGTGGTGACCTCGGCCCTGCTGCTGCCGGTCCTCGCCGTCCACCTCCCCGCCCGCTGGCGCCCCCGACAGGCCACGGCTGTCATCGTCATCGTCGGCGCCGCGATGATTGCAGCGGTATGGATCGTGTGCGCCCGGGGTGGTCGCTACCCGCTGGGGGTGGAGCCGATGTTCCCGGCACTGGGTTTCTCGGCGCTGTGCTGGGCCGCCGACCTGCTCCTGAAGCCTCGCAGCCGCGACGGTACAATCCGGCCATGACCTCCGCCGCGCACCTCCAGATGACCACCGGCGCCCCCGAGGCGACCGAGGCCGCCGGCCATGACCTCGCCGCTCGGCTCACAAGCGGCGACCTGGTGGTGCTGGAGGGCGACCTGGCGGCGGGCAAGACCACTTTCGTGCGCGGCCTGCTGGACGGCCTCGGCGGCGATCCCTCCCAGGTAACCTCCCCCACCTTCGTGCTCGTCCAGTCGTATCCGGCAGGGGCTCGCGGCATCGCGGTCCTTCACCACGTGGACCTCTACCGGCTCACCGACGATCCTCAGGCGCTGCGCGAGCTGGGCCTCGAGGAGATGCTCTCCGACGCCGCCGCGGTGGTGGCGGTGGAGTGGCCCAAGGGGACGCTGGCCCGCTGGGTTCCCGCCGACGCCCGGGTCTGGCGGGTGGGGATCGTTGCGGAGAAGGGCGGAACCCGCAGGATCACGGTGGAAGAAGCAACGAGGTGAGGAGGCAAGAGTCCCCCACCCGGCCCCCGGTCGGCGTGGCGCCGTCCGCCCGGCCGAGGCAACGTGGTGCTGGGATCGAGCCCGAGCCGTGCCCGTTGGGCTCATCCGGGCCGCTGGCGGTCCTCACCGGCCTCGTGCCTTCCAGAGGGAGCGCCCCCGTGGTCGCGATGTACCACCAGCCCTCCGCCCCCAGGAGCACCTAGACTCTTCACTCCTTACTCTTCACTCTCGTCTCACTGCCCCACAGCCGCGCCGCCGTCCACCGGAATCACCGCTCCGGTGATCCATGACGCCTCGTCGGACAGCAGGAACACGATCAGGGCGGCGACATCACCGGGCTTCCCGATCCGGCCGAGAGGATGGAACTCAGCCATCGCCTCCACCTGCTCCCGCGTCAGATTGCGTTGGGCGTGGATGGGCGTGTCCACCACCCCCGGCATCACGGCGTTGACCCGCACCGCGGGCGCCAGCTCCAGCGCGGCCGAGCGCGTGAGGTGGTTGAGCGCCGCCTTGGCGGAGTTGTAGGCGGCCATGCCGGGGATCGGCTTGGCCGCCAGATTCGACGACACGTTCACCACCGCCGGGCCGGCGGCGCTACGGAGCACCGGGAGCAGCCCCTTCGTGAGCAGGAACGGCGCCCGGGTGTTCACCGCGAAGACGCGCTCCCACTCGTCGAGCGAGGTCTCCTCGAGGGCTCCGCGGGGCGCGTAGCCGGCGTTGTTGACGAGCCCGTCGAGGCGATCCCAGCGCGCCGTCACCGCTGCGGCGAGCCCCGCCAGCTGCTCGGGTTCCGCAAGGTCACAGGGATAGGTCCAGGCGGCGCCGTCGAGCCCGCTCGCCGCCTCGGCCAGAGCGCTCGCTCGCCGACCCACCAGGCAAACCTCGCCGCCGGCGGCGACCAGCCGCCGAGCCGCCTCCAGCCCGATGCCGCTGGAAGAACCGGTGATCAGAAACCGTCCGCCGTCGAGCCGTGCCATGCCGTACCTCCGTGATGCCCGAGTATACTCAGCTCATGCCTCCGGATCCCTGGCGCGACGCAGCCTGTCTCGTCACCGGCGCCTCATCGGGAATCGGCGCCGCCGTCGCCCGCGAGCTTGCCGACCACGGCGCCCGCCTCCTCCTCACTGGACGCGACACCGCCGCCCTCGAGGCGGTGGCCTGCGTGTGCGGCCCCGGCGCCGGCACGGTGGAGACGGTCACCGGAGACCTCACCGACGGTGACACGCGCGCCGAGCTCGCCGCCGCGGCGCGAGACCGCCTCGGCGGGCTCGACCTCCTGGTGCACAGCGCCGGCGTCACCATGAACGCCGGCTTTGCCGAGCTCGAGCCCACCGTGCTGCGCCGCATCCTCGAGGTCAACTTCTTCGCCGTTGTCGAGCTCACCAGGGTGCTGCTGCCGGAGCTGCAGGCCAGCCGCGGTCGTATCCTCGTGCTGTCCTCGCTCACCGGAATCGTCGGCACCCCCACCCGCACCGCCTACGCGGCCTCCAAGCACGCCCTCCACGGGCTCTTCGGAGGCCTGCGCGTGGAGCTGCGGCCGGATGGCGTGAGCGTCACTCTGGCCTGCCCGGGCTACGTGGCCACCCCCATGCGCGAGCGCGCCTTCCTCGGAGACGGTTCGGTCCAAGGGGTCGATCAGGCGGCCGGCCGCCGCATGCTCAGCCCAGAGCAGGTGGCCAGGCGTTCTCTCGCGGCTGCCGCCCGCCGCCGCCGCCAGATCCTCATGGGTACTGAGACACGCCTCGCACGGATCCTCTCGATCGTGGCACCCGGAGCTTTGGACCGCATCCTCGCCCGCGCCACCAGGTAGCCGTCAGCGGGGACGATCCGGGCTCCGGAGTCACCTAGCGGACGGGACACCGTCCATCCCCGCGACGACCAACGTGAGCCCGTCCACCGCACGCACCACGACGCCCGCACGGGCCTCGAGGGGGGCTTCGCCGGGGGCCAGCCGGGCGCGCCAGAGCTCGCCCTGGAGCCGGACCCAGCCCTCCGGTGCCACCCGCTCCACGACCTTGCAGCGGGCCCCGAGCAGGCGAGCCCCCGGGTCGCTCGCCGGCTCGGCGTACCAACGGCCGAGGAGAGGGAAGAGAAGCAGGTCCTTGGCCACCCAGCCGGCGATGACGACCACTTCCACCCGGTAGCGCCAGTCCAGCCAGAGATGAGAAAGCAGCACCAGTGCGGCGAACAGCAACCAGCCGGGGAGATGCGCCATGAGGTAGCGCCCCCACACACGGCCCGGGGCGCGGTAGGATCCAGTCATCACACTGGCAGCAACCGCCGCCCGTTCACCGGTGTTCCCGCCTGGACGTCGCGCCCGGAGACGGAAAGGGCGCCCCACCGCGGGATGAGAGAAGGCCTCGCTGGGAGGACGCTCCTGCCGCGTCTCGGGCCGAGCTCAGGGCTCGAAGCCGTGGACCTTTCAGTTCTCCTCCGTGACCACGTGCGCGGGGGGTGGTCCCCACAGCTCCCGCCGGGTGGCGAGCTCCCGGGTGAGTGCGCAGGCCAGGGTCGCCACGTGCCACGCCTTGTCGTAGTCGAGCTTCTCGGCGTCGTCAGTTGGGAGATTCACGTCCTCGTGGTGGCCTGCGAACAGCGTCTCCGCCAGGGACGGCATCATGAGGAGCAGACAGGGGAAGGAACCTCTCGTCACTTCGTGAGGTCACCGCCGCGCGGGCGGGAGGCCACCCATCACTCGTACCGCAGCGCCTCGATGGGCGCCAGCCGCGAGGCCCGCACCGCGGGCCACATGCCGAAGAGGATCCCCACTGCGGTGCAGAAGGCGACGCCCCGCATCGCCCACTCCAGCGGTACATGCACGGCGAAGCCGGTGAACAGGGTGACGATGTTGCCGAGGCTGAAGCCGACCACCACCCCGAGAACACCGCCGATGTTGCACAGGACGACGGCCTCGAGGAGGAACTGCAGGAGGATGGACCGGCGCTTGGCGCCCAGGGCCTTGCGGATGCCGATCTCGCGCGTCCGCTCGGTGACCGACACCAGCATGATGTTCATGATGCCGATGCCCGACACGATCAGAGCGACGATGCCGAGGACGAAGGCCGCCATCTTGAGCCCTCCCGTGGCCCGGTTGAAGGCACGGATCTGGCTCTCGGAGGTGAAAAAGAAGAAGTTATCCTCCTCCCCGGGGGCCACCTTCCGCCGGGTGCGCAGGATCGCTCGCGTCTCCTCCTGGGCCTCGTCCACGAGTTCAGGTGTGCGGGCGCGTACGGTGATGTTCACCGAGCGCAGACGGCCGTCCCGGTCGCGGGCCCCGTAGATCCGCTCGAAGGCGGTGATGGGCATTAGGATGTAGCTGTCGTATCGCCCGCCCATGGCCGACTTGCGCTCGGCAAAGACACCCTGCACGACGAACTTGTAGCCGTCGACCTTGATGGTCTTGCCCACCGGGTCGACGAATGGGAAGAGCTCCTCGGCAATGGCGAAGCCGATCACGGCGACGTGGCGGCCCACCGCCACGTCCTCGTTGCTGAGGTTGCGGCCGAGCTCCACGTAGTGGGTGTTGTTCTCGGGGTACTCGGGGGTGCCGCCGCAGGCCATCAGGTTCGCGTTGGTCGACTGCCCGCGGTAGCTGGCGCTGACGTTGTAGCCCCACAGCTCGGCGCCCACCAGGTCGACGCTGCGGGCGCGCTCGCGGATGGCGGCGGCATCGTCCGCCGTGAGCGGCGGCCAGCTCGCAATCTTGCGGAAGTCCCGGTTGGAGTTGTCGAATCCCCCGGGCGGAAACTTCTGCGCCTGGAAGGTCTGGCTGCCCAGCACCGACAGCTCCTTCTCCATGGTGCTCTGGATCACCGACACTCCGGTCATGATGGAGATGATTGCAGCCACACCGGCGATGATGCCCACCAGGGTGAGAAACGAGCGGAGCTTGTGTGCGCCGATGGCGTCCAGCGCCATGACGAGGGCCTCTCTCCACCTCATGGAGTCACCTCCGGCGCGCTACTCATAGCGCAGCGCCTCGATGGGGTTCAGGCGCGAGGCCCGCCAGGCCGGAATGAAGCCCGACGCCACCCCAACCACCAGGCAGACCACCAGCGCGACCACTGCGATGGGCAGTGAAACTGCCGCAGGGAGCAGGAAGCGGTTGATGGCCTCGGCCACGCCAAAGGCGAGCGCGAGCCCCACCATTCCGCCGAGAAGACAGATGACGCAGGCCTCGAAGAGGAACTGGTAGAGGATGATGCGGCGCCTCGCCCCGATCGCCTTGCGGACGCCGATCTCCCGGGTGCGCTCGGTCACCGACACGAACATGATGTTCATGACGCCGATGCCGCCGACGAAGAGGGCGATGCCGGTGACCACCATGCCGATGAGCAGCACCACGCCCATGACGTTGTTGAACATGCTCACCAACGAGTCCATGGTGTTGATCGCGAAGTCGTCGCCCTCGCTCGGGCTGAGCCGGCGCAGCTTGCGCATCTCGCCCACGACCTCGTACTGGAAGTCGCCGAGCGTCTCACCGGGGGGCGCCTTGACCGCGAGGTCGAAGCTTCGGAAGTCACCACCGAAGGCGTGCACGAAGGTGGTGACCGGAACGAAGACCTGGCTGTCGAAGTCCGGTCCGCCGAAGAAGCTGGCGCTGCCCTGACGCTCCATCACACCCACCACCCTGAAGTCGGAGCGCCCGACGCGCAGCTTCGTGTTGACGGGATCGCGATGCTCGTAGAGTCGCTCGCGGAGGGTCGAGCCGATGACGCACACCCGCGCTCCGGAACGTACGTCGGCGCCGGTGATGAAGCGCCCGATCTCAGGCACGGCGCTGGACACGAGGAGGTAGCGCTCGCTCGTGCCGATGACCGTGATGTTGTTGATCACGTTGGAGCGGTACTTGACGCTGCGCCGCGTGTCGGCGGTGGGGTTGACGATGGCGCCCCGCGACAGTCGTCGGTCGAGCTCCTCACCTTCCCGCAGCGTCACGTTCGGTCGGTTGCGGAACTCGAAGAAGTTGCCGGTGATGATCCACGGCGTGCGCGACACGTAGAGCACGTCCGACCCGAGCGCGGCCACGCTCTCCTTGAAGTTGTTGGCGAGGCCGTTGGCCGCCGTCATGGTGGTCACCACGGCGACGATGCCGATGACGATACCCAGCGTGGTGAGGGCGCCGCGCACCGGATTGGCTCGCACCGCGGTGACGGCGATCCTCAGCGCCTCGAGGACCGCCCCCACGCGTCTCACGCGGCCTCCCTCACGCGGGTGTCGCTCTCCACCTGACCGTCGCGCAGGCGGATCACGCGCCGTGCATGCTCGGCGATGTCGGCCTCGTGAGTGACCAGCACGATGGTATTGCCGTCGGCGTGGAGCCGGTCGAACACCCGCATGATCTCGTCGCCGGTCACGCTGTCGAGGTTGCCGGTGGGCTCGTCGGCAAGAATGATGGACGGCTCGGTGACCAGCGCCCGCGCGATGGCCGCACGCTGGCGCTGCCCGCCGGAGAGCTCGGTGGGCCGATGGCGCATGCGCTCGGCCAGCCCCACTGCCGCCACCGCCGCCTCCACCTTGCGGCGTCTCTCGGCCGGAGCGACACCGCGGTACACCAGGGGCAGCTCGACGTTGTGGTAAATGTCCGCCCGCGGCAGCAGGTTGAAGGTCTGGAACACGAAGCCGATCTTGACGTTGCGGATCTCCGCCAGCTCGTCCTCGCCGAGGGTGCCGACATCGCGGCCGTCGAGCACGTAGCGGCCCCCTGTGGGCACGTCGAGGCATCCGATAATGTTCATCAGGGTCGACTTGCCCGAGCCGGATGGACCCATGATGGCGACGTACTCGCCACTTTCCACCGCGAGAGAGAGGCCACGCAGGGCCTCCACGCCGACGCCGTTCATCGCGTATCGCTTGGTGACCTCGCGAAGCTCGACCGTCATGACCTCACCCCCTCCTTCGCCTGCGGCTTCGTCACCTCCACCGCGACCCCGTCGCTGAGGTCACGGCTGATGGCGCGGTAGCTGCCGGTAACCACCTGATCGCCCTCGTCCAGGCCTGAGAGAATCTCGATGTAGTCGGCGCCCTGGATGCCCGTCTTCACCTGCCGCGCCTCGACGACACCGTCGCGGGCCACCCAGACCACCTGGACGAAGCCCTCGTCGTCCGGCGTGAAGCGTGGCTCGCCCCCCTCGCCGTCGGAAGCGGCGTTGGGAGCGCCCAGCTGGTCCAACGTGCGCACCGCCACGCACTGGATCCGCACTCCGAGGGCGCCCTCGTGGACGTCCGTGACGATATCGCCCGACGCGGTCATGCCGGGCCGAAGCGTGGGATCCGGGTCGTTCACGCCGATCTTCACCTCGAACTCAGTCTTCTGGTCAGTGGTGCCCTGCGCCGAGATCCGCGCGCTGGAGGCGATCTCGGTGACGGTGCCGGTGAGCTTCGTTCCCGGCAGTGCATCCACCTCCACCGAGGCGTCATCGTTGAGCGACACCAGCACGATGTCGTTTTCGGCCACCGCCACCAGAGCCTCCATCCCGGCCAGGTTGGAAAGCTCCATGATGATGTCCTCCTGGAACTGCGAGCCCAGGGCGATCTCGCCCACCTCCTTGTTGAGGCGGCTCACGGTCCCCGAGATCGGGGCGTAGATGGTGGTCTTGGAGAGCGCGTCCCGGGCCTCCTTGAGGGAGGCTTGGGCTTGCGCCACCTGGTCCTCGGCCGACTTGTGGCGCGCCTTCTCCACCTGGGCGCCCGCGTAGGTCGTGTCCAGCGCGGCCTGCGACTCCAGATCCTTGGCGAACAGCTGCGAGGTACGCTCGTGGTCCTTGGACGCCTTGACCATGTTCTCCTTCGCGAGATCCACCTGCGCCTCGGCCACCCGCAGGTTCGCCTCGGCGCTCTCCGTTGCCGCCACGTAGCGCTCACGGTCGAGCTCGACGAGCAGGGCACCCTTTTCCACCCAGTCGCCCTCCTTCACCGTAATGCGAGTGATCTTGGCGCTGACGTCGGCGGAGATATTGACCTGGGTTACGGGCTGGATCTTGCCGGTGGCGTTGACCGTCTGGACGATGGTCCGGCGGGTCACGGGCTCCACCTCAACCGCCTGCGCGTCGGCACCGCGCTTGCGAAGGCTGAAGCCGATGGTGACCGCAGCGATGACCAGGACAGCGAGCAGGGCGAACACGACGCGTCGCTTGCGCATGATGTACCTCTCCGGGGCGTTATGGGGCGACGGGCCCCTACCTCACACTCGATCTCGATGCCTCTCACCGCGTTCTACGGTGCAGGAGCCGGTCTGGTTCTCGAGTGGGGTCGGTGCGGGCCGGAGGGCTGACATCGGGAGCGGCGCGCTCGAGCCGAGCTTCTCATGACGGCGCCACGTTGGGCCGACTGTATGTCAGGGCGACGTGTCGAGATCCTCGGGTCCGGCGGAGCCCGCGCTGCGATCATGCCTGGGTCGCCGCCCGGCGAACACTGCGAGCGGCCCCAACACCAGGTGAGCCACGCCCACGAGCACCCCGGTCACGAGGAGCGCCGCACCAAGCAGGCGCTCGCCTCGGCGGCGACTCGACGAGTCGCTGTCCGCCACCGCGGCCGGGCAGCGGGCACCCTCTCCCTGGTCCGGAGCCCTGGGCGGGGCGTCGTCATTCCGCGGTCGTCGCCGAGCTCTCCTCATCCTTCAGAGCGTACCCCAGGCTGCGCAGGGCGGCCGCGATCTCGGGCAGGATCGCGGGATCGTCGATGGTCGCCGGCATGCGATACTCCTCGCCCTCGGCGATCTTCTTCATGGTGCCGCGGAGGATCTTTCCAGAGCGCGTCTTGGGCAGCCGCTTCACCACCACCGCGACCTTGAACGACGCCACCGGACCGATGCGCTCCCGCACCTGCCCGACCAGCTCGCGTTCGATATCCCCGTCCGGCCGCTCCACCCCGGCTTTGAGCACCACGAATCCCACAGGGACCTCGCCCTTGAGGGAATCGGCGACGCCGATCACCGCGCACTCGGCGACGTCCGGGTGGGAGGCGAGGACCTCCTCCATCCCGCCGGTGGAAAGCCGATGCCCCGCAACGTTGATGATGTCGTCGGTGCGGCTCATGACGAAGAGGTAGCTGTCTTCGTCGACGTAGCCGGCGTCAGCGGTGCGATAGAAGCCTTTGAACTGTGAAAGATATGATTTCACGAAACCGTCATCGTTGTGCCACAGGGTGGTCAGGCAGCCCGGCGGAAGCGGAAGCCTCACGACGATATTGCCGATCTCCCCGGTCTTCACCGGCGCTCCGCGCGAATCGACCACCTGCACATCGTACCCGGGCACCGCCTTGGTGGGCGAGCCGTACTTCACCGGCAGCCTGCCCAGACCAACGCAGTTGGCGCCGATGGCCCAGCCGGTCTCCGTCTGCCACCAGTGGTCGATCACCGGCCGCTGGAGGTGCTCCTCGGCCCACCGAAGCGTGGCGGGGTCGGCGCGCTCCCCGGCCAGGAAAAGCGTACGAAAGCGGCTCAAGTCGTAGCGCTCGATGTGCGCGCCCTCCGGGTCCTCCTTGCGGATTGCACGGAACGCCGTGGGCGCGGTAAACATCGCCGCCGCACCGTGCTGGCTGATCACCCGCCAGAACGCCCCGGGGTCGGGGGTACCAACCGGCTTGCCCTCGTAGAGGATCGTGGTGCAGCCGTGCAGCAGGGGCCCGTAGACGATGTAGGAGTGACCCACCACCCAGCCCACGTCGGAGGCGGCCCAGTACACCTCGCCCGGCTCGACTCCGTAGACGGCGCGCATCGACCACTTGAGCGCCACCATGTGGCCGCCGTTGTCGCGCACCACGCCTTTGGGCACGCCGGTGGTGCCCGAGGTGTAGAGAATGTAGAGGGGATCGGTGGCCCGCACCGGAACGCACGCCGCCGGCACGGCCTCGCTCATCGCCGCCTCCCAGTCGACGTCGCGACCGGTCTGAAGCGGCGCCTCCATCTCGGAACGCTGCAGGATCAGGCAGCGCTCCGGCTTGCTCGCCGCCAACCTGATCGCCTCGTCGAGGAGTGGCTTGTATGCCACTACCCGCCCCGGTTCGAGGCCGCACGACGCCGACACCACGACCTTCGGCCGGGCGTCGTCGATGCGGGTCGCCAGCTCGCGGGCGGCGAAGCCGCCGAACACCACGGAGTGGATGGCGCCGATGCGGGCGCAGGCGAGCATCGCCATCACCGTCTCCGGCACCATGGGCATGTAGATGACCACGCGGTCGCCCCGGCCGACCCCCAGGGCGCGCAGCGCCCCAGCGCAGCGTGCGACCGCGTCGCGGAGCTCCCGGTAGGTGAACGACCCGAGCACTCCGGCCAGGGGCGAGTCGTAGATCAGCGCCGCCTGCTCGCCGCGGCCCGCCTCGACGTGCCGATCGAGGGCGTTGTAGCAGGTGTTGGTCTCGGCGCCGACGAACCACCGGTAGAACGGCGCCGAGGCGGTGTCCAGCACCTTGGTCCACGGCTTCGTCCAGTCCAGCTCGGCGGCCGCCTCGGCCCAGAACCCCTCGGGATCACTCAACGAGCGAGCGTACGCGTCTTCGTACCGAGTCGACATCCTGCGCCCTCCTTCTCGCCACCCCGGCGCCAGCCCGATGGTGGCAGGCCTGGGAAGCGTTCGAGCTCCTACGAAAATAGGCGAGCAGGAATCAGTGCGCAATCAGGGGGGTCAGGAACTTCCGCCCTGGCCGCCGGCCGAGGCGCGCAGCGGCTGGAGGCTGCGCAGCGAAGGCGGGAACCGGGTCGCCGCCGGCAGCTCGAGGCCGAACTGCTCCGCCAGCAGAGGCAGGAGCTCGGCGTCCGCGACCTCGCGCCCCTCGCTCTTCCCTCCCCGGCGTACGGTGAAGGTGCGGTCGCGCAGGACTCGCCGCTCACCCGCGAACGAGAGCTGGGCGGTGAGGGTGGTCGTGAAGGGCGACGCAGGCCAGGTGGACGTGAAGTGGTTCGCCATCTCGAAGTCGACCGGCAGCGCCGGCTCGAGCGCGAAGGCGTAGAGGTCCTGCCACTCCTCGCCGCGGCGCACCTGCAGGATCCGCAGCCGACCCTCCTCCGCCACACGGTAGCAATCGTCGACCTGGCGGGAGACCTCGCCGCTGAGGTCCACCGGCCACAGCGGCCCGTCCCCGCCGAAGCCGACGTCCGCGAGCACCACCCTGCCACCGAGATCGACGGTGAGCACCATGTGAGTCCGCGGCAAGGTCCGGGTGGCGCCGGGCGGCCGCACGCGCGCCTCCAGCGTCGCCACGGTGAATCCGAGGCGCTGGAGGACCGCGGCGAAGAGGGTGTTCTGCTCGAAGCAGTACCCACCGCGGCAGAGGGTCACCAGCTTGCGCTCCAGGCTCTCAAGGTCGAGCGGTACACGCCGGCCAAGGACGACGTCGATGTTCTCGAAGGGAATCGAGCCGAGGTGCGCCAGGTGCAGCGCCGAGAGCACGTCGGAGCTCGTCTCCCGCGGACCCGCATACCCGATCCGCGCGAGGTAGGCGTCGAGGTCTGAAGAAGTCTCTGAGCGCACGGTCCCTCCTCTGTTGCCCCCGACTGGGCCTCACACCACTGCAAACTCCCGGAACACGCGGCGCGGCCGCCGGCTTCCCGGACGCCGTCCACGGCACACGACGGGACCGCTGCCGTAACCGGCTCCCCCAACCGCGGCACACGAGGACGCGACCGTGCCGCCTTCACTTCGCTAAGGGAGACATCATGACCATGATGGACCGCGTCCGAGCCTTCGTCCACTCCTGCCGCCGCTGCGCCGAGCATCTCGCCTTCCTGGCACCGCTGGTCACTCGGCTCACCATCGCCCTCGGGTTCCTCCGCACCGGCCTCGGCACGTGGCGGCACCTCGACAACGTAGTGAGCTTCTTCAGCGGGCTCGGGATCCTCTTCCCAGCGGCGAACGCCGCCCTGGTGGCAAGCTTCAAGCTCGTCGGCGGGGTCCTTCTGCTCCTCGGCCTCCTCACCCGGCCCGCCGCCGGGCGACCTGGCTGGCGGTGTACCGCCGCGACTACTCGGTGCCGCGCCTCGAGCTCACACGCTCCGAGCTCCAGCTCCTGCGCTCCCTGGTGGACGGTCCGCAGCTCGGACCGGCGCTGGCCTCAGCCGCCGCCCGCCTACGCTCGGCGAAGCGTGAGGACACCATCTTCCGCTGGTGCCACGGCTGGATCGTCGATGGCCTTTTCAGCTCCGCTGAGCTGAGCTGACTCGAGGGGTCCGGTCTACCGGGACCGCGGGCCGACGCGCCGGGCGCCCCGGACACGACGTCGGCCCCGGCGCGAGGCCGGGGCCGTGACTTGAAACCGGCGGCGAGGGTCAGTCCACGTCTTCGCTGACGTCCTTGTCGCTCGTGATCTTGACGATCACGTGCCTGCGCACCTGGGCGCCTTCGTCGGCCTTCGCCATCGCGGTGCCGCACACCGGGCAGGTGAACGACTCCATGGTGGCGTCCTTCTTGGGCACAACGAGCTCCACGTCGTCCTTGGGGCAGCGGTAGAGCACGCGGTCGTCCGAGCTGACCCAGAAAGGACGGTCTTTCAGCTCGACCACGGACCCGTCATCGCCGCGAAACACGTAGGTTTCGCTGTCGTGGTCGCCCTCGGCATTCGAGTTCACGGTCACCCACTGCCTGACCCTGGCGTCGTCGTCACCGCTCTTCACGATGAATGCGTGACCGGCCTTGCCCGGCGCGAGGACCAGCTGCTCGTCCGGCAGCTTCACCTTGAGGACGTCGCCCTCGCGGGTGACGGTGATCTCGCCGCCGATACCCTCCAGGGTCCGCGTCTCACCATCCTCGAAATCCTTGAGGGACAGCTCCTGCACATTGCTTCCCGACACCACCGTAACCCGCTGGGCGGAACCGCCGTCGTCTCCGGCCAGGAGCAGCGGAGCCGCCAGCAGCACCACCAACGCCGCGATCAGTATCTCGAGCTTCCACGAGGGCCTCATGCCTCACCTCCCGATTCGGATCGACCGCTGGGGGCCGTCACTCCGAGGAAGAGCAAACGACGTGCCACCCCGACATCCTCCCCTATCGCGCCAGGCGTCGCTGACTGCTCCCCATTTGGGGAGGCAGGCTCCTCATATCGGGAGCAGCTGCCGCCCCACGCCGAGCGCCCGCCCTAATCCAGTCCGTGCTTCTCGATGCGGTAGAGGAACGCCTTGTACTGGAGGCCGAGGAGGCGGGCCGCCGCCGCGCGGTTCCCGTCACAACGCGCCAGGGCCTGGCTCAGGAGATCGGCTTCCAGGCGCTCCCAGTCCACACCCTCTGGCGGAAGGCGCAGGGTCCGCTCGGCCCCACCCGCCCCCACCACCTCGGCGGGCAGGTCGTCCGCCCCGACCCGTCCGCCCTCGGCGAGGAGCACCAGGCGCTCCATGACGTTGGCGAGCTCGCGCACGTTGCCGGGCCACGGGTGGTCGACGAGCACCCGCCACACGGTCGGCGGCACCTCCGGAACCTCGCGCCCGTGGCGCGCCGCAGCCCGCTCCAGGAACGCCGCCGCCAGGCGCGGCACGTCCTCTCGCCGCTCGCGCAAGGGCGGCACCTTGATCGGCACCACGTCGAGGCGGTAGTAGAGGTCCTCGCGGAACGTGCCGGCAACGACCATCGCCTGCAGGTCACGGTTGGAGGCCGCCACCACGCGCACGTCCACGCTCTCCTCACCGCTGCCGCCCACCCGCGTGAACCTCCGTTCCTGCAGCACCCGAAGGAGGGTCGCCTGCAGAGGAAGCGGCATCGAGGCCACCTCGTCGAGCAGCAGGGTGCCGCCGTCGGCCTCGGCGAAGCGCCCGTCCCGGCGGCGGTGGGCGCCGGTGAAGGAGCCGCGCTCGTGGCCGAACAGCTCGCTCTCCATGAGCGCCTCGGGGACGGCGGCGCAGTTGACGGCGACGAACGGCCCCCTGGTGCGGGGGCTCAGTCGGTGCAGGGTGCGCGCCACCAGCTCTTTGCCGGTACCGGACTCACCGGTAACGAGGACCGTGGCGTCGCTGGCCGCGACCTTCTCCAGAGTCCGGTAGAGGGCGAGCATCGCCGGTGCACGGCCGATCAGCTCGCCGCGGCCGCCCTCCTCCGCCACCGCCGCGCGCAGGCGGCGGTTCTCCTCCGCCAGCCGACGTGTCCGGAGGACCCGCCCCAGGGCGAGCAGCAGCGCCTCGCGCTCGAAGGGCTTGGGGAGGTAGTCGTCGGCGCCCCGACGCACCGCCTCCACGGCGTGGCCGATGGAACCGTAGGCCGTCATCACCACGAAGGCGCAGCCGAGCCGCCGGCGGCGCACCTCGTCCAGGAGCTCGCCTCCGCTGGCCCCGGGCAACCTCCAGTCGCACAGGATGAGATCCGGCACCTCCGTCTCGAGAGCGCCGAGAGCCTCCTCGGCGGAGGCCGCCACCGTGACGCGAAAGCCCTCGTCCGCGAGGATCTCGGCGATGAGCGTACGCTGCGACACCTCATCCTCCACCAGGAGCAGGCGCGCTTCAGCCAACGTCATCCTCACCCTCCGCCAGCGGGAGCCGCACCGTCGCCACCGTGCCGCAGCCTTCGCCGTCCTCCACCGCGAGGCTG
This sequence comes from uncultured Acidobacteriota bacterium, assembly GCA_963844845.1. Classification (GTDB taxonomy): domain Bacteria; phylum Acidobacteriota; class Thermoanaerobaculia; order Thermoanaerobaculales; family Sulfomarinibacteraceae; genus CAWJPW01. The sequence continues at coordinate 160,821 of CAWJPW010000001.1, forward strand.
CCGCCGTCCGCCCTCACCAGCTCCCGAGCCAGGTAGAGCCCCATCCCGGAGCCCCCCGGGCGGGTGGTGGTGTGCGGCCGGAACAGGCGTTCTCGCACCTCGGGGGGAAGTCCCTCGCCGCCATCGACGACGCGGATGACGACCTGCTCGCCGTGGCGCTCGACCGTGACCCGAACCGGACCTGCAGGACAGGCCGCCACTGCGTTGTCCACGAGGTTTGCCAGCGCGGCGCGCAGCCCCGCCGGTACCGCGCGGACCGGCAGCGGTACCGGCTCGACATCGAGCGTGAGCACGGCGCCACGCTGCACGGCCTCCAGGACCACGTCCCGCGCCACCCGGTCGGCATCGATCCGCTCCGCCGCCGCGCCGTCGCCGGCTCCCACCGCCAGGAACGAGCGCATCCACCGGTCGATACGCTGGATCTCCCCACGCGCCGTGGACGTCAGCTGGGTCCGGCGGGTGTCACCACCCTCGGCGCGGGCCAGCTCCTCCACGGTGAGCCCGAGAGTGTTGAGAGGGTTGCGCACAGTGTGAGCGAGGCCGCGGGCGAGCTCGCCCAGCTGCGCCAGGTGCTCCCGCGCCTGCCAGCGTTCGCGCTCCTGCTCGAGGCGCGCCAGCTCCGCCGACATGCGGTTGAAGGCCGCCTCCAGGTCGGCCACCTCGGCTGTCCCCATCACCTCGACCTGAGTCCCCACCTCACCACGCGCCAGGGCGTCGGCGCCGGCAGCGAGCCGGCGCAGTGGCCGGCTCACCCGCCGCGCCATGAGCGCGGCGCCCAGCAGACCTGCCGCAAGCACCAGGGCACTGGAGAGCAGGCTCTCGCGGCGGCCGCGCCGCACCACGCCGGTGACCGGAGAGGTGGGGATCCGCACCCGCGCCTCACCGGATGCGGAGCGGACCACCAGGAATCGCCGCTCCTCGCGAGTGCCCGCCTCGTGACCCACCTTCACGTCACGCTCCACCTGCACCTCGATGAGCTGCTTCCCGGCCTCGGATCCCTGCTTCGCAGGCTTGGGCGGAGGCAGCTTCACGATGTGGGGCGAACTCTTCGCAGTGGAGTCTCCGCCCGCATCCACCCAGGTGAGAGGTGGAGTCGAATTCACCGAGAAGCCTCGTACAAAAAGCACCGGCGACGTGAGGAGCTCTTCGCCCACCGACGAAGCGACCGTCCCCACCTCACGCTCCACTGCGCGCAGCTGCCGAGCCACGATGAACCACTGCGCCGCGGCCATGGCCAGAACGAGAGCCGCGGCGCCCAGGAACAGCCGAGTCTGCAGACGCATGCCCACCCCCGGAGGTCTTCCATCCGGTGAGCACAGTAGCAAAAGGAGTGCCAGGCCGTGCAGCAACGCTCACCGCGAGCCCACGCACCGGTGCTCCTTCGTCGATCCTCTCCGCCGTTCCGTCGTGAACGGAGGTTCAACTCCACGAGACGCGGTAGCGGCAGTGGTCGCCGCCCCGCGCCCGGCAGGTCTCCTCGACAACACTCGCCTGCTTCGCGCCGCACATCCCCAGCGCCTCCTTGTACCAACCGACGACCGTCGCACAGTCGGCCGACGAGTACGTCTCGGCGTCGTAGGTGGTCAGCACGCCGGAGGTCGGCCCGGTGGGCTCCCAGGTCCGGTGCCCCACGTCGTAGTAAAACCTGTAGATCATCGACGCCTTCTTCATGAACGCCTGGGGGTCCCCCGGCTGGAGGAACTGGCTGTGTACGCCACCGAGGTTCTCGCGGGCGGAGGCCCGGCCGATCTTCTCGAACACGCCGGTGTTGCCACGGCCGAGCACCTCGACGATGGCCGCGTCGAGGTGCTTCCCGGTCTCGAACGGGTACCACGCCACGTTGGCGATGGTGGTGCCGAGGATCCTGCGGTCCTCCTCCGGCAGGGCAGCGAGCACCCGAGCCCAGGCCTCCTCTCCGAACTCATCGGTCACGAACGCCGCCCTGGCCTTGAGGATGTTGCCCTTCACCTTCATCTGCTCAACCTCCTTCAGCACCTGAGATCACACAGAGGTTGTCTTTGCCGATCACGTAATTTCAGTGTACACCACGACCGCGGTCGTCGCGCCGGCCGGTCACGGTGCGGCCCACTGCACCCGCGAGCGGCGTCAGCCCATCCAGTGCGTCTCGAGCCAGTCGGCGGTCGCGTCGAGGCCGACCGCCGCCGCGAACTCCTCCATGTACGGCACCTTGGCGACCCCGTCCATGGCGATCGTTGTGCCCGCCGGAAACACCGGCGCCAGCCGGTGGTAGCGCGGACCCAGGATCTGCGCGCACTGGTAGTCGGCGATTCCCGCCACCCCGTCGAGCATCAGGCTCACCAACGGCTTCGCCCACTGCGCGTAGCCCCAGTTGAGCCTCCTGCCCTTGAGATACTGCAGGCTGGTACCGGTGCCCAGCGACAGCAGCACCACCTCATCGAGGCGAGCCGGTGGTCCGTAACGGACGTCCTGGGTCTGGGCGAGGGCGCACATGGACGGGTTGCTGGCGTAGACCCCGCCATCGACGTAGCCGTCCACCGAGGGGAAGTAGGTGGGCGCCGCCGCCGTGTACAGCCCCACCTTCCAGGCGACGGCGTCGCCATCGCTGGATGGTCCGGGGAAGTTGTGGAACAGCTTGGGCTTCCACGTCCGGGCTTGATCCGTAGCGCGGTCGGGGTCGTCACCGCTGTCGAGGTCGAAGGTGGTGATGAGCACCCGCCTGGCGAGATCACCCAGAGTGACGTCGCCGAGAATCGCCTTGAGCTCGCGCCTCAGACCCCGGGTGCTGTAGTCGGCGCCCACCAGCTTGCCAAGATCCACGATGTCGTCGAGCCAGGAGTCGTCGAAAATGGCCTCGCCCTTCCTCACGTAGAGGTCGCGGATCGCGGCGAGGGGAATCCCGTGCGCCAGACCCAGGGCGAGAAGACCACCGGTGGAAGTCCCGGCGATGAGATCCACCCGCTCGAGCCAGCCCTCGAGCCCGGCCCGCGCCGCCAGGCGCTCGAGCAGTACCACCGTGACAATGCCGCGAATCCCGCCCCCATCCAGTGAAAGCACGCGGTATGTCGCCATCTCGCCGCTCCCTTCCGTCGTGATCCGGCACAGTGGGCTCGTCGCTGAGGTCCGTCATCAGCATACGACAGCGCCACCCTCCGGCCTGGGTCCTGCCGCGTCGGCCTCCCCCGGGACTCACGAGAAAGCCGGTGTCCAGTCTGGGAAGTCCGATGTGCTACGCGCGCAGCCAGCGTGGTTCCTGGCAAGGCGCGACATCGAAATCGTAGCAGCGCTACCTCGAGGCGGAGCAACGCAGCCCGGGGCCGCGATGACAAGCTAATGGTGCATTGGGATTTCCCAAACAGGACACCAGCCCCCTCAACCTCGCCCCGGGGGGTGCCGTATCATGAAATGACGTGACCGATGATGACCATACCGAAGAGCTGAAGCTCGACCACTACCGCGCGCTGGTGCGGCGCATCCTCGCCGGCGGCCCGCCCCTGGGCCTCCCCTTCGACAGCTGTCGGGCCGTGGTGCGGGCCGAGCCCGACTCGAGCTCGGCCTTTCCCGCACTGTGCATGCTCCTGGAGGGGGCGCTGGCCGACGCCTCATTGACCATCGAGGACACGCAGCTCCTGGTGCCGCTCATCAAGGACCTTGCCCGTGGCCTGGTGGCTCCTGGGGACCTGGTGTGAGCACGGCCTGGCTGCTCTTCGCCCTGGCGGCTCCGGTGGCCGCGGCCGTGGCGGCGGGGCTCCTCCGTCCCACCCGACCCACGGCTCCGATTGCCGTGGCACTGGGCGCCCTGGTCCCGGGCGCGGGCCTCGCCTGGGCCGGACGCCCCCTGCTCGAGACCGTGATTGGCGTGCTGCTGACGCAGGTGAGTCTAGTCCTGGTCGGCCGGCCGGCTGATCTCGGCATGTACCTACCGGTCATGGGGGTGGGCGCACTGTGGACCTCGCTGTATACCGAGCTGAACCCCCTCAAGAAGCTCGCCGAGGCGCCGGTCGCACGGGCCCCCGATCACGAGACCCTGCCAGGCCTCGACCAGACAACGTCCTCGCGCCCGGCTGCCACGCCGCAGCATGCGCACGCAGCCGAGCCCGTCACGCCCACCCCCGGTGACGACGCGGGCTACACCGTGGCGGTGCGCTGTACGGAGTGCGGCGGTGACGTCGAGGTCTCGGTGCTTCAGCACATGGCCGACTGCAGCTGGTGCGGGAGCCGGCACGTGGTCGTCGGGCACGACGAGGATCTCCACCTCACCCTGCCGGAGAAGGTGACGGATGATGCCGGCGTACGCACCGCTGTGCTCGACCACTACCGATACGTTCGCTACCTGGACCTGTACAAGCGTCACGTGGCGCCGCTGGAGCGCCAGGCCACTGTCGCCACTCCCGAAGGGAAGATCGTCGAGCGGCCCGAGATTCGCGCTGCCGCTGCCGCCGCCGAGGCACGGGTCGCACGCCAGGCCGACGAATACCGGGGGCGCCTCGACCGTGAGCTGCAGCTGGCAGCGGTCACGCATTTCCTCGCACCCTACTGGCATGGAATGGGCACCTTGTACGAGGCTACGTTCGGCCGTTCGCGCCATGATCAGGAGAAGCAGCTGGCCTTCGCCATCGGCACCGTAGAGGCCTCCACCGCGGCGACCCAGGCTCTCGAGCTGCCCGCGATGGGTCGGCTCAGCTACCTGCGAGCCCTTCAACCCGCCGACCGCCTCGCCGGCCGCGTCCCGGCACTGCCGGCGGAGCTCGACCGCGGGGCGCTGAAGCAGGCCTTCGGCAATCTCGACCGCAAGCAGCTGATTCGCAGCCTGCAGGTGATTCGCCTCGGCACGGCATTCGTGCCCGAGGTCTCGGCGCTGCTCTGGCGACCATGGTGGTCGGCCCGGGTCGAGGCGTCCGGCATCCACGAGACGCTCCTGGTGGACGCGGCCGCCGGCTCGGTGGCGGGGTACGCGCCAGCCCTCGACTCCACTGTGTTCAAGGAGCTGACCGCGGACGGCGGCGGCTCCCTGCGCTTCATACCCATGCAGTGCCCCACCTGCGGCTACGAGTTCTCCTTCGACCGCGATGCCGTCCTCCACTTCTGTGGCAACTGTCACCGCCTGTTCGGCGTACGCGCCGGCAGCAAGGAAGAGGTCCCCTACCTGCGCACCGCTGACGTTGCCGGAGACGCCGCCGATCTTCTCCCCTTCTGGCGATTTCCGTTACGGCTGCGGACCAGCGACGGCACCCTCCTCACCGATCTCGCCCACCTCAAGGACGGCATCGACGGCACCCTCGACCAGATCGGCGAGGACGCCCCTGCGGGCCAGGACCACCTCCTGATTCCCGCGGTGCGGCTGATCAACTCCAAGCTCATGACGCGGGCGTTCAACCGCCTCTTCCTCCATGCCGTGACCCACCCCCCCGAGGTGCTCGAGGATCGCTTCCCCCTCGACGAGGCGGTCGCGCCGCTGACCGTGAGCCTCTCCGAACGCGAAGCCCGAACCCTTGCCCCCCTCTACCTGGCCAACGCCTTCTCGCGCCGCGACCTCGCCCGGGTCAATATCCACCAGGTGGGCGCGTGGCTGTTCGAGGCCAGTCTCGAGAGCTCCGGCCGCATCGTCTACGTTCCGGTACCGAGGCCTGTCACTGAGCCGTTCCGCAAATACCTGGGGCGCTTCCGCGCCGCGGCCGTCGCCGACGTCACGAAGTAGGATTCAGAGATTCAAGGATTCTAAGATTCAACGATTTGAGTCATGGGGTCCTGGGGCTTCGCCCGAGTCCCTCTGAGAGAGTTCATCGGACCATCCCACACCGCTCGACGTCCGTATGAGGAACAACAGCTGCGATGACACGACTAGCGTGCTGATGCTGAAGCTGGCGTTGCCGCGGCCGGCGGCGGACGCATCTTTGAATCTATGAATCTTCGAATCTTTGAATGAAACCGCTTGGGCGGGCGCCCTCATCACCTCATCACCTCGCAAAAGCGCACTGCATCATGGCGGATGCTATCCTTTCTCGCCTGGAGGAGCCCGTGGCCGACACCTTCTACATCACCACCCCCATCTACTACGTCAATGACCTGCCCCACATCGGGCACATCTACACCACGGTGATGGCGGACGTGATGGCGCGGTTCATGCGCCTCAGGGGCCGGCAGGTCTACTTTCTCACCGGCACCGACGAGCACGGCCAGAAGATCGAGCGTGCCGCCCGCGACCAGGGGATCACCCCGAAGGACCTTGCCGACCGGGTGGTGGCGCGCTATCACCAGCTCTGGCAGACCATGGGGATCTCCCACGACGACTTCATCCGGACCACCGAGACGCGCCACCAGCGGGCGGTGTCCGAGATGATCCGGCTAATGCAGGCGGCCGGCGACATCTACCTCGCCGAGTACGAAGGCTGGTACTGCGCGGGGTGCGAGGCCTTCTACCCGGAGACACAGCTGGTGGAAGGCCGCTGTCCCGACCAGGGGCACGCGGTGGAGCTCCTCTCCGAGCCCAGCTACTTCTTCCGCCTCTCCGCCTACCAGGAGCGCCTGCTGGCGTTCTACCGCGACAACCCCGGCTGCATCGAGCCACGGAGCCGCTACAACGAGGTCGTGCGCTTCGTGGAGGGCGGCCTGCGCGACCTCTCCATCTCCCGCGCCTCATTGAAGTGGGGCGTGCCGTGGCCCGGCGACCCGCAGCACGTCGTCTACGTGTGGCTCGACGCCCTCACCAACTACATTTCGGCCCTGGGCTTCGGCTCCGACGACGCGGCCCTCTACGACCGCTTCTGGCCAGCTGAGCTGCACCTGGTGGGCAAGGACATCCTTCGCTTCCACTGCGTGTACTGGCCGGCCTTCCTCATGTCGGCAGGTCTGCCCCTGCCCCACACGGTGTTCGGGCACGGCTGGTGGCTGCGCGACGAGGCCAAGATGTCCAAGTCGTTTGGCAACGTCGTGCGCCCCGATCACCTGGTGGCGCGCTTCGGCGCCGACGCCCTACGCTACTTCCTGGTGCGTGAGATGGCCTTCGGCGTCGACGCCAACTTCTCCGACGAGGCTTTCCTCGAGCGCTACAACGCCGACCTGGCGAACGCCCTGGGCAACACCGCCTCGCGCACCCTGACCATGGCCAGCCGTTATCTCGACGGCAAGATCCCCGCCGTTTCCACGGACGAGACAGTGGCCGCAGCTGCGGCCACGGCAGTGACCGGCTTCGTGGGCGCCATGGAGGCGCACGAGCCCCACCGCGGGGTGGAGGCGGTGTGGCAGCTGCTCGCCACCCTCAACGGCTACATTCAGGAGAGTCAGCCCTGGGCCCTGGCCAAGTCCGGCGATGCTCAAGGGGTGGCTTCGGTCCTGCTCACCGCCATGGAGGGGCTGCGGGTGGTGGCGCTCCTCGTCGAGCCGGTCATGCCGGGAGTCGCGGCGCGCCTGCGCGCCCAGCTGGGGGCCGCCGAGCTGCCGGTTGACCTTGGGGAAGCCACCCGCTGGGGACAGCTGCCCGCAGGTGGGCTCCTCGGGCGGAGCGAACCGCTCTTCCCGCGGGTGGACGTCAAGGAGTACCTGAAGGAGGTTCGGATGGAGCAGAAGCCCGGCAGCGAGGCGGCGCCTGAGGCCGCGGAATCCGGAGACCAGATCACCATCGACGAGTTTGCCAAGGTCAAGCTGGTCACCGGTGTGGTTCGCGAGGCCGAGCGCGTGCCCAAGTCCAAGAAGCTCATCCGCCTCATGGTCGACCTCGGCGAGCCCGAGCTGCGCCAGATCGTCGCCGGCATCGGCGCCCGCTACGCACCTGAGGAGCTCGTGGGACGGCGCATCGTGGTGGTCGCCAACCTCAAGCCGGTCAAGCTGATGGGCGTGGAGTCCCGGGGCATGCTGCTGGCCGCCTCGCTCGACGGCGAGCCGGCCCTGCTCGGCCCCGACGGGGAGGTGCCCCCGGGGACCGGGGTGCGGTAGGGCGGCTACCGAGCCGCAGCTTTGCGGCGGGTCAGCACCCGACCCTCGCCACGCTCCGTGCCCGAAAGCGGCCTGGGGGACCCATCCCGCCGTTCTCGGGGGTTCAGTCCTCTCGCTGCCAGGCCTCGAAGGTCGACGGGTGCTCGTTGCGCTCGTCGGCTGGGTGCTCCTCGCTCGACACGAGGCTCCAACCACCGAGATCGAGGAAGAGCGAGGTGTCACCAGGAACCTCGGCGTGTACCCGGGTGAGGTAGAGGCGGCGGGCACGGGCCAGCGCCGTGCGATAGACGGCGGCGCCGCCGATCACGAACACCTCGTCATCCGCCGCGGCCAGCGCAAGCGCCGCCCTCAGGGAGCCGGCGAGCAGGACACCGTCCGGGAGCACGAGGTCGGCGCGGCTGCTGAGCACGATGCTCGTCCGACCCGGGAGCGGGCGGCCGATGGACTCCCACGTGCGGCGCCCCATCACCAGGTGATGCCCCATGGTGAGTGACTTGAAACGCCTGAGATCGGACGACAGGCGCCACGGCAGTCCGCCGTCACGACCGATGACGCCGTTGTCGGCGACGGCGACAATGAGCGAGACGATCATACGGCGATGGGCGCCTTGATGTGGGGCTGGGGGTCGTAGCCTTCGAGGCTGAAGTCCTCGTAGGTAAAGGCGTCGAGGTCTCGCACCTCGGGGTTCAGGCGCATCCGCGGCAGCGCGCGCGGTTCCCTCTTGAGCTGGAGTCGGGCCTGCTCGAGGTGGTTCAGGTAGAGGTGGGCATCACCGAAGGTGTGCACCAGGTCGCCGGGCTCGAGGCCGACCACCTGCGCCACCATCATGGTGAGCAGCGCGTAGGAGGCGATGTTGAAGGGCACACCAAGGAAGACGTCGGCGGAGCGCTGATAGAGCTGGCAGGAGAGACGCCCGCGGCCCACCCAGAACTGGAAGAGCACGTGGCACGGTGGCAACGCCATCTCGTCCAGAAGAGCAACGTTCCAGGCCGACACTATGTGCCGCCGCGAGTCGGGGTTCTGCCGTATCGTCTGCACGACTGTGGCGAGCTGATCGAAGCGACGACCATCGGGGGCCGGCCACGAGCGCCACTGTGCGCCGTAGATGGGGCCCAGCTCGCCGCGTGAGTCGGCCCACTCGTCCCAGATCGTCACCCCGTGCCGGTTGAGCCAGGCGACGTTGGTATCGCCCCGCAGGAACCACAGCAGCTCGTGGATGATCGACCGGGTATGGAGCTTCTTGGTGGTGAGCAACGGAAAGCCGGCGCCGAGATCGAAGCGCATCTGGTGGCCGAACACGCTGAGGGTGCCGGTGCCGGTGCGGTCGGACTTCTCGACTCCCTCGTCGAGGATACGGCGGAGGAGCTGCAGGTACTGCTTCACTGGCTTGTCCGGGGAGCGGGAGGCTGGACACGGAAGATGCCCTGCGGCCCAGATGGCGTGAGCGACTTTCCCGGCTGCGCCGGATCATGTGAGCGTGACCCGCGCCCCGCCGCGGCCGGAGCGGGTCGGATCATTTCGACTCGCCGGGAAGCGCCCGGGTCCAGCGCGCCACGGCGGCGTCCCAGCGTCCCTGCGCCTTGAGGACCAGCTCGGCAACCTCGCGGATCACCCCCTGCCCCCCGCTCGTCCCACACACGAGATGACACACGGCGGCCACCTCGGGCGCAGCGTCGGCCGGACAGGCGGCGAACACCGCCCTGGTGAGCATGGGAAGGTCCGGGAGGTCGTCACCGACGACCGCCACGCTGTCGTCTCCCAGGCCCAACAGGGCCTCCAGCTCGTCGAGATCCGCCGCCTTGTCGGCGCTTCCCTGCCGCACCAGCTCGTCCGGTACGCCGAGCTCCCGAAAGCGGACGGCCACCGTCTCGCTGCTCCGGCCGGTGAGCACGGCCACCGCGATGCCGGCGTCCAGCAGCAGCCTCACCGCGAGCCCGTCCCTGACGTGGAATCGCTTGGCGGTGTCCCCCTTGGGGGAGTACACCAGCACACCGTCGGTGAGCACGCCGTCCACGTCGGTCACCAACAGGCGGACGCCCTCGAGACGATCGCGCAGGTGACCGGGCAGACGGCTGGGCACTAGAAGCCCTCCAGCACCGCACTGACCAGCGCTCGCGAGAAGTCGCGGGACAGCTCGTCCATGGCCTCATACTGGCGATCGAAATAGTTGGTGGCCGAGATGTCCACGTCGTAGGCGGTGCGGCGCGAGAACGCCTTGTCCTCCCACAGCAGCTTCGGCTCGCTGCCGCGGTTGTCGTACAGGCCGGTCGAGGCGGTCATCGTCATCTGATACTCGGTGGCACGTCCCTGCTCGTCGAAGGTGACCGGCGCCACCGACACTGAGACGACCACGCCACGGAGGATGAGATCAGCACCCTTGGCCTGGTCCACCAGCTCGAAGCGCCGACGCCGCACCCACTCCTGGGACACGGCGTCGCTGAGGCGCTGATCGAGATCCGCCCAATCCGTGCGGTTCTCGAAGGGCGCCACGTACAGCGTCTTGAGCTCCGGCGGCAGGTAGGTGGAGGTCCCGACCAGGTGGTACCCGCAGCCGACAGCGAGAGTCAGGAGTACAACGGAGAGGACGGTAACGGTGCAACGCTTCATGGCTCGGCAAAGCTACCACACGTGCCACAGCGCTGAAAGGGCTTCCTACTCCTGGATCCTTACCCTCCTGCCGGGCCGCTGGGCGCGCGCCTATCTTTGCTTCTTCCGTCGTGCGATATCGGCGAGACGCTCACGGATGCGGGCCTCCCAGCCCTCCTGTGTGGGGCGATAGAAGGTCACGCCCTCGAGCTCGACGGGCAGGCAGTCCATGTCGCCAACGTGGCCTGGCTCGTCGTGGGCGTAACGGTAGCCGTCGCCGTAGCCGACATCCTTCATGAGCCGGGTAGGTGCGTTTCGTAGCTGCAGCGGAATGGCGAGGCCCGGGCGGGCGCCGACCTCGCGCTTGACGGCGCCGTATGCGCTGTACAGTGCGTTGGACTTCTGGGCCAGCGCCAGGTACACGGCTGCCTGCGCCAAGGCCAGCTCGCACTCCGGCATGCCCACGTGCTCGACGGCGTGGGCCGCGGCGGTGACCTGCTCGAGGGCCCGGGGATCGGCCATGCCGACGTCCTCGGACGCCATGCGCAGCATCCGCCGCACCACGAACCGCGGATCGGCGCCGCCCTCGAGCATGCGCGCCAACCAGTAGAGCGTGGCATCGACGTCGGAGTTGCGCACCGACTTGTGCAGCGCGGAGATGAGGTTGTAGTGCTCCTCACGATCCTTGTCGTAGACGGCCAGCGCCCGCTGTGCCACGCGTCGCGCGAGGTCGGCGTCGACGCGCTCCTGCCCCTCGGCTGCGGCCACCGAGACCGCCATCTCCAGGTGGTTGAAGGCCTGGCGCGCGTCCCCCGCCGCCAGCCTCGCCATGAGAGTCAGTGCCTCGTCGTCGACCGACACCCCAGCTGCTCCGAGGCCGCGTTCGGCGTCCTCCAGGGCACGCCGGAGGAGAACCGCGAGCTCCTCCTCGGCGAGGGCGTCGAGAATGTAGACCTTGACCCGGGACAGCAGCGCCCGATTCAGCTCGAAGGATGGGTTCTCGGTGGTGGCGCCCACCAGGACGATGTCGCCGGCCTCCACGAAGGGAAGGAAGGCGTCCTGCTGAGCCCGGTTGAAACGGTGGATCTCGTCGACGAAGAGCACCGTGCGACGACCCTCCATCCGGCGTCGCCGCTGCGCCTCCTCCATGACGGCTCGCGCTTCCTTCACACCCGAGAGCACGGCCGAGAAGGTCATGAGGTCGGCCCCTGCCGCCTCGGCCAGGAGCCGGGCCAGGGTCGTCTTGCCTGAGCCGGGGGGACCCCAGAAGACCATGGACGGCAGCTCTCCGCGCTCCACGAACGAGCGCACCACGCCGCCCTCCCCAACCAGCGCCTTCTGGCCAACGACATCGGCAAGGGACCGCGGCCGCATGCGCTCGGCCAGCGGCGTGCCCGCCCCCAACGCGAACAGCGCCTCCTGCTCCATCATCCTCCCACCAGCGTGAGCTCGGCCAGCCGCTCGAGGACGAGCATCCGGCGTAGTGCGGTCTCGACGTCACCCCCTACGGTGACTGCGCCGTGCCTCTCGATGACGCAGGCAGGCGTGGTCGCCAACGCCCGGGCGACGGCCTCGGCGAACTCCCCCGATCCACTGGGTGCGAAGCCCACGAGCATCACCCCTCCGAGCAGCATCTCCCCCTCCTCGAGGAGATCGATCTGGGGGAGGCGGCCTTGCATCGCCAGCGCGAGGACCCTGGGTGGATGCGCGTGGACCACGGCCGTGATGCTCGCATCAACGCGATACGCGGCCCGGTGCATCAGCATCTCGGTGGACGCCCCGGCGACGGCTCCGTCCATGCCCACGTCGCCCATCACGAGGTCACCAGCCGCGAGAACACCCTTGTCGACCCCTCGGGGCGTGATCAGAAAAGCGTCCGACTCCGACCGGCACGAGAGATTGCCCTCGCCGGAAAGGAGCAACCCGGCCTGGGCGAGGCGGGCACCGGCCGCCACCAGCTCCAACCGCGCCCGGCGCTCGCCGCAGTCAGCCCTCGTGGAGGACATGGTGCGACTCCTCCTCGGCACCGTCGCGACAGACAGCGGAGCAGTAGTGATGCGAACCCGGGCCGGGGAGAGAACGGCTCGCCGGCAGCAGCGTACCGCAGCGGTCACAGGGCACCAGCTGCTCAGGCTCTGAACGCGGGGAGGAGCGCCGACTCGAGAACCGGCTGAAGGCATCGGCCCCCGGCGTCCTCCGGCGCAGGTGCTTGCCCACGATGGTGAGCACTCGCCACACCGCGTAGAGGATGATCACTATAATGAGGAGCTTGCGTACTCCGAGCATCTCTCTCCCTTGGCGGCCGGGTGCGGCCGCCGGCGAGGCGCCCTCAGCCTCCGTTCACGTCGCGCTCGAGCGTGGAAAGGTCGGGAACCTGGGGGTTCGATGCCTTCAGCGCCTTGAGCTTTGCGAGGGCCGCAGCCGCCTCGTCGTGACGGTGAAGATCGAAGTTCAGCACGACCACCTTGTTGAACAGGGCCTGCCAGTGATCGGGGGCGATGCCGAGGGCGCGGTCGAGCCGCTCCAACGCCTTCTCGGGCTCCGCCAGGTTGCGGTACACCACCGCCACATCGGTGAGGACGTTGGGGTCCTGTCCCTGCTGGGCGAGGGCCTTCTCGTACCAGTCGCGAGCCTGCGGCCATTGCGAGGCATCGAAGTAGAGGTTCCCCAGGGCGACCATGACCTGACGGTCGTCGGGGCGCTGTTTCAGCATCCCCTCGAGCTCCGCCGCCTGCTCCCGCACCTGTTGCTGCTCTGCCGCCGAGGGACCCGAAGACGCCGAGGCCGCCGCCCCGCCCTCGATGGGCGGGTGGTCCGGTGGCAGGCCGGCCTGACCCGCGTTCGGCGCCATGGCTCGGCTGGGAGGCACCGGCTGCCTCTCGGCGAGCACGTACCCCAGCGTCAGGCCCACCATGAGGCCGATGATCAGCGTCGCCCACGGGTTCTTGAAGAGGTTCATGCGAGGATTCTCCCCGTTATCGCGTGATGTGGTGATCTCCTGGTGCCGCTCACGGCTCCGTTTTGGCATTCTCGTCCTCGATCTTGGTCGCGACCCAGGTGCCAGCGCTCGGCGTCCCGGCTGCGAGATTGGTACCTTCCCAGGTGCCCTCGAGCCGCGCCGGGTCCGAGCTGACGTCGAGCCGACCGTAGTACACCGCAGAGAAACCCATCTGCGAGTCGATCCGTTCCAGGCGCACCTTGCCGGACACCAGGGTGCCGCGCATCGACCCGTTCCAACCCCCTGAGAGGGCGTAGGTGCCGCTCACCAGAGTCCCGTCCAGGTCGAGGTAGAGGACCCCCTCCTGGCCTCCGGGATCCACCGTCAGCCGCCAGGTGCCCGACAGGGGATCCTCCGGCTTGGCGTGCAGCTGTTCCAGGCGCTTGATCTCGGCGCGCAGCTTGTCCACCAACGCGCGCTTCTCGGTGAGAGCGAGGCGCAGCTGCTGGCCCTCCAGCAGCCGCATGGCGAGGTCCGACTCGGCCTGTTGGAGGTCCTCGCTGCGCAACCTGAGACTGTCGAGGCTCTCGGAAGCCTGCTGTGCCCGGATCAGGTCGGCGGTGAGGCGGTCGACGCGGCTCCACGCCGCCTCCAGCGCCGCCTGGTGGTCCTGCAGGGTGCCGAGCTGGCCCACAACCAGTCGCTGCTGCATCGCCAGCTGTGCCTTGAAGACCTCGTACACCGGGTCCGACGTCGCAGCCCACGCGCCGCAGGCGATTCCGGCAGCCAGCACCAGGAGCCCAGCTCGCTTCATGACGTCCTCCCTTCGAGGCGCGTGATCACCGCCGCGCCCACCAGATCGCTCCACACGTTGGTGGCGGTTCGCATCATGTCAAGTACCCGGTCCACCGCAATGATGGTGGAGATACCGGCCAGCGGCAAACCCACCGCCTCCAGCACCACCACCAGCATGACCAGCCCCGCCATGGGAATTCCCGCCGCGCCCACCGAGGCCAGGAGGGCCGTGAGAAGCACTACCAGTTGCTGCGGCAGGGTCAACCCGACGTGGTACATCTGGGCGATCGTGAGAGCCGCCACCGCCTCGTACAGGGCGGTACCGTCCATGTTGACGGTGGCGCCAAGGGGCAGCACGAAGCTGGTGACACTCCTCGGCAGGCCAGCCTCCTTCTCCGCGCTCTCCATGGTGAGGGGGAGAGTGGCCGAGGACGATGCCGTGGAGAACGCGGTCGCGAGTGCGGGGAACACGGCCCTCACAAACTCGCCCGGCCGGCGGCGACCGATCAACAGGAGCACCAGCGGCAGCGTGATGCAGGCATGGATGAGCAGCCCCAGGCCCACGGTGGCGAAGTACGGCGCTAAGGCGATGATCACTCCTGGTCCACTGATCGCGACCTCGCGCGCTAAGAGCGCGAATATGCCGAGCGGAACCAGCCGGATGACCGCCAGCGTGAGGCGCTGCACCACCTCGAGAACCCCGTCCACTACAGCTGTTACGGCACGGCCCCGCTCGTCGTTCAGCTGGGTGAGGAAGAGCCCGAAGAGGAGGGCGAAGAAGATCACCGGCAGCACGTCGCCCCGGGCCATGGAATCGACCACGTTGTCGGGCACCAGTCGCAGCAGAAACTCGCCGAGGCTCTGGCCGGTGGTCGTGAAACCGGCGGGCAGCTCTCCCTCCGCCAGGGTCAGGCTCCATCCCGGATGCAGCAGGTTCACCAAAGCGAGACCCACCGAGATCGCCAGCGTCGTCGTGAGCGTGTAGTACAGAAGCGTGCGCACGCCGATCCGCCCAACGCTGCGCGCGTCGCCGAGGCTCGCCACGCCACTCACCAGCGAGGTGAAGATGAGCGGGATGATGACCATCTTCAGCAGCCGCAAGAAGAGGTCGCCGATGAAGCCGATACCGTGGGCGGCAGCTGGCGCGAAGGTTCCGAGGGCGACACCGCCCACCAACGCGATGACAACCTGCCAGTGCAGCTTCAGATACCACGCCGACTCGCGGCGCCCGGCCTCGGACATTTCCATCCTCCCGTCGGGGTCGCTCCCCACTCGCAGTGCCGCCCGAGGATATCACCCGAGGGGGCACGAAAAGGCCGCGGCAGCGCCGCGGCCTTTCCTCCGACGAGTATGTCATTGCGGGCGTCGGTTCAGTTCGTCTCCTCGCCGTTACTATCCAGGCGCCACTGGATGACCTCCTCGACTTCGGCCTCCACCTCGTCCACCGCGCGTCCCTCCACCTCGGCGACCTCGTAGACCAGGAGCTGCCGGGCGTGGTCGAACATCTTGCGCTCGCGGAAGGAGAGGGTCTTGCGCGAGGCGACGTTGGTGAGACACAGGAGCACGTCGACGATCTCCTCGAGGTCGCCGGTCTTGATGCGGTCGAGGTTGGCGCGATAGCGGTCCTTCCAGTCGTCCTCGTCCTCGGCGTCCTTGCGCTTCAGCCGGCCCATGATGCGCTCCACCTGCGACGGGGCAGCCAGGGGCCGGAGGCCGACCCGATCGCAGTTGTCCACCGGCACCACCACCTTGGAGTTGGTCGTGAGCAGGCGGAGGTTGTAGCAACGCATTGCCTGCCCCGCCAGGACCTCGTCCGAGATACTCTCGACGATGGACACACCCTGGCTCGGGTAGACGACCTTGTCACCGATCCGAAAGTGCACGGAGGCCCCCTTTGCAACGGCCTATCATTTTATCACAGAGGACTTGACTCAACTCGAACGGGGTGCCGCCGGGATCACTCTCACCTTGCCCTCGCCCCACCGGGTGACGACGCCCACCATGGCCCCGACGAGCCCCTCCGCCTCGAGCCTGAGCACCAGCTCGGAGACGCCCTCACGACCCACCGCCACGAGCAGCCCCCCGGAGGTCTGGGCGTCGGTCAGTACAATCCGGCGCGCCTCCTCGACACCGTCGTCCCACTGGGTCCAGCCGTTGGCGTGCAGGAGGTTCGCACGCGTCCCGCCCGGCACCTCGCCCCGGCGGACCAAGTCGACGGTACCCTCGAGAGTCGGTGCCGTGTCGGCCCACACCTCGCCGTCGGCGCCCGAGGCCTGCAGCAGCTCGTGCAGGTGACCGAGGAGACCGAAGCCGGTGACGTCGGTGACCGCATGGGGACGGGCCTCGCGCAGTATCTCGGCGGCACTGCGATTGAGCTGACGCATGACGTCCTGGGCTCGCTGCCAGCCCACGGGATCCGCCACCCCGTGCTTGGCGGCGGTGGCCCATACTCCGGAGCCCAACGGCTTGGTGAGCAGGAGCACGTCACCCGGTTGTGCCCCGCCGTTACGCCACAGCCCCTCCTCGGTGGTGCGTCCGGTGACGACCCAGCCGAACTTCGGTTCGGTGTCTTCGATGGTGTGGCCGCCCAGCACCGGAATCCCCGCCTCCTCCGCCACTTCTCGGGCGCCCTCGAGAATCTCCACCAGCACCGACCGCGGTAGCGTCGCCACTGGGAATGCAACGATGTTGAGAGCGAAGAGCGGCACAGCCCCCATGGCGTACACGTCGGAGAGGGCGTTGGCTGCGGCGATCGCGCCGAAGAGACGCGGCGAGTCCACCACTGGAGTGAAGAAGTCCACGGTTTGGACCAGGACCGTGCCGTCCTGCAGCCGCCACGCGCACGCGTCGTCCGACGTGTCGGCACCCACCAGGACCTCCTCCCGGGTCGAGCGCGGTACCGCCCGCAGAACCTCCTCGAGGACCTGCGGCTGAAGCTTGCAGGCACAGCCGAGCCCATGGGTGAAGCGGGTCAGTCGAACCTCGCCGGCATCCCCCGTTGCCAGCACCCGGTCCTCGCCGGCCAGCCGTCGGGCGACCGCAAGGACACGCCGCGCCGCCTCCTCCACCTCCTCCACGGAGCTGAACCGTCCCACCGAGAAGCGCACCGTGCCCATAGCCACACCCGTCTCCACCCCCATGGCCGCAAGGACGTGCGACACCTCGACCTCCTCGGCGTGACAGGCGGCGCCGGCCGAGGCCGCCACCTCGTCGGTGAGATGGCCGAGCAGCAGCCCGGCGTCCAGCCCGGGGAAGGCCACCGACAGGGTGTTGGGGAGACGGTGCTCCGGGTGACCATGCTCCACGAGGGCGGGGAACCCCTCGCGAAGCCGATTCCGCAGGCGATCGCGGAGCTCGCCCATGCGCGCAGCCTCGGCGGGAAGCCCGCTGGCAGCGAGCTCACAGGCGGCGCCCAACCCCACGACCTCGAGCACGTTCTCCGTGCCCGCACGCAGGCCCATTTCGTGGCCGGCACCGCGGATGAGCGGCGCCAGCTGCACCCCGGAGCGCACGTAGAGCGCGCCCACCCCCTTGGGGCCGTACAGCTTGTGGCCGGCCACCGTGAGCAGGTCGACGCCCAGCTCGCCCACGTCGACCGGCACCTTGCCCACTGCCTGCGCGGCGTCGGTGTGGATCACCACGCCACGACGGCGGCAGAAGGCGGCGATCTCCGCTACCGGCTCGAGGGTCCCGACCTCGTTGTTCGCGAGCATGACCGTGACCAGCACCGTGTCGGGGGCCATGGCCTTGGCGACGTGGCCGGGATCGATCCGCCCGAAGCGATCGACGCCCACCACCGTGACTCGGATCGTGCCCTCCCGCGCCAACGCCCTGATGACCTCGAGCACCGCCGGGTGCTCCACCGCACTGGTGATGACGTGCCCGCCGCCGGCAGCGGCGACGACGCCGCGGATCGCCAGATTGTCGGACTCTGAGCCCCCAGAGGTGAAGACGATCTCACCGGGCTCAGCGCCCAGCGCGGCCGCCACCTGGGTCCGGGCACGCTCGACCGCGGCACGCGCCTCGCGCCCGGCCCGGTGCAGAGACGAAGGGTTGCCGAAGAAGCCGGTGAGGTACGGGCGCATCATTTCGGCCACCCGCTGGTCGACCGGCGTCGTCGCGTTGTAGTCGAGGTAGACGAGCTCCACCATCCAACGAGTGTACGCCCACCGTCTCCAAGCCCAGGAGGAGGTGCGGGAGCGGAATTGAGACGAACACCGCCACGTTGCCAGAGCTCGGGGAAACCGGTAGGATGCCGGCGCGGCGCAAGGCCGCGCAGCCACGTCGACCATCCCCCCACGGAGGTTCATATGCCCAACGGAGTGTTCCCGGTCCCCAAGCCCTCGACCGAGCCGGTGCTCGAGTACCGACCCGGATCCGCTGAGAAGAGCGCCCTCAAGGCGAAGGTCAACGAGATGTTGAGCCAGGAATTCGAGATCCCACTCATCATCGGCGGCAAGGAGGTGCGCACCGGCAGCACCGCCAAGGCGGTGTGTCCCCACGATCACGGCCACGTGCTCGCCACCTACCACCAGGCCGGCCCGGCCGAAGTGGAGATGGCCGCCAAGGCTGCCGCCACGGCCTGGAAGACCTGGTCCGAGCTTGACTGGCACGACCGCGCGTCCGTCTTCCTCAAGGCCGCCGACCTGCTCGCCGGCCCCTGGCGCGACACCCTCAACGCCGCCTGCATGCTCAACCAGTCGAAGACCGCACACCAGGCCGAGATCGACGCCGCCTGCGAGCTCATCGACTTCTACCGTTTCAACCCCTACTACATGCGGTTCGTATACGAGCAGCAGCCGGAGAGCGCACGCGGCATCTGGGACTACGTCGAGTATCGCGCCCTGGAGGGCTTCATCTTCGCGGTGACGCCGTTCAACTTCGCGTCCATCGCCGGCAACCTTCCCACCGCACCCGCGATGATGGGCAACACCACCCTCTGGAAACCCGCGTCCTCGGCGGTATTCACCGCTTACCACATCATGCGACTGCTCCAGGCCGCCGGCCTCCCCGACGGGGTCATCAATCTGATCCCCGGCCCGGGCTCCAAGGTCGGCAACCCCGCCATCGACCACCCGGAGCTGGCTGGCGTTCACTTCACCGGCTCCACTCCTACGTTCCAGGCGATGTGGCGGCGGATGTCCGAGAACCTCCCCAAGTACCGCTCCTACCCCCGAATCGTCGGTGAGACCGGCGGCAAGGACTGGGTCTTCGCGCATCCCTCCGCCGACGTCGCGGCGCTGGCCACGGCTTTGCTGCGCGGCGCCTTCGAGTACCAGGGGCAGAAGTGCTCCGCGGCCTCACGCACCTACATCCCGCGCTCCCTGTGGCCGTCGCTCAAGGAGCGGCTCCTGGCCCAGGTCGCCGAGATCCGCATGGGCTCGCCGCTGGACTTCCGCAACTTCATGTGCGCGGTCATCGACAAGGGCGCATTTGCCGACATCACCTCCTACATCGACTACGCCAAGCAGTCCAGTGATGCCGAGATCATCGCCGGCGGCGGCTATGACGACTCCGAGGGCTACTTCGTGGAGCCGACGGTGGTACTGACCACCGATCCGCGTTTTAAGCTGATGGAGGAAGAGATCTTCGGCCCCGTCCTCACGGTCTTCGTCTATGACGACCAGAGGCTCGACGAGACCCTGGAGCTGTGCGACACCACCAGCCCCTACGCCCTCACCGGAGCGGTCTTCGCCCAGGACCGCCACGCCATCGCCAAGATCGCGGCACGCCTCAGGCACGCCTCGGGGAACTTTTACATCAACGACAAGCCCACCGGAGCGGTGGTCTCGCAGCAGCCGTTCGGCGGCGGCCGCGCCTCGGGCACCAACGACAAGGCCGGCTCGTTCCTCAACCTGATCCGCTGGACGTCACAGCGCGCGATCAAGGAGACCTTCGTACCGCCCACCCACTTCTCCTACCCCTTCATGGGCGAGGAGTAGACGCGCGCGGCGCAGCAACCGTCATGAAGACCGAACGGCCGGGGCATCTGCCCCGGCCGTTCGTCGCCGTGCCTCCCCAGCAGGACGAGGCACGGTACGGGCCCGCTACACGTGGAAGACGACCGTCACCGGGTGCTTCCACCCCTCGGGGTGAACCACCAGCTTGACGTCGTTACCCGCGGCGAGACCCTCGGGGGTCTTGAAGTAGAGGACGTCGATCATCCAGAAGAGCGGCGGCACCTCGACGTGGTCGATCACCACGCCCGAGCCCCTCCCGACGATGGGGAAGAAGTTCGAAGGCACCAGCCGGTTCTCCTGCAGCCAGGTGCCGGCAGGCATCCCGTAGACCCGAATCATACTCATGTCGAAGTTGAGCTTGGGATAGCCCTTGCGGACCGCCTCGAGGCTCGCCATCGGCTCCTGCCGGCCGTCGGCGCCGACCACGGTGAACGACGTACGGTCGAGCACCGCCGTGCTCTTGGCGCGGTTCGACACCGCCACGACGACCGGCACGTAGGGCTCGGAGCTGCGGTGCCGGGTCAGGTCGACGTTGACCCACACCTGCCCCTCCTGGGTCTCGGCCTTGAAGACGATGGGCTGTGCGCCCGCCTTTCTCCCGCTCGCGTCTGCAGGGGCGGCCGCAGCCGTGGCCAGCACGAGCGCGCCAAGCACCATCGCCACCGTCGTTCTGCTGTGCATTGGACCCTCCCGGTTCGGTCCGCGCCCCTCCGCTGCAGGCGACAGCGGTGGCGCCATCCGTACCAACCCGGGCCTCGGGAGACCTCATTCCAGCGCGCGCAGCAGCTCCTCCGGTTCCATCGAGGGGAAGACCAGCTTTTCGCCCGAGTGCACCACCTCCGTCACCACCTCCCGGTCGGCGTAGAGCCGCCGCCACGCCGTCGCGGGGCGCACGGACAGCTCGCCGAGCCCGTGGCGGCCGACCCTTCGGGTGAACGGTCCGGCTCCAGCCTCGAGCCAGCGGGCGCCCACGACCGTCTCGAACCGGCGCAGGCGCACGACCACGAAGGCAGCACCGATCCCCGCCAGGGCCGCGGCCACGCCGACACCCTCCCAGAGACCCTCGGTCTGTGCCATCAGCAGCACTCCGCCGACTCCGCCCACCAGCGCCACCGCCCAGCCGGCGAGACGCACGCCGGGGCTCAGCTCCGCCGCTTCCCAGTGCTCCGGGGCCTCGGTCTCCTCGCGGCGGGAGCTCAGGTCCACCGCCCCGCCCTCATCCTCGCGCCAGCACGACCCCCCGCTCGGATCCCCCCATGAACTCCAACAGATCGTCCACGTCGGGCTGTCCGGCCAGCTCGGCCCGGATCCGCTCCAGTGCCTGGCTGGTGTTCAGGTGGGGGCTGTGAAGCAGACGCCAAGCCCTCTTGAGGGCGGTGCGCCGAGACTCGTCGAAGCCGAGACGCTCGAGACCGATGGTGTTCGGACCGTAGCAGCGGGCTGGGCGGCTGCCCACCGTCTTCATGAACGGCAGACAGTCCTTGGTGGCCACCGTGAAGCCGCCGAGGAACGCGTGGTGCCCCACGCGGCAGAACTGGTGCACCGCCGAGAAGGCGCCGATGGAGGCATTGTCGCCCACCTCCACGTGGCCGGCGAGGGTGGCGGCGTTGGCGAAGATGACCCGCGAGCCCAGCTGGCAGTCGTGGGCCACATGGGCGTAGGCCATGTACAAACCCGAGTCGCCGATCCTCGTGATGCCGCCCCCTTTGGGGGTGCCGCGGTGCAGGGTGACGAACTCGCGGAATACGTTATCGTCCCCGATCTCCAGCCGCGTGGGCTCACCCGCGTACTTGAGATCCTGGGGCGGCGCCCCCACCGAACAGTGGCTCTCGAATCGGTTCCCGCTCCCGATCACGGTGTGCCCGGTGAACCGACAGTGCGGCCCGATCTCGCTGCCCTCCCCGATGCGCACGTGCGCTTCGACGATGCTGTAAGGGCCGATCTGAACGGAATCGGCCACCTCGGCCGCGGCGTCGATGATGGCGGTCGGGTGGATGGCGGTGCTCATGGGCGGTCCACCATCGCCGAGGAGAGGTCCGCCTCACAGGCGAGCTCGCCGTCCACCAGAGCGCGCCCGTGCAGCTTGGCGAAGGATCGGCGCACCGAGAGGACCTTGACCTCGAAGATCACCTGGTCCCCGGGGACTACCGGCCGGCGGAAGCGGCAGCCGTCGATCCCTGTGAAGTAGATCAGCTTGCGGTGGCGGTCCTCGACCTCCCGCAGCATCATGTACCCGCCCGCTTGGGCCATGGCCTCCACCAGCAGGACTCCGGGCATGACCGGCCGGCCGGGGAAGTGGCCGGGGAAAAAGGGCTCGTTGTAGGTGACGTTCTTGAGCGCGCGTATCTCACCCTCGCCCAGCTCCAGCACCCGGTCCACGAGCAGGAACGGATACCTGTGGGGCATGACCTCGAGGACGTCCATGATGTCGTGCATAGGGTTCTCCAAACGCTCCGGCGGAGCCGCGCAAGGATAGCAGACGGCGGACGGGAGAAGGGAGCAGGAAGACGGGAAACGCTTTCCCCCCGCGCACTCCCGCCGATTGTGCAGCGGCATGTCCAAGCGGGCCGTGTCGGCTACCCGAGGACGGTCCGGGCAGGGGACGTTGGGCGGGCGTGCCACTCCCGACAGCTTTCCTGAAGCACCTTCTCACGAGGTGGCCTGGTGTCGGGGGTGGCTCCCACGGCCCCTGGCCTGTGGAGCAGGTGCTTCGGGAGCGAAGGAGGCGACTCGATGCAGGTCCCAAGGGGGGACCTGATGTCGTGCGCCGGCGGCAGCCGCCACCCCCTTCGGGACTACGCCGACGGGCGGCCGCAGAGCGGTCGCCCGGGATCCGGAGCTCGGAGCATGGTGCCCCTGCCGGCGGTGGCGCTGGGGCGGGTGGGGGAGCTTCTCCCGTTTCCCGTCTTCCGTCTACCCTTGCTCCAGGCGGGCGAGACGCGCTTCGAGCTCGCCAACCCGCCGGCGCAGCTGCTCGAGGCGACGGAGGTTGGCGCCTGACTTGAGCCAGTCACGGTGGGGCTGGGCAGGGATGCCGCTCACAAACGCTCCGGCCGGGACGTCCTTGATCACCGCTGTCTTCGCTCCGACGATGGCGCCGGCGCCGATGCTCAGGTGTCCCGCGGCCCCGGACTGACCCGCCATGGTCACGTGGTGTCCGAGCCGAGTTGAACCGGAGATGCCGACCTGCGCCACCAGGAGGCAGCTCTCGCCGACCTGCACGTTGTGAGCGATCTGCACGAGATTGTCCACCTTGGTGCCGCGGCCGATGCGCGTCTCCCCGAGGGTAGCCCGGTCGACGCACACGTTGGCGCCCAGCTCGACGTCGTCCTCGAGGACCACGATCCCGATCTGTGGAACCTTGTGGTGAACCCCGTCGACGGTGGCGAAACCGTAGCCATCGGAACCGATCACCACACCGGCGTGAAGGATGCAGCGTGCACCGATCCGGCAGCCGTCCTCCACGACGACGCGAGGGTGAAGCTGGGTGTCCTCCCCCACCTCGGTGCGACGACCCAGCACGCAGCCGGCGCCCACCACCACCCGCGCGCCCAGCCGGGCTCCCTCGCCCACCGCAGCATGCGGGCCCACCGACACACCCTCGCCAATCACGGCGCCACTCGCCACCGTGGCGGTGGGATGGATGCCAATGACCGGGTGCGGCTGCGGGTAGAGCATCGCCAGCGCCCTCGCCAGCGCCAGGTACGGCTGCGCAGTCACGAGGAGGTTGCGCCCGCCGAGGTCCCCTTCGTCGGCCACCAGGATCGCCCCCGCCTTCGACGCAAGAGCCTGCTGCTGATAGCGCGGGTTGTGGAGGAAGGAGAGATCGGAGGGTCCGGCTTCGTCAAGCGGCCGGACCCCATCGACAATGATCCCCGGATCGCCCCGCAGCTCCGCTCCGAGGCGTTCGGCCAGCTCCGCCAGGGTGAAGCGGACGGCCATGCCCCCTCCTACTTGGTGGTATTGAAGCGCTGGATCACCTCATCGGTGATGTCCACCTCGTCCGCCGCGTAGACCAGGCCCGACTGGAACTTGTTGAATATGAGGGTGAGGCCCTTCTCTTTGCCGATCTGGTCGATCACCGGCATGATCTGCTGCTCCAAAGCGTCCAACGCCTTGCGGCGGGTGTCGTCGAACTCGCGCTGGGCGTCATCCTGGGCGCGCTTGAGGGAGATCTGGGCATCCTCGGCCTGCTTCTGCAGCGCCGCGAGCTTGTCGGGGGAGAGCGCAAACTGCTGCTTGTCGTACTGGTCGTGCAGGTCAGCAACCTTCTGCTGAAGCTGCTTGACCTGGTCGACCTTGGACTGCTGGAGCTGTTTGAGCCTCTGAACCGCCTCCTTGCCGCGGTCGGACTCGGTGAGCACGCGCTGCACGTCGATCACGGCGATCTTTGCCGCCTGCTGGGCGAAAACCGGGGCAGTGACTGCACATGCGAGGACGCACGCAGCCACTCGGACACTTGCACGATTCATGACGATAAACCTCCTGCTAGAACGTTGTGCCGATGGAGAACTGGAAGTCGCTCGACTTCTCATCGGGGTAGGGATCCAGGTTGACACCGTAGATGAATCGGATCGGCGCCTGGAAGATGGGCAGGAAGATCCTCAGCTCAACTCCCGCGGTCTTGCGGAAGTTGCTGAAGTCCCAGCCCTGGGTTTCGAAGTAGGTATTGCCGAGGTCACTGAACAGCACCAGCTTGACCGGGCCGCCGATGCGGAACTGGTACTCGACGTTCAGAAGCCAGTAGCGATCGCCGCCGAGCTGCGAGCCTCCCCGCGTGTAGAAGTAGTTCCCATCCTTGTCCCGCGGCAGCACCGTGTAGTAGGGGATACCACGCAGCGACTGATCGCCGCCCAGGCGGTAGCGTTCGTAGATGGGGATCTCGGAGTCGTTGTAGGTGAAGAACTCTCCCCCCTCGACGTTGAACGCGAAGATGCTGCGGCCCTTGCGGGTTAGCGGCATGAACTTCGACAACCCGATCTCGGGCCGGGCATAGTCGAAGTCGCCGCCCAGAGGCCCGCCGGCAAACCGGCCCCGGAGGGTGAACCGTGTGCCACGGTTGGGATCGAAGGGATCGTCGCGGGAGTCGTAGGCGTAGCTGGGGGTGGCCGAAGCGGTGGTTCCGCGAAACACCTCGTAGGTGCGTTCGGGGGTCTGGTAGAGGACCGGCGGGAGGTCGACCGGCCGCCCATGGCCGCCGGTTGGGTCGCCGGGGACGCCCCCACGTTGCACGGCGTAGCGCGAGTAGACGTCCTCGTACGACAGCAGGACCGCAACGCTGTCGAACACGCCCAGACCCATGCCCACCGTCATGCTGGCGCCCTTGGTCTCGCGGTAGAAGTCGGCGATGTCCAGGCTGGTCTTGAAGATCGAGCCGCCAAGCAGGATCCTGCGGTCGAAGAGGTAGGGCTCGCTGAAGCTCAAGGTGTAGTAGTCCGCGCGGTTGCCGGTCTGCACCGAAACGCCGAGGGTCTCGCCCTTGCCGAGGAAGTTCCTGGTGTTGAACATGACCTGGCCGAAGAAGCCGTCCAGCTCGGAGTAGCCCGCGCCGAACTGGATGTCGTTGCGGCCCACCTCGTGTCCCTTGACGGTGACGTTGACCTTCTTGTTCTCGTCGTCGAACTTGAACTCCAGAGGGTCCTCGTCCAGCTTCCAGTAACCCAGGGCGTTGACCTTGAAGACCGACCTCTTGAAACCGCCCATGCTCATCCAGCTGCCTTCAGCGATGCGGAACTCGCGGCGGAGCACCTTGTCGCGGGTCGTGTCATTACCCGCGAACTCGAGTCGTCCGAGACGGAAGCGGTCGCCCTCGAAGACGTCGATGGTCACGTCGACGACATGGTCGGCGCCCTCGCGGTTGGTCATCACCTGGTTGGTGTAGGCGTAGATGTAGCCTATGTTCTGGTAAAGGTTGCGGATGCCTTCCATGCCGGCGTCGATGGTCTTGTAGTTGTAGCGCTTGCCTGGCTCCACGTCGAACATCCGCCGGAGCCTCTCGGCCTTGAAAACGGTCGTGCCGGTGATCTTCAGCTCGCCGAGATCGTACGGCTCGCCTTCCTCGACCGGCACCGTGATGTGGAGGCGGTACTTCTTCTTCTTGAGGGTCTCTGCGTTCGGGTGCTCCGCCACGAGCTCGATCTCGGGCTGCCCAATCTTGATGTCCTTGTAGCCGTGGTTCAGATAGTACTTGCGGAGGTTGTCGCGGTCTTCCTCCCACTCGTCCTTGGAGAAGAGGATCTTCTTACCGAAGAAGCGGTACCACGCAACCTCCTTGGTCTTCTTCAGCTGCCGCTTGAGAGTACTGTCAGAGAACACGTCGTTGCCGGCGAACTCGATGTCCGCGATCTTGACCTTGCCGCCTTCCTTCACCTCGATGACCACCCGCTTCTCGGTCTTGGAGAGGTCCTCGATGCGGTGACTGACCTGGGCCGAGCGGTACCCCTCGGCGTCATAGACCTCCTTGACCGCCAGCTCGATGCGGGCCAACTCGCCGAGCTTGAGCGGTACGTTGCGCGGCAGCTCCATGCCCTTCTCGTCGAGCTTGTCCTTGAGGGTGGAGCTGGACAACTTCTTGTTGCCTTCGAACACCACCGAGCGTACGAAGGGCCGCTCCTTGACCACCACGTAGAGGTTCACCTCGTTGCCGGGCAACGCCTCCTCGTCGATCCGCAGCTCCTCGAAGAGTCCCGAGTCCCAAAGTCGATGAAAGCCGTCATCGATCCTGGCCAGGTCGAGGGAATCGCCGGGCTCGAGACCGAGGTAGTACGACACCGTGTCCACGGTGAGGGTGACCCCACCTTCGACCACGATGTCGGCGATTGTGGGGGGCGCCTGGTCGGCAGCGACCCCCGATTGGGCCACGAGCAGGCACACTGGTACAAACAGGGCGATGAGGCAGCGGGGCACTGGGATCACGAGTTCTCCTGCGGTTGCGTGACGATGTCCTGGCTCTCGATGATCGGCTTGTCGTCCACGAGGTGCAGCCGCAGACGACCGGTCGGTGCGCCGCGGTGCTCGATCAAGTAGTCGGCTACCGCGTCCTCGACCCATCGCTGGACGAGTCTGCGCAGCGGACGCGCTCCCGCCTGGGCGTCGACCCCAGCACGGGCGCGCAGCCAAGCCGGCAGTGCGGCATCGAAAGCGAGGTCTATGTTCTTGCGGCGGAGGTTCTCAACGGTCTCCTGCAGGAGCAGCTCGGCCACGCTGAGGAGGCTTTCTTCAGAAAGCTGGTCGAAGACGATAACGTCGTCGAGCCGGTTGAGGAACTCGGGCGGAAAGTGCCGTCGCAGCTCGCGCTCGATGACCTCGGACATCTCGGCGGAGCCCATAGCGCCGTTGGCGCCGGCGAAGCCGACGCGGCCGTCGGCCGCCAGGTTCCGGGTGCCGAGGTTGGAGGTCATGATGATGATGCAGTTGGTGAAGTCCACCACGTTGCCGTAGTTGTCGGTGAGGCGGCCGTCCTCGAGCACCTGCAGCAGCAGGTTGTAGATGTCGGGATGGGCCTTCTCGATCTCATCCAGCAGCACCACCGAGTAGGGGTTGCGGCGAACCTGTTCGGACAGCTGCCCCCCTTCCTCGAACCCCACGTAACCGGGAGGCGAGCCGATGAGCCGCGAGACCGTGTGCTTCTCCATGTACTCGGACATGTCGAAGCGCACCATGCGCCGGGCGTCCTGGAAGAGGAACCGAGCGAGCTGGCGGGCCACCTCGGTCTTGCCGACGCCGGAGGGACCCAGAAAGATGAAGGACCCGATGGGACGGTATGGGCTGGTCACCCCGAGACGGCTGCGCCGGATGGCGCGCGCCAGGGTGCTGATGGCACTATCCTGCCCCACCACGCGCTGCTTGAGGATCTCTTCCATGTGCTGCAACCGAGCCGCCTCGTCCTCCTTGATGGAGGTGACGGGAATCCCGGTCCAGGAGGAGACGACCTCCTCGATGTCGTCGCGGGTGACGACCACCGCTTCGGGCTCCTGCGCCACCTGTGTGCGCTCGAGCATCTCGAGCTCCTCGCGCAGACAGAGCTCCTCCTCGCGCAGCTCCACCGCGCGCTCGAACTCCTTGCGGGAGATCGCCTCCTTCATCCGCCCCACGACCCGCTGCATCTCGTTCTGCACCCGGCGCAGCGAGGTGGTGGAGCTGGCGGCCCGCAGCTTGACCCGGGCGCCCGACTCGTCGAGCACGTCGATGGCCTTGTCGGGGAAGGCGCGGTCGGAGATGTAGCGGCCCGAGTGGCGCACCGCCGCCAGCACGGCGTCGTCGGTGAAGCGAACGCCGTGGAAGTCTTCGTAACGCGACTTCACGCCGGTGAGGATGCCGATGGTCTCGTCTTCGGTGGGCTGGCTCACGCTCACCGCCTGGAAGCGCCGCGACAGCGCGCGATCCTTCTCGACGTACTTGCGGTACTCGCGCATGGTTGTGGCGCCGATACAGGTGATCTCGCCGCGCGACAGGGCGGGCTTGAGGATGTTGGCGGCGTCGAGCGAGCCCTCGGCCGAGCCGGTACCGATGAGCGAGTGGATCTCGTCGATGAAGATGACGATCTCAGGGTGCTCCTGGAGCTCCTTGAGCAGACCCTTGAGACGCTCCTCGAACTGCCCGCGGTACTTCGTGCCGGCCACCAGCAGCGACAGATCCAGCGCCAGAATCCGCCGATCGGCCAGGAGCATGGGCACCTTGCCCTCGACGATACGGACCGCCAGCCCCTCGACGATCGCCGTCTTGCCAACCCCGGCCTCGCCGAGCAACAGTGGGTTGTTCTTCGTCCGCCGGCAGAGGATCTGAATGATCCGGTCGACCTCCCGCTCGCGAC
The DNA here is from genome assembly GCA_963844845.1 of uncultured Acidobacteriota bacterium. Lineage (GTDB taxonomy): Bacteria > Acidobacteriota > Thermoanaerobaculia > Thermoanaerobaculales > Sulfomarinibacteraceae > CAWJPW01. The sequence continues at coordinate 189,823 of CAWJPW010000001.1, forward strand.
CGATGAGGGGGTCGAACGCCTCCTCCGCAGCCAGGTAGGTCAGGTCGCGCGAGTACTCCGTGAGGTTCGGCGTGGCCTGCGCCGACGCCTCCATCTCCTGCTCCCGCGCGAAGCGCTGGATCTCCTCGCGCAGCTGGAACAGCTCCATGCCGTGGCTCACCAGGTACTGGGCGGCGCCGGCGTCCTCCACGCGGAGCAGGCCGAGGAGGAGGTGCTCTGTGCCCACCTGGGCATGACCCATGCTCTCGGCCTCGTGCACCCCGTAGGCCAACGCCTTCTTGGTGTCCTCGGCCAGCGGCAGGTCGGGGGAGGCACTCACCCGCTGCAGGGGGACCAGGTCCCCCATCAGCTCCTCGCGCAGCTCCTGCACGTCGAGATCCAACCGATCGAGGATCTCGGTCAGCGCGTCATCCGCCTCCCGCAGCATCCCCAGAAGGAGGTGCTCGGTCGCGATGGTCCGGCTCCGCGCTCGGCTCGCCTCGTAGCGCGCGAAGAACAGGGACCGTCGGGCGTGCTCATTGAACCTTTCAAACATATCCAGGTCGCTCTCCAGCAGGGGCGAGGCGGAACACCCGGTCGCACCTGCGGGCCATTTCTTCGTTGTGCGTCACTATAATTGAAGTCAGACCCCCCTTCAAATGAAGCTCATGCAGCAGCGCGAAGAGATGGTCCGAGCTTTCACGGTCGAGATTTCCGGTGGGCTCGTCGGCCAGCAGCAGCCGTGGACCCACCGCCAGTGCACGGGCCACCGCCACTCTCTGCTGCTCGCCCCCCGATAGCTCGTCGGGAAAGTGGTCGAGGCGGTGGGAGAGCCCGACCGCCGCGAGAAGCTCCGCTGCCCGCTCTCGGGCCGGCCGCCCCCGCCAGCCGGCGATGCGCAGGGGCAGCGCCACGTTGTCGCGGGCGTCGAGCTCGTCGAGCAGGTAGTGGTGTTGGAAGACGAAGCCGATGAGCCGGTTGCGCAGGCGTGCCCGGTCGGTGAGGTCGAGGTCCGCCATGGGTCCGCCCTCGAGCTCGAGGGTGCCGCCGTCCGGGCGATCGAGGAGGCCGATGATGTGCAGCAAGGTGCTCTTGCCCACGCCGGAGGGCCCCACCACCGCTAGGAGCTCGCCCTGCGGCACGTCAAAATCGAGCTCCGAGAGCACGTCGACCCGTCGTGGCCCGTCGCCGTAGCCCTTGCTCACTCCGGCGAGATGCACCATCGGCCCCTCACTCATACCGCAGGCCCTCCAGCGGATCGCGACGTGCCGCCGAGCGAGCCGGGAGAAGGCTGGCGAGGGCGGCCAGCACGACGGCCAGCGTCAGCACGCCGGCGACCATGCCCGGCTCCACCCGGAACGGCACCGACGACACGATGAACACACCCCGCGGCAGCGGCAGGGCGTGCGTACGGTCGAGGACGAGTGAGACGATCACGCCGAGAGTTGCTCCGGCGACCGAACCTGCAATTCCGATGCCCAGGCCGAGAAGGACGAACAGACCGCGCAGCGACCGGGGTGGCAGACCAAGCCCTGCCAAGACCGCCAGATCGGCACGTTTCTCCGCTGCCACCATGGCCACGTTGCAGAGCAGGTTGAGGGCCGCCACCACCAGCATCAACCCCACCGCCAGGAAGATCATGGTGCGCTCCAGGGCGAGGGCCAGGAGAAGTGGGCGGTGTAGGTCCTCGACACCGTCCACCGCCAGCCCCGGCACCCCGGCAAGCGCGTGGCGGACCCGCCGCCCCAGACCCCACGGGTCGGCTGGATCGCGCAGCTCCAGGGCCTGCACCACCGGACGCCCCCAGAGGAGCCTCTGCGCCTGGGCCAGAGGAAGCAGCACCGTGCCGGACTCCTCACCCGGCCGCGCCGGCAGCACCGTGGCCACCTCCAACGCAGCCCGCACAGGTAGCGGTCCGAACGGCGTCAGCCGCTGCCGTGGCGAGATCACCTGGACCTGGTCCCCGGCGCCGATTCCCAGACGCGCGGCGAGCGTGCGATCGACCTCCGGGTGCTGCACATCCGAGCGCCCGCTCACCACCGCGGGCACCGACTCGCCCCGCACCTCCACCAGGCAGGTCCCGTTCACCACCTCGACCGGCTCGAGACCGAGCCGCTCGCGCAGCCGCCGCACCAGCGCCGCCGCGTCCGTCAGGCGGCGGCCCTCATCCGGACGAACGCGCGCGTGGGCGGTGCGCGCAATGAGCTCGGCCCGTATCGTGGACTGGAACCCGTCCAGCAGCGCAAGGGTCACCACCAGCGCCAGCACGCCGAGAGCAAGCCCTGTGAGAGAGATGAGGGTGACGGTTGCGATGTGGGTCCGCCGCCTGAGTCCGATGAGGTAGCGCCGCGCCAGGTGCAGCTCGGCTCGCACCGGCTCAGTCCCCGTCGCGGGGCCGCAGCAGGGGGAAGAGGATCACATCGCGGATGGATGCCTGATCGGTGAGCAGCATCACCAGGCGGTCGATGCCGATTCCCTCGCCGCCGGTGGGCGGCATGCCGTACTCGAGGGCGAGGAGGAAGTCCTCGTCCACCACGCCGCCACCTGCCGTCGCCTGCTCCACGAAACGGCGGCGCTGCTCGAGTGGGTCGTTGAGCTCGGTGTACGCGTTGGCCAGCTCCATGCCGCCGATGAAGAGCTCGAAGCGCTCCACCGTCTCGGCGTCGTCGGGACGCGACTTGGCCAACGGGGAGATGTCGCGCGGAAAGTCCGTCACGAACGTCGGGTCGAGCAGCTGCGACTCGGCAGTCATCTCGAAGAGCTCCGCCAGGAGCTTGCCGTCGGAGCGCTCCTCGATCCGCTCCACCCCCAGGCGCCGGCCAGCCGCCTCCATGCGCGCGCGTTCACCAAGATCGGCGGGCTCGAGGTCGGAGTAGGCGAGCACCGCGTCGCGTAGGCTCAGGCGCCGCCACGGTCGCTCGAAGTTGATGACGCGCTCGCCCCAGGGTCGACGCAGGGAGCCCACCGTCTCGGTCGTCACCGCGGTGATCATCTCCTCGGTGAAGTCCATGAGCAGCTCGTAGTCGGCGTAGGCCCAGTAGAACTCCAACATCGAGAACTCGGGGTTGTGGCGGGTGGAGATCCCCTCGTTGCGGAAGTTGCGGTTCAGCTCGAAGACGCGCTCGAAGCCGCCCACGATGAGCCGCTTGAGATAAAGCTCGGGCGCGATGCGGAGGTAGAGGCCGAGGTCCAGGGCATTGTGATGGGTGGCGAACGGCCGCGCCGTGGCCCCGCCCGGGATCATCTGCATCATCGGCGTCTCCACCTCGACGAAGCCGTGTCCCTCGAGGTAGCGCCGCAGCGCCGAGATCACCTTCGAGCGGGTCGCGAACACCTCTCGCGACGACTCGTTGGCGATGAGGTCGAGGTACCGCTGCCGCGCCCGCGCCTCGCGATCGGCGAGCCCGTGGTACTTCTCCGGCAGCGGACGGAGCGCCTTGGCGAGCAGCTCCAGCTGCTCCACCGCCACGCTGAGCTCACCGGTGCGGGTCCGGAAGACCCGCCCCTCGGCCCCCACGAAGTCGCCTAGGTCGATGAGCTTGAAGACCTGCCAAGCCGTGTCGTCGAGGGCGTCCCGGCGCACGTGGAGCTGGAGCTGGGCGCCGCCATCCGAGACGTCGACGAACGCCGCCTTGCCGTGGCCCCGCACCGCCCGCACCCGGCCGGCGAGACGAACGTGGGGCCGGCCGGTCTCCAGGGTCTCGGCGTCGGCGTCGGCGAAGGCCGCCCGCAGCTCGGACACGGAGCGCTCGACGCGAAAGTGACCCGGATAGGCATCCACCCCGAGCTCCCGCAGCGACTCCAGCTTGGCCGTGCGGGTGGCGATGAGCTGCTCCAGTGGCTGTTGCGGGGCCTTCTCGGTCACGGCACCTCCAGCGGCGCGCGATTGTAGCATTCCCACTTTGCCGTCGGGGTCGCCGCCGACGGCGACCCCGGACGAGCACTAACGGGACGACCCGGTGGGCACCAGAAGGTCACTCGGGTTGTGCTCGACGAGTGGTTCAGCTCTTCTTCTTTGACCCGCGCTTGCCGTCGCGCTGGCGCTTAGCGGGGGCCTTGGGGCCGCCAGGGGTCCTGGAACTGCTGGAGCTCGTGGTGCGTCGACGGGGGCGCCGAGGAGCCTCGAGAGTGGCCTCGTCGGTGCGGCTTTTCGACCTCCCTGGGGTGGCCGGCTTGACAGACGCCGCTCGGCGGGTCCCTCCCGCGGTGACCTGGCGGAGCGCGTCGATCTCGCTCGATGTGAGCTCGCGGAAGACGCCGGGCTGGAGCAGGTCGTCGCGGACCGGGCCGATGGCAACGCGCCTGAGGCGCTGGACCGGGTGCCCGACCCGGAAGAAGAGCTCGCGCACCTCGTGGGTGCGGCCCTCGGTCACCTGCACGCGCCACCAGGTGTTTCCACCCCCCGTGCCCCGCTCGCGAAGCACCTTCTTCGGGCGCACGCGGTGCCCCTCGATGCTGGCGCCCCGCAGAAGCTTCGCCAGCTCCCGCTCGCCCAGGTCGCCGCGGACCTTTGCCATGTACTCGCGGACCAGCCCGTGGCGCGGATGGGCGATGCGCTCGGCGAGCTCACCGTCATTGGTGAGGATGAGCAGCCCCTCGGAGTGGTAGTCGAGCCTTCCCACCGGGAACACTCGCTCGGGGAACTGACCGCGCACCAGGTCCACCACGGTGGTGCGCCCCTCCGGATCCGACGTCGTCGTCACCACCCCGGCCGGCTTGTACAGCAGGATGTAGCGCAACGGCTCGGGCGACCTGAGGTGCTTGCCGTCGACCTTGATGTGGTCGTGTGCGGGGTCGGCGGTGGCGCCCGGCCGCGCAACCTGGCCGTTCACCGTCACACGCCCCTTGGCGATGAGTCCGTCCGCCTCGCGGCGGGAGCACAGGCCGGTGCGGGCGATGATCTTCTGCAGGCGCTCGTCAGCCATTTCATTCCCTCCGGTGGCCGCGTCCTGGACGCGGCGGGATCTGCCGCCTCGCGGCGGGAACCATCAGGCTAGCACGAGGATCCCGTGATACCAAGGTGGGCCGCTACAATAGGCCGGTGTCGGCACCCCACGTTTCCGCGCAGCACCAATCAGCTGTTGGTCTGCCCCCCGCTGCCCGCCAGCGCCGGCTCGTCCTCGCCCTCGTCGTCGTCGTGGTGCTGATCACCACCGCACGCGTGATGCAGGTCGCAAACCTCCCCGAGCACGGCCTGTTCACGAAGTACACCGCAGCCGCCGCGGATCTCCGCGCAGGGCGTCTCTCGCCCACCCGCGTCGCCGACCTCAGCCCCGTCTACCTCGGGCTCGTCGCTGGCGTCGAGGAAGTGGGAGCGTCCGCCCAAGGGCTGATCGGCCTCCAGGTCGCGGCCCTCGGCCTCGTAGCATTCCTCGCCGGCGCCACGGCGTGGCGTTGGGCTGGTCCCATGGCGGGTTTCACTGCGGCGGGCGGGGTTCTCGGATCCCGCCTTGCCCTTGTGAACGCCACCGAGCTCGAGCCGGAGATGCTCGTGCTCGTGCTCGACGTCGCCGCGCTCTGGCTCCTCGCCCGATCCCGGCCACGACCGCTGGCGGCCGGCATCGTGCTCGGCCTGTCCACAGCAGCTCGGCCCACCGGTCTCCTGGTGGCTGCGGTCGCCGCCGTCTGGCTGCTCTGGCGAGCTCGCGAGCGGTGTCCAGGAATCAGGGCCCGGGCTGCAGCGCTCCTCGTCGTCGGCCTCACCCTCCCCCTGGGAGCGACCGCGACCGCCGTACACGCCGTGACCGGAAGCTGGCTACTCATGAACCCGGGCACGGTTTTCTACGAAGGTTGGAACCCGCGCGCCACGGGGCTCACGGGAGAGGTTCCAACCGTGGTGAAGGACCTGGAGGCCGCGCTGCACTTCCCCGACGCGCTGCACGAGGCCTACCGGGTGGTGACCCAGCGCGCCGCCGGCGAGGGAGCGTCTGCAAAGGCGATCAACCGCTACTGGACCAACCATGCCCTGCGCTGGATACGAAGCGCGCCATCCGCGGCCGGCCGCCTGCTCGCACGCAAGGTCCACGCGACCTTCTCCTCGTACGCGGCGTGGGACCTGGCCACCGGGGCCGTCACCGAGCGCCTCCTCCCCCGAGTCGGGTGGCTGCCCTTCGGCCTCCTCGCCGTCGCGGCTCTCGCCGGCGCCCTCGTCGCACGACACCCCGTGACGCCACTGCTGATCGGGTTCGTCGCCGCCCGGGCGGCGGTCCCGCTGATCTTCTACGCCTCCGCGCGCCTGCGCGTCCCGACCCTCACCGGGCTCGCGATCCTCGCCGGCTTCGGCTGCGCCGCCGGCTGGCGCGCGTGGCGGGCCGGCCGCGGAGGTCAGGTCACCGCGGCCGTGACGGCCGTCGTCCTCGTCGGCCTGGCTCTGTCCGTCCCCAGCCACGCCGAGCGTGAGGACCGTCATGCCTGGGACCTCGCTCTGGACGCCCGCGCCGCTCGCGCCCGGGCCCGGCGAGCCACCGACCCCGCCGAGGCGCGAGCCTGGCAGGTCCGCGTCGCCCTCGACCTGAGCGAACCGGCGGCGGCGGCGCCGACGCAGGTCGCCGTCGCGGTGCGCAGCAGACTCACCGAGCAGCTCCCACCGGCGCGGCGCTTCGATCTGGGCGTGGCGGCCGCGAGGGCCTCTGACTGGATCACCGCCGACGCCGTCTTCATCGGGCTCGCGGGCGCAGGCTACCGACCGGTGCGCGGCTGGGCTCTGTGCTCCAGCCTCGCCTACCATCGCGCCCGAGCGCGTCTTCACCTGGGAGACCCAGCCGCCGCCCTGATCCTCGCCCAGCGGGCCCTGACCGAGGCCCCCGGTGATCCCGATGTCCTCGCTCTGGCCGCGCGCCTCGAGCGCCGGGCCGGCGACCCCACCGAAGCCAGCCGACTCGAATCGGCCCTCGACCGCCTCAACGACCCGTTCACCGCGGCCCGTGCACGCGCCGTCGCCGCCGGCGACGCCGGTGACGCCGGAGACGCCCGCGAGCAGCTCCGCTGGCTGCACCAGGCGCTCCCTGAGCTGATGCCGTAGACCTCCCGGCCGGGCCCTCCCGGCTCCATGTGCCGCAATGCGGCGAAAAGGCGCTACACTCAGGTGGTGCACTCCGTCGAGAGCGCCACCGAGGCCCTTCCCGCGATCCTCGACCTCCTTCGCGTCCTGGTCGCCACTGAGACGCCCACCGGTGAGCGGGCCGCGCTGGCCGCCGCCGGGGAGCTTCTCCGCGCTCAGCTCCCCACCCGCGGAGACATCACCGTCCACGAGCTGCCCGGGTTTGGACCGATGCTGCGCTGCGTTCAGCCGGGAACCGGGCCCCACGTGCTTCTCCTCGCCCACCTCGACACGGTCCACCCCATCGGCTCGTGGCCGAGGGCGTGGGAGGTGCGGGGCGAGCGAGTGTACGGACCGGGGGTGTACGACACCAAGGCGGGAGCGGTGCTGGCGGTGTGGGCGCTGCGGTTGCTTGCCGAGGCGGGGCGCGCGCATGCCACCGTCGAGCTGCTCCTGACGCCCGACGAGGAGGTGGGCTCGCCTTGCTCCCGGCCGCTCATCGAGGAGGCGGCGGGCCGGGCCGACGCCTGCCTGGTGCTGGAGCCGGCAATGCCCGATGGCGCCCTCAAGCTCGCCCGCAAGGCCACCGCCGAGTACCGCGTGGCGATCACCGGTCGCGCCGCCCATCAGGGCGTGTGGCCCGAACGCGGCGTCAACGCCGTGCTCGAGGCGGCGCACCAGGTGCTGCGGCTCGCCGAGCTCGAGAAGCCAGAGCACGGCACCACCGTCGGGCCCAACGTCATCCGCGGCGGGGTGGTGGCCAACATGGTCGCCGCCGACGCAGAGATCGTGGTCGACGTTCGCACCTGGAGCGAGGCGGAGCGGACCCGCCTCGACGCTGCCATCCGCACCCTCCGACCGCAGGTGCAGGGCAGCACCATCACTGTCTCCGGAGGCTGGAACCGGCCGCTCATGAAGCCCTCCGAGGCGGCCCTCGCCCTCTTCGAGCGCATCCGCGGTGTGGGATCGCACTTCGGGCTCCACCTCGATTGGGTCGCCCTCGGTGGCGGATCCGACGCCAACTTTACCGCTGCAGCAGGGACGCCGACGGTGGACGGGCTCGGTGCTGTGGGCGACAACGACCACCAGCCAGACGAGCACGTCGTGATTCCGGAGCTGCCCCGCCGTCTCGCGCTGCTCACGGAGACCCTCGCGATGCTCGCGGGAGACTGAGGGGAGAAGAAGGACGGAAGACGGAGCACGCTGTCCCAGCCACCCGGACGACGAGGCGACGAGGGTCGCCCGCCCACCCTCGGGCCGGCCAGGCAGCAGGCGATGGGCGCCGTGGCCGCTGTGCCGGATTGAGAGACCGTTGGAGTGCGCGAACGTTGGGGCCTGCGAACCGCTGAGCCTTCGAACCCTTGAACCTCTGAACCCTTGAATCTCCGGATCCCAAAGGAGGCTGCCATGAACGAATCGTCCGTCGTCATCCTGGGTGCCGTTCGCACCCCCATCGGCGCCATCGGCGGAGGCCTCGCGCCACTCCAGGCCGAGGCCCTCGCCGTCCGCGCCATCAGCGCGGTGCTCGAGCGCTCTGGTGTCGACCCGAAGCTGGTGGAGTACACCACCATGGGCTGGGTGATGCAGGACCCGCGTTCCCCCAACCTCGCCAAGACTGCCGCCGAGCTGGCCGGCGTGCCCCCCACCTCGCCTGGCACGACGTTCCACGAGAACTGCGCCTCCGGCGGCGCCGCCATCCATAGCCTGGCGCGGCGGATCATGCTGGGCGAGGTGAGCCTCGGCGTCGCCGGCGGCACCGAGTCCATGTCCAACGTGCCGCGCTACCTCTTTACCGGACGGACCTCGAGCCAGCTCTACGGTGACATGACGCTGGTCGACGGTCTTTTCGGCGCCCTCACCGACACCAAGGTCGGCAAGGGCGAGCTCATGGGGCTGCTCACCGAGCGCCTGGTGGACCGGTATGGCGTGAGCCGCGAAGAGCAGGACGAGGTCGCATTCGCGTCCCATCACAACGCCCTCGAAACCTGGGATCGCGGCCTTTTTGACGACTACGTCGTGCCGGTGGAGGTCCCCCGACGCAAGGGTGATCCCGTGGTGGTGACCCGCGACGAGGGGCCACGCCCGGTGACGCGCGAGCAGCTCGCTGCCGCCCGGCCCTACTTTAAGCGCGAGGGCGGCACCATCTCCACGATGAACTCCTCCAGTGTGAACGACGCCGCCGCAGCCCTGGTTCTCGCCTCCGAAGAGCGCGCTCGTGCCCTGGGACTCGCGCCCCTCGCCCGGCTGGTGGCCTTCCACAACGTGGGCGTGCCGCGCGAGTACATGGGCGAGGGCGCATTCAAGGTCATTCCGCCGCTGCTCGCGAAAGCAGGCGTCGGCATAGGTGAGATCCAGTACTTCGAGCTCAACGAGGCGTTCGCCGCGGTGGTGGCAGCCGCCTTCAAGGACCTGCCCGAGCTTCCCCGCGAGCGCACCAATCAGTGGGGCAGCGGAGTCTCGCTGGGACACCCGGTCGGCTGCACGGCCGCCCGCCAGGTCGTAGACATGATCCAGCAGCTGCGCCTGCGCGGCTCCCGCCGCGGCCTGACGACACGCTGCGTCGGCGGCGGCATGGGATCGGGCGAGATCGTGGAGGTGATGTAGGTAAGCCGCAAAGCGCACGAGCTGGGCGCCCTCGACGGCACCGGGAGGTCGACGTCGATGGCTGTCCGACCTCCGGCTGCTCGATGGCGACCGCACTGGGCGGGGCTCGGCGGGTGGGCTGTTACGCCTCGTGCGTCGTCACCCTCTCCCAATCGTCCACTGAAGGGCCTGCTCCGGGCCCTGCGCCAGGGCGTCGGCGAGCTCGTCGGCGGGCATCCGCCGACGGCGCGGGAAGCGGTCGAGGTAGGCCGCAGTCACCTCTAGGTCGCCGGGCCGGAAGAACCCGCCCGGGAGCCGCCCGGCCCCCGCCAGCGCGATGTCCCAGACGCCATCGGCCAGGGATCCGAGCTCGGCGTCGCGCACTCCGATCCTCGCCGCCCGGTGCCACAGGGCGGGGAGGCGCTCGCGCACGGGATCGAGGAGACCGAGCGCCGCCTCCAACGCGACGTCGTCGTAGATCAGCCCGCACAGCAGGACGACCAGCGCCGGCCGCCACGGCGGTGGCACAGCGTCCGCCGCGCGCATCTCCAGGAAACCGCGCGGCCGCACCTCGAAGAAGAGGGTCGTGAGGTGGTAGCGGAAGTCTTCGACCGTGGGCCAACCGTGTACCGGGTGCCCGTGACGGAGCCAGCGCCGGAAGCTGAAGCCCGGGGTGCCCGGCTCGGCGCCGCCATCGGGGAGACGGAAGAGCAGCACATCGGCATGCATCGCCGCCTCGAACCAGTGGCACTCCAGGGGTTCGCCGTCGCGAACGAGGATTCCCGGGGGAAAGCCCGTCCGAGTGGGATCGAGCTGCTGCCAGGCGATGGCCCGCAGCGAAACTGCGTCGGGACCGGGGCTGGCGGCGAAGGTGGCTGTCACGAGCGGGCTCACCAGGTTCGTCACATGCCAGCGGCGGCGCGCCACCTGTGGCGGCCCCATGTCGAGGTTGACCTGGAGGCTGGCCGAGTGTCGCATCATCACACGGCCGGCGGCGCCCCGGCGGTCGAAATACTCGGCCATGCATCGATAACGCGGCGCGCGCAGCTGCTGCGGGATGCGTCCCACGTCGTGCCAGGGGTCGATGCCGCACGCCGCCAGCACCGCCCCGCGCGCACCGAACGCCTCGCTGAGGGCCTCGTAGACCCGCTGCAGGTCGTCCAGGGCGGCGCCCGCGCTGGCATGCACCGCGGTCGAGTGCTCCACCTGCCCGCCGGGCTCGAAGGTCAGTCGCCCACCGCCGGTGAGGTCATACTCGGGTACCGGCCGTGCGGGATCGCGGGGGACGATCCAGCCGCCCGACGCAGCCACCGAGTCCACCACCTCCACCACGCCCCCGGGCTCCTCCAGGAGGACACGGCCGCGCGGCCGTCCGTCGGAATCCACCCGCACAGGAAAGAGCTCCGGCTCGAGCCCCACCCGGCCCACCCGCGGCGCATCCTCGGCCTGAGCCGCACACGACGCGCTGGCAATCTCGCGGGCCTGCTCCTGCGTGACTCGGCTCTCGGGCTCTCTGGTCGGCATCGCTCACCCTCCGCGCGTACTCTACCGGACGCGAGGCATGGACGCAGCAGGTGCTCACAGCCTCGAGTACAATCCTCCCGCCGGCCCACCGGCGCGGAGGCCACGATGCTGCGACCCGCCCGCCTGATCTTCCTCGCTCTCATCCTCGCTCCCGGCGCAGCCGGCGCCGCCGACCCCGGCGCGTTCGCCACGTTCTTCTCGGACCACACGATGCGAGTGGACTACTACCACACCGGCGACGCCTGGCACGAGACCATTGCCCTCGACCGGGTTTGGCAACAGGGAAGTTGGGCCGGCAGCACGGCCCACCTGGTGGACACTTTCCGCCGCGGGCGCTACGCGGTCAAGGTCTACGACCCCGACAGCCACGCCGTGATCTTCTCGCGCGGCTTCGACAGCATGTTCGGCGAGTACCGCACCACCCGCGAAGCGAGCCAGGGCATCCCGCGGACCTTCAGCGAGAGCGTGCTCATCCCGTTTCCTCTCAGGCCGGTTCGCCTGGTGATCGAGGCACGAGCCCGCAACAACTCGATGTACGAGGTCTTCTCCGCGACCATCGACCCGAGGGACCCGATGATCAGCCGCGAGCCGCCGTCAGGCACCGTGACCGTGTTGCCGGTGCTGCATGGCGGCGACCCCCACGACATGGTTGATCTTGCCATCCTGGGTGAGGGCTACACCGCGAACCAGCTCGATCTCTTCAAGCGGGACCTCGCCCGGGCGGTGGACATCATCTTCAGCAAGGAGCCGTACGCCTCCCTGCGCGATCACTTCAACGTGTCGGGGGTACTCAGAGCGTCCCAGGAAGGCGGCTGCGACGAGCCCGGCCGCGGCGTCTGGCGCGCCACCGCCCTGGGAACGTCGTTCGACTCTTTCGGTTCCGAACGCTACCTCCTCACCGAGGCGAACCTCCGCATGCGGGACATCGCCGCCCACGTGCCCTACGACGCCATCATCATCATGGTCAACCACGATCGCTACGGCGGCGGCGGCATCTACAACCTGTACTGCACCTTCACCGCCCACAACCAGTGGACGCCGTACCTGCTCAGCCACGAGCTCGGGCACTCCTTCACCGGCCTGGCCGACGAGTACTACACCAGCTCGGTGGCCTACAACGAGTTCTACCCGCAAGGCATCGAGCCGGTGGAGCCCAACATCACCGCCCTGCTCGACCCACCCCACGTCAAGTGGCAGGCACTGGTGACCCCCGGCACGCCCCTTCCCACGCCGTGGGAGAAGGCAGCGTTCGACAGTATGGACCTGGCCTATCAGAAGGTCCGCGAGGAGCTCAACGCCAAGATCGCCGAACGGCAGCGCTCGGGCGCCCCGGCCGAGGAGGTCCAGGCCCTCAAGGACGAAGGGGAGCGTCTGTCACGGACCCACGCCGAGAAGGTCGACGCGTACCTCGCGGCGAGCCACTGGGTGAACGTTACCGGCGCCTTCGAGGGTGCCGGGTACGCCTCCGAGGGGCTCTACCGGCCGATGCTGGACTGCATCATGTTCAGCAAGGGCGACAAACCGTTTTGCTCGGTGTGCCAGCGCGCCATCGCGGCCATGATCGCATCGTACGGGAGCTGAGGCGCCCGAACACGACAATCATGACACGGGGGAGGGCGGGGCGAGCACCGTGCCCACTGCGCATTCCGCCATGATCAGCCCAGCAGCGCGCTGAGCACGAGCAGGAGCACGAAGAGTCCCCCCACCGCGGCGGGGAACCCCACCATGTCGCCGACGTTCCCGCTCACCTGGATGCTGTCCTTCATGACCGACCACCTCCTTTCGCAGTGTGGCGTGCCCGGGCGGTCGGAGGAGACGTCTGCCGTCCACCGCTCGTCCTTCCCTGTCCCGACCCCACCCCGTCTGTCGAGCGCAGCAGCGCCGCTCCGGCCAGGAGCAGAAGCGCGGCGAAACGCGGCGAGATAGGAGCACCGCCCTCCGACCGCGGCGGGGTGCCGGAGGTTTGGGACCACCCGAGGCTGGCGGAGAGCCGAGGAGCCCGAGCGCCGTTGCTGGAGCCGCCCGCTTCCCGCATCAGCACCGGGCCGCTCCAGGTCGACTCCTCGGCCGATGGTGACCACCGAGCCGAGCGCGGCCGCGGTGGCGCGGGCAGCTCCTTCGGCGCGAAGGCCATCAGCGCCAGAAGGCCCGCGGGCGCCAAGGTCACCGCCCGCCTCAGCAGGCGCCTCCCCTTCATCGCGTGTACTGCTCCGCCACGGCTGTGCGTCTGCGTACCCATGCCCCCAGTAGAGCTTCCGCACATGGCCACGATCCGACCTGACTGTGGCGATCGCGGGGAACTTTGCGGCGAGAATGAGGCAGCCGACGTTCGCGATTGCGTGCCGGTGGCGGCGTCGCGTAGATTGGAAGCATGAGCCCTCCGACCCACGGCACCGTCGCAGTGGTGGACGACGAGGCGAACATCCGCGACACCGTGGGATTCGCCTTGGAGCGCGAGGGCTATCGAGTCGAAACCTACGCCGAGGGCGCCGCCGCCTGGAACGCCTTCGCGCAGGCCCTCCCCGATCTCGCCATCCTCGACATCGTCATGCCGCGCATGGACGGCCTCGAGCTGTGCCGCCGTCTGCGCGCCCGCTCCCAGGCTCTCCCGATCATCTTTCTCACCTCTCGCGACGAGGAGTTCGACCGGGTGCTGGGGCTGGAGCTGGGCGCCGACGACTACCTGTGCAAACCATTTTCCATGCGCGAGCTGGTGGCGCGGGTCAAGGTCCTGTTCCGGCGCCTCGCTCTGGCCACGGCCGCCGAGAGTGGCGAGGAGCTCGTGAGACTGGGATCTCTGGAGCTCGATCTGGCGCGTTACACGGTGCGTTGGCGAGGGGCCGCCGTCCCCCTCACCGTCACCGAGTTCCTCATGTTGCACTCCCTCGTCCGCCACCCGGGCCACGTCAAGACTCGCGATCAGCTCATGAGCGAGGGCTACCCCCACGACACCTACGTGTCGGAGCGCACCATCGACAGCCATATCAAGCGGCTGCGGCGGAAGTTCGAGCAAGCCGATCCGGGCTTCGCGGGAATCGAGACGGTGTACGGCCTGGGCTACCGGTACCGGAGCGACTGAGCATGCGCGGACCGCGCGTTCTCTCGCGCCTGTGGGTTCGGCTCATGGCCTTCAACGTTCTGCTGGTGTTCCTGCCCGCCGCCGGCATTCTCTTCCTCGGCACCTACGAGCGCCACATGCTGCAGGCGCAGGAGCGCACCATGGTGCAGGAGGGCCGCCTCCTGGCCGCCGCCCTCTCGGTGCGCGGCTCGTTGGATCCCGACGAGGTCCATCGCATGCTGCTGCAGCTCGGTCAACGCCACGAGGCACGTCTGCGGGTCGTGGATCGCAGCGGCCGCCTGCTCGCCGACTCCGCGGTGCTCGGCCCGCGGCGGGAGCCGGCCGGCGCCGACCGTGAGGAGCCCGCCCCCTCCTCCCCCGAGCCGCAGGACTCCTTGCTCTACCGACTGGGCGCCGCGCCGTTCCGCCTGCTCCGGCGCCTCGGGAGCCCGGGGCCGGCAGCCGAGACAGATGTCTACGACGGGAGCGAGCGTCTCGGCGGTGCCGAGGTTGCCGACGCTCTGGCCGGACGCTACGGCGCGGCCACACGGCTGTCGCCCGACGGGCGCTCGGTGACCCTGTACAGCGCCATCCCGGTACGCACCGACCAGGGCATCGAGGGAGCCGTCCTTGTCTCCCAGTCCACCTACCGAGTTCTGAGGGCCCTCTACGCCGTGCGCATGGGGGTCTTCCGCGTGGTTCTCGCCTCCCTGGCCGCAGCCGTGCTGCTGTCGCTGGTGGCCGGCACGACCGTGGTCAGCCCCCTGGCCCGGCTGCGCCGCCAGGCAGGCGAGATCCTCGACCGCCGCGGCCGGCTGCGCGGCGGCTTCCTGCCCAGCTCTCGCAGTGACGAGATCGGCGACCTGGAACGCGCGTTGGCCGGCCTCACCGCCAGGCTAGAGCATCACCTCCAGCAGATGGAGTCGTTCGCCGCCGACGTCTCACACGAGTTCAAGAACCCGCTCGCATCCATCCGCAACGCCACCGAGCTGGCTCTGGAGGTCGATGACCCGGACCAGCGCCGGCGCTTCCTCGGGCTCATCCAGCGCGAGGTCGCGCACATGGAGAGGCTCCTCAGCGGGGTGCGGGAGCTCACCCGCATCGACGCTCAGTTGGACGACGACGCCCCCACGGCGGTGGCGCTCGGCGAGATTCTCAGTGGCGTGGTGGAGGCAGCACGACTGCGCGGCACGGCCGGGATCGAGATCGAGCTGACGGTCGAAGGATCGCCGGTGGCCGCCGCTCCTCCGGAACGCGTCGTACAGGTGCTCGAGAACCTCCTGGACAACGCCATCGGGTTCTCCCCGGAGGGCGCCGGCGTCACCGTGCAGGCAGCCACTCGCGACGGTCTGGCGGTGATCACCGTCACCGACTCGGGCCCTGGAGTCCCCGAGGAGCACCTCGCCAGGGTCTTCGACCGCTTCTTTTCCTACCGCCCCGAGGACGGAGACGACGCCCACACAGGGCTCGGGCTCGCCATCGTGCGCGCCGTTGCCCAGGCCAACGGAGGCTCTGTCACCGCCGCCAACCGGCCCGAGGGAGGCGCCGTGTTCGAGGTTCGTCTCCCCCTCGCTGACGGGAGCTGCTGATCCTGGCAGGGAGGCCGGCGAGAACGCGCGGCTGCGCCATTCGCCGAGCCCCCACCCACGCTTCCGGACGGTCGACCTCGGGAGCGGGGTCCGGTCCGCTGGTGGCCGCGATCGCCGCTCGGCGCCGCCGCGCCTCCTCCTCGGCTAACAGCTGCAACGGCAGGCGGCCCGGCCGCCCACCACCACGCCGGTCGAATGGCTGACGGGGCAAACCTGTTACCGGGACCTGAGGAGGACCGACCATGCCGGACGACACCCCGCGGACCCGCACCGAGCGAGACACCCTTGGCGAGATGGAGGTTCCGGCCGGCGCCCTCTACGGCGCCCAGACCGCCCGCGCGATGGAGAACTTCCCGGTGAGCGGGTGGGTGCTGCCGCCGGCCTTTCTCACCGCTCTCGCCCGCATCAAGGAGGCCTTCGCCCACGCCAATCGCGAGGCCGGCCTCCTCACGGCGGAGCGTGCCGACGCCGTCGCTGCGGCCGCCGCCGAGGTGGCTGAGGGCCGTCACCTCGAGCAGTTCCCGGTGGATGTATTCCAGACCGGCTCCGGCACCTCCACCAACATGAACATGAACGAGGTGCTCGCCCACCTCGCTAACCGGAGCCTCGGCGGCGATTCCGCCGCGCATCGTCCCGTCCATCCCAACGACCACGTGAACCTGGGCCAGTCCTCCAACGACGTCATACCCGCTGCGATCCGCCTGGCCGCGACCCTGGCCTGGCGCGATCGAGTGCAGCCCGCGCTCGCTCTCCTCGCTGCCGAGCTGGCCCGCCTCACCGACCGTCACCAGCGCACCGTCACCCTCGGACGAACCCACCTCATGGACGCCGTCCCCACCACCTATGGCCGCGTCTTCGACCAGTGGCGCCTGCGCCTGGTCGAGGCCGCCGAGCGAGGAGAGGCCACCGCGGCGGCCCTCCGGCAGCTGCCCCTCGGCGGCACCGCCGTAGGTTCCGGCCTCGGCGGACGCCGGGACGTCGCGGATCGCGCGGTGGCCCTGCTCGGCGAAGCGGTGGACCTCACACTGACGCCCATGGGCAACCCGGCGGTCGGCGTCGCCGCCCAGGACACCGCCATTGCCCATGCCGACGCCCTGGCCGGAGTGGGAAGGGTGCTGCTGGCGGTTGCCAACGACCTCCGCCTGCGCAGCTCGGGGCCGTTCGGCGGACTCGGCGAGCTAACGCTCCCCGCCACCCAGCCGGGCTCGTCCATCATGCCCGGCAAGGTCAACCCGGTCATCCCCGAGGCGGTGATGCAGGCCGCGCTCGAGGTCGAGGGCCTGGCGAGCGCATGCCGCGCCTCGGTCATCCTGCATCAGCTCGACCTCTCCATCGCCAACCCCCTGGTCGCCTGGAACCTCGACACCATGGCGACACTGCTCTCCAACTCGGCAACGATTCTGGTGAACCGCTGCCTGACCGGTATGAAGGTCAACAGAGAGCGCGCACGTCAGCTCGCCGAGGCGAGCCCCGCCATGGCCACCGCCCTGGCCCGCCGGCTCGGCTACGAGCGCGCGGCCGAGGTCGCAAAGGCCGCCGAGAAGGCCGGCGCCACGGTGGCCGCCACGGCGCGTCGGCTCCAGGTGCTGCCCCAGGAGGAGCTCGATCAGCTTCTCGACCTCGACCGCCTCGCCGCGGGTCACTGAGGAGCTACCGCCGCAACCTCCCGCGACGTGACGAGCGACCCCTGGCCGCCGTCGTCTTCCTTCTGCCCGGTGTCGGTCCGGCCCGGAGGGAAGAACACTGTCTCGGTCATCTCCACGTTCACCGGCCGGCCGTCGACCAGCGTTGGGGCGTAGCGTCGCCGCAGCACGGCGTCGATCGCAGCCTGGTCGCACACCTCGTCGAGGTGGCGGATCACCTCGACCTTCGCCGGAACCCCAGTGGGATCCAACACGACCCTGAGGATCACCACTCCTTCGAGCCGCTCGTCCCCGCTCCCCGGCGGCAGCAGCGGCACCGCAGGCACGACCACTTTCGGCTGGGGCACGTCGGTGGTGCCCGCTGCGACCGTCGGGACAGCGGGGTCCACCGTACCGAGGGGTCCCGCCGGCAGGAGAATCACTTCAGGGAGGCGACCAGTGCGAAGGACCTGGGGCGCCTCGCGCACCGTGACCACGTGCTGCCAGGGTCGGTAGCCGTCGTGCGTGACGTGGATCTGGGACCCCGGGAAGAGCACAAGCTTGAGTGGCGTCACGCCGGGAACCGCGGCGCCGTCGAGCGTCACGGACGACCCTTCCGGCCTCGTGCGGATCCACACCTTGGCCCCGGCGAGGACGGATTGGTTCTGTGTACCCGTACCCGGCGTCGCTTCCTCCCGGTCCGCGGCACCCGGCTCCACGTTCTCGCCAGCGGTGGTCCCGGGCTTCGTCTTCTCCCCCGGATCGCGAGGCGCCATCACCGAGCTCGCCAGCGTCGGGCTCCAGTGGTCCATGCCCTCCTCGGTGAGCCTCAGATCGGTGCGAGCCACAGCGCTCCCCAGGCGCACCTCGAGACGCACGATGTCGCCCCGCCGCCCGCGCAGGGTCACCTCCTGGGGAGTGCGCAGCTCGGTGCGCTCGCCGTTGATGTAGATCTCCGCCCCCTCCGGCTTCGAGCCGACCACCACGGGATGAAGCACGACCGGTTGCACCGCCCGTGTGACGACGGGCGGTGGTGTCTGCGTGAGAGCCGGTGCCTGGTCCGACCGCCACGCCATCCAACCCGCAGCGGCAACTGAGGCAGCCACCAGGGCCAGCACGAAGGGCAGGCGCGCCGGAGGATGGGAGAACCGGGGCCGGGTACGGGTGGTAGGGGCGTTGTCCACCGACGCGTCACCGGTGCGTTCCTCGCTCACCTCGACGACTCCCGAGGAGGCAACCTGCAGCTTCCTCGTCCCGCTGCCAACGGTGGGAGGTGCCTGAGCGGCGGCAAACGCTGCCGCCAGCTCCCCGCACGAGCCGAAGCGCTCCTCCGGCCGCTTGGCCAACGCTCGAAGCAGCACCCGCTCCAGCTCCGGCGCCAGCCGAGCACCGCCGCGGAGCACAGGAGCAGGCGGCTCGTGCACGATCTTGTACAGAATCGAGGTCGGGTGGTCGCCATCGAAGGGCCGGACCCCGGTCACCATCTCGTAGAGGATGACGCCCAAGGCGAACTGGTCACAGGCGCCGCTGATCTCCTGGCTGAGAATCTGCTCGGGCGCCATGTACCAGGGCGTCCCAAGGACGATGTCGGAGCCGGTCACCCGGCTGTCGGCCAGCTTGGCGATCCCGAAGTCCGTGATCTTTGCCTGATCCTCTACCGTGAGCAGGATGTTCGCCGGCTTCACGTCACGGTGGACGATGCCGTTCTGGTGGGCAAAGTCCAGGGCACGGCCCACCTGGATCGCGACGTACGCGGTCCCGGCGAGGCTCATGGTGCGCGACCGCTCGAGGCGGTCTGCAAGGCTCTCGCCGGCAACATACTCCATGGCGATGAAGGAGCTGTCGTCCTCCCATCCCACGTCGTACACCGTGACGATGTTGGAGTGGGAGAGCTGACCCGCCGCCTTGGACTCCGCCTCGAAGCGCAGCCTCCTTTCCGAGGCCTCGTCCTCGGACGCCCACGTCGGGGTGTGCAGCACCTTGACGGCCACCGGCCGCCCGATGACGGGGTCGTCCGCCAGGTACACCACCCCCATGGCGCCGCGACCGAGCTCTCGGCGCACGTGGAAGCGTCCAAACTGCTCGGGAATGCGATCTTGAGCCACTATCCCCCTGTCCCGCCGCTACAAGCGAAGGCAGCAACACGCTGATTATGCGCCATCATCTCTCCTGCGTCGCCTCGCCGAGCGAACCTCAGCCAGGTTCGGGACGATCGCTAGCCGCGCGGTGAGCGAAGCTGGACCGAAGGTGACGTCCGCGCCCGGCTGCGTCACCCGTGCGCCGGTCGCCGGGTTGAGGTCGCTTCGGCTGGCGGAGCTGACGATGAAGCGGGTGGCACCCCGCCGTAGGCGGAGATGTCCTCATCGTGCGAATATCCCGGCCTCGTCGTCGGTTGACCGAGCAAAGCCGGAGAGACCAGCCCCACGTGGGCCGCACCGGCACGGCGAGGATTGAGACACAAAATTATCTGCGTTATGATCCAGCACCGGCCCAACGTTTGTGACGGGGTTCCAATCCAGCCCAGGAACCCAGGACGAGAGGAGCGCTCATGATCATCGGAGTCCCCACCGAAACCTACCCGGGCGAGCGGAGGGTGGCCCTGGTTCCGGCCACAATCCCCTCCCTCACCCGCGCCGGGCTCGAGATTCTCGTCCAGGTCGACGCCGGCGCCGAAGCCGGGTTCACCGATCAGCAGTACCAGGACAAGGGCGCCCGCATCGCCGCCTCACGGGATGAGGTCTTCGAGCAGGCTCGCGTGATTCTCCAGGTTCGCACTCTGGAGGCCAACCCCGAGGCCGGTCGCAGGGATCTCGAACGGCTGCGCTCCGAGCAGGTGCTCATCGGCGCCGCCGATCCTCTCACCGCCGGGGCTGCGGTGACCCTCGCGGCCGAGCGGGGGCTCACCACCTTCGCCATGGAGCTGATGCCGCGGATCACGCGGGCCCAGAGCATGGACGTGCTCTCCTCCATGGCCACCATCGCCGGCTACAAAGCGGTCCTGCTGGCCGCCAATACGCTGCCCAAGATGTTCCCGATGATGATGACCGCCGCCGGCACCATCGCCCCTGCCCACGTCTTCGTGATCGGAGCGGGAGTGGCCGGGCTCCAGGCTATCGCCTCGGCGCGCAAGCTCGGCGCCGTAGTCGAGGCCTACGACGTCCGCCCGGCGGTCAAGGAGCAGGTCCAGAGCCTGGGGGGCAAGTTCGTCGAGCTCGAGCTCGAGGCCGCCGAAGCCGAGACCGCCGGCGGCTACGCGCGCGAGCTCGGCGAGGAGTTCTACCGCAAGCAGCGGGAGATGATGCTCAAGGTGGTCGCCGCCAACGACGTGGTCATCACCACCGCAGCAGTACCCGGGAAGCGCGCGCCGATCCTGGTGACGGCCGAGATGGTGGAGCGCATGGCGCCCGGCTCCGTCGTCGTCGACCTCGCCGCCGAGCGGGGGGGCAACTGCGAGGTGACACGTCCCGGTGAGTCGGTGGTGCATCACGGCGTGACCGTGCTCGGCCCGCTCAACCTGCCAGCCACCGTTCCCGCCCACGCCAGCCAGATGTACGCCAAGAACATCTCCACCTTCCTGCTCCACCTGGTGAAGGACGGTGAGCTGGTCATCGACCGCGACGACGAGATCACCCGCGACACCCTCGTGACGTTCGGCGGCGAGGTCGTCAATGCCCGGGTGCTCGAGACGCTGAACAGCGCCGCCGAAGGGAGTACTGCCTGATGAGCGACTTCGTCACCCTCCTGACCGTCTTCGTGCTCGCCCTCTTCGTGGGCTTCGAGGTCATCACCAAAGTGCCTCCAACCCTCCACACGCCCCTCATGTCCGGGTCCAACGCCATCTCCGGGATCACCATCATCGGCTCGCTGATCCTCGCGGGTCAGATGCAGAACCCGCTCCACGCCAAGATCATGGCCTCGGTCGCCGTGGCCTTCGCCACCATCAACGTGGTAGGCGGCTTTCTCGTCACCCACCGCATGCTCAAGATGTTCAAGAAGTAGGGGCGGACCATGCTGAGCCAGCACGTCATCAACCTCGTCTACCTGCTCGCGGCCGTCCTCTTCATCTACGACCTGGCGTGGATGGCGCACCCGCGCACCGCCGTGCGCGGCAACTACGCCGGAATCCTCGGAATGCTCCTGGCCATCGTCGCCACCCTGGTGTCGGAGCGCTTCGAGTGGGAGTACATCCTCATCGGAGTCGCTGTCGGCACCCTCGTGGGGGCGGTCTCCGCCCTGCGGGTGGAGATGACCGCCATGCCCGAGATGGTTGGGCTGTTCAACGGCTTCGGCGGCGGCGCCTCGGTGCTGGTGGCCGGCTCGGCCCTGCTCGCGGCGGTGACCGCCGCCGACGTCCACGCCGGCATGCAGATGAAGATCGCCACCGTGCTTTCGGGCATCATCGGCTCGGTGACCTTCTTTGGCAGCTACGTCGCCTTCGGCAAGCTCGCCGAGTTCCTCGCCGTCAAGTGGAAGCTCACCACCGGGCAGAAGGTCATCAAGTACGGCTTCTCGCTGCTCGTCGCCGCAGGCGGCATCTGGTTCGCACTGGCGGAGCCGCTGGGCATCCTGTCGGTGCTGCTCATCGCGTCGGTGCTGGCCATCGCCGGGCTCCTCCTTCTCAAGAAGGACCGCTTCCCGGGAATGGACGCCCTCAAGCTGCTCAGTGGAGGCGGCTCGGTGGTGCTCGGCGTGATGGTCGTGCTCGACCCGGGCAACACGCTCCTCTTCTGGGTTCTGGTGGGAGTTGCGGGCGTTCTCGGCGTACTCCTGACGCTTTCCATCGGCGGCGCCGACATGCCCGTGGTGATCGCCCTGCTCAACTCGTACTCCGGCCTCGCCGCCTGTGCCACCGGCTTCGTCATCAACAACACTGTGCTGATCATCGCCGGCTCCCTGGTGGGCGCCTCCGGCATCATCCTCACCAACATCATGTGCAAAGCCATGAACCGGTCGCTCACCAACGTGCTGTTCGGCCGTATGGGCCCCACCAGCGAGACCCCGGCCGCCGACGAGGTCTACACGACCGTCAAGTCGACCTCTGCGGAGGAGATCGCCATGATCCTCGAAGCCTCCCAGCGGGTGATCATCGTGCCGGGTTACGGCATGGCGGTGTCCCAGGCGCAGCACGCGGTCCGCGACCTCGCCAACCTGCTGGAGTCCAAGCTCGGCTGCGAGGTCGAGTACGCCATCCACCCGGTGGCGGGACGCATGCCGGGTCACATGAACGTGCTCCTGG
Source organism: uncultured Acidobacteriota bacterium (assembly GCA_963844845.1). Taxonomy (GTDB): domain Bacteria; phylum Acidobacteriota; class Thermoanaerobaculia; order Thermoanaerobaculales; family Sulfomarinibacteraceae; genus CAWJPW01. The sequence continues at coordinate 212,453 of CAWJPW010000001.1, forward strand.
CGGAGGCCAACGTGCCCTACGACAAGCTCAAGGAGATGGACGAGATCAACCCCACGCTCGAGACCGCCGACGTGTGCATCGTAATCGGCGCAAACGACGTGGTGAACCCGGTGGCGCGCACCGACCCCAAGAGCCCCATCGCGGGCATGCCCATCATCGACGTCGACAAGGCCAAGACGGTGGTCGTCATCAAGCGCTCGCTGTCACCGGGGTTCGCCGGCATCCCCAACCCCCTCTTCGCCGCCGACAACACCCTGATGTTCTTCAACGACGGCAAGAAGGCGATGCTGGAGCTCATCTCGGCAGTTAAGGACATCTAGTCGCCCGCGAGTGGGGCCGGAGTTCTGCTACGGTCGCGGAGGTACCAGCCATCGCGGCGCTTCCGCCGGCGGCGGCATCCTCGACGTAGCTCTGCTACGCCTCCGGTGCCACCTTGGCCGAATCACCACGCTGACCGGCGCCTCCGCGACCTCGCGACGAACTCCGGCCCCGCTCGCGGGCTTTGGCAGAACGGGCGATAGGCAGCGCGCTCTCCTGCTCCGAAACGCTCTCGTCCCAGCAAACGACCCGGGGGCCTCCCGGATCCTCCGCCGCGGCAGGAAACCAGCCATCGCGGCGCTTCCGCCGGCGGCGGCATCCTCGACGTAGCTCTGCTACGCCTCCGGTGCCACCTTGGCCGAATCACCACGCTGACCGGCACCTCCGCGACCTCGCGACGAACTCCGGCCCCGCTCGCGGGCTTTGGCAGAACGGGCGATAGGCAGCGCGCTCTCCTGCTCCGAAACGCTCTCGTCCCAGCAAATGACCCGGGGGCCTCCCGGATCCTCCGCCGCGGCAGGAAACCAGCCATCGCGGCGCTTCCGCCGGCGGCGGCATCCTCGACGTAGCTCTGCTACGCCTCCGGTGCCACCTTGGCCGAATCACCACGCTGACCGGCGCCTCCGCGACCTCGCGACGAACTCCGGCCCCGCTCGCGGGCTTTGGCAGAACGGGCGATAGGCAGCGCGCTCTCCTGCTCCGAAACGCTCTCGTCCCAGCAAATGACCCGGGGGCCTCCCGGATCCTCCGCCGCGGCAGGAAACCAGCCATCGCGGCGCTTCCGCCGGCGGCGGCATCCTCGACGTAGCTCTGCTACGCCTCCGGTGCCACCTTGGCCGAATCACCACGCTGACCGGCGCCTCCGCGACCTCGCGACGAACTCCGGCCCCGCTCGCGGGCTTTGGCAGAACGGGCGATAGGCAGCGCGCTCTCCTGCTCCGAAACGCTCTCGTCCCAGCAAATGACCCGGGGGCCTCCCGGATCCTCCGCCGCGGCAGGAAACCAGCCATCGCGGCGCTTCGGCCCCAGGTAAAGAACGAGGGCGGCCGTGCGGCCGCCCTCGTTGCTGATGGTCGAAAGAAGCGCTTACGCGTTCTTCTCGATGAAGTTCTTGATGAACTTGGTACCCACCGACTTGGGCCTCGTGATGGCAGTACCCACCGCGCGGTTCCAGATCAGCTGCGAGCACATGCCCATGGCGCGGCTCACCGAGAAGAGCACGGTGTAGTACTGGAACTCATTGAGGCCGTAATGGTTGAGCAGCGAACCGGAGCCCGCGTCCACGTTCGGCCAGCAGTTGGCGATGGGCGCCTTGCCGGCGGCCACGCGCTTCTCGGAGAACTCTCCGAGCACCTTGGGAACGACCTCGAAGACCTCGGACACCACCTTGAAGACCGGGTCCTCGGGGAAGTGCTGACGGCCGAACTCGAGGAAGCCGGCGAAGCGCGGGTCGGTGACGCGCAGCACCGCGTGGCCGTAGCCAGGGATGACCTTGCCAGCCTCGAGGGTCTCGAAGGCGTACTCGCGGATCTGATCGCGGCTGGGCACGCCACCGAACTTGTCCATGGTCTCGAGGACCCAGTTCAGGCACTCCTGGTTGGCGAGGCCGTGGAGCGGGCCGGCGAGGCCGTTGAGGCCGGCGGACACCGCGTAGTAGGCGTCCGACAGGGCCGAGCCCACGGTGTGGCAGGTGTTGGCCGAGACGTTGCCACCCTCGTGGTCAGAGTGGAAGTGCAGGTACATGCGCATGAGGTCGGCGAAGGTGCCGTCGGGATCGGGCAGCCCGAGCATGTTGGCGAAGTTGGCGCCCCAGTCGAGGCCCGGAGTCCACGGGATCAGGTCGCCCTTGCCGTAACGGATCCGGTAGACGGCGGCGGCGATCCCTGGGAGCTTGGCGAGCAGTTGGAGGCAATCCTCCAGCATGGGGATCCAGTACTGGTCCTTGGTCATGCCCTTGTCGTACCACTGCCGGAAGACGCTCTCCTTCTCCATGCAGAGAATGGCGGTGTCCAGCATGCACATGGGGTGGGAGTCGTCGGGCATGGCGTAGAGGACGTCGAGCACGTAGTCGGGGATGTGCGAGCGCTTGTCGTACTCGCGCATCATGTCCTTCTTGGTCTCCTCGTCCGGGATCTCGCCGGTGAGGAGGAGATAGAAGGTCTCCTCGGGCCACAGGTTCTTGATGTCGAGCAACGGGTACCCGCGAATGATGAGGCCCTTGTCGGGCTCCACCAGCGAGGTGTCGCAGATCATCCCCTTGACGCCACGCATACCACCGTAGGCCTGCGCGATGCTCACGTCAGAGATCTTGAGGTCGCCGCTCTTCTTCAGGATCTCCGCGCGCTCCGCACGCCACTGGGGAACCAGCTCCTGTAGACGGTCCATCAACTTCGCCATGCGTATCCTCCTTCGCCGATGAACGAGGGAAACCAGCTGGTCCCCGCCCACGGCTGTTCGTTCTCAACACTTTCAGGTTGTGTGAAAGGAGAGACAAGGCTTACAGAATCAAGCTTCACGAAGGAGGATTATAGAGCTTGTGAAGAATCGTGACAAGGTGCACATGGCGAACGGCCACACCGAGAACCAACCTCGGTTGACACCCACCGTCGACGGCCGAAAAATAGTCCGACATGTCCACCCTTCCCTTCCAGGCGCGCGGCGCCCCATTTGCACTTGCCCTGGCCGACGCCATGGCCCTGGCGGCCGCCGGGGTGACCGCGGCCGCCGTGCGCTTTCCCGCGAGCATGCTCGGCGAGGAGCTGCGGACGCTCGCCTCGCACCCGGGCTTCCTCGCCTACGCACTAGTGGCACTCTGGGCCCTGGCCATCACCTTCGATCTCTACGACGCGGGAGTCTGGCGAACCCGTATCGGTCTCGCCCTGCGCGTGGCGGCGCTGGGCGTCACGCTCCCGGTTGCCCTCGCCCTCGGCGTGTACATGGCGCCGTCATGGCGGTTCGGTCGCGGGCTGCTGGCATTGACCGTGGCCGGAACGCTCCTGGGAGTGTGGCTCATTCGCGTGGTGGCCGAGCGGCCGGACTCAGCCCCGCGCCAGCGTGCCGTGCTGGTGGGCGACGGGCCCATCATCGAGACCCTCATGGGCGAGCTGGCGGGCCTGCCGTCGGCGCCCTTCGCCGTCATCGGCCATCTCTCGGGCGAGCAGCTGGACAGCGACCCGGGGCTCCTCGACTCGGGTCTCGCAGCGGCCGACCTGGTGATCCTGGCTCAGATCCGATCCGATCCCATGGCCGATGAGGCCATCTCCCTCAACTTCCGTGGCATCCCGGTAGTGGACGCGGCCGGCGCGTATGCCGCCATCACCGGACGCATACCCATCCTGCAGGTGGACTCGCGCTGGTTCGTGGCCACCGGAGACTTCTCGGCCCTCGCCACCACTCCGTTCCACCGGGTGCAGCGCCTCCTCGACGTGTTCGCTGCCAGCCTGCTCTCGCTCCTCGCGCTTCCCTTCCTGCTCGTGGGCGCGCTGGCCGTGGTCCTGAACGACGGCCTGCCAGTTTTCTATCGCCAGCAGCGTCTCGGTCGGTTCCGGAAACCCTTCACCCTCCTCAAGCTCCGCACCATGAAGCGCTCGGCCGAGGACCAGGGGCCTCGCTTCGCTGCACCCGCCGACACCCGGGTCCATCCGGTGGGACGGCTGCTGCGCCGCTGGCGCCTCGACGAGCTCCCCCAGCTCTGGAACGTGCTGCGCGGGGACATGAGCCTGGTGGGACCACGACCGGAACGCCCGGAGCTCGCCGTCGACCTGGAGCAAGGAGTTCCCTTCTACGCCTACCGCTACTCGGTGCGCCCGGGGCTCACCGGTTGGGCGCAGGTGCACCTCCCCTACTGCGCCGACCCCGAGGACCACCAGGTCAAGGTGGAGTACGACCTCTACTACCTGCGCCACCACGGACCCGGGATGTACGCGCATGTCCTCATGCGCACGCTGGGCGCACTGGTGTTTCGGCCGGGACGATAACGTCGGTTTCTTCTACGACCCACGGGGAGCTTCCCCACCGCCCCCCAGCGATCTCGGCAGATTCCCGCACAGACGCCGACCTTCGCGAGCCGCGCGCGCATCCGGGGACGTGTCGCCGCCCTCCTTTGAAGCGCTGTTGACAGCACCAGGCGTGGCGCCGATACTCGCCTCGGTTCTTTGCACGTCAGACGCCACACGGCGTTTCCAGGGGGTGCCCCTCCGGGCTGAGATCACACCCCTCGAACCTGAACCGGGTCATACCGGCGGAGGGATCGGAAACGGCTCGCGGACCGCAGCACAGCGTCCCGCCCCTCGTTCCACCCTTCGCGGCCGGAACCACGGGAGGTCACCATGGTCCGCGTCCGCGTCATCCTCGCCCTGCTACTCGTCATGCCCATGTCCGCCCTCGCGCTCGCCGCCGAGCTGTCCGGCCACGTGGTCGGCACCGCGCAGGCTCCGCTGCACGGGGTGGTGGTCGTGGTCGCCACCGCGCGAACCACGATACGCACAACCACCGACGCCACCGGGGCCTTTTCGGTGGAGCTGCCGGGGCCGCCCCCGGACCGGGTCGACGTCACGGTGTCGGCCGAGGGCTACCGGAGGTTCGCCGTCACCGTGCACGACCTCACCGTCCCCCTCGTCGTCGCGCTCGAGCCTTCCGGCGTGTTCTCGGAGCAGGTCGAGGTAACCGCAACGCGGGCGCGCGCCGGGGAGACGCCGGTGACCTTCACCAACGTCGGGAGGAAGGAGATCGAGCGCGGCTACTGGGGTCAGGACGTCCCGATCTTCCTCTCCCAGGTGCCGGGCTTCTACGCCTACAACGACAACGGCAACGGCATCGGCTACTCGTACTTCACGCTGCGTGGCTTCAGCATGGCGAGGGTGGGCGTGACGCTCAACGGTGTGCCCCTCAACGACGCCGAGGAGCACGGGGTCTTCTTCATCGACCTTGCCGACTTTCTGTCCACCACCGGAGACATCCAGGTCCAGCGCGGGGTCGGCACCTCGCTGTACGGGACCAACACCATCGGCGGCTCCGTCGATCTCCAGACCCGCCACCCGCTTTCCGAACGCCGGCTCCGGATGAGCGGCACACTCGGCTCCTGGGACACCCGCATGGCGACAGTGGAGTACGACACCGGCCTCCTCGACGGCGGCTGGGCTGCCACCTTCCGTTGGACGCGGGTCGACACCAACGGCTATCGCGATCAGTCGTGGGTGAACATGTGGAACTACTACATGGACATCGAGCACTACGGAGAACGCTCGAACCTACGTCTGGTGCTGTTCGGCGGACCCGAGGAGACGCACCTGGCCTACGACGGCGTCTCCAGGGCATACCTGGAGGGCGAGGTCACGGACGACCGCCGCCGTGACCGCCGCTTCAACCCCCTCGAGTACCCCGGTCAGATCGATCACTTCTTCCAGCCCCACGAGCAACTGATCCACACCTGGCAGCTGTCGGACGACCTCACGCTCGAGAACACCCTCTTCTACTTCCAGGGCGACGGCTACTACGACCAGTTCAAGTCGGGCGCCGACTTCCTGCAGTACGATCTGCAACCCTTCACCGGTCCAGATGGCGACGTCGTCGACAGCACCGACCTGGTGCGCCGCCGCTCGGTCCAGGAGTCAGACGGCGGCTGGATCGGACAGCTCAGGTGGAGCCACGACGGCGGCCGCGGCACACTCCAGGGCGGGGTCGCGGTTCGCCTCCACCAGGGGCACCACTTCGGCGAGGTGCGCTGGGCGCAGTACTACCCGCCGACACTGGACCCCGACCACCGCTACTACGACTACGAGGTGGACAAGAAGGTGGTGCAGCCCTTCGTCCAGGAGACGTGGCACATGGGCCCGCGCTGGACGCTGCTGGGCGGCCTCACGGCCACCGACCTCTCCTACTCCATGGGCAAGGACCGGCGCAACGGCGTCACCGTCGACGCCGACTACGGCTGGGTGCTGCCGCGCCTCGGCGTCGGCTTCCGGCCGGCTGCGGGCTGGAACCTCTTCGCCAACGTCTCCCGGGGGGCCCGGGAGCCGGCCTTCCGCGACATCTACGACCCCCAGGACTACTGGGCGACCCCCAACCACTTGGCCCACGAGGAGCTCACCGACTACGAGGTCGGGACCGAGCGGCGGTGGGCCGCGGGTTTCGCCAAGCTCAACGCCTACCTGATGCACTTCGACAACGAGATCGTGTGGGCCGGCGCACTGGACGACAACGGGGTCCCGGTCACCGCCAACGGCGCGGTCACCAATCACCGCGGGATCGAGGCCGAGGTGGGCTTGGATCCGGTGCCGCGGTGGGGCGGTCACCTGGCGATGTCCTGGTCGCACAACACCTTCGAGGATTTCCGCGAGTATGACTACGATGGCAACTTCGTGGATTACTCCGGCAACCGCATCGCCGGCGTCGCCGACCTCCTCGCCACCTTGCAGCTGAGCGGCGGCATCGGTTCGGTGGACGTCCTGCTGGTCCTCCGCCACGTGGGCCGCTTCTACCTCGACAACACCGAGGATCTGCGCAAGTCCCCGGACGCCCGCTCCGAGCCCGGCTACATCCACCGGGTGAATCCGTCCTTCACCTCTGCCGACCTCTCATTCAAGATCGACCTCGGGCATTTGGTGGCCGACGCACTTTCGGCGCGCAAGGCTGCCTTGGACGTGCGGGTGAACAACCTCACCGACGAGCTCTACACCACCTTCGGCTACATGGACTGGCCCGATCCGCGCTGGACCCCGGCGGCCACCCGCAGTGTCTACACCGGCCTGACCGTGGACTGGTAGAGCTGTTGTCGCCGCTGAGCGCTGCACAGCTGATGTGGAGCGCTCCAACCGCCAGACCACGCCGGCCGCTTCGCGGCCTTGACGGCCGCTCGGTCGGATCCCGCCGCACGCGAGCGTGCGCCGGGCGCCTCCCTCGCGTCCGGCCGTGGCTCCGCCACGGCGGCGTGCCCCGGCGGCCCGGTACGCCCGAGGGCATGCTCCGGGAGGGTAGGGGATCCCGTTCTCTCTGAAGAGTATTGGTCGCGCCGGCGCCGGCCCTCTGGCCGCGCTTCGCTCCATCGCCTTCGTCGGCATGACCACGAGGTCAATGCCTCCTCGGCTCGGTCGCGAATCGCAACCAGAGAACTGACGGCGGCGCGACTCCTCGAGGTTCCCTAGCCAATGGGAGCGTCTCCCGCCTACGGCGGGCGGCCGCGACCTGGCCGCGGCCCGGGGAGCGGCTCCTGCGCCTTCTGCTGCGGCCCGCGATGCGGCGCCCCCCGCGGTGGCTGCGCCGCCACGGGGAACTCCGCCTCGCGGCCCTCGCGACGAAGGCGCCCGCCGCTCCCCTCCGACGCCTGTCCCTCCCACCCACCCGGTGCCGCCGCCTCCGGCGGCGGTCGTGGGGCCATGGGATTCTCGGGTTCTTTGGGGGCACGTCCGATCACCGGAGGAAGCTCACCACCGCCCCGGAGCACAGGTCCTCCGACGGGACGTGCCATCCTTGACGTCTTCCCTGAGGAGCCGTCTCTTTCTAAGCGCCCGGGTGGGAAACGTCAAGGGTGGCAATCCACGGGTACTCCGTTCGGAGCAGTGGCCCCGAACGACCAGGGAGGCGACTCGGCGCTCAGGGCCCGGGGGCGGCCGTGTTGCCGCCCGTGAGCCGGTGCTGGGAGTATCAGGAGCCGGCGCCGTGGCCGCGACCGCGACAGGGGCCGAAACCGCGACCGGCACCGGGGCCCGGGCCGGGAGCAGCCCCGACACCGCCCCAAAACACCCACCGATGCACACGAAAGTCACCGGCCGACTTGCTCTAGCACACCCTTTACCCACCCCGGCGAACCGGCTACATTCGCCAGGATGAGCGACCTCAGCACCGCTGCCTGGCGCCCTGGATACCTCGAGCTCGCCCGCCGCGGTGAGCTGGCGGAGCGGGCGCGCCTCCTCGACCTGCTCCTGGCTTCGTGCACCGTGTGCCCGCGGAGCTGCCACGTGGACCGCCGCATCGAGGTGGGGAGGTGCGCCACCGGCACGGACGCGGTGGTGGCCTCGTGGACGCCGCACTTCGGTGAAGAGCCGGTGGTCTCCGGGAGCCGCGGCTCGGGCACCGTCTTCATGGGCAACTGCAACCTGCGCTGCGTCTTCTGCCAGAACTGGCAGATCTCGCAGCGCCCGCGCGCGATGGCGGAGGCGGGCATGTCGGCCGAGGAGCTGGCCGCGGTGTTCATAGAGCTCCAGGACTGCGGCTGCCACAACCTCAACTGGGTCTCGCCCTCGCACCAGGTCCCGCAGCTGGTGCGCAGCCTGGCCGCCGCGGTACCCCGCGAGCTCGCCCTGCCGGTGGTCTACAACAGCAACGGCTACGACTCGGTGGAGGTCCTGCGGCTGCTTGACGGCGTCGTCGACGTCTTCATGCCCGACCTCAAGTACAGCGAGGCGGAGGTAGGCGCCGAGCTGTCAGGGGTCGACGACTACCCCGAGCGTGCCCGCGCAGCGCTGACCGAGATGTTCCGCCAGGTTGGCGAAGGCTGGGACCTGGCGCCGGACGGGACTCTGCGCCGGGGTCTCCTGGTGCGTATGCTGGTGCTTCCAAACCAGCTGGCGGGGGTCGAAGAGAGCCTCGAGTGGATCTCCAGCACGCTCTCGCCACGCGTTGGCATCTCTCTGATGGCCCAGTTCTTTCCGACCAATCTTACCACCCGATCCGGACGCTTTCCACTGCTTGAGCGACGGATCTCGGCGGGCGAGTGGGCACGCGCGCTCGAGGCGCTGGGGCGCCACATGGACGGCGACCACCACCTGGTACAGGATCACGACACCGCCTCCGAGTACTACCGCCCCGACTTCAGCGACCGCTCGGTGCCCTTTCGAGACATCCACGACTTCCTCTCCGAGGAGCCTTGAGGGAGTGCGGTATCCTTGGCCAGCGCCCATGTCGAGGCCACGCGTCACATGAAGGACTTCCTGGTCTTCCTCCTGCTGCTCGGCACCAAGGTGGCGAGCCGGCTCTTCTTCCGCTTCCGCGTGGAGTGGGTCGGAACGGTCCCCGAACGCCCGTGGTCGGGGCTGCGGCTGGTGGCCATCCTCAACCACACCAGCCTCTACGAGCCGCTCCTCACCGGCGCAGCCGGCCTGCCCCTGCTCTGGGACATATCCCACCGCGGCGTCGTCCCGGTGGCCCGCAAGACGCTACGCCGGAACAACATCGGTCTTTTCTTCAAGCTCCTCGCCCGCCACGTCGTGGAGGTCACCAGGCTCCCCGACCACACCTGGCGCACTCTCCTCGAGCACATCGACGAGCGGGCCCTGGTGACGATCCTCCCAGAGGGGCGCATGAAGCGGCGCAACGGCCTCGACTCGGACGGACGCCAGATGACGGTCCGCGGCGGTATCGCCGACATTCTCCGCACCATCCCCGGCGGCCGCATGCTCCTGGTGTACTCGGGCGGGCTGCACCACATCCAGGCCCCCGGAGAGCTGCTGCCGCGCCCATTTCGGACCATCCGCCTGCGCGTCGAGTCGCTGGACATCGCGGCGTACCGTGAGTCCATCCAGGAGGACGCCGGCGACATCGGGTTCAAGCGCGCCGTAATCGCCGACCTGGAGCACCGCCGCGACATCCTCTGTCCCACCACCCCGATCACCGACTCCCCCGACGCCCCCTCCCAACAGTCGGAGGCAGCGAGCGGCTGATCCGCGAGGAGCTCCCATGGACGTCAACCTCGAGCCCGACTTCCTGCGCGTCACTGAGCGCGCCGCCATCGCAGCCGCCCGCACCATGGGGTACGGCGACCCCGAGCTCTCGGACCGCGTCACAGTGGAGGCGATGCGCCGGGAGATGGACACGCTCCAGATCTCCGGCACCATCGTGATCGGTGAGGGCGAGCGGGACAAGGCGCCCATGCTCTTCGTGGGCGAGCGCGTCGGCCTGGACCGCGACGGCAGCCTCGGCTACCCCCAGGTGGACATCGCGGTGGACCCCCTCGAGGGGACCAACCTGTGCATCAGCGGCACGAACGACGCCATCGCCGTCCTTGCCGCGGCGTCCCGCGGCGGCCTCCTGCATGCCCCCGACATCTACATGCAGAAGATCGTGGTAGGGCCTGCCGCCCGCGGCTCCATCGACATCGACGCCCCACCCGAGGAGAACCTCAGGCGCATCGCCGACGCATTCGAAAGGAACCCTGAGGATCTCACCGTGGTGGTGATCGACCGCCCTCGCCACGCCGAGCTGGTGGCGCGCCTGCGGAGCGTCGGCAGCCGCATCAAGCTGATCCGCGACGGTGACCTCTCGGCCGGTGTCGCCGCGGCCATCCGCGGCACCGGAATCCACGCCATGATGGGAATCGGGGGCGCTCCTGAGGGAGTCCTGACCGCCGCTGCCATGCGCTGCCTCGGCGGCGAGATGCAGGGCCGTCTCGTGGCAACCGAAGACTGGCACCGCCGCCGCCTCTCAGAGCTCGGTATCGAAGACGCCGGCCATGTCTACTCCACCGAGGAGCTGGCGGCCGGTCCCGACATCCTGTTCGTGGCCTCCGGCGTTACCAAGGGGGACCTCCTCGAGGGCGTCCGCTTCCTCGGCGGCGGGGTCCGCGTGTCCTCGATTCTGATGTCGCTGGAGTCCCGCACGGTCCGCTTTGTCGACACCGTCTACATGGCCGAGGGGGGGCGATTGGAGGTGGCGCGGTAAGGGGAAACGGAGACGGGAGAAGGAAGACGAGAAAGGCATCCTCCGCCCACCCCCGTCGATCGTGAGGGGGCGGAGGAACTCCGGTGAGGTCGTAGCATTCTCCGGCGTCCGGCTCCGTTCTCCGGGGCCCGGATCCCGGGGGCGGAGGTGATCCCGTCAGGGCACGCCGCCGTGCGAAGCCACGGCCGGCTGCGAGGGAGGGACCCGGCGTACGCTTGCGTGCGCTCGGGGCCCGACCGAGTAGCCGGAAGGCCGCGAAGCGGCCGGCGTGCCCCGGAGAACCCCAGAATCCCATGGCCCCATCTCCGTCGCCGCAGGCGACGGGACCGGGCGGGGGGGTGGGACACGGCGTCGTGAAGGGGAGTGGCGGGCGGCTTCGTCGCGAGGCCCGCGAGGTGGTGCTCCCTGGGGCGGCGTAGCCGACTCAGGGGGCGCCGCATCGCGGGCCGCAGCAGACGCCGCAGGAGCCACTCCCCGGGACGCGCCAAAGCCGCGGCCCAGCCGCCGTCAGGCGGCAGACGCTTCCATGGCCTGCTGCAACGGCAGGAGTCGCGCCGCCGGCGGTTCTCTGGGTGCGATTCGCGACCGAGCCGAGGAGGCATTGGCCTCGTGGCCATGCCGACGAAGGCGACGGAACGAAGCGCGGCCAGAGGGCCGGCGCCGGCGCGACCTATACATTTCAGAGAGAGTGGGATCTCTCTACCCTCCCGGAGCAGGCCCTCGCGCGCACCGGGCCGCCGGGGCACGCCGCCGCGCCGAAGGCGCGGCCGGACGCGCGCGGGTCGCCGGCGCGTCCAGCCGGTGGCCGGTGCGTGGCCGAAAGGCCGCGAAGCGGCCGGCGTGTCCCGGCGCCTCCCCGGCTCTGGGAATGCGCGCGGGGATCGCGTGTACTATCGAACACGTGGATGGCCTGTTGCAGCTCTCCGGTCACGCCGCGCTGGTCACCGGCGGCGGCACGCGGCTGGGGAAGGCGTTCACGCTTGGCATCGCCCGCTCCGGTGCGGACGTGGCCGTCCACTACCACTCTTCGGCACATGGCGCCGACGAGGCCGCTGCAGAGGCTCGCCGGGCCGGCGTCCGCGCCGTCACCCTCCAGGCCGACCTCGCCGATCCGGAAGCGGCGGCCGCCCTCGTCAGGCGCGCCGTGGAGGCCCTCGGCGACGTCGACCTGCTGGTGAACAACGCCGCCATCTTCGAGGAGGGCGGTCCCCTCGACACCACCCTCGACACCTGGCGCCGGCACCTCGATCTCAACCTCACCGCACCGTTTCTGCTCACCCAGGCCCTCGCCCGCCACCTCGACGGGCGCTCCGGCGCGGTGGTCAACATCCTCGATTGGCGCGCGCTGCGCCCCGGTCCCGACCACCTCGCCTACACGGTGAGCAAAGCCGCGCTGGCCGCCACCACCCGCAGCCTCGCCCAGACCCTCGCGCCCTCCCTCCGCGTCAATGCGGTGGCGCCCGGCGCCATCCTGCCGCCGGTGGCCGAGGAGAGCGGTCCCGAAGCCCTGGCGCGGATTCCCTCCGCCCGCTGGGGCGAGGTCGACGAGGTCGTCGGCGCCGTGCTCTTTCTCCTCGCCGGCCCGGCCTACATCACTGGTGAGGTGCTGCACGTGGACGGCGGCCGCCATCTCAGCTGAAACTGGAGGAGCTCCAGATGCCCCAGGACCGCATCATCATCAGCGATCTCCTGGTCCGAGGGATCCTCGGCGTGAACCCCTGGGAGCGCCACACCCCCCGCGACATCCTGATCAACCTGGAGCTCGTCACCGACGTGCGGGCGGCTGGGACGAGCGATGACATCGCCGACGCCGTGAACTACCGCACGGTGGCGAAACGCGTCATCGCACTGGTGGAAGAGAGCAGCCGCCTCACCGTGGAGGCGCTCGCCACCGACGTTGCGCGGGCCTGCCTCGAGGAGCCGCAGGTCGTCAGGGTCCGCGTGCGAGTTGACAAGCCGGGCGCCATCCGCTTCTCCCGCTCGGTGGCGGTGGAGATCGAGCGGAGCCGTGAGGACCTTGACTGAGAAGGCCTACGTCGCACTGGGTTCGAACATCGCGGCCCGCAGCAACCTCCCCCGCGCCGCCGCCCGCCTCGCCCTGCTCGGCCCGCCAGTGGCCGTTTCTCGTGTCTATTGCACCCGGCCGGTAGGCCCGCCGGGACAGCCGCCGTTCCTCAACGGCGCCTTCCTCCTGCTCACCGACCTCACTGCACCGCAGCTGCGGCAGGCCCTCCGAACGATCGAGACGGACCTCGGCCGGGTCCGCAGCCGCAACCGCTACGCCCCCCGGCCCATCGACCTCGACCTCTGCCTTCTCGGGAGCACGATCCTACGACGGGCCCGCTGGCGACTCCCCGACCCCGACCTGCTCACCCGACCCTACCTCGCCCGCATCATGGCCGAACTCGACCCGGGGTTTTGCCATCCCATCACCGGCGAGACCCTCGGAGACCTCGCCGCACGGCTCACCGCGGGCAGACCCGCGACAGTGGACGGGTCCGCCAGCGCGGCCCTCGCAGCGCTCGTGTGATCCGCACCCTTCTTCTCCTGCGACCCGTAGAATGGAGAACGATGACGACCCGCGTCCGCCTCGTGCTCATCTCGGTGCTTGCCGCAGCCACCCTCACCTATCTCGTGCCGGTGGTCTACTCCACCCTCACTCAACCGCCTTCGTTGGACGACAGCGGCTTCGTGGCGACGATCAGGGGGGGCGCCCTCACAGTGGTCTCGGTGACCGCTCAGAGCCCGTCGGGGGAGCCCACTCCGGCAGCAGCAGCCGGCCTTGTCAAGGGCGATCGTATCCTCGACGTGGGCGGCCCCGAGGGCGAGCTCCGACCGATCCGCAGCCTCGCCGACTGGGGCGACGCACTCTCCGCGCTGCCGCCGCAAGGCCCATGGCGCGTCCTGGCGGTCCAACCCCCTGCTGCGTCCCGGATTCTGACGATCCACCCCAGGCCCGACCAGCGATTCGCTCGGCGCCTCTGGTTCGGCGCCGTGCTTCCGCTGCTGGCAGTGGCGACTGCGTTCTTCCTCGGCTTCATGAAGCCCTCGAGCCGCCACGCGTTTCTGGCCTGCCTCCTCTTCCTCAGCTTCTCCTCGATCTTCACCGACAACTACCTCAGGCTCCCCGCCGGGTTGAGAGACTTCGCAGTTGTGTGGTCCGCCAGCCTCGGCGCCTTCATCGTCTACCTCTTCATGCACTTCTTCCTGGTGTTCCCCAGCGACTCGCCCATCGAGCGGCGTTTCGGCCGGCTGAAGATCGCGATGCTCGCCGCCACCATCGCCTACTGGCTCTACGCGCTGGTCACGATGCTGCTCCTCCTCCACTCGTTCGCTGCCTTCTCGCGCTGGAGTGGCGGCGTCGGGCGATGGGCGCAGTGGGTGTACCTCGCCCTTTCGATCGGCATGTTCGTGGTCGGCCTCACCTCGTTGGTCCTCAACACGGTGCGCGCTCCCTCACGCGACGACCGCCGGCGCATGGTCATCCTCCTGACCGGCACCGCGGCTGGGCTCCTGCCGATGGTGGGCGTCGGTTTCCTGGCACTGGCTCTGGGCTTCGAAAACCTGCCCTCTTGGCTGCTTGCGGTGGCGGTCTCCATGAGCGCTCTCTTCCCGCTCTCCTTCGTGTACGCCGTGCTCGTGCACCGGGCCCTGGGGATCCGGGTCATCGTGCGCCGCGGGCTGCAGTACGCCCTGGTGTCGCGGGGCTTCCTGGCGGTGGAGGCGTTGGCCGTGGCGGTCGGGTTCCTGTTCGCCGCCCGTCCCCTCCTCGAGCGGATCATTCCCACCGGCGACATCGCCTGGATCATGGTGGCGACGGCGGCCGTCACCCTCGCCATGGCGGCGGGCCTTCGTCAGCTCAACCGCTGGGTGATGAGGATCATTGATCGTCACTTCTTCCGTGAGGCCTACGACGCAGAGCTGGTTCTCGCCGGCCTCGGCAGGACCACCCGCCAGCTCGCAGCCCGACCCGAGCAGCTCCTCGAGGTCGTCGCCGGAACCCTCGCCGAAACCCTTCACACCGGGAGCGTGGCCATTCTCCTCAAGGAGGTTGAAGGCCCGCGAGACGCCGCCACCTCCAGCCCCACGGCTCCAGGCGACCTTCGTTGTGTGCGCGTCCACACGCACCCTCAATCCAGCGCGGAAGCCGTGCGTCGGGCTGCTCCCTGCCAGGATCGTGTTCTTCCCGCTGCCAGTCGGGTGGCGCAGGCGATCTCCCGTTCCGCCGGAACAGACCCCCGCCCCGTCGAGCTGTTCCCCGGGCACCCCCTTCTTCTTCAACTCATGCACGGCGACCCCGCCGACGCCCAGGCGCTGCGTCGCCGCGAGGCGTCCTTCCTCGCGGACCTCGACGTTCACCTGATCCTACCCATCGCTACCGGCGAGCGCGTGCTCGGCGCCATCGCCCTGAGCGGCAAGCTCTCAGAGGAGGCCTTCACCCGCCGCGACCGCGAGCTCCTCCAGACCGTCGCCAATCAGGTCGCTGTGACCCTCGACTACGCGCAGCTCATCGCGCAGGTGGCCGAGCGCGAACGGCTTCAGCATGAGATCGCCTTGGCCAAGGAGATCCAGGAGCAGCTGCTTCCCCGGGTCATGCCGGAGCTACCCGGGTGGGAGGTGAGCACTCTCCTGCTTCCGGCCCAGGAAGTCGCTGGCGACTTCTTCCAGCTCTACCCGGCCGAGGACGGCTCGCTCTCGCTGGTGGTGGGCGATGTCTCGGGCAAGGGACTACGGGCGGCCATGCTGGTGTCTCTTGTGCTCGGCGCCGTGAACGCGCTGGTGCGCGAGACCCGCGACCCCGCCGCCGTCCTCGACCGGCTCAACGACATCCTGTGCCCCCAGCTTCGACGGGCGGGCTTCGTCTCGTGTGCCTTCGCCCACCTCGACGCAGCCCACGCCGAGGTCACCTTCGCCAACGCCGGCCACATCTTCCCCCAGCAGCTCGAGGCGGCCACCGGCAGCTGGCACGAGCTGGCGGCACCGTTGCCCCGCCTCCCCCTGGGTGTGCGGCCGGGGCTCGAGTACCGCAACGCCCGCATCGCCCTCGGTCCTGGCGACCGCCTCGTGATCCTCTCGGACGGTGTCGTCGAAGCTCAGTCCCCGGACGGCGAGCTCTTCGGCTTCGATCGGCTCCAGCAGGTTCTCGCCGCCGCCCAGGGCCCCGTCGCCGACATGGCGGCGCACGTGGTCCGGGCGGTCCAGGAGCACGTGGGCGGTGGGGCGCCGCAGGACGACATCTCCCTGGTGGTTCTCGGCCGCAACACCGCGCCGAAGGCGCCGACACTGGCCGCCGCAGCGGCGGGGGTGACGCCATGACGGTGCGATGCTGGTGGTGCGGCGACGACCCGCTCTACGCCGCCTACCACGACCTTGAGTGGGGCGTCCCCGTGCATGACGACCGCACCCTCTTCGAGTTCCTGCTCCTCGAAGGCGCCCAGGCGGGGCTCAGCTGGATCACCATTCTGCGCCGCCGTGAGGGGTACCGCCGTGCCTTCGCCGGCTTCGACCCCGCCGCGGTGGCACGCTTCGGCGAGGAGGAGATCGCAGCTCTGCTGGCCGACCCCGGGATCGTGCGGAACCGACAGAAGATCCGTTCGGCAATCGCCAACGCCCGCGCCTTCGCAGCCGTCCAGGGGGAGTGGAGCACCTTCGACGCCTACATCTGGCACTTCGTGGACGGCAGGCCCGTTCAAAACCACTGGCAGGAGCCGTCCCAGGTGCCCGCCACCACCCCACTCGCTGCCGCCCTCAGCAAGGACCTCCGCCACCGCGGCTTCTCCTTTGTGGGCCCTACAATCGTATACGCCCACATGCAGGCCACCGGGATGGTCAACGACCATCTCGTGAGCTGCTTCCGGCACGCGGATGTCGCAGGCCTGAGGTGATGAAGGACCCCCACTCACCCCCGCCGAATACCCCCCGCTGCTCCGGGGTGTCCTCGCAACATCTTCGCCAAGTACCTGAGTGTGGAGCCGCACCGTCGGCTGAGGCGGTCGGGCGGGGAAGACCGCCTTCAGTCTTCCTCCTCCATTTTCCCCACTACGTGAGCTGCCTACACCACACGTGCATGTCCTCGAACTGGCCGGCGATGTGGCAGTTGTTGACCAGAGTCCCGGTCCAATCATAGCCCTGGTTGAAAAAGACCCGGTTCATTCCCGCCGAACGAGCCCGGGCGATGGTGTACAGGTTAGTGATCCCCGCCGCCCCCATCACCGCTTCCAGGCCGTCCAGGAGCCGTCGGGCGAGACCGAGGCCGCGTTGACTCGGCAGCGTGGCGAAGTCCGTCATCTCGGCATTGCCGTGTCCCAGGTCGGTCTCCGCCGAAGCCGCCGCCACCAGCTCTCCATCCCCGTCGCGAACGATCTCGTATACCACGTGGCTGGCCATGGTGTCGCGCAGGTAGGCCGGCTCGCTGATGGGAAACGGATAGGAAGCGAACACCTTTGAGTACAGGGCCGCCAGCTCGTCGGCGTCCGCCGGCTGGGCACGGCGTACCTCGTAACCCTCCGGCAGCGGATGTAGCGCATCCGACGGAGGCGTCGCCTGTACCGCCGCAAGGATGCGCTCCTCCTCGTCACGGTGGGGCCGCTCACGCCGCGCGTCCTCCACGAAGAACGCCATCACCGCGGCGTCGCTACCGTCGAAGTAGCCGCGGATGGTCGCCTCGCACACCATACCGGCCGCCTTAAGCGCCGCGCGGTCCCCCGCTGGGGCCTTCAGGAAGATCTTCCCGAGTTCGCGATCGGCCGCCTGGCGGCGAAGCTCGGCCACCATCGCGCCATGGTCGGCCGCGCGGTAGCTGACGATCCGCAGGCGCCGATTGAGGAGGCTGACCACCGCCTCGGCACGAAACACGCCGGGGCGCTCGAAGCGCTGAGGCTCCGGCGGCAGCGCGGCGGCGGGTGCGACCGGGGTCGTGGCGGCGCTCATGCTCCCTCCGCCACGGCCGCGGCGATGTCGTGGTCCGAGGTTCCCTCGGCGACCTCGGTCGGGACCAGTGCGATGTGCTCGGGGTCGTCGTCGAAGAGGCCCGCCACACCTACGGCGCCGGGGCCCGAGCGTGCAGCCTCGCGGCAGTAGCGGCAGGGGCTGCCCTCGGTGCACATCCCCGCGTAGTCGCGGGGCTCCTCGTAGGCAACGATGCGTCCCTCGAAGTTGCGCAGAATGACCTTGTGCTCGTGGTGCGACACCAGGTAGGTGGGCATCACCGGAATCTTGCCGCCCCCCGAAGGTGCGTCCACCACGAAGGTGGGCACAGCTAGGCCCGAGGTGTGGCCGCGCAGCGACTCCATGATCTCGATCCCCTTGGCCACCGTGGTGCGGAAGTGCGCGAGACCTTGGGCCAGGTCGCACTGGTAGATGTAGTAGGGGCGCACCCGGTTGGCCACGAGGCGCTGCACGAGACGTTTCATCAACGCCGGGCAGTCGTTGACGCCAGCCAGAAGCACCGACTGGTTCCCCAACGGGATCCCCGCGTCGGCGAGCAGCGCGAGGGCACGCTCGGACTCGGCCGTGAGCTCCCGCGGCACGTTGAAATGGGTGTTGAGCCAGATCGGGTGGTGGCGGCGCAAGATCTCCACGAGCTCCGGCGTGATGCGCTGCGGCAGGGTCACCGGGAGGCGCGAGCCGAAGCGAATCACCTCCACCGTGGGGACCTCGGCGCGCAGACGGCCGAGCAGACGGTCGATCTTCTCGTCGGAGAGCAGAAGCGGGTCGCCACCCGAGATGAGCACGTCGCGCACCTCGGGGTGCGCCTGCAGGTAGGCGATGCCCTGGTCCACGACGTGGTCGGCGAGCGGCAGGACCTCATTGCCCACCTTGCGCTTGCGGGTGCAGTGGCGGCAAAAGAGGGCACACTCGTGGATCACCACCCAGAGGACGCGGTCTGGATAGCGGTGGGTCATCCCCGGCGCCACCGAGTCACCCTCTTCGTTGAGCGGGTCCTCGATCTCCCAGGCATGCTCATCGGTCTCGGCCGCAGTGGGCACCGCCTGGCGGCGGATCGGGCAGTCGCGGTCCGAGGGATCCATGAGCGACGCATAATACGGCGGGATGGCGAAGCGGAAGCTCCGCCCTGCCGCGGCGATGGCGCCGCGCTCGTCGTCGTCGAGCTCGATCACCTCGGCCAGCTGGGAAGCCGAGGTAATGCGATGCTGCATCTGCCAACGCCAGTCCTGCCAGCGCTCCATGGGCACGTCGCGCCAAGGCGAGCGGTCCTTGTGGGGCAGGCGGGCGGCGGCACGCGGCCGAGCCGTGAGGGGCGTGACCATCTGTCTCTCCCTTCGGGGTTGGCTAGCAGGGTTCCTGCTCGCAGCGGTGCGCGAGCGAGTCGTCGGGCGCGGGACTCGTGCTGGGGTCACCCTCGACGAGGAGGGCGGCGGGCGACGACGGCTCGTCGCTCATCATCGCGGCGAGCTGCCTGAGGACATTGACGATCGAGGCCTTCTCGTACTCGGACAGCGCGACGAGGCGCTCGGCGAACCGGGCGTGCAACAGTGACGGAGCTCCGGCGACGGCCTCCGCAGCTGCGTCCGTGGCGCGAAGCACCACCGCACGCCGGTCGGTTCGATTGCGGGTGCGCTCGGCAAGCCCCTTGCGCTCGAGGCGATCGAGAATCCCAGTCACGGTTGGGGGGCTCAGCTGCAGGGCCCGGGCAAGCCGACAGGACGACATCTCACCGTCGCGCAGCAGGACGTGCAGGGCGAGGAGCTGCGGCCCGGTGAGCCCGAAGTGGTGCTCCAGCCGGCGCGAGTGCAGCTCGGTGATCCGAGCCAGCCGGCGCAGCAGGTAATGAATCTGCTCCTGGAGGTCTTCCTCGGCCACCGCACCCCTCAAACATCATTCGCATGCGAAATATTACTACCCGCACAATCTTCTGTCAACATCCACGCCACAAATGCGATCCTGGCTCAGCAACATGGATCCAACGTTGCTGCTGCTTCGCCTCCCTCGAGCATCGACGAGGGCGCGCAATCGTCATTTCGCGACCGATGCGACTGCCGAGCCCGCACGTTTCACGTGGCTTCGCCTCGAGAGCGCAGAGCAGCCGTGCGAGAATCTGGCGATGAGAAGGTCTGCCGCCATCGCCGTCTGTCTGGCCGCCGCAGCGGCGGCCGTGGTGGTCTTCTCGCCGGCGCTCAAGCTCGATCTCACGTCGGACGACTACCAGTGGGCCCAGCTCGCCCACCGCGCCCTCCATCAGCCTCGCGCCCTGTTGGAGGATCTCGACGGCTTCTACCGCCCTACGGCCACCTGGACCATGGCTCTGGACTTGGCCGTCTGGCACCACGACCCCTCCGGTTTCCACCTCACAAACCTGCTCCTCCACGCGGCAAGTGCAGGGCTGCTGGTCGCCGTCTGCCTGTCACTGGGTCTCTCACCCCCCGCCGCCCTTGCCGTGGGCACGCTCTGGGCCTGCTCGCCTTTCACCGCCGAGCCGGCCTACTCGGTGTCCTCGCGCCACGAAACCCTGCTGCTCATCTCATGGCTGGTGATGATCCTCGCGTGGCCCCGGCCAGGCCAGGGCTGGCGGCGGGCGCAGCTGGCCGTGGTGGTGGCCGCCACCGCGTTCGCGGCTCTGTCCAAGGAGACCTGGGTCGTCACGCCGCTCCTCGCCCTGGCGCTCGAGCTTGGTGCCAGGCGCCGCTCTTGGGGCGAAGCGCTACGCACCACCACACCGTTCGCTGGAGCCGTGACCGTGTACACCGTCGCTCACCTGCTCCTGCTTCCCGGCCGCAGCTACTTCCAGCTCGATCCCGCCCTTCTGGCCAAGGTCCCGCACATGCTGGCGGCGTTCCTCCAGCTGGAGAGCCTCGTGCCCCTCGCCTTCCCTTTGACCTTGAAGGGACTGCTCGCTCTCACGTTCTTCGCAGGCGCGGCAGCCTACGGACTCCGGCATCGTCCTGTCCTTGCGCTGGCCGGCTTCGCCCTCCTCGGGGCTGCGCTGCCCACCCTGCTCATCGGCACGCTGCCCACCCGTTACACGACGATTCCCTACGCCGGCTTCCTCCTGGTTGCCGCGGCGGCGCTGGGCGGGTTTCGCGACCGCCTCGCCCCCGCGGGGCGGCGCCTCCTGGTTGGCGCAACCAGCATCATCGTCGCCCTGGTCCTTGCCGCCGGCATCTTGACCGTGCGGGCCGACCTCGCCGACGTGGACCGGGTTTCCGACGCCACCCGCACGCTTTTGGCCGAGGCCGAGGCGGCGGCGCCGTCACTGCCGACGGACCGGCCCTTCCTCCTGGCGCGTCAGGAGTCCACCAATCCCCTGCGCGAGATCGCCCTGAGCCCGCGCGGCCTCGCTAAGATCTACTTCGTGCGCCACCAGGACCCGTACGGACTTGTCGACAGTGCCGCCCTCTTCGAGTGGGTGCTCGGACCCGGCGATCTGGCGGTGCGGAGTCTCTCCCTGAAGAGCACCTCGGGCGAGCCGACCGGACCCGTCCTCGTACACGTGGATGGCGGTTTCCGCTGGATGCCGGCACCCGCGCCCAATCTCGCAGCAGCAGCCAGCATCCTCGCCGCGTCGGGGCTTCGCGTCAAGCTCCTGGAGGTTGTCGCTCTCGACGGGTGACCCTCCCCGCCCGTCGCTGGTACGCCGTTCGAGAGATCGAGATATAGTGAGCGCAGTGCTCGTCATCGTGAACCCGGCTGCCGGAGGAGGGCGTCTCGGCCGAAACTGGCCGCGCCTTCAGGAACGTCTACGGGCGCAGGGCTTCGCGTTTCCCGCCGCGCTCACCACCGCGCCCGGGCATGCCACGGTCCTCGCCGAGGAAGCAGTGCGCCGCGGCACTCGCGTCGTGGTGGCGGCCGGCGGCGACGGCACCGTGTGCGAGGTCGTCGAGGGACTTCACCGTGCCGACGGCGGATCCCTGGGCATCCTCCCCCTGGGCACCGGCAACGACACCGCCCGGACCCTGGGCCTTCCCGTCGACCTCGCGGTAGCGGCACGGACCGTGCTCGAGGGTCACTCGCGCGAGGTCGACCTCATCACCGTCAACGACCGCGTGGTCCTCAACGCCATCGGGATCGGCTTGCTCGGCGACATCAACCTGCGCGCCACCCACTTCAAGGTGCTCAAGGGGATCCTCGCCTATGTGTCCGCCGCGCTGGCCTCGCTCTTCAGTTACCACCCACCCCAGATCGAGCTCAACACCCCGAACTTCGAGTACCGGGGCGGGATGACCATTCTCGCGGTCCACAACGGCCCCACCACCGGTGGGGGCTTCCGGCTCACGCCGGCGGCGGTGCCCGACGACGGCCTTCTCGACGCCTGCCTGGTGCGCGGCATGCCCCGCCTCTCCCGTGTGCCCCGCCTGGTGGCCGCCCTGCGCGGCACCCTCGGCCGCATGGACGGCTCCTTCGAGCTGCAGGCACCCTCGCTGCGCCTGGCCTTCGACGAGCCGCTGCCGGCCCACCTCGACGGCAACGCGGTGGTGCTGCAACCGCCCACCGTCCACATGCGCGTGCTGCCACGGGCCCTCGTGGTCGCAACTCCGAACCTGGAACCGCCGCTCACGGCCCGCTGACGAAGGTCTCCCGCAGCTCGGCCACCGGCGCGCGACGCAGGAGCTCAGCCAGGGCCTCCCTCGCCTGCCCGGGGTCAACGACGCCGGCGGGCATGTAGGCCACCAGCCACGTGCGGCCGGTGTCCGGCCCGACCTTGACCCGCTCGCCCCCGGTGATCGGGGTGTCCACCGGACCCTCCTCGTCCACGAGCAGCGGCTTGCCTCCGAGGTTGAACGGACCCCGCAGCGAGAGCATGCTCTCGCCCTCCCGGCCGGCGCGGAACCTGAAGGGCGGTGCGAGCCGGGCTGCGTCCATGACGCAAACCGGCACCGCGAGCCGTGCCGAGAGGCAGTTATTGAGGTCTACCAACGGTAGGATTGCGGGCATCGCCTCGCCCTTGAGCAGCCGCCGCAGCAGCGCCTCGGACGACGGCCGGTAGCGGGTGGGGTCGCAGCCCGCAGCGCGATAGAGTCGGCGCAACCCTGCCACGGTGGGGTCCTCGGACAGGGTGGCGAGCTCGAGCCGGGAGAGCGCCTCCTCGGTAACCGCCTCGCGCAGAGTGGCGAGCGCCACCGGGTCGCCCGCTAAAGGCTCGAGGTCGGCCCAGAGCAGCACCCATCCCTCGACCTCGTGAGCGACGTGGGGTGGAAAGTCGGGCAGGGCAGCCTCCTTCCGGGAGTATCGCCGTGCACAGCCGCTGCGGCAAGGACCGGGAGACGGAAAACGGAGAACGCCATCCTCTGCCGTGTGATCCGACGGGATCCGGAGCAAGAACCGGCAGCTCGTCCCACCGGAGCGGAGGCGAGGTCACCATCGCGAACCCCGCGAGTGATCGGCACTCGCTGACAAACAGGGCACCGCGAGGCCTGGGTAGGTTGGGCGGCCTCTCCCGTCTTCCGTTTCCCGTGTAGCGGCCGTCCGGCGCGCGCCTGGCAAGCGCCTCAGCGCAGATGAGACGAGTCGGAGTCCCCCATCTCCACGCCGGAGGGGAAGTACTCCCGCCACCGCCGCGTCACCGTGGCGGCGGTGCCGGGGTCGCAGAAGAGCTCGGCCGGGTAGCTCGGCTTCATCCTCGCGTCGATGACGATGGGGGGCGTCCGCACCAAGTGGTTGCGCACGACCCGCGTCGCCGCGGCGTGGATGTCGGCAGCCGGCTCGAAGCGCGTGAACACGGTCCACAGGAAGCTCATGGGGCTCGTCACCGCTCGCCGCGGGTCGTCCACGAGCACCACCAGCGGCCAGCCGGCGAGCCCGGGATGCGGAGCGACGCGCGTAGCTGCACCGGGCTCGTCGGCGAACGGCGGGCCGCCCACAACCAGACAGCCGCCACAGAAGACCCGGGGGTCACGGCAGCCCGTGGGCAGCTCTGCCCCCGTCAGCTCGCGGGGCAGCGTGCGCACCGGATCACCGAGGCCGAGCCACACCCCCTTGGAGCCATGGTTCACCTCCGGCCCGGTGTAGTCGAGGGTGTCCATGGCAAGGTTGGCGAAGACGAAGAGGTCGATCTCGGGATCGCTCCGCTCGAGCACGTGCTCGAGGGTGGCGCGGGCATCGCGGAGGTCCACCGCTCGATCGGTGACCAGGAGGAACTTGGTCAGCGCCAGCTGGCCTTCACCGAGGATACGGAAGGCCGAGACCATCGCCTCGCGGCGGTAGCGCTCACGCACAACCGCCGCAGCCAGCGAGTGGTAACCGGTCTCGCCGTACGACCAGATGTCGCGCACGCCCGGCATGACCAACGGGAAGAGCGGGCTCAGCAGCTCCTGCAGGAGGTCGCCAATGAAGAAGTCCTCCTGGCGCGGCTTGCCCACCACGGTCGCCGGCAAAATCGCGTCGCGCCGCCGCGCCAGATGGTCGACCCGGAACACCGGGTAGTCGTGGCGCAGAGAGTAGTAACCATAGTGATCGCCAAATGGTCCCTCAGGCCGACGCTCCCCTGCCGGCACCCGGCCCACCAGGGCGAGCTCGGCATCAGCGAGCAGCGGGTGCGCCCCAGGACCCGGACAGCGCGCCAGCCGGCGTCCGGTTAGCAGCGAGGCGAGGAGCAGCTCCGGGAGGTTCTCGGGGAGTGGTGCGACGGCCGCCAGGGTGAGGGCCGGGGGCCCGCCCAGGAAGACGGTCACCGGCAGCGAATCGCCGCGAGCTTCGGCGGCTGCATGGTGGAAGCCCCCGCCTTTGCCGATCTGCCAGTGCATTCCGGTCGTGCGCTCGTCGTGCACCTGCATGCGGTAGATCCCGAGGTTCGGAGCTCCGCGACAATCGGGCGGCTCGGTGTAGACCAGCGGCAGGGTGAAGAACGGTCCGCCATCCTCGCCCCAGGAGGTCAGCACCGGCAGTCGGTCGAGGCGCACGTCGGAGGTGACGATCTCGGTCACGGGTCCCGACCGGACCCGCCTGGTACCGGTGCGCAGCAGCTCGCGGGCCAGGTCGCGGGCACCCCACAGTGCCCCCAGGGTCGGCGGCAGCAGCGCCTCCGCGAGCTCGGCGAGGCGCCTCACCACATGCAGAGGTCGCCTACCGAAGGCAAGCTCGGCGCGTCGTCGCGTGCCGAAGAGGTTGGTCACCACCGGCAGCTCGGAGCCGCGCACGCGACTGAAGAGCAGCGCCGGACCGCCGGCGGCGATGACCCGCCGGTGGACCTCGGCGATCTCCAGGCGCGGGTCCACCTCGGCCTCCACGACGACGAGGTCGCCGGCGGTGCGAAGGCGGTCGAGAAACGACCGGAGATCGGGGAACCCCATGTCCATGGGAGCACGGTAGCAGACGAGACATCTTGCACGCGCGCTCTTCTGGGCGCATCATTCGCCGCCCTGGCGACACGCGCGACGAAGGCGACGCCGTCCCCCTCGTCGATGCCATGTCCCACCCGCCCGCCCAAACCCGTCGCCTGCGACGACGGAAAACGGCGCTCCAACCATCAACCATTGCCTGTCATCCTGAGCAAGCGGAGGCCCGAAGGGCCGGAGCGCGTCGAAGGACCCCCTGGCCGAAGCCGGCACAAGCCTGCAGCCAGGGTCGGGGTCCCACCGGGGCACGCCGGCCGCTTCGCGGCCTTAACGGCCACTCGGTCGGCGCCGCTGCACACGCGAGCGTGTGCAAGGCACCTCCCTCCCGTCCGCCCGTGGCTCCGCCACGGCGGCGTGCCCGGCGGCCCAAGCGCCTTGGAGAGAGCGGCCCGTAAACACAGGTGATCCCATCGCAGTGTAGGCGCGCGACTTTCGCGCGCCACCCACCGCTTCGATGCGGAGAACGCCGTGCCGGCAACCTGCCACCGATCGGCGGAGGAGGCTCACCACCGCCCCGGGGCACAGGTCCTCCGGCGGGCGTGCCGTCCTTGACGGCTTCCCTGGAGCGCCCTCTCCATTGCGGCGCGTTGGCGGGAAGCGTCAAGGGGGGCTCCCATGGCCCTCGGCGCCCGGAGTACTGGCCCCGAACCACCAGGCAGGCGACTCGGCGAGCCCGCGTGTCTGCCCGAGCTTCGTCGCGAGACCGCGGAG
The DNA here is from genome assembly GCA_963844845.1 of uncultured Acidobacteriota bacterium. Lineage (GTDB taxonomy): Bacteria > Acidobacteriota > Thermoanaerobaculia > Thermoanaerobaculales > Sulfomarinibacteraceae > CAWJPW01. The sequence continues at coordinate 238,426 of CAWJPW010000001.1, forward strand.
CCGCCTGTCAGGGTGGCGATTCGACCAAGGCGCCGCCGAGACGTAGCAGCGCTACGTCGCAGGCGGCTCCGCCGGGCGAAGCGTCGCCCTGGCCGGTGGATCCGCGATCGTAGCAGATGATCGGGCAGACACGCGGGTGTCAAGGGCCCGGGGGCGGCCTTGTTGCCGTCTGCCTCCTCGTGCCGTTGCCGCCCCCGGGCCCGCGCCGACGGGCGGCGGCCCAGCCGCCGCACGGGAGCCGGTGCCCGCAGAACCCCCTGCCACCAATCCCATACCGCCCGCCGAAGGCTACCCCACACTCCCCCGCAGCACAGATCCTCCGCACGACGTGCCATCCATGAGGTACCCCCAAAGCGTCTCCTCGTGCGGGGGGTACTCAGCTACACTACCGCCATGCTGACAGTCGCCCTGCTCCTCGCCGCTTTTGCGACGGCGCGGTGGACGGCGGCACGACGACGCGTCTGGTCGCGCCGCGCGGTGGGGACGGGGCTCGCGACCTGCGGCGGGCTGCTCGTCCTCGCTGCGGCCGTCAACCCAGGCGCCTACGAGCTGGGCAAGCTGGCCGGTACGCTGGCGATGCCGGCCGGGCTCGTGTGGCTGACCCTGGGCGGGCTGGCCTGGGGTCTGGCCGAGGCTGGTCACCGGCGCTGGGCGCTGGCCACCGGAGCGTGCTTCATCGCCTACGCCTTGGCGGGAAATGCGTGGGTGGGGAGCATCCTGGTCCGGCAGCTGGAGGCACCGTTCGCAAACGTCGACCCATTCCGCGGCGATCCCCTCGACGCCGCAGTGATCCTCGGCGGTGGCCTCGACGTCACCGAGCGGGGCCAGATCACCCTCGGTGACGCCGGCGACCGGGTCATCCTCGCGCTCCGCCTGCAGCGCGCCGGTCGGGTTCACACCCTGGTAACCACGGGTCCGCACTTCCGCCACCCGGTGCCCGACGACCTCACCGTGCCGCGGGCCACCGCGATGCTCTGGGAGGAGCTAGGTGTCCCGTCTTCCTCCATCGTTCCCATCGACGGGCCGCGCAACACCAGCGCCGAGATCACGGCTTTCGCGCGTCTGGTGCGGGCGCGGGGGTGGCAACGGGTCGGCATCGTTACCTCCGCGTGGCACCTGCGCCGGGCGATGCGCCTGGCCGGGCGCGCTGGTCTGGACGCACAGCCGCTGCCCGCCGACGTGCGCAGCCAGAGTATCCCCGTCACTCCGAGGTACCTCGTACCGCAGGGTGACGGCTTCGGTTGGGTGAACACCTGCTGTTGGGAGCTTCTGGGTGCAGCGGTGGGGCGCTGAACCGGGACCTGCGGTACACTTCCGGGCCGTGCCCAAACCCGAAGCGCCTCGCGACCTACCGACCTTTGCCGACGTCCGGCGCGCCGCGACCCGGATAGCCGCCTTCATACACCACACGCCGGTGCTCACCAGCCGCACCCTGGATGCCGCCGCCGGCGCCGAGCTCTTCTTCAAGTGCGAGTGCTTCCAGCGGGTCGGCGCCTTCAAGTACCGCGGCGCCACCAACGCTGCCCAGGCGCTGCCGACAGCGGACGCCGACCGCGGCGTGGCCACCCACTCCTCGGGCAACCACGCCGCCGCGCTTGCTCTCGCCGCCCGTGTCCGCGACATCCCGGCCTTCATCGTGATGCCCCGCACCGCGCCGGCGGTGAAGCGGGCGGCCGTGGCGGGCTACGGCGCCGAGATCACCCTCTGCGAGCCCACCCTGGAAGCGCGTGAGAGCACCCTGGCCGAGGTCGTGGCCCGCACCGGCGCCACCGAGGTCCACCCCTACGACGAGCCCATGGTCATCGCCGGACAGGGCACGGCCGCCCTTGAGCTGCTCGAGGAGGTCTCCGGCCTCGACGCGGTCATCGCCCCTGTGGGCGGCGGCGGGCTGCTCAGTGGCACCGCCCTGGCGGTGCGCGGCCTGGCTCCCCGCGCGAGCGTCCTCGGCGCCGAGCCGGTGCAGGCGGACGACGCCGCGCGCTCGCTGGCAGCGGGTTGTGTGCTCCCGTCCGAGGACCCGCAGACGGTGGCCGACGGGCTCCTCACCGCCCTGTCCCAGCGGACCTTCGCCATCATCAGCCGCGAGGTCGAAGGCATCGTTACGGTGCCCGAGGCGGCCATCGTCGCGGCCATGCGGTTGGTCTGGGAGCGCATGAAGATCCTCATTGAACCGTCGGCGGCGGTACCGGTTGCGGCCCTCCTCGACCCCTCGACCGGCCTCGCTGGGAAGCGGGTGGGCGTGATCCTCTCCGGAGGCAACGTGGACCTCGAGCACCTCCCCTGGAGCTCACGCTGAACCGTACCCCGGAATAGAATTGGGTTCTCAAGATTTCTCTCCTGTCGTGCAGAGGAGGAACCATGAGCACCAGACCACATGTCTTCGTTGCACTCGCCATCGCCGCCGTCCTCACCACCGCAGGCTGCTCCCGCCAGGAGCCCGCCGCACCGGAGCCCACTCCTGCCGCCGCCGCCTCCACCAACCAGAAGATCCAGCTCCCCGTGGACGTCGGCGACGCCCGGCTCGAGACCGCCGTCCGCCTCGCCCTGTTGGAGAGGCTCGGAGTCCAGAGCATGGGCGTCGGAGTCGACGTCACCGGCAGCGAGGTCACCCTGTCGGGTGACGTCCCCACCCCGGCCGATAAGGATGTGGCGCTGGAGACAGCTCGAGGCGTCGAAGGGGTCGGGTCGGTCACCGACGAGCTCGGGGTCGCCACGGTGAGCGGTGAGAGTGAGGGCCAGGTTGAAACGGTTTCCGAACAGGTCCAGAACGAGATCCTGGCGAGCCGTGTGAAGCTCGCCCTGTTCGGCGACATGGATGCCGCCGCCTTCGATATCGACGTGGACGCCAGCCAGGGCGAGGTGACCCTGCACGGCACCGTCCCCGACGAGAGCAGCCACAAGCTGGCCGTGGCCACCGCGCGCAGCACCGACGGCGTCAACAGCGTGGTCGACGACCTCACCGTCCAGCCCATCGCTGAGCCGGGCCCGTACACCAAGGAGGAGCCGGCGCAGTAGAGCGGTCCGACCCGGTCAGCTCTGCGCGGCTCTACGGAGCCGGCCGCGCACCTGCACTAGCAGCACTCCGGCTGCCGCCAGGGTCAGCCCGATGACCTGTCGGGGGCCCAGACGCTCGCCCAGCACCAGCCAAGCCATCACGGCGATCTGAATGAGCATGGTGTTGTTGATGAGGCTCGACTCCATCGCCGGGAGCCGGCGCAGGGTGTGGTTCCAGAGGGTGAACGCAAAGGCGGTATTGACCACCGCCAGCCATCCCACGATGGCCCAGGCGCTGACGCTGAGCCGCGGCAGCCCCTGCGTGGCCACACCTGCGACCAGCAGCACTGTCGAGCCCGCCCCCATGCTCACCACAGTCACGGCCAGGGGATGAAGGTGCCCGCGACGGTTGACAGCCCTCCCCACCACCGCGGCGCCGGCGTTGGCTGTCACACCCACTCCCACCACCACCAGGCCGAGAACCGCCGCCGGCGGCAGGGACGCGGGCAGCAGGTAGACCACCACTCCGGCCAGGTAGACCCCAACGCCCAGCCACTGGCGCGAGCTCGGCCGCTCACCCAACAGGGGGATGCCGAGCACGGCCACAATCACCGGCGTGAAGGCCAGCAGCAGGCTCACGGTCACTGCCGGCAGGAGGGCAAGGCCCAGGAACTGTGCCCCCTGCGTGGCGGTGTACATGAGCAGACCGAGGAGGAGCAGCAGGCCCCAGTCACGAGCGCCGAGACCGGTCAGGGAGCGTCGCACCTCCCGCCGCCAGGCCACCACTGGGAGCAGGCAGAGGAAGGCGAGCACGTAACGGAGGCCGGCGAACGTGAGAGCGGGAATCTCGTCCAGGCCGAGCTTGATGAGCACCCACGAGGTGGACCAGAGAAACGTAACCAGCAGGGCCTGCAGCACCGCGGCGAGGTGGCCTGTGCCTCTCCCACCGACGACCGGGGCTTCGTCCTCCCGAACCCGCTGCTTGGCGACCGTAAGGCACCTCCGCCGGCGATTCTAGCGGGAACCTTTCCGCCTCACCTGCGTAGGTAGGGGCGGAAACGGTCATGTCGATCTGGAGGAGGACCATGGCGGTGTTCAGGAAGCGCTGGTGGCTGATCGTGCTGGCTGTGATCGCGGTGGCGGCCGCCGCTGTCGCCGCCACCAACCGCGGCAAGAGCAACCAGAATGAGGAGAAGGGCCCGGAGGTTCCGACCCTGGCGGCCAAGACCGGCGACGTCCAGGTGGTGGTGCGCGAGATCGGCACCGTGGAGCCGGAGGTCAAGGTCGACATCAAGTCGAGCCTCTCCGGGCGCGTCGTCGACCTTCCGGTGCGGGCCGGCGATCGCGTGACCCGCGGTCAGCTCATCGCCCGCATCGAGCCCGACGTCAACCAGGCGCAGAGCCTGCTCGGCGTCAAGAACTCCCTGTCGGACGCCGTCATCGGGCTCGAGGACGCCAAGGCCGACTACACGGCCAAGCGGGCACTCTTCGAGAAGGGCCTGCTCTCGGTGGACGCCCACCGCGAGGCCGAGACCCGCCTCCGCCAGGCTCAGCAGGCCTACGACGCCGCCCGCGAGACCATCGGCGTGGTCGAGGCTTCGGGCATCCCGGTGGGTGACAACCCCCGCCAGGTGGTGAACATCACCTCGCCGATGGAAGGCATCATCATCGAGCGGCCGGTGGAGCTGGGCGAAACGGCTACCGGCAGCGGCTCGTTCAACGCCGGGACGGTCATCGCCACGGTGGCGGACCTCGCCTCCATGATCGTCAAGGCCGGCGTCAACGAGGTCGACATCGGCAAGATCCACGAAGGGCAGGAGGTCAGGGTCACCCTCGACGCCTACCCGCGCAAGCTCTTCCCAGCCACGATCCGGCGCATCGCCCCCGCCGCCCGCCTCGACAACCAGGTCAAGGTATTCGACGTGGAGATCGCCCTCGATCACCTGGGGCACGAGCTGCGCACCGGCATGACCGCCAACATCGAGGTGCGCGGCGAGACGCGCACGGCGGTGCTCACGGTCCCGGTGGAGTCAGTCTTCGTGCGCGGCGACGAGGAGGTCGTCTACGTCAAGCGGGAGACTGCTCTCCCCGCCGAGGCTGGCGCCGGGGCCGAGCCCGAGCCGTGGCGTGACGATCCGCGCCAGGAGTGGCGGAGGTGGTTCGAGGAGCGCCCGGTGACCACCGGTATCGCCTCGACCACCGAGGTGGAGATCACCGACGGCCTCACCGCTGACGAGCAGGTGGCCCTGGCCGACCCGTCCAAGCCCAAGGAGGAGACGCGGTCATGACCGCCCTGATCGAGCTGGAGGGGGTCAGCAAGGTCTACGGTAGCGGCGCCGTGGCGGTGGAGGCACTGCGCGGCATCGACCTGATCGTCGATGAAGGCGAGTACCTGGCCATCATGGGACCCTCGGGATCTGGGAAGTCCACCCTCATGCACATCCTCGGCCTGCTGGACACTCCCACGTCGGGCTCCTACCGCCTCGCCGGCGAGGAGGTCGGCGGCCTCGGTCGCCGCCGCCTGGCCCACCTGCGCTCGCGGGAGATCGGCTTCATCTTCCAGGCCTTCAACCTGCTGCCCAAGGCGAGCCTGCTGCGCAACGTCGAGCTCCCTCTGCTGTACGCCGGCGTGGGCCGCAAGGAGCGCCGCCGGCGCGCTCTCGCCTCGCTCGAGCGCGTAGACCTCGGCAACCGCCTCAAGCACCGGCCCAACGAGCTCTCTGGCGGTCAGCGGCAGCGCGCCGCCATCGCCCGGGCCCTGGTCACCGAGCCGCGGGTCATCATGGCCGACGAGCCCACCGGGAACCTCGACCAGGGCACGGGCCTCGAGATCCTCGACATGTTCGACGCCCTCCACATCATCGGTCAGACGGTGATCGTAGTGACCCACGACCCGCACGTGGCGGAGCGTGCGCAGCGCACCATCCGGCTGGTGGACGGGCTCATCACCGAGGACGTCAAGGCGGCGGCATGACGCCCCTCCACTTTGTCCACGAGGGGCTGGTGGAGATCCGAGAGCACCTGGGGCGCACGGTGCTACAGACCCTCGGCGTGATCCTTGGCGTCGCCTCGGTGGTCGCCACGCTGGGCATGACAGCCGGCCAGGAGGCGCGACGCGACCGCTACTTCGCCGAGTCGGGCGGCACCACCCTCATGGGCGTGTGGAACCAGCCGCCGGCCGAGCTGGAGCTCACCGCCAGGCAGCGCGCTCGCACCGGGCTCAAGCTCGAGGACGCCCAGGCCATCCGCGATTCGATCCCGGGCTTCGACCTGGTGGTCGCCGAGATCGGCCGCCAGATGCAGGTCCGCGCAGGGTCCACCGAGCTCAACGTCCGGGTGACGGCCATCGAGCCGGACTTCAAGGAGATGCGCGAGCTGGAGCTGGCTAAGGGACGCTACCTCACCGACCACGACATGGCCACCGGGGCGGCGGTGGCCGTCCTCGGCGCCACCCGGGCTCGAGAGCTCTTCGGCTCCGTCGATCCGGTGGGCCAGTCGATCACCGCCGACGGGGTGCGCTACAGCGTGGTCGGCGTCATGAAGGAGCGGGTCTTCTACTGGAACAAGAAGTCCGACTACAACGCCCACGAGTGGATGAACCGGCTCATCATGGTACCCATCACCTCCCTCATGCTTCGCCACATGAAGGCCGGCGAGGACGCCATCGGCGAGCTCAATCTGCGGCTGGCCTCACCCGAGGCCCATGCCAAGGCCCGCCCGGCTCTCGAGCAGTTGCTCCTCGCACGCCACGGAGTCCGCGACTTCGGCGTCTGGGATCGCAAGGAGCGCATCGACGAGGGCAATCGCGAGGGCCGCATCTACGATCTCACCTTCCTGGCCTGCGGCATCATCTCCCTGCTGGTGGGCGGTATCGTCATCACCAACATCATGCTGGCGTCGTTCACCGAGCGGATGCGTGAGGTTGGAGTGCGCAAGGCCCTGGGCGCCACCGGCTGGCAGGTCTTCGTGCAGTTCCTTGTGGAGGCTCTGGTGGTCACCGTGCTGGGCGGCACCGCCGGCCTCGCCCTGGGCATCGGCTTCACCTGGGTGATTACGACGCTCCTTTACGTCGAGATGGCTCTCACGCCCTCCATGGTGGCGGCGGCGGTGGGTGCTGCGTCGGTGGTCGGTCTGGTCTTCGGTCTCTACCCGGCGGTGCGCGCCTCGCGCCTCGACCCGGTGGTGGCGCTGCGCTACGAGTGAGGTGACGGATGGTCCTCGGCGAGTCGCTTCGTACGACACTCCAGGAGGTCTGGAGCCACAAGCTGCGCTCCCTGCTCACCCTGGTGGGGGTCGTCCTGGGCACCATGGCAGTGGTCACCATGATGAGCCTCATCGAGGCCGTCAAGGTGCAGGTGTGGACAGGTGTGGCAACGCTCGGCTACGACGGCGTCATGTTCGTGTCGGGAAGCGAGCCCGAGTCGCCCCTCGACCGCAAACGCGTGCACCTCTCCGATGGCCTCAGCCGCGAGGACGCGGCGCGCCTGGGCGACGACAGCGACCTGGTCGAGGTGGCGGCGCCGGTGGCCTTCGGCCAGGAGGTCATCGGCTGGGGGGACACCCAGCAGTCGGTGCGACTCTACGGTACCAACGCCACCTACGCGCGGGTCCTCAGCCGCTCGGCAGAGAAGGGTCGCTTCCTCTCCGATCTCGATGTCGAGCGGCAGCAGCGGGTCGTGGTGCTCGGAAACAACCTGGCCAGCGACCTCTTCGGCTCCAACGAGGCCGTCGGCCAGTGGGTGCGCATCGGTTCCCACCGCTTCCACGTGATCGGCGTCGAGGGCCGTATCGGAAACGGCTTCGTCAGCGACGGCTTCGGCCGGCGCGAGATGGACGCGGCCATCGTGCCGATCACGACCCTTCAGGCGCTCTTCGTGGGCTCGCACCGGGTACCGCTGGTGGTGGTCAAGACCACCGACACGACCCGCCTCTCCGAGATCTTCGCGTTCCTCAAGAACCGCCTCTGGCACCGCCACAACCGCGTCGAGGACTTCGAGGTGGACAACGTGGCGGCGGAGATCCTGCAGGCTGAGGAGCAGGTGGAGGACCAGCTGCGAGGATGGACCGTCGTACTCTTCGCCATCTCCGCCATTGCCCTGGTCGTGGGCGGTGTCGGCATCTTCTCGGTACTGCAGATCTCCCTTGCCGAGCGGTTGTACGAGATCGGCCTGCGCAAGAGCATGGGCGCCCAGGACCGTGACATCCTGCTGCAGTTCCTCATCGAGGCGGTGTTCCTGTCGGCGCTCGGAGCCACCGTGGGAGTCACCGTCGGCATCGCCGTGTGTGCCGCCCTCGGTCCCAACTTCGAGGCCGGCCTACCGATCTCGGGCTTCGCCGTCGCCCTGGCGGTGACCTTCGCCATCGGCGTCGGCCTCGCCGCCGGCGCCTACCCGTCGCTGCGGGCCGCGCGGATGACGCCGGTGGAAGCGTTGATGGGGTAGCTGGGGCCGTGGTACCCAGAGGTGACTCGCGGGTCACGAGCAAAAAGTGGAGAGTCCGCCCACCCCCCAGCACGTGGGGAGCCTGAGGCAGGGCGAAGCCACGCTGGGCGCCAGAGCATGGCGAGCCAGTCTCCCTTACGGGGACGGTACTCAGCCCGCGCTCACACACGCACGACAGCGCTCGGAGGAGGCCTCTTCACTCTGTGCTCTGAACTCCTTACCGAGGGGGCCTGGTAGATACGTTATCCTTCCCCATGACCAACGACTCCTTCCCACGCAGCTCCCTGCACTTCCAACGCCTGCCCGAGGCCGAGATGCGCCGCCGTGCGGACGCGCTCCTCAACGAGCTGCGGCGGCGACGCTCGGTTCGGGAGTTCGCGCCGGACCCGGTGCCCCGCGACCTGGTGGAGGCCGCCATCGCCGCAGCGCACAGCGCACCCTCGGGCGCCAACCGCCAGCCGTGGCATTTCGTGGCGGTGACCGACCCAGAGGTTAAGCGGAAGATCCGGGAGGCCGCCGAGGCCGAGGAACGGGAGTTCTACGAGGGCGGACGGGCGACGCCGGCGTGGCTCACGGCGCTAGCGCCCCTGGGCACGGGCTGGCAAAAGCCCTTCCTCGAGACCGCGCCCTGGCTGGTGGCGGTGTTCAAGGAGGTCCACGGCGTCGCTCCTGATGACTCCTCCATTACGAACTACTACGTGGCCGAAAGCGTCGGCATCGCCTGTGGCCTCTTCATCGGCGCCATCAACCACATGGGCCTGGCGACCCTCACCCACACGCCGCAGCCCATGCGCTTCCTCAACGAGATCCTCGGCCGCCCGGGCCACGAGCGCCCCTACATCCTCTTCCCGGTGGGGTACCCGGCAGACGGCTGCACCGTGCCGGACATCGCCAAGAAGCCCCTCGACGAGGTGGTGACGTGGGTGGTGGAGGGGCGGAAGTAGGAGGTCAAGGCGCCGAGGTCGGACAACGGGATTCGTACCCGGCGCGCACGCTTCCACCGCGCCACGTGGCACCGAAGCCACGGTGGCGGCGCCATTCCTTGCGTGTTGCGTCTTGCGTCTTCGTCCCTCGGAGGCGACGCACGCGCTCGGGCGCCCGCTCGTGGCATACTCCTCTTCATGCTTCGCATCTGCGTCTTTTGCGGGTCCAGCCCCGGCACCAGGCCGGCCTACCGCGCCGCAGCGGTCGCCCTGGGCGCCGAGCTGGCCGGACGCGGCGTCGGCCTGATCTACGGCGGAGGACGCTGCGGCCTGATGGGCACGGTGGCCGACGCCGCTCTGGCAGGCGGGGGCGAGGTCGTCGGCGTGATCCCTCGTCTGCTGATGGATAGCGAGAACGCTCACCAGGGTCTTTCGCAGCTGGAAGTGGTCGAAACCCTGCACGCCCGCAAGGCCCGCATGACCGAGCTGAGCGACGCTTTCGTGGCTCTGCCCGGCGGCTTCGGTACCTTCGAGGAGCTGCTCGAGGCCATCGCATGGCGGCAGGTGGGCATCCACCAGAAGCCCATCGGCCTGCTCGACGCTGAAGGCTTCTTCGGCCCGTTCGTCGCCCTCGCCGACCAGGTCATAAGGGAGGGCTTCGCGATCATGCCGGAGCCCCCCTATCTACTCGCCGCGTCAGCCGCCGACCTCGTCGATCGACTTCTCATACGGCTGACTCTGGCCTCCTGACCCCGCCAAGACCGCGGAGGGCGGCCCCGCGCACTCGTGGCGAAACGGAGAGCGGGGCGGAGCGGCCGCTCCGCCCCGCAGCTGATCCCGCGAGGTGACCACCGGACAGAAGCCGCGATGTCGTCCCGGCGAGCTGCCCGATTCGAGGTTCGTGCTCTACGCGCTCCAAGTGTCCTGCTTGGAAAATCCGAATGACCATCCACTTGTCATCGCGACCCCCGGATGCGCGAATAGCACATCGAGCACCCAAAACAGGACATTAATGGGCGCGCTCGATCCACAGGCGGGCGACCGGGTTCCGCCAGTCAAACATGGCGGGGTCGAGATCACCCACGCCGTGGATCCCGCCGTGGACGTGCACGAAGCCCTCGGCGCCTTCGGTGTGGCGCACGAAGTGGCTGCCGCACGGCGGCCCGGGGATCTCCGAGCACAGCTCGGTGTTGGCCTCCGTGCCGGCGTCGTAGGCCGAGGCCCAGACCTCCACGCCTCCCGTGAGGTTGAAAGGCGCGCCCGGCCCGCAGGTGGACAGGGGAACGGCGTTCACTCCCGCAAAGGCGTCGTTGGTGGTCACGAGCATCGACACCAGGGTGAGTGCACGGCACCCGCCGGCCGCGGTGACGTCGAGGGTGACCGACTGGCCAGGAGGCAACGGGCCGTCGGCGATTGCGTAGCTGTCCACCCCGGAGCCAACCAAACCGTCGAGCATGCCGACGATCCCAGTCGTGTCGGCGTCCTCGGCGACTGCGGCGAGGGCGTCGCTTGCCGGCTGCCCGACGGTGAAGAGGTGGAGCGATGGCTCGCCCACGATCACCATCACTGGGTTCATGACCTGCGATGTGGTCACGTTGGTCACGGTCACGCTGTACGTGCGCGTGAGCCACGCCGGAAACGGCGACGCCGACGCGGGCTCGCCCGCGGCGGCGACGCCCGTGAGGGTGGCTGCCGTGAGAAGTAGTGTTCCGAGGACGATCTGTGCCTTGGCTCGCATTGCTCTCTCCTCTCTCGGGGCGAATGCCCCTCCGCCGGTCAGCGGCGGTCGTGCAGAGGTCCCCGACCGTAGTCCCGTCCGCCCCAGTGGCGGCGGCGAGCGGACACAGCTCCCCCGCTGAGCACCGAGGTCGTTCTCCTGAGAGACACGGCCATCGGCCGGGGCTCGCGCTGCTGACTCCTGCTTTGGGGGGAGATTTGCCGCCGGCGGAGAAAGAGTTACAGCGTCTCGGAATCGTGGGCGCAGCGACGCAATGCCCCGATGACGCGAGCCGGGTCGTCGCTCACCAGGCCGGTGGCGCCCCGCCGGACCAGGTCGCGGGCCACAGCGGGATCGTTGACCACCCAGTAGTCCGCGCGCAGACCGAGACGCCGCAGGCGACCTATGAGACCCGGGCCATCGAGGCGCACAGGGCCCGCTCGCCGCGGGATCATGGCGGCGCTCCCACGGAGCAGCCGCCGCACGAGCGCGGCGGGACCCGGCGCCGCCACCACCAACCGCACCTCACCCACCGTGAGCGCGGTCGGACCGGCATAGCCGAGGCGGCGCACGGCACGCACCACCCGCCCGTGGAAGCTCCCGATGGTCACCAGCATTTCGGCCCCGGCGCTCTGGATCAGCTCCACGAGAGATGCGGCAAGGACCGGGGCCCGGGCCTTGAGGTCCACGCTCATCGGCACGCCGGGAAACGTCGCCAACAGCTCCTCGAACGTGGGGACGCCGAGCCCCTGCCCGGCGAAGGGCCGCGACCCGCCCGGCGCCGTGAAACCCCAGCCGGCGTCCCAGCTCCGCACCTCGGCCAGGGTGGCGTCGCGGACCCGCCGACCGACCCCGGCCATGCGCTGCCCGTCGGCATCGTGGCTGCACACCAGGACACCGTCGGCAGTGGCGTGCACATCGGTCTCGAGGGCGTCGGCTCCATCGGCAAGGGCCCGCGCGAACCCTGCGAGGGTGTTCTCCGGCAGCACCGCGGCGGCGCCGCGGTGGCCGAAGACGCGAAAAGGCTGCGGAGGTGCGGCCGCCACGACCCGACGCTGCGCCTACCCCTTCTCGTCGATGGTCACGGAGCGGATCTGCACGGGCGTGACGGGCCGGTCGGAGCGGTCGGTGGGGATCCCCTCGATCTTCCGCAGCACGTCCATGCCGTCCGTGACCCGCCCGAACACCGGGTGCTTCGAAGGACCCGGCGAGAACCAGTCGAGGTAGGCGTTGTTGGCCGTGTTGATGAAGAACTGCGAGCCGCCGGAGTTGGGGCGACCGGTGTTGGCCATGGACAGCGTCCCCGGCTCGTTGGAGAGCTCAACCCCGGGCGGGTGCTCGTCGGGAATCGTGCCATGGGGCGGGCCGCCGGTACCGGCTCGGGGGCTCTGCGGGTCCTTGCTGTGGGGACAGCCGCCCTGGATCATGAAGCCCTTGATCACCCGGTGAAAGTGCAGCCCGTCGTAAAAGCCGCCCTCGGCGAGCTTGATGAAGTTGCCGGCAGTGACGGGCATCTCCTCGAGGAACAGCTCCACGGTGAACTGCCCCTCGGAGGTGTCGAAGATGGCATTGGGGTTCGGCATCGGTCGCTCCCTTCGCTGTGGAGAGTAAAGAGTGAAGGGTGAAGAGTAAAGGGTGGGCGCAATGGAATCTTGCTGGGCCCTGGTGGCCACGTGCGTTGCAGGCAGTTGGCCTGTCAGGAAGCCTCCCGCCTTCCGACGGCGAATCGCCACCGGCGGGGGCGGGCGGGGGGACCCTTCACTCTTTACTCTCTACTCTTCACGCCCCCGGTCAGGACGAGCAGCCCGGGCAGTACGACCAGCACCAACGGCACGGTGAGCACGAGCCCGGCGATGATGGCGATGGCCAGGGGCTGCAGGAGCGCAGCCCCCTGGCCGATTCCCAGGGCCAGAGGCAGCAGGGCGAGGATGGCCGCCAGCGAGGTCATGAGAATCGGCCGGAAGCGCAGCCGGGCGGCGTCGGAGAGGGCCGCCAGCGGATCCTCGCCGGCCCGGTTTTCCTGCCACTGCGTCATGAAGAAGATCGCTGCCTCCGACGAGATGCCGACGATCATGGTGAGCCCCATCATCGAGGAGATGTTGAGCTCGGAGCCGGTCCACCAAAGCCCTGAGAACACCGCACTCAAGGCCAGCAGGTCGGTGAAGAGGATCGCCGCCGCCACCCGCAGGTTCTCGTACATAGCCAGCAGCAGCACGAAGACCAGGGCGGTGGCCGCAGCCAGCACCATGAGGAGCCCGCGGAACGACTCCTGCTGCTGGCGGTAGAGGCCGCCATACTGCACGTACACCGCCTGCGGCAGGCCCACGCCCGCCACCTTGGCCTTGACGTCGCGGATCACCGAGCCCATGTCGCGCCCGGCGATGCGCCCGGTGACCGCCACCATGGTCTTGAGGTTCTCGCGGGTGATCTGCGGCTGCCCGGTGACGAAGGCGAAGCTCGCGACCCGCCCCAGCTGCACGTCGAGTCCGCCCGGTGTGCGCAGCCGCATCCTGGCGATGCGATCCGCGCGCGCGCGGACGTCGGCGGGCGTCCAGACCCGCACGCCTACCATCTTCTCGCCCCGCTGCACCCGGGTCGCCACCTCACCCTCCAGGGCCACGGTGGCCAGGCGCGTCACCTGGTCGGGGTCGAGCCCCAGTATCTCGGCCTTCACCCGGTCGACGCGGACGTCGAGGGCATCGCCGGCGACAACGACGCCCGATTTCACGTCCACCACACCGGAGACGCCGGAGATCGCCTGCGCCACGCGCTCGGCCTGCGTGCGCAGGACGTCCCCGGAAGCACCGAAGAGCTTGATCTCGATGGGCTGTGGCACCGCCGTGAGGTCGCCGATGAGATCCTCCATGAGCTGGGCGAACTCCACCTCGAGGCCGGGAACGCGCTCGTGGATCTCGCGGCGGGCGTCGTCCACGACCTCGTCGATGGGCCGTCGCGGCAGCGGCTTGAGCCGCACGAAGTAGTCACCCTCGTTTGCCTCGGTAATGCCGCCGCCCAGCTGCAGCCCGGTACGGCGCGAGTAGGTGGCCACCTCGGGGATCCCCTGGAGAACCCGCTCCACCAGGCGTAGCCGGCGATCGGTCTCATTCAGGGAGGTTCCCGCCGGCGCACGGTAGTCGAGGATGAAGCCCCCTTCATCCATGGCTGGCATGAAGCCGCTGCCCACGTGGTGGTAGGCGACCCAGCCGAGCCCGAGCAACGGAGCGATCAGCACCAGCACCAGCACCGGCCGTCGGAAGAGCACTCCCAGCACCCGGGCGTGGTGATCCAGCACCCAGCCCAGCACCACGCCCACGTCGCGACGCTCGGCGTCCCGCGGACCGAGGAGCAGGTCGGCGAGCACCGGCACCGCGAGCGCCGCGAAGAGGTACGAGATCACCAGCGCCGAGGCCATCGTCACCGAGAGCGCCTTGAAGAAGGCGCCGGTAACCCCGGACAGGAAGGCCAGCGGCACGAAGATCACCACGGTCGCCAGCGATGAGCCCGTGAGAGGGCGCGTCATCTCCCTCGCCGCCTGCGGGATCACCGCGTGGGCATGCCGAGGGTCGTCTCGCAGGCGCCGCATCACGTGCTCCACCATGACGATGCCGTCGTCGATGATGAGCCCCACCGCCGCCGCCATGCCGCCCAGGGTCATGATGTTGAGGCCGAGGCCGAGGACCTTGAGGAGCAGGGCGGTGGCAGCGAGGACCGCAGGAACCGCCAGCGAGACCACCAGCGTCGTCTTCCAGTCCCGGAGGAAGAGCAGCAGCACCACGATGGCCAGGCCCACGCCGATGGCGATGGCGTCGCGCACCGAGCCCGCGGCGGCGGCGATGAGCTCGGACTGGTTGTACCAGGTGTGGACCTGGACATCGCTGCCCGCCAGCTTCTCGAAGGCGTCGAGCTGCTGCTCCACCTCCTGCGCGATGCGTGGGGTGTTGCCGCCCAGCTGCTGGTAGATGTTGACCAGTACCGCGTCTCGCCCGTCGGCGGTGACCCGCGTCCACTCGGGCGCGGTGGCGTCCTCGGCGACGCCCACGTCGGAGAGCACGACGACTCCGGTGGGACCCTGCCGGACGACGACCCGGGCGAGCTCGCTCATGTCGTGGAACTGGGTGTCCGAGAGGATCAGGTAGAGCTTCTCGTCCTGCTCCAACCGCCCAACCGCCCGGACGACGTTGGCCGCGGATACCGCATGGACGACGTCCTCGAGGGTGACGCCGGCAGCGTCGAGCCGCGCCGGATCCACCACCACCTGGTACTCCTCGGTGCGACCACCCTGGACCCGTGCCTGGGCGACCCCGGAGACCGCGGACAGCATGGGTGCGAGGGTGTACCTGGCGAGATCGCGCAGCTGCACGAGCGACCGCGTCGGTGAGGTGAGGCTGAGGCCGATCACCGGGAAGACGGTGGGGTCCATGCGCCGGACCTCGTAGCCGAGGCCGGCGGGGAGGTTCGGCACGGCCTGGGCCACCGCCGACTCCACCTGCAGGGTCGCCGCCACCATGTCGAGGCCCCAGTCGAAGTTGACGGAGATCTCGCAGCTCCCGCGGCTGGTTGTCGAGCGCACGCTGCGCACCCCCGGCACCCCGCGCACCGCCAGCTCCAAGGGACGGGTCACCTCCACGGTCATGCGGTCGGCGGGGCGGTCGCCGGCATCGGCATTGACCACCACCCGGGGAAAGGTGGTGCGCGGGAAGAGGCTTACCGGCAGGCCAAGCAGTGACATCACGCCGCCGGCGGCGAGGAGCACCACGAGAAAGAGGATGCTGCGGCGGTGCCGCCTGATCCAGGGTGTGGTCATGAGCTCGAGGCCCCGTCGGCAGCGGCCACCTTCATGCCGTCGGTGAGGCTGGTGCGGCCGGTGGTAACCACCACGTCACCGGCGGCGACGCCGCTCCTCACCTCCACGAAGTCCTCGCCCTCGAGACCGAGCGCCAGCTGGGTCCAGCGCGCCCGGCCGTCGCGGATCACGAAGGCTCCGCGGTGCCCGCCGCGGGCCAGGAGAGCGTCGTGGGGCACGCGCACGGCACCCGCCGCCGAGCGCACGACGACCGTCACCCTCACCCGCGTCCCCACCACCATCCAGTCCGGCGGCGACTCCGGCTCGATGAGCGCCTCCACCAGCTGGGTCTGCGGGTCGACCACGCGGTGCAGGCGCGCCAGCCTGGCCTGCGCCGGCCCTTCCACCGTGTCGCCGAAAACCGGGGTGAGGCGTACCTCGAGCCCCTGCTTCAGCGAGGCCGCGTCCTCGGGCTCAAAGCCGGCGCGCACCACCACCGCCCGGGAAGGCGCAATGAGCACGGCGGTGTCGCCGGGGTGCACCACCGTCCCGGCATCAACGGACGTCGCCTGCACGACGCCGGCGAAGGGCGCCTTCACCGGCTGGGGAGCACCACCGCCTGCTCCACCCATGCCGGCCAACACCGCCCTGGCGGTGGATAGCGCTTTCTCGGTCTGCTGCACCTGCTCGTTGGTGGCCAGGTGCTGCTCGCGCAGTCGCCTGACGCGCTCGAGGTCGCTCTCGGCGAACTGGGCGTCGATCTGGGCACGCTGGAACTCCAGAGTCGAGCTCGGTACCGCAGCCAGCTCCAGCAGTACCTGGCCGTCGTTCACCGCTTCGCCGGAAGTGACCAGCAGCTTCGCCACCTGGCCCGCGCTGACGAACTGTACCCGGCGGAGCCGGTTGGGATCGAACTCCAGCGTCCCGTAGGTCACCAGCGTCTCGCTCACCGGCCCCCGGTCCACGGTGGCCAGCCCCACCGTCGCCGTCGGGCCCTGCGGCCCCTGCCGATCCACCGGCGCCGCGCCCTCCTGGCCACCACACGCCGCCAACATCACTAGAGCCGCAGCCAGGCCCGCTCGCCGCACACCTCGTTGGGTGATCCTCACGTCGTCATCCTCCGGCTCGGTGGTTCAACAGGGCGCCCGCCTCGGTTTCGATCGCGGTACGGGTCTCGATGCGGTCCTGGGCCAGCGCCGCCAGCCGGAGCCGGGCGTCGGACAGCGCGGTGCGCACGGTCTGGTAGGTGAGCCGGTCGACGTCGCCACGCTCCACGGCCGCACGCTCGCCCGCCTCCACCTCGGCCAGCCGCCCGACCGTCGTCTGCGCTTCCTCGATCTGGCGCCCAAGCAGGGCGTCAGATTCGAGCAGGGTGTGCAGCTGGGCCCGCACGCCCGCCACCCGCGCGGTGTACTCGTCGCGCAGCCGCTCGCGGGTCGCCCGCTCCCCGGCGATGGCCGCCTGGTTGCGGTCGAGTATCGGCAGCGCGAGGGTCACGAAGCCGCCGAGGAACTTGAGCGCGCTCTCGTTTCGCTCCCTGGCAAGCCCCACCGACAACGCCGGGAACTGGGCCAGGATCGCCGCCCGCACCGTTTCCTCCTGGGCGTCGTACCCCTTGCGCAGGGCCGCGAGGTCGAGACGGGACGCGAGCGCACCGGCCACCAGCGCGTCCGCCGTCGGAAGCTCCGGCCATGCCTGGTCCGCGGCGGCGCCGGGGTCGACCACGTCGAGCTCGAAGTCGTGGGGCAGCCCCAGGAGCCGGTTGAGCTCGCCTCGCGCGTCGGCGGCGGAGCGCGCCAGCTCATCGCGGCTGGCGGCGAGCCCTGCCACCGCCGCTCGCTGCACCCCCACGTCCTGGAGGGTTTCGTCTCCCTGCCGCATGGCCGCCTCGAGGGTCGCGGCGGTGACCCTCTCGGCCGCGAGCTCGTCCTCGACGATGCGGATCCGGCGGTCGAGCCAGCCCACGCGCTGGGTGGTGAGCCGCGCCACCTGCGCCACCCGCCATTCGCTCCACGCGATCTCCAGATCCACCGCCGCAAGCTGGCTACTGGCCGCGGCCACCCGGGCGGAGCGCGTCACCAGCGCGTCCAACGGCTCCTCGAGGGTCTGGGACGTGAGGTTCACCGCCCCCGTGGAACCGGCGCCGTAGGGGCGTTCCGTCTGGACGCTGAGAGTCGGATTGGGCAGCACACCGGCGCCGATGAGCTGGGCCGCCGCCTCGCCGTGTCTGTCGCGCTGGGTCGCCAGGTCGGGGTTCCCCAGCACGGCCAGCACCGCCGCCTCGGCCGGGCTCAATCCATCGGAGAGGTCGACCTCGACTGGCGGGAGCACAGGGTGCCGGAGCTCAGCCGCTGCGGCACGCAGGCGCGCGAGATCAGGGGGTGGCGGCTGCGCGAGAGCGGCGGCCTCGGGGAGCGGCTCCGCGTGGTAGGTGGCACAACCCGCAAGACCGAGACATGCGAGCGCCAGAAGGGCTCCGCGGCACCGGGGCGCAGCGTGAGACTCAGGTGTTCTGCGGGCCGCACTCGTGTCCACGAAGTCTCCAGTCCTCGGTCTCAACATCGGCGGGGGCAGGCCTCTTCCTGGGGTCGTCAGTCGGCGTCACCCGGGGCGTCCGGCCCGGAGGTTACATTACCGAGGATCTGACCGGTGGGCAGCAGGAGGACCTGGCGGACGGTGTCGCCGACGGTGGCCTTAGCCTCCCAGACCTCCAGGAGCATGCGTTCCACGCCCGTGCCGGTCTCGTTCGCCTCGGCTGTCGCTGTCTCCTCGCCAGCATCACCCTCCTCGTCACCCCGCGCGGCCTCTCCGGTCTCCCCCTCACCTTTCTCAGTGAGCGCGGCGACCCGTGCCGCCACCGGCCCGGTGGCCAGCTCCACAGACAGCATGGTGCCGTCCTCCAGAACCGCTACCTCGTGGGCGCCGTCGGCAGCATGCCAGGAGGCGGCGAACACCGGGTGACCGTCCATCGTCTCCCGGTGAACGTCGGAGAGGCCCGCACCGCCGGCAGCCGTCGTCATCGTGGCGCGGACCGCCGCGGGAAGATCGGTCAACGGCACCGGCGTCTCGGTGTCGGCACCGGGCTCGAGGACCCGCTCGAGGACCACCCGCCCATAGGGATCCACGAAGCGCTCGCGCACCCGCCCCGACGCGGTTCGCTCCTCCAACTCATACACTGCCAGACGCAGGTGATCGACGGTGGTGGCTGCGGCGCCGAGCAGCGCCGCAGCCCGCTCGCGCACCACAGCGGGGGCGTCCGCCGCCGCCACCTCGCGTTCCACCGATACCAGCGTGCCGTCAGCGAGCGCCGAGACCTCGACGATCCCGGACTCGCCGGGGTACTCGGCAGACCACGTAGCGAGGTCGTCCTCGGTCTCCTGTTCCACAGTACCGGCCGGCACGCCGGTGGGAGCGTACCGGCCGAACGTCGCCTGCACCGCCGCCGGTGCCTCGGCGATGGTCGGCCGGTCGGCAGCCTCCGGTCCGGAGTCGGCCGGTCTTTTTCCCGCGCAGGCGGAGATGCCGCCGCCGAGCAGCGCAACGAGGGTCAGTGCCAGTGGTCCTTTTCGTGCCATGGTTGCGTACCTCCCAGCCGCAACCCTGCCACGCGCGCATGAACCCGACCTGTCCAGAAGATGACAGTTCGTTCATGGCGGGCGGGCGTGGCGGCGCGCCGCAGCCGCCGCGTCACGCGGACGTGGGCATTGCAGGCAGCGTCACACGGACCAGGCTCCCGCCTTCTGCGGGCTGCTCCAGGGTCGTCTCCCCACCGTGCGCCACGGCCGCCGCGCGGACGATGGCGAGGCCGAGCCCGCTACCCTTCGACCCGGGTCCCCGCACAAGGCGCTCGAAAGCACGCTCGGCGACGCCGGGCGGGAACCCTGGGCCGTCGTCCCCGACCTCGAGGACCGCCGCACCCTCATCCTCGCGCACCGTCACACTGACGGTCGATCCTCCGGGAAGGTGGCTGATGGCATTGTCCAAGAGGTTGACCACGATCCGGTTGAGCAGGGTCTCGTCCGCCGACAGCGCCACCACAGGTCCCGGCGTGATCACGAGGCGGACGCCGCGCTCGGCGGCGGCCGGCTCGTAGAGCTCAGCGAGCTCGTCCACCAGCGCCGTGAGGTTCACCCGGGTGCGCGTGAGGCGGAAGGCGCCGGCCTCGGCCTCGGCGGCATCGAGAGTGGCCGCCACCAGACGCGAGAGCCCGTCCACGTCGGCGATCGCTGCGGACACCGCAGCTCGAGAACGCTCGGACTCCGCATGGCGGACGGCTTCCTCGAGGGTGCCGCGGATCACGGTGAGCGGCGTGCGCAGGTCGTGGGCCACCGCGTCGGCCACCAGGCGCAGCTGCCGGACCCCTGCCGCAGCACGGTCGAGAAGGGCGTTGAAGGTCGTCGCCAGCCGGTCGATCTCGTCGCCGCGGCGGCTCACGGGGAGCCTGCGCTCGAGCGCATCCACCGAAATCGAGCCGGCGACCTCAGTGAGGCGGTCGACCCGCCCGAGCGCGCCGCGCACGGCGAGCCACGCCACCGGGATGGCGATGACCAGCATGAGCATCCACCCCGCCATGGCCACGACGCGGACCTCCTCGAGGAGCTCGGCGTCGGCGTAGGGTGTGGCCCCGCCCACCACGCGGCGGCCGTCCGGCAGCGTCGTCTCCACCACCCGCACCGGGTACTCCAGGCCCGGAACCCGCACCCAAGCCCGGGAGCGCGACGACCGCGGCAACGCCGCCAGCACTGTCCCCAGCGCGTCGCCGGCACCTCGCACAGCTGAGGCGACGACGCGGCGGTCGCGGCCCACCACCGCGAGGAAGAAGAGGCCGTCCGGCTCGGCCCGCCTGCGATCCGGCCCGAGACCCTCGTGCAGCTCCAGCTCGCGCACCTCGGTACCCAGCTCCGCCGGGGTGAGGTTTCCTCCGGCATGCCGCAGGCCCTCGGTCAGGCTCGTCACCTCGGCCGCCATCCAGGCGTCGCCACGGGAGCGGATGCCCGCTGAGAGCATCCAGTAGCCGGAGGCCATCACCGCCGCCGAGCCCACCGCCAGCACGATGATGCCCGGCAGCGCCAGCCGCCAGGCGGCGGACCTAGGTCTCCACCACATAGCCCATTCCGCGCACGGTTCGAATGAGGGGCCGCTCACCGGGGCGGTCCACCTTGCCGCGCAGGCGGTGGACGTAGACGTCCACCACGTTGGTCTGGGGATCGAACCGGGTTCCCCACACGCGGTCCAGCACCATAGTGCGGGTCACCACCCGGCCGGCGTTGCGCACCAGGTACTCGAGGAGGGCGAACTCCCGCGCCGAGAGGTCGAGCCTACGGTTCCCGCGCCGCGCCTCGCGGCGCAGGAGATCCACCTCGAGATCGGCCGCGGTGAGCCGAACCGCCTCGGTGGTGTGCGGCCCGCTCCGCCGCAGCAACGCTTCGAGCCGGGCGAGCAGCTCGGCGAACGCGAAGGGCTTGACGAGGTAGTCGTCACCGCCGCGCCGCAGGCCCTCCACGCGGTCGTCCACCGAGCGCCGGGCCGAGAGGATCAGGACCGGCGCGGTGAGCCCCCGCGCCCGGCCGCGCTCGATGAGCTCGAGCCCGTCCATCCCCGGCAGCATGAGATCCACCACGAGGAGGTTGTGGCCACCCTCCTCCACCGCCGCGAGACCAGCCTCACCGGTCTCGGCATGGTCCACCTCGAACCCGGCTTCGGTCAGGCCCCGGACCAGGAAGTCGGCGATCCGGGGGTCGTCCTCCACCAGCAGGAGCCTCATGGCCCGAGCCCCCCGGAACGTGGCGACACCATCATCCGGGGGATGGTAGCACCGCGACCGGGACGCAACACGGCGGGCCGGTCGACCGGCCCGCCGTTGTCACGACGCCGCAGCCGGTCCGGAGGCGACCGACGCCAGGTTCTTCACTCTTCACTCCCCTACCACACGCTGCAGGCATCCTCACGGTGCATGGGCGTGCCGGGGGCGCAGGAGAACGCCTGAGCGAACGCCGGCAGGTTGGAGAGCGGCCCGTTGACCCGGAAGCGGGATGCCGAGTGCGGGTCGACGGTGGCCAGCATCTTCTTGATCTCGGGGGTCGACTTGGTGCACCAGGTCTGGGCGAAGGCGACGAAGAAAAGCTGGTCGGGCGTGAGCCCGTCGAGGCCGGTGGCCGCCTCCGGGTGGGCGGTGAGCCACTTCTCGAAGGCCATGTGAGCGAGCTTGATCCCACCGAAGTCGGCGATGTTCTCGCCCAGCGTGAGCGCCCCCTTGAGGTGGACGCCGGGCTCCACCTCGTAGCTGTCGTAGAGATTCACCAGACACTTGGTGCGCTCGGTGAAGCGCTGCACCACGTCAGGGTTCCACCACTGCACCAGCTGGCCCTTGTCGTTGAACTTGCGGCCCTGGTCGTCGAAGCCGTGGGTGAGCTCGTGGCCCATCACCATGCCGATGCCACCGAAGTTCATGGCCATGGGGTAGTCCTTGCTGAAGAACGGCGCCTGCAGGATGCCCGCCGGGAAGACCATCTCGTTGGCCAGCGGGTTGTAGTACGCGTTGACCATGGCAGGGGTCATGTGCCACTCGCTCCTGTCAACCGGACCGCCCACCTTGGCCAGCTGGCGGTGCACTTCGAACTCCCGCACGGCGATGGCATTGCCGTAGTAGTCGCCGGGCTCCAGCGTCAGCGCCGAGTAGTCGCGCCAGTGGTCGGGATAGCCAACCTTGTTGGTCACGGCGTGGAGCTTCTCGAGAGCACGCTCGCGGGTCTCGGCATCCATCCAGCCGAGGCTGTCGAGATCGGCTGCGAAGGCGCCCTCGACATCGTTGATGAGCTCGCGCGCGGTGGCCTTGCTTTCGCCTGGAAAGCGCTTCTCGACGAAGTAGCGCCCGACGATCTCGCCGAGCCCGCGGTCGGTGCCGTCGACGCAGCGCTTCCAGCGCGGCTGCTGCTCCTTCTGCCCGGACAGACGCCGACCGAAGAAGGCGAAGTGCTCGTTTACGAAGGCCTTGGGCAGCAGGTTGGCGGATGAGTCCACGAGGTGCCAGCGCAGGTAGTCGCGCAGGGTGGCCGCGTCGGTCTCACCGAGCAGGGTGTCGAGGCCCTGGAAAAACTCGGGTACGGTGACGCTGATGTCCTTGACGTTCGGCGCGCCCATCGTGTCCAGGAAGGCGTTCCACGGGACGTCTGGAGCCAGCTTCTTGAGCCCGGTCAGATCCACCCGGTGGTAGATCTTCTCCATGTCGCGCATCTCGGTGCGCGTACGGGACATCTTCGCGAGGCGCGTCTCCAACGAGACCACCCGTGCGGCTGCGTCCGCCGCCGCTTTCGAGTCCTCGCCCAGCAACTCGAGCATTTTGGCCACGTGCGCCTGGTAGTCGGCGAGGAGCTTGCGGCTCTCGGCATCGTCCTTGACGTAGTAGTCGCGGTCCGGAAGGCCCAGACCACCCTGGCTGAAGAAGGCGATCATCAGGTCAGGGTCCTTGAAGTCGGGCTCCGTCTCGATGTCGAAGAAGGGTGAGGCGCCGTGCGCTTGGAGCTCAGCCGCGACCCGCATGGCGCTGGGCACACCGCTCACCTGGTCGATCTCCTCCAGCATAGGCGCGAGGGGAGCCGCTCCGGCCGTCTCGATGGCGTCCTCGTCCATGCATGAGCCGTAGAACGTGCCCATTCGGGTCCAATCCGCGTCCTTGGCAGCGGGCTCGGCCGCCGCCTGCTCGAGGATGGAGCGCACGACCTCCTGGTTTTCCTCGTGGATCACCGAGAAGCTCCGAGCCCAGCGCGACTGGTCGGCCGGAAGCTTGGTGGCGGCGAGCCAGCTGCCGCACGCGTACTGGTAGAAGTCGTTGCAGGGATCGACGCTGGAGTCCATGACGGCCGCCACCGACTCGGCGGCCGAGGCCGGGGCGGGCGTCGTCGATGGAGCTTCGGTCGCAGGCGTCGCTGCGGCGGACGGGGTGCTCGCCGGGGCGGGGGCGGCGGTCGCCACCGGTTGGGTGGCTGTGGTGGCACAGCCGAAGACTCCGGTGAGCAGGGAAAGAGCAAGCAGATGACGGGCTCGGACCATGTTCTTCTCCTCGTAAGTGGTGTTACGGGCCGCCGCGAGGGCAGGCGTACTCCTACCCTTCTACGACCAGCGGCGCAATGAGTTTATGCCCAACAACGGAGACTCGCACCTCTCGTCTCGTTCCGCGATCGCGACGGTCGGGCTCCCTGACACCAGCCGTGTCGCCCACAGACTGCTCCAGGCGCTTACCGACACCGTGCTCACCTGTCTCGTTCTACCAGCCGCCGAGACACGCCGGCCGCTTCGCGGCCTTCGGCCACTCGGTCGGCGCCGCTGCACACGCAAGCGTGTGCGCGGCACCTCCCTCGCGTCCGGCCGTGGCTGCGCCACAGCGGCGTGTTCCGGCGGCCCGCAACGGCCGAGGACATGCTCCGGGAGGATAGCGAGAACCGGCTCTCTCTCAAATGTACTGGTCGCGCCGGCGCCGGCCCTCTGGCCGCGCTTTGCTCCCTCATCTTCGTCGGGACGATCACGAGATCAGTCCCTCCTCGATTCGGTCGCAAATCGCACCCAGAGCACCGACGGCGGCGCGACTCGTCGGCTCGGCAAAGGCCATGGAAGCGTCTGCCGCCTGACGGCGGCCGGAACGCAGCAGAGCTGCGTCCCGCCGGGGGACGGCTCGAGCGCCTTCTGCTGCGGCCCGCGATGCGGCGCCCCCCGCGGCGGCTGCGCCACCACGGGGAACGCCACCTCGCAGCCCTCGCGACGAAGACGACGCCGTCCCCCTCGTCAACGCCGTGTCCCACCCACCCAGTGCCGTCGCCTGCGGCGACGCCAACCACCACCCGTCACCCCGAGCGGCGCCGTCTTCATCAGGCGGGGACAGGGTCGAGGTCCCGAGGGCGCACGCCGGCCGCCCCGGAGCACAGGTCCTCCGGCGGGCGTGCCGTCCTTGACGTCTTCCCTGGAGCGCTCTCCCTTGCGGTGCGTTGGCGGGAAACGTCAAGGGGGGCTCCCACGGCCCTTGGCATGCGGAGCAGTCGCCCCAAACAACCAGGCAGGCGACTCGGCGCTGAGGGCCCGGGGGCGGCCGTGAGGTCGCGCGCCAGCGCTCGTCGTCGCCGCCCCCGGGACCGCGCCGACGGGCGGCGGGCCAGCCGCCGCCCGGGAGCCGGTGCCCGCAGCACCCACAACCACCCCCACCTCCCGATCCTCCCGACTCCCCTTTACTCGCGGCCGATCGCTCTTTACCCTCGGAGCGACGAAATCGCTGACGTTCCGCTGCGGTTTGGAGGGGCAATGACTGACACGATGACAGGTCCGTCGTCGACGCATGAGAGTCTCGCGTGAGGACCGTGACCCCCTGGCACGAGCGCCGCCTGGTGGCGGTTCCCGTGATCATCGCCCTCAACGTACTGGTCTTCCTCGGCTGGCAGGTGGCGCGGGTCACACCCTCGTGGCAGCCCTTCTTCGTAAACAACTTCCTGGTCAGCCCCCTGCACCTCGAGCATGGCCTCTATTGGACTCTGCTGACATCGGAGTTCTCCCACAACGCACTCTGGCACATCGCGATCAACATGATCGTGCTCTATAGCTTCGGCGCCGTTCTCGAGCGCCTCTGGGGCGTGCGCCTCTTCACTGCGTTCTACCTCGCCGCGGCTGTACTGGCCTCCGCCAGCCACTGCCTTACCACGGTCCTGGTGCTTGGCCGCCAGAACATCTCGGCGCTGGGCGCCTCGGGCGCCATCGCGGGCCTCCTCATGGCCTTCGCACTGATCTTCCCCCACGAGCGGATCCTCATCCTCGGCATCATCCCCATTCCCGCGCTGGTCGGGGCCCTCGCCTTCGTCGGGCTCGACGTCTGGGGTCTCATCGCTCAGGAGCGCGGCGGCGGCCTGCCCATCGGCCACGGCGCCCACCTCGGCGGTGCGGCCTTCGGCGCGGCGGTCTACTACCTCTACTTCAAGCCCCGCCTCCACCGAGCCCGAGCCCTGGGGGGCACGCATCCCCCCACGCTGACTCTCGAGCCGGACGAGGCGGTCGAGCTCGAGCGCCTTCGAACCAAGCTCGAGGAGCAGGGTCCCGAGAGCCTCGAAGAGGACGAGCGTGCATTCCTCGAGCGCCTGCGGCAGCGCCTCCGCGACGAGCAGCATCGGCGACAGGACTGACCGCATCACAACGCCGACGGCCGGCGCAGGCAGTGCTCGACTCTTTCGCCAGAAACAGGAATGCGTCGCACTCTTTTTGCAGTTGCTCAAACGTGAGAATGCACCCGAAGCTTGCACGCATGCTGATCCCCTGCGCGGCATTTGCCCTCGTCACAGCGGGCTGGGTCCCCACCACCACTGCCGGGGTCGCGGATCTGCAGCTCACGCCGATCGTGGGCGGGCTCGCGCGCCCGGTTGGTGTCGTGGCGCCGGCAGACGGCTCCGGCCGCCTCTTCGTGGTCGAGCAGACGGGTCGCATCCGCGTCGTCGAGGGGAACACGCTCCTCGCCCCCCCGTTCCTCGACCTCTCCAGCGAGGTCTCGTGCTGCGGTGAGCGGGGGCTGCTCGGCCTCGCGCTCCACCCCGGCTTTCCCGCCAACCGCGCCTTCTTCGTGGATTACACCGACGCAGCGGGCGATACGGTGGTCGCTCGCTACCTGGTTTCCACCGGCGACCCCGACGCCGCCGATCCCCTCTCCGGCAGCACGGTCATCAGCCAGAATCAGCCCTACACCAACCACAACGGCGGCGAGATCGCGTTCGGACGCGACGGCTTCCTCTACATCGGCCTCGGCGACGGCGGCAGCAGTGGCGACCCCGACGGCAACGGCCAGGACTCCGGGACGCTGCTGGGCACCATCCTGCGGCTCGACGTGGACTCGGCCAGCCCCTACGCGGTGCCCGCCGACAACCCGTTCGTCGGGGTCGTCGGCGCACGGCCAGAAATCTGGGCGTGGGGCCTGCGCAACCCCTGGCGCTTCACCTTCGACCGGTTCACAGGTGACCTGTTCATCGCGGACGTGGGTCAGGGCTCCTGGGAGGAGATCAACCTCGAACCGGCGGGAGGCAGCGGCGGACGCAACTACGGCTGGAACCGCATGGAGGGGACTCACTGCTACAGCCCGCCCGGCGGCTGCGAAGACCCCTCTCTCGTCCTCCCCATCCTCGAGTACGGGCACACCGCCGGACGCTGTTCCGTGACCGGCGGCTTCCGCTACCGGGGCGCGCGCATCCCCTGGCTCCAGGGCTCATACATCTATGGCGACTACTGCACCGGGGAGATCTGGGCCGCGTCATCCGATGGCGACGCCTGGATCAGCACGCCCATCCTCGACGCGCCCTTCCCCATCAGCTCATTCGGCGAGGACGCGGACGGCGAGGTCCTGGTGGTGGCCTATGACGCCAGTGACGGCGCCGTCTACCGCCTGGCGGATCCCACCGGCATCTTCGGCGACCGCTTCGAGTCCGGCGGCCTCAGCGCGTGGAGCGGCTCGGCTCCGTAGCCTGAGGGGGCTGCCCGGCGGCCGCCAGGAATCGAGCGAGTGCGCCCTCGTCCACCTCGTGGCTGCGCCCCACCTCGCGGCCCGTAGGGTCCAACAGCAGCAGGGTCGGCGTGCCGCGCACGCCGAAGCGCGCCAACACGCTGTGGTCGGGGTTGAGGTACACGGGGTAGTTGAGCCCGTAGCGTTCGGCGTAGCGGCGCATGCTGCCGAGGTCGTCGCGCATGCCCGGGTTGACGGCCACGAGGTTGAGACCCTTGGGAGCGAAGCGTGCCTCCACGTCCTTGAGCCTCGGCACCTCGCGCGTGCAGGATGGGCACCAGGTGGCCCACACCACCAGCAGGGTGGGTCTGCCGTCCAGCACGCTGTCGAGGTCGGTCGTGTGACCGGAGACGTCCTGCAGGGCCACGCGCTCCCGGCTGGGCGGAGTGGCCGGCGCCAGTGCGGGGATGGAGAAAAGAACGACGGCGACCGCCGACGCTCCCAGGGCTTGCCGTAGGGTCATGCTCACTTCCTTCGCCGGCCGTGCCGGCTCTCGCCCCCTCCTATGCCGGTCCGGATGCCCCGGTAACTGTCCGTCACGCGATGGCGGCGTTCACCCGCTCCCGGACGGCGGCGGCCTCAGCCACCATACGCTCGAGCAGCTGGGCCACGCTGGGCACGTCCTGCACCAGGTCCGTCACCTGGCCCAAGGGCAGCACGCCGCGATCCACGTCGCCCTCCTGGGTGGCGACCCGAAAGGCCTTGAAGGCGTTGGCGAGGAAGCTGAGCTGGCGCACGTTCTTCCACCCCGAAGCCCACACCCCGAGGGCGAGCTTGAGGTAGGGGACCTCCATCATGGCCGCGATCTCACGCGAGTTGAGCGCGGCGCGCTTGAGGTCGAGGCCGCGACGAATCGCCCGACGTGATCCCGACGACCGCAGCACCCGGCATGGCTGGCCGTCGAAGCGGGTGGAGTACACGGTGTCGTGCATCCCCCGGTTGACGGCGAGGTCCTTGCAGCCCTGGTGCACCGGGCTCTCCTGGGTGCTCATGAACCGCGTCCCCATGGCGATGGCCTCCGCCCCGAGAGCGAGGGCGGCTGCGAGGCCGCGCCCGTCGGCAAAGCCCCCAGCGGCGATCACCGGCACGTCGACGGCGTCCACGATGCTTGGGACCAGGACCAGGGATGTGACCTCGCCGCCGTGCGCAGCCGCCTCGTGGCCGGTCACCAGCAGCGCGTCGGTCCCGTAGGCCGCCGCCGCCTCGGCGTGCGTGCGGTTGGTCACGGTGGCAACGACCTTGCCACCGTAGGCGTGGGCCCGCTCCACGATCCAGTCGCCCTTTCCCATGGAGAAGTTGATCACCGGCACCTTCTCGTCGAGGAGGGCGGCGGCGTTCTCCTTACCGCCCGGAAAGTAGAGGGTTGCATTGGCGCCGAACGGACGGTCCGTGAGCTCGCGCACCCTCTGAATGGCCGCGCGTGTCTGTCGTGGGTTGTACACCCCGGTGGCGAGAATGCCGAGGCCTCCGGCGTTGGACACCGCGGCGACCAGCTCCGGCGTGCTCACCCAGCTCATACCGGACAGCACGATGGGTACGTCGATGTTGAAGCTCTCGGTGATGCGCGTACGGATCGTCGCCATGGGCCCTCCTCACGAGTCGTCTCGCCCTCATCCTAACCGCACTCGGGCTGTCGCAGAGAGTGACTGGCAGTACGACACCGCCGCAATGCGGCAAGGGATCATCTTGACAAATCCGAAAACATTTGTTATCATCAACTTACGATTTGAAGACTGCTTCGCACAAGGGCGCGGAGCCGAGCCTCGAACGGCATGGCCGACCAGCCATCGCCACAAACCCACAAGGAGGGAACCATTCGCAGGAGCAAGCGACTTTTCCGTGAGCCGCCTCCCAAGCCCGAGCACCGGGTCAATGAGGCCATTAGATTCTCCCCGGTGCGTCTGGTGGACGCCGACGGCCAGCAGGTCGGAGTCGTTTCCCTGGAGGAGGCCCGCACTGCCGCACGCGAGCGCGGCCTCGACCTTGTGGAGGTCGCCGCCAACGCCCGCCCCATCGTCTGCAAGATCTTGGACTACGGGCGGTTCCTGTATGAGCAGGAGAAGAAGGCCAAGGAGGCCAAGCGGCAGCAGCACCAGGTGGAGATCAAGGAAGTCAAGTTCCGCCCCAACATCGATGAGCACGACTTCAACACCAAGGTCAACATGGCGCGCCGCTTCCTCGAGAAGGGCAAGCACGTCAAGATGACGGTGATGTTCCGACGCCGGGAGATGCGGCGCCCTGAGAACGGCTACGAAGTGCTCGCTCGCGCATGCGAAGAGCTCGGCGGGCTCGCCGCGGTTGAGCGCCCGGCCCCGCCCACTCTGGAGGGGCGCGACCTCTCCATGGTGGTCAAGCAGGCCTGACGCCCGGGTCCGGTGTCTGGCGTCATCCACCGCCGCAACCAAGCCAAAGCCGCAGATCGGCCGGCCGCCCCGTGCGACCGGTCCCTAAATCGTGATTTCTCCACCCTCTGCCACCGGGCCCACGCTACCATGCGGCGTTGCCAACTCTTTCATCTCCCCGGGCTCCGCCCTGCTGGTGGGCCGGCCCCTCCCTGAAGGACGTGGCGACAGAGCCCGAGTACGTCGCCATGGGCGCTCTCTCAGGGGACGCCGTGCGTCCCCTGGTTGCTACTGGCGCCGAGACGGTGCAGGCATGGGCCGTCGGGGAGGGAAGTGCGGCTCGCCAAACACATCGGGAGATCCGTGGTAGCTCCGCGGTCTGCTCTCTGAGAAGGCGCTTAGCGCAACCTCAGAAGAAGCCCAGCTCCAGTCGCGCCGCCTCGGACATCATCTCGGGGTCCCAGGGCGGATCCCAGACGACATCGACGCGCACGCTGCCCACGCCCTCCACCTCGGTCACCTTCATCTCCACCTCGGGGGGGAGGCTCTCGGCCACCGGGCACATGGGCGAGGTCAGGGTCATGCGGATGTGGACGTCGCCGTTGGGCGCCACGTCGACGCCATAGATGAGCCCCACCTCGTAGATGTTCACCGGGATCTCGGGGTCGTAGATGGTGTTCAGAACCTCGACGATGCGCGCTTCGACGGCGGCGGTGTCCACGTCTGCCATCACGGCCTCCCTACTCGGTCCGCACCGGCTCGGCGGTCTTCTCCAGGGCGGCGCGCATGGTGTGCCACGCCAGGGTGGCGCACTTGACCCGGTTGGGGTACTCACGTACCCCCTCGAACACCTGCAGCTTGCCCAGGGACTCGTCGTCGTCGTCGTGCTCGGCGCCGGTGACGAGGTCGTGGAAGCGGTCGAAGAGCTCGAGGGCCTCGGCGACGCTGTGGCCGCGCACCACCTCGGTCATGAGCGACGCCGAGGCGGTGGAGATGGCGCACCCGGAGCCCTGGAAGCTGATCGACTCCACCTTGTCGCCGTCGAGGGCGACGTAGACGGTGACCTTGTCGCCGCACAGGGGGTTGAAGCCGTCGGCCTCGCGGTCGGGGCAGGCCAGCGCCTGGAAGTTCCGCGGGTGCTTGTTGTGGTCGAGGATGACCTCCTGGTAGAGCTCGCGCAGATCGGACATCAGCCGAAGACCTCCCGGACGCGGTCGAGGCCGCGGACGAGGGCGTCCACCTCGTCGGGCGTGTTGTAGAAGGCCAGCGACGCCCGCACGGTGGCGGGAACGCCGAAGCGGTCCATCACCGGCTGGGCGCAGTGGTGGCCGGCGCGCACCGCCACCCCCTCGCGGTCGAGGATGGTGCCGACGTCGTGGGGGTGCACGCCGTCGACGACGAACGAGAGCACCGACGCCTTGTGCTCGGCGGTGCCCACCAGCCGCAGCCCCGGCACCTCGCCGAGGCGCGTGGTGGCGTACTCCAGGAGCTCCGCCTCCCAGGCCGCCACAGCCTCACGGCCGACGCCTTCGAGGTACTCCAGGGCGACCCCCAGGCCGATGACGGCGGCGATGTCCGGAGTGCCGGCCTCGAAGCGGTGGGGCGGATCGGCGTACTCGGTGTGCTCGAAGGTCACCGAGCGGATCATCTCACCGCCGCCCTGGTAGGGGGGCATGGCGGCAAGCAGGTCGTAGCGGCCCCACACGGCGCCCGATCCGGTAGGCCCGTAGACCTTGTGGCCAGAGAAGGCGTAGAAGTCGGCGCCCAGCGCCTGCACGTCCACCGGCAGATGCGGCACCGCCTGGGCGCCGTCCACCAGCACCGGGATGCCGCGGGCGTGGGCCATGGCCGCGATCTCGGCCACCGGGTTCACCGTGCCCAGGGCGTTGGAGACGTGCGCCACGGCGACGAGGCGGGTGCGCTCGGTGAGGCGCTGCTCGAGCTCGTCGAGCATGAGCTGGCCGCGGTCGTCGATGGGAGCTACCCGCAACCGGGCGCCGCGCTCGGCACAGACGATCTGCCACGGGACGATGTTGGAGTGATGCTCCATGCCGGTGACGAGAACCTCGTCTCCGGGCCCGAGGCGAGGCCGCGCGAAGGACTGGGCCACCAGGTTGATCCCCTCGGTGGCACCGCGCACGAAGACGACCTCCTCTGCGCGCTCAGCGCCCAGGAAGCGCTGCACGCTGCGGCGGGCGCCCTCGTACGCCTCGGTTGCGCGATGCGACATCTCGTACACCCCGCGGTGCACATTGGCGCAGTCGGTGGTGTAGAAGGCGCTCACCGCGTCGATGACCGCCCGC
Source organism: uncultured Acidobacteriota bacterium (assembly GCA_963844845.1). GTDB lineage: Bacteria > Acidobacteriota > Thermoanaerobaculia > Thermoanaerobaculales > Sulfomarinibacteraceae > CAWJPW01. The sequence continues at coordinate 270,447 of CAWJPW010000001.1, forward strand.
GGCTTCTGGGTGGTGGCGGCGTTGTCAAGGTAAGCCAGCGGCTTGCCGTGCACCGTCTGGGCGAGGGCGGGGAAGTCTGCCCGCACGTGCTCCGCGTCGAAGCGGCCGGGTACCGGACGGGGGTGAGCCACGACGCTCATCACACCGCCTGCCGCACCACGTCGCCCTGGGGAAGACGGCTGAACATGGTGGTCTCGAGCTCCTCGCGCACCGCGTCGAGCTTCACCCGGCCGATGACGTCGGCGGCGAAGGCGTAGGTGAGCAGGCTCTCCGCCGCCGCCTGCGACAGCCCGCGCGAGCGCAGGTAGAAGATGGCGTCCTCGTCGAGCTGTCCCACCGTGGAGCCGTGGGTGCACCTGACGTCGTCGGCGAAGATGAGGAGCTGCGGGTTGGAGTTGACCAGCGCCTTGTCGGAGAGCAGCAGGTTGCGGTTCGACTGCTTGGCATCGGTCTTCTGCGCGTCCCGGTGGACATGGATGAGACCGTTGAACACCGCCCGGGCGCGCTCGTCCAGCACCCCCTTGAAGAGCTCGTGGCTCGAGCAGTGCGGCGCGCGGTGCTCCACCGTCATGTGGGTGTCCACGTGCTGCTGGCCGCCGATGACGTAGAGCCCGTTGAGCACGCAGTCCCCGCCCTCGCCCTCCAGCGACGCCGTGACGTCGTTGCGTACCAGGGCGCCGCCCAGGGTGAAGGTGTGCGACGAGAAGGTGCTGGCGCGCCCCTGGCGCAGCCAGAAGCCGTCCATGTGGGTGACGCTCACGGGCTCGCGCTGCCGGCGGACGTGGTCCACCACCGCGCCGTCGTCGACCACCACTTCGCTCACCGGGACGGTGAGGGCCTCGCCGTCGCCGGTGCCGATCCAGGTCTCCACCACGGTGGCCTGGCTGTCGGCTTCGAAGACCAGCAGGTTGCGCGGGTAGGTGGCACGGGGCGCCGAGCCGGAGGTGGCAATGAAGAGCAGATGCAACGGCCGCTCCAACACGATCCCGCGGGGCACGTGCACGAAGGCGCCGTCGGCCAGGAACGCGGTGGCGAGGGCCGCGAAAGGATGCTCTTCGAGGTCGGCGAGGCGGCCCAGGTACCGCTCCACCACCGCGGAGCGGTGGTCGAGGGCGCGGGTCAGGCTGCCGGCGGTGACGCCGGGGGCCAGCTCCTCCGACGAGGACAGCGCCGGCCGGAAGCGGCCGTCCACGAAGACCAGGGTGTGGGCGCCGGGCACCTCCCAGCGGGCGAGGAGCGAGGGGTCGGGGAGGGCCGCAGCCACCGGCGCCAGCTCCCACGCGGTCTCGGCGACCCGCGCCACGCTGGTGAAGCGCCACGCCTCCTCACGGCGGCTCGGGAAGCCCTGCTCCGAGAAGCGCGCCATGCCCCGTTCGCGCAATGCACGCACGAAGGCCGGTTGCGTCTCCCGCTCGGCCGCCAGCGCATCGTAGTTGGCGCGGTGGACGTCGAGCTCGACGGTGGCCGGGGTGGCGCTCATGGCCGTCACCTCGCCGTCGCCGCGGGCGTCGCGGCCAGCGCGGCCTCGAGGGGGCCATAGCCCTCCGCCTCGAGCTCCAGCGCCAGCTCCTTGCCGCCGGAGCGGACGATGCGTCCGCCCATGAGCACGTGTACCACGTCGGGCACGACGTACTCCAGGAGACGCTGGTAGTGGGTGATGACCACCATGGCGCGGTCCGGGCTGCGCAGCGAGTTGACGCCGTCGGCGACGATCCGCAGGGCGTCGATGTCGAGGCCGGAGTCGGTCTCGTCGAGGATCGCCAGACGCGGCTCCAGGACGGCCATGTGGAAGATCTCGTTGCGCTTCTTCTCGCCGCCGGAGAAGCCCTCGTTGACCGGGCGCTTGAGCAGCGTCTCGTCCATCTTGACCAGCTTCATCCGTTCGCGCACCAGTTTGAGAAAGTCCATGGCGTCCACCTCGGGCTCGCCGCGGTGCTTGCGGACGGCGTTGAGGGCCGCCTTCAGGAAGTAGGTGTTGCTGACGCCCGGGATCTCCACCGGGTACTGGAAGGCGAGGAAGATGCCCTCCCGGGCGCGCTCTTCGGGGGCCATCGCCAGGAGATCCTTGCCCTGGTAGAGAATGGTGCCGGCGGTGACCTCGTACTCCTCGCGGCCGGCCAGCACCTGGGCGAGGGTGCTCTTGCCGGAGCCGTTGGGCCCCATGATCGCGTGCACCTCGCCGGGTTGGATCACAAGGTCGATGCCCTTGAGGATCTCCTTGCCCTCGACCGCCACGTGCAGGTTCTTCAGCTCGAGCATTCCGTTCATCTCCATCATTGTGTTGCTCGCGACCATCACCCGACGCTGCCCTCGAGGCTGACCTCCAGCAGCTTCTGCGCCTCCACCGCGAACTCCATGGGCAGCTCACGGAAGACCTCCTTGCAGAAGCCGTTGACGATCATCGAGACGGCGTCCTCGGTGCTGATGCCACGCTGGTTGCAGTAGAAGATCTGGTCCTCGCCGATCTTCGAGGTGGTGGCCTCGTGCTCCATGCGGGCGGTGGGGTTGGACACCTCGATATACGGGAAGGTGTGGGCGCCGCAACGGTCACCGATGAGCATGGAGTCGCACTGGGAGTAGTTGCGGGCGCCATCAGCGCCCTTGACGATCTTCACCAGTCCCCGGTAGGTGTTCTGACCCTGGCCCGCCGAGATCCCCTTGGAGACGATGGTCGACGAGGTGTTGCGCCCGATGTGGATCATCTTGCTGCCGGTGTCGGCCTGCTGGTGGTTGGTAGTGAGCGCCACCGAGTAGAACTCGCCCACCGAGCCGTCGCCCTTGAGGATCACCGAGGGATACTTCCAGGTGATGGCCGAGCCGGTCTCCACCTGGGTCCACGAGATCTTGGAGCTCCGCCCCGCACACTTGCCGCGCTTGGTGACGAAGTTGTAGATCCCGCCCTTGCCGGTCTCGGGGTCGCCGGGGTACCAGTTCTGCACCGTCGAGTACTTGATCTGCGCGTCGTCGTGGGCGACCAGCTCCACCACCGCCGCGTGCAGCTGGTTCTCGGAGCGCTTGGGCGCGGTGCACCCCTCCAGGTAGGAGACGTAGGCACCGTCGTCGGCGACGATCAGGGTGCGCTCGAACTGCCCGGTGTTCTGGGCGTTGATGCGGAAGTAGGTGGACAGCTCCATGGGGCAGCGCACCCCTTTGGGCACGTACACGAAGGAGCCGTCGGAGAACACCGCCGAGTTCAGCGACGCGAAGAAGTTGTCGGTGTGGGGCACCACCGAGCCCAGGTACTTCCGGACTAGCTCGGGGTGGTTGTGCACCGCCTCGGAGAAGGAGCTGAAGATAATCCCCTGCTCGGCCAGCTTCGCCTTGAAGGTCGTGCCCACCGACACCGAGTCGAACACCGCGTCCACAGCGACACCGGCCAGAAGCTTCTGCTCGTCGAGCGGAATACCGAGCTTCTCGTAGGTGCGCAGGATCTCGGGGTCGATCTCGTCGAGGCTCGCCGGTCCCTCACCGCTGGACTTGGGTGCGGCGTAGTACACCATCGACTGGTAGTCGATGGGCGGGTACTTCACGTTGGGCCAGCGCGGCTCCGTCATGGTCAGCCAGTGACGATAGGCCTCGAGCCGCCACTCGAGCAGCCACTCCGGCTCCTGCTTCTTGGCCGAGATGAGCCGGATCACGTCTTCGCTGAGCCCCGGCGGCACAATCTCCTGCTCGACGTCGGTGACGAAGCCGAACTTGTACTCGCGTCGGGCCAGCTCTTCGAAGGTCTTGGTGGACGATGACATGTCGCTCCCCTACTCCGGATGCTCGTTGCTGCCGGCCCCGCCGGCCCGTATGGGCAGCAGCGTTGCCGGCAGGGTGTGCTCTGAGACCAGCTCCCTCGTCGCCCGCTCCGAGGCGAGGAGATCCGCCACCGTGACGCGGTCGAGGAAGCCGTCGATGAGGGCTTCGAGCCGACGCCACACCGGGCGCAGCCCACAGTCGCCACGATGCACACAGGTCGGGTCGTCGGCGACCGGGCGCTGGCAGAACCGCCCCTGGAAGAGCGGCTTCTCGAAGGACCGTACCACCGCGCCGACGGTGATCTTCGCGGGCGCCGACGCCAGCTCGTAACCGCCGTTGCGGCCGCGCTGGGCGACCACCACGCCGCCCTGGCGCAGGCTGCCCAGCACCTTGGCCACCGTGGTCTCGGGCAGGCGCTCACGCTCCGCGAGCTGGAGCACGGACAGCTGCGTCCCAGCCACGGCCAGGGCCATGACCAGCCGCATTCCGTACTCCTCGGAACTCGAGATCCTCACCGGCGCACCTCCGTCATGGAGTGTAACAGAAATCCGGAAAAAATATTCTTATTTTTGATGGAGCCTGAAGCTTCTCGGGAGCACAGCTCCCGACCGACTACTCGGCGTGGTTGCTGATGCTCCCGGCACCGGCTCCCGAGCGGCGGCCTTGCCGCCGCCCGTCGGCGCGGTCCCGGGGCCGGCAGCGGCACGAGGAGGCAGACGGCTGCACGGCCGGCCCCGGGCCCTGCGCCGAGTCGCCTCCCGGGTCGTTTGAGGCCACTTCTCCGAACGTGAAGGGCCGTGGGAGCCACCCCCGACACTGTTTCCCCAACCGCGCTTCAACGCGAGCAGGCGCTCGAGGGAAAAGTGTCGGGAGTGGCACGCCCGCCGGAGATCCCCTCCTCCGTGACGGTCTCGGTCGCCGCCACGGCCCCGGTCGCGGTCTCGGCCCTCCCGTGTCGCTCTGGAGCAGCGGGGTCAGCGCACCTGGAACACCCAGCGGTCGCGGTCCTCGTCGAAGCGTTCGACCGTCAGGGTGAGGCGGTCGCCGAGGGTGACGGCGGGCTCGCTGGCGCCGTCGCCATACAGCGCGACACTGTGCCCGTCCGGGTGCAGCTCGGTACCCAGCTGCGCCTCCAGGTCGCGCACGTAGACCTTGAGGTCCAGCACCGGGCGTTCCAGCTGCACGTACAGGCGCGAACCGTCGAGCCCCAGTACCGTGGCGATGTGATGAGGCCGTTCAGCCGGGGGGCGCTCCAACTCGGATCGGAAGATCCGATCGAGCACCATTCGGTTGGCGTCCTTGGTGAGCTGCCGCTGAATCTCCTTGGCCCGGTTGCCGGCGGCAATGACCCGCTCTCGCAGCTCCCCGTCGTCGGCATCCGCAGCCGCGGTCTCGAGGCCGAGCAGCTCCAGCGCCTCCTTGTGGGTGTAGATGCCCACCACCTCGCGCATGGGCGAGGAGAACCGCGCGTACACCGGGGCGCCAATGCCGTAGTGTGGGGCCGGAGCGGCCTCGAAGGATGCCCGCCGGTTGAGGAGCATCGCCTGCCGCTCCACCGCCCGGACGGCGCCGCCGCCGCGGCCGCGCCGAGGCAGGCGCTGGAGGTAGTCGGCCAGCGGCTCCCCCGGCACGACGGAATCCGGATCGCGGCGCCAACGCCAGCGCTCGGGATCGAGCCCGCGCGCGGCCACCAGGGCGTCGATGCGGTCGGCGAGCTCGCCCAGCTGCGACGTCGTGGGTGCGGGGTGGACCTTGAACACCGCCTGCACCTGCTCACCGCCCGCACCCGCCAGCAGCCGCGCACCCTCGACGTTGCACAGCAGTGACACCTGCTCGTTGTAACGTTCCACCGGCAGGCGCTGATCGCCCACCACCACGAAACCGGCCCGCTCGCCCTCACCCAGCTCCACCTCGCTCTCGCGGCGGTGATAGCGCACCACGTGACGACGCCGCGCCGCACCCTCGAGGCACTCACCGACCTCGCGCAGGGCCTCCAGACTGGCGCGGTAGGCGGCGTCGGATAGCGGGCTCCCGGCGGAGTCGTCGTAGAAGCGCTGCACTCGGCGGAACGAGAGCTTGGCGCGGCTGCGGACCCGGGCCCGCAACAACCGCGTGTTCTGGCAGTGCCCCCGGCGATCGACCCGCATGACGAGCACAACCGCCCGCCGCGCGACTCCGGGGTTCAGCGAGACCACGCCCTCGGAGAGCAGCCGTGGGAGCATGGGCAGGTTGAGCCCCGGAAGGTAGAAGCTGGCACCCCGACGCAGCGCCTCCTCCAGCAGTGGCCGCCCGGGCCGTACGAAGTGGGCGGCATCCGCGAGCGCGTAGGTGATCTCCCAGCCGTCGCCCATCCGGCGCACGTGCACGGCCTGGTCGAGGTCGCGGGAGCGCGCACCGTCGATGGTGACCAGGTCGAGCCCGGTGAGGTCGGCGAGCCCGGGGTCGTCGATGCCCGGCTGCCCGGCCAGAGCCTTGGCCTCCGCCATCACCGCGACCGGGTGCACGGGGTCGAGGCCGTGGCGGGCCGCCAGCCGATAGAGCTCGCCGCGAATCGAGCCGGCACGCGCCAACAGTGATCCGAGCAGCCGACCGCGGCTCCCGGACTCGTCGGTCTCCTCCACCATCACGATGTCGCCGGGCTCGGCCCCGCCCGCCGGCTCCTCCAGGAGCAGCGGTGCGCGTTGCGGCTCAAGCAGCTCCCGCGCACTTACCCCCCCCGCGCCCAGCGCCTCCACCTGAGCCACCAGACGGCGCCGGCGCCGGCCGAGGTGCGCGGCGTCACGCGTCACCGACCATTCCTCCCCTGATCCGAGATCTCCCGCATGAGCTCCAGCTGGATCTGCTGAATCTCCAGCAGGCGCTTCCACTGGCGAGTCAGCAGCAGGTCGAGCTTCTCGTTGATGTGCCGGATCTCCAGCTCCGCCTTGAGATTCGTCTTGTAGTCGTTTTCGGAACGCAGTCGATCCTTCGACTCCTGGCGGTTCTGGCTCATCATGATCACCGGTGCCTGGATCGCCGCCAGACACGAGAGCACCAGGTTGAGGAGGATGTAGGGGAAGGGGTCAAACGGCCGGTGCAACAGCGCGAAGGAGTTGATCGCGATCCACCCCAGCAGCACAGCGCCGAAGATCACAATGAACGTCCAGCTGCCGCCGAACTCGGCGATGCCGTCGGCGAGGCGCTCGCCCACGCTGAGCCGCCGCTCGAACTCCTCGTTGACGTCGGCGGAGATCAGCTCGAGCTCCCGGAAGCTGCGCACGACGTCCTGCTCGACGCGATCGAGGTCACCCCTCTCCTCCTCGAGCACGTCCTCCACGTACTCACTCCGTAGCTGGTCGAGACACGATCTGCAAAGCGACTGATCGGGCGTCCAGCCCGGCGCCTTGCGTGCGGCCAGCTCGGCGACGTGCGATCTCACCATCTGGCCGGGCACCATGTCCTCCTCGGGACGGTGCACTCCGCACACCGGGCAGGTTGTCTCCTGGTGAGGTGGACCGTGCATGATCGGGTTCCTCCTGCTCCGATTATGGCCGGTCGGGTCGATCTGCGCATGTCCCACCCCGTCTTTCGTCGAGGGTGCGCGGGGTACGTCGTGGGGCAGGGAGACCAGGGGCACCAAGCCAGGCGGCGGGAGCGCCACCGCTTGATGAGAGGGTAAGCGAGGCGCGCTTCCGGCGGCTACCGCACGCCGGTGGTGAGGACCCGTGCTCCCTCGCCCTTTCGTGCCTCGAATCGGCGCGCCCGCTCGCGGTAGCGGTGGGCCTCGTCCACGTCTCCGGCTTGCTCGGCCCAGCGCGCCAGGGCCCGGTAGACATCGGGATCGCCGCGCCCGAGACGGCGGGCGCGCCGCATGTGGCGGGCCGCGTCAGCACGGTCGCCTCGCGTCAGCTCGAGGTCGGCCAGCGCAATGAACGTAAACGGGCTGCTGGAGTCGCGTGCCGCGGCGATGAGCGCGGCCCGCGCCTCGGCCTCACGACCCAGCTGGTGGTAGAGCGCCGCCAGGTTGGTGAGGGCCGACGGGTTGCCGGCGTCGAGCTGGAGCGCTCGCTCATAGGCGTCGAAGGCACCCGAGACGTCGTCCAACCGTCGCCGCGCGACACCGAGGTTGATCCATCCCGCCGGGAGGGTCGAGTCCAGCGCGGTGGTGATCTCGAACTCCTCCAAGGCCCCCATCAGGTCGCCGCTGCGCAGCAGGCTCACACCGGTGTTGGACTGGAACAGCGCCGCAACGCTGAGGTCGTCGAGGATCTGGTAGGTGCCGGCGAAGGTCTCGGTGGAGAAATAGAAGTCGTAGAGGTGAACGCGCCCGGCCACCGGATAGCCGGCGAGCACGTGGTGGCTGACGACCACCAGGTCGCCGTCCTTGCTGATGCTCTCCACACGCGGTACTGAGAGCACGAAGGTCTTGAGCCCCACGCTGCGCGAGAGCGCCACGAACAAAACGGTGAACGCCATGCAGTTACCGCGCCGCTCGGCGAAGGTCTCCGGAGCGGTGAGGGTGAGGGAGGGATCGTAGGTGAAGTCGCCGCTGAAGAGGGCGTGCTGGATACGCAGCAGGCGCACGAGCGGCGAGCTGACTCCGGACGTGACGTCACGCGTCCACGCTTCCATCTCGGGGGTGACGGCGAACGGCTGCACGATCTGGTCGGGGTCGATTCCCATGGCCTGGACAACCTCGCGCCACTCCCCGCCATCCATCTGGCGGTCGGCACGTGGCAGACCGGTGGACGGTACCGAGATGCGTGCCCCCTGGATGGCACCGGCGCCCGGTGTCACGAGCAGAGCACACGCCAAGGCGACCACACCGAGACGCGGTCCAACGAGTTGAGCCATGCGTCCTCCTCACCCGAGATACGCACTCCCCCTCCTCGAGGTTGCGACGGCGTCCGACATTTCACCAGGAACCACTCTCAGCCTCAGCTCACGACTGGGGCGGAGCAGACCCGTCCCGGAGCACCACCACCCCGCTGCGCCCACCTCCGCGCGGGAACACCTTCACCTGCACACCGATGCGTTCCACCATGGTGGGAACGTGGGAGATGACCCCTACGGTGCGGCCCTGAGCCTGGAGAGCATCGAGACTGGCCAGCGCCGTATCCAGGGTATCGGCGTCGAGGCTGCCGAAACCTTCGTCGATGAAGAGGGAGTCCACCCGGGTTCGGCGCGACGAGAGCGAGGCCAGGCCCAGGGCCAGAGCGAGCGAGACCAAGAAGGTCTCTCCCCCGGACAGGCCATGCACGCTGCGCACCTCGTCGCCGAGGTCGCGGTCCACAACCTGGAGCTCGAGCTCGGCGCCGGGCACGCGTTCGAGGCGGTAGCGTCGCGCCAGCTGCTCGAGGTGCCGGTTGGCATGGGCGAGGAGCACGTCGAGGGTGAGGCTCTGGGCGAAAATCCGCAGCTTGCTGCCGTCCGCCGAGCCGATGAGCTCACGCAGCTCGCCCCACACCCGCGCCTTGGCCGACTGGGTGGCGAGCTCCCGACGCAGCGCTGCGGCCCGGGAGAGCCGGCGGTCGTCCTCGGCGAGGCGCTCCTCCATGGTCGCCACGCGTCCGTGCGCCACCTCCCAAGCGGCCTCCGCTTCGCCCGCTGCGGCCCGCGCGGCGGCCGCATCCAGCTCCGGGTGGCCGGAGGTTTCGTGCGCGCCAAGCAGCCGGCGCTGCTCGGTCGCCACCGCCGAACGCTCCGCCAGGTCACGCTCCAGTGCAGCCTGCGTCGCCGCCTCTTCCTCGATCCACCGCTGCGGGTGGCCCAGCAGCTGCCGCAGAACGCCCTCGTCGAGTCCGTGCCGGGCGAGGCTCGCCTCGAGGCTCGACCGGGTCGCCTCTGCCCGCGCCTGCGCCGCCGCCAACGTCTCCCGCATCCGCTCCAGCTCGCGCCGCGCCACCGCCAGCCTCTGATCCGCCGCGGTTGCGGCGGACCTCCTGGCGTCGCTGGCGGCCTCGGCCGTGCCCAGCGCACCGGTGAGTTCTTGCTCGACTTCGGCCACCGGCCGACCTTCCAGCAGCCCTCTGCGTTCGCCCTTGAGGTGCTCGTGCTCGCTCCGTGCCGCTTCGGCAGCGGTGGTGACCTCCGCCAGGGCCTGGCGCGCATGCTCCGCCGCCGCCGCCGCCGCCGCCTCGCCGACTGAGAGCTCCCGCACCTCGGCCTCGGCCTCACTCCGCTCCGCCTGCCGCTCCCGCCATGCCTGCACCGCACGAGCAAGCTCGTCGATCAATCCCTGCGGCGCCTCTGTGGCGGCCCCTCGCCAGCCCGCCACGCCCGCGAGCGGGGCATCCAGGACAGTCACCGCCTCATCCACCACTCCCTGGGCCGCCGCTCGTCCGGTCTCGGCCCGGACACGGGCTCCGTCCAGCTCCCGTCGGCGTGCCGCCGACTGCTCCAGCTGGTCCGCTGCGGCCTCGTGCCCTGCTCGAGCCGTCTCCACGCGAGCCTGGGCGCTCTCCACAGCGGCCCGCAGCCGCGCCGACTCGTCTTCGGCTGCCAGCACCTCGGCCAGACCGGTATCTGCGTCGCCGATCCGCGCCACAACCGCGGCGACGCTCTCGTCAGCCGCCTCGACCGGCAGCCCGAGGCCACCAGCCCTCTCCGCCCACCGAGCGCTCAGCGCAGCGGCCGCGGCCTTGAGCTCCTCCTCCCGCCGGGCCAGCTCCATGCGGCGCTCCACCGCCGCGCCGAGACGGGCCACGAGACGTCCCCGCTCCGCCGCCAGCGCCTCAACGCGAGCCTCCAGCTCGCCGACCCGCTCCGCCTGAGCGGCGGCCAGCCCGGCGGCCGGCGCCCCGTCCCGCCAAGGATGGTCGGTGGCGCCGCACACCGGACACGGCACCCCCGCCATGAGGTCGCTTCGCAAAGCCTCGACGTGGTCGCTGCTCACCGCCACCGCCAGCTCATAGGCCCTCCGCGCCTCATCCAGGGCGGTACGTACACCCGCACCTTCGCCCTCGACCTTCTCCCGGGCGGCATCGTCCGCCTCCGCTCGGGCAACGAGCTCTGCGCCCTCGCCAATCACACTGCTCAGCTCGGTCCGCTCCTCCACCACGCGCCGCGCCAGCTCGAGCGCCTCCCGCAGGTGCTCCCGCCGTTCCTCGGCGGCGCGCCGCCGGCGGCGGGTCTCGGCCTCGTCGGGACCCTCGGCGGCGGCGGCGCGGGCCGCCGCCAGTGTGGCTTCGGCGCCACGCAGCGCGCTCGCCGCCCGCTCGGCGGCAACACCGGCACGCGCCTCCTCATCCGCCAGCCTCTCGCCTTCTCGGGCCACGGCACCGAGCTCTCCGACGACCGCGTCGAGCTCAGCGCGCGCCCGCACCAGCCGTTCGAGCTCTCCACGCCAACGCTCCCACTGGGCAGCCACCTGCTCGACGTACGCCCGTTCGGCCAGCCACTCCGCCGCCGCCGTCATCCGCGTCAGGGCCGCGTCCCGCTCGCCACGCACCTCCTCCAGCCGCCTCGAGGCTCGAGCTTCCCGCTCCGCCTGTGCCGCCGCCTCGCTCTCTCGCGCCGCCCGGCGCCGGCCGGCCGCCTCGAGGCCGGCGTCGAGGGTGCGCGCACGGGCGAGTTGGGGCCGCGCTGCCTCCTCGACCGCCCGGGCTCGGCTCAGGCCGGCCGCCGCGGCCTCGGCATCGGCGCGGCGGCCGAGGGCATCGTCCTCGGCCGCCGCGGCAGCTGCCGCCGCGTCCGCCTCCCCCGTGCGCAGGCGCTCGACCTCGGCAGCGGCCTCGTCCGCCTGCTCGAGGGGTCGTCGCAGCCCCTGCACCCGCTGCACCTGTTCCAGCTCCCGGCGGCGGGTCGCGGCTTCGTCCCAGCGGCCGCGGGCCGTTGCCACCGCTTCGGCGGCGGTTGCCACGGTGCTTATCAGCTCATCCCGGCGGTCATGCCAGCCGGCTGCCCGGCGCGCCGATTCTCGTCGCTGTGCCGCCCCCTCGAGCCCCCTGCGCTGCTCGCCCAGCTCGGCCTCGAGGCCGCGTCGGCCGTCGTCGTCCAGCGGCGCCACCTCGCCCAGCCGTTGCTCGAGCTGCTGAAGCTCCTGCGTCTCGGCCACCGCCCGCTGGTATGCCGCCCGCGAGAGCTCGGCGTACAGCCCGGTGCCGGTGACCCGCTCGAGCAGCTCCGCGCGCTCCTTGCCCCCCGCCTTGAGGAACGCGGAGAAATCTCCCTGTGCGAGCAGCACCGACCGGCGGAACTGGTCGAAGGTAAGGCCCAGCCGCTGGGAGATGAGCTCCAGGGTCTCGGTCTTGGTGCCGCCGACCTGCTGTCCGGCGGCGAGGTCGGTGAGGGAGGCGACTGAGTCCTGCAAGCGGCCGTCAGGTCGGTGCCGCGCCCGCCACACGTCCCAGCGGGCGCGGTAGCGCCGGCCGTCGACGCCCAGGAAGTCTGCCTCGGCCCAGCCGCCACCGGCGCCGCGACGCAGCACCGCGCGTACGTCGGTGGAGCGGATGCGCAGGGCGTCCTCCTCGTCCGCCCGGCCAACCAAATGGCCACGGTCCTCCGGCAGCCGCGGCATGCGGTCGAACAGGGCCAGGCAGAGGGCGTCGAGCAGGGTGCTCTTGCCCGAGCCGGTGGGGCCCGAGATGGCGAAGAGTCCGGCGCGATCCAACGGCGGCCTCTCGAAGTCGACCTCGAACTCGCCGGCGAGGCTGGCGAGGTTGGCACCGCGAATCGCGAGGATTCTCACGCCCCGTTCTCACCTTGCACGGTTTCGAGGAGCTCGTGGAATGCCTCGAGCAGGGCTGCGCCTGGCTCGCCCTCGTGGTCCTGGGACCAGCGCCGCCGCAGCACCTCCTCGGGATCGAGATCCTCCAGCTCCGCCTCGGGCACCACGTCGGCGAGTGTCTGGCCCGAGCCCGTGTAGTGCGGCGTGATCTTGAGCAGCCGCACGGCAGCGCCCTCGATGGCGGTTTCGATGCGCTGGCGCAGGCCAGGCTCGGGACCTTCCAAGCGCACCGCAACCTCCAGGAACGGCCAGCGCTCGGGGGACAGCTCAGCCTCGAGCTCGAGCCCGCTCAGTACCTCGACGACCTCGTTCACGGGTAACGGACCCCCCGACGGCAGGCGCAGGATCTCCACCTGCTGCGGCACCGGCAGCGCCTCCACCGCCGCCAGGGCGCCGCCCTCGAGGTCCACCCGGAGCACTTGGTGCAGGTAGCTGTCCTCGGCCAGAGACAGCGGAATCGGCGAGCCGCTGTAGCGAACACCCATCCTTCCGCCCACCACCTGGGCGAGGTGCAGGTGACCCAGAGCCACGTAGGCGGCGTCCTCCGGAAACACCGCCAGCGGCAGCGCGTGTTGGTTGCCGCCGAGGATCCGGCGCTCCGAGAGCTCGGAGACACGCGTCCCGGAGAGGTAGCAGTGACCGGTCAACACCAGCGCCTGCTCCTTCGCGCAGGCGGCGCGCGCCGCCCCCGCGACCGCTGCGTAGATCCGCCGCACTCCCTCCACCATGGGGTCGACATCTTCCTCCTCGACCCGCGGCAGGTCGGCCGGGCGCAGGTACGGCACCGCCGCGCACCACGCCGCCAGCTCACCGTCACGGCTGTGCAACGGCACCAGCAGCCTGGCCGGGTCGAGCTCACCATCGCCGGCCCGAGGCAGCAGCCCTGTGACCCGCACTCCCATCGTGCCGAGCAGCGGACCCGGCGCCTCGAGGCGGGCGGGCGAGTCGTGGTTGCCGGCCACGACGACCACGTCGAGCGCGGGACACCGCCGCCGTGCGTCGGCGAGAAAGCGGTAGAACGCCGCCTGGGCGGCCGCCGGCGGGTTGGCCGAGTCGAACACGTCGCCGGCCACCACCAGCGCGTCCGCCAACTCCTCCTCCAGCGTATCCAGGAGCCAGCTCAGGAAGCGCTCGTGCTCGTACTCGCGCGACACCCCGTGCAGGGTGTGCCCCAAGTGCCAGTCGGCCGTGTGGATGATGCGAAGCACCACCTCCAGCCTAGGCGGACGCGACGGGTGGGGTCAACGGGGGGAGCCCCCTTCCATCCGATCAGACCAGCCGAGCTGGCGGTCGCCTCGTGGGGCTCGCCGCTGCTCGGCGCGTGGGTGAGGCGCCCGCACGCCTGTGCGGTGGGTCGCCCGCCGGTATCTCGGACAGCGGGCCGCGGGCGGACTCGCCCCGGTCGCGGGCGGTCGCCGGCGCCCGGCAGCCGCCCCGGGCCGTCCCTCACCGCGGTGCCCGGCGTGGCTGCAGCAGCTTGGCCACCAGCCCGGTCCAGCCGGTCTGGTGGGAGGCGCCCAGGCCGCGGCCCGTGTCGCCGTCGAAGTACTCATGGAACAGCGGGTGGTCCCGGAAGAGAGGATCGGCCTGCAGCCTCGGGTCGTCGCCGAAGACCGCCCGGCGGCCGCTTCCGTCGCAGAGAAACAGCGCCTCCAGCCGGGCGCTCAGCTCGGCGGCCACCTCGAGCAGGGTGACGAAGCGGCCCGAACCGGTGGGGTACTCCACCGTGAAGTCGTCACCGTAGTAGTGGTGGAATCGCTGCAGCGACTCCACGATGAGGAAATTGACCGGGAACCACACCGGACCGCGCCAGTTGGAGTTACCACCGAACAGCGGCGTGTCGGACTCGGCCGGGGTGTAGCGAACGGTGGACGTCTGGCCGTCGCATCGGAACGTGTAGGGATGCTCGAGGTGGTAGCGCGACAGTGCCCGCACACCGTGGGACGAGAGGAACTCGGCCTCGTCCAGCATTCGGCGCAGCAGGCACTTCATGCGGTGTCCGCGAAGAAGCGACAGCAGCCGCCGCTCGCCGCGCCCTGGTTCGTTCCAGCGCGACACCAGGCCGGCGAGCCTCGGCTTGTGGGCGAGCACCCACTCGAGCCGCTCGCGAAACGCCGGCAGGCGTTCGAGGAGCTCGGGTTCGAGAGTCTCCACGGCGAACAGCGGGATGAGTCCAACCACCGAGCGGATGCGCAGGACCTCGAGGCGCCCGTCGGGCAGGTGGAGGACATCGTAGAAGAAGCCGTCCTCGTCGTCCCATAGGCCGATGCCCTCGCCCGATCGGTTGGCCATGGCGTCGGCGATGGCCAAGAAGTGCTCGAAGAACTTGGAGGCGATGTCCTCGTAGACCGGGTTGTGCAGCGCCAGCTCCAGAGCGATGCGCATGAGGTTGAGGGAGTACATGGCCATCCAGCTGGTGCCGTCCGACTGGTGGATGTGCCCGCCGGTGGGCAGCGGCCGCGAGCGGTCGAACACTCCGATGTTGTCGAGCCCCAGGAAGCCTCCCTCGAAAAGGTTGCGGCCCTCGGGGTCCTTGCGGTTCACCCACCAGGTGAAGTTGAGCATCAGCTTGTGGAACACGCGCTCGAGGAAGGCGAGGTCGCCGGCATCGCCGCGTCGGCGGCGGTCCATCTGGAAGACGCGCCACGCCGCCCACGCATGCACCGGCGGGTTGGCGTCCGAGAAGGCCCACTCGTAGGCGGGAAGCTGGCCGTTGGGGTGCATGTACCACTCGCGGGTGAGCAGCACCAGCTGGCGCTTGGCGAACTCCGGGTCGACCAGGGCCAGGGGCAGACAGTGGAAGGCCAGGTCCCAGGCCGCGAACCACGGGTACTCCCAGGAGTCCGGCATGGAGAGGATCTCGTCGGTGTCCACGTGGCGCCAGGAGCCGTTGCGTACTGCGCCTCGCTCCGGTGGCGGCGGTGGCTCGCCCGGGTCCCCGTCCAGCCAACGTTCGACGTTGAAGTGGTAGAGCTGCTGTGACCACAGCATGCCGGCGAGGGCCCGCCGCTGCACCAGCCGGCGGTCGTCGCCGTCGATTCCCGCCTGGAGCTCGGCGTAGAACGCGTCAGCCTCCCGCACACGGGCAGCGACGATGTCGTCGAAGCCCGCAAAGGGCTGCGCCAGCTCCGCCGGCGACAGCCGCAGCCTCACCGTGACAGTTTCGCCGGCGGCGATCGTCGCCCGGTACCACGCCGCCGCCTTGGTGCCCGTCTCGCCCGGGTTGACGGCGTCGATCTCCCCGCCCACCACGCGGTCGTTGACGGCGTCCTTGGGGTATCCACCCGGGGCCTCCACGGCGAACAGGCGGTGGACATTGGTGTCGTTGTCACAGAACAGCAGCGCCGGTGCGCCCTCGCAGTAGAGCCATCGCGGCCCGAGCTCGGCGTGCTCCGCCTCCACCAGCTTCCAGCCGGCGCCGTCGGCGCCTCGCCGGAGCCTCGGTTGCTCCGGGTGGTGACCGAAGGTCCAGGTGTTCCGGAACCACAGCTGCGGCAGCAGGTGGAGCTCGGCGGCGACGGGTCCCAGGTTCTGCGCGGTGATCCGCAGCAGGATGTCCTCGGCATCCGCCTTGGCGTACTCCACCAGCACGTCGAAGTAGCGGTTCTCGTCGAACACCCCGGTGTCCATGAGCTCGAACTCGGGATCCTCGAGGCCGCGCCGGCGGTTCTCCTCCGCCAGGCGCGCGTAGGGGAACTCCGCCTGGGGGTACTTGTAGAGCATCTTCAGATAGGCATGGCTCGGCGTCGCGTCGAGGTGGTAGTAGCACTCCTTGACGTCCTCGCCGTGATTTCCCTCGTGGCCGCTGAGGCCGAAGAACCGCTCCTTGAGGATCGGATCGCACCCGTTCCAAAGGGCAAGGGCCAGGCACAGTCGGAGGTGGTCGTCGCCGAGCCCGGCAATCCCGTCCTCTCCCCAGCGGTAGGCGCGGCTGCGGGCCTGGTCGTGTGGAAGGTACTCCCAGGCCATGCCCTCAGGGCTATAGTCCTCGCGCACCGTCCCCCACTGGCGATCGGCCAGGTAGGGCCCCCAGCGTCGCCACGGGCGCTCGCCGGAGTCGGCCTCGCGCAGCCGCTGCTGCTCGGCGTTCACGGCCCCTCCCCTCGCCTCCGAGTCGATCCGCTCACCGCTCGCCATCCCGCGCCGGTGCCTCGCATCCAACACGGCCTACCTTCGCCAGGCGAAGTAGCGGCGCAGCAGCGCCGCCCGTCCCGGCGTCAGGCGGGTGCGGTTGAAGGCGTCGCCGGTGGTACGCACCACCTCGGCCAGTGTGGGGTAGGGATGGATCACCTTCGCCAGGGAGCCAAGGCCGAGGCCGCCGGCCATGGCCGTGGTGACCTCGCTGATGATGTCGCCGGCGTGCCTCGCCACCACTGTGGCGCCGAGGATCTCGTCGGACCCGTCCTTCACGTGCACCTTGACGAAGCCCTCGTCGTCACCCTCGGCGATGGCCCGGTCGACCTCCAACATGGGCGTCGTGAACGTGCGGATCCCGATTCCCTGGGCCTTCGCCTCGTGCTCGTAGAGGCCGACGTGGGCGATCTCCGGGTCGGTGTAGGTGCACCATGGGATGGTGAGCCCGCTCAACCGCTTCCTGCCGAGGAAGCCGAAGAAGGCATTCTGGATCACCAGGCGCGCCATGAAGTCCGCCGCGTGGGTGAACTTGTACGGTGAACAGACGTCACCTGCGGCGTAGATCCGTCGGTTTGCGGTGCGCCCAAAGTCGTCCACCTCGACCCCGCGCTGCCCGACCCGGACCCCGGCCGCATCGAGGCCGAGCCCCTCCACGTTGGGGGCGCGTCCCACGCCCACCAGAATGGCCTCCGCCTCGATGGTGGACGCGATGCCACCAGCATCCAGGTGCAGCCGCTTGACGCTCCCTTGCAACTCGACCCGCGCCAGCGTGGCCCCCAGGCGGACGTCGATCCCGTCGCGGGCGAACGCGGTCTCCAGCAGTGCCGCGGCGTCTACGTCCTCACGCGGGAGGAACTGCGGACCACGCTGGATGATCGTGACCATCGAGCCGAGCCGCGCAAAAGCCTGGGCCAGCTCGCAGCCGATGGGTCCACCCCCGAGCACCGCCAGGCGGGCCGGGAGCTCGGTGAGGTTGAAGATGGTCTCATTGGTGTAGAAGCCGGCCTCCGCCAGACCGGGAATGTCCGGCACCGCCGCCCGCGCACCGGTGGCGATCACCGCCCGCGCGAAGCGCAGGGGCGCGCTGCCCACCTCGAGGGTATCGCTCGCGGTGAAACGGCCATCGCCGAGGAAGACGTCCACGCCGTAGTGGTCGCGGAACCGGGCCGCCGCGTCGTGCGGGCTGATGTGGGCGCGCACACGGCGCACCCTTTCCATCACCGCCGCGAAGTCCACCTCGGCCGAGCCGTCCAGGTGGACGCCGAAGCGCTCGGCGTCGCGCACCTCGGCCGCCGCGCGGGCGGAGCGGATGAGGGTCTTGGAGGGCACGCAGCCGACGTTGAGGCAGTCGCCGCCCATGAAGTGGCGTTCAACGAGTGCAACGCGGGCGCCGAGCCCGGCGGCCCCGGCGGCGCTCACCAGCCCGGCGGTGCCGGCGCCCACCACCACGAGGTTGTAACGGGAGGCGGGCTCGGGGTTTGTCCAGTCGGACGGGTGCACGTTGGCGAGGAGCGCCAGGTTGTACTCGTCGCGGGGCGTCAGCTCGGGAACGGGGGCCATGGACTCTCCATCCTGCGGGTTCGGTGGTTGCCTCTCCCCCTAGAGTGCCTGAACACCGCCAGCAGTTACACCGTTCCCCGGCAACCGAGCTGCCGCCGGGGGACGGCTCGGGCGCCTTCTGCTACGGCCCGCGATGCGGCGCCCCCCGCGGCGAAGGCGACGCCGTCCCCCTCGTCGACGCCTGTCCCACCCGCCCACCCGGTGCCGCCGCCTGCGGCGACGGAAAACGGCGCTCCAACCATTCCCTGTCATCCTGAGCAAGCGGAGGCCCGAAACGACCGGGCAGGCGACTGGGCGCTCAGGACCCGGGGGCGGCCGTGATGCCGCGCGCAAGCGCGGGTCGTCGCCGCCCCCGGGTCCGCGGCGACGGGCGGCGGCCCAGCCGCCGCCCGGGCGCCGGTGCCCGCAGAACCCACGACCACGCCACTCCGCCTTTACTCTCTACCCTTCACTCTTTACCCTTCTGCTATGCGCATCACCGCCGACGCCACCGCCAAGATCACCGTCGAGCGCTCACGATTTTTCGCCCGTGCCTTTCCCGCAGCCAGCCTCGAGGATGCCCAGACCGCACTCGCCGAACAGAAACGTCTTCACCGACGCGCCCGTCACCACTGCTGGGCGGCGCGGGTTCCTGACGGCACCGGCGGTGTCACCGAGGCATGCCGCGACGACGGCGAGGTGGGTCACCCCGGACGCCTCATGTTGGAGATGCTGCGCAGCCGAGAGCTCGAGGGTGGAGTGGCGGTCTCCAGGATCTTCGGTGGCGTCAAGCTCGGAACCGGGGGCGTCGCCCGCGCGTTCCGTGCCGCCGCCGAAGCCGCGCTCGACAAGCTCGGTGGTTGAACCTCGGATCCCCTCCCCTCTCGATCCTCCCAAAGCCCCATCACGGGCTAGTGTCCTGGAGCGTCTCGGTGACACGGCTCCCTCGTCAGCCGCCGTTGAATGTCACACAACGTCGGTCTCACCTCGTCTGGGTTTCGCGGGAACATCGCAGTCAAGGAATCCCCGGCCGATACACAAACTTGACAAATTGGCACTCATATGTTACGATTATCTTGTGACGCTGGAGCTACATGGCTCTCGGCGCCGCCTGTCGCCCGCAAACAACGGACAAACGCATTTCTTTGAGGTATATCTTTGTGTAATGAACCCCGCAATCGGGCTTCTTGCCTGTGATCCGACTGCGGGATTGAACCAGCATTCAAAGGGAGGATTTCATCCATGACCACCACGACCCCTTCGGCTCTCGACCTCGCCATCGTCCGCACCCCAGCGGACCTGCCCGAGTGGCTTGACCTCGAGACGCTCACCGACTTCCTGCACGAGAGCCTCAAGCCCTACCAGGACGAGCCCCACGACATCCGCAAGGGTCTCGACTATGCGCTGTCCGACGACTCCCCGCGGGGCGGGTTCGTGGTTCTGGCCAGCGAGGCGCACAACATCAAGGGTGCTCTGGTTATGCTGGATACCGGCATGAGCGGCTACATTCCAGAGAACCTCCTGCTCTTCGTCGCCGTGGATCCCTCGACCCGGGGGCAGGGCGTCGGACGCCGGGTCATCGAGCGGGCGTTGGCCGAGGCCGGAGGCCCGGTCAAGCTCCACGTGGAGTATGACAACCCGGCGAAGCGCCTGTACGAACGCCTCGGCTTCACCTCCAAGTACGCCGAAATGAGGTACAACGGATGAACCGCGTCACTCTCGACCTCGAAGCCCTGCGCCACAACCTCGGCGTGGTCAATGGCTGGGTGCGCAGCCACGGGGCGTCTTTGACGGTGGTGACCAAGGCTCTGTGCGGGCACCGCGACGCGCTGCGGGGCCTCGACGCGTTGGGGGTTCGCTCCATGGCCGACTCGCGCCTCGAGAACCTCGAGGTCATCGAGGAGGCGGCCCCTGAGGCGGAGACCTGGTACCTGCGCCTCCCTCACCGCTCGGCCCTCGAGGACGTGGTGCGGCTCGCCGACGTGTCCCTCAACTCCGAGCTCGAGGTGGTCGAGGAGCTCGAGGCCGAGGCCGCCCGCCAGGACCGCCTCCACCGGGTCGTGATCATGATCGAGCTGGGCGACCTCCGCGAGGGGATCCTCCCCGGTGCGCTCAGCAAGATGTACCGGCAGATCTTCGACCTCCCCCACATCGAGGTGGTGGGCATCGGCGCCAACCTCGGCTGCCTGTCGGGGGCGATCCCCAGCATCGACCAGCTCATGCAGCTGGTGCTCTACCGCGAGCTGCTGGAACTCAAGTTCGAGCGCCGTCTGCCGCTGGTCTCGGCCGGCTCAAGCGCTGTGCTCCCGCTGCTCCGTGAGGGGCACCTGCCGAAGGCGCTCAACCACTTCCGGGTGGGCGAGTCGATCCTCCTGGGCACCGAGCCGGTGAGCGGCGAGGTGATGGAGGGGCTCCGCGACGACGTCGCGGTGCTCGAAGCCGAGGTGGTGGAGGTCCAGGAGAAGAGCCTCGTGCCCATGGGCGAGGTTGCCGAGATGACACCGTTCGGCGCCCTCGGCGACGAGGAGATCACGCCCGGGCAGCGCGGCTACCGCGCCCTGGTCACGGTGGGCCAGGTGGACACCGCGGTCCAGGCCCTCACGCCGATCAACTCCGACCACCAGATCGCCGGCGCCTCCAGCGACCTCACAGTGGTCAACCTGGGCGAGGCCCCCAACGGGCTCAAGGTCGGTGACACGATTCGGTTCAAGATGGGCTACTCGGCCTTCGTGCGGGCCATGGGCAACCGCTACACCGAGGTCGAGGTGCGGCCACCGCTCGCCGAGCTGCCCACCCAGCTTGTCCAAGCCGCTCCGATTCCGGCGGTGGCTACGGCGATGCCCAGGCTCGAGGAGGCGAAGGCGTAGACCGTCACGCGCCGGAGCTCGCCGACCTCTTGGGCGCCGGCAGCTGCCTCGAACGTTCTCCTCCGACGCAGCAAGGAACGGAGCCGACGTTCGGCGAGGAGGGGTCGCACCCCTCCCTCACCTCACACCCCCATGACGCCGCTCGCAGCCGCCGCCGTCACGCCCTTCCCAGGCCCCGACGTTGGAACGGGCGGGTGTTTGGGCGCGCGCTACTCCACCACTGTCCGCGGGATGTCGGCGGGCAGCCTCGTCAGCAGCTCGTAGTTCAGCTGGTTCGAGAGGTCACTGAACGAGCTCACCGAGATCGAGTGGTGGTTCTGGCTGCCGATGAGCACCACCTCGTCGCCCACCTCGAGGGTTGGCACCGTCGTGACGTCGACGATGGTGAGGTTCATGTTGACGATGCCCACAACCGGTACGCGCTTGCCCCGCACCAGCACATGGCCCTGGTTGGACAGCGAACGCGCAAAGCCGTGTGCGTAGCCCACGGGGATCGTCGCGATGCGCATGCGGCGATCAGCCAGGAAGCTGGTACCGTAGCCAACGAACTCACCCAACGCGACATCCTTGATCCCCATCACCCGGCTCTTCCAGGTGATGATCCGGCGCAGCGGTCGTTCGGCCAGACCTCCGACGCGCGTGAGGTAGTGAATCTTGGTCTCCGTGCTCGGCCAGTAGCCGTATTGCACGATACCGATACGTACCATGTCCATGATGGTCTCGGGGTAGGAGAGCGCCGCTGCCGAGCAGGCGGTGTGGCGGAAGCGGGGGTGTACCCCGCGCTCCCGCAGCCATCCGTCCATGGTGCGGAAGCGCTCGATCTGCTCGCGAACTCGCAGGTAGTTGGCGACGCTCTCGGCCCCCGCATAGTGGGTGCAGAGGCCCTCCACCACGACCGAGCCCGCATGCTCCTCGAGCAACTCCACCACCCGCGGCATCACCTCGGCTGTGAAGCCGGTGCGATTCAAACCGGTCTCCACCTCCACGTGGATCCGCGCCGGCTTGCCCACCCGACGGGCGACCGCCAGTGCCGCCTCGAGGCGGTGGAAGTCGAACACATAGAACTCGACCCCTGCGTCCACCGCCCACTCCAGCTCGTCCGGGGCGATGAAGCCCATGATCATGACACCCGTGTCGGGACGCTTGCAGTGGGTCACCCGATACGCCTCACGCGCGTCGAAGACGGCGAAGTGGTCGACGCCCAACGACTCCGCCAGGGGCACGAAGTGCTCGATGCCGTGACCGTAGGCGTTGCCCTTGATCACCGACGAAAAGCGCACCGTGTCCCCGATTTGCCGACGCACGAAGGCCAGGTTGCGCTTGAGCGCCGAGCGGCTCAGCTGGATGTGCGAGCTGTGGCTGGGTCGGAGCTGCGGTGCGCTCGGGCGGCCCTCAGCCGGGCCGCCGAGCTCGTGTGCTCGTGGCGCCGCGTGCGGCGCAGGGGACGCTGGGCGCTTCACCGACATCACGACGCTCCCAGCAGGCGCGTGACCACCCCACGGAAGATCCTCACGCCCAGGGGAATGAGCTCGTCTGGGAAGTCATAGTCGGGGCTGTGCAGGGGCGGATGCCGCACTCCCGACCCGAGGCCGAAGAGCGCCCCGCGGCAGTCGCGCAGCAGCCAACCGAAGTCCTCCGACCAGCGGTAGGGCCCGCCAATGCCGATGAGAGGTGCGCCCACCTCACGCGCGGCATCGGCCACCAGCTCGGCCGCATCGGGATGGTTCACCGTCGCCGGGAAGTCCTCGGTCCAGGTCACCTCGTAGCGAAGCCCTTCAGCCTCGGCCGTCTCCCGCGCCAGGCGCCGCACTGCCCCGCGCAGCAGCTCCACCGTGTCGTCACGGTCCGAGCGCAGGGTCGCCATCACCACGGCCTCACCGGGCGAGGTCCCGAAGGCGATCTCGCCGAGGCGGGCGTGAATCACCGTGACCAGGGCGAAGTCTCCGGCCACCTCCACGGTGCGCGGAAGCTCGCTGAGCCCTCCCAGGAGGGTGGCCACCGCACGCGCGGGGCTGCGCCCCTCCTCGGGGAAGGCGGCATGCGAGGTGGCGCCCACGAGCCGGATCACCGCGCCTGACGAGGCCGCACTGAAGGAACCGGGCCGCACCACGACGCCGCCCAAGGGCTCCTCTGGGAGGTTGTGCAGGGCAAAGGCCCAGTCGGGACGCAGCTGGCCGAAGCCCGGGTCCTCAAGCACGCGGTGCGCGCCCTGCCCGGTCTCTTCGGCAGGCTGGAACAACAGCACCAGCCGCCCACGATCCAACCCCGCCCGAGCGAGCTCGATGCCGGCGCCGACGACCATCGTCATGTGCCCATCGTGTCCGCATTTGTGCGCCGCGCCTTCGGAGGAGGAACGGTACGGCAGGTCGGTACTCTCGTTGATCGGCAACGCGTCGAGCTCCGCCCTCAGAAGCACCGTCGGACCTTCGGCAGCACCGTGGTAGACCGCCGCGAGCCCGGCGCCGCCGAGACCACGGATGATCTCGTCCGGAGCGGCCCGCTCGGCGAGGAACTCCTCCACCAGACGGGGGGTCGTCTCCTCGTGGTCCGAAACCTCGGCGTGGCGGTGCAGCCGGTGGCGCAGCGCCACCAGGTCGTCGACGAATCCAGGGTCCAGCTCACTCATTTGCCCATCCTGCCCGGGCCGCTTGGCCCTGTCCAGTGATTGCCGAGCAGCAGTTGCCCCTTAACCGTCGGCGTGAGCGGCGGCATGGAAAGGGTCTCAGGGGCATGCTGCGCGTCGATGCGGTCTACGACGTCCACCTCATATGCAACACGCCACGCGCGTCGGCCTTTCCGACCCTCGCTCTTTTGGGCGGGGAGGTCGGCGCCTCGGCCACCGCCCGAGCTGTGTGCCAATCGTTCCAGGAGGCCGCGCACCTGCGCCCGGCACCTCGTGCTTGGCGAGAACGGGCCGGATCCCGACCCTACCCCGCTGCCCTATTCCGTGTGTCCTCCTCCATCGTCCGTTCTTCGAAACAGTGTCATACTCGAGACATGCTCCGTCTGTACGTGATCCGTCACGGCCAGGTTTCCTCCAACACCGAAATGCGCTACGTCGGCCACCGGGATGAGGAGCTCACCGAGAGGGGCAGGAGCCAGGCGGCCGCCCTTGCCGAGGTGCTGGCTCCACTCCCGCTCGCGGCGTTGATCGCCAGCCCCATGCGACGAACGATATCCACCGCCGAGCTCGTGGCCGCGCCCCACGGGCTCGCCGTGACTCCCGACGAGCGCCTCCGGGAGCAGGCATTCGGCGCCTGGGAAGGCCTCACTCGCACCGAGGTCCGAGATCTGAGCGCCCGTCACGCCGACCACCTCGCCCGTTGGCAGGCGGATCCCGAGGAGTCGCCCCCGGACGGCGAGTCGCTGGCGACCGTCCAGTCGCGGATCCTCGACCTCGTCGCCGAGCTGGCTGCCGCGTCCCTCGACCGCCCCGCCGCCCTGGTCACCCACGTGGGTCCCATCAAGGCTCTCCTCTGCGCTGTGCTCGGGCTTCCCCTCACCGGCGCCCGGCGCATGTTCCTCGACCCTGGCACGGTGAGCGTCGTGGACTGGGGTGACGAGCCGCTGCTCCGTCTCTTCAACTCCCACGCCCACCTGGGCTGGGAGAACGCTCGTTGGCTCACGCCGACACAGCAGTCAACAAAGTAAAGGGTGAAGAGCTCCCCGCCCGCCCCCGCCGATTCCGCGACGCCGTCGGAGACGGCGTCAGGTCGAGCCTCGTACTCAAGGCAGGGCCATTCGGTCAGCAGGGGGTCGCCTTGCAATTCAATGCCACCGCCGCTCGCGACGACCGCCACCCGGAGCTCGGTTCTTCACCCTTCACTCTTCACTCTTTACTCTTTACTCTTCACCTGCGTACCCTCGACAAGCGCCTCCGCCTCGATGAAGATCCGCCGCACCTCGGGATGCCGCTCGCGGATCTTCTGCTCGAGACGGTCCACGGTGGCGGCCACCTCGCCGGCATCGAGCCCCTGCCGAAAGTTCACTGAGAGGTTGAGGAGCACCTCGTTCGGTCCCAGGTGCATGGTGAGAGGAGGCAGCACGCCGGCCACGCCCGGATCGCCCCTCGCGATGCGCTTAATGTCCTCGACCACCACGCGGTCGACGCTCTCACCCAAGAGGAGGCCGCGGCTTTCGTTGGCGAGCAGGATTGCCATCAGGGCGAGGATGACGCCAATGACAACGGAAGCGGCGCCGTCGAGGCGCGGCTCACCCAGCTGGTGACCGAGGAAGATACCGAGGAACGCCACCACGAGGCCCGCGAGCGCCGCCGAGTCCTCCATCACCACCACGAACACGGCCGGGTCCTTGCTGGCGCGCACCGCCTCGAAGAGGTTGCCGCGGCGCCGGCGGCTCAGCAGCTCGCGCAGCGCAATGACCAAGGACGCACCTTCGAAGAGAAAGGCACAGCCGAGCACCACGTAGTTCCAGGTGGGATCGGTGACCTGGGACGGGTGCTTGAGGTGCTCCAACCCCTCGTAGATCGACATCCCGCCGCCCAGGCCAAACAGGATGATGGCGACGATGAGGCTCCAGAAGTACAGCTCCTTGCCATAGCCGAAGGGATGCACGTCGTCGGCGGGCCGCCGGCTGCGCTTGAGGCCCAGCAGCAGCAGCCCCTGGTTGCCGGTGTCTACGAGGGAGTGGATACCCTCCGACAGCATGGCCGAGCTGCCGGTGAGGCCGCCAGCCATGAACTTGGTGACGGCGATGGCCAGGTTCGCGAAGATGGCGCCGTACACCGCCACCGGTCTGCCGTGCTCCGCCATCACCCCACCCCCAGCTGCTCGAGCTGGCGCTGCGCCTGCTCCGCCCAGCCGCGGTTCGCGGCGGGGCTGGCCGGGCTCGGGTGGAGAATCTCGCCGACGCGGACCTCGTCACCCAGCGCCTCCCGTGCCCGTCCTGCCGCAAACTTGCCGACACCCACCACCAGCTTCGGCCGCAGGCAGCTCACCGCCCGCCGCAGGGCGCGGTCACAGGCAACGAAGAGCGGCTCCCGCTCGGCGGCCGGCAGCCTGTCGGGGGTGCGGTTGCGGCCGCTGGACTCGAGGAAGAGCAGCGGGCAGTAGTTGAGCACCAGGAAACGCGCGAAGAAGGCCTCCGGGGTCCCGAAGACGTCCCGTGCCCAGCCCCATACCCGCCTCCCGCTCACCTCCGAGCGGGCACACGCAAAACCCTGCACAGGGCGCTTCGGGTGCTCGTCCTTCGGGCTGCTCACCTGTCCCTCGATGCCCAGCCACTCCCTCGTCAGGTTGACCTCGCCGAACGGTACGCCGGTCTGAGCCATCCCCCAGGGACCGGGGTTCATGCCCACCAGGACCGCGTCCTTGGGCGCCGCGCCGTAGCGTTCGAGGTACTGGCGGTGGGTGGCGAAGGCGTAGTGGAGCGGGTTGTACACGTGCGTCACGGGCTCTGCGAAGCGCAGCTCGACGACGGCGTCTGCCAGCTCCCGGGCGGCCTGCACGAGGTGAACGGACGAGCTCGTCGCGGGCAACGCTCAGACCTTCCGGTCACGGGACGACTCGCCCTCTCCCGCCAGCAGACGACGCAGCTCGTCGAGCGGAAGGGCCCGGCTGAAAAGCCAGCCCTGGCCCAGGGAGCAGCCGAGCTGGCGCAGCCCGGCGGCCTGGGACTCCTGCTCGACGCCCTCGGCAACGACCTCGAGTGCGAGGCTGTGGGCGAGGCGGACGATGGCCTGCACCAGGGCGGTGGCGCCGGGATCCCGCCCGAGGCCCTCGATGAAGGCACGGTCGATCTTGATTGTGTCCACCGGGAACTTGCGCAGGTAGGCGAACGACGAGTACCCGGTCCCGAAGTCATCCACCGCGAGGCGAGCGCCGAGGCCCTTCAGCGCCGCCAGGATCTCCTCCACGGCGCTGGTGTGATGCAGCACGCTGCTCTCGGTGATCTCGATAACCAGCCGCTGGGGCAGAAGACCGGTGCGCTCGAGCACGTCGGCCACCGCCTCGACGACATCGCCCGACTCGAGGCTCGCCGGGGTCAGGTTGACATGGATCGGGAGGGTCTTCCCGGCTGGACCGAGGTCCGTGGCGGCGGCGCATGCTTCGTCCAACACCCACCGGTCGAGCGTTCTCTGCAGGCCGGCCGCCCCCACGGCATCCAGGAACAACGCGGCGGGCAGCAGCCCGCGCTCGGGGTGATGCCAGCGCACCAGTGCCTCCGCGGCGACGGGCTTCCCGCTTCGAAGGTCGACGATGGGCTGGTAGTGAACCGCCAGCTCGTGCTCCGCGAACGCCCGGCGGATATCGACCTCGGCGCGCAGCCGCTCCACCGCGTCGGTGTGCATGGAGGGCTCGAAGACCGCCACCCGGCCTCCACCGGCGCGCTTAGCCTCGTGCATGGCAAGGTCGGCGCCGCGCAGCAGCTCGTCCGCGGTGGCGAGTTCGTCGTCCTCGATGGCGATTCCGATGGTGGCCTGCAGCCAGAGGCTGTTGCCGTTCACCCGCACCGGTGTGCCCAGCGACGCGACGATCCGGTCGGCGGTGAGGGTGGCATCCGCCGGCGAGGTCACGTTCTCCACCAGCACCGCGAACTCATCACTACCGAAGCGGGCCATCGTGTCGTCGCTGCGCAGGCAGGAACGCAGCCTCTCGGTGAACGCCACCAGGACGGAGTCTCCGGCGGCATGCCCGAGGCTGTCGTTGATACGGCGGAAGTCATCGAGGTCGATGAAGAGCACCGCCACCAGCTGGCGCTTCTCATGCCGACGTCTCAGGGCGTGCTCGACACGGTCCACGAACAGCGAGCGGTTGGCCAGCCCGGTGAGGGGATCGTGCAGCGCCTGGTACAGCTTCTGCGACGCCAGCAACCGCTGAGCCTCGTAGAGCTGCGCATTGGACACCGCCCTGGCGGCCTGCTCGGCGAACTGCGAGAGGGCCCGAAGATCGTGCGGATTGTACGTCCGGCTGGCATCGGCGTTGACGTTGAGGACACCAAGAAGGGCGCCGTTGCGTAGCAGCGGCACCGACATTGCACTGGCTGGAAGCGACCCGGGAGGCAGGTCCTGGCGTAGCGTCCCGTTGACGAGGAGGGGCTCCCGACCCGCGGCGGCCCTTCCCGCGACACCTTCGCCGAAGCGTACCACGGCACCGCGCGCCCAGCTCTCACCCCACACCGCCACCGTACGCAGCTCTGCGCCGCCGTGCACCAGCATGATGGAGCCGCCACGGCCGCCCAGCAGCTCTGCGGCGCAGCGGACCACTGTCGCGAGCACCTCCTCGAGCTCGAGGCTCAGGTTGGTGGCGCGCGCGGCCTCCAGCAGAGCGCCCACCTCCCGCAGCCTCCCGGTGAGCGAGGCCGCGAGCACCCGCTCACCGATGAGCGCCTCCTCCAGGTTGTGCAGCTCCATTTCCTTCTGAACCGCGTAGACCGAGAAGAGGGTGGCAAGCCCGAGCAGGCCGCCAACCAGCGGTGTCGAAAGGATGGTGAAAGGGGTCTGGCCACCGATGGACGCGAGCACGGCGAGGCCCAGAGACAACGCGAGGAGGAGGCCCAGCGCCATACTCCAAAGCTGCAGGCGGCGCTGCTCGACGGCTTCGAGGGTGGGAACGGCAAAGCTGTCGAGGCTGGATACCTTCCCTCCTCCAAGACCTCTCCCCGTGGAGCCTTCGACCACCTTCACCCCCTCCATGCCGCTCCAATCGACTTCCACCGCACCCGGTGCACAGGCATCTGCGGGCCGCGTCGAGGGCGAGATTATCACGCCGCGGCAGACACGAGCCGCTGACGGGCCGGTCTCCGACCGCCGCGAAGGTCATCCGTCGCACGGGATTATCGCGGCTGCGTCGGTCTATTATTAATGGAGACACGGAGCCGCGGAGCCCACTACGCTCCAGGGCCTTTCAAGACCATACCCTCTCGGCTCCGCGCGAAGGGAGACGACGATGCGAGCCTCCAAAGCCGTGCCGATCCTCACGATTGTCCTGACGGCTTCCGCCCTCGGGCTCACGGCCTGTGCCACCTCGGCGCCGACCGGCGGCGGAGCCGTCCCGGCGGGGAGGTACGTCGTGCACAGCAAGACCTCCCAGCTCGACGCCGTTGTGGGTTTCCGCTACGCCGCCACCCACCCGGATACGAGCTGGCTCATCATCCAGCTCGCGGCGACGACCCCCACCGGCGCCTCGATCTCCATCCCGCGCAGCGGCATCTCGATCACGACTCCGGCCGGCACCCTGGTGCCCCTGGCCACACAGGAGCAGTTCACCGACGCGTTCGGGATGCTTCAGCCCGCGGTCAAGCAGGCCGACATCATCAGCGACCCCATGGGATTCTTCCCGCCAAACCGTGAGCCCTGCGATCTCGGGCTCTTCAGCATCCCGGGCCGCGGGGTGACCCATGACGACCTCAATCTCGACTATCACCGCGCATGTGCTGGCCTGCTCTACTTCGACCTGCCCGCCGCCACCGCCGCCGGCCGCTACACGCTGATGATCCGGCCCAAGGAGGGCTCCGAGATCCGGATCCCCTTCACTCTCTGAGCTCGTCCCGTCGGCGAGCTCAGCCAGGGCAAGCCGAAGCGGGACCTTCTCCCGCTTCCTGAGCCCTGCGTTTTCGCGGTGCCGGCCACGAGCCACTCTCGGAGGAGGATGACGCGCTGATGCTCGACTGGATCGTCTTCGCCGCGCTGGTGGCGGGCCTGCTCACCCTCGACCTCCTGGTCTTCCACCGCCACGCCCATCGCGAGTCGTTCCGCACGGCTGTCCTGTGGAGCGTGTTCTGGGTCGGCTTGGGGCTGGGCTTCGCGGTGTTCGTGGGTATGACCATGGGGCGCGATGCCGCATGGGCCTACCTCACGGCATTTCTCATCGAAAAGTCGCTCTCTGTGGACAACCTGTTCGTCTTCCTGGCGCTCTTCACCTACTTCGGTGTCGCCCCGCGCTACCAGCACCGAGTGCTGTTCTGGGGCATCATCGGCGCCCTGATCACCCGCGGCATCTTCATCTTCGCCGGCGTCGCCCTGATCCATACATTTCACTGGGTGCTCTACATCCTCGGCGCACTGCTCATCGCCACCGCCGCCAAGCTGGCCCTGAGCCGCGACGAGGACATCCACCCGGAAACCAACCCGGTCGTGCGCTGGGCCAGTTCCCACCTGCCGGTCACCGGCTCCATCGAGGGCGAGCACTTCGTCGAGCGCAGAAACGGGCGCTTGGTGGTCACGCCGCTCCTCCTCGTACTCCTCGCCATCGAGACCACCGACGTGATGTTCGCCGTCGACTCGATACCCGCCGTGCTCGCCGTGAGCCGCGACGCGTTCGTCGTCTACTCCTCCAACATCTTCGCCATTCTCGGTCTGCGCGCCCTCTACTTCGCCCTCGCCGGAGCGATGCGCCGGCTCCGCCTGCTCCGCCCGGCCCTCTCCCTCATCCTCGGCCTCATCGGCGCCAAGATGCTGCTCGACGAGGTCGTCAGCGTACCCACCTGGCTCTCCCTCACGGTGGTGGCCTCGATCCTCGCCGTCGCCACCATCACGTCGCTGATACTGAGCGACGACGGGAACGGCGAGCCGCCGTCCGTGGGGACAGATCCGACCTAGTATCGTGTCCGGGAAGCCCTACCTGCTCCTGGCGCCGGCATCGTCGTCTCCGGCACGGCGCGACGACGAGGTCGCAAGTGAGGCACTGCGAGCAGGACCACCGGCATCCAGGGATCGCGACGGCCTGCGTGAGCCCCGGTGGGACGATTCAGACAAGACGCTCGACACACCGACGGACTCCCCGCACCGAGACGCGGTAGACTCGTTGGGAAACCGGACCTCAGCCGCAGCAGGATCACCGCGCGAGCGGCTACGGTCATGTGGAGGCGGCCATGAAGAAGCTGGTCATCCTGCTCGTCCTGATCATCGGCGGCTACTTCGGCATCAAGTGGGTACTCGAGAACGTGTCGTCCAAGAGCACCGAGGACGAGGCCAAAGTCAGGATCGAGAATATGGTCCGGGCCATGGCTGCAGACGACGAGCAAACCGCACTCTGCCTCTGGGCGGAAGGAACCACGGTGCTCGACCAGGACGCCATGAGCAGCTACTACGACCGCTTCCGCCGCTTCAAGGAAGAGTCGGGCATCACCGGGGCCGGCGTCTGGAAGGTCCGCGACTCCAAACTCGCGGAGCCCGGCAGCACCACCGCGATCGTCACCGTCAGCAACGGCAGCGCTACGAGAGTTCTCAAGGTCCCGCGCCGGAGCCCCATCGAGTACGTCTCATCCGGCTGAGCGGCCCCGCCGCGGACGGGTGGAGCTGCCCGGGGCCACGATCCGGTTTCCCGACGCGGCGTTCGGGGGAAGGCGACGGCCAGGAGGTTTCCATGTCTCTCATCAGCATCGACCCGGCCACCGGCGAGATCGTTGAGCGCTACCGCGAGCTGGCGCCAGACGAGGTCCGCGACGTCGTGGCTTCCACCGCGCGGGCGCAGCAGGAGTGGCCAGCGGTGCCGTTAGCCGAGCGCGCCCGGCTCATGCATGCCGCGGCCGGCATCCTGCGCGAGGGCGTGGAGGAGTATGCCGCTCTCATGGCCCGCGAGATGGGCAAACCGCTGCCCGGTGGGCGCTCGGAGACAGAGAAGTGCGCCTGGGTGTGCGACTACTACGCCGAGAACGCCGCGACGTTCTTGGCCAACGAGGAGATCGCCACCGACGCCGGTCGTAGTTTCGTGGCCTTCCGGCCTCTCGGTGTCGTGCTCGCGGTAATGCCATGGAACTTCCCGTTCTGGCAGGTCTTCCGCTTCGCAGCGCCGGGCCTGATGGCGGGCAACGGCGGCTTGCTCAAGCATTCGTCCAACGTGACCGGCTGCGCGCTGGCCATCGAGGACGTGTTCCGCAGGGCCGGGTTCCCGGAGCACCTCTTCCACACTCTTCCGGTGGGCAGCGGGCAGGTGGAGGCGGTCGTCCGCAACCCCCAGGTGGCGGCGGTCACGCTCACCGGCAGCGAGCCGGCCGGACGGGCGGTGGCGCGCGCCGCCGGCGACGCCCTCAAGAAGAGCGTGCTCGAGCTCGGCGGCAGCGACCCCTACGTCATCCTCGAGGACGCCGACCTCGACCTCGCCGCAGAGAGCTGCGCCGCCAGCCGGCTCATCAACAGCGGACAGAGCTGCATCGCCGCCAAGCGCTTCATCGTGCCCCGTCGCATCGTGGACGCCTTCCTCGAGCGATTCGTGGAGCACATGCGCCGAGCCCGCATGGGCGACCCCCGCGATGCCGTCGACATCGGGCCCCAGGCACGCACCGACCTGCGTGACGACCTGCACCGGCAGGTGCGCGAGAGCATCGCCGCGGGCGCCCGCTTGGTGCTCGGCGGCGAGGTGCCGACGGGACCAGGCGCCTTCTACCCGCCCACGGCGCTCACCGAGGTGCGGCCCGGGATGCCTGCCTACGACGAGGAGCTCTTCGGACCGGTGGCCGCGGTCATCCCGGTTGCCGACGAAGAGGAGGCCATCCGGGTGGCCAATGACACCTCATTCGGGCTCGGCGCCGCCGTCTTCACCCGCGACGTCGAGCGCGGCACACACATCGCCGAGACCCGCCTGGAGGCCGGCTGCTGCTTCGTCAACTCGTTCGTCAAGTCCGACCCACGGCTGCCCTTCGGGGGGATCAAGGAGTCCGGATACGGCCGCGAGCTCTCGCACTACGGCATCAAGGAGTTCGTCAACATCAAGACGGTGTGGGCGAAGTAGGCGCCGGAATGCCGGACGCAACCGGCGCGCTCTCCCAGGAGGACCTCGACGTCCGAAAGGAGGCCACGCGATGACCACACCGGCCCTGCAGTTCTCCGAGTTCCTCGAAACAGCCCGGCGCGCCGGGTTCGAGGTTGTCGACGCCGGTCAGATGCCCGTGAACGAGCCCTTCCAGGCGGCGGTCGAGGACGACAACCTCATGTCGAAGCAGGTCTACGTGACCTTTCGCGATGCTCTGCCCGACGCACGCCGTACCATCCTCGCCAACCTTCAAGTTGGCGAGGAGACCTTCTCCGTGATGGGCGATGCCCGCATGCAGGGCGATCTCAAGAACCTGCTGCGGGCGATTCCGGCCGAGCCGAACGAGCCGCACCGCTGACCGCCGCCTGCCGTGGCGGCCGACGGCGACCGGCGCGGCTCACTTGGCGAGCAGGAACGTGACCATCATGTTGACGCGGTATGCCGCCACCTGATTGTTCTCGACCACGACCTGCTGCTCCTTGATCCAGGCGCTCTTGATGTTCTTCACGGTCGTGGAGGCCTCGCGGATTCCCTCGCGGATGGCCTCTTCGAAGCTGTCTCTGGACTCGGCGCTGATCTCGATGATCTTGGCAACTGGCATGGTGCCTCCCTGGTGTCGGTCTCGGCCCGATGCGGACCGAGGTGTGGTGCGGCCCGGTCCTCGCGGGACACGCACTCACCGCAGCCGCGAACCCCCGGCGGATAAGCATGCAACGGCTTTCACTCACGTATAGTGGGGCTGCCACGCCATCCATTCCGCGGGGAGGCGGAACGTGAAGAAAGACACGGCTGCCGAGCGAGCCGACGAGTTGAAGCGCCAGATCCGTCACCACGACTACCTCTACTACGTGAAGGACCAACCGGAGATCGCCGACGAGGCGTACGACGAGCTCTTCCACGAGCTCCTGGCGCTGGAAGCCGAGCACCCGGAGCTGCGCACGCCAGACTCTCCCACCCAGCGAGTGGGGGGAGCGCCCCTGGACGGGTTCTCCACGGTGAAGCACGCCGCCCCCATGCTCAGCCTCGACTCCGACAACCAGGAGAGCGCGCTGCGCCGCTTCGACGAGCGTCTACGCAGGACGGTGGACGACGCCTCCTACGTGGTGGAACCCAAGCTCGACGGCCTCTCCATCGAGCTCGTGTACGAGGACGGCGTGCTGGTCCGCGCCGCCACCCGGGGTGACGGCACGCGCGGCGAGGGGATCACCGAGAACGTCCGCACCATCGGCGCCGTTCCCCTCCGACTGCGGGCCGATGCCCGCCCGGTGCCTTCCTTCCTGGCGGTGCGCGGTGAGGTCATCATGCGTTTGGGCGCCTTCGAGCAGCTCAACGAGAGGCTCCTGGCCAACGGCAAGACCCCCTTCGCCAACCCCCGTAACGCCGCCGCCGGATCGCTCAGACAACTCGATCCGAAGGTCACATCCGCGCGTCCACTGGATGTCTACTGCTACGACGTCCTCAAGCTCGACGGTGACCAGTTCGACAGCCAGCGGGAGCTCCTGGAGGGGCTCGCCCAGTGGGGCTTCAAGATGAACGAGCTCGTGGGCACAGCGGCCGACGTCGACGGAGTCGTGGCCTACCACCGGCGCGTCGGCGAGCAGCGCGACGACCTCGAGTACGAGATCGACGGCATCGTCATTAAGCTCGACGACCTCAAGGCCCGCGCCCTGCTCGGCACCACCGCCCGCCACCCACGCTGGGCGTTCGCCTTCAAGTTTCCACCGCGCAAGCAGGTGACCCGGGTCCTCTCCATCGTCGCCAGCGTCGGGCGCACCGGTGTCGTCACTCCGGTTGCAATGCTCCGACCTGTCGAGCTGGGGGGGGTCACGGTCAGCCGGGCGACCCTCCATAATCGTGAGGAGGTCCGGCGCAAGGACATCCGCGAGGGGGACACCGTGAGGGTGCAACGCGCCGGCGACGTGATCCCGCAGGTGGTGGAGCGCCTCGACGACGGACGTGAGCGCGGCGAGGCGTTCGAGATGCCCGAGAGCTGTCCCTCCTGTGGCGCCACGCTGGTGGAGCGCGGCCCCTTCACCGTGTGTCCCAACAGCTTCGACTGCCCGGCCCAACGCGCCGGCCGCGTCCAGCACATGGCCTCCCGGGACGCCCTCGACATCGAGGGTCTCGGCGACGAGACGGCGGTCCAGCTGGTGGAGCAGGGCCTCGTCACCCGCCTCCCCGACCTCTTCGACCTCACCCCCGAGCAGCTGCTTCCCCTGGAGGGCTTTGCCGAAAAGTCGGCGACGAGCCTGGTGGAGGGCATCCGTAGGGCCGCGGACGGGGCTCCGCTGGACCGCTTTCTCTACGGTCTCGGCATCCCCGAGGTGGGCTCCAAGGTGGCTCGCGACCTGGCTGGGCACTTCGGAACCCTGGCCGCCCTGCGCCAGGCCACCACCGAGCAGCTTCAAGAGGTGCGCGGCGTCGGCCCGCGCATGGCGACGCAGATCACGGGCTTCTTCGCCGATCCACGAAACGTCCGGACCCTCGACACCCTCCTGGACCAGCGGGTAAAGCTCGCCGAGGTGACCGCCGTCGCCGGTACGGGGGACGATGCGCTGGAGGGCCTGAAGATGGTCTTCACCGGCTCGCTCGAGCGCCTCTCCCGCCGCGAAGCGTCAGCACTCGCCCAGCGCCACGGCGCCCGGGTGACCTCTTCGGTGTCCGGCTCCACCGACGTGGTGGTGGCCGGAACCGAGCCCGGCTCCAAGCTGGATGCGGCCGAGGAGCTCGGGGTGAGGGTCCTGGACGAGACAGGCTTCCTGGCCTTCCTGGCCGAGCACGGCATCCGGCTGCCCGACGAAGGAGAGTGACCGATGGCCGATCAGGCCGACGATCCCCGCACCCTGGCCAACGCGGTGCGCGCCGCCTGCCTCGCGACCGCCGTCGCGGCCTACGAGGACGCGGGCCTCCAGGGCCTGTGCGCCGCGGGGCGCTTCGAGCGCGCCCTCGACGCCATCCGTGAGCTGCACCTGCCGGAACCCGCGCCCGCCGGCTGCTCCGATCTCCCGGAGCTGGCGACGTCGCGCCTCCTCCTGCGCGTACCGGGTCCCGACGACGCCGTGCGCTGCGCCCGCTACGTGAGCGACAACCGGGATCACCTGGCGCGGTGGGAGCCCGAACGGAGCGACGACTACTTCACGTCTCAGCTCTGGCGCGATGAAGCGACCCGCCTCCGAGCCCATGCACGCGCCGGCACCACGTGGTCGTTCCTCATCCTGGACCGGGCGGACCCGGCCGGCGCGGTGCTCGGCCGCGCCACCCTCAGCAACGTCGCCCGCGGCCCCTTCCAGGCGGCCAGCCTCGGCTACTCCCTGGACCACCGCGCCGAGGGACGGGGGCTCATGTACGAGGCGCTCGTCGCCGTGCTCGAGCACACGTTCGGCGCCCTCGAGCTGCACCGCGTACAGGCGGCGTACATGCCCGGCAATCAGCGTAGCGCGCGGATCCTGCGCCGCCTCGGCTTCCTCGTCGAGGGCTACGCCCTCGCGTACCTCAAGCTCGCCGGCCGCTGGCAGGACCACGTGCTCACCGCCCTCAACGCCGAGCGCTGGCACGACGGCTCGCGCCACAGGTAGCGGGAAGAAGCGATGCAGCAGGCGTAGCGGGCTCCCTGGCCCTTCGGCGGGCGGACAGCCGCTGGAGCGCGGCATCGGCCTCGGGAAGCCGCAGCTGCGGCTCCCGAAAGAGCGCTACAGCCCCAGCTCCTTCATCCTCCGGTAGAGAGTCGACACGCCGATGCCCAAGCGGTCGGCCGCCTCGGGGACGAGCCCTGCGCAAGCCGCCAGCACCCGCCGAATGTGATCGCGCTCCGCCTCTTCCACGACGTCCTTGAGCCGATCTCCATCATGTCCCCTGCGGGCGCTCACGATCTCGTCCTGGAGCCGCAAGGTGTCGAGTAACTCGCCATCCTCCACGAACAGCGCGGCCCGCGTCATCTCCTTCTCGAGCTGGCGCACGTTTCCCGGCCAGGCGTAGCTGACCAGGGCGGCGAGGGCCGCACGCGAGATCCCAGCGGCACGGACCCCGAGCTCGGCACACGCCCGCGCGAGGAAGTGGGCGGCAAGGTTGGGGATATCAGCGCGGCGGTCCCGCAGGGGCGGCAGAGTGACGACCCAGTCGGCGATGCGGTGGTAGAGGTCCCGGCGCAATGCGCCTTCCGCCAGCATGGCCCCGACGTCACGGTTGGTGGCCGACAGGACGCGCACGTCAGCCGGGCGGGCGCGCTGGCCGCCAAGCCGGTAGACCTCCCCCTCCTGAAGGACCCGCAGGATCTTCGCCTGGGTCTCCAGGGACATGTCACCGATCTCGTCGAGGAAGAGCGTCCCGCCGTGGGCTGCCTCGAAGCGTCCGGGGCGGGCCTCGACGCCCGTCGCCACCCCCTGCTCGATGCCGAAGAGCTCGCTCTCGAGGAGGTCACGGGGGAGCGCGGCACAGTTGACGGTCACCAGCGCGGCGGCCGCTCGGTCCGAGGCAGAGTGGATGAACCGGGCGAGCAGCTCCTTGCCGGTGCCCGACTCGCCGCGGATGAGCACGCTCACGCGGCTCACCGCGACACGGGCCGCCTGCGCGTAGATCGAGCGCACCTCGGGATCGAGGCTGGAGGGCCGGGGCGGCCGCGGCGCGTCACCCGCTCCGGCCGCCGAGACCGGCGGCCGCGCCGGGGATCGCGCGGCCGCCCGCACCAGGGCCGCCGCCGCCCGCACCAGGGGCGCGTACACCTCGGCGAAGCTGCCAGACCGGAACTCGACCGCGAGGACCGTGCCCTCGCCGGCGTCGGCGCGGCACGGCCCCGCCTCCCCCGAGCCGGAACGCTCGCCCGAGTACACCACACCGCCGCCGTCGACACTCGTGATCTCGACCCGACGACATGGAAGGCTCTGGAGAAGGGCCGCCCCCACCGCCTGGGCGACCTCGGTGTGCGAGTCACCGCGAGCCACCGCCTCCGCGAGTTCAGGAAGCCGCGTGAGAGCGAAGCTCTGCAGCGCCGCAGGGCCCACCGTGGAGAGCTCGCACGGAACCTCCGGAGTCATCGGAGGTGTATCGGGATCCGCATCGGGAAGCTTGATGCCCACCTCGACGTCATCGGCGCCCACCTCGTCCACGTGGAGCTCGACGCTACCGATGCGGACCCGGCTGCCGGGGGGAAGGGACACCTTCGCGGTCACCGCGCGGCCGTCCACCCGGGTGCCGTTGCGCGACCCCAGATCAGTCAGCGTGACGCCCTCGTCGCCGATCTCGAGGAGCGCGTGGTTCCGGGAGACGGTGGGATGGTTGAGGCGGATGGCACTGTCAGTACTCGACCCCACGGTGTGCGATCCCGGGCCTGGCGCAAAGCGCAGCGCGCGGTCACCGACGAAGGCGACGAGGCGAACCGCCATGACCTCACCTCCACCCGGCATCCGACCCGAGCACCGGATACTGCCTCTCTGCAGGCACGACCTGGACGACAAGCTTGTGCATGGCTGTGCACCGTAATTTTCTCGAACCAGCACCGAAGTGTCAATGCCCAATACTGAGACATGAAGGAAATCTCAGAATCGCCGGCGCCGGCACAACGACGTCTGACGAACCCGTCAACCACTCGGGAACGCGCCTCCCGCTGCAGGCGATGCCCCTCCGCGCAGTACCGACTGCTTGCGCTCATCCTGACAGCCAGCGACAATCGAACCACAACATCGATCCTCTTCCTACGCAACCATGGCAGCCCCTCGGTTCGCCAGCTAATGGGAGGCGGCGTTGCGGCACGACACGGCGGTCATGATCGGCTCCGGCGGCATGGGTGAGGTCTACAAGGCATGGGATCCCGACATCGAGCGCTGGGTCGCGTTCAAGTACCTCAAGCACTCGAACCCCGAAATGGTGGAGCGCCTCCTCCGCGAGGCCAGGGCGCAGGCGCGGGTCGAGCACCCCGGTGTATGCAAGGTCTACGAGGTGGGCTGGGACGACGGACACCCGTTCATCGCCATGCAGCACGTCGACGGGCTCCCGCTGAACCAGGCGGTCGCCAACATGGCGCTGGAGGAGAAGGTCCTGGTGGTCAAACGCGCGGCAGAGGCTGTGCAGGCGGCCCACGCGGTGGGGCTGATCCACCGCGACCTCAAACCCGGCAACATCATCGTCGCCCGCGGCGACGACGGCCGGCCGCTGCCCTACGTGCTGGATTTCGGCATCGCCCGCGAGGTCGATGTCTCCGGTCTCACCATGACCGGGCAGATCCTCGGCACTCCCGGATACCTGTCGCCGGAGCAGGCCATGGGTGCAACGGTCGACCGCCGCACCGACGTGTTCAGCCTCGGAGTCGTGCTCTACGAGGTGCTCAGCAGCGCCCGACCGTTCACTGGCGGCAGCGAGGTCGCCATGCTGCTCAGCCTGCTCGGCAACGACCCGGTACCGCTGCGCCGCCGCGTGCCGTCGATCCCCCGCGACCTGGAGACGGTGGTCGCCACCTGTCTGGAAAAGGAGCCCGCACGCCGCTACCCCTCGGCA
The DNA here is from genome assembly GCA_963844845.1 of uncultured Acidobacteriota bacterium. Lineage (GTDB taxonomy): Bacteria > Acidobacteriota > Thermoanaerobaculia > Thermoanaerobaculales > Sulfomarinibacteraceae > CAWJPW01. Next base: position 309,635 of record CAWJPW010000001.1, read on the forward strand.
CGAGCGCTCGCCGAGGACCTCGGGCGCTTTCTCGACGGTGAGCCGGTCCTCGCCCGCCGACGCTCGCCGCTGTCACGCCTGGTGGCGCGCGCGCGGCATCATCCTCGGCTGACGGCGGCGGCCCTCGTCGCCGTCCTGGCGATCGCCGGCTTCGCCGGCCTCGCCGTGCAGGCCCGCCTCTCCGCCGCCCGGCGCGTCCAGGCGGCCCAGCGTTTCGGCCAGGAGGTGGAGCGTATCGAGAGCGTGCTCGGCCGCGCCTTTCTCCTGCCATTGCATGACATCCGCCCTCAGATTCAGCAGGTTCGCGAGCGCATCGCCTGGATCGACGCAGAGATGGAGCGGCTGGGAGGCGTCTCACGGGGGGTCGGGCACGATGCCGCCGGGCGCGGCTACCTGGCCCTGGGAGACGTGGAGAGTGCCCGGCGCCGGCTGCAGCTGGCGTGGGATCTCGGCGAGCGCACCCCCCGCGTCGCATTCGCCCTCGGCCTCAGCCTGGCGCAGCTTTACCGCGTCGCTTTGGAGGATGCCGCCGCCATCCGCAACCCCGCCCTGCGCGAGGAGCACCTCGAGCGGGCGCGGCGTCAGCTCCGCAACCCGGCACGCACCTACCTCGAGCAGAGCGTGGGCGGTGCCGAGCACCCCAAGCTCCTGGCCGCGTGGCTGGCCTTTGCCTCCGATGACAGCACATCCGCCCTCGAGCACCTCCGCAGCCTCCACGACACCGACCCCTTCTTCTACCCGGGCGACCTTCTCGCCGGCGCGGTGCATCGCCGCGTCTACCAGGAGGCGGTGGACCACGGCGACACGGCAGCTGCCGACGCTGCGTTCGCGGCTGCCCGCAGCGCCTTCAGCGCGGCCGCGGCGGTGGGCGAGAGCGACCCACGTCCGGCGGAGGAGCTGTGCGCGCTTTGGGTCCAGGCACTCCGGGTGCAGTACTTCTCCGGCGGCGAACTCGAGCCCGCGCGCGACGCCGCCCTCGAGGCCTGTGGGCGCGCGCTCACCGCCAACCCCGACTCGGCAGCGGCCCATCTCGAGGTGGGCCGCGCCCGGCGGTACTGGGCCGCCCACGAGATGGACACGGGCCAGGACCCCACCGCCGAGCTGGAGCGCGCCCGCGACCACGCCCGCCGGGCGCTGGCCGCCGACCCGGACAACCACGAAGCGCTCATCCTCCTGGGCGTCTGCTCACGGATCGCCGCCAACGCCCTCGCCGAGACCGGCGGTGACCCCCGCCCCGAGCTCCGCGCCGCCGTGACGGCGTATACCGCGGCCATCCGCATCGAGCCCGCCAACTATGGCGCCAACACGAGCCTGGCCACCGCCCACCTGCATCTCGGTGCCGACGCGCGCGCCCGGGGAGAGGACCCCACCCCTCACTTCCGGCAAGCCGCAGACGCCGCCCGCCGCGCCACCGAGCTCCACCCCGAGCTCGTGGGGGCATGGATCAACCTGGGGATCGCCGAGGGTCAGATCGGCCTGTGGCGCCGGGACACCGGCGGCGCCGCCGAGCCCTGCTTCGCCCGCGGCGGTGAGGCCCTGCGCCGCGCCATCCAAGTCAACCCCGAGTTCTACACCGCGCACTACAACCTCGGCGAGATGCTGGTGGAGCAGGCGGTGGGCGAGCTGCGCCGTGGCCGCGACCCCGCGCCCACCCTCGACGAGGCCGAGCCGCTGCTCGAGATCGCCCGCGAGCGGTTCGGCTCCTTCGCCGCCCCAAACTTCCTCCTCGCCCACGCCGCCGCCCTGCGGGCGGAGCACGCCCGCCTCACCGGCGGTGATCCCGGACCGCAGCTGGAACGAGCCGCAGCCGCCACCCACGCAGGGCGCGCGATCCGCTCGGACGACCCCACGGGTCTGCTCTTGGCGTCGCTGGCTCCGCTGGTCGAGGCGCGCTGGCGGCTGGCGGAGGGGCGTGACCCCTCGCCCGCCATCGCCGCCGGCCTCGAACTCGTGAATGGCGCGTTGGCCGTCAACCCCTCCCTGGCCGCGGCGTGGGCACGCGCCGCCGAGCTCGAGCTCGTCGTCGCGCGCCGATTGCAGGAGGCGGGCCGCCCCGCCGACGCCGTCTTCGAACGGGCGGAGCAGTCGACCGACCGGGCGAGGGGGCTCAACTCCGGCGATGCCGGAGTCGAGACGGTGGCGGCCCGGCTGTGGCGCCAGCGGGCGGAGAGCCTCTTCAGCCTGGGCGGCGACCCTGCCGCGGCGCTCGCGCACGGCCTCGAGGCCACCGCCCGCGCTCTCGCGCTGGACCCCGCCCGGGCACGCGCTCACATCGAGCGCGCCGCACTCGAGGCCCTGTCCGCCCGCGCCAACGACTCAGCGGCGGCCGACCATACGGCCGCTGCGGCGTCGGCTTGGAGCGAGGCGAAGCGCCTCAACCCCCTGCTGGAACACGATCGCCCCGCCGGTCTCGATACGGCGGCGCGAGAGCTGGACGACGGGTAGGCCCGACCGGCGTCGCGTCGCTTGCTCCCTCCGCGTCACGCGCACACCCCACCACGCCCAGCTCCAGGGTGACGATCAGACCCCTGCCGAAAGGCTATGGCCCGGTGGCCTGTACACCTCCCCGGAGCGCTACCCTTTCCTTGCGCTCGGCCACCCAATCGCGCCAGCTCGTGCCCCGCGCGCGCCGCCTCTTTCTCGTCGCAGCTCTTCCCGTGGAGTGATACTCGACCTACAATGCTCTCAGGACTCTACGCGAACTGAGAAACGGGCGGCGCCACGCCGGGAAGCGCGGCGTCGAGCACCCGGATCGGGGGAGGTCCATGAGCACCGAGATCGTGGCCATCATCGACCGCTACCGGGACGAGCGTGGCGGCCTCATCGCGACGCTCGAAGGGATCCAAACCAAATACGGGTACCTCCCCGAGGGCGCGCTGCGCATCGTCGCCGAGCGTACCGGCCGGCCGCTCGCCGACATTTACTCCACCGCCACCTTTTACAAGTCCTTCAGCCTCAAACCGCGCGGCCGGCACCTGGTGTCGGTCTGCAAAGGTACCGCCTGCCACGTACGTAACGCCGGAGCGGTGGCCACCGAGCTCGAGCGCCAGCTGGGAATCCGGGCGGGCGACACCACCCCCGACCGTGAGTTCACCCTCGAGGCGGTGAACTGCCTGGGCGCGTGCGCGCTGGGCCCCATCGTGGTGGTGGACGGCCACTACTTCTCGCAGGTGGGCCGTCGCCAGGTCGCCGGCATCCTCGAGCAGACCCGCCTCGGCCTCGACCGCGTGGAGGAGGGCGACGAGCGGGTCTTCCCGGTGTCGGTGCACTGCCCACGCTGCAACCACAGCCTCATGGACCCCCGCCACCCCATGGAGGGCCACCCTTCGGTGCAGGTCACGGTGTCGTTCCACCGCAAGCACGGCTGGCTGCGCCTCTCCTCGCTGTATGGCAGCTTCGAAATCGACTCCGACCACGAAATTCCGCCCGACACGGTGGTGAACTTCTTCTGCCCCCACTGCCACGCAGAGCTGGTGGGCGCCACCGACTGCGCGGTGTGCGGGGCCCCGCTGGTGCCACTGATCGTGCGCGGCGGCGGCATGATCCAGATCTGCTCACGCCGCGGCTGCAAGAGCCACATGCTCGATCTCTCCGGAGTCAACCTGTGATCCGGCGGCCGGCTCCAACCGCTAGGGTTCGCTGCGCGAGGGGGACCTCATGGAACGCGTGACCTCGATCGACGAGCTCCACGCCTTGGCCAGCCGGCTGCGAGCGGACTCCGACTCCGCCCAACCCACCATCGTCATCCCCGCCGGCACCTGCGGTCAGGCCAGCGGCGCCAACGACCTCATTCGCGTGGCCAAGCGCGAGCTGCTGCGCCTGGGCCTCGCCGACGTGGTGGCGCTGCGCATCACCGGGTGCCACGGCTACTGCGAAATGGAGCCGTCGGTGCTCGTCGAGCCCGAGCGCATCTTCTACCCGCGCCTGACCATGGAGGGCATGGCCCGGCTCGTCGAGGGCATGCTCCGCGGCGAGCTTGTGGCGGACCTGCTGTGGCAGGACCCCGCCACCGGCGAGCGCATCGCGCACCAGGACGAGATCCCGTTCTTCGCCGCCCAGCGCCGCACCCTCCTCGCCCGCAACGAGAAGGTCGACCCCATCCGCATCTTCAACTACCTGGCGGCGGGTGGCTACCGCGCGCTTGTGGGCGCCCTGGAGAACGGCGGCGGCCGAGGTGTGCTCGAGGTGGTCAAGGCCTCGGGGTTGCGCGGCCGCGGCGGCGCCGGCTTCCCCACCGGGCGCAAGTGGGAGCTCCTGGCCGCCGAGCCCGGCGACCGCGGCAAGGTCCTGGTCTGCAACGCCGACGAGGGCGACCCCGGCGCCTACATGGACCGCGCAGTGCTCGAGGGCAATCCCCACACGGTGATCGAAGGCATGCTGCTGGGGGCACTCGCCACCGGCGCCAGCGAAGGGATCATCTACGTTCGCGCCGAGTACCCACTGGCCATCAAGCACCTGGTCATCGCCCTGCGCCAGGCCCGCGGCCTGGGCCTGCTGGGCACGGACATCCTCGGCACCGGAATTGACTTCGACATTCGTCTGGCGCGCGGCGCCGGCGCCTTCGTGTGCGGCGAGGAGACCGCCCTCATCGCCTCCATCGAGGGCCGCTCCGGCGACCCCCGCCAGCGCCCGCCGTTTCCGGTGGAGCGCGGCGTGGAGGGCCGCCCCACTGCCATCAACAACGTCGAGACCTGGGCCAACGTGCCGCTCATCGTCGCCGAAGGGGCGGCGGCCTTCGCCGCCGTGGGCACCCCGGGCAACGCCGGCACCAAGATCTTCTCGCTGGTCGGCAAGGTGCAGAGTACCGGCCTGGTGGAGGTCGCCATGGGCACCTCGATCCGCCACATCGTCTACGGCGTCGGCGGCGGCGCCAGCGACGGCCGGCCGGTCAAAGGGGTGCAGACCGGCGGCCCCTCGGGGGGCTGCTTGCCCGCGTCCCTCTTCGACCTCCCCATCGACTACGACAGCCTTCGAGCGGCCGGCTCCATCATGGGCTCAGGCGGCATGATCGTCCTCGACGAGCACACCTGCGTCGTCGATCTCGCCCACTACTACATGGAGTTCCTCGCCGAGGAGTCGTGCGGCAAGTGCTTCACCTGCCGTAAGGGCACCCAACGCATGGCCGAGCTCCTCGAGGACGTCACCCACGGCCGAGCCACCCTCACAACCCTCGATCTCCTCGAGGAGTTGGCGCTCACGGTGCGCGACACCACCATGTGTGGCCTCGGCCAGTCGGCGCCCAACCCGGTGCTCTCGACCCTACGCTACTTCCACGAGGAGTACGTCGAGCACGTCGTGCACAAGCGCTGCCGCGCCGGGGTCTGCACCCACCTCACCGGACCCGCCTGCCAGGGCGCCTGCCCGGTGGGCACCCAGGCGTGGAACTACATCGCCCACATCGAGCGCGGCGAGTACGAGGAGGCCTACCGGGCCATCCGCCGCCGCAACCCCTTCCCGTCGGTGTGCGCCCGCCTCTGCCATCACCCCTGCGAGTCGCGCTGCCGCCTGGGCCAAAGCGGCGAGCGTCCGGTGGCGATCCGCGCCCTCAAGCGCTTCATCACCGACACGGTGGATCCCGGCGCGTTCCACGCCGAGCGCCCCCGTCTGGCCACCGATGCCCCGCGCGTCGCTGTGGTCGGCGCCGGCCCCGCCGGCCTCACCGCCGCCTGGGAACTGGTCCAGCTGGGCTACCACGCCACCGTCTTCGAGGCCGGTGACCGTGCCGGCGGCATGCTGGTGGCAGGGGTACCGCCCTATCGCCTGCCGCGGACCGTGCTGGAGCGCGAGATCACCGCCCTGCTGGCCGACGGCGTGGCGCTCAAGTGCGGGGTCGCCCTGGGCCGCGATCTCGCCATCGACGACCTTTTCGCCGAGGGCTTTGCCGCCGTGTTCCTGGCCGTAGGCGCCCACCGCAGCCGCCGGCTGGGGATTGCCGGCGAGGACGCCGCCGGCGTCATCCCTTCGATGCCCTTCCTCGAGGCCGTCAACCTGCACGGCGAGAACGCGGCGCACGGCCGCGTGGGCGTGATCGGCGGCGGCAACTCGGCGGTGGATGCCGCCCGGGTGGCGCGGCGCCAGCCGGGGGTGGACAGCGTGACCATCTACTACCGGCGCAGCCGCGAGGAGATGCCGGCCTTCCCCGAAGAGGTGGCGGCCGCGCTGGACGAAGGCATCCGCCTCGAGACCTTGGTGACACCGGCTGCCATCCACGCCCCCGGCGGGCGGCTCGAAGCGGTGGAGCTCATCCGCAACCGCCTTGGCGCCCACGACGCCTCCGGCCGGCGCCTTCCTGAGCCCATCCCGGGCAGCGAGACGACGGTGAAGCTCGACACCCTGGTGGTGGCCATCGGCGAGCAGCTCCAGCCCTTCCTGCCCATGGAGGAGGAGGCGGCCGCGCTGGTGGAGCGTGGCCGCGTTCGCGCCGACCGCGACACGCTACTCACGCCGCGCCCCGGCGTCTTCGCCGGCGGCGACGCGGTGACCGGGCCCAACACCGTCATCGACGCCATCGCCGCGGGACAGCGGGCGGCCCGGTCGATCCATCGCTTCCTGCTCGGCGAGGAGCTGATGCAGCCGGCCAGCGTCCACCTCCCGGTGGTCTACATCGCGCCCTCCGACGAGGCCGGCACCGGACTCGGCGCGACGGCGCCGATCCGGCCGGCGGCCGAGCGGACCAGCAGCTTCGCCGAGGTGGAAATGTGCTTTACCGCAGAGCAGGCCCGTGCCGAGGCGCGCCGCTGCCTGCGCTGCGACATCGAGTTCACCGAGGCGCTCGGCGCTCCCCGGGCGGAAGGAGTGCACACGTGATCACCCTCGAGCTCAACGGCATCGACGTCGCCGTGGAGGAGGGCACGACACTGCTGGATGCGGCCCGCTTCCTCGGCTTCCCCATCCCCACGCTGTGCCACATGGACGGCCTCACGCCCTACGGCGGCTGCCGCCTGTGCGTGGTGGAGATCGGCCGCGGCGAGGCCGCCCGGCTGGTCACCTCGTGCACCTACCCGGCCCAGGAAGGTCTGGCGGTACGCACCGGCTCGGAAAGGGCGGTGCGCGCCCGCCGCATGGTTGTGGAGTTGCTGCTCGCCTCGTGCCCGCAGTCCAAGACCATCCAGGATCTCGCCTCGGCCTTGGGCGTGCGCCGGCAGCGCTTCCGCCAGGAGCAGGAGACTTGCATCCTCTGCGGGCGCTGCGTACGAATGTGCCGCGAGCAGATGATGGCCACCGCCATCGGCTTCCGCGGGCGCGGCCGCACCCGCTCCATCGGTACCCCCTTCGACCACCCGTCGGAGGAGTGCCGCCGCTGCGGCGGCTGCATGTATGTGTGCCCGACGTGCGAGCTGCGCTGCACCTTCACCGAGCCCGACAAAGCCATCTGCGGGGGCTGCGCCAACCTCCAGGCGCCGTGCGTGGCCAAGCCGCGCTTCGACGACCTCATGTGCTACCTCGACCCGTGCGTGGCCTGCGAGATCAAACCGGACTGATCAAGGGAGGTCAAGATGTCCCTTTCCCGTATCAACGCCACCGCCGCCACCCTCACCAAGAACCGCACCGAGGGCTCGGTGGTGCCGGCCTCCGGGATGTGCGTGACCTGCGTCGACGGCTGCGTCGGCATGTGCGAGATCGGCAAATCGGCCTACCGCGGGCACGAGGTGATCTACCCGCAGCCCTTCGGGGTGATCACCACCGCCGGAGAGAAGGTCTATCCGGTGGACTACTCTCACTTCAACATCATGGGCACAGCGGTCGGAGCCCACGGCGCGCCCGCCGACTCCGACGCCGCCATCTTCCCGGCCGTGGACCTCAGCGTGAGCATCGGCCGCGAGAACGGCCTGCGCTTCCGCTACCCGTGGATCATCCCAGGGATCGGCTCCACCGACATCGCCAAGAATAACTGGGAGGGCCTGGCCATCGGCTCGGCCCTGGCCGGTACCGCGCTGACCATCGGCGAGAACGTCGTCGGCATGGACATGGAGGCGCGAATCGAGGGCGGCCGCGTCACCGACACCGCCGACCTCAAGCGCCGGGTCGCCCTCTACCGCGACCACCAGATCGACGACTGGGGCGCCATCGTGGTCCAGGCCAACGTCGAGGACACCCGCCTGGGAGCTCAGGAGTACGCCATCGCCGAGCTCGGTGTCGAGTGTGTCGAGCTCAAGTGGGGGCAGGGGGCCAAGAACATCGGCGGCGAGGTCAAGATCCGCGACCTCAAGAAGGCGCAGGAGCTCTACCGCCGCGGCTACGTCGTGCTTCCCAACCCCACCGATCCCGCCATCGTGCGCGCCTTCGAGCACGGCGCCTTCAAGGAGTTCGAGCGCCACTCCCGGGTCGGCATGGTCACCGAGGAGAGCTTCGCGGCCCGCGTCGAGGAGCTCCGCCGGGCCGGTGCGCGCCACGTGTTCCTCAAGACCGGCGCCTACCGCCCCGCCGACCTCGCCCGGGCGGTGGCCTTCGCCTCCAAGTACGGCATCGACCTGCTCACCGTGGACGGCGCCGGCGGCGGCACTGGTATGAGCCCATGGCACATGATGAACGAGTGGGGTGTTCCGCCGGTGGAGCTGCACTCCCTGCTCCACCGCTATCTCAAGCGCCTCGACGACGCCGGCCGGCCAGTTCCGGCGGTGGCGGTGGCGGGCGGCTTCGCCTTCGAGGACCAGATCTTCAAGGGGCTGGCACTGGGCGCGCCGTACGTGCGCATGGTGGGCATGGCCCGCGCCCCCATCGCTGCGGCCATGGTGGGCAAGACCCTCGGCCGGGCCATCGACGAGGGTCTCCTGCCGGTCTACGTGGAGCGCTTCGGCACCAGCCGCGACCAGGTCTTCGTGACCTCGGCGGAGCTCCGCCACCTCCTGGGCGACTCCGGGTTCGAGAAGCTCCCAGCCGGCGCGATCGGCCTCTATACCTACTACGAGCGCCTCGCTCAGGGGCTGCGCCAGCTCATGTGCGGCGCTCGCAAGTTCGCGCTCGAGCACGTCTCCCGCAACGATCTCGCGGCGCTGACGCGGGAGGCGGCCGCGATCAGCGGGATCCCACACGTGCTCGACGTGGACGCCGAGGAGGTGGAGCGGATTCTGGAGGCGTAGCGGCGAGGAGCTCGGTCGCTGATGCTGCCAACGCCGGCTCCCGGACGGCTGCGCCGCCCGTCGGCGCGGCCCCGGGGGCGGCAGCGCCACGAGTGGGCAGGCAACAACGAGGCCGCCCCCGACCGTGATTGCCCCCCCGAACACTGTTTCCGCGATCGCGCTCCACATGAGATGGCGCTGCAGGAAAAGTGTTCGGGACGGCACGTCCGCCGGAGGAACCCTGCTCCGTGACGACTTCGGCCACGGCCGTGGTCCCGCCCCGATCGCGGTCGCGGTCCCCGGCCCGTTCAGCACCCACTCTTCACTCTTAACCCTTCACCGCCTCGTCACGCGTACCCCCCACCACACCAACCCGCCGACCACGCCCAAGAGCAGGGTGACGAGGAGCCCCATGCCGACGAGGTTGGCAGGCGCGACCACGTGGATCCTCGCCGACTGATCGTGGGACTCGATGCGGCGGCTGTCGGCATAGGCCTCGGTGCGCAGGCGCACCGGGTAGTCGCCCACCGCCACCGCCGCCGGCGGCGCCAGGGCCACCGCCACCCGCACCTCGGCGCCGGGCTCGAGCCGCTCGGCCAGCGCCGGCGTCACCGTCACCTGCCAGTCCGACGGTGCGTCGGCGTGCAGGCGCACGTTGTCCACACGGCGCGTGCCGATATTGCGCAGGGTGACATCCAGCGCCGCCGGCTCACCCCGCTGCACCTCCTGGAACAGGATGGGCGCCGTCACCTCCAGCTTGCCCACCCCCCGCGGCACCAGCTCGAGGCGTACCGACGAGGCCCGCACCGCCGCCAGGCTGGCCTCTCCCAGCTCCCGACCCGCCGCCAGCTCCGCCGCCTGCTCGCGGCCCAACGCGGCCACCAGGAACGGCACCGCACGGTCCAGCGTCACCCGCTCGCTCACCACGTCGGGGAGAAACACCCGCAGCTGCAGATTGCGGCTGGTGACACCCTCGGTGAACTTGATCTGGTTGAGCCGCGCCCCGGTGGCGGGATCCAGGAACTCGGCGCCGATCTCCTCGGGAAGCTGCAGCGCCCGCAGGGCGAACACACTGCCGCTGCCGCTGTAGCACTCGAGCCTGAGGTCGTAAACCGCAGCGGCGCCGAGATCGGCCTCCTGGCTGAACTGCTCGGACTGCAGCCGCACCACGTTGGCCGAGCGGTCCTTCTCGAGGTAGACGGGAAAACTCTCGCTGCGCCCGGCGTAGTGCAGGGCGACGACGAGCGCGTCCACGTCCTTGAGCAGCTGGAAATGCAACGACGACCTGCCGTCGGGGCCCAGCTCACCGACCACCCGCTCGTAGGGGTCGGAGATGATGGTGCCATCGCCGTCGGTGAGCGACACCACGATGTCGCGGATCGAGCGCAACGACTCCATGTCCGGCATGGGCACCTGGTCGTCGGCGATGCCCACCGTGCGCCAGTCCAGCGCCGGCGCCGAGCTATTGCGCAGGGTCACGGTGACACTCTGCCGCGCCTCGCCCTGGTAGCTCTTGACGCAACGCGCCACCGACAGCCGCGGGGTGGCGGCGAAGAGCTCGAGGAACCTCTGCTGGTAGGTCACCTGCGCCACCTGGTAGGCGGTCTGGACCGCGGCGAGGTCCGACTCGGCGGCGAGGCCGAGGTCGAAGAGGCGGCGGTAGCGGTCGCGCTCGCTGGCGGCGTTCTGCATCTTCACCCACGCCGCCTTGAGCTCGAGAAGTCGTTGCTGGTCGCTCACCTGGGAAATGGCCGGCAACGCGGTCACGACGAACAGCACGGCCGTCACGATCAGGTTCAGCACTCGTGGCATGCTCACCTCACGTCGTAGCGGCCCGCCGCCACCGCGGCGGCGAGAAGCAGGAGCAGGTCGAGGGCGGCCAGGGCACCGCCGTAGCCCAGCGCGGCGACGACTGCCGCGCCGGCGGTTTCCGAGTGGGGCTGATAGACAGGCAGCTCGGCCGGGCTCACCTGCACCGCCCGCACGGTGCGGTCGGCCTCCTGGTCCATGCCGTAGCCGTTGGCTGAGTCCAGGGGGTAGCGGGCTCGCAGCCCCTCCCCCATCGCCCGGCGGTAGCGCTCGGCCGCGCCGAGGAACTGACGGTAGCCGGTGAGGCCACTGCCGGTGACCCGCTCGAGCCCGGCCGTGAGCAGCGCCGCCGGCGACGCGAACGAGAGCCGCCGCGCCCTCTCCACCTGGCGCAGCTGTGCCGCCCGCCAAGCATCGTACGGCGCTTCCCAGGCCTGCCACGCCGCGAAGGCCATGTCCAGGCTCTCTCCCGGCGACCAGTGGCCCGACATCCAGTCGGGGCTGTCGGGATGGAGCCGCAGGTAGTCCTGCTGGGCCGCCTCGGCGGCCTGCCACGCCTGCCGTGAGACCTCGCCCCGGCGCTCCACCTTCTCCATGCCGTGCGCCAGCAGCACCGTGGAACGAGGGATCACCACCGCCACCACCGCCCACACCAGCAGCGACACGACCAGCGCCGACGCCGCCGTGGCGTGCCGCGCCGAGATCAGCAGGCCGAGGACGACGAACAGGGCCACGTACAGCCCGCACAGCACAAAGGCCGCGGCCAGTCGCGCCACGGTGGCGGCGTCGAGGACGAGCCAGCCGCCGGGCAGAAGGATCAGCAGCTGCACGATGCCGCCCACCAGCAGACCCAGCACGAGCACTCCCCAGGCGCCCAGGAGCTTGGACGCCACCAGCAGGAAGCGTGGAACCGGGTTGGCGAGGACGAGCCTGAGCGTGCCGTCCTCCTTCTCGCCCGCGAAACCGTCGAAGGTCAGCACCAGCGCGGCAAAGGAGAGCACCACCGAGACGATGAGCGCCCAGTCCAGCGCCTCGAAGGGCTGCATCATCGGATTACCGCGCTGCTGCACCGCCAGGTTTCGCAGGCGGAAGGCGTTGGCTTCAATCATGTTGGGCAGATCACGCTGATGGCCCTCGGCGACGAAGCCCAGCGGAGTCGGCCGCGACATGAGTGCCTGGTCGAGGTAGGAGTACACCGAGAAGAGAGGACCCCAGGACGTGCTCGCGTCGGCCACCGCCGCCTGACGCGCCGCCACGCCGGCGTTGTAGTCGTTCATCTCGCGCTGGTACTCGCCGCGGAAGAGAAGCGCGCCGCCGGCCATGAGCCCCACAACCAGCAGCAGCGAGAGGTTGAAGCGCAGCGACAGGAGGTGACCGAGCGCCTCCTTGCGGGTCAAGGTCCAGAGCATCACGCACCCCCGGGGCGAACATCGGAGCGCAGAAAGAGCACCACCGCGACCAGCAGCAGCACCAGGTTGGCGAGCCCGAGCACGCCGAGGTCAAGCCCGATCCGCGCCACCCGCCGGCCCACCGACAGACTCGGTAGCCGGAAGGAGGGCAGCCCGGAGACGTCGACGGGCTCGTCGAACCCGCGGCCGAGGATGGCCTCGAGGCGGGCCTCGTCGCCGGCCGCCGCGAGCGCCTGCAGCTCCGTCAGGGTCGGCATCACGAGGGCCTCGCGCCGCGTGAAGAGGCGCCAGTCGAGTCCGTCGTTGGCGCGGGCGTACTCCAACAGTGCCTCGCGCTGGGCGCGCACCGCGGCGATGAAACGCTGGAAACGCCCGGCGTCGGTGTCCGACAGCGTCGCCACCGCGTCGTAGAGCAGTCCCGCCGGCGAGAGCAGACGCAACCGTCGCGCCAGAGCTTCCTGTGCGGCCATCTCGCGGAGGCTGCGCCAGCGCATCTCCTGCACCTCCTCCGCTGCCTTCAGACGCAGCGGCAGGCCGAAGCGGAGCCCGTCCAGCGCCCACTCGACGTACTCCCGAGGCCCCGAGTACAGGCGAGTGAGCATCGGCACATCACCGGAGTAGAGCGACCTCCGCTCGCGGTTGAAGCGCCGCTGATCGGGGTACGTCACCGGACACGGGTGGCTCCTCGCGTAGTCGCGAAGCCTGGCGGACACACCGTCCTGCACCTTCTCCTCGGCGACCGCGAGACCGCGCTGCGACGGCAGCGGGCGCAGAGCCGCCGCCGCTGCCGAGGCCGCCGGCGGAGCCAGGAGCACCAGCACCACCCAGGCGAAGAGGCCGGCCACCAGGCTGGTACCTGGCCGTCGCGTGGCCACCGAGATCACCATCCCCACCAGGAAGACCACCGACAGGTAGGCGGCCGAGGAAACCAACACGAGCCCCACCGCCGCCCAGTCGCGGGCGTCGAACGTCACCACCGGCGAGCCGAGGATGACCACCAGCGCCGCGCCGAAGCCGAGGAGCAGCAGCGGGATGAGCACGACCATGCCGCCCAGGTACTTGCCCAGCAGCAGGGAGGCGCGGGGCACCCGGTTGGCCAACGTCAGCGCGAGCGTGCCGCGGACCCTCTCACCGGAGACCACGTCGTAGGCGAAGACCAGGGCGAGCAGGCTCATCACCACCTGGACCACAACCGTGAGGTCCAGGGTGGGCAGCACCACGAGGAGGGGGTTGCGGGTGGAGCCCGCGCCGGACACCGTGGGTGCGTCGAGGATGCTGAAGCGGCTCGAGGTGGGCAGGCTGCGGTCCACCCCCTGGCAGATCACCGACAGCGGCGCCGGTGCGCGATCCACCTCCACCTCCAGGCCCGCGTAGGTTGCCGCTCGGGTGAGCGCTTCGCGGTGCGTACCCGCCGCCTCCTGGTAGGCCGCCACACGGTCACCGTAGTCGGCCCGCAGCACCAGGCCGGCCGCCACGAACAGAGCCAAAGTGAACACTGTCCCCACCACGAAACGGAGGGTCAACACGTGGCCGAGGAACTCCTTGCGGACGATGGTGCCGAGAGTCATCACGCCGCCGCGGTGCGATCCGGCGACCCGGCCGCCATGTAGGTGAGGTAGAGCGCCTGGAGGTCCTCGCCGGCGAGCTCGGCGTTGGGCCGGCGCATCACCAGCCGGCCCTCCCGCATGATGCCGATGGTGTCGGCAAGCTCACGTACCCGGAAGATGTCGTGGGTGGACATGAGAATGGCCTTGCCCTCGTCGCGCAGCTCCCCCAGCAGGCGCGCGAGCTCCGCTGAGGCCTTGGGATCGAGGCCCGAGGTGGGCTCGTCGAGCAGCAGCACCGGGGCGTCCTTGAGGATGGCGATGGCGATGCCGAGCTTCTGCCGCATCCCCTTGGAAAAGGTCCCCACCCGGCGGCCGAAGGCGTCCTCCTGCAGGCCCACCCGCCGCATCACCCGGTCGAGCTCACGCCGGCCAGGGCGCTTGCCCGCCAAGCGGGCGAAGAACTCGAGGTTCTGGCGCGCGGTGAACGCCGGGTAGAGCATGACGTTCTCGGAGACATAGGCGACGTGCTGCTTGGCCGCCAGGGGGTCGCGAGCAACCTCCACGCCGCAGATCCGGGCGCTCCCGGCGGTCGGTTCAATGAACCCCAGGAAGAGGTTGATGGTGGTAGTTTTGCCGGCGCCGTTTGCACCCAGCAGGGCAAAGAGCTCACCGGAGCGCACCTCGAGGTCGAGGGCGTCCAGAGCCAGGTTTCCGGCCTCGTAGCGCTTGCTCAGGCCGTTCGCCTCCAGGAGCGCCTGAGCGTCGCTGGCGGGGTTGGTCTCCATCGCGTCCTCCGGTCGGCTGGTTGCCGCCGCCCTCACCACCGCAAGCCGCGTGCCAACCGTCCTGCGAAAGCTCAAACCTCCACGGGGGAGAACCTTGAATCGAGAAGAACGCACAGCCGGTGGGTCACCGGGTACCCAGGCGGACCCGTTCGATGGGTAATCGATTACCCAGCCGGGACCGTGCCCAGAGCCGGAGCCGTGGCCGGGACCGTTGGCCGGCCCCAGGGCGGGTCCCGGGCCGGGACGGAGCACCTACCCTCCGGCGGGCGTGCCAACCCCGACAATGTTTCCGCGATGGCGCTCCAGGTGAGAGCGGGCTCCAGGAAAACTGTCGGGGGGTTGGCAACCACGGCCCTTGGCCTCCGGAGAAGCGGCTCCAAACGACGAGGCAGGCGACTCGGCGCTGGGGCCCGGGGGCGGCCTTGTTGCCGTCTGCCGACTCGTGCTGTTGCCCCCTCCGGGGCCGCGCCGACGGGCGGCGCAGCCGAGCGGGAGCCGGTGTCCGGAGCATCAGCGACTCCGCAACGCTACACTTGCTGCCAGTGAGCTGGCTCGCACGCCTCCGTCCGGGCGCCCGCCCAGCCGTGCCCGCGGCCACTGCGGTGGACGACTTCTACCGCTCGCTCCTCCTCCACGTGGAGCCCGTTCCCCTGTACGCCAGCGCCCTGGAACGCCTCGCCGAGCTCGCCGGCTGCAACGACCTCGCCCTCATCCTCCTGGACCCCGAGCGCGGCGAGCTCCGCCTCCACGCAGCACGGGGCAGCTGGCCCGAGGTCCTGACGAACGCGACGTGGCCGCCGGACGGCTTCCTCGCACGTTGGCTCGCCACCAATCGGCGGCCCCTGCTGTTGGCCGCCGACCGCGAGGTGTTGGAGGACCTCCCCGACGCCGAGGCGGCGCCGCTGACCGCCGCGGGCGCCGTGGTGGTGCCCCTGGAGGCGGCGGACCACCTCTCGGGTTTCCTTCTGCTCGGCGTCACCCGTCGCCCCGGCGGCTGGTCGCGGGAGCGTGCCGGCCTCCTCGCCACGCTGGCGGTACCGGCCGCTCTGGCGTTCGAGCACGCCGCCCTGGTGCGGGAGAGCAGCGACCGGCTGCGCCGGCTCTATCGGGCCGAGCGTCTTGCCACAGCCGGCACCCTGGCGGCCGGGCTCGCCCACGAGATCCGCAACCCCCTCACCGCCATCCGCACCGGCATCCAGGTGGTCCGCGACCGCGACGACACCGCCGCGGACGTCGCCGAGGTGCTGGGCGACGTGCTCCACGAGGTCGACCGCATCGACCGTCTCGTGGGCGGCCTGCTCCTCTTCGCCCGCGCCCCCCGCGCCGCCCGCGAGCCGGTGGACCTCAGCGACATCGCCCGCCGCGCCGCGCTCCTCGTCGAACCCAGGGCGCGCAAGGCAGGCGTAACCCTCGCGACCCACTTCGCCGTCGCCCCCCGCGTGGAAGGCGATCCCGGCGAGCTGGAGCAGGTGATCCTCAACCTCCTGCTCAACGCCGTCGAGGCCATGACCGGGCCCGGCGAGGTGGAGCTGGCGGTGAGCATGGAGCCCTCCCCGGGCGGCGGCCGCGCGGTGCTCGAGGTCGCGGACAGCGGTCCCGGCCTGCCCGCCGAGCTCGGCGACCGCGTTTTTGACCCTTTCGTCACCACCAAGCAGGAGGGGACCGGTCTGGGGCTCCCGATCTCCTTCCAGATCGTCCGCCGCCACGGCGGCGACCTCACCCTTGCCGACCGGCCGGCCGGCGGTGCGCTGGCGCGCGTGAGCCTGCCGCGCCTCGGAGAGGACCGGTGAGAATCCTCGTTGTTGACGACGAGCCGGCCATCCGGCGCATGTTCAAGCTGCTGCTGGGCGGCAAGGGTCACCGCGTGAGCGAGGCCGGCGACGGAGACGAGGCCCTCGCCGCCGTCCGCCGTGACGCCCCGGAGGTCATCCTCCTTGACCTTCAGCTCCCCGGCCGCACCGGCGTCGAGGTGCTGCCCGAGCTTCTCGAGGCGGCGCCCGCGACCAGGGTCGTGATGATGACCGCCCACGGCACCATCGCCTCGGCGGTGGCGGCCATGCGCGCGGGCGCCTGGGACTACCTCACCAAGCCCTTCGACAACGACGAGCTGCTCGCCCGCCTCGCCCGTATCGAGGAGGTCACGCGCCTGGGCAACGAGGTCGCCACCCTGCGTGCCGAGCTCGAGAGCCGCTACGGCCTCGACGAGCTGGTGGGCTCGAGCCCACGCATGGCCCACGTCTTCGCCACCATCCGCAAGGTCGCCCCGTTGGACGCCACCGTCCTCGTCCACGGCGAGAGCGGCACCGGCAAGGAGCTGGTGGCCCGTGCCATCCACCGCATCTCACAGCGTGCCCGCGGCCCCTTCGTGGCCGTCAACTGCGGCGCCGTGCCTCCGACCCTCATGGAGGACACCTTCTTCGGCCACGTCCGCGGCGCCTTCACCGACGCTCGCGCCGAGCGCGTCGGACTCCTGGAGCAGGCCGCGGGCGGTACCCTCTTCCTGGACGAGGTGGGCGACCTCGCGCTGGAGTCCCAGGCGTCGCTGCTGCGCGTTCTCCAGGAGCGTACGTTCACGCGCATCGGCGGTCAGGGCCAGCTCGGGGCCGACTTCCGCCTTATCGCCGCCACCAACACGGACCTCGATGACGCGGTCGCCGAACGCCGCTTTCGCGAAGACCTCTACTGGCGGCTCAACGTCATCAGCATCCGGGTGCCGCCACTGCGCGAGCGCCCCGAGGACCTCCCCGCCCTGGTGGACCATCTCGTGGCCCGCCGCGCCGCCGAGCTGGGGGTGCCCGCCCGCGGCGTCGCCCCGGAAGCCCTCGAGGTGCTGCGCCGCTACCCGTGGCCCGGCAACGTGCGCGAGCTCGAGAACACGCTCTACCGCGCCCTGGTGATGGCCGACGGCGACGAGATCGGTGTCGCCGACCTGCCGCCGCGGCTGCGCGGCCCCTCACCCGCCGGCCCACCGCCGGGGGACGAAGAACGCCCCCTCGACGCGCTCGTGGCCGACATGGTGGAGCGCCTGGAGGCATCCGTCATCCGCAACCGCCTGCGACAGTGCGGATGGAATCGCACCCGCACCGCCGAGTCTCTCGGCGTGAGCCGTAAGACACTGTTCAACAAGATGCAGCGCTACGGCATCGGAGCCGACGACGAGTGACAACTTTTCATCAGGGCTTGACCGCTCCGGCTCCTCTCCGACCCCGGGCTCGGATACCCCCCGGTCACGGCCCCGGCCTTCCGCCACGGCCCCGGCTCCGGGCGCGGCCCCGGCCACCGCTCCGGCCCCGGCCCCGAGCGCTATCATCCTCCCGGGAGGACCCGATGCTCACGCTCGTCAAGCCCGAGGACCTCGCCCCCGAAGCCCTGCTCGAGGCGGTGCTGGAGTCCGCCGCCGATCTCGCCCGCTGGGCGGAGTGGTACACGCCGCAGTACGGCCTCGCGAATGCCCGGAGCTGGATGGAGAGCCAGGCCGACCTGCGCACCGCCGGTGCCGAGCATAACTACGCCATCATCGACGACGATGGCCGCTTCCTCGGCGGCGTCGGGATCAACCAGATCAACGTCGCCAATCGCTTCGCGAACCTCGGCTACTGGGTGCGCAGCTCGGCCACCGGCCGGGGCGTGGCCGCCGAGGCCGCCCGCACACTTGCCGCCTGGGCGTTTGCCGAGACCGACCTCGAGCGCCTGGAGATCGTCGTCGCCGTCGGCAACCAGCGAAGCCAGCGCGCCGCCGAGAAGACCGGCGCCGTGCGCGAGGGGATGCTGCGCAGTCGTCTGATCTTCCGCGGACGGCCGCACGATGCCGTGATGTACTCGATCATTCGACGGCACGAGGTTGAGTAATGAGAGGTAGGAGGTAAAGAAGGCCCCGGGAGTACCCACGCTGGTCTTCGTGTTCCCCCGATGAGGCCGCAACGCGACGCGGCAGTCGCGCCGGCGGACCTCGAACCGAGACCGAGCGACGCATGGAGGCTCACAATGAAGACGAACATGGGCACCGCCGACCGGATCATCAGGCTGCTCCTCGTGGCAGTCGTGTTCGTGCTGTACCTGTCCGGCGCCCTCTCTGGGACCCTGGCCATCGTCCTCGGCATCATCGCCGTGGTCTTCTTCCTCACGAGCCTGGTGGGCTTCTGCCCCGCCTACCTACCTCTCGGGATCTCCACCCGCCGCAAGCCCTAGTGGAAAGCGATACCCAGGGGGCCCGTCATGCCGTCGGTGGAGAGCCAGGGTATCCGCATCGTCTTCGACGATCTCGGCAAGGGTGTCCCGGTGGTGCTCACTCACAGCTTCCTCTGCTCGGGCGAGATGTGGGCACCCGTTCTGCCAGCTTTGGCGGCGCGCGCACGAGTCGTCAACGTCGACCTGCGCGGCCACGGCCGCTCGGCGCCGTCACCGCGGTCGTTCACCCTCTACGACATGGTCGGCGACGTGCTCGCGGTTCTCGACAGCCTCGGCATCGAGCGCGCCGTGTGGGCCGGCCTCTCCATCGGAGGCATGATCAGCCTCCGCGCCGCCCTCACCGTCCCCAACCGGGTCGCCGGCCTCGTTCTCCTTGACACTGACGCGGGGCCCGAGCACCCCAAGGTCCGTCTCAAGTACCGTGCCATGGGCCTGGGCGCCCATCTGGTCGGCCTGCGCCCGTTCGTGCCGTCGGTGCTGCCGCTCATGTTCGGGAGCACGACGCTCACAACCCGGCCCGAGCTGGTGGCCGAGTGGCGGGTGCGCTTCGCCGCGGTGCACGTTCCCTCCATGCTCGCCACCCTGGGAGCCCTCGTCCGACGCGACGACCTCCGGCCCCGCCTCGGCGAGATCCGGACCCCCGCGATGGTGCTTGTTGGCGACGAGGACACCACACTGCCGCCTGCACGCGCCTCCCAGATCCATGCCGGCATCTTCGGCTCGCGGCTCGAGGTCATCCCACGCGCCGGCCACCTCAGCGCCCTCGAGCAGCCGGATGCCGTCAGCGACGCCATTCTGAGCTTTCTCGAGACATATTCCTGAGAGTGGTCAAATTCCGGTGACTCGTGCAGCTCGACTGGTTCCGAGGTACGCTTGTCCGAGCGTATCTTTCACTCAGTACCGGGAGGACCACGTGCAAGGCTCGTTTGCCGACGACCCGACCCTCTTCGACCGCGCCATGGACCTGCTCGATGTCGTCTTTCCCGGCCTCCGCCGCGGCGCCGTCTGTGCCCGCAGCATGGGTGCGCCCTGGCAGTCCGTCTCCACCCCCTTCGTCACCTTCGAGAACGGCCGCGTGCTGGCGCACGTCGGCCTCATCGAGCTGCCCCTGGTGGTCCGCGGCCGCACCGAGACCGTCGGCGCCATCCACGGCGTCGCCACTCACCCGGACGCCCGCCGGCGCGGGCTCTGTCGCGGCCTGATGGACGAGGTCCTCGGTTACTGCGACGGCCGACTCCCCACCAAGATTCTCACTACCGAGCACCCCGAGTACTTCACGCCCTTCGGATTCCGCGAGATCCCCGAGCACGTCTTCACTCTGCCCGTCCGGCATTCCTCTGGGCCGGGCCGGCTGCGCGTGCTCGACCCGGACGACGGCGCCGACGTGGCCCTGCTCCACCGCCTGCTGGAGCGCCGCACGCCGGTCTCTCGGCGACTGGGCGTCGTGCGCGAGCACGGCGTGTTCTGCTTCAACGAGGGCCGCCGCCCGCTACACTACTCCGCGGACCTCGACGCCATCTTCTGCCTCGAGCAGAGCAACGGCGCGCTGACGCTCTACGATGTGGTGGCGCGTAAGATCCCGTCTCTCGGGGCGCTGCTCGACGCCGTGCCCGGCGTAGTGAGCTCTCTCACCCTCGCCTTCGCTCCCGACCGGCTCGCTCCCGACGCCACCCCGGTGCCCCGGCTATTCGATCACGGCGGCCCTTCGCACCTGATGGTGAGGGGTGCATTCGCCGTGGAGGGCGAGGCCTTCGCGCTGCCGCGGCCGGCACGGACGTGAGGTGGGTCAAGAGTTGAGAGTGAAGAGTAAGGGGTTGGAGCCAAGGGTGAGCGATCCGCCGGAAGTTCTGCGACCTCCACGGCCGGCGGCACGGCAGCCATCCCCGATGAGAGATAGAGCGAGCTCTCTGTTAGCCGGAGATTGCGGCCGCAATGATGGAGCGGCAGCTGGTCCTTGAGGCCTCCCTCGTCCTGCGAAGCTCAGGCTCCCCACGCGTCGTCCACCCGACGACGGTGCCGCCGATCACAGCAGCAAGTTCCTTGATCCTCTGGCACCGCGAGCCGACGTCTCACGCCTGCGCTAGGGCCCTGTTTGGGAAGTCCTATGTGCTATTCGCGCAGCCAGCGTGGTTCCTGGCAAGGCGCGACGACGAAGTCGTAGCAACGCTACTTCGAGGAGGAGCAACGCCGCCAGGGGCCGCGATGACCAGCGAATAGTCCATTGGGATTTTCCAAACAGGACACCAGGGCCCGTCCCACGAGGCCACGACTGATCGCACGCTCTGTGCCGTCTACTCATCCAAGCCATATGTTGAAGGTAGGAGAAAAACGGAGAGTCATCATGAAAACGCAGCGCACTTCCGGGCACGGGTGGTTGAGTGTGGTCCTCCTGAGCCTCGCTCTTGGCCTGGTCCTGGGTTGGTTCCTGGTTGTTCTCCTGGGTATCGGCTCAAGCCCGCTGTGCACCCTCCTTCGTCACGGCGCAAGCACCCGCGTCAAGCTCTTCGCGAACGCACTTGTCGCGTCGGTTACAGCCATGTGTTTGTGGGTGCTGCTCAGGTCCTCGTTCGAGGATGTCGGCATTCTCAAGAAGCGTGACCGGTGGGTCGATTGGCGCCACTCACCATCCCCCGAGCTACTCGACGGGCCGGCGGTCATGGACGTTCCACGCGGTTCCTCGCACACCGGGACCGTCTTGCCGATTCCTGTTTGGCCGTCCCGCATCCCTCTTCGAGCGCAGCACAATCCTGGGGCAAAGACCTACTCAGGCTTCAACAGGCGTCATCCCAACTGACCATCAGCCGGAGTGCGTCTTCTCACTCGGACTGCCGCGCCGGCCACTCGTCGCGTCTCCCCGGCGCGCACCACCGACGCCACCGGGACGAGCCGACCTTCTCCCCGCTACTCGACACCGAAGATGTGGGGGCTCTCGATGATCGTCTTCAGGCCGGAGAGAACCGCCGGCCATCCAAAGCCGATATGGGCGTAGATCACGTAGCTGAAGCTTGCCTTGCTCATGGGGACTGCCTCTCGTGCACGAAATCGCAGGTCGGCACAATTGACTGTGGACGTGCCCACTCAGCGGCGTTGGCGCGAGCGGCCCCCCGCGTCGTTGCTTGCGGAAGCTTCGTGCAGGACACCAGCCTGAGGTACTCTTCACCCGCCGCCGGGCTTCCACCTCAGGCGGTCGACAAGGGGTGCCCGATGAGCGGGTGCCGATTCAGTCCGTGTCGGGCAGGCGTGCACTCCACAAGGACGGCGGGGCCGCGTCAATCCGGGACCCGGCCAGATCGCCGGCTCCTCCGTGCGGACACCGGCCCACAGGCCGCACTCGTCGGCTCGCTGCCGGGCGCATTCTGACTGAGCGCGCCCTGTCCGGCCCCAGGAGTCGACGCGCCGGGCCGCTCCCGCCGCAACCACCCCGCAGGTTCGTCCCACTCTACGATCGGACGAGCCGTTCCGACGGCTCAAAACCACCCGCCCACGCCGCGGCGCGCGTGCGCTACACTTCTTCGTAAGTCGACGTGAAGACCTACCAAGGAGTTACCAGATGATTTCCTACGTCTTCTGGCACAGCCCACGGCTCGATGTGTTTCTCGACACCTACGAGCATGCCCACCGGGAGTTCCTCGAGGCGCTCTCCGAGTCGCCGCCGAGGGGTCTGCTGAGCACCGTGGTCTTCCGAGTTCAACAGGTACCCTGGGTTCACGTCGAAACGCAGGCGTACGAAGACTGGTACCTCCTCGACAGCTCCGCCGCGTTGGACCTCCTGAACGATGCAGCCTCGAATGGCTCGACGCGGAAGGCTCATGATCGAATCGCCCCCATGTCCGCCTCCGGGACAGCGGGGCTCTATCGCCTCCGCCTGGGCAGCCCTTCATCGCACACTCCGGCGGTGGCCCACTGGTTCTCGAAGCCACAGGGCATGACGTATCGGGAGCTTTATGCCTCCCTCACCGACCTGTGCAGCCGCCCCGGCGTCTCCTTGTGGGGCCGCCAAATGGTGCTCGGCCCCGCCCCCGAGTTCTGTCTTCACACCACTACACAGCCCGATGCACCGTTCCCCGGCTTGACGGTGCCACTGTCACCGTTCTTCAGCGGCTCGTGCTGATCGTCAACGGCCGCGAAGCTCCAGCACTGAGCACCCGCGCCCCTTGGCGCCGAGGATCGTGATGCCACGATACCGCTGGCTCGTGTTCGACGCCGACGGAACCCTCTTCGACTACGACCGCGCGGAGCTGAACGCTCTGTCGCGCACGTTCGAGCATTACGACGTTTTCCTCGACCCGGCTTCTCATCGCGCCTTCCGCGAGATCAACGCCCGTCTGTGGGGGTGTTTCGAAGAGGGCACCATCTCCTCATCTCGTCTCCGGGTGAAACGCTTCGAGGATTTGACCCAGGCACTCGGCCTTGCGTTCCCCGCCTCCGAGCTCAGCGCCTCTTACCTTGCGAACCTCGGCTCCGAGCGCCACCTGATGCCCGAGGCAGAACGGGTCATCAGGGAGCTTTCTCAGGGCCTCCGTCTGGTCCTGGCCACCAACGGTATCGCCGAGGTCCAACGCAGCCGCTTCTTCGCATCCACGATCGGGGGGTTCTTCACTGCCGTGGTCATCTCCGACGAGATCGGGACAGCAAAGCCGGATCGTGGCTTCTTTTGGGAGGTGTTCCATCAGATCGGGAACCCCGACCACGCCGAGGTCCTCATGGTGGGTGACGGCCTGACATCGGACATCGAGGGAGCCGCGGGCTTCGGCATCGACACCTGCTGGTTCAACCCGTCAGGGCAACCAAACCGGTCCGGGATCGAGCCGACCTACGAGATCAGCGAGCTCGCCGAGGTGCTGCGAATCGTTGGCGACACTCTGATGTAGGCCACGCGCCCCCGGCTGTCGGCGTCGGTCCCCCTCGCGCCTTGCCACCGCGGCGGCTCCGCCGGCCGCTCGGCTCCATCTGAGGACGCTCTGTCTCCGTACGATGCCGCCATCGCCTGGGGAGGCGGAAGGGGCCCGTGCCTCGTGCACCGCGACGCCTCGGGATCGGACCCACCGCCGGCCTCGAAGGGTCCTCTTCCGCGCTGCTGGTCGTACACGTCGGGGCAGGCGTATCGTGGTCCGTGACGCTGGGTCGCTCTCCAGGCCGATCTGCCGTCAAGACCGGGTCGCGGGCCACGTCGAAGCAGCCACGACAGGATGAAAGGGAGCCATGTCAGGCCGCACGTTCTTCTCGATGACCCTGCTGATCATCTTCGCGCTGGCATGCAACAGGGTTGCGATCGTGGAAGCGCCCCGCGGCCCCCAGCCGAGCGCCCTGCCACCGCCTTTCCACACGTCATGGAGGGCCTACGATGTCGAGACCTCGGAATCGGAAGAGTATGGAACCCGACTCGAGTACTCGACGAAGCGCATCCCGGATGAGCTGGTCCAGGATCTCGTGGCGCGGGCACCCGAGGACTGGACACGGGTGGACGACCCCGGGCTTTTGACCTGGCGAACGGGGCTCAACCTCGTACGAGGCAGGCCCCGGATTCAGTCCATGCTCAGCGCCGCATTCCGCCACCGTGACGGCCGGTTCTTCGTACTCTCGCTCAGCCGTGACGTGGGCTCTGCGCAGGACCGACCAACAGAGATCCGGGTGACGATGGTCGGGTACTCCGCAACCGCGGCCTCCAGGGCGCTCTCGGAGGCCTCCGAGGCAACGTCGCGGGAGGACCGGTGACCGGCCAGGGCACCCGCGTCCTCGCGTTCTTTCATCGCCGGGGGTGCTGCACCGGCCGCCGACGCTCGGCTCGGGCAAGGGAAGCGCAATGATCCGACCGATCCTACTGGCCGTCGCCGCGCTCTTTCCAATCTCGGAGATCATCCTCTCGTTCGTGAAGCGATCACACAGCCGCTCGGCGCAGTGCGAGGATCGCGGCTCGCTGCGCCTCATGTGGCTCAGCATCGTGTTCGGGGTTGCCCTCGCAGTCGGCGCCCAGTGGGTGCCGTCGACCCACCTCCCGGTATCGGCGTCGATCCTGCGGCCCGTGTCTCTCGCCCTGCTGCTCGGCGGTCTCACCGTGCGCTGGATCGCAATCCTCACGCTGGGAAGGCTCTTCACGGTGGACGTGGCAGTCCACACGGACCATGAAGTGGTCCAGCGAGGGCTCTATCGGCACATGCGCCACCCCTCGTACACCGGCCTCCTCATCGCCTTCCTCGGGCTCGGGCTGCTCTTCGCCGACTGGCTGAGCATCATCGGGCTCTTGGTGCCCATCACGCTCGGGGTCCTCAATCGTGTGGTGAAAGAGGAGGAGACGCTGGTCGCCTCGCTCGGTCCTGCATACGCGTCGTACTGCGCGCGCACGAAACGCTTCATTCCCGGCGTCGTCTAGTTTCCTGTTTGGAAAATCCCAATGGACTCTTCGCATGTCTCTGCGGCCCCTGGCTGAGTTGCTCCTCCTCGAAGTAGCGTTGCTACGACTTCGTCGTCGCGCCTTGCCAGGAACCACGCTGGCTGCGCGAATAGCACCTAGAACTTCCCTAACAGGCCACTAGCGGCCGGCGGCGCGTCCGGCGAGATCCGGCGCATGGACCTCTCGAGCCTCTGGCCGGCCCCCTTGCGCGCACTCCGCGTCGGTCCCATGTGGCGCGGCCGCCGAGCCCGTCAATCCCGCCCGGCACCGCTGCGTAACACGGTGCGGGGGACGTCGCGATGAATCCGGTCTTTCTCACTCTTGACGAAGTGGTGATCACCCTGGTGCTCGTCCTCGTAGTCCTGGTCGGCCTTCGACAGGTTGCCCGGTGGCGTCGCGGAGCCAAGGCCTTCACCCTTGCGCTGGCGGCCTCCGGGGTGTTCGCCTTCGTCGTCCACCTCTCGTTCATCGCGGCGGAAAACCCCGAGTTCAGGACGCCAGTCTCCCTCGTCGTCCTCGCAGGGGCCTTCGTCACATCGGTCGCGCAGCCCGTCGTGGTCGTGCGCTGCCCGAGCCCGCGGCGGGCGACGCCCCACTGACGCCTCTCGCGAGGACGGTTGGCGCACACTCCTTCGTTCCAGCGTACCCGCACGACGGGACGGTGAGATTCAGCAGGGGATCGATCATGACGATCTGATCATGCCGGTGGTGCTCCCATCTGCGCTGCGGCGCACGGGCTTCGCGGTCCGGGCGCGCCCACCGTGGTACGGTTGCCTGATCGAGGAGCCTTGATCACCGCGATTGCACGCCGACGCCTCGAGACACCTGCCGTTCTCGGGTGCGCCTGCCTGGTCCTCGCGCTCCTGCCGAGCGGGTGCGGCTCCAGGCACGCCCAGCGCTCGATGCTGGTGACTGTCACGGCTTACAACTCGGTCACCTCACAGACCGACTCACAGCCGTCGATCGGGGCATGGGGGGACCGCCTCAAACCCGGCATGAGGGTCGTCGCAGTCTCTCCTGACCTGCTCGACGAAGGTCTGACTCGGAGGACCGAGCTGAGCATCGATGGGCTCGAGGGAAGGTACGTCGTGCTGGATCGCACGCACCAGCGCTTCCGCCGGCGTGTCGACGTCTACATGGGGGTGGACGTCGAGGCTGCACGCCAGTTCGGCGTCAAGCAGCTGCGTATCCACTGGGAGGAGTGAGTGGCGGCGGCCATACCCGGCGACCGACCGGGCTCCGCCGGCCCCAACCGAGCCGGCGCAGGTGCCGGCGCCCGAACCGCTATGCTGGGTGACGATCGAGGAGGCGATCATGAGCGAAGGATCCGCGCTGACGCCGCGTGGCGTTCGGATCACGATGGCCGTCGTCGGCCCGCTCGGCATGATCTCGTTCTGCTGCGCGGTGATGTACCACGCCGCGCTGCTCGACATCTGGCACTTGAGCGGCAGCCCCGACTTCTCAAACGGCGGGGGCGTCGCCGCCGTCGAGTGGCGGGGGCTCGCCATGCTCGTCTGGCCGATGCTCCTCTTCCACCTGGCATTCCTCGGGGTCGGCAGCCGATTGGTGCTGGTTGTACGTCGGACGATGGGCGCCAGCCTCCACCCAGCCACCAGCCCTCCCCCTGTCCAAAGCTGACCCGGAGGTTCCAATGGCGCCGTCTTTCCTCGACAACCCAATCCTCCTCCTGCTCGCCGCCCTCGTCGTGCCCTTCGTCGCCATCGCGCTCGCCCTGCTCTTCGCCAAGGGCCTCGGCTGGGTCGCCGACGACCGGCGCCGGGGCGCCCTCGTCGTGATGATGCTCGCCGCCTGCTACCTGGGCCTCGCGCTGGCAGCCCTGACCACCTCGACAACGCCGCGGGCGGCCGTCATCTATGCGATCCTGGGAGTACTCTGGGCCGGGCTCGCCTGGTACAACCGGCTGGGCCCGGGCTCGGGAAACCGCTAGCCCCTGGCGTCGAGCGGGCCGCGCCGGCACAGGGGTGAGAGGGCGCTGCCAAAGGGCCTTGTGCCCCGGTCTACACTGGATCACGAGGCGAGACCCACCCGGAGGAGCCCATGAGAACGACGACCCACCCGCCAATGGTTCGCCAGGACCACGAGCTTCCCCGCGCACTCACCAGTTGGGGTTGGCGCTTCCACCACCTGGGCATCCCCACCGAGACCCCCCGTCCAGGCGAGGTGTACCTCGAGGCCTTCGGGATGTACGTCGCCGGCTTCGGCACGAGCCCCTACGGTGTCGAGTGGATGCGCTTCGAGCCGGGGAGCCCGGTCCCAGAGCTGATTCGGACCGTGCCCCACCTGGCGTTCGTGGTGGACGATCTCGATGTGGCTCTCGAGGGCAAGGAGCTGCTGACGCCGCCGAACACCCCCTCGCCCGGGCTCCGCGTGGCGATGATCGTGCACGACGGCGCACCTGTGGAGATCATGGAGTTCGACCTGGAGGCTGATGATGGCCCTCTCGGCGCTTGACGACCTCTCCATCCAGCCCACCGACGACCAGGTCGCGGAGGTCCTCGGCGAAGCCGCCGAGGTCTGGTCCTCGCTACGGGAGTGGCTCGACCGGGACGGCGGCATCGACGGGTGGCAGTGGGGCTCGTCGGGAAAGAAGTACGGCTGGGGGCTGCGCGCGAAGCGCGGCTCACGGACCATCGCGTACCTGATTCCGCAGCGCGATTCGTTCCTGGTGGGCCTGGTCCTCGGCGACCGGGCCATGACGGCGGCACGCGCGTCCCGGTTGTCGGCACCGGTAGAGCAGGTGATCACCAGCGCCCGGCGATATGGCGAGGGAACGGGGTTCAGGCTCCCGGTGGCCGAGGCGGCGGACCTCGACGACATCGAGGCCCTGGTGCGGATCAAGCTCGAGCACTGAGCAGACCCGGCCGGCCGAACCCGCACGCGCGCCGCAACCCGGGGACTCGCCTTTGCCCATGCTCCCGGCTGGGCTATGGTGATCAGGACACCCTGAGCACGGTCTTGGAGGTTCGGCAGATGCAGCCCCGCGAGGTGATCCAGCACTGGGTGGAGGCGTTCAACCGGGCGGACGCGGAGGGCCTCGCCGCGCTGTACGCCGAGGACGCGGTCAACCACCAAGTGCCCGAAAGTCCCGTGGAGGGCCGGGAAGCCATCTGCGCCATGTTCGCCGGCGAGTTCCGCCGCGCCGAGATGGTCTGCCTGGTGGAGCACCTGTTTCAGGACGGCGACTGGGCGATCCTCGAGTGGCGGGACCCGATCGGCCTGCGAGGCTGCGGTTTCTTCCTCGTCAGGGAAGGCCTGATCCGCTTCCAGCGCGGGTACTGGGACAAGCTCTCGTTCCTCCGTCAGCACGGCCTGCCCGTACCGCCGGAGGGCGGGTAGGAGGCGCGCCGGAGGGCCTCCTCGAGCCGGAAGGAGCGCATCCCATGCGCGGGCTCCCACAGCACGCCATGGCTCTCGTCGTCGCGGCCTCGGTGACCGCCGCATGGGGGTGCGCGCCCCGCGCCCTGGACGACCGGCAGTTGCTGCGCCGGATGGAGAGACTCGAGGCGCGGATCGCGGGCCGAGACCAGGCTCAGGTCGAGGCGTCGGTGCGCGCCCTGGGCCGCTCCCTACGAGCGGGACGGCGAGACACACGTGTACTTCGGTACCGACCGTCGAACCGCCACGTCCTGAGGGCCCTGGCAGCCCCGGGCGCGTTATCCTTCAGCCGAGTCCGACGGGAACCACCCGGAAGGTGAGGAGACGTCCGTGCTGCACATCTTCATCGACGCTGACGCGTGCCCGGTCAAGCAGGAGGTCTACCGCGTCGCACGTCGCTACCGCCTCCCGGTCACGCTGGTGGCCAACTCGTGGATGCGGACTCCCGACGAGCCCCGCATCGCCCTCGAGGTGGTGGGCGGCGGCTTCGACGCCGCCGACGACTGGATCGCCGAGCACGTGGCACCCGACGACATCGTCGTCACCGCCGACATCCCCCTCGCGAGCCGCTGCGTCAAGGCCGGTGCGCGGGTTCTCGGCACCACCGGCAAGCCTTTCACCGAGAGCAACATCGGCACGGCCGTGGCGACCCGGGACCTGCTCTCGGAGCTGCGCGGAGCGGGCGAGATGACGGGCGGGCCGCCGCCGATCACCAGGCGCGACCGCTCGCGCTTTCTCGAGAAGCTCGACGAGGCGGTGCAGGCGATCCGTCGCGCGCACCCCCAGAGCGCCCCGTGACGGCAACGCTCAGGGACATCGAGATCCGCAGCGCCGCTCCGGTCGACGCTCCGGCGCTCGCACGGCTCTCGGCCGAGTTCGGCTACCCCGCCGCGGCGGACGGGTTACGAGAGCGCCTCGCCGATCTGCTGTCCGACGGCCACCACGAGGTGCTGGTCGCCTTTCTGCCCGACGGCACCGTGGTCGGGTGGATCCACGTCTTCGTCGCCGTGCGCGTGGAGTCGGACCGGTTCGCCGAACTGGGCGGGCTCGTGGTGTCGAGGAAGCACCGGCGGCGCGGCATCGGCCGACGGCTGATGGCGGCTGCCGAGGCCTGGGCCGTGGACCACGGGGGCAGGCGCCTGCGGGTGCGCGGCCGCCTCGAGCGCGCCGACGCCAAGGCGTTCTACGAGCGAACGGGCTTTTCTGAGACCAAGGTCCAGCGGGTGCTCGACAAGCCCCTGGACGAGCGGGGCTGAGCCCGGCCCGGGAGGCCAGGTCCGCGAGCCGTTCGGGAGCGGAAAGGAGTCGCTTCATGGCCCCGCTCTTCGCATTTGCTTTCTTCAGTGTGAGCATCTTCCTGGCCCTGCTCTTCCTCAAGGCGGAGCGGTGGCGGCTGAGGATCATCCTGCTCCTCGTCGCCGGGGCCGCCTGGTACATTTTCGGGCTGGTCGGGGTGATGGTCGCCACGGCGGTGCTCGCCGTCGGCATCCTCATCGGGACCCAGGTGCCCCACGTGAGCAGGCTGTAGGAGCGCGCTCTACATGGAACCCTCCCGGCCGCGGGGCTCGTCTGACGGCCTCTCTCGGGGCTCCGCCCACCTGACTCACCACCCCGACCCCGCCGGGCGGCACGTCGAGCGGCGAAGCCGGCACACCCCCCTGCCGAGCCCCAGGGATCCGTCCGATCGTGTGCTCTCCGGGGCTCCCTGCCGGCGCCGGCTCGTCGAGCCGGCTCCTTTGCGTTGGCGTTCGACCGCGAGGCGGGCGAGCTACCATGATGGGAATGCCAACGCGTCGCTGTCTCCGCTCTGCTCACGCCCCACCCGATCATGAAGGGAGGTCCCCGATGAAGCGCCCCGTCGTGAACATCGCCGACGTCGAGCTCCAACCCCGGCCTGCGAGGTTCGCCGCCACC
The DNA here is from genome assembly GCA_963844845.1 of uncultured Acidobacteriota bacterium. GTDB lineage: Bacteria > Acidobacteriota > Thermoanaerobaculia > Thermoanaerobaculales > Sulfomarinibacteraceae > CAWJPW01. The sequence goes on from CAWJPW010000001.1 coordinate 340,133, forward strand.
GGCTCGCCCGCCGACCGCTTCGACGCCCGAATGGGCTTCATCTCGCCGCTGCTGGGCGCGCAGAAGCTCGGCTACAACCTCACCGCGGTGCCCCCGGGCAAGCGCGCGTTCCCCTTCCACAATCACCACGTGAACGAGGAGATGTTCTTCGTTCTTCAAGGCGAGGGCGAGGTACGCATCGGCGGGTCGACCTTTCCCATCCGCACGGGCGACGTCATCGCCTGTCCCCCCGGCGGCCACGACACCGCCCACCAGATCGTCAACACCGGCAGCACCGAGCTGCGGTACCTGGCGGTGAGCACGAAGCTGTCGCCGGAGATCGCCGAGTACCCCGACTCGGGGAAGTTCGGCGTGCTGGCCGAGCTCTCGTCCGGGCCCGACGGCAAGCGGCGGACGTTCCGGTTCGTGGGCCGGGAGGCCGATGGTCTCGACTACTGGGACGGCGAGTGAGTGGCCGGCTGAGCGAGCGCGAGGAGCCGCGCCCTTGAGCGCCGGGCGCCTCGAGGCGTTCAGCGACGGCGTGCTCGCCATCATCATCACCATCATGGTGCTGGAGCTGAAGGTCCCCCATGGGACGGACCTCGGCGCCCTCGCTCCCCTGCTCCCGGCGTTCCTGAGCTACGTGCTCAGCTTCGTCTATCTCGGCATCTACTGGAACAACCACCACCACATGCTGCACACCGTCGATAGGGTCACGGGCGGGATGCTGTGGGCGAACCTCCACCTCCTCTTCTGGCTCTCCCTCTTCCCGCTCGCCACCAGCTGGATCGGCGAGAACCACTTCGCCCCGCTGCCGATGGCCCTGTACGGGGGCGTGCTGCTCATGGCGGCGACCGCGTACTGGATCCTCCAGCAGACCATCATCGCGTCCCAGGGCCACGACTCGCTCCTCAAGGCGGCGGTAGGCCGGGACTGGAAGGGCAAGCTCTCCCCCGTCCTGTACGCCGTCGCAGTGGCCACCTCGTTCGTCGAGCCCTGGATCGCCGGGGCCGTCTACGTGGGCATCGCCCTCATGTGGCTCGTTCCCGACCGGCGGATCTCCAGGATCCTCGAGGAGTAGCATGGTGGCATGCAGCGCACCGGGCTGATCCTCCTGCTGGTGGCGGGATGCGGCGCGGCGGCCGCCGCCGCGGAGCCGGACCTTCTGCCCTGCGTGTACGTGGCCCGGGCGACCGCCGACCTCCCGCAGCCGGAGCTCACGGCGCATCCCGGGTGTGCGTGGCTCGACGAGCGCGATCAGCTGCACCTCGTGTCCGCTCATCGAGCGGCCGTGGCGTACGGCGACGACCGCCTGGCCGAGGTGGAAGTGGCGAGCGGCTGGTACTACGTGAAGCCCTCCGGTGAGGCGCTCGGCGTGCTCACCTTCGACAACGGCCCCGACCCCTTCGCCGGGGGTCTCGTCCGGGGACGCAGGGACGACAAGGTCGCCTACTTCGACGCGAGCTTCACGATGGTGATCCCACCGCGCTATGACTGGGGCCGGCCCTTCAATGGCGGCTTTGCGCTGGTCTGTCTCGGCTGCACGATCGGGCCGCCGGACGGCGAGCACACCCCCATCGTCGGAGGTACCTGGGGGTGGATCGACGACACCGGCCACGAGGTGGTGCCCGTCGTCCACACGCGCGCGGAGTCGCTGGCGCTGTGCCCCATCAATCCGACCGTCGAGTAGCGGCCGGTTACGGCGGCACCTCGCCGATGCTCGCGCTCCACTCCCCGGTGCCACCGCCCTCGAAGTCATCGGAGAAGATCTCCGAGGACGGGGAAATCACCGCCACGCCCGCCGTCGCCATCTCGAAGGGGGTGGACATGCCGGTGTTGAGCCAGGCGTCGAGGAGGTCGGCGCCGGTGGTGCCGAGAAAGGCGCTGAGGCCGTCGTTGGCCAGCCACACGAACTGGACGTACTCCCAGCTGGTCTGCTGGTAAAGGAGCCTCACCTCCGCGCTCACTGCGGCGGCCGGGATGGCGTAGCCCACCTCGGCGTGGTGCTCGTAGGTCCCACCCGGGCCGGGATCGCCGTACTGGCTCGCGGGCACCGGTAGGGCCGAGCGCGCCAGTGCCTCGTCGTAGGCGAAGCCGTAGGGCGGAATCCGCGTGTCGTGCACCACCACGTTATTGAGCACAAAGTGGAAGGTCCTCTCGGCGCTGCCCGCAGGCGCCCCCGCCAGCTCGCCGAGCGTCAGGAGTGGCGCATCGGTGAGGCGGTCGTAGGCGAGTACCAGGCCCGACGGGTAGCCGAGTCCGAGCAATTGCACCGCCCACTCCCGGTCGATGCCGGGCTCTGCCTCGAACAGGGTGGTGGTCTGAGGATCCACGAGCGACTCCACCTGGTGAGGCAGCCCCGCAGCGTCGTCGACCGTACGACCGATCTGTCCATAGCCGCCGCGCTCCCCCACCACGGCGCCCGCGGAGTCGCGGAACACCACCTGGAGCCACATGCGGCGCCCCTCCGGGTAGCCGCTAATGAGCTTGTGGCCGGTGAGGTTGACGACGTCCACCTGGAGGGCGGCGCCGTCCTGGTGCGCGGCGAGGGAAGCGGCGCCGTGCAGCATCGCCTCGGCGCGCGCCCTGGCGTCGGCCAGAGCCGAGCGCTGCTCGGTGGTGAGACTCCCGACCCGTAGGGTGCCGTGGTCGGCCTGGTAGAGGATCAGGTCGGGCGACCAGTAGGCGCCGCCGGTGAGGTCGTGGCGCGGCAGGTCGGTACGTTCCGGCACGCCGTTCTTGTTGCAGCCCAGCCCGGTGCCGGCGGACATGTGGCAGGTCTGGCAGGTGAAGGTGCGCGGCGTGCCGTCCTCGTAGTCGGCGTCGGAGCGCGCGTCGTACGCCCGGTGGTAGGCGGTGTCGAGAATACCGCCGGCGACGCGCATCTCGACCGGCAGTGCCGGGTAGTCATTGACGGCCGTGGTGTCCAGGGCGCTCGCCGTCCACTCGCTGAAGGTGCGCTCCACCACGCCGTAGGCCCACGGCGGGTTGTTGAAGGCCGCGGTGTCGCCCGGCTGGGTGCCGCCGAAGGTGCCCGCCGACAGGGCCACCATGGCGCCGTTGTTGTGCGCGAGATCCCCCACCGCCGGGTTGGAGACGTCGTGGCAGGTGCCGCAGAGCTCGGCGGAACGGTGGAACGGCGACTGGATGAAGGGGTGATTGGCGTGCGCGTCAGCGTACGGGCCGAGGCGCGTGCCGTTGCCGTTGAGCACCATCTGGGCCGACCCGTAGTAGCCGTCGCCGGAGGCCGCATCGTAGGCCAGGTAGGGGGCGTTCTCCACCTCGGTGGTGCCGACGACGCTCACCGCCTCGTCCGGGTTCACCAGCAGGTGGCAGATCTCGCACTCGACGCCGTCCTCCTCGTGTCCGGCGAACCCCGAGCCGTCGGTGGGGGTGGCGAATCCCTGCAGCCAGCCGTCGGGACCGTGGCAGCGCAGACAGAGGTCGCCCACACCACCCCGCGTGGCGGGGTCCGAGCCGGGCAGGAAGTCCTGCTCGGCGACGCCCAGCGCCGCCCAGAAGAGCCCGTCGCGGAGGGCGTGCGACATCATGCTTCCGTACCACCCGTGAGCCGGTTCGAGGTCCGGGTTGGTCGTCTTGCCGTGGCAGGTATCGCAGTTGCCCGGGCTGGTGGCGCCGTTGACCTCGGTGGGCTGGGTACCCGGCTGCTCCACCTGGACTGGCGCGGTGGTGGCAGCCAGCGCGGGCTGCCATCCGGCGACGGCCACGCCGACGGTCACCAGGACGACGAACCGGGTCATCACGGGTCCCCCCCTGGCTCGTTCTGAGACAATCTCCTAAGAAAAGAAACGCTCTCTATTCCAAGCTACGCCTCCAGCATTTCATGAGCAAGGGCCGAGCCGCCTTCTCCGAGGCCGAGACCGACGCGCACACCAGCGAGCCCCGATTGGTACGCGGAGATCCCACCCGGGACGATGGACCTGGAGCCCGATTCCCGGGAGCGCCGGTTTGAGCCGCCGCGGTCCGAGCCCAAGCCCGGATCGACCCGCGGGGTGTGGCTCAACAGGGCAAGGCCGAAACGCCCGAGCGTCGCCCTCGCACCATGACTGTGCTATGGAAGTGCTCGTGGTCCGCTCTCCCCAGATCCAGGCCCCATCGGGCGCCCTCCTTGCGCAGCCGGTGTGGGCACCGGGCCCGGCACCGACGGCGGCCGCGTCGTGAAGCTGCTGGTGGGCATCTGCGTGGCCGTCGCGGCGGTCATGGCCCTGGTCGCCATCCTCCGGCGCGTGCTCGGCGCCCGTACGAGCGCGCGCATGGGCCACGCGGCCGCGGCCCTGGTCTTCACCACCCTCTTCATCAGCGAGGCGGCGATGGTGCTGACCTCGTGGGCCGAGCTCGGGACCGCGCGGCGGGTGGCCTTCCTCGCCGTCGCCGCCCTGCTCGGGGCCTTCGCCGCGCAGCACCTGCTGCGCTTCCGCCGCGCCGCCGGCGCCAGGCCCGGGTCGTCGCGCGTCCGGCGCCCCCGGTAGAACCTCGGCGCCGATCGGGTATTCTCGTGTCGTGAGCGCAAAGCTCGTCGTCGGCATCGTCCTCGTCGCGAGCGGCCTCTACCTCTTGCATCGGCTGGCTCTGTGGGTCGAGCAGCGGGGATGGATCTACTACCGCCGCTCGGGCCGCGCCAGCTCGGTGGGTAGCGCCTTCCTCGAGACGCAGGCCATGCTTGAGCCGGAGAAGCGCCACCTGGCGGAGATCGTCCGCGCCGAGCAGGTTGAGGAGACCGAGAGCGGCCTCCCCCGTCCCCCCGGATCCCGGCGACGAGGAGGGCGAGGGGGGTCCAGCGACTCGCTAGTATTTTGCTGCAGAAATCAGTTGTAAAATTCTCCTGTGCTGTAATCACAGGAGGTGAAGCATGGCACGAGGTCGGCCTCTTCCGGAGCTCAACGTGTCCGAAGGGGAGTTCCGTGAGCTGACGCGGCTGGCGTCTCGACCGAAGACGGCACAGGCTATCGCCCAGCGGGCGAAGATCGTGCTGGAGTGTGCATCCGGGAAGCCAAACTGGAAGGTGGCTGAGGACCTTGGCATCACGGGCCTGACCGTAGGGAAGTGGCGCCAGCGGTTCATCGATCGCCGAGTCGAGGGGCTGTTCGATGAACCTCGTCCGGGTGCACCTCGGACGATCAGCGACGACGACGTCGAGCGGGTCATCACGCTGACCCTGGAGTCGAGACCGGCGGATGCGACGCACTGGAGCACGAGATCGATGGCGCGAGCGAGCGGTCTGACTCCATCTGCGGTCCAGAGGGTCTGGAAAGCGTTCGCCCTACAGCCGCATCGTTCGGAGACGTTCAAGCTCTCGCAGGACCCTCTGTTCATCGAGAAGGTGCGTGATGTCGTCGGGTTGTACCTTAGTCCCCCTGAGAAAGCTGTTGTCCTGTGCGTCGACGAGAAGTCCCAGATTCAGGCCCTGGACCGTACGCAGCCTCTTCTGCCGATGCGCCCCGGTCAGCCTGAACGACGAACGCACGATTACGTTCGTCACGGAACGACATCCCTGTTCGCCGCGCTGAACATCGAGTCCGGCGAAGTGCTCGGGAAGTGCTATCGCCGCCATCGCAGCGCTGAGTTTCGGAAGTTCCTCGACGAAATCGATCGAAACGTACCGAAGGACCACGAGATCCACCTCGTTCTGGACAACTACACCACCCACAAAACGGCGCTGATCCACTCATGGCTGGCGAAGAGACCTCGCTTCCACCTTCACTTCACTCCCACGAGCGCCTCCTGGCTGAATCAGGTTGAACGCTGGTTCGCGCTCATCACCGAGAAGCAGATCCGCCGCGGTACCCACCGCAGCACGACCGAGCTTGAAAACGCAATTGCATCGTGGATAAGGACATACAATCAGAATCCACGGCCCTTGATCTGGACCAAGAGCGCCGAGGACATCCTCGACTCCATTCGTCGCTTTTGTGAGCGAACTTATGAGGCCGGACACTAGTGTCCTGTTTGGAAAATCCCAATGGACTATTCGCATGTCTCTGCGGCCCCTGGCTGCGTTGCTCCTCCTCGAAGTAGCGTTGCTACGACTTCGTCGTCGCGCCTTGCCAGGAAACACGCTGGCTGCGCGACTAGCACATAGGACTTCCCAAACAGGACACTAGACTGTTGGCGACAGACGGACCGGGCGACGCCCGGAGTCCGACAGGAGGAGGCTCGAGCATGGGGGAGTACGAGTTCCGCACCGACCACGACAAGAACCGCCTGTACATTCGGCTCGGCGGGTTCTTCAAGGAGGGCGAGGTGGGCGGCGTGCTGGAGGACCTCGAGGAGGCCCTCCGCGAGACCCGCCCCGACTTCGACGTCGTCACCGACCTCTCCCGGTTCGTGCCCGCGTCGCCGGGAGCCACCGAGGCCCTGAAGAAGGCGGGCGAGCTGGTCATGACCAGGGGTCGGCGCCACGCGGTCCGGGTGACCGGCGGCCTCATCACCGGCCTGATGCAGTTCAAGCGCATGCTACAGGGGCTCTCCACAGAGGAGACCGTGCAGTACGCCAAGTCGGTGGCGGAGGCCGACGCGCTCCTCGACGCGAAGAACGCCTCCCCATGAGCCGCGCCGCCTCCGGCGCGGCCGGTCCGGACCGAGCCGTAGCCATCCGCGTCCAGGTACTGTACGCACCGGGCTGTCCCCACGCCGGCCCCACCGGCGAGCTGATCTGCGCCGTCGCCCGCGAGCACGAGATCCACATCGTTCTGGAGGAGGACCTGGTGCCGGACCCGGCGGAGGGACCGGCGCTCGGGTTCCGCGGCAGCCCCACCGTGCTGGTGGACGGAGTCGACCTCGAGCCCTGCCTGAGGCCACGCGACGAGGAGTTCGCCGGCTTCGGGTGACGGCGCTACGGGGCATCGGGCATGCCCGGCCGCGAGCTGATCCTGGAGGCCCTCACCGAGGCAGCCGCCCGAACCTGAGGCCGGCTCCCGGGGGCCGTTCTACAATGCCCGGCGATGCAGGCGCCCGCTGGACTCGTGGTCCCCATCGCGCTCACCGCCGCCCTGGTGGTCGGGATTCTCGTGCTGGCCCGGCGTGGCCGGACGAAGGCGCGCGCCGAGCTGCGCTCGTGGTGGGGCCGGGTGCCGCCAGGGCAGCCCGGCGCCTGCGCCGCCGCCTCCCTTGACGCGCTGTGGGGCGGCGACAGCCGAAGTAGTGAGGCGTATCGCCTGGACGACCGAACCTGGCACGACCTCGACCTCGACGCCGTCTTCGAGCGCCTCGACCGCTGTACCTCCCCCATCGGGTCCCAGGTCCTCTACCTCACGCTTCGACGGCCCGAGCCGGAACCCGAGACCGCCATCGCCCGCCGCACCCTCGCCGACCAGCTGGCTGGTGACGCGGACCTGCGCGAGCGGGTCCAGCTGTGTCTCCGCCACGTCCGCGATCCCCACGCCGCCCGGGTGGCCGAGATGCTCTGGCGGCCCCTGCCGCACCCGCCGCGCCTGGCCGCCCTCGCGCCGCTACTCACCGCCGCCGCGCTCGCCCTCCCCCTGCTGATCTGGCAGGGCCTCGCATCGCCGGTGCTGCTCCTCGGCCTCTTCGTGGTCAACACCGCCGTGCACTTCGCCCACCGCCGCCGGATCGACGACCTGCCGCTCGCCCAGCTGGGCGGTCTCGTGCGGGCCGGCACGCGCGCCGCGCGGCTCACCGATCCCCGTCTCCACCCGCTCTCCTCCGAGGCCGCCCCGGCCGCCGCAGCGACGTCCAGGCTCGGCCATAGGCTGGCGCCGCTCCAGGCCGACGACGGGGTCGGGCTTCTCCAGTACGTGAAGATCTACCTCCTGGTGGACGTCATCGCCTACAACGCGGTCGTCGCCCTGGTACGCCGCAGGCTGCCCGAGCTCCGCCGGCTCTTCCTCGCCCTGGGGCGGATCGACGCCCTGCTGGCGGTGGCCTCGTTCCGCGTCGATCACCCCGGCACGTGCCGTCCCGAGACGGTCGCCGGATCCGCCGGTGCCCACGTCGAAGGCGCGTGGCACCCCCTCGTCACCGCGCCGGTCGCCAACGACTACCGGCCCGAGCCCCGAGCCGCCCTGGTCACCGGCTCCAACATGGCCGGCAAGACCACCTTCCTCAAGACCATCGGCGTCAACGCCGTGCTCGCGAGGGCCATCGACCTCGCCTGCGCCGACGCCTGGGTCATGCCCCCGCTGCGGGTCCTCACCTCCATCGGCCGCGCCGACAACCTCATCGAGGGACGAAGCTACTACCTGGCCGAGGTGGAGTCGATCCTGCGCCTGGTCCGAGCAGCAAACGGCGACGCCCGCCACCTGTTCATCGCCGACGAGGTCTTCCGCGGCACCAATCCCGAGGAGCGGATGGCGGCCGGCACCGCCGTCCTCCGCCACCTCGCCCGCCCGCCACACCTGGTCCTGGCGGCAACCCACGACCACGAGATGGTGGCGTTGCTGGCCGCGGCGTACGGCTGCTACCACTTCGCCGAGGCTCTGGACGAGCACGGGCTCTCCTTCGACTACCGGCTGCGCCCGGGGCCCGCGACCACCCGCAACGCCATCGCCTTGCTCGAGCACATGGGCTACCCACCCGCCGTGCTCGACGAGGCCCGGCGCCTCGTCCGTCAGCACGCGCCGGCGGCCAACGCCGTCCTTTCCGCCGAGCGCCCGGAGGAGCCATGATCACGACCATCAACCTCGCCGACAAGCTGGCGCTGTTCCACAGCTGCTGGGACCCCAAGATCATCGGCGAGTTCAACGGCCAGCACCTCAAGCTGGCCAAGCTCGCGGGCGAGTTCGTGTGGCACGCCCATGCCGAGGCCGATGAGCTCTTCCTGGTCCTGTCCGGGACCCTCGAGATGCAGCTGCGCGACCGTGTGCTGCAGGTGGCCCCCGGAGAGCTGGTGATCATTCCCCGGGGCGTCGAGCATTGCCCGCGCGCCCCCCGAGAGGTGCACGTGCTCCTGGTCGAGCCCGTCGGAACCGTCAACACCGGCACCGCGCCCGGAGATCGCACGGTGTCCGATCCGGAGTGGATCGTGCCGAAGGTGCGACGATAGTCTCGGGAGAACGCTCACGAAGGTCTGCTCCAATCCCGAGTGCCCCGACGTGGAGCTCTTCGGCGTCCAGGGCGAGTACGGCGACACCGTGGAGGTCTGCCCGAGGTGCGGCGAGGCTCTGGCCCCGGTCCCTGTCGCGGGGGCGTCCGGCGGCGTGCCTCCTGCCGCGGTCTACGAGCGCGCGGGCGCAGTGACCAACGCCGCGCTGGTCCCCCTCGCCAAGTCGCTGCTCCAGGCCGAGGGTATCGCCTATGTCACCCGCAACGAGTACACCCAGGAGATGCTCGGATGGGGCTCCTTCGGCACCGGCTTCAACGCGGTGATCGGGGCGATCGAGCTGTGGGTGGACGCCCACCGGCTCGAAGAGGCCGTGGAGATTCTCGGCGACCTCGAACGGCCCAGCACGCTCGTGCTGGACGATCCTCTCGAGGAGGACGCCCCATGACGTCACGGGCCGCGGTGGATGCGTTTCTCGCTCAGACGACTCTGGCCTTGGCCGGAGCCTCGCGCACCGGCAAGAAGTTTGGCAACACCGTCCTCAAGGAGCTGCGCGGCAAGGGCTACGAGGTGGTCCCCGTGCACCCGGAAGCCGAAACCGTGGACGGCCTCCCCTGCGTGCAGTCACTGGCTCACCTGCCACGAAGCGTGGGCGGCCTGATACTCGTCGTACCCCCGCACGCGAGCGAGCGCCTGGTGGCGGAGGCGGCGGCGGCGGGCATCCAGCGGTTGTGGCTGCAGCAGGGCTCGGAGTCCGAGGAGGCCCTGCAGCGCTGCCGCGAGGCCGGTATCAGCGCGGTGGCCGGTGAGTGCATCCTCATGTTCGCCGAGCCCGCGGGCTTCGTGCACCGTGTCCACCGCGGCCTCTGGCGGATCCTCGGGAAGCTGCCGGCCGCCGACAGCTGAGAGTGGGTCCAGGGGGCTCGAGGGCGGGGAGTGAGGAACCTGCCGACCCACACCTGCCGTCACCGATCACCTGGCCCACCGTCCTGGCGGCGCACGACGCAGAGAGCAGCGTCGCTGTAGCGACATCGAGCGCGCCTCCGCTTCACTCGTCAGCGGAGATGGGGGCGGGAGGGGCCGCGGCATGCGATGATGCCTCCCCATGGAGACCCTCACCGCTCGTGCTGCGCGTCGCCTCGCGCTGGCCCGCGCCGGGCTGCTCAAACCGGGATGGACATCGATGCCCGTCCGGTCCAGCGGCCACGGACGCCGTGCCAGGAGCGCCGCGCACCGGGTGATCGGCCGCTTCGGCTACCTGCAGCTGGACACCGTGGCGGTGGCGGGCGCCCGCAGCCACGCCCTCGTCCTGATGTCGCGCCTGGAAGGGTTCAGCCCCTCCCTCGCCGAGCAGCTCCTGCAGCCCGGCGAGCCGCTCTTCGAGTACTGGGGGCACGAGGCCAGCTGGCTTCCTCTCGAGCTCTACCCGCTGTTCGACTTCCGCCGCCGGGCCTTCGTCCACCACCCATGGTGGGGAGACCTGGTGGGCGCGCATCCCGATGTGGCCGACCGCCTCCGTCACCGCATCCGTGACGAGGGGCCGCTGCGGTCGGCCGACATGGAGGGAGACGGCGGCCGCGGCTGGTGGGACCTCAAGCTGGCCAAGAAGGTGGCCACCGCACTGTGGTCTTCTGGGGAGCTTGCGATCCGCGAGCGCTCGGGTTTTCAGCGCACCTACGACCTCGCGGAGCGGGTCATCCCCGAGGCGCTCCAGCGAAACCCCCTCCCAGAGCCGGAGGCGCTCGAGCGGCTCCTCCTCCTCGCCCTCGACGGCCACGGCTGGGCGACCACCGGCACCCTGGTACGGACCTGGCGTCTGCAGCGGCAGTCGGAGAGAGTCGCTGCCGCCCTGCGGCGCCTCGAGGCGCGCGGCGCAGTGGCGCCGTGTACGATCCGCTTTGCCGACGGACGCCGTAGCCGCGGCTGGATCCAGCCGGCCGACCTCGAGCTGGCGGCGCGCCTGGAGGGCGTCCGCCCGCACCACGACCGCGGCGTCCTCCTTTCGCCATTCGACCCCCTCCTCTGGGACCGTGCCCGGGTGGAGGCGCTCTTCGGCTTCCACCAGGTGCTGGAGATCTTCAAGCCGGCGGCGCGTCGGCGCTACGGCTACTACTGCCTGCCGGTACTGGCAGGCGAGCGCCTGGTGGCGCGCCTGGACCTCAAAGCGGAGCGACAGAGCGGCACGCTCCGGGTGCTGTCGCGGCGCTTCGAGGGACCTGACCCCGCGCGCCCGGCACATCCGGCGGACGGCGAGGCCGCGCGCTCGGCCCTCGCCCGCTACGCCGCGGCGCTGGACCTCGCAGCAGTGGAGTGAGACTACATCGGTGCTAAAGTCGGCGGGAGATCCGGAGCGTCTCGTGATACCCATCTACCGCCACACCCAGATCGGCTGGACCATCCTGGCGATGCTCGCCGGTGCGCTGGCTCTGGTGATCGTCGTCTCCCTGCCCGCGCAGGCCCCGACGATCGTCCTCATCACCCTGGCCGTCCTGACGCTGGCCGCGCTCCTCTTCGGCTCGCTCACCGTAAGCGTCGACGACACCGCCGTGCGCTGGCACTTCGGCCCCGGAGTCTGGCACAAGAGCCTTCCCCTCGCCGAGGTGGCGGATCTTTGTGTCATTCGCACGCGCTGGTGGTACGGCTGGGGCATCCGCATCAGCCCGCATGGCTGGCTCTACAACGTCTCGGGTCTCGGCGCCGTGGCCATCACCCGGACGGACGGCCGCCAGGTGTGGCTCGGAAGCGACGAGCCGGAGCGGCTCGCGGAGGCGATCGAACAGGCGAGGAGCCTGAGGGAATGGGGCCGACGCGAGGGCGTGAGGGATGAGAGGTAACGAGCAGATGGTAACCGGCTCCCGCCCCCGGTAGACGCCTGATGGTGCTCCACCGTGGGGCGGTGCCGTGCGTGTTGGCGTCGTGACGACGTCAGAAGTGCACACCTCTCGCCTTTCTGCGTTCACGCTCTCCCGGTCGGGCGGCGGTTGGGCGCCCTACCCTGCTCGGTTACACTGCTGCCCAGCAACGGACCCATGACCTGATGCAGGGGGGGCGGGGATGCCGCTACACGCCGAACCGAGGCTCGGCCTCAAGCGCGCCTACTGGTGGCGTTTCGTGGTGACGTGGGTGGTGCTCGTCTTCCTCGTGTTCGTACCCAGCGGCTTCCGTGACCCCAGCGGCAACCCCCTATCGCTCGCCATCGCCGCGGTGGCTCTCCTGTCGATGGCCGGCCTCACCGGCGCCCTGCTGTTCTCGTCCGGCGCCCGCGCCCGCCTGCTCGACCCCCAGGCCTCCATGGCTGCGCAGCGCACCTACGTGGCGCTTCTCTTCGCCGCCTCGCTGACCACCGGCCTGGCGGTGCTCGCCAAGGCGCTCCTGTGACTCCCCGCAACCTTGACCGGCTCGGTGGCTGAGCCATGCCCGGGGAGGACCCGCGCACCGTGGCCCCGGGCCACCGCAGAGTCCTCGCCGTCGATGCAGCGATCAACCTGCTTCTGGGCATCACCCTCGTGTGGCTGCCCTCACCAATGATGGCCTGGCTGGGTCTCCCTCCCGCCGGAAGCCGGCTCTACTCTACCGTCCTGGGCGGGGTCCTGGTCGGGATAGGCCTCGCCCTGCTCCTCGAGCTGTTCGGTCGCCGCGGCCTCGGCCTCGACGGCGCCGTCGTCATCAACATCTGCGGGGCCGGCCTCCTGGTGCTGTGGCTGGTGGCGCGCCGAGAGCTTCTTTCCACAGGCGCCGCCGCGGTGCTGTGGGGAGTCGCCGCGGCGGTCCTGCTCATCGCCGTCGTGGAGCTCGCCATGTCCCCCAGACCGCGCCACCGCTGACGATCAGGGTCCCTTCCCCGCTACGGCGAGGCCGCGCGGTACACCCCGTGCAATCAGACGGCTGTCGACATGATCTCGGGGGCTCGCCCGATCACGATTCCAGTAGAGCGTCCATAGCTGACCTCAGTCCAGGCGCTTCTGGAAGCGGAGAGCGGCCAGAGTCAGGAAGCTGACGCCGAAGGCCGCCAGGGCCGCCGCCTGGGGCCACAGCGTGGCGAGGCCCGAGCCGCGCAGGAACACGCCGCGCAGGATCACCGCGTAGTAGCGCAGCGGGATGACGTAGGTGAAGAGCTGCAGCGCCCGCGGCATGTTCTCGATGGGAAAGAGCAGGCCCGAGAGGTAGATCATCGGCGCCATCAGCAGGAAGGCCGAGGTCATCATCGCCTGCTGCTGATTGGAGACGAGGGTGGAGACCAGCAGCCCCAGCCCCAGGGTGTTGAGCAGAAAGAGCATGGTCAGGCCGACGAGGACGACGAGCGAGCCCTCGAGCGGCACTCCGAACCAGAGCACGGCGATGGCGGAGACCAGCAGCGTGTCCACCAGTCCGATCACCGCGAAGGGGAAGAGCTTGCCGACGATGAGCTGCCACGGCCGCACCGGCGTGACAATGAGCTGCTCCATGGTGCCGATCTCCTTCTCGCGCACCACGCCCATGGACGACAGCACCATGGTGAGGATGAGGAGCACCATCGCAAGCACCGCCGGCACGTAGAACCACCGGCTGCGCAGGTCGGGGTTGTACCAGACCCGCGGGACCAGCTCCACCTGGCCCACCGCCAGCGGCGGCGCGCCCGCCTCCCGGCTCTGCCGCCGAAAGCGCGCGAGCCGCGCCCGCACCAGGCGCGCCGACTCGCCACTGACGATCTGCGAGGCGTAGCCGAGGCCGATGGCGGCGCTCGCCGAGTCGCTGCCGTCGACGATGAGCTGCACCTCGGGAGACCGGCCAGCCGCCACCGCCTCGCCGTAGCCGCGGCCGACCACCAGCGCCATCTGCGCCCCGCCGTCCACCAGGCGCGGCTCCACCGCCGCCACGCTGTCCTCGGCGCCCACCAGTGAAAACCAGTGGGAGCTGGTGAAGCGGTCCACCAGGCGCTGGCTGGCCGGAGTGTGGTCGAGGTCCACCAGCATCAACGGCACCCGGCTGACGTCCAGGTTGGCGGCATAGCCCAGCAGCACCAGCTGCAGCACCGGCGCCATGAACACCATTGGCAGCATCTTGCGGTCGCGCTTGAGCTGCAGGAACTCCTTTCGGATCACGCGAAGCAGGACGTCCACGGTCAACCTCCCTGGCGGGCGAAGCGCGCCGACGCCAGACCCATCACCACCACGGTGTAGATCGCCAGCGCTCCCATCTGATCCCAGTAGGGGCCGAGCCCCGTGCCCTTGAGCATGATGCCGCGCAGAATGGTGATGTAGTAGCGGGCCGGCACGACGTGGCTGATCACCTGCAGCCAGCCCGGCATGTTGTGGATGGGGAACACGAACCCCGAGAGGAAGATGCTCGGCAGCAGCGAGGCGAAGACGCCGAGCTGGAAGGCCATCGCCTGGGAGCTCGCGATCGTCGAGATGAGCAGCCCGAACCCGAAGCTGCCGATGAGGTAGAGCACGGTGGCGCCGAGCAGCGCGACGTACGAGCCGCGCACCTCCACCTGGAAGAGCAGGCGCGCGGCGCCTAGGATCAGCGCCGTCGCCGTCAGGCTGATGCCCAGGTAGGGCCCCATCTTGCCCAGCAGCACCTGCGGGGTCCGTAGCGGCGCCACCCTGAGCTGCTCCATGGTGCCGCGCTCGATCTCGCGCACCACCGACAGGGCGGTGGAGAGAACGGCGGTCACCATCAGGATGAAGCCCACCAGCCCCGGCACCAGGAACACCGACGACTTGAGCTCGGGGTTGTACCAGACCCGGGGCCGGTAGGCGATGCCCGCGTCCAGCACCACCAGTGCGCCGGCCTTGCGCAGGGCGCTCCGGATCAGACCGGCGTTCACCGCTGCGATCGCGCCCTGGGCGTAGCCGAGGGCGGTAGTCGCGGTGTTGGAGTCGCTCCCGTCCATGAGGAGCTGGACGCGGGCGGTACGCCCGGCCGCCAGATCCTCACCGAAGCGTTCGGGGATGACAAGCACGCCGCGGGCACGGTCGGTGGCGAGCACCTCCTCGGCGTCGCCGTCCACCGGCAGCGACCCGGCCAGTGCGAACCGGCGAGACTGGAAGAAGGTGTCGAGGAGCTGGCGGCTGGCGGCGCCCGGGTCGCGGTTCTGCACGACCAGGGCCAGGCCTTCGACGTCGAAGTTCACGGCGTACCCGAACACCACCAGCATGAACGCGGGAATCCCCAGCAGCATGATGAGCGACAGGGGGTCGCGGGAGATCTGCCGCATCTCCTTGACAGCGACGGCGAGGATCTTCTTCACGATGCGCCTCCCGCGGCTGCCTCGCTGGCCTCGATGGAGTGGATGAATACGTCTTCCAGCGAGGGCACGATGGGCTCAACCCGAGCCGGCGTGTTGCCGGCCTCCTCCAGGAGAGCCAGCGTCCGCCGCCGGCCCTCGTTGGCATCCCCCACCACCAGGTGCAGCCTGGTACCGAAAATCGACACCTCGCGGACCCAGGCCTCGGAGTCCAGCCGCTCCAGGGCCTCGACGGTGCGCGGGCATTCCACCTCGAGTACCGCGGCGCCGGCAAAGACCTGCTTGAGCTGGTGGACGGTGCCCAGCTGGATCACTCGACCGGCGTGCATGAGGGCGAGGCGGTGGCAGTGCTCGGCCTCGTCGAGGTAGTGCGTGGTCACGAAGATCGTGACGCCCGACTCGGAGAGGCCGTCGATGAGCTGCCAGAAGCTCCGCCGCGAGATCGGGTCGACGCCCCCGGTGGGCTCGTCCAGGAACACCACCGGTGGCTCGTGGAGGAGCGCGGAGGCCAGCGCCAGGCGCTGCTTCCAGCCGCCGGGCAGGTCGCCGGTGAGCAGATCCTCCTTGCCGTCGAGGTCGGCCATCGCCACCGCCCACGCCTCGCGCTCGGCCAGACGCTGGTTGCGCAGGCCGTAAACCCCGCCGAAGAAGCGCAGGTTCTGCCGCACTGTGAGGTCCTCGTAGAGGCTGAAGCGCTGGCTCATGTAGCCGATGCGGCGCTTGACGTCGTCGGGGTGCTTGGCCACATCGATGCCGAGTACGCGGGCTTCACCCGAGGTCGGACGTAGCAGGCCGCAGAGGATTCGGATGGTGGTTGTCTTGCCGGCTCCGTTGGAGCCGAGGAAGCCGAAGATCTCACCTTGCTTCACCTCGAGGTTGACATGGTCCACGGCGACGAAGTCGCCGAAGCGGCGGGTGAGCTCGTGGGTGCTGACGACGGTGTCCATGGCGCTTTCTCTAGCGACCGACGGCGCGGTCGAGGCCCGCTTGAGCCAGCCGCGCGTCCACCACCGCCGCGGTGCGATCGAGCCCCGCCTGGAGCTGGGCCACCTCGGCGTCGAGGAGCTCGGAGGACGGGATCAGACCCTCGCGGTAGCGGTCCGCGGAGACGCGCCGGTTCTCCTTGGCGGACTCCAGGTTGGTGGCCGTGACGGTGACGGCGGCGCGGGCCGTCTCGAGGTCGCGGAGACGCGCCGTGACCTCCTGGCGGATCCCGCGCGTGAGCTCGTCGAGACGGTGGCGTAGCGCGCCGGCCTCGGACCGCGCCTCGCTCACCCTGGCGCGTCGCTTGCCGCCGTCGAACACCCGCCAGCCCACGTTCACCGAGACGTCCCAGAAGTCCTGGAAGGAGTCGGTCATCGGGATGATGCGGGGGTTGGGCCGGGCGTAGTCCCAGCTCGCGCGGGCGCTGACCTGGGGGCGCAGGGCGGCGTCCTTCACCCGCGCCGCGGCGTCCGCGGCCTCAACCCGGGCAGAGAGGGCAGCCACCTCGGGGCGTTGGGCGAGGGCCGCAGTGACCAGCTCCTGCAGCGGCTCCCGGTTGGCCGGCGGTGGGCCTTGCGGCTCGGCGACCTCGAGGGGCTGACCCAGGGGCAGGTCGAGGAGCCGGCCGAGGTCGGCCTCGGCGACCGCCGCCGCGTTGGCGGCGCGCAGGCGGGCGAGCTTGGCGCGGTCGCGCTGGACCTTCACCGCGAGCACGTCGTTGGCGGCCGCCATCCCGAACTCCTGGAGGTTCTCGGTGTCCTTCAGGTGGGCGTCGAAGGCCTTGATGCCGTCGGCCAGCACCTGCTCGCGCCGGCGCGCCAGCGCCAGGTCGAGGTAGGCCTTCGTGACCTCGAGCACGAGGTCGTTGGCGGCCGAGTCGAGGTCGCTCGTCGCAGCGAGCCTTCGCTTCTCGGCGGCGTCGGTCCCCCACGTGAGCGCGCCCCCGGTATACAACGGTACCGACACGCCGATTCCGGCGGAGTAGCGATTCGGCAGGTCCGGGAAGATCACCCGGGCTGAGCCGTCGGGCTCGGGCAGGGCGAGCTCAGGCACGTGGGTCTGGCGGTCGTAGCTGGCCGAGAGGTCGATGTCGGGCAGCCGCGCCGCCCGTGCGCCACGCTCACCGGCGGTACGCGCCTCAAGCCGCGAGCGCAGCTCGTCCAGCCGCGGCGAGGCTTCACGCGCTTGCGCGACGGCCTCGGCGAGAGAGAGCTCGAGGGGCGCCGGGGCATCGTCGGCGGCGGCCGCGGGAAGCACCATCGCCATGGCAAGCAGCGCGGCCGCGGCAGGGCAGGCCCGCGTGACACGCTTCATGAAAGGGTCGCGGTGTGCCATCAGTGAACCTCCTCGACCGCCGCCGGGGCATCGGCAGCGCGGATTCGGGCGATGAAGACATCCTCGAGCGACGGGCGCATTGCCCGCACCGCCTCGACCTCGACACCGGCGGTTCGAAGCTCCCCGGCAATCTCGGCGGCGAGGCGGTCGGCGGCATCGCCCACTGCAGCGGCGTTGGCGTGCAGACGCTCGCCGAAGGTCTCGACTTGGGTCACGCCGGAGAGCCCCCGCAACACCTCGAGGGCGCCCGCCCGGGGTGTTGCGAGAACCTCGAGAACCGTGCCGCCCGCATCCCGGCGCAAAGCCTGGGGATCGTCCAGCGCGAGCAGACGGCCGTGGTGCATGAGCCCAACGCGCTGGCAGCGTTCGGCCTCGTCCAGGTAGGGAGTCGTCATCACCAGGGTGAGCCCGTCCCGCTGGAGCCGCGACAGCAGCCGCCAGAAGTCGCGCCGCGACACCGGGTCGACCCCGGTGGTGGGCTCGTCGAGCACCAGCAGGTCGGGCCGGTGGATGAGCGTGCAGGCGAGCGCTAGCTTCTGCTTCATGCCGCCGGACAGGCGGGCGGCCAGGCGCCCCCGGAAGGGCGTGAGGCGGACCAGATCGAGGAGCTCTTCGCGGCGCTCACGCCAGCCCCGCACGCCGTGGATGCGGGCGAAGAACGCCACGTTCTCGTCCACCGAAAGATCGCCGTAGAGCGAGAATCGCTGCGACAGGTAACCGACGCTGTGGGCCAGGCGGCGGCGTTGCTTAAAGGGATCGAGGCCGCAGGTGGTGACACTGCCACCGTGCGCCTTGAGGATGCCCAGGGCAACCCGCAGGGTGGTGGTTTTGCCGGCGCCGTCAGGGCCTATGAGACCGAACATCTCGCCCCTGGCCACCGCGAAGCTCACCCCGTCCACCGCGGTGAGGTCGCCGTAGCGTCGTACCAGACCGTCGACATGGAGCATGGACTCTTGAGCCATGGCTCGCGCTCCCCTCACGCCCGGTCAGCCCGCCGCCGGGGTCGGTGCGGCATCGGCCGCCTCGAGGCGCGCGGTGGCCGGCATGCCGGGCTTGAACAAGCCGTCGGCGTTGTCGAGAAAGATCTTGACCTTGTAGACCAGCTTCACGCGCTCGTCACGAGTCTGGACGTTCTTGGGCGTGAACTCCGCCTCGGGGCTGATGTAGCCGAGTGTCCCGGTGCGCTCCCGACCGTCGTCCGTCACCACCGTGGCCTTCTGGCCCAGGCGCATCCGCCCGAGGTCCTGCTCACCGATCCAGGCGGTGAGCCAGGGGTGCGCGAGGTCGGTGACCACCGCGAGGGCGGTGCCGGCGGAGATCACCTCACCCGGCTCCACCATCGTCTCGGTGACGACACCGTCGAGGGGGCTGGCGATGGTGGCGTCGTGGATCTGCTGCTGGATCTGCGCGATGCGCGCCGCCGCCGCCTCCTTGTGGGCCCTGGCCGCGGCGATCTCCTCGGGTCGGAAGCCGGCCTCGAGCTTGCGCACCTGCTCGCCCACCGCCTTCACCTGCTGCTCGGCCACGTCGCGCCGGGTGCGGGCGTCGTCGCGGGCCTTGACGGTGCCGGAGCCGGCGTCCAAGAGCCCCTGGAAACGGTCGAGGTCGCGCGTGGCCGCCTCCAGGTCGGTCTTCGCCTGGGCCAAGCGCGCGTGCCCCTCGGCGATGTCCTCGCTGCGGTAGCCGGCGCGCTTGAGCGCCAGGTCCGCGGTCGCCTTGTCCTGCTCCGCCTGGGCGGCGGCGAGGGCGAGCCGGAGGTCGACCGTGTCGATGCGCGCGATCTCCTGGCCCGCGGTGAGGACATTGCCCTCGTCCAGGGGGAACCAGACCAACGTCCCCCCAACCTTGCTGGACACCCGCACGTCGGTGGCCTCCACGTGGCCCGAGGCGAGCACCACACCGGAATCATCGTGGCGGTGGCAGGCGCCCGCTGCAATCAGTGCGGCGACGGTGAGCACTCCGAGGGTGAAGGATGACCTCATGACTCTCCTCCAGGGGAAATCTCGATGCCGTTGAGAAACAGGTCACTGACGAAGGCCCCGATGTCGGCCGGAAACGGCGGTGCGTCGGGCGGGACCAGACCCTGCGTCGCGAGCCGTGCCCGGACCGGCGCGCTGATGGTGAGGAGCATGACCGCGGCCACCAGGGCGAGGTGGACTGCCAATGGGTGCACGGGGCGAAAGCGGCCGGTGGCAGCACCCTCGGAGAGCACTTCCCAGGTCGCCTGCGCCAGCTTCACCAGCTCGCCGAGGATCTCGTCGCTGAGGTGCTCCCCACCCCCGGTGAGCTCGCGCACGATGAGGAGGAGGTGCTCCTCCGTGCGGGCGTTCTCGGCGAGGGCGTCCACCAAAGCCCGGAGCTTGGCCGCCGAGCCGTCGGCCGCCGCCACCGCCGGCCGCACCCGCGCCAGGGCACGGGCGAGGTTGCGGCGCAGGACCGCGTCGAAGAGCGCGTCCTTGTCGCCCACGTGGTAGTAGAGCATCGCCTTGTTGACCCCGGCGCGGCGCGCGATCTCGTCGACCCGTGCTCCCGCAAAGCCGCGCTCGAAGAAAACGTCGGCGGCCGCTTCGAGGATGCCGGCGACCCGCTCGTCCGTGCTGCTCCCGTGCTCATCCACTGCCCTACTCCTTTCAACCATCCGGTTTAACCAACCGGTTGGTAATAAACTAAAGTCACGACCACCGATTGTCAAGCCCGCATTGCGCCGCCTCCGGGTTGAGGGTAGAGTTCATCAGAACCCGGCCCCCTCGGCCCGGGCGTCCTCTTTGGGAGTTGACCCATGAATGACGCGGATCTGCAGCGCCGGCGCTTCCCGAGGATTCCCTCGGAGAATGCGGTGCTCGTGACCAGGCTCGGCCCGGAGGAGATCGAGCAGTTCGCCACTACCCGCTCGGTTAGCCTCGGCGGCTGCATGTTCCTCAGTAATAAGACCCTCAGCGAGGGAACTCCGCTCCGTCTGCTGATCTCGGTGGGCCGGCGAACTCTCAAGGTGCTCGCCCGCGTGGTGTACGAGACCCCCCGCGACGACGGCCGCAACGCCATCGGGGTGGAGTTTCTCGAGCTCGACCCCGCCGACCGGACCGTGCTCGAGGACCTCCTCAGCCACGACACCGCCCCCGGCTAGGCGCTTCCCAGGGAGAGACGATGCCCGATGTGACCATTCGCTACTGTAACGCCTGAGGCTACAGGCCCCGGGCCGCCCGGGCGGTGGCCCTGCTCCAAGAACAGCTCGGCGTGGAAGCCAACCTCCAGGTGGGCTCCTCCGGCGAGTTCACCGTCCTGGTGGACGACAATGTCGTGATCAAGAAGGGCTGGCTCGGCTTCCCGTCCGAGACGAAGATCGTCGCGGCCGTGGCCGAGGCGCTGCAGCGGCTCTGAACCGGTCTCAGCGCAGCAGCAGACCCACGCCGAGCCCCAGCGCCAGGAACGAGTTGGTGGCCAGGTTCCACGCGACGTTGGCTCCCAATGCCGGGACGGCCACTCTCGTCGCGGTGTCCCCCAGCGCCCAGCCCACCGGCTTGACGAGGAGCAGCGACGGCAGCGCCGCTACCAGTGCTGGAGCGGGCAGGGACCCGAAGACCACGGCGGCGCCGATCGAGACCGGTGTGAGCAGCGCCGCGGCGGCGTAGACACGTCCGGCGGCGCGCCGCCCGAGCAGCAGCACGAGGTTGCGCCGCCCCCCCTGGCGGTCCGCCGCCTCGTCGGGAAACTCGTTGAGAAGCAGCAGGTTGAACGTCATGAGAAAGGCCGGAACCGCGGCCGCCACGGCGGCGGGCCCCAGGCGCCCGTCCTGCACCAGGGCGGTCCCCGCCACAGGCAGGGCGCCCAGTCCGAGCCCCGCCGCGATCTCGCCCACCCCCACGCGCGCCAGCAGGTCGGTGTAGCCGAGCACGAGCACCGCCCCTGCCGCCATGAGCGGCACCATAACCCAGCCCACGACAACCACGAACCAGATGCCGGCGGCGAGCCCCACGGTCGCCATGGCCACGCCGAAGGCACGGGCCCCTCTCACGCTCATCACCCCCGCAGGCAGGGTTCCGCTGCCACCCGAGAACGGGGTGCGCTCGGTGTGCAAGTCGATGCCGGTGCGAATGTCGGAGACCTCGTTGAAGATGTTCACCGCCGCGTGGAGGGCGAGCAGGCCGACGAGGGCGACCACCGTGCGCGGCCAGGAGAAGCCGCCGTCCCAGGCGCCCGCGGCCGCCCCGGCGGCGACCAGCGTCACGGGAAGGAGGAGGAAGGGGGCACGGGCGACCCCTGCAAAGGCAGACACTGACGGCATGGCAGGACCTCCAGGCGCGGGGCGTGCGTCAGACCGTGCGAGCCGCCTCGATCACCCAGAAGTCATGGTACAGGGTATGGCGTCGGAGCGGTTCGAGACCGGCCTCGCGCAGGCTGGTCTCGACGTCATCAGGGGCGATGCGAAACGCTGGCGACGGCCCGTGCAGCGGATCGCCGTCCCGATCCCAGTCGCACAGCACCAGCCGACCGCCGCGGGTGAGTACCCGCGCCACCTCGGCCAGAGCCTCGACGGGCTGGTCCAGCTCGTGCAGGAGGTTGACCATGAGGACCACGTCGACGCTGGCATCCTCCACGGGCAGCGGTGCGCCGGCCTCCACCTCGAGGAGGCCCGCACGGTCGTCGAAGCCGGCCTCCTTGGCACGCGCGGCGATCACACCGAGCATCCGCGGCTCCACGTCGACGCACACGACCCGGAGCTCGGGAAGGCGGCGAAGCAACGGCAGGGCGAAGTAGCCGGTTCCCGCCCCCCAGTCCACCACAGTATGCGGATGGCGGGCGGCCACCAGGTCGACCAGCGGTTCGGCAGGCTGCCTGAGGAAGCGCTCTTCGCTGTCAAGGTGCTCGTGCTCTGAGAAACTGATCCTGTGGTGCGCCATGAACCTCTCCGCTCCCTACCGGCTCGACACTCGCGCCGCCCCTCGAGACCTCCCCGCGACCACGCCGCACGCGCGCTCGCGTCAGGGAGACCTCATCACCTCAGCAAACCATACCTCACCCGATCCGCCCGTTCAGGTCCGCGGCCCGAAATGGACCCTCCTCGGCTATGAGAGCGCGGGCCTCGTCGACCTTCCCCCAGACGTTCCACAGCAGCACGCCACGCACGCGGCCGTTCTCCAGGTAGTAGACCACGCCCTCGCGGAAGGGCTCCTTCCAGTCGGCGACGGTCTCCAGCCGCGAGTCGATGAGTCCCACCGCCTCATAACCGAGGTCGAACAGGTCGGAGTAGAAGAAGGGCAGTGTCCGGAAGACCTCGTCTTCCCCGGCCATGTTCCTTCCGGCGAGCTCGCCCATGGTGTTGGCCGCGTCCTCGTGCTCGACCCGAAGTCGGCGGCCGAGCACCGGGCTCGAGAAGCGTGCCACGTCACCGGCCGCGAAGATGTCCGGGTGGCTGGTGCGCAGGTGCTCGTCCACCAGCACGCCGTCTTCGACGTCCAAGCCGGCACTGCTGGCGAGATCGTCGTTGGGGGCGAGCCCGAGACCGGCCACCACACCGTCGGCCTCCAGCTGACGCTGGGCGTCGTTGCGCGAGCGGAGTCGCAGTGCCACACGCTCCCCGTGCCGCTCGAGACCGACCACCTCCACCTCGTTCTCGACAACCACGCCGCGCTCGCGGTAGTAGCCGTTGAGGAACTCGCTGAGCTCGCGCGGAAACAGGTGTGCCCCGATCCCGGCTTCACGCAGCACCATGATCGGCGCACGGTCATTCATCGTCAGGGCGGCGGCGAGCTCCGAGCCGATGAAGCCACCGCCGATCACCGCGAAGCAGCGCTTGGCCTCGGCCAATGCTCGGAGCTGCTGGTAGTCTGACAGGGTACGGAAGTACAGCACGTCGTCGCCACCGAAGCTGAGACGGCGGGCCGTGCCGCCGGTGGCGAGCAGCAGCTTGTCCGCGTGATGGGTGCGGCCGCGCTCGTCCGCGACGGCCTTGTGCGCGGGATCGAGCCCCACCGCCATGCAGCTGAGACGAAGGTCCACGTCCTCGGGCATCTCCCGCCAGATGGACTCGAGGGCGGCGTCCTTCCACAGCCCCTTGGTGAGGGGCGGGCGGTCGTAGGGGGGATGCGGCTCCGCAGCGAGCACTCCGATGCTGCCATCGGAGTCCACCGCACGGATGCCCTTCACTGCCGCGGCAGCGGTCATTCCTCCGCCGACGATGAGATAGCGATAGTCAGGCATTGACACCTCCGTGAAGCGCGCCTCGGAGTAGGAAACGGCGCACGTCGCCGCGGCATTGCACGAGCGCTGTCCGTCAGAAGGCGCTGCCGGGTTGCCTGAGGAACTCCACCTCCTCCGGCGTTGACTCTCGGCCGAGAACGGCATTGCGGTGGGGAAAACGGCCGAAGCGCTCGATGATGTCGCGGTGGGCCACGGCGTAGTCGAGGAAGCCCGCGAAGACCGCCTCGAGCCCGGGCCCCACCTCCCCGGCCAGATCGGCGAAGAGCGCCACCGAGCGCTGCTGCAGGCCGAGGTCCTCCGCGTGCTCCAGGGGAAGGTAGAGGAAGACCCGCTCGATGGGCGCGAGGGCACGCTGCTCCGACCGCTCCAACGCCTCGCCGGTAAGGCCGCGCGCCCGGGTGTCACCAGCGAAGGCGCGTGGCGACCCACGGTGGATGTTGCGGGGCATCTGGTCGAGGAGGAGCACGAGGGCGAGCCGGCTCCGGGGATCTCGGCACCACTCGCCGAAACCACCCGCCAGCGCCTCCTCCACCGCGCCGCCGAAGCGCATCGCCACCACATGGTCAGTATCGGGGTTTTTGCCCCACCACAGTGCCTTCTGGCGCTCGGCGACCATGTCCGGCAGACCCGGCGGACCGAACCAGAACTCTAGGACGTCGGCAGGTGTCGTCAACGTTACCTCCCTCGTAGCCACGCTGCGGCGTGCTCTACAATCCGTCAATGGAGCCGGGCAATTCCCTGTGGCAGCGGCTGCTGAGCCTGCACGACCGCCTCGGCCGCCTCTTCTGGATCCTGCACTCGATGTGGGCCCTCGCCACCGGCGCCGCGGTGCTGATGCTGGCCCATCGCCACTGGGCCCTCCTGCCATGGGTCGGCGTGTTCCTTGGCCTGAACTGGCTCTCCACCCTCTTCTTCTCGCGCGTCGCCGGCCGGCTCCCCGAAACCCCGCGGCTTCGCTTCAGTCGCGGCGTGGTCTCGTACCTCACCCGCATCATGTACCAGGAGACGCTCTTCTTCCTCATCCCCTTCTACTGGTACTCCACCACCCCGAGCTCGGCCAACGTGCTCTTCCTCGGTCTGCTCGGCGCCCTTGCGGTGCTCTCCTGCCTCGACCTGGTGTTCGACCGCGTCCTCAGGCTCCACCCGGCGATCGCCCTTTCGTTCTTCGGCGTGGTCGCCTTCACCGCCTTGAACTTCCTTCTCCCCCTGGTCTTCGGGCTGCGGCTCCGGTGGGTCACACCGGTGGCGGCGGCCGCGGCCTTCGCCACCGCGATCCCCCTCGCCTACTCGGCCCGCCCCGTCGTCCTCTGGCCGCGCATTCTCCGCATCGCAGCCGCCGCCGCCATCGTCCTCACCGCCTCCGTCACGTTGCGCGTCGTCGTGCCGCCGGTGCCGCTCCGCGTCCTGCAGGCACGCTTCGGCGCCGCCTTCGAGCCCGCTCCACCGAGGATGAGGCGCCCTCTGGCCGGCCGCGTGGCACGCTCGGCCGCCGGGCGCGAGCTCGTCGTCGTGGTGGAGATCTTCGCGCCTGCCCCGCTGCCCACCGAGGTCTCGCTCCGCTGGTACCGGGACGGTCGGCTGGTGGCTACCTCCCGCGACGTCACCATCATCGCCCACGAGCTGGGATTCCGCGTGTGGGACGCCTACCGGCCCGCCCGTGGCGGCGTCCCGGCGGGGGTCTACCGGGTCGACACCGTGACCGCCGGCGGTCAGCTCATCGGCAGGGCCTCGCTCACTCTGCTGCCGTCGGGCTGAGGCCGTCGGTCGTCAGCGCCGCGGTCGGAGCAGCGCGAGCAGCGCCACGAAGAGGGCGGCGCCGATGATCGCCCAGACGAGAGGAAACGCCGTGGCGCCGATGCGGATAGTGAACACCAGCGGAAGGTTCATGGCGCGCGCGATCCAGGTGCCGAGCAGTGCCCCGATGAAGCCCAGGGCGATGGAGACCAGGCAACCGCCGTGGCTGTAGCCGGTGATGGCCTGACCCAGCGCACCCGCACAGCCGGCCACCAGAAGCAGTACGAGAAACCCGAAGAGCGACATTTCCGTCCTCCCCTCGTCACTTCCTGCCGCGGCCGCCGGCGACCAACAGCGCGGCGCCCACGAGCACGGCTCCGGAACCGGCCCACAACGGACTTGCGACGTGATTCTCCTTCCGCACGTTCACCTCCACAGGCCCGATCTTCGCCGCCTGCTCCTGCCTGGTGTAGCTGAAGCCGCCATACACCAGCGCGAGGACACCGAGGACGCCGAGGACAACGAGGACGACGGCGACCGGCTTGGCGAAGCTCATGGGCGCTCCTTTCGGAACTGATGATCCGGGCGGATCAACAGCGAACCGGCACTCAGCATTCTCCGCGGCGTGTGGCGGGCCGGGCCTGCTCGCTGCAGAGGGAGCGGCTCGACAGGTACGGACCGCAGCGCCACGATGAACAGAGCCACGGGTGCAGGCAGCCTGACTGCAGCCGCCGCCGCGTCTGCGACCCCGCACCCTCCGCGTGCCGATCACCCGCCCCCGCTGATCCTCCCGACGTACCCCCTCCGCATTCTCGCCGCCGGCTCGGTCACACCGCTCAGCAGCAGCACCGCCGCGGCGTAGCAGGCCTCCGGCTCGGCTGCGACCGCCGCTCCGGCCCGCATCACGTCCGGGCTGCTCCGCGGTACGAGCAGGCGTGAGCCCTCGATCCTGACCCTGCCGCGGCCGGCCACCATCGCCACCTCCCGGGGCCCCTCGCCGCCGGCCAAGGCCTCCTGCAGGACCGCCAGCAGCATCGTTTCGGCCTCCGTGAGCTCGTCCTCCCCCACCACACGTGGGAACCACGAGCCCCCCACCACCACCCGCGCAGCCTCCCGCATGACCTCTGCCCCACGTTCCGTCCAGCCCTCGGCGGGCTCCGGCGCTCGCTCGAGGCGGAGGCCGGTGAGGCTCACGATCCGCTCGTGGTGTGCCTCGGCCAGCACAACGCCACTCTCCCCGTCTCCGAGCAGCGCCCGCCCCTCAGCTCCACGCGGCACGACCCGTAGACGGCGCTCGCCATGACCAAGAGCCCGCAGCCGCGCCAACGACAGCCAGGTCGGTCCGTTCCCTCCGCCGGTCACGAGCCGAAGGAGCGGAAGGGACTCCACCTCGCTCCGCCTCAGCCCGACCTCCGCCGCCTCCAGGAGCAGCCCGGTGACACGATCTGCGACCGCTTCGGGTAGCTCGTCAAGCTTTCGTCCGAGCCCCAGCAGCAGGCCACCAGCCGCATGCAGAATGGCCGGGAGGTGCGGCCCTACCGCCCGCCGCAAGGCCGCCGCCGAAGCCCCTGCCGGCACGATCCCTCCCAACTCCACGGCCGCCCAGAAGGCCGGCTGCCCGGGCACGGTTGCGCGGGCCGCGACCACGCCCTGCTCCAGCAGCCACAGGTCGGGCAGGTCGCCGGCGGCCGGGACCGCGAGCCACGCCGGCAGGGGGGTCGTGATCCGCCCCTGGGCCAGGCAACGGCCGGGGGCACCGCCAGCGTCTACGCCGTCCACCCGCACCGGGCGCGGCGCGAAGCGGCATGCCTTGAGCAGCCAGGCGCGGGCCCGGCGTCGCTGATAAGCGAGGCCGCGAACCCGGAGCTCGAGCCCTCGGCGGGTGGCGCACTGGCGGCGCCGCGCGTGCCGCCGGCGGTCCAGAAAGATCACCTCGACGGCGTCCTCCACGGCGGCCTCGAGCACGCCGCGCGCGCCCAAGGTCGGAATCGCCAGCAGCGGCAGCAGACCGGCCCGCTCCACCGAGACCAGCGCACGATGACGCTCGGGCGGCGATCTCCGGGGGTCCACCGCCGCCCGGAGCGCGCCCGCCGCCGCCCGCGACAGGACGGCGCCCTCCGCCGTCAGGGTCAGGCCGCGCAAGCCGAGCTTCACCCTCACCGCCTGCGCCCCGAGACGCAGCGCACAGCGCACGAGCTCCGCCGGCAGCTGCCACGGCCCCTGGAGCTGGGCGCTGCACAACCGCTCGAGCTCGGCGTCTGTGTCGATGACGAGAAGCGCAGGCTCAGTTGCCACCGGCGGCCTCCTCCAGCGCGGCCCGCGCGAACTCGGCGAGCACGCGACGGCGCGACCGGCCGGGGGCCCGGAGCTGATGAACGACCGCGTCAGCGAGCAGAAAGCGCGCCGCCGCCGGTCGTTCAGGCCAGCGCGTGAGCGCCGCTCGCCACAGTGAGCTGGCCTCGTCCACCAGCACCAGCTCACCGTTGACTCCCGTGACGCCCGACGGCAGCGCCGGCACCACCGTCAGCGAAGCCGGCGCCCCGTCGACCACGGCCAGACGCCAGCGCTCCTTCAAGTGGGCGGCGACACGGTTGACCTCCAGAGCGAGGGGCGGCAGCACACGACGGACCACGAGCGGCGCGAGGGCATCCAGGTCGGCCAGTCCCAGGCCATCGGCCGCCACCCGGCCGGCCGGCCGCGCCGCATCCACCACCGTGGCACCACCGGCAACGGCTCGCCGCACCAGGGCCGATCCCCGCCGGCTCGCGCCCAGCGCACCGACGGCCGCGAGGCGCCGAGCCCGCTTCAGCGACGTCCACCCACCCCCCACCAGGGGTATCAGCGGCCGCTGCAGGAGGATCTCCGCTCCGGGCCATGGACGCTCACGCAGCAGGACACCGTGCAGCATCTCGGCGGCGTCGGCGGAGTCGCCGAGCTCGAGCCTCCGACGGTCCCGGCGCTGCCCCAGGAAAGCCGCGGCAATCAGGGCGAGCAGCCCGCCGACGGCGGCAGCGGCGGCCAGCGCAGCGCCTGGTGCCGCGTCTGCGGCCCGCGTCGAGGATCGCCGACCGGGCGGTTGAGCCGACACTGCTGCCGGGGTCACGGCGCTGGCGTCGGCAACCGCCACATGCCCCTCGCGGAGGTACTCCACCCAGGCGTGGAGGACCGGTGCCACGCTGCCGTCGCGCCCCGTGTAACCCACCGCCAGGCGAGCCGGAACTCCGGCCCCCGTCAGCACCACTGCCAGCACCGCGTTCTGGACGTCGCAGTCCCCCGCGCCGGCGGCCAGCGCCGCGGCCACGAAACCTCCACCGCCCAGCGCGGGCCCGCCGACGCGGTAGTGAACCGTGCGCCGCACCAGGGCGGTCGCCCGCGCTACCCGCTCCGCGGTGGGCAGGGCGTGCCACCCCGCAACCTCGGCCTCGAGCTGCGCCGGCAGCGCCGGCCAGCTCGAGAGCACCGGCCACCCCGGCGTCGGGCCCGTCCGGTACGAGAGGCGCCCCCGGGCGTCGGGTGGCAGCACCACCACCGGCCCACCCGTCGAGTCCTCCATCAGCTCGAGCGCCTCACCATCGAGCCGCACGCTCGCCGGATCGACCCTGTGGCCGGGGGCCACCGGCAACCGCAGTCTCGTTCCCCCGGCGATGCCCAGGGTCACGTCCACGCAAGCGGCTCGGCACGCCGGCCCGTCCGCCAGACGCAGTGGTAACGCGTCCAGCCCGGCAGACGCCGCGGCGAGGCCGTCAAACCGTGCGACGCCGAGGAGCAGGGCGCCCGGAGGGCTGTAGCGGATGTCCACGGCGCCAACCGCCTCCGGCAAGGGATCGTTAACCGGGCCTCGGTAGTGCGTCAGCGGATCACGATAGGGCGCTGGTGCTGCCGCCACCGGCCGCACTGCCGGGCCGGCGACGGGCCCGGAACGCGGCCCTGGCGGGAGAAGCTGCCACAGCGCCACCACTCCCGCCACCCCGAGGGCGAGCCCGGCGACCACTCGTCGACGGCCGGTCCACCATCCCGCCAGCCGCTCCGCAACCCGGGCCGGCCACGGTCGCGGTGCGATCCGGTCCAGCTCGGCCGCGAGCAGGCGCCGCAGCTCGCGGCGCGCCACGCCCACCAGCCGGCGCAGGGCGCGGTCGTCCCGCGCGTCGCCCCGTGCCAGCAGGACCTCGAGATGGTTGCTATCGAGGAGCGCCCGCGGTACTGCGCCCGCCGCCGACTCCTCGGCACGCCCCGAAGCATCGGTGAGCAGGTCCTCGAGGTACGCCGCAGAGCGGACCTTGAGCCCGTAGGCGAAGAGCTCCACTTGTGGCTCGGCACCCAGAGCCACCACCCCGCGCAGGCCGCGCCTCTGGAAGTAAAGGGCGGGAGGAACCAGGGCGAACGGCCGACCCGCGGACTCACCGTTCACGGATACGGCGAGCGGTTGCTCCGGGTGGTGGCGGGTCGTAGGGAACGGCGCCATCTCGGCCACCGCTCCCCGCACAGCAGCGACAAGATCGGCGCCCCGTGCCGGCCGCTCGAGCACCACCTCGGTGCCCTGAGACGGGGACCCGAGGACGAGCCGGGTCCGCTCGAGAGCTCCGTCCACCTCGAGCTCCCAGCCCCGTCCGCCGGTCTTCGCCATCGAGCGCACCAGGATGCGCGTGGGCGCGAAGCGGAGCACGGTCCAGAACCCGATGCCGAACCGCCCTGCCAATTCGTCGCCGCGCTTGCTGGAGGCGTAGAGCGTCAGGAGATAGCGCCGCGCGTCGTCGACGCTCATGCCGGCGCCATCGTCGCGGCACGTGAGCCGCTCGACGGCGCCCACCCGCTCGGCGGTGAAGTTCACTCGGGTCGCGCCGGCGTCGCGGGCGTTCTGCACGAGCTCGCGCACGAACAGCCACGGGTCGTCGCCGTAGCGCGCAGCTTCCTCGAGCGCCCGCCGCAGGAACTCGGTCATCGGAGGAGTCTAACCTGCGTGTTTCACCAGCTCCCTACTGCGGGTGCCGATCTGCCAGCCATCGCCGGTCCTTTCGCGACTCGGCGCCCTCGTGACGTGACCTGGTGAGAAATGCAGGCGGTGTCCTGTTTGGGAAGTCCTATGTGCTATTCGCGCAGTCAGCGTGGTTCCTGGCAAGGCGCGACGACGAAGTCGTAGCAACGCTACTTCGAGGAGGAGCGACGCAGCCAGGGGCCGCGCTGACAAGCGAAGAGTCCATTGGGACTATCCAAACAGGACACTAGATGCCGAGATCGAGGACCCCTGGCGAGGAGGACCCGCCGGGAGTTCTCTTCTCTGGATTGCTTACCGTGGCGGCCACCATTCCTCCGCCGCTCGCCTTGGCCTCGTACATCAGGGCATCGGCATGGCGGAGGAGGTCGTCGAGCCGCTCGCCCGGATCGGGAAAGGCGGCAACGCCGACGCTGAAGCGAATGCCGAACCCGCCCTCGTCCATGGCGGCATCCAGGTCATGTATCAGGCGACCGGCGATGCTCTCGGCGCCGTCGCGGTCGGTGTCCGGGAGCAGCACCACGAACTCGTCCCCGCCTAAGCGGCCCACCACGTCGGACTCGCGCACCGCACTTACCACCGCCGCCGCCGCAAGCTGCAGGAGGCGGTCGCCCTCACGGTGGCCGCGGCTGTCGTTGATCTTCTTGAAACCGTCGGCGTCGAGAAAGACCACTGCCAGCGGAAAGCCCTGGCGCCGGCTGAGCGCGAGGATCTCGTCGGCCTTCTCCACGAACGCCCGCCGATTGGCCACGCCGGTGAGGGGATCGCGCATCGCCATGTCACGCACCCTCCGCATGGCGCAGCGCAGCTCTGCCACCACGATGGCGACGAGGATGAAGACACCCAGGCGAAGAAGCTCGTTGAACGCTGGCACCGCCCACCAGCCGTAGTGCCCCAACACGAGGAGGTCGAGTCCAAGCCACACGGCGGTGCTCAGCACGGCGAGGACAAGACCAGCGCCGCGGCTCACGAACCAGGACACACCGGCCACCGGAATCAGGAAGAGTGCCGAGAAGGCATAGTCCGGTCCGCTGACCCACCGCAGACAGCCCACGATCAGAACACCCGCACCGCCGGCCGCCGTCAGCCAGGCTGCGGGCGCCCTCTCCAGCACCGTGTTGACGCGGTCGAGCATCGGCTTCCCTCCCGGTCCGAACCCTGAGTGCAGTATGGGCCCCGGCGTCCTCCGGGGCACGGCTCAACCCTCGTCGGGAAATCCGCGGAGGTCGAGGAGCTTGCCCAGGATACGAGAGAGGGCGGAGTTGTCGTGCACCCCGGCGAAGCGCCCGGCGCCGGCGCCGAAGGCGAACACCGGCACCCACTGACCGGTGTGGCCCGTCGTAGCCCAGGCAACGTCCAGCTCGCCGCTGGACGGCCCGCCCCCCACCACGCCCACTCCGCCGGTGTCGTGGTCCGCGGTGACGAGAACCAGGGTCCCCGGGCGCTGAGCAGCGAACTCGAGCCCGACCTCCACCGCGGCGTCCAGCTCCCGCACTCCGTCCACCAACCGGCCGAGGTCGTGGTTATGGCCGGCCTCGTCGGTCTCCTCCGACTCCACCATCAGGATGAAGCCCTCGGCATCGGCCGCCAGCCGCCCCAGCGCCCAGCGCGTGGTTTCAGCCAGCTGTGGCCCGTGACCACCAGGGTGGCCCGGCCGCTCCGGGAACAAGCCCAGGACCGGCCCCGGCGGTGCCGACGCCAGCTCCGGGCCGCTCGTCACCAGGGCGTACCCCCGGTCCTTTGCGCCCTCGAGGATCTTCATCACCCTCGCGGCCTCAGCCTCGCGCGCGGCACGCTCCGAGAGACCCCAGTCACCTCCCAGCATCACCTCCGAGCCCGACTCCACCATCCCCCGAGCCACCGCCTCCAGATCATCGCGCGACTCGGCGTGGGCCGTGAACGCAGCGGCCGTCGCATCGAGTAGGCCACTGGTGGTGATGACGCCGGTGGCGAGCCCCTGCTGCTCGGCGGCCGCGAACAGCGTCTTCGGCCGGCGCCCGTCGGGCAGGACGGAGAGCATCCGCAGATGGGTACGGAAGCCGGTGGCGTAGGCCGTGGCAGCCGCCGCGGAGTCGGTGACGAAGGCGTCCGCCGTGGCCGTGCGCAGGAGGCCGATCACCGGAGCCCGGGCAAAGGCGAGCCCTCCGCCCAGGGCGGAGGCAGCGGTGCTCACCTGGCCGATACCCATTCCGTCGCCGATAAAGAGGATGACGGAGTGAACCTGCTCCTCGGTGGCGCCCGGCACCGTGGCCCTCAGCTCCAGACGGGGTTTCGTAGCCGCAATCGTCCGCGCCTGCTCGTGCAGCAGGCCGAGCCTGAACGAACCCACCGACGCTTCGAAGGGCGCAAGCGCCACCGCCAGGGCGCCGGCCACCACCAGCACCCCCATCCCGCCGAGCATGCCGAAAAGCACCGCTCGACCCCTCCCTCGTGATAGGCAAAATCCCATTTGGCCGCTGCCTCCTGTTCCCGTCGCGGGGATGGTAACCCACCCAACGGCATCCTGAACAATCGATACACACGTAACTCTCCGCTCACGGCGCGCTCAACTACACTGAGGAGCGAGAGACCGTCCCAGCACCGGCGGCTCCGAGGCTGGGTATCCGCGGGAGGCGACCGATGCTGCCGATTCACTTCGACGACCGGGCCGTGGCCGATCTCCCCCTTCCGGACGGCGACACCGCCCATCGGGTGACCGAGCTGCTGCTCGCGATGGTGTCACGCCGCGTCCTGCCGTACTTCCGCAAGCGCAAGATGGTCGACGCCGTCCGTCTTTCGCGCGTGCAGGAGCAGTTCCAGGTGGTGCGCCTCGAGGACCCCGATCACCGGATCCGTATGCTCAGCGTGCTCGAGCACCCGGCCGGCCGGTGGACCCTCCACCTGCACGAGCGTCTCTTCGATTACCTCGCCTTCGTGCTGCCCTCGGATCCCGACCAGCGCCTCGGCGACGCGCTGCCCGAACCACGTAAGGCACTGGCTTTCGCCGAACTTCTGTTGCGCCACGAGGTCGAGCACGTGCTCTACCCCGGGCGCGAGGAGCGTGAGGCGGTGCTCGGCGACCTCGAGTTCATGCTGGATCGACGCGATGTCGACCCGACCTTCTTCAAGACCCTCCTCGAGGCCCTGCGCGACCCCCTCAACGGGCTCAACGGCGAGCCGTACCTGCGCCTGCTGGAACTCTCTGGCAGGGGCGCCTCGTGTGATGAGGAGATCGGCCGCCTGGTGGCCGACACCGCCGCGAGATCAACGAGCCTGCCCGAGGGGCTCCTCGCTTCGGCCATCCCCGCCATGGGTCGGGAGTTCAAGGGAGCCGTGCTGGACGAGTGCTACCGAGGCAGCCGCAGCACCCACGTGAGCCTGGCGCGGCGCGCCGCCCAGCTGAACACGCTCCTGCATGTGCTGGCAGCCCAGCTGGAGGTTGACCGCGGCGAAGCCGCCGCGCTCTTCCATGCCTTTCGTGAGCACTGGGGCATCGCGGCCCTGCTGCAGGAGCTGGAGATCCCCGAGACCGAGGTTCAGGGCCGCAGCCCCAGCGAGCTTTTCGACCTGCTCGCGGCCAGGATCGCAGCCACGGTCCAGGCGCAGAGGACGAACGTGATGGAAGGCCCCGGTGAGGCCGCCCCGGGGCCGCGGCCGAGCCCGCGCCAGCCCGCCGATCCCCCACGCCTGTCCCTCAAGGACCGGGTGGAGGAGGCCCGCTCCGACCCACGCGTGCCGCGGTCGGTGCTCACCACCATCGACAAGAACCGCAGCAGTCTGCAAGGCGTGAGCGGCGCCAAGTACACCGAGCTCGTCGAGACTCTGCTCGCCATCCCGTGGGGAAGGATCCAGCCCGTGGACGTGCGCCCCGAGGAGTTCGTCAGCGGGCTCGACGAGGGCCACTACGGCCTCGAGAAGCCAAAGCAGGTTCTCGCCGACTTCTTCACCAACCTCATCTGGCGCTACCGCCAGTTCACCGCTGAGCGTTCGCTCAACTGGCACCACTCCGGCAGCGCCTTCCTCTTCGTCGGCCCGCCCGGCGTCGGCAAGACCTCGCTCGCCATCTCGGTGGCACGCAACCTCGGCATCCCCTTCCACAAGCTTTCCCTGGGCGGAATGCGGGACGAGGCCGACCTGCGGGGCCACGGCTTCACCTACGAGGGCTCCAAGCCCGGAGGCATCCTCCAGGGCCTGATCAAGATGAACGTGATGAACGGAATGATCATCATGGACGAGGCGGACAAGACAGAGAAGTTCGCCATCGCCACCCTGCTGGAGATCCTCGATCCCGAGCAGAACCACCTGTTCCACGACAAGTACACCGAGAGCACGGTGGACATCGACCTCTCCAACTGCCACTTCATCCTCACCGCCAATACCCTCGACACGGTCCCGCCGCCGGTCATCGACCGCTGCGAGGTGGTGGTCCTCGACCGTTACAGCGTCGAGGAGAAGGTCGCGATCGCCAAGGACTATTTGATCCCGCGGCTACGGCAGCGCCACGACGTCGGCGCAGACGTCATCTCGTTCGCCGCCGAGGAGCGCGACGAACTGCTGCGCCACCTCGTCACCACCTACACCCGCGAGGCCGGCGTCCGGCAGCTGGAGCGCGTGCTGCGCACGCTCTTTCTGCGGCTGCACCGGACCTCCGTCCTGGTCTCGGGCGGTGGCCCCACCGTCATCACCCACGACCTCATCAAGCGCAGCCTCGACGAGCCGCTGCAGCCGCGCCGCGTCAACCCCGAGGACCGCATCGGCGAAGCGCTCGCTCTGGGCGTCGACGTGGAGCGTGGGATCGGCTCCATCATCCCCATCCAGGCCACCGAGGTCGAGCTCGACGACTCCGAGGGTCGCAGCTTCACCAGCATGGTGCACGCCACCGGCAACATCGAGAAGGTGATGGACGAGAGCCGCCGCGTGGCGATGACCGGGATTCTGCACTGCCGGAACGAGCTGGGGCTCGGCGAGGTCCACGCCGACCACCCCATCCACCTCCATTTCATGGGCGCCTCGTCGCGCAAGGATGGACCGTCGGCGGGCGGGACCATTGCCCTCGCCCTCGCGTCGCTGCTGGGCGGACGCAAGGTGCGCCGCGACGTGGCCATGACCGGCGAGATCGACACTCACGGGCGGATCACTGCCGTTGGTGGTCTCGACGTCAAGCTCGAGACCGCCTTCGAGGCCGGCTGTCGTACTGTTCTCATTCCCCATGAGAACCTCACCGGGGACCAGGGCGTCGAGCGCTTCCCCGCCGCGCTCAAGGACGAGCTGCAGGTCCTCACCTTCGAGGAGTGGGAGGGCGTCCACGAGCCTTTCTCCTACGACTGTCAGGTCCTCCAGGTGGTGGCGGTGGATCATATCGCCCAGGCGGCTCGAGTGGCCTTCGTCTTCGAGGCCGAGCTTGACCGCCTCGAGGAGTCCTTCGCGGCCCATGCCCAGATCGTCGGCGCGCAGCTGGCCGAGCGTCCCGGCGGTCACGTCCCGTGCCTCCAGCTGCTCTACGTCAAAGAGCCCGGAGAGCTCCATCCCGAAGCCATGCGCACCACGTTCTGCGAGCAGTGCACGGGATGCCGCTACCTGGTGCTGCCCGCCCGGGCCGAGGACCTCCGCAACAGCCTCCCGCCGGTGGAGGTCGCGCACATGCAGGAGTTCGACGCGGCCACCGGTGACCTCGTCGCCGAGATCCGCGCGACCCTCGCTGCCACCGCCGACACGCCCTGCCCGGGCAGCCTCAACGTGGTGGCCCCATACTTCGTCTTCGCCAAGGGCGGTGCGCTCAGCGACGAGCTCGCCGAGTTGGGGAGAGGTAACGGCCTGCGACTGTTCGCCACCAACTACGCGGTGCAGGGGGTGAAGATCAAGGCCTGCAAGCAGACCCTGAGCCGCGTCGCCTGCTACCTGGGGCGGCTCGACCGCAGGCTGCTCGACGAATGTCCGTTCGTGAGGGTCCAGGACGGCCTCGTGTTGGCCGACCTCTCGGTGATCCCCGAGAAGTACCGCCTCGACGTGCAACGCGCCGAAGCCATCTTGTCGCGATGCCTGGAACGTTGGCTCCACGAGGTGGACGCAGCGCTCGCCGCGAGGACACGGCCGCCCACGGTCCGCTAGAAGGGTCGGTCGCTGCTCGAGCGGCTCTGCCGCGAACCCGGTTGCAGCGTGTATCCTGGACGAGTGAGTACGGGCGCCGCGGTCATCGTGGGGGACGAGATCCTCAGCGGGAAGGTGACGGACACCAACACACCCCTCCTCGTCCGTCTGTTCCGCAACGCCGGCGTCACCCTCTGCCGGCTGACCGTAATCGGTGACCAGCCGGAGGCCATCGCCGACGAGGTGTCCCGGTGCTCCCGCGCATGCGACTACGTCGTCACCTCCGGAGGCATCGGCCCGACCCATGACGACTGCACCATCGCGGGCGTTGCCCGGGCTTTCGGCGTCGGGATCGCTCGCAGCCCGGTTCTGGAGGCGATGATCCGCGGCTTCTGGAGGGAGCGCCTCAACGATGCCGCGCTGCGCCTGGCCGAGATGCCCGAGGGCGCCAGACTGCTCTACGGCGAGGACGGCCTTCTACCCGTCGTGGTGATGCACAACGTCTACCTCCTGCCAGGGATCCCCCGCCTCTTCGCACTCAAGCTCAAGTCATTGCGGCTCGAGCTCACAGGCCAACCGACGATCATGCACAGCCTCTATCTGACCTCGGACGAGACCGCCATCGCCGGCTTCCTCTCCACCGTGGACGGCGAGTTTCCCAACGTGAGGGTGGGCTCCTATCCGCAAACCGAGCGCGCCGATTACAGCCTCTGGGTGACCATCGAGGGTACCGACGCCGCCGAGGTAGAGCGTGCCACCGGCCGCCTCGCGTCCATGCTCCCGGCCACCGACCTGGTCCGCGTGCAGCGGTGAAGAATCACTCGCGCCTGTGCGGTGTGGCTGCCGGAGGAGAGCGGCAGGTGAGCCGAGGGAAGAGGACAACGCCGTCTCGCCGTTGTATGTCAGGAAATTCCCGCCCTGAGCTCGAGAGGAGGCCGTCATGAGCACACCCGAGCAACACCAACCTCCGCTCGCGGACCTGCTGAAGCAGATGCAGCACGACCTCGCCAGTCTCGTGCACCAGGAGGTGACGCTGGCTCGCACGGAGCTGCGCGAGATCGCCGCGGGGCTGGCCCGCAACACTGCGCTCCTGGGCCTCGCGGCGGTCGCCGCCGTCGGTGCCGCGCTCCTGCTCCTGGCAGCCGCCTCCTGCGCTATGTGGGCTGGCCTGCTGGTCCTCGGAGCGCCAGAGATGGTGGCCGTGTGGCTGGCTCCCATGCTGGTGGGGCTCGCCGTCGCCGCAGTCGCCGCGGCGGTTGCGCACCGTGCCCTCACCGCGCTGCGACAGCGACCTCTCACACCCCGCGAGACCATCGCTTCCATCACCGAGACCCGCCAGTGGATCAGGGAGAGAGCGTCGTGAGCACCCCACGCCGAAGCAGCTCCACTCCGGCCGAGCTGCGCGCCGAGATCGCTTCCACCCGTGCCGCCATCACGGCCGATCTCGACGCGCTCAGCGAACGCCTGAGCCGGAAGCGGCTCATGGAAGACGCCAGGCACGGTCTGCAGGGGGTCGCGGTCCCCGCCGTCGCTGCAGCGTTGCTCGTCGGACTCGTCCTCGGCTACGCGGCGGGAGCGCGCAAGAAGCGGCCGCGGCAGCGCTGGAGCTATGCCATCTGAAGAACGCGCATCACGCGTACTGTGGAGAGAACGCCCCATCCCGACGCCGAGATGAGCCGGGTGATGACAAAGCCGCGCCGCACGAGAACACAGTCGGCTCGTCGTTGAGCCGACGGCCGGCGTCTTATCCCGCCAGGCGCTCCGACTGGTGCCCCTCAGCGGGCTCGGATTCCTCGCTCGCAGCCATGCGGCTCAGCTCCTCGGCGAGGACACCCGTCACCACACGTGCCTCAAGCAGAAGACCGGCGACGGACTCCGGCGCATCCGCGTTCTCCTCCAAGCGCTCCTTCAGGTTCCCGGCGAGGTGCGCGAGCTCCGAGACACTCATGCTTTCGCGGCGGTCCACGTCGTGACACTCCCCTCGCGACTGTTGCAGCACTGTTCAATGTCATCCTCGAACCCCGTTGTGTCAACCTCCGACGCCTGCACGCACCTGACGATGGCGCCGCGAGTCGGTTAGAGTGCCGACATGGGAGCTCCCGACCCACCTGCGGAGGTCGAGCGCCGGAGTACGCGACCAGCCGCGGCCATCGACCGCGCCCGCTACCGGCGGGTCCGACGGTTCTTCCTGGGCGTCGTGCTGCACGCCCTGTGGTGGGACGTGATCCTGGCGCGAACACCGCTGCGCCGCTTCCGCCCCCCCGCCGCCGAACGTTGGCGCGACGTCGCACGTCGTTACCGCATCCTGGCCGTTGAGCTCGGAGGAGTACTGATCAAGCTCGGCCAGTTCCTGTCGACGCGAGTCGATCTCCTGCCGACCGACATTACCCGCGAGCTCGCGGAGCTGCAGGACAAGGTCCCGCCGGCGCCGCTGGAGCCGATACTCGCCCAGCTCGCCGAGGACTTCGGCCGGCCGGTGAGTGAGGTGTTCGCCCGGTTCGGCGCCAAACCCATGGCGGCAGCCTCCCTCGCCCAGGTCCACCCCGCCACCCTGCACAGCGGTGAGGAGGTGGCCGTCAAGGTGCTGCGCCCGGGCATCGACGTCCTCGTGGAGACCGACCTCGCCGCCATCGCCAAGGCCATCTCGTGGTTCAAGCACTGGCGGGCGCTGCGCCGACGGATGGACGTGGAGTGGCTACGCCGGGAGTTCGTGCAGGTGACCCGCTCGGAGCTCGACCTCGAGGGCGAAGGCCGCCGCGCCGAGCGGTTTGCCCGCGATTTTGCCGACGAGGCGGTCGTGGTCGTGCCAAAGGTGTACTGGGAGGTCTCCGCGGCCCGCACCCTCACCATGGAGGACGTCTCGGCGATCCGCGTGAGCGACCTCGACGCCCTGGACGCCGCCGCCATCGACCGCGGCGCGGTGGCCCGGACCCTCTACCGGCTCTTCCTCGAGCAGCTCTTCGTCAATCACTACGTCCACGCTGACCCGCATCCCGGCAACATCTTCATACGTCCCCTCCCGGGCGCCGTCGATACCGGCTACGACCGCCCTTTTCGCGTCGCGTTCGTGGACTTCGGCATGATGGCGGAGGTCCCCCAACGGCTGCGGGAGGGAATGCGCGAGTACGCCATCGGCCTGGGCACCCGCGACGCCCGCCGCATCGTCGACGGGCTGGTTACCGCCGGAGTTCTCCTCCCCGGCGCCGACGTGGATCGGCTCGTGGAGGCCCACGAGGCTCTCCTCGATCGTTTCTGGGGAGTCCGCCTCGGGGACCTCCGCGAGGCTGCCCTCAAGGAGGCTCGCCCGTTTCTGCGGGAGTACCGGGACCTCCTGCTCAAGGCGCCGTTCCAGGTCCAAGGCGACATGCTCTTCGCGATGCGGGCGGTGGGTCTCATGGCCGGCCTCTCCACCACCCTCGACGCCGAGTTCGACCCCTGGGCGGAGACGGTGCCGTTCGCCAAGCGGCTGGCCGGAGAGGAGGCGCTGCCGCACTGGCAGGAGTTGGTGGAGAGACTGGGCAGCCTGGGTCGGGTGCTGCTGGATCTTCCCACCCGTTTCGACCGCGTCCTGACCCAGGCCGAGCGCGGCACCCTGGCGCTGGAGACATCCTTCTCCGTCACCGCGCGCAAGGACGTCCAGGGGCTGCAGCGTGCGCTGGACCGCCTCGCCTGGACGGTGGCCGCCGCGGCTCTGGCAGTGGCCGCCGCAGTGCTTGCCGCGGCCGGCGCCGGAGAGCCCGTGGTGCCGTTGCTCGCCGGAGGCGCCGCTCTCGCATTCGTCATCGGCATGCTGAGACGAAGGTAGCCCTTCACTCCCGACCCCCGGCCGTTCGAAGCTCCAGCGGCACGACGCCTCGACCCAGTAGGACGAGAACCGGGTCGTCCCGAGCGATCCCGCACGGCCGTCGTCAGACGGGCACGAGCGCCGGTTAGCCTGCATTTCTCACCAGGTCACGTCACAAGGGCGCCGAGGTGTCGGTCAGCACTGAGTCATTGGGCGGCGAGGCGCCGAGTCGTATGGGTACATACGTCCCCGGCGCCGAGTCGCGAAAGGGCCGGCGATGGCTGGCACATCGGCGCTCGCAGTAGGGAGCTGGTGAGATATGCAGGTT
This sequence comes from uncultured Acidobacteriota bacterium, assembly GCA_963844845.1. Lineage (GTDB taxonomy): Bacteria > Acidobacteriota > Thermoanaerobaculia > Thermoanaerobaculales > Sulfomarinibacteraceae > CAWJPW01. The sequence goes on from CAWJPW010000001.1 coordinate 380,779, forward strand.
AGAAACCCACGTGCGACGGTGGCTCCTGAGGCCCGGTGGCGGTCGGGGCAGGCATGGGCTCGGGTGACAGGGTGGGCTCCGGAGACCGGGGATCCTCGTTCCACATTTCGCGCAGTATCCGCCAGTCGTTCCCCATGCGTCGCCAGACCATGAGGTACTTGCCAGTGAAGGTCGGTCCAGCCGCCGCTCCCACCGTCCACGCCCCGCTCTCCCACGCCAGGACGCCGACCCCACGGCTGGCCGACGGCACGAGGCGGAGGACGGCGGCCTCGTCACGAAGCGCCTCCTGCCAGAACTCGAGGATGGCAGCCCGCCCGTCCACCGCCGGGTGCCCGGGAGGCAGCAGCTGGGCGTCGGTGGTGAAGAGCGCGGTGAGGGCTCGGGCGTCGCGGCCGTTGAACGCCTCCACGTACCCGGTCCGGGCGAGCTCGAGCTCACCACCCAGATCGCGCACCGACTCCGGATGAGCACCCCAACGGCACCCGCCAGGGCCGACGACCAGGGCCGCCAGGACGATGCCCGCCACCAGCCACCACGATCGACAACGCTCTCCTTCGGGTGCGATCATGCCCGCTCCCCCCGTCGGCGCCGGCCGGCTTGGGACGGCGCGGCGATTGTGCCACCTGCTCCCTCATCCGTGCCGGGCAGGCGCTGTCCGCCTGTGCCGATCCCGGCAGCGCGCAGCCGCGCCCGGGCGGCCACCAGCTCACCGAGCAACGCCGGCAACGAGTCCTCCCCGGCCCGCTCCCGCAGCGCCACCACCACGGCTCCGGCACAGACACCTGCGGCCTCGTAGTCGAGCCCGCCCCGCGCCGCTGCGGCGGCGAGATCGGGGACCGGCGGCAGCTCGGCAGCCACAGCCCCTGCCCTCGCGCCCGAGATCACCACCACGTCGAGGCCGCGGCCGCAGAGCTCGGCCAGCTGCACAGGAAGCTCGACGTCGCCGCCGGGCAGCGGGCCTCGCCACGCCACTCGCGCGCCGGCCACACCCTCGAGCAGCACCGCGGCCGCCGCAGCCACCCGCCCGTCACCCACCACCGCCGCCTGGAGCTGCGCCGCCGGGACGAGGGACAGCACCCGCAGCGGTTCGCCAGGCGCGATCCGGCCACCGCGCTCCACGCTGGCGAACAGCCCGTGGCGGGGCATGATGCAGTCTCCGCTCTGGAAGTAGATGGTGCACGGCTTGTGGCAGACCTTGCCAAGCTGGGAGATCTCGAGCACCGCCTCCGAGCCCACTCGGAGCCGCGTACCGATCCCCAGCTCACGGGTGTCCAGGCCGCTGACCACCAGGTTCTCGCCGAAAGCCCCGTCCCGAAGGCGCAAGCCCTTGGCTCGCATGGCATCGATGTCGCCGAGATCCAGCAGGCTGAGCTGGCGATGGCCGGGCCCGGCGTGGGCGTCACCGTCGATGCCGTGCCCCGCCCGCAGCTCGGCACCCGCCACCGAGCGCTTGGGAACGCCCCGGCGGGCAGAGGTGCAGACGCTGACCACGGTTCCTTGCGGCATCCTCATCCCCCGAGGCTCACCATCGGGAGTCGAGTGGCCATCAGATCCGGCGCCTGCTTGCCGGCGATGAAGGAACGCAGCCGCGCGCCCATGGCGGCAGCTTCCCCATCGAGGACCGGCCGCAGGTCGAGCACCGTCGGATCCATCAGGCAGCGTCGTAGGCGTCCGCGTGGGTCGAGTCGCAAACGGCTGCAGGCGTCGCAGAACGGATCGCTTGCCGGTGTAATCCAACCCACCGCCAGGAGACGACCGCGCCACAGGACTCGGGCCACCCGGGCCGGCGCGGTGCCCACCGCCACCGGTGGCGACAGCACCTCCAGCCCCGGGAACCCACCCATCACCTCCGCCGCCGTGATCAGCTCGGCCTCCGCCCACGCCCCCTCCGTACCGGTACGCATCAGCTCCAAGAAGCGCACCTCGACTCCGTGAGCGAGTGCGAAGTCCAACAGCGCCGGGAGGTCCCGCTTCCAGCTGGAGCGGCGTAGCACCGAGTTGAGCTTCACCGGTCCCAGGCCCGCCGCGCGTGCAGCGCGAATCCCGGCCAGCACCGCGCGCACGTCGCCGCCGCGGGTGAGCCGGCGGTAGTCGCCGGAGTCGAGCGTGTCGAGCGAGACATTGACGCGCGCGAGTCCCGCTGCCGCCAACTCGCGGACGACGTGGGCCAGGCGGGCGCCGTTGGTGGTCATGGTGATCTCTGGAGCACGGGAAACCACCGCGAGGCGACGCACGAAGCCGGCGAGACCAGGCCGCAGCGTGGGCTCGCCGCCGGTTAGCCTGATCTTCTGAAGCGGCACCTGCCGCGCCAGCCACGCCACGATGTCTGCCAGGCACTCGAGGGGCAGCAGCGGGCCCTCGCTCCGCGGCGACGGGCCCTCCGCCGGCGCGCAGTAGGCACAGCGGAGGTTGCAGCGATCGGTCACCGCAGCCCGCAGGGTGTAGCGTCGGCCCGGCGCCGGTGGCCCGCTCACCGACGCCCCCCCGCCACTCCCCGAGGGTGGCGTACGAGCCCACCGTCGAGGACGAGTCCCCCACCGCCGCTCGCGTCGACGCACATCAGCCCACGGGCTCCATCGCCTCTCAGGATACCGCGTCTGCCCACCCCGCCGTGCCGGCGGCCGACCCTCCGCCCACGCCCGTCTTGCGCCTCCGACAGGCGCCGCGTCATCATGGACCATGTCGCAGCGGATACCCGAGGGGAAAATCCCGTGGTCGCTGATCGCCCCCCACGTGAGCGGGACGCTGCCGCCCGAGGTGGAGCTGGGGCCGCGGCAGGGCGAGGACGCCGCCCTGATCCGTCTCGGCGGCGAGCTCTGGGCGGTGGCATCGGATCCGGTGACGTTCGCTGCCTCCGACCCCGGCCGGCTGGCGGTCTTGGTGAACGCCAACGACGTGGCGGTGCGGGGTGCCGAGCCGCGCTTCTTCTTGGCCGCAGTGCTCATGGCACCGGGCGAGGCCGACGGGCCCGGGGTACGACGCGTCCTCGAGCAGATCTCGACCACGTGCGCCGCCCTAGGCGTCACCCTCATCGGCGGCCACACCGAGGTGTCGCCGGGGCTCGCACACACCGTGGTCGTGGGCACCATGTTCGGCCCCGTCACCGGCCGTCCGCTCACAACCGGCGGTCTGGGCCCGGGCGACCGGGTGGGGCTCACCCGCTCGGCCGGGCTCGAGGGCACCGCCATCCTGCTGAGCGAGCGCGGTGACAGCCTGCGCGCCGAGTGCGGGGCCGCCGCCTTCAGACCCCTCGCCGAGGTGGTGCCCGACGGCTGGATCTCGGTGGTAGAGGCGGCCCGCCTCGCCGCCGCCAACGCCAATGTCACGGCCTTGCACGACGTCACCGAGGGCGGCGTCGGCGAGGCGTTGTACGAGCTCGGAACCGCCTCGGGGCTGCACATCGAGGTTGCCCGCGGCGACATCCCGCTGCTCCCGGAGACCCGCCGCCTCGGCGAGGCCCTCTCCCTCGACCCACTCGGTCTGATCGGCTCCGGCGCCCTCCTCGTCGGCTGTGCCGAGGACGGTGCCACCACGCTGGAGCGATCGTACGCCGACGCGGGCATCCCATTTTCCTGGATCGGACGCGCCCGCGCATCCCGCACGGGTGACGAGCCCACCGTGCCCCGCTTCGAGCGTGACGAGCTGCTCAAGGTCTCGGCAATGGCCGGAATCGACGCGGTCCTCTTTGACATGGACGGCACTCTCGTCGACTCCGAGTACGACTGGCACGCCATTCGCGAGCGGCTGGCGGTGTCGGGACCGTCCATCATCGACCACCTCAACGGTCTCTCAGTGCCCGAGCGCGACCACCGTTGGGAGGAGCTGCGCGAGATCGAGCGGACGGCCTCCGCCAGGGCCGGTCTCCTGCCGGGCGCCCGCGACCTCCTCCGCCAGCTCGCCGACCACGGTCTCGTCAGCGCTCTCGTCACCAACAACACCGCCGACAACACCCGCGCCCTGCTCGAGCGCTTCGGGCTCGAGTTTCCGGTGGTGCTGACCCGCGATGACGGTCACTGGAAGCCCTCGGGCGAGCCGCTCAAGGAGGCCGCCCGCCGCCTCGGCGTCGACCCCGGCCGTTGCCTCGCGGTGGGCGACTCCTCACTCGACATGGAGGCCGCCCACGCCGCCGGCTGCGGTCGCGTCGCCCTGGTCCACGGCCGCCTGCCTGACCTCGACCGCGAAGTGGACCTCGCCTTCCCGGACCTTCCCGCCTTCTCCCGCTACCTGCGGATCGTCAGCAGCTGAGCCCTGCGAGCGACCCGGTCTCCGCTTCGGCGCGGATCTGCTATGCTGGCTGTAGAGGCTCTGGACAATGATCGAGCTTGTGGTGCGCCCGGCGGGCGGACCGGAGCAGCAACTCAGCTTCGACCGTGAATCGCTGCTGGTGGGCCGTTCCCGTGTTGCTGACCTGCACGTTCCCGACGCCGCCATGTCGAGGAGCCATGCGCGCCTCTACCGGGAGGGGAAAGCCTGGTTCGTGGAGGACCTGGGCTCACGCAACGGCACTTTGCTCAACGGCACGCCCGTCCGCGATCCCCTACCCCTCGCCCACGGCGACCTGGTTGTCATGGGTGGAAGCTCCCTCACGGTCCAGGAGCTGGACGAAGCCAACGCCGAGCCAGATTCGAGCTCGCAGCACGCCGTCTACACCCCGGCCGAGCAGCTGGTGGAGCAGGGCTCCGACCTCGCTGGACCAGCGACTCCCGAGCACGACCTGCGGCGGGCCCTGGCGCGCTTGCAGATCCTCAACGAAATCCATCGGGCCCTGGGACGCTCCGTGCGACTGGACGAGCTCCTCGGGCTCATCCTCGACCGCGTCTTCGACCACCTCGAGCCCGAGGAGGCTGCCATCTTTCTCTCCCGTGAGGGCGACACGGGCTACGACCGCGTCGCCGGCCGCTCGACCCGTGGCTCGGAGGTGCCGGCGTTGGTCTCGAAGCACCTTCTCGACGAGGTCGCCGGCAAGGGGATGGCAGCTCTGGTACTCGACGCCAGCACCGATGTGCGCTTCAAGGACGCCGCCAGCCTCCTCGCGGCCGGAGTCCGCAGCCTGGTGGCCGCTCCCCTGCTGAGCCCGGAAGGCTCCCTGGGGATGATCGCCGTGGAGTCCATGGCTCGGGAGCGCCAGTTCACCGAGGACGACATGGAGCTACTGGCCTCGCTGGCCTCGGTGGCGGCCCTTCGCATCCGCAACCTCCGCCTCGCCGCCGCCGCCATCGAGCGGGCCCGATTGGAACGCGAGGTTACGCTGGCAAGACAGATCCAGGTGGCCCTGCTTCCCGCCGCACTACCGTCCCTCCAGCGCCTCGAGATGGTGGGGCGCAATGTCCCGTCCCGGGTGGTATCGGGCGACTTCTACAAGGCCGTGACCCGCGCCGAAGGCGCCGAGGTTGTGCTCCTCGTAGCCGATGTCTCGGGGAAGGGGATCGCCGCCGCCCTCCTGACTGCCTCGTTGGAGGCCCTGACGGTGGTCCCGGTGGCGACGGGCGCACCCCCCGATCGAATCTGCGACACCGTCTCCGAGCTGCTATGGGAGCGCACCCGCCCTGAGAAGTTCGCCACTGCTTTCGTGGCCGTCCTCGACAACGCGGGCGGCGAGCTGCGCTACTGCAACGCCGGGCATGCCCCGGCGCTGGTGGTGCGCTGCGACTCGAGCTGTGAATGGCTGGCCTCCACCGGTATGCCCCTGGGTATTTTCCCCGGTGCTTCCTACGCGCTCGCAAGCACCGTACTCGCTCCCGGGGATCTGCTGGTGATCTACACCGACGGCATCAGCGAGGCCGAGAACGAGGAGGAAGAGGAGTACGGCACCGAACGGCTCGCCACGGCGTGCGTCGCGGCGTGCCGGGAGCCGCTCGCCGCCCTTGCCATGCGCATCGAGCAGCACATCGAGAGCTTCGCGGGCGGGCGGCCGTTTCTCGACGACCGCACCTTGCTGCTCGTGCGCCGCACGGGGTGAGGAGGGGGGATCCGGGGCCTGCGCGCCCGGAACGGAGACCGGAGTGGACGTACAGAGGGGAGACCGCTTCGGACCCTACGAGGTCCTCGAGCGCATCGGCGCCGGGGGCATGGGCGAGGTGTGGCAGGCGATCGACACGCGGCTCGACCGCAGGGTCGCGCTCAAGCTTCTCCCTTCCGGGGTTGCACGCGACCCCGAACGGCTGCACCGCTTCGCTCAGGAGGCTAAGGCAACAGCCGCAATCGACCATCCCAACATCCTCGCGGTGCACGACATCGGCACGACCGACGCGGGTCCGTTCATCGTCACCGAGCTGCTCGAGGGCCGTTCCCTCGCCGAGCGCATCGCCGACGGCCTCACCCCGGCCAAGGCCGTGGAGTACGGCATCCAGGTGGCCCGCGGCCTCGCCGCCGCCCACGACCGCGGCGTGATCCACCGGGACCTGAAGCCGGCGAACCTCTTCGTCACCGGCGACGGCGTCGTCAAGATCCTCGACTTCGGGCTCGCCAAGCTGGCACAGTCCGACGCGGGCGACTCGGTCACCAGCCGGGTCACCTCCTCCGGAGTCACCTCCCCCGGCGCGATGCTCGGCACGGTCGGCTACATGGCGCCGGAGCAGGTGGCCGGCGACCCTGCCGACCACCGCGCCGACATCTTCGCCTTCGGCTGCGTGCTCTACGAGATGCTCTCGCGTCGGCGCGCGTTCCATGCCGACACCTCGCTGGCGACGCTCATGTCGATCCTCGAGGACGACCCCCCTCCGCTCTCGTCCAGCGACCCGCGCATCACTCCCGCCCTCGAACGCGTCGTTGTACGCTGCCTGGAGAAGCATCCGGAGGATCGTTACCAGTCCGCCCACGACGTGGCACTGGCGCTGGAGGCGGCGGCCGCCGGGTCCGGCGCAACGTCTTCCGCGCGCCCCGGACGCGGCCGACGCGCCGGCATCGTGCGCTGGCTCCTACCTCTCGCCGCCACCCTGGCCGTCGCCGGCATCGTCGTGCTGACTCCGGCGCCGGTGCGATACAGGGCGCTGGCAGCGCTTGGCCTCGCATCGACCCCGACCGAGGCCCGGGTCGTCGTGCTGCCGTTCACCACCGACGGCGGCGGCGAGGAGAAACGGCTCAGCGACGGCCTCACCGAGTACCTCGTGGCCCGCCTCGGTCAGCTCGAGCGCCTGCGGAGCCGTCTCTGGGTGACCCCCATGAGCGAGGTCCTCGCGGAGGGCGTCACCAGCGCCGAGGGCGCCCGCCATGCCCTCGGCGCGACCCTGGTGGTGAGTGGCAGCCTGCGGCATCTCGACGGGGTCCAGGTCTTGACCCTGAGCCTCGTCGACACCGCCCATCGCCGCCAGCTGCGGGCGATCACCGACCGGCCGGCCCCTCCCCCGGACGTGCTGCCCGAGCGGGTTGTGGACGAGGTCGTCGGCATGCTCGACATCGAGCTCACGGGGGCCGCCCGGGCCGCCTTCGATGCCGGAGGCACCGCGGTAGCGGAGGCCGCGCGGCTGTACACCGAAGGCCTCGCGTACACTCCCTACCTCCAGGCGAGGAACGCACTGCAGCGCCACGACCAGCAGCAGAGCCTGGAGCGCTCCACCGAGCTCTTCACCCTCGCTCTGGATCGCGACCCGGACTTCGGGCTCGCCCATGCGGGCCTGGGCGAGGCGTACTGGCGGCTCTACCAGCTGACCAAGCGCCGCGACCTGGTCGCGATGGCGGAACGGGAGTGCCAGCGGGCCCTCGTCATCGACGACAACCACGCTCCGGCCTGGGTGACCCTCGGGCTCATCGACACCGGCACCGGCCGGGAGAACGAAGCACTGACGGCCTTCCGGCGCGCTGTCGCGCTGGACCCGCACAACGCCGACGCCCGGCGCGGTCTCGGCTCGGCGCTCGATCGTCTCGGGCACTCCGTGGAGGCCGAGGAGGCCTACCGCCGTGCGATCGCGCTCGCCCCCTCCGACTGGCGCTTCCGCAGCCAGCTCGCCGTGTTCTTGGTGGGCAAGAACCGCTACGAGGAGGCCGAAAGCGAGCTCCGTCACGCCCTCATGCTGGCCCCAAAGAATGCCCGGCTGTGGTCGCACCTGGGCGCAGCCCTCTACTTCGCGGGCGACAAAGACAAGGCCGCAGCCGCGTTCGAACGATCGATCGAGCTCCATCCCAGCTGGCAGGCCATGTCCAACTTGGCGGTCCTGCAGTTCTCGCGAAAGGCCTACAGCGCCGCCGCTCGCACCTTTGAGCAGGCACTCCCACTGGGCGAGCGCGACTACCGGCTGTGGCGCAACCTCGGGGCCGCCTACTACTGGGCCCCGGGAGAGCGCTCGAAGGCGGCCGCCGCCTACCGCCGCGCCCTCGAACTGGGGGAGGCGGAGCGCGAGCTCGACCCCGACAACGGCGAGCTACTGGCCGAGCTGGCCGACTGCCACGCCATGCTGGGGGAGGCCGGGGCGGCCCGGGCCCTCGCCGCCCGAGCGCGGAAGCTGGCCCCGTCCGACGCCGCCGTGACCGTCACCGTCGCCGGCGTCTACGAGCAGCTGGGCGAGCGTGAGACCGCCGTCGAGCTGCTCGCCGCTGCGCTGCGCGAGGGCTACTCGCGCGAGGACCTCGACGCCAACCCGACCTTCGCCGGGCTGCGCGCCGACCCGCGCCTGCAACCGACCCGAGCCGAGTCGGGCTCCGGGTGAGCCGAAGGGAGGATCCGATGACCGAGACGAGGTTCCGCAAACCACCGGAGGAGATCTTCATCTACGCCTGTTGCCTCGGGGAGCACCACCCCGAGGCTGACCGGTTCCTCGTGCACCCGGGACGGTTCCACTGGGACCGGAAGACCGTCACCAACGTGACCATCGTGAACACCACCGACTTCGTCGTCGAGCTGTGGTTCCCGGACTTCCAGCCCGACGGGATAACGCTTGAGCCTCACGGCAAAGCGGCGCTCCCCGCCAGCGCCACCTCCAACCTGCGGAGCGGCACCGAGCTGGAGTTTCAGGCGTATGTCCCGCATCGCCGCCGCTTCGCGCAGGGCAACTCGGCCCCCAAGATGATTCTCGATCCCTAGCGCGTCCCTGTTGACGGCGACGGGATCGCGACCGATATTCACGCCAGGGTGATTGGAATGGCCCGTCGCGACCGGAATGGACCGGTGGCGGCGGGCCGATCACTTTTCCCCCACCTCAGCGAGCTCTTCCCCCGGCGCCGAACCGCAGCCGCACCGCCGTGGCGACCTCCGCCGCCCGCGTCTTCTGCAGGTGATGACCGCCGCCGTCGAGCTCCAGCAGCTCACCTTCCGGCAGCACCCCGACCAGCTCCTGCGGGATCGCCTCCTCCACCATGCGGTCGTCACGGGCGTGGACCAGCAGCACCGGAGCCCGCACCTGCCGGGCGGCCCGGGTAAGAGCTTCGAAGTCCACCGATGCCAGGATCCGCAAGTGCCGTCTCACCTCGCGCCAGTCGTCAGGAGGCAGCAGCCCGATCTTCCGGTACACCTGACGCCCTGCCCAGAAAAGCAGCGGGCGCAGGCCCGGCAGCGCCATGAGACGGGCCTGGACGCGGCAGACCGTTCGCGGCAGGAGAAAGGCGCGGTGGCGGCGCAGCCCCATGGGCGCGATGAGCGCCAGGCCCGCCAACCGCTCTCCAAGCCCTGGCGCCGCCAGTAGGTGGGCGCCGCTGCCGAAGGAGTGGGAGACGAGGACGACACGTGGCAGGTCGAGGGCGTCGGCCGCCGCCCGCACCGCGTCGGCCCAGCCTCCGAGGGTGTCGCTGCCCGCCGGTGACCCGCCGAAGCCGGGCATCTCCAGGCGGATCACCCGAAGATCCGCAGCCAGCAGCGGCGCCAGGTGGCGGAAGTCGCGCTGGCCGCCGGGCAATCCGTGCACGCAGAGCGCGGCAGGCGCCCTCTCCGGGCCCTCCTCGGTCATGGACAGCGGACCCACTCGCGTCTTGAGCAGCCGTGGCGCCGGATCGGTGGGAGGCAGACTCGTCATGCGGCCGGTTATATCAGGATCGTCGCCACGTCGTGCCCTCAGCGGCACGCTCAGGAGTCTCTCAGAACCGGTGAACACCACTGGCACAGCCATCCACGAACCTGCCTCTCGCACGGTAGGTTCACCCCCAGCATCGACGTTGGAAAACCAGCCTGAGCCGCCTCGGGGTTGCGGCATTCCGCTGCCTTCCCGGGTCGGTGCGGTCGGTGGGATAGGGAGGCCCCAGAATGCGCAAGCTCCCCTTCGTCGTGGTTGCTCTGCTCGTCGTCGCGCTCCTGCCACTCCAGGCGGACGCCCAGACCGGCAAGTGGATCGGCCGGCTGCGCGTGATCTCGGTGAGCTCCACCGACGCCACGTTCAAGGTGGGCGGCGACACCCTCGACAAGGTCAGCGTCGATATCAACCCTTGGGTCTTCGGCTACAGGTTCTGAGGGGGACCGCCCTCGAGCTCCATCACCTTGAGCAGGTTGGTGGTGCCGGGCACATTGAGGGGCAGGCCCGCGGTGACCACCACCCGGTCGCCGGGGCCTGCCATGCCCAGCTCGACGGCATGGCGGCGCGCCGACTCGAACATGGTGTCAGTGTTTTCGAGACGATCCACCACTACCGGCACGACCCCCCATGAGAGGGTGAGCTGACGTGCCACCGCGGCCGAGGTGGTGAGCCCGAGCACCGGCTGCGGCGGGCGGAAGCGGGCCACCAGCCGCGCGGTACCTCCCGACGACGTGCTCGCCACGATGACGGCAGCCGCCACGTCGTGGGCCAGTCGAGCGGCAGCACGGCTGAGCGCCGCAGCAGTCACCGGGAGCAAGTCCGAGCGCGGCTCGTCGGCGTACGCCGACTCCACGAGCGCCGGCTCGGCGGCGCGGGTTATGCGGTCGAGGGTAGCCACTGCCTCGTCGGGGTAGCGGCCCACCGCGGTCTCCTCGGAGAGCATCACCGCGTCGGTGCCGTCGAGCACCGCATTGGCGACGTCGCTGGCCTCCGCACGGAGGGGGCGAGGACTGTCGACCATGGAACGCAGCATCTGGGTGGCGGTGATCACCGGCCGGGCCGCGCGGCGAGCCGCCCGGATGAGCCTCTTCTGGATGAGTGGGACCTCCTCCACCGGCATCTCCACGCCGAGGTCGCCGCGCGCCACCATGATCCCGTCCACCCGGGCGAGGATCTGGTCCAGGCGCTCGAGCGCCTGCGGCTTCTCGACCTTGGCAATGAGGAGCGGCCGCGGTCGCGCCGCCGCCAGCATCTCCAGCACCGGATCCAGGTCGCGCTCGTGGCGCACGAAGGAGAGGGCGACCAGATCCACCCCCTCCTCGAGGCCCACGACGAGGTCGGCGCGGTCCTTGTCGGTGAACGCCGGTGTCCGCAGGTCGCTCACCGGGAGGTTGACGCCCTTGTGCGACGCCACGGTCCCGCCCACGACGACCTCGCACTCCACGGCGTTGGGGCCCGTCTCCACGACCTTGAGCTCCACCAGACCGTCGGCCATGAGGATGCGGTCGCCGGCCTCGACATCCTCGGCGAGATAGGGGTATGAGACAGGCAGCGTGTCGCCCTCCGCCCGTGCCTCGGAGGCCAGCCGCACCCGCGAGCCGTTGACGAGCTCACGCTGGCCGCCGGCGAGCTCCCCGAGGCGGATCTTAGGGCCGCAGAGGTCCTGAAGGATGCCCACGTGGCGGCCCGCCTCGGCGGCCACCCGGCGGATGGTACGAATCGTCGCGCGGTGCCCCTCGCGGTCGCCGTACGAGAAGTTGAGACGCATCACATCCGCCCCGGTGCGCACGAGCCGCGCGATGCCCTCCGCGTCGGCGGTCGCCGGCCCCAGCGTGCATACGATCTTGGTCTTGCGGCGCCCGCCTGAATCGTCCATCGATTCCCCCTCCACTCGTCGCGTCACCCTGCGTTGGTCCTGCCGCTGCCAACGGTAACCCCCCGTCGTCGATTCCGGAGGCCCCGCTCGGATCACCCCAGCCTCGATCGCGAACATACACAGAAGCCAGGACGACGAGCGTCTCGGTGAGGAATGACGATTCGGCCCGGCAGAGTTGAGTCAGCTGGTACGTGCGAGGTGATCTTCGGAGGCTCGGATGCTGTCGTGGGCTCTTCTATTCCTGTTCGTCGCGCTCGTTGCGGCCGTGCTCGGGTTCGGCGGCATTGCCGGCGCTGCCGCCGGCATCGCAAAGATCCTCTTCCTCCTCTTCGTGGTGCTCTTCATCGTGACGCTCATCGCCGGCCGCCGACGCCCGTAGCGCGCCTGTCATTGCCCCTCAGGCCCGACCTCCCCGGACTCCTGGCGAATGGCGTCCCATGCTCCCCGGTAGGCGATTTGGGCGCGGATCCGCTGCACCTCCTCTTTCTGCGACGCCGCCCCGCGCAGCGCCGCGAGCGTGGCGATGACCTCGAGGCTCACCGGCTGCCGCCCCACCGACGCCACGAACGTGTTGCGGATGATGTCCAGACGCCTGGGGCGGGCGAGGTTGCGCAGCTCCCGCACCGAGTCCACCCCCCGGCTGTAGAGGAACTTGAGGATGTTGTTGATGTCCCGTTGGGCGCAGGAGATGCCAATCTCGGCGAGAACTGACGGCAGGTTCTCGGCGTTGAGGGGATCGTCACCATCGAAGGCCGCTTCGCCCTGGAACCGGTTGAGCTCTTCGTAGAGAAAGTTGAAGTGGTCGTCGATGGCCTCGATGTGCTTGCTCAGCACCCGGAACTGCTTCTTGATCGCCATGTTGGTGCGCTTCCCGGGCTTGTAGCCCAGGTGGTGCTCCATCGCGCTCCACAGCTCCTGCGCCAGGGTGCGCACCTGGAGCTCGAACCACGGCCGGTCGGCCTCGTTGACCTCGGAGCTCCGGAGCCGCACGGTGTAGTGCACCGACGAGTACCCGCTCTCCTTCTCCAGCTGATCGAGGTGGTCGAGACTGAGCACCGCGCTCTGGTCGGCGCTCATGTACGCGGTGGGAGGTTCCTCCTTCGAGATCTCGACGACCTCGTTGCTGCGCAGCTCGCGGTCGATGAGTGGCAGGTGGGATAGGAAGTAGACGAGAATCCGCACTCCGATGGCGTCGCGCATCCGCCGGAAGCTGCACGGCTGGAGGCCGTCGGGGAAGCCCTCGGGCTTACGCAGGATCTTGTCCACGACCTGCTCGGGGCGCTTGATCCGCGAGGTCACCCGCTGAACCGGGCTTGGGATCGGGATCCGGTTGGTACGCTGGTACTTACTCCAGTGGTCCGGGTGCCGCCAGCCCTCCAGCAGGGTACGAACCTCGTGGTGAGTGGGCTGCAGCACCTCGCGGACGTAGCGCTCGTACTCGCGGAGGAAGATGTTCAGGCGCTCGGTCTCACCGGTCATCGCGCCTCCTCGCGGGTCCTCTCCACGATACAGGAGTTCTGGTGGCGCGAGAAACCACCAGTCCCTCATTCGCGAGCCTCCGCCTGACCCGACCCGTCGGGGCGGGCTGGCGCCATCTCGCTGCATGCCAGTGATTCCTTGTGTAAGATGTGCGGATGTCCGAGCCGATTCCTGCCGCTTCGCCGTGGACGCCAGACTCCTGGCGACGCAAGCCAGCGACGCAGCTGCCTGCATACGCCAACCCCGAGCACCTCGCCGACGTCCTGCACCAGCTCGAGGTGCTGCCGCCCCTGGTCACCTCCTGGGAGGTCGAGAGCCTGAAGACACAGCTGGCCGAGGCCGCGCAGGGACACCGGTTCCTGCTCCAGGGCGGTGCCTGTGCCGAAAGCCTAGCCGACTGCACGCCCCAGCTCATCACCTCCAAGCTAAAAATCCTGCTCCAGATGAGCCTTGTACTCACCTACGGGCTCAAGCGCCGGATCATCCGCGTGGGCCGATTCGCCGGCCAGTACGCCAAACCGCGCTCGGCCGACACCGAGACCCGAGATGGACTGACGCTCCCCAGCTTCCGCGGCGAGCTCATCAACCGTCAGGGCTTTACCGCCGTCGAGCGTGCGCCGGACCCCGAGCTCATGCTGCGCGGCTACGAGCGCTCGGCCCTCACCCTGAACTTCGTCCGCGCCCTGGTGGAGGGCGGCTTCGCCGACCTCCACCACCCGGAGTACTGGGACCTCGACTTCGTCCACCACTCGCCGCGGGCCGCCGAGTACCAGACGATCGTCGAGTCCATCGGTGAGTCGCTGCGCTTCATGGAGACGCTGGCGGGAGGCTCCGTGGGCGAGATCAGCCGCGTCGACTTCTTCACCAGCCACGAGGCCCTCCACCTCCCCTACGAGCAGGCCCAGACCCGCCGGGTACCGCATCGCGAGGGGTTCTACAACCTGTCCACCCACATGCCGTGGCTGGGGATGCGCACCACCGACCCGGTGGGTGCACACGTGGAGTACCTCAGGGGGATCTGCAACCCCCTCGGCGTCAAGGTCGGAGCGTCCATGGGCGCTGAGGAGCTGACACGCCTGCTCGACATCCTCGACCCCCAACGCGAGCCCGGTCGCATCACCCTCATCCACCGCATGGGCCACGACGCCGTTGCCGAGCTGCTGCCGCCGCTGGTGCGGGCGGTGCAGGGAACCGGCCGGCTCGTGCTGTGGTGCTGCGATCCCATGCATGGCAACACCGAGACCGTGAGCAATGGGCTCAAGACCCGCCGTTTCGACAACATCCTGTCGGAGCTCGAGCAGTCCTTCGCCATCCATGCCCAGCTTGGCAGCTACCTCGGCGGTGTCCACTTCGAGCTGTCGGGCGACAACATCACCGAGTGCGTCGGCGGGGCGCGCGGTCTCTCCGAGGTGGACCTCACCCGCGCCTACCGGTCGCAGGTCGATCCCCGGCTCAACTACGAGCAGTCGCTGGAGATGGCCATGCTCATCGCGAAGGGCCCTCGGGGACGCGGGCCGGCGGGGTCGTCGGGTAGCTGAATCACCCCGACGGTTCCTTCCCCGTTCAGCTCCTGACTGGAGGCGGTGGGCGCCGCTCGAGCTGTACACGCCCGACGCCGCTCCCGATCACGTCCAGGGTCCCCAGGAGGCTCAGCGCTGGAGCTCGAGACCGAGGCGGGCGGCTAACTCGGTGAGAGCCACACGCGACGCCGGCAGGCACTGCGCCAGCTCCACCGGCCGTCGGGCGGCCCACGGGGACGCCGACTGACCCGCCACGAAACCCCCCTCGAGACCGAAGAGCCGCCGCCACTCGGACGACTGGGCCCGAGCCTGGTCGGCGAGCCGGGCGGTGGGTCCGCCCTGCCGCACCGCCTCGGCCATCGCGTCGGCAAGCTCCGCTCCCTCACTCAGGCCGAGGTTCATGCTCTGCACACCCACCGGCACCGTGACGTGCGCGGCATCCCCGGCGAGCCACACCCGGCCCTCGCCAAATCGCTCGGCGACTCGCCGTTCGAACCGCACGGCCACCGACCACGGCACCTCGCCGATGGTAGCGTCGAACCAGGGCGCCCGCTCCGCGATGAGCTCCACCAGCCGCCGCTTGGCGACCTGGGGATAGGCACGCTGCCCGATCTGAACCACCGATCGGCGCCCTCCCCGGGCGGGCACGAGGTCGGCCTGCCCGAGCTGGAACGCAAACCGCCAGCGTCGTTCGCCCAGCGGCCACAGCCCGTTGACGGTGTCTTCGTGAAGCACGATCCGCGCACGCTCGGGAGAGTCGAAGTCGGCATAGAGCTCGAACACGGCGAAGAGGGCCGCCTCGCCCGCCTCACGGAAGGTGATCTCCAGCTGCCGCCTGACCGTTGAGTGGTGCCCGTCGGCCGCCACAACAAAGGCTGACGCCACCTCGGTGCTGTGAGTCACCACCGCATGGCTGCTGGCCACGGCGTAGCCCCCCGAGACGTGCTCGAGGCTGTCCACTCGGCTCGCGACGCCGTCTTCTCCCGGCTCGATCTGCGCCAGCCGGCGGTTCCAGCCGACAGCGACGCCGCGCGCCTGCAAGGCATCCCGTAGCGCCCCCTCCAGCCGGCTCTGGGGCACGACCAACAGCGGAGCGCCCAGCTCGAGCTCGGCGCGCGGCTGACCATCCTCGAACACCTCGAGGGCCGTGACCTGGTGCGCACCTTCCTGAATCCGTCTCGCGACGCCGAGGTCGTCGAGGAGCTTCAAGCTCGAGCTGTGCAGTGCCAACGCGTAGCTGTGGGCCGAGCCCCGAGGCTCCTCGTCGACGACTGTCACCTCGACCCCCCGCTCGCGTAGGCAAAGGGCCGTCAAGAGCCCCACCGGGCCCGCTCCCACCACCAAGACCTGAGTCTCCTCGCGCCGCGTCATGTAGCAGCCTCCTCGGCGACACCGACCGCGCCATCGCCCTTGAAATCACTCCCCCATTCATAGCCGTGCCGGCCGTCGAGCGCAACGTCAGGGGATTCAGCCCGTGGTCGGACGGCTTCTGACACAGCATCGCATCTTGGAGCAGAGTACCGGGAGGCAACCATGAGTCTGCGGGAGGTAGCATGGTGGTTCCGGCGCACTCCAACCGCGTTGTCATCAGGTACCGGGATGGGCGGCTTCTTGAGGGTGTCACCCACGACTTCTTCCCGGTGAGGCCGACCTTCCATCACTCCCGACGGCACCATCCGCTCATCGTCGCGCATGGGTCACCTCACGACCCCGGCGATTCTCCCGCTGTGTCGTTGAATTGATTGGGGTTCCTTTCCGTATGAGCCGGGGTCCTCGAGAAAACCGGCCGACTACGCCTTGACGAGACGCCGCAGCACGGTGTGGAGGATGCCACCGTTGCGGTAGTACTCCACCTCCACCGGCGTGTCGACCCTGGCCCGCACCTCGAAGCGCGTGACCTGACCACCTTCGGCGGTGGCGGTGACCTCGAACTGCTGCCCGGGCTCGAGGTTCGACGCCACCGGGATGTCGAAGGTCTCGCCGCCATCGAGCCCGAGGGTCTCCCATCCGCCCTCGTCCACGAACTCCAGCGGCAGCACACCCATGCCCACCAGGTTGGAGCGGTGGATCCGCTCGAAGCTCTCGGCGATGACCGCCTTCACGCCGAGCAGGACCGTGCCCTTGGCCGCCCAGTCCCGTGACGACCCGGTGCCGTACTCCCTGCCGGCGAGCACCACCAGTGGTGTTCCCTCGTCGGCGTAGCGCATGGCCGCGTCGTAGATGGACGTGCGCTCCCCCGACGGCAGGTGCACGGTCACTCCGCCCTCGACCCCCGGCACCAGGGCATTCTTCAGCCTGATGTTGCCGAAGGTCCCGCGCATCATCACCTCGTGGTTGCCGCGTCGCGAACCGAAGCTGTTGAAGTCACGCCGCTCGACGCCGTGCTCCTCGAGGTAGCGTGCTGCCGGTGAGTCCTTGGGAATCGCGCCCGCGGGGCTGATGTGGTCGGTGGTCACGGAGTCGCCCAGCAGGGCCAGGACCCGCGCCCCGCAGATCGGCGTGATCTCGGGCACCGCCGGCGAGAGGTCCACAAAGAACGGTGGCAACCGGATGTACGTGGACTCGTCGACCCACTCGTAGAGCTCACCGCCGCCGACCTCGACCTTCTGCCACTCCTCGGAGCCAGCAAAGACGTCTGCGTACCTCTGGTGGAACTGCTCGGGGCTCACCGCAGCGCGCACCGCGGCACGAATCGCCTCACCCGAGGGCCAGATGTCGCGCAGGTAGATCGGCTCGCCGTCGTTCCCCGCTCCGATGGGGTCGCTGGTGAGATCGATGTCCACCGTGCCGGCGAGGGCGTAGGCCACCACGAGGGGCGGGCTCGCCAGGTAGTTGGCCCGGGTGTCCGGGTTGATGCGACCCTCGAAGTTGCGGTTGCCCGAGAGAACACCGGCCGCCACCAGGTCGTGCTCGCGCACCGCCCGGCTGATGGGTTCCGGCAGCGGCCCCGAGTTACCGATACAGGTGGTGCACCCGTACCCCACCAGGTTGAAGCCCAGCGTGTTGAGAGCGTCGGTGACACCAGCCTTCTCGAGGTAGTCGGTCACCACCCGGCTGCCCGGTGCGAGGCTGGTCTTCACCCACGGCGGCACGGTGAGACCGCGCTCGACCGCCGCCTTGGCCAGCAGCCCCGCCGCCAGCATCACCGAGGGGTTGGACGTGTTGGTACAGCTGGTGATGGCGGCGATCACCACCGCGCCGTTGCGCAGGCCGAAGCGCCTGCCGTCGAGCTCCACCGGGAACTCGACGGACTCGGCCACCACGGTGGGTGCAGCCGCCGGCGACGGTTCCGACGCGGTCGCTGCGCCGGTCGGCCGGCCGGCGGGCTCGCCCTTTCCGAACGTCGTCGCCAGGTCGCGGCGCCACTGCTCCTGCATGGCGGTGAGCGCGATGCGGTCCTGCGGCCGTTTGGGTCCCGCGAGCGACGGTACGACCGTGCCGAGATCGAGCTCCACGGTGCGGCTGAAGTACGGCTCCGGCTCGCGCTCGCGCCACAACCCCTGCTCCTTGCAGTAACGCTCCACCAGGTCGATGGTGTCCTCGGCGCGGCCGGTGAGGCGCAGGTAGTCCAGGGTCACACCGTCCACCGGGAAGAAGCCCATGGTGGCGCCGTACTCCGGCGCCATGTTGGCGATGGTGGCGCGGTCAGGCAGGCTGAGGGCATCCAGCCCGTCGCCGCAGAACTCCACGAACTGGCCCACCACACCGAGCTTGCGCAGCTGCTGGGTGACGGTGAGCACGAGATCCGTGGCGGTGGCGCCCTCGGGTAGCCGCCCCTTGAGCCGGAAGCCCACGACCTTGGGGGTGAGCATGTAGATGGGCTGACCCAGCATCACCGCCTCGGCCTCGATGCCGCCGACGCCCCAACCCACCACGCCGAGACCGTTGATCATGGTGGTGTGGGAGTCCGTGCCCACCAGCGAGTCGGGGTAGGCAACCCCGTCGCGGGACATGACCACGCGGGCGAGGTACTCGAGATTGACCTGGTGGACGATACCTGTGGCCGGCGGCACCACCGCAAAGTTGTGGAATGCGTGCTGCCCCCACTTGAGGAACTGGTAGCGCTCACCGTTGCGCTCGAACTCGGCTCGGGCGTTGAGACGCAGGGCGTCGGGACGGGCGAAGTAGTCCACCTGCACCGAGTGGTCGATGACCAGGTCGCAGGGCACCAGCGGGTTGATGGTTTGGGGATCGCCTCCCATGGCGCGGCAGGCATCACGCAGGGCGGCCAGGTCGACCACTGCGGGAACCCCGGTAAAGTCCTGGAGGACGACCCGCCCGGGAGTGAAGGGGACCTCGGCGGGATCTGGATCGCCCGGGTCCCAGGCGGCCAGGCGCTCCACGTCCTCCTGTTGCACCACGCCGTCGCCGCAATGGCGGAGGGTCGCCTCGAGGAGAACCTTGATGGACACGGGAAGCCGGTCGACATGACCGACCCCTACGGCTGCCAGCGCGGTGAGGGAGTAGTAGCGCTGATCACCGCTCGCGGTGGTGAGCGTTCGTTCAACGTCGAGCGGATTGGTGGGTGCGTGCATGTCGGGACCTCCTCCACCGTCGTGCAACATCTCGCATGTGCGCACGCTTCCAGGCGACGAGACCCCCGAGCGAGCCAAGCACCGCTCCGCCCTGGGAATAGGCCCGGCGCCGGGGAACATAGCCGTCACAGCAGCAGCGCACTGTCCACCCTCACCACCGCCCGTTCCGGCCTGAGGATCGCGTGCGCAGGCTGCACCAGGCGAAAGGAGACACACGATGAAGGTCCCGCATCTGCTCACGACAGTATTCGCGTGCACGGCTCTCGCCATTGGCTGCGGCCAGGCGCCCCCCGCCGAGCAGGCGCCCGAAACCGCGGCCCCCACCCCGGTGGCGGCCGCGCCCATGGAGGCGGTTGCAACGCTGCAGCCGCGGGAAGGCTCCACGGTCGGCGGCACCGTAACCTTCACCGAGGTCCCCGACGGCGTCGCGATCCATGCCGACGTCCACGGCACGACCCCGGGCAAGCACGGCCTCCACCTGCACGAGAGCGGCGACTGCTCGGCCCCGGACTTCACCTCCGCGGGCGGACACTTCAACCCCACCGGCGCTCCTCACGCGGGTCCCGCAGTCGCAGAGCACCACGCCGGCGACTTCGGCAACATCACCGTCGGCGACGACGGCTCTGGCACCCTCGACATCGTGAGCCACATGCTCACGTTGCGCGCCGGCCCCAACTCGGTTCTGGGCAAAGCTGTGGTGCTTCATGCCGATGAGGACGACCTCACGTCGCAGCCCTCCGGGAACGCTGGCGAGCGCATCGCGTGCGGCGTGGTTCAGGACGCTTCGCTGACGAGCCCCGCTGCAATGTCCGAGGCGGGACAGGGGGAGGCCGAGGGCGACTGATCGGTGCACGTCGGTGCACACGAGCCACCATGGTCCTCAAGCAAGCCTGACCTGCCGGGATCCGCCGGAGAGTGTATGACCCGCGGAGAAGCCGTGCGCTGTCGCGGCTTGATCAAGCGCTACGGGAGTCTCACCGCCGTCGCCGGCATCGACCTCGACGTGCGCCGCGGCGAGTGCTTCGGACTGCTCGGCCCCAACGGTGCCGGCAAGACGACGACTCTCGAAGTCCTCGAGGGTCTTCTCAGAGCCGACGGCGGCTCCGTCGAGGTCCTCGGCGTCCACTGGGGAGGGGGCGACGACCACGCCCTACGCCAGCGGCTTGGAGTTCAGCTGCAGGAGACCCAGCTCGCCGACAAGCTCACGGTGCTCGAGACGATCCGCCTGTTCCGGTCCTTCTACGAACGCGGGCGCGAGGTCGAGCGGGTCATCGAGCTGGTGGAGCTGGGAGCCAAGGCGCGGACCCGGGTCGGCAAGCTGTCCGGCGGCCAGCGCCAGCGCCTGGCGCTGGCCTGCGCCCTGGTGTGCGATCCCGAGCTCCTGTGCCTGGACGAACCCACCACCGGGCTCGACCCCCAGGCCCGCCACCGCGTGTGGGACCTGGTGGAGCGCTTTCGCGCCGACGGTGGCACGGTACTGCTCACCACCCACTACATGGAGGAGGCCGCCCGTCTCTGCGACCGCGTCGCCATCATCGACCAGGGCCGCATCATCGCCCTGGGCACGCCAGCCGAGCTGGTGGCGAGCCTGGGCGCCGAGCAGGTGGTCGAGCTGACCACCAGCCCGGCGGTAGCGACAGACACCCTTTCGGCGCTTCCCGGTGTCGGGAGCGCAGGCGAGCACGGTGGCGCGGTGCGGCTGCACGTGCGTGAGATCGGGATGGTGCTGCCGGCGCTGCTCGCCGAGCTCGAGCGTCAGGGGGCCCGCATGGAGCAGCTCACAACCCACCAGGCGACGCTCGAGGATCTCTTCGTCCACCTCACCGGCCGGGGGCTCAGGGATGAGTAGCGCCCCGCATCGTCCCCATCCTCTGCTCGAGCTGACACGTGTCCGCATCCTCGAGTTCGTGCGCGAGCCCGAGGCGGTGTTCTGGGTCTTCGTCTTTCCGGTCATTCTCGCGGTTGCGCTGGGGATCGCCTTTCGCAGCCGCCCAGTGGCCGGACTCGAGGCAGCCGTGGTTGCGCCACCCTCGGTGGTGGCGCTCCTCGCCGGCGCTCGGGGCCTCGAAGTGACGCCGATGACCCTTGCGGCGGCGAACCGGGCGCTGGCCGCCGGCCGCGTTGACGTGGTGGTCGAGGCGGCGCCGGGCGCACCTGACAGGCCCCTCAGCGTGACCTATCGCTACGATCCCAGCCGCGCCGAGGGACGCGCGGCACGGCTCACCGCGGACCAGGCGTTGGAGAGCGCCTTGGGCCGGCGCAACCTCGCCGTCGCGCACGATGAGACGGTCCTTGCCGGTACGCGGTACATCGACTTCCTGATCCCCGGGCTGGTGGGCCTCAACCTCATGGGAAGCGGCCTCTGGGGCCTGGGCTTCGCCGTGGTCTCGGCCCGCACCCGCAAGCTTCTCAAGCGCTTCGCCGTGACCCCCATGCGCCGGTCGCACTACCTGCTCTCGTTCATGCTCTCCCGCCTCGTCTTCATGGTCCTGGAGGTGGCCGCCATCGTCGGCTTCGGTTGGGGGGCGTTCGACGTCGAGGTCCGCGGCTCCCTCGTCGACCTCGCGGTGGTCTCGGTCGCCGGAGCCCTGTGCTTTGCGGGCATCGGCCTCCTGGTGGCGGCGCGGCCGCGGACCATCGAGGGCGTCTCCGGATGGATGAACCTGGTGATGCTCCCCATGTGGCTGCTCTCGGGGAGCTTCTTCTCCTACGAGCGCTTCCCTGCGGTGATGCAGCCCGTCATCCGGGCCCTCCCCCTCACCGCCCTCAATGACGCCCTGCGCGCGGTGATGAGCGACGGCGCACCGCTGCACGCCACCTGGCTGGAGCTGAGCATCATGGCGCTGTGGGGGCTGGCCAGCTTCGCGCTTGCCCTGCGGCTCTTCCGCTGGACATGAGAAGGCCCCCCGCGGGAGGGGGAACCGTTTCCCGTCCTCCCTCTCCCTCCTACTCGAGACCCACCGCCTTCCGCGCCTGTGCCGTTATCGACTGGCGAACCTCGAAGAACCCCTCCCAGGGATCACACGCGAGGCCGCCCAGCCGCCGCCGGATGTTGCCGACACGGTACTCGGCAGCGCCCTCGAGCCCGTCCAGCTCACTCCAGCTCACCGGCGTGGACACGGGCGCCCCCTCCTTGGCCCTGGGGGAGTAGGCGGCCACGCTGGTGGCACCCCGGGTGTTGCGCAGGCAGTCGATGTAGATCTTTCCGCCGCGCTTCGTCTTGCTCATGGTCGCCACGTAGCGGTCCGGGGCGGCGTCCACGACCGCCCGCGCCAACGCCCGAGTGAAGCTCCTGGCCTCCTCCCAGTCGGACCATCGGTCGATGGGCACCACCACGTGGAGCCCCTTCCCGCCCGAGGTCTTGACGAAGCTCGCGAGACCGAGCGCGTCGAGCCGGTCGTGCAGCGTGCGGGCTGCCGCGATGACGGCGCCCCAGGCCACGTCCGGCGCCGGGTCGAGGTCGAAGATCAGCCGATCGGGGCGGTCGACCCTGTCGGCCCGCGCCCCCCAGGGGTGGAGCTCGAGGGCTCCCAGCTGCGCCAGGGCGACCGCGCCAGCGAGATCGTGCACCACCAGATAGGTCCCGGCCCGGCCGCTCTTCTCATCGATCTCGACTCCGTGCACCTCCGCCGGCATCGACTCACTTAGGTGCTTCTGGTAGAAGCAGTGCGCCCCGTGCCCTTGCGGACAGCGCACGAGCGAGAGGGGCCGTCCGACAACGTGGGGCATCAGCCAGTCCGCAACGTCGACGTAGTACCGCGCGAGCTCCTCCTTGGTGAGCCCCTGCCCGGGAAACAGCACCCGCCCGGGGTGGCTGAGCTCGACGCCGGCGATGGTGGTTTCGGTTGCCATCTTCAAGTCCTCACACACCGGCCGCGGACCGGTGCTCTCACAATCCTCGTACGAATCCCGAGGGTCCGGGTTCATGCGGCGGGTCGGGCGCCTCCGAGCGCAGCGGGGGTCGCAGCGAGGCGCCTCCCCTCAGGCGCCCGCAGGCCGGGCCACGGTGCGCCGCAGCGTCACCAGGCCGACGGCCGCCGCAATCGTCGAGGCCACGAGGATGCCGAGCTTCGCCATCTCCAGTCCCTCGCCGGTGAAGGCGAGGCCAGCGATGAAGAGTGACATGGTGAAGCCGATGCCCGCGAGCCAGCCGACTCCGAAGATCGCGCCCCAACCCACCCCCTCGGGCAACGAGGTCAGCCCGAGCGCCACGGCGGCCCAGGCGAAGAGAAAGATCCCCGCGACCTTGCCCACCACGAGACCCGCCACCACACCGAGGGTGACCGGGTGGGCGAGCGCCTCACCCAGGTCGAAGCGGAAGGCGAGGCCGGCGTTGGCGAGGGCGAAGAGCGGGATGATGCCCCAGGTCACCCAGGGGGCGAGAGCGTGTTCGAGGCGGCGCAGCGGTGTGAAGAGGAGCTTGCCGGCGCGCTCCATCTCGAGCACCGAGCTCTGCCGTTCCTCGTTGGTCATGATGGTGTGCTCCTCACCGCCCGCCTCCTCGAACTCGTCGAGCACCACTCGCGCCGAGCGCAGGTACTGCCCGGGCCGCATGGGCGAGCGGGCGGGGATCATGAGCGCGAGCAGAACGCCGGCAACGGTGGCGTGGATCCCCGACTCCAACACCAGCACCCAGAGCACCACGCCCAGTGCCAGGTAGGCTCCGGGAGACTGGACTCCGAGACGGCCGAGGCCGCCGAGTACAACCAGCACCGCCGCCACACCGAGCAGGGCGCCGACGTGGAGATCCTCGGTGTAGAAGATGGCGATCACCAGGACCGCACCGATGTCGTCCACGATGGCGAGCGAGGTCAGCAGGACCTTGAGGGCCAGGGGGACGCGACGGCCCAGGAGCGAGAGGATGCCGAGGGCGAAGGCGATGTCGGTGGCCATGGGTATACCCCACCCGGACGCGTACTCGCCGCCGCTGTTGAACAGGGCGTACAGCGCGGCCGGCACCACCATGCCTCCAACCGCCGCCACCATGGGCAGAGCCGCCCGCCGCGGCGACGCCAGCTCCCCGACCAGCACCTCCCGCTTGATCTCGAGGCCGACCAGCAGGAAGAAGACGGCCATGAGACCGTCGTTGACCCAGTGCCCCAGAGTCTCGGTGAGGCCAAAGGACGGGGCGCCAATGGTGATTCTGGTGGCCCAAAGCGCCTCGTAGGTGTGCCCCCACGGCGAGTTGGCCCACACCAGGGCGAGCACCGTAAGGCCGAGGAGGACGATACCGCCCGACACCTCCGCCTCGATGAAGCGCACCAGCGGGCCCGGCACCAGCTGCGCCGCCCGGCTGTGCGGGATCTCCTTATGCCGTTCGCCCCCGGTCACGCCTCGTCCGTCGACTGCCATGCGCCTCCCTGGCCGTGCTCGTACTTTCGATCCGAAGCTCAGCCTGTTACAAGGCGGGAGGGCCAGGTGTCCATTCCCCGAGCCACCCAGCGCCCCGGCTCGGGTCAGCGCCCCTGCGGAGCGTTCATCAGCTGGGCGAATCGCTCGAGGGCCTCCTCTCGGGCTGCGACCCCGACCGACGACGCGGCGGTGGCCGGAGCGCCCGCACCCGGGTAGAATCCGACGGCCATGACTGCACCGATCCCCCACGCCGGCGAGCTCGCCGCCCTCGGCACCGCCATCTGCTGGACCGTCACCTCCCTCGCCTTCGAGTCGGCCGGCCGTCGCGTCGGCTCCCTGGCGGTCAACCTCATCCGCCTGGGGATGGCCATCGTCCTGCTCACCGCCTTCAACTGGGTGCTGCGTGGGCACCCGCTGCCCACCGATGCCACCGGGTTCAACTGGTTCTGGCTCTCCCTCTCCGGCCTGGTGGGCTTCACAGTCGGCGACCTCTGTCTCTTCCGCGCCTTCGTCGTGGTCGGGGCGCGGGTCTCCATGCTGCTCATGGCCATGGTGCCCCCCATCACGGCCCTGTTCGGCTGGCTGGTCATGGGCGAGATCCTGTCGCCCCGCGACCTCGCCGGCATGGTCCTCACCGTGGCCGGCGTCGCCTGGGTGGTGTCAGAGCGGCGACGGAGCGCCGACGGCCAACCCTCCCGCCATCCCGTCGGAGGGGTGCTCCTGGGCCTCGGCGGGGCCGGCGGGCAGGCCCTCGGCCTGGTCCTGTCAAAGTACGGCATGGCCGGGTACGACCCCTTCGCGGCGACCCAGATCCGGGTGTTCGCCGGAACCGCGGGCTTCGCTCTGCTGTTCGTCGTCATCGGCTGGTGGCCACGTGTCTGGGCGGCGCTCGGCAACCGCGAGGCCATGGTCCGCACGTCGGTGGGCGCCTTCTTCGGCCCCTTCCTCGGCGTCTCCCTCTCGCTCGTGGCGGTCACCTACACCCTGGCTGGCGTGGCCGCCACCCTCATGGCACTGGTCCCGGTCATCATCATCGCCCCCGCCGTCCTGATTCAGCACGAGCACGTCTCGCTGCGCGCCGTGCTGGGCTCGCTGGTAGCGGTGGCCGGCAGCGCGCTTCTGTTTCTCTAGGGTCGGCCCACCGGACCCTGGAGAACAAGCGTCAGGGCCAGAGGGGCCGTTCTCCTGAATGGAAGTCGCCTCGGACCGGTTTACGGGTGGTGGAGCGGCTGCCGCCACCGGGCGGCTGGTGCGAGAGGGGGAGCGATGAGGCGATGGCTTTCATGGGTGACGATGGGGCTGGTGATCGGGCTGGCGGTGGGCTGTGCAACCACCGACAGGACCATCGTTCCCGACGCTGTCCGGTTTCACATCACCGGCGTCTCCGACGTGTCGCTCGGCGGCGTCGACCTGAACTACGTGAAGGCACCCGGCGATCTTTCGGCATCCGACCTGCTGGCGCTCACCGCCAGCACCGGGCGCGGGACTCTGCCGCTCGAGCTCACGCTTCACGTGGCCGCCGACAACCCCGAGAGCAACCCCTCCGCCGTCCTTACTCGCCTGGAGTGGACCCTCCAGATCGAGGGTCGCGACGCCGGTTCCGGCGTCTTCAGCGATCCCGTTGAGCTGCCCGCCGGCGTGACCACAGACATCGCGGTTCCGCTGCAGGTGGACGTCCAGCCCCTGCTCGGTGCTGAAGCCAGAGACGACGTTGCCCGAATCCTCGGCGACATCGGCGCCGGTGGGGGGCCGCTGCGCCTACGGCTCCTCGCCCGGCCGGTGGTCGAGACGCCGTACGGGACGATCCGCTATCCCGATCCCATCGTCATCACCACCAACGCACTTCCCTAGGCGCCATCCTCTCGGTCTGCCGCCGCCCAGCCGGTATAATCGCCACACCGACGGCTCGGCGACAGCCGTGCCGCGCGCCAGCCAGGAACGATCTACCAGCGAAGTGCGCGAGGAGGCGGCGACCATGGCGACACGGAGAGACCCTGTTCCGGCCAAGGGCGCAGCTTCCAACGCCCGTCGCGGATGGCTGCGCGACGCCGATATCCGTCGCAAGCTCCTGGTGTCGGTGGCCGGGACGGTCGCCCTGGTGCTCGGCGTGCTCGGGATTCTCGCGGTGGGTCACATCACCAACCTCACCCGGCAGGGCGTCTACGCCGAGGCGGAGGGTGTGGTCGCCGGCCGCGGTCAGGAGATTCTCCGTTTCCTCGGCGAGCGCAGCCGGATCACCACCACGATGCTCACCGACCCGGTGCTGCTGCGCTGGTTCTCCCGGTACGACCAGTTCCAGGCCCCGGTGAAGGATACCCAGGGGTACCGCGACACCATCGGCTACTTCCAGGACATCGTGCAGTCGGACCCCACTATCCTCCAGGCCTTCTTCGCGGTGGCCAGCACCGGCGAGTACTTCCGCGCCGACGGCCGCATCGAGCGCGAGGGCTACGACGCCCGCGAGCGGCCGTGGTGGAGCGAGGCCCTCGACCGCGGCCATCTCTACGTGGCCTCGCCCCAGAAAAGCGCCACCACCGGCCAGGTGGCGGTGGTGGTTCAGCAGCCGGTGTACCGCGACGGTCAGCTCCTCGGTGTGGGCGGCATCGACGTCCTGCTCGACACCGTGGGCGAGCTGGTGGGGCAGGTGAAGTATCGGGGGGTGGGGTCGGCCTTCCTGGTGGACGACGCCGGGCAGGTGGTGTACTTCGGCGAGGCCGAGCTCGGCCTGCGGGCGCCGCTCGCCGACGTCGACGACCGCACCAATGGCACCACGGGCTTCGCGGAGCTGGTGCGCGTGCTCGCCGAGGGGCGGCCAGCCATCACCCGCGTCACCTGGCGCGGCGAGCCGCGGCTCGTGGTGAGCGCTCCCATCCGCGCCGAGAGCCCTGCCATCGCCTGGTCCCTGGGGCTCCTGGTCCCCGAGAGGGTCATCACCGGTCCCGTGCGGCAGGCGCGGCTCGTGTCCACCGGCGCCATCCTCGCGTCCATCCTCCTGATTGCCGGTCTCACGTTGGGCGTGAGCGGTTCGCTCGTCACTCGGCCCATCCGCCGACTCGTGGACCGCTTCCGCGACGTCGCCGAGGGTCGCGGCGACCTCACCCAGCGGGTGGAGATCACGAGCGGCGACGAGATCGGTGAGCTGGGCTCGACGTTCAACGCCTTCCTCGAGAGCATTCGGGTCGACGTGAGCTCCATCGGGGCCCAGGCCGACGGGCTCGCCGGCGCCTCGGAGAGCCTCACCGTGCTGAGCCAGCAGATGGCCAGCACCACCGAGGAGTCCTCCAGCCAGTCCAACATGGTGTCTTCCGCGGCCGAGCAGGTGAGCGCCAACGTCCAGGCGGTGGCCACCGCCACCAGCCAGATGACCGCCTCCATCCGCGAGATCGCACGCAACGCCAACGAGGCTGCCCAGGTTGCAACGGAGGCCGTAGGCCTCGCCGAGACCACCGCCGGGACGTTCGGCGAGCTGAGCGCCAGCGGCTCGCGGATCGGCTCGGTCATCCAGATGATCAACTCCATCGCCGAGCAGACGAACCTCCTCGCTCTCAACGCCACCATCGAGGCCGCCCGTGCCGGCGAGGCCGGCAAGGGCTTTGCCGTGGTGGCCGGCGAGGTCAAGCAGCTCGCCGCCCAGACCGCCGGCGCGACCCACGAGATCGGCGCCACCGTCGAGGCGATCCAGAACCACACCCGGGACGCCGGCAAGGCCATCGAGACGATCCGCACCATCATCGCGAGGATCCACGATATCCAGACGGCGATCGCAGGCGCGGTGGAGGAGCAGACGGCCACCACCTCCGAGATCGCCCGCTCGGTCACCGAGGCCGCCACCGGCACCGGCGAGATCGCGGAGAGCATCGCCGGCATCGCCATCGCCTCCAACGACTCGGCAGCCAGCGCCTCCGCGATCCAGCAGTCCGCCGCCGACCTCGCCGGGATGGCCGCCGAGCTCAAGCGGATCGTGGGACGTTTCTCGTACTGAGGGCAGCCCGCTCGGTGCGGAGACCGGGATCAGAAGAGGCGGGCGATGAGGTCGCCGACGACGTAGCCGACGCCGGCGACGCCAAGCCCAACCAGGAACATGTCGATGCCGCTGCGGAACATCCCGCGCCCGGTGAAGACGCTGCGTGCGGCGCCCACGGCGAAGTGGGAGAGCATCGAGACGGTGAACGCCACCCAGATCGCCGTTTTCAGCTCGAAGACCATGAACGGCGCCACCGGGATGAAGGCGCCCACCGCGGTGGCGAGGCCGGTGACCCAGCCTTCGCGCAACGGAGTGGTGGTCTGCTCGCCGATGCCCAGCTCCTCGCGGACCTTCTCCTGCAGCGCTCGCTCGGGGTCGGCGATGACCTCTGCGGCCATCCGGCGGGCCATCTCCGCTTCGATACCCTTGGCCTCGTAGAGCAGAGCCAGCTCATCGGCCTCCACCTCGGGCATCAACCGGATCTCGGCCGCCTCCATCGCAATCTCGTGATCGTAGACCTCCCGCTCACTCTTGGCGGCGAGGTACCCCGAAGAGCCCATGGAGAGTGCGTCGGCGATGGTCCCGGCCAGCCCTGAGATCAGCACGAAGTGCGGCGCCACGTCGGCGCCGAGCACACCGGCCACGAGACCGAAGTTAGCGGTGAGGCCGTCGTTGAACCCGTACACCACGTTGCGCAGGAAGCCGCCGGCCTCGATCTGGTGCCACGGCTCGCCCTCCTTGCCCATCAACCCGCCGAGGGTCTCGGCATGCTCGGCCGACTCTCGTGCCAGCTTGATGGCGGCGTCACGGGCGGCGGCTTCACCACTCTCGCGGTACAGCCGAAGGTAGCCCTTGACCTCGCGTCCTTCCTCCCGCAGGAGGAGGGACGACAGCACCCCCGGACCGAAGCGGCGGGCGAGCCACGCGAGGAGCCGCGCACGCAGGCTGGGGCGCGGCCGCTCGGCCGGCGCGCCGTGGTCGGCGAGGATCTTGAGCCAGAGATCGGTGTGGCGGTCCTCAACTTTGGCTAGCCCTTCGTATATCCGCCGCTTCCGGGCGTCGGTTTCGGCCGTGGCGAGGATCCGGTAGAGGTACGCCGAGTCGGCCTCGTCGCGCAGATGCTCGGTCCACTCGCTGAGGGGAGGGTTGGTCTCCATGCGCCAAGGGTACCCCGCCGGCTCGTGCTGGTCGAGACGGCCATCACCTGGCAGGATCCCGCCGGCGCTGTACACTGGCCCGATGGAGAGCATTCCCTCGTACGAGCGGGAGCCACGACGCAGCGAGCTCGACACCGAGATCGTCGCCTCCGGAACGGATGGAGGCCGGCCCTGGGTCGTCCTCGCCGACACCATCCTCTACCCCGAAGGCGGCGGCCAACCTGCCGACCGCGGGACCATCGCCGGCGTCTCGGTGCTCGACGTCCGCCGCACCGAGCAGGGGATCCAGCATCGGCTCGCGGCCCCCCTCGAAGGTGGCCCGGTGCACGTCGTGCTCAACTGGGAGCGGCGCTTCGACCACATGCAGCAGCACACCGCCCAGCATCTCCTCACCACCGTGGCCCAGGACCGCTTCGGTTGGGCGACCACGGCGTTCCACCTCGGCGAGGTCACGGCCAACGTGGAGCTCGACGCGCCCGAGATCCCCGTCCGGCAGCTCCGCGAGCTGGAGGAGGCCGCCGCCGCCGAGGTGCGGGCGGCCCGGCCGGTGTCGGTTCGTTGGGTCGAGCGCAACCAGCTCGAGGCGCTCAAGGTGCGCACGCGCGGCCTTCCTGAAGACCATATTGGCCCGGTGCGCCTGGTGGAGATCGCAGGGCTCGACCTCAACACCTGCGGCGGCACCCACGTGCGCACCACCGCCGAGCTGGAGGCGGTGGCGCTGATCGGAACCGAGCCCATGCGCGGCGGCACCCGCGTGCACTTCGTGGCCGGCACGCGGCTGCGCAGCCGACTGGCGCGCCACGAGATGCGCAGCGGCGCCCTGCGCTCGCTGCTGGGCGCGCCCGACGAGGAGTTGGCCGACGCCGCCGCTGCCAAGCTCGACCAGCTCGCGGACACCGCCCGCAAGCTGCGCGCCACCGAAGGCGAGCTGGCCGCCGCCCTGGCCGAGAGCCTCGCAGGCCGAAGCGAGAACATCCTGGCCGAGCAGCTCGGCGCGCACGATGCGTCGTTCCTGCAGCGCATTGCTCGCGGCGTCATCGAGCGCCGTCCGCGCGCCGTGGTCCTTCTCACTGCCGGCTCCCAGGAAGGGTGCTTCGCCCTCGCCACCGGTCCCGAGACCGGAGTCAGCACGGCCGAGCTCGGACCGAGAGTGGCCGAGATCCTCGGCGGCCGGGGGGGCGGCTCGCCCGGATTCTTCCAGGGCAAGGCCAGCCGCCTCTCCCGACACCCCGAGGCTGTCGTGCTTCTGGCCTCGCACATGAATCCTGAACCATGACCCGATGCCAACTGGGAGGTGGACCATGATGATCCCCACTCACCGCGCCACGCCTGCCCTCCTCGCCGCGACGGCGCTCCTCGTCGTCGCTGCTGCCGGCTGCGCCCGCCAACAGTCGCCGGCGCCGGCTGCACCCGCTGGTCCCGCCGTTGTCAACGCCGACCTCGGCATCGCGCTCGCAACCCTGCCCGAGGGCTTCACGGTCGAGACCAACCAGGCCTCCGAGCTCGTCTTCGCCCCCGTGAACCCGGCCACACCGGGCCGGATCACATTCCAGGTGGGTCCCGAGGAGACCGGTGTGAACCTCGTGGCGGCGGTCAAGGCACACCAGGCGCAGGTGGAGTCGGAACCCGACGCGGCCTACGAGGGCGCGCGCGAGCTGGTTGGTCCGCTGGGCAGCGCCTTCTGGTCGCGCGCCAAGGTGGACGGCCACGAGGAGGTCAAGCTCTTCACCATCCACCCCTCTGGTAACCGGCTGCTCACGATCACCTACACCTACCCGGCCAACGGCGACTCCGGGCAGCGCGTCCAGCAAGCCCTCGACGTGCTCGCCGAGGTGGAAGCCATCCCGGGGGCCACAACCCCCGCCAGCCCGACGCCGACGGCCGGCTGACGCGCTGGCGCGGGCAGCGGAGCCCGGAGACTCCCGAGCCCGCCCGAGCCAGCCGAGAGTGGCGCGTCGAGGCGCATCCACCGTGGGCCCTGACCAGCCGTCGGCCGGATCAGATCACGCGTGCACCGACGCGAGCAAGGACCTGGGCCAGCTTCTCCTCGAAGGCCTCGCGAAACGGGGCATGCAGTGGGGCCACCCGCTCCTTGGCGAGGCGTGCCACGAACCCGCGCCCGTCCTCCGCCACCGCGTAGCGCAGCTCGGTGGTGCCCATCCGCTGAAAGCGCACCACGAGGTCGCTCCCCACCCTGTCCAGCGACACCAGCTCACCCAGCTCACGGCCCGCCAGCGCGGCGCGCACCTTGGCCAGAAACTCGTCCACCGTCAGGTCCGGCACCTCGAACGCCGTCATGCCACCTCCTCCGCCACAGCATGGTGCTGATCCCCACCTTCGCTCCCCAGGAG
The DNA here is from genome assembly GCA_963844845.1 of uncultured Acidobacteriota bacterium. Lineage (GTDB taxonomy): Bacteria > Acidobacteriota > Thermoanaerobaculia > Thermoanaerobaculales > Sulfomarinibacteraceae > CAWJPW01. The sequence continues at coordinate 412,948 of CAWJPW010000001.1, forward strand.
CGAGCGTATCAGGTTGATCTTGGCGAACTCGCCGCCGCTCACCCACGTCATGAGCCCCTCCCTGCCCAGCAGCTTCCGTGTGATGCGGCGTAGTCCCCAGCCCATCTCGGCAAGCTCCCGCGCGTTCCGGGCGATCCCCTCCCAATCGGCGATGCGGCGATCCAGGGCTGTGCTTCCATTCTTCACCACTCCGGCATGGCTGCACACCAGAGTGTCGGGCCGCAGCTTGCGGAGGCGCCGCAGCGAACGAAGGACCGTGGGGGCATCCTCCACGGACCTCAGGTACCGCACCCGCGGGCTCACGTAGAGGTCTCCGGTGAACATCCACCCCTCGTCCGGTGAAAAGAAGCAGACGTGGTCAGACGCGTGACCGGGAGTGGGCACGACCCGACAGCGATAGGCGCCGATCAAGACCTCCTCGCCCAGGGGCGTGGCCGCCACCCCGTCCGGCCTGCCCCACACGACGCCGCGGTACACGGGCAGCCGGTAGAAGTCCGCCAGGATCGGCACGGTGAGCGCCGGCGCGAGGATCTCGACTCCCAGCTCCCGCACCAGGCGGGCGTCGCCGCCCACGTGGTCCTCGTGGTGATGGGTGTGCACTACCCGGCGCACGCCTCGATCCCGGCACCAGGCCACGAGCTCTCCGGCTGCGGCCGGGCAGCCGCTGTCCACGAGCGTGTCTCCCACCAGGTACGCCGAGACCCGGTACAGCGCCCGCCCGCCCCAGGTACGGGCCACCTCGACGCGGGTGAACGGGCCGGCAGGGGATTCTCGGAGCACGGCACCCAGTGTCGTCGCACCGCGGCACGAGCGCAACCTCGGGGCCCTTTCCCGAGGGAAGAGTGGCCCCGCCAGGCCTCCCCCCTTGGTCACTCTCCGAGATGCCCCGAGCCTGCGGTGTCGCCAAGCCTCGTCGCGAGACCGCCGAGGGGTCGACCGCGTGATGATCCGACGAAGGCCGTGCCAGGGCGCGGCCCAGCGACGTGAGAGGCAAAGCCGCCGGGAGCAGCACAGCGATGGCAGGCGCATCCGCACTCGCAGGTGAGGATCGATCACACCCGCGGGCTCAAACTGAGAACGGGGGCCCATCGGGCCCCCGTTCATCAGAGGTTCGGCAACGTCGCGGGACGATCACTCAGAAGTGATAGATCACACTGGTCGAGATCTGGTTGCCTTTGGTCTTGATCTTATCGGGACCGGTCTCCAGCTCCGAGTGCAGCCATTCGACCGAGAACCCGTACGGCCCCGTCGTGTACATGAGTGACGCGTCAGCCATCTGGTTCTGCATGCGGCCGCTGGCACCCACCGCGGCGAGAACATCCTGCTCGTCAGGCTTGTCCACACCGTAGAACAGGTAGCCGGTCCAGTGGTCTGCGAAATCGTAGCCCAGCTGCATCCAGGCGCCCCAGCTCTGAATGTCGCCGAACTGGGTGATCTGCCCGAACTGCTGACCGATGGCCTTGCCGAAGTACGCGTTGCCGTGGATCAGGAAAGGTCCGGTCTTGAACGAGGCTCCGAGCTCGCCGGCATAGCCGTCGAGGCTGTCATTGGGCGCCTCGGCGTCGGCTCCGGAGAGGTCCTTCTGGTCGTAGTGGCCGACCACGTAGAAGCCCCACTTGCTGCCCGCCGATGTCTTGCCCGACCAGTCGAGACGCGCCTCGACCTGCGGACCCCAGGCGGCGTTGCCGGCGCTGCCCGAGTTGACGTTGTTGCCCGGGCCATTCCACGAGCCGCGGAAGAAACCGAGGGAGAGCTTGGTCTGGGTGGCCGCCCCCTCGGCGCTCAGTGGCTGGTAGATGTAGAGGCCGGGGAAGCGCCAGCCCGGGAAGCCCGCAGCGCCGTACCCAAGCGGGAAGGCGATGTGCGACAGAGACTTGGGCACGTTGCCAAAGAGCGGTGACCACGCCTGACCGATTCGGTAGGTGGTACGCCCCTTGTGGATGTCGACGTAACCGAGACGAAGCCGGGGATTGGGCTGTTCGTCCGAGGCGAAACCCGTCCCGTTGAAGCCCCCGAAGAAGTCGACCTCGATGACACCACCCAGCTTGAGGTTGTTGTCCAGCTCGGGGCCGTTGAACACCATGGTGATGCGCGTGTTGCGCACGTCACCGTCGAGGAACCACTTGTCTTTGGTGAACTCCGGCGGCGCCGGCCACTGCGCGTTCTGGCCGTTGCCGAAGCCGAAGTTCTGGTCCTGAGCGAAGAACGTGGCGCTGATGAACCCCTTGATGGTCAGCGACTCCTGTCCCCCCGTCTGAACGTTCTGGGCGAAGGCCGGTACGGCGGCAACCGCCAGGCACACGCCCATAACGCACGCTGCAAAGCGCACTCGCAACGCCATCTCACTACTCCCTTCTCCCGTGACCGTTGCCGATTACCTGTCGCTCATCATACTTCCGAATCGCCGATTACTCAAAAGGAAGTGCAGTCTGATGGCGAGGCCGCCCGGGATCGAGGCTCGGGCAACCCGGTCATCGGGCTCGAGGTACTCGGCTGACGCCTGTAAAGGCCTGCGGCCGGCAACACCCGGAGACTCACGAGCGTCACCGGGTTCGGCTCTCCGCGGACCAAGAGCGTGCCTCACGGGCCGGTGGGGGCTACAGGTTCTTCTTCCAGAAATCCAGCATCTTGGCGTGGAGATGCTCGCGGTCGGCACGGATGCCGTGCTTCTGCATGGGGTAGATCATCATGTCGAATGGGATCTTCGCGGTGATCAGCTCGTGGGCGAAGCGCCACAGGTTCTGAGGGTGGACGTTGTCGTCGAAGGTGCCGTGCACGAGAAGAAGACGACCATGCAGGTCGCCAGCAAACTCGGCCGGCGCACTCACGCGGTACCCGTCCGGGTTCTGCTCGGGAAGCTCGAGCCGGTGCTCGGTCCACACCGTGTCGTAGTAGCGGAAGTCGGACACCCCGGCCACCGCGATCCCGGCAGCGAAGGAGTCGGAATGGGTCATGAGCTGCTCGGTGAAGGAACCTCCCCCGGACCATCCCCAGACGCCGATACGCTGCGGGTCGATCCACGGCTGAGCCTTCAGCCAGGCCACCACCGCCTCGATGTCGGAGACCTCGTGCGCCGCCAGCAGGCGGCCATAGGCGTCGTCCTCCAGGGCCTTGGAGCGTCCGGTGGCGGAGCGCGGGTCGACCTCGACCCACACGTAGCCGGCCTGAAGCAGCAGGTTGTTGAAGCCGGCGTCACGATCCCAGGCGTCGCGCACCACCGGCGCGCCCGGGCCACCGTAGACGTAGAGGATCACCGGGTAGCGTCGGCCAGGGTCGAAGCCCGCCGGCTTCATGAGGCCCGCGGGCAGCGCGAAGCCGTCGGGAGCCTTCACGCTGAAGAACTCCGGCGACCTGAGCTCGCAGCGGGCGACCAGGTCGGCGGCGGGCGGCGCCACCGTTGCCACCTCGCTTCCGTCGGCCCGGTGCAGGACCAGCGCAGGAGGCGTCGTCGCGGCGGAGAAGCGGTCGAGGTAGAAACGGGCGTGCCGGTCGAAGGCCACCCGATGGGTGCCGGCGACTGAGCTGACACGCTCGAACCCGGCGCCGTTCAGCCCGACGCGGTAGAGCTGCGGCGCAATCGGCGACCCGGTGTCGGCCCGACTTATCGCCGTGAAGTACACTTGGCTGTTCTCCTCGTCCACCGCGCACACCGTGCCTGCGCCGCCGCCGGTCTGCGAGGCGCGGAGGGTCAGCTCGGCCGGGGTGACGGGCGTGATAAGGCTGCCGTCTGCAGCATGGAGCTCGAGCCGCGCGGCTCCCCCGCGCTCGGAGCTCCACAGAAAGCGCCCGTCGGCGAGGAAGCGCAGGTCGTCGTTGACGGTCACCGAGGTCGTCATCGTCTCGGTGAGGAGGCCCCGGGAGGCGCCGGTGGCGCGGTCGATGAGCAGGAGGTCGAGTCGCCGCTGAATACGATCGAGGGTCTGCAGGGCCACGCCACTACCGTCAGGCAGCCAGCAGACCCGGATCAGATACTCGGGCGCCGGCTCGGGCAGCTTCGCCCAGGTGACCTTTCCCGACCCCACGTCGACGATGCCGAGCCGCACAGTGGGGTTCACCGAGCCCGCCTTGGGGTAACGCTGGCGGTGGATCACCGGCTCGATCGGCTCGAAGTCGGGGAACACCGTCTCGTCCACACGCGACTCGTCGCTGGCGAAGAAGGCGATGGCCGTCGAGTCCGGAGACCACCACGACGCGGTGTCCTCTCGGTCGAAGATCTCCTCCCAGTACACCCAGCTGAGAGTGCCGTTGAGCTGGGTGTCGCTGCCGTCGGTGGTGAGGCGGTGCTCGACGCCGGTGGCGAGGTCGAACACGAAGAGATCGTTGGCGCGCACGAATGAGGCGCGGCGCCCGTCGGGCGAGAAGCGTGGGTTCTTCTCGTCCGCCGCGGTGGCGGTGAGGCGCTGGAAGCTCGAGTGAGCGAGGTCGAGGAGGAAGAGGTCGCCGGCGACGGCGTACAAGCCCCGGCGGCCCGGCCCGTCGAGGTCGTCGGGCCACTCGAGCTCCTCCGGCGCCTCGGCGTCGGGCCCAAGGAGCGTTGCCAGTGAAGCCAGGGCGGCGCGGGCGTCCACGGCTGCGGTCCGCGCGCCTGTGGCCGGGTCGAGCCGCTCGAGCGTGCGCTCGGCCGGTGGCCTTCGCAAGTCGTAGAGCAGGGCACGGCCGTCGGCGCACCAGGTGAGCTCGGGTGTGGTGAAGGCGCGCTTGAACTCGAGGGCGTGGGTGGTGGCCACGTCGAGCGGCTCGACGGCTGCAGCAGTAACCGCGACGACGGCCAAGGCACAGGCCATGAGAATGAATCGAGTCGAGCGCATGGTTCCCTCCAGGGGCACGGTAGCAGAGCCCCGGCCTCCGGGCGGAACGTCCATAGAGAACCTCTGCCCCGGATTCTGCGTACAACGGGACGTCGCCACACCGGCGCGGCAGCACATACCCGAAGTCAGGGAGAGCGCATGAAGAAGAGCCGCATCATCTGGATCATCCTCGCGGTGGTGGCCATCGCCGCCGTGGTGGCCGTGTCGCTGAAGGGCCGTCGCCAGGAGGGCACCGCCGTCCGTATCGAGAAAATCGAGCGCAAGGACCTCGTGTCCCTGGTCACGGCTTCCGGCACCATCGAAGCCAAGAGCAAGGTGGACGTGTCGGCCAACATCATGGGCCAGATCACCCGCCTCAACGTTCGCGAGGGCGACGAGGTGAAGCAGGGTGACCTCCTCATGATCATCGACCAGGCCCCGTTCCAGGCGTCGGTCGCCTCCCGCCGGGCGTCGCTGCAGGGCTTGGAGGCCGAGCTCGCGCGGGTGCGCGAGGCGGCGGCTCAGGCCCAGCGCGATCTGGATCGAACCCGCTCGCAGTACGACAAGGGCATCATCTCCAAGGCCGAGTTCGACCGGGCGAGCAGCCTCTACACCCAGGCCAAGTCCACCGTTGAGCGCGCCCAGCGCCAGGTGGAGCAGGCGCGCGCCGACCTCGCCTCGGCCCACGACAGCCTCTCCAAGACCGAGATCCGCTCGCCGCTCTCCGGCGTGGTCACCCGGCTGGCGGTGGAGCAGGGCGAGGTGGTGGTCACCGGTACCATGAACAACCCGGGCACGGTTCTCATGACCATCTCGGACATGTCCACCGTGGAGGCTGTTCTCGAGGTGGATCAGACCGACGTGCCCCGGCTCGCCCTCGGGCAGCCGTCGACCGTCGCCATCGACGCCTTCCCAGACCAGACGTTCCCCGCCAAGGTCTCGGAGATCGGACAGAGCCCCATCACCGGCCAGTCGGCCCTAGGCGGCGCTGCCACCGGTACCGACTACGAGGTGCGGGTAGTCCTTGCCCGCCATCCCGCCGGTATCCGCCCCGGCCTCACCGTCACCGCCGACATCGTCACCTCGACTCGCAAGAACATCGTCACCGTACCACTGGGCGCGGTGGTGGTCCGCGAGCGGCCGACGCCGACGCCGGCGCCCGGCGTCACGCCCACCCCCGAGCCGGTCGCCGAGGCCGAGCAGCAGGCCGAGATAGCTGCGGTATCCCCCCTGGAGCAGCGCGACCAGGAGGGCGTCTACGTGGTCAAGGACGACGACACCGTGGAGTTCCGACCCATCACCACCGGTATCTCCGGCGAGATGGAGGTGGAGGTCACCGAGGGCCTCGAGGCCGGGGAACGGCTCGTCGTCGGTCCGTTCCGCGCCCTTCGCGAGCTCAAGCCGGGAGCGAAGGTCCACGCCAGCCAGGGCCCGGGGGCAGGTGAGGGCGCACGTGACTGAGCCCGGCGTCCCGAACCCACGACCTCTCACCGGGGGCGGCATGGGCCTCGTCGACTCACTGCGGATCGCGGCGGCGGCCCTGGGAACCCACAAGCTGCGGGCCGCCCTCAACCTCGTGGGGATCATCATCGCGGTTACCACCATCGTCGCCGTCATCTCCGTCGTCAACGGGCTCAACCGCTACGCTGGCGCCGTGATCGGTCAGCTGGGACCCAACACCTTCGTGGTCTCCAAGTTCGGCATCATCACCAGCCGCGAGGAGTACCTCGAGGCGCGCAAGCGCAAGGACTACACGGTGCAGGACCTGGCGGCGGTACGACGCCTGGTCCCCCAGGCCCTGCACGTGTCCGGCCAGGTGGCGACCCGCCTCACCACCACCACTCCGGGACAGCGCCTGGCGGGAGTCGTCGTTCAGGGAACCGGCCCGGAGTACCCCTTCATGGTGGGCATGGAGATCGAGGACGGACGATTCTTCAGCGCCGCCGAGTATGACGGCTCCCGGCCGGTGGCGGTGCTGGGCTGGGACGTGCGTGACGAGCTCTTCCCCCACGTCGACCCAATCGGCCGCCTGATCCGCGTGGAAGGCCAGCCCTTGCGGGTCATCGGCGTCCTCAAGCGCCAGGGCAGCGCGTTTGGCCAGAACCAGGACCTCACGGTTGTCATGCCGTTGACCAGCTTCCAGAAGGCGTTCGGCCGCTACGAGTCGGTGGACATCGTGGTGGAGGCGCCATCCTCCGCAGCACTCCCGGCGGTGCGCGACTCGGTACGGGTGGTGCTGCGAGCCCGCCGCGACATACCGTTCAGGGCGCCCGACCCCTTCGGGATCGTCGACGCCGACGCCCTGCAGACCATCTGGCGGAGCATCACCTTCTCGGCCTTCGCCCTGGTTGTCGTGCTGTCCTCCATCTCGCTGGTGGTGGGCGGCGTGGCGGTCGCCAACACCATGTTCGCTTCGGTGGTGGAGCGTACCCGAGAGATCGGCATCCGCCGCGCCCTGGGCGCACGCCGTTGGGACGTGCTGCGCCAGTTCCTACTCGAGGCGGTCATGCTCACTCTCATCGGTGGCGCCGTCGGGGTGGGAGTAGGGTGGCTCGCCGCGCTGGCCGTGGGCCGGCTGAGCCCGCTGCCGGCCACCGTGACGCCGGGCCTGGTCGCCACCGGTCTCGGCGTGGCCCTGGTGGCCGGCGTCGTGTCGGGCTTCTTCCCGGCGCGCCGAGCGGCCTCGCTGGATCCAATCGAAGCGCTTCGGGAGGAGTGATGGTGCGCCGCCTCCAGCTCGGCCTCGCCCGCCGGCGCGAGAACGTCGCCTCGGCCTTGGGCGCCATCCGCGCCCACACGCTGCGCTCGATTCTCACCTGCCTGGGGATCATCATCGGCGTGGCGACCGTCATCGTGATGGTGTCCATCATCGAGGGATTCAACCAGGAGATGATCGCGTCGTTCGAGCGCTTCGGCTCGACCCTGGTGCAGTTCCAGCGCTTCGAGCAGCGCTTCTCCGGCGGCGCGCGGCCCGAGGAGGAGCGGCTCTGGCCCCTGCTCACCGTGCAGGACGCCACCGCCATCAAGCGCAACGCATGGGCCATCCAGTACGTCTCGCCGGAGGTCTGGCAGTACAGCGGCGCCGAGGTGCGCTACCGCGACCGCCACACCTCGGGCGCCACCGTGGGCGGAGTGACCGCCGCCTACCCCTTCGCCAACAGCCACTTCGTGACGATGGGACGGTTCTTCACCGAGTCCGAGGAGCGTCACGGAGCGGCGGTGGCGGTGATCGGCAAGGGCGTCGCCGAGGCGCTCTTCCCCTTCGTCGACCCCCTCGACCGCCAGATCACCATCAGCGGCAAGCCGGTGCGGGTGATCGGGGTGTTCGAGGACAAGGGCGGTTTCCTGGGCGGCGGCGGCGCAAATCAGCAGATCGCCATCCCCATGAGCGTCTTCGACAGGATCTGGCCGGAGCGGCGGCGTGAGAACGGCGTGGTCATCGCCACCACACCGTACAAGGCCGAGTGGGTTCCTCTGGCAATCGAGCAGGGGTCCCAGGTCCTGCGCGAGCGCCACGGGTTGAAGTTCAATCAGAAGAACGACTTCGCCGTCAGAACTCCGGACCAGGCGATCCGCACCTTCCACCAGATCACCGGGGGCATCACCGCCGCCATGCTGGCCATCGCCGGCATCAGCCTGATCATCGGCGGCGTGGGGGTGATGAACATCATGCTCATGAACGTCACCCAGCGCACCCGGGAGATCGGCGTGCGCCGCGCCCTCGGCGCGCGCCGCCAGGACATCAGCCAGCAGTTCCGCACCGAGGCCATGACGCTGTCGCTCGTCGGCGGGCTCACGGGAGTGGCGGTGGGGTTCGGCCTTGCCCGCCTGGTGGGCTGGCTGAGCCCCTTCCCGTCGGCCACGCCCCTGTGGGCGGTAGCGGCGGGCCTCGCCGTGTCGCTGGCCGTCGGCTATGTGTTCGGCACCTACCCGGCGTTCCGTGCGGCGAAGCTCGACCCCATTGAGGCGCTGCGTTACGAATGACGGGGAGAAGAGGCGGCGAAGGTCGACGGACGCTTCGCCTCTCTCGTCTCCTCCCTCCAGCCAGGTTCACACCCGCAGCTCGCCGGCATACACGGTGACCGCCTCGCCGCCGAGGATGACGCGGTCACCCTCGACACGCACGCTCACCACGCCACCCCGAGCCGACACCTGGTGGGCGCGGAAGCGGCTTCCACCCAGGCGTTCCTGCCAGAAAGGCCCGAGGACGCAGTGGGCGGAGCCGGTCACCGGGTCCTCGTCGACGCCCACCGACGGGGCGAAGAACCGCGAGACGAAGTCGAAGTCGGAGTCGGCCGACGCCGCCGTGACGATGATGCCCCGCACCGGAAGCCTGGCAAGCTTGCGAATGTCCGGCTCCAGAGCCCGCACTGCGGCCTCGCTGCCCAGCCGGACCACCAGGTCCTCGGCGCTCTCCCCCACCTCGGCCACCTCTGTACCCAGGGCGCGCGACAGGTCCTCGGGGGTCGTGATCCTGGTGGCAGGCCGCGCCGGGAAGTCCAGCTCGATCTGACCGTCCCGCCACGTCGCCTTGAGCCGCCCGCTGGCCGTGTCGAAGGCGAGCGGCATCGTCCGCTCCGCAATGCCTTCGGACCACAGCGCGTGGGCGCTGGCCAGGGTGGCGTGGCCGCACAGCTTCACCTCCACCGCAGGGGTGAACCAGCGCAGGCTCCACGCCCCAGCCCTCCCGGGCACCAGGAATGCGGTCTCCGAGGCGCCCACCTCCCTGGCGACGTGCTGCATCCAGGCAGCCGCCGGCCACCGCTCGAGGCGGCACACGCCTGCCGGGTTCCCGGCGAACGGTTCTGCGGTGAAGGCGTCGACCAGGTACAACGGCGCGCTCATGTGCTCCTCCCGGAGGGGTTCACACCGATTGTCGCACGGGTTCGGGAGGTCCTCCCCCGCGGCGGCGCCGTGCCTGCCGCTCCCGGACCAGGAATCTCGGTGGAGTGATTCCTGATACGACAAAAAGGCACCTGGGAGAGACCATGGTTGGACACGGGGACAAGGTCGTGTGCGCGACGCCGACGCCGGGCAAGGCGACGACCCGCATTACCGCATGGAAGTACGAGACCGTCCGCCGCGCGGTCCTCGACGCCCTCGCGGACCGACCCGAAGGGGTCGCGTTCCGGGAGCTCCCGCGGCTGGTCGAGGAGCGCCTTGGCGCCGAGCAAAGGACTCGCCTGGGCTCAGTACCCTGGTACACCACCATGGTGAAGCTCGACCTGGAGGTCCGCGGCGAGATCGAACGCATCGGCGGCGTGACGCCACAGCACCTGCGGCTCGCAGCCGGCTGAGCCGCACTCGTCCATGTCAAGCCCCCGGCGTCGGAGACGCCTGCACACCGGCAGCGTCAGTCGTCGTCCCCGTCGAAGCTGCCGTACTCGTCGTCGTCGAACGCTTCGAGCTGCTGCCGAAGCGCGAGCTCCTCGAGGGCGCTCTCGGCCGCCTCGGCGAGGCCCCGGTCGCGATGCTCGACGAGGCGCAGGAGTGGCGGCTCGGCATCCGGGCTGCCGGTGAAGGCGAGCGAGGCCATGGCGGCGAGCCTGAGGTCCGTTGGCTCGTTCTCGTCCAGGGCCACTGCTTCGGCAACCTCGACCACACCCTCGAGACCGAGATGGCCAGCGGCCAGCATGGCTTCGCCCCGGAGCTCCGTCTCGTTCGAAAGGAGTGCCGCCCGCACCTCCGTGGAGAAATCGACGAGGTGGTACTCACCCATGCAGAAGACTGCGGTGAGCCGCCACGCCGGGTCCTGGCCGGCCCACGCGGCGCGGATGGCCGCCGCCTGCCATTCCCGCGGCGAGCGTACGGCCGCCTCCAGGGCGCGCCGCCGCACAAGGGTCGGTGCCGCCGGGTCACGGTAGACCCGCTCGAGCCCCTCGACCACCCGGTCGTACGTGGCCTGGGTGAGAGGGGCGCCGTACTCGCCGACGGTCAGGAGACCGTCGTCCTCGAGCTCGAGGTCGCAAGCCGCCAGGGTCGGGCCGAGAGCAATGGCGGCGGCGGCGCGCACCTCCTCCGGCTCCTGCGATACCACTAGCCCCAGGAGCTCGAGGGCGAGCTCGTCCTCCACCTCGCTCATATCCCCCAGCACCTCGAGACGACGCTCGTCATCAGCGGAGCGGAGAATGGCGAGAATCTCGTCGTGCCGCAGGAAGGAGGGGAACTCGAACTCCTCGTCGTCCCAGTCGCGCATGGCTGCCTCCGGCGATTCCGTGGGTTACGGCCTGCGTCAGAGTACCATCGCTGTCGAGTCCGCAAAGCGGTGCACCAGAGGCTCTGCCCTTGACCGCGGAGCGCTGAGCCCGCAGACTATGAACGCCATGAACGAGCTGATTATGGTGGTCGATGACGAGCCGGGGATCCTCACAGCTCTCGCTCAGATCCTCGAGGACGAGGGCTACCGCGCTCTGGTCACCGAAAGCGGCGAGCAGGCCTTGGAGCTGTACCGTGAGCAGCGGCCCGAGGTGGTGTTCCTCGACATCTGGCTGGCCGACCGCGACGGTCTCGAGACCCTCCAAGCCCTGCGCGAGCTTGACGGTGACGCCCAGGTCATCATGATCTCCGGGCACGGCACCGCCTCCACGGCCGTCAAGGCCATCAAGATGGGGGCTCACGACTACCTCGAAAAGCCCCTCTCCTACGACGCGGTCATGGACGCGGTCGCGGGCGCCCTCAAGCAGCGTGCCGCACGCGCCGGCAACGGCACACCCGAGCTGGAGTTCGAGGAGGTCCACACCGACAGGGCTCGCGAGGTGGCGCCGCCGCCGAGGTTGCCGATCCTCCGCGAGACCAACCGACCCCAACGCACGATCCGCACGTCCAGTGTCATCTACGGGCTCGGGCTGCACTCGGGAAGCCGCACCGGCATGGTGATCCAACCGCTACCCCCCGACAGCGGCGTCCACTTTCTCACCCTGCCCCGCGGCACGCTCATTCCCGCGCACGTGGGCTCGGTCGCCGACACCGACTACGCCACCACCCTGCAGCGCGAGGGCGAGAGCATTCGCACGGTGGAGCATTTTCTGGCGGCGCTCCACGCCGCCGGCATCACCAACCTGCTCATCAAGGTCCACGGCGAGATCCCGGTGCTCGACGGCTCGGCGCTGGAGTTCTGCCGCCGGCTCGACGAGATCGGCCTCGAGGAGCAGGACGCCCCACTCAGGGAGATCGTCGTCGACCGATGCTGGGAGGTCGGGAGCGGGGAGAAGCGGTTGGTGATCGAGCCGGCGGAAACGCTGTCGGTCTCCTACTACCTCCGTTACCCCTCACCGGTGGGCGAGCAGCGCTTCGAGTACGTACACCGCTCCTTCGCCGGCTTCCAGGCCGAGGTGGCGCCGGCACGCACCTTCGGCTTCATGCGCGACCTCAAGATGATCAATGAGCTCGGGCTGGGCTCCGGCGGCCGCCTCGACAACTTCATCCTGGTGGGCGAAGACAACGTCATCAACACCGAGCTGCGCTTCCCTGACGAGTTCGTACGTCACAAGGTCCTCGACATCATCGGCGACCTCTACCTGCTGGGCTACCCGATCCGCGGCAAGATCACCGCCAGCCTCACCGGGCACCGCGACAACATCGCGCTCGAGCGGGCCATCCTCGCCAGCTTCTGAGCCGGTACTGGCGGGGGGGGTGTACAGTAGTCGGTAACACACCCTGTCGATACCGGAGGTGACCGATGCGGTTCGATGTGCGTGCGCTAGCCGTGACCTGTGGAGTCCTCTGGGGTGCCACCGTGTGTCTCGGCACGCTTTGGCTGCTGGCTTTCGGCTACCACGGTGAGCTCATCAGCAACCTCGACCACTTCTACTTCGGCTACAGCTTCTCGGTGGGCGGCGCCTTCGTCGGGCTCGTCTGGGGGTTCGTCGACGGGCTCGTGTGCGGCGCCGTGTTCGGCTGGCTGTACAACCGGCTGGGAGCCCGTGCCGCGTAATCCCCGGTGAGGGGGTACACGGCACGGTCGCCCAGAAGGGATGCGCTCGCGCATCCCGCCAAGCCAGGGCGGCCGGGGGCGCGCCTGCGTAGTGGGAATGCCTCGCCCCGTCGGGCCGCTCTCACGGGGGATAGCCGCGAAGGAGGAGCCCGGTCATGCCCGACGAGCCAGTCCCTTTCGACCCGGCGACCAGTGCCCTGTTGGTCGTGGACATCCAGCCTGACTTCCTCCCTGGCGGCGCCCTCGCAGTCGAAGCAGGCGACGCCATCCTGCCCGGGATCGGCCGTCTCATGGCCGGAGGAGCCTTCCCCCTCCAGGTGGCGACACAGGACTGGCACCCGAGCAACCATGTCTCCTTCGCGTCCCAACACCCAGGGTGCAAGCCTCTCGACACCATCGAGCTCTACGGGCACCGCCAGACCCTGTGGCCCGACCACTGTGTGCAGGGAACTCCCGGCGCTGCGCTCCACTCCGGCCTCCAGTGGGTCAGCCTCACCGCCATTCTGCGCAAGGCCACGAATCCCAAGGTCGACTCTTACAGCGCCTTCCGGAACAACTGGAACCCCGATGGGGAGCGGCCCGCCACCGGGCTCGAGGGCTACCTGCGTGACCGCGGGGTCGAGACGGTGGTGCTGTGCGGACTGGCCCGCGACTTCTGCGTCCGGTGGAGCGCCGAGGACGCTGTGGACGCCGGCTTCGGGACCTACGTGGTCTGGGACCTCACCCGATCGGTGGACCCCTCGGGCGACCGCGAGGTCCGCGACATCCTCGAGCAGCGCGGCGTCCGCCTGGTCCGCTCGCCACAGCTGGAGGAGTGAGGACTCAATACGCCACTCCAGATACGCGTCGAGGGCCACCGCGTTGTGGTGCGCCTCGCTCCCGGCGCCGTACGTCAGTGGGGTCGTCTGCTCACGCGTTCGCGAGCCGTCGCTTGGCGACGGCTCCTGACAGGCGCTCGTGGCCCTCAGGCGCTCCACCTCACACGCCCCTACGGGTTGAACCACCCGCGGGCGATGTCCCCTCCAGCCGATCCGGGTTGCCCGGTGGTAGGCTCTGCACATGACGACCCACGCCACCCGGGAGATGCTCGCCACCTGCAGCCGCGGTCTCGAGGAGGTGCTCGCCGCAGAGCTCGACACGCTGGGCGCCGCCGCAGTGGAGGCGGAGCGCGGCGTGGTGCGCTTTCGCGGTGACCGGCGCCTGCTCTACGCCGCCAACCTCTGGCTTCGCACCGCCATGCGGGTGCTCGTGCCGGTCGCCAGCGGCACCGCCGATCGCCGCGACGACCTCTACACCCTGACGGCGGCCGTCCCCTGGGAGGAGCACCTCGGCACCGATACGACCTTTGCGGTGGAGGCGGTGGGCCGCACTCCCGCCTTCTCCAACACTGCGTTTGCGGGCCTGGTCGTGAAGGACGCCGTGGCCGACCGCCTTCGTCGGCGTCTCGGCCGCCGCCCTGACGTCGACCGCCGGCGGCCCGATCTCGCCATCCACGTACACCTGGGGCCGACCGTCACCCTATCGCTGGACGCGACCGGCGAGCCCCTCTCCCACCGCGGCTACCGCCGGCGCGGGGGTCCGGCACCGCTGGCCGAGAGCCTCGCCGCCGGCATACTCCTGCTGGCCGGCTATGACGGCTCGCAGCCGCTGCTCGACCCCATGTGCGGCAGCGGTACCATCGCCGTGGAGGCCGCTCTGCTCGCCACCAACAGCGCACCGGGGCTGCAGCGCCGCTTCGCCTGCGAGCGGTGGGCCGGGCACGATCAGACCGCTTTCGAGGAGCTGCGCCAGACCGCCCGCCGGGCGCGCCGACCCGCTCCCACCGCCATCACCGCCCGCGACGTCGACGCGGCCGCCGTCAGCAGGAGCCGTGCCGCCGCCTCCGCCGCCGGTGTCGACGATGCAGTGAGGGTGGAGCAGGGCGACCTCGGCGGGCTCGCCTTGGGCGCCGGCGGCATGGTCGTCGCGAACCCGCCCTACGGGCACCGCCTGGGGGATGTGGACGCCCTGCGCTCCCTCTACAGGCGCCTGGGCGACGCTCTCAAGCACGGCGCCGCCGGCGCCACGGCCTGGCTCCTCATGGGCGAGCGCGCCCTGGCCAAGGAGATCGGCCTCAGGCCAGCCCGCCGCATTGTGCTCTTCAACGGGCCCATCGAGTGCCGCCTCATCCGATACGACCTCTACTGAGCAGTGGAGGATCATCCCCGCCGCTACGGCGGTCATGAGAGTGATCGCGATCTCGGGTCCCGTCGTTTCGGCCACGGTGCCCCGAAGAACACCGAGAGCGGGAATCATCACCCCGCCTTCGTGCTTCTCGGTGTAACGAGATTTTATCTCGAGCAAAGTAGCGATTGGGAATCTGAGCAAGTACTGCTCAGGTTTCCATAGAGGTAAGGACGACCCGATGGCACACAGCCATCGCCCGCGCCGGTCGGAACCGGCCGACGACACGATCACGAGTGAGGAGCTGTTGATGTCCCAGACCATCACCCTTCCCGTCATCCCGCTTCGCGACGCGGTGCTGCTGCCGAGCGCCGCCTCCCCCATCGCAGTGGGCCGGCCGGGTACGGTGCGCGCCGTGGAGGCCGTGCTGGCCGACCCTGACAAGACCGTGTTCGTGGTATCCCAGCGCGAGAACGTCGAAGAGGTCAGCCCCGAGCGCCTCTACACGGTGGGCACCATCGCCACAGTGGGCCCTGTGCAGCGCGGCCCCAACGGCATGCGGCTGGTTCTCAACGGCCAGCGCCGCGCTCTCGCGGTCCGCTTTGACGAGCAGGAGGGCTACCTGGTCGCCACCGTGCGGCAGGTGGACGAGATGGTGCCGCTGGACGAAGAGAACCCGACCTTCGTCGCCCTCTTCCGCGAGGTGAGGGAGCGCTCCGCCAAGCTCGGAGCCCGCGCCGGTCTGCCCCGCGAGGTCATCCAGCAGTTCCTCGCGGAAACCAGCGACCCGGGCCGCTTCGCGGACATCGTCGCCGCTCATCTCGATCTCGAATCCGCCGAGGCGCAGGCCTTCCTGGAGACCTTCTCGGTGGAGGACCGGCTGCGCAAGGTGCTCATGCAGGTCGAGCGCCAGATCACGATCCTGGAGACTCAGGAGGCGATCAAGTCACAGGTCCAGGAGGAGCTGGGTGACCGCCAGCGCGAAATGATCCTCCGTCAGCAGCTCAAGGCGATCCAGAAAGAGCTGGGCGAGGACCGCGGCGGCACCGAGGTGGAGGAGCTTCGCGAGAAGCTCGCCGGCCTCGAGCTTCCCGACCAGGTCCGCACCGAGGTCGACCGCGAGCTCGGCCGCCTCGAGCGCATGGGACCCGAGGGCATGGAAGCCCAGGTCATCCGTACCTTCCTCGAGACCGTGGCAGAGCTGCCCTGGAGCGAGCGCTCCAAGGACCGTCTCGACATGGGCCGCGCCGAGGTGATCCTCGACGAGGACCACTACGCCCTTGGCGACGTCAAAGACCGGGTTCTCGAGTTCCTCGCCGTGCGTCTGCTCCACCAGCAGCGCCAGACCTCGGGAGACGCCGGAAGCGTCACCGAGAGCGAAGATGAGGGAGCCTCAGCAGCCCCGGAACACAGCATCAAGGGAAATGACGACGACCGCCTGGGGCGGGCGCCGATCCTCCTCTTCGTGGGTCCGCCCGGCGTCGGGAAGACATCAATCGCCAAGTCCATCGCGCGAGCCATGGGCCGTGAGTACGTGCGGGTCTCCCTCGGCGGCCTACGCGACGAGGCCGACATCCGGGGACACCGGCGCACGTACGTTGGCGCCATGCCCGGACGCATCGTCCAGGGTATGAAGCACGCCGGAACCAAGAACCCGGTGTTCCTCCTCGATGAGGTGGACAAGCTGGGCGTGTCGTTCCAGGGCGACCCGGCGAGCGCCCTCCTCGAGGTCCTCGACCCCGCACAGAACGACACCTTCACCGACCACTACCTGGGAGTCCCCTTTGACCTCTCGGAGGTGCTCTTCATCTGTACCGCCAACTTCGTCCAAAACATCCCCGGACCCTTGCTGGACCGCATGGAGATGGTCGAGTTCGCGGGCTACACCGAGCGCGAGAAGCTGGAGATCGCCAAGCGCTACCTGGTGCCGCGGCAGCTTCGCGACGCCGGCCTGACGAATACCCAGATCGCCCTCGAGGACAGCGCCGTCGCCGAGGTCATAACCGGCTTCACCCGCGAGTCGGGAGTGCGTCAGCTCGAGCGTGAGATCGGACGCCTGGCCCGCAAGGTGGCTCGACGCATCGCCGCCGGCGAGGTGGAGCGGGTCGAGGTGGGCGCCACCCAGGTGACCGAGCTGCTGGGAAGACCCAAGGTCCACCCCGAGCACGCGGCCGAAGCCGACCAGGTTGGCGTCGCGACCGGTATGTACTACACCCCGGTGGGAGGCGACATCATGTTCGTCGAGGTGTCCGTCATGCGCGGCAAGGGTGACCTGGTTCTCACCGGCCAGCTCGGCGACGTCATGAAGGAGTCGGCCCGGGCGGCGTGGTCCTACGCCCGCGCCCACGCAGACTCCCTTTCCATCGACCCGGAGGCCTTCAGTCAAGACGTCCACATCCACGTTCCGGCCGGCGCGATCCCCAAGGACGGACCCTCGGCCGGCGTTACCATGGCCACTGCCCTGGTGTCGGCACTGTCGGGCCGACAGGTTCGCCACGATACCGCCATGACCGGCGAGATCACCCTCACCGGCAAGGTCCTGCCCATCGGCGGAGTCAAGGAGAAGGTGCTCGGTGCAGTTCGCGCCGGTATCTCCGACATCATCCTTCCGCGGCAGAACGAGGCCGACCTCGACGACCTGCCGAGCGAGGTCCGCTCCACCATCAACGTGCACGTCGTGGACGAGCTGGGAGAGGTCCTGGCCCACACCCTGCGCGGCGGGAGCTTCCGCGGCGGCCGTCTCCTCTTCACCGAGGGCGACGACGACGTGCACGTGAGCCACCTCGAGCACTGAGCGAGTAAAGAGTGAAGAGGTAGGGAGTCAAGGGTCCGCCCACCCTCGCCCGCCGCGATCGTGACGGCCGAGTCGACCCGGCCGTCCCGGGGGATGGGGCTCGACGATGGACCGAAGCCGAATCACGAGGGGCGCCCGCAGCGGCGCCCCTCCCCTTCGCGCCCTACTCCTCACCCTCTACCGCGCGGGTGGGTGGGCGGCTACGCCCTCTTCCGGGCACACTTCCAGGTCCACGCCGCCACTGTCAGGTTGCGGCCGCGCTGCTTGGCCTTGTACATGCTGGCGTCGGCCTGGCGGATGAGCTCGTTCTTCACCGCCACCGGATCGCCGGCCTGCGTCCCGAGCACCGGCAGCACGTCGGCGTTGAGGGTGGCAAGCCCGAGGCTGCAGCTGATCACATCGGAGATGGCCAGCGCGGGGTAGTTGACCGGGTCGCGCGGATCCGCATGCTCCAGGAAAACGAAGCTCTCGATGTTCTTGCGCACGGTCTCGGCGACCCAGTAGAGCTCCTGCCTCGTCGCCTGGGGCAGCACGATCACGAACTCGTCGCCGCCATAGCGTGCCGCCACCGACTGGCCCGGCAGAATCTGATGGAGGATCGCGCCCACTTCGGACAGCACGCGGCTCCCTGCCAGGTGCCCGTGGTGGTCGTTGATCTGCTTGAACTGGTCGAGGTCGATGAAGATGAGCCCACAATCGTCATGCGAGGCCAGCGCCTCCCCGATGATCTGCGAAAGGCGGTGGTGGAGGTACCGGTCGTTGTACAACCCGGTGAGCTCGTCGCGCTTGGCCATCTCCTTGGCCCGCTGGGCGTCGATGGCGTTGACGATGGAGGCCGAGATCGTCTGGGCGAAGATCTCCAGCAGCTCCAGATCGCGACGGTCGTAGCCGCGCCCCCCCACGTGGTTGAGCAGCTCGAGAACGCCGATGACGCGCCCCTCGACCCGCAGAGGGGCGCACACCACCGAGCGGGTGGCGAAGCCGCTGCCCCCATCCACCTCGTCGTAGAAGTGCCCGTCCTCGGCAGTCACCGCGCTGATGTGTGCACGGCCTGTGCGGTACACATGACCGGCGATCCCGCGGTCCGCCGGCAGCCGTATTCCGACCAGGTCTTCGGATCTGGCGCCGAAGCAGGCGATGAGCACCAGGAACGGGTTCCCCGGGTCGATCTCCTCCGCTACCGGGTCGTCCACGAAGATCGAGCCCGCCTCGGAGGGAAGAAACTCGTTCGCTCGACTCAGGATGGCGGCGAACACACCGGCCAGGTCAACCTCGTAGCGAGCCTCAGCTCCGGGCTGCTCCCGCTTGAGGAAGTGCCCGAGCTCGGGGTTGGAGATGCTGCGAATTCTCATGTGTCGTGATCTCAGACGTGCGCCCTTGGCCAAGGATATCAGAGCGCCCGGCATAGCACAGACACCCTGCCTGTTACCACTGAAGGAATCGGCAGCTCGAGGAGGTCATGACATGCCAGTACGCAAGGCCGACGCACAGTGGAACGGAACGCTGACCAATGGAAAAGGCACGATGAGGTTCGGGAGCGGGGCCTTCGAGGGCCAGTACTCGTTCGCGTCCCGCTTCGAAAGCGGCACGGGCACCAATCCCGAGGAGCTCATCGGCGCCGCTCACGCAGGGTGCTTCTCCATGGCACTCTCCAAGATCCTCGCAGACGCAGGCTATGAGGCCGAGAGCATCTCCACGTCGGCCAGGGTGCACCTCGAAAGGGCCGGCGGCGGGTTCGAAATCACCGCCATCGACCTCAAGACAGAGGGTCGGGTCCCCGGCATCTCGGAGGCGGTCTTCCAGGAGCATGCCGAGGCGGCCAAGAAGGGCTGTCCGGTGTCGCAGGCGCTCGCCGGGGTCGGGGACATCCGGCTCGAAGCCACCCTCGCCACGTGATGAGCCCTTGATAGGGTTCGACGATTCAGGAATCGGGGCGCCCCCTGCCGGGGCGCCCTCGATCGTATGGTTCGGGTACCACGTCTCAACGGGGGCGTCGGGCGAGCCTCGTCCGCGCGCCTTCCGACCCCCGACCCCGGCCGCCTCCAGCTACCAGACGGCCCCATGCTCCAGCAGTGCCTCAGCTCCCGCAAGGTCGAGCGGTCTGGCAAACCAGAACCCCTGCCCCTGGGGGCAGCGCATCTCTCGCAGCTTCTGGAACTGCTCCACCGTCTCCACCCCTTCGGCGATGACGTTCATGTTGAGCAGGTGCGCTAGCGCCACGATGGTCTGAACGATCGCGCCGCCGTCGCCTTGCTCGGTGAGGCTGCCGACGAAGGAGCGGTCGATCTTGAGGGTGTCGTAGCGGAAGCGCTGGAGGTACGCGAGTGACGAGTAACCGGTGCCGAAGTCATCAATGTGCAGCTGCACCCCCAGCGCCCGCAGCTCGGCCAACCGCTCGAGCACCGGTTCTCCATGGTCCATGATGATGGTCTCGGTGATCTCCAGGCGCAGCGACGACGGATCCAGCCGGGCCGCCTCGAGAGCGGCGACCACCCGGTCGACCATGTCGGCACTCGAGAACAGCCTCCCCGAGACGTTCACGCTCATGGCCAGCGGCGGCGTCATGGGATAGCGGCGCTGCCACTCGCCCATCTGCCGGCACGCCTCCTCCAGCACCCACCAGCCGATAGGCACGATCAAACCGGTCTCCTCCGCCACACCGAGGAACTGCGTCGGCGACATCAGACCACGGGTGGGATGGGCCCACCGCACCAACCCCTCGAAGCCCATGATCCGCCCCGACGAGAGCGAGACGATGGGCTGGTAGTTCATGACAAACTCGTGGCGCTCCACCGCCCTCCGGAGGTCGGTCTCCAGCTGCAGCAGGGCCACGGCGGCGCGGTGCATGTCCTGGTCGAAGACCTCGGTGCGCGAGCGGCCTTCGAGCTTGGCCCGGTACATGGCCATGTCGGCGTCCCGGAGGAGCTCCTCGGGGCGCTTGTAGGAATCCGAGCTGACCACGATGCCGATGCTCACCGACGTGAAGACCTCGCGCCCCAGCACCATGAGGGGCTTGCGCAGGGCGGCGTGGACGCGCTCGGCCAAGTGGGTCGCGTGGCCGGCACCGTCGACTCCGCTCACCAGCATCCCGAACTCGTCGCCCCCCAGCCGGGCCACGGTATCCCCCGGCCGCACCAGCTCCTCGAGGCACTCGGCCACCCCGCGCAGCAGGACGTCGCCGCCCTCGTGCCCGAGGCTGTCGTTGACCGTCTTGAACCGGTCGAGGTCGCAGAACAGCACCGCGAAGTTCCGCGCGGGCCGGCGCACGATCTGGCGCAGTGATGTGCCCACCCGGTCGAGGAAGAGGGTGCGGTTGGGAAGGCCGGTGAGGTGGTCGTGAAAGGCGTCATGCAGCAGTCGCTCCTCGGCGCGCCGCCGCAGCGTGATGTCGGCCAACGAGCCCGCCATGCGCATCGGCCGCCCGTTGTCGTCGATCACCGCGAGGCCGCGGGTCACCACCCAGCGGTACTCACCATCGGCCGAGCGGATTCGGTACTCACGCTCGAAGTGGCGTGACGTGCCGTCAAGGTGGGCAGCCAGGGCCGAACGCAGGGGGCCGAGGTCGTCCGGGTGCACGCGCGAGAACCACTCCTCGGGGTCCGACCCGATCTCCTCCTCCTCGTAGCCCAGCATCTCCTTCCATCGGGCCGAGAGGTAGAGCCGGCCGCCCCGCAGGTCCCAGTCCCAGATCCCGTCGCTTGCTCCCCTCACCGCCAATGCGTAACGCTCCTCGCTCTCGCGCAGCGCTGTCTCGGAGCGTTGGCGCTCGACCGCATAGCGGATCGCCCGTCCCAGGAGGTTGCCATCCACCTCACGCTTCACCAGGTAGTCCTGCGCCCCCGCCCGCACTGCGCGCACCGCCATCTCCTCGTCCTTGAGGTTGGTGAGGATGATGACCGGCACGTCGGGCGCCACCTCCGACGCCCGCTCGTAGGTCTCGAGCCCGGCACTGTCCGGGAGGTTGAAGTCGAGAAGAACCGCGTCCCACTCCTCCTTGACGAGCAAGGGCAGGGCATCGCCGAGCCGAACCACATGGGTGACGTCAAACGTGACGCCACGCGCCGAGCGCAACAGCGTCTCGATGAGCTCGGCCTCCCCCTCGCTGTCCTCCACCAGGAGGACCCGCAATCGGTCGCCGGTCATGATTCTTCCTCCGCGGGCGTCGTAGTGCCGTCGAGTCCGTCATCGGGCAACGCGGGCAACCACACGCGGAATACCGAGCCGACGTCGGGCTCCGACTCCACACTGATGCTGCCGCCATGGCGCTCGGCGATGCGCTTGCAGATGGCGAGGCCGATGCCGGTGCCCGGGATCTCGGTCTCGGTGTGCAGGCGCTGGAACATGATGAAGATACGCTCCTGGTGCTCGACCGGGATGCCGATGCCGTTGTCGCGCACCGAGAGCACCCAGCCGCCGCCGTCGGGCGTGGCACTCACGTGGATCTGCGGCGGCCGGTCCGAGCGGAACTTGATGGCGTTGCCAACGAGGTTTTGCAGGAGCTGCACGATCTGACCCTCGTCGCCGAGGACAGCCGGCAGCTCGCCTTGGGTGATGGTGGCGCTGGACTCCTCGATGGCCATCTCGAGGGTGGCGGTGGCCTGCGCCAACGCCGCCTCGAGGTCCACCGGCGCAAAGGGGCGTCCCCGTGTACCGATGCGCGAGTACGCGAGGGCGTCGTCCACCATGGCCTGCATTCGTTCCGCCCCGGAGACCACGTGTGTGAGGAAGGTCCGGCCCTCGTCACCCACCTGCCCACCGTAGCGCTCGGCGAGGAGGCGGGCGAAACGCTCCACCAAGTGGAGCGGCTCCTGGAGGTCGTGCGAGACCACCGAGGCAAACTGCTCGAGCTCAGAGTTGGAGCGCTGCAAAGCCTCCGCGCGAGCGGCCAGCCGCGACTCGGTCACCCGCACCGGGGCAAGATCTTCCAAGCTGCCAGCCAGCCCACCGCCAGCGTCCTCCCAGGCGGTGAGACGAACGGTGAGCTGGCGCCCGTCCAGGCGCCGCAGCCGGGTGTCCATCGTCGCGACAGGTTCGTTCTGACGCAGATGCTCGGCCACGGCCGCGTCGGCCACCTGGTCGGCCAGGCAGCAGCCCACGACGCTGCGGGCGCTGGTCCCGCCCAACAGAAGGGCGAAGGCGGAGTTGGCGCCAGTGACCACGCCGCCGGCACCGGTGGTGAAGATACCGGTCGGAAGCCCGTCGAGGAGCCGGCGGGTAGGGCCGCCGCGACCCCACGCCCCCGCTGCCACCAGCTCGGCCACAACCTGCGGCAGCCGCAGGAAGCCGGCGCTGTCCTTGGCGACGTACCCGTCGAGCCCGCGCTGCATCGCCTCCGACAGGAGACCGGGATCCGTATCGCGGGTGAAGAGCACCACCGGGCAGAGACTGTCGCGGCGCTTGACCGCCTCGAGCACCCGCCGCGCATCCGCCCACTCCGTCCGGTGCTCGGTGACAACCACCGCCAGCTCGCCGGTACCCAGCTCGGCCACCAGGCTCGCCGCGTCAGCCGCCTCCACCACGACCACGCCCGGCAAGCGGCCCAGCAGGATCGCCGCCAAGGCACGATCGTCGCCGTCGTCGTCGATCAGGAGGATGCGGTTAGGCCGGCTCATGGCGCACCCGTCCGGGGTGCGACCGAGAGTGAGAATCCCCAAGAGCCGTTGCTGGCCAGGCTGGCGGAGCGCCCACGCCCCCGCATGACAGGGATCACACTCTCTCCATGTTGTTGCTTGAATATAGCACGCACCCGGGTCCGGGGGCCGCTATCAACCCGAGACCTTCGCCCCGATCCCGTTGCCTTCCAGCCAGCTCGCGACCCGTTCCAGCACGACGTCATGCGCGAGCTCGTTGAACATCTCGTGGTAGAAGCCCGGCCACTCCTCGTACTCCACCAGCTGCGCCGGCGCCCGGGCGGCCCACGACCGTGTAGCTTCCGGGTCCACCAGGTGATCGTCCCCCGACTGCATCACCAGCGACGGCACCTTGAGGTCCCCCGCCCGACGGTTGACGTCCGCCAGAACCTCGAGGGTGGAGGTGAACCAGCGTGCCGACACCCGGTGGTTCACCAGGGGATCCGCGTCGTAGGCAGCCACCACCGCCGGATCGTGGCTGATGTACTCCGACCCCAGCGAGTTGTCGAAGCTCAGTGTTGGCGCCACCCACGACAGCACACCTGCCGCTGCCGCCAGCAGCGCCGACGGCTGCCGGTCCGGGTGAAGGCCCAGGAACGGCGAGGAAAGCACCATCCCCGCGAGCCCCGCTGGTCGCCGCAGGACATGATCGGCGACCACCAGTCCACCCTGTGAGTGCCCCAACAGGACCACCGGGAGTCCGCCGAAGTCGCTCTGCACCACGGTCAGCGCCACCTGGAGGTCGTCGGTGTACTGGCGGAAGTGGCTCACGTGCCCCCTCCGCCCCGGGCTGCGGCCGTGGCCGCGGTAGTCGAAGCCCCAGCACACCCAGCCGCGCGGCACCATGAAGCGCGCCACGTTCTGGTAGCGGCCGCAGTGTTCCCCCAGACCATGCACCATGAGGAGGGTGCCCCGAGGCGCCTGGTCCGGCAACCACCACTGGCGGAAGAGCTCGAGCCCGTCGAAGCTGGCGAACCGGCCCTCGTGGTGCTGCATCGATCCTCCAAGTGGTTCGAAGTGATTCTACCCGGAGTCAAGGTGAGCCCTGACGCTGTGCGATTCCCCTCACGGCAACCAGCCACACGGAAATCGCGGCTGCTGTGCAGGCTCTTCGCCCCCGATCTGCGGAGCGGGCCGTGGGCAATTCGTCCGCCCGGCTTCCTGTTGAAGATCGAGCTGAAGGAGGTGTGAAGCATGCGCATTCTGCACACCATGATCCGGGTCGGGGACCTCGACCGTTCCATTCGCTTCTACACCGAGGCTCTGGGAATGACGGTCCTGCGCCGCAAGGACTACCCCGGCGGCGAGTTCACCCTCGCATTCCTGGGTTACGGCGACGAGGCGAGCACCGCGGTTCTCGAGCTCACCTACAACTGGGGCCGCTCCAGCTATGACCTCGGCGACGGTTTCGGCCACGTCGCCGTCGGCGTCGACGACATCGAGGCTGCCTGCGGGCGCGTGCGGGACTGCGGCGGCAAGGTAGCACGCGAGCCCGGCCCCATGAAGCACGGCACCACCGTCATCGCCTTCGTCGAAGATCCCGACGGCTACAAGATCGAGTTCATTCAGGGCTGACGAACCGCAGCGCGGTAACGCTCGAGATCGGCCTCCTGGGCCGGCAGCCAGCCGCGGCCCGAGCTCGCTTTGGCCGCCTCCTGGCTGCGCACCGCCCCAGCGGCGTCACCGCCGGAGGCGAGCACCCGGGCCTCGAGAACGAGCGTCGACGGCGCCTGCGCTTCAGTACGGCGGGCCTCGGCCAGGTGCGCGCGCGCGGCCGCCAGGTGGCCCCGGTCCAGCGCGAGCTGCCCCAGCTCCGCCACCGCCTCCACCCGTGAGGGCTTGTCGCCCACCTGAGCCAGGAGCCGCTCGGCGGCGCGCAGGTCGCCATCGGCCTCGACGAACCTTCCAAGGCGCCGCAAGACGCTGCCGAGTCCCGTGAGTACTAGCCCCTCGCCCCGCCGGTCGTCGAGCTCACGCCGGATGGCCAAGGCCTGACGGCACAGCCCCTCCGCCTCGGTAAAGCGCTCCTGCTGCGCCACCACCTGGCAGAGGTTGTTGAGCACCAGGGCCTCCCCCGCGCGATCGCCCAATGCCACGCGCTTGGGCAGAACCTGCCGGAGGCGCGCCTCGGCGGCGGCCGGGTCGCCGCGCAACGATGCCGCCACCGCGAGATTGGTGAGCGCGGTGATCTCGGCGGCATGGTTGCCCACCTCCCGCGCCAGCGGCAGCACCTCGTCATACGCCTGCTCGCCCTCTTCGATGCGGCCGTCGGCGAGGGCGAGTCCGCCGAGATTGGCGAGGCTCGAGACCTGGCTGTCACGGTCGTGGGCGGCGCGGGCGAGATCCAGCGCGTGCGCGAACCGCCGGTGCGCCGCCGCCAGATCCCCGCGATGCCAGGCGACCATCCCGAGGTTGAGGCTCGCCGAGGTCTCGCCCCGCACGTCGCCCGTCTCCACCGCCCGTGCCGCGCCACGCTCCAACAGCTCTTCGGCCCGATCGAGGCGGCCACGCCGCAGCGCCACGCGGCCGAGGTCGTTGAGCGCACGCTCCTGGGCGGCGATATCGCCGCTCGTCTCGGCCATCGCCAGCACATTTTCCAGGGCCGACTCGGCGTCGTCGAAGCTGCCTCGCAGGAACGCCACCCTGCCCATGCGCAGGAGGGCATTCCGCTCGAGCTCCAGGGAACCGGAGGTGCGAGCCGCCCCGAGGACCGCGTGCGCCGCCTCCGCAGCCTCATCCCAAGAGCCGAGGCTCTGGAGGCAGTCGGAACGGCGCAGCCGCGCCCACTGGAAGTCGGGGTCCCGGTCGAGACAGAGGTCGAAGTAGAGCTTCGCCCGCCGCGCTCCCTCCGTGTTGTACAGACTCACACCCGCGGCATAGGCGAGGTTGGCCAGCGCATCGGCCGAGAACGTGCTGCTGAGGTCGATAGGAGTGGCTCCCGGGCTGAGGCGCTGGGCCAGGTGGACGCCGAAACGATCGGCAAGAGACATCAGGCCGGGCGCCGTGAGCTCATCGCTGGTCTGGGCGCCGTGGCCGTCGAACACCCGGTACACGAGCCGATACTCCCCGCCGTTTTCGTGCACCTCGGCCGCCACGACCAGGGTGGCGCCGGTGGCCCGGCCGAGGGATCGAACGTCCTCCGGAGTGAGGACGGCACGATTGTCGAGGCCGAGGTCGTGCACCGCCTTGGCAGCCTCCTCCGGCGGCACCACCACCGCCGGCACACCGAGGGAGAGAGTGTGGGCGACCATCTCCTGGAGGCCCAGCGGAACCCACTCGTCGCCGGCGCGGCCCGTGGCGTCCACCAACGGCAGCAACGCCACCCGAGCCGACTCCCCGGTCGGAATCCACACGCGCGGGCGGGCAAGGCTGTAGGTGATCGCCACCGCCGCACCCACAGCCGCCACCAGTGCCACGGCGAGGGCGAGCCGGCGGCGCCGACGCGCCCGCCGCGCCGGTTCGTCGAGCATGGCTGCAAGTGCGCCCCGGACCTCGCCCGCGTTCGGTCGTTCCTCGGTGTCGCGCCGGGTGAGGGAGCGGACGAGCTGCACCACTCCCGGGTGGGGATGCTCCACCGGCAGAGTGCCCCCCTCGGCGACCTGGGCGATGCGGTCGGTCCAAACCTCGACGTCGGGGTAGGCCGGCTGACCGGTGAACAGCTCCTGCAGCACCACTCCCAGCGCATACATGTCGCTGGCGGTCGTTACTTCACCTCCCCGGGCCTGCTCCGGGCTCATGTACCGGATGGTGCCGACGACGACACCGGCGCCGGTGCGCGTCGCGCCGCCGGCCGGCGGCGCGGCTGCGTCCACCTCCCCGCTCGCCACACCCGTCAGCGGCGCCTCACCTCGCGGTAGCGGCGCCGCTCCCTCCTCGAGCAGGCGAGCGACCCCGAAGTCGAGCACCTTCACCGTACCGTCGGCCAGCACCATGATGTTCTCGGGCTTGAGGTCGCGATGAACGACGCCGGCGGCGTGCGCGACCTCGAGGACCGCAGCGATCTGCTCGGCGATCTCCAGCTTGTGCGCCAACGGGAGCTCCGCCGCCATCGCCGCGCCCAGCGTCTCCCCCTCGAGGTACTCGAGGATCAGGCACTCGGCGTCCCCGTGCTCCACGAGGTCATGGATCTGGCAGACGTTCGGGTGAGCCAGCCGCGCGAGGACCTTCGCCTCCCGTCGGAAGCGGACCCTGCCTTCCTCGCTGAAGCGCGCCGCCCCGGCGATCACCTTCACCGCCACGCGGCGGTCGAGGACCTCGTCGTGACCGCGGTACACCTCGCCCATGCCACCCACACCCACCAGACTCTCGAGCCGAACGTGCCCGACGCGCGCGCCCACCAGGTCCATGTCAAGAGTATACGGGCGTCACCCGCCGCAGGCGCCGACCTGCCCGCATGCCCAGGGCTGGCGCGAGTCGGGCTTCCGGGCCAAACTGAGCCGGGGGTGAGCATGGGTCGAGGAGACCGTCACGGGCCGCCGGGGCCCACCGATGCCGAGGCCGGGATCTATCATGGGCGCTCGGTGGCTCGGCGCGTCGTCTCACCGGACGGTCTCACCATTCTGGTGGGACGCACCGCCGCCGACAACGACATCCTCACCTTCAAGCTCGGCTCGCCGCGGGACTTCTGGCTCCACGTGGCGGGCGCTTCGGGCTCCCACGTCCTCGTCCGCAACCCGGAGGGGCTCGGCGCCTTGCCGCGTGTGACGAAGCGCCTCGCCGCCGCGCTGGCTGCGCGCTACTCCAAGGCGCGCGCAGGAGGACGAACAGCTGTCCACCTCGCCACATGTGCCGACGTGAGCAAGCCTCGTGGTCTCCCGCCCGGCAAGGTCACGCTCGGCCGCTTCAGCACCGTGCACGCCTCTCCCGCCGAGGCGCCGGAGCTCACCGACGACTGATTCGCGTGCCGCGAGGGCGCGGGAGCACCGCCTCCCGCATACCATTGTCTGCCGGCGTACTGCCTTGCAGGCGCCGCGCGAGCAGCCACCACAGAGCCGCCCAGGCGAGCCCGCCGGTCCAGCCGCCGAGAACGTCGGTGGGGTAGTGGACACCCAGATACACGCGGCTCAATCCCACCAGGAAGGTGAGGACCAGCGCCGTGCCGAGCACCCAGAGGCGCTGGGCACGCCGCCGGAGGAGCCCTGCGGCCAACGTGCCGAGGGTGAGGTAGACGACCGCCGAGAGCATTGAGTGCCCGGACGGGAAGCTGGCGCTCGCCACCGCGGTGAGGTGGGGCACCACCGTGGGCCGCGGCCGCGCGACGAGGGCCTTCACCACCTGCGACAGCGCCACGCCGCTCAGCACGGCTCCGATCACCACCCAGGCGGCGCGCGGCTGCCGGCCGAGGGCGAGAAAACCCACGACGCCAACCGTTACCAGACCCAGCACCGCCCACCCACCCAACGCCGTGACGTCTCGCGCCATCGGCGCGAGCCAGGCAGGGCCCACCGGCTGTGCAGGGTCTGAGGCGGTGCGCAGGGAGCGCAAGGCCCAGGCGTCGAACGCCTGGGTGTCGCCCTCCAGCACCTCCCCCGCCAGAGCCGCGAAGAGCCAAACACCCAGCACGACCACAAGGAGCGCCAACAGGACCGCGAGCTCCCGCTCGCGGACCCAGCGACCGGCGCGGCGCAGGGGGTTCATGAGCTCGTTGTGCTCAGTACACCCGGTTCAGCCGCTCGAGCACCGCGTCGGGATCACCGAGCTCGTCGAGGAGGCTGCCCGCCTCTTCGCCCAGCGCCGCAACCACCGCACGCGGGTCCTGAACCACCTGGCGGTCGAGGACGTAGAGGCGGTACCCGGTGGTATCCACGTAGAGCCCGTCCGGCGGCTCTCCGGGCTCGAGGCCCTCGTACCCGGCGGGCGCCTCCGCGGCGCGAACCAGCGCCCACGCATCGCGATCGAAGTGGACCACGTCCACCTCGTCCGCGCGGGCCTCCTTCTCGAGCGGGCCCCAGCCCGGTGCATCCCATTGCCCCTTGAGCAACCACAGAGGATCCATTCGCGCCTCCTTCCGGCCATGGTAGCGCGCCGGCCTCCGGCCCGCACCCTCTTCCGGCACAGCAGCCACTCACCCCCACACGCTGTTGTGCACGCAATGAGCGTTCATTTCCTGGCGTGTAACCCGATCCATCGCGCCCTCTCTTCGGGCTTGCCCTCCCGTAGCCACCAGGACTGCGCGGCCCGTGCCCATTCCACCCGGTGAGACGTAAGAGCTATCCGTTGCACCTGCGTGTCGCCTATGGTAGCTTTCCTCACGGGCGTGCATCCGGCACGTTCAGGACCAATGGCAGTCCGCCGAGGTCGGTCGCGACCGAGAGCGCGGTGCTCCCGGAGGCCGGGCGGTAGGGCTGTACCAGTTGCAGAGGAGACAGGTCAGTGGAGAAGAAGTTGTTTGTTGGAAACCTTCCGTTCAGCATGAGCGAGTCGGACCTCGAGACGGCGTTCGGCGAGTTCGGGACCGTCGAGAGCGCTGTGGTCATTCGTGACCGTGAGACCGGCCGTGCCCGAGGCTTCGGCTTCGTCGAGATGGCCAGCCCGGACGAGGCCGAGGCGGCGCAGCGCGCGCTGGACGGCAAGGACTTCTCGGGCCGCCCCATTCGCGTGAATGAGGCCAAGCCGCGCGAGGACCGCCCCCGCCGTAGCAGCTACAACGACCGCTGGTAACGATCCAAGAACAGACAAGCGGAGGGCCCCGCACTCGCGGGGCCCTTTCCTTTTCCTCATCCTCCCGGATGAAGCGGCTCTCGCTCCCCCGGGGGAGCCGGGATGGCCGATGGTGCCTCGGAACCCTCCCGTCCCTCTCCCCGCACCGGCTTGCGGGCGGCGGCCGGAGGCGCGGCCGGCTGACCGCGAAGCGGCCGGCGGGCCTCGGCGATTCTACGTCGAGGAGCACCTGCAGGCCCGCGCCCATTCTGGAGCTTCGCGGCGTGTCTGTCCTCAGCACGGTCCGGCGTCGTTGCGACAACGCTCGCGGGCCGACGCGCGTACACTGAGAGGAAGCATGATGCAGTGACGGGAGGGAAGATGAAACGCTCTTCAGTCGTCGTTGCGGCCCTGGT
Source organism: uncultured Acidobacteriota bacterium (assembly GCA_963844845.1). Lineage (GTDB taxonomy): Bacteria > Acidobacteriota > Thermoanaerobaculia > Thermoanaerobaculales > Sulfomarinibacteraceae > CAWJPW01. The sequence goes on from CAWJPW010000001.1 coordinate 443,310, forward strand.
CGGGCTGCTGCTCGCCATTGCCGGCCCCGCCAGGGCCGACTACCAGGCCGGCATGGAGGCCTACGCCCGTGGCGATTACCCGACCGCCGCCAAGGAGTTCGGCGCCGTGGCGCAGGCACACCCTGACGACCCCCAGTTCGCCATCGCCTTCCACATGCTCGGACTCACCCAGCTCAAGCTGGAAGACAGCGACGCGGCCGTCGCCAACCTCGCCCACGCCGTCAAGCTCGACGGCGGCAACGCCGAGTTCGCCCTCGGCCTAGGCCAGGCGTTGCTCAGCACCGGCGACGCCAAGCGCGCGTTCAGCGTCCTGAAGGGCATCGACCCGGCGGGCCTCCCCGAGGCCAAGCGCACACCCCACGCGCTCCTCCTGGCCTCGGCGGCTCTCAAGAGCAAGCGAGGCAAAGACGCCGTCGCCGCTCTCCAGACGCGGCTCGCCGCAGTCCCTGACGAGCCTGTTCTTCACCGCGCTCTCGGCTCGACCTACTACCATCTCGGGCGCCGCGACGAGGCGTTCGAGGCCTTCGCTGCCGCTTTCGCCGCCGACCCGTACGACACCGTGAGCGGTCGTGCCGCCGTGAGGATCGGCCTGTCCCTGGCGGCCCGCGCCGACGACGCCAAGACCAGCGGCCAGCTCTACGCTCAAATCACTGAGCTCTCGACCACCCTGGCCGAGCACTCTCCCGGCGCGGAGACCGCGCTGCTCGCCGGTGACGCGGCCCTCGGTTCTCACGACTTCGCCACCGCGCTCACCTGGTTCGAAAAAGCGCAGGCGGAGGGGCCAGCCGACCCTGCGGTGCTCCTCTCTATCGGCCGGGCGCTCGGCGAGCTCGGCCGTCCGGACGACGCGGTGGCGGCCTACGAGCAGGCGCTGGCGACCTCTCCCGAACCCGAGCTCGCCAGACGAATCTACAGCCGGATGGGCGCCCTCTGTGCCACCCAGCTCGATTTCGACCGGGCCATCCCGGCCTACGAGAAAGCCGGCAGGACCAAGCGGGCCGACGAGCTCCGCACGCTGCGCGAGCAGTACGGCGACGCGGCGGCACAGCGGCGTGATCTGGCCATCCAGGCGACCAAGCTCGAGGAGATGGGCCAGCGACTCGAAGACCTCGGCGAGGAGGAGGGTGCTACCAAGGTTCGCGAGCGCATCGCCTACATCAACCGGCAGATCGACGCCATCGACCGCAACCTCGCACGGGTCAGGCAGGTGCTGCGGCAGGACTGAGCTACGCCCCGGCGTGGCATCATGGGGTCGTGCGAACCTCGCTTCCCTGCCGCGTGGCCTTGCTCTCCCTGCTGCTCGCGACAACCGCCGGGGCGCAGACGACTCCGGTGTGCGGCTACCAGGTGGTCAACATCTTTCCCCACGACCCCGGCGCATTCACCGAGGGCCTCATCTTCGTCGACGGCAGCCTGTACGAGAGCACCGGGCTGTACGGCTCCTCGTCGCTGCGCCGGCTAGACCTCACCAGCGGGGTCGTTCTCCAGCACACCGACCTCGCGGCCGACGAGTTCGGCGAGGGTCTCGCAGCGATCGGCAACCTCCTCTACCAGCTCACCTGGCGTGAGTACACCGGCCACGTCTACGACCGCTCCAGCTTCGCCCTGCTCGACACGTTCACCTACGGCTCCGAGGGCTGGGGACTCACCTTCGACGGCAGCCACCTGATTCGCAGTGACGGCACCGCCACCCTCGAACTGCTCAACCCGGCGGCGCTGACGCCCACCGGGACCCTTGCGGTACACGACAGCAACGGCCCGGTCATCCGACTGAACGAGCTGGAGTGGGTGGCCGGCGAGCTCTTCGCCAACGTCTGGCTCACCGACAGCATCGCCCGCATCAACCCCGCGACCGGGACAGTGACTACCTACATCGACCTCGCCGGCCTGCGGCCCAGCGCCGGGCCGGACGCCGAGGTCCTCAACGGCATCGCCTACGACCGCGGCACCGGCCGTCTCTTCGTCACCGGTAAGTGGTGGTCGTGGCTGTTCGAGATCACCCTCCCCGACTGTCCCCTCGCCGTTGTGTTCGCCGACGACTTCGAGACCGGCGACCCCTCACGCTGGAGCCCCTGACCCGCCCAGCGCGCCTCGGCCCCCGCACCCATCGAGGGTGCGCCAGAGGATGGTGGAGTGTATGCCCCGCTCGCGCGCGCCGCGGCCCGAGTCGCCGCCGCGGCAGCGCCGCGCTTCGCGGCGCTGGCTCTCCTCGGCAGGTCGGCTGTATCGGCGGCGCCCCCCGTCGATCTGCCTCGCTTCAGCGCGGACCTGCCGCTGACGACGCCCGCGAGGGCACGTCACGTCTCGAGCCTCCGGCACAGCCCCCTGGTCTCCCTGGGTGTTGCACTGCCTGTTGCACCGCAACACCTGTGTTGCAACAGTCGCAACACCTCCGGCCACGTCCCGATCCCGCCGGCCGCCGCGCCGGGCCCCCGTGCACCGGCCGGCGACCGCCCGCCATCGTTTTCTACCCGGTGTGGATCTTGCAACCGAGGGTTGGCGGACGAGCTCCCGGAGGTGGCCCATGCAGTGTGCACGGAGTGTCCGAGCGGCCCTTCCCCTCCTGCTCGGCTTGGTTGCTGTGGCTACCGGGGCCACCTCTCCAGCTACCGCTCGGGGGCCGGGCGGCGACGGCATGGTTCTGCTCGATGACGAGGTGACGGTGGTGGCCGCCACAGGTGCCTCCACCACCACCGTCCACCGCATCCTGAAGCCCACAACCGAGCGCGGCGCTCAACACGTCGCGAAGATCGTCTACCCCTACCGCTCCTCGACCGAGACGGTGCGGGTGGTGTCGGCTCACCGCACCACAGCTGACGGCCGTACGTTCCCGCTGCCCGAAAATGCCTGCGTGGTCGAAACGCCACAGCCACTCGCCGACGAGCACTGCTATACGGATCTGGCGCAGCTCGTCCTGCCGTTTCCGGGGGTCCGCCCGGGAGACACGGTGGAGTACGTGCTCGAGAAGGACTCGGCCGCCGCGATTCCGGGGCACTACTCGGCCTTCATCGCAGTGGCGGATCTCTGGCCCACGGTCGACTTCCGACGCGAGGTCGAGCTTCCGTCGGGGTGGGGCCGCCGAGCCCGCGTTCGCTCCCTGGGCCTCGCCGGTCTCGAGCCCGCGATCGATCACCGCCCGGACGGCGCCACCGTGCTGCGCTGGGAGATGACGGACACCGCAGCGGTCAAGCTCGAGCGGGCGCGTCAGCCGATCCGTCAGGGCGGTCCCGGGGTCTGGCTGAGCACGCTCGAGAGCTGGGCGGAGGTGGGCCGGTGGTACGCCGATCTGGTTTCGGACTGCGACCAGCTCGGCCCCGAGCTGAAGGCGCTCGTGGACGCGCGGACTCGGACCTTGGCCGACCCGGCGGACATCGTGCGCACGCTCCATTTCGAGGTCTCGAACCGCGTCGGCTTCCTCGGTCTCGAGCTCGGCCTGAGCTCGTTCTGCCCCCGCCCCGCCATCGAGGTCTGGCAGAGCGGCTTCGGTGACTGCAAGGAGACCGCCAACCTCCTCCGCGCCATGCTCGCCCGGGCCGGCGTGCCCACGCACCTGGTCCTGGTCAACACCCGGCACGCCGGTCGGATCGAGACCTCGGTCCCTAGCCACCTGCAGTTCAACCACGTCCTCCTGGCGATCCCGCAGGGAGACGGCACCATGCTCTTCTGCGACCCGACCGTGCGGGGTCTCCCGGCCGGCGAGCTCCCACCGGGCGTCGCTGGTCGTCCCGCCCTTCTCGTGGAGAACCCGGGCGGTCGCCTCATCGAGCTCCCTCCGGCGATTGCCGGAGACCTTCTCCTCGATTTCGACCTCACGCTGGTCGCGGACGGCCATCTCCAGGGCTGGCTCTCCTTGGCGGCGGATGCTTACCAATCCTCGCTGGCGGTGGCCCATCTACTCGCCTCATCGGCCGACGGTAGCGCCGGCGGCGCTCGTGATCTCCTCGCCGGGCTCTTCGCCGAGCCCGAGGTGCTCGAGGTCCGTGTCGACAAATCACTCGCCGGGGAGCTGCCCCGATCGGCCGCCCTGTTCTTCCGGGCGCGGGCTCCGGTGGAGGGGACTGGGGTTCGCCTTCGCGTGCCCGTCACGCCATCACTCCTGCCCCGGCTGGGTCCCGACGAGCAGCGCGAAACGCCCTACTTCCAGCACCTCGGGTCCACCAAGGTGACGATCACCTACCGTCTGCCGCAGGGTTGGCAAATGCGGGGAGAACCCCCGACGGCGCTCGATGTCGACACCGGCTACCTCGGCGTCCACGCCCAATGGAGCGCCTCCGACGCCACGCTCACCGCCCGGGTACACCACGCGACCACCAGCAGCCTCGTCGCGCCGGCCGCGTGGGTGAGCTGCGTCCGAGCGATGAGCAGCCTGCAGGCATGGCTCGCCACGCCGGTGCTGGCGGAGCCGGGGACGGGCGCCATCTCCACGGGGCCTGCAGAGGCCGCGACCATGCCGCGGCTCACAACCGGCCGCGCCCAGCTGCAGCTCGTGGACTCCATGTTCCCCCGCGACGACGACCCCGGGCAGCGCCGGGCGGCGCTACGCCTCGTCCAGAAGTGGTTCGCGGGCGACCACGCTGCGGCGCTGGAGGCAGGTCTCGAGCAGGCCGTTCTCGACCAGGAGGAAGGCCGGCCGGAGCGGTCGGTCGCCGCCGTCCGCGTCCTGCTCGAGCAGCACGGCGCCGCCGTGGATGCCGAGCTGCGGGGCTGGGCTGAGCACCTCCTGGCAGGCGGCCTGCGGGAGTGCGGCGACGGGGAAGCAGCGCGGGAGATCTACGACCGACTCTCCCGCCAACCGGATCTCTCCGCCACCCGCCGCGGCTGGGCCTCCGCCCGGGCCGCCGACCTGCGCCTCGCCAACGAGCCGCTGGTGGCGGCGGCGATCCTCGCCGAGGCCCTCCGGCTGGAGTCGCCCGCGCTGGAGCAGCAGATCGCGTTGATGGCCCGTCTCGAGATCGCCGGTGTACCCGGGACCGCGCTCGACGCCCGCCTCGACGATGTCTGCGCACGCTTTCCCCAGCGTGCCCTCGATGTCCACGCCCGGCTCATCTACGAGGTGAGTAGGCAGCTGGATCAGGGGCGCTTTGCCGCGGCCGACACCCTGCTGCGGATTCTCGAGCGGCGGGTCGAGCCGGGCTCGCCGGTGCAGGCCCTGGCGGGCGAGGTGCGGCGCACCCGGGCAATGGCCGACAGCGGCCTGCGCTGCCACGAGATCGCCGCGACCATCGCCCGCTACCTCGAGGCCACTCCCCCGCCCTGGTGGGGCGACGTTCCATCTCCCGCGACCGGCCGTGACCGCCTCGTTGCGGCTCTGCAGCGCTTCGACCGCGAGCCGGGCTCACGGGAGTTCGTACGGGGCAGCCTCGAGCTTCTCACCAGCGCGAGCGTCGCACCCGACTTCTTCACCTTCCTGCTTCGGCGGAGTGCCGATCACATGCGTCTCCCGGGTGGTGACGACGAGCTGTTGCGGCGGCTCGAGCAGTGGCGGGCTCGGCTGGAGGAGGACAGCACCGGCGACAAGGAGGTAGCACGATGAGGAAGCTGGCTGGAATCGGAGCCTGTGGGACGGCCCTGGTGCTGCTCTGTCTGCTCACCGCCGCATCCCCACTGTGGGCCGTGGGCGGCGAGACCAGCGCCCCGGCCTGGAGCATCGCGCCCTGGATGCAGAACACCAACGAGCCTTACAAGGGCTACGTGCGCGGCTGGGCCCTGATCGGCCCCGAGGAGCTCAAGCGCGCCATGGACCTGCAGAAGGCGTGGCACTCGAAGATCCCCCTCGCCGACGGCACGATGCCGACGGCCGATCCCAAGCTGGTGATCGTCGATGTGGGTCAGCCGACAACGCAGTACCGGGTGGACGGTCACATCCCCGGCGCCATCAACATCTGGCGCCCGGACTACGAGTCCGCCGAGACGCATTGGGGCATCCGCGGCGAAGACCTCATGAACCGGGCCGACTTCGAGGCCTTCCTGCGCACCCTCGGCATCGACAACGACAGCATGGTGGTGTGGTACGACCACAAGTACGACGCCACCCGCCTGTGGTGGGCGTGCAAGCTGTACGGCCTCGAGACGCGGGTGCTGGACGGCGGTCTCAAGGCGTGGAAGGGCGCCGGCTACGAGATCGACCGGATCGCCTCGGCGGACCACCCCGGCGACGGCACCGTCACGCTAAACGGATGGGGGCAACCCTACCTCAAGGTGGGGCGGGACGCCGTCTGGAAGTGCAAGGACGATCCCCGATGGTCGGTGTGGGACATCCGTAGCGAGGACGAGTGGACCGGCGCCCGCAAACGGGTTCGGCGCCCTGGCCACATTCCCTGGCAGAGGGAGGGCTGGCACTCCTGGAAGGACGTCCACGGCGAGGACGGAGGCTTCCTCCCCGCCGCCGAGCTGGCGAGCTACATCGACCGTATCGGGATCAAGCCCACCGACCACAACGTCTTCTTCTGCCAGTCGGGGGTGCGGGTGACGCAGACCTTGTTCGCCCTCTACCTGAACGGTTGGCCGCTGGAGCACCTCCACATCTTCGACTCGTCGATGATCGGCTGGGGCAACTCCCCCGACCTGCCGGTGGTGGACGGCGAGGGCAAGCCGGTGGCCGCGGAGGATGCGCGGGAGATGGAGGTCAAGAATTGACCTCCGACGGCTCTTGGTGAGGGGGAGAGGCCCGTTCTGGGCCTCTTCTTCCCTCCTGTTTCTCGGCGTCGTGCCTCCCCTGCCTTCACTCTCTGGTCGAGGGAGGCAGGCGGTGCCTGGTAGGGTCGGAAGATGAACCTGCTCGAAAAGGTGCGCGAGCGGTGGCGTCAGCGGCCGCCGCAGCTGGACTGGGTGCAGCTGGAGGTCAGCACCCGTTGCAACGCCTCGTGCGCCTACTGCCCCCGCTCGGCCGGCGGTGCGGCCTGGCGGGAGCGCGACCTGCCCCACGACCTCCTCGACGAGCTCATCCCCGGCCTCGCGCGGACTCGCTACGTCCACCTCCAGGGCTGGGGGGAGCCACTCCTCCACCCCCGTTTCTTCGACATGGTCAATCGTCTGCGCGCCGCCGGCCGCCAGGTGGGCACGACCAGCAACGGTCTACTCCTCGACCGCACCGCAGCGCGAGCCCTGGTGGCGGCAGGCGTCGAGGTGGTGGCGCTTTCGGTGGCCGGGTCCGACGCGGCGGCGAACGACGTCGTCCGCCGAGGGGCGCCGCTGGAGCGCGTGGTCGCCGCGGCGCGAGCGCTGCGCGACGCGCGCGCCGGTAGCGACCGCCCTCGCATCCACCTCGCCTACATGCTGCTGCGCTCCGGCCTCGACTCCATCCAGCGCCTGCCCGAGCTGGTGGCGAAGACCGGGGCCGATGAAGTTGTGGTGAGCACGCTCTCGCTGATCACGCACTCCGAGCTCGTGCCCGAAGCGATTCTCGCCGACGACGGCGAGACCCTTCGAGAGGTGCGGAACCGACTCGCCGCGGTGGAAGGGGAGGTCGAACGAGGCGGCGCGCGTGTCAGCTTCGAGCTCCTCTCGCCGTTGGCTCCGCCGGGCGCATGCGCCGAGAGCCCTACCCGCTCGGTCTTCGTCGCCGCCGACGGTGGTGTACACCCCTGCGTGCTCACCGGCCTGCCGCTGGACGACCCCCTTCCGTCGTTCACCTGGGACGGCGGGACACCTCGCGAACGCTTCTCGTACGGCACCCTCCACTCCGCCGGCCTCGGCTCCGCCTGGCGCGCCTCGCCCGGCCGCGACTTCCGCGAGCGGCTGGCGTCGACAGGAACGGCGCCACCTTCGTGCGAGACCTGCCTCAAACGCCACCGGTCTCCGCTTCATCCCCGGGTCGACCTGGTTCCGGTGCTGTGACGCGGCGGTTGGTCGCCAGCGTCCGTCGTGCCGGAGGAGCGCCTCCCCCCGGGGCGCGTTCGCCAGCCTCGACCAACATCGGCCCTCCCGCAGCCGGTGGTTTCGGGGTGTTAACGACTGGCGTCGTGGGGTGGCAATGCCGGCACTCCGCGAGCCCGGGCCGGCCCTGACGCTCGGCCTCGCGCCGGTGGCAGGGTACGCAGTGCCGGTGAAACGCCGTCCGGTAGGAAGGCGCCCGACGCAGGTCGCCAGGCGCCTCGAACGCCAGGGACGGCGCCATGTCGTCGCGGTGACACTCTAGGCAGGGCTTGACGGCGATTGCGCTGGCCGGGCGCGGTGGCAGGTGGCAGTAGGGGCAGCTGCGGTTGCCGGGGTGAAGGCCTCCGAGGCGCTCCTTGCCGGCCACCGACGCGAGGTGCGCGCCATGGTCGAAGAGGTCGGTCTCGGCGTGCATGAGGCGATGACAGCGCGAGCACGGAGTGGCGTGGTCGCGCGGCAGGGCGAGGTGGTGGCAACGCGGGCACGATCGTTCGCCGCCGAGTCGACGGCGGTGGTCGAGGTGCGGGAAGGCGACCGCCCAGAGCCCTTCGCCGTCGCCGTCGATCCGCAGGACCGCGCGCCCGGCATCCACCGCGCGGGGTGGCTGTACGGCGGCCGTGAGGCAGGGATCGGGGCTCCTGTAGGGAGGGTAGAGCGCGAGCCATGCTACCGGCACAACCAGCACCGCCAGTAGGGAAACCCGCCTGAGGCGCTCGCCGAGGGCAGCCCGCCAGACCCCGGACAGGCTGTCGAACCCCGCCTGGAAGCGCCGACGCGAGCTGCCGCGCTGTCGCCAGGCGTCGTCGAATACGGGAAACCGCTCGGCCACGGCGAGGAAAACGAGCCCAGTGGCCGCGATCAACCCGAGGCTGACAGCCCACTCGGCAAGCGACGGAACGTACACCGCACGGGCGTCTCGGAGGTAGCCGAAGATCCCCACGTCGAGGCGGTTGAGGACAAGTCCGAGGGCCGCCGCGAGGGCCGCCGCGGTGATCCATCCGGGGCTCCGGCGCCGCCGCGGCGAGAGCATCAGGCCCACCGGCAGGAGACCGATGAGGGTGATCTCGGCGAGCCAGAGGACGCTCTCCCAGGTGCCGGCGAGCAGCTCGGCCCAGGCGCCGGTGCGGTAAAGATCGACCACCTTGAGCACCACGAAGAGGGCGAGGACTCCAGCTGCGACGGTGGCGAGGCTGCCGAGCTCGGTGATGCGTTTCATCGCGACGGGGACGGGTCCCGTCGCCCCTTTCCCGTGCTCGACCCGATGCCGCGGGGAAGGAGGCGGCGCGAAGGCGTGTGGCTCGTAGAGCCGGCACCAAAGCGTCGTCACCAACACCACAACCATCATCCCCGCGCCCATTGCAGAGACAATGAAGAGCAGCGGCAGCCACGTGCTGTACCAGAGGGGGTGGAGGCGCTGCGGGGTCACCAGGAAGAGGGAGCCCAGCGAGGTGTGGTGAAGAGAGGAGAGGGTGATGCCCACCACCGAAAGGACGGGCGTGGCGTGGTGGAGGACCTGCACGGCCCGGCGCCACCGCGGAAAGCGCTCGAGGATCGTCGGCGTCAGCTCGACGACGGTCACCGCGAAGTAGCAGGCCACGCACACCGCCACCTCGAAGAGGAACGAGTGCGGGTTCCCCATCACGAAGGGATGCCAGATGCGGTGCGGCAGACCGATGTCCAGGGCGAGCGCCAGCACCGACGAGCCGTAGCCCAGGAAGGCGACCAGGATCGCCGGCTTCACCAGGGGACGCAGGCGCTCGATACCGAGCACGTGGACCAGCAGGCACACTGTGAAACCGCCCGTGGCGAGGGCCACGCCGGCCACCATGTTGAGGATCTTCCACAGCCCCCAGGGCGCCGCGTGGCTGAGGTTGGTGGTGGCGCCGAGGCCGAACCACAGCCTGAGGCCGACGGCGACCGCGCCGACCAACACCAGGATCCAGAGCACGTCCTTGAGCAGCGCCGACCGGTCACGCACGATTCTCTCCCCGGGTGTTATCCTCCTCTGGGCTGGCCATCAGGCGGCGACGGCGGGCCACGATCCAGCTCAGACCGGTCATCGTCACCGCGACGCCCAGCGCGAGGTGCGGCGTGGCGCGGATCACCGGTTCGGTGATGGCCGGAACCGGCCTCGTGGCCTCCCGTACCAGCCCCAGCGGCGCGAGGTCCACGTCTGCCAGGTAGAGCACCGAGGTGCCACCCCATTCGCACTCCCCCCACACGTGGGCCAGGTATCGGTGTGGTTCGTCGCCGATCCTCTCGTACGCGGCCGCGAGCATCTCCGCCCGCGGCCCGAAGGTCAGGGCCGCGTGCGGGCACGCCTCGACACAGGCAGGCACACGATCCTCGAGCAGCCGGCTGTGGCAGAGGTCACACTTCTTCACGTAGGGCAGGCGAGCGTCCCACTGGTATCGTGGCACGTGCATTGGGCACGCCAGCATGCAGTAGCGGCAGCCGATGCACCGGCTCGCGTCGTACACGACAGCGCCCTCGGCCGTCCGCTGGAGGCCACCGACAAGGCAGGCAGCCACGCACGATGGCTCCACGCAGTGCATGCAGCTCAGGCGTGCCCAGCGCCCGCGCTCCAGCCGCCGCACCGTGCACAGGCGGTTGGCCGAGAGCCCGTCCTTCAGGACCGCACGATCGCGGTCAGCACGCTCCGAGTCGAGCCCGTTCGCTTCGCCACACGCCTGCACGCAGAGCTCACACCCCGTGCAGCGGGTGACATCCACGAGCATGGCAAGCGCGCGGCGATCGGCCATGCTCATACCCTCGCTCCCTCGCCCCAAAGCGCCTGCGCCACCTGCTCGCCGGCCCCGGGCTGCAGCTGCCAGTACGCCTGGGAGAGCCTCTCGAACGGGAACAGCACAACGTGCGCGAGCTTGCTGAACGGCACCACCACGAAGAGAAGCTCGCCGCTCAGCAGGTGGACCAGCATCATCACGCGCCACGGCAACGGGCTCCACGCCGGGTGCGCGGCGAGGTAGCCGGACACCATGGGCAGCAACACGATCGCCAGTACGAGATAGTCGCGTGCATGGGAAAGGGCCCGGGCACGCCGTGCCCCCGTCCGTAGACCCAGCAGCAGGAGGGCACAGGCGATGGCCAGGAGTGTCAGGCCGTCGGCCACGCCCGCCGGCAGCGCCGGCAGGTCGACCCCGAGCAGGCGCTCCCACATGGCGACGTGGTCGGCAAGAAGCAGCGGCACAAGCACCACGCCCACGTGGAACAAGAACGACACTACGGTCAGGACCACCGCTCCCCGCACCAGGTGGCGGAGAGGAAGCGCCCAGGTCACGGCGTCGCCGACGACCTGTCGCCAGCACACACCACATAGCAGACGCCGCCGGCGCACGAGCTGGACCGATTGAAGCACGAGGTGGCGCCCCAGCCCCAGCACCATGACCAGGAACGTCGCCGCGAAAAGCGGGCCGCGGGCGAGATCGAGCCATGTGTCCATTCCGCTCCTCCGCACCGTCATGCCGGCTGGGTCGCCATGTACTCGCGTCGTTGGCGAGGGCTCGTAGCGCCCGGAATCACGAGGGCCTGGAGGACGAGATCGTGCAGGCCGACGACCTGACAAGGGATCTCGTAGTGCTCCACCAGCTCCTTGAGCTGCTTCTTGCAGTTGGCGCACGGCGCGACACAGATGTTCGCCCGGGTCCGCCGCAGCTGCTCAGCCTTGAGGCGGCCTGCCACCTCCATGCGGAAGTCGTGAGTCTCGTCCAGCGACACCAGCCCGCCCCCCCCGCCGCAGCAGTAGTTGGTTCGGCCGTGCGGCTCCATTTCCACAAACTCCCCGACGAAGCTCTTGAGGATGGTCCGCGACTGGTCAACGATCCACCCCGAGCGCGCAATGTTGCAGGGGTCGTGGTAGGTCACCCGCTCGGTGACGACCCGGCCATCCAATGTGATCCGCCCCTCGCGGAGGAGGCGACACGTGTACTCCGTGATGCTCTGCACCGGGTACGCCCCAGCCCCGGCGAACACGGGCACGTACTCCTTCGCCGACCGCGAGGCGTGCCCGCACTCACCAATCAGGATCGACCGCCCGTTGAGCCGGTCGACCTCGGCCACCAGGCTTCTGATGATCCGCTCCAAGTGCCAGTCGTTGTAGAACAGACCGTAGTTGATCGCGTCGAAGTCCCCGGTGCCGATGGTCCAACGATCCGCGTCGCCCGCCGCGTGGAGCACGGCGGCGATTCCCATGAGGGTATCGGCCTCCATGAGGTAGTCGCTGACCGCGCAGAAGAAGACCATGTCGCGCCCCGGCCGGTCGACGGGAAACCGCACCGGCAGGCCGAGAAGCTCCTGCAACTCCTCCTCCAGGAACTCGAGGTTCGAAAGCAGCGCACCACGCGGCAGCTTCGAGGTGTTGCGGGTGCTGCCTTCCAACTGCTCACGCACACTCACCTGCAGAGCCTTGGGTGCGATCCGCGCCATGCTCAGGATGTACCGGCCCAGGTGAACGAGAAGGGCGTGATCGATCCCCAGGGGGCACTCCAGCGAACACCGCCGGCAGGCGTTACACCGCCACAACGTCTCCGCCAGCTCGTCCACCAGCTCCTCGGTGAGCTCGCGGCCATGCCCGAAGCGCGAGCGTAGCCAGCCACCGAGGCTGAAGTGACGCTTGTACACGTCCAGGAGGAGGTGGGTGCGATAGCACGGGAGGTCGCGCGTCTCGCCGGTCACCTGGTAGACCGGGCAGCTCACGGTGCAGCGACCGCACCTGGCAAGGGCCGCGGCGTAGGTGTCGAGCAGCCCACGGTAGCTTCCGTAGTGGAGGATGGCGGCGAAGGCGGCGAGAACCCGCTCGACGCGGTTGCCGGGCGGCTGCTCGTCGACGTGGAACCCGTAGGATGGAGCCGTCTCCGACTCGCGAACGTCGGCTCGTGACAGTGACTCGGCGGTGGCCATGTCGGGGCCTCCCACCGGCATGGGGTGCAAGCGGCGTTCCGCCTCCATGGGTGGCCACGAGCGCGGCCCGCGCTCCCGGCACGGCGATCCGCCGCACCTGCGGACTGCTGTCCCGACGCGCATTCCCGGGCACCGCGCGGCTCGAATCCGGGCCTCGAGGGCCTCCGGCGACACACCCTCCGGGAGTCGCACATGTCGCGACATCCCGTCGCGGTGCGACACCGGAGCGACACCCGCCGTTTTCGGGGTCCGCGCTGAGTGGCTCGGCGATCCACTGAAGGCCCCTTCAACATCCTCCGAGACCGCTCGCCAGGCTGCATCGCCTGTTGCTCGTATCCCGGGACCTGCACCCCAGTGACCACCTGCGGGACTCGGAGTTCACCGGCACGGCTCTTGCTGGAACCCACCATGAGGAGACCCCTGAGATGGTCGTAGGCGTGCCACTGCTCAACGGCCGGGTCGCCCCGAGGTGTACCCGGGCCACCCAGCTCCTACTCGTCACGGTGAGCCGGGGCCGGGTCACGGCACGGCAGGTGGTGGAGGTTGAGATCGACGGCGCCGTGGCGCTCCTCGAGCTGATTCGCCGCCACCACGTCGGTGCCCTTGTTTGCGGCGGCATCACCACGGACGACCGTGCCGTGATCCAGTCCGACGATGTCGACGTCATCGAGAACGTGGCCTGCTCGGTCGCTGAAGTAATCGCCGCCATCGACAGCGGCACCCTGCGCCAGGGGCTCGGATTTGACCTCAAGGTCCGGGGACGCACAGCCCGCCTCGATGCAATCCGCCGGGCCCTCGAGCGGTACTCGGAGGGGGACCCCGAGAGCCACGTCGACTGCCTCGGCTGTAGCGACCGCACCTGTCTGCAGGGGCTCGGGTGCGCAGCGGTGTCCGCCATCGAACCTCCCGCGATGTCCGCCGGGGGCCGCCGCCTCCTCGACGCGGCCACCGACATCGCGCTGGAGCGGGACCGCCAGCTGTGTCGCGTCGCCGAACTCGTCTACCTGTGTCTCGAGATGGAGTACAGGCGGGTGGGCATCGCGTTCTGCACCGAGCTCCTCGAGCCGGCCCAGATTCTCACGGGGGTGATGCGCCGGTTCGTCGAGGTGGTTCCGGTGTGCTGCAAGATCGGCGGCGTCGGTGCCCTCTCTCGTACCTCGGACCCTGTCTGTCGACCCGCGGCATCCTTGCGGCCGGCGTGCAACCCTCTGCTCCAGGCCCGCGTGCTCAATGACGCCCGGACCCAGCTCAACGTCCTGGTCGGCCTCTGCGTCGGTGCCGACGCCGTGTTCACCGGCGCCAGCGACGCGCCGGTGACGGCGCTGTTCGTCAAGGACCGATCGCTGGCCAACAACCCCATCGGTGCCGTGTACTCGGAGTACTACCTGCACGAGTCGGTCGCGCTGCCGCGGACCCGCAGGACTCGGGGCGGCGAGGACCGTCCCCGGACCGAGTGGGGAGTAACCCGTCAGCCAAGGGAGGAGCCATGACGACCCTCAGAATCGAGTCCGTCGGCTTGTGTGCGCACTTCTCGACTCAGGGAGACTGGGCGTTCGACTTCGCCTTCGCCTTGGCGAAGTGGCGACGGGTACCGCTCAACATCTTCCACTTCCTCGCCGACCCGTTCGACCCCACCGACGGGGCGGGCAGGGGGCTTGCCCCCGCGGTGCGCGCCCGGCTGGTCATCGAGCGCGAACGCGAGCTTCGCTTCCGCTACGAGGAGAAGCTGGGCGACTTCCTCATCGCCGGCTTCCGGCTGTGCGAAGAGAACGAGTGGACCGAGCTCCACCGCTGCCTCAGGAAGCGGGAGTTCCAGGTACTGGTGCTGCCCTGGCCGCGCCGTGGCTGCAGCTTCGGGCGCAAGCCCCTGGAGCGATTCGTCGAAGCCTTCGTGTGTCCCATCGTCGCGGTGGGGCCCGAGTCGCCCTACGTCATCACGCTCAACCAGCCGGCCGCGCAAGTCGCGGACCACCTCGGCCTCGCGGTGGCGGGTGGCTGGGCCCTCGTCGGAGACGGCGTTCCGACCGAGGAGAGCGGCTGCGAGGTGGCGGTACTGCGCCCGCCGCCCTAGCTTGTTTCTCAGGAACCGCGCGGCCCGTAGCGCAGGAAGCTCGCTACGGCGGAGCGTGGAGACGAGGGGGTCTGGAGATGCCAGCGCAGACCGAGGTGAGCCGAAACCACCCGGCCACGCCGTCGTTCCCGAGCACGTACCCCGGCTGCGATCTCCTCCGTGTCGTCTTTCGCAGCATCACCGACGCCATGTTCACCATCGACCGGAGCTTCATGATCACCTCGTTCAACCCGGCGGCCGAGCGCCTCACCGGCTTCCGGGCCGAGGAGGCAATCGGCAAGCGCTGCTCAGAGGTGCTGCGAGCCGACATCTGTCATACCCATTGCGTTCTCAGGGAAGCGCTGAGCACGGACCGCGCTCCCGATCGGGTGCGCGTCACGATCATCACGAGGGAAGGTCTCGAGAAGCCGATCCTCCTGAGTGCGGCGGTGCTGCGTGACGAGCGCGGCGAGGTCGTGGGCGCGTTGGAGCTCTTCCAGGACGCGAGCACCACCGAGCAACTCGAGGAGCACCTCGTGAGGCAGCACGCTCTGAATGGGATCATTCACGGCAGCCCTGCGATCAGGAAGATCATCGACGTTCTCCCCAACATTGCCAGCTCCGACTGCAGCGTGCTCATCGTCGGCCCCAGCGGGTCGGGGAAGGAGCTCATCGCCCAGGCAATTCACAGCCTCAGCCCGCGGCGGTTCTGCCCCTATGTACGCCTCAACTGCGCCGCCCTTCCCGCCAACCTCCTCGAGTCCGAGCTTTTCGGCTACGTGAGAGGGGCCTTCACGGACGCCTGGCGGGACAAGCCGGGACACTTCGCGCTCGCCAAAGGCGGAACCCTGCTGCTGGACGAGGTCACAGAGATGGACCCGTCCCTGCAGGTCAAGCTCCTGCGGGTGCTCAACAACGGCGAGTACCAACCGCTCGGCTCCACCGAGATGTTGCACACGGATACCCGTATCATCGCCTCCACCAACGCCGACGTCGAGGCGGCGCTCCGCGAGGGTCAACTCCGCGACGATCTCTACTTCCGCGTTGCCGTCGTCACCGTCGAGCTCCCCGCCCTGCGCCACCGCCGCGAGGACATTCCGTTGCTTGTGGACCATTTCATCGGCAAGCTCGCGCGCAAGACCGGCAAACCGATCCGCGCGATCTCGACCCACGCGATGTGTATCCTGCGGGAGCACCCGTACCCCGGCAACGTCCGAGAGCTGGAGAATGCCGTCGAGCACGCATTCGTCATGTGCGGCGGGGAGCAGATCGAGGTAGAGCACCTGCCGGCCCACATCCTCGAGTGCCGCGACCAGCTCCAGCTGCTCCCCCGAGAGGTTCCCGACGAGCGCCACCTCATCGAGCTCACGCTCCGCCGGCATCGCGGGAACCGCACCCGCGCCGCCGAGGAGCTCGGGATGCACCGCTCGACGCTGTGGCGCAAGATGCGGGTTCTTGGCATCGAGGCCTGACTTCTCCGCTCGGCGAACATCGGCTGCCTCGGTCGCGTGGCGCTTCCCTAGCCTCCGACCTTTGGGCCCGGAGCCGGCGTCATGATCGACCTTGAGAACGAGGCCCAAGTCCGACTCACGCGCGGCACACCTGCTAGCATCTCCGCTGGAGTGTGCCGTGCAAGAGCCATCGTCCTCCACACCCGCCGAGCCCTCTTCCCGACCGACCGCCCCGCCCCCGACGGCGCGCTGGCAGCGACTCGAGCACGAGGGCACTCCGATCTGGATCGACCCTGACACCCCTGACTGGCTGGTCCCCAACCCCCGCGCCGACGCAATCCTGCGCGACCTGGTGGCCGGGCTGAGCCCGGCGGTCGCTACCAATCACTACGCGGAGGCCTGGGGCGCCAGTACGGCGACGGCCTGGGACGATGTCCAGCGGGTACTCGCCCGGCTCCCGGCCCGCCCCGCCCGACCCCGCCTGGGACGGGCCGACGTGCTCACCCTCGACCGTCTCGCCGAGTGCTGGCTGCACGTCTCCAATCGTTGCAACCTGTCGTGCACCCACTGCATGTTCGCCTCCTCGCCCCACGACGGCCTGGAGCTGCCCACCGGCCGACTCCTCGAGATTGCCGCCGAGGCGCGCGCGCTGGGCTGCCGGATCTTCTACCTCACCGGTGGCGAGCCCCTCGTCCATCCCGGGTTCAGCGCAGTGTGTGAGGCGATTCTCGCCGACCCCGACGCCCACGTGGTGGTGCTCAGCAACACCCTGGCGGTGCCGCGGCTGCGGCGCGAGCTGATGGCCATGCCACGCGAGCGCGTGCACTTCCAGATCAGCCTCGACTGCCCGCGCGGTCATCACGACACGGTTCGGGGCGAGGGCTGCTACGAGCGTGTCCTCGCACACACCCGGAGCCTCGTAGCGATGGGCTTCCCGGCGGCGCTGGCGATGGTCGTGGATGCGAGGAACGCCCACCACATGCCCGAACTCGTCACCGCCGCCGCCTCCCTCGGCGTCACCTCGGTACACTACCTCTGGCACTTCGTCCGCGGCGGCGGGGTCGCCATCCCCCGTGCGCCGGTCGCCGCGCTCTACTCCGGGCTGCGCAAGGCCCACGAACTGGCCACCCGCCACGATGTGGCGATCGACAACCTGGCCATCGTCGCGTCCCAGGTCTTCGCCCTCCCCGGCACCCGCCACGATCTCTCCAACGCCGGCTGGGAGTCCCTCGCCGTGGGCCCCGACGACCGCGCCTACCCCACCGCCGCCATGGTGCTCGACGAGCGAGTCGCCTGCGGTCCGGCTGGAGCTCCCCTCGCGGAGGTCTGGCGGCACAGCCCCGTACTGGAGCGGCTGCGCCGCACCACGGTCACCGACGCCCGCTCCCCCTCTCCTCTCGCCTACCTCAGTGGGGGCGGTGATGTCGACCAGAGCTTCCTCGCCGGCGGCGAGCTGGCTGGTCATGACCCCTACGTGGAGCTCACCGAGAAGGTCGCCCTGTGGCTCATCGCCGACCAAGCAGGTGAGGATCCCGCCCCGGGCCGCGCCGGGTTGAGGGCTCGCATGGGTGAGCGCATCGAAGCGTGTGCCGAGTCCACCCACGGCCTCGCCTTCACGCACTCCAACTGCGTCCTCTCGCTTCCCGGTAAGCAAGGGCACACCCTGGTGAAGGACTTCTACGTCGCCGCTGCGGCCACCCCCGCGGTCGACATCGCCAACCCGGTGGACTTCGGCACCGCCGCCGCCGGGATCGCACCCGAAGCGAAGGAGCGATCCTACGGCTGCGGCAGCCCGGTGCTCGACGCAGCTCCCAGGCCCGGCGAAACGGTCATCGACCTCGGCTGCGGTGCCGGGATGGAGTGTGCCATCGCCGCCCGGCATGTCGGTCCTACCGGCCGGGTGATCGGGGTCGACATGCTCGACGCGATGCTCGAGCATGCGTGCCGCACCGCCGAACACGCCGCCGGGGAGCTCGGCTACGACGTGTTCGAGCCGCGGCACGGGCTGCTCGAGGCCATCCCCTGCCCCGACGGCACCGCCGACGTCGTGATCTCCAACTGCGTGGTCAACCTGTCGGTGAGCAAGCGGTGCACTTTCCAGGAGATCCTTCGCGTCCTCAGGCCCGGCGGCCGACTTGTCGTAGCCGACGTGGTCACCGACCAGGAGCCCCCGGTGGCCATCCGCTCCAACGAGCGCCTCCGCGGCGAGTGCCTCGGCGGGGCACTGGTGCAGAGCGAGCTCTTCGCTCTGCTCGAGGACTGCGGCTTCGCCGCCGTCACCCTGCTCAAGCGCTTTCCCTACCGCACCGTCGCCGGACACCGCTTCTACTCAGTCACCTATCGAGCCGAGAAGCCCTCTGCAACCCCGGAGGCGACGGTGGTCTACCGCGGGCCGTTCGCCGCCGTCGTGACTGACGACGGCCGGGTGCTACGACGCGGCGTACCCGCATCGGCGATACCGCCGACGGGCTCGCCCGCCGAGCCAATCTTCCTTCTCGATCGTGAGGGGGCCGTCACCAACGTCGAGCAGGGAGCAGGCTGCTGCTGCTTTGCGCCCCCCGAAGAGCAGGGCGCCAATCCCGGAACGGCGAAGCTCACCGACCGCGAGGGCTGCCTGGTGTGTGGTGCCCCGCTCGAGTACCTCACGACGGCGGAACCGGCTCGCTGCCACTACTGCGGGCGCGAGCTGTCGGCGTCGGGACGCTGTACCGCCGGGCACTTCGTGTGCGACACATGCCACTCCCAAGACGCCATCGCGGCAATCCGGTCGATCTGCGCGGTCGCCACCGAGACCGACATGGTGGCGCTGATGCGTCGCCTGCGCGCGCACCCGGCAGTGGCCATCCACGGCCCCGAGCACCACGCGCTGGTGCCGGCGGTGATCGTCACCGCGGCGCGCAACGCCGGGCTCGCGCTGGACGAGAGCCATCTGGAGACGGCCATCGCCCGCGGTCGCACCATCGCCGGCGGCGCCTGCGCATTCATGGGAGCGTGCGGTGCCGCCATCGGAGTCGGCAGCGCCTTCTCCACCCTTCTCGGCGCCACGCCGTACGACGGTGACCACCGCCAGGCGGTACAGCAGCTGGTGGGCCGCGCACTGGCGCGGATCGCCTCGCTCGAGGCGGCGCGTTGCTGTCAGCGCGATTGCTGGCTCGCCCTGCAGGAGGCCGCGGCCTCGTCTCCGGATCTGCTCGGCGTCCGCCTTCCGGCCGACGAACCCATCGTGTGCGCGCAGATCGCCCAGAACAAGGAGTGCCTGGGCACGGCCTGCCCGCTCTTCCCGCAGCCGCGACGCGGCCCGAGCCCGACGCTGCCGGTGCACTGAGCGCCACCCATTCCCCCGCCGTGCGCCGACCGCGGAGCGGAAGCTGCCGGCGGAGGAAACGACCACGCGCGCGGCAGCAGCCGTGGCTGCTCGCGGTACCTGAGGCACCGTTCGCGCACCGCCCCACCCATTCCCTCGAGAACTGACGGTGGCGTCCTTGACACGCCAGAACGGGAATTCTACCTTTAGAATTCTCGTTCTCACCCGGAGGCGCCCGGCCTCCGGGCCGCGCGATGGATGAGGGAAGGCCACCGACATGAACACGCGACGGAACCGCGAGAAGGCGCTACGCCAGGAGCTGGTGCTCCAGGCCGCGGAGCTCGTGTTCGGCCGCCATCCCTTTCACGAGGCGACCATGCAGATGGTGGCGACCGAGGCCGAGCTGGGGATGCAGAGCCTGTATGAACAGTACCCCTCGAAGCAGGCCCTGTACGAGGCGGTGATCCTGCACCGGGCGCACACCTTCCGGGCGCGGCTGGAGAAGGCGCTCGAAGGAGTCACCGACCCTCTCGAGCAGCTCACCGCCGCAACCCGGCTCAGGGCCCAGATGTTCACCGAGGCGCCGGCCTTTCTACCCGTCTACCTGGCCGAGATGGTGCGCAGCAACTGGGGCGTACGCTCACGCTCCAGCCGGCGCATCGAGCAGGTGATCCGCAGTGCGAGGCGGCGCCTCGAGGAGATCCTCGCACGCGCCATCGCTGACGACCGGGTGCGAGACGAAGACCCGGCCTTCCTCGTCCATCTCTTCCACGACGCCCTCACCGCGGCGCTCTTCGCCCACCGCAACCACCCCGAGGAGGACATCGAGAAATGTGTCCAACGCGCAATGCGAGCCTTCCTCCACGGCACGGCGGCGCCATGACGCCGCTTCGCCTTCTTGCAGCCTGCTTCGTCATCGCGGCGCCGCTGGCGGCGCTCGCCGCCGAACCGGCCCCGACGCCGACGCCCACACCGGGGCAGGCTGCGACCGTGCCGACCGGCGAGGCGCCGGAGCCGGCCGCGACTCCGCGGCCGGCCGCCGTGCCTTCTGCGGTGCCCGGCCCGGCCACGCCGCTGACCCTGTCCACCACCCTGTCCCGGGTCGCCGCCGGCTCCAAGGCCGCCGCCGACCGTGAGCTCGACGTCGCTACGGCGGAGCAGAAGACCCTCGCCGCCCGCACCGAGCTGCTCCCGTCGGTGAAGCTCTCCGGCTCCTTCACCGCCAGCGACCACGCCCAGGTGGCGGTGTTCGGCAGCCTCAGTGCTGCAATGGGCGACCAGTCGTACCTGCAGGGAAGGCTCGCCGCCCGCTACATGCTGTGGAACGGCGGCATGCGCGCCTCCTCCATCGCAGTGGCACGGGCGTACGAGAGCGTGGCCGGAACGAGCGGCGATGCCCGCGTGGTCGCCGCCGAGCTCGAAGGCATGGGCGCCTACCTCGAAGCGCTCGCCGCCAAGGCTCAGCAGGCCGAGGTGGCCAAGCGGGTCGAAGCCGTCGAGGCCCACCTGGAGGTGGTCAAGAACATGTACGCCCAGGGCATGGTGGCCCGCAACGACCTGCTCGAGACCGAGGTGCGCCTGCGCACCGTGAGGGACCGCGCCAGCGCGCTGGCCGACCAGGAGACCGCGGCCGTACGCGAGCTCAAGCGAATCATGGGCGACGATCCGGAGTCCCAGGTCGTACTCTCGACTGCTCTGCCCGAGCCACCGCCGATCGCCGACCCGCGGAACGCGCTCGTCGAGACCGCCGTCGCACACAGCCCGGTGGTGCGGGCGGCCAAGGCCGAGCTGACGGCCGCGACCCGGCAGGAGGCCCTCGAGAACGTCACCGGCCGCCCCGAGGTCTTCGCCGAGGCAGCCCACAGCTACGCCGAGAACTCGCACATGCTCTACCAGAACACCGACTCCATCATGGTCGGGCTGGCGTGGAACCTCTACGACGGCGGGCGGCGCGCCAGCCAGCGCGAGCAGGCCTCGCTCGCCACCGCCAAGGCCCGGCGTGCCCTCGAGGAGGCTGAGCACCAGGTTGCCAACCAGGTCGATCAGGCGTACCGCGACTACCGCCAGGCGCTGCGCGAGGCGAAGACCGCCGAGACCAACGTCGCGGCGGCCGAGGAGAACCTGCGCATCGAGGAGGACCAGTACCGGGCCGGCCTCGCCAAGACCACCGAGGTCCTCGACGCGGAGGCGCTCCTCGCCCAGAGCCGCTTTGCCCTCATCGTCCAGCACTACACCGCCTACCTGAAGCAGGCGCAGGTCCTCGCCCTGGCGGGCCGGGACCTCGTCGAGTTCTACCGGTCGGCAACCGATACCACGGGTGAAGGAGAAGGCTCATGAAGAAGTGGGTCGTCCTTGCGGTGATCCTGCTGTTCGCCGCCGGCGGCGTCACGACCTGGTACTTCTTCCGGCGCGACGCCCTCCTCCACCCGAGCACCGACGACGCCTACGTGGCCGGCGACATCTACCAGATCTCCTCGCGGATCCCCGGCACCGTCCTCACGTTCCCGGTGGACGACAACCAGCCCGTGGAGGCCGGCCAGGTGATCGCGACCCTCGACCCGGAGCCCTACGACCGTGAGGTCGACCAGGCCGAGGCCGCGCTGGCCCAGGCCCGCACCGTGCCCGCCACCAACCGCGCCAAGATCGCTCAGGCGAAGGCCGACGCCGCGGCCGCGGCCGCCGATCTCGACCTCGCCCGCACCGACCTCGCGCGCTACGAGGAGCTGGTGCAGCGGAACTCGATCCCCAAGCGGGTCTATGACCAGGCGGTGACTGCCGAGCAGGTGGCTCGGGCCCGCCACGACGCCAAGCTCAAGGCCGAGACCGTCGCCGAGGCCAGCCTCGACGTCAGCGTGAAGGCCGTCAAGGCGGCCGAGGCCGCGCTGGCGACGGCCCGCCTGCGCCGCTCCTACTGCACCATCCGCTCCCCCGTCGCCGGCATCGTCAGCGAGAGCACGGGGCACGTGGGTCAGGTTGTGGCTCCCGGTCAACCGCTGCTCGCGGCGGTCCCCCTGCGCGGTCGGCACCTCTGGGTCGACGCCAACTTCAAGGAGACGCAGCTGGCGAGGATCAAGCCCGGACAACCGGTGACCTTCTCCACCGACGTGGAGCAGGACCGCGTCTATGAAGGCACCGTCGAGAGCCTGAGCGCCGGCACCGGCGCCGCGTTCTCCCTGCTGCCGCCGGAGAACGCCACCGGCAACTGGGTGAAGGTGGTGCAGCGGTTGCCGGTGCGCATCTCGGTGAGACCCAACTCGGTGACTGACGCGTCGCTCCGCCTCGGGCTCTCGGTGCACGTCACGGTGGACACCACCGCCGAGCCCGGCGACACGGCGGCGGCAGCCCGTCCGACCCCGGCCGAGGGAAAGGCGGGAGATGACCAGGCCCGCGGCAAGTAAGTACCTCATCGCCTTCACGGCGATGATCGGCACCCTGATGGAGGTGATCGACACCTCGGTGGCCAACGTGTCTTTGCCCCACATGCAGGGGACCTTCTCCGCCGGCGTCGACGAGGTGACCTGGGTGATCACCTCCTACCTGGTCGCCAACGCCATCATCCTTCCGATCACCGGGTGGCTCGGCAACTACTTCGGACGCAAGCGGTTCTACATCACCTGCCTGGTCGTGTTCACGCTGGCGTCGCTGGGCTCGGGCTGGGCTCCGACCCTGCCGATGCTGATCATCATGCGCGTGCTCCAGGGCTTCGCCGGCGGCGCCATGGTGCCCATGTCGCAGGCCATCCTGCTGGAGTCCTTCCCCAAGGAGGAGCACGGCAAGGCCATGGCTCTGTTCGGCGTCGGCGTCGTCTTCGGCCCCATCATCGGGCCCACCCTGGGCGGCTACATCACCGACACCATGAGCTGGCGCTGGGTCTTCTACATCAACCTTCCCGCCGGCCTGCTCGGCATCCTGCTGGCGCTGCTCGTCATCCAGGACCCGCCGTATATGAAAAAGCCGGAGGGCAGGGTCGACTACTGGAGCTTCGGCTTCATTGCTCTCGGGCTCGGCTCCCTCGAGGTGATGCTCAACCGCGGCCAGCGCTACGACTGGTTCCACAGCAACCTCATCGCGTTCTTCGCCCTGTGTGCCGTGCTCGGCCTCAGCCTCTTCGTGTGGCGCTCCCTGACCGCGGAGCACCCCCTGGTGGACCTGCGCCTGTTCGCCAACCGCGAGTTCGCCAGCGGCACCTTCCTCATGTTCCTGATGGGCTTCGGCCTGTACGGCTCGTTCACCATGCTGCCGCTGTTCGCGCAGACCATGATGGGCTACACCGCTACATGGGCCGGGCTGGTGCTCTCGCCGGGCGGGATCGCCTCGCTGCTCGCCATGGTGATCGTCGGCAACCTGGTGGGCCGGGTAGACACGCGGCTCCTGGTCCTTGTGGGGGCGGTCTTCAACATCGCCTCCCTGTGGCTGCTCCACGACCTCAACCTGCAGGTCGACTTCTTCTTCTTGATGCTCTCGCGCCTACTCCAGGGCTTCGGCCTCGGCTTCCTGTTCGTGCCGATCACGGCGGCGGCGTTCGTGCGCCTGTCCCGCGCGCAGACCGGACAGGGGACCGGCCTGTTCAACCTCTTCCGCAACGAGGGCGGTTCGGTGGGTATCGCCCTTGCCGCCACCGTCCTGGCCCGTCGCTCCCAGTTTCACCAGACCCAGCTCGTCTCCCACCTCACCCCCTACTCGCCCACTTATCAGGAGTGGCTGACCAAGGCCACGCAATTCTTCTCCGTCACATCGGGCCATGACGCGGTGACCAGCCGCGAGCTCGCCCAGGCGCTCACCTACGGCATGGTGCGGCAACAGGCCGCCGCCATGGCCTACGTGGACGTCTTCTTCATGCTCACCCTCGCCTTCGTGGTCTTCCTGCCGTTCATCCTCCTGCTGGGCGGGAAGACAGGGCGGAGCGAGCCCGGCGAGATGCACTGACCGCCAGGTCAAATCGGTACGAAGGCACGGGCCGGTGACCGCGCCGGGCAGCGGTCAGCAGCGGAGCGATCACTCCCACGTCGCCGCCCCTCCACGCTCAGCCGCCCTCGCATCGCGCGCCCTCACGACCCGGCGTCCTCGCATCCCGACTCTCGCCAGCCGCCGAACTCCAGCGCTCTGAAGGACCCGGATGCTGCACCCCGAGCTGAGCCGGGCGAAGTACGATGAACGGACGCTGAGGAAGCGACGGCGCGGACCGGAGGATCGCGATGGCATGGTCTTCACATGTTGCTGGTGACGGAACGCCGCCACTGACATCGGTCGCGCCGCGGGTGCGGACCGCCGCACCGGCCTGGGCGGCAACCCCGTGACGACCCTCCCCCAACCGCTCCCCGCCGACCCCGCCTGGCCGCGCTACTCGCCGCGGCCGTTTCCCACCTACCGATTCGTCCCCGGGCTCACTCCCCACCCTCTGCGCGATCCCGAGGGCCACTCCTACTGCCACCCGGCGCCGCGGCCCCTGCCGGTCCTGCCGGAGCAGTGGCGCTCGGCGCCCACCTACCTTTTCGGCATCGACTGCTACAACTTCGCCTACTGGTGGGAGAGCCATGAGGTGCTCGAGGAGCTCTGGCACGCGGTCGGCCATGCCACCGAACAGGGGCAGTTCCTGCAGGGGCTGATCCAGCTCGCCGCGGCCTGGCTCCACCGCTTCCGCGGCGACGAGACGGCCGCGGCCCGCCAGGCCCGGGCCGGCCTCGCACGATTGGCGGGGATACCCTCCCCGTTCATGGGGGTCGATGTCCGTCGCCTCGAGGCGGACGCCCTGGACTACCTCGAAGGCCGCAGCTCGGCCTACCCCCTCATCCGCCTTTCTCCCCTGAACGGGTGCGCCGGGCACGGCTTTTCAGAAGATGTAGTCTCATAATCACTTACACGCCCGGTGGTACAATCCCGCGAGCGAATCACCGGCCTGGCGCTGCTGCCGGAGCCGTCCGGGGGGACGGGATGAACATCGGGGGGCTGCATCTGCATTCGATGATGGTGCACGCCGTCATCGCCTTGGCGCTGCTTGCGGCGGGCAGCTACGTGTTCGCCGCAGGAGCGGTCGTGGTCGGGGGTCTTGGTCCCGCGGTCTGGACGCTGCTGCTGCGTGGAGGTCTGCTGGGCGTCCTGGCAATCGCTCTGCCGGCCACGTTCACCGGCATCACCGAGCACAACCACATGTACGCCACCTGGCATCGCAGCCATCAGATCAAGCTGGTGCTCTCGCTCCTGCTCGTGGTTGTGTGCGCGGCAGCCCTGGCCGCTTTGGCGCCCGCCCCGCTACGGATCGGCTGGTGGCCCGCGGTGGCAGTGGTGCTGGTCATCCCGGCGCTGGTCCTGGCGCTCGCCGGCTATGGCCTCCGCATCACCCTCGGGCGGGCGAGCCTCGCCCGCACCTCGTACCTGCCCGACATGCTCAAAGATCCGCCGGTGGACATCCTCGAGCTGGCCGCCGAGCACGCCGCCGAGGATCCCCGCCTGGTCGACCCCACTCAGGAGCTGAGCACATGATGGACCTCGACCTCGGCCCCGACCAGCGCGACCTCGTGGAGCGGGCGCGCGAGTTCACCCGCGAGTGGATCTCGCCCAACGCCGCGGCCCACGACCGTTCCGGCGAGTTCCCCCTCGACATCTGCCGCGAGGCCTTCAAGCGGGGCTTCATGAATCCTGCGGTGCCCAGAGAGTACGGCGGCGCCGGCCACCGGGTGCTCGACCACTGCCTGGTCATGGAGGAGATGTCCACCGGCTGCTCGGGCATCGCCACCGCCATCGACGCCAACGGCCTCTCGCAGTACCCGGTCATCCTCGCCGGCAGCGACGCCCAGAAGCGGCGGTTCCTGGCGCCGATGACCGAGGAGCTGATGTTCTCCGCCTACGCGGTGACGGAGCCCGAGGCCGGTTCGGACGTGTCGCGGGTCAAGACCACCGCCGCCAAGGTCGGCTCCGACTACGTGCTCAACGGCGTCAAGTGGTGGATCACCAACGGCTCGGTGGCGAGCTGGTACTTCGTGCTGGCCCGCACCGGCGACACCCAGACCGCCTTCATCGTTCCCGCGGACAGTTCCGGGATCATCCGCGGCCCCAAGGAGCACAACCTCGGCCAGCACGCCTCGAACACCGTCCGCGTCACCTTCGAGGACGTGAAGGTGCCCGAGGATCTCCGCCTCGGCGCCGAAGGCGACGGCTTCCGCATCGCCATGAGGACCTTCGACCACACCCGCCCGGGCGTGGCCGCCGGCGCCAACGGCATCACCAAGGCCGCCCTCAACATCGCCCTCTCCTACGCCAAGCGGCGCCGCACCTTCGACAAGAAGCTCATCTCGAACCAGGGGATCTCGTTCAAGCTGGCCGAGATCATGACCCGCCTGGACGCCGCCCGGCACCTCACCTACCGGGCCGCCTGGCTGTTCGACCAGGGCCGGGACAACGCCCGCGAGGCGGCCGAGGCCAAGTGGTTCGCCGCCGATACCGCCATGTCCGCAGCCCTGGAGTGTGCCCAGATTCTCGGCGGCTACGGCTACACCAACGAGATGCCCGCCGAGAAGCTCATCCGTGACGCCAAGATCTACCAGATCTACGAGGGCGCCTCGGAGATCCAGAAGATGATCATCGTCGCCAAGCTCATGCGCATGCGCGAGGTGACCTGATGCCCGGCGACCTCGCCCGGATTCTCCGGAGCCTCAAGAAGCGTTTCTACGGCAAAACCTTCCGGTGCCCTGTCTGCCACCTCGAGCTCTCCTTCGACGACCTCGACGAGCATCACCTGATGGTCTGTCCGCTGTGCGGTGTCGTGCTCGACGTCGACGACCCCTACGGCCACCCGGTGCCCGTCGTGGTCGACGTCGAGCTCTTCCGGCCGCAGCCCAAGGCGCGACTTCACCCGTTGGCGACCCACCTGCCCATCGGCCTCTACCCATTCGCGCTGGCAGGCGCGGTGCTGTTGCTCCTGGTGTCGGTTCTGGCGGCGCTCGGCTGGGCCGCGCAGATACCCTGGCTGGCGGCGCGGGCGCCGGTGGTCGCCGACGCCACCCTGGTGCTGCTGGTTGTGTCGGTGGGGTGGGCGCCTCTCACCGTGGCCGCCGGCCTGTGGGACTGGTGGCATCGTTACCGGCGACGGCCGTACCGGGTGATCACCCTCAAGATCCTCTTCTCGGTTGTGTTCCTGATCCTCGGCGGTGCCGCGCTGGCGCTGCACGCCTCGGGGCTTGTGTACGGCGCCGCCACCGGCCTCGTCGACCTGTCGTCACCGCTCCACGTGGGGCTCGCTCTCCTCGATCTGCTCCTGCTCGGCGGCGGGATGATCGCCGTGGCCACCCTCGGGCACGTCGGCGGCAACCTGGTGTTCGGCCGCTGAACGACTCGCCGCCACCGCCCGAGTGCCGAGAGGGTCCCGCGATTACCGCGAGCCCGCCGACGGCGCCGAGCGGTAGGCCGTCCGGGCGATGCCGTAGCGCTTGAGCTTGCGCAGCAGGGTGCGGCGGCTGATGCCAGCCAACTCGGCCGTCCGGGCGACACGGCCGCCGGTGCGCTGCAGGGCGGCGCGGAGGTACGACTCCTCCACACGACCGGCGGCCTGCCCCACCGCCTCGAGCAGCGGCCGGTCCAGGTCCGGCGCCTGCGCGGCGGCCGCATGGCTCTTGTCGGCCGCGCCGGGGAGCCCGGCCAGGGCGGGGACGTCCCCCGCCGACAGCGGCTCGCCCGGGTGGGCGAGCAGAAGCCGCTCGGTGAAGTTCTCGAGCTGGCGGACGTTGCCGGGCCAGTCGTAGAACTGGAGGGCGTCGAGGAAGCTGTCGTCCATCTCGGGCCGGGGCAGCCCGTGGTGCTCTTTGAGCTTGCGCAGGAAGTGGCCGAACAGGAAGAGGACGTCCTCGGGGCGCTCGCGCAGCGGCGGGATGACGACGCGAATCACGTCGAGACGGTAGAGCAGATCCTCCCGAAACGTCTCGTCGGCCACCGCCTCGTCCAGGCGTACGCTGGTGGCGGCGATCACCCGCACGTCGACGGGGTGCTCGCGGTCGCTGCCCACCGGCCGCACACGCCCCTCCTGGAGGACGCGCAGCAGCCGGTACTGCGCCTGCAGCGGGATGTCGCCCACCTCGTCCAGGAACAGCGTGCCGCCGTCGGCGTAGCGGAAGAGCCCCTGCTTCTCGCGCTCGGCCCCCGTGAACGCTCCGCGTACGTGACCGAAGAGCTCGGAGTCGATGAGGTTCTCCGGCACCGCGGAGCAGTTGATGCTGACCATCCGGCCCGGGCGCTCCGAGCGGCGGTGGAAGGCCCGCGCCAGCAGCTCCTTGCCGGTGCCGGTCTCGCCCAGGATGAGGACCGTTGCGCCGGTGGCCGCCGTCCGCACCACCATTTCGAAGATGTCCTGCATCTTCTGGGAGCGGCTCAGCATGCCCTCGAACTCCCAGTCGCCGCCGGTCTCCTCGCGGTGCTCGAGCAGGCGCGGCAGGTAGCGTTGGCCACCGATGACGGCCTCCAACCGCTTCACCACCGCTCCCGGATCGCGATCGATGACGGCGTCGCGGGCGCCATGGATGAAGGCCTCGCGCACCGCCCTGGCGCTGCCCTCGGGGAGCCAGGCGATGACGTCAGTGAAAGGCACGCGGCGGCGCAGGTCGCGAATGAACTCACCCAGGGCCGAGCCGTTCTCCAGAACGCGCGGGCACACCACGCAGGCCCGGGCGCGGACGTCGGGCGCAGCGTCCAGAAGCCCCTCGGGATCATCGAAGAGGTGGGGCTGAACGCCGGTCTCGACGAGGACGCCCTCCAGCTCGGGGCAGCCCAGGACGAGGACGCGGATTGCTGAGTCGACGGCCACGTCTCTAGAAAACACGAGACAGCCGTGACCCATTCCGTGGCGATTCTCGGGACACTCGTGTCCCATCTTCGGTCGTTCCGAGCTCCGGTCGCCCGCAAGGGCCCGGATCACCTCGCTGGCACGATCCCTGCAACCTCTAAGACCACGACCGACGTGCGGTCAGCACACCGCACGAGCCGAGGAAGGAATCCATGACTCAAAGAAGGACTACAGGGCCTGCATCTGCGGGCATCATTGGAGCCACGGGCAGCACCGGCGTGGAGCTGGCGCGGCTGCTCGACGTCCATCCCGGCATCCGGCTGGAGTTCGGTACCTCCCGGCAGCTGGCGGGATCGCTGCTCACCGACGTGGACCCCGCGGCGCCGCCGCTCGAGCTGCGGGACGCCGACGACGTGGACCCCACGGCGGTGGACGTGGTCTTCCTCTGCCTGCCGCACGGCGCCTCGGCGCCGGCGGCGGCCGAGCTGCGCGCCCGGGGCGCCCGGGTGGTCGACCTCTCCGGGGACCTGCGCCTCGCCGATCCCCAGGTGCACGACGCCGTCTACGGCTCGCCCCGCTCGGCCGAGCTCATGGACGAAACCGTGTACGGGCTCCCCGAGCTCAACCGTCACCTCATCGGCGACGCCGGGGTGGTGTCCAATCCCGGCTGCTACGCCACCGCGGTAGCCCTGGCGCTGCTGCCCCTGGCGGCGGCCGGCCGGCTCCCCGACTGGGTGTACGCGGATGCGAAGTCCGGCGTCTCCGGCGCCGGCCGGACCGCCACCCCCACCACCCACTACTGCTCGGCCAACGAGGACGTGCGACCCTACAAGGTGGGCCGCGAGCACCGCCACGTGCCCGAGATCGAGCAGACCCTGCGCGCCGCCGGTGGCGACGGCTGCGACGTGGTCTTCGTCCCCCACCTGGTGCCGCTGGAGCGCGGCATCCTCGCCACCTGCGCGGTACGCGGCAGCGGTCTCAACGGCGCCCAAGCGCGGCGGGTCTACGAGGAGCGCTACGCCGGCGAGCCATTCGTCCGCGTGCTCCCTGACGGCGACGCGGCGCGGATCCGTGCCGCCGCCCACTCCAACCGCGCGGTGATCAGCCTGCACCCGGTGCCCGACCAGGACCTGCTGGTGGTGGCGTGCGCCATCGACAACCTCGGCAAGGGGGCGGCCGGCGCGGCGGTGCAGAACGCCAACCTCATGCTCGGCCGGCCCGAGACCGAAGGCCTCCGCGGATTCTGAGGACCCCTGGCCCGAAGAGAGGAGACGACCCCATGCACGACAAGCACGCGCGCCACGGCGTCACCGTGATGAAGGTGGGCGGCGCCCGCCTGGTGCGCCGAGACGACCTCGACGCCCTCGCCCGTACGATAAGGGCGCGCCACGACGCGGGCCGACCGACGGTGCTGGTCCACGGCGGCGGGCCCGAGATCAGCGACCTCCACGAGCGGCTCGGCGTGCCGTTCGAGAAGATCGACGGCCTGCGCGTGACCAGCCCCGAAGGGATGACGCTGACCACGATGGTCCTCTGCGGCGCCGTGAACACCCGCATTGTCGAGCGCTTCGTGGCTCACGGCCTGCCCGCCCTCGGCGTCAGCGGCGTCGATCTCGGTCTGCTCCGCGCACCCCTGGCCGGAGCCGCGTGGGGCCGGGTAGGCGGCCCCCCGCAGGTGGCGGCAGAACGCCTCGAGCAGCTTCTCGCGGCCGGCCTCGTGCCGGTGGTGGCCCCGGTGTCGCTGGGACCCGACGGCGCCGCGGTGAACGTCAACGCCGACGACGCCGCGCACGCCATCGCTGCCGCCCTTGGCGCCTCGGCGCTGGAGTTCGTCAGCGATATCCCCGGCGTCACCGAGGACGACCGCGTGCTGCGCCGACTGGTACCCGTCGACGTCGAACGTCTCATCGCCCGCGGCGTTGTCAAGGGCGGCATGGTGCCCAAGCTCCGCGCCGCCGTGGCCGCGCTGGCGGCGGGCGTCGGCCGGGTCCGCATCGGCAACCTCACGACCATCCGAACCAATCACGCCACGGAGGTTCTCGCGACATCATGAGCACCACGACGACTCAGCCCGCAAAGACCGACCACGCCGGACGAGCCCGCGCGCTCCTGGAGCGTGCCGACGAGGTCCTCGCTCCCACCTACCGGCGGCCGGGCACCCTCTTCGTCGACGGCGACGGGGCCTGGCTCCGCGACGCGGCTGGCCGCGAGTACCTCGACATGACCAGCGGTATCGCCGTCCTCGCCCTCGGCCACCGCTCGGCGGTGGTGCGCGAGGCGCTGCTGCAGGCCGCGGAGAAGCTGGTGCACGTGTCGAACCTCTACCACACGGCCCCGCCCATCGAGCTGGCGGCGCGGCTGGTTGAGCTATCGTTCGCCGACAGCGTATTCTTCGCCAACTCGGGCACGGAGGCGGTGGAGGCGGCGGTGAAGTTCGCCCGTCTGGCCACCGGCCGGGCGAAGATCCTCCACTTCGAGGGCAGCTTCCACGGCCGCACCCTGGGCGCCCTGGCGGCCACCGACCGACCCGACTACCAGGACCCCTTCCGACCCCTGCCGGGAGGCTTCGAGCGAGCTCCCTGGAACGACGAGGCCGCCCTCGACCACGTCGATGACGACACCGCCGTCGTGCTCCTGGAGCCGATTCAGGGCGAGATGGGAGTGCGTGCCGCTGACCCCGCGTGGGTGCGAGCGATCCGCCGCCGTTGCGACGAGGTCGGGGCACTACTCGCCTTCGACGAGATCCAGTGCGGTCTCGGCCGCACCGGCCGGCTGTGGGCCCACGAGGCCTTCGGCGTGGCGCCGGACCTCCTCACCCTTGCCAAACCCCTGGCCGGCGGTCTGCCCATCGGCGCCGTGCTCATGACCCGGCGGGTCGCCGGCACCTTGAGCCCCGGCGTGCACGGCACCACCTTCGGTGGCGGCCCCCTGGTCACTGCGGTCGCCCGGGCGGTGCTCGATCACGTGAGCCGGCAGGACGTGCTGGCACGGGTCCGCGAGCTGGGAGAACACCTGGAGCGCCGGTTGCTCCGACTGGAGCCCCGCCCCGACGTGGAGGAGACCCGCGGCACCGGCCTCATGCGCGGCGTGCGGGTGACGGTCCCGGTGAAGGACGTCGTCGATGCCGCCTTCCGGCGCGGCCTGCTGATTGTCCCTTCCGCCGACGGCGTGGTGCGGATCCTGCCGCCCCTGGAGGTGAAACCGGAGGAGCTCGACCTCTGCGTCGAGCGGCTCACCGCGGCCCTCGACGAGGTGACGGCGGCGGTGGCGTCGTGATGCAGCTTGACCCCGGCACCTCCACGGCCAACCTCATCCTCCGCCTGGCGGTACCTGCACGCCCGGCCGATGTCGAGCAGATGGCGGGCATCCTGCGCGACAGTGCACCGCAGACCCTGCCCCTTTCGGCGCCGGCCATTCGCGCCCAGCTCGGCCGCTACCTGGTGATCCGCATGGGCGACGTGGTTGTAGCAATGGCGTCCCTGCAGCCCCTCGGTCCCGGCCGCTACGAGCTCCGCAGCGTGGCCGTGGCGTCCGGCTGGAAAGGTCGCGGCCTGGGCTCGGCCATCGTCTCCCAGGTCAAACGCGAGGTGGCGGCCCGGGAGGGCCGCATGGCGTGCGTCACCACGAACCCCGGCTTCTTCGCCCGGCACGGCTTCCGGGAGATTCCTCTGAGCGAGATGCCGCCGAAGCCCGCTCGGAAGGAACATCCGGTCGACGGGACGCGATGTGCCATGGAGTGGGACCCGACCGCCGGCCGCAGAAAGGAAGGCGACGATGGACGATCGGACCTCCGCGCCTCGGCCTGAGCATTTCGCCGGCGGCATCCTCGCGGTGCCCGGCTTCCGCGGCGCGGGAGTGGCGACGGGGGTGAAGCCCAGCGGTGACCTCGATCTCGCCCTGGTGGACGCCGGCCGGCCGGTGACCGCCGCCGCCATGTTCACCCGCAACGAGCTCTGCGCGCCGCCGGTAACGGTGTGTCGTGAGCACGTCGCCGCCGATCCCAAAGCCCGTACTGTGGTGGTCAACAGCGGCAACGCCAACGCCCTGACCGGCGAGAAGGGCCGCCGCGACGCCGAGGCCATGCTGGCGCGCGCCGAGGCCCGCTGCGGCGGACCGGCGCTCGTGCTCTCCACCGGCGTCATCGGCGTGCCTCTGCCGCTCGAGCGCGTGCTCGAGGGCATCGACCGCGCCGCCGGCGAGCTGTCGGCCGAAGCGGGCGAGCTGGTGGCAAGGGCGTTCCTCACCACCGACACCTGCACCAAGACGGCGGCGGTGCGGGTCGTCATGCCGGCCGAGGGGGGCGAGACCGAGCACACCGTCACTGTGGGCGGCGTGGCCAAGGGCTCGGGAATGATCCACCCCGACATGGCGACCATGCTGGCGGTGATCGCCACCGACGCGCCTCTCGCACCCGAGCACGCGCAGCAGGTGCTGCGCGTCGCGGTCGACCGCTCCTTCCACACCATCACGGTGGACGGCGACACCAGCACCAACGACGCGGTTGTGCTGCTGGCCGGCGGCGCCGACATCCCAACCGTCTCCCCCGGTGGCGCCCGCGCCGCGGCCGTGGCCGCCGCCATCGCCCAGGTCGCCCACCACCTCGCCCTGGCCATCGTGCGCGACGGCGAGGGCATGACCCGGCTCGCACGGATCCGTGTCTCCGGGGCCCGCAACCACGACCAGGCCCGCCGGGTGGCCCGCGCCATCGCCACCTCGAGCCTGGTGAAGACCGCCCTGGCCGGCGGCGACCCCAACTGGGGCCGTATCCTGGCAGCCGGAGCCAACGCCGGCACGGGCCTCGACCCCGACCGCCTACGCCTCACCTTGGGTGGCGTCGAGGTGTTCGCCGGCGGTGCGCCGCTCACGGTGGACCAGGGGCCGGTGGACGCCGCCTTCGCCCGTGCCGAGGTCGAGGTGGACCTGGAGCTGGGACTCGGCGAGGCCACCGCCGAGATGCTCACCACCGACCTCACCAAGCGCTACGTGGAGATCAACTCCGAGTACACAACCTGAGGGGGTACCGAGAAGGTGCCAGCCATCCTTCGCCGCCTCCAGGTCCTTCAGCCGCGCGGGTCGCAGCCAAGGAGCCGGAGGACGCGGGCATGCCGGCGCATGCCTTCGAGGGCGGTACGCAGGCGCTCCTCCTCCAGTTGCCCTCGAGGTCGAGGAAGAACGCGTACTGCCAGGGCACACCGCGGACCGGCCGCGACTCCAGCCGGGTCATGTTCACGCGCTGCTCCGCCAGGGACTGGAGCGCCTCCACCAGCGCACCCTCGCGATGATCGGTGACGAGCAGCAGCGAGGTGCGGGCAGGAAGGTCGGCGGCCACCACCACCGACTCCCGCGCCACCACCCAGAAGCGGGTGTAGTTCTCGGGGTGGTCGGCGAGGCCGCAGGCAAGCAACGGCCCCCGCTGATGAATCGGCGGGTGGGGCCACACTGCTGTGGTGCTTGCTACCTCACCGAGGGTCTCCCGTACCCGCCTGCCCTACCCCAGAGGAAAACGGGGCCAGAACAGAGGCGAAGCAGCTCGGCACGGTCATCACGACCTGGTTGTAGCGCAGCGTCTACTCGTTTGGGCTGAGATCGTGCTGACATGGAACGAGCTCCTCTCACCTACATGTGGCTCCGGTCCCCAGTCGAGGCGCCGGTAACGGAATCGGAGGGTTATGAGCCATGTGACACCGTCTCAATATATGATCAGCACAGCGGAGACGCCAGCTCCTTCCGTGGGACCGGCAAGTGTCAGCTACGGTAGGCGATAATGGCCGTTTCAGACCAGGTGAACGGAGACGGGTGCCGCGGAAGGCCTCCCGACCCGGTTGCACGGGCCTCCCGGCCCCTGGGTAACTGTTGTTCATCGTGTCAGGAGGGCCGTACCGCACCGATCCGCGGGGAGCCTCTCGTGAACCGCCGAGGCCCAGCGACCGGCCTCTCGGTGCGCTCCTAGTGTCCTGTTTGGGGAGTCTTTTGTGCTATTCGCGCAGCCAGCGTGGTTCCTGGCAAGGCGCGATGACGAAGTCGTAGCAACGCTACTTCGAGAAGGAGCAACGCAGCCAGGAGCCGCAGAGACATGCGAAGAGTCCATTGGGATTTTCCAAACAGGGCACTAGAGCGCCAGCACGAGCGAGCCGGCCACGTACAGCCAGGCGATGACCACCACGATGCGCCACCCATGCGGCCTGATCGAAGCGTCCGCGCGCCGGGCACGACGCAGCACCAGGGCGCCCGCCAGGGCGGTGGCCAGCACCACGCCCACCCGGGCCAGGGTCTGCAGGTCGATGCCGGAGACCGCCGCCGCGCCGACGCCCAGGCCCGGCTCGGCCATCAGTCGGATGTGAGCCAGGGCTCCCACATGCCCCAGCTGATAGGCGAGCAGGGGCCCCCACCCGAGGACCGCCAGGCCCAGCGCGGTCTGGGCCACCGCCGGCGAGTCGCTGTCGCTACGCCCGTGCAGGAGCCAGGGCAGGCCGCGGGACAGCAGCGCCGCCAGCACGAGCCCGCCGAGGCCCGCGAGGCCGAGCCAAAGCGGGCGTCCGAGAGAGGGACTCTTCTCGGCGGCGACGAAGAGCGGCGCCAGGACGAAGACGCTGAGGGCGAACGGCACCACGTAGGCGTCTGCCGTCGCCAGACCCGCGACGCCACCGAGGGGCGCCCGCAGGTACAGCGTCGTGGCGCCGTGCGGACAGGTGCGAAGGCAGTCGAGACAGAGCTTGCAGTTGTGCGACTGGGAGGCGAGCTGGGGGTGGTGGAAGACAGTACAACCGGGGACCGACACGGTGCCGCGGTAGCACTCGTGCGAGGTGCAGGTCGACGCGCATACCCGCCGGTGGGCGGCGAGGGTCACCGGCGCCGCCGGCGCCACCACCACCGCCAGACGACCGAGCGGGCAGACGTGGCGGCACCACACCTCGCGTCGGAACACCAGGCAGAACCCTACCGAGGCCGCCAGCAGCCCGAGCAACAGGAGCGCCGACGCGGCCGGGCGCTGGAGCATTCCGCCCGCCCTCTCGACCCACAGAATGAAGAGCAGGCCGGCGGCGCCGAGCCAGACACCCCTGCTCTTGAGCCACGCCGGCAGGGGGCGACCGAGACAGCCCAGACGCTGCGCCAGTCGCCCGGCGGTGGAGAGCGGACAGACCGTGCACCACAGCGGCCCGGCGACGAGGAAGAGCGCGAACAC
Source organism: uncultured Acidobacteriota bacterium (assembly GCA_963844845.1). Lineage (GTDB taxonomy): Bacteria > Acidobacteriota > Thermoanaerobaculia > Thermoanaerobaculales > Sulfomarinibacteraceae > CAWJPW01. Next base: position 479,859 of record CAWJPW010000001.1, read on the forward strand.
GGCCGGCTCCCACAGCGACCAGATCAAGCCGTTGGCGGTCCGTGCCGCGGCCGAGCCGGCGGCGGCCAGACCCAGCACGATCACGGCCAGGAAGCCGACGAGCGTAAGCCCCCGGAGCAGGGTGGGGGCCCGCGACCGCAGGACCCGGTCGAGCCCGCTGCCGGCCGGCACCCCGACCCCCACGGGCTCCTCGTCGGGGCCGATACCGGCCACGATGTGCTCCGCCCGCACCTCGGAGCCTTCGGCGCAGCGCGCTGCCAGCTCGACGATGTCCCGCAGCTCGGCGACGTTGCGGTAGCGGTAGCGGAGGGAGACCAGGACCCGCTCGGCGCTGGCGTCGAGGCGCCGCTCCCGGCCGAGGGATCCCGCCACCCGCGCAAGGAACTGCTCGGCCAGCGGCAGGATCTCACGAGCGCGCTCCCGCAGGGGCGGCAGCTCGACCGGCTCGCCGAAGCAGTCGGCGAGCTCCGGCGTGAGCCGCTCCGGCGCGCGGCTGGTGGCGAGTAGCCGCGCCCCGGCGCCGGGCCCCGCTCTCTGCGCCTGCTCCTGGCGACGTGCCAGGAAGGCCGCGAGCTCACGCTGGACCCCCGGCGGCAACGCCTCGGCGCTGGCGAGCACCAGGCTCCCGCCGGCCGCAATCTGCAGCCCGGACGGCTCACTCCCCTCTTCCGCCTCGGGGAGAGCGAACAGATCGGCAGCGGCGTCGCCGAGCAGGCGGCCGCAGTCCACCACCACGAAGGGCCCCCCCGCCACCTCCGAGGCGTCGTGCACCGTGCGCGCGCCGAGGAGCTTTCCGGTGCCCTCCTCACCGCAGAGGAGCACGGGGGTCCCGGCCTCCGCACGCCGCTTGAGGGCCGCGAGCAGCGCCCGGCTGCGTGCAGAAGCGGCGATCATGGTCTCGCCACCGCCTTCGTGCCGCACCAGTGCCCGCAGCGCCTCCGCCTTGCGGAAGAGCTCCCAGGCATCCGCGGTGGTGTGCTGGAGGTTCTTGGCGAGTCGCCCCATGATCTTGCGCATGAGCGACTCGCGCTCCACCAGGGCCTTGGGGAAGAGCGCCGCCGGATACTCGAGGATTCGCACCGGCGAGTGGGCGAGGACGTCGGCCGAGGTCGGCACGTTGCGGAGGATCGACACCTCGCCGAAGGTCGAGCCGGGGCCCATCCGGCAGAGGGTGAGGTGCTGCACCCCGCGGCCCACACAAACATCCACCTCGCCGGCGAGGACGACGTAAAGGGCCCGTCCGACCTCCCCCCGCCGCACGATCACCTCGCCCGCGGCGTACTCCACCTCGACACCGCTCTCCCGCAGGTAGCCGATGGTCGAGGCGTCAAAGCCGCTCGACTGCGATTCGTCTTCCCAAGCCATCGTCTTAACTGGTACGAGGATAACCGATTTCGGCGCTTCATCCGCGCAGGCGACCCGCAAGGATCAAGGCCTGCATCCTGCCCACGGGCCCGATCCCCGCCCGCTGAGCACCACGGTTGCGGACCCACTCCCGTGCTAGCATGACTCGAACGACCCGGGGGAAACGAAGTGACCAGCTCATCCGTCATGCTCCGGTGCGGAGTCGTAGCGGTCCTGACCATGGCGGCGATGGCCGCCACCCCAGCCGACTCCGAGGAGGCGCCCGCCATGAAGATGGAGATCTCGTCCACCGCCTTCGCCGACCAGGGCAGAATCCCGCCGAAATACACCTGCGAGGGCGAGAACGTGTCGCCGCCGCTGGCATGGTCGGGGGTACCGAAGGGTACGAGGTCCCTGGTGCTCATCGTCGACGACCCGGACGCTCCGGATCCCGCCAACCCGAGGACCACGTGGGTGCACTGGGTGCTCTACGACCTCTCGCCGGAGGCCGACGGGCTGCCCGAGGGCGTCATGCCCTCGGCCCTGCCGGAAGGCACGCTCAGAGGCCTCAACGACTGGGGCCGACCCGCCTGGGGCGGCCCCTGCCCGCCGGTGGGCCGACACCGCTACTTCTTCAAGCTCTACGCTCTCGACATCCCCCTCGCCGACCTCGACGGGCCCGTCAAGGCCGACGTGGAGGAGGCCATGAAGGGCCACGTCCTGACCGAGGCAACGCTCATGGGAACCTACCAGAAGGGCGACTGACCTCGAGGCACGCTCAGCGTGCGGTCCCACCGAAACTGCCAGCTGTTGGACCCGGTTTCGTCCAGCCTCGCCCGGCGTGCCGAGGCGGCGCCGTCCCCGACCACCTCTGGTGGCCCGCTTGACCCCGGTCACACCGGCGGGAGCGCTCCCCGCGGTAGGGTGATTCGGAGCCTATGAGAACGACGACACGTCCCGTCCTGACGTCGCTCCTGGTCCTCGCCGTCGTGCTCGCCGCCGCCGGTGCGGCGGCAACGGTGTACGAGGTCGGCCCCGACGCCGGCATGCTGGCGGCCATAGGCGACGTGCCGTGGGCGAGCCTGGCGCCCGGCGACCAGGTGCGCATCCACTGGCAGGACGCGCCGTACACCGAGAAGTGGGTGATCTGCCGGCGCGGCACCGCTGCGGCGCCCATCGTGGTCAGCGGCGTGCCGGGTCCCCAGGGCCAGCTGCCGGTCATCGACGGCCGCGGCGCCGCCACGCCCGCCGGGCTCAGCTTCTGGAATGAGGCGCGCGGCGTCGTCAAGATCGGCGGCGCCAACGTGCCCGCCGACACCCTGCCCGGCTACCTGGTCATCGAGAACCTGGACATCCGCTCGGGCCGCCCGCCCTTCACCTTCACCGACGCCTCCGGCGCCACCCAGACCTACGCCGCGAACGCCGCCGCTCTCTACGTGGAGAAGGCCGAGCACATGGTGATCCGTAACTGCGAGCTGCGGGACTCGGGCAACGGGCTGTTCATCGGCGCCTTCGACGGCGACACGCAGGAGATCCTGGTGGAGCGCTGCTTCATCCACGACAACGGTATCGAGGGCAGCTACTACGAGCACAACACCTACACCGCGGCGATCCATCTCACCTACCAGCTCAACCACTTCGGACCGCTGCGTGCGGGCTGCGGCGGCAATAACCTCAAGGACCGCTCGGCGGGACTGGTAGTGCGCTACAACTGGATCGAGGGCGGCAACCGCCAGCTCGACCTGGTGGACGCCGAGGACAGCCAGGTGCTGGTCAACAACCCCGACTACCACACGACCTTCGTGTACGGCAACGTGCTCATCGAGCCCGACGGCGACGGTAACAGCCAGATCGTCCACTACGGCGGCGACAGCGGAGCCGTCGCCGACTACCGCAAGGGCACGCTGCACTTCTTCCACAACACGGTGGTCTCCACCCGCGCTGGCAACACAACGCTGCTGCGGCTCTCCACCGACGACGAGACCGCCGACGTGCGCGACAACGTCATCTACACCAGCGCCGGCCCCGGCTTCCTCGCCCTGCTCGGCGAGAGCGGCACCCTCGAGCTACGCGGCAACTGGCTGCGGGCGGGGTGGGTGACCACCCACGACGGCTCCTTCACCGGCACGCTGGTCGATGCCGGCGGGAACCTCGTGGGCAGCGACCCCGGCTTCGCCGACGGCGCTGGCCAGGACTACTCGCCGGCGCAGGGGAGCGTGTGCGTCGACGCGGGAGGACCTCTCGCCGCCGCAGCTCTGCCCAAGCACGTGCCCTCGTGGCAGTATGTCCGCCACCAGCGCGCCAGCGCCCGCCCCGACGACGGCGCCCGCGACCTCGGCGCTTTCGAGTCAGGGCTGCTGTTCGCGGACGGCTTCGAGTCGAGCGGCTCTGTCCTGTGGAGCGCCGTCGCACCGTGAGAGGCTGCGCCGGCCCGCCGGCGAGCCTGAGCCCGCCCGGGGCGAACGCCGGGCCGCCGCGCCGTGGGGAGTACCATTCCAGCCGTGACCGAACGACGCTTCTCGCACAGCTCCTCGCCCGATGCGAACCCCACCCTGCGAAGCCTGTCGCTGAGCGCCCTGGGCCGGCGTCGGCGCCGGCTGGTGTTGGCGGCTGGGGCCGCGGGCATTGGGCTGCTCGCTGCCGCCCTCGCGGTCCTGGTACCCACCTGGCGGATGGTCGCCCGCTTCGACGCCCAGGCCTTCAGCCAGCCCAGCCGGCTCTACGCCCGAGCCCCCGAGCTCGCCAAGGGGCACGCGCTCGACCTGTCGGCTCTGCGCCGGACCCTGACCGAGCAAGGCTACCACCAGGCAGCCGGGAGCATGCAGGTCACCGTGGGCCGGTGGCGCGTCGCCGGCGACACGCTCACCGTCCATCTCCGGAGCGCCCCCTCCCCCGCCGGCATCCTCCCCCCCTCGGTGCTGACCGTGCGTGTCCGGAGCGGGCACATCGCCTCGCTGCGCCGCGACGGACGCGAGGTGGGCCGGGCCCGCCTCACCCCTCCCCTGCTCGCCTCCTACTACGGCCCCGACCTCATCGAGCGCCGCCCGGCGAGGCTCGGCGAGCTTCCCCCTTACGTGGCGGCGGCGGTGCTGGCCGCGGAGGATAACGGGTTCTACCGCCACGGCGGCCTCTCCATCACAGCCATCCTGCGCGCCGCATGGGTCGATCTCGCCCACGGCGAGATGGCCCAGGGCGGCAGCACCCTCACCCAGCAGCTGGTCAAGAACCTCTACCTGAGCCAACGGCGAACCCTCTGGCGCAAGCTGCGCGAGGCGGTGCTGGCGGTGGTGCTCGAGGCCCGCGCCAGCAAGGACGAGATCCTCACCGCCTACCTCAACGAGGTCTACCTGGGCGCCTCGGATCACGTGAACCTGGTGGGTCTGGGCGCCGGCGCACGCGCCTTCTTCGGCACCGACGCGGAGCACCTCGACCTCGCTCAGGCCGCCACCCTCGCGGGGATGATCGCCGCCCCCGGGCGCTACTCACCCCTCGCGCACCCTGAGGCGGCCCGCGCCCGGCGCGACCGGGTGCTCCGGCGTCTAGGCGAGCTGCAGTGGGTCGACGGAGGTAAGGTCGAAGCCGCCTTGGCGGCGCCCCTCGCGACCGCCGCCGATCCGCCGGTGCTGCGGCGGGCGCCGTACTTCGCCGATGCGGCCCGGCGGGAGGCCGCCGCACGCTACGGCCTCTCAGACCTCGCCGATGCCGGCTACACCCTCCTCGCCACCCTCGATCTCGACGACCAGCGCGCCGCCGAGGAGGCGGTGGCGAAGGGGCTCGCCGACATCGAGGCCCGCCGCAAGCAGGCCCCATCCCGGTCCCTGCAGGCCGCCCTGGTCTCGCTGGCGCCGGCGGACGGCGCGATCCTCGCCTGGGTCGGCGGGCGGGACTGGGCGGCGAGCCAGTTCGACCGCGCCGCTGATGCCGCCCGCCAGGCGGGCAGCGCCTTCAAACCGGTGGTCTACGCCGCGGCCTTCGCCGACGGCGTCCTCGCCCCGGCCAGCCTGGTGGACGACACGCCGCTGACCCTCGAGGAGGGCGGCGAGAGCTGGTCGCCGAGCAACGACGACGGCGCCTTTCGTGGCGCGATCTCGGTGCGCGAGGCGCTGGCCGACAGCCGCAACCTCCCTGCCGTGCGCGTCGCCCTGGCCGAGGGCCTCGACGGGGTCGTGCGGACTGCCCAGGCGATGGGCATCAGCAGCCCGTTGGCGCCGGTGCCGTCCCTGGCCCTGGGCGCCTGCGACGTCACTCCGGTGGCTTTGGCCACCGTGTACGCCACGCTCGCCGCCGGCGGGCTCCGGCCGCCCGTACACGGCCTCGGGGCGGTTCTCGATCCGGCCGGACAGCTGCTCACTGCACCGCCGCTGCCACCGCCGGACCGGGCCCTCGACCCGGCGGTGGCCGGGCTGGTGACCTCGGTGCTCCAGGACACGCTCGACGAAGGAACCGGAGCCGCCGTCCGCCGGCTCGGCCTCAGCGACCCCCTGGCCGGTAAGACCGGCACCAGCAATGGTGGGCGCGACACCTGGTTCTGTGGCTACAGCCCCGACCGCGCCACCGCGGTGTGGGTGGGGTACGACGACAACACGCCGACCCACCTTTCAGGGGCCCGCGCCGCGTTGCCTGTATGGACCCGCTTCATCCTGGCGGTACGGCCGACGGGAGGCTATCCGAGCTTCCGCGAGCCGGCTGGAGTGGTCCACGCCCTGGTCGACCCGGCGTCCGGCGAGCTCGCCACCAGCCGCTGCCCGGAGACCCGCGACGAGGTCTTCCTCGCCGGCCACGCTCCCACAGCCCTCTGCCATCTCCACAGCGGCTTCTGGGCCCACCCGGTGGAGCAACCGGAAGGCGCGCCCCAGCCCAAGCGCCCCGGCCGCCTCCGCCGCCTCCTGCAGAAGATCTTCGGCAAACGATAGAGCCCACGGGTGTCGCCGGGCTCGGAGTCCGGATGGACGGCCGAACGAGCAGAGGGACTCCGCTGATGAGCGGCCGCGATTCGGGAGGGAAGCTCCAACTCTTCTTTCCCCGCCCCTTGGAGAGCGTGCTCAGCGTCACTGAGCACGCTCTCCAAGGGTGGTCGGGTGGGGGGCGGCGGGGCGGGACCTCACAGCGATGATCGCGTGGTCGGAGGGCCCTGAGGGGCTCACTGGAGCCCCATGGCCGTGGGGGTGCCGGCGCGGCGCCAGCCGCGTCGGTGGCGAGTGAAGGCTCCTGGGACACGCGGGCGTGTCCCAGGAGCCGAGCCCGCCGCCGTGGCCGCGCAGCGGCCGGCGCCCGCACCGGAGTACCCGAGGCGCGGCGGGCTAATCGAGGTTGCCGCGGCGCTCCTGCTCGACCTCGAGGGCCTCGAAGAGAGCCTTGAAGTTACCCTTTCCGAAGCTCTCGGAGCCGCGGCGGCAGATGATCTCGAAGAACAGGGTGGGGCGGTCCTGGAGCGGCCGCGTGAAGAGCTGGAGGAGGTAACCCTGGTCGTCGCGGTCCACCAGGATCCCCAGCTCCTTGATGCGGCGGCGGTCCTCCTCGATGGCGCCGACACGGTCCCAGACGATGTCGTAGTAGGCCGCGGGGATGTCGAGGAAGTCGACGCCCCGCCGGCGCAGCTCGGCGACGCTGGTGAGCTCGTCGTCGGTGCGCAGGGCGACGTGCTGGACCCCGGGGGTGTCGTCATGCCAGTCGAGGTACTCCTGGATCTGGCTGCGCTTTCGCCCCTGGGCCGGCTCGTTGATGGGGAACTTGATGAGCTTGTTGCCGGACGCCATCACCTTCGACATGAGGGCCGAGTACTCGGTGGAGATGTCCTTGTCGTCAAAGTGCTTGAACAGCGAGAATTCGAGCACCTCCTGATACCAGCGCACCCAGTGATCCATCGTGCCGAGCCCGACGTTTCCCACCACGTGATCGACGAAGCGCAGGCCGCATGGACGGGAGCGGTTGTAGTCGTTGAGCGCGAAGCTCTTCATCGCGACGAACCTCGGCATGAACCGGCCGCCTCGCCGGAGCTCGTCAATGGCGTAGGCGCCGTGGCGCGACACGAAGCTGTGCACCGTCTCGCCGTAGGTGCGGATGCCCGCGCGCACCACCGTGCCGTGCTCGTCGCTGGACTCCTCGGGCTCGTAGGCCGGTTCGGCGCCGTTCGCCACGGCCCGGCGGAAGGCCGCCTCGGCGTCGGCCACGGTGAAGGCCACGTCCTTGACGCCGTCGCCGAACAGCTCCACGTGATGCTGCGCCGGGTGATCCTGGCTGAGGCCGGTGGTAAGGAGAAAGCGGATGTTCCCCTGGGTGAGGAGGTACGAGGCCTCCTTCCGGTTCCCGGTGGTGAGGTCGTCGTACTGCGATACGTCGAAACCGAAGCACGACGCGTAGAAGTACGCCGCCTGCTTGGCGTTGCCGACGAAGAACCGGACATGGTCGACGTCGACGAGCTCCAAGGGGTCGGTCCCCGTGCGGGGCTTCGCCGGGGTGGTCGATGGAGCGATGGTCGAGCTCATGGGCACACTCCTCCTGCAACAAGGTCTCGGTCTTCTCAACGCGAAAGGGTCGAGCACAATTTCGCGCTCGGTAAGGAGGCCGGCGGCAAGCGGCTTGCCGATTCAAAGATTCAAAGATTCAAAGATTCCCTTGCCCGCCCCGGTGGGAGCAGTGGCGTGTCGAGCTACGACGATCGAGGTCCGGGTGTGCTGCGGCCACGTACCTTTGTCATCGGCCGCCGGCCATCTCGAGCGGCAGCTGTGCAGGGACTCTGGCGAACGCACTCCAAGCGTAGAGCGCTCGAATCTTCTAATCTCTGAATCTTCCAATCTTCTAATCTTTGAATCGGCCGGCGTGGGCGGGCGGGAGCCTACCACTTCCTGGGCATGTTGGCGACGACCCGGAAGGTGTCGCGGGCGATGAGGAGCTCCTCGTTGGTGGGAATGACGTGGGCGGCGAGGCGGGCGCCGTCACGGGAGATGAACCCGTGTGAGCCCGGCTCGAGCGCTCGGTTCCGATCGTCGTCCACCTCGAGGCCGAGCCAGTCCAAGCCCTCGCATACCCTCCTCCGCACCTCGGGCGAGTTCTCACCGATGCCGCCGGTGAACACCACTGCGTCGGCCCCGCCCATCTCGGCCAAGTAGGCGCCGATATAGTGCTTGATGCGGTGGCAGAAGATGTCGATGGCAAGGCGCGCCCTGCGATCCTGGTTCTCGGCCTCCTCCTCCAGCAGCTCACGCATGTCACCGGTGAGACCCGACACGCCCAGGAGGCCTGACTGCTTGTTGAGGAGCGAGTCCACCTCCGTGAGGCCCATGCCCTCCTTGACCGCCAGGTACTCCACAAGCGACGGGTCGATGTCCCCCGAACGAGTGCCCATGAGAAGCCCCTCCAGCGGCGTGAAGCCCATGGAGGTGTCAAGCGACCGCCCCTCCTTGATAGCGCACGCCGAGCAGCCGTTGCCCAGATGCAGGGTGATGATGTTGACCTGCTCGGGCTCGAGGTCGTAGAGCTGGCGATATCGATAGGCGATGTAACGGTGCGAGGTGCCGTGGAAACCGTAGCGCCGGATCTTGTAGCGCCGATAGTACTGGTAGGGGATCCCGTACAGGTACGAGACCTCGGGCATGGTTGAGTGGAACGAGGTGTCGAACACCGCAACCTGGGGAACTCCGTCGCCGAGGAGCTCGGTGGCGGCTCGGATTCCCTTGAGGTTGGCCGGGTTGTGCAGCGGCGCCAGGTCGATGCAGTCTTCAATTCCCTCGCGCACCTCTTCGTCGATCCGCACCGAGCGCCGAAAGTGCTCGCCGCCGTGCACTACGCGGTGGCCGACAGCGTGGATGTCGGCCACCGAGGAAATGAGTTCGATCCTCGATTCGCTGGAGATGATCCAGCGCAGGATGCGGTCGATGGCGGCGCGCTGATCCCGGATCGGCTCGGCGTGCCGCTCCTTGCTCGCCCCCTCGGCCTGGAAGGTGATCAGCGCCTGGCTGCCGATACGCTCGATGAGCCCGGTGGCGAGGCGGCGGTCGGAGTCGGCGGCGATACGATCCTGGTCCGTCTCGATGATCTGGAACTTCACCGTGGACGAGCCGCAGTTGAGCACCAGCACGTTCATGACCGCCTCCGATGCGGTGATTATTGCATGACTTGAGTCACAGTCGAGACACGAGCTCTCCAATCATTGCGGCTGTTGGGTCGCGTCGGTCCCGCCCATCGGAGCAGGCGGTGATTCCTCGAGCACCACACCACAGGCAGTGTGTGCCGGCACCGCGCCCGACGATCTCTCCTCGCCGGTGCGGCCAGCATCGAGCACCACCGACCGGCCCACCACCGAGGCGGGGCCCGGAGTCACGGTGAACACCTTCGATTCGGTCTCGAGGCTGCCGCTACCGTCCTGGCCGACGTCGATTTCGCCAAGGTCGCCGGCGACGTGCTCGGGGCTCTGCTCGCCCTCGGCCAAGGCTTGGCCGTGGGGGTTGAAACGCTCGCCGACGGTTGCGAAGTCGGGTCCTGTGCACTCTCCGTTCTCGTGCAGGTGCAAGGAGTAGACCCCCGGCTGGAGGCCCGAGACCTGGGTCGAGACCTTCACGCCCTGCCCTGTCTCGGTGAAGGTCACAACACCGTTCGCCTCGCCCATCCCTTCACCAAACTGCAGTGCGGTGGCTGCGCTGCGTGGGTTCACCCGTCCCGCGGCCCCGGGCTCCTCCACCGAGGACACGGGGACCATCTGCTTGGCAACGTCCTGGTTCGGTCTGTTACAGCTCACTGCGGCGATCAAGGCTCCCGCGATCATCACGGCGGTGAGCTTGAAGCTTCGCGTCATGTCGTCCTCCTTCGCCGGAGGACACGACGGCCCGCCGGCTATAGAGACGAACGACCCGTCGAACGCCTTTCTTCCGACACGACCTCCCGGGTGCGGGGCCGGTCAGCCGCGCGCCCGGGCTATCGCAGTAGACGGGCGTTTCCCGGTAGGCTATTGTGAACCCATCGCGGCCGGGCGGAGCTTCGCCTCGGCTGCCACGCGCAGACGATCGCGAGCCCGCGCCCGAACGCGGGAGGACAGAGCGTCGCGCCCATGGGGATCTATGACACGCAAGATGCTCATCAACGCCCAGCGGGCGGAGGAGCTGCGAGTGGCCATCGTCGAGGGTGCTCTCCTCGACGAGTACCAGGTAGCGGTGGCTGAAGCAGGCCTCATCCGCGGGAACGTCTACCGAGGCGTGGTCGCCTCCCTGCACACCAGCCTGAATGCCGCCTTCATCGAGTTCGGAGAGGCACGGCACGGCTTTCTCAAGGCCGACGACGTGGTGCCCCAGGCGTACCACCGACCGGTCGAGGAGGGCAACCGCCATCCCCGAGTCGATCGTATCCTCGAACGGGGTCGGCCCGTCATCGTCCAGGTCACCAAGGACCCCTCCGGCGACAAGGGCGCGGGCCTCACCACCAACATCAGCCTCGCAGGCCGCTACCTCGTGCTCATGCCGTTCTCGGACATGCGCGGAATCTCACGGAAGCTCGAGGACGAGGGTACGCGCCGCGATCTTCGCGAGCTGGTGGACAAGCTCGAGGTCTCTGACAGCTGCGGCTTCATCGTACGCACCGCTGCCCTCGACCAGAACAAGACCGCGCTGAACCGCGACCTCAACGCGCTGCAGCGGCTCTGGAAGCGGATCCGAACCGAGGCCACCCACGGCAGGGGCTCGCGCCTGCTGTACAGCGACCAGGACCTCATCATCCAGGCGGTACGTGACTACCTGGACAGCTCCATCGACGAGGTCCTGGTGGACGACGACGACGCCTTCGAGAAGGCCAAGGCCGCCATGCGCGCCTTCATGCCGCGCGCCAAGACCAGGCTCATCCGCTACCGCGACCGCCTGCCCCTGTTCTCGCGCTTCCAGCTGGAGCCCCAGATCGAGGCGACCTTTCAGCGCACGGTGACCCTGCCCTCGGGCGGCTCCATCGTCATCGAGGGGACCGAGGCGCTCACAGCCATCGATGTCAACTCCGGCCGCTCGAAGGGCGGCTCGACCCAGGAGGAGACTGTCTACCTCACCAACCTGGAGGCGGCAACCGAGGCGGCTCGCCAGCTGCGTCTGCGCGACATCGGCGGGCTCATCGTGGTGGACCTCATCGACATGCGCTCGAGCAAGCACCAGCGCCAGGTGGAGAAGACCGTGCGCGAGGCGGTGAAGGCCGATCGCGCACGGATCTCGGTGGGCCGTATCAGCGACAACGGCCTCCTGGAGATCAACCGCCAGCGCCTCAAGACGCCGCTGGTGCTGCGCACCCACCGCATCTGCCCCACCTGCGGCGGCGGCGGCCGCATCCCCAGCCCCGAGACCGTCAGCCTGAACCTGATGCGACGCATCGAGGAGCGCGCCGCGGTGGGCCGCACCGGCGGCGTCCGCGTGCGCCTTCACCCGGAGCTGGCCGACGCCTTCCAGAACCAGTACCGTCAGCACCTGGCCGCACTCGAACGCGAGTTCGAGATTCGCGTCGAGATCATCGCCGCCACCAACCTCCACCGCTCCGAGGAGGAGATTGAGTGGTTGGCGGCGCCCACGAGATCCGAGACGCCGGCTCCGGCCACGCCCGAGGCCGCCGCCGCCGTGCGCGTGGAGGACCTCACCACCGAGGGCGGTCGCGCCCGCACGGAACGCGGTGGCGACGGTGACAGGGGGGGCGGTGAGGCGGACGGCTCGGAGGGCGACACCGGCAAGCGCAAGCGCCGCCGCGGCGGTCGCCGCCGGCGCAAGAGCAGCGCCGAGACCGCCGTTGCCGAGGGCGCCGCTGCCGAGCAGGAGCCCACTGCGCCCCACGCCAACGCCGCCGAGCCCACCCCGGCCAGCCACGGCAGCGCCGACGAGCACGCCCACGGCGGCGACACCGCGGGGTCCAGCGGATCTGGGCCGAGCAAGCGCCGCCGCAGCGGCCGCCGCCGGCGCAAGAGCGGCGGCGAGGCCACTGATGCCGAGGGCGCCACCGCTGAACAGGCTTCCACCGCATCCGACGCCAACGCCGAGCCCGTCCCGGCGGGCCGTGGTGGCGCCGACGGCCAGCTCAACGGAGCCGACGCGGAGGGCGGAAGCGACTCGGCGCCGAGCAAGCGGCGGCGGCGCCGCCGCCGCTCACCCCGGAAGAAGAACTCCGGCGAAGAGGGCGGTGGTGGTGGCACGGACAACGCCGGCGGTGGTGGCGACAGCGGACAGGAGTGACGATCCCTGGACGACGCTAGGCGGTGCCCGCATCGCTGCAATCGCGGTCACAGCACACAATCTCCGAGGCTTACTAACAAGAAGAATGCCCGCCGTTGGAGGCGGGCAGCGACACAGTCGAACCGTCGCACACCGCAGCGTTGTTACAGGCGTCGTGGCTGCGTGTCGTGTGCCGACGCCATAGGCCGACGTTACGACCACCGCCGGCCGTTGTCAACAGGCGGAGTGCGAGACCCTGACCCCTCCCACCCTGATGGTGACTCAGCGCACAGATTGCCTCGGCGACGGACCGCGGAACCGCGTGGTGATCTCCTCGCGCAGACCGTCCGGTTCGTGGCCACCCAGGCGGACACCCTCGTCGAGCTCCTGCAGGGCCGCTTCGGGCTCTCCCAGGCGCAGGGCGCACACCGCCAGGTTGACGTGCACCGACCCGGTTTTGGGACTGGCCTCGAGCTCGCGGCGGAACTCGTCCCTGGCCTCTTCCACCCGATTCAAGTGCAGCAACGCCACACCCCGGCGAAAGCACAACCCGGCAGGCAAGCCGGCAGGGCTGAAGCCCTCCATGTGGGCATCCTTCGTGAGCTCCTTGCCCGGCTGGAAGCGCCGCCAGTCCTTCTCGGCCATGCAGGCCGCCCCGTCGAAGGACGCCATCATGTCCCAGAACGACTTCTGGGTTTCCTGCAGCCGCAAAGTCGCATCCTGCTGGGCGTCGAGCACGCGCACGGCGCGCTCCCGGTAGAGGCGCTCGGCTACCTCCAGCCCGTCGGCCACACCCCGCCAGTCACCGAGCCTCTCCGCCACCAGGGCGAGGCCGTCGATGGCCTCGGGCAGGCTTGGATCGAGCCTGGCCGCTTCGGCGAAGAGCTCTTGCGATCGCTTCAGATGCTCGGACGCGAGCTGTCGCATCCCCCTTTTCACAAGGTGCTGGGCACGCTGGGCCCCGTCGTCCGCGGCGTTGGCCAGCGGGGCGGCGAGAAGCGCGCCCGCCACCGTCAGAATCAGTAGCTTTGTTTTCATGAACTCCCCCCCGGCGTCGCCTGGGCCGTGCCGACCTCGGCCACGAAGCGCGCCGCTCGTACGAGCACCTCGCGGGTGACCGAGTGCCCACCCGCGTAGTGGAAGATCTCGGCCGAGATCCCGTGGCCGCCGAGAAAGGACTTCGCCGCATCGGCCTCAGAGGCAGATACCGCTCGATCCTCGGGCGAGGCGCAAAGCAGCACCTTCACCCTCCCCGCAGCCGCTTTCAGCGTCTCGGTAGACAGCTCGTCAGGCTCCACCCACCCGCCGATCACCACCGCTCCGGCGAAGGCCTCCGGGTGATCAAGAGCGAGCTGCAGGGCGAGGTGCGCGCCCTGGGAGAAGCCCATCACCACCGCCCGGTCGTCGGTCACTCCCCCCTCAGCGCGCACCACCTTCACCGCCCGCAGCACGTACGCCTCCGCCTCCCGGCGAGACTCCGGTTGCGGCCGGCGCCCGTCCTCTTCGGTGAGGAACCAGGCGTGGCCGACGGCCCGGGCTCCCGGGGTCGCATACGGGCCCTCGGGGGCCACCATGACGAAGGGCTGAGAGATCCCGGCGCGTTGAAACAGCCCTACGAACTCCTCAGCGCTGGCGCCCCAGCCATGCAGGCCCACCAGCAGGGGCGCAGGCGCCGCCGACGAGGTCGCCGCCACGACCCGCACCGTGGCCTCTACCGTCGCCGGAACCATCAGGCCCTCGCCGGCGCGGCGGTCGGCCTCGGCCCTCTGCGACTCGAGGAGGTGCAGGAGCGCGGTGAACGTCGGCGTGCCACGCACCCCCGCGAAATCCGGGTCCCGGCGCAGCTGCGCCAGATCGCTGAAGCCCGCGCCCCAGGCCGCGGCAACGAACTCCGCGGCCTGCTGCGGTCGTCCCAGCCGGCCGTAGCAGCACGCGAGGTTGTAAAGCGCCACCGAGTCGCCCGGCATCTGCCGCAGCAGAGCTACCCACGCTCGGGCGGCCTTCACCCAGTTACCAGCGGTGTGCGCCTCCATCGCCTTCTGGCGCAGCTCCTGGGGCGCCATCCCGGGGATCAGGTCACGCGCGTGCAGCTGCGCCAGGTCGGCGGGCAACGCCTCGGGCGGCGGCCCAGCCACGCCGGCAACGGCCGCAGCGAGCACCACACCAGTCAGAGCAAGTATCAGAGCACCCTGTCCCCATCTCCTCACTGCAGCCTCCCGAGGGCGGTCGCCCATCTTCATTACGTCCGCCGATGCCGACGGTTGCCGCCGGGACGGATTGAGCGCCCCCTCCGGTAGGTTAAACCACCTGAAACGCCAAGGAGGCCTGTCGATGGGTGAGCCGGGACGCACGCCAAACTTCGCCCCCAAGGACGAACCGCTGCGCCGCGACGTCGGATTCCTCGGCGAGCTGCTCGGCGAGGTTCTGGTGGAGCAGGGCGGTCGAGCCCTGTTCGACCGCGAGGAGGCCGCGAGAATGGCCGCGCGGCGGCGGCGTGCCGGCGAGCCCGGCGCCTGGACCGACCTGGAGGCGGTACTGCGGGGCCTGCCGGCGGCCGAGGCGGCCGAGGTCGTCCGCGCCTTCTCCGGCTACTTCGCGGTGGTGAACATGGCCGAGCGCGTCCACCGCGTCCGGCGCCGGCGGGACTACCTGCGCGACCCCACGCTGCCACAGCCTGGCAGCCTCGGGGCGGTGGTGCAGTGCCTCGCCGCCGACGGCGTCCCCTTCGAGCACGTGCGCCAGGTCCTCGCCGGGCTCCGCATCGAGCCGGTACTCACCGCCCATCCCACCGAGGCGACACGACGCACGATCCTCAACCAGGAGCAGCGCATCGCCCGACTCCTCGTCGACCGCATCGAGCAGCCGGAGATGACTCCGCACGAGGCGGCGACCAACCGTGCCCGCCTACGCCAAGAGATCACCCTCATGTGGCAGAGCGCCGAGCGGCCGGCACGGCGACCCAGCGTCGCCGACGAGGTGGAGCATGTGCTCTTCTTCCTCACCGACGTGGTCTACCGCGTGGTGCCGCCGCTCTACGAGGCCCTCGCAGAGGCGCTCGTCGACGCCTACGGCGATGAGGCGGGCGTCAACCTGCCCTGTCCGATACTGCGCTTCGGCTCGTGGGTCGGAGGCGACATGGACGGCAACCCGAACGTCGGCCCCGATACGATCCGCGCCACCCTTGGCCGCCAGCGCCATCTCATCCTCGGGCTCTACCTCGCCGAGATCGACGCACTCGCTGCCCACCTCAGCCAGTCGCCGACGCGCGTCCCGGTGGACCCCGCCGTGGAGGAGCGCTGCCGACACCACGCCGAGCTGATGCCGGAGCTGGCGGCAACCATCTCCGAGCGCCTACGCTCCATGCCCTACCGGCTGCTGCTCCGCCTGATGGCGGCTCGCCTCCGGGCAACCCTGAACGAGCAGCCCGCAGGATTCGCCTCGCCCGGCGAGCTGCTCGGGGACCTCGAGCTCATCGCCGCCAGTCTGCGCGCCCACCGCGGTCGTCACGCCGGGCTCGCGCTGGTGGAGCGCCTGCAGCGACGAGTGGCCACCTTCGGCTTCCACCTGGCAACCCTCGACGTTCGCCAGGACGCGCTCGTGCACCGCCGGGTGATGGGACATCTGGTGGGCGACACCGAGTTCGAGGCGCGCCCCGCCGGGGAGCGGGCGCGACGGCTCGACGCAGCTATTGCCGGCGGAGTGCCCCTCGCGCAGCAGACCGGGGACACCGAGGCCGACCGGGCGCTCGAGGTCATGCGGGCCATCAGCGACGGCCTGGCCCGCTACGGCGCCGACGCCATGGGGCCGTTCGTCGTGTCCATGACGCGAGGCCCCGACGACGCCCTGGCGGTGCTCTACCTGGCGCACGCCGCCGGCCTACACGATTCCGGGAACCGGGTGCCACTCGACGTGGTGCCTCTGTTCGAGACGGTCGATGACCTCCGCTCGGCGGGAGACACGATCTCGACCCTGTTGGGCAATGCCACCTACCGGGAGCACGTGCGTCACCGCGGCGACCACCAGTTGGTCATGATCGGGTACTCGGACTCCGGCAAGAACGACGGCCTGCTGGCGTCACGCTGGGCGCTCTACCGCGCCCAGGCCGACCTGGCGGAGGCCACCCGCGACGCCGCCGTGGGCCTCACGGTCTTCCACGGCCGCGGCGGCACCGTCAGCCGCGGCGGCAGCAAGCCCCGCGAAGCGATCCTGGCCGAGCCCCCCGGGGCGGTGCAGGGACGACTGCGGGTCACCGAGCAGGGTGAGATCATCCACGCCAAGTTTGGCCTCCGTGGCATCGCGGAGCGCACCCTCGAGCTCATGCTCGGGGCCGTGCTCGAGGTCGAGGCCCGCGCGGACGCCCTCCCGCAACCACGACCGCAGTGGACCGAGGCGATGGCTGCAGCGGCGGAAGCGGGCCGACGGACCTTCCGCGCGCTGGTCTACGAGCATCCCGACTTCATCCCCTACTTCCGTGCCGCCACGCCCATCGACGTGATCGAGCGCCTCAAGATCGCGTCCCGCCCGTCGGCGCGACGCTCGGGTGAGGGGCTCGAAAATCTCCGCGCCATTCCCTGGGTCTTCGCCTGGACCCAGAGCCGCCACCTCCTGCCGGGCTGGTACGGGGTCGGGTCGGGACTCGCCGAGTCCCTCGAGCGCTTCGGCACCGAGCGGCTCGGTGAGATGGCCCGCGAGTGGCCCTTCTTCCAGGTGCTCCTGGGCGACGTGGAGATGGTCCTCGCCAAGGCCGACCTCGGCATCGCCGAGCGCTACGCCGAGCTCGCCGGCGCCGCCGGCGAGACGATCTTCCCACTCATCCGACGGGAGTTCGAGCGCACCCGCGATCTGGTGCTGAGCCTCACCGGTGCCGCCGAGCTGCTCGACCGCGAGCCCAGCCTGCAGCGCTCGATTCGCCTGCGCAATCCCTACGTCGACCCCATGAGCCTGGTGCAGCTCGACCTGCTCACGCGATGGCGGGAGGGTGGCCGCAACGACGCCGAGCTGGAGGACGCCCTCGCCGTCACCGTTCGCGGCATCGCCCGCGGGCTGCAGAATACCGGGTGAGGCTGCGCCCGACGGCACCACGAAGACAGGAGACGCTCCCCCCGAACCACCCCGCCACGCCCAGGGGCGCGGGATCCGCGAGGCTCCCGGCCCCCGCTCCCTGCCGAAGTGGTTGCGGATGCTGCGGAGACCGGCTCCCGGGCGGCGACCGGGGCGCCGCCCGTCGGCGCGTACGCGAAGGGGGCAAGGGCAGAAGCTGCCCAGCGGCAACGCGGCCCCCTTCGCGCCCTGCGCCGAGTCGCCTACCTGGGCCGTGAGTGCCCCCCCGGACACTGTTTCCGCGATCGCGCTCCAGACGAGGAGGCACTTCAGGAAAAGTGTTCGGGACGGCACGTCCACCGGAGGATCTGTGCTCCGGGGCGGTGGTGATCCCGTCAGGGCACGCCGCCGTGCCGACAGACGCGGCCGGGGCGTGGCCGGGTGACCGCGAAGCGGCCGGCGTGCACCGGCGGCTGGTAGACCACCCGGTCGGGACAACGTGGCAGCTTTCAGTACGCACGCCAGACACCCTCTGGCGGCGATCCGTAGACACCTTCGAGATGCGATCGCAGACAATTGCCGGGTGCGGAGGAGCGTGTGCGGGGCGGCTACGCCTTCATGCCCACAGCGAGGCCGTCGGGGGTGGGCAGGGTCATGGCCGCGGCGCACTCCGCGGCGAGCAGCTCGTGCAACGCGCGCACACCGTCGATGGCCGCCCGACTCGCCCGCGCATCGGGCGCCCGTCCCGCCAGGTAACCGAACACGTACGCATTGTCCGCCATCACCACTCCGCCGGGGCGCAGGTTGTCCAACGCCCAGCGGCCGTACGCAGCGTAGCTCTCCTTGTCGGCATCGATGAACACCGCGTCGAACGGCCCCTCTCCCACCAGTCCCGGCAGTGTCGTCAGCGCCGGGCCCTCCAGCACCGTGACCCGCTCGCCGAGCCCGGCCCCGGTGAAGACGCCGCGGGCCGCCTCGGCGTGGCACCGATCGGCCTCGAGGGTCCAGAGGTGTCCCTCCTCCGCCATCCCGCGCAGCAGCCAGAGGGCCGAGTACCCTGTGAGTGTGCCGATCTCCACCACCCGCCTCGCGCCGACCAGGCGCAGCAGGAGGGTGAGGATCGCCCCGTCGCGGGCCGACACCTGGATGCTGGGAATCCCCGGTCGTTCCAGCTCCGCCAGGGCCTGCCCCATCGCCTCGTCCTCGCGGGCGTACAGCCCGGTGATGAGCTCGTGAATCGCCTCGCTTCCGTACGCCTCACCCGACCGAGAGCTTGGATCCGCCATCGCCTGTCCTCCTCCGTCATCCCCGAACCGCCACCGCGAACCCGCGATTCCGATACCCAACCCCAACCGCCTCGTCCGAAATTTAGCCTCCCAGGGGGTTACCAACTCGCGGGCTGGGACATAGGATAAGATTGGGGATCACGATGCACGGCTCACAAGGGACACCGTCCGGCCGCTCCCCCTCGTCGCACATGGTGTGCACGGGGCGCGGGGGCCACGTGGCGGTGGTCGTCGCCGATGCCGGCCAGGAGGCGTGGGTCGTGGTTGTGCGCGACGAGCGTCCCCTCGAGTTGGGCATGCGATTCCTGTTCCAGGGTCAGGAGTGGGAGATCACCCACGACCGCGGCCCCCGTCGCGGCTTCATAGCGACCCCGGCCACGCAAAGCAGCGGCCTCAGGAACTGACCGTCTCCATGCGGAACACGAAGCCGGTGTCGAAGGGCGGCTCCGCCTCCCCCGGCAGGTCCTCGAGCCAGCGCACCAACAGGGCGGTGAGCACCCCGCCATGGCGAGCCAGGTTGGCGCTCAGCTCGGCCGCGGTGGTTGGCGGATCCACGACCCCGTTGGCGTAGTCCACACCGAAGCCCACCAGCACGTACGGCAGCTCCAGCTCGGCGGCGAGCACCGCCTCGGGGCCGCAGGTCTGGCTCAGCGCCGTGCCCCCCACCGCGCGCAGCGCCGCCACCTCGGTGCGGGTGTTGAAACGCGGCCCGTCCACGTGCACGTAGCAGCCCGCGTCAATCACGCGCTGGTCGACGGCCGCGGCCGCCGCCGCGAGCCCGGCGTGGAGCCCCGGCGAGAAGGGATGAGCGAGGATGAGGTGCCCACGCGCCGGGTCGCCCGGCACCTCGAAGAAAGTCGTCAGGGTGCCGTCCGGCAGACGGTTGGAGGGGAAGTAGAGGTCGTCGAAGAGGATCGGCGTGGCGAGGGGAACGGCGGGGTCGAGGACCCCGACCACCGACGTCCCTACCACCGCGCCCACGCCCAGCTCGTGGAGCGCCCACAGGTTCGCTCGGTGGCGCACCTGGTGCGAGAGCCGCTCGTGGCGCCGGCCGTGCCGGGGGACCGCGATCACCGTGTGCTCCCCGACCAATGCCCGCTGGAGCTCGAGATCGCCCCACGGTGTCTTGAACCCGAAGCTCTCCGCGGCCAGCTCCGTGTCCAGCTCGTAGAAGCCCGATCCGGTGATGAGACCAAGGGTCGTCATGTATCCCTCCCTGAGTGCCCGTTCCGCGCCCCCGCCAGGGCGGCCCGCATCCTGTCGGCCACTCCGTCGCCTGGCGGCGCCGTCGAGCAGAAGGACTCGAGGTCGTCCGCGGTATCCACGTCGTCGAGTATCTCAAGCTCCCGCCAGGCGACCCCGAGAGCCCGCAGCCGCGCTCGGGTCGCCGCCAGGGTGTCGGGGCCCGACCACGGCACCCGCCTGAAGAGGTCGATACCCGGCGGCCGCTGCGCAACCAGCCAGTAGCCACCGTCGGAGGCTGGTCCCAGCGCAACCGGCGCCGTCTCCAGAACCGCGAAGGCGGCGGTCAGGTGACGGGGCCGGAGACCCGGGCAGTCCGAGCCGACGAGCACCACCGCGTCGGCGCCGGCGATGAAGCGACGCGTGAAGGCGTCTGCCATGCGTCGCCCCAAATCACCGGCTCCCTGGACCTCGAGCCTCACCGGCAGCGGGGGTGACCAGCCGTCGCCGGCAGGCTCGGCGAGGGAGAGGACGACCTCGACGCCCGTCGCCCGCGCCACCTTCAGGGTGTGCTCCAGGAGCCCGGCGTAAACCGCCGCCGCCGGCTCGTCGCCAATCGTCCGCGCCAGCCTCGTCTTCACCCTGCCCGACACGGGCTCACGCCCGAACACCACCACGCTTCTCATCGGACTGCCCCGTACCAGCGCGCCAGCGTCGCGGGCGGCACGCCGAGCCGGAAGAGGGTGGGGAAAGTGGCGGTCATCAGCCGGGTGCGCAGCGGCCGGCGCTCGAAGCGTCTCGCCGTGGTGCGAATCTCCAGCGCCAGCTGGCGGATCACCCCCTGCCGCCGGCACGCCCGGGCAAAGGCCACGTCCTCCATGAGGGGGATCTCGGGGAAGCCCGCCGCCGCGTCGAAGACCTCCCGGCGCACGGCGTAGCCCTGATCACCGTAGGGCAGCAGCGGCAGACGCGAACGCAGATCGAGGAGGCGCAACCAGCGGCGGCGGCGGCGGCCCGCGGAGAGGTCGCACGGCTCGGTATGCAGACGGAAGCAGGCGAGGGCGACCTCCGGATCGGCGAGGGCAACCTCGACGGGCGACCGCCAACCGGCGGGCAGCCGGCAGTCGGCGTGCAGAAAGAGCAGGAGCGGGCTGGCGGTCGCTGCGGCGCCGCGGTTGAGCTGCGGCCCTCGCCCCCGCACCCCTTCCACCACCCGCACACCAGGGTGGCGACTGGCGCGGGCCACAGTGTCGTCGGAGCTGCCGCCGTCGCTCACCACGATCCCCAAGCCCTCGTCCTCCCCCACCGCCGCCAGGCAGGCCTGAACGGTGGGGCCCTCGTTCAGCGTTGGGATGACGACGGTGAGGCGGGGCGGAGCGACTGGCATTCCGGAGGGATTGTAGCGGGGTCGTCACGGCGGTGCAGACATGCCGGGATACCGGACGAAGCCGCGTTGCGGTCAGGCGTCGCAGGAGACGATCCAGCGTGCACGCGCCCTGCCATTTGCACGGCCACGGGTGGACGGACCGCGTATCATGTGCCGGTGGACAATGCACCTGCTTCTGCGAGACTGCTGGAGTTGGCCGGAGGGTACCGCCAGGCCGCGGTGATCGGTGCGGCGGCGGAGCTGGGCCTGTTCAACGAGCTCCTCGAGGGCGAGGTCTCGGCGGCGGCCCTGGCGATGCGGCTGGGCTATAGCCAGCGTGGCGTGGCCGCGCTCGCGAACGCCCTGGTCGCCATGGGCGTGCTTGACGGTGACGCGGGCGGCTACCGGATGCCGGCCGAGCTCAGGCCCGCCCTGGACCCGGCGAGCCCGCAGGCGGTGCAGAGTCTGCTGCGCCACCACGCCCAGCTGGCGCGCCGCTGGTCGGGGCTGGCCGGGGTCGTCGCGCGGGGCGAGCCGGCTCCCCGGCAGCCGCGCGACGAGGAGTCGCAGCACGCCTTCCTGAAAGCCATGGACGACGGCGCGCGCACGGCCGCGCCGGCGCTGTGGGAGGCGGTGTCCCTGAGCGGACGCCACCACCTGCTGGACGTCGGCGGAGGCAGCGGCCGCTTCGCACTGGAGGCGCTCGCCCGCAACCCACAGCTCGAGGCGACGGTGGTGGACCGGCCGGAGTCCGAACCGGCCCTGCGGGCATTCGCCCAGGGACATCCCGAGGACGCGCGCCTCGACTTCGTCGCCGCCGACGCGCTGTCCGATCCGTTGCCCCGTGCGGACTCGGTCCTGCTCTCCAGCGTGGTGCACATCTACGGGCCCGACGACCTCGCGCGCCTGGCCGGCAACCTGGCGCACACCATGGAGGAGGGGGGCCTGCTGATCATCCGCGACTTCCTGTTCGCCGACGCCGCGCACACATCGCCCACGGCAACCGCACTGTTTGCCGTCAACATGCTGGTCAACACCGAGGCCGGCGGCTGCTACGCCGCCGGGGAGCTGGAGGCGCTCTTCACACCAGCCGGCTTCGCCGACTTCCGTCGCCTCGAGCTGGACAGCCGCTCGTCCGTCCTGCTGGCCACCCGCCGCAGGGGTGGTCGGGCATGATGCAGGAGCTCGCCCGGATCGCGGACGTGCCGGTGTGGGGGATGCGCTTCACCTACAAGGACGGCCCCTTCGACGAGGAGGGCATCCTCCTGCAGGTCGCCGACGGCGAGGTGCGCGCCTTCAAGAACGAGTGCCGGCACCTTCCCATGCGCCTGGACGACCGCGAGCCCGCCGACCTTTGGGACCCCGACGGCCGCCACCTGGTGTGCAGCTCACACGGAGCCCGGTACCGGCCCGCCGACGGGCTCTGCGTTGCCGGTCCGTGCAAGGGCTCTCACCTCAGGTCCTTGCCCATCGAGGTGCACGAGGGCACCGTCTACCTGGATACGTCCCGGCTCGGCGGTTTCTTCAACCCACCGTGACGGCGATCCACTCGGAGATCCGCTCGAACGCCTCGGCGATGGAGTCCACATCCCACAGCAGCGGCTGGTAGGTGGTGATGGGGTACTCGGTGACGGCGGCGGCGAAGGGATCGAAGCGCCGGATCTCCACCGCGCCGGAGAGAGCGTGCTCGAGCTCGCCGAAGCTCGACAGCAGCCCGGCGCCATAAGCCTTGAGCGCGCCGTCCTGGCGAACCACGCCGAACTCGATGGTGAACCAGTACAGAGTCGCGAGCTGCTCCACCTGCTCGTCCGTGGCGGCACGCGACCCTTCGCCGATCTTCTGCGACAGGTCGGCGAAGTCCGGGATCGCCAACATGGGAGCGTGACCCATGAGCTCGTGGCCGATGTCCGGCTCGGGAGTGTAGAGGGGCCGACTGTGGTGGCGGATGTACTGGGTGCAGCAGAACACCCGCTCGGCGAGGGCGCCGAGGAACTCTCGCGCCGACACCAGCCCGGCCACCGGCTCGAGCCGGAAACCGGTGCGCCCTTCCAGAAAAGCGCTCACGTCGCGCAGCTGCGGGATGTGATCCGGGCGGTATCCCAGGTCACGGAAGACAGCGTTGAACTCGCGGCACGCGTGCGTCGGGTACAGGGTGGTGAGCTTGTCGTAAATCACCGCCCAGGTGGCGTGCTCGTTCTCGGTGTACTCGGCGGTTGGCGGCGGGTCGCCGGAGCGATGGTTCATGGCCAGCGTGGCAATCTCGTTGCGCCGGCGCCGGTACTCCGCGTCATGGAACCCGGGGTGGTCGGCATCCAGCTCGACAACGGCTCGACTCATGGTCACTCTCCCGATCATGGTTCGCGATCAGGTCTCATGAATACCACAAACGCCACTGTTCCCACCAACTGCGCGGCCAGTCGGCTCGCCGCCGCGCTCCAAAGACCGGTTGGGGATGTGGTGCCGGCGGCTCTCTTCGTCGTGCGTCCGCTCAGCGCAACAGAAGACGGGCGGCGCGCCTTCCAGCGTGGTAGGCTCCGGCCATGATGCGGGGTCGGGCGGCGCGGCACACAGAATCCGGCGGCGGCTTCATCGCCCACCGCGGCACCGTGATGGTGGCCATCCTGCTCGTCGCCGCCACCCTCCTCGCCTACCTCCCGTCCCTTTCGGCCGGCTTCGTATGGGACGACGACGACTACGTCACAGCCAACCCGAACCTCGACGACGCCGCCGGCCTCGCCCGCACCTGGACCGAGCCGGGCTCCCTCCCGCAGTACTACCCGCTGGTGCATACAACGTTCTGGCTGGAGCACCAGCTCTGGGGCGACGAGCCGGCCGGCTACCACATGGTCAACATCCTGCTGCACGCTGCGGCCGCCCTCCTGCTGTGGCGCCTGCTGGTCGCCCTGGCGGTCCCTGGCGCCGCTCTCGCCGGCGCCCTCTTCGCCCTGCATCCAGTGGCGGTCGAGACGGTGGCCTGGGTCACCGAGCTTAAGAACGTGCAAGCTGGGGTCTTGGGGCTCGGCGCCGCCCTCGCCTTCGTGCGCTGGGCCGAGCTGGACGGGGCCGAGCGGACCCCGGGGCGCCGCCGCGCCTGGTATGGCGCGTCGGTCCTCCTCTTCACCGGCGCCCTGCTCTCCAAGACCGCGGTGGCGCCGCTCGCCGTTGTCCTGCTCCTGCTGCTGTGGTGGAAGCGAGGCCGTGTCAGCCTCGGCGATGGGATGGCGGTACTGCCCATGCTGGCGCTGGCCGTGGGGCTGGGCCTGCTCACGGTGGTCACCGAGGTACACCACGTGGGCGCCGAGGGCATCGACTGGCACCTTTCGCTGCTCGAGAGGGTCCTGCTCGCCGGGCGGGTGACCTGGTTCTACACCGCCAAGCTCGCCTGGCCGCATCCCCTGATCTTCTTCTACCGCCGCTGGCCGGTATCCGCAGCGGTGTGGTGGCAGTACCTCTTTCCGCTCGCCGCACTAGCGATAGTGGCCGGGCTGTGGCGCCTCCGCGGGCGGCTCGGCCGTGGCCCCCTGGTCGCGGTCCTCGCCTTCGGCGGCATGCTGTTCCCGGCCATGGGCTTCTTCGACGTCTACCCGATGCGGTTCTCGTGGGTCGCCGACCACTTCCAGTACCTTGCGGCGCCGGCACTTCTCGCTCTCGCGGCCGCGGGGCTCAGCCTGGCGGCGCGTCATGCCGGTGTACGTCACACCGTCACTCGTGGGGTACTCGCGGTACTGCTGTTGGCGCCGCTGGCCGGACTCACGTGGAACCGCACCCACGCCTTCCACGACCTCGAGAGCCTGTGGACCGACACCGTTGCGCAGAACCCGGACGCCTGGCTCGCCCACACCAACCTGGGCTCCATCTATGCGCAGCGCGGCGATAGCGCCCTCGCCATGGAGCACTACCGCCGCTCGCTGGCACTCAAGGACGACTACGCACTCACCCATACCGACCTGGGCGCAGAGCTGCTCAAGCAGGGCCGTCTCGACGAGGCCGAGCGCGAGCACCGCCGCGCCCTCGAGCTCTATCCCGATCTGGCGGCCGGCCACAGCAACTTGGCGGTCGTCCTCATGGAGAAGGCCCGGCGCGACCTCGCCGCCGCCCGGCCCCAGGCCGCGGCCGCCCTCCTCCGCGAGGCCGAGGAGCACCTCGAGCGCGCCCTCGAGATTCTCCCCGACTACACCGACGCGCACTACAACCTGGGTTCGGTGCTGGCGGCCCGCGGGCACTATGGCGAGGCCGAGGCCGAGCTCCGCCGCGCCCTGACACTCGCCCCCGACCTCGCCGCCGCCCACGACAAGCTGGGCCAGGTCTACGCCGTCCAGGGCCGCTGGCCGGAGGCCGCCGAAGAGCTCGAGCGCGCGCTGGTGCTCGAGCCCGACGCGGCCGGCGTGAAGCAGCGCCTCGACGAGGTCCGGCGACACCTGCCCCCCCTCGGCAGGTGACGAAGGCTTCCGTCCCCCTCCGCCAACGGCGAGGACCGCTTGATCCTCCGAGTGAGCGGAGCCGCCAGGACACGCCGGCCGCTTCGCGGCCTACGGCCACTCGGTCGGGCCCCGAGCGCACGCCAGCGTGCGCCGGGCCCCTCCCTCGCAGCCTGCCGTGGCTGCGCCACGGCGGCGTGTCCCGGCGGCCCGGTACGCCCGGGAGCATGCTCCGGGAGGGTAAGGAGATCCCGCTCTCTCTGAAATGTAGGGGTCGCGCCGGCGCCGGCCCTCTGGCCGCGCTTCGCTCTCTCATCTTCGTCGGGACGATCACGAGATCAGTCCCTCCTCGATTCGGTCGCGAATCGCACCCAGAGCACCGACGGCGGCGCGACTCGTGGGCTCGGCAGAGGCCATGGAAGCGTCTGCCGCCTTGCGGCGGCCGGAACGCAGCCAAGCTGCGTCCCGCCGGGGGACGGCTCGAGCGCCTTCTGCTACGGCCCGCGATGCGGCGCCCCCCGCAGCGGCTGCGCCACCACGGGGAACGCCACCTCGCGGCCCTCGCGACGAAGGCGACGCCGTCCCCCTCGCCGACGCCGTGTCCCACCCGCCCACCCGGTGCCGTCGCCTGCGGCGACGGAGAACGGCGCCCCAACCGATACCCGTCATCCTGAGCAAGCGCAGGCCCGGAGGGTCGGGGTCCTTCCGGGGCACGCCGCCGCCCCGGAGCACAGATCCTCCGCCGAACGTGCCGTCCCGGACACTTTTCCTGAACAGCCTCCTCGTTTGCAGCGCGATAGCGGAAACAGTGTCCGGGGGGGCTCTCACGGCCCGTGCCATTCGGAGTACTGGCCCCGAGCAACCAGGCAGGCGACTCGGCGCTGAGGAGCCGGGGGCGGCCGTGTTGCCGCGCGGCAGCGCATGTCGTCGCCGCCCCCGGGCCCGCGCCGACGGGCGGCGGCAACGCCGCCGCCCGGGAGCCGGGGTTGGGAGCATCAAGAGCCGGCACGGCAGCCGGGGCCGAGGACCGCGGCCGGGGCTGTCGCGACCCAGGCGTACCGGCTTGTGGCGTAATCCCATGGCGTCGTAGGCGCGCGACCTTCGCGCGCCACGAGCGCGGTGGGCGACGCAGCTTCGTTCGGGTACCTACGCCGTCCGGCAGGGTTTCCCACGTGCTCTGGAGCGGCAATGGGGGCGCGAAGAGGCTTCGCGCCTACACCACCCCCCTCTGCCGGATCTGCGTCCGCAGGAGCCGCCCCGGAGCACGTGCCCTCCGGCGGGCGTGCCGTCCCGGACACTTTTCCCGAACGACCTCCTCGTTCGTAGCGCGATCGCGGAAACAGTGTTCGGGGGGGCTCCCACGGCCCTTGGCGCCCGGAGTAGTGGCCCCGAACGACCAGGCAGGCGACTCGGCGCAGGGCGCGAAGGGGGCCGCGTTGCCGCCAGGCAGCTTCTACCGTTGCCCCCTTCGCGAACGCGCCGACGGGCGGCGGCACCGCCGCCGCCCGCAGCACCCCCGCCACCAATCCCATGCCCCTCGCCGAAGCCCCCCACCGCCGCACGGGAGCCGGTGCCCGCAGCATGCACCCAACAAGCCTTGTGGGCTCTAGAAGTACCCGAGGCTCTTCAGCTTCTTCATGCGTTCGGCGTCGGTGTCCCCGGAACCGCCCTCGTAGAACGGCTTCCGGACGGCGAGCTCGCCCGCGAGCCGCCGGACCACGTCCGGGCGCTTCGCCGCCAGATCGTGAGCCTCGGCAGGGTCGGCGGCGAGGTCGTAGAGCTCGCTCTCGCTCGGCTTCAGCTGATGGAAGATCAGCTTGTAGCTCCCGTCGAGGACTGCATAGAGGCGGTCGTCCTTGTGGTCGCGCCGCTTCTCACCCGGCCACGAGTAGGTCATGAGGTTCACCGAGTCGGCGTAGGCGAGATGCGCCTCCGGTTCGCCCCCCGCCCGCAGGACCGGAGCCAGGCTGACGCCATCCATGGGCGGCCAGAAGCGTCGCGGCACTCCGGCCAGCTCCAGGAGGGTGGGCGCCAGGTCGATGGTCGCCACCCGGGCCCGGACCCGGCGCCCTCCGGGGATTCCCGGTGACCGCAGAACCAGCGGCACCCGGATCTGCTCCTGGTAGAGGATGCCGTGGCTCCACCAGCCGTGGTCGCCGAGACCCTCTCCGTGATCGGCCACGACTGCGACGACCGTCTCGTCAACGGCGCCGACCTTCTGCAAGCCGTCGAGGAGGCGGCCCAGCTGCTGGTCCATGAACCGAATCTCGCAGTCGTAGACCGCCCGCTCGACGTCGGACGCCCGACCCGATGCCGGCGGCACCGGGCACGGGAAGTCGGCGGGCGGCAGGAGCAGCGGATCGTGGGGGTCGAAGTAATGGACCCACATCAGCCACGGGCGATCTGCCGCGGCGGCACGGCGCAGCCAGGCGAGCGCCGCATCGGTGGTTGCATCGGCACGACGCTGGCTGCGGCCGGTGTTGACGGTGCCGTCGGCGGCGACGCTGGCGTCGGCGGGAAAGCTCTCGTCGAAAGGGGCGAAGCCGCGGTCGAGGCCGAACGCCGACGACGCAGGGTAGGCACTCACGAAGGCCGCCGCCGGGCCGCCGGCGTCGCGCCACACGGTGGCGAGCGTCGGCACCCGTGCGGGCAGGTGGTTCGCCTCCCGGCCGTGCAGCATGCGCAGGCCGTGGTGGTAGGGCTCGAGGCCGGTGAGGATGGAGGCGTGTGAAACCGGTGTGACCGCCGCCTGGGCAATGGCTTCCTCGAACACGACCCCCTGGGCCGCCAGGGCGTCGAGGCGCGGGCTGGTCTTTGCACGCGAGCCGTAGCAGCCCAGATGGTCCGCCCGCGTAGTGTCGAGGGTAACCAGCAGAATGTTCGCCCGCCGGACCGGCTCCGGCCGCGACGCCGCCACCGCGCCCACGCTTACCGCGAGCATCGCCAGCACCGCGAAACGCAACCGCCCCTGCATCCACCCACTGTAGCCGAGCGCGGGTGACCCTCACGGCCCGCCTGACCTCCTCGCCGGCAACCTGATGACCCACCTGCGACGCGTGCTACGCTCGCCTCATGCGGGCCATCCTCTTCGACCAGCCGGGAGACGAGAGCGTTCTCCGCCTCGGCGAGGCGCCGAGACCGACGCTGCAGCCAGGCGAGATCCGCATCAGGGTCGCCGCGGCCGGCGTCAACCGGGCCGACCTCCTGCAACGCCGCGGGCTCTACCCGCCGCCGCCCGGTGCGTCGCCGATCCTCGGCCTCGAGTGCGCCGGGTGGGTGACCGAGGTGAGTCCGGACGTCACTACCTTTTCACCGGGCCAGCGGGTCATGGCCCTCCTCGCCGGAGGGGGCTACGCGGAGGAGGCGGTGGTGCACGCCGGTAACGCCATGCCAATCCCCGAGTGCCTTTCCATGGACGAGGGGGCGGCAACTCCCGAGGCCTTCCTCACCGCGCACCTCAACCTCATCGAGCTCGGAGAGCCGGGGCCCGGCGACTGGGCTCTGATCCACGGTGGCTCCGGCGGCGTCGGCACCGCAGCGTTGCAACTCGCCCGCGTGGCAGGAGCCCGAGTCATCACCACCGCCGGCTCAAGCGAGCGCTGCCGCCGCTGCCTCGAGCTGGGCGCCGAGGTCGCCGTGGATTACCACGACGAGGACTTCGTCGCCCGGGTGACTGAGGCCACCGACGGGCGGGGAGCACGGGTTGTGCTCGACCACCTCGGCGCCTCCTACCTACCCCGCAACTTGGAGTGCCTCGCCACCGGCGGCCGTCTGGTCCTCATCGGCACCATGGGCGGCCGCACCGGCGAGCTCGACCTCAGCCTCGTCCTGCGCCGCCGTCTCACCCTCATCGGCTCGACCCTGCGGGCTCGCCCCGCGGGCGAGAAGGCGGGCCTCGTAGCCCGCTTCCTTCAGCGCTTCGGCAACGACCTCGCCGACGGACGCATCGAGCCGGTGATCGACCGTGTGCTTCCGCTGGCGGAGGCCGCCGAGGCCCACCGGACCATGGCGGCGGGAGAGCCGTTCGGCAAGATCGTGCTGGAAGTGACCGCCGCGGGTTCCACCTAATCTTGAGACTTTCTTCAACGTAACGCCGGGGGTAGACGGAGCGAGGCCGGCAGCCGTACACTCCGGCGACGGCTCCGACGCCGGGGCCGCCGTTCAACGATGCGACGATTCCTTCTTTCGACCGTCCTCACCGGCTGCGCGCTCGCCCTGGCGAGCGGATGCGGCACACCGGCAGCCGGAGACCAGCCGACCAACCAGCAGAAGCTGGTGGTGCGTCGCGGCACCCTGCGGCAGCGCGTGCTCCTCACCGGCGAGATTCACCCGGTTTCCGCGGTCCAGGTGAACGTACCGCGGATCCCCCAGTGGCGGGTACAGATCCAATGGCTTGTGCCCGACGGCTCCCGCGTCAAGCCTGGCGACACGCTGGTGGAGTTTGACAACACCGCCTTCGCCAGCAATCTCGAGGAGCAGCGCCTGGCGGTGCTGCGTGCCGAGCAGGCGCTGGAGCGGCAGCAGGCCCAGAACCGGGGCAGCGAGCTCGCCGCCGAGATGGAGGTCGAGCGCAGCCAGGTGACGTTGGAGAAGGCCGAGCTCGATGCCGGCGTACCCGAGACCCTGCTGAGCCAGCGTGAGCACGATGAGAGACAGCTGGCACTGGAGCGAGCCCGAGCCGCGCACGACAAGGCCTTGGCCAACCTCGAGGCTGCCCACACAGCCGCCGCGGCAGACCTCCAGGTGGCGAAGATCAACCTCGCCAAGGCGCGCCGCGACGTCGAGACGGCCGAACGTGCCATCGCGGACCTCGAGGTCAAGGCCACCCGCGCCGGCATCGTCGTGATCGCCGACAACCCCCGTGAAGAGCGCAAGCTCCAGGTGGGCGACACCGTGTGGGTGGGGCTCCCGGTGCTGTCCTTGCCCGACCTCTCCCAGGTCGAGGTGGATGCCACGCTGTCGGACGTCGACGACGGTCTCATTGCCGTGGGCATGCCTGCACGCTGCACCCTCGACGCCTACCCCGACCGGCCCTTCGCGGGCCAGGTCACCGCCATCAGCCCGGTCGCCAAGGAGGAAGCAGGCAACTCGCTGCGACGGGCGTTCTCAGTGACCGTGGCCCTCGACAACGCCGACCCCGAGCGCATGGTGCCCGGGATGTCGGTGAAGGTGGAGGTGGATACCGGCGACGACGGTGACGTGCTGTTGGCGCCGCGCGCAGCCCTCGACCTCGCCGCGGCATCACCACGGGCACTTCTCGCCGGCGGCGAGTGGCGGGACGTGAGCCTCGGGCCCTGCGATCCCCTGGAGTGCGTGGTCACGAGCGGGGTTGCCGAGGGTGAGCTTCTGGCGCCAGCGGCGGGAGCAGCCACGTGATTCGGCAGCGACGCGCGCTCGTCCTCGCTGCGCTGGCGGCGGTGGCCGGTCTCGCCGGTTGGCGGGTGGCGGCCGCCGGCGACCCGGTGGTGCGGGCCCAGCGTCGCGACCTCACGCTTGCGGTGGACATCACCGGCGTCCTCGAGGCGGTGGAACCGGCAACTCTCGGGCCACCCCAGGTACCCAACATCTACCGCTACAAGATCGCCTTCATGGCGCCGGAGGGCACGGCGGTAACAGCTGGACAGCCGGTGCTGGGCTTCGACGCGTCCGAGCTGCAGCAGCGGCTTCAGCAGCAGCTCGCCGAGGCCGAGTCGGCCCGCACCGAGCTGGAGAAGAAGCGCTCCGACCTCGCCATCGAGGCGGCGGACGACCAGCTGCGCCTCGCCGAGGCCAAGGCGGCCCTGCGCCGCGCCGAGCTCAAGACGTCCACGCCGTCCACCCTGGTGGCGGCTCTCGAGCTGCAGAAGGACCGTCTCGACGAGCAGCTGGCAAGAAAAGAGGTCGCCTCCATCGAGCAGCAGATCGCAGCCGCCGCCGAGGCCGGTCGCGCCGACCTCGCCTCACTCTCGGGTCTCTCACAACGCGCCCAACAGAAGGTGGACGAGCTCCGCCACGGCATTGCGAGCATGCAGGTCAAGGCGCCCCGGGACGGCATCGTGGTGTACGTGAGCAACTGGAACGGCGACAAGAAGAAGGTCGGAGACACCTGCTGGATGACCGAGACGGTCATAGAGATCCCGGACCTCGCCGCCATGCGCGGGCTCGGCGAGGTGGAGGAGGCGCACGCCGGCAAGATCGCCGCCGGTCAGCCCGTCACCCTGCGCATCGACGCACACCCGGACGTAGAGTTCAACGGCACCGTCGGCGAGGTCTCGCGGGCCGTGCAGCGACGTTCGCCGCGCAACCCGGCCAAAGTCGTCCGCTTCCAGGTCGTGCTGGACCGTACCGACCCCGAGCGCATGCGCCCCGGAATGCGCTTTCGCGGCAGCGTCGAAACCGAGAAGGTACTCGGAATCCTCACCCTCCCGGTAGGTGCCGTGAGGGCGACACCGGACGGGCCGGTTGTCTACCGCCACACCATCACCGGCAGCCACGCCGTGCCGGTGAATCTGGGACACCGGAACGCCCAGTATGTCGAGGTCCTTGGAGGGCTTACCGAGGACGACGCCGTGCTCGCCTCGCCGCCGGCATTGGAGGCCGGCTCGTGAGGCTCGGGCGACTCGCCGCCGCCGGGCTCGCTGCTGCCGGCGCCGCCGCCCTGCTGCTCGCGGCCCGGGCGAACGACCCCGACGTGCCCACTCTCACCGTCGAGACCGCACCGTGGGTGCGGCGGGTTGTCGCCGAGGGCAATCTCCGGGCCGTCAAGTCCACCGACCTCACCGCGCCAACGCCTGCCGGGTGGCGCATCTACACCATCGCCACCCTGGTGGACGACGGCAGCTGGGTAAGGGCCGGGGACGTCGTGGTGCGCTTCGATCCCACCGAGTTCGAGAAGGACCTCGAGGATGGTCGCGCTGACCGCGCGGTGGCCGACGCCCACCTGGCGAAGGCCGACAGCGCGCGGGAGGCCACCGTCAGCAACCTCCAGCGCGACGCAGACGTCGCCGAGCAGGAGCGCGACCACGCTGAGCGCTTCCAGACCACCGATACGACACTCTACTCCCGCAACGAGATCGTTGATTCACAGCTCGACACCGAGCTCGCCCAGGCCCGCCAGGAGCACGCCGAGTCCGCACAGGCGGTGACGCAAGAGCTGTCCAAGTCCGACCGTCAGCTGCTCGAGATCGAGAAGCACAAGGCCCAGCTCACCGTGAGCCAGGCCGAGAGTGACCTCGAGCATCTCGAGGTGACCGCTCCCCATGACGGCATTGTCGTGCTCGCGAAGGACCGCAGCGGCGAGGTCATGCGGGTGGGGGACAACGTCTTCCCTGGCCAGCGGGTGGCGACGCTGCCCGACCTCGACGCCATGGAGGCCGAGGTCTACGTGCTCGAAGCGGACGCCGGCGGACTCGCCCCGGGCCAGCACGCCACGGTGACGCTGGAGGCGCACCCTGACAAGACCTTCTCAGGCTCGGTGGCAACGGTCGAGCCCATCGCCCAGCCCCGTCAGCGCGGCACACCGGTGCAGTACTTCCGCACCGTCATCCACCTCGCAACGACCGACCAGGCGCTCATGAAGCCGGGTCAGCGGGTGCGCGCCGAGATTGTCCTCGACGAGGCACCGGAGGCCGTCGCCGTCCCACGTCAGGCGGTCTTCAAGTCGGACGGCGCCAGCGTCGTCTACCGCCGCGACGGACGCGGGTTCGACGCCGTCCCGGTCACTCTCGGCAGCACCGGCCTGGGGCGGGTGGTGATCACCGCCGGCCTCGAGGCCGGCGACGAGATCGCCCTGGTGGACCCCACCCGGCGGGCGGAGCAGGCTCCCGAGACCCCCACCGCCGGCCCGGTGCCAGCCGCCGGAGGCCCTCAGTGAACCTGCGCGACGTCTTCCGCAACGCCGCCGCCAACCTGGTGGAGCACACCTTCCGCTCGGTGTTGACGATGCTGGGCATCATCTTCGGGGTGGGCGCCGTCATCGCCATGCTCGCCATCGGCGCCGGCGCGCAGCGCCAGGCCATGACCATGATCGAGCGCCTCGGCCTCCACAACGTCCTGGTACGCGACGCCGACCTGCGCGACGACGAGCTCGAGGAGGTGCGCCGCAACTCCCCGGGCGTCTCGCCCCGCGACGGAATCGCGATCCAGGACGCGGTGCCGGGCGTCGAGCTGGTGGCCGGGCAGGTGGACATCACCAGCTATGCGGTGCTGGCGGCGGGCGTCACGACCACCGCCGAGGTCAAGGGAGTTTCCTGGCAACAGCGCGAGCTCGCCGGCCTCAAGCTGTCCGAAGGGCGCTTCCTGGACACCGTTGACGAGCGTGACCACGCCCAGGTCTGCGTCATCGGCCCCGGCGTGCGGCGCGACCTCTTCGGCTACGGCCCGGCGGTGGGCAGCGACCTCAAGGTCAACGACGTGTGGCTCGAGGTGGTGGGCGTGCTCGCCGGCTCGGGCGCCGGGGCCAGCTCGTTCCAGGGGGTGGCCATCGCCTCCTCCGACCGCGCCATCCTGCTGCCGGTGACCACCGCCCTGCGCAAGTTCGACCGCGAACCCTTGCAGGCGCCCCTCAACGAGCTCACCGTGCGCCTCGCCGACGAGCAGCAGCCCACCGTGGCCGCCGCTCTCATCAGCGCCCTCCTCGACCGCCTCCACTCGGGGGCCCGCGACTTCAAGGTCGTCGTCCCGGAGGCGCTGCTGGAGCAGAGCCGCAAGACGCAGCGGCTGTTCGCCATCGTCATGGGCTGCATCGCCGGCATCTCGCTTCTTGTGGGCGGCATCGGCATCATGAACATCATGCTGGCCACCGTGCTGGAGCGGACTCGCGAGATCGGCGTGCGCCGGGCGCTCGGGGCACGACGTCAGGACATCCTCGCCCTCTTCCTGGTCGAGAGCTTTGCCATCAGCCTGGCCGGAGGGGTCACCGGGGTGGTGGTGGGGATCGCCATCGCCAAAATCGTCGCGGCCTCGGCGGGGTGGCCCACGGTGGTCACCGCCTTCTCGGTGATCCTCTCCACCGGCGTCGCCATGGCGGTCGGCCTCGTGTCGGGTATCTACCCGGCGATGCGAGCCGCCAAGCTCGACCCCATCGAGGCCCTCCGATACGAGTAATCCGGGCGGCGGCGAGCCGGGACGGCTGCGGTGACACTGCGCTGCGGGTTGGTGGCGAGATACTCCGGAGGCCGGCTCCCGGGCCCTCAACGCCGAGTCGCCTGCTTTGTTGCTCCGGGCCAGTACTCCGAATGGCACAGGCCGTGAGTGCCCCCCCGGACACTGTTTCCGCGATCGCGCTGCAAACGAGGAGACTGTTCGGGAAAAGTGTCCGGGACGGCACGCCCGCCGGAGGGCAGGTGCTCCGGGGCTTCCCCTCCGACGCACATGCGGTAGGGGGAAGGGGGTGTGGAGGCGCGAAGCCTCTTCGCGCCTCCATTGTCGCTTCAGAGCACTGGGGAAACCCTGCCGGACGGCGTAGGTACCCGAACGAAGCTGCCCCAGCGAACGCGCTCGTGGCGCGCGAAGGTCGCGCGCCTACCCGGGCATGGGATCACCGCGCGCCGATGACCCTCGGGGTACCCCGGTCGCGGTCGCGGTCCAGGCCCCGGCCAAGGTGCCGGCTCCTGATGCTCCCGGCACCGGCTCCCGGGCGGCGGCAAGGCCGCCGCCCGTCGGCGCGGTCCCGGGGGCGGCGACGACGTGCGCTGCCGCGCGGCATCACGGCCGCCCCCGGGCCCTCAGCGCCGAGTCGCCTGCCTGGTGGTTTGGGGCCAGTACTCCGAATGGCACGGCCGTGAGTGCCCCCCCGGACACTGTTTCCGCGATCGCGCTGCAAGCAAGGAGGCTGTTCAGGAAAAGTGTCCGGGACGGCACGTCCGCCGGAGGATCTGTGCTCCGGGGCGGTGGTGAGCCCCTGAGGGCACGCCGCCGTGGCGCAGCCACGGCCGGACGCGCACTGGTCGCCGGCGGATGCTTGCAGCCGGCCGGCGGCCGGGGCGTGGCCGGGTGGCCGCGAAGCGGCCGGCGTGCCCCGGAGGGACCCCGGCCCTTTGGGCCTGCGCTTGCCCAGGATGACGGGTCCTGGCTGGAGCGCCGTTCTCCGTCGCCGCAGGCGACGGCACCGGGTGGGCGGGTGGGACACGGCGTCGACGAGGGGGACGGCGTCGCCTTCGTCGCGAGGGCCGCGAGGTGGTGCTCCCCGTGGCGGCGCAGCCGCCGCGGGGGGCGCCGCATCGCGGGCCGCAGCAGAAGGCGCTCGAGCCGTCCCCCGGCGGGACGCAGCTTGGCTGCGTTCCGGCCGCCGCAAGGCGGCAGACGCTTCCATGGCGTTTGCCGAGCCCACGAGTCGCGCCGCCGTCGGTTCTCTGGGTGCGATTCGCGACGGAGGCGAGGAGGCATTGGCCTCGTGGCCATGCCGACGAAGCCGACCGAGCGAAGCGCGGCCAGAGGGCCGGCGCCGGCGCGACCCCTACATTTCAGAGAGAGCGGGATCTCCCTACCCTCCCGGAGCATGCTCCCGGGCGTATCGGGCCGCCGGGGCACGCCGCCGTGGCGCAGCCACGGCCGGACGCGCACTGGTCGCCGGCGGATGCTTGCAGCCGGCCGGCGGCCGGGGCGTGGCCGGGTGGCCGCGAAGCGGCCGGCGTACCCCAGCGGCAGGAAGCGCACCAGCCGCTCTCCGCACCCTGCCAAACCAAAGGACGCGCTACGATGGAGCCGCATGAGCGACCTTCAACCGCCACCGGACGGCCCGCACCCGGCGCCCTCGATCTGGGCGCGCGTGGTAGTAGCCCTGCGCTGGCCCACGGTGGTCCTGGCGGTGGCGGCGCTGTGCTACCTCGCCTGGGCCAAGGCCTGCTCCACCGTGGATCACCAGGGTGCTGCCGCGGTGGACACGGTGAAGCGGATGGGGCGTACCGCGGGCGACATCGCCGAGCGCTTCCGCACCGGCCGCATCACCACGACCTTCACGGCCGCTCTCCCCCACCTGGCGCCGGGCGACGCGCCCAAGCTCGAGCTGACGGCGGTGGAAGCCACCGAGACCTTCCGCCGCACCGAGGAGCACCGCCTCTTCTGGGACCTGTTGCCCCTCGGCACGACCGTCTCCGAGATCCGCGTACCGGTGACGTACCGCTACCACGTCCGCCTCGACGAACCGTGGCGGCTGGTGGTGCGCGACGGCACTTGCGTGGTCCACGCGCCTCCCATACGCCCCACCCGGCCCCCGGCCATACACACCGACCGCATGGAGAAGGAGAGCGACGGCACCTGGCTGCAGCTGGGCGCTCGCGAGCAGATGGAGACCTTGGAGCGCAGCCTCACCCCAACCCTCAACCGCCTGGCGGGTCAGCCTCAGCGCATCGACCTGGTACGCGAGCAGTGCCGGCGCCGGGTCGCCGAGTTCGTGCGCGGCTGGCTGCTGCGCGAGGCCCAGTGGGGTCCGCGCCGGTTCACCGCCGTCACCGTGCTGTTCCCCAGCGAGGAAGCTCCGGCCGCCGCCGGTCCGACCATCCGCTACCACGAGGAGGCCGCCCCATGATCGACACCATCGAACGCGGCGAGGTGCGCGAGCTGCGCCTGGCCCGCCCGCCGGTCAACGCCCTCACCCGAGAGCTCCTCGACGATCTCAGGGGCCGCCTCGCCGCCGCCCCCGCCGACGGCGTGCGCGCGGTGGTCCTGTCCGGCTCACCCGGGATATTCACCGGCGGCCTCGACGTCCCCCACCTGATGGGCCTCGACCGCGAGGCCATGGTGGCCTCGTGGATATCCTTCTTCGCCATCATGAAGGCGCTTGCCGCCTCGCCGGTCCCGGTGGCCGCCGCCATCACCGGGCACAGCCCGGCCGGCGGCCTGGTGCTCGCCATGTTCTGCGACTACCGGGTGATGGCCGAAGGCGACTACCGCATCGGCCTCAACGAGGTCCAGGTGGGGATTCCCCTCCCCCGGGTGCTCCTGGGTGCGCTACGCCGCCTGGTGGGCCCCCGCCGCGCCGAGGCCATGACAGTGGGCGGTCTCCTCGTGGACCCCGCCACCGCCCTTGGCATGGGACTGGTGGACGAGCTCGCAGCGGTGGAGCAGGTGGTGGACCGGGCGGTGGCGTGGTGCAGGGGCCTTCTGGAGTTGCCGGCGCACGCTGTGGCCGAGACCCGCCAGGATGCCCGCGCCGACCTGGTGGCCCTGTTCGACGGCCTCGACGATGACGCTGCGGCCGCGGAGGTGGAGCGCTGCTGGTACGACCCGGAGACGCAGGCCGTGCTCGCGCAGCTGGTGAAGCGGCTCCGGGAGAAGTAGCGGTCACAGGGTCATTGGCGGGCGGCCGGGGGCGCCGCCTCGTACCCTCGTCCGGGCTCCCACACCCCGAGGATCTGCCCGTGGGTGCCGTCGCGCACCAGCACCCTGCGGCTCCCGCCCCGCTGCTCCACCAGGTAGGCCGAGATCTCGGCCAACGCCTGCGAACGCCGCGCGTCGGCCATCGCCTTCCACGCCACCGGCTCCACCGTCGCCTGGCCACGCTCGAGGTCCACAGACTGCAGCCAGCCGGCGGCGCGCATCCCCTCCACCGCCCTACCGTGCTCGGACAACGGAGGCGTCGGCCTCCCGCCCGCCGGCGGCCCGCCCCCACACCCCACCGCGATTCCCACCATCAGAGCCCAGAAGCAACGAACCCTCATTCTCACCACCCCGTGCGCTTCGGCACGTCCCCAAGCCTGGCCCCTGTGTGGAAAGTCCGATGTGCGACTCGCGCAGCCAGTGTGGTTCCCAGCAACGCGCGACGACGAAGCCATAGGAGCGCTCCTTCGGGTCGGTCCGGGCAGGGCACCAGGTCCAACCCGATCTCGGCGTCCGACAACCAAGGCTCGCGGGACGCGCACCTTCAGTAATCGGACGTCATGATGAATAACGGCGAGCCGCCGAAGCGCTTGTAGTAGGGCCGCAACCTGTCCAAGTTATAGTACTTGCCAACGTCCACCGCCTTCTTGCGGCTGGTCACCACCTCGATGGGAACGTCGTCGTAGCGCCCGTTGCGCAGGTTGACCAGCCGTCCCTGCTTGCCCTCGCCGATGAGATCCATGGCGAGGTTGCCGAAGGCCATCGGGACGATGGAGTCGATGGCGTCAGGGTTGCCACAGCGCACCAGGTACCCGAGCCGCTGGTTGATGACGTTGACGCGGCGCCCCTGGTTGTGCCGCGGAGAGATCTCCTTGAGGATACGCGACACCTGGTCGCCGATCCCACCGAGCTTCTTGTGCCCGTACTGGTCGGTCTCCTCGCTCTCGTAGACCATCTCCTCGGCGCCCCGCATGGTCGCCCCTTCGGAGACCAGCGCCACACTGTACCGGCTGGGGTTGGTGTGGCGATCCTCGGAGAGCAGCTCGCAGAGGAGCTCGACGTCGAAGGGATGCTCGGGGATGACGCAGCGGTTGGCGGCCCCGGCCATGGTGGGAAGCAGCGCGGTGAAGCCGGCGTAGCGGCCGAACACCTCGATGACGAGGAACCGCTCGTGGCTCCCCGCGGTGGTGCGCAGGGCGTGGGTCAGCTCGATGGTGCGGGTGACGCAGGTGGAGAAACCGATGCAGTAGTCGGTTCCCGGCACGTCGTTGTCCATGGTCTTGGGGATACCGATCACCCGCATGCCCTCCTGGTGGAGGCGCACACCGTAGGAGAGGGTGTCGTCGCCGCCGATGGGGATCAAGGTGTCGACACCCAGGACCTCGAGCGTGGCGAGGATCTCGGGAGTGACATCGTTGACCTCGTCGGTGTAGCTCGCCTGCAGGTGCGGCGGCAGCACCGCGCGCGGCACGTGGCTCGGGCGCGAGCGCGAGGTGTGCAGGAAGGTGCCGCCGGTACGACCCACCTTGTTGACCACCTCTTCGGTGAGCTCGATGACCGAGCCGGGCTGCGGGTCCTTCCGCTCCCGGTCGAACTCCATGAGCCCCGCCCAGCCGTGGCGGATCCCCAGCACCCGGTACCCCTCGCTCACCGCCCGCACCGTCACCGCACGGATCGCTGGGTTGAGGCCAGGTACGTCACCGCCGCCGGTGAGGATGCCGATGGTTCCCTTGATCGTGTTGACGTTGGCCATGCTCGCCCTCCGAAATAGCTTCAACAGGCCGGGAGCCACTCCTCTTCAATGGTAGATCGGACTCATTCGTTCGGCTGCACTCGCACCAGTGAGAACCGTGCCGGGTCGAAGAAGCGCGCGGCAAACGCATTCACCCGGTCGAGAGGGAGCTCGGCCGCCCCCCGCACCAGCGCCTCCCAGCCATCTTCCGGTAATCCGATCCGCCGCTCCCACAGGCGGCGCGCGAGCACCCGTCCAGGCGCCTGGCGGGCAAAGGCGAGCTGGCCGACGAGAAATCCGGCCGCGGCGGCCCTCTCACTCTCGCTCAGGCCGTCCCTGTGAAACACTGCCAGCACCTTGCCCAGCCGCGCCTCGGCGGCGGCGGCATTGGCGGTGTTGGTGAAGGTGTAGAGGGTGTAGGCACCCGCGTCCCGGTCGCGCGGCAGGGTCGTGCCTGCGGCGTAGGTGTCACCTGCCTCGTGGCGCAGCGCGACCGACAGCCGCGAGTAGAAGTGCCCTCCGAGCACGTGGTCGGCAAGGAGCAACGCCGGAAAGTCCGGGTCGCCGACTCCCAGCGCCGGCGCTGCCAAGACCAGGTAGATCTGAGTGAGCCTGCGCATCCGTGCCTCGGCCACAGCCGGGCGGGCGGACTCCGGCCGCATCGGACCCAGGGCCGGCTCCAGCCCGGCCGGCAACACCTCGGCGAGCGGCGGCAGCAGTCCGCTGACGGCTTTTTCCGCCTCCTCGCGCGAGACGTCGCCGGCGAGACCCACCACCCGCCCCGGCAATGCCAGGGCCAGCGCCCGGGTGGCGGCGAGCTCGCCGACATCGGTGCTGGCCCGTGGCGGCTCTTCGCTCGCCCACCGGCGCGCGTCACCCTCCGCGAAGAGCAGCCGCGCCACCTGCTGGTGGAGCCGGAACCACGGGTCGCGAAGGAGGGTCTCCCACTCAAGGCGGCGCGCCTGGCGCCGGCGCCGGAGGTCACGCCGATCGAGGTCGGGGTGGGTGAGCACCTGACGCACCAGGTCGAGCACAGCCTCGAGATCCTCACGCCGGCAGGTCGTGGCGAGGACCGCCGAACGCGGCCTCACCGAGAGGGAAAGCTCGACCCCCAGGTCGTCGGCGCGGCGGACGAACCTTCCGGCCGGGTCCCGCGCCTGTGTCAGCCATACGTCCGCCAGATGATGAGAGCGCGCCCACGGCGACCACTCCCCCACCGGCACCTCGATGCGGATGCTGACCATTGGCTCGCGGTGATCCTCCACGACGACCAGCTCCTCGCGCCTCATCGCACCCTCGACCGCGACTGCCACTCCAACCGCCAGCGCGGTACCGGCCACGACGGCCGCGGCACACGAGTGAAGGCGCCGCACCATCCCGTCATCTCCCCACCAGCGGGTACAGCCAGCCGAACAGGCGGACCGGCAGCGGTACGTACTCGGGCCGCACCCACACCCGGACGGGTTCGGCCTCCACGACATAGGCGGCGAAGGCCGCGGCGACCTGCTCTCGGGTCACGGCCGCGATCGCCTCCTCGCGGGCAAAGGCTGCTTCCTCGCCCCCCTCCCACCATCGCGCCCGACCGATCGCTTCGGCTGTGCGCGCCGCAAAGTAGCGCCCCTCCAATGTCTCCACCTGCAGCGCCCGCTTGCCCCCTTCGAGCGAGGCGTCGGTGAGCCAGTCGAGGCACGCCAGTCGCGCTCGTTCACGTTCCAGCAGCCTGAAGGCGGTGGTCCGCCGACGGTAAGGGAGGCTCGCGGAGTAAAGCACCAGGGCACCGCCACGACGCAGCTGGAGCGCTTCGATTCCCGCCTCCACTGCCAACCGCCGCCGCCGCACCAAGGCCTCGCGTACCGGATCGGAGGCACCCCCGGCAAGAAGGTGGGTGAGCACGAGGACCGCCCAGTGGTCGGGGGCATCGGCAGGCGGCAGGACGAAGCCCTCCGCCGCCACCTTCACCGGTGGGATGTCCTCGCGGACTTCCGCAAACGGCGCCAAGGGCCAGCCCAGCAGGGCGGGAACCCGCGATCGCCGCTCGCCGGCCGCGGCAAGACCTCCGAACAGGCGCCGTACGGCGGCCAGCTCCTCCGCTGCATCCACCGGGCCGACCACCACCACGTGTGCATTCCCGGGGTGGTAGTACGTCCGGTAGAAGGCGCCCACCTGCTCCACAGTGGCCGCGGACACCTCGGCCATTGTGTCCTCGGGGAGGTAGGCGTAGGGATGGCCGTCGAGCACCGCCCGCTGCACCGCAACCGCCGCCCGCGTCACCGGGTTGTTCTCGGTGCGCAGGCGCAGCTCCTCCGCCACCACCCGGCGCTCCCGCGCCAGGCGGTCGGGGTCGAACACCAGGTCGCTCATCCGCTCGGCTTCCATGGCCAGAACCTCGGCGTGGGCGGCCGGGCCGATCTCGGAGACGTACACCGTCTCGTCGGGCGTGGTGAAAGCGTTCTGGCGGCCGCCGAAGCGGTGGTGCAGGCGGGCGTACGACCCCTCGGGGTAGTGCGGGGTCGCGCCGAACATGAGGTGCTCGACGAGATGAGCGAGACCACGGGTGCCGTCGACCTCGTCGGCCGTACCCACGTGGTACCAGACCTCCGTTGCCACCACCGGCATCGTGGGGTCGGAGAGGATGGAGACTTGGAGGCCGTTGGCCAGAGTCTCGCTGACGAAGCCGGCAGGGACCGCACCGGGGCTGGTCGGCCGGCCCGCAGCCGCCGCCAGGGTGGCCGAGAGCATGCAGGCCAGTACGCCCGCACCGGGCGTCGGAGCCGGGATCATCATCGAATTGTAGCCGGGGTCCGGCCGTCGCGGGGCAGGCCCCAGGGACACCGCCGCTTCACTTGCGCGCGTCCGTGATCTCCATGCTCTTGAAATCGCTGCCGTCCGGCGCCGTGTCGTAGTAGCTGAAGACCGCGCAGTCCTTGCTTTCATAGCTCGTGACCCCGCGCATCGTCTTGGACTGCCCGCTCACCGGGTCGACGTACTCGCCACTCCATGGCGAGGGTGTGGGTGGCCTCGTCATAGGTTCCCTCGGAACGCATGATCCTCCCGCCCTTTTATGAGACTTTATTTCAGAATCTACCTACGGGAAGCTCAGCTGTCAAGTAGTACGCCACCCCCTTTTCGCCAGGGAGCCCGCGGGCTACACTGAAGCGTTGGCCCCGTGCCGCGGGCGGCAGACTCGAGCGGCGGCCCGGGGGGCGGCCACGAAGCGAAGGAGGTAGAACACGGTGCAAAGGACGAGGAGCATTCTGGTGGCGCACGGCGACGAGGCCGTGCGTCTGGAGCTGACCCAGGCTCTCCACGACGCCGGATACGAGTGCATCGACGCCTCCCAAGGCGAGGAGGCGCTGCGCTTCGTCGCCGGCCTCAACCCGCGTCTCGCGGTGCTCGACGCCAATCTCCCCCGCATTCCCGCCCTCGACCTGTACGAACGGCTCCAGGCCACGGGGCTGTCCCTTCCGCCCTGCCTGATACTCGTCACGGATCCGACCTCGGTCCCCGAGCACCGGCCCTCCGACACGATCTACTTCGTCCCTGCCACCCCCATCGACCCCGAGGACCTGGTACGTCGCGTGCGACTGCTCACCCTTGCCAACCAGATCGGTGGTGAGCTGGATGAGAGGCTCGAGGTGCTCTACGGCGACCTCACGCGAGCGCCTCTGAGCGAGCTACTGGAGGCCCTGCACAAGCACGTGACAACAGGGTGCCTGCGCCTGAAGGAGGCGGCCGACGCCGGCGTGTGGTTCGAGGACGGCGACGTGGTCAACGCGTGGTGGGGCGGAATCGTAGGGCGCAAGGCGTTCAACCGTCTTTCCGATCTGCGGCGCGGCAGCTTCGAGCTGACCCTCCATGCGGTGGAGGTCGAGCGGGCCATCGACGACGACCTCGGCACCCTCATGGGGCAGGCGGTGGCCGAGCGTCTGGCCCTGGTCGATGCCCTGGAGGCGCTGCCCGCCCTGGAAGCGACGCCGCGGGTCCAGCTGGTGGACGACTTCTTCGCCATCGAGTTCACCCCGGTGGAGCAGCACGTGATCAGCCGGGCCCAGGAGGCCCCGACCCTCGGGGTGCTCCTCGACCGCGTGCCCGACCCGGACCTCGAGGTGGCCCAGGCGGTGCTCGGCCTCTCCCGCCGGGGCATCCTCGACCTGGCGGAGCCCGATCAGCGGATCCGTGTGGTCACCGACTCGACCTCCGACCTCCAGCCCGGTGAGGCCCGACGCCTCGGGGTCACGGTGCTACCCGTGACGATCCTGTTCGGCACGGAGATCTTCAAGGACGGCGTCGACCTCCAGCCCGACGACTTCCAGCGCAAGCTGCGCTCCAGCCGGGTGCTGCCCACCACCAACCCGGTCACCCGCGGCGAGCTGCTCGAGGCCTACCGCCGCATCGTGCCCGGCGCGGACGTCCTTTCCATCCACCCCTCGACCGCGCTCTCCGGCACCCACGCCAACGCTCAGGCGGCGCTGCGGGAAGGCGCCGAGGAGCTCCGCAGCCTGCGCCAGCAGGAGCAGCCCGGCACCGACCCTCGCGTGCTTACCGTCACCACCGGTCAGTCCTCGGGATCGCTGGCGATGCTGGTGGTGCTGGCAACCCGCATGCTCGCCCGCGGTGTCCCCCTGGAGGAGGTCGCCCG
The DNA here is from genome assembly GCA_963844845.1 of uncultured Acidobacteriota bacterium. Taxonomy (GTDB): domain Bacteria; phylum Acidobacteriota; class Thermoanaerobaculia; order Thermoanaerobaculales; family Sulfomarinibacteraceae; genus CAWJPW01. The sequence continues at coordinate 524,325 of CAWJPW010000001.1, forward strand.
CAGGGTGTCCGACATCGGGCAGCGTACCCGCACCGTCCTGATGGTGCGGTCGCTGGAGTTCCTCGAGCGCTCGGGCGACGTCCATTTCGGTGCGGCCAAGGCTGCGCGAACCGAGCTTTGGCCTATCCTCGAGCTGGTGGGCGGGGGCCTCCGGCCGGTCGACCGCGCGCCGAGGGGACCCGAGGCCATCGCTCATCTCGTGGAGCGCCTCGCCCAAGGAGTCGACCCCTCGCGTCCGGTGCTCATCACCCTGGTCCACGCGTCGGCGCCGGCGCTCGCCAGCGAGCTACGGGCCGCCGTGAAGAAGCGCTTCCAACTGGCCGAGCTGAGCGAGCGCCAGATGGGTCCGGCGGTCACCTGTCACGTGGGTCCCGGGGCGGTGGGCGCAGGCCTGCTGCAACCCACCGAGGAGGAGCTCGAGCTGCTCGCGCCGGATCAGCCCTGACCCTCCAGCCGCGACTCGCCGAGCGCGCTCCCGTACCACGCCCCTCAGCCACGAGGAGGGGCTACGCTGGCAGCTCACCGGCGCGGCGGGCCCGGCGCAGCTCGACGAGCCGCGCACAGCCGTCAGCCAGCAAGCCGTCCAGCGCGGCGTTCACCTCTGCATTGCCGGCCCTGGGCGCCGCTGCCACCCGCTCGCGCAGCTCGGGCACGCGGGCCAGAAACTCCTCCACCGTGCCGCCGTCAATGTGGCGGACGCCGACTCCGAAGCCCAGCTCACCGAGCAGGTGGGCGTTGAGCTCCTGCTCAAACTGCCCGCGCATGGGCACCGCAAGGTACGGAACGCCGAGGTGGAGCGCCTCGCTTATGAGGCTGAAGCCGGCGGTGGCGATCACCGCCCGCGCGCCGGCGAGGTCGCCCACGAAGCCCTCGGCCGAGAAGGGACGCAGCTCGACGTTGCCCCCGCCCTCCGCCTGCTCTCCCGCTCCGTATACGACGAAGCGCTGCCGCGACAGGCTGCGCAGGTGGCGTACCAGCGACGAGAAGCCGCGCGTGAGGTAGACCAGCACGTGGTCCCCCGGGGCCGGCGCGGCGTCCGTCACCTCGCGGCGGACGATGGGGGGAACCATGAAGGTGCGCTGGTTGCGCGGCGCCCCGAAGAAGAAGGTCGTGACAACCGCCGCGTCCGGGCTCGGCACCATGGCGCGAATGACGGACAGGGTGAGGAGCTGGCTGCGCCGCAGCCGCCGTGGGCAGGGGTAGCGCACGTAGCGGATGAGGTGCTGATTGTCGAGGGAGAGCAGCGGCACGCCATGCGCCCGCGCCAGGTGCGCCATCATCGGCTCGAAGTCGGTGATGACGCAGTCAGGACCGAAATCCTCGAAGAGATCGCGCTTCAGCTCGTGCAGGCGCCGCTGCCCCCCGGCCACGCGGGCGAGGTTGTCGCGGAGCGTGTGGGCCACTGCCACGGCGTTGTCGGTGGTTGCGATGGAGAGGCCCACCGTGGGGAACACCGCGAACTCACCGCCCAACAGAGCGAGACCGCGGTCATACGTCACCACGCGGATCTCGTGGCCTCTGCCCGCGAGGTGCCGCAGCACCTCGCGCGAGCGGACGGCATGCCCGGAGCCCTCCCCCGACACGCCGTACACCAGCCGCAACGGTCGCGCCTCCACCAGGGGCCGGGGCGCGGCCTCCACCTCGGTGGCGGGGGTACTCATGACCACATGGCACCACGCGCCGCGCCCGCTTGCGCCCTCAGCACGACCCTGACCATGTCCATCGAATCACGCTCTCCTCCAGTCTACTGCAGGCCCGCGGTATGATGACGTAGGCGAAGTCCACTCAGAGAGCTTTGCGTCCACGATGGCTGGCGCTGGAGCTGCTGGAGCACACCGAAGGGTAGGGAGCTGGAGAATTGAAGGCGCGCCGCGGAAACGACCCGCCGGTTCCGGAGCCCAGCCCAAGGCGTGAGCCCTTCGCCCAGGTCCCGTCCTACGGCCAGCTCCCAACCGTCTTCATCCTGGCACTTGGGTTGATCCTCTCGGCGCTCGGCTTCAACGCCGCCCGGCGTGCCGCCCTCGCTCCCGCCGAGGACGAGTTCCAGCGCACCGCGCTGCACCTCACCGGCGTCATCCGCTACGCCTTCACGGAGAACATCGAGGCGCTCCACTCGGTGGGTGCTCTCTACGCGTCGTCGGAGGAGGTTACACGGGAGGAGTTCCACGCCTTCGCCAGCGTGATCCTCGACGAGCACACCGGCGTCCGCGCGTTGAGCTGGGCGCCGCAGGTGGAGGCCGCCGCGCGGACCCGCTTCGAATCAGCCGCCGCGGCCGACCGCCCGGGATTCGTCATCACCGCGCGGAGCCCCGACGGTAGTCTGCGATCGGCGCCGCCCGATCGGGAGGTCTTCCCGGTTCTCTTCCTCGAGCCGCTGCGGGGGAACGAGCCGGCGCTCGGCTTCGACCTCTCCTCCGAGACCGCACGCCGCGCCACACTCGAGGCAGCCGCCGAGTCCGGCGAGCTGCTCGCCACACCTCGGCTCCACCTCGTGCAGGAGAACGGTTCCGGTTTCGGCGTCCTCTTCGTCCTGCCCGTGTACCAGTCACGGTTCGTTCCCGACTCGCCGGAGCAGCGGCGGGCAGGGCTGCAGGGCTTCCTCACCGCGGTGGTGAGCCTGCCCCGGACCCTCGACCTGGCTGTCCGGGACTTTCCGGCCGAGCGCGCCGACATCGTCCTCTGCGACCTCTCGGCACCGCCCGGTCGGCGTCTTCTCTGGGCTCGCACCTCCGCCGGGACGCCGGACGAGTCGTCCTGCGAGGCCGCCGCAGAAGGCGCCCGGACCTCCATCTCCTCCCTCGAGGTGGGCGGCCGTAGCTGGTCCCTGAGGGTCAGCGCAGGTCCCCTGGTGGTCGGCATCGCGCACACCTGGCCGGCGTGGGTCGTCCTCGCCTTCGGCATCCTGCTCACCCTGGTACTGGTGGCCCACCTCTACGAGGGCCGCCTTCACTCCCTCGCCCTGGTGCAGGCCAACTACACCCTTAACCAGGAGGTCGGGGAACGCAAGGATGCAGAGCAGCGCCTGACGCTCGCCAATCGCGAGCTCGAGAGGCTCTCGCGCGAGGATCCCCTGATGGGCGTTGCCAACCGCCGCCGGGTGGACGAGTTCCTTGGACAGGAGTGGCAGCGGGCAACTCGCTCGGGCGCCTCGCTGGCCCTGATCCTGATGGATATCGACCACTTCAAGCAGTTCAACGACAACTACGGCCACGTGGACGGTGACGAGTGCCTACGGCGCGTGGCTCAAGCCGCCGCCGGGGCCCTCTCGCGCCCCGCCGACCTCATCGGGCGTTTCGGCGGTGACGAGCTGGCTGTGGTACTGCCCGAGACCGGCTTGGACGGCGCTCTCGCGGTCGCCCGGCGCATCCACGACGCCGTCGGTCGGCTGGCGATTCCCCACGCGCACTCGCCCACTGCCTCCACCGTCACGGTGAGTGGCGGGGTCGGCGCCACAGTGCCCCTCGCCACCAGCTCGCTGCTCGCCTTCACCCGCGCGGTCGACAACGCCCTCTACACCGCCAAGGCGGCAGGTCGCAACCGGGTCACGGCGGCCGACGACGCCCCGCCGGCCAGCACGACCTGATCCCGCCGCCGTGGCACACCCGGCCAGCGCCTCCATCTGACGCGACCCCGTGTCGAGCGAGCAGCAGCCGTTCTCGAAGGCCGCGTGGTCGGGGACGCCCATGGCCGATCGAGGAGCCGTAGCGCAGTCTCTGCTGCATCTACAGGCGTTCCGCAGGCTCGTCGAGGAGCCGCTCCCGCCGGCCCGCAGCTCGCGCTCCGGCCATGAGCAGCGCGGGGAATCGGACGGCAGGGTCACCGGGTTGTTCTTCAATACTAGGAACCAGTATGCGCGTGCGTGGGCCCCTATCCGGCGTCCACGCCGAAAGGAGACGACGATGAAGCGTACGGCGATGATCACGGCGGCGGTCTTGGTGGCATTCGCTGGAGTGCTCGGGATCGCGGTTGCCTCCCCCACCGGATCCGCCCAGGTCGCGCTCGAGGCAGGCGACCATGTCTACGCCTGCAACTGCGGTGAGAAGTGCCCCTGCGGGATGATCTCGCGCCACGCCGGCAGCTGCACCTGCGGCGAGGACATGGTCGAGGCCGAGGTCGTGTCGGTGGGTGACGGCACCGCCAGCCTCAAGGCGGAGGGCTGGGAGAAGCCCCGCGAGTTCAAGACGACCGGCGCGTACCACTGTGCCTGCGGCCCCGACTGCACCTGTGACACCGTCAGCCAGAAGCCCGGAACCTGTCCCTGCGGCAGCGAGATGGCCAAGACCCACGCCTCGTAGAACAGCGGCCACGGCCGCATCCCCGGCCCCCTTCCGATCACCGGAGGGGACCGAGCTGCGTGCGCGTGGCGGGCCGCCCGCCGCCACGTCAGCGAAGGGCCGCACTCGGCGCCACGATGTGCTCGTCAGGAGGCGGCTTGCCGACCTTTGCGTCGAGCCCGCCATCGTCGACGCGGCGCGCTGACGGTTACTCGCAAGAAGCTCCGAGCCGGCGCGCTGCGCCGGCTCGGAGCGATGCACTCTCGTTCCCTGTGGGCCCTATGGCACCGTCGCCGTCCAGGCCGTCGTGTCACCCGACTCTTAGCCGTCGGCGAAGACCTACGTCTCCTCGTAGCCGATGACCTGGAGTCTGACGCGCTCGGAGCCGAGGTGCCGAGGTACCGAAAAGCGTCAAGCTGTCTGCCTGGGCGATGCGCTGTCCGTCTTAGCGATGGAGTGTCCGTGTGAGCGACGAGCTGTCATCGGAGGGGTTGCGTCGCGTCCGCGGGCTGGCGCCATCCCCGGCACTGCGCGTTTCCGACAGCGGCAGCAGTGCAGCGAGGAGCAAGGCGAGAGCGGGACGCAGGCAGGGCTCCCGCGGGCCATGCCTCAGGGGAGCGAGCCGGGTGCGCACATGACAAGGCCGCCCGTGAAGGGCGGCCAAATCATTGAAAGCTTGGAGCCAACGGGCGGACTCGAACCGCCGACCTAGTGATTACGAATCACTTGCTCTGCCGACTGAGCTACGTTGGCGTGCGCCAGCTGACGCGCACGGAACTCTAGCACCGGGCCGGGGCTGGCGCAAGCCGCAGACGGCGCCGGGGGCGTTCGGCGGTGGCTGTGCAACTGCTCATGAATCGCTGATTTTCCAACTCTGCGCCGAGCTCATAGAGCCTGCTTGACGTCCTGAGACCTGTCTGATAACCTTCTCTTTGGGCACTCGTCGCAGGAGCACGCAGCTTCTTGTGGTTTTTTTGAAGGCTGTAGAAAGCGTTCATGCGCTGGACAAGGCGGAGCGTTGCCTCGTGCGTCGTATGAGCGACAACCGAACGAATCTCGCAGGCGCCGCGGTGGGCGCGGCGGCCTGCATCGGACCGGCACCGTCACGCCGAGGAGGAGAGTGAGATGGATCGATCGAGAGCGTTTGTCACCATCACGTGCTTCGTGGCCTTCGCCATAGCCGCCGGGGCCGCCCCTTCGGCCGCCGCGGCCGGCACGACCCTCGTCTACGTCTCTGCCGCCGACCGTACCGAGGGACCAATGACGTTGGCGATGGAGCTGCCCGCCCACCAGCCGCTGCGCCGCGCAGCCGACGGCGAGCCCGACCTCAGAACCCGCGGGGTGCAGGTCGTCCAGAGCAGCCAGCGCGCCCCGATCCTCCTGGTCGAGTCGGTGGCGGTGACCGGCGACACGCCCACCGCGACCGACAACGACTTCACCCGTATCAACGAGGCGCTGCAGGCGGTCGGCGTGCTCGGCGACGGGACCTCGGTCCGCCTCGTCGGGACCTTCGACTGGACCGAGCCCAACGCCTTCACCTCGTGGGCCGCCAACGACTACCTTCTGCTGCCTCCGGGAGGCGTCGCCGACGTCACGGTGGGCGCCCAAGCCCTCGGCGACGCCACCATCCTCGGCCCCGGCGACCTCCCCGACCTGTACTGGGAGGGCTTCCTCTACATGTACGGCGGCACCTACCAGGGCTGGACGGTGCAGAACCTCGACATCCGCGGCTTCGACTGGTCGATCGCAATGATGTATGACCCGACGGGCGGATCGACCGAGGACTTCAACGGCGTCACCATCGCCCACAACCACATCGAGATGCCGCAGGACCTCAACGCCGTGGTGGCACCTGAGGACTCCATGCAGAACGTCGCCCTGCACCTCGGCTTCGGCAGCAACCAGACCATCGCCGACAACGAGATCTTGATCCCCGGCGACAGCGTCAGCGACACGACGACGGATCCGCTCCACCCGACCCACGCGGCCAACATCGCCCTGCAGTCCAACACCAGCGGCGGCGACGTCTACGACGGGCTGCAGATCATCGACAACACGATCCACGTGCTGCATGCGGCCGCGGCCGACCCGTCCTGGATCTACGGCATCTGGGAGAACTCGGCCGGCAACACGTCGAACATCACGGTGAGCGGCAACTCCTTCATCAACGACGACCCGGCCAACGACCCGGCCGCCAACCACCAGCGCGCCTTCCGGGTGACCTCGCACTCCTCCGCCACCACCACCGTGACCTACGCCGACAACCTGGTCACCGGCGCCAACGTCGCGATCCACTGGATCGGCGACGGCTACCAGTCGAAGCCGGCGGCGTCGGTTCTGCCGGTCCAGCTGGTCGGCAACACCCTGCTGGGCAATGGCACCGGCGTGTGGGTGCACACCGACTTCGACCCGGCCCAGGCCAACAGCAAGGCCAACCTGCTGTACAACCGCATCGTCGGCAACACGGTCGGGATGCGCTGCGACGACGCCCAGGTCACCGCCGAGGACAACTGGTGGGGCTGCAACGGCGGCCCTGGTGAGGCCGGCTGCGACACCGCCGCCTTCTCCGGCATCGGCTTCCTCGACAGCGATCCCTGGCTGGTCCTCGGCCTCGCGGTGACGCCGCCGGTGGTCGAGGCGTCGAGCAGCGCCGCGGTGAGCGCCTCGCTGCAGCTCGACTCCGACGGCGCCGACCTCGGCGCCATCGCGTTCCCCGCCTCGACGGTGGCCCTCAGCGCCACCCACGGGACCATCCCGGCCTCGGCCGACACCGTCGACGGCGAGGCGTTGGCGAGCTTCACCGCCTCGAGCCAAGGGCCGGCGATCGCCACCGCGGTCCTCGACAACGCCACGGTGAGCACCCGCTTCCTGGTGACGGAGGGCGCCGCGGTCACTGTTCAGTCGATCGGCGAGAGTGGCGACACACCGACCGACGACGACAACGACTTCACCCGCATCAACGACGTGCTCCAGCTGGTCGGCGACGACGTGACGGTGCTCCTCGAGGGCACCTTCGACTGGACCGAGGCCAACGCCGCCGCCTCCTGGGCGCTCGGCTCGGACGGCCTCGCCGGTACCGACGACGACTACAGCCTCTCCGCACCCGGCGGCTTCAGCGGCGTAACCTTCGGCGCCGCCTCTGCTGGCGCGGCGCGGATCGACGGCCCCGGCGACCTGTCCGCCGTCAACCTCGAGGGCTTCCTCGGCCTGTGGGACGGCTCGTACCACGGCTGGACCATCGAGAACCTCGACATCCGCGGCTTCGATCTGTCCATCGCGATGTTCTTCACCGGCGTGCACGACTTCGACGGCGTGACCATCGCCAACAACCACATCGAGATCCCACCCGACCTCAACGCCACCGTCGCGCCCGCCGACGTCAACCAGAACATCGGCATCCACTTCAGCTTCGGCGTCGACCAGACGATCACGGGCAACGAGTTCGTGCTGCCCGGCACCGGGGTGTCCGACTCGACCTCGCCGAGCCCGTCCAAGGCGTCCTCGGTGGTGATGCAGTCCAACACCAGCGGCGGCGCGGTCTACGACGGCCTCCACATCACCGACAACCTCATCCGCATCACCGGCGCCCAGTCGTCCGATCCCGAGTGGATCTATGGCATCTGGGAGAACGGCCACGCCAACACCTCGAACATCACGGTGAGCGGCAACTCGTTCGTCAACGAGGACCCGGGTAACGACCCGGCGCTCAACCTGCAGCGCGCTTTCCGGGTGACCTCGCACTCGTCCGACACCACCACCGTGACCTACGCCGACAACTTCGTGTCCGGCGCGAACATCGCCGTCCACTGGATCGGCGACAGCTACACCTCCCAGCCGCCCGCCTCGGTGCTGCCCGTCCAGGTGACCGGCAACACCCTGCTCGGCAACGACACCGGCGTCTGGGTGCACTCCGACAACGGCAACACCAACAGCAAGGCGACCCTGCTCTACAACCGTCTCGCCGGCAACACCACCGGGGTGCGCTGCGACGACTCCACGGTCACCGCCGAGGACAACTGGTGGGGCTGCAACGGCGGGCCCGGCTCAGCCGGCTGCGACAGCGCCAGCTTCTCCGGCACCGGCGCGCTGGACACCGACCCGTGGCTGATCCTCGGCCTCGGCGTGACGCCGCCGGTGGTCGAGGTGGCCGACGCCGCCACCGCCACCGCAACCGTGACGGCCGACTCCGACGGCACTGAGCTCGGCGCCATCGCCTTCCCGGAGACGGAGATCGGCTTCGCGGCGAGCGGCGGCAGCGTGCCGGCCTCGGTCGAGACCACGTCCGGCACGGCGGCGGCGGCCTTCACCGCCGCCAGCCAGGGCCTCGGCTGGGTCAGCGCGACGCTGGACAACGCCGTCGCCACCCGGCGGGTGCTGGTCACCGAGGGCGGCGCGGTCACCGTCCAGTCGATCTCCGAGAGCGGCGGCACGCCGAGCGTGGAGGATAACGACTACACCCGCATCCTCGACGTGGTCGAGGCGGTGGGCGACGACGTCACCGTGCTCCTCGACGGCACCTTCGACTGGACCGAGCCCTTCGCCAACCTCGCCTGGTCGCGCGGCAACGACGGCCTCGCCGGGACCGGCGACGACTACGTCATCGCGGCGCCGCCCGGCTTCGAGAACGTGACCATCGGCGCGGCGGCGCCCGGCGCCGCCCTCATCCAAGGCCCCGGCGACCTGCCCGGCGTCAACCTCGAGGGCTTCCTCGGCCTGTGGGACGGCTCGTACCACGGCTGGACCATCGAGAACCTCGACATCCGCGGCTTCGATCTGTCCATCGCGATGTTCTTCACCGGCGTGCACGACTTCGACGGCGTGACCATCGCCAACAACCACATCGAGATCCCACCCGACCTCAACGCCACCGTCGCGCCCGACGACGTGAACCAGAACATCGGCATCCACTTCAGCTTCGGCGTCGACCAGACGATCACGGGCAACGAGTTCGTGCTGCCCGGCACCGGGGTGTCCGACTCGACCTCGCCGAGCCCGTCCAAGGCGTCCTCGGTGGTGATGCAGTCCAACACCAGCGGCGGCGCGGTCTACGACGGCCTCCACATCACCGACAACCTCATCCGCATCACCGGCGCCCAGTCGTCCGATCCCGAGTGGATCTATGGCATCTGGGAGAACGGCCACGCCAACACCTCGAACATCACGGTGAGCGGCAACTCGTTCGTCAACGAGGACCCGGGTAACGACCCGGCGCTCAACCTGCAGCGCGCTTTCCGGGTGACCTCGCACTCGTCCGACACCACCACCGTGACCTACGCGGGCAACCTGGTCTCGGGCGCCAACATCGCGATCCACTGGATCGGCGACAGCTACACCTCCCAGCCGCCCGCCTCGGTGCTGCCCGTCCAGGTGACCGGCAACACCCTGCTCGGCAACGGCACCGGCGTCTGGGTGCACTCCGACAACGGCAACACCAACAGCAAGGCGACCCTGCTCTACAACCGTCTCGCCGGCAACACCACCGGGGTGCGCTGCGACGACTCCACGGTCACCGCCGAGGACAACTGGTGGGGCTGCAACGGCGGCCCGGGCTCAGCCGGCTGCGACAGCGCCAGCTTCTCCGGTACCGGCGCGCTGGACACCGACCCGTGGCTGATCCTC
>CAWJPW010000002.1:0-4390 GCA_963844845.1 uncultured Acidobacteriota bacterium
GGGCGTAGCCGGACATCATGACCACCGCGAGCGCCGGCTGCTGCGCGCGCAGCCGCTCGGCCAGGTCGGAACCCGACAGCCCCGGCAGCGAGAGGTCGGTGAGCAGGAGGTCGTACGAGCCCTCGGCGGCCCGCGCCAGAGCCTCCTCGGCGCTGGCCACCGCCGTCACGTCATGACCCAGCAGGCCCAGGATCTCGGCGAGCCCGTCGCGGATCGCCGGCTCGTCCTCCACCAGCAGGAGGCGGGCGCTGGCGGCGGCCGCAAGCGGCGGCGGCGCCTTCCCCTGAGGGACGGTCGAGCTCGGTCCTTCCGGGAGCACGACCCGAAAGGTGGTTCCCCCCCCGTCGCCACTCTCGACCTCGATCACCCCGCCGCTGCGGGTGACGATGCCGTGCACCACGGCGAGGCCGAGGCCGGTGCCGTGGCCCACCTCCTTGGTGGTGAAAAAGGGCTCGAAGATGTGCTCGCGCACTGCTGCGGGAATGCCGCAGCCGGTGTCGCTCACCTCGAGGACAACGCTCTCGAGCCGGTTGCCGGTGCGCAGCCGCAGGCAGCCGCCGCCGGGCATCGCATCGCCGCCGTTCACGGCCAGGTTCATGATCACCTGCTCCAGCAGCCCGCGGTCGGCCACGACGGTCGCCGGGGCGGCCTCGAGCCGGCTCTCCACGGCGATATTGTCGGGCAGCAGGCGCCGCAGCAGCCCCGCCGAGCTCCGCACGACCTCGTTGAGGTCGCAGGCCGCGAGACTCGGGTCGTCCCGCCGCGAGAACACCAGCAGCTGGCGGGTGAGCCCGGCGCCGCGGCGCACGAGGTCGTCCATCTCGGTGAGTCGCCGGCGCGTCGCCTCAGAGATCTCGGGGTTGGCGGCGAGTGAGCCGAGCGCGGCCAGCATCCCCTGGAGCAGGTTGTTGAAGTCGTGGGCGACGCCGCCGGCGAGGCGGCCCACGGCCTCCATGCGCTGGGCGTGGGCGAGCTGCTCCTGGAGAGAGATCTCCTCGCTCACGTCCCGCTTGAGGCTCACGAAGTTGACGATTTTGCCATCCGTGCCGTGCACCGGGAAGATCGTGGTGTCCTCCTCGAAGAGGACGCCGTCCTTGCGGCGGTTGACCATGTGACCGTGCCAGACCCCACCGCCCAGGATCGTCTCCCACATCTCGCGGTAGAAGGCGTCGCTGTGGCGCCCGCTCTTGAGGATCGAGGGACGGCGACCCAGGGCCTCGTCGCGGCCGTACCCGGTGACCCGCTCGAAGGCGCGGTTGACGTACTGGATCACGCCGTCGGGACCGGTGATCACCACCGCCTCGGCGGCCTGCTCCACTGCGGCGGCGAGGAGGCGCCGGCCGGCCTCCTCGGTGCGGCGCTCGGTGAGGTCGCGGACGATGCTCAGCACGACGTCCACGCCGTCCACCACGACGCCGCGCGAGCTCACCTCCACCGGGATGAGCCGGCCGTCCCTGTGCCTGTGCACAGCCTCGAAGAGCATGTCTCCGGACTCCGCCGCTCGCTGCTTGTCCGTCAACGACACTCCGGGGTCGATGCCCCAGAGATCCGCGATCGTCATGGTGCACAGCTCGTCCCGGCTGGCGCCGTAGAGCTCCCCGGCCGCGCGATTGGCCTCGATGATGCGTCCGTCCTCGCGAATCACGACGATGGCGTCGCGGGCGTGCTCCACCAGGGTGTCGAGGCGGCGCAGGTACTCGCTGGCGCGGCGGGCGTCGGTGATGTCCTCCACCACCCGCACCCAGAACGCCGGTGTGCCGTCCTCGTCAGACACCACCGAGCCCCACACCCGGACCCACACCAGGCCGCCGTCGCTGCGGCTGCAGCGCTTTTCGATCACGAACGAGCGCGGGCTCCCGTCTTCCGGGTCTTCGGCGGCCTCGCGCTCGCGGGGGAGGTCGTCGGGCCAGGTGACGTCTGCCACCGTTCGCTCGAGCAGCTCCCCCTCGGAGTAGCCCAGCATGCGGCAGAACGCGGGGTTCACCGCGGTGAAACGGCCGTCCTCTACCGATGCGTTCGCAATCCCCACGCCGCTCTCCTCGAAGACCGCGCGGAAGCGCGCCTCGCTGGCGGCCAGCGCGCTACGCGCCGCCGCCCGCTCCCGCTGGTCCGCCATGGCTCGCAGGGCGAAGCCCAGGTTATCGGCCAGCTCCTTCAGCAGCTGCACACTCTCCTCGTCGAAGGCGCCGACCACCACCGAGTACACGGCCAGCACCCCGTAGAACCGCTCGCCGATGAAAATCGGGGCGGCGGCCCCCGCCTTGAAGCCGGCGCCGGTGCCGGTTTCCCGCCACGGCGCCACCTGCGGGTCGGTCTCCCAGTCCTGGACCACCACGCACCGGCGTTCTCGGGCCGCGATGCCCGCGGGGCCACGGCCCAGGTCGCAGTCGCCGAAACGGATCTGGAGGTGCTCGGCGTACGCCAGCGCCGCCGGCGTCGCGGCGGCTTGCGCGAAGATCTCCAGCTCGCCGGGAGAGCGCCCCGGGCCACCCACCCAGGCCAAGGTGAAGCCGCCCTCCTTCACCAGGACGGAGCACGCCTCGCCGAGCAGACGGTCGCCGTCGCTCTCGCGCACCATGAGCTGGTTGATGTCCGAGACCGTGCGAAGCAGGGTGTACAGCCTGTGGATGCGCTCCTCCGCCGCCCGGCGGGCGCTGATGTCCCGCACCACCACCACGAGGCCGCCCTCGCCGGGCAGCCGCACCCGTCTGGCGCTCACCTCCGCTGGAAACGTCGCACCGTCTCCGCCTTGCTGCACGGTCTCGACGACGGCCCCGCCCCCGGCTCCGAAAAGCGCACGAAGCTCCTCTGCGTCGACCTGCGCCTCCGCCGCAAAGAGTTCGGAGAATGCGACACCGAGGAGCTCCCCCCGCGGGCGCCGGTACATCGCCTCGGCCTGCTGGTTGCAGGCACTGATGACCCCAACCTGGTCAATGAAGAGAACGGCGTCGTGGGCCTGGTCGACGACCAGGCCAAGGCGCGCCTCGGAGCGCGCGAGGGCGAGCGCGTCACGGAGGCGCTGCCGGCGCCAGAGCAGGAGCCCCACTCCCGACAGGACGGCGAGCCCCATCAAAGCCTCTGCCAGCATCCGGTTCCGCCAGGTGCGGAACTCAGCCAGCGCCTCGTCACGGTCGATCTTCACCACCAGGCCCCAGGGCGCCTGGGTGAGGCGCCGGGTGGCGGCGAGGATGGGAACGCCCCGGTAGTCCGTGAACTCCCCGGAGCCCCGCTCCCCCGCGAGTGCATGGCGGGCCGCGAAGTTTCTGTCGGTCAGCGGCCGCCGGGTCGAGAGGGCGGACTCGGCCCCGAACCGGAGCGGGCTCAGGAAGACCGCCGTGTCCCCGTCACGCCGCATCAGCACCGCCTCCATGGTGTCGGAGGGCGGCGATTGAGGCCGCAGCGAGGGGTAGAGCCAGGCTGTCGGGTCCATGACCAGCAGAACGAAACCGGCGGCCGCCGAGCCCGTAGCGTCACCGGTCACCAGCGGCGCCACCACGCCTACGTGGGGCACACCGCCACGGAGGCCGAGATCGATCTCCACCTTCCGGCTCGCCGCGGATCGCTCGACGAGGGCGGCGAGGAAGTCATCGGGTGGTCCGCTGCCCGGCGTCGCCTCGAGGATTCGGCCCTGGCGGTCGAGCAGCCAGAGATCCTCGTAGCCGAATGCCGTCTCCATGACCGCCATCACCGCCTCGATGTGACCACGATCGGAGCCGTGCGCGGAGCCGCCCTCCCGGCTCGGGCCTGCATCCTCGGCCAGCAGCCCTCGCGCCTCCGCGGCGACCACCAGGGCGTCGCCCTTGCGCTCGCTGAGCCAACGGTCCACAGTGGTGGCCCGGTCGTCGGCCATCGCCGAGAGGGCAAGGCGCCAGTGCCTGTCCTCGTCCCGGAGCTTGGAGGGGATGACTGTGGCGAGAAGCCACCACGCGGTCACAGCCAAGATTGCCACCGCGAGAGCCGCGAGCGCGCCCCCTCCCGAGAGCTTCGGAGTTGTTTCCGACCGACCGACAGCAAGAACAGGTCTGGGCACGAGTCCCTCCGGGGACTTTCAGACACGTTGCTAGGCTGGCAGTTCTTCGTCCACTAGCAGTATATGTCGTCAGATGTCTTCGCGGCTTGCAGGTCGAGCAGGATCTCGTCCTCAGCCCGGCGGCACGGCTCTGCGCAAGCTGTACCTTCGCCCGGCGGCAAGGTGCTCGGAGGACATCGACCCGGTCCAGACGGTCTCTGCCGCGATCGGCAGCACCTTCAACGCCCTGCGCCGGGTCCTCGACCCCTGGCCCGGTGAGCCGGGGCGGGTTCTCTAAGGAGGAATGGAGCAACTTGGGCGGCGGCGCGGTCTATTTCGACCCCGCGCCGTCGGCGCCGAGCCGAGTACGAAGGGCGCCCA
>CAWJPW010000003.1:0-886246 GCA_963844845.1 uncultured Acidobacteriota bacterium
AGGTAGCCGGTCAGCTCCTCCTGCTCGAAGAGCTCCTGGGCGTAGTAGTGCTCGTCGCCGAGGCGCTGGTACTTGATGCCGTCGACCACGGCCAGGCGCTTGCAGCGGTTGATGGCCTCGGCGGCCAGCTCGATGAACGCCTGCGGGTTGCGCTTGAAGTCATCGAGGCGGCCGCTGCCGACAGGATGCGGTGATGTGCGCCGGGTGAGCTGGGTGCGGTCCTGCAGCTCGGTGAGCAGGTCGGGCAGCTCGATGTCGGCCTCGTCCAGGACGACGGTCTGCTGCGCCGTCGCGCTCGGTGGCCTCGACGCCGGCCTTGCCGATGGCGATGTCGGCCTTGCGCCACTGCAGGCGGGTCTTGGGGATCGGCGGGCGCATCGCGCAGCGCCTCGGATGCAGTTCTCGATCAGCTTCTCGTTGTCGAACTGCACCCGGTAGGTGGTCTTGTGCTTGATCCGGTCCCAGAGCGCCTTGAACTCCGGGCTGTGGAGCACCGCCTGGCGCGGTCGCACCTGCCGGCGCTCGTCGGCGTTCTTGATCTCCAGCCGGCCGGCGAGCTTGCGCAGGATCTCGCGTGATCTGGTCGAGCTGCGGCGGCGAACTGCTCGGGAACGTCGAGCGTGCCGTCCTTGAGCGCCTGCCTGAGCGTGTCCTGCACCTTGCCCTTCGCGTCGATGTAGCCCTGCTGCCTTGAGGTGCTCCCAGAGCGCCTGCGACTGCTCGACGCCCAGCGGCGCCGCGCTGCCGTCCTCGGCCGTCGACCGCGATGCCGGCGAACTGGTGCGGCTCCACGATGCCGAAGCGGATGCCGGTGTCCTCCTCGATCTCCTTCTGCAGGTTCTCGGCGAACTGCTCGTAGCTCTCCGTGGCGACGACCGTGAGCGTGTTGACCTCGAAGCCACGCAGGCGCTCGCCCTCCTGGTTCACGCAGAGGCGCAGGCCGCGGCCGATGGTCTGGCGGCGCTCGCGCTCGGTCTGGATGTCGCGCAGGGTGCAGATCTGGAAGACGTTCGGGTTGTCCCAGCCCTCCCTCAGCGCCGAGTGGGAGAAGATGAACTTGAGCGGCGTCTCGAAGCTGAGCAGCTTCTCCTTGTCCTTCATGATCAGGTTGTAGGCGCGCTCGGCGTTGTCGCCGGTTCGTCTGGTTGTTCTCGGCCGTGTCGGTCCAGCCGCCCTTCTTGTCGATCGAGAAGTAGCCGTCGTGGACCTCCTCGGCGGCGTGGGTCGAGGTCCACTTCCTCGAAGAGCGTGCTGGTAGTCCGGGTGCTTGGCCAGCCGCCGGTACTCCTCCTCGAAGATCTGCGCGTAGTCGCCCTTCACCGGGTTGCCGTCCGCGTCGTACTGCCGGTATCGGTCCACCGCGTCGATGAAGAACAGCGAGAGCACCTTGATGCCCTGCGGGCGCAGGCGCTTCTCCTTGTCGAGGTGCTCCTGGATGGTGCGGCGGATCATCTCGCGCTGCACCGCCAGCGCGTCCACGTCGCCGCACGCCTCGCCGGGCCTGCAGGATACTGCTCGCCTCCCGGGTACGCGCAGCTCCATGAACTCGCTCGCCCTTCGCGACGCGGATCTCGCCGATGCGGCAGTCGGCGTAGATGCGCGCGGCCCGTCGTCTGCTCCAGGTCGTCGCCGTCCTGCACCGTGACTTCTCTGCCGCTGCACGCCGGTCAGCAGTCTGCACGTCCAGCTCGACCTGGGCGCGTGATGACGCCGCGTCTGTTCTCGACCGAGATGAGCCGCACGTAGGGCTTGTTGTGCGCGTCCTCGACCGTGGCCGAGGCCACCTCGATCTGCTTGACCAGCTTGCCGCTCGTAGGCGTCCACGGCGTCCAGCCGGTAGACCATGTGGTGCTTGTCCACGTGGGTGGCCGAGTAGCGCAGCGTGCAGAGCGGGTTCATCGCGTCGAGGGCCTCCTTGCCCGCGCCCTTCAGGCCGCCGTCCACGCTCTGCGGCTCGTCGACGATCAGGATCGGGCGCGTCGCCTTGATCAGGTCGATGGGCTTCTCGCCGCCGGTCTTCTCGCTGTCCTTGTAGAGGTTGTTGACGTCCTTCTTGTTGATGGCGCCGACGGTCACCACCATGATCTGGATGTCGGGCTGGTGGCGAAGTTGCGCACCTGGCCGAGCTTGGTCGAGTCGTACAGGAAGTACTCGAAGGGCACCCGGCGTAGAGGCCCTTGAAGTGGTCCTCGGTGATCTGGAGCGTCTTGTAGACGCCCTCCTTGATCGCGACCGAGGGCACCACGATGACGAACTTGGTGAAGCCGTAGCGCTTGTTCAGCTCGAAGATGGTGCGCAGGTAGACGTAGGTCTTGCCGGTGCCGGTCTCCATCTCGACGGTGAAGTCGCCCGAGGCGAGCGACGCCGGAGGGCGCAGGCCGTTGCGGAGCTGGATGTCGTTGAGGTTCTCGAGGATCTCGTCGTCGAGCAGCGTCAGGCGGTTGCCGATGCCGAGGTCGCTCTCGGCGAAGCCCAGGCGCATCTGCTGCGTCGCCGGCGTCGCCGGCGTGACGGTGAACTCGGTGCGGCAGATCTCCTGCCCGCGGAACAGGTCGCAGACCGCCTCGATGGCCTGGAGCTGGTAGTCGAGGTTGGGCTCGAAGTGGAGCTTCATCGCGCCTCCTCACAGGCTCCGCACGTTCGCGATGCCGTGCTGCTCGAGGATGGCGGCGAGGTTGGTCTTGGCCACGTCGTCGGCGAAGGCGCTGTCGCGGAAGACGCAGGTGGTGTCGCCGGCGGGGGCGAGCTCCTCGTGCCAGTCGACGATGCCCTGAGCCAGCGCCTCCACCTCGTCGCGCGCGATCTTCTCGGCGAGGCAGGCGATCAGCACGCCGCCGCCGATGGCGTGGACCTCCTTGCCGGCGATCGTCCTCGTCTCGATCGGCACGCACAGGTCGAGGCCGAGCTTGAGCAGCAGCTCGTAGAGCATGTCCTCCTCGGTGCGGTCCGTCTTCAGGTGCTCGACGGAGTCGAGCAGCGTCTGGTCGAGGTCGTCGCGGTCCGGCTCCCACGCGCGGATGTTGCTGGAGTCGAGCTTGAAGACGCGGAAGCCGAGGTCGCCCGCGAACATCGGGTTCTCGCCTTGATCTTCTTCGCGGCGCGGCGGAGGCGTTCCTTGGTCAGCTCGGCGATGTTGCGGGGTTTGCCAAGCTTGTCGCAGAATTCGCGGCGGCCTTTTGGTCCTTGTTTCCGGGTCGAGCGGCTCGGGGAGCTGGACAAGGATGTAGCGGCGGTTGCCTCCATCGGTGGCGTTCTGTGCCATGACGGCGTGGCCGGTGGTCCCGGAGCCAGCGAAGAAGTCGAGAACGATGGTCGGCCTCAGACTCGTGGCCGGTATCGAGATCCAGACTTGAATGCAGCGCGAGCGATGGGCTACCGGCTTGGAGAACGAGACGATTCCGCCTTCAAACAGCTCATTCATATCCTTTGTACCGCTACGGGTGTATCGGGCCTTCCCAAGTATTGGGGCCATCCCACACAGTGGTCGCTCGAAGCCGTCGTTAGAGTCCCCATTGCATGCTTGGATACCGCCTCACACCGGAGGCACCAATCGCCATCCCGTTCTTCTTGAACAGCGAGCGCGTTCCTATCGAGTGCTTCCTCGACCGTTCCTGAGCTACAACCCTGCTATCTGGGCAGTCTCCTCACCTTGTACAGGATAGGAAGCGGAGGTTTGGCCGGTCGTCCATGCTGGTCGAGTCTGATGCCCAGGTTCCGTATGGCCCCCGCTCATGGTCGTCCGGCTTCTTGTAAAGACTCCTCTGCTTCGGTGACATGGGCAGGAGATCCTGACGAGTAGTCTCACGACGTTTTGGCGGAGACAAGACGTACTCGTGTACCGGACGAATCCGTACGTGTGCTTTGTGTCGGACCTGCTTCTTCCAGACTACGTTGGCGACAAAGTTCTCTGGCCCGAATACTCGTCCACATGATGCCGCAAGGTTATGAAACTCCCCATCGTCGATGTGAGACGAATAGAACCCGTCGTCCCGTAGTAGATTGCGCGCCCTGAGCCGCGGATACATCATATTTAGCCAGGCTGTGTGGAACCTCCCGCTGGCCTCGGTGTTGCTGCTGACTCTCCGTCCGCCCTCTACCTGACCCGGTCAGCTCCAGGTAGTTCTTGATGCGTCCTGGAAGTTGTCCGGGTAGACGAAGTCCTTGCCCGTGTTGTACGGCGGGTCGATGTAGATGAGCTTCACCTTGCCGGCGTAGCTCTTCTGCAGGAGCTTGAGCACCTCGAGGTTGTCGCCCTCGATCATGAGGTTCTGCGTGGTGTCCCAGTCGACGCTCTCCTCCGGGCACGGGCGGAGGGTGCCCGTGGAGGGCGTCAGCGCCAGCTGGCGCGCCCGGCGCTTGCCGTGCCAGTTGAGGCCGTACTTCTCCTCGCGCTCGTCGACCGTTTCGCCGAGGAGCTGCTTGAGCACGCTCGAAGTCGATCTTGCCCTCGGTGAAGGCCTCGGGGAAGAGCTCCTTGAGGCGCTCGAGGTTCTCGGCGACGAGGTCGGCGGAGCGGGTTTCGGGGTCGTCAGGGGTGAGCTTCTTCATCATTCGGTCGGTCCTCACAGTCGTTCGAGCGCGGCGGCCCGCTGGGCCTCCACGCGCTTGAGTTGAAGGTTCAGGTCCACCTGGCGCGCGATCTGCCGCTCCTTGGCGGCGGCGGCGCGCAGGCGGGCGATCTCGGCGTCGAGCCGGGCCAGGTCAGCCAGCGCCTGGCGCCGCGCTTCGGCCTGCTCAGGCGAATCCGGCGGGCGCCAAAGGTGCCGGTGACGCGGGCGGCGAGGAGCGCCTCGACGGTCGACATCCAGCCCTGGTAGAGGGCGCGAAGGTCGGCGCGAGGCTGGTTGGTGATGGCGAGCGCCTCGGCGAACTCAGGCGCGAACGGGTCGGTCCCCTCGGGGGAAAAGGTGGCCGCCACCGCATCGCCATCGAGCACGGTGGCGCCGGCCTCGCCCTGGGACCAGCGCTTGTGGGCGAGGGAGACGGTGACCGCGGAGCCTTGGGTGGCGACGAGGAACACGGGGTAGGGTATCGCGCGGTGGGTGAGCTGCGCCAGCCGCGGCGCCTTGGCGCCGCGGCGGAGCAGCATGCTGACGACCGCGATCTCGAGGTACTCCCGCTGGTCGTCGCGGTAGGCCGCCACCCCGATGGTGGACGGCTTGAGGACGGCGAGCCAGCGGATCTCCTCGATGCCCTCGTTGATCCGCCGCCTGTCGGCGGCGGTGGGGGCGCCGTGCTCGAGAAGGAGCTTCTTCGGCACGCGCCGGTCGACCCGGGCGGCGTCAGGGAGCTGAAGTGCGGCGACCAGCTCCTCGGCCGTCACGGGGTCGGCTCCGACAGGATGACGAGGTAGGCGACGACCTCGAAGTCGTTGACGCCGGCGAACTCGCCCTTGAGCGCGTGGGTGCCGCCGGGGGTGAAGAGGCTGGCCACCGCGCGCTCCTCGGTCTTGCCCGCGACGGAGGCGACGGCGGCGGCCAGGAGGCGGCTGCGGCTGGCGCATGTCCTCGCCCTGCTTGGTGGCCTTGTCGAAGCGGGCGCAGGCGGCGGCGTCGGGGAGGTCGCGGCCGACGCAGAGGCGCTTGAGGCGATCGAGGATCTGCTTGGCCTGCGGGAAGGGCAGGAGCACCGAGCCGTCCTCGCCCACGTGCACGAGGTAGTGGGGAGCGAGGGGGTAGCCGGGCTCGAGTGGTTCGGCCGGCGGCCTCGCCCTCGGCGCGCAGGCAGAAGATGACGCCGGGCGGGACCTCGGCCTCGGTGGTGGTGGTGACGGCGAAGGCGCCGAGCGGGAGCGCGTCGAGCTCGCCCGGGTGGGCCTTGGCGTACTCCGCAAGGTCGATGCGGAAGTCGGTGAGGGTGAGGTCGGCGATGGAGACGCCGGTGGAGAGGTCCTCGAGGTCGATGACCGCGTCCTGGAGCTTCAGGAGCTGCTTGCGGCGGTACTCGAGGTCGTTCATGGGGTCGCCGGACTGCTGCTCGATGAGGTTCTCCTCGCCGGTGGCGGAGATGTCGAGGAGGACCATGCGGCCGCTGACGCGCTGCTCGAGGTTGATGTACTCCTCGAGCTCCATGTTGGGCCAGAAGTTGACCAGCTGGATGCGCGTCGTTGGGTGAGCCGAGGCGGTCGATGCGGCCGAAGCGCTGGATGATGCGCACCGGGTTCCAGTGGATGTCGTAGTTGACGAGCCAGTCGCAGTCCTGGAGGTTCTGGCCCTCGGAGATGCAGTCGGTGGCGATGAGGAGGTCGAGGTCGCCCTCGTCCGCCAGGTCCTCGGGGCGCTCCTTGGAGCGGGGCGAGAAGGCGGTGAGGATGGAGCCGAGGTCCTTGCGCAGGCCGCGGAGGGTGGTCTGGTTGGTGCCGCTGCCGGTGACCAGCGCCGACTCCAGGCCCAGGTTCGCCTTCGCCCACGGCGCGAGCTGCTGGTACAGGTAGCGGGCCGTGTCGGCGAAGGCGGTGAAGACGATGACCTTGCGGTTGCCTGCGTTGATGGGCTCGCGGCACTTGTGCTGGATGACCTCGCGCAGGGCGGCGAGCTTGGCGTCGCGGGCGGCATCCACCTCGCGGGCAGCGGCGACGCAGGGTGGCCAGGCGGTTGCGGTCCTCCAGGAGGTCCTGCTTCCAGCGGATGAGGTCGACGTCCTGGAGCAGCACCTTGACCTTGCGCCCGACCAGGAGGCTCTCGAAGGCGGGGTCGTCGAGGTCGACGTCGTCGATGTCGATCTCCTCGACGTCGCCGGCCTGGGCCTCGATGCGGGCGAGGGTGGCCTCGACGTCGCGGAGCTGGCGCTCGACGGTGAGGGCGAAGGAGGAGACCGCGCTCTCCATGCGCTTGAGGACGTTGACGCGGAGCAGGTGGATGAGGCTCTCCTCGCGGTCCACCTGGCGGAAGAAGCCCGGTGCCGCCCTTGACCTCGGTGCTGTACTTGCGGTCGTAGGCGCGCTGCTTGTGCGGGAGGACGTAGCGGAGGGGGGCGTAGGCGGCCAGGTTCAGGCGGCGGATCTCGAGGTTGATGTCGGCGATGGCCGGGAACATGCCGGCGCTGTCGACGTCGGCCTTGATGTTGATGGGCTTGAGGCGGTCGGGGAAGCGGCCGGTCTCCTCGATCCCGTAGTACTTCTCGATGTGCTTGCGCGAGCGGGCGATGGTGAGCAGGTCGAGGAGGGTGAAGTAGTCGAAGCCGAGCATGTCGATGAGGCGCGCGGGCGTTCGTTCGGCTTCGTCGAGGGCGAGCCAGCGGTTGAACTGCTTCTGGGCCAGGCGGGTGGTGCTGTCGATGCTGCTGATGCCGTAGTCGAGGAGGGCGGTGTCGTCGCCCTCGGTGACGAAGGCGATCTGGTTGCGCAGGTCGGCCAGCCGGTTGTTCACCGGTGTGGCGGAGAGCATGAGCACCCGGGTCTTGACGCCTTCGCGGATGATCCGGCGCATGAGGCGGTCGTAGCGGGTCTCGCCGCCCTTCTGCGGGGTGCGCTTGTTGCGGAAGTTGTGCGACTCGTCGATGACGACGAGGTCGTAGTTCCCCCAGTTCACGTGGGCGAGGTCGATGTCGCCCGAGAGCCCGCCGTCCCGGGAGAGGTCGGTGTGGTTGAGGACGTCGTAGTTGAAGCGGTCCGAGGCGAGGAAGTTGCGGCGGTCGTTCGCGCGGTAGAGCGTCCAGTTGTCGCGCAGGCGCTTGGGGCAGAGCACGAGGACGCGGTCGTTGCGCAGCTCGTGGTACTTGATGATGGCCAGCGCCTCGAAGGTCTTCCCGAGGCCGACGCTGTCGGCGATGATGCAGCCGCCGTAGCGGTTGAGCTTGTCGATGGCGCCGATGACCCCATCGCGCTGGAACTTGTAGAGCTTGCGCCAGACGACGGTGTTGCGGATGCCGGTAGCGGACTTGACCACCTGCTCCTCGTCCAGCTGGTCGCCGCGATCACGGAAGAGGTGGTGGAGGGTGAGGGCGTAGACGAGAAGAGGGGGCCGGTGCGCGGCGAGGGCTTCGAGCGTGGCGAGGAGCTCGGCCGTGCCGTCGGGGCCGCTGGCGAGAGCCTGCCACTGAGCCTCGAACCACTGGCTCAGCAGCGCCGCCTCGTCGGAGGACTCGGAGGCCTGGATGAGGCTGAGGGGGTTGCCGGGCGTAAGGCCGAGGCCCTCGGTGCTGAAGGCCAGTGAGCCGAGGAGGGCCTGTCTGGGCTCGTTCTCGCCCTGGCGAACGACGAGGGCGCCCTGGGGAACCGGGCCCAGGGCGCGGCGGATCTCCGCTTTATCGCGGAGCCAGCGCGCGAGCCGGCCGGCGAGCCAGCGGGTGCGGAGCGTGTTGCGTTGCGCCCGGTCGGCCTCGCCGCCGACAACGCCGATTTCGGCGCCGTTCGGTGGTAAAACCATGCGCGCCGAGGCGAGGTGCTCGAGCTCACGGCGGAGCTCCGAGAAGGCGAACAGTGAAAGGGCCGGCGTGACGATGTCGAGCTGGGCGCCCTTGCCCAGCTCGGGGCGCACCAGGTCGACGACGCGATCGGCGCCGGTGTTGGTGAGGATCTTCATGGGGTCGCCGGCGGTTGGCGAAGGCCGATGGGAGGCCGAGAGCTCCAGACAGGCAACCGCTTCTGCACAGGGCGCGAGCGAGCGAGCGTCATGCGAGCCCCGGGAGCTTGCGCTTCGAGTTGGCCTGGAAGTGGTCGCCCGTCAACGGCGAGACGTAGAGATCCTCGTCGAGGAGGCGGACGAGGCGCTTCAGCTCCTTCTTCTCGGTGGGCACCTTGATCTGGTTCGTTCCGTTCGTGGTGATGACGTCGATCTCGACCTTGAATTCGTCTGCCACCATCACGATCTCGTCGACGGTGACACGGTCCAGGGTCCCCCGGCGCTCGATCGAGGCGACCTTGCGGCGGATCCAGCGGTCGGCGGTCGCGAGGACGTCCGCGAGGTCCCCGTGAGCAAACGCCGAGTGCGCCAGCAGCTTGCCGATCTGCTCGTTGGTGGCCACCTCAAACGCCTCGTCGACATCGAGGAAGCGCCGCACGATGTGCTGCGAGCGAAACAAGAGCGTCCCGCCGGTGAGAACAGCGGAGAGCTTCGTCCCGATGGCCAGCCCAGGGGTCTCGAGCCTGGTGAAGTTCGCTTGGCCCAGGCTCAAGTACCACTTCTTCTTCGTGATGGTCTGGCGAGCGTCAAAGCTCTGGAACAGGATGCGCGAGGTCGCGTCGAGCCAGGGGAACTCCACGGCCACGAGCGCCTTGATGAGTCCATCCTCGATGTCCGCTTGGCTCACTGTTTCAGGCGCGTCGGGCGCGTGGACAACGACCGCGAGGAACCTGGGCAGGGGGAAGTCGGCCAGCGCGAACACCTCACTCTCATCGGGCGTGTAGCCGGGGTCATAGTCGATGCGCTCGAGGTCAGCGGGGAGGAAGTCGGCCACCTGCTCCTCGAAAAGGGTGGACACCTCGGCCTTGATGCCCTGCTCCATCCTGATTCGCTTGAGGGAGCGCGAGCCTTCGTCGTCCTCGATGATCGCGTAGAACTGGAAGAAGCGAGGCTCCGGCACGGGTCACACCTCCAACGCCAGGAATGGTGAGAGCAACACGACCGCGAGCTGTCCCTCGGTGGGCGGCCGTGGCCTCTTCGTCACCACCAGGTAGGTGGTGCCGGAGGTGGCCTTCGCCTTGTAGAAGTGGTACCCGAGGACGCCCAGCAGCGGGTTCACGTGATAGACGTTGCAGCGGAAGACGACCGCCGCCATGATCGCCAGGAAGGCGACGAGCGCCCACGGGTTGGCGGCCGTCTGGTCGCGGGCGATCAGGGGCAGCACATAGGCGACCAGGAAGGCGAGGACCTCGGTGTCCTTGCTCTCGCCTTCGCCGACGTTGAGCGATTCCTTTTCAGCGTGCTTGCGGGCCGCGGCCAGTACGAGAAGGCAAGCGACGGTGAGCAGGACGGCGACTGCCACCCATGTGGCAAAGCCGAGCCAGTCTCCGGGAAGGAGCGAGGCTCCGTAGACGATGGCAACCGGCGCCAGGGACGTTGCCACGAGGAGGAGACGCGCGAAGCTACTAAGCATGGGCACCCCCTCCGGCGATGGCGGCTTCATGCGTTGTTGCCGCGCGCAACTCCGACGGGTACGGCGCAGGGATCCGAACGAAGGTGCGCTTGAGATCAGTCGACGTGATACGCCTGCTGCTCGGGCGGGTAGGCTCGACAGCGGCGCCGTCAGTGCTCCCGCACCCCAAAGGCACAGGCTTGGCGGCCCGCGGGCCTGGTTGTTCACCTGCTGTTGACCTGATCATGCTTCTTGGCGCCCCATCGCTCAGCTCAAGCTTTCTCAATTGTAGCGCGGAGGCTCGGCTGGACGAGCCGGCAGGTCGTACCCGCTTCGATACGCTCAGCGGCTCAACCTCCTCGCGCGCTCGGTCCGAGGGCCCTGCGAGCTGTCTGTCGATGAGATCATGGGAGGGAGAGAGGTTTCGAGATGAGCCTACCGCCGTACCCCCAGTTCCTCGACGAGGCCCTGGCTCGCGATGTGCGGGCGTCGCTCCAGTTCGGCATCGGCTCCGGAGCCGTTTTCGAGCGTGACGGCAGTCCAGACGAGCTGTTCACTGCGGCGATCAAGCAGGCAATCACGGCCATCGAGTCGCGGGAGCGAAGCGCCCTGCTTCGTCGCTTCCTCTCGGTCGGGCCGTACACCTCCTGGAAGGACATCCCCCCGGCGTTGGCCGCGCAGTACATGAGCGACGCCGAGGTGGCAGCTGCCATCCGCTTTGTCTTCTCGTCCGTGATCAACACCTTCCAGGGCCAGCTTGCGGAGATGCTTGCGGTGAAGCCAGTGACGAAGCTGGCGAGGGAGGCATTCGCCTTGGCCGAAGGGGCGACTGGACCCCGGGTGTTCGTGGGGGACACGGTGCGCGCTCGGCCGATGAGACGGAAGGGATGGGCCAAGGGGGCCGACTTCCACCTCCTCGAGCAGGATGGGGACAAGCAGTCCTCCAGCCATGTGATGGTCCACGGCGTTGTGGAGGTCAAGTCATACGCAGTGTCTCCAGAGCGGCTTCTGCCGCAGCTCAACCGGCATCTGATGCGGGCAACGAGAGGGCTCGAGGTCGTGGGAGCGCCGATTGGGCCGGGTCGGATCCGGCTGGGTGATGGGGCTCGACCCCCAGCACGTGTGGTGGTCACTCCTGACACCTGGAAGCTCCCGCGTCGGTTCTGGTTCGAGGATAGCGGTGACAGGAGCTTCTTGATGGTTGAGCCGCCGAAGCCCCCTGCGGCTGAAGATCGCGTGACCGAGCTCGCGCCCGGCTTCTGGGGGGTGACCCTGCGCTGGTCGCAGGAGGCCCTCGCCGACGCCGCCCATGCGCTGACTTTTTGGTACATGGGGGAGCTGGGCAAGCAGCTCTATGAGCACGAGCCGATGCCGGAGGAGTGGGCGGGGATGAGCGCCGAGGAGGCCGGGCGAAACGCTGCCAAGATGATGCTCTACTACGCCATCCTCCGAGCGCGTACGGCGCGCGAGGCGAGCCGGGCCACGGCTCTCTACAACTCCTACGGCTTTGGATACGCCCTCGGCTCCAACTTCGTGGACTGGCGGGGTCGGCGGGAGGTGCTGTTCTTCGAGGACCTGCACGAGATTCTCGAGCACGGTCGATCGCGCCTGAAGCCGGTCGGCAAGGAGACGACAGCGCAGCGCTGCCGGATTCGCGGTCTCGGCTAGGCGTTGGCAGTTTCGAGGCGCGGCTGCGCCGAGCCCAAGCGGCGTGCGGTGTATGCTCGTGAACCAGGGGCACAAAAAACACCAATCCGCCGCGACGCGTGCCTCCCGGAGGAGCAATGGCTGAGATCACCAGGCAGCGGCAGGGCGAGCTGGTGCGTGGCGTCTTCGAGATCCTCAAGGACCATCCGGACGGTCTTCAGGCCAAGAAGGTCCTGGCCCAGCTCGAACGGGTGGTGCCACCAACGCCGTTCGAAGCGTCGTACTACCCGGACCGCCCGACCATACGGAGGTTCGAGAAGATCGTCCGGTTCTCGACCATCCAGGTGGTGAAGGCCGGTTGGTTGGAGAAGAACAAGGGACTGTGGTCGCTCACGGAAGAAGGGCGCACCGCCTTCAAGAAGTACCGGGATCCGGCAGCCTTCTTCCTTCAAGCCGCCAAGCTGTACCGTCAATGGAAGCAGGAGCGCCCAGAGCCGGCGGATCCGGGTATCGACGAGGAGTCGGCCGACGCAGCCACGGCCGTCGAAGAGGCCGAAGAGGCCGCCTGGACCGAGATCGAAGAGCATCTCACGACGATGAACCCCTACGATTTTCAGAACCTCGTTGCGGGGCTTCTCAGAGGCATGGGGTACCACGTCGCCTGGGTTGCGCCGCCCGGGCCCGACCGAGGCGTTGACGTCCTGGCGCTCACCGATCCCCTGGGGATCCGCGGGCCTCGGATCAAGGTGCAGGTGAAGCGGCAGCAGCAACGGATGCCGGTGCAGACGATCCGTTCGTTCATGGCGGTGCTGGGAGGCGACGATGTCGGGTTGTTCGTCAACACCGGCGGGTTCACCAGGGATGCGCACGACGAGGCCCGGCACCAGGAGAACCGGCGGCTGATGCTGCTGGACCTCCGGGCACTCTTCGACCTGTGGGTGGAGCACTACCAGAAGATCCCGGAGGAGACGCGGCGGCTGCTTCCGTTGCGGGCGGTTCAGTTTCTGGCGCCGAGTGAGTAGGTCGTCGGTACTGCGGGCTCTATCGGCGGCACAGGTGGGCGAGTTTCGGGTGGGCGCTCGCCAATAGCGGCGGCACACTGAACCTAGGCGTTGCGCCAAAGGCCTGGTGACGTGGTGGCGTTGCCCTAGCAACTCTCTAATCGGTTAATCCCTGAGAACGTCGGTAGCAGCCTGGTGGACTGCTCCCTTGAGCTCGGCGAACGAGACTGCAGCCGCGAGCTTCCTCAGCGAGGGCAGTGTGATCGAGTGTTGGCTCCTCTTCCTGGCATTCAGAACCGAGGTGGGGAGGACGTAGAAGTCCCACTGCGCGAGGTCGGTCGGATCCAGCGTGGGCTGATCCCGGTGCTTGAGAACTGCGAAGACGTAGACGTCCGCGGTGCGCATTGGCTCGTCGGCCATTCGGCTCGTAGTCGCGTCCCAAGGCCGCGTAGCCTTGACCCCAAAGCTGATCGTCGAGAAGCGTTCCTGGCTCCAGCTCTGGATGTACCCCGAGGACTTGACCTCAACCTTGATGCCCGAGTCGGTCTCCAGGTCGTACGCGTCCCATTCGGTTCTCACGCCGTCCGTCGAGATGCCGAGCGCCTTCGCGACGATGAACTCGGCGAGGACGCCACGCGTGGCATTGCTGACGAGATCCGAGGCCGACCACTGCCAGAACTCGAGCAACGAAAAGCCGCCGTCGACCCCCAACGTATGAAAACGCTCGCCACCGGACTTTCTCGAAGCTGCAATTCGTGGCAGCGGAGTGCCGAAGGTCCCGTCATCGTCGCGCCGGCTCATCTATGGGCTCCTTTGGGTGCTTGCGGCGCCATCGGCCAGCCTTCAAGCGTCGTTCTCCGGGGTAGCAGCGATCGGGGCCTCTTTGTTCGCGGCGTCTGCAGTTTCCAGAATGCCAGCAACCGGCTGCCCGTGGAGGCCCTTGAGCTCGCGGGATATCTCTGCGAGCATCGCGGCAACCGCCCGCACCACGTGGTCCTCTTCCTCCCCTGTCGGAAGGTCCACGGCGAGGACAAACCGGTCGCCGTCCATCGCGGTGAAGATCCCTCGGCGGCTCGCCCACGGCTCGAGTCGGGTGCGGACCTCGGGCGCCTTGCCGAAGTCGCCTGGCTGAAACTCTAGCCAGAACGGTGTTCCTCCATGCCGCGCCCACAGGTGCAGGGCCGTTCCGAACCAGGCGCCCACGTTGCCTCGCGCACCCATCCAGACATATCGGCCCATCCGGTCCCATGAGGCGGTGGGGCGCAGCCCTTCGACGGCCACGAAGCCATCGGCGGAGGCGGCGGTGACTGCATCCTGGATGATCCGGCCCAGCTTCAGGAGCAGTGCTGGCGTCCGCTGGTCGGTCAGCTCCTCGGCAGTGAACGGGGTGAACGCATCGCGATCGGCCGCCTCGCAGAGTGCCCGGAGCTGCCGGACGTCGGAGAGCGCCTGCGGCTCTTCGCTGAGCTCACCCTCGATTGCCGTGAGCACGTCATCCCAAGTGGTCAGCGCAAGGAGCGGACCCAGACTCGTGGTGAGGGCGCGGCGGGCTCCACCGGACGACGGGTGCTCGCCCGCTGAGATCTCGGCCTCACTGAGCCGGCGGGCCACCTCGCGCCAGACAGTCTCTCGCCGCGCCGCCGGCACGACCATGAGCAGGATGCTCGGCGCGGGCCGAGGCGCGAGGCTGCGCACATACTGGACGGGCTGACTGTCGGTGAGCCCAGCCCAGAACTTGTTCTCGATCAGGACCCGCACGTCCTGGCCATCCATCCCGCACATGTCGGGGCGGGCTCCACCCTCGCTCTGCTGCGTGCGGAAGTGCAGCGGCGGCAGATCGGGTGCGATGCCGCGCAGGAGCTTCATCATCCCGCCCCGAGCTGCCTCGCTCGAGCGCAGGACGAAGGCGAGCGCCTCGGTTGCGACGTTCTCGTTCTCTCGCGACAGGCGCTTCTGGACGATGTGGCTGAAGATGGTGTCCATCGTGGCCTCTCTCTGTGCTTTGCAGGCCAAACCCGAGCATCGGGTCGAACCCACCGTGGCCGCCTGAAGGCCTCCATACGGAAGGAGTCGATGTGGTCGAGGATGGTGGAGATCTTCATGGCGTCACCCACGTCTCGCCGACGGGCCGTGCGGCCCGGTGGCGCGGCTGTTCACTGCGAGTAGGACTGGTCATCCGTTGTTGCGCCCTCGCTCAGTTCGAGCTGGTTTGATTGTAGCGCGGAGGGGGGCAAGGGCGGGCGTGAGGTGGCGGCCTGGTTGGGGGGGATCCTTCGACTCCCTCCGGCCCCTTCGGGGCCTCCGGTCGCTCAGGATGACAGGGAATGGAGGCGGCCCTTCGGGGCCTCCGGTCGCTCAGGATGACAGGCAGGGGCGAGGGGGTCGTTGAAGGGGGCCCTTCGACTGCGCCGCCGCCTGCCGGTGGCGGCTCCGCTCAGGGTGACTGGATTAGGTTGGGGCGGTGGGCCGTACGGCGGTGACAGGTCGGGTGCCACACTGCGCATCGTGGCATTCGCGGGCGCGTGCAATGCGGCCGAGCGAAGCGTGGCGCCATACAGGGCTCAGGCCCAAGGCCGCTCGGTGGCCGCTGGAGGGCGGGGCGCCCCGGCTGCCGCGTCACCAGTACGGTTCAAAGCCATATCCGCCCGGCGTGCCGGTTGGGCCTGCCGTCGGGAGTCGCCTGGCCGAGGCCATCGGAGTTGCCGGTGGCGAACCGATGGGCGGTCCAGGCGGCCGCGGCGGCGTCGAGGAGATCGTCGGGCGGGAGGCGGCCGGCGTCGCCCTCGAGGCGGTCGGGGAGGACGATGCCGTGGGCGTCCAGGAGGCGGCGGCGCAGGTGCTGGCCGTTCCAGGTCTTCTTCGAGGCGCCGAGAGGCTCGCCGGCCATGGCGCGGAAGCTGACCTCGGGATGCACCTCGATGACGCGGTCGTCGTCGGCCGCCAGCTCGTCGGCCTCGCGGATGGCGGCCGCGAGGGCCCAGCTCTGCCGGCTGAGGCCCTGGCCGGTGAGCTCGCGGTGGAGGGCGTTGGCGGCGTCGTAGTCGCGGCAGGCGAGGACCGGGCGCGGCGGGGCCGAGAACACTGCGGAGGCGGCGCGGGACAGGTGGGCTCTGGCTTCTCGGTCGGCGAGGCGAGGGAAGTCGGCGCCGCCGCCGGCGAGCCCGATGGGGATGTCGACGGCGAGGACCGCGAGGGCTGGGTGGCGGGCGGGAATCTCGGCGAGCCGGTCGACGCGGAGGGCGGATGTGAAACGGCCGTTCGTCAGGAGGACGACGGCCCAGCGGCCGTGGCTGATGTCGGCGCCGGCGACGATGTGGGTGGGAGTCATGGCTGGAAGTGTAGCGGCCGGAGAAGAGGCACGCGCGGCGGGGGATCGCAGTGGTCGCGGCGCAGGTCGCTCCCCCCGCATGGCCGTCCTGCGTCAGGTGGGTCCCGTCACGGCCACGAGAGAGGGGTGACGCACCTCGACTTCGTCACCTTGTGATGCCAGGTACCGGTTTGCGGTGGTGTGCGACGACGCGACGCCCACCGCCGGTCTGACCGTGTTCGGCCCGTTGGCTGCACCGCGGCAAAGGGAGTGCCACCCTCGGCATTGCGGCATTGCAGCCACGATGCGGGACGGCGCCGACGACGTACACGGCCTGTCATCCTGGGCAAGCGGAGGCCCGAAGGGCCGGAGCGTGTCCGAGGATCCCCCAAACGAGCTGTCATCCTGAGCGGAGGCCCGCAGGGCCGGAGTCGAAGGATCTCCACGGAGGATTTCCGCCGTGGCTGCAGCCTCGTGCCGGCTTCGGTCAGGGGGTCCTTCGACTCCGGTCCCGCCTGCGGCGGGACCTGCGCTCAAGATGACGAGGCAGGTGGAGCGCCTGGTGACGACGGCTTCGCTCAGGATGACGGGGCAGGTGGAGCGCCTGGCGACGACGGCTTCGCTCAGGATGACGAGGCAGGTGGAGCACCTGGCGGTGACGCCTCCGCTCAGGATGGGAGGTTGGATGGAGGCCGGGACGATGACCGGGAGGGCCGTGCCACGTACCACGACTCTCACAACTCGAAGGGCGCCAAGTACCGCGTCAGGGCGTTGGCTGGCGGGGGGTGGCGGCTTCGCTGAGGGGGATCCTTCGACTCCCTCCGGCCCCTGAAGGGGCCTCCGGTCGCTCAGGATGACGTGAGTGTTGCGTCCCTGACGGGGGCTGCGGTCGCTCAGGACGACAGGTGGGGGTCGGGGCGGCTGGTGCGGAGTGAAGGCCTCGCCGAAGGGGACCCTTCGGCTGCGCCGTCGCCTGCCGGCGACGGCTCCGCTCAGGGTGACAGGATCTGGGTGGCGGCGGTGGTTCCGTTGAGGGTGGCGGGGTTGGGTTGGGGTGGTGGGCCGTGTGCCGGTGACAGGTTGGGTGCCACACTTCGCATCGTGGCATTCGCGGGCGCGTGCAATGCGGCAGAGCGAAGGGCGGCGCCTTTCAGGCCCCAGGCCTCCGTCCACGGTCCGCTCGGCGGCCACCGGAGGGTGAACGACTCGTTCCGGCCAACGGCGAGGAGCACCGGGCCGATGAACGTTGCGACCTCATCGATCACCGTGTCGAAATCACGCGGGGCGTCTCGCCCCCCGAGGCGGCGCACGAACCCCTTCCATTGGGCCGCTTTCCCCTCCACGGCTGTGAACTCGGGCGTGAGGGCCAGGGGCAGGCGCGTCGGTACTGGGGTTCCTCGCGCGGCAAAGGTGGCGGCGAGCGCCCTTGCCAGAGACCCACCATCGAAA
This sequence comes from uncultured Acidobacteriota bacterium, assembly GCA_963844845.1. Taxonomy (GTDB): domain Bacteria; phylum Acidobacteriota; class Thermoanaerobaculia; order Thermoanaerobaculales; family Sulfomarinibacteraceae; genus CAWJPW01. Next base: position 17,419 of record CAWJPW010000003.1, read on the forward strand.
TGCTGCTTGGCGGCGAGCTCTCGGACGTCGAAGAAGTCCCGCAGGCGGCTGTTTGCGGCCCCCAGCGTGACCATCGCATGCACCTTCTCGGCAATGAGCGTCTCGGGCCGGTACGCACGCAGACGGGCTGGAGGCTGACCCAGCACGCTCGGGTACTCGACCCACACCGGCTCGGGGACGACGGCGTCCCCGATGCCCACGTCGAGCTGCACCTTCAGCCGTGCCGAGCCCAGCAGCGCCGTCAGGGTTACGCGCTGGCCTCCATAGGCATCCTCTGGACGGATGCGACGGACCACGATGGACGAAGCGTCGAACCTGAGGCCGTCGTCGTCGACCGGGAGGGCGCACACCTCCGCGATGATTCGTTCGAGAGCCTCCGCTGTGAGATCTCCGAACCCGAGCAGGTCGGCGTCGCGGGTGGGACGGGCGGTTTCGCCCAGCCACAGCAGGAGGAGGAGCGCTCCTTTGAGCAAGAACCTGTCGACGTGTGGGGAGCGGGACAGGCGGTAGAGGAAGCGCTCGAGGGCGTACCTCGTGAGCACCAGGTTGGGGTCGAGCCCTTGCGCCTTCGCGTGCCGCACCAGGCGGGTCTTCAGCGATTGCACGAGGCCGCGCTCGCTCATGCCACCAGCCCCTCCAGGTAGGGCCGCATCACGCGCGCCACGCGGCAGGCGCGCGCGGCCTCCTCGAGGTCGTCCATGGTGAATCGGCGGTCGCGCCATGCCTCCTGGAGCGCCTCCAGGGCGACGTCGAGCCCAATCCGGTTGCGGTACTTGAAGAGGTCGGCGAGGGTCTTCGCCACGCTGTAAACGCGCAGGCGCTGCTCCTCCGCCCGGTGGGTCTCGATGCCGGTGCTGAAGGCAGGTCCGCTGAACCGCACGACGTGAAGAGGCGGGAAGGCGAGTCTGGGTGGGCGGGTCCCTCTCTCGATGGCGAGCCACACACGCCCGGGCACCTGGGTGCCGATGCCGTGGAACGCGAGCGCCGAAAGCAGACACACCACGGCTCGAGGGGCGGCGGCCGCCGCCAGCACGAGACCGTGATGCTCGCTCGCTTCACCCGAGACGAGGCGGTAATGGCCGGGTGAGAAACGCTCGAGGGTGCCTTCGGCTACCAGCCGGGTGAGCTGCTGGCTGTGAATGCCTGCGCGCGCCGCCTCTCCCGCGGTGACGGTGCCACGGGCCTGCACCATCGTGAGCAGCCGTTCGCGATCAGTCTTCGTCATGTGTGGAATTGTACACAGAGACGATTTTCTGTCAACACTCTCACACAATCGGGGCGCTGCTCAGGCCGTCGCGGAGCCAGGCAGCGTTCGTCCGTCGGACCTCTCAGCACCAGATCCTCCCGGCGTGCCGGTTGGGGCGCCCGTCCGGGGTGGGCTCACCGAGGCTTCCGGCTGAGACAGCGGTGAAGCGGTGGGCGGTCCAGGCGGCCGCGGCGGCGTCGAGGAGGTCGTCGGGCGGGAGGCGGCCGGCGTCGCCCTCGAGGCGGTCGGGGAGGGCCGTGCCACGTACCACAACTCTCACAACTCAAAGGGTGCCAAGTACCGCGTCAGGGCGTTGGCTGCCGTGAGGTGGCGGCTTCGCTGAGGGGGATCCTTCGGCTCCCTCCGGCCCCGAAGGGGCCTCCGGTCGCGCAGGATGACAGGTGGGGGTCGGGGCGGCTGGTGCGGAGTGAAGGCCTCGCCGAAGGGGACCCTTCGGCTGCGCCGTCGCCTGCCGGCGACCAAGCGGTGCCACCCTCGGCATTGCGGCATTGCACCGACACCGCCGCAGGTAGCAGGTGCCCCTCCCCCAAGGGACGTCATCGCGGTTGAGGCCGCGCGGCCGCTGCGGAACGGGCTTGAGGCGCTGTTCCACAAGATCGAGCTGAAGCCGAGGTGTCGACGTGGGTGCGGGCCGCGGTGCGGGAGGTGCGGGGGCGAGCTGGTTCTGTTCGGCCGCGAGGGGCCGTCGATTCGGTGCCCGCGGTGCGGCGAGGGTGTGATGCGGGGGAAGCACACCTGGGTGTCGTGAAGGGAGGCCGCAGGCTGACGTGAGGTGGCGGCTTCGCTGAGGGGGATCCTTCGGCTCCCTCCGGCCCCGAAGGGGCCTCCGGTCGCTCAGGATGACAGGTGGGGGTCGGGGCGGCTGGTGCGGAGTGAAGGCCTCGCCGAAGGGGACCCTTCGGCTGCGCCGTCGCCTGCCGGCGACGGCTGCGTACAGGGTGACAGGGTGACAGGGTAGGGTTGGGGCGGCGGCTTCCGTGGGGTGAAGGCTTCGCTGAAGGGTGACTGGGTCGGGTTGGGACTGTGGACGGCGGAGTCCTTCTGCGATTGCTGGCGGCCGGCTGATGATGTCGGATCCGAAGCCCGGCGCCTCCTCTACCTGGAGGGGTAGCGAGACAGCGGCGATGTCGTCGCGTCGCCGGTCTGGCCGTCGACGACGGAGCCGTAGGCCCAGACGGTACAACCGGGGGTGTCGACCTCCACCACCGCGAAGCCTCGGCTCACGCCGGTCGCCTGGGCGGCAGCGAAGAAGCGGTCGATCTGCGTGTAGCTGTTGGCGGCCACGCTGAGCTGCACGGGGTTGCCGGCGTACTCGCCGCTCGGGTCGAGCAGCGAGACCCGCACGGCGCAGCTCTCGGGACCATCAAGATGGACCACGCCGATGTTTGTGCGGAAGCGCTCGTCGCTCCTGAGTGCCTGCAGGACACCGACGACTCCGGTGGAGATGCCGTCGTCGATGGCGACGGCCGGGATGTGCTGTCCAAAGGAGCCGGTGGCTGTCAGGTTGTAGGTCCGGGCCTGGGCCACGGTGGCGACGTCGGCGTCGATCTGCACAACGCCCTTCACCGAGGCGGCCGGGTCGAACCCGAACAGGGACACCGCCACATCGGACCACGACAGCTCGCTGCCGGCGGGGAATGAGGCGCTCGTGTCGGTGACTGAGCCGTCCTCGGCGGAGACGAACCTCACGTGGACCGCGGTGTCGGTGCCGGACCAGTTGATCATGGAGAGATCCGTGCGCCAGTTGGTGCCGGAGGCGCCAGGGGCGTGGATGACGGCGGGGACGACCAGCGTGTGTTCGTCGCTGGGCGAGGCGCCTGTGACGAGGACCGCCCCGTCCGAGTTGGCGGTGGCGCCGCGGTTGTCCACGGCAACCAGTTGGACACGGTAGAAGCCGGGCTCCGTGAAGACGTGGGTCAACGTCGGCTGACTGATGACCGTCGTGTCGATGACGCCGTCGCCGTCGAGATCCCAGCGGTAGGCGACGATCGAGCCGTCCGGGTCGCTGACTCGGGCGGTGAACGTCACCTCGAACGGGGCGTCACCGGAGTACTCCGACGACTGGACGCTGCAAGCGTGGGGGACGGCGGTGGGGTAGTCGCAGTCGCTACCGAGCGGCTCGAACTCCGCGGGCCTCGGCATCGACCACTCGCCCCAGCCGTCGCCATTGCCGGCCCGGACCTCCCAGTGCCAGTCCTGTCGGTTCCCGTTGGTGACGTAGGCCCACTCACTTTCGGAGTACGACGAGTCGGTGACAATCGCGTGGATCGCAGGGTGCTCGGCGCCCTGGTGCCACAGCTCGATCTCGTAGCGGTCGGCGCCCGGGACATCCGCCCAGTCGAAGTCGTTCTCCTGCCTGTCGCAGCCGTCGCTGCAGCCGTTGTCCAGGACCGCGTTCGCGGCAGGGAACAGGAGTGTCGGCGGCTCCGGTGGGTCCGCCGAGGCGATCGACACCTGAAGCGCACCGACACACGCCACAACGAGGCTCGCCAGCGTCACATCGCGACGTCGCATTCTCATCCTCCAGATCCGGTCATCGGTTCTGTGCTGCAACGAACTCTGGGCATTTTAGAGACTGCTCAAGTCTATCATCGTGCGAAAAGAGACCCTCGCCATGGTGCCCTCGCTCGATCACGGCCGGAGAGCGTGGCTCAGCAGCGGTGCCACCCTCGGCATAGCGGCATTGCGCGCCGCCCATCGTTGCCGGGCATGACGAGGTGACGAAGCTCGATCGGAGGCCTTGTCAGCGTCGGGTGGGCCGCACCTCCTTCGGCATCGCGCCGTCCTGAGGGGAGCTGGCGTCCTCAGCCGAGAAGGGGAGGACCTCGCGTGCCAGCGCGGATTTCGTAAGGCCAGGGGTTCTTCACTCCGCGGCCGGGCGGCGGCGACGCCTCCGCTCAGGAAGGCGTGGCCCGAGAATACGAGCGGCGGCGAGTGCGTTGCGAAAATAAATGTCGATCTCGAAAGCGGGTCCGTGCCCTCGTCCTGTCGCGTTGCTGTGCGCGCTGGCTGTGCTCGCGGCGGCCACCGCCGCGGCTCAGTCCACCTACCGTGTGGTCGACCTCGGCCGGCTGAGCTCGTCGGGCTCGTACTTCAGCTACGCGGAGAGCCTCAACAACCTGAACCAGGTGGCGGGCTTCACCTACCTGCAGACCGCCTACCATGCCTTCCTGTACGTGCCCACCTCCGGGACGATGTCCGACATGGGCGATCTCGCCGGTGGTGACGACCTCAGCCACGCCGTGGCGGTCAACGACCTGGGCGTGGCCGCGGGATCGAGCTCGGAGGCGGTGCTCGTGAACGCATCGTGGACGACCCTGACCCGCGCCTTCAAGTGGAGCGCGCGGGCCGGTCTCGACGACATCGGCGCCGACGTCAACCCGGACGGGCACAGCTTCGCCTACGACATCAACTCGTCGGCGTGGGTGGTCGGAAGGCACTCGGCGGTCGGCATCTCGACGTACAGCAACCGCGCCTTCCTCTGGAAGCCGGGCGGGGTGGTGACCTACCTGCCTCACCTCGACCCCGCCGGCATGCCTTCGACCCGGGCCAACGCGATCACCGACGCGGGCCTGGTGGTGGGGGAGAGCAGCGGCTCGAACATCGGGACCCGCGCCTTCGAGTGGGACGAGGTGAACGGGATCAGCACCATCCCGGGCGACACCACGTTGGCCTCCCGGGCGCGCGACGTGAACGAGAGCGGGATGGTGGTCGGGCAGGCGGTGGTCTCCGACGGTCAGGGCGGCACCGAGTACGCCGGGATCGTCCTGGAGGGGGGGCAGCTCACCACCATCGACCTCCCCGCGGGGGCCGTCATCATCGATGCGGTGGCGGTGAACGCCCGGGGCGAGGTGGTCGGCTCGGTGGGGATCGAACTCCCGACCTTGTGCCTCGATACCGGGAGTCTCCCCGATCCGACGTGCTTCGCGGACAAGATGACGGACCGCGCTTTCGTCTGGGCCGCCGCCACCGGGCGGGTGGACCTGACCTCCCAGATCGACCCTGCCGACCCCCTGGCCGGAACCCTGTTCGTGACCTCGGCGAACGACATCAACGACCACGGTTTCATCGCCGCCAACGGCTACGTCTCCGGGCAGAGCGGCCAGCACGCCTTCCTCCTGATACCGACGCTCGTCTTCAGCGACGGGTTCGAGACGGGCGACGCGAGTCGATGGTCGCAGGTGGTTCCCCCGTAGGCGCAGCGGGGCGGCCGGCGGTGCCACCCTCGGCATTGCGGCATTGCAGCCACGAAGCGGGACGGCGCCAGCGACGTACACGGCCTGTCATCCTGAGCGAGCGGAGGCCCGGAGGGCCGGAGCGTGTCCGAGGATTCCCCAAACGAGCTGTCATCCTGAGCGGAGGCCCGCAGGGCCGGAGTGTGTCCGAGGACCTCCCAAACGGTCTGTCATCCTGAGCGGAGGCCCGGAGGGCCGGAGTCGAAGGATCTCCCCGCAGGATCCCCGTCGTGGCTGCAGCGTCGTGCCGGCTTCGGCCAGGGGGTCCTTCGACTCCGGTCCCGCCTGCGGCGGGACCTGCGCTCGGGATGACGGGTGGGGTTGTGGCGGGGGCCGTGGCCGTTGGTCGGGTCCACGACTGCCGGTCTTGCTGGCGGTGACTACCGCGCTGCTGCGGAATCCCATGGCCGTGGAGGCGCGCGACCTTCGCGCGCCACGAGCGCGTCCGGGCGGAGCGGGTTGCGCGACCTCCATCGGCGTGACGGCCCGGGGTACGGGGTGACCCCGGGCGGGGTTGGGTGCGCGGAGAAGCTCCGCGCCTGCGCCCCCGCCCCCCGTGGCCTCATCGCGGCGGGGATTGGGTCGGCTGCGAGCGCGACCGGCGGTGCCACCCTCGGCATAGCGGCATTGCAGCCACGAAGCGGGACGGCGTCGACGACGTACACGGCCTGTCATCCTGAGCGAGCGGAGGCCCGGAGGGCCGGAGTGTGTCCGAGGATTCCCCAAACGAGCTGTCATCCTGAGCGGAGGCCCGCAGGGCCGGAGTGTGTCCGAGGACCTCCCAAACGGTCTGTCATCCTGAGCGGAGGCCCGCAGGGCCGGAGTCGAAGGATCTCCACGGAGGACCCCCGTCGTGGCTGCAGCGTCGTGCCGGCTTCGGCCAGGGGGTCCTTCGACTCCGGTCCCGCCTGCGGCGGGACCTGCGCTCGGGATGACGGGTGGGGTTGTGGCGGGGGCCGTGGCCGTTGGCCGGGTCCACGGCTGCCGGCCTTGCTGGGGGTGACTACGGCGCTGCTGCGGAATCCCATGGCCGTGGGGGCGCGCGACCTTCGCGCGCCACGAGCGCGTCCGGGGTGGTGCCACCCTCGGCATTGCGGCATTCTGGCATTTGCGAGTGGGCCCAACATGGTGGAGCCAAGGGCAGCACTGGTGCGCTTCTCCCGAGGAAGCCGCCATACGCCAGAGAGGGCGTGGGCTAGCCGATCGGGAGGCGGCGCACTCGTATCGCCTCGTCGGTCACGCTCACGAGGGCGCCGGCAGCGAGCTGGAGCTCCGTCCCGCGCAGCACGGCGTCGAGAACGGCGTTCACCTTCGTTGGCTTCATGTCGCTGAGCCGGAGCGTGATGATGCTCGGGACGGGATCGCCGCTCAGCGCCACGATCCTTCCGAAGTCGAGGTCGTGGGTGACGATGACGCGACGCTCGTCTTTCGCCTTGGCGACGATGCCGTCGTCGGGCATGCGCCCGAGCCCCTGCTCGGAGAGGTGGACCGCATCGTGGCCTTGCGATCTTGCCCGGCGGTTGACTGCGCGATGCCCATGTCGAGCAGGAGGCGGATCACGCCGTCTCCGCCGAGGGAATGACGACGTCATCGGAGGTCCACGCGGCATATCGCAGGGCCTGGGTGACATCCTCGGCCTCGAGATCGGGGTACTCGGAGAGGATCTCTGCCGTCGTCATCCCGTTGGCAACGAGGTTCACCACCAACGAGACGGAGATACGCATGGCGCGGATGCACGCCTTGCCTCCCAAGATGTTGGGGTCGAAGGTGATGCGATCGAAGCCGAGCATGGGAGCCGCCCTGCACAGTATAGCGACACTCAGCGGGACCACCCCCGGCACTGCGGCATTGAGAGGTGCCACCGCTCGCATCGTGGCATTGGTGAGGTCGGGCGGAGGGCGAGCACGCAGACCGATGAAGGGCCGTGCCACGTACCACAACTTTCACAACTCGAAAGGTGGCACGGGCCGTGTCAGGGCGTTGGCTGGCGTGGGGTGAAGGCTTCGCTGAGGGGGATCCTTCGACTGCGCCGTCGCCTGGCGGCGAAGGCTCCGCTCAGGATGACGTAGTAAGTGGAACGCCTGGCGGCGCCGGCTCCGCTCAGGATGACTGGGTTGGGTTCGACGGTGGCAAGCTCCTCGAGGCCTGGATGCTGGGCCGTTGACTACTTGCTAAGACGCGCAGACATCACTACTATTAGTGATGATAACTGTGCGGAGGAGCAAGTGGGGTCAGCTCTCAAGTTCTTCGAGTCCCATCCCGTGTTTCGGCACGAGGAGTTCCTGGCTAGCCGGGCTTCGGCAGGGAGCAGTCCGACGACGAGCAACAACCTGCTGGCGAAGCACGTTGCCAGCGGTCGCCTGCTCCGCATTCGGAGGGGGCTGTACGCGGTGGCACCGCCCGGGGTCAGTCCCGAAGCCGCGCAACCCGATCCCTATCTCGTCGCTTCGAAGCTCACGGGGGATGCAGCTGTCGCATACCACGCAGCCCTCCAGCTCCACGGCAAGGCTTACTCGGTGTGGCACCAGGTTCACTACCTGACCGCGAAGCGCACTCGTCCCTTCACTTTTCGCGGGCAGGAGTATGTGCCCGTGCAGGTTGCCGAGGCCGTGCGGCACCTGGCCGACTTCGGCGGCGGCGTCGTGACGGCTCGTCACGCAGGTGGCGAGGCGCGCGTCACGACCCTGGAACGAACCATGGTCGAGGTTCTCGACGCGCCGGAGCGGTGCGGGGGCTGGGAGGAGGTGTGGCGTTCGCTCGAGATGGTCGAGTACTTCAACCTCGACGAAATCGTCGCTCATGTTCGTGTGCTCGGCTCCGCACTGACCGCGGCTCGGGTCGGCTTCTACCTGGAGCAGCACCGAGAGGATCTCATGGTGGAGGAGGATCACCTGGCTCCGCTTCGCGCCGTGGCGCCGCGCCAGGCGCGGTATCTCGACGGCCGCCGGGAACCGGGCCGCCTCGTCGCCGCCTGGAACCTCGTCGTCCCCGAGCGGGTGCTGGAGCGCAGCTGGGAGGAGCCGGGATGACGATCGACCGGCGCACTCTGCTCGAGGAGGCCGCGCGGAGCGGTTTCGCAGCGGAGCAGCTCGAGAAGGTGATCTGCCTCCTCGAGCTGACCGATGCGCTGTGGGGGCATCCCTTCCTGAAGGGAAGGCTGGTGCTCAAGGGCGGCACTGCGCTGAACCTCTTCATCTTCGACGTGCCGCGGCTGTCGATCGACATCGATCTCAACTACATTGCTGCGGCAGATCGCGCCACGATGCTCGCCGAGCGTCCCCGCGTCGAGCAGGCCATTCAGGCGGTCTGTGGTCGCCTCGGCATGCGCGTTCGGCGAGTCCCGCGGGATCATGCTGGTGGCAAGTGGCGGCTGGCCTATGCGAGTGCGCTGGGGTCATCTGGAACGCTGGAGCTGGACGTCAACTTCCTCCTCCGCACTCCACTTTGGCCACCGAAGCTCCGCGAGTCCAGAGAGGTCGCCGGCACGAGAGCGCGGTCGGTCCCCGTTTTGGATGTCAACGAGCTCGCCGCCGGAAAGCTGGCGGCGCTGTTCGACCGTGCTGCAGGCCGCGACCTCTTCGACACCCGCAACCTGCTCCGTCAGGCGGAGCTGGACCTCGAGCACCTCCGCCTCGCCTTCGTCGTCTACGGAGGCGTCAGCAGGCGGGATTGGCGCACGATCTCGATCGACGCGATCGACGTCAGGCCTGGGGAGATCAGTCGCCTGCTGGTGCCGGTGCTGCGGGCTGGCGTGGCACCTTCGCGAGGGGAAACGGAGGCGTGGAGCCGCCGCCTCACCGAGGAGTGCCGTCAGCTCGTCTCGTCGCTCCTGCCCCTCCGCGACAACGAGATGGAGTTTCTCACACGGCTCAACGACAGCGGCGAGATCGCGGGCGAGCTGCTGAGCGACGAGCAGCGGCTCGTGGAGATCCTTCGCGTTCATCCGGGCCTGCTCTGGAAGGCATGGAACGTCCGCAGACACCGTGGCCTGGACTCGGAACATGACGCCGCTCCGGATGATCGAGGGCCGACAGGCAGCCGATAGGGGTCGGCCATGTCAGGAGCCGGGCCTTCACCGAGGCCGCCACGTCGGGGCTCATGGCGCAGCCGTCTCCAGGGCGCTGCTGAGCCGACGCGAGGCCAGGACGGCGAGCACGCGGTCGAGCTCGGGAATCGTCGCCTTGCGCTGGCGGAGGGCGTCGTGGAGAGCCTCCAGCGCGACCTCCAGGCCCAGCAGCCGCTCGAAGCGGAAGCAGTCCACCACGGTACGGGCGGGGCTGGTGATGCGTGCGGGTACGCCCTCGAACTCCGTGTCGTGCACCCCGCACGCCCAGGCCGGGCCGGTGAAGCGGACGGCCTTCAGCCGGACGCCGGTGAGGCGCGGCTCCCGCGCCTTGTGTGGGATGGCGAGCCACACCGCGGCCGGCGACTGGGTGCCGATCTCGTGCACCCGCACCGCCTCTCCCCGTCACCCTGAGCGAAGCCGGCGCCGCAGGCGACGGCGGAGTCGAAGGGTCTCCCCGGAGCAGGAGAGTAGGCACAAGCCGTTGGAAGGGTGGGGGGTTCTCAGTAGGAGATCCTTCGACTCCCTCCGGCCCCAAGGGGGCCTCCGGTCGCTCAGGATGACAGGTAATTGGAAGGGCCCCGGGCCTTCGGTCGCTCAGGATGACAGGTCTGGGGTGCAGGCGACGGCTCCGCTCAGGGTGACAGGCTTGGCGGCGGCGAGTAGCGGGTGCCACGTTTCCCTTATCCCATTGGTAAGGCACCGGCTACCCGCAATGCCACAATCGAAAACGTGGCACCCAACGACACCCAACCCAACTTCCTTGGGCCGGGCACCCTCATTCAGCACCTCGGCTGGGCGGTGGCTCGCCCCAGTCTCAAAGCCGTCGTGATTCGATCAGGCCCGCCCCGGCCAGGAGGAGCACGAAAAGAGCAACGCCGGTAAAGCTCAAAGCCGGGATCGCCGGGGTTGCCACGACGGAGAAGTCGAAGGTCGAGTCCGTGCCACCGTTCAAGGGGTTGCCGGCGAAGTCGGTGATCGAGGTGGTGCCGGAGAGGAAGAGGCGGTAGGTGCCGAGCGGTGGCTGAGAGCCGAGAGTCACGGTGGCGGTCATCGTGCCGTTATCGTAGGTGACGCCGGAGACCGGCACCTGGGTATCGTCGCTCACCACGCCGCCGGCGCAGGAGAGGGTGTCGAAGGTACCGTTGCTCCCCGCCTCCACCAGTAGGTAGTTGGCGGGGTTGGTTACCGAGTCGGCGCCGCCGCTTCCCGTGTCCGCGACCGGCTCGCTGAAGGTCACGGTGAAGCTCGAAGGTCCGTGAGAAACGTAGGTCGTCTGGAGGCTCGTCGCGGCAACGGTGGGCGCCGTCGCATCGTAGGTCACGGAAAGAACGTTCGAGGCTGCGTTGTCGCCGGCGGCGTCCTGGGCCACTCCGGCCGGCACCTGCACCAAGACCGTCCCGTCTGTCGTCGGCGTGACGTCGGCCGTGTAGCTCGCTCCAGTGCCGCTGAAGTTCGACGCCGTGCCGTTGGTGACCGAGAGGCCCGCGAGAGTGAAACCCGTCACCGACTCGCTGAACACGATCGAGACCGGGATCGGGGAGACGTTCGTCGGGCTGCTCGCCGATGTCGAAACCACCACGCCTGGAGAGATGTCAATATTATCGATAAGTGGGGTCGCCGCACTCGAGTAGATCAGCTCGACCCGATCAACATTCGAGTACCTGGAATCAAAGGTGAGCGTGCCATACGGTCTTGCCGACCCTCCTGACGAGTCACCACCATAGGAGTAGGTTACTCCACCGGAAGTGCTGCTCGTGTTCAAACTGAATATCGCCGATCCAACAATAGTAGAACCGGAGAATACGTTGATGGTGACACTTGTGGAGTATCCAGCAATATTGTTTCCGATATCGAATGAATTGAGCGCGAAATGAGTCTCGTTAGTTGGGTGGAAACCGAATGTAGTGTTATCTGACGTATAGGCGTTATAGTTGAGAAAGATGGCTTGGTCACCCACGTAATCATCAGTCAAGCCATTGGTGAAGGCGCCGCCATTATTCATGCCGGCTACCGCAAATTGGGCTGCAGTGACTTGAGTGAAGGTCCACTCGAGAGCTCCGCTATTGTCGAAAATATCACTGTCGCTCTGTATCTGTGCGACGATGCTGTCAAAATTCTCATCCGACAATCCAAGAGCCACTACCGGGACTAAAAATAGCATCAAAACGGCACTCATCAGGGTCTTCTTCAGCATGTTTCGAGTCTCTATGGTGTGGGCAGCTTCAACTTTCTCGCTCATCATCCATTCCCCTTGTTCATCGATATCGTGTCGATACTGGTGTCCTGCTTGGAAAATCCCGATGCACTCCTCGCGGGCCGGCGCGGCCCCTGGCGGCGTTGCGACTACTTGAAGTAGTCCGACTACGACAGCGTCGTCGCGCCTTGCCAGGAAACACGCTGATTCCCCGAATAGCACAAGGGACCTCCCAAGCAGGACACTAGGCATCTTCGTGATCAGCGGGTCGGTGGCGTTGGAACCCACGTTCGAACACTCGTACGCAACCGCTGCGTCGCTCCCCGAACCGTCCACGGGAAGAGGCCGACGAGAGGCGAGGATTGAGCGGTGAGTGATAGGGAGTTTCCTTCGCATCAACGTGAGTCGCAGTATACCACCGGCGCCAGGCTCAGGCAGTGGTGTCAGGTCTGACTTTCGCAAAGCTGATTGTACTCTCGCGAATCCAGCCCACGCGGTGCCGGCACAGGCATACTTGGCGTAGGCCGGGCCGCGCACGATGATCACGGAGGCTGTGGCTGCGGACTGCGGGCAAGGGGGCGCGCGCATGGGAGACGACAGGGCACGGGCCGCCGATCCGGCGGAGCGGGGCCGTTGGCGATGGCGGTGGCCGGGGGCGGTGCTGGCGGCGGGTGTGCTGGCTGCCCTCGGCTGCACGCCGCGGCCGCCGGCGGTGGCGGTGCCCGAAGCCGGCCCGTCGCTGGTCGAGGTCCCCGTCGCGGCCTGGCCCGAGCTCGTCGACGACGGCGAGCGGGACGACCTGGTGGCGGCCTGCCGCGGCTCGGCCGCCTACCTGGCGGCGCTGCCGGGAGAGCGGGTCTTCACCTTCGGCACCGAGCAGCGCACGGCGGCCGAGCTGGCGATCGGGGTCACCCGGTTCTGCCATCTGCTCGCCGCCGGCGGGCCCGGGCTCACCCGTCGCCTCGCCGAGGACTTCGTCCTGTTCCGCTCGCGCGGCCGCGACGGGGCCGGCGACGTCCTTTTCACCGCCTACTACGAGCCCCTCCTCGAGGCCCGGCGGCAGCCCGAAGGCGAGTTCAGGGTCCCGATCTACGCGGTGCCCGACGACCTGGTGACGGTCGACCTCTCCGACTTCGGGGTGACGGCGGAGCCGGGGCGCCTGGTCGGCCGGGTGGCGGGCCGCAAGCTGGTCCCCTACTGGGACCGCGAGGCGATCGACTACGCCGGGGCGATCGAAGGGGAGGCTGTGCCGCTGGCCTACCTGGCCGGCCCGGTCGCGGCCTTCTTCCTCCACGTCCAGGGCTCGGGCACGCTGCGCTTCCCGGACGGCAGCTCCATGCGTGTCGGCTATGCCGTGGGCAACGGCCGGCCCTACCGCTCGATCGGCAGGCTGCTGATCGACGAGGGGCTGGTCCCCGCCGAGGACATGTCGATGCAGGCCATCGAGGCCTACCTCGAGGCGCACCCCGACGAGGTCCGCCGGGTGCTCTCGGCCAACCCGTCGTACGTCTTCTTCCGGCCGCTCGACCCGAGCGGCGGCCCCCTCGGGTGCTACGAGATCCCCCTGACCGCGGCGCGCTCGATCGCCACCGACCGTCGTTTCCTGCCCGTCCCGGTCCCGGCCTTCGTGCGCACCACCCTGCCGACCGCCGACGGCACCGGCAGCCGCCCGTTCGTCCGCTTCGTGCTCAACCAGGACACCGGCGGCTCGATCGTCGGTCCCGGGCGGGTCGACCTCTTCCTCGGCCTCGGCCCGACGGCCGGCGCCGTCGCCGGCCGCACCAAGAACCACGGCGAGCTGCTCGTCCTCCTGCCCCGCCGACGCTGAGCCGGGCTGAAGCTGCGGCGAGCATGGGTACCACCATCGGCATGATCGGCACGGGAGCCATTGTCGGCATCGCAGCAAGGCCGTGATGCTGCGGGCGGCAGCGATCCGGGACCGCGACCGGGGCCGCGTCCGGGACGGGGACCGGGGCCGAGACGGGGGCCGCGACCAGGGCCGCGGCCGGGACCGCGGCCGGAGCAGGTCACCTCCGACGGGCCGGCGCCCGCGCCAAGGCCCCTCAGCTGCTCCAGGTGCTCCAACGCCAGGGGTCTCCCGTTTCGAAGTCGTCGCGGAAGATGGTGAGGTCGAGGAATACCCTGGTGCCCTCGCTGTCGACGTTGTCGGCGGGGACCGGGTCGCTCTGGTCGAGGGTGACCAGGGCGGTGCTGGTGATCGTGCCGGTGACACCGGGATCGATGGTCGTCTCAATCTCGACCTGGGTCGAGGCGCCGACGGACAGGGTGCCGAGGTCGCAGGTCACGACGCCTCCGGCCTCGGTGCAGGTGGGCGCCCCGGGGTTCGCGCTCACGAACGCCACCTCGGCCGGCAGGGTGGTCACGAGGGTGACCCCGGTGGCGGCGACGGTGCCGTCGTTGGTGACGGTCAGCTGGTAGCCGAGCGGGCCATCCGCTTCCGCCGGGTCGGGGGAATCGGCGATCGACAGCGAGAGCTCGGGCGAGCCGTCGAGGGTCACCGAGTAGTCCTCCACCTCGCCGTCGTCGGCCAGGCCGGCGGGGGTGAGGCCGCCGCCGGAGTCGAGACGGAACCGGGCATAGGTCGCTGCCGGTGCGACGTCGAGGGGGACCGGCACCACCAGGCTGTTGACGCCTGCGCTCAGGGGCTCGTCGGTGAACACCTGCTCGCCGGCGTCGTCCCAGTCGCCGTCGGCGTTGAAGTCGATCCAGGCGTTGAGCAGGCCGGCGGCCGAGGCGGTCACGTCGATGCTCGCGCTCGTCCTCGGAGGGCCTCGGTACGAACTCTGAAATGGCTCAGGAATTCATTTCTAACAGGGTCGACGATTGAACCGATGTCGATGAGGGCGATGCGCTGTCCGTCTCAGCGGTGAAGTGTCGGTGTGGGCGCTGGGCTGTCATGACGTTCTGATTGGGGCCGGCGCTCGAACAGGGGAGGGTGGGCTGCCGGGGGTGTCGGCGTCGCCGGGGGGACCCTTCGGCTGCGCCGTCGCCTGCCGGCGACGGCATAGCTGAAGGGTGCCAGGGTTGGGCTGGGACTGTGGACGGCGGAGTCCTTCTCCGATTACTGACGGCCGGCGGATGATGTCGGAACCGAAGCCTGGCGCCTCCTCTACCTGACGGGATAGCGAGACAGCGGCGATGTCGTGGCGTCACCGGCCTGGCCGTTGACGACGGAGCCATAGGCCCAGACGGTGCAACCGGGGGTGTCGACCTCCACCACCGCGAAGCCTCGGCTCACGCCGGTCGCCTGAGTGGCTGCGAAGAAGCGATCGATCTGCGTGTAGCTGCTGGCGGCCACGCTGAGCTGCACTCTGGGTGCCGCGGATCACTTTCTCATTCTTCCCTGACCCGGACCGAGAGGGTGGCTCTCTCCTCGGTCGGTCGCTTCGGATGTCCGCGGCACGGTGACGCGGTGGCTTGTGATGGCGGGCATCGCAGCGCGAAGACAGCGCGTACCACGACCAAATCCGGCGCCTGGTTGTGCGGCCTTCGCCCCAAGCCTGAATGTCGGACAGTGATGTGTGGCAGCCTCATCGGAGCGACACACATCCGGCAGGACACCCCATGGTGTTCGGCCGGTCCACGATGCTGAGCTTCGTGGTCGTCGCATTGTTGGTGGTCGCGACGACGTCGTCGACCTTGCCGGAGGCGAGCGGAAAAGGATCCTGCGGCGAGTCGACCGCCGCCACCAGCACGATCTCGTCTCCCGCCTTGAAGCTCTTTGCCACCTCCCAGTCCAGCTCGAGACTCTGGCTCTCGCCGGGTCCGAGGTGGGTGACCAGCACCGTGTCGCCGATCTGGTGGTCGAAGTACGTGCCGGCCTGGTGGTCGAAGAAGTCCGAGGGCCAGTCGGCCTGCGGCCCGGGCGCCCAGTAGAGCTTCACCGTCGCCGCCGCGAGAGCACCGGGCTGGGGCGCTGACGCGAGGTTGGTGACCTGCAAGAAGATCGTGTTCGTCTCGCACCTGTACGCGAGCGACGGTCCGGCGGTGGCGGCAGAGATCGTCTGCCCCTGCTGCGACCCCGCGCTGAACTCGATCGCGAGGTCCGGCGTGCCCGAGTCGTCGAAGCACGAGTGCGGGATGAAATCGGGCAGCGGATCAGGGTCGGGCTGCGGATCGTTGAGCCCGTTGATCCTCATGACGTCGTTTGCTTTGGCGTAGCCCACGGCCTCGGGTAACGAGATGCCCTGAAACGCGGGGGAGGCGCTCGACGCGGTGCCGAACGCCTCGATGTAGCCCCAGATCGTCTCGCTGCCGCTGTCTCCCGGGTTGGGATCGGGGGTCCATACGCCGGTGAACACTCCCATCGGGGCGGTGGCGTCGACGTCCTGGTACGACTTCCCTCCCGCGTCCGTCGACGTGAAGATGGCTCTGTCGGGGCCTTGCAGGTCATTGATGAAGCTGCCGCTCTGGCAAGCCTCGATCACCACCGTCACCCGCTCGCAGTTGATCTTCTCCAGCCACTTCTTCAGGTCGGCCGCGCAGACCAGGTCCTGGTCGAGGTGCAGGAGGTCCTTCTCACCGTGCGAGCTCATGAAGAGGAGGAGCTCGTCGCAGCTGTCGCCCATCCTGCTCGGCAGATGCTCGGTGAGGACCCTCCTGAGGTTGCACAGCGAGGTGCGCTGCTCGAGGTCATCAGGCTTGGAAGTCTGACACGGTCCACCAGGAGGAGGAGTCGGGCAGACGTCCTCGGAGTGGGGGATCGGACACTTCGCGCCGATAGGCTTTGTCTGGCACGGCTGTGCACCGTGATGCGGGCTGAGATAGTAGATGTGGTCCTCGGGCACGCCGAGCCCGAGCAGGACGGCGTACATCCCCTCGGTGTCCTCGTCGAAGGTGTCGGCCTTGTTGGCATAGCCGTTCACCAGCACGGCCCAGACCGAACACGAGGAGGCCGCGTCTGCAGGCTGATCGCCTGGCGGCGATGGCGCGGGGAAAGGCGGCGGTAGCGAGCCCGGTCCGCTCGGCGGCGCCGGCGTCGGCGTGGCCGCGGGCATGGGCTCGGTCATCGGGGACATATGCCAGTCGGCGCGCCCCCAGAGGAAGCGAGGGTTTTCGATCGTGACCGGCTTGACCATTCGGGGGAGGAAGAACTTCTCGCGGTCTTCGACGGTGTTGAAGACCGGGGTCCCGTCCACCAGCGGCCACCAGCCCGCGATGACGGGCTCGTGAAAACGATTCAAGCCGATCTCCCAGAGTGCGATCACCACCTTGTGCGAGAAGTGCGCCAGGTGGTCGGTGTCGATGAACACCAGCAGACAGCCTTTGCTGCTCCCGCACCTGAGCTTCCTGCCCGGGCCGCCGACGGGCTCGTAGGGCTCGACCACCGTCCCTTCCGCCAGGACTTTGGGCCACTCCGGGTAGACGTGGATGCGCAGACCGGGGCTCTGCTTGGGCTCGATGCCTCCCCATGCCGGGGTCGGCAGCGACCTCAGGAGGGCGTCGGCGAGCTCCTGATATCTGCAGGTGTCGGCGCCGGACGCGAGCACCACGAAGGCGGCCACGAGGATCGAGTTGGTGAGGAGGCGCGACCGGGCCGATCGGCGGATTGACATGCTGTCACCTCGCTCGAGCGTACGGCTGGAGAAGCCCCTCGACGACCGGCGTTCCGTCAGGGGCCGTCACCCACGATGAGCTGGCCGCCGCCGTGGCTACATCCTGTCGCCTCGACGATCATGCTCATCACGTCGTGAAGCTCCACGCCGGCGGAAACCGTCAGCCTCAGCGTATGGTTGTTGTCGATGTCGAACTTCCCTCCCTCCACGAAGAAGTCAGCGGGAGTGAACGTCACCGTCGCCCGCTGTCCCGAGCAGTTGACGACGTTCACGACGTCGCCCCCCATCACCGCCATCTCCTTCATCCAGTAGTCCGGGCAACCGTCGATCCTGCTCTTCACCAGCACCAGGGTGCGCTCCCCGGCGGCCGCGCAGCGGGTCACGTCGGCACACTTGCTGGACTTGCAGCAACGGGCCGTGCAGCAGCCACTGAGCGCGCCGACGGCCAGGCATGCGCCGATCAGCATCACGAGGTTTCGATGGACAGGCTTGCGACGAGGGACTGGCCGGATCATGATGTCCTCCCTTCGGTCCTCGAAGTGATGATCGCTCCTCACGCCGACGGCTCCGACTCCGCCGTCGCAGCCGCGCGGCGCTCGAGAAGCTGGCGGTACCGCGGGTCAGCCGAGAGCTCTCGGAGCATCGGCCGCTTCTCGAAGTACTGCGGGAGAATGCCGCCCTCGAGAGCGCGGCCGATCCACTCCAGCGCGCGGTCGCGGTCGCCGAGGTCCTCGAACGTCTCGCCGATGTTCGCGTGAACGGTAGGATCCCGGGGGTCGAGCCGGATGGTCTCCTCCAGCATCGCGTGCGCCTCCTCGCGACGGTCGACCATCACGTAGTAGTCCGCGAGCCGGCTCAGGAGCCGCGCGTCGGTGGGCTGGCTCGTGCGCTGGGCCTCGGCGAGCTCGATGGCCCGCTCGAAACGGGCCCACGCTTGTTCGGGCTCCGAGCCGAAGGTGAGGGCGTAGGCGAGGTTGCCCCAGACCTGGTACGAGCCGTCGTTGATGGTGAGGGCCTTCTCGAACATCCTGGCGGCGTCGGCGAAGCGCGCCTCCTGGTCGTAAATGGTCCCGAGGTTGGAGAACGCGATGTAGTTGCCGTCAGGATCGACCTCGATCGACCGCTCGAACAGAGCGCGCGCCTGAGCCACGCGCCCCGACTGCAGGGATGCGCTCCCGAGGTTGTTGTAGCCCTGCTTGAACAGCGGAGCCTGCTCCTTCACCTGCCGCCAGGCGTTGGCGGCGGCGTCGAACCGCCCCTGGGAAAAGCAGAGCCCGCCCAGTCGATTTGGCCCCGGCCAGTAGCCCGGGCGGAGGTTGGACGACCGTTGGAAGGCCCGCTCCGCCTCGTCGAGGCGCCCCATCGACTGATAGGCACGGCCGAGCAGGAAGTGGATCAGGCCGCTCTCGGGGGCGAGCTCGAGCCCTCGTTGGAGAGCCCGGGCCGCCTGCGAGTAGTCGGCTTCGATGCTGTGGAGCTGGGAGATGGCGACGTAGGTCGATGCGGACGGCCGAGCGTCCAGGGCGAGGCGGAGCTGCTCCTGGCCCTTCTCCAGCCACTCGGGCTCACGGGACGCCCGGTACTTCATTGCGAAGGCGCGGCCGAGGGCCTCGTGGGCCGGGGGGAATGCGGGATCGCTGTCGACCGCCTGCTGGAGGAGCTCGATCGCTGCGTCGGCCGAAGCCTCGCCATCGGGGTTGGCGAGAATGCCGACCGCTCGCACGTAGCTGTCGAACGCGCGCGCGACGCTGGTCGCCTCCCGCGTGAGCCGGTCGCGCAGAGCACCCACTGCTTCGAGATCGAGCATCTCGGCGGCGCGCACCAGCGGCTCCGTTTGAAACAGGGACACGTTGCCGAGATCGCCCTCGATCGTGACCTCGCGCATCCGCCTCCCGGAGCGGGGGTCCTCTGCCGTCAACGTCAGACGCAGGCGCGACGCTGCGCGCGCGAGCCTGCCCGAAAGGACGACGTTGGCGTTGAAGGTGCGGTGCATCGCGTCCGCGGTCTTTGCACCGAGGAAGCGGGCATCACTCGGCGGGACGACCCACAGGGGATGAGGCGTCTGCTGGTCCACCAACGCCAGGTCCTCACCCACCAGCTCGGTCAAGCCGGCTGCCATCTGCTCGAGACGTGCGTCATCGTCATCCGCCGTGAACGGGATCACCGCCACGCGTTTGTCAGCGGGGAACGGCAGCGGGCGGTTTCGAGCGGTCCAGAGCAGGCCCCCTGCGGCCGCAGCCACGACGAGAATCGCGGCGGCGGTCCATTGCAGTGCGCGCCGCGGGAGCGTGACGCTCTTCTCGGCTGCCACGCGATGATCCACGTCGCTCTCGGAGAACGCGGTGAGCGCGAAGGCCACGTCGCGGGCTGACTCGAACCGCTCGTCCGGGTGCTTGGCCAGACAGCGGGTGATGACGAGGTCGAGAGCCGGCGGCAGGTCGGGGCGGCACTCGGCCAGCGGCGGCGGCTCGGCGCCGAGGATCGCGGACACCGTATCGGCCGTGGTCCCGCGCCGGAACGGGTGCTCGCCGGTCAGCATCTCGTACAGCACGCAGCCGAGCGAGAAGACGTCGCTGCGCTGGTCGAGTGACTGGCCGCGCAGCTGCTCCGGCGACATGTAGGCGGTGGTGCCGACGACCTTGCCGCTTGAGGTGAGGTCGGAGGCGACGGATGCGGTCTCGGCGTCCGGGTCGTGGCGGCCGACCTGTCGGGCGAGCCCGAAGTCGAGCAGCTTGATGGCGCCGTCGCGGGCGATGAAGACGTTTTCGGGCTTCACATCGCGGTGGAGAATGCCCTCGTGGTGGGCAGCCCCGAGGCCGTTGGCGATGGCCGCGCCGATCTCGAGGGCGACGGGGAGGGGGATGGGCCTGCCTCGCAGGCGCTCCCGCAGCGTCTGCCCCTTGAGGAGCTCCATGACGGCAAAGCTGATCCCGTCGCAGGTGCCGAAGTCGTGGATCTCGACGACGTTGGGGTGGGACAGCCGGGCCACCGCCCGGATCTCGCGGTCGAACCTGTGGAGCCGCTCGGGGTCATCGCGGAAGCTCTCGGCGACGACCTTGATCGCCACCTCGCGATCGAGCTCGAGGTCGCGCCCGCGGTAGACGCTCCCCATCCCTCCCGCGCCGAGGAAGGCAACGACCTCATAACGGCCGAGTCGACGCCCGACGAGCCGTTCCATTCTCTCGCTACAGCGAATACCGCTGAGAAATCAATCTAGTGTCGGCGGAGCCCGCTGGCAAGGCGGTGCCACCCTCACCCTCGGCATTGCGGCATTGAGAGGTGCCACCGCTCGCATCGTGGCATTGGTGAGGTCGGGCGGAGGGCGAGCCTGCGGACCGATGGGCCGGGCATCCGAGTCGGCAATGACGTAGCTCGAAGGCTGGCACCTGACAGGGTCGGATGACGGAAGAGGACGTCGGCGAGGTGGTCGACGCGGAGGGCGGTGGTGAAGCGGCGGTTCGTCAGGAGGGTGACGGCCCAGCGGCCGTGGGTGATGTCGGCGCCGGCGATGAGGGAGCTGGTTGTCATGGGGGGGAGTGTAGACGGGGCCGGGGCCGGGACCGGGGCCGTTGGCCGCGACCGGGGCCGTTGGCCGGGGCCGGGGCCGGGGCGGCGTCCGGGGCCGGGGCGGCGTCCGGGGCCGGGGCCGCGTCGGGGGCAGGGGCCGGGGCGGCGGCCAGGACCGGCCGCGGAGCCTCCGACACCGGAGCTTTGCCCTGGGCGCTCTCCGGCATGGTCGCCTCCAGGTCGTTCATTCTGTCCGCGATAGCCGGCGGAGACGGCCGCTGTCAAGGGTCGCTTCGCGACCGGCCCTTCGGGCCGGCTGCGCCCTGTGACAGCGGCCGCTCCGCCGGCTCGTGGGAGGGTCATGAACGACCTGGAGGTGACCATGCACGAGATGCTCGCTACTCCGAAGCCCGGGCTCGAGGCCCACACCCTCGCCGTCGAGGCGGCAGGAAGCGTTCTGCAGCTCACCGGCGGCGTGCCGCCGGGGCTCAAGTTCCTCGCCGATCAGGCCGGCCGGGCGGCGTGCAGCGTTGCATTGAACCTGGCCGAAGGGCATGGGCGGTTCGGGCGTGATCGCTTGCAGCATTGGCGCATCGCGTACGGATCGGCCAAGGAGGCCGGAAGTGCGCTCGAGGCGCTGGCCGCTGGCGGGTTCGTGGATCGTGAGCAGGCTGCCCAGGCGATGGAGCTGCTGGACCGGGTACGAGCGATGACGTGGCGGTTGATGCATCCGCGGCGGTGAGGCAGATGCTGGGGCCGTAGGCCGGGTCCGGTGCGGGGCGGTCGGGTTGGGATCTCGGGCGGTGCCGCCGCTCACACTGTGGGGAGCAGGGGCGCCGCCCGCGGCATTGCTGCTCTGCAGCAACGCCGGCGACGGCGCCCCTCGTGTCTGACGAGCATCGCCGAAAGAGGTTGCTGGGCCCAGCACCGGTCCGGCGTCAGCCGATTAAGCTACAAGTGATACCAATGCCACGAGGAGATTCCCAATTATTAGGATCGAAACAACGATGGAAATGCCCAGTGTGAGCCCAGTTGGTCGTCGCCCTCGACTCCGCCCAATCAAGATCGACGCAGCGATCACGAGCCCTATTTGAAGGGGCAGATTCAGAAAGGTCAGCTTGACCCACGTTGGGATATCGAGGTCCACCGCCTCAGCTAGGAAGCTCGTACCTCCAGCAATTGATGTGATGCCTCCGATGATCAGATAAGACCAGATCCACAGCGCCCAACCCTTCATCATCAATTCAAGATGATCCTGTCTCATCGACTCCTCCCCGAACAATGTGCAGCCCAAGACATTGCCAAGAGCCGACACCTTGCTCTACTCCGCACCTTCGAAGCGCCGAACTAGAGTTACCTCGACCATTGATTTCGGCTGGCACCAAGAGTCGGACCTCGTTCAGCTCACGTTTTCTGCCCTTCCTATAAAGGAGAGCGCCGTACTTCTAGCTACAGCAGTTCAGTTCATCGCGGTCAGGTCTATTCGTACCACACGTGACGTAGCAATTTAGCATATCATCTTCGAAGTAGCGCTGACAGCATCCGGAATTGGAGGACTTGCCAGGTGGGCAGTAGTTTCCACCCAGGCACCCCTCAAGCTGCGCCCCGGCATCGTTTCCGCAAGCAGCAGCACCAAAGCTGCAGGCTCCAGCACTTATGACGACAGCTATTACGACGGGAACCACTTCCGTGTGGGCATCAGCGTCCAACGTTGACGAGAGTGGAGTGGTTCCTCTCGCAATGCTCTCAGAACTTCTAAAGGAGTCTCGGATGATTTGCCGCAGTTCATTTTCGTAGCGAACTAACTCGACTTGATCCGTTGTTCTTTCGATCGCAATCATCGTTGCCATCATAGAGCCATCATCTCCACGACGGTGGAGATCACTGACGGCTTCAACGAACTCAACTAATTCGGGTGATCCACGTTCTATGATGGCCCTTCGTAGAGAGGTGAGGACACGCGCGTCCATTCGATCCGCGGCACCACCACTTGCGAGGCGTTGCGCCAATCTAAACGTTTCTTCTTGTGTCACCTCTGAAGGATGTGTACGTCTAACAGGTGGAACGCCGCGCAGTGCTGATCCACTATCAACGGCGCCTGCGCTCATTGGGGCCAGAAGACAGGACAACACACACAGGAACGTTATGGCACTTATAAGCGATCGCACATGTTCCTCCTATTCTACGGTGTTAGCGAAAACCTGATTTGACCGACAAGGAACAAGAGAAATTCCTAACATTGAAGCTTCAATATTGATAACATGCTTACCTTTTCATCTGCAGCGTAGTCAAGCCCATTGTGTCATGAGAAAGTAAAGATTTACGATATTGCGAATAGTTCGTAATTATCGGTCTATGTAAGTTTCGGATGTGACCCTTTAGTGGGCCCGCGTATCACTCCGACAGGAAAGCCTATTTCCCAAGGAAATATCTACGCCAGGTGGCCACGTACAACAATGTTGCATCGCAGAGGGTGGCAGGCAGAGTGAGGTGTCTTGTCCGCGTATGGGAGAGGCCTCATGCCGAGGAAGGCCCGCCTATTCGTGATTGGAGCGATCTACCGCGTGCACTGCCGCGTCGCGCGAGGAAAGCTCGCGTTTGACGAGCCTAGATTGTCAAGGGACATTCACTTTCCCTATTTGTGTGACACCCAGTTCCCGCACCGGCTCCGGGAGTGTCGCGTGGCCGGAGGTGGTGGTCCCATGACGCTCAGTCGAGCAGCTCAGGGGGAGGGGCGGAGCCCCTGAGCCTGAGGTGCCCGAGGGGCGGCGCCCTACCCCCGCCGATCCGCCTTTGGATCTCGCGCTGACGGAAGCGACCGTCTTCCACAAGAGTGGCCCCTTGGAGATGTGCTTGGCATGGCGGCGGTCATGGCATAGTCTTCGTTGAAACGATGATGCGGGCGGTCATCTACCGGCGGTACGGTCCTCCCGACGTGCTCGAGCTCGTGGAGGTCGCGCGACCCGAGCCGGGGCCCGAGGAGGTCGTGGTCCGGGTGCACGCGGCGTCCGTCAACCCCCTCGACTGGCACTTCATGCGCGGCTCGCCGGTGGTCGTCCGCGTCATGAGCGGGCTCCTCCGGCCGCGGCGCGGCCGGCTCGGCGTCGACCTCGCGGGGGTGGTCGAGTCGGTCGGCTCACGGGTCACCCGGTTCCGGCCGGGCGACGAGGTGTTCGGCGCGGCCCGCGGCGCGGTCGCCGAGTACGCTCCGGCGCGGGAGGACCGTCTCGTGGGCAAGCCCGCGAGCCTCACCTTCGAGCAGGCGGCAGCTGCTCCAGTGGCCGCGCTCACGGCACTGCAGGCCCTGCGCGACAAGGCGGGGCTCGAGCCGGGGCAGAGGGTGCTCGTCATCGGTGCGTCGGGGGGCGTCGGCACCTTCGCGGTGCAGATCGCCAAGGCCCTCGGCGCCGTGGTGACCGGCGTGTGCAGCACGCGGAACGTGGAGATGGTCGCCGCCATCGGCGCCGAGCGGGTGGTCGACTACACGCGGGAGGATTTCGCCAAGGGCGAGGACCGGTACGACGTGATCCTCGACTGCATCGGGGACCATTCGTTGTCCGACTACCGACGGGTCATGAACCCGAGGGGAGTTCACGTCGGGGTCGGCGGCTCCGGCGGCGTCATGGAGATGCTGGTCGGCTTCCTCGCGGTGAGGGCCGTGTCGCCCTTCGTGAGCCAGCGGTTCGTGTCGTTCATCGCGTCGCTCAACGGGAAGGACCTCGGCGTGCTCGCGGAGCTGATGGCGAGCGGGCAGGTGAAGCCCGTCATCGACCGCTCGTACCCGCTCGAGGAGGCCGCCGACGCGATCCGCTATCTCGAGAACGGACACGCCAGGGGCAAGGTGGTGGTGACGATCCGCTGATCGAGACGTGCCGCTGTTTGGAAGGCGGCGGCGCCCTCGGCCTCGAAAAGGCAGACGTCCGGGCGGGGGATGGGGTGGCAGGGGCGGTAGGGCGGCCAGGTTGCTGGGTTGCGCCGGCCTCGATGGAGGGGATCCTTCGACTCCGCCGTCGCCTTCCGGCGACTGCTCCGCTCAGGATGACGGGGGAGGGCCGGGGCCGGGACGACGGCCGGGGCCGGGACGACGGCCGGGGCCGGGGCCGGGGCCGCGACCGGGGCGGCGACCGGGGCGGTGGCCGGGACCGCGACCGGGGCGGCGACCGGGGCGGTGGCCGGGGCCGGGGCCGGGGCGGTGGCCGGGACCGCGACCGGGGCCGCGATGGAGACCGAGGCCGTGACCGCGAGCGGGGCCGGCTGAGCTGCCACGTGCTGCATTCCGCAGGGCTTCCTTCAGTCGGCGCTGAAGGTGTCGCAGGCGGCGATGTCGCCGGTCTCGAAGCCGCGCCGGAACCAGCTCGACCGCTGCGCCGAGGTGCCGTGGGTGAAGGAGTCGGGCACCACCGTACCGCGCGCCTGACGTTGGAGGCGGTCGTCACCCACCGCGCTGGCGGCGTTGAGGGCCTCCTCGATGTCACCGGGATCCAAGATGTGCTTGGTGCGCTGGGCGTAGTGGGCCCAGAACCCGGCGAGGCAGTCGGCCTGCAGCTCGACTCGCACCGAGAGCCGGTTCGCCTCCTCCCGGTTCAAGCCGCGCTGGAGGCGATGCACCCGGTCGAGAATGCCCAACTGGTTCTGCACGTGGTGGCCCACCTCGTGGGCGAGGACGTAGGCCTGGGCAAAGTCCCCAGGGGCGCGGAAACGGGTGCGGAGCTCGTCGAAGAAGGTGAGGTCGACGTACAGCCTGTGATCGCCGGGGCAGTAGAACGGGCCGGTGGCGGACGAAGCAATGCCGCAGGCGGATTGCACCCGGTCGGTGAAGAGCACCAGCACCGGCTCCTCGTAGCGGCGGCCCGAAGCGGTGAACTGCGCGTTCCACACGTCCTCGGTGTCTGCGAGGACCACCGACATGAAGCGGGTCTGCTCGTCGCTGGGAGGACCCGGGGCCGGCGCCGAGCCGACATCGGCGGAGGGAGGAAGGTTGGAGGTCGGCAGGTTCTGCAGGATCTCGGCCGGATCGACCCCGAGGAGCATCGCCGTGACCACCACGGCCAGCAGTCCGAGGCCGCCGAGCCCGCCGACCCGGGCGCCGGTGCTCAACCGCTGCCCCCGTCGATCCTCGATGTTGGTACTCTGCCGGCGGTCCCGCCATCGCATGGTCATCCCTCCCTGCGGGCGCCGTGGCCCGCCTCAGCCGAGCAGCAGCCGGAAGGAGCGCCACCGCGCTCGCACCTCGTCGTGGCCTCGGCGTCGTGACGTCCATTCATTTGTGCCGCTTCGTCGCAGCGAGTGTACTCCAGGCGAAGATCGCAGCGCTCATGTTGGTGCGCGGCGCCAAGATGCCGGTGGAAGACGGCTCGGCGCAAAGGAGGTCTCATGCCGCACCCAGCTCATCCGCAGCCATACCGGAGCCATGGTTCCCGGTGCACGGCCAACGGCGCAGGCCCCCTGCTGCGGAGGCTCGCCGTGATCGGCGTCCTCCTCGTCACCAGCGTGGGCACGGCCGTGGCGGCGGCGGGCCGCTACCACGTGGTCGCGACGATCCCGGTGGGCGGTGACGGCTGGTGGGACTACCTGTCGGTCGACTCGGCAGCGCACCGGCTCTACGTCTCGCACGCCAGCAAGGTCGTCGTCGTCGACACCCGGACCGACACGATGGTGGGTGAGATCGCCGACACCCAGGGCGTCCACGGCCTCGTCGTGGCCCCGGAGCTAGGCCTGGGGTTCACGAGCAACGGCCGGACCTCCACCTCGAGCATCGTCGACCTCAAAACTCTGGTGACCGTGGGCGTCGTTCACACCGGCGAAAACCCCGACGCCATCGTCTACGTCCCGGGCCGCCAGGAGGTCTACACCTTCAACCACAGCGGCCGCTCGGCGACCGTCTTCGCGGCGAAGACCGGCAAGATAGGTGCCAGGGCCGACACTTTGAGCACTTTTCTGGTAGATTCTTGGGGCAGTCGCTAAGGGGGCTTTGTCGTGCCACGCCGCCCGAGGGTCTTCATCGAAGGCGGGATCTATCACGTCTACAACAGGTTCGCCCGAGGTGCCGAGATCTTTTCGGAGGCCGACAACGCGGAGAGGTTCCTCAGCCTCTGGCGGAAGGTCAAGGCAAGGGACGGGCTGACCGTGTTCGCGTGGTGCGTGATGTCCAATCACTATCACCTCGCCGTGCGGACCGGGCCGGTTCCGCTCTCCCGGACCGTCGGCTCCGTCCAGGCGCGGTTCGGGCAAGCCTACAACCGCCGCACGATGTCGAGCGGGCCACGATGGCAGAGCAGGTACAAGGCCCGGCTCATCGAGGACGAGACGTACCTGCGGCGCGTGGTCGCCTACATCCACTTGAATCCGGTGAGTGCGAAGCTGGTCGATGATCCGGCCAGGTACCCGTACTCCGGGCATCGGGAGCTTTTGAGGTCGATCTCCGGAGCCCTGGTCGACCCCGAGGTGACGCTGGGGATCTACGGCGACACCCTGCGGACGGCCCGCCGCAACTACCGACAAGCGCTTGGAGCCGCTTTGAGCGAGGGATGGTGGGACAAGCTCCCTGGGTCCCTGCCATGGTGGGGCCCCGAGCCGGATCGGCCACTGCGGCGAAAGGCCCCTCGGGCCTGGGTCGATGAGAGGGGGCTCAGCACCGGGAGGCCGAGGCGTTGGATGAGCGCGGCCGAGTTTCTGGCAGCGACCTGCCGTCTGCTCGGTTTCGACGTCGAGCTGATCTCAGGGCAGACGTATCGACGCGATGTGACCAGGGCGAGAATGCTCCTGGCAGCCGTCGCGGTGGAGCGATGGCACCAGAGCCCGAGGGAGCTGAGCGGGGAGTTGGGCAGGCGTGCCGACGTGGTCTCGCGATGGGTGCGATGGGGAGCCGAGCGGAGAACGACTGACCCGACGTTCTCCAAGGACTACGAGGCGCTTGACCAAGCGCTCGCCGAGTCGACGAGCGGCCCGTAAGCCTCGGAAGTGTCAAAAGTGTCGGCCCTGGCACCGCAGCGGGCCTCGCCGAGCACTCGAGGATCTCATCGCGGCCTCCTCTCACAAGCGCGCCATCCCGATGTCACGACCGTTCGATGAAGATTATGGGTCCCGGCAGCGTGACCAGCAATGAAGCCGGCCTCGCCGGCCGCCAGCCCCGGCGCCGGAGGCGGCGTCCTGGGCGTCGCCCGGGCTCGTGTCGGGGCGCCGCTCGGCTACCGGCTACTGCGACGCGCTCGACCAGCCTGACATGTCTCCCTGCTCGAACCCGTCGATGAAGATGCCCGCCGCGACGCCGTTGTCGGCGGCCGTCGCGCCCGCCGTCTCCGCGTAGAGGCCGCCGCAGTTCCAGTAACGCACGGTGTACAGGTACTCGACGCCGGGTTCCCCGGTTGTGTCGGTGAGTTCGGTTGTCCCGTAGGCGATGTCCGACTGCAGCGGGGTTCCGTCCCGCAGCACCTCGTAGGTGTGCGACGCCATGCCGCTGCCGTCCCCCCAGGTGCCATCGGGGTCGGAGTCCCAGGTCACGTGGACGCCAGTGAGGTCGAAGTCGTCGACGTCGGTCGCGGTGCTGTTGCCGGCGGGAAGCTGGGGCGCGGTGGGCCGGTCGTTGCCGGTATCGCCCGGGGTTGCGGCCGCGATGGCGCAGCCGTTGGTGTACCGCACCTGGTAGAGGTAGGAGGTCCCGTTGGCGCCGGTGGTGTCGGTGAAGCTGGTGGTGCCGTAGGTCAGCCCGGTCGCGGCGGACAGCGGCGAGCCGTCGCGCAGCACGTCGTAGGTGCGCGTCCCCTCGTCGCCGTCGCCCCACGTGTCGGGGTCCTGCCCCCAGGTGACGAGGATGCCGGCATCGACGCAGCGGTCGCCGTCGTTGGCGTCGCTGTTCACCGTGATGGTGGGTGCGACGCCGCCCGCCGCGTCGGTGGCCGTGTCGCTGCCGGAGTCGCCGTACAGGTCGCAGCCGTTCTTGTACCGCACGCGGTAGTAGTAGGTCTGATCGGGGTTCGCACCGGCGTCGACCCAGGTGGTTGCGGGGTACGCGATGTTGCTGCCGATGGGATTGAAGGTCTCCCCGTCGGTGCTGCGCTGCACCCGGTAGAACCGCTCGCCCTCGTCGTTGTCGCCCCAGCTGCCCGGGTCGGCGGCCCAGGTCACCCGGTTCCCCGAGTGGCTGCAGAAGGCAGCATCCGCCGCGACCGCCGTGCCGGTGCCGCCGGGTTGGGTGCCGTATCCGTCGATGGTGAGCCCGCTGGGTGCGGTCTCCGCGCTGTCACCACACCCGTTGATGTAGCGGACCTTGTAGTTGTACTGGAGGCCGGAGGACGCGCCGCCGTCGTGGTAGCTGGTGGTGCCGTAGGCAATTTGACTTCCCAGAGCGCTCCAACTGGCGGTGAAGTTATCCCACCGCCACACCCGGTACCTCCGGTTACCGGAGCCGTTGTCGC
Organism: uncultured Acidobacteriota bacterium; assembly: GCA_963844845.1. GTDB lineage: Bacteria > Acidobacteriota > Thermoanaerobaculia > Thermoanaerobaculales > Sulfomarinibacteraceae > CAWJPW01. The sequence goes on from CAWJPW010000003.1 coordinate 46,678, forward strand.
CCCAGCCGCCGCCGGGATCCTGGGGCCAGGACACGTCGAGGCCGGAGCTGGCGGTGCAGCCGTCAGCGTCCGTCACGGTGGTCTCGGCCGTCACGGTGGGGGCAACGCTGGTCTGGTCCACGGCATCCTGCCCGGCGGTGGCCATGGTGAGGCCGCAGGTGTTCCTGAACTGCACCTGGTAGGAGTAGGTGACGCCCGCGGTGGCGGTGGTGTCGAGGTAGCTGCCCGATGAGGGTTCCAGGCCGGTGGCCACCGGGCTGCCGTCCCTGAGGATGTCGACGCTGGTGTAGATCTCGTAGCCGCCCCATCTGACCCCGTCGTCGGTCCAGGAGATTCTGATGCCGCTGGCGGCACAGGCGTCCTCGTCCACGACGGTGACGGTTGAGTCCCCCGACGGGGCACTCCAGCAGTAGCTGTAGAGCGCCCCGTCGTCGTAGAAGGTGGCGCCGTTGGAGCCGCCCCAGACGAACATCGCGGCGCCGTTCCACAAGGCGGTGTGAGCGGTGCGCTTGCTGGGCGTGTCCGGGTCGGTGGTTCCGGTGGGCTCCCAGGTCGACGTACAGAGGTTGAGCTGGCCGCCGGTCTTGGTTGTGCCCGAGGCCGTGGTCCCACCCCAGACGATCATCCGGTTCCTGGCGTTGTCGATCACCGCCGTGTGGTGACTGCGCCCGGCCGGCACTCCTGCACCGGTGGGAGTCGCTGTCCACGAGCCGCCGGCGGAGAGGGTGGGATACAGCCCCCCGGTGCTCGAGTACGAGGGGGTGTCGCCGGGCGCGTAGCCGCCCCAGATGATCATGTCCCGGTAGGGGCAGCAGCTCCCGCTGCAGAGCACCGCGGTGTGCCCGAACCGTGGGCTCGGGGAGCTCGCATCGGCGGGCACCGAATCCCAGGCATCTATATACCCGGCCTCGTAGCTGCCCCCGTCGCCGAAGTATCCGGCCCCGGACCCGCCCCACACCAGGAACGCGAACCAGCTGTCGGGATCTGCGACCTCCGAGGCCTGGTACCGCGCGGCCGGAGTATCCCCGTCGGTCGGCGTGGGCACCCAGTCATGGGCGGATACCAGGTATCCCGCCCCGCTGGAGGTCACGCCGATGGAGGTCATCCCGCCCCACACGTAGAACTCGCCTTCGACCCCGACCATGACGTGACCGTAGCGGGGCGTGGGCGTGTCGGCGTCCACCGGCAGTGCACTCCACGAGGGGCCTGCGGGATTGAACGTGGCTCCCGTGTTGTAGCGGTCGGTGCCGTTCCAACCTCCCCAGACGTACATCTTCCCGCCAACGGCGACGGCGCCGTGCCCGATCCGTGCCGAGGGGCAGTCGCCGGTGGTTGGGGTCGCACTCCAGCTGTTGGTGGCGGGGTCGTACACACCGCCGCTCTTGAAGTACTGGCTGCCGTTGGTGCCGCCCCACACGATCATCTGCGAGCCCACCCACACCGCCGTATGCTGATCCCTGGGCGAGGGGGCGTCGGTATCCGGGTGGAGGAGGGGGTACCAGGCGTCCCCGGCGAGGGCGGAGGAACCCGTGACCGACTGGGCGTTGCGCCGAACCCCGGCGGTCCACGCCTGCGGAACCTCGAGGTGGGGCGGCTGGTCGCCCGCCTCGACCGTTGCGGGGAAGCCCCGGCGCTCGGCCGCCCACCACTCGCTGAAGGTCGTCTTCCACCAGGTGTAGGCCGCCAGACGCACGAAGTCGTCACCGGCTGCAATGACCCGGGAGGCCCAGAAGTACTCCTTCTCCTCCATGAGGCGGCTGAGGGTCTGCCGAGGCAGGCTTCGGGCGCCCTGCCCACTCGCCGGAACGGCACCACCACCGCCCGTCGGGCGCGCCCAGCGCGCGTCGAGCTGGGCGAGCAGGCGCTGCCACTGCTCTCGGGTAAGGTAGCGGATCTGGACCCCGTCCTCGAAGGTGACGCGCCCGCCGTCGCTGTCGTCGCCGCGGCGCCACTCGGTCTCGGTGGTCTCGCCGGAGAAGCCTCCGGGCGTGCCGTCGGCATCGGCGGCGGCCAGCTCCGCCTCGGCCCGGGCCTTCAGGTCACCGTGGATCATGGGATCCCACCAGTAGAACCGGTGTGCGAGCCGGCGGACGAGCAGCGGCTCGAGCAGGCAGCAGGCGATGGCGTCGGGGTCGTTGTCGAGGGCGGCGAAGAGTGCGCGCAGGGTCGCCGGATCCCTGGTGGTCGTGAGCACCCGATCCAGCTCTGCGGCGAGGTCCGTCTGGCTGATCCTGTGGCCCCACACCCGCTCGAGGGCGTGGGCCAGCCGCAGCTGGTCGCGGACCTTCTCCACGGTCGCCGCGTTGGGCACGGCCTTGTCGAAGTCGGACAAGGCGGTGGTCCCGCCGGTTGTGGCCATCTCGCGATAGCGAAGCTCTTCGATGCGGCGCTGGTAGGCGGCTCGCTCCTCCAGGGACGGGGCCGAGCGAGCCGCCGGTGCGGGCTCGTGAACCGCGACCGGACGGGTCACCTGGCCCGCGCAGGGGGCGACGGCGGCGGCCGCGCCAGCGACCAGGGCCAGGGTGAGGCGGGTGTGCCAGGAACCATGACGAGAGGCCACAGGATTCATGATGCCTCCAGGGCTCTTCAAGGACACCGTGCGCGGGCGAGGCGTCCATGGGCGGGTCGTGGGTTCTCGTGCATCCGAGCTCTGCCAATCAGTGTAGGTGAGCGCCGGGTGAAGCTCAATATGAAGACAGAGCATCAAATTGTTGTCTTGATTCCTTGACGCATTACGTGAGTTGTGCAGCGGTGCCGGCCCCGGCGTCGCGGTGTTGCGCCAAGACCGGCAGTGGCTCGATGGCTGTGGGCGTGGTCACATGCAGCCAGTCCCGGCTGCCGCTGTCAGGCGACGGAAGGCGACCAGGAGATACGTTGAAGCGTCAGCGGCCCACCGTCACCGGCCGCACCGACACCGTGTTGCCGGCGCCCAGGGCGACCTCGGCCAGGCGGCCGCTCTGTCCTTCAAGCACCAGGGCGTGGCCGGGACGGGCGAGGGTGAGAACGAAGAGCCTGCGCGAGCCATCGGCCGGGGGAAAGACGCCGTCGAGGGTGCCTTCGAGGACCCGCAGCCGAATGGTCGCGGGGTTGTCGTGGCCGTCGAGCACGCCCAGGCGGCCGCTCCGGCCCTCCACCAGGAGGGCGGCGGAGGAGGCGTGGTCGGCACCCAGTAGAGGAGCAGCGGCCAAGGCCAGCTGGCCCGCGATGTCGGGGGGCGTCAGCGTGCTCAGGTCCACCGCCGTGCTCACAGTGCTCGGTCGGGTCGGGTGGTACCTGACGTCGAGGATGGTCCAGACCGCGGCGGCGGACGGCTCGAGCACCGTGAACGAGCGCGTTTCCGCCGAGCGGCCCAGCGCCGGGAGCACGATGGGCTCCACCCGGGTGCGCGGATATCCCGACAGCCGCGTCGCCCGCAGGCGCCGGGCGCCGCTGGCGAGACGGGGTGCGTACAGGGCGGTTCCGCTCGGCCAGTGGTAGAGGTAGATGCCGACGGTCTCTCCGTTGTCCCCGCGACGAGGGAGCACGAGCAAGCCGCCTTTCCCCTGGAGCGTCGGGACCATGGTCACGCGGACCGGGCGCAGCCGGCCACCGCTCGCGAGCCCCTGGACGAGCCGCGCGTCTCCGGTGCCCGGAAGGAAGGTGAACAGCGCGTCGACCCGCCCGCCCGAGTCGAAGTACGCGCACGGGTGGGACAGAGTAGGGTCGAGGCCGGCGAAAACCGAAAGCGGGCGCGCCCGCAAGGTGGCCGTGGCGTCCTGGTCGAGCGGCGCCTCGATGAGCCATGCCTTGCGCCAGTCGGCGCTGGCGGCGAGGGCGCGGCCCGGTCCCAGCGGGATCAGCTCGGAGGTGCCGGCGAGCTCGGGGATCGGCAGAGCGGCCTCTGCGGCGCGTGTGGAGGGCGCCTCGATAGTGGGCAGGGGCGCCGCCGGCGGCTGTGGCGGCGCACGCTGCGGGACAGGAGTGGGACGGGCTCCGCCGGAGCCGGCACGGGGCAGGTCCCGAGCCAGGCGGGTGCGCTCCGCGGCGGCCTCCTCGAGGGTGGGGTAGAGGCCGAGGATGCGGTCCCCGGCGCGCACGCCCTGGGTGCCGACCACCACCACGACCCGGCCGTCGGCGGCCTGCTGCACCACGAGGTACTGCTCGCTCTCCCCCGCCGAAGCCGGGCGCTGCGGCGGCGGCGTGGCCACCGCCTCCGGGGCGGCGCCGGTGTCGGTCGGGGCGGTCAGGTCCACCGCGGCGGAGAGCAGGCTGACGTCCTCGACGGTGAGCGCGCGGTCGCCGTTCTGGTCGAAGGCGAGGTCCTGGGGGTCGAGGCCGGCGACCATCCGCGCCAGCGCCTTGACGTCACCGAGGTCGATGCGTCCGTCCCGGTTGACGTCGCGCTGCCCTCCCCCGGCAGCCAGGAGAGGCAGGACCGCCAGCAGCGCGAGCGCACGAAGTCGTCTCACGGGCCCACCTCCACCAGCACGGACGCGGGCACCTGGAACAGCCAGGAACCGCGGCCCGGTACCTGTACCCTCATCAACAGGGTTCCGGCAGGGGAGAGGTCGTCGCCACGGAGGCGCGCGGTGGCGGCGCCGCTCCCGTCGGTGCGCCAGCCGTGCTGCGCATCCCACTCACGGGGAACGATGAGGGCGCCGGGGATCGGCACGCCGCTGCCGGCTCCGGCCTCCAGCCTGAGGCTGCACTCGTACCGGGTGTCATGCAGCTGTGTCAGGTACGCGCCTTCGAGATCGCGCAGGCCCGCGGCGGTGTCCAGAGCGATGGCCCGCTCCCGCTCCCGGACGAGCTTGCGGGACACGCTGTAGTAGAAGGCCCAGGGCCGGTACGTCGTGCCGCTGACCGTCACCTCTGAGGAGCGCATGAGCCGGTCCACGAATGCCTCCGGGTAGCCCCTCGCCTCGGCGAGGTCCCAGTTGCCGCAGCCGCCCATCCAGCCCGCCCAGGTCGACGCCTCCGTCTCCCACCAGTCGAGCAGTGTGCCCCGTAGACCTTTGGGGCTGCGCATCGCTGCCATCACCTTGTCGACGGCGCGGACGTCCGCGAGGTCGGTGCCGAGGAAGTCCTCGGCCGCGGCCACATCGACCATCTTCTTGAACCAGCACTGCTTGTGTCCGCCGATGAGGGTGTCGTAGCTGTTGGTCAGCAGGTACGAGGTGAACATGCCCGGCAGCGCCGCCGCGGCGCCGAAGGTCGCCGCCACCACGTTGGAGAGGTAGAGATCCAGCGAGGAGTAGCCCGCCTTGTACCAGGCCTCGCGCGCCTCCACCGGGGTCTCCGCGTTGCCCATGTTGGCCCAGAAGTCGAGCATGATCATCGCGCCGCCCACGGCGTTGAGGACCGAGCCGGTCTTCACGACCTTGGCGCCCATGCCCAGGCTGCGGGCCACGCTCTCGTTCATGGTGACGGTCACTCCGGCGCCCCGGCGCCACGCGAGGAAGACGTTGCCGGCCTCATTGGCGGTGGCGGCCGCCAGGGTGATCCCGCCGTCCGCCCAGTAGCGGCTCATGATCGGCTCGAGCTTGGCGTAGCTCTGGAACGTCTCCTGCTCCGGCCAGGTCCCGAGGAGCGCGATGCGCTTGCGGTCGAGCTCGACGGCCTCGGCCACCGCGGCCCGGTACTGCGGATCGTTGAGAAGACCGTTACCGACGTCGTTGAGCCAGATCGGGTTGGTCGTCTTGCGCAGCGTCACCGCGTTTCGCCACGAGCGGTTGCGGCTGCGCAGCTCCACGCTTTCACTGACAGGCTCGAGGGTGCTGCCGCCGGCTATCAGGACCGGGTTGTCGGCCGACACGCGCACGGTTGCGATCGCCGAGGAGGCCCCCGCCACGCCGCTCGGGTCCTGGGCGACGAAGAGCAGCTGGTAGACGCCTTCGGTCTGACCCACCCGCAGCGACGTCGTCCACTGTCCGGCTCCTGACAGAGTCGCGCGCGACGGCATGAGGACCCCGACCCGGTCGTCGAGAGGCATCGCGGCGAGGGTGATCGTCTGCGGCGCGGGGCCGATCGCGGCGACGTCGACCCGAATCGAAACGGTCGCGCCGAGCGCAACGGTGAGCGGGAAGCTGCCGGTGCCCGGCGCCTGGGCGGTGAGCGAGAGGCGGCTCGTGGGTTGTGGAGTCGGCACCGGAGTTGCGGGAGGAGCCGCCGGCGCCGAGAGGGGCGCAGGCTCGTAGAACCCGCTGTACTGACCCCATGCCGGTGCCGCCAACGAGATGGTGACGGCGACGCAGAGCACCCATTTCCTGACGACAACGGCCGAGCCCAGGTGTCGGTGTGTGATGGCAGACCCCCTGCTTCTGGGGTTGACTGGACAGTGAAGAACGCTGGTTTCATGCTAGCGTGCTCTGAACATCGAATGCCAGAATTCCAGCTCAGTCTCATAAATGACGCCAATGCCTGCGAGGATCGAACGGGTATGGCCCCGGCGACAGCCCTGGGGGTCCTCTACGCCGCCGTGGTGCTCGCCTTCCTTCCCTCGGGCCTCGATCAGTTTCTCGTGCCCAAGGCGCTGGTCCTGCTCGGCGGTGTTCCGGTTGTGGCGGCGGTGCTCCTCGCGCAGGCGGCGTCGCCCCGGGGCGGTGCGGCCCCTGGCCGGGTCGACCGGGGGCTGCTCGTCCTCGTTGCGGCGTTTTCCGTGTGCTCGGTGGCGGCGCCCCTCGCCAGCGCCACGAATCTTACGCTGCACGGTCTCGGCGCCTTGGAGGTCGTGCTGTGGGGGGCTCTCTTCGTGATGGCCGCGGCGGTGCGGTGCCGAGGTTCCGCCGCGGCGACCCGCCGGCTGATGCTGCTCCTCGCCGCGCCCGCGTGCGTCGTGGCGGTACTCGCCGTCGTCCAGGGCGCCGGCGCCGATCCGGTGTCCCTGGTGCTCGGTCTGCACTCGTCGCGGCCCGGGCGTTGGCAGGTGCTCACCACCCTCGGCAACCCCGGGTGGACCGCCGAGCTTCTCGCCGCTTCGCTCCCCGTGCTGCTGGCTCTCCTGCCTCGTGGGCGCCGGCCCGGGGTACGGCTGGCGGCGCTGACGCTGGCGCTGCTGATGACCGCGGCGGTCGCGGCAACCGGGTCGCGAGCGGGCCTGCTCCTGCTCGCCGTCGGCGTGGGGCTGCCGGCTCTCCTCTGCGGCCCCGGCCGACCGCGGTCGGCCCGTACCCTCCTGGCGGCCGCGGCCGTTGTGGTCGCTGGGGTCGGGATCAGCTTCGCCACCGGTACCGCTCGCTTCACGGAGCTGCGCCCGCTCACCGGTCGCGTCGGGCTGTGGGCCGCCGGGGCGCACCTCGCGGCGGCTCACCCCCTGGCGGGCTGGGGCCTGCGCCACAGCTCCCTGGTGCTTCCCGAGGGGCTCAGGTCGGTGGCGGCCCACGTGGATCCGAAGCTCCTGCCCTGGCTTCCCACCACCCTGGTCGATCGCTTCGACCAGGACTGGGTACAGACGGCCGTGGAGAGCGGGCTGCCAGCCGCCCTCTTGCTCCTGGCGGTCTGGGCCCGTGCGGTGGTCATGGCCGTGCGTCGCGGGCGTGCTGAGGACAGTGCGCTCGACCGTGGTGTCGCGGTCTCGCTGCTCGTGCTGGGAGCGTGCTCGCTGGTCTCTTCCCCGCTCCACACGCCGGCCACCGCCGCCCTCTTCTGGATTCTGGCCGGGCTCGCCGCCGCCGGGAGCCGGCCGGTGCAGGCGGCCCGCCCGCAGTCTGGCGTTCCGCTGCGCCTGGGCCGGGTGGCGGGCGGGCTCGCGTGGGTGGCCGCAGGGTTGGCGCTGGTGGTCGGGGTGCGGGCGGCGCGGGTGGATCTGCTCGCCGGCCGGGGTCACCGCCTGCTGGCTGCCGGCCGACCTGCCACGGCGGTGCCGCTCCTGTCTCGGGCAGCGGAGGAAGCGCCCTGGCTCGGCCCGGTGTGGGCAGAGCTCGCGGAGGCGCTCGAGGGGAGTGCGAGCCCCTCGGCCACCCTCGCGGCCACCGTCGAGGCGGCGCGCTGGACCGCCTCCGAGCGGCTGTGGGCCAGTCAGGCGCGCGCTCTGGCCCGTCTCGGCCACGCCGAGGCGGCCCACACGGTGCTCGCCAGAGGACTGGCGGCGGTGCCGTACTCGCCGGTTCTCAGCAACGCCGAGCGCGACGTCGGAGCTTTGGAGTAGGGTCGTCCGCGGAGGCTTTTGGGCGCCGGTGGCAGCCTCGACGCGTGGTAGCCCGACCCGCTCTCCCGGGACGTGCTGAGCGGAGCGAGATCGTCCATGCACATCCTCGACGCCATCGGCAACACGTCGCTGGTGTGGCTCCGCAAGGGACGAGGACGAGTGCCACGTACCACAATTGCACTTTGCCGCGCATGTGCCGGTCGGCGACCGCGCTTCCAGGCGCTTGGAGGAATGTCGGATCGTGATACGAGGCATCCAAGAGTGGGGTGGGCTGCCGTAGGGTGCCGGCTTCGTTGTGGGGGACCCTTCGACTACGCCGCCGCCTGCCGGCCGCGGCTCCGCTCAGGGTGACGGGATTGGGTTGGGACGGCCGGGTCAGCGGCGGGCGAGCGAGGAATTCTCCCGCGTCTGGGCTGGATTCTGTCTGGTGCTGAGCGGCCGACACCGTGACCGACAGGGAGGATGCCCCGTCCCTGCGGGCGAAGGACGAGCGGCCGCAGGGGGAGAAAGCAATGCGACGTGTGACTGCAGTGATGGTGGCTCTGCTGGGGATCGCCCTCGCGGTACCGGCAGCACAAGGGGCCGATGCGCCCGAGACCTTCTACCTGGTCAAGGCGGAGAGGCCCTTGCGCGCGGCGCTGGTCACCGGGGCCGCCACCCTCAAGGGCGAGGGGTTCGAGGCGGCCGTGGCCGAGGTCGTCGTGGTCGGGCCGGCCGTGCACGGGCTCCAGAAGGGAAGCTCGGTCGAGAAGCTGGTGAAGGACAGCATCAAGGCCGGGGTGAAGGTGGTTGCCTGCGAGCAGGCGATGAAGCACGAGAAGGTCTCGGCGGCGAGCCTGATCGACGGCGTCGACCGGGTGCCGAACGGGTTCTTCGAGGTCTTTCGCCTTCAGCAGAAGGGCTACCTCTTCATCATGATGTAGGGGCGGCCGACCGGCAGTGTGGTCCGCACGGCGGCGGGGTCGCTCGGGCGGCCGGTTCGGGGCGGGTTCTCGGGATGCCTCGCAGGAGGCTCGCCGTGATCCGCCGCGGCGGATGGAAGCCGAGGCGGCGCTCGCCAGGCCGTTCACCGTGAAACAATGTGAGCGGTGTCTAGGGCCGGCGCTCACCCGGCGGGCAGCTCGGGGCGCCGCTCGAGAGGCGACCCGGGGCCCGCGGATGCGGGTGGGACCCGCGTGACCGGCCGGCGCGACAGGGGGTTGGAGATGAACGTCGACGAGATTCAGCGCATTCTGATCGTGGGCGCGGGCACGATGGGCGGCCAGATCGGCCTGCAGTGCGCGCTCTACGGCCTCGACGTGGTGGTGTACGACAGCAGCGCCGAGGCGCTGGCCGCCGCCGAGAAGCGGCTGGCCGCGTACGCCGACGAGATGGTCGCCGGCGACTTCGTCACGGCGGAGCGGGCGCGGGCCGCGCTGGGACGCCTCGCCTACGAGCCGGTGCTGGGGCGGGCCGCGGCCGACGTCGACCTGGTGAGCGAGTCGGTGCCCGAGGACCCGGCGCTCAAGGGGCGGGTCTTCGCCGAGCTGAACGCCCTCTGCCCTGCCCGCACCGTCTTCACCACCAACACGTCCACGCTGCTGCCCTCGATGTTCGCGCAGGCCACCGGGCGGCCGTCCCGCTTCGCTGCGCTGCACTTCCACCTGCCGGTGTGGGTCGCCAATGTGGCCGACGTGATGGGGCACCCGGGCACCGACCGGGCGGTCGTCGACCTGCTGGCCGCCTTTGCCGAGCGCATCGGCCAGATCCCGGTGGTGCTGGAGAAGGAGCACTCCGGCTACGTGTTCAACACCATGCTCACCGCCCTCAGCGGGGCCGCCCTGGAGCTGGTCGCGGACGGCGTGACCACGCCGGAGACCGTCGACCGCGCCTGGATGGCGATCATGAAGACGCCCGTCGGCCCGCTGGGAATCCTGGACAGCGTGGGGCTGGACACGGTGTGGAAGATCGTCGACTACTGGGCCGAGGCCCTGAGCGACGAGCGCATGCGCGCCAACGCCGCCCTGCTGAAGCGGTACGTCGACGCCGGCCGCCTCGGCGTCAAGACCGGCCGAGGCTTCTACGAGTACCCCGACCCCGCCTACCAGCGCCCCGACTTCGTGACCGGGTCGCGAGGGGGCGACACGCAGTAGGGGCGTCGTCGCCCCTCGGCATGACGGCGTCGGGCGCAGCCGAAGGGTGACGGAATCGGGTTGGGCGCCGGAGAAGACCGAGCCACGTACCACAAACCTCACAACCTGCACGGACGGGGCCCGGCCTCCGTATGGGCCGCGGCGGGGCCCACCCACGCAGGCGGTGCGACCCTCGAAGCCGTAAAGAGGCCGGGCATTTCACACGGGCTGTGCACGCCAGCAAGGTGGCCGCCGCGACGGACGGCCTCTCGATCGGCGCCGGCCGGATTGCGTCTGCCAGCCAGAGTTTGCTAGGTTGGCGGAAGAAGCTGACAAACAGCAGCCAACGCCAAACTCGTTGAGGTGGAGCCATGAAGCGCCTGTTCTCGTCTCTGGTCGTCGTGGGTGCCGCTGTCCTCGGTCTCGCTATTCCGGCTGCCCAGGCGCAGGAGGAGCCCTCCGAGGCTCTCCGACAGCTGCGCCTCGGCAAGCCCGCGCCCGATCCCCAGGGGCCCGCCTTCTCGGTCAGCGAGAGCCGGGCGCCCGAGCGACGCGACGTCGTCGGCTACGACCCGGCGACCGGGAAGGTCGAGGTCGTTCCGAGGGCCGAGATGCGCGCCCTGGCCGAGCCGCTCGGCGAAAGCGACCCGCCCAACGTCGGCGACGCACCCCTCGCCATGGCCGACACGCAGGCCGGTCGGGCGCCGAGCATCACGCCGACGCCGCCCGCACCCTACTCCGTGACCACCAACTTCCCCTTCAACACCATCTTCAAGATGCTGATGCGCTTCAACGTGTCGGGCACTGACTACTACTACGTCTGCTCGGGCTGGGCGGCCGGCGACTTCCACATCGTCACCGCCGGGCACTGTGTCTACAACTGGGACCCCAACGACGACGGCAGCACGGCCGACGCGCGCTGGGCGGACGAGGTCTGGGTGTGGCCGGCGCAGACCGACCGCGTGGCGCCGTTCGGCGGCGACTTCCTCGCACCCGACGCGCCTTACGGGCCGGCCAAGATGGTCTTCGAGCGTTCCTACAGCGGGTGGACGACGGGCCAGGACCACAACCACGACTGGGCGGTAGTCACCCTCGACCGTCGCCTCGGTGCCCGCACCGGGTGGATGGGCCGAGAGAGCTCGGTGACCGACAACATGAACTTCAGTGGCTACCCGGCCGAGCAGCCGTACGTGCCGGCCGACACCCACGTGCAGTACTACGGCTACGACGCCGGCAACGTGTCGTCGAGCGACGACTACCGCATCTATCTCGACGCCTACGTCTACGGCGGTCACAGCGGCGGGCCGTCGTGGCGCTACGACGGCGCCACCACCAACCGGTACGTCGAGGGCATCCACTCCACGTCGGACCGCGTCGGCAGTGCCGCCGACACCCGCCTCACCGACGGCAAGCGCAGCGATCTCGACTCGTACATGACGACCGACGAGACACAACGGCCGCCGGTCGAGCGGCCCGAGATCACCGAGTACCTGTTCGACGGCAGCGCGCACAAGGGCTTCAGCCCGACCAGCGGCGGGCGCGGGGCTTCGGTGACCATCGACTACGGCCTGCTCAACGCCGGCTGGGTGGGGACCGGCAACGTCACGGTCAGCTTCTACGCGTCGCCCAACAAGATCGTCAGCCACGTCGACACCCTCCTCGGCAGCACCGTCATCGGCTCGATCGACCCGTGGAGCTACTTCCTCGGCTCCGGTCAGGTGACCATCCCGAGCGGCCTCGCCGCCGGCTCGTACTACCTCGGTTGGATCGCCAGCAGCACCACCGCCGAGTACAGCGGCGACATCACCTGCACCGACCTGCCGTGCAGCAACCACGGCGTCATCTCGAGCCCCACCCTGACAGTCCAGGACTGCTCCCTCGACGGCTACGAGTCCGACAACAGCTCGGGCTCGGCCTCGACGCTGGGCACCATGCAGTCGCACTCGATCTGCTCCATCGGCGACGTCGACTGGGCGCGCTTCACCCTCACCGCCGAGTCGCTCGTCACCCTCGAGACCTCCGGCGCCTCGGGCGATAGCGAGCTCTGGCTGTACAACTCCGGCCTCGGCCAGGTCGACTACGACGACGACGACGGCAGCGGCCTCTTCTCGCGCATCGACCACCTTCTCGGGCCCGGGACCTACTACGTCAAGGTCGGCGAGTACGGGAGCAACAGCTACATCCAGAGCTACGCGCTGACCCGCACCACCGTGCCGACCCTGATCTTCCAGAACGGCTTCGAGACCGGTTTGGCGCCCTGGAGCAGCTGGGTCCCCTGATTCGCAGGGGTGCCGCCCTCGGCATTGCGGCATTACGCCTCTTCGGATGGTCGTCGCCCGACTGCATCGCCGCCTGGCCGGGGCGGTGGCTACTCGTCGGCCTCGCCGAATGCGGCCCACACCGTGGCGATGGCGCTGCGGGCTATGGGGATGACCCGGTTCACCGGCGGCTCGAGCTTGAGCTCCCAGTCGCGGCCCGAGGGGCGGCGGCGGATGAGGGCGATGCGCTCGGGGTTCACCGCGAACTCGCGGTGGACACGGAGGAAGCCGTGGGCCTCGAAGAGGGGAGACACCCGGCCCAACTCGCGGTAGTCGAGGAGGACGTGGCGGGAGGGTCCGCGCACGCGGGTGGAGCTTCCTTCTGCTTCGAGGAGGTAGACGTCGGGTAGGTCGACCGGGATGCGCTCGTTCTCGGAAGGGTGAATCAGGACGCGGGTTGAGGCTGTCATGGAACTGTTGTAGCAGAGGGATCGCTGATATGGAAGATGTCCGGATAGGCGATGAGATGTCGGTGTGGGCGATGGAGTGTCTGTGTTGATGGTGAGCTGTCATGGAGATGACCGCGGCCGGGACCGGGGCCGCGTCCGGGGCCGCCACCGGGGCGGGGACGGCGGCCGCGACCGGGCGCGGCCGGGCCATCGATGTCCGCTCTCGGGGACGACCCGTCAGGTCCTCTCGCCCGGCGCCCCCGCTTGCGCAGCCGCGGCTCAGGGGACGTGCGTGCTCCAGGCGGCGGTGCCGCCGCCTTCGAAGCCGTCCGCGAACAGCGCCGCATCGAAGAGGTAGGCCGCCCCCGGCGTGAACGCCGGCTCCTCGGAGCCGCCGACGATCACCGCACCGTCGCGCACTGCAACGGCCTCGCCGAACTGCTTGTAGTTGCCCGCGTCCGAGGCGGCGAGGCGGTCGACCGGCTGCCAGAGGCCCGCCGCGTCCTGGCTCAGGAAGTAGACCGCGCCGGCGTTGACGCCGCCGTCATCGTCGTGAAAAGCGCCCACCACGAGGAGGTCCGAGGCCACGTCGATGGCCACCGAGCTGCCGTAGGCGTCGTCGTCGGCGCCGGCGGTGAGCTCCTGGTTCGTGCCCCCGTAGATGAAGACCCTGCCCGACACCCCATTGCCGGTAAAGGCGGGGGCGGAGACCACCACGACATCCTGGTCGAGGGCCACGGCCTCGCCGAAGCGGTCGCCCGGCGTCGGGTTCGACGGGTAGAGGGCGAGGACCTGGTTCCAGATGTTGATGACGTTGGTCCTGCCGAAGAGGTAGGCCGCCCCGGTATCGGTTCCTGACTGGTCGTCCCGGGGCGCGCCGGCGATGAAGTGGTCGCCGCGGATCGCCACCGACGAGCCGAACTCGCCGGCGTCGTAGAGGCCGGAGTCGTCGCTGTCGCTGAAGCGCCCGAGACGGTTCCACAGAAGGCCGCTGCGCTCGAAGAGGAAGACCACGCCCTGGTAGGTGTCGGCACCCGGTGCGCCGACGACGACGTCGGTGAGCTCCACGGTGCCCGCCGCGGGGACCGCGATGCCGATGTCGACGGCGGTCCCGAAGGCGTGGCCGGCGTTGGAAGGGTCGTCCGGCAGCAGCTTGGTGAGTCGCTCCCACGACGAGCCGTTCCACTCGAAGATGTACACCGCCCCCGCATCGTTCCCCGCCTCGTTGTCCCCGGGGGTACCCACCGCGATGAGGTCGCGTTCCACCGCGACGTCGGAGCCGAAACCGTCGAACTGCTCGGCGTCGGTGCCGGCGGTGAGCTTCTGCACCTCCGTCCAGGTCGAGCCCTGGCGCTCGAAGACGTAGGCGGCACCCGCGCCGATCGCTTCCTCGTCGTCGCCGGGAGCGCCCACCACCGCGACGTCACCGTAGACGTCCACCGCGCGCCCGAACCAGTCGGAGGGGTCGTTGTCCGGCGCGACGATCCGCTGCTCGGAGATGAGTATGGTGGCACCGGCCGGAAACCCGCACAGGCCAAGGCCCAGCACCGCGGCGGTCACGCGCCTCCTGAGGTCGAAGTGGCGGTCGCTCATCGGAGTCTCCCCTTCCGGGACCCGACGAGCCCATGACCCATCGCTGCCGCTTCCCCCGACTCCCCGCTCACTGCGGGCCCCTCTGCTTGGGTGTGGTTGGAGTTTAGCACATTAACAGGAATGGGACAGAATCGCAGTTGTGACGGTGATGCCGGGAAGAGCGGCGGCCGGGGCGGCGGCGGCGGCTCCGGGGTCGGCGCCGGCTTCGTACGCTGCTACGTCGTGGCGACGCCGGACAAGGCACTGATGGCGCCGATGCGAGGCGGGCCGTGTGGAGATGGTGAAGCTGGTTGCGGGGGCCGTTGCGGTGCGCATCGCTGTCGAGCTGCGGACCGAGGGCGCGGGGTGCGCGGCGGCGATAGCTGCTCGTGCGCCTCGCTGGGCCCCTGGGACGACCAGGTGCTCGAGGAGGACACCGAGGCCGGGTTCGCCGGCCTCGTGAAGATGTCAAAGCGCACGCTCCACCACGACCTCGCGACCGGTGAGAAGCTCGCGCTCGGAGCGCCGCTTCGCCCGGCCTCAGTCGTAGTTGGGTGTACCCGTGTTGATCACCGGCTGGGTGTGACGGTCGGAGCAGAGCACCACCAGGAGGTTGGAGACCATGGCCGCGCGGCGCTCGCCGTCGAGCTCGACGATGTTCTGGGCGGCGAGCTGCTCGAGCGCCATCTCCACCATGCTCACGGCGCCCTCGACGATCTTGGTGCGCGCCGCCACCACCGCCTGGGCCTGCTGGCGCTGCAGCATGGCGGCGGCGATCTCGGGGGCGTAGGCGAGGTGGCTGATGCGCGCCTCGATGACCTGTACGCCGGCCTTGTCCAGCCGCTCCTGGATGTCGTGGGCGAGCTGGTCCGAGACCTCGTCGGTGTTGCCGCGCAGCGAGATGACGTGGTCCTCGCTGTCGTAGGGGTGGCGACTCGCCAGATTCCTGAGCGCGGACTCGCTCTGCACCGCGAGGAAGTCCTCGAAGTCGTCCACCTCGAAGAGCGCCTCCGCGGTGTTGACCACCCGCCACACCACCACCGTCGAGATCTCGATGGGGTTGCCGTCGCGGTCGTTGACCTTGGAGGGCCGCCCGGAGGTGCGGGTCTTCGGCTCGACGACCCTGCCCTGGTCGTTCTTTTTCTCGGGTCTGGTGGTGGCGCCGGTCTCGAAGTTGCGCACGCGCAGGGAGATCTTCTTCTTGGTGTAGAAGGGGTTCACCCAGAAGAAACCGTAGCTGGTGGCGGAACCCTTGTAGGTGCCGAAGAGGAGGTAGACCCGGGCCTGGTTGGGCGCGATGGCCTGGAACCCGAACAGCGCCAGGATGCCGGCCAGCGTGGCCAGGATGCCCAGTACCAGGAGTCCGGCCTGGAGTCCGTGGGCGGCGGCGGCCGCGGCGTAGACGATGAGGGCGGGTCCGCCCAGGAGCATCATCAGGCACAGCACCAAGGGAAACCAACCGGACATCGGCGTGAAGAGTCTCTCGTTAACCATCGCTCGAACCTCCTCGAGCATGTGATTGCGTTGGCATGCTCGTCTCAACTGGTGGTACGGCCCGGTGGGTTTGGGGTTTACGGCGGCGGGGACCGGGGCCGCGGCCGGGGCCGCGTCGGGGACCGCGTCGGGGGCCGCGCCCGGGGCCGGGGCCGCGACCGGGACCGCGACCGCGACCGCGTCCGGGGCCGTTGGCCGCGTCCGGGACCGGGGCTGGGGCCGGGACGGCGGGGCAGGTTGGGGCCCCAGCGGCCCTTGAATTCGGCGTGAAAGCCCCCCGGACCCCTCGCCTTCGTCACATCGTGCGCCGCCGGCTTGCGCCCGCGGTGCACGACGCCGTGTGTCGCGGGGGGCTTGCCGGGGCTACCGCAGCCGCATCTGTCCGTCGTACTCGTCCTCGAGCACCGTGTCCGGCACCCAGCTGCCCTTCTCCAGGCCGACCACGGTGCCGTAGGAGTGGAGCATGCCGAAGTTGACGCAGCGTACCGAGTACCACGACACCCTGGGGTCGTTGGTGAGCTCGGTCTTGATCTCGCCCACCATGGCGGTGCTGGTCTTCCTCTCCGTGTGGATCCGGTGGATCAGGTAGCGCTGGTCGGCGGTGGTGAGGAACGAGTACATGGGCGCCAGCGCATGCCGGTCCACCAGCTCCACCAGCTCCTCGGGGCTGACTTCGTCGTCCGATTCGACCTCGAGCACGACGGTGCTGAGCTGGCCGAACAGGCTCTGAGGGTCGTCGGTGTCCCCCACCGGGTAGGTGGTGACCACCGGCACCTCGATGCGGAGCACGCAGCGCGGCTCGAGGACGGCCGAGCCCTTGGCCGAGAACGCGCAGCGGTAGCGGACGAGGCAGGTCTCGTGTGAGACGGGGGTCGGCTTCTCCACGAATAACGGGAAGGCGAGCTCGATCTTCACCGACGAGGCGTCGAGCTCCTCGATGTAGTCGTTCAGGTTGGCGCGGAGTGTGCGCGGCCCGATGTCGTCACGGTGGCGGTGCAGCACCTGGATGAAGCGGTCGATCCAGCCCGGGGCGAACCGCTGCATGATCCGCGCGCTGATGGTGACCATGGCGGGGATGGACTGGCCGTCCGGTGCGCTCCGGGTGGGCACGTTGATGGGAAACGGCAGCCCGTTGAGGCCGACGTCGACGAGGAACTCCTTCTGGTCGTCCATGGCTTGCTCCTTCGGTGCGTCCGGGATCCGCCCGGGCTCACTCCGTGTCGTGCGCCGCGGGAGGGGTTTGAGGGGGCGGGCCCTCCCGGATCGCCTGGTTCAGCCCCTCGACGAAGCCCTCGATGCCACGTTTGCCGCGTGCGGCGAACAGCTCTCGGAGGGTCTTCGGGTACTCGCCGGCGCAGGAAAACGGGTTGACGCCGTCGTGTCATCGTCCCTCCCTCGCACGAGTCGTGCGCTGGCTCCCGGCGACGGGCGCGCTGGCGGCGCGTCCGGGGTCGCGCCTTGAGCCGAGGCGGTTTCGCCGGCACTCGAAGGGGCTGCGGGGCACCACGCCGACCAGCCCACCCGATAAATGATTATATCGGGGCGGGGACAGGGTGCGGTGGCGGGGACCGCGACCGGGGCCGGTGCGGCGACCGCGACCGGGGCCGGGGCGGGGACCGCGACCGGGGCTGGGGCCGGGACCGGAACCGGGGCCGTTGGCCGGGGCCGCGGCGGTGTGTCGGTGGCGTTTGGACGGCCCTTGTTGCGGTGTAGGCGCGCGACTTTCGCGCGCCACGAGCGCGTGGGGATGGCGAGGTGGCGGGGGGACCCTTGACGGGGCGGCGGGGTTTCACGGGGTCGCGGGAGAGGACGGTGGCGCGGAGAAGCTCCGCGCCTACACCCCCCTCCCGCCCCAGGGCCGGGGTGGCGTCGGCGTCGGCAGCCGCGTCGGGGGCGGCGATCGCGTCCGCGGCCGGGGCCGGGGCCGGGGCCGTTGACCGCGGCCGCGTGGGGGCCGTTGGCCGGGGCCGCGTCGGGGGCCGTTGGCCGGGGCGGCGTCGGGGGACCGAGGCTGAGGCGGCGTGCCGGTGGCGCTCGGACGGTGACTGTGGAGGTGTAGGCGCGCGACTTTCGCGCGCCACCGTGACCTTCGGACATGGCGAGGCGTATCTGCCTCCCTCGGCGATCGGCGGGGAGTGGCGGGCGCGACGAGCCCGGCGGGCGCAAATGGTGGCGCGGAGAAGCTCCGCGCCTACACCCCCCTCCCGCCCCAGGACCGGGACGGCGGCCGAGATCGTCGCGCAGGAGGTGCCCTCCGGCGGGCGTGCCGTCCTTGACGTCTTCCCTGGAGCGCCGTCTCCCTTGTGATGCGTTGGGTGGAAACGTCAAGGGGGGCTCCCACGGTCGACAGCTGACTGTGGAGCTGGCGCGTGCTGTGGACCGACGAGCTCCGGCGGGCGGGTGACGAGGGCTAGCCCCGCTCCGGTCCGGCTGAGCGGTCGCCGGAGCCTCGGCACCCGTCGGCGCATACGTGGCGTCCGTCCGCGGTCGCGCGGAGGCGTGCTGCAGGTCGCAGGAGGCCGCAGGCGTCGCAGGCGGTCAGCGGCTCGGGTTGCGCCGGCTGGCTGGGCCCCGGGGCCGGCGGTGGCGCCGATTGCTGTGGCCGGTTCTTCCAGGAGCCCGCCACCAGGGTGAGCACGGCGAGCATGAGCTCGTCGAGCAGTGGAATGGGGTCCGGGGTCACGAGGTCAACCAGGAGCAGCCCGGCAAGCACGAAAAAGAGCCACGGAAAGCGCAGCCGGCCGAGGTAGCGGCCGAGAAATCGCCCGAGCAAAGACGCTGGCGCCATGATTGCAGTCTATCAGGCGGTGTCGCCTCGTCGGCGCCGCCCCCGCCGGGACCACCGATCCCGGCGCCTGGTCACGGCCTCCGCGGAAGCCGACCATCGGGGTCGATGGCGTGGGCGACGGGCCGACCGACCCGCCAGGTCAGGTCTCGAGGATCTGTGCGGCCTGCTCGAAGTCGCCCGCCCGCACGAACACGAGGTATCCGAAGGCGCCGTGGTGCGAGGTGACCCCCGAGGAGGCGTAGACGTTGATGCCGGCGTCGGCGAGGCGGCGGTGGATCTCGGCGAGGGCTCCGAGCCGGTCGTCGCCACGACACAGCAGGGCGTGCTCGGGGCCTTCGAGGACGAGGTCGTGCTTCTCGGCGGCGCGGACGAGGAGCTGCTCGTCGTCGGGGAAGAGGGTCAGTCGCGTGCACTCCTGGCCGATGGGGACGGCGTTGAATGCGAGCAGGTCCACCCCCGCGTCCGCCAGCAGCGAGAGCAGACGGGCGGCCTCTCCCGGCTGATCGTGGACCATGACGTGGAAGTACGTGACGCGTCGGATGCTGAGGGTCATGGCTGCCTCCCGTGGCCCCGTCGGGGTTCGTCTCTATCTTAGCCCGCATTGGGTGAGGAACCTCGTTTTGATTGCACCCTGGGCATCGACGCGTGGCGGACGAGGGGACGCGCAGGGCTCAGAGCTCGATCTGGGCGCCGATCTCCACGACCCGGTTACGGGGGATGCGGAAGTAGGCGGTGGCAGGGAGGCAGTTGCGGTTCATCAGCCGGAAGAGCCACGCCCGCCACGGCGCCATGCCGCTCTTGCGGGCCGTGAACGGCGTCTCGCGGCCGAGGAAGAAGCTGGTCTCGGCCATGGAGAGGTCCAGGCCCTTGGCCTTGGCGGCCCCCAGCACGTGGGGGATGCTGGGGTTCTCCATGAAGCCGTAGCGGGCGGTGAGCCTGAAGAAGCCGCGGCCGAGGTCGTCCACCGTGAGGCGCTCGCCGGCCGGAACCCGGGGGACCTCCTCGGTGACCACGGTGAGGAGTACGACCTCCTCGTGCAGCACCTTGTTGTGTGCGAAGTTGTGCAGCAGCACCGGCGGCACGCCCGAGGGGTCGCCGGTCATGTACACCGCCCGCCCCGGGACGCGGTGGGTGCGCTCGGCCTCGAGCTCCGCGAAGAACGCGTCGAGGGGCATGGTCTTCGCCGCGAAGCGCTTGGCGAGGATGGCACGGCCGCGCTTCCAGGTGGACAGCAGGGTGAACACGGCCAGGCCGATGACCAGGGGGAACCAGGCACCGTGGGCGATCTTGCTGATGTTGGCGCCGAAGAACGCCACGTCGACGACGAGGAAGAGAGCAGTCGGAACGCCGGCCTTGAGCAGGCTCCAGCCCCAGCGCTCGCGGGCCACGAAGAAGAACAGCAGGGTGGCGATGATCATGGTGGTGGTGACGGCGACGCCGTACGCGGCGGCGAGGGTGCTCGACGAGCGGAAGACCAGCACCAGGCCGATGGTCGCCACCATCAGCACCCAGTTGACAAGGGGGATGTAGACCTGGCCGATCTCCTCGGAGGAGGTGTGCTCGATGCGCATGCGCGGGCAGTAGCCGAGCTGGATGGCCTGGCGGGTGAGCGAGAAGGCGCCGGAGATCACGGCCTGCGAGGCGATGATGGTGGCGGCGGTGGCGATGAGCACCAGTGGGTAGAGGGCCCAGGCCGGCGCGAGGTTGTAGAACGGGTTGTGGGCGTGCTGGGGGTTGCGCAGGAGCAGGGCGCCCTGGCCGAAGTAGTTGGCCAGCAGCGAGGGCAGCACCACGGTGTACCAGGACACGCGGATGGGGCGGCGGCCGAAGTGGCCGAGATCGGCGTAGAGGGCCTCCGCCCCGGTCACCACCAGGAACACGCCGCCCAGGGTGAGGAAGCCCACGATGCCGTTGCGGGCGATGAAGGCGAGGCCGTAGTGGGGGCTCAGCGCCGCCAGCACGCCCGGGCTTTGGGCGATGCTGGAGATGCCGAGCACCGCGAGCACGGCGAACCAGACGAGGGTGACGGGACCGAACACGGCACCCACGCTTCCCGTGCCCCGGCGCTGGATAAGGAAGAGTGCGATGAGGATCACCACGGTCGCCGGCACCACGTAGGGATCGAAGAAGGGGGTGGCGACGTGCAGCCCCTCGACGGCGCTGAGCACCGAGATCGCCGGGGTGATCATGCCGTCGCCGTAGAGCAGCGAGGCGCCGAAGAGCCCGAGGGTCACGAGGACGAAGGAGAGGCCGCGGCGCCCCCTGCCCTGCTCGAGGACCAGGGCCATGAGCGCGATGACCCCGCCCTCGCCGTTGTTGTCGGCGCGCAGGATGAAGGAGAGGTACTTGAGGGTCACGACGATGATCAGCGCCCAGAACACGAGGGAGAGCACGCCGAGTACGTTGGCAGAGGTGACGGGCATGCCGTACTCGCCGTAGAAGCACTCGCGGATCGCGTACAGGGGGCTGGTGCCGATGTCGCCGTAGACCACGCCCAGCGCGGCCAGGCACAGGAGGCCGAGCCGCCGACCGGTGGGCTCGTCGGAGTGACTGTTGGGGGCTTCGTTCGTCGCCATCGCGGCAGTGTAGCGAAGCCACGGCCGATGAGGGTCGTTCTCTGCCGGGGTTGAGCCCTATGGCGGACCCGGCACGGTGGCGCTCCAATAGCTGGTGTCGCCGCTTTCGAACCCGTCCAGGAAGAGGAGGCCGTAGTACTCGATCGCGCCACGGTCACAGATGGCGCTCCCGTTGTGGTCGCCGTCGTACGGGCGCGCGAAGCGGCGCTGGTCGACGGTGAGGGGCACCTGCGGGGTGCCGGCGTTGGCGTCGTCGTCCCAGCTGCAGCTGGTGGCCGAGTCGATCGCCGGGCTCGTGGCCGCGATGGGGTAGTAGTAGGTGAAGTCGAGGCCGCCGCGGTCGAACAGGGTGTAGCCCCCGAGCTGGGGGTCGGTGTTGACCAGGTCGCCGAGGATCGCGCTGCCGCCGCAGGTGTTGAAGTCCTCGATGTTGCCGCCGGCGCTGACCACCCCGCTGCAGTTGGTCGCCTGGTTGTATGCCACGATGGTGTCGCGCAGGTAGAGCTGGCCGGTGCCGCCGTCCAGGGTCGGCCCGTAGTTCACCGCCACCGTGCACTGGGTCAGGATGGCGCTCGGGATGGCGCTGAAGACGTAGGCGGCCGCTCCGGCGGGTGCGGTGTTGTGGGTGAAGGTGGAGTTCGCGATCCGCGCGTGTCCCATCAGGTAGAGGCCGCCCCCCGCGACGCCTGCCTCGTTCCCCTCAAAGAGCGTGCCCTGGGCGAGAAGCACCCCGCCCTGGATCGCGACCCCTCCGCCCAGGGATGCCCCGGTGTTCTCGGCGATGGCGGCATTGGTGAGGGCGATCCGGGAGTTGCTCCAGCCTAGGATCGCTCCGCCCCAGTCGGTGACCGAGTTACCCACCACCACGGAGCCCTCGATCGCGGTGGGGCCGTCAGTAGCGAGGAACCCCCCGTAGCCTGCCCGGTTGGAGTCGGCATAGCTGTTGCGGAAGAGGAAGGAGCCTTCGCTGTAGACGGCCCCCCCGAAGGTCCCGTAGCAGTTCTGCATGTGGACGCCGTCGAGCACCAGGCTGCCGGTGCTGGTGATATTGAACGGCTGTGCGCCGCTGGTGCCGCCCGGGGGATTGCCGCCGTCGATGATGGTGTGCTGCCACCCGTGTCCCTGGATGGTGATGTCGGTGGTGATGTCGGGCAGGGGGCTGGCCAGCACGATGGTCATGTCGCCGGCAAAGGTGATGACGTCCGCCTCGGCGTTGGCCTCGGCGGAGGTGATCGCCGCCCGTAGGCTCCCCGCGCCGCTGTCGGCGCTCGAGGTGACACTGAAAGTGGCGGCTCCCGATGTCGCGGCGACACCGGAGGCAAGGACGAAGACGAGCAGAACTCTCAGGTTCTTCATGGCTCCCCCTTGGTTGCTGCAAAGTGTGAGTTCTGTGTGTGATCTTAGCACGCGGCTCACCCCGCGGGGTCGGGCCGCCCTGACGGGAGCGCGCCGAGGGGCCGCCGCTTCGGAGGCGCTCTCCGGCGGCCTCCTGATTCGCGGGGAGGGCACACCGGCCGGGTCGGCGCCCGTGGCAGGCACGTACGTGGGTATCCTAAGGACGGCTTGTGCGGCGTCCTCGGGAGGAATCGAGGCGGCGCCCCGGCGAACGTGGGGCGGGCGACGCCGGGGGATGATCATCGAACGAGTCGGGGAGGACGATGAACCAGCGGCGACAGGCCCAGCGGAAGGCGAGGCAGACCTGGTGGAGGGCGGGGGAGGACGAACCCCCCGCGAGTCCCCTGTTGACCCTTCATCTCTGGGGCCTCGAGGACCGGCGCCTGGACGCGGTGCTCACCGTCGCGGTGCTGGCCGTCCTCGTGGTGTCACGGGTGGCCGCGTTCCCGGCCACCATCTGGGACCAGGACGAGGCCTACTTCACCGCCGCGGTGGTGCACTTCAACCCCCTCGCCAACCAGCCCCATCCACCGTGGTTCCCCCTCTGGATCCTCATCGGCAAGGCGCTCGCACCGCTGCTGCGCGACCCGGCACGCGGGCTTCAGCTGGTGAGCGCCTTCGCCTCGGTCTGGATCGTCTTCCCCCTCACCGCGCTGTGGTCGGGGATGCTGCGGCGGCCCCTGGCGGCGGGTACCGCCGTCCTGTACTGCCTCGCGCCCGGGGTGTGGCTGCTCTCGGGACGGGCCTTCACCGAGCCCGCGGCCACGGCGCTGCTGGCTCTCGCGGCGGCGGCCTGGTTCGCCTGGGAGCATCGGTGGGCGCGGGTGCTGGGCTCCCTCGCCGCTGGTGCCTGCCTGCTGGTGCGGCCCCACTTCGTCGTCGCCCTCCTCCCGTTGCTGGTGCTCGCGCTGATCCGGCACGGTGGGCGGCGGGCGGCGGCGGAGATCGTGACCCCGGCCGCGCTGCTGGCCGTGGCGGGGTTCGGGTGGATGACGGCGGCGGCCGGCGGGCCGCGCCCGCTGCTGGCCGCCCTCGAGACCCACGCCGCGGTCCACTTCACGCAGCTCGCGGGCTTCACACCCAGCTTTGGTGGCCTCGGGCTCAGTCGGGCGCTGGTGTTGCCGGCGGCGGCCGCCGTCTGGCTGGTGCTCGCCGCGGCGGGAGCCCTCGCGGCGTGGCGGCGCGCCCGCGGCACACTGGTCGTGGCGGCCGGGGTGCTGGTGCCGCTGGGGCTGCTGGTGGGCGCCGCCTCGGACCCCGAGCACACCCGCTACTGGCTGCCCCTGCTGGCATTCTCGGCCGGTCTCGTGGTGCTGGGGCTGGTCCGGCTGGCGGGACGGTGGACCGCCGCGGCGCTGGTCGCGCTGGTGATCGCGAGCGTTGCAGCGGTGCTCCCGGCGCTGTCGCGCTACCACGACGAGCCGTCACCCGCCGTGGCCGCCACCCGGTTCGCGTTCGACCGGGCCCGGGCGAGCGGCAGCGTGGTGGTGGCCGACCGCTCGCTGGTCTCGTTCATCGCCATGGAACGGGCCGAGCGGCCGTTTCCGGGCTCGGTCATCCTCGACTCCCAGATCGAGCTGGGCGAGACGGTACCGCCGCCGCCCTTCGCCACCGTCTACCTCTGGGCCGAGGGGCGCCCGAGCCTGCTGGCGAGAGCGGACGCGGTGCGCCGCTTCGGCTGCGCGACGCCCCTGCTGCGTCGCCTGGAGCAGGAGCGGTTTCTCGACGTCGAGGTGGACACCGGCGCGGCACTGCGCTGAGAGGTGACGCCCGTGGACCAGGGCATCGTGCACCTGCTCCACGGCGGCGACGCCTTCATCTTCGGCGACGGGTTCGAGTTCGGGGGGGTGGCCCACTGGAGCGGGGCGGTTCCCTGAGCGGGACAGAAGCGCCCGGCCGATGGCGTCAGACACGCCGGGCAGCGGCGCTCTACTTGCCGGATGGATTCACTCGACCGACGCGGCCCCGGCGGCCCTCGCGCATGCCGAGGCCGCCCTGGATCAACGGCCGGCGCAGGAGGGCCGGGTGCTCGGCGTCGAGCTTCGTGCGCTGCTCCGGTGTGAGCGTGCGCGCCACCGCGATGGCGAGATCCCCTTCGGAGCGAGACATGGAGGCGAAGATCTGCGCCGCGTCCTCGGCCGTCCTGTCGGCGGCCTTCCAGTCACCTACGGCGAGCTCCTCGCCGAGCTGACGACGGGTGACGAAATACGCGCGGGCCGCTTCGCGGCGAGTGTTCAGGTGGGCGACCAGCGCCGCGTCCATCTGCTGGCGCTGCGCCTCGCTCAGCTGCAGCGCTGCGACGTACGTCGGCCGGTTCCACCAGGCGCGTGCGGCGAGGGTCGCCGCGTCCGGCGCGGTGCTCGGGGCCGTGGTCGGCGCCGGCGGCGGCGTGGCGTCGTTGGCGCCGGGAGAGCCGGCGCCGAGGATGAGCGCGAGCGCGAGGATGGCGAGGACACGGGTGCGAGCCGGCACGGAAACCTCCGGGGGGTCGTCTGCAGTCGTTGTACCATGGGACCCCTTCGATGTCTCGAGAGAGTGCCCAGGAGAGCAGCCATGTCGCGACCTCGATCGTCTCTCCCTGCCATGCTCCGCGCCGGGGCATGGCTCGCCATTGCCGCCGGGCTCGTGCTCGGAGGCTGGGCGATATGGCGCGGCACCCGCCCCGGCGTCACGGTTCCGCACCCCATCCCGCGGCACCATCGCCCGGTCGTTCTGGTCACCCTCGACACCACCCGTGCCGATCACCTGGGAGCCTACGGGTACGAGGGCGCCGCGACTCCGAACCTCGACCGGCTCGCCGCGGAAGGGGTGCTCTTCGAGAACGCCTTCTCGGTGGCGCCGATCACGCTGGTCGCCCACACCAGCATCCTCAGCGGCCTCGAGCCGCCAGCCCACGGCGTGCGGAACAACGGCATCCACTACGTGCCCGACAGCGTCGACACGTTGGCGGAGCGGCTCGGGCGGGCGGGCTACGCCACCGGCGCGTTCGTGTCGGCGGCGGTCCTAGAGAAGCGCTACAACCTGACCCAGGGGTTCGATGTCTACGACGACGACCTCTCCGCGGGGCGCGAGCGGCACCCGCGCATGGTGGCCGACCGGCCGGCGAACGCGACCATAGACGACGCCCTGGCCTGGCTCGATAAGCTGCCCGCCGACCAGCCCTTCTTCCTCTGGGTGCACCTCTACGATCCCCACGCCCCGTACTCGCCGCCGCCCCCGTGGCGTGACGAGTTCCAGGGCCGTCTCTACGACGGCGAGATCGCCTTTCTCGACAGCCAGCTCCCTCGCGTGCTGGGCCATCCCAGAATCGCCGGGAACGCCGTGGTGAGCGTGATCGGGGACCACGGCGAGAGCCTGGGTGAGCACGGCGAGATGACCCACGCCCTGCTGGCCTACGACGCCACCCTGCACGTGCCGTGGATCCTCCGCGTGCCGGGGGGGCCCGCGGGGCTGCGGTGCGCTCAGACCGTGGGCCAGATCGACCTGGTCCCCACCGTTCTCGATCTCCTCGGCCTGCTCGACCGCTCCGAGCTGCGCCGGGCCGGCTCCGCCGCCGGCGCCGGACCGCTGGCCGGTGTCAGCCTCGTCCCGCTTCTGGAGGGGCGGCCGGGCGGCGGCGTGCCGCCCGAGCGCGAGCTCTACTCCGAGACCTTCCTGCCCTACTACACCTACGGCTGGGCCCGGCTCCGGGTGCTCAGGAAGGGGCGGATGAAGTGGGTCGAAGCGCCAACCCCGGAGCTCTACGACACGGTCCGGGACCCCCACGAGCTCGCCAACCTCGCAGGCCAGGAGCCGGGGCTCGCCCACGACCTCGGGCGCGACCTGACGGCGCGGGTGGCGGCGCTGGGCGACGGCGACGACGGCGTCGGGGCGCGCGAGAGCGTGCTCGCCATCGACAGCGAGGCGCGCGAGCGGCTGCGCAGCCTAGGGTACCTGTCGGTGGGCAGCGGGTCTCCGGACCGCGAGACCCGGGCGGCCCGGCCCGATCCCAAGGACCTCATCGACCTGCATGTCGGCCTCGAGCGGGCGCGGACGCTGGCCGACGACCGGCTCTTCCCGGCCGCAGCGCGGCAGCTCGAGCAGGTGCTGCGGCGGGACCCGACCAACCTCGCGGCGCTCACCGACCTTGCCGACGCCCTGGTCGAGATGGGCGAGCTCGACCAGGCGCAGGAGGTCGCGGAGCGGGCGCTGGCCCTGGACCCCGGCTATCCGCGGCTCCACCTCCAGATGGCCGCCATCGAGGGACGCCGCGGGAACCTCGAGAAGGCGCTCGAGCTCACCGACGGCGCCCTCGCGCTCGATCCTCGCCTGCTCGAGGGCAGGATGCGCAAGGCGCTCCTGCTCACACGGCTGGGACAAAGCCACGAGGCCGCGGAGGTGCTCGAGGCCGCCCTCCGGGACGAGCCCGACTCGCCGCCCCTCAACGTGCTCTACGCTCGCCTGGTGGAGCTGCCGCGCGATCCCGGCGCGGCCGAGACGCGCATCCGGGCGGCGCTCGAGCGGGATCCGTTCCTCGCCTCGGCCTGGCAGGCGCTCGGTGAGATCCTGCAGGCCACCGGGCGGCCCGACGAGGCCGTCGCCGTCTGGCGCCAGGGCCTGCAGCGCGCCCCCGACCGGGCTGACCTCCACGCCGACCTCGGCACCGCGCTGGCTCGGCGCCACGCCGGCGCCGAGGCCGGCGTCCACCTGCGCGAGGCGCTGCGTCTGAGCCCGGACCCGCGCCCCGACCTGTACGTCACTCTGGGAGCGTGGCTCGCCGACCGAGGTCGCTTCAAGGAGGCGGAGGTCGAGTACGAGCGCGCGCTCGCCGACGCTCCCGACCACCCCGGCGCCCGCAACAACCGCGCGGTCGCCTTCTACCGCACCGGCCGGCTCGACGAGGCCGAGCACGAGTGGCGCGAGCTCGTCGACCGATATCCCCGCAACGCCGACGCCCACAACAACCTGGCGGCGCTCGCGCTGGGTCGGAGCGACTTCGCGGGTGCGGCCCGCGACGCCGAGCGGGCGGTGAAGCTCACGCCCCGCATGGCCGAAGCGTGGAACAACCTCGGCCTCGCCCGCGTCGGTCTCGGCGACGACCGCGCGGCGCGAACCTGCTTCGAGCGCGCGCTCGCGCTGGCCCCCGACTACTGGCAGGCGCGCCTCAACCTGGGCAAGCTCCTGCACCGGACCGGCCAGGCGCGACGCGCCGCCGAGGTGTTGGAGGCGCTCATCCAGCAGGCGCCGGACCTGGCTGAGGCGCACCTGGAGCTGGGTGAGCTCTACGCCGGGCCGCTGAACGACTCCGTGAGCGCCCGGGCCCATCTCAACGCCTTCCTCCGGCGCGCGCCGCGGGACGAACGGGCGAAAGCGGTCCGAAAGCAGCTCGCGGGATTGCCGGCACTGGAAGAGTGAGGTACGATTCGGTTCGTATCTTGAGATTCGTTCATTTGAAACGGAGAGATCTTGGAGCTTGGCGATCGTCGCCCAGCCGCCCGCCGGGACGCGCACGGCGCTGATCCGATCGGCCGGAACCCATTGGGGTTCGCGTCGGCAGCGCCGAAGCGGGCCTGGACGGCTGCGATATGATGAGGAGGTCGAACCGAGCTTCCAGGACCTGACGGTGGGAGGAGAGATGAGTCCGAGCAAGCGGTCTGGGCACGTGTCGCAGTTTCCGTTCGCACTGGTGCTCGCGCTGGTGTGCGCCGGTCTGGTCCTGCTCGCTCCGACTCCCGTCCTCGCCCAGGAGGGGCCTCCCCTTGCGGGCGCTGTGGGCATCAAGGTGACGCCCACCGATGTCCGCCCCCAGACCCTCGAGGCGGACTTCGACCTCACCTGGTACACGCGGGTGGGTCCCTATCCCAGCACGGTTGCAGGGACCCCCCTCATCGGGCTGCCGGCCCTCGACTACGGCGACGGCAGCACCGTGCCCACGACGACCCTGGTGCTGGCCTCCAGCGGAGGCGGCCCGGGCGGTAGCAACGTCTACCGCAATCTCGCGTCGTTCACCCACACCTACCCGTCGGCCGGGTCGTTCACGGCACGAGCGGCGAGCTTCTGCACCTTCTGTGTCCGCTCGCAGTACGTGCTCTTTCCGCCCGGTTCGCCCGTCCCACAGACGTTCACGGGGAGCATTAACTACATACCGACCACCGTGGTCGGAAACCTCGCGGCCAAGTACTCGGGGAGCGACACCGTCTACTTTTCCTTCCTCGCGACCTCGGTCCATTACCGTTACACCTACTACGCCGGTGTCAGCAACACCGCGCAGGTGATCCTGCAGCAGGCCGAGGCCATCCCGGCGGCGTCGCCGTGGGGCCTGGCGATCCTGAGCGGGCTGCTGCTGCTCGCCGGCGTGGCGATCCTGCGCCTGACCTGATCCGTCCCATCGCGCCAGACATCCGCAGGGGTCGCGAACGCAACCACCGCCGAGGTGATTGTGTCGACGGGGCGCCGCCGCCTGCGGGTCGCGGGGTGTTGGCGGAGGTGCGGTCCCGAGCGACGCTGCAGGACGGAGGTGGTCTTGGGATTTCCTTCTGAGCTCGTGGCGGCGCTGCGGCCCCGGTATCGGCTGGAGTGGCATGGGATTCATGGCTGGTCGCACTGGGTGCGGGTGGGCGAGAACGGTCTGCGGCTCGCCGCCCTCACCGGGGCGGATCCGGCGGTGGTGGCGGCGTTCGCCCTGGTGCACGACATCGAGCGGTGCAACGACGACTTCGACCCCGGGCACGGACCGCGGGCGGCGCTGGTGGTGGACGAGCTGGGCCCCGAGCTGCTGCCCCTGGGCGAGACCCAGCGTGAGCTTCTGCGCGTCGCCTGCCGGCTTCACACCGACGGGCTCACCGAGGGCGAGGTGACGGTGCAGACTTGCTGGGATGCCGACCGCCTCGACCTCGGGCGGGTGGGCATCCGGCCCCACCCCGAGCGGCTCTGTACCACGGCGGCACGGAGCCCCGAGCTCCTCGCCTGGGCCTGGCGGCGGAGCCTGGACGGGTAGCTTCTCGGCAGCCCTACCGCGAAGCCTCGGTAGCCGTCGGGTGTCGCGTCGACCCGGCCGAGCCGAGCGGGTGCAGCTCAGGGCACGACGGTGTTGCGGCCGGCCGCCTTGCCGCGGTACAGGGCGGCGTCGGCGCGCTGGAGGCAGCCGTCGGCGTCGTCGTCGCCGCGGCCTAGGGTGAGGCCCACGGTGACGGTGGTGGCGCGCCCCGGCTCGCCGACGCCCAGGTCACTGGCGGCGATCTTCTCGCGGAGCGACTCGCACAGCCGGCGGGCGCCGTCGATGCCGGTCTCGGGCAGCACCAGGAGGAACTCGTCGCCGCCCCAGCGCCCGACCACGTCCTGGGCGCGGACCGACGCCCGCAGCAGGTGAGCTACCGCCGTCAGCACCCGGTCGCCGGTCTGGTGGCCGTGGGCGTCGTTGAGGCTCTTGAACTCGTCCAGGTCGACCAGCGCGACCGTGAACCCCCGCTCGCTACGGGCCGCTCGCTGGAGCTCACGCTCGAGCTCGGGTACCAGCCCGCGCCGGTTGGGCAGACCGGTGAGGTCGTCGGTGCGCGACAGCTCGTCCACCCGGGCGTAGGCCTGCTGGAGCAGCGCGTTGGCATCGCGGATCTCGCTGGCCGAGCGGCTGCGCTGGCGGGAGCGGGTGACCAGCAGTCCGATGAGCACGCCGGCGAGGCCCAGCATGCCCAGCAGGGCCGTGCGGGTGAGGCGGTCGGCGCGGCGCTGACGGTGCAGCAGCTCGAGCTCGAGCTCACTCCGCTCGGACCGCCGCACCGCCTCGAGCCGCTCGATCTCGGCCAGGCGGGTGGCGTCGAGGAGCTGGCGGTCGAGGTCGTGCGCGCGGCGGAGGGCGGCGAGGGCGGCGGTGGGATCGCCCAGCGCCTCGTGGGCGTCGGCGAGCTCGGAGTGGACGTCGCGCTGCAGGGCGATGTCGTCGAGGGCTTCGGCGAGCGGGAGCGCGGTCTCGAGGGCGGCCGCTGCGGCCGTGGGATGCCCCAGGCGCACCTCGGCCTCGCCGATCTTGAGGAGGGCGTGCACCTGGCTGCGCGGGCGGTCGCTGGCGCGGGCGAGGTCAAGCGCCGCGCGGCAGCGGGTGAGCGCGTCCTCGGTGCGGCCCATGGCGAGGAGGGCGCCGCACGAGTTGATCCACGACATGGTGCGCAGCGAGTCGTTCCCGAGGCGGTCGGCCGCGGCCTCGGCCGCCGCGAAGCTGGCCAGCGCCTCGTCGTAGCGCTCCAGCTCCTGGTAGATGTTGCCGAGGTTGAGGGTTGCGCCGGCGACGCCGCCGTCGTAGCCGAGCTCGGCATAGGCGTCGCGGGCCCGCCCGTAGTACTCCAGGGCCTTGTCGCGGTCGTCGACCTTGTCGAAGACGTTGCCGATGACGACGTCGAGGTGGGCGATGCGGAGACGGCTGTCGCGGTCGTCGCGGCGCTGGTACCAGGCGACGGCGTCCAGGTAGCGCTCGAGCGCGGTGTCGTAGCGGCCGAGACGGTAGAGGCCGTCACCCAGCGCGCGGGCGATCACACCGTCCTGGGAGGTGTTGCCGGTGTCGCGGGCCAGCGCCCGCGCCTCCTCGAGGCGGGCGATGGCGTCGGCGGGCCGGTCGGCCTTGAGGGCGACGCGGCCGAGTGTGGTGAGGGCCTCGAGCTCGCTGCTTGCGTCGCCGTGCTTACGGGCGAGCTGGAGGGCACGGCCGGCGAGCGTCGTGGCAGCGCCGGGGTCGCTGTCGGCGAGCGTTTCGGCGTGGCTGAGCAGACCCGCCACGCCGCCGTCGGCGGACTCCGGCGCGACCGGCATGCCGGGCGTCGCGCACAGCGTTGCCGCGAGCGTCAGCAGCAGCACCTGGCCGCTTCGCCGCGGTCGCCGCACCGGCCACGAAGGGGAAGGTCGGGACGTGGTGAGCCTCCCGGATGACGGTCTTCGACGGCTCTCGACTCTCACCATTGTACGGCGTGAGCGGCGGAGGACCACGAGGCCGCGGCAGTGCCGGCGGGAGGCGGGCGCCGGCCGCGGGGCCCATCGCCGGCGCTCCTCATCCGCGGTCGGACTGTGGTGGCAATCGTTCAGCTGGAGCTGCGCACCAGTGCGGGCCAGTTGAGCAGGAGCGTGATCGAGCTGGCGGCGGCGGGATCCGTCGAGGCGGCGACCAGGAAGCGGTTCCCGTCGGGCGTGACGTCGTAGAGGGGGGCGCTCGTGCGCGGCAGGTCGAGCTGGAAGAGCGGCGTGATCGAGCTCACCCGGAGCGCCCCGTCGCCGAGCTTCAGATCGGCCTCCATCAGGCGGTTGCGCATGCTCAGGAAGAAGAGCCGGCCGCCGGCCGCCCAGCGTACGGCCCAGCCCCCCGTGTGCGAGATCTGGTACTTGGCGCCGGTGGCGGGGAAGGGCACGACGAAGACCTCGGGGCGGCCGGTCTCGTAGGAGAAGTACGCCAGCCAGTGCCCGTCAGGCGAGAAGTTCCCGTCGTACTGGTTGGCCTCGACCGGAGCCGGCCGGAACGGCCGCCGGCTCTCGTCCAGGGGCAGGACCCAGTTGCCAAAACGCTCATTCTCTCGCGACCTGATGTCGACGCTGAGATAGCGGCCGTCGGGCGACCAGTCCACGACGGCGGCTCCGGTGGCCGAGGACGGCAGTGTGCGCAGCGTCTCCTCGGCGCCGGATCCGTCGGAACGTCTGCGGCACACGATGGCGGAGCCCTTCGCCTCCCGGCTGTACGCGATGTCTCGCCCATCGGGCGACCAGACGGAGAAGCCCTTCCAGCCGGGGCCGAAGGTCAGCCGGGTCCCAACTCCACCAGAGGCGGGGTACGACCAGAGGTCCCCGGCGCCGGCGGCGTCGCTCACGAGCACGGCCAGCAGACGCGATCCGTCGGGCGAGATCTTGGGTGCGAGCCAGCGCGCGGTCTCGGCGATCGTGCCGAGCGGGCTGCCGCTGCGGTCGAACCACTCGAGCCGGGCGTTGCTCGTGCCACCCTGGAAGGCGAGCACGCCGTTGGTCGACACCGAGAACGACTGCGCCTCGCCGAGAGGTGTCGGAGCTCCCCTCAGCTCTCCGCTCGACGGGTCGAACGCGGCGGCAAGAACCTTGTCTCCTCGAATGAAGAGCAGATCGCCGGACGCGTACTGTGGCAGGACGGCGTCGCGCAGCACGAGCTTCGAGGTGCCACTGGCGAGAGTCGCCCGGCGCACGGATACGGCGTCCTCGGTGGCGCTCGCGTAGAGAAAGCGGTCACCCCCGGGCAGGAACGAGGGCATGCCGACCCGTCGCACGCCGGCTGGCCGCTCGACGACCGGCTCCGGGCTTCCGCCGCCGCTGGCGATTCGCATGATCGGGCCGCCGCACTGCTCCACGAAGAGGATCGCACCGTGCGGTCCCCACGCGCCTCGGGCTTGGCTGCAGGTGGCGTCGGCCAGCACCCTCACCGCGCCGTTGTCGACACTCAGGGCCTTCAGCTTCTCGTCGGCGAAGAAGCCCAGCGATCGCGAGTCCGCCGACCAGAACGGGTACGCGCCGTCTCTGGTTCCTGCGAGCTCGGTCGCCGTACCGCCGTTCAACCGCCTCACCCAGATCATCGTCTCGCCATTCTGATCGGTGGCGGAGAAGGCGAGCCTGGTTCCGTCCGGCGAGACCGCCACCGGGCCGGCATCGAAGCCGAACGAGCGGAAGCTGGTACCGGGTGGCGGGGGAATGTACGAGAGCGCCGACGGGGCGCCGGGCGGATGCGCACCCGTCAGGAGCCATCCCGCCGCCGCGCCGAGTGTGAGGGCGGCAACCGCGGTGAGTGCGAGGGCGGGCCAGAGGGCGCGAGGAGATCCGGCGGCATCCGCCGCGGCCCCGGGCGCCTCCCGGTCGGCGCCTGCGAGAAGCTCCTCGAGGGTGATGCGGGCGTCGGCGATGTCGTGCAGCCGGTTCCTCGGGTCGCGCGCGAGACAGCGGCGCAGCAGGCGGCGGAGCTCGGCCGGCGTCGGGTCGGGCAGCTGCGACCAGCCGATCTCGTGCTTGAGCACGTTGGCGAGCACGTCGGTGACGGTCTCGCCGTCGAAGAGCCGCCGCCCGGTGAGCATCTCCCACAGCAGCGCACCGAACGCCCAGATGTCGGCGCGCTTGTCCACCGGCCTGCCGCGGGCCTGCTCGGGAGACATGTAGGCGGCGGTGCCGAGGACGACGCCGGCCGCGGTGTGGGCGCGGGTGATGGTGGGGGAGTGGCTGAGCTCGACTCCGTCGCCCGTCGCCCACGCCTTGGCGAGGCCGAAGTCGAGGACCTTGACGGTGCCGTCGGGACGGATGCGGACGTTGGCGGGCTTGAGGTCGCGGTGGACGATGCCGGCCTCGTGGGCGGCCTCCAGCGCCTCGGCGATCTGCCGGGCGATGGGGAGCGTCTCTGCGACGGAAAGCGGACCGTGCGCGATGATCTCGTCGAGGCCCTCGCCCTCCACCAGCTCCATGACCAGGGCGTGCCGGCCGTCGAGGTGCTCGAGGGCATGGAGGATGGCGATGTTGGGGTGATTGAGGGAGGCGAGCAGCTTGGCCTCGCGCGTGAAGCGGGCGTGGCGCTCGGGGTCGTCGGCGAAGTCGTCGGGCAGCAGCTTGAGCGCCACCTCGCGGCCGAGCGTCGTGTCGGTCGCCCGCCACACCGCGCCCATGCCGCCTTCGCCGAGCTTGGCGGCGATCTCGTAGGGGCCGAGGCGGGTGCCGGGTGCCAGCGACATCTCCGGCTACCGCTTCAGCGCAGAGGTCCAGTTGGTGATGAGTGTGAGCGGCGTGGCCGCGGTCTCGATGGGCTCGAGGAACAGGAAGCGGTCACCCCCGGGAGCGACGGCGAACGACCGCGCTGTTCCCGAGCCGACGTTCGGGGGCGCCTTGAAGAGCTGCCGGGGCGTGCCGACCTCGACCGCCGCGCCCTTGAAGGTCAGACCGGCCTCGAGCAGGGCGCCCTCCGAGGAGCGGTAGAACAGCGCCCCGCCGTCGTGACGCCACGCGGGCTCCTCGCCACCCCCCTGTGACACCTGCCACTTGCCTCCTGGTCCCGGGAACGGTGTGAGGTAGACCTCGTTCCTGCCGGACTCGTTGGACTGGTAGGCGAGCCACCGGCCGTCTGGAGAGAACCTCGCACCGGTCTCGAAGAACCGGGTGGCGAGAAACGGTTTTGCCGTGTGCTCTCCCTCCATGGAGACGATCCAGATGTCGGCGACCGTCTTGCCGTGGGGGTCGATGGCCGACACCGCCAAGCTCTTGCCATCGGGAGACCAGTCGGAGGCGTACATCGAGACCTCGGACTCGACGAGCGGCTGCGCCTGGCCGGCGCCGTTCGCCTCCTTGACGTAGAGGTCCAGCTGACTCTTCGGGTTTGCCGTGTAGGCGATCTTCCGCCCGTCCGGCGACCATGCAGGGCTCAGCTCGAGCCCCGGTTCAAACGTGAAGCGGGTCCTGACGTCGCGTGCGATGTCGACGATCCACAGGTCGACGTTCTTGGAGCGGGCATCCGACTCCTGCTCCACCAGGAGCTTGCCGTCGGGGGAGAGCCGCAGACCGTCGATCGCCGCCGGCTTGCCCACCGTGCCGAGCTCGCGCCCGGCCGAGTCCATCCACACGGTCTGGGTGAGACCGGTCTCGCCGGTCAGGTAGACCAGCGTCCCCTCCTGCGAGGCCGAGAAGTCGCCGCGGCGGTAGTTCTGCGGGTTGGCGATGCGCTCGGCGATGGGCACGGCCTCCCCTGTGAGCTTCAGCTTGGCGGCCGCGAACGGCTGCGCCATCAGCGCCTGGGAGCGCAGGAAGAGCAGGTACCCGGGAGCCGTGTAGACGGCGTTACTGTCGGCCGGGAGGAGGAAGGTCGGGTTCGAATCGTCGAGGGAGGCGACGTAGATTCCGTCGGTCAGGACCTCGCCCGAGTTCAGGGGGCGGCCCCCCCAGTACAGGAAGTGGCGCCCGTCCGGAAGGAAGGCAGGCCAACGCTGACTGGTCTGCTGCTTCGAGGTGTCCAGCTCCGACAACGGTTTCGGCTCCCCGCCGACCGCCGGGACCGACTGCAGGCCACCGAACACGTCAGGTGCGAATACGATCACGCCGTCGCGGCTCCACGCCCCGCCCCGTCCGCTGGTTGCGTCACAGACGGTCTGGGGAGGGCCTCCCCGGACGTCGATCTTGCGCAGACTGCCGGGAACGAAGAAGCCGACCCAGTGGCTGTCCGGCGCCCAGAAGGGGAAGAACGCCCCCTCGGTGCCTGCGAGCGGCTGGGCGGTGAGGGAGTCGAGCGGCCGGATCCACAGGCTCGACCTGCCGGAGGCGTCGCGTGCCGGGAACACGAGCTTGCTCCCGTCCGGCGACAGGATCGGTCCCCCCACCGACGCGCGGAAGTCGAACGCGGCACTGTGCGGCGGCACGATGTACGAGCTCACCGTCGGCGGCTCGGTGTGCGGCCGCAGCACCGTCAGGCCGAGCACCGCTGCGATCCCGAGGCCGGCTGCCGTGCCCAGAACCCACGGGAGAACGGAGCGTCGCCGTTGCGGTCCGGCGGCCGCGTCCTCGCCGGTCGAGGGCGAT
This sequence comes from uncultured Acidobacteriota bacterium, assembly GCA_963844845.1. Lineage (GTDB taxonomy): Bacteria > Acidobacteriota > Thermoanaerobaculia > Thermoanaerobaculales > Sulfomarinibacteraceae > CAWJPW01. Next base: position 82,964 of record CAWJPW010000003.1, read on the forward strand.
ATCGTGCCGCCCGTGCGCTGGATCTCCGCGAGCTCCCAGCGCACATCGCCCATGTCGCGGATACGCTCTGCGGGACGGCGCTCCAGGCAGCGCTCGATGAGCCTGCGCAGACCAGCGGGGGTGGCGGGGGGAAGCAGGGTCCAGTCGATCTCCTGCCGGAGGACGCTGGCGAGCACGTCGGTGACGGTCTCGCCCTCGAACATCTGCCGGCCGGCGAGCATCTCCCACAGCACCACGCCGAACGCCCAGATGTCGGCGCGCTTGTCCACCGGCCTGCCGCGGGCCTGCTCGGGGGACATGTAGGCGGCGGTGCCGAGGATGACGCCGGCCGCGGTATCGGCCTTGGTGATGGTGGGGGAGTGGGTGAGCTCGACCCCGTCGCCGGCCTCCCACGCCTTGGCGAGGCCGAAGTCCAGCACCTTGACCGCGCCGTCGGGGCGGATACGGACGTTGGCCGGCTTGAGGTCACGATGGACGATGCCCGCCTCGTGCGCGGCCTCCAGGGCCTCGGCGATCTGCAGGGCGATGGGGAGCGTCTCTGCGACGGGAAGCGGACCGCGCGCGATGAGCTCGTCGAGCCCCTCGCCCTCCACCAGCTCCATGACCAGGGCGTGCTGACTGCCAACGTGCTCGAGACCGTACAGGACGGCGATGCCGGGGTGGTTGAGGGAGGCGAGCAGCTTGGCCTCGCGCTCGAAGCGGGCGTGACGATCGGGATCGTCCGCGAAGGTGTCGGGGAGCAGCTTGAGCGCCACCTCGCGGCCGAGGTTGGTGTCCTTCGCCCGCCACACCGTCCCCATGCCGCCCTCGCCGAGCATGGCGGTGACCTCGTACGAACCGAGCTGCGTGCCGATCATTCACTACCCCCCGGGATGTCCCCGCGTCGTCTGCTCGCCGGCCAGCGCTGCGCGCCGGGTGAGCTGGCGCGGCCAGTTGAGGATGAGCGAGACGTGTTCGCTCCCACGAACTCGCAGCATGTAGAAGCTCTTTCCGTCCCTGGTCACGTCGAACGGGTTCGCCAGGTGCGCCCCCTCGCCGGTCCGGAACAGGAGCTCGGGCTTGGCGAAGGCGAGGGAGTCGCCGCGCGGGTTGACGGACACGGACCAGAGAGCCCCGTTCCCGAGGTAGAGGATCTCGCCGCTCGGGGACCAGACCGGCGACTCGCCGCCGTCCGTGGAGATCTGGAACCGCTGGTCGCCGCGCGGGAAGGGCCTGGCGAAGACCTCGGAGCGACCGGAGGCGAGCGAGTCGTAGGCGAGCCATCGCCCGTCGGGCGAGAAGCTCGCCGCAAACGGGAAGTCGCCGGTGGCAAAGACCGGGCCCGCGTCAGCTCCGGTTCCCAGCGTCATCATCTTGAGCTGGCCCTTGGGCCCCGACCCCTCGGCGAACACCAGGTGGGCGCCGTCGGGTGACAGCGCCAGCGGCATCTGCACCTCGTCACTGGTGGACAGGCGGGCCTCGTCCTCGGCGGCGTCTGCACGGCGCCACGCCAGGTTCCAGGCGCGCGCTCCGTGCGCCGACGCGTAGACCAGGCGCTTGCCGTCCTTGGTCCAGACGGGCCGGCTCGGAAAGACGTCGGTTGCGACCCTCGACAGCGTGCCACGGGCGAGATCGAACACCAGGAGCTGGCCGGGCGAGTAGCCGAGGCTCAGCGCCACCCGCCCGCCGTCCGGTGAGAGGGTGAGCCCGCCCGCGGCCTGGTAGCCCATCCCCGTCGGCAGGTGGGCCAGCATGGACGTCGTCGTACCGGCCAGCTCCGCCACCGTCTCCGCGACCCCTTGCCGGGAGACGCGGACCAGCTCGACGACGCGCTCGTCGGGACGGACGAAGCAGAGCGTGCCGTCGCTGGCCAGGCTCGGGGCCGAGCCGCCGGGCACGACCAGGAACGGTTCCCCGGTGGTCGCCATGCGATCCAGCGAGAACGAAACCGCCCAGATCCCGGGGTTGGTCGTCTCCCGCTCGTACACGATGTGGCCCGTGGGCGAGTACACCGGGTGGCGCAGCGACTCGCCGGCGATCTGGACGACCTCTCGCCTCGCTCCGCCGGCATACAGGTCGATGGTGTCCGGCGGCTGGCCCCGGCGGTGTACCGTGAAGATCAGGCCGCGAGCGTCGGGCAGAGCCGAGATCTCGTGGAAGTCGGACTCGGCGGAGCGATCGAGGGCGAGGATCTGGGAGCCCTCTCCTCCTCGGGCGGGAACCGCCCAGAGCCCCACCGTGTCGCTGCCGGCGAACACGATCCGTCCGTCCGCCGTCCACGCGCCCCCCCCCGACCCCACCAGGTCGACGGGCACGGGCCCCAGGTCGGTGGCCTCGCCGCCGTCCGCCGAGATCCTCCAGGCGCGGCCGCCGCGGGTGAACGCGAGGGCCCGGCCGTCCGGCGACCACGTGGAGTAGCGGGCGTCCAGAGCGCCGGGGAGCTCGCTGGCTTCCGGCTCGCCGAGGCTTCGGACCCAGAGGCTCCCGCCCACCGAGTAGGCGACGCGGCTCCCCTCCGGAGAGATCGTCGGCATGCGGCCCAGGACCGTGTCCAATCCCGCGGCGGCCACGTCGACGAAACGGACGGGCGGCTGCACCACCGTGGGCGCGGGCCGCAGCAGCCACCCGGCCGCGAGCAGTGCGAGGCCGCCCGCGAGGGCCGGCGCCAGCAGCCGTCTCGACGCCCGCGCCGGAGCCTCGTCGATCGCCCGCTCCTGGGGCGACGGGTCCTCGAGGACCACGCGGGCCTCGCCGATGGCCTGGAGACGACGGCGGAGATCGCGATCGAGGCAGCGGTGCAGCAGGTGGCGCACCGGCGCCGGCGTGCCGGTGGGGAGGGCGTTCCAGTCGGGCGGTTGCTTGAGCACGTTGGCGAGCACGTCGGTGACCGTCTCGCCCTCGAACATCCGGCTTGCGGTGAGCATCTCGTAGAGCACGACACCGAAGGCCCAGATGTCGGCGCGACGGTCGACCATCCTGCCGCGCGCCTGCTCAGGCGCCATGTAGGCGGCGCTGCCGAGGATGATGCCGTCGGCGGTATGCGCCCGGGTGATGGTGGGGGAGTGGGTGAGCCCGGACTCGCCACCCGCGTCCCACGCCTTGGCGAGGCCGAAGTCGAGCACCTTGACGGTGCCGTCGGGGCGGATGCGGACGTTGGCGGGCTTGAGGTCGCGGTGGACGATGCCGTGCTCGTGCGCGGCTTCGAGGGCCTCGGCGACCTGCCGGGCAATGGGAAGCGCCTCGTCCACGGGAACCGGACCGCGCGCGATGAGCTCGTCGAGGCCCTCGCCTTCCACCAGCTCCATCACCAGGGCGTGCTGCCCGTCGAGGTGCTCGAGGGCGTGGAGGACGGCGATGTTGGGGTGGTTGAGGGAGGCGAGCAGCCTGGCCTCGCGCTCGAAGCGGGCGTGCCGCTCGTCATCGTCGGCGAAGTCCTCGGGCAGCAGCTTGAGGGCGACCTCGCGGCCGAGGGTGGTGTCGGTGGCGCGGAAGACCTCGCCCATCCCGCCCGCGCCGATGGCGGCGGTGATCTCGTACGGGCCGAGGCGGGCGCCGGGCGCGATCGTCATGGCGCGGCACCGTGCGCGCGTTGGGCGATCGCGGTCTGCCAGTTAACGACAACGGTGATCGGCCGCCGGGCGTCTTTGCGGGCCGCGGCGATGAGGAAGCGCTGGCCGTCGTCTGTCGGGGCGTAGGTGAACATCCACGAGTTTCCGGGCGAGGGCAGGCCCTTGAACAGCGGGCGCGGCGCCCTTCGCTCCTCGAGCGCCTCAGTGCCGGGGCCGGACCCGAGCGATACGGCCATCAGAGTGCCGTCGTCGGCCCGGAAGTAGAGCTCGCGCCCGTCGCGGCGCCAGCGCGGCATCGAGCCTCCGCCGCTCGAGATCTGCCACAGCGCCCCGCTCTGCGGGACCGTCGCGACGAAGACCTCGGACTTCCCCTGCTCTTCGCTCATGTAGGCGACCAGCCGGCCGTCGGGCGAGAACTGCCCATAGGCCTGATTGCCGCGAACTGCGGCGTAGACAACCGGCTTCCTCTCGCCCTCGAGCGGGAGCAACCAGAGCTTGCCGTTCAAGTCTCCGTACAGGATCGAACGGCCGTCCGGCGACCAGTCCCACGGGTAGATCGCTCCGTCGCTCTTGATCAGAGTCTCCGCTCCGCCGGCGCGATCGGCCCGCCGACGGCGGAGCTCGTAGACCGGAAGGCCGGCGAGATCCTGCGTCGCGTAGGCGATCTCGCTGCCGTCGGGAGACCAGATCGGATCCATCCAGCCGGACCCCGGACCGAAGGTGAAGCGAGACGGCTCGCCGCCCGGAATCGATTGGACGAAGATCTCCGGCGGATCGCCGAGCCCGAACGCCACCCGTCGCCCGCCGCTCGCGAGCGAGAGTCCCACGATCGCGCCTATGGCTCCGTTGTCCATGCCGAGGCGCTCTCCGCGCTTCCCCGAGCGATCGAACCAGACCAGCTCGCTGCTCACGACGGTGCCGGCGCTGGATGCGAGCAGGCCGGTGTCCGAGAGCGTGAAGGCGCCCGAGCCGGTGTTGGCGCCCAGTCCGACGCCGTCCACCACCGGGATCGCCTCACCGCTGGTGGTGCGGCCGGCGAGATCGAACGGCTGTGCCATCAGCGTCTTGTCGCGCCGGTAGAAGAGGAAGCCCGCCCCGTTCTCCTCGTCCTCCGCGCGCGCGAAGATCGCCTGGTCCGAGCCCGCGAGCACGCGCTGGAGCTTGGCGCCGTCGAGCGTCCCGAGGTAGACGCCGGAGAGCTCCGGCGACGGCGCCAGGTCGAGGAAGAGGAAGCTCGTGCCGTCGGGCAGGAACTGCGGGTAGCGATGAGCTTCATTGCCGGCATGGCCGGCGGTGTGCGTCACCGCGACCGGCGTGCCGCCCTGGGCGCTCACCCGCGACAGACCGTTGTCCCCGAAATGATCGCTGAACAGGATCACGCCCTCGGGCGACCAGGTCGCTCCGCGCCCGTCCGGCGCCGCGCAGATCTTCTGCGCCCGGCCACCGTCGCGCGAGACCTTACGCAGCTCCCCCGCTTCGAAGAAGCCGATCCAGGCGGCGTCGGGCGACCAGAATGGATAGGACGCATCCTCGATCCCTTCGATGCGCCGGGCAGCAATCGTATTGAGCGGCCGCACCCAGAGCTCGCCGTCCTCGACCATGAGCAGGAAGCGACCGTCGGGCGACAGCTCGAAGTACCCGCCTCGAAAGGTGGGGGAGGAGGTCTCGGGCGGCGTGACCTCGAGCCGCAGCGCCGGTCCCGGCCCGGCCCTTGGTGATCGCACCAGGATCGACGCGATGGCGAGCGCCGCCACCGTGGCGAGCGCGGCGGCCGCAGCCAGGATCCAGGGCAACCGGCGCCTCCGGTTCGGAACATCGGAGGTGCCCGCCGGCGGCGCGTCGCTCTCCTCCGCCCGGCCCGTAACCAGCTCGTCGATCACGATGCGCGCGTCAGCGATGTCGTGGAGGCGGTTCTTCGGGTTGCGCTCGAGGCAGCGACGCAGCAGCCGGCGGATCTCAGGCGACGCGTCGGCGGGTAGGAGACCCCAGTCGGCCTCGTCCTTGAGGACGTTGGCGAGCACGTCGGTGACGGTCTCGCCTTCAAAGAGGCGCCACCCCGTGAGCATCTCCCACAGCAGCACGCCGAAAGCCCAGACGTCGGCGCGCTTGTCGACCGGCCTGCCGCGCGCCTGCTCCGGGCTCATGTAGGCCGCCGTGCCGAGGATGACGCCGGCGGCGGTGTGCGTCTGGGTGATCGTGGGGGAGTGGGTGAGGCCGGACTCGTCGCCGGCCTCCCACGCCTTGGCGAGGCCGAAGTCGAGCACCTTGACGGTGCCGTCGGGGCGGATGCGGACGTTGGCGGGCTTGAGGTCGCGGTGGACGATGCCGTGCTCGTGCGCGGCTTCGAGGGCCTCGGCGACCTGTCGGGCGATCGCGAGCGCCTCGTCGACGGGGATCGGTCCGCGGGCGATGAGCTCGTCGAGCCCCTCGCCTTCCACCAGCTCCATCACCAGGGCGTGCTGCCCGTCGAGGTGCTCGAGGGCGTGGAGGATGGCGATGTTGGGGTGGTTGAGGGAGGCGAGCAGCCTGGCCTCGCGCTCGAAGCGGGCGTGCCGCTCGTCATCGTCGGCGAAGTCCTCGGGCAGCAGCTTGATGGCCACGTCGCGTCCGAGCGTCGTGTCGGTGGCACGCCACACCGAGCCCATCCCGCCTTCGCCCAGCTTGGCGGTGATCTCGTAGCGGGCGAGGGTCTTCCCGATCACGGTGCCGACTTTCCGGCGGCAATCCGCCGCACGGTCCGGACCCGCGTCGTGCGCAGGCCGTCTCCGAACTCGATGAAGAAGCCCGGGGCGGCGATCAGCTCGGTGAACAGGGCGTGCCCCCCGACGGTGCAGCCGAGCACCGCGGTGGTGGTCGGTCCGCGGCCCTCGCGCTCGAACCAGCCGCCGCTCACCTCGAAGGCGCCGTCATTGCGGAGGCGCAGCGAGTAGACCGAGTTGCGGGTGGAGACCACGATCTGCTCGCCAGCCGCCAGCTCACGTCGCCGGACTCTCTCCACCGACCCGGCGGCTGAGGCGAGGGCCTTGAGCGGGATCGCCCTGAGGGCCCGTGTCGGCCGATGGATGCCGCTGCTCGGTCCGCTCATGGGACGCGTCTCAGCGTCGCCGTCCGAAGATCGGCCTCCTCCTCGAGCCGGGGCGAACATGGAGACCGCCCGTCGAGAGCCGGCTGCGCCCGGAAGGGCTCCGAGCCGGGCGGCGCCCCCAGCACCGTTCGCTCCGCTTCCGTCTCGCTGTCGACCGCCAGGTGCCGGCCGTCGAGGTGCTCGAGGGCGTGGACGACGGCGATGTTGGGGTGGTTGAGGGACGCCAGCGTGCGCGCCTCGCGCTCGAAGCGGGCCTGGCGCTCGGGGTCGTCGGCGAAGTCGCCGGGTAGCAGCTTGAGGGCCACCTCGCGGCCGAGGTGGGTGTCGGTGGCGCGCCATACCGCGCCCATGCCGCCTTCGCCGAGCTTGGCGGCGATCTCGTAGGGGCCGAGGCGGGCGCCGGGGTCGATGGTCATCGCTGGCTCAGGGTCTCCGCCCAGTTGAGCACCACCGTGATGGGCAGGGATCGGCTGGTCCCCTCGGGCTCGAGCAGAAGGAAGCGCTGGCCGTCGTGGCTGGCGAGCCACCGGTTGCGGATGATGATCGGCTGGAGCCGGACGGGAAAGAGGTCGTGCGGCTTGCCGGCGGTGAACGTCGCGCCGGTCGTCACCGGGACGGAGACCAGCGCGCCCGCGTCCGAGATGTAGCGGATCTGGGTGCCGTCGGCGCTCCACTGCGGCTCCTTGCCGCCGTCGGTGGAGACCTGCCACTTGCCGCCGGGCCCCGGGAACGGCTTCACGTAGACCTCGAACCGTCCCGACTCGTCGGACATGTAGACGATCCAATGGCTGTCGGGAGAGAAACTGGGAAGACCTTCGGTGAACCGCCCCTGCACGAAGGGGGTGGCCTTCCCCTTGTCGGGGCCATCCATGGCCAGCACCCAGACGTCCAACCCCGAGTCCTTCCCGGCTTTGTGGAACGCGAGCCAGTGCCCGTCGCGGGACCAGTCGCACGGCAGTGCGCCACCCTCGGTCTGCAGCAGCTCCTGCGCCGGGCCGCTGCCGGCGGCGTCCTTCACGTAGAGGTTGTACGAGCCGCCGTCGCGGTTCGACGAGAAGGCGATGGTTCTCCCGTCCGGCGAGAACACCGGTGCACCGTCGCGGGCGGGGTCGAAGGTGAACCTCGAGGTCACGCCGCGCTCCAGGTCCACCAGCCAAATGTCCCGGTTGTCCAAGCGGGCGTCCTCGATGGTGACCGCGAGGCGCTTCCCATCGGGAGACAGCGCCGACTCGCGGTAGACGCCTGGCGCGGCGGCGTCCCCGATCTCCCGGCCCTCGCGGTCCACCCACACCAGGCGCCGCTGCGCCGTCCAGCCGCTGCGGTAGATCAGCGTGCCGTCGGCGGACGCGGAGAAGTCGGAGAGCCCGACTCCGTTGGATCCGAGCTCCTCGGCCAGGGGCACGGCCTCCCCTTTCACCTGCGCCGAGGCGGGGTCGAAGGGCTGGGCGAGGAGGGTGTCCTCGCGGACGTAGAGGAGGTGGTCGGGAGGAGCGAAGCGGGCCAGGGACGTGACCTCGAGGAGCTTGCGCGGGGGCTCCTTGCCGTCGGCGTCGCCGACCATCAGGAAGCGCTCGCCGGTCTTGACGCCGTCCTCGGTGTAGAGGAAGTGGCGGCCATCGGGCAGGAGCTCCGGCCACGCCGTGCTGGTCGTCCCGGCGTCGGGGTCGGGCTTGACCACGTCCTGCGGGGTGCCCCCGGTGGCCGGGACGCGCCGGATCGGGTCGTTCGCGCGCCCGTCGAAGAGGATGAAGCCTCGGCGGCTCCACGAGCCGTCGGAGCCCGTGGGCGTGTCGGCCAGGGTCTGCGGCGGGCCGCCGGCGAGCGGCACCTTCTTGAGCTTGCCGCCGGCGACGAAGCCGAGGTAGCGACTGTCGGGGGACCAGAACGGGCGGGTGGCGCCGTCGGTGCCGGGCAACGGCCTGGCCTCGAGGTCGTCCAGCGCCCGCACCCAGATTTGGGTGGTCCCGGTGTCGTCGGTGGCGTTGAAGGCGATGGCCCGCCCGTCCGGGGAGATCGTCGGCGCCCCCACCTCGGTGAGGTTCTCCGGCGCCGTCACCTGGAAGCGCACGGGCGCCCTCGGCGTCGGCGCGCGGAGGACCACGAGGGCGACCACGGCCGCGGCGAGCACGGCCGTGGCGGCCCACGGCAGCAGCCGCAGCCACCTCGGCGTGGCGCCGCCCGGCGTTCTCTCGGCCGCCGCCGGTCCGGCGAAGCGCTCCGGCGCGGCGACGTACTCCTCGAGCAGCACCCGGGCGTCGCCGATGGCCTGCAGCCGCTGGGCGGGCTTCTTGCGCAGACAGCGTCCGACGAGCTCACGGATCCGCGCCGGCGTCTCGGCGGGCAGCGCGTCGAGGTCGATGTCGTCCTTGAGCACCGAGGCGAGCACGTGGGATACGGTCTCGCCGTCGAACAGCCTGCGGCCGGTGAGCATCTCCCACAGCACCACGCCAAACGCCCAGACGTCCGCTCGGCGGTCGGCCGGTTGGCCGGCGGCCTGCTCGGGCGCCATGTAGGCGGCCGTGCCCAGGATCACGCCGGCCTTGGTGTGGTGCTGGGTGATGGTCGGCGACAGCGACAGGCCGCCCTCGGCCACCTCCTCCTCCCAGGCCTTGGCGAGGCCGAAGTCGAGCACCTTGACGGCGCCGTCGGGACGGAGCTTGACGTTGGCCGGCTTGAGATCACGGTGAACGATGCCGTGCTCGTGCGCAGCCTCCAATGCCCGGGCGATCTGCAGTGCCAGCGACACCGCCTCGTCCAGGGGCACTGCGCCCCGCGCGATCCGCTCCGAGAGGTCCTCTCCATCGACCAGCTCCATCACGAGCAGGTGCTTGCCTTGGAGGTGCTCGAGGCCGTAGAGAGTGGCGACGTTGGGGTGGTTGAGGGAGGCGAGCAGCTTGGCCTCGCGCTCGAAGCGGGCGTGGCGCTCGGGGTCGTCGGCGAAGTCTTCGGGGAGCACCTTCAGTGCGACGTCGCGGCCGAGCCTGGTGTCGGTGGCGCGCCAGACCTCTCCCATGCCGCCGGCGCCCAGCGGTGTCGAGACGGCGAACGGCCCCAGGCGCTCGTGCTCACGCATGACGGCGATCCGTCGCGCGCACCACACGAATGTGCCCGAGGAGATCCTGCAGCTGCGTGTGTTTCCTCGACGCAGCTGGGATGCGGAGAGTGGCGGCCCGGCTCATCGGGAGAGCCTCGCGGTCCAGTTGAGCACCACGGTGAGGGGGGGCTGAACCTCCGACGTCACCGGGTCGATGGAGAGGAAGCGGGAGCCGTCGGCGGCGGCGGAGTACCGCGCGCTCGAGCCGTCCGTGGTGACCGCGAACTCGAGCGACTGCGGTGTCCCCACCAACAGGGACTCGCCACGCGTCTCCACGGAGACGCGGAAGATGGTGCCGACGGGGGCGCGGTAGTAGAGCTCGCGGCCGTCGTCCCGCCACTGCGGCCACGAGCCGCCCTGGGTGGAGATCTGCCACTTGCGTCCGGGTCCCGGGAAGGGAGTGACATAGACCTCCATGTGCCCGGACTCGTTGGAGGCGTAGGCGACCCAGCGACCGTCGGGGGAGAAGACGCCGTGCGGCTGGTTGAAGTCCGAGGTGATGAACGGCCTCGGCTTGGGCTCGCCCTCGAGGGGTAGCAGCATGAGGTCGATCCCGGTCCTCTCGTGGTCCTCGGCGAACAGCAGGAACCGGCCGTCGGGTGAGATGCTGCACGGGAACTTCGCGCCGTCCGAGGCGTACAGCAGTCGCTCCGGCTGGGTGCCGCCGACGGTGATGGCGTAGAGGTCGTACGGGCCCTCGCGGTTCGAGCTGAAGACCAGCGTCCGGCCGTCCGGTGACCACACCAGACCGCTCTCGTCGTGCGGGTCGAAGGTGAGGCGCGTGCGCACGCCGCGGCGGAGGTCGTAGGTCCAGACGTCGGCGCTGCCGGCGCCCCGCGAGCCCTCGGAGATCGTCACGGCGGTTTCGCGTCCTCCGGGAGCAACGGCCACGTCCCAGTAGGTGGCGGCGTCCCCCAGGGGGCCCATCACCCGGCCCTCGCGGTCGTGCCACACCAGCTGCCGGGCCGCGGCGATGTCACCGATCTGGTACGCCAGCACGCCGTTGTCCGAAGCCGTGAACACCGCCTGGGCGGTTCCCATGGAGACCACGCGGATGCCGTCGGCGACGGGTACGGCCTCGCCGGTCAGCTCGAGCCGGCCGGGGTCGAAAGGCTGTGCCATGAGGGCGGCGTCTCTCAGGAAGAGCAGGTAGCCCGAGGCATACTCGGCGGCGGCCGGAGAGCGCAGCAGGAGCTTGCCCGGGCCGCCGTCGAGCGAGCCGACCATGACTCCGTTCTCGGGGGTGCCGCTGTTGACACGGGCGAGGTAGAGGAAGTGTCGGCCGTCGGGCAGGAAGCGCGGGTGGCGATGGGAGTCTTCGTTGAGCTCGTGGCCGAAGACGGTGACCGGCGCGGGGGTCCCGCCGGCATCCGATACCCGCTCCAGGACGTCGCCGGCGCTCGGGGCGAAGACGATGAACCCCGACGAGCCCCAGCTCGCCCCCTTCATCTCCTGGACCTCGCAGATGGTGACGGGCGATCCGACGCCACCGATGGCCTGGACCTTCTTGATCCGGCTGCCGTCGAAGAAGCCGACCCAGCGGGAGTCCGGCGACCAGAACGGGTACTGCGCCCCTTCCGTGCCGGGGACCGCCCGTCCAGCCGCCGAGTCCAGCTGGCGGATGTACAGCTGGTACTTGCCCTTGGCTTCCGCCGTGAACGCGATGGCGCCGCCGTCAGGCGACACGGTGGCCGCTCCAGGCCGCTCCGGGTCAAGGTAGAAACGGGTCTCGGGAGGTGGGGTCACCTCGAACTCCACCACCGGGGGCGGAGGGGGCCGTGGCTGCAGCAGCGAGGCCAGAGCACCACCGGTGAGCATGGCGACGAGGGCGATGGCGGCCCAGGCCAGCCGCGGGCGCCGGACCGGGGTCGTGGTCCGGGGGGAGGCTGCCACTCGTGACGACTCTTCTGCTTCGTCCTCGCCGCCGCCCAGCTCCTCGAGATCGAGGCGCACCGAGGCGATGTCGGGCTGGCGGGTGCGGGGGTCGCGGCGCAGGCAGCGGCCCAGGATCCGGCGTACGGCGGCAGGGGTCGCGGGGGGGAGGGCGACCCAGTCGGGATCCCGGGTCACCACCGCTGCGATCACGTCGGTGACCGTTTCGCCGTCGAACATCCGGCGGCCGGTGAGCATCTCCCACAGCACCACGCCGAACGCCCAGATGTCGGTACGGCGGTCCACCCGCTTGCCCCGGGCCTGTTCGGGGGCCATGTAGGCGGCGGTGCCCAGCAGGACCCCGGCGCGGGTGTGGAGGGAGGTGATCGTGGGCGAGTGAGTCAGACCGCTGGTGGCCTCGTCGGCCTCCCACACCTTGGCGAGGCCGAAGTCGAGGACCTTGACGGTGCCGTCGGGGCGGATGCGGACGTTGGCGGGCTTGAGGTCGCGGTGGACGATGCCGGCCTCGTGGGCCGCCTCCAGGGCCGCGGCGATCTGCAGGGCGATGGCCGCAGCTTCGTCCACCGGGAGCGGACCGCGGGCGATGACCTCGTCGAGGCCCTCGCCCTCGACCAGCTCCATGACCAGCACGTGCTTGCCGTCGAGGTGCTCGAGACCGTAGAGGGTGGCGATGTTGTGATGGTTGAGGGAGGCCAGGGTGCGTGCCTCGCGCTCGAAGCGGGCCTGGCGCTCGGCATCGTCCGCGAAGTCCTCGGGCAGCAGCTTGAGCGCCACCTCGCGGCCGATGCGGGTGTCCTCGGCCCGCCAGACCTCACCCATGCCGCCGGCGCCCAGGCGTGCGGCGACGTCGTACGGACCGACGTGATCGCCTTCATGCATGTCAGCACGTCCCATGATCATCATTGCATAAGAGATTGTATCTCGTTTTTCTTCCGAGCGGGGGACGAGGTCCGGAGTCGGCGGCGGTGGCGGCCTGTCGCGGACGAAGAGGGGCCGGGGGCTACAGCCAACCCTTGGCGCGGGCGATGCGTGCCGCCTCGACGCGGTTGGCGGCACCCAGCTTGGAGATGGCCTCGGAGAGGTAGTTGCGCACGGTACCGCCGGAGAGCCCGAGCTCGGCGGCGATCTCGCTGCTCGAGCGCCCCTCGCCGGCGCGCCGCAGCACCTGGCGCTCGCGGTCGGTGAGGGGGTCCGCCTCGCCCCAGGCCTCGGCCGCCAGCTCGGGGTCGACGGCGCGGCGCCCGGCGGCGACGCGGCGGATGGCGGCGGCGAGCTCGGCGGCGGGGGAGTCCTTGAGCAGGTAGCCGGAGACGCCGGCTTCCAGCGCGCGGCGCAGGTAGCCCCCCCGGGCGAAGGTGGTGAGGATGATGACCCGGGTGGCGAGGCCGGCGTCGCGTACGGCGGCGGCCAGCTCGAGGCCGGTCATGCGCGGCATCTCGATGTCGGCGAGGAGCACGTCGGGCTGGTGACGGCGGCATTGCTCGAGGGCCTCGGCACCGTCGCCGGCCTGGGCGACCACCTCGAGGTCGGGCTCGATCTCGAGCAGTGCCGCCAGCGCCCCGAGCACCATCGCCTGGTCCTCGGCGATCGCCACCCGGATCACGGCGCGTCTCCGTCGCCGGCGGGAACGGCGGCAGGCTGGTCGACCGGGAGGCGGACCGTCAGCCGGGTCCCGCGGCGGCCGTCGCGCTCGAGGGTTCCGCTGAGCTCGGCGATGCGCTCGCGCATGCCGGCGAGCCCGGCGCCCTCGAGGTCGGCGCCGCCGCGGCCGTCGTCGCGGATCTCGAGGAGCACGTGACCGTCGCTCGCCCCCAGCCGGATGGTGGCGGCGGCCGCGTCGGCGTGACGCACGATGTTGGTGACCGCCTCGCGCACCACCAGCGCCAGCACCGCCTCCTGGGACGAGCTGAGCGGGACCTCCGCGATGCCCATGTCCACAGTCACGCCCGCCGCCGTCAGCGTCGTCCGCGCCGTGTCGAGCTGCTCGCCCAGGCCGAGGGCGCGGTAGCCGCGCACCGCCGCGCGGACCTCGCCCAGGGCCGCCCGGGAGATCCGCTCGACGTCCTCGATCTCGGCCCGTGCCCGCGCCGGGTCGCGCTCGGAGAGCTTCGCAGCGAGCTCCGCCTTGAGCACGATGAGGCTCAGGGTGTGGCCGAGGAGGTCGTGGAGGTCGCGGGCGATCCGCTCGCGCTCCGCGACCCGGGCGAGGTGCTCCACCTCGTCGTGGGCGAGACGGATCTTCGCGTTCACCCGGCGCACCTCGGCCTGGTGGACGTTGAGAGCGCCGATGAGCAGCGAGAACACCACGACCCAGCCCCACTGGTAGACCGGCTGCCGGAGGAGCAGCGCCTCACCGAGGGCGACGGCGGTGATGGCGCCCACCAGGAGGCGCCCGAGCCGTGGACGCCCGGCCTCGCCGGCGAAGGCGGCGGCGTAGATGAAGTAGACGCCGCCGGCGTGGTTGAGGGGTGAGAAGATCACGCCGAGGACGGTGATCGCGGCGATGATCCACCGCAGCCGCGCGCCGGACAGCCAGTAGCCGCGGAAGTACAGCGGCAGGAAGACGGCGATCCCGGCGAGGGTGGTCGCCCAGCCCAGCGCCCCCGCGTGGCTGAGCAGCGGGTCGAGGAGCAGCGGGCAGAGGTAGATCAGCCACCCGTAGGGCGTCCAGCCCAGCTCTCGGCTTGGCGGCAGGAGTCGCATCGTCACCCGAGTCTACCCTCCCTCTCCGGTGGCGGCGCCGGGTTGGCGGGCCACGGCGCTACCTGAGCTCGACGTCGTCGAGACGGAGCTCGAAGGGGCCGGGCCGTGCCGCCGAGAAGAGGATGCCGGTGACGTCGCGGCCGTCGACGCCGTCGAGGGCGGCGAAGGGCACCTCCACCGTCGTCCACTCGCGGCCGGCGGTGATGGTCGTGCTCGCCGGCACCCGCCCGCGGCTCCGGGCGAAGACCATGAGCGTGAACGGGCTGCCGTCGCCCATGACGCGGAAGCGCAGGCCCCGGGCGGGCGAGAGGTCGGCGGGCTGCATGGGTCGCGGCCCCGGGTAGAGCATCGCCCCGGCCCACGAGATGGCCGACGCCGCCGAGAGGGTGCCGCGGACCACCAACGCTCCGTCCTCGACCCGCATGGTTGCGGTGGACTCGCCGCCGAGCATGCGGTCGGTGGAGACCTCCCAGCCGGCGCCGAACGCCGCAGCGGGCGGATCCTCGTCGAAGCGGCTGACGACGCCGGAGGTGCGGCCCGCCAGCGGGCGGGGGATGGCTTGGGCTGCGGTGTCCGCGCGCCGCCGCTCGACCCGCACCCCGTCCTTCCACACCGCGGCGATGGCGCGGGTACGGGTGATGTCGGCGGTGGGGTCGCCGTCGACCAGGAGGAGGTCGGCGGCGCGGCCCGGGGCGACGCGGCCGCGGTCGGTGAGGCCGAAGACCCGGGCCGGCACCGAGGTGGCGGCGGCCAGCGCCGCGACAGGGGTGAGGCCGGCCGCCACCAGCAGCTCGAGCTCGCGGTGCAGGCTGACACCGTGCGCCGTGCCGGGGTTGGGGGCGTCGGTACCGGCGAGGATCGGGACGCCGGCCTCCGCCAGCTGCCTGACCGCGGCGTCGGCGTTGGCCAGGGGGTGGGCGCTGCCGCCGTGCGGGAAGTGGGCGCGCAGGTTGCTGAGCTCGCCCCCCCGCAGGTACGGCGCGAGCCGTGGATCGACGGCGAGGGAGGCGCCGCTGGCGGCGCCTCCGACGCTCTCCAGCACGGTGAGGGTCGGCACCACGAAGGCGTTGTGAGCGGCGACGAAGCGGCCGAAGCCGGGTTCCGGCGGGGCGTCGTCGAAAAGGTGGGCGAGGCCGTCGGCCCCGGCGGCGATGGCGTCACGGGCTTCTGCGCGGGAGCCCACATGGACGATCGCCAGTCTGTCGCGGGCGTGGGCGGCGGCGATGACGGCGGCCAGCCGGGCCCGGGTCAGGGTGGGGAAGTGGAGCCCGTAGGCCGCACCATCGTCGTAGATGATCTTGATGTAGTCGGAGCCCTCGGCGATGCGGGCGTCGACGAACGCCTGGGGGTCGTCGTCGTGGCCGAGGGTGGGGATGGGGAAGTACTCGGTGCCGTGGCCCCCGGGCACGGTGACCAGGACGCCGGCCGATCGCAGGTCGGCGCGGCCGGTGACGGGCCCCTGGGCCTGCTCGGCGCGCATCGCCCGGGCGAGCTCCGGGCTGGTGAACATGTCGAGCTCGGTGGTGACGCCGAAGACCAGGGCGCGGGCGAGGGCGTCGCCCACCATATGGGTGTGGGCGTCGATGAGGCCGGGAAGCAGCGTCTTGCCTGTGCCGTCGACGATCTCGGCGCCGGCGGGCATCGGCGCATCCGGGCCCACCGCCGCGATCGTCGCGCCGCGCACCACCACCGTGGCGCGGGGGATGACGCGCTCACCGTCGAAGACGCGGACGTCGCGGATCGCGGTGACGCCGGAGCCGGCGGGCCGCGGCGGCGGGTCCGCGTCAGGCTGCGGGGCGGCGGTCAGCCGCACGCCGATGACGATGGCGGCGAGGCCGGCCGCCGCCAGGGCGGCGGTACCGAGCTGCCGAAGAGGTGCGGATCCTCTGGGCATGCGTCCTCCCGTCAGCCGTAGGTCTTGCCCTGGTCACGCCGGTAGCCGATGCCGGCGGCGACCAGGAACACGACGGTGAAGCCGGCGAGGGCGGCGACATGGCCCAGCGCCGGTGCGCCGCGACCGGCGCCGATGGCGGCGAGGGCGAGCTGGGCGAGGTGGTAGGGCGGCAGGTACGGGGCGATGGCCTGGACGACGTGCGGCATCACCTCGATGGGAACCCACAGGCCGGAGAGCAGCGCCATGGGCAGGTAGATGAGGTTGACCACCGCGGGTGCCGAGTGGGGGCCGGCGAAGTAGCCGATGGCCAGCCCCATGGCGCAGAACGGGGCGGTGCCCGCCACCAGGGTGAGCCCCAGCCGGAGCCAGGTGGCGACGGGGAAGGCGACGTGCCCGAGGGTGGCGCCGAGGGTGAACAGCACGGCCACGATGGCGGCGGCGAAGATCGCGCTCACCGCGATCTTGCCGGCGAAGTAGGCGCCGGGCGGCATCGGCGTGGCGCGCTTGACCTCGAGCCAGCCCTGCCCGCGCTCGGTGGCGACACCGACCCCGAAGCCGAAGAGGGCCGCCCCCACCACCCCGAAGGTGCCGTAGGTGGCGAGCAGGTAGCTCGCCATGTGGATTCCGCCCGCTCCGAAGGAGCCCATGGCGATGCCGAAGAAGACGTAGAACACCGCCGGGAAGAGGATCGTGGGGAGCGCGTAGGCGGGAAGGCGGAGGAGCTTGAGGAGCTCGTAGCGCGCCTCCACCAGATAGATCCGGGTCAGGCTCCGGCTCCGGCCCTCGGGAGCCTCGGCCACGGCTGCAGCGTCGGTGGGCCGGCTCATCACGCCACCTCCCGCCGCTCATCGCCGGTGAGGGCGAGGAAGGCCTCCTCGAGGCCGGCGCTGGCGACCTCCAGGTCCGCCAGCGCCGGGTCCCGGCGCAGCAGCTCGCGCACCGAGCCCTCGGCGTCGCTGGTGAGGATCTCCAAGACGCCGCCGGAGACGGACACCGAGCGCGTGCCGGGGAGGCGCTCCGCCTCGGCGGCGGTGAGGGCGGTGCGGCAGCGGATGCGCCGCCCCGCGGCCCGGGCCTTGATCTCGGCCGGCGTGCCCTCGGCGACGATCGCGCCGTGGTGGATCACCACGACCCGGTGGGCGAGGGCGTCAGCTTCCTCGAGGTGGTGCGTGGTGAGGAGGACGGACCTGCCCCGTGCGGTGAGTCCGCGGATCGCCTGCCAGAGGCCGCGGCGCGCCTCCACGTCGAGACCCGCGGTGGGCTCGTCGAGCACGACGAGGTCGGGATCGCCGGCCAGCGCGAGGGCGAAGAGGACCCGCTGCTGCTGCCCGCCGGAGAGCTCTCCGAAGGGCCTGCGCTCGAGGCCCGCCAGGCCCGCCGCGGCGACGGGCGCCGCGAGGGGAACCGGAGAGCCGTAGTAGGTCGCGAACTGGTGCACCAGCTCGCCCACCCGCAGGGTGTCGGGGACCTTGCCGACCTGGAGCATGGCGCCGGTGCGGGCCCGGTGGGCGGGGACCCGGGGGTCGCGCCCGTAGACGCGGACGGTGCCGCCGTCGGGTCTGGCGAGCCCGAGGATGAGCCGCACCGCGGTGGTCTTGCCGGCGCCGTTGGGACCGAGCAGGGCGAGGACCTCGCCGGGACGGATCGCGAGGTCGATGCCGGCCAGCGCGAGGATCTCACCGTAGCGCTTGGTGGCGCCGGTGAGCTGTACAGGGGGTTGGTCGAACTCCGGTCGTCGCATGCCTGCCTCCCGTGGCGGCGCCGGCGGTGGTGCGGCCGGCGCGAGGGCGGGGGCCTCCGGCTGTGTCGGAGGCGACCGCCTCAAGGGCAGTGTCGCGCGGGAGCAGAGGTGGCGGTAGGGCCGTTCGTCACCTCTTCGACGTGACGAGTGTCAGAAGAGAGCGACGGCGAGCCGTGGGCGCCGGAGCCTCGCGGCTGCCGGGGAAATGAGATACTCTCTCTTCAGCGCGTGTCGACCACGGCGAAAGGAGCGTGACGATGCGGGGACGAGTGCTCATGGCCGGCGTGCTCGCCGGCGTCGCGGTGTTTCTCTGGGGGATGGTCTCGCACATGGCGCTGCCTCTCGGCGAGGCCGGGATCTCCAAGCTGCCGGCGGAGGCCGAGGTGCTCGCGGTGCTCGCCGCCGAGGTTCCCGAGGGCGGGCTCTACCTGTTTCCCGCCGAGGAGGACCCGGCCAAGTGGGAGGAGGCCTATCGCACCAAGCCGCACGGCCTGCTGGTCATGGCCCCGGCCGGCGAGCCTCTCGCCTTCGCTCGGCGCCTGACGGTGGAGCTGGCGACGAACCTCGTGGGCGGGCTGCTCGTGGCTCTGCTCTTCGCCGCCGGCCTACCGGCGACGGTGACGTGGCGGAGCGGCCTCGTCGCCGGGGCGGTGCTGGGCTGTTTCGCGACGGTCGCCATCGACCTCTCGTATGCCAACTGGTACGGCTTCCCGGCGGCCTACGCGCTGGCGCAGCTGGTCGACCAGGTGGCAGGCTGGGCGCTCGCCGGAGCCGTGGCGGGCTGGCTCCTCGGACGGGGCCGGGCGCCGGTGCCGGCGGTGTAGGCAGCGATCACCGGGCGCCTGGTGGGCAGCCCGGCGGCGCCTCGGCTCGCGGTGAGAAGCGAGGGCCCGTGGCGGGTTCAGCTCAGGGGCGGCGCCTCGGGAGCCGCCGGCGCGTCATCGTGGCTGCCGCGCAGGAAGCGCAGGGTCGCCGCCCGCCCTGGATAGCCCTCGAGCCGGCGCAGCTCCTCACCCGTCGGCGAGGCGATCACCAGGGTCGGGAAGGCGCGCACGTGGTACCGCTGCTCGAGCTCCTCGACGCGGGCCGGGTTGCGGCCCTCCTCGCGGGCGCGGTCGAGCACGTCCACGCGGGTGAAGCGCTCGGCGATGAGCGCCGCGGTGCCCTCGTCGGCGAAGACCTCGTCCTCCATGCGCCTGCAGGGGCCGCACCACTCGGCGCTGAAGTCGTAGAGCACCGGCTTGCCGCGGCCGGCGAGCTCGGCGGCGGTGGGGATGACCGTCTGCGGGCCGCCGCCCGCGACGAAAGCGAGCACTCCCCAGGCGAGGCCGAGCGCAGCGGCGGCCACCGCGAGCCAGCGTGGGAAAGCCCGTTGCCTAGCCGCGGCCATAGCCGAAGTCCCTGCGGGTGAGGATGAAGGCGCCGACGGTCAGGAGGGCGGCGATGCGGAAGAGGCCGAAGGCGAGAGCGCGGGCCGAGGCCATGGTCGGTCGGACGAGCACCTCCAGCATGCCGTCGGCGCGGCTGCCGACAATGCGCGCGAGGATCTCCACCGGCCAGTGCAGCCATGGGGCCAGCGGCAGCAGGGCCCCCTGCAGGATCCCCAGCAGGATGATCGCCAGCATGGCCACCACGGCGTCGCCGTAGCCGGGCAGCAGGCAGGAGAGGAAGCTGATGGTGGCCACCAGGGCGAAGGCAGTGGAGAGGCCCTGGAGGAGCGTCGGGAGGTCCACGCCGCTGCCGAACGGAAGGGCCAGCACCAGCGGCGTCACCCCCACGACGACGGCCGCGGTGAGCACGCCGGCGAAGCGGGCGAGCAGGATGGCCGGCAGCGTCACGGGGCGGGTGATCCAGTTGATCATCTCGCCGCTCTGGATGGGCTGGCCGAGGACGCCGGCGGCGAACACGAACGCCGCCAGCACGATCGCCAGCGAGCTGGCAGCGCCGGCCGCGGCGCCGACGTCGGATGGCGAGAGGAGCGCGGTGACGATGATGGCGACGGGGCCCATCAGCAGGAGCGCGACGCCGAGCGGGCTGCCCAGCTTGGCGACCACGGTGTGAAGGTAGAGCGCGTTCATGCCGGTTCCTCGTCGAAAAGGCTCTCCAGCCGGACCCGCTCCGGCGCCGCCTCCAGCACTGACGCTCCCGCCGTCACCAGGGCGGCGACCACGGCTGCCGCCGCGGTGTCGTCGTCCACCGCGAAGCGCAGGGCGCCGTCCGCGGCGGTGAGCAGCCGGGCGCCGGCCGGAAGCGCGAGCGCCGCCGGCTCCGGTACCGGCGAGCCGGGCAGCAGGCGCACCGACAGGACCTGCTCGAAGCCGGCGCCGCGCAGGGCGCGCTCGCCCTCGATGCGGCCGCCGCGGATGAACACGGCGCGGTCGCACACCCGCTCCACCTGGTCGAGCTGGTGCGAGTTGAGGAGCACGGTGGTGCCGCGCTCGCGCAGCCACTGGATGGTGCGCAGCACCCACAGGGTGCCGGCGGGGTCCATGCCGGAGGTGGGCTCGTCGAGGAAGAGGAAGTCGGGCTCGACGAGGGTCGCCGAGGCGAAGGCGAGGCGCTGCAGCATGCCGCGGGAGTACGTTGCAATGCGCTTGGCGCTCGCGTCAGTCAGACCCACGCGGGCGAGAGCCTCGTCCACCGCACTCGGACGCTGCGGGCGCGGCATCTCGGCGAGGGCGTGCTGCAGCGCGAGGAAGCGGCGGCCGGTGAGGCGCCGCGGCAGGCCGAGCCGCTCCGGCAGGTGACCCGAGCGGCGCCGCACCGCGAGGGCGTCGGGGGGCAGGCCGTCCACCTCGATGGTGCCGCGGTCGGGGCGTAACAGGCCCAGCACGCACGACTGCAGGGTGGTCTTGCCGGCGCCGTTGGGACCGATGAGGCCCACGACCTCGCCCCGGTTCACCGTGAGGTCGGCGCCCTCCAGCGCCTGGGTGCGCCGCCAGCGCGGCCCGAACGCCTTGGACAGCCCGTGCACTGCTATGGCCGGCTCGGTCATGGCGCGGGACTATACCACCTGCTCGGCCGCCGCCATCGGCTGTGACAGGCTCGATCAGAACCGCGACCCGGTAGTAGATCACGTCGGGGTCGGCGACGGTGACCCGTCCACGCAGCCTCTGGGCCCGCCGGCGGCGCGTCCGAGGACGAAGCCTGGCCTCAGCCCATCGCCGCCGCGGCCAGAGCGGTCCCCGGCGGGATGTCGGCGCAGAGGGCGCGCAGGCTGCCTTCGACGGCCTCCAGCGTGGTGGCGATCTCGGCGGTGCCGATGGCGCCCATGTGGCCAACCCGGAAGGCGCTGCCGGCGATGGGACCGAGGGCGCCGGCGACCACCACCCCTCGGGCCGCCATCTCGCGGCGGAAGGCGGCGTCGTCGATGCCGGCCGGGTAGCGCACCACCGAGAGGGTGTCGGCGCGGGCGTCGGCGTCGGTGAAGAGCTCGAGACCGAGGGCGGCGAGGCCGGCGCGGAAGGTGCGGGCGTTGCTGGCGTGGCGGGCGAAGCGGGCGACGAGGCCCTCCTCCACGGCCATGCGCAGGCCCTCGGCGACGGCCAGAATCTCGTTCACCGGCGGGGTGGAGAAGTAGCTGCCGGGGTCCTCCATGACCGGCAGCCAGCGCAGGAGGTCGGCGCTGTACGCCGGGACGGATTCGCGGGCCTGCCGCCGCGCCATGGCGCGCTGGGAGACCAGGCACATGGCGAGCCCGGGCGGGGCGGCGATGGCCTTCTGAGGGGCGGTGAGGAGGACGTCGAGGCCCCACTCGTCGAAGCGCTCCTCGACCCCGCCGGTGGCGCAGACGCCGTCGAGGATCACCAGCTCGTCGCGGTCGGCGAGCAGCTCGCAGTACTCGGACACCGGCGCGCGGGTGCCGGTGGAGGTGTCGACGTGCGTGATGGTGACGGCGGTGTAGGGACCGCCCCGGGTGAGAGCGTTCGCCAGCTCCGCGGGGGTGACGGCCCGGCCCCACTCCGAGCGCAGCGTCACCGCCTCGATGCCGAAGGCGCCGGCGAGCTCGGCGTAGCGGTCGCCGAAGTAGCCCTGGGAGAGCACCAGCACACGGTCGCCGGCAGCGGCCAGGTTGACCAGCGCCATCTCCATGGCCAGGGTGCCGGAGCCGGGTACGATGAAGGGCGCCGCCGTCGTCGACTGGCCGATGGCCCGGAAGTCGGCCAGCGCCTGGCGGTAGGCGGCCACCAGGTGAGGAGCGAGGTGGGATGGTGTGGGCTGAGCCAGGGCGTCGAGGACGCGGCGGTGGACCGGCGTCGGCCCGGGGATCATGGTCAGGGTGTCGTCGATCATGGCAGCTCCCTCGTCACGCGGCGGCAACGGTGGGTCGGTGTGTCGTGGCGTCTCTTAGGGTAAAGAGTGACGACTCAAGAGTAAAGGGTGGGGACGAGGCGTGGAGTGCAGCGAGCTCGCGCGCCCCGCCACCGGCGAGGGGATCCACGTGGAACGCGAACCGTACGTGATCCGCCTGTCCCCGGGCGGTCGTTCGAGCCCCCTGCACCCGTTTGCGACGGTGGATGGACGGCTCCCACCGGTTGCGCGCCGAACCTGCGCAGGGCGGCGTGGGGAATGAACAGCGGTGCCGGCGGCCTACGTTTGAAGAGGAGAAAGGCATCGAGATGACAGTTCGTACCTCGATCGTCGGGTTGGTGGTCGCCGGGCTCGTTGCGGGAGCCTTCGCCGCCGGCGTGTGGCTCGGTGCGACCCGCGAGGCGGCGCCACGGCCGCTGCCGGTGCTGGGGGCCGCCCCGCAGTACACGCTCACCAATCAGCTGGGCCACCGGGTCTCGTCGCAGAGCTTTGGCGGCAAGGTCCAGCTCGTGACCTTCCTGTTTCCTTACTGCACCGGCTACTGCCCGCTCATCACCCACGAGCTGGTGGGTCTCGAGCAGCTGTTGCAAGGCGCGGGGCTCGCCGACCGCGTTCAGATGGTCGCCTTCAATGTTGGACCCGAGGACGCGGGCCCCGCGGAGATGGCGGTCTTCCTGCAGCAGTACGGATGGAGCCCGCGGGACACCCGCCTGCAGTTCCTCACGGGAGCCCCGGACGAGGTGCGGCGCGTGGTCACGGGTGGATTCGGCATCGACTACCGGAAGGTCACCGAGGCGCAGCAGGACGCCGACGCCGCGGCGGCGAGACAGGAGGGGCACTTCGTGCCCGAGCCCGAGGTGGTCAACCCCCTCGCCGAGCGGGTGGGCGCCGACTACGACGTGATCCACAACGACGCCCTGGTGGTGGTGGACCCCGAGGGCCGGGTTCGCGCCCTCTATGACGAGGCCGACCGTCTGCCCGACGAGCAGCTCCTGGTGATCGTGACGGGTCTTCTCGGCGGCGGTTGACCCGGAGCGGCGACGAGCAGCGAGCCAGGACCGCACGCTGGTATGGTGGGAGAGGGACGATCATGGAGGCGGGCTTTCTCGACCGCGTGGAGCTGGAGGGCGACAGCTACCAGGTGCAGACCGAGCTGGTGGACCCAGAGTCGGGTCGGGTGCGCAGCGTGGTCTTTCACGGCGGCCAGGTCGTGGCGGTGAACGAGGCGCGGCTGCACGGGGTGGACGGCGGCGTGATCGACCCCCAGGTTGTGCGGGACCTCGTCGGGCTGCACCACGAGGTGGTGCTCGAAGGTTTCGTACGCCGGATCCAGGGCTTCGCCGAGCGGACCGCCGCCAGGGTGGACCGCCCGGCAGCTCCGGTGGTCGCGCCGGCGCCAGTCGCCGCTGGCCCGGCGCCCGACCTCGAGCTGGACATCCCGCCGATCCCCGAAGACCCGGCGCTGGCCGACAGCATCGAGGTACGCCGCATGTTCGCCGAGTTTCGCGCCCAGGCCACTGTCGCGGCGGCAGATGCGGACGCCTCTACCCGCGTCGGGCACGCCGCCGCGGCCCTGACCTGGCTCCACGACCAGCCACGCTTCGGGCGGGCGCGCATCGACGAGCAGGCCCGCGTGCACCTGCTGATGGAGCGCACCGGGGAGTGGGAGGCGGCCGGCCGCCCCCCTGCCGGGGCCGAGCAGATCTGGACCGAGGTGATCGTCTTCTGCGCCTACGTGGCGGAGGTCAACAACCGCGCTGACCTGATCGTCTTCGACCGACAGCTGCTTTGCTGGGGCCTGCGCGCCCTTCGGGCGCGCGGTCCCTCCCGCTCGACCCTCAAGCCGATGCAGTGGCTGCGCGGGCGTGACGACGAGCTGGACGCCCTGCTGGGCGCCGGCGACGCGCAGCCGGCTGAGGTGTGGCGGCAGGTGTTGGAACGCCTGTCGGCCGCACTGGGGACCGGTTGAGCCGCTTCCCCGGGCGCGTCCCGGTCACGGGCCGCCGATGACGCTCGATCACCCGCCCAGGGTGTCCTCGAAGTCGGCCCAGAAGATCATGGCGGTGGGGGGACCGGCCGCCAGCCCGCCCGCCGGGCGGCCGGAGCGTTGGGATGAGGACGGCTCCTCACGAGCTCGCAGCGGCCTCCCGGGCCTCCGGGGCGGGACCCCCTGCGGCCACCGCGTGGCCGGCCTCGGGGGCGGTGGCGGCGGTCCCTCCGCCCAGGACCTTGAACAGGGTCACCTGGTTGATTCGTGCCGCCAGCTCCAGGCCCACCAGCCCCTGCTGGGCCGAGTACAGCGACTGCTGCGCCACCAGCACCTCGAGGTAGCCGGTGAGGCCGCCGCGGTAGCGGGCCTGGGCGAGGTGGATCGTGGCCGCGAGGGAGGCGACGAGGGACTGCTGCGCCTCCTGCTGATCGGCCAGTGTTGCGCGCAGGGCGAGGGCGTCGTTGGCCTCGCGGAAGGCGGCCTGGATCGCCTTCTCGTACTGGGCCACTGCGATGTCACGGTCGACCTGGGCGGCGGCGAGGTTGGCGCGCAGGGACCCGCCCGCAAAGATCGGCGCCGAGATCCGCGGCGCGAAGCTCCAGGCCCCACTGCCGGACTTGAACAGCCCTGTCAGGTCGCTGCTCGCGGTACCGGTCGCGGCGGTGAGGGCGATGCGCGGGAAGAACGCCGCCCGGGCTGCGCCGATGTTGGCGTTGCTGGCCATGAGCTGGTACTCGGCGGCGCGCACGTCCGGCCGTCGCAGGAGGACCTCCGAGCCGAGGCCGGGGTCGATGGCGGCCAGAGCGGCCACCGCGTCGAGGCTCTCGGGCACGAGGTCGGACGCCACCGGAGCGCCCACCAGCAGCTCCAGCGCGTTCTCGTCGCGAGCCACGATCCCCTTGTAGCCGGCCAGCTCGACGCGGGCGCCATCCACCTGGCTTTCCGCCTGGCGTAGGTCGAGCTCCGAGGCCACGCCCAGCTCGCGGCTGCGACGGACCAGGGCAGAGCTCTTCTCCCGCGCCGCGAGGGTGTCCTGGGCGATGCTCAGCGCCTCGCGGTCCGCCACCAGCGACAGGTAGGCGTCGGACACTGCGGCCACCAGCGACAGCTCGGTGGCGGAGCGCGCCTGCTCGGTGGCGAGGTACTGGGCGAGGGCCTGGTCCTTGAGGCTCCGGACCCGGCCGAAGAGGTCGAGCTCCCACTCGGCGATGCCGAGGCTGACGCTGTACTGCTCGCTGGTCTGGGCGCGGCCGGTGTACGAAAGGTCAGCGGGGACCCGCGCCTTCTCACCGCCCGCCTCGGCGCCGACGCCGGGGTAGAGCGCGCTGCGCTCTATGCGGTAGAGGGCGCGGGCCCGCTCGATATTGAGGGTCGCGACGCGGAGGTCGCGGTTGTTGGCGAGCGCCGTCGCGATGACGGTCTGCAGCTGGGGGTCGGTGACCAGCTCCTGCCAGGCCACGTGCGGTGCTGCTTTTGACGCTGCCGTCCCATCCCCCGTTGTACCCGCGGCCTGCCACGTGGATGGCACGGGAGGCTCGGGGCGCACGTACTTGGGAGCCAGCGAGCAACCGGCAAGGGCGAAAAGACCCAGGATCGCGAGAGCTGTCCGTCTCATGTTACTGCTCCTGGGCGGCAGGCGGGGCCGCGGCGTCGGGCGTGCCGACGGGTTCGGCCTTGCGCCGACCGGCGAGCTGGACCACCACCACGAAGAAGAGGGGGATGAAGAAGATCGCCAGGAACGTGGCGGTGAGCATGCCGCCCAGCACGCTGGTTCCGATGGCCTTCTGGGCCCCGGCGCCGGCCCCCGAGGCGAGCGCCAGCGGCAGCACACCGAAGCCGAACGCCATGGAGGTCATCACGATGGGCCGCAGGCGCAGCCGCGCCGCGCGCAGGGTCGCCTCCACCAGCCCCATCCCCGCCTCCAGGTTCGCCTGCGCGAACTGGACGATGAGGATGGCGTTCTTGGTGGTGAGCCCGAGCACGGTGAGCAGGCCGATCTGGAAGTACACGTCGTTGGGGAGGCCGCGCAGGGTGGTGGCGATCACCCCCCCGATCACGCCCAGCGGCAATGCCAGCAGAATCGAGATGGGGACCGTCCAACTCTCGTAGAGTGCCGCGAGCACCAGGAAGATGACCAGGATTGACAAGGTGTAGAGGAGGCCTGTCTGGGCTTGCGCCATGCGCTCCTGGTAGGAGACTCCGGTCCAGTCGAAGCCGATCCCCGAGGGCAGCTTACGGGTGAGCTCCTCCATGGCGTCCATGGCCTCGCCGGAGCTCCTGCCGCGCGCCGCCTCACCCTGGATGTTCATGGCTGGGAACGCGTTGTAGCGCTCGAGCCGAGGCGAGCCGGAGACCCAGTGCCCGCTCGCCACGGCCGACAGCGGGACCAGCTTGTCCTGGAGGTTGCGCACCTGGAGGCGCTGGAGGTCGCCGGGTAGCATCCGAAACGGCGCGTCGGCCTGGACATAGACCCGCTTGACCCGGCCGCCGTGGATGAAGTCGTTGACGTAGGCGCTGCCGAAGGCCGCGGAGACGTAGCTCTCCACGGCGCTCACGGGCACCCCGAGGGCGCCGGCCCGGTCCCAGTCGATGTCCAGCTTGTACTGGGACACGTCGTCCATGCCGTTGGGTCGCACGGCGGTGAGCCGGGGGTCGGCCGCCGCCATGCCCAGCAGCTGGTTGCGGGCCTCCATGAGCTTCAGGTGACCAACGCCGCCGCGGTCCTGGAGCATGAAGTCGAACCCGGTGGCGAGGCCGAGCTCGGGGACGGCCGGGGGCG
Source organism: uncultured Acidobacteriota bacterium (assembly GCA_963844845.1). GTDB lineage: Bacteria > Acidobacteriota > Thermoanaerobaculia > Thermoanaerobaculales > Sulfomarinibacteraceae > CAWJPW01. The sequence goes on from CAWJPW010000003.1 coordinate 110,002, forward strand.
GGAACGCGAAGATCCGGGCGTTGGGGACGGCGGCCAGCGCCCGCATCGCCTTGCCTGCGACCTCGGCCGCCTGCAGGCCGGGCCGGTTGCGCTGATCCCAGTCGCGGAGCGTGATGAACGAGAGGCCCTGGTTCTGGCCACGGCCGGAGAACCCGAAGCCCGAGATGGTGGCGCACGACTCGACGGCGTCCTTCTGGTCGACCAGAAAGTGGTGCCGCAGCTCGGCCATCACCGCCTCGGTCTGCTCCAGGGTGGAGCCGGCCGGGAGCTGGGCCATCGCCACCAGGATGCCCTGGTCCTCGTCGGGGAGGTAGGCCGTGGGCATGCGGGTGAAGAGCACCCCGAGCGCGCCGGCGATGAGAACGAACACCAGGAGGTAGCGGAGGCGGCGCCCGAGGATCCGGCCGACGACGCGCTCATAGCCGTCGCGGAGCCGGTTGAAGCGGCGGTCGAACCAGAGGAAGAACGGCCGCAGCAGACGGGACCCGGTCTCGGCCGCCTCGTGGCCCTTGGCCACCGGCTTGAGCAGGGAGGCGCAGAGCACTGGGGTGAGGATCAGGGCGACAGCCACCGAGAGCAGCATCGAGGCGATGACGGTGATGGAGAACTGGCGGTAGATCACGCCGGTGGAGCCCGGGAAGAACATCATGGGCCCGAACACCGCGGCCAGCACCAGGCCGATGCCTACCAGAGCGCTGCTGATCTCGTCCATGGACTTCGCGGTGGCCTGGCGGGGAGGGAGCCCCTCCTCGCTCATCACCCGCTCGACGTTCTCCACCACCACGATGGCGTCGTCCACCAGCAGGCCGATGGCCAGCACCATGGCGAACATGGTGAGCATGTTGATGGAGAAGCCGAAGGCGGCAAGCACCCCGAAGGTGCCGAGCAGCACCACCGGAACTGCAATGGTGGGGATCAGGGTGGCACGCAGGTTTCCGAGGAAGAGGTACATGACCAGGAAGACCAGGACGATGGCCTCGATCAGGGTCTTGAAGACCTCGTCGATGGCGACGCGCACGAAGGGCGTGGTGTCGTAGGGGAAGACCACCTTCATGCCGGGTGGGAAGTAGCGGGCCAGCTCGCTCATGGCCGATCTCACCGCGGCGGCGGTGTCCAGCGCGTTGGCGCCGGCCTCCTGACGGATCGCGGAAAGAGCCACGGGCTTGCCGTTGTACGAGGAGATCACGTCGGCGAACTCGGTCCCCAGCTCGGTGCGCCCCACGTCGCTTACCCGAACCACCGAGCCGTCGGGGTTGGTCCGCAGCGGCACCTCGGCGAACTCCGCCGGGGTCTCGAGCAGCGACTGCACCAGGATCGAGGCGTTGAGCCGCTGGCCGGGGACGGCCGGGGCGCCTCCGAACTGGCCCGCCGAGACCTCGACGTTGTAGGCTCGCACCCCGGCGACCACGTCGTCGGTGGTCATGCCGTACTTGGCGAGCTTGTCGGGATCGAGCCAGATGCGCATGGCGTACTGGGAGCCGAAGACCTCCACCTCGCCGACGCCGGGCACGCGGGCCAGAACATTCTCGATCCGCGACACCAGGTAGTCGTTGAGGTCGTTCTGGTTCATGCTCCCGTCATCGGAGGTGATGCCGACCAACAGAAGATAGTTGCGGGTGGACTTGCTGACCCTGACGCCCTGGCGCTGAACGACCTCCGGCAGCATGGGCATGGCCAGCTGGAGCTTGTTCTGGACCTTCGACCACGCCGTGTCGGGGTCGGTGCCGGCGGCGAACGTGAGGGTGATGCTGGCGGCGCCGGCCGAGTCGCTGGTGGAGGACATGTACAGCACGCGGTCGATGCCGGTCATCTTCTGCTCGATGATCTGGACGACGCTGTCCTCCACCGTCTTTGCCGAGGCGCCCGGGTAGAAGGCCTCGATGGCGATGGATGGCGGCGCGATGGGAGGGTACTGCGAGACCGGCAGGGTAAGGATCGCGGCCACCCCCGCCAGCATCATGGCGATGGCGATGACCCAGGCGAAGACCGGCCGGTCGAGGAAGAACCGTGACATGCCGCCTCCCCTACCGGGCGTCCGCGGCGGGGCCGGCCGTGCCTGCGCCTGCCTGTCCGTCGCCGGCAGCGGCGAAGGGAACGGCGTCGACATGGCTGCCGGGACGGACCTTCTGGCGGCCCTCAACGATGACGCGGTCGCCGGGGGCAAGGCCGGCGGTGACGAGCCAGGCGTCGTCGATGGCGCGGTCGAGGGTCAGAGCCCGCTGCTCCACCTCGCCGGTGTCGTTGACCACCCAGGCGAGGGGATCGCCCTTGGGGTCGCGGGTAATCCCTTGCTGAGGCACGAGGAGGGCCTGCTCGTCGACACCTTCGGCGACCACGGCGCGGACGAACATGCCGGGGAGCAGCATGTGATCGGGGTTGGGGAACACCAGCCGCAGCGTCACCGAGCCGGTGGACGGCTCCACTGTGACGTCCCGGAACTTGAGTATGCCCTCGAGGGCGTAGGGGGTGCCGTCCTCGAGGAGGAGCCGCGCCCGGGTGTCGCTCGCTCCGGAGCCGGCGACGCTGCCGGCTGCCAGGCTGCGGCGCAGCCGCAGGACATCGGCCGAGGCCTGAGTCACGTCGACGTAGATGGGGTCGAGCTGCTGGACCGTCGCCAGGGCCTGTGGCTGGTAGGCGGTGACCAGCGCGCCCACCGTGACGCTGGAGCGGCCGATGCGGCCGCTGATGGGCGCCCGTATCGGCGTGTAGCCGAGGTTGATGCGCGCGGTCTCGACGGCGGCGCGGCTCGCCTGCACGTTGGCTTCGGCCTGGCTCAGGGCCGCCGCGGCGTCGTCGGTATCCTGCTGGCCCACCGCGTCGATCTCGGCGAGCTTCGCCAGCCGCTGGGCCCGGGAGCGCAGGGCGGGCACGCCCGCCTGCGCCACCGCCAGCGCCGCGGTGGCCTGGTCGAGCGCCGCCTGGTAGGGCGCCGGGTCGATGCGGTAGAGCACTGCGCCAGCGCGCACGTCGCCGCCCTCCTCGAACCCCCGCTCGAGGATGATGCCGTTGACCTGTGGACGGATCTCGGCGATGCGGTAGGCCGAAGTGCGGCCGGGCAGCTCGGTGGTGAGTTCGACCTGCTGGGGCTCGAGGGTGACCACCGAGACTTTGGGTGTCGGCGGGGCCGGAGGCGCCTCCGGGCCGCGGGAGCAGGCGGTGGCGAGGGTGACGGCCGCCAGGCAGAACAGGAGCTCTGGCACGTGGTGCCTGATCGTCTTCATTTCCTTCTCCTTCAGCGAATTGAAAGGCCACGCTCGATTCAGCCCTCGTGTGGTTCCCTGGTTGTTCCATCCTCCGCGTCGCACGAGACGAGGCCGCGGAGCAGCACGTCGATCAAGCCGGAGGCGAGCTCGCTTCCCCGGCGGAACTCCCCCGAGTAGAGCATCGACTCGATGAAGCCGGTGATGGCGCCGAAGAAAATCTCGGCCACCAGCCGTGGCGGCACCCTGCGAAACGTGCCTGCGGCCACGCCCTCCGCGACAATGCCCTCGACGAGATCGAGGAAGCCGTCGCGATGGCGGACGCGCATCTCGGCGCGGGGCCCGCGCAGCTCCTTCTTGGCGAACAGCGCCAGCGCGAGGGCGCGGTCGTGGTAGAGGAAGTCGAAGACCGTCGTCGCAATCGCCTCGAGCTTGCGCTGAAGGGCCAGATCGTCGGCTGCGATTCGCTCGGTCTCGAGCTTCAGCGGCGCGAAGGTCTGCTCCTCGACGAAGTTGAGCACCGCGTCGGCGTCGGTGAAGTAGTTGTAGAGCGTGCCGCGGGAGACGCCGACGTCGCGGGCGATGCGGTCCATCGTCAGGGCCGCGAAGCCCTCCTCGCGGAGGATCGTGCTGGCAACGGTCAGCACCTCCTCCTTCATGGAGGCCTCGAGGGCCGCGCGACGCTTCTCCGAGTAGCGAGCCATGACGCCCCCTCCTCACTTCGCCACGGCGGTGCTCACACCCAAAGGTGCCGCGGCGGAAGCAGACGATGACTGGGCGGCGTCGGGCGCGCGGCGGGGTGCCGGCACTGCCGACACGGCCTGCCGGGACGCCCTCCGGGGGGCTTGCGGCGGCCGCCTGAGCAGCTCGACGATACGGGCGGCGGCCCGGGCTTCCCGCTGAAGTCGTGGCGCTGCACCTGACGGGGCCATCGTGTACGAGAGCACGCGGGCGCCACGGGCGCCAAGCTCCTGGCGCAGCCCGTGCAGAAGCCCCTGCCACAGGGCGCGGGGCACCGCCTCGCGCACTGACGAGGGAGGCTGGCCGAGCTCGAGCCCCACGATCGTCGCCTGGGAAGGGTGGGGAAGGGCTTCCACCAGCGCGCGGCTCCAGAGGCACGCGTTCTCCGCGTCGGAGACTGCGCGCGCGTCGAGCCCGATGGGGGAGAGCGGCGCTCGGCTCGTGTGGGCGTGGCCCTGCCGCGGGTTGAGCACCAGCGCGGTGATCGGGCCCACGAGGATTGCGAGCCCGGCGAGGATGTCGGCGGCCGCCGGAGCCTCGGCGGTGCAGCACTCCACCGCCGCTGCCCGGCCGCCGGCCTCGACGAGCTCCTGCAGCAGGTCGCCGGTGATGGCCGCCCGGCTCGCACTTTGGAGGACAACGGCGAGCCCGGCCTCGGAGAGGGCACGGGCGAGCCGCTGTCCGGGGTCCTGCTCGGCGTTGAGGATCAGCACGGCGCCGGGATCCGTTGGTGGCACGATTGTGGCTTCGGGGTTGGGCTCGCGGTCTCGTTGCGCCATGGGTGCTTCCTCACTTTGCCGTGATGGCGTGACGTCTCGAATACTGACGTCATGTCTAAAATAATGAGTGCAGTGTCGGCCGTCAAGTGCCCAGGCACGACGAAAGTGACGATGCCGCTCTTGGATTCGCCAGGCCGCGTCGGGCGCAGGCCGACGTGAGTGACGGACGGGACCACGCTGACAAGCAGAGCGAGGGGGCCAGATGGGATGAGTAGGTCGGCCTGCACATCCCGCCCGGCACTGATGCCTCCCAAAGCTCGCCGGCCGGGCGGGCCGAGGTCGCCAGAGACGTAGTTTCCACTTACGTCGCGGCGCAGCTCTCAGGTAGTAAGTGCGCTTCCCGATGTAGCGCCCGGGGGCTAGATTCGAGATGACGCGAACAAGGCTCACCAGGATTGGAGGCGGGTCATGAGAACGGCTCGTGACGCGACCACGACGAGAGACCCGGTGGGATGAGGAGCGACACAGGCTGATGCTCTGGTGTCTGCCAACGCTCCGGTTTGACCTGCGACGCGTCGGGTGCCCAGCGTGGCGCTCGTGTAAGGAGGTCCCAGTGAATCCGTTCCGTGTTCATGCCCCGCTTCCGGTCGCCGCGCTCATCGCCGTGGCCCTGATGACGCCAGCGGTGGCCGGTGCGCAGACGAGGATCAACCCAGGCTTCAATCTCTTCTCGCCAACCCAGGACGTGGAGATCGGCACCGCTTCGGCGGCGGAGGCGGATCGTCAGTTCCCGCTCGTCAGCGACCGCGAGATCGTGGCGTACGTGAACAAGATCGGCCAACGCCTCGCGGCTCAGGCTGGCGGCCCGGACTTCTCGTACCAGTTCCGCGTCATCGACGCGTCTGACATGAACGCCTTTGCACTTCCGGGAGGCTTTGTCTACGTCAACCGGGGCATTCTCGAGGAGGCGCGCAACGAAGGAGAGGTCGCGGGCGTGATCGCCCACGAGATCGCCCACGTCTCACTTCGGCACGGCACCCACCAGGCTTCCAAGGCATATGGAGCGCAGGCCGGCCTCAGTATCCTCGCGGGTCTTCTTGGCGAGCGCGTCGGCGACCAGACGGCCGCCATCATCAACGCGGTCGGCGGCTTCGGGATGAACGCGCTCTTCCTGAAGTTCAGCCGCGAGCTCGAGACGCAGGCGGACCTTCGTGGTGCGCAGATTCTCGCGACGTCGGGCTACACCCCCGCCGACATGGTGAGCTTCTTCCACACGCTCGAGAAGGTCGACACGTCGCGCAAGACAACATGGCTCTCGGATCACCCCGCACCTTTGAATCGCATCGCCGACATCGAGCGCGAAGCTCAGCTGTTGCGCGTTTCGGCGCACCCAACCGAGCGGGTCGCGATGCTCAACGGCATTCAGGCGAGGCTGCGAGGGCTCGGCACGGCCCCGACGCTGGCGCAGATTGCGAACGGACAGAGGACGGTCGCTCCGAAGCCCGTGAGGAGCGCCGTAGTGCTGAGACCTTCAGGCAAGGTCGAGCGCCCTTCGACCTCTCTTCGGAGCTTCACCAGCCGCGCGGGCGTCTATCGCATCTCCTACCCGGCAAACTGGCACGTTCACCAGCAGGGGGCGACCGGGGTCCTCTTCGCACCCGAGGGAGGCACTGCGCAGGCAGGTGGCAGAACGGAGATTATCTATGGAGCGATCATCAACCACTACGAGTCGTTCGGCAATGACGTGAAGGGGCGGAGGCCCACCTACCTGGGCTCCGTGACGATGGAGGATGCTACCGACGATCTCATCGCAGAGATCAAGAAGGCCGAGCCGTACCTGAAGGCGATCGGGCGATCGAAGCGGTCTCTCAACCTCAGGAGCGGCCGTGCCCTCTTCGCGAGCCTTCACGGTGTCAATCCGCGGACCAGAGTCAAAGAGCGTGTCACCGTTGTAACCCACCAGCTTGACGACAATCATCTGATCTACCTGCTGTTCGTGGCTCCCGAGCGTGACGCCAAGATCTACTCAGGGACATTCAATGCAATGGTGAACTCGCTGCAGTTCGCCGACAAGAAGAAGCACTAGTGTCGAGCTCGAGCCGGGCTTGGCCTGGCCGGGGTACGACGAGCCGGCCGCACGATGGATGCCATCGACTGGGCGCCGGTTCCTCTCGGGAGCTTGCCCACCTGCCACAGGAGCTGAGAAGGAGAAGCGAGATGAAGAGCCGGATCTTCGTACTGACCACATTCGGATTCCTAGCGGCGCTCGTCGCCTGCAACCAGCCGACGACTTCGGACATGCGCGCCACGACAACGACCACCGAGACCCCTGCCCCGGCCGACTCGCCGGTGGCGATGGACATGGCCACACCGGCGCCGGACGGCAGCGACCAGATCGCGGAGGGCGCGAAGCTGGTCGGCAAGGGCCTGAAGGAAGAGGCGCGGCAGGCGATGGCCGCCGGCGGAGCCGCACTGCAGCGCGGCGGCGAGCAGCTGCAGGAGAGTGCCGCCGCGGCTGCTCCGCAGGCCGCCGAGCCGGCCACGCAACCGGCCCCCGAGGCGCCCGCCCAGGGACGCGTCGCGGATGGCGCCGCGATCTTCAAGGCGAAGTGTGCGTCATGCCACGGCGCTGACGCCGGCGGGGACACCACGATGGGCGCGAAGCACAACATCCCTGACCTGCGCTCTTCGGTGGTGCAGGATCTCACCGACGCCGAGCTCGCGACGGTCATTGCGAACGGAAAGCAGGGCGGCCTGTCGGCGAGCGCGCACAAGAGCAAGGCGCTCACCGGGGATCAGATCAAGGGCGTCATCGCCTACCTGCGCTCGATCCGGATGTAGGCCGCGATTGACCACGATGTACTGCATGGCGACTGCATCGGTCACTCTGGCCGGCAACCGCGAACGTCAGGTCGAAACGAACAGCCATCGATGTCAGAGGGAGGTACGACAATGAAGCTCAGCCGTCCAAAGGTCATCACGTGGTGGATTGCGGTTGCCCTCGGTGCGCTCGGTCTCCTCGGCCAGTTCGGCGTGGTCGTCGGACTGGGCGCGTACTCGTTCTTCGTGGTCACAGCCGGGCTCATCCTGTTGATCGTGGCGACCCTCGTCAAGAACCTCTGAAGAGGTGTGGCAAGGGTGCCCCGCACTGTTCGTTGGAGGTCCCCTGAGGCGAGGGAAGGTGCCGACAACGGGACCCGCGACTGAGCCTCCGAGCCGGCGGTCTGGTTTCGGTTCTCCGGGGACGGCCGTGGCGCCGCTACTGCGCCACCGAGGACCACCCACCCGGCAGACCGGCCTCGAAGCCGTCGCGGAAGATGTAGCTCACGCCCTCAACGTGAAGCCTCAGCGGCCGGTTGCTGCTGAACGAGCCCCAGCTCCCGCCCGCGTCGAAGCTCTGGCGATACGAGGGGACGAAGCTGCAGCTCCCCTCCTGCTGGGTCGAGTCCGCAACCGTCATCGCCAGCGAGCCTGTCGAGCTGAGCACGATCCAGTAGGTGGTGTTCGGTTCGAGCAGCACCGGCGATGCCGGTCGAATCTCTGCGAAGAACCGGCCCGATCCGCTGTCGCTGTAGGTCATGCTGCCGAGGGTGCTGACCAGCTGGTCGGGATCGCCACCGCTGTCGGAGTACAGAGCCAGCGACATCTCGCCGTCGGCGAACGGTACGAACACGCCGGTCACGCCGGTGAGGGTGTTCATGCTCGAGTCGGTGGTGAACCCGCCCGCGGACCAGGTGGAGCCGCCCGCTCCGAGCGTCCCCGAGCTCACCGTGTAGCGTAGGTTGCTGGCGAGGATGTCGCTCCCGCTGGTCGAGTATGCGGCATCGAACAGCGCACGGATCTCGTCCGCGTCGAGGGCCCGCGAGTACACTGCCACCTCGTCGATCTGTCCGTCGAAGTAGTTCACGCTGGACGCGTCCGAGCTCTTGTAGTGCGCCCCGATGCTCAGGTAGTTCTCGGCTGCGCTGTTGATGCTCGCGCCGGGGCTCGAGGCCCGACACCACACCACGGCGGCGGCCCGGTGTACACTGCGCCCATGGACCGGCAGCGCCAGCTTGAGCGACTCTGCACCGAGCATCGGCTGCTCTCGGCGTACCTGTTCGGCTCCCGGGCCGATGACGGCCGAAAGCGGCTGGAGGGCGGGGACGTGGAAGGCGGCGGCTCGGACCTCGATGTCGGCGTGTTCTTCGTCGCCGGCGGGGTGGACGTCACACGGCTCGGGGCGCTTCAGGTGGGACTCGAGGAGGTGTTTGCTCCTCTCCGCGTCGACCTCGTCCCGCTTGATCGTGTGGACCCGCTGTTTCAGTTCGCCGCCGTCGACGGCCACCGGGTGGCCGTGACCGACCGCGACGCGGCCGACGAGAAGGAGCTTGAGGTGATGCGCAGGGCAGCCGATCTCCTCCCCTCCCAGCGCCTGCTCGAGCGCGAGGTCTTCGGAGTGACCACCACATGACGCCCGGAGAGGTGAGCCTCAAGATCGTGGGCGACAGGCTGCGCATCGTGGCGCTGAGCCTGGACGATCTCCGTGCGTTGCCGCAGTCCTCGCTCGCCGAGTTCACGTCGGACCGCCGCAACGTCCTGGCCGCGGACGCCGCACTCCGCCGCGCCCTCGAGGCACTCTTCGACGTTGTCAGGCATCTGTTGGCAAAGGCATTCGGTGCTGGCGGTCTGGAGTACCGTGAGGTGGCCACGCTGGCAGAGCAGCACGGGCTGATTCGCGAGCGGCAGCTCAGCCAGCAGCTCTATGAGATGGCCGGCTACCGCAACCGCCTGACCCATCACTATGACGATGTCACCCCGGAGGAGCTCTACGGTCTCGTCACCACCCGGCTCGCGGACGTCGAAGCGGCGTCGAATGCTCTTCGCGACGCCGCAGCCCGTCTCGCGCGCGACGACTGAGCGGCGGACCCGGGCCGCCAGAGGTCGTCATCAAGGCCCCACCGCGAGTGGCGCTCGCCGACGGCGGCGTGGCTGCGGCGGGAGAACGGCGTCCGGATCACGGTGCAGAGGCTCAGCGTGGGCGACTACGTGGCCCACGACCTGCTCACCGTCGAACGCAGGACCCTACGCGATTTCGCCGTGTCGCTCTGTGACGGCCGCCTGTTCCGCCAGGCGCACCGATTGCAGTGCTCGGTCCCGCACCGGCGGAGCTGCCTCATCCTCGTGGGCACGCCCCGTGACCTGCCGGCCATCGGGGTGTCGCGAGAGGCACTCCAGGGAGCACTCATCACGCTCAACCTCGTGTTCGACCTGCCCGTGCTTCGCGCCCGTGGTCCACAGGAGGCGGCCCGCCTCATCCTCACCGCCGCGCACCAGCCGCGTCGGCGTCACACTCCGGTGGTGAAGCGCTACGGGACACGGTCGACGGGATTCCAAAGATCGCAGCTTCTCATGCTCGAGGGTGTGCCCGCCGTGGGGCCGGTCCGCGCCTAGGCGCTGCTCCAGCGCTTCGGCAGCCCGGCCGGCGTGGCCGGAGCATCGACGGAGGATCTTCAATCCGTTGCCGGGGTCGGTCCCGTGGTCGCTACCCGGCTCCGAGCAGTGCTGCACACGCCCCGGGTACCATCAGGTCCCTCCAAAGCCGCCATGGCTCGCGCGACGAACAAGTTCCCCGACACCCTCACCAAAGCGATCGGCCGGCTGACACGCAGAAGTCACCAGGCATGATGAAGTGATGAAGTCGGGATAGAGTGGGATATGCGAGGGTGGCCACGGGTCGCGGTGGACGGTGGGGTGTACCACGTGTACAACCGTGTGGCGAGCGGGGAGCGGGTGATCGCCGATCCCGAGGCTGTAATCGACTTCGTCGAGCGGATCCGCTCGGTCAATGACAGGGATGGCTGGACGCCGTCCCGTGGGAGGACGCAGCGTGAGAATCACTGTGACCTACAACCTGAGGACGGACACCTCCGAGGCGACCGCGGAGCTGCTCACCCAGGAGGATGTGGACCGTATCACTGCCGCGTTGCGGGAGCTGCGTCACCAGGTGACGCCGGTCGAGGTCTCCGGCCAGCCGGACGACGTCGTTGAGCGCCTACTCGACAGCGCTCCGGACCTGATCTTCAATGTCGCCGAGGGCACCATCGGCAGCTCGCGGGAGGCCTTCTACCCTGGTCTGTACGAGCAGCTGCGGATTCCCTTCACCGGAGGCAACCCGTCGCTGCTCCACATGAACCTCGACAAGCATCTCGCCAAGACCGTTGTCGCTGCGCGCGGCATCCGGGTGCCTCAGGGCGTCCTGGTCACGCCGAAGAACCGCGAGGTCCCTGACTCGCTGCGGTTTCCTCTGATGATCAAGCCCAACGCCGAGGGGTCGAGCAAAGGGGTCACCCAGGACTCCGTGGTCGAGGACCGGGCGACCTGCCTCGAGCGGGTCGATCGGCTGCTCAAGCAGTATCCGGCCGGGTTGGTGGTGGAGGAGTTCATTCCGGGGCGAGAGCTCAGTGTCCCGATCCTGGAGCACTTTCCAGGCAAGATCCTCGAGATCGTCGAGCACACCTTCGACCTCTCCGCAGTCGGTGGCCGGTACAACGTCTACGACTACGACATGAAGCAGGGAGGCGAACGCTCGAGCGCGGTCGGGGTCGCATGTCCGCCGGATCTGCCGCCGGCGCAACGGGAGGCCGCGGTCGAAATGGCGCGGCGAGTGTTCGACGTGATGCACTGCCCGGATCTCGGCCGCGTCGATATCCGCCTCCATGACGACGGCACGCCCTACTTCATCGAGCTCAATCCGCTGCCGAGCCTTCATCCCGCTGCGTCGTTGATGCTCGCCGGCCGCGTGCGGGGTCTCGAGTACCGCGAAGTGCTGCGGCTGGTGGTGCGGTCCGCCGCGCGCAGATACCACCTGGCCTTGCGCGCTCCCCGCCGCACGACCTCCACCGACATCTCACGTCCCACCGCCCGGGAGCTCGGTATCCAGGTCGGAAGGTTGCTGCCGGGTCTTCACAATGCGATCACCGACGTCGAGGGCGTACGGGTCGGCCACGTCACTCGGATCGAGGATGCTGTTCCGGTGCCGGGCACCCCGGAGACCACCCAGGTTCGGACCGGGGTGACTGCAGTTCTTCCCGGCAGTGGCGACCCGTTCCGGCGGCGGGTGATCGCCAGCGGGTTCGTGCTCAACGGGGTCGGCGAGGTGGCCGGGCTCACCCAGGCGCTCGAGTGGGGCTACATCGAGACGCCGATCCTGCTGACCAACTCGATGTCGGTGGGCAGGGTCCACAACGGCGTGGTGACGCACATGGTGGCCTCCCATCCGGAGATCGGCACCCACGAGGACGTCGTGCTGCCGCTCGTCGGTGAGACCGACGACTCCTTCCTCAACGACACCCGGGTCGGTATCGCCACCGGCCGGGACGCTCAGGAGGCGATCAACACGGCTCGCGGCGGCCCGGTGGCCCAGGGTTCGGTCGGCGCCGGCACCGGGATGGTCAGCTTCGACTTCGCCGGCGGCATCGGAACCTCGTCGCGCTGCGTCGAGGTCGAGGATCGCGGGTTCACGCTCGGCGTTCTGGTCCTCTCCAACTTCGGACGAATGCGTAACCTGACGATCGACGGACGGGTGGTCGGTCGCGAGCTCGACCCGCTGTTCGATGAGGCCATCCGGCGCCACAACAGCTATGGTTCGATCATCGTGGTCGTGGCCACCGATGTCCCGCTGCTCTCGAGCCAGCTCGCCCGCATCGCCAAGCGCGCCGCGTTGGGTCTCGGCCGGGCGGGATCGCATGCGGCATCGACCAGCGGCGAGATCGTCATCGCGTTCTCCACCGCCAACCGGGTGCCGCGCTCGGCGAGCCAGCCGAGCAAGTTCCGAACGCTGCGCTTCGTGGCCGACGCCCACATCAACACCCTCTACGAGGCCGCCATCGAAGCCACCGAGGAAGCGATCCTCAACGCGATGTTCTGCTCCGTCGGCATGACCGGTCGCGGTGGTCGGTACGCTCCGGCCATCCCGCAGGACACGGTTCTGGAGCTGCTCACCTCAGGGAGGGAAATCCATGTTAGTCGTTGAAAAGCTGAACTTCAGCCTCCACAATCCGAGCTGGAAGTTCACCCTCGGTCCCGAGACGTACGAAACCAAGGACACGCCGCATCGCGTCGAGGCCATCATGCAGGCGCTCGAGGCCGACGGCGGCTTCCGCTTCACGACCGCGAAGCGGTTTCCCGAGGCCCACCTCGCACGGTTGCACCCGTACCACGACTTCATCAAGAAGACCGCCCGGGTGGCGCGGAGGACCGGCGAGGAGATCTACCCGGACCTGTTCCCGGGCGAGGGCGCCCGGATCGAGCGCAAGATCCACCCGCTTTGGGGCGGCGTCTGGTGCACCGACGCCGTGACACCGATCATGGGCCGAACGTACGAGGTTGCCAAGGGCTCGGCCGAGGCCGCCATGACCGGCGCCAAGCTGCTGCTCGACGGGCGCGAGCGCGAGGTGTACGCGCTGTGCCGCCCGTCGGGACACCACGCGGGCCCGCGCGTGTTCGGCGGCTACTGCTACTTCAACAACACCGCCACGGCGGCCGAGATGCTGGTCCCGCACGGACCGGTGGCGATCCTCGACATCGACTACCACCACGGCAACGGCACCCAGGAGTTCTTCGAGCAGCGCAAGGACGTCTTCACCTGCTCGATCCACGGCGATCCGAGCCGGGAGTACCCGTACTTCTGGGGCTATCGTGGGGAGAAGGGGACCGGCCAGGGCCAAGGCGCCAACCTCAACCTCCCGCTGCCCCTCGGCAGCGGCGACGAGGCCTACCTGAGGGCGTTGGACCGGGCGCTGCGGGCGGTACGCCGCTTCAGGCCCGCCTTCCTGATCGTCGGCGCCGGCTTTGACACCCACGCCGAGGATCCCATCGGCGGCTTCGAGCTCACCAGCCAGGTGTACGAGGAGATCGGCCGCCGCCTTGCCGCCATCGACTGCCCGGTGCTGATCTGCCAGGAAGGCGGCTACAACCTCGACGTCCTCGGCGGTTGTGTCCAGCGCCTGCTGAACGGCTTCTCGGGCGGCCGCTGACCGAATCGGTGCGGGCAGGGCGAAGTGATGAGGTGGGGATAGAGTGAGATATGCCAAGGCGGCAACGGGTCGAGGTGGACGGTGGGGCGTGCCACGGCGGCTCCTGATCGTGCTCTGGGCCGTGGGGATGGTCGTTTCAGGTGTTGTTGGTGCGCTGGAAGCGGCCACGGCGGGCGTTTCCCCGGGTGCGAAGCTGTACGTCGACCGGCCGGGCGTCTACGCCGTGGACCTCCAGCGGATCGTCTCGCTCACCGGAGCGCCGCCGGACCTGCCCGCCCCGGGCCTTCGGCTCACCTGCCGGGGTCGCGTGGTGCCCCACTGGCTCGTAGACGAGGGTCCAGCGGGGCGCCGGCTGCTCTTCCTCGCCGACAGCGCGATGTTCAGGCCGGGGGATGTTCGGGATGCCACCCCGATGCGCGTCGTGATGCTCACCTGGGACGCCGGTCAGGTCGCCGCCCCTGCGAGCGGCCGATCCGGCCTTCCGGGTCCGGGCGCTCCGGCCGAGCTGACGACAGCCACCGTGCGGCGGCGCCTCCACCTCGAGCAGAACGTGCTCCGGGCGGCGGTCACCTCCGGTGATGCCGATGCCGTCGACACCCTCTGGTACTGGGCGATGCTCACCCAGCAGAGCTCGTCCCAGCTCGAGGTGGACCTCGGCGACCTCTCGGATCGGGCGACGGAGGGGCAGCTCGACCTCGAGGTCACGGTCCGACTGCTGGGGTGGTCGCGCACTCCCGCGCCCGGGGCCGAGAGCCAGCACCGGGTGGACCTGTTCCTGAACGACCAGAAGATCGGCGAGAGCGCGTTCGACGGAAGAAGGAAGTCGAGCATCCAGGTCGAGGGCATCCCGGCGAGCATGCTCCGTGATGGAGGCAACCGCCTGCGGATCAAGGTGCCAGCGCGAGCGGTGAGGGGCAGCCCGGACCCGTTGCTCGACATCGTGTACGTCGATTGGGTCGACGTTCGGTACACGGCCGGCTCACCCCTGGCGAGCGGTGCTGCACCGCTGCTCCTCGGAGCGTCTCCCGTGCCGAGGTGGCTTCCCGATCCGGCGGGCCCGCCCGCCAGTCGCTTGATGACGGCGGCAGGCTGGACGGCGACGCGCCGGCGTGAAGGGGGCTGGGTAGTCCCCCCGTGCGCGATGACCGAGGTCTGGGTCGTCGACCGAGACGACGTCCGCGAGCCGATTGCGCTGGAGCCGCGAAGCACGGGCGCCAGGTCGATTCCCGCCGACGTCGAGTACGTCATGATCGCGCCGTCCGAACTCCGTGCGGGCGCCGAGCGCCTGGCGGAGCTGCATCGCCGGCTCGGGCAGACGGTCGCGGTGGTGAGCGCGAACGCGGTGGACGACGAGTTCGGCGGAGGCGAGCGTAGCGCCGCTGCGATCCGGAGGTTCCTGCGCTGGCAGTACGATCGCACCCGGAGTCTGCACTGGGTGCTCCTGGTGGGCGATGCTGACTGGTTCGAGCCGGACAACCGCGCACCCTCTCTTTTGACCCCGGGCCCGGACGACCGCGACAGAGTTCCGACTTGGACCTACCTGTCGAGCTTCGGGCCGGCCGCCAGCGATCACTACTACGGCGCCGATCCTCAGCACGAGGCGGTCCCCCGCTTCGCAGTCGGGCGTCTCCCGGTCGTCGATCCCGCCGTGCTGGATGCGTACGTCGCCAAGGTTGAGGCATGGGTCGGCGCCGGCGCACGACCCGGCGATGCCGTGGTGCTGATGCTGAGCGACGCGAGCAAGGGCTCGCGTCTGCAGCAGGAGCGCATGCGCCGCCGGCTCGCAGGCCTCCCGCTCCGGGTGGTGACCCTGAAGGACGCGCCCGGGCCGCCGGACGAGGCTGCGATCGCCGCACTCGACCAGCGCCCGGACATCGTCTACTTCGGCGGCCACGGAAGTCGCTACATGTGGGAGCTCGGCGACCCCGGCGACCCGGAGCCCGCGTCGTTCTTCGACCGTGCTGACGTGGCCAGGCTGAAGCCGACAACACGACCACCGATCGTCCTCAGCATGTCGTGTGCCACCGCGCCCTTCGACCATCCCAGCGCCGATTCCCTGGGCGAGGTGATGGTGCTGAACAGCAACCGAGGCGCCGTCGTGTTCGTCGGCGCCTCGGCTCCGCTGTTCACGCCCCCGCGGTTCGGGGAGCTCCTGGTTCGAGGTCTACTGCGAGAGGCGACGGTGGGCGATGCCTTCGTCGCCGCCAAGCGGCAAGCCGCCCGCGTCCACGTCTCGCATCTCTACAACCTGCTCGGCGATCCTGGTCTGCCGTTACTGGCGGATCACCCAAACGCCGGCGCCGAGGATCAGTAGGGCCAGCAGCATCAGCCCGAGCTCGCCGGTGGTCGGAACGGCGGCGGCCGCCACGACCTCCATCGTCTCGACTGCCCGGTTGTTGGTGGTGTCGGGATCCGTCGTGCTGGACGCGACGGACACGGTCATGGACCCTGTGGCGGAGCTGTTCGGGTTCGCGGTTGCCATCAGCGTGAAGCTGTCGGAGCCGCCGGCGGCGACGGTTCCGAGTGTGCAGGTCGGGTTGCCGTTGGGATCCTCGCCGCAGCCCGAGGTGGAGTCGAAGGTCAGGAACGACGGCAGGGTGGTGGTCACGACCACGCCCGTGGCGTCGGAGGGCCCGGCATTGTCGACCGAGATGGTGATGGTCACGGGGTCGCCGGCCTGCATTGGGTTCGGGCTGGCGACCGCCGTCATCGAGAGGTCGGCGGACGGAGCCAGCGTGTCGGTATCGGTGGCCGAGTTGTTGGCCGGGTTGGGATCGGTGGTTGCGGAGGAGATCGTGGCCGTGTTCGCGAGGCTGCCCGTGGCCGACGAGGTGATGGTGCAGGTGGCGGTGTACGTCGCCGTCCCGCCGTTCAGGAGGTTCACCGCATCGTTGATGTTGCCCGAACCGGATGCGGTACAGCTGGAGCCCGCGGATGCGCTGCACGTCCACGTGCACGACAGGATCGCGGGGAAGGTATCGGCGACCGTGGCTCCCGTCACGTCGGCGGAACCGGCGTTGGCGGCAGTGATCGTGTAGACCACGCTCGCGCCGGGGGTGGCGGTGGTGGCCCCGTCTGTCTTCGTGATCGAGAGGTCGGCGGAGATGACCCCGGCGAAGGTAGCCGCCGGCAGCACGATGAGCGCGGCAACCAGGACGAGCACCTGTGAGTTCTTCTGGCTGGGCATTGAACCATCTCCTCCCTCAGTAAAGCCTTCGGCATGCAAAAGGAAACCGCAAATTAATCAAGTTATTATAGGCGACCACGAGCGGCTCTGCAATACATGGCGGGCGGAGAGCCGTTCGCGCGTCAAGGCGCGGCCCCGGTGGAGGCCCGGACCGGCGTCAACCGCCTCCTGCGGCCACTGGTGGAGATCGCCTCGACGTAGTAGTAGTACACCGTTCCCGGTACGGCGGTGGCGTCTTCGAAGCGGTAGGAGTGTGGGACGTCCGAGGTCCCCGCCCCTGGGATCGGCGCCTCGGTGAGGCGGGTGAACGGGCCCTTGTCAGTCGGACTGCGGTAGACGTCGAAGCCGTAGCTCTCGAACTCGGTAGCGGTCGACCAGCGAATGACCCGGGGTGGTGGGCCGGCCGCGGGCGCGATCTCGAGGGCGATCGACTCCAGCTGTGCGCGGCGGGCCTCCGCCTCCAGGCCCGGAAGCTGCTCCTGGAGCCAGGCGGTGCGGACGCGGTCCTCGACCTTCTTGAAAGGCAGGTCCCGAGCCTTCCTCACCTCGCGCAGTGAGTACATCTTGAGCCCCGACTCGAGATGGAGCAGGTCGGTGCTTTCGCCGGGCGTGAGCGCGAAGATCGCACGGCTCGCCGTGGGCCCCCAGAGGGCGACCTGATGCTGCGTCCTCCAGCCGATCGAGCCCCCGGCAGCGGCCGAGGGGTGCTTCGAGTACCGCCGAGCCGCCTCGGCGAAGCTCAGCTCTCCGGTGATGACCCGCCGAGCGGCCTCCACCGCCCTCCTCAGCATCGCCTCACCGTGGGCGGGGTCGGGCTCGCCGAAGTCGATGACCGCCAGATCGTAGGCGGTGGGCTCGCGGTAGCGCCCCCGATGGTCCTCGAAGTAGTGCCGGAGCTGAACCTCGGTGGGCTTCGGCAGCATGGGCTGCAGCCGGCGGGAAAGCTCGGCGTGCGCGAGGATGTCCATCTGCCGCCAGCGCAACGTCGCCGCGGTCTCTGGCTCTCGGTCGAGCCTCAGCTCGACGGCTCGGCGAGCCTCGAGAACGCCCAACGCCCAGCGCTGCAGGAGGGCCGTCATCTCCTCGGCGTCCGGGGCGTGCCCCGAGGCGGGCCAACGCAACCGCACGAGCTCCGCGGCATCCTCCCGGCCGAGCCGGTATCCGGGCAGCTCGAGAACCGCCGACGCTGTACCCGGATCGATCTGCAGGGGGGCGGCGGTGAGCAGGCGTTGCTGGTACCCGCTCCATGCCTGCCGCCGCCTCTGCCGCAAGAGCCCCTCTCTCAGCTTGGCCCGGACCTCGTCGGGTGTCGGCAGGTGAGCGGCTCGGACCTCCTCGCAAAGGAAGATCGATATGCCGCCGCCGTGCTCCACCGGTTGGCTGATCATCCCCGGAGCGAGGCGACGGACGGCGTCCGCCACTGGGGCCGGCAGCTCCTCGGGGTCCACCCAACCCAGGGTCCCTCCGCGCCTGGCCGATTGGGACACCGACTCCTTGCGGGCGAGCTCCTCGAAGCTCGCCCCATCGAGCAGCTGCTGGCGAATCTGCTTCATGCGCAGGCGAATGCTCTCGGCCTCGACGCCGCCCTGGAATCGCTTGTAGATGTTGCGCAGCTTCAGCTTGCGCGGCCTGCGAAAGGCCTCAGGATGGTCACGCCGGAGTGCTTCGACCTCCTCGTCGGACACGGTGACGTCTTTGACCACCCTCCGTCGCAGGGCTGGAGTCAGCACCGCGTGGCGCATCGCTTCGAGCTCGAGGCGGACTCGGGTCGAGCGGTCGAGTTTCTCGTCCCGGGCGGCGGCCGCAAGGCTCTTCCAGTAGGCCAGCTGGCGGATCGAGGCCTTCTCGGGAGGGATCGGGGTTGCCGCGTCGTCGGGGTCGCGAAACGCCAGCCAGCCGTTGAGCTCCTCCTGGGTGAGGCACCCCCCGTGCCAGGTGGCGATGACCCGGGACGCCGCGGCAGTGGAAGCCGCCGCGGTGTCGTCGTCGGCGGTGGCCCAGGGCGCCGGCCAGAGAAGGGCCACGAGTGTCGCGGCGATCAACCAGGAAATCGTGTGTCGAGTCATGGTCTCCTCACCATCCCTCCTCTGCGCGGGGGTTGACGAGCCCGTCGGTGCTCGGCGCCGCGCAGAGGGGGCGGTGACGAATTGTATCGGTTCGTCTCCCAGGTTGTCGGTGATGAGACGCCCCCCTCTGACAGCTCCTGTGCCGGCGGGCTCCGCGACCAGGGAGCGGCAGGGCGGTCGCGAACGGGTTCGGTATCGGCGGGAGGTGCCGGGCCGCCAGCTTGACAGAGATTAGGGTGCGAGACATACTTGATCCGGGATTGACCGGCTCCATCATGAAGTCTTGTGCTCTCAAGTTCTTGGGCGCCTGTCGTCTGAACTGCCGACCGTCCGTGATCTCGAAGGGGGAGAGGAAATGAACGCCAAGTGCCCGAGATTCACCCTTGTCTTCTCGATCTGCGTCGGCCTCGTGTTCGCGGCAGGGCTTCCGGCTCTGGAGGCGGCGGGCTCCTCCCAGGGTGCCGACGTCAAGGCGAACGGTCCGTCGGCAAACGCCGACGTCTCGGCTCGCGTCGATGCGCTCATGAAGCTGTCGCCCGAGGCGAGGCGCGCTGAGCTCAAGAAGATGACCAAAGAAGAGCGCCGTTCGCTGTGGTTCGAGCTCAAGCGGGCGCAGCTGGCGGCGAAGGGTGAGAAGCCGGTGGTCAAGGGCACCCGACGCGCGCAGTACTCGCCCGAGAACGGCCGCAAGGTCGCGGCCGAGAAGCGACCGGCGGCCGCTTCGAGGGCGCCCAGCGCCATCGGCACCATCCAGTACGACGACGGCGTTCCGACGACCACCTTCGGCGGCGGCGCCATCATCGGCAACCGGTTCGACACCGCCGTGGGGGACCCGGTCCTCGCCTCGGGTACGGTGTCCACCGTGGTCGGGGTCGTCGCTCCCGGGCTCGCTTTCAACAGCAGCGACAACACGGCGGGCTTCGTCATCGAAGGTCCGCAAACGGCGGGCGGAGGAGCGCAGGCCATCTTCAGCTCCTGGATGAGCGGGCTCACCGGTACCACGACGCAGACCGTCACCTTCTCAGGGCTCGGCGTCAACTACACCGGGTCGAGCTTCTTTGTGCTCTTCGGCGACTGGGCCACTAGCTACGTCCCCGAGTTCGGCAGCGGGACCACGCAGAGCCAGGGCCATCACGGCATGGTCGGCTACACCGGCGGCCAGGGCCCCAATATCACGAGGACATTCGACTTCGGTGGCGTGCTCAACGGCCTCGTCCGCGTCACCGGCAACGTGCTGCCGGTGGAGCTGATGTCCTTCGACGTCGAGTAGCCGAGCGGGGAGCTGGGGCTGGGATTCCAGGACGTTCCGCGGTAGCCTCCTCACGATGCGTCGAACGATCGCGAGCGTCCTCGTGTTGGTTGCGGCCGCGTCCATTCAAATGGCGTGTACCAAGGCGGCGCCCGGGCCAGACCCGGGCGCTGATGCGTCGCCCCCTCCCGCCGTGGTTGCGCGCGCGGGCGACATCGAGATCACGGCGGCGGAGGTCGACGCGCGGGTTCTCGCCCTGCCGGCGTCAGAGCGCCCCGGGCCCGGAACGGATCTGGACCAGTGGTACCGGGGACAGATTCGCGAGATGGTGATCGACAGGATGCTCCTGGCCGGGGCGCGGAGCCATGATTTCCAGGGCTCCGACGCCTTCGCCACCGGGCGTCGCGAGGCGGAGCGAACGATCGGTCTCCAGCTCTGCGTGGCGACGTTGAGGCCCGCCCTCGGGACGATCTCCGAAGGGGATCTCGGGAAGGCATTCGAGGCCCACTCGGAGGAGCTCGCGGCGCCGGCGCGCCGCTCGGTGTACCAGATCTTCCTCCGCCGTGGGCCCGGGGCGCGCCGGCAGCTCGAGGAGATCCGGCAGCGCGTGCTGGCGGGCGAGAGCTTCTCGCGGCTGGCCGCCCGCTACTCGGAGTCCGAGACCCGGCACCGCAACGGGTTCGTGGGGTGGATGGTGCCCGGGCGCTTGCCGCGAGGCTTCGAGAAGGTGGTCTTCTCGCTCGAGGAGCGCGTGCCGAGCCGGATCGTGACGACGAGGCAGGGCTTCGACCTCTTCTACGTCGATGAGATCCTGCCGCCGCGGACCCTCGGCTTCGAGGAGGCGCGGCCCATCCTGCTCGAGCGCCTCCGCGCGGAGCGCGGCGAGGCGGCCCTCGGCGAGCTCGATGCCGATTTTCAGGCGCCTCCGGGCTCCCTGGTGCTCGACCGTGAGCAGCTCACCGCCGTGATGAAGGCAGGAGATCCCGAGGCGCCGGTGCTGCGGATCGGCGAGGAGAGCTGGACGCTGGCCGACCTTCGCCGCAGGGTGCAGGAGTTCATGGCTCGCCAGGCAACAGGACATGGGGTCCCCACCTTCGAGCTGGGCTGGCAGATTCTCGAACGGGCCCGGCGCCGCGAGGAGCTCTTCCTGGGGTGTCGGAGCCGGGGCTCGATCCCGGAGGAGGAGCTCGCGAGCCGGCTCGACGAGTGGCAGCGGCGGGCGCTCATCGACGCCGAGCGGCACCAGCGCCTCGTCGACCTCGCGCTGCACGACGAGGAGCGGCTCCGCACCTTCTACGAGAGCAACCTCGGCGAGTACAGCACGCCCCCCACCTGGACGATCCGTCTCCTCCAGGTGCCGCTGGGGGCGCACCCCGCCGCAGCCATGGCGCGGCTTGAGCGTGCCGCCGCGACCCCGGCGACCACGCTCGAGACGCTGCGGAGCGAGCTCGGTGGGACGATCAAGGAGCTCGAGCCGGAGACGTTGGCCGAGCTGGGCGGGCTCCGGCCCAAGCTGCCGGGTCTCATCGCTCCGCTCGAGAAGGGTCAGCTGGCGGCGCCCTACCGTACCGAGGACGGCCTCGAGATCGCCGAGGTCGTGGGCCGGACGCCGGCCGAGCCGATTCCGTTCGAGAAGGTCCGCGACCGGGTCGCGGCCCGCTACGTCCAGCAGTACACCTCGGAGCTGTACGCCACGCTGCGCCGCGAGATGCTCCCCGCCGACGACCTCGAGGTCGATCCCGAGGCGCTGGCGAAGGTGCGACGCGGCGGGCTCGCCCGGCCCGACGTCAGCGTCGACCAGCTCGAGAGCCTCCTGGACCAGATGTGAGATGAGCGCCTTCGGCCCCCGCCCGCTCAAGCTGGCCGGCGCGGCCCTGCTGTGCGCGGCCCTGCTGCCGCTCTCGGGGTGCGGCCGGAGCGCGGCCGGGAAGGCAGCCGGCGCGCACTGGAACGTCCTCCTGGTCACCTTCGACACGACCCGCGCGGACTACATCCGCTGTTACGGCAACCAGCGCATCCAGACGCCGACCCTCGACGGCCTGGCCCGGGACGGCGTGCGCTTCGCCCGCGCCCTCAGCGCCGCGCCGATCACCGCGCCCTCGCACACCACGATCCTGACGGGGCGGTACCCCATCGCCCACGGCGTACGGGACAACGGTCTCTTCACCCTCGGCAAGGACCAGCTCACCCTGGCGGAGATCCTGCGCGCCCACGGGTACGCCACCGCGGCGGCGGTGGGGGCCTACCCGGTCATTGCCCGCTTCGGTCTCAACCAGGGGTTCGACCTCTACGACGACCACCTCACCGGGATCTACGAGGACTACCGTGGGCAGCGCGTCATGCCCAAGGAGCGCCTGTTCTTCGACGAGCGCCGGGCGGCTCAGGTGAACGAGGCCATTCTCCCGTGGCTGAAGAAGCACGCCGGACGTCCCGACGGCAAGCCGTTCTTCGCGTGGGTCCACTACTTCGACCCACACCAGCCCTTCGAGCCGCCCGCGCCCTACGACGAGCTCTACGCCGACGACCTCTACGACGGCGAGATCGCCTACGCGGACTCGCGACTCGGGTTCCTGCTGGACTACCTGAAGAAGCAGGGCGAGCTCGACCGGACCCTCGTCGTCATGGCGGCCGATCACGGTGAGGGGCTCGGCGAGCACGATGAGATCACCCACGCGATCCTGGCCTACAACTCGACGCTGCACGTGCCGCTGATCATCCGCCCGCCGAGCGAGTTCCCGTACCGGGGCACCGTGGTGAGCCACTGGGTGGGGACGGTCGACATCGTGCCCACCATCCTCGACCTGCTCGGCATCGAGATCCCGGACACCGTCCAGGGCCACTCGCTGCGGCCGTTCTGGACCAACGACGGGCAGCCGTCCCGCTGGAGCGACGTGCACTACGCCGAGAACCTGTCGCCGCGGTTGACTCACGGCTGGGGGGAACTGCGGGTCCTCGTCGAAGGGTCCATGAAGTACATTCACGGGCCCACACCCGAGCTCTACGACCTCGACACGGACCCCGACGAGCTGCACGACCTGGCCCGGGAGCGGCCCGGCGAGGCCCAGCGCATGCGTGCCCACCTCGAGGCCCTCCTCAAGCAGTGGTCCGTGCCGGGGGCGAGCACCACCCAGGCGGTGGACGCCGAGGTGCGTCACCGCCTGGAGTCCCTGGGCTACCTTGGAGGCACCTCGGCCACGGGCGGTGAGGAGATCGTCGAGGAGCTGCGCAGCGACGGTGTCCCACCCAGAGAGCGGGTCGGCGACCTCAACGATCTCAGTGCGGCGAAGCACCTCCTGTTCGAGGGCAAGGGTGTCGAGGCGCTGACCTACACAGAGAGGCTCCTGCGGCGGGACCCGGGCAACCCGGCCTACATCGAGCTGGACGCGACGGCGCTCCTCCAGACCGGCCATCTCGACGAGGCCTGGAAGGTGGCGCGGCAGCTGCCGCCCGGCGACTCGTTGTCGGAGCCGTTGATGCTGAGCCTGGCGCGGGCCGAGTTCGACCGGGGCGGCCGTCGGAAAGCGCTCGAGGCCCTGACGCTCTACGTCGAGAAGCAGCCGAGCGCCCAGAGCGCATGGTACCTGGCGTCGTTCTACACGCGTCTGGGCGAGCCCGAGCCGGCGCGGCGCGAGCTCGAGAAGGCTCTCGAGCTCGCGCCCGGCTTCGCCCCGGCGCGCGTTGACCTCGCCGTGTGGTACGCGCGGTCGGGCGATTCGCCGGCGGCCGAGCGGGAGTTCCTCCGGGTCCTGGACGACGCTCCCTACTACCCCAAGGGGTTCTACAACTACGGTACCTTCCTGCTGCACGACGGCCGCTACCAGGATGCTGTCGGGTACTTCCGCCGTGCGATCGACCTCGCGCCGCGCTACCTCGAGGCGCGCGTCGCCATGGTCGCCGCCTACACCGCCCTCGGGCAGCGCACCCGGGCCGAGGAGGCGAACGCGGCGCTCGGGAAGCTGGCCCCCTCGAGCCCCGAGGCCGCCGCCGCGGCGAAGATCCTCGCCCCGCGCTGAGCCCTCGCGCAAGAAAGGGGAAGCCTCCGATCGCGCCTCCCCGAGCCCGGTGCGAGGGTGCGTCCTCCCTCGGGCGGACGGCGACCGGTCTCCTCTTGCCGCTCCACGCAGAAAAGCCGCCCGTGATGGGCGGCTCGGGGATCTGCGTGGTGGAGCCGAAGGGGATCGAACCCTCGACCTCTAGAGTGCGATTCTAGCGCTCTCCCAGCTGAGCTACGGCCCCACGCTCAGGGAGCGGCATGCTACCGCGAAGTGCTTCGGGGCGCAAGCGGCGACGGTCAGTCGAGCTTGAAGCCGACGTCCAGGGTCGCCTGCCACTCCAGCTTGTTGTCCGGGAGCACCGCGCCGCGCAGCTCGGTGACCTCCCACCAGGCGAGGCCGCGGATCGACTCGCCGGCCTTGCGGACCGCCACCTCGATGGCCTGTTCGTAGCCCTCGGCAGAGCAGCCGGTGACGCGCACCTTCTTGTAGACCTTGTCGGACATGGGCACCTCCTCGTGGTGATTCGCGATCGCAGCCGGTAACGGGAACACCCGGGCGATCCTTCCCGGGCTCTGGAGGTGAGCGGCGGCCGGGTCCGGGACCGAGAGCCGCCACCGTCGCGGAGAAGGTGTCCTCCGGCGGGTGTGCCACTCATGACGTTTCCCCTGGAGCGCATCCTCACCCGGGCCGCACCTGCGGGAAACGTCATGGGTGGCTCCCACGGCCTTTGGCGTTCGGAGCAGTCGCCCCGAACGACCAGGCAGGCGACTCGGCGCTGGGGACCGGGGACGGCCTCGTTGCCGTATGCCGGCTCGTGCCGTCGCCGTCCCCGGGCCGCGTCGACGGGCGGCTGAGCCGCCCGGGAGCCGGTGTAAGGAGCATCGGCGACCGCGTCCGCGACCGGGACCAAGACCGCGACCGGGACCGGGACCGCGACCGGGGCCGGGACCGCAACCGGGGCCGGGACCGCAACCGGGGCCGGGGCCGTAGGCCGGGGCCGCGACCGGGGCCGTGTCGGGGACCGGGGCCAAGACCGCGATCGGGGCCGTGTCCGGGACCGCGACTGGGGCGGCGACTGGGGCCGGGGACCGGGACCGCGGTCTCAAGCCGGGCGTGGTGGGCGCGGGCGCGTCTCCCGTCTCCCGGCCCGTAGGCTGGAGCCTGCTCCTCTACCGTGGGCGCCACGAAGCCCTCGCCGAAGACCTCCTGAGCGGGGGAGATGGCGACGAAGGCGTCGGGATCGGCCTCGGCGACCCGGCGCTTGAGGCGGCCCACCTCGTGCGCCGCCACCACCGCGTAGATGACCGGGCGCGCCGTGCCGGTGAAGCCGCCCTCGCCGTAGAGCACGGTGACGACGCGGCCGAGGTGGGTGAGGATCGCCTGGCGCACAGCCTGGTGGCGGCTGCAGTGGGTGCTGCTCGGCGAGTAGCCGCTCGAAGCGACTGATTGACCGGGGGGCGGAGGCCCCCCGTTTTCTCGTTGATCGTGATCTTCAGAAGCTGCGGCTGAGGCCCACCAGCGCGAAGGTGGCGAAGCTGCGGTCGACAATGGGGCTGGCGGTGACCTCGTCGCCCAGCTCGGTGCGCTGGGCGAGGACGGTGAGGGCCCAGCGTCGGCCGAGGCGGTACACTCCGGTCACCCCGACGGTGAGACCGCGGTTGGCGCCGGCGCGATACGCCGGCCGGCCGGGTTCCGCCTCGTCGGGACGCACGCCGAAGTAGTAGTCGGTGAGGTCGGCACTCTGCCAGGCGAGCCCGAGCCTCGGGGTGACGAAGAGGCGGTTTGCCGCCAGGGTGAGGCGGTAGCCCACCGAGAGGTCCGCCTCGACGCCGTGGCTGCGGCCCAGGATGTCGTGCCTCAGGCTCGCGGTGGTGATGAGCCGGTCCCGCCGCCAGCGGGCCTCCACCACCGCGTCGGCGGAGCGGTGTCGGGTGGCCATGCCGGCGAGGGCGGGGCTGTCCGATGCCTCGTAGCCGAGGAAGCGCGGCATCACGCCCGCCTCGAGCGAGAAGGCCGGCGCGTCCACGGCGCTCACCATGACCCGGACCCCCTCGACCCGGAGGCGACCGGCCTTCAGGATCAGAGTGGGGACGACCAGGAGGTCGCGGTCGGTGCCGGCGTAGGGGTCAGGGGAGCTGATCACGGCGAGGCCGAGCGAGCGCTCGGGCCGCTGCTGCGGCTCGGCAGCGGTGGCCGGCAGCGCGGCGAGCAGGAGGAGGAAACCGGCGGCGCCGGCGGCGAGGGAGGTGTGCTTCGTCGTCATGTCGTCTCCTTGTCGTCGGGTCGGGGCCGGTTGAAGAGGCGGCCGAGCACCGAGCGCCGGTGGGCGAAGATGCGGGCCACGTCGCGCCCCACCACCAGGCGTTGAGCGAGGAGCCCGCCGGGCACGGCGTAGGTGACGGTGTCGCGCATGCGGGTGCCGTTGCCCTCCGGCTCGAGGCGGTGCTCGTGGATCCAGAGACGGTAGGGGCCGCGCCGCTGCTCGTCCACGAAGCGCGCCGGCGGCTCCCACGCCGTGATCTCGGACTGCCAGCGCAGGGGGACGATCCCCCAACGCAGGCGGTAGTCGATGCGGGTACCCACGCCCATGGCGATGGGCGCCGGTGTCAGCACCTCGAAGTGCAGCCACGGGGGGGTGAGGCGCTCGAGGTTGAGGGCGTCGGCGAAGAACGGGAAAAGCGCCGCCCGCGGCAGCGGCAGCCAGAGCTCGTCGGAGAAGGTGAACGTACGCACGGTCAGGGCCCCCGATGCGGTCGAGTTGGTAAAGAGTAAAGAGACCCCCGCCCAGCCCCCCGGTTTCGATCGGCTTTGTTGCGCTCTCGGCTGGATCTGCACCCCCCTACGGTCACGTCCAGCGCCTCACCCTTTACTCTTCACCCTTCACTCTTTACCGGGAGGGCGGGCGGGCCTCACACCCGATTCCTCAACATCAGCTCCTTGGGATGTGGCTCCAGGTAGAGCTGGCCTTTCAGGTAGTTCACGTCGTGCTTGGCGGCGTGGTGGCGGAGCAGGGTGACGGGCACCACCAGCGGCACCAGCTCGAGGCGGTAGTCCTCGATGAGCTGGACGGCCTCCTGCTTCTCGAAGGCGTCGAGCTGCTGCTTCAGATAGCCGAGGACGTGGTAGAGGACATTGGTGTGGCGCTTGCGGGTGGCCTGGCTCTTGAGGGTGCGGTGGAACTCGTCCTCGTAGCGGGCGAAGAGCTCGGCGTCCGGGATGGATCCGGCGGACGCGACGATCTTGCCCAGGCGCCCGTAGCCGGCCTCGTTGTGGGCGCGGAGCAGCAGCTTGTGCGCGGTGTGGAACGCCACCAGGCGGCCGCGGGTGAGGCCGCGCCGCACCATGGTGCGCCAGCGGTGGCGGCAGAACACGTTCTCGATGAAGCACTCGCGCAGTACCGGGTCGTTGAGGCGGCCCTCCTCCTCCACCGGAAGATGCGGCCAGCGCTCCATGAGCACGCGTGCGTACACGCCCACGCCGTGGTTGGCGGGGGAGCCGTCGTGACCGTACACCTTGACGCGCTCCATGCCGCAGGTGGGCGAGCCCTTCTTGAGCACGTAGCCGTCCAGCTGCAGCGCCTGGAGCTCGGTGATCTTGTCGTGGGAGTAGCTTTCCATGGTGTCAGTGAGGTCGTCGCCGGTGGAGGGCATGACCAGGCGCGGGTGCGGCCGGGCGTGGTCGAGGCGGATGGTGGGACGGGGCACGCCGAGGTCGATGTCGAGCTCGGGGCATACCGGCACCCAGGTCACCCAGTGACCAAGGACGTCGGTGAGGTACCGGTTGCGCTTGTGGCCGCCGTCGTAGCGCACCTCCATGCCGAGGAGACAGGAGGAGATGCCCAGTCGAATGGACTCGCTTTCGTCGTGCCAGAGCTGCCAGGTCGCGGTGCTCGTCATGTCGCCTCCACGGGCCGGGGCTGCTGGCGGGAGTGCATACCTCCCACGACCGGCAGTTTGATCTTGTAATATCATTGACATGATGTCAAGTTCTCGTCATTTTTCCTAGACATGTCATTGACATGGATCGTTCCGCCTCCTATAGTCACGGCAGGCCCGGAGAGCCGCCGCACCGGGCGAGGAGCTCGAACGTGACCGAGAACGGCGAAGACGACGCTCTCCTTTGGCCGATGAACGCGGTCTCCCGCGAGACCGGGGTGTCGGAGCACACCCTGCGCGCGTGGGAGCGTCGCTTCGGCTTCCCCCAGCCGGTGCGCCTGGCCTCGGGGCACCGCCGCTACACCTCGGACCAGGTGCACCACCTGCGCCTGATTGCCGCCGCTCTCGAGCGTGGCCACCGCGCCGGCGACGTGGTTGCTCTTCCCCTCGAGCGGCTGATGGAGCTGCTGGGAGAGGGCCAGCCGCGGGGAGCGGTGGTGGCGCTGTCCGAGCGGGCCGACTGGATCCCCGAGCTGCTCGACCAGGTGCAGGCATTCGACCGCGCCACGGTGATCGAGAGTCTGCAGCGCGCCGCCGCCGCCCTCGGCCTGCCGCGCTTCCTGCGCGAGCGGGTCGTGCCCCTGGTGCACGCGGTGGGGAAGGCGTGGTCGGACGGCGACCTGGAGGTGGCGCACGAGCACTTCCTCTCGGAGCTGCTGGTGGATCTCCTGCACGCCGCGAGGCTGCCGCTGGAGACCCGCACCGACGGGCCCACGGTCGTGCTGGCGACGCTGCCCGACGAGGGTCACGGCATCGGCCTTGAGATGGCCGCCCTCTCCCTGACCCTGGCCGGATGGCAGGTGAGGATGCTGGGCGTCCGCACGCCGCTGGAGGATGTTGTCCGCACGTCGCGCACCGCCGGGGCGGTCGCGGTGGGGCTGTCGGTGTCGAGCGTTTCGGCGACGGCGGAGACGGTGGCGGCGCTCGCTGAAATCCGCACAGCGCTGCCCGAACGGGTGGAGCTGTGGGTGGGAGGGTCCGGGGCCGCCGCCCTGTCGGCGCTGCCGCCCGGGGTCACCCGCCTCGACACCCTCGACCTGCTCGACGAGCGGCTCGCGACGCAGGCGGCCGAAGCACGGGCCTGAGGCGGCGGGAGCAGGGCGTGCCGCCCGTGGTGGAGCTCGAGGGGGTGTGCCGGCGCTACCGCCGGGGCGACGAGGAGGTGGTCGCCGTGTGCGAGCTCGACCTCGTCCTCAATCCCGGCGAGATGGTCGCCCTGGTGGGTCCCTCGGGATGCGGCAAGTCAACCACCCTCAACCTGGTGGCGGCGGTGGAGCGGGCCGACGAGGGCAGCGTCACGGTGTGCGGCCGCGACCTCGGCGCCGCCGCCGAGACCGAGCTCACCCTGCTGCGCCGGCGCTCGGTGGGGATCGTCTTCCAGGCGTTCCACCTGATGCCGAACCTCACGGTGGAGGAGAACGTCGCCCTGCCGCTGGCCCTGGACGGCCGCCGCGATGCCGCACGGGTGGCCGCCCTGGTGGAGCGGGTTGGGCTCGCCCACCGCCGCCGCCACTATCCCTCGGAGCTCTCGGGGGGCGAGCAGCAGCGCACCGCGGTGGCCCGCGCCCTTGTGCACCGGCCGTCGGTGGTGGTGGCCGACGAGCCCACCG
The DNA here is from genome assembly GCA_963844845.1 of uncultured Acidobacteriota bacterium. Taxonomy (GTDB): domain Bacteria; phylum Acidobacteriota; class Thermoanaerobaculia; order Thermoanaerobaculales; family Sulfomarinibacteraceae; genus CAWJPW01. The sequence goes on from CAWJPW010000003.1 coordinate 139,721, forward strand.
GCAACCTCGACTCGCAGACCGGCGCCGCAGTTCTCGCGCTGATGGACGAGCTGCGCCGCGAGGAGGGCACCGCGCTGCTGCTGGCGACCCACGACGAGCGCCTCGCCGCCGTGGCCGACCGCGTGGTGCGGCTCGCCGACGGCCGCGTCGTCGCGGTGCTGTGAGGCCGGTGTGACGGCGGCCCCGCCGTGATTCTCAGGGCCCTCCTGCTGCGACCGATCCTGCGGCGACCGCTGCGCACCGTGGTCACCGTGCTGGGGGTGGCGGTGGGCGTGGCCTCGGTGGTGTCCACGGTGGCGGCGAGCCGGGCGGCGGTGCGCTCGTTCGCCGCCGGCGTCGACGAGGTCGCCGGCCGCGCCCGGCTGGAGCTCACCGGCGAGGGCGGTCTGCCCGACTCGGTGCTGGCCCGGCTGCGCCCCCTCGCCGCCGACGCCGTGCTCGCCCCGGTGGTGGAGGAGGTGGCGCCGCTTTCAGAGCTCGGTGACGCTGTGCGGGTGCTCGGCGTCGACGTCCTCGCCGACCGCCAGGTGCGGCCGGTGGAGGTGGGTGGCGAGGAGCGCATCCGCGAGCTGCTGCTGGAGCACGGGGCGCTGCTGCCGCGGCCGCTGGCGAGGAGGCTCGGGGTGGGCGCCGGAGCCAAGGTGACGGTGGTTGCGCAGGCGCGGCCGCAGGAGCTCGCGGTGGTAGGCGTCTTCGAGCCGCCGAGCCTGGCCGCCGCCTGGGACCGGGTGCTGGTGGTGGACGTGGCTACCGCCCAGGAGCTCTTCGGCCGCCAGGGCCGCCTCGACCGGGTCGAGCTGGTGCCGCGGCCGGGTGTCTCTCTCGACGAGCTGCGCACCCGCCTCGCCGCCTTGGCGCCGCCGGGCGCCCGGGTCGAGGCGCCGTCGCGGCGCCGGCAGAGTGCCGAGGAGATGGTTGCCTCGTTGCGCTTCAACCTGGTGGCACTGTCGGGGATCTCGGTGCTGGTGGCCGGGGTGCTGGTGGCCACCACCCTGGCCACCTCGGTGGTGCAGCGTCGCTACTCCCTCTCCCTGCTGCGCTCGCTGGGGGCGTCGCGCCGCCAGGTGGCGGCGGCGCTCCTCGCCGAGGCGGCGGTCATCGGCGTGCTCGGCGGCGTCCTCGGTGTGGCCGGGGGATTCGTGGGCGCGCGCCTCGCGGTGGGCAGCGTGCGCACCACGGTGGCCGCGGTGCTGCGGGGCATCCCGTCGTCGCCGGTGCGTCTCGAGCCGTGGCTGGCCCTGGGGGGGCTCGCCCTGGCGGTGGTCACCGCACTGGTGGCGGCGGCCCTGCCCCTGGCCGAGGCGGCGCGCACGCCGCCGCTCCAGGGCCTGCGTGGCGAGCGGCCGGAGCGGCTGGGACGCCGCCAACGTCTGCTCCAGCTCGGCGGCGCCGGCTCGCTCGCACTCCTGGCGTTCGCCCTCACCCGGCTGCCCGCCTGGCACGGCCTGCCGGTGGCGGCGCTGCTGGCGGCCCTCGCCCTCATGGCCATCGTCCTGGTGGTGGCCGGGCCGCTGGTGGACGCCCTGGCTCGTCTCGGCGCCCGCCCCCTGGGACGCCTGGGCGTGGTCTGGCGGGTGGCCGCCGCCGCCCTGGCGGCGGGGCGGCGCCGGGCGGCGTGGGCGGCCGGGGCGGTGGGCGTGGCGGTGGCCCTGGCGGTGGCGGTGGCCACCATGGTGGTGTCGTTCAGGGCCAGCGTGGAAGGGTGGACCACCCAGGGGCTGCGCGCGGACATCTGGGTGCGGCCCATGGCGGTGTCCACCGGGATGCCCATCGGACGCCTCGATCCCGAGGTCGTGCGGATCATCGAGGGGCTCTTCGGCCGCGAGGCCACCGATCCTTTCTACTCGGTGGACGTGCAGTTCCGCGGGCGACCGGTGGAGCTGGCCGGGGCCGCCTTCGACGTGGTCAGGCTCCACGGCGGCATTCCCTTCTTCGGCGGGCGCACACCGCGAGAGGTTTTCGACGAGGCGTGGCGCCGCCACGGCGTGATCGTCAACGAGCCCTTCGCCCGGCGCTTCCGCGTGGCACGCGGCGACGTCATTCAACTGCCCGCCCCGTCGGGCTCGATACCCAAGGAGGTCATCGGCGTCTTCCACGACTACTCGCGCTCCCAGGGGCTCATCGTCATGGACCGCGTCGACTTCCTCGCCCTCTACCCGGGCCAGGCCGAGCGTGGGCCGCGCCAGGTGGCGGTCTTCCTACCTGCGGGGACAGATGGCACGGCGGCACGGGAGCGCCTCATGGCCGCCGTGCGCGGGCGTTTCCTGGTGGACGCACTGGTCAACCGCGAGCTCAGGCGCGAGGTGCTGGCGGCGTTCGAACGCACCTTCGCCATCACCACCGCGCTCTACCTGGTGGCGGCGGTGGTGGCGGTGGTGGCGGTGGCGACGGTGCTCTTCGCCCTCATCGGCGAGCGCCGCCGCGAGCTGGGGCTGCTGCGGGCGGTGGGCGCCTCCCGGCGGCAGGTGGCGGGGGTGGTGCTGGCCGAGGCGGCGCTGCTGGGGCTGGCGGCGGCGGGGGCGGGCATCGTTGTCGGGCTGGTGGTGGGGGTCGACCTGGTCAAGGTCGTCAACCTGCAGTCCTTCGGCTGGAGCCTCGAGCTCGTGCTGCCGTGGCGCGAGGTGCTGACGATGGGGCTGTGGGTGACGGCTGCCTGCGTGGTGGCGGCGGTGGCGCCGGCGTTGGCGGCAGCGAGGATGGCCCCCGGGGAAGTGCTGCGTGAGGAGGCGTAGCCTCTCCGTGCTCGTGGCGGCGCTTCTCACCCTTGGTGCGGCCGCCGGCTGGCAGCGGGTCACCGGGCCGCCGGCGCTCGTCTTCCCGCGGGACGACGGGGCGCATCCGGAGTATCAGACGGAGTGGTGGTACGTCACGGGTGTCATGGCCGACGCGGACGGCCGCCGCTTCGGCTATCAGCTCACCTTCTTCCGCGAGGGCCTCGAGCCGGGGCCGCTGTCTCCGGGAGCCTCGGACCTGCGGGCCCGCCAGGTGGTGGCCGCCAACCTGGCGGTGGCCGACGTGGGGAAGGGCCGCTTCGCCAGCGCCGAGCGGCTGCGGCGGGTGGCCGGGGGGCTCGCCGGGTACTCGGAGCAGGATCTGAAGGTGTGGTGCGAGAGCTGGCAGGTGGCGCGCGGTGCGGACGGCAGCCTGCGCCTGACCGCCACCGACCCAGGCAGCGGTCTGGGCCTGGCGCTCGAGCTGCGGCCCACCCGGCCCCTGGTGCGGCAGGGCGACGCCGGGTACTCGCGGAAGGGTCCCGAGCCGGGGAATGCCTCGGCGTACCTGAGCTGGACGCGGATGGCGACCGCCGGGGAGCTCACGGTGGATGGACGGACCCATGCCGTCACCGGGACGTCGTGGCTCGACCACGAGTGGGGGACCACGCAGCTGGGGGTGGGCGTCGTCGGGTGGGACTGGTTCGGGCTCAGGCTCTCGGACGGCCGCGACCTCATGCTGTACCGGCTGCGTCGCGGCGACGGCTCGGCGTCGCCGTACTCGGCGGGGACGATGGTGGCGTCCGACGGGAGTACCCGGCGGCTGGCGTGGGCCGACGTCAAGCTTGCGGCCACCGGCAGCTGGGCCAGCCCGCTCACCGGCGCGGCGTACCCGTCGGGGTGGCGCCTCGATGTCCCGTCGGCGGGGATCGACGTCACGGTGACGCCGCTGGTGCGCTCGGCCGAGGTGGACGCCCGCCGCTCCACCGGCGCCGCCTACTGGGAGGGCCCGGTCGAGGTCGCAGGCTCGACCAGCGGTGAGGGGTACGTCGAGCTGACGGGGCACGCCGGGCGGATGCGCTTCTGACCTTGACGCCCCACCTTCGGCTCCTTATGTTCTAGGGTAGAGTGCCAAATCCATAATCTCTTTGAGACTGCTTCCTTGAAGACTCGGGGAAGTTGTCACCGATGATGGGCCCTGAGATTGGAGGAGTGCGATGTGGAGCAAGGCGCCAACCTGGGTAGCAGTCGGCCTTTTCCTCGGTCTGGCTTCGCTGGCGCAGCCGGCGACGTTCACGGTGACGACGGATGCGGACTCGGGCGCCGGCTCGTTGCGGGAGGCGATCACGTCGGCTGAGGCCAACGGCCAGGCCGATCAGATCGATTTCGCGGCCGACTACACGATCGTGCTCGCCAGTACCCTTCCCACCATCACCACCGCGGTGACGATCAAGGGCAACGGCTGGAACCACACTGTTATCGACGGCGGTAATCCGCCCCGTGGTAGCAGCGGCGTGCGGGCGTTCACGATCGCCTCCGGCGGCAGCCTCACCCTCGACGATGTCATGATCCGCAACTGCTACTCGGCGGGCGACGGAGGAGCGGTGTACAGCGACGGCGGCACGCTCCAGGTCCTCAGCAGCTCGCTCGAGGACAACAAGGCGGTCTTCTACGGAGGAGCCATCGCAGCCTACTCGGGGGGTAACAGCTTCGAGATCCGTTCGTCCCACTTCGAGGGGAACTCCGGCCAGTACTGGGGAGCCGATGTCGCGGTGTGGCAGTCGGGCGGTACGCTGCAGGCGCGCGTGATCGACACCTCCTTCGTCAACGCCCAGGGAGACAGCGCCATCCTGATCCAGGGTGTGGATGACGTCGTCATCGACGGATCGACCGTGTCAGGCGCCAGCTCGAGCGGCCTGCTCCTCTTTGGCTCGAGCGGGAGCATCACAAACTCGACCTTCAGCGACAACGCCAACGGTGTCGACTTCTCGCCGTACGGCGTGTCAAGGAGCTTGACGCTGACCGGCGTGACCATCGCCTCGTCGACCCAGGTGGGGCTCATCGTGGAGGGCTTCCAGCCCCAGGTCTCTCTCTACCACAGCATCATTGCGGGTTCGGGGACGTCCGATTGTGGGCTCTACTCCGCGACCCTGATCTCCTTCGGCTACAACCTCGATTCGGACGGCAGCTGTGGGCTTGCTGCGGGCCTTGGCGACCTGGTGGCCATCGACCCGCTCCTCGGTCCGCTCCAGGACAACGGCGGGCTCACCTTCACCCGCGAGCCGCTGCCCGCCAGCCCGGTGATCGACGCCGGCGCGGCCGACTGCGGCCTCGCCGCGGACCAGCGCGGCGCGCCGCGGCCTCTGGACGGCGACCACAACGGCGTCGCGCTGTGCGATATCGGCGCCGTGGAGGTGGGTCTCATCTTCGCCGATGGCTTCGAATCGGGCGGAACATCGTACTGGTCCGCCGCGCAGTAGGCCTCTCGGGAACGGCTGCAGAGCCTGCTCGGCAGGCGACTCTGTGCCGCCGGGGCACGCCGGCCGCTTCGCGGCCACCCGGCCACGCCCCGGCCGCCGGGCGGATGCAAGCATCCGCCGGCGACCAGCGCGTGTCCGGTCGCACCTGTCGGCGCGGCGGCGTGCCCCGGCGGCCCGGTACGCCCGGGAGCATGCTCCGGGAGGGGAGGGAGAACCTGCTCTCTCTGAAATGTAGGGGTCGCGCCGGCGCCGGCCCTCTGGCCGCGCTTCGCTCTCTCATCTTCGTCGGGACGATCACGAGATCAGTCCCTCCTCGATTCGGTCGCGAATCGCACCCAGAGAACCGACGGCGGCGCGACTCGTGGGCTCGGCAGAGGCCATGGAAGCGTCTGCCGCCTTGCGGCGGCCGGAACGCAGCGAAGCTGCGTCCCGCCGGGGGACGGCTCGAGCGCCTTCTGCTGCGGCCCGCGATGCGGCGCCCCCCGCGGCGGCTGCGCCACCACGGGGAACGCCACCTCGCGGCCCTCGCGACGAAGGCGACGCCGTCCCCCTCGTCGACGCCGTGTCCCACCCGCCCACCCGCTGCCGCCGCCTGCGGCGACGGAAAACGGCGCTCCAACCGCCACCTGTCATCCTGAGCAAGCGGAGGCCCGAAGGGCCGGGGTTCCTCCGGGGCACGCCGGCCGCTTCGCGGCCTAGGGCCACTCGGTCGGGCCCCGAGCGCACGCGAGCGTGCGCCGGGTCCCTCCTTCGCGGCCTGCCGTGGCTCCGCCACGGCTGCGTGCCTCGGCGCGATGGATTCCGTGTAGGCGTGCGAGCTTCGCGCGCCACCCTTGGCGCTGGTGCGGGCTCCGTCGTGCCACCGAATCGCGCCCGATCTGCAAAGGAGGCTCACCACCGCCCCGGAGCACAGATCCTCCGGCGGACGTGCCGTCCCGGACACTTTTCCGGAACAGCCTCCTCGTTTGTAGCGCGATCGCGGAAACAGTGTTCGGGGGGGCACTCACGGCCCGAAGCGCCTGGAGCATCCGCCCCAAGCAACCCGGTAGGCGACTCGGCGCTGAGGACCCGGGGGCGGCCGTGTTGCCGCGCGGCAGCGCATGTCGTCGCCGCCCCCGGGCCCGCGCCGACGGGCGGCGGCAAGGCCGCCGCACGGGAGCCGATGCTGGGAGCATCAGGAGCCGGCACGGTGGCCGGGACCGCGACCGGGACCGGGGCCGGGGACCGCGGCCGGGACCGTCGGCCGGGACCGCCCCGGAGCAGGGGTCTTCCGGCGGACGTGCCGTCCCGGACACTGTTCCCGAACAGCCTCCTCGTCTGCAGCGCGATCGCGAAAACAGTGTTCGGGGGGGCACTCACGGTGACCAAGCAGGGGACTCGGGGAGCCGGTGGGCGGCTCTGCCGCCCGGGAGCCGGCGTCCGGAGCATCCACCGCCGGGCCCCGTCACCGCCGCCGCACGCTTCTCGCCTCCGCCGCCCGCGCATGCGCCTCGAGCCCCTCCATCCGCGCGAGGGCCGCGGCGTCATCCACCAGCTCCTGCGCAGCGGCGAGGTCGTCGAGCTCCAGCCAGGTGCGGGTGCGCAGGAAGTGCTGCACCGAGAGGCCGCCGGCGTGGCGTGCGCCGCCGCCGGTGGGCAGGGTGTGGTTGGGGCCGGCGCCGTAGTCGCCGAGCACCTCGGCACTGCCAGGGCCCAGGAAGAGGGCGCCCCAGTGGCTGCACAGTGCGGCCGCCTCGCGTGGCTCGGCGGTGACGATCTCGAGGTGCTCGGGGGCGAGGCGGTCGCAGACCGCCGCCGCCTCCTCGAGGGAGCCCGCCACCACCGCGAAACCGTGGTCCAGCGCCGCCGCGGCGACCTCCCGGGTCGGGAGCGTCGCGAGCTGGCGACCCAGCTCGGCCTCGACGGCCTCCACCAGTCCGGCGTCCAGGCTCACCAGCACGGGGAGAGCGTCGGGATCGTGCTCGGCCTGGGCGAGGAGGTCGGCGGCCACCAGGCGGGGGTCGGCCGCGCCGTCGGCGAGGACCACCAGCTCCGAGGGTCCGGCCAGCATGTCGATGCCCACCCGGCCCGCCACCAGCTGCTTGGCGGCGGTGACCCAGCGGCTGCCCGGACCCACGACCACGTCGCAGGCGGGCACCGGACCCGCGCCGTAGGCGAGGGCGGCGACGGCGTGGGCGCCGCCCGTGGCGAGCACGGCGTGGACACCGGCTACCGCAGCGGCGGCCAGGGTGACCGGGGCGGGGCGCGGCGACGCCACCCACACCTCGCGGACGCCGGCCACAGCTGCGGGAATCGCGGTCATGAGGACCGACGAGGGCAGCGGATAGCGGCCGCCGGGGGCGTAGCAGCCGGCCCGTGTCACCGGAGCGAGAGCGTGGCCGGCGCGGCCGCCGGGAACGGCGACGTCGACCTCGGCCAGAGCTCGACGCTGCGCGGCGGCGAAGCGGCGAATGCGCGCGGCGGTGCGCTCGAGCACGCCCCGCTGCTCGGCGGGCAGCACCCCGAGAGCAGCGTCGAGCTGAGGGCGAGCGATCACCAGCGCATCGCCGGGAGCGAGCTCGGCGAACCTCTCCGCATAGCGGCGGAGCGCGGGCTCGCCGCCCGAGCGCACGGCGGCGACGATCTCGGCGGCGGCGGCCAGAGTGGCGCCGTCCACCGGGTCGCGGTCGATGCGCTCCACCTCGGCAGGAGTACGCCGGCTGAATGCGAACGTGGTCATGAGCGGGTCTCCTTCGCGTCGCCGGCGCGGCGGGTGACGGCCAGCGCGCGGCGCTCGAGGTTCGCGAGCGCGGCCTCGAGGGGAACGCCGCGGCGGGCCAGGGCGGCGAGGGTGAAGTAGAGGACGTCGGCGGCTTCCCAGGCGAGCTCGTCGGGGGTCTGCGCCTCGGCGAGCTCGCGGGCCTCCTCGGCGAGCTTGGCCGCGAGCAGCCCGGGATCCGTGGCGAGGCGGGCGGTGTAGGAGCCCGCGGGTGGGTTGGCGAGGCGCGCTCTGAGACGGCGCTCCAGGGCGCCGAGGCCGGGGTCGTCGCCCCAACAGGTGCGGCGGTCGGTGTGGCAGAAGCCGGGCTCCGCCTGGCGCACGGTGAAGCGCAGGGCGTCGCGGTCGCAGTCGAGGTCCACCCGCACCAGCTCCTGTACCGCGCCGGAGGTCTCCCCCTTGACCCACAGGCCGCGCGAGCGGGACTGGTAGACGCCGCGGCGCTCGGTCACCGCGCGGCGCAGGCTTTCGCGGCTCGACCAGGCGAGGCCCAGGGCGACTCCGGCCTCGTCGGCGACGACGGTGGCCACGAGGTCGTCGGGGCGATCGCTCGTCGCGCAGGCCCAGATCGCGTCGCCGAGGTCGAGGCGGCCGGTGTAGAGGGCCATGCCCACCTGGGCGTCGGCGCCCAGGCGGTCGGCCAGGGCCACGTCCGCAGCGGTCGCGACGCCGCCGGCGACGGTCACCAGGGTGCCCCGGGCGGCCTCCACCACCCCGCGGACCGCCTCGGGATCGAGGCCGCCAAGGCGCCCCTCGCGCTCCACGAAGGTGACCAGGAAGGAGCCGGCCAGGGGCGCCAGCTCGGCCAGGCGGTCGCGCACCCGCGCCCCGGTGGTGCGCTGCCAGCCCTCCACCACCACCTCGCCGTCGACCCCGTCCAGGGCCACCTGGACGCGCTCGCGCGGGAGCTGGGCGAGGAGCTCGGGGGTGGCGGCGGTGCCCAGGATCACCCGCCGGGCACCGAGGTCGAGCCAGCGGCGGGCGGCCTCGACGGTGCGGATGCCGCCGCCCACGCGGCAGCGGTGGCGGCGCACGAGCGCCTCCACCACGGCGCGGTTGTCTCCCAGTCCGCGGGCGGCGTCGAGGTCGATGACGGCGAGCTCGCCGGCCACCGCGAAGCGCTCTGCCACCGCCAGCGGGTCGCCGGCATCCAGCGCCTGTTCGCGGCCGCCCACCAGCTGAACGGCGGAGCCGCGGGAAACGTCGACGGACGGGACGATCATGGGCGCACCTCGATTCCGAGCTCCGCGAGGGCGGTCTTGAGACCGGCGACGGTCCACGTGCCGTCGTGCAGGATGGACGCTGCGAGCACCGCGTCGGCGCCGGCGGACAGGGCGGCGGCCATGTGCTCGGGGGTGGCGGCGCCTCCCGAGGCGATGATGGGCACCGGCACCGCGGCACGCACCGCGGCGAGAAGCTCGAGGTCGTAGCCTGAAGCGGTGCCGTCGCGGTCGAAGCTGGTGAGGAGGATCTCGCCGGCGCCGCGGTCGGTGGCCTCGGCGGCCCACTGCACCGCGTCGAGACCGGTGCGCTCGCTGCCCGAGCGCACCACCACCTCCCAGCCTGAGCCGCTCCGGGCGGCGTCGAGGGCCAGGATGGTGCACTGGCTGCCGAAGCGTGCGGCGAGCTCAATGAGCAGCGTCGGCCGCGCCACCGCGGCGGTGTTCACAGCCACCTTGTCGGCGCCGGCCTCCAGCAGGGAGGCGGCGTCATCGGCGGTGCGCACCCCTCCGCCGACGGTGAGGGGCAGGGGCAGCACTGCACGCACCGCGCGCACGGTGTCGAGGGCGTGGCCGCGGGCCTCGGGGGTGGCCGACACGTCCAGCAGCACCAGCTCGTCGGCGCCCTGGGCGGCGTAGGCAGCGGCCCGCTCCACCGGGTCGCCGGCGTCGCGCAGGCCGGCGAAGCGCACGCCTTTGACAACCCGCCCGGCGGCGACGTCGAGGCACGGGATGATCCGCGGCGTCAGCATGCGGCCTCCCGGGCGGCGTCGAGCCACCGGCCCAGCAGCGCGGCACCCCAAACTCCCGAGAGCTCGGGGTGGAACTGGCAGGCGAGCACCGCGCCGCGCTCCAGCGCGGCCACGAACGGCCCGCCGTGCTCGGCGGCGGCAGCACTCCACCCCGGCGGCGCCGCGGTGAGGCGGTACGAGTTGGCGAAGTAGGCCCAGCCGTCGGCCACGAGGCGGGCGCCGGGGCCGGCGGTGACGCGGTTCCAGCCCAGCTGCGGCACCCGTACGGTGTCGGGGAAGCGGGTGGCACGGACGGGGAGCACGCCGAGCCCGGCGGCCCCGGGGCTCTCCTCGGAGCCTTCGGCGAGGAGCTGGAGGCCGAGGCAGACGGCGAGGGTGGAACGGCCCTCGGCGATGCGTTTCCGCAGCGGTTCCGCCAGGCCGGCGGCGGCGAGGCGCTCAGCCCCGGCGGCGAACGAGCCCACCCCGGGGAGGACCACCGCGGCGGCGCGCTCCACCGCGGCCGCTTCGCTGGTGCGGCGGGCGTCGGTGCCGAGCCGGGTCAGCGCCGCCAGCACGGAGGCGAGGTTGGCGACGCCGGTGTCGACGACGGCGACCTCCATCACAGCACCCCCTTGGTGGAGGGCACGGCGTCGCCAACCGTGCGCGCCGCCGCCTGGCGCAACGCCAGGGCGAGGGCCTTGAAGGCGGCCTCGGCGCGGTGGTGGTCGTTGAAGCCACGGAGCACGTCCACGTGCAGGGCCGAGCGCGAGCTCATGGCGAGGGAGCGCAGCACGTGTTCCACGTTCTCGGCGGCGAGGCCGCCGACGGCGTCACGGGCGAGCTCGAGACGGACCTCGGGCCATGGGCGCCCCGAGAGATCGACCACCGCCCGGGCCAGGGCCTCGTCCAGGGGAGCGTAGGCCCAGCCGAAGCGGGCGAGGCCGCGGCGTTCGCCGAGGGCGCGGTCGATCGCCTCGCCCAGGGCGAGGGCGCAGTCCTCGGCGGTGTGGTGGTCGTCCACCTCGAGGTCGCCTCGGCACGCGAGCTCCAGATCCCAGCCGGCGTGGAGCGCGAGGGAGGTGAGGAGGTGGTCGAGGAAGCCGATACCGGTGGCCACCGCCACCGCGCCGCTGCCGTCGAGGTTGAGGGTGAGCGTCACCGCGGTCTCCCGGGTCGTGCGCTCGATGGTCGCCGTGCGTCCGCTCATGGCATCACCTCCAGAAGCTGTTCGAGGTCCGAGAGCACCCGCGCCGCGCCGGCGGCGAGCAGGGCGTCGCGGGCGCCGTCGCCGTCGCCGGGAGCCACGACTCCCAGCGGGACGACCCCCGCCGCCCGCGCCGCGCGGACGTCGTCGGGGGTGTCGCCCACCATCCACGCGCGGCTCACGCCGAGGCGCTCGAGGCCGAGACGCACCGGCGCCGGGTCGGGCTTGCCCGGCGCGTCCTCCATGGCCACCACCGTGGTGACGAGATCAGCGACGCCCGCGTCGCTGAGGAAGCGCTCGGCGTCGGCGCGGGGGCGGCCGGTGACCACCGCCAGGGGGAGCCGGACGGCCAGTGCCGCCAGGGTGTCGCGCGACGGGAGCAGCCGCTCCCGCGTGTACAGCCCGGGCTCGTCCTCGGTTCCCTGGTAGAGCGTTTCGAAGCGGGCGGCGACCTCTTCCAAGGGCACCTCGACGCCGCGCTCGGCCAGCAGCCTCTGGGTCAGGCGCCAGTCGTTGGCGGCATCGCCCGAGGCCTTGCCGGCGGCGATGTCGGCGGGGGTGAGGGCAACCCCGAAAGTGGCGGCGGTGGCGCGGATCGCCTCGCGGTAGGAGCCCGACACGTCGGCGAGCACGCCGTCGAGGTCCAGCAGCAGCGCCTCCGGAGCCAGAGCGGCCCGCAGGGCGGCCTCCAGCCGGGCCAGTGCGGCCGGGTCGCCGGGGCAGGTGAGGCGCAGGCACGGGCCCAACACCGAGTCCGCAGGGAAGCCGCGCACCGCGATGCCGAGGCCGGCGAGGGCGTCGCGCACCCAGGGGGCGTCGGCAAAGCGGGCGAGGACGAAGTTGGCCTGCGACGGGTAGGGAATGGCGCTGAGCTCGGCGAGCGTCGTCGCCAGGCGCCGGCGCTCGTCGGCGACCTCGGCGATGAACCGCCGGCGCGGGCCGGGATCGGCGGCCAGCGCCGCCGCACCGGCGATCAACGACGGCGCCGCCACCGCGTAGGGTTGCCCCACCGCGCGCAGCCAGGCCACGACCCGCGGGTCACCCATCACCCAGCCCACCCGCAGGCCGGCACAGCCCCAGGCCTTGGAGAGGGTGCGGAAGACCAGAGCGTTGGGCAGCGCGAGGGCAGCGCTGGTCAGGTCCTCGTCCGCGAACTCCACGTAGGCGTGGTCCACCAGCAGAAGAGCGCTGGGGGCGGCGGCGGCCAGAGCTTCGAGGTCGCCGGCCGTGGCCACTCCGCCGGTGGGGTTGTTGGGGGAGACCACCGCGACGGCGGCGGTGCGCCCGCTCACCCGGGCGAGCACCTTCTCCACCGGGAAGGCTCCCTGCCACCAGGGCACCTCGACCACGTCGGCGCCGGCGAGGCGGGCGTAGCGGGCGAGCATCTCGAAGGTAGGGGTGGTGAGGATGACCTCGCGGCCGGGAGAGGCGGCCACGCGCAGCGCCCGCTCGAGAGCGTCGTCGGCGCCGGCGGTGACCAGGACGGCCGCAGCCGGCAGGCCGAAACGCGCGGCGATCTCGGCCTCGAGCCGGCGCGGCGCCGGGTAGTGGCGCCACAGGGCGGGGTCGGCGGCGGCCAGGGCGGCGCCCACCGCAGGGTCGGGCGACGGGCCCTCGTTGCCGTCGAGGAAGAGGTCGATGGGCCCGCGCGGCCGGCGTGGATCGTACGCCGGGAGGCCGTCCACCAGCGGGTTCGGCCGCACCTGCGGCTCGCCCCACACCTGGCGGGCCGTGAGCTCCGATCCGGAGACGCTGTCGTGCGTCGCCCGTCCTCCGCATTGCGGTTCTCGCTTCATGCTCTCCTCCTACGGCACGATCTGGGCGAGGCGGGTGACCACGAGGTCGCTGCCACCGGCGGCCTTGATGAGGGGAATGACGCGGGGGAGGTCGCCGCGGGGCACCGCAGCCTTCACCGCGAAGCCGTCGTCGCCGGCCAGCGGCGAGATGGTCGGCCGGCGCATGCACGGCAGCACCGCGAGGACCGCGTCGAGCCGGTCGGCGGCGACGTTGACCTCCAGCATCACGCGGCGGCGGGCCTCCAGCACCGAGCGCAGGAGCAGGACCAGGTCGTCCACCGCGGCCCGGCGCGCGGGGTCGGCAAGGGCGCCGGCGCTGGCGTAGAGCCGGGTGGAGGAGGCCATGAGCTCGTCGACGATGAGCAGGCCGTTGGCCTCGAGGGTGGCGCCGGTGGCGGTGTTGTCGACGATGACGTCGGCGTCCTCGGGGGGGAACACCTCGGTGGCGCCGTAGGAACGCACGAAGGTGGCGTCGAGGCCGCGCTCGGTGATCCAACCGCTGGCCAGGCGCTCGTACTCGGACGCGACCACCAGGTGGCGCCGCGGCAGGCGGCCGTCCTCGAGTAGCTCGGCGGGGGCCGCTGCCACCACCCGCACGGGATCGAGGCCGGTGTCGAGGAGCTCCACAAGGTGGCCGTCCAACTCGCCCACCCAGTCGGCGCCGGCGAAGCCGAGGTCGCGGGAGCCGGCCTGGAGCATCTCGACGATGTTCTGCGGCTTGAGGACCTTGACCTCGCAACCCGGGAGGGTGACGTGGGGCCGGTAGCTGCGGGCCGTGGCGGTGAGGCGGACCCCGGCCTCGCCGAGCAGGGCGAGGACGCCGTCGTACATGCGGCCTTTGGGGACGGCCAGGCGGAGGAGTGGTCGCTGGTTCGCGGTCATGGTCGGCCTTCCTGCCGACCCCGACCGGTTGCTCCGAAAAAGGAACGACGCCGGCGGGGCCGGCGTCGATGGTTGCTGTCGTTCCTGGAGCTACACCATCACCCGGCCCGCGTGGGGATCCGATGATGATGGTGGTGCTGCATCGTGCTCACCCGGGCAGTATGGGCGCCCTGATACCGCTTGTCAAGATGGGCGTTCGCGGAGAGCGGGCGGCGGAGGCCAGGACCGCGTCCGGGGCGGGGGCCGGGGCCGCGTCCCGGACCGAGGGCGGTGACCGTCCCGGAGCAGATGACGTACGGCGGGCGTGCCGTCCCGAACACTTTTCCCGAAGAGCCTCCTCGTTTGTAGCGCGCCCGGGGAAAAGTGTCCGGGGGGGCACCCACGGCCCGAAGCGCCCGGAGTACCCGCTCCGAACGACCAGGCAGGCGACTCGGCGAGCCCGCGTGTCTGCCCGAGCTTCGTCGCGAGACCGCGGAGCCGACTGTCAGGGTGGCGATTCGACCAAGGCGCCGCCGAGACGTAGCAGCGCTACGTCGCAGGCGGCTCCGCCGGGCGAAGCGTCGCCCTGGCCTGTGGATCCGCGGCCGTAGCAGATGATCGGACAGACACGCGGGCGTCAAGGGCCCGGGGGCGGCCGCGAGGTCGCGCGGCAGCGCATGTCGTCGCCGGCCCCGGGACCGCGCCGACGGGCGGCGGCAAGGCCGCCGCCCGGGAGCCGGTGTTGGGAGCATCAGCGGCCGGAGCCGGGACCGAGACCGGGGTTCCCGGCCTCGATCCGGCGTGGTCTGCCGCCTCAGTCCATCCGCACCGACACCAGCTTCGACACCCCCGCCTCCTCCATGGTGACGCCGTAGAGGACGTCGGCGCGGGTCATGGTGCGGCGGTTGTGGGTGATGAGCACGAACTGGGTGTGCTCGGTCATCTCCCGGACCAGCTCGGCCAGGCGCTCGACGTTGGCGTCGTCCAGCGGCGCGTCCACCTCGTCGAGGATGCAGAACGGCGCCGGTCGGATGCGGAAGAGGGCGATGAGGAGGGAGAGCGCGGTGAGGGCCTTCTCGCCACCCGAAAGGAGCTGTACGGATTGGTTCTTCTTGCCCGGGGGCTGGGCGACGATGTCGATGCCGGACTCCAGGGGGTCGTCCTCGTCGGCAAGGTCAAGGCGGGCGCTGCCGCCGCCGAAGAGGTGGGAGAAGGTCTCGGCGAAAACGAGGTTGACCTGCTGGAAGGTTGCCAGGAAGCGCTCCGAACAGGTGGCGTCGATGTCGCGGATGGTGCTCTGGAGGCTGGAGAGGGACTCCACCAGGTCCTTGCGCTGCTCGTGCAGGAAGCCCGAGCGCTCCTCGAGCTCGGCCACCTCGCGGATGGCCAGGAGGTTGACCGGTCCGAGCCGCTCGAGGCGGGCGCGGAGCTCCTCCACCGCCCGGTGGAGAGCCTCCTCCTCGCTCTCTGGGCGCGGCTCGGCCAGGAGCTCGTCGATGGTTGTGCCAAGCTCGGCGCCGGCGGCCTCCCGCAGGCGCTCCCAGTCGCTGTCGGTGCGAGCCTCCTCCACCTCGACCTCGTGCAGCTTGGAGCGGACGCCCTCGTGGGTGTCACGCCGCGTCGCGACCTCCTTCTCCAGCCGGCCGGTGCGCGCGGCCTCGCGCTCGGCGCGCTCGGCCAGACGGCGCTCCTGCTCGCGGGCGGCGGCCAGCAGCCCCTGCTCCTCCACCAGGCGGGTGCGTGAAGCGATGACCTCCTGCTCGGTGGTGGCGAGCTCCTCGGTGCGCTTGGCCACCTGGCTCTCGAGCTCGGTGATGCGGGCCTGGAGGCCGTGCCCCTCCTCCTCGAGGCGGTGGACCTCGCTGCGCCCGGAGGCGGCGCGCTCCTCAGCCAGACGCACCTCGGCGCGCCAGCGGTCGAGGCGACGCAGGGCCTCACCGGCCTCCTCACGCCGCTCGTCGACGGTGCTACTGGCCTCGCCCACCGCCTGCTCGAGCTGCTCGCTGCGCTCCTCGAGGCCGGCGAGCTCGGCCCCGAGCTCGTCGTGACGCCGGGCTGCCGCCTCCTGCTGGCTTCGGGTGCGCCCGATCTCGGTCTCCACCGCCTCGAGCTCGCGCTCCAGCCGCGCCACGTCGTCGCCCAGCGACTGCTCCTGAGCGGCGGTGCGGGCGCGCTCCTGCTCGGCCTCCACCAGGGCCTGCTGGGCGGTGCTGAGCGCGTCCTCCACCACGGTGACCCGCTGACCGAGCTCGTCGCGCCGGCTGCGGCGCTCCTCGGCGCGGCGCGCGGTGGCCTCCCGCTCGGCGGTGAGCCGGGCGCGCTGGCTGCCGAGCTCGAGGGCGCCGCGCAGACGGCTGCCGGCGGTGGGCAGGTCGGCGGTATGGCCACGCCAGACGGTGCCATCGGGCGCGAGGAACAGGGCGTAGGGGTGGGCCTCGGCGAGCCGGCGGGCGGTGTCGCCGTCGCCGCAGCGGTAGGCCGGGGGCAGCACGCGGGTGAGCCAGGCGGCGTCGATCGTGGTGGCGCCGGCCAGGGGCAGGAGGGCTTCCGCCCCGCTCATGGGCTGAGCCGGCGCGGGGTCCGTCGCCGGGCCGGCGAGGGCCAGTCGGATGCGGGTCTCGGCCTCGGAGAGGTGGGCCAGCGCCGTGGCTTCCAAGGCGTCCGCCTTGACCACCGGCAGCTCGAGCCACTCTCGCCACACCCGGTCGAGCAGTGGCGCCAGCTCGGGATCGGGCGCGAGACGCGCGCTCACCTGGCCGAGCAGGGCCTCCTCGGGCAGGATCTCGGCGACCTGGTCGAGGGCGGCGCTGTGCTGCGCCAGCTCGCGCTCGACCCCCGCCAGCTCGTGCCGCAGCTCCCACACGGTGTGGGTGAGGGTCTCGGCCTCGTGACCGGCAGCGGCGGCCTCCTCGGCCAGGGCGGAGCGCTCGCCGGCGAGGCGGTGGCGCTCGCCCTCCAGCTCCTTGCTGCGCGCGGCGGCTGCGGCTGCGGCGGCACGGGCCGCGGCAAAGCGCTCGGCCGCCTGGGAGCGGCGGGCGCCGAGGCGCTCGCTCTCCTGCGCCAGCTGGCGCGCGGTGTAGGCGAGGCGGTCGCCCTCGCGCTCGAGGTCGCGCAGGCGGTTGCGGGTGGTGGTGAGGGCCGAGATGGCGCGCAGCAGCTCCTGGCGGCGCTGCTCGGTGGCCTGCTCGGCCTCCTTGAGGCGGGCCGCGGTTGCCTGCTCCTCGGTGGCGCCGGTCTCCCTGCGAGCGGTCGCGTCGGCGAGCGCCGCCTCCAGGGCCTCGAGGCGGGCGGACGCTTCAGCGGCGCGCTCGGCCACCGCGCGCCGCGTGGTGGCGAGGGCGGTGGCCTCGTTGCCGCCGCGCTCGAGGCTGCCGCGCAGGCTGTCCAGGAGGTCGGCGGAACGCTCCAGGAAAGCCTCCAGGCGCTCGCGCGAGGTCATCAGCGTGGCGACCTCGGCGCGGGCCTGCTCCAGCTCCTCGCGGGTGCCGTCGAGGGTGCGCCTGAGGGCGGTGAGGTCGGCGTCGGTTCCGGCCAGGGCGGAGGCCGCCGCGGCCACCTCGTTCTGGGCCTCGGCGCGGCGGCGGCGCAGCTCGCGGCGGCGCTGGTCGAGGCGGTGGGCCTGGGCGCGATGGTGCTCGAGCAGGCGCTGCTTGAGCTCGATCTCCAGGGCGCGGTAGCGCTCGGCCTCCCGCGCCTGGCGGCGCAGGGCGCGCAACGAGCGGTCCACCTCCGCCACCACGTCATCGAGGCGCAGCAGGTTCTGCCGGGTCTGCTCGAGCTTGAGCTCGGCATCGTGCTTGCGCGCCTTGTAGCGCGTGATCCCCGCCGCCTCCTCCAGCAGCACGCGGCGGTCGGCGGGACGGGCGGACAGCACCTGACCGACCCGGTCCTGCTCGATGATGGAGTAGGCGCGGGTGCCGAGGCCCACCGCGGCAAGCTCGTCGAAGACGTCCTTGAGGCGGGCGGCGCGGCCGTTGAGGCGGTACTCGGAGGGACCCGAGCGGAACACCCGCCGACTGACCACCATGCGGCCCTCGTGGTCCGACCAGCGGCCGTCGTCGGAGCGCAGCGTGAGGGTCACCTCCGCCGCCCCGGCCGGTTGGCGGGTCGTGGCGCCGGCGAACACGAGGTCGCCCATTTGCTTGAGGCGAAGTGATTTCGGGCTCTGCTCGCCGAGCACCCAGAGGATGGCATCGACGACGTTTGACTTGCCGCAGCCGTTGGGGCCGATGATCGCCGTGATCTCGGCCGGGAACTCCAGCTCCACCGGGTCGCAGAACGACTTGAAGCCGGTCAACTGAAGCGAGTGCAGGCGCACGCGAGCCATCGAGGGGCGAACGGTAGCAGATCCGGGTCCCCCGGGAAAGCCCGACGGGAGAGGTCAAACGTCGAGAGGAAACAGGTGAAAGGTGCGGGGGAGCAGGTGGAACGCGGGGGGTGAGTGTGACACCTGACGAGGCATGAGCGACCGGGTGCCGACCTCGCGCTCGGGGGGTGTTGTTCGTCGAACAGGCAGCCCGGGCTGTCCCGCAGGGGCCCCCATCACCTCATCACTTCATCACCTCGTCACCGCGGGTGGGTGGGCGGGGGGGCTGTGCTAGGCTGCCCGCCATGAGCGCGATCCTCACCCCCGAGAGCATGCGTGAGCTGGCCGGGAGCTTCACCGCCCAGTACGATCCAGGCCGCGTCCGCGGCCTCCTGGTGGCCGGCTCGGGCCTCACCCTCGAGGTCCCCGACTGGCAGGCTGCCGAGGTGGTGGAGCTGGCGGACCTGCTCCCCTTTCCCATGCACGCCCTGCCGGGGCACCGCCATACCATGACCTTGTGGCGGCGCGGCGGCGAAACCCTGCTGGTGATGAACGGTCGCCTGCACCTCTACCAGGGCTATGGCCCGGCCGAGGTGGTCGCCCCGGTGCGGCTGGCCGCCCTCCTGGGCGCCGAGGTGATGATCGCCACCAACGCCAGCGGCTCCCTCGACGCGGCGCTGGCGCCGGGCTCGTTGGTGGTGGTTGCCGACCACCTCAACCTCCAGGGGCAGAACCCGCTGGTGGGCGAGTGGGGACGGGAGCTGGGGCCGCAGTTCCCTGACATGAGCTCTGCCTACGACGCCGAGCTGCGCCGCCTGGCCCTGGCCGCCGCCCGGGCCGCGGGGTTCGCGGCGGCGGAGGGCGTCTACGCGGCGGTGCTCGGGCCGTCGTTCGAAACCCCCGCTGAGGTGCGCATGCTGCGCGGGCTGGGAGCCAGTGTGGTGGGGATGTCCACCGTGCCCGAGGTCCTCGCCGCCCGCCACATGGGGCTGCGGGTGCTGGCGTTGTCGCTGGCTTCCAATCCCGCCGCCGGAATCACCGACGAGCCGCTCTCGCACGAGGAGGTGTTGGAGGCCGGGCGTCAGGCGGCTGAGCGTCTGCGCGGGATGATGGGCCGGTTGGTCCGCGAGATCTTCGGGTAGGAGGGAGCGTGCTCGTCGATGTCTTCCCGGTGGGACCGATCCAGGCCAACTGCGTTCTGCTGGGTGACGAGGAGGCGGGCGAGCTCGCCGTCATCGATCCCGGCGGCGACGCCGCGGCCATCCTCGCACGGGTGGCCGCGGCCGGCCTCACGCCGGTCATGATCCTGCACACCCACGGCCACCTCGACCACGCCGGCGCGACGGCGGAGGTGAAGCGCGCCCTGGGCGATGGTGTCCGGGTCGGTCTGCACCCCGAGGGGCTGGACCTCTACAGCCGGCTCGCCGACCAGGGGCGCGCCTTCGGGCTCGAGGTGGAGAGCCCGCCGCCCCCCGACCTTTGGCTGGAGCACGGCACGTGCCTGGCGGTGGGCGATCTCGGGCTGGAGGTGCGCCACACCCCCGGCCACTCGCCTGGCGGCGTGGTCTTCGTGGTGCACGACGGGCCGGAGTCGCTGGTCGTCGCCGGCGACGTGCTGTTCGCCGGGTCCATCGGCCGCACGGACCTCTGGGGAGGCTCGTTCGAGCGCCTCGCCGCCTCCATCCGCGAGCAGCTCTACACCCTGCCTGACGACACCCGGGTGATCTGCGGCCACGGTCCGGACACCACCATCGGTCGCGAGCGCGCCACGAACCCGTTCGTATCGGGGTAGGGCCCGCCCGGCCGCCCGGACGGCAGCGGGAGAGGGAACGACGGAAGACGGTTCCTCTCCAACCGCGACGCGTTCAGAATCTCAGGCAGTGAGTTGCGCGGGTTCGGTTGAGGCGAACGCGTAGGACCGTGGCTTGTCGTGAGCGTACCCTTGAAGGAGGACCCGCGGTCGGCGACGGCGCTCGCGTGAGGCGTGCCGACGTCAGCCCGTGGTGTCGTCTTCGTCCTCCTCTGCCGGATCGAGGCTGCGGCCGGTGACGACGCGGTAACGGTGGACATCGAGTTGGTCGGCGCCGACCTCGGTGGGGGGTCCGCCGGGCGAGGCCTGGGAGACGCGCCACTGGTAGAGGCCGGAGAGGAGCCCACGTAGCCGCACCACGATCTCGTCGCAAGCCCCGCTCAGCTCGTAGCGCACCGCGTCCTCGTCGCGCTGCCAGAGGGAGATGGCCAGGGTGCGCTCGGGGTTGTCGATCCCCTGCAGGAAGAAGGCACCGCGGCAGCCCTGGGTGCGCTCCAGCGCTGGCACGATGTCGGTGCGGTAGAGGGCAGCGAGCTCGTCCAGGCTGCCACGCCGCACCAGCATGGAGACCAGGCGCAGGTGGGGAGCTGCCTGGGCGTCCTCCGGGGTGAGGTGTCGGGTGCCGGTGATGAGCTGGTACTCCTCCAGCTCGGCGGCAAGCGGGAGGTCCGTTCCGTGTGATGTGGACGCTTCGGCTCGCTCGCCGAGCACCGGGCCCACCTCGTCGAGCAGGGCCGCGAAGAGGCCGCTGTGTTCGTAGTCGTCGGCGGCCTCCTGGCTGTGCCACAGAGTGAGGGAGAGACAGTGCCCGCCCGGGAGCGAGGGCTCGAGGAGGCTGGCGTACACGCAGCCCCGGGTGCTCGACAGCGAGGGGAGCACCCGCTCCAGGTAGAACTCCCGGACGCCTCCGAAACGGTCGTCCTGCACGGCGATACGGAGGAGGCGCATGTACATATTCAACCTCGCGGCCGTCGGCGCCGACGGGCCTCTACGGGTCCGGTCCCCGCGGTGGCAGTCAATTCGGTGGCTCCGACGCCATGCCCTCCGGGCTGCGGCGCAGCAGCAAGATGGTCCGGTCGTCAGCGAAGGGAACGCGACGGACAAAGTGCTCGAGGTCGCGCTCCACCGCGGCCGCGAGGGCCGGCAGCGGGCCGTCGCGGTGCGCGAGGCACACAGCCTCCAGCCGCGCCGCGCCGTACTCCTCATCGTCGGGGTCCGTGGCCTCGGTGATGCCGTCGGTGTAGGTGACGAGGAGGTCCCCCGGGCCGAGCTCGGCGGTCCCTGCAGTGTAGGTGGCGTCGGGCAGAAGGCCGATGGGCGGCCCGGTGGAGCGCAGCCACTCCACGGCGCCGTCGCGGCGTAACAGCAAGCCCGGCGTGTGGCCGGCGTTGGCGAAGCTGAGACGGTAGGTGTCGAGGTCCAACGCCGCTACGATCGCGGTGGCGTACTTCTCCGGCGGCGTACGCTCGAGCAGCAGATGCGACACCTGGGAGCAGAGCTCGTCGGGGGCAACACCGGCGGCAATGGGAGCGGCGCCCAGCGCCTCGAGGGAAGCGGTGAGGAGGGCTGCGGCGATGCCCTTGCCCGACACGTCGGCCACCTGGAGGAGCAGCTCGCGTCCCTCGCGGCGCAGCTGGACGGTGTAGAAGTCGCCCGACACCCAGCGCGACGGGATGTTGCCGGCGTGGAGTTCGCAGCCAGCCACCGTGGGAAGCTGGCGCGGGAGCAGCCCCACCTGGATACGTCGCGCCAGCTCCACCTCCTGCTGCAGTCGGCGGCGCTCGGCGGCGCCTTCGGCCAAGCGCAGGTTGCGGATGCGCATTGCCGCCACCGACGCCAGTGACACCAGCAGCTCCATGTCCTCCTCGGAGAACTGACGGACCTGGAGGCGGGAGCCCAGCACCATCATCCCCAGGGCCCCGTCGGGATCGAGGAGGGGCGCCGCCACAAGGCTGCGCAGGCCCGCGTTCATCAGGCTCTTTGCCTGGTTGAAGCGCTCGTCCTCGAGGGTGTCCAGCACCAGCGCCGCCATGCCGTTCTCGGCCACCTGGTGGAGGAGGTTCTGTGAGAACAGGGAGCCGTCGCCATTGCTCCTGGCCGAGCGGCTGGCGACGCAGGTGTAGCTGCCATCCGGCGTCTTGAGGAAGATGGCGCCCTCCTCGGGGCCGAGGTGGGTGAAGGCGCGGTCGAGGATGAGGCGCAGAAGGTCGGGCAGCTCCACCGAACGGCCCAGGGCGTCATGGACCTCGTTGAGGAGCTTGAGCCTCTGCACGAGGCGGTCGAGAGGCCCCGCCTCGCCCGGGCCCACCAACTGGCGGCCGGACGACTGCTCGGCAAGCACCTCGCGGGCGGGCCGGAAGAGGGTGGCGCCGCTGACTCCCGACGACTGAGTAGGCGGACCGCCGTGCTCGGTCCGGCGCACCGTGAGCCGGCTGCCGCCCAGCTCGATGACGTCGCCGGGTTGCAGCACCGCCGGTGCCAGCAGCGGGCGCTGGTTGAGCCGCGTGCCGTTGCGCGAGCCCATGTCCTCGACCAGCCAGGTTTCGGCGTCGCGGAAGAGGCGGGCGTGGGTGCGGGACAGGGCGCGGTCTGGAATCGAGAGGTCCGCGGACGACGAGCGGCCCACCACGCACGTCTCCCCGCTCAGGCGGCGCTCGGCCAGCACTCCGTCCGGGGAAAGCACCTCAAGCACGATCATGACGCACCCCCGTCGTAGCCGACCCCGGCTCGCGCCGCAGGTCGTGTCGGGGCCTCTCCACGCGTGAAGCTATGCCGTGCCATCGGTGCTGGTGCCAGCAACCATAGTAACACCGAATCACATTCTCAGATCAAAGCGTCGTTGGTGAACCGGGACGGCGGCCGTGACCGTGGCGGGAATCGCGTCCGGGTCCGGGTCCGCGGCCGGGACCGCGACTGCCCCGGAGCGCAGCTCCTCCGGCGGGCGTGCCGTCCATGACGTTCTCCCGGGAGCGCCTTCTCGGCCGGAGCGCGCCGGCGGGAAACGTCATGGGGGGCTCCCACGGCCCTTCACCTCCGGAGTACTGCCCTCACGATTGCAGGCAGGCGGCTCGACGCTGGGGTCCGGGGGCGGCAACGCCACGAGCGGGCAAGGGGCAGCAGGGCCGCCCCCGGGCCCGCGCCGACGGGCGGCGGGGCCGCCCGGGCGCCGGTGCTCCGGAGAGAGGGGAACGCCGCGACCGGGACCGGAAGCCGGGGCCGCGGTCGCTGGCTGCCGCTTACCCGCGCCAGCTCTCCAGCACCTCGACGTAGTTGGCCCGGGCCAGGGCCGCCGGGTTGGGCGTCTTGACCATGCTCATGCTGCCCTGGGCCTGGTGCAGGGAGTCGTACTCGTGCTCTTCGAGCCAGAAGCCCATGGCCTCGCGGGTCCGGCGCAGGTGATCGGGTCCGTGAATCAGCAGGGCGGAGACCATCTGCACGGCGTGCGCGCCGGCCATCACCGCCTTGAGGACGTCGACCGCAGTGTGGGCTCCGCCGGTGGCGGCGAGGCTGGCCTTCACGCGCCCTGAGAGGATTGCGAGCCAGCGCAGACGGAGGCGGAGCTCCTCGGATGTGGAAAGGTGCAGGTTCGGCACCACCTCGAGGTTCTCGATGTCGATATCCGGCTGGTAGAAGCGGTTGAACAGCACGAGCCCGTCGGCGCCGGCCTCGTCGAGACGGACCCCCAGGTTGGCCATCGAGGAGTAGTACGGCGAGAGCTTGACCGCCACCGGGATCGACACGGCGCCCTTGACCGACCGGACGATGCGCAGGGTGCGCTCCTCGACCTCGGAGCCGGTTTCGTCGGGGTCGGTTGCGAGCAGAAAGATGTTCAGCTCGAGGGCGTCGGCGCCGGCCTGCTCGATCTTCTTCGCGTACTCGGTCCACCCGCCGGGGGTCGAGCCGTTGAGGGAGGCGATCACCGGGACCTTGACCGCTTCCTTGGTGCGGTGGAGCACCTCGAGGTAGCGCTCAGGGCCGACGTGGTAGCCGGGGAGGTCCGGCTGGTAGGACTGCGCTTCACCGAAGGACTCCTCCTGCTTCTCCATCTCGCGGTAGGCGGAGAGCTCGCGGAGGATGTCCTCCTCGAAGAGGGAGTGGAGCACGAGTGCGGAGACGCCCGCGTCCTCCAGCTTGCGCACGGTGTCGAGGCTTCCCACCAGGGGCGAGGCCCCCGCCACCAGCGGGTTTGGAAGCTCGAAGCCGAGGTAGGTGGTCGTCAGATCCATGGCACTGCGCTCCTTTCGCCCGTCGTCAGGCCGGCTCGTCCGAGGCCGTCTGCTCCGCGCTGGCTGAGTAGTCCATCTGGGCCATCTGCTTGTAAATGTCGAAGCGTGCGGCGACGCTGAGCTGGGCCTTGGCGAGGAGCATCTTAGCCCGCTCCGGGTTGGCCTTCATCAGCATGCGGAAGCGGGTCTCGGAGAGGGCCCACTGCTCGAAGGGCACCTTGGGCGCCCGGGAGTCCAGCTTGAGCGGGTTCTCGCCCTCCACCGCGCGCCGCGGGTCGAAGCGGTACAGCTGCCAGAAGCCCGAGTCCACCGCCATCTGCTGATGGTCTAGCGCGTCGCTCAGGTCGTAGCCGTGGGCGATGCAGTGGGAGTAGGCGATGATCAGCGAGGGGCCGGGGTACGACTCGGCCTCCACGAAGGCGTTCACCGTCTGGCTGTCCTTCGCGCCAAACGCCACCTGCGCCACGTAGACGTGGCCGTAGGCCATCGCCATGAGGCCGAGGTCCTTGCGCGCCACCTCCCTGCCGCTCATGGCGAACTTGGCGGCGGCGGCGAGCGGCGTGGCCTTGGAAGCCTGGCCGCCGGTGTTGGAGTAGACGCCGGTGTCGAGGACCAGGAGGTTGACGTCGCGGCTCTGCGCGATGACGTGGTCGAGGCCGCCGTAGCCGATGTCGAACGCCCAGCCGTCGCCACCGACGATCCACACGCTCTTCCTCACGAGGTAATCGGCCACCGAGTCCAGCCTGCGCGCGTCGGGGCCGTCGAGGCCGGCCAGTTGCTTGCGCAGCTCGATGACACGGGCGCGCTGGGCCTGGATCCCCTCCTCGGTGGACTGGTCCGCACCGAGGAGCTCGTCCACCAGCCGTTCGCCGACGCGGTCGGCGAGGGCGGCGAGGAGGCTGCGGGCGAAGGCGTCGGCCTGGTTGATGGCGAGGCGGAAGCCGAGGCCGAACTCGGCGTTATCCTCGAACAGCGAGTTGGACCACGCCGGCCCCCGGCCCACGCTGTCAACCGCGTACGGCGTCGTCGGAAGGTTGCCGCCGTAGATGGAGGAGCAGCCGGTGGCGTTGGCGATCAGGGCGCGGTCGCCGAACAGCTGGGTCATGAGTTTGATGTAAGGCGTCTCGCCGCAGCCCGCGCAGGCGCCTGAGTACTCGAATAGCGGACGGAAAAACTGGGTGCCCTTGACGTCCAGCTTGACCTTGGTGCGGTCGATCTCGGGCAGGTCGAGGAAGAAGGCGTAGTTGACGCGCTCGGGCTCGCGCAGCGGCATCTGCGGGGCCATGTCGAGGGCCTTGTGGCGCGGGTTCGACTTGTCCTTGGCCGGGCATACCCGGGCGCACAGCGTGCAGCCGGTGCAGTCCTCGGGCGCCACCTGGATGGTGTACTTGAACCCCTTGAAGTCGGCTGCCTTGTAGTCCACCGACTTGAAGGTCGGCGGGGTATCGGCGAGGGCCGCGGGCTCGTAGACCTTGGCGCGAATGCAGGCGTGGGGGCACACCAGCACGCACTTGTTGCACTGGATGCAGAGGTCCTCGTCCCACACCGGGATCTCCAGCGCGATGTTGCGCTTCTCCCACTGGGCTGTGGCGGTGGGCCAGGTGCCGTCGGGGGGGAAGGCGCTCACCGGCAGGAGGTCGCCCTTGCCCGCCATCATCACGGCGGTGACCCGCTTGACGAAGTCGGGTGCGTTCTCCGACACGAGGGGCGGCTTGTGGCGGGTGGCGGTGACCTCGGCGGGGACGGCGACCTCGTGCAGGTTCTCCAGGGTCTGGTCGACCGCCTGGAAGTTGAGGCGGACGATCTCGTCGCCCTTCTTGCCGTAGGTCTTCTTGATGGCGTCCTTGATGCGGGCGATGGCCTCGTCGCGCGGGAGCACGCCGGAGATGGCGAAGAAGCAGGTCTGCATGATGGTGTTGATGCGGCGGCCCATGCTGGTGTCGCGCGCCACCGAGTAGGCGTCGATGCAGTACACCTTGAGCTTCTTGTCGAGGATCGTCTGCTGAACCTCGACCGGGAACTGGTCCCAGGTCTCCTCGGGGGTGTACGGCGAGTTCACCAGGAACACCGCGCCGGGCTGGGCGAAGTCGAGCATGTCGTACTGCTCGATGAAGCTCCACTGGTGGCAGGCGACGAACTTGGCCTTGCGGATGAGGTAGCTGGAGCGGATCGTGTCGGGCCCGAAGCGCAGGTGCGAGATGGTGACCGCGCCCGCCTTCTTGGAGTCGTACACGAAGTAGCCCTGGGCCCAGTTGTCGGTCTCCTCGCCGATGATCTTGATTGAGTTCTTGTTGGCGCCCACGGTCCCGTCGGAGCCGAGGCCGAAGAAGACGCCGCGGAAGACCTCGTCGGGCTCGATGTCGAAGTCCCAGTCCACCTCCAGCGAGGTGTGGGTGACATCGTCGACGATGCCCACGGTGAAGTGGTTCATGGGCCGGTTGGCGGCGAGGTTGTCGAACACCGCCTTGACCATTGAGCCGTTGAACTCCTTGGAGGAGAGCCCGTAGCGGCCACCGACGACGACGGGATCGGTGGCGAAGGGCCAGTTGTCGTCGGCCTTGGCCTCCACCAGAGCGCTCACCACGTCGACGTAGAGAGGCTCGCCGACGGCGCCGGGCTCCTTGGTGCGGTCGAGCACCGCGATGCCCTTGACGCTCGCGGGCAGCGCCTCGATGAGGTGGCGGGTGGAGAACGGCCGGTAGAGCCGGACCTTGAGCACGCCCAGCTTGTCGCCGCGGGCGTTGGCCCAGTCGACGTACTCGTGCACCGCCTCGGCGCCGGAACCCATCACGATCACCACGCGGTCGGCCTCGGGGTCGCCCACGTAGTCGAAGAGGTGGTAGGCGCGCCCGGAGACGGTCGCAAAACGGTCAAAGGCCTCCTGCACGATGCCCGGGCAAACGTCGTAGTAGGAGTTCACGGCCTCGCGCGCCTGGAAGAAGGCGTC
Source organism: uncultured Acidobacteriota bacterium (assembly GCA_963844845.1). Lineage (GTDB taxonomy): Bacteria > Acidobacteriota > Thermoanaerobaculia > Thermoanaerobaculales > Sulfomarinibacteraceae > CAWJPW01. The sequence continues at coordinate 166,774 of CAWJPW010000003.1, forward strand.
GGGATTCTGGGCGGTGCCGCGCAGCACGGGGTGGTCGGGGGAGAGGGCACGGGCTCGGTGCGCGGCGATGAGCTCGTCGTCCAGCATGGCGCGCAGGGCGTCATCCTCGAGGTAGGCGATCTTGGAGACCTCGTGCGAGGTCCGGAAGCCGTCGAAGAAGTGCAGGATCGGGATTCGCGCCTTGAGCGTCGCGGCCTGGGCGACCAGGGCGAAGTCGTGGGCCTCCTGCACCGAGCCCGACGCCAGCATGGCCCAGCCGGTTTGCCGACAGGCGTAGACGTCGGAGTGGTCGCCGAAGATCGACAGCGCGTGGCTCGCCACCGTGCGGGCCGACACGTGGAACACCGCCGAGGTGAGCTCGCCGGCGATCTTGTACATGTTCGGGATCATCAGGAGCAGACCCTGGGAGGCGGTGAAGGTGGTGGTCAGCGCGCCCGCCTGAAGGGAGCCGTGGACCGCGCCGGACGCGCCACCCTCGGACTGCATCTCGACCACCTCGGGAACGGTGCCCCAGATGTTGGTCTTCCCCTGTGAGGACCACTCGTCGGCGAACTCCCCCATGTTCGAGGAGGGGGTGATGGGGTAGATGGCGCAGACCTCGTTGGTGCGGTGAGCCACCGAGGACGTGGCTTCATTGCCGTCAATTGTGACCATGCGTCGCTCAGCCATGGGAGAACCTCCAGGTCAAGACGCCCCGGGGTGGGGCGGAAGGGTCCGTGTTGAGATCCGGTTCAATAAGTGAACCGTTTCACAACGCGCACCATACTCCTTGGCGGGCGTTCTCGCAACCGAGGGTGGGCTGCCCCCGCCTCACTCGTCATGTCCGTTTCGCCGGCCGCGCAGCAGCTTGCCAAGCACCACGTTGACGCCGTTGTCACGGGACAGAAACGGTAGCACCGGCGATCCGCGGCGACCGATCTGGTCGAACAGCCGGTGGATTCCGACGTGGTCGGGTTGGACTTTGAGGCCAGCCTTGAGGGCGCGCACGGCCCGACTGCGATCGTCGCGCTCGAGGTAGATCAGCGCCAGGTTGAGGCGATGCTCGGGATCGACCAGGCTGTGCTTCAACGAGACCTCACAGTACTCCACCGCCTCCCGGTAGCGGTGTCGGACCTTGGCCAGGCAGACTCCGTAGTAGGAAAGTGCTGCCGCCGCCGCCCGCTTCTCGATGAGAGTGCCGGCCAGCAGGGTCGGAATCGTCTGCTCAAAGAGGTTGAGAGCCTCGTCGCAGCTACCTGCCCGGGTGAGCCGGACGGCCTCATGCGTGCGCTCGAGCAAGCGTTGCTCGTCAGTTTCATTCGCCATTGCCGCAGTATACTCCTCACGATTCGATGTCATCTTCGATCGCCTTCCAGAGCCCGCGATGCCGCTGCACCTGGTGCAGGAGGTCGGCGCAGACCCCGGGCGTCCCGCACAACACGTCGCCAGACTCCAAGAAATCATCGCTGCCGTCCATGTCGGTGATCATGCCGCCTGCCTCGCGCACCAGCGCTGCGCCGGCTGCCATGTCCCATGGTGACAGCTGAAACTCGAAGAAACCATCGAAGATCCCGCAAGCGACGTAGGCGAGGTCGAGGGCAGCGGCGCCGGGGCGCCGGACCGCCTTGGCCCCGAGAAAGACGTCACGGAAGATGGCCAGGTAGGGGTCGAGGTAAGGGTGGGCGCGGAACGGAAAGCCGGTGCTGAGGAGGGCTCCAGCCAGGCTGGAGCGGGCACTGATCCGGCACGGCGCGCCGTTCCAGGTGGCACCGACCTTTGGCCCGGCCCGGAAGATGTCGCCCTTGACCGGGTCGAGGACGACTCCAAAAGTGGGTCGCTGCTCCACCAGCACGCCGATGGAGACCGCGAAGTGGGGGAACCCGTGCACGAAGTTGGTGGTGCCGTCCAGGGGGTCGATGACCCACACCGGGGCCGTGCCGTCGTCGGCGCTCCCGGTCCACCCCGACTCCTCGGCGAGGATGCGGTGGTCCGGGAAGCGCTCGCGCACGAGCGCTGTGATGGCGTCCTCGGACGCCCGGTCGGCGGCCGTCACGAAGTCGTTGCGGGCCTTCTCGTCGATCTCGTGCGCCTCGAGCCGCCGCCAGTGCTGCATGAGTGCGGCGGCGCCGGACCGGGCGATCGCCTCGACTGCGTCGAGGAACGAGACGCTATCTTGCAATAACACTTGTGTCTCCATCGTTATCGTACATAGGAGGAATCATTCTGTGGTTCAAGGGGAGATTCAGCGCCGGCTTCCGGAGGGCGTCTTCAGCCTGAGCCCCCGCTGTCAACTGATGGTCGAGGTGACCTGCGACATCCTGCAGAGCGACCCGGAGCTGCGGCTGTGCGAGGGACTGCGCCTCATCGATGCCACCCGCACCGCCATCCTGCGTTGCGCCCCCGAGACGCTCACCACCTTCGACTCCGAGCTGGCCCCGCACATGCGCGCCATTCTCCTGGAGCGCTTCGGGGTTCGTCCGCTGCCGACCACCAGGTTTCATTGATTCCGGGCTCAGCCCGCAGCCCCTCCCACGACCTCTCGATACTCGGGGAACGTCCGCAACACCTCGGGCGGCACCTGCGACTCCAGCTCCACCATCACCTCGTCGTCGGGGTCGACGTCCACGTCGGGGATGGTGGCGGCGAGCTGAACTCCGACCCCGGGACGGGCCCCGGACAGGTCGAGGGTGACCCGGCGTGAGAGCTTCTCGGTACCGTCCGGAGCGCGGACCGTCACCCGGACGGTGAGGTTGTCGAGGTGGTCGGCGCCCTTGTTGACCACCCGAAGATCCACCACGAGTGTGGGCTTCCCCTCGGCGTTGTGAATGACGTTGGTGCCCACGGGCGTGATCTCGTGGTCGAGCCGCAGCTTCTGGACGCGCTGCTCGGGGGTGGCGCGGCTGCCGCAGGCCAGAGTGGTGGCGAGTGCGAGCATGAGAATGATGTGAGCGACACGGAATCGTGTCATGGGCTGTCTCCTTCGCTGCCCAATTGGGCGTGGCGCGGAGGACCGACCGTAGTCGTCCCCGCCTCGGGGCAAAACACCCTCAACACCCGGCGCACGAACTTGCGGGTCTCCCGGTAGGGAGGAATCCCTTCGTAGCGTGTCACCGTGGCCGCGCCGGCATTGTACGCTGCCAGGGCGAGGGTGAGGGAGCCGAAACGGTCGAGGTAGGCGCGCAGGTGCTCAGCGCCGCCGCGCAGGTTCTCGCGGGGATTCCAGACATCTTTGACGCCTCGGTCGGCGGCTGCGGCCGGCATCAGCTGGGTGAGCCCTCGGGCGCCGGCGCGGGACTGGGCACGGGGGTTGAAAGCGGACTCGGCCTGAACCAGAGCTGCGAGCAGCCACGGGTGGAGGTTGGCGGCGCGCGCGGCGGCGGTGATCTCGGCGACGAACGGGAGGTCGGGGGGAAGCGCCTCGGGGGCCCACGTCGCCTGGCACTGAGGTGTGACGGGGGGCGGTCCGAGGTCGGTGCTGAGTTCGTCCTCCACAATCCGGTCGATGCGCGTGGCCGGCACCTGCAGCTCGCCGCCGCCCGGGAGCTTGAGGGCGATCCGGTCCCCGACCAGAGCTGCATCGGTGACCGCCAGCACGCGACCGTCGGTGAAGACGGCGAGCTTGGCCTCCGCGGCTCCGGCGGCGAGGAGAACTATGGCCAGCAGCACCGCCAGCCTACGCGCGAGGGTGCTTCTCGTCATAGAGCCGCCGCAGGCGCTCACGCGCCACGTGGGTGTAGATCTCGGTGGTTGTCAGGGAAGCGTGGCCGAGCATCATCTGCACCGCGCGCAGGTCGGCGCCGTGCTCGAGCAGGTGAGTGGCGAATGAGTGGCGTAGTACGTGGGGGCTGAGATGGCTGTCGATCCCTGCCCTCAGGCCATGGGCACGGAGAATCTTCCAGAACCCCTGTCGGGTGAGTACTCCGCCGCGCAGATTGAGGAACACCTGGGGCCTGCGCACCCTGTCGAGCCCGGGCCGCGCTTGGGTGAGATATCGCCCCAGCCACGCCCGCGCACTGGAGCCCAGCGGGATCAAGCGCTCCTTGGCGCCCTTGCCGAGCACGCGCACGAAGCCGGGGTCGAGACGAAGTCGGTCCAGGGTCAGTCCGACCAGCTCCGACACCCGCATACCCGTGGCGTACAGGGTTTCCAGCATGGCCCGGTCGCGCAGACCGGCGGGTGTCGCGATATCGGGGGTCGCGAGCAGAGCCTCCACCTCGTCCGTGCCGAGCACATGGGGCACGGTGCGCCACAGGCTCGGCGAGCGGAGGTTGGCGGTGGGGTCGGCGGTCACGACGCCCTCCTGAAGGAGATAGAGGAAGAAGCCGCGCAGGGCTGACGCCGCGCGCGCCGCCGAGCGCGCCGACAGGCCGCCGTCGCGGCGCTCGCCCAGGTAGTTCCGGAGGTGCGCCCGCTCCACTTGCTCCAGACCGAGGTCCTGGGCCGCGGCCCACGTCGCGAACTGACGCAGGTCACGGGCGTAGGCCTCCACCGTGCGGGGCGACATACCTCGCTCCACCGCCAGGTGGGCGACATACTCGGCGACGCAGTGCGTGGTGGCGCCGGCCGGCTCGGAGTCGTCAACTGCCGTGGGTCTCAACCTCCGAAGGGTGTGCCGGGCGCCAGCTGCTGCGCCGGGATGTAGATGGGGTCCCCGGACGAGTTGTCGATCACCGAGGCGTAGGCGAGCACCTTGCCGCCGTTGGTGAGGACGCGCACCACCGCGTACCCCGAGTCCACCGTGCCGTACGGCCCGAAGATCCGGTCCGCCTGGGTCATCTCGAGAGGATCGAGGGTCTCGCTCTTGGTTCCGAGCAGGACGCCGTTGTTGCGGTACAGGTCGATCGCCACGTCCGTCGGAGACGCGGTAATGTTGAGGATGCCGATATTGGTCCGGAAGGTGGCATTCTCCTGAAGCTGCGGGAGCGCTCCGGCGATGCCCGGCGCGAGCGCCAGGGTGAGGTCCTCACCAGGGATGAACTGGCCGTAGGTGCCGGCCGCCCCAGCAGCGTTATAGGTGCGGCTGGAGACCTTCGCGTTGGGGTTCGACGCGGTCACACGCAAGGCTCCGTTGGCGGACTCCAGCTTGAACACCTGGTCGAAGACGTCGTGGAAGACCACCTGCTGTCCGCTCGAGACAACATATGAGACATTGGCCGGCGAGGGGTTCGCGCTCCCCTTTACCAGGTAGGCGAGGTTGAAGATGGCGGAGTGGCCACTGAGGTTGGCCACCGCCACGTCGGTCACCCAGTAGGTATTGGCAGTGCCCACCGAGCGGGCGGCCGCCGGGATGAAGCGGGTCACCGCCTGTCCGCCGGCCGACGAGCAGTCCCCAACGTCCATCGTGCTGAAGCCCTGTGCGGATCGCCCCACGTAGAGGGTGTCACCGGCGAGCTCGAATCCGTGGGCGCCGGCCAGATCCATCTCTCCGATCTGGACGGGGCTTCCCAGCGTATCGTCCGCGACGACGAGCCCGAGCTGAGGCCCGGCGAGGAAGATGCGCCCGGCGGCGGAGAGGATCGCCGCGGGTGGCGCCGACAGCGGCAGGCTGCCCGCCTCGGTGCCGGTGTTGCCGGAGAGCGCGACCACCACGAGCCCCCGGCCCACGACGCCGCAGTAGACCTTCTGGCCGTCCACAGCGACACTCGTCACCTCACCGGTCAGGTCGATGGAGGTCACGAGGCTGGGATTGGCGGAATCGGCATAATCCACGATGGCGACGGCACCGGAGGCGAGGGCGCAGTATGCTCTCTGACCCGACTGGGCGATGTCCACTACCGCACCGCCGAGGCTCACCGAGCCGCGGACCTCGGGGGCCGCTCCGGTGGAGGCGCTGATGACGTACAGGGTCCCCTCCTGGGTGCCGACGAGGTACCGGGTGCCCGAGCCGGTCACCGACACGGTCGTCTGCCCGAGGGAGAGGGATCCGATCTGCGTCGCGACGCCTCCGCTGGAGACGCTGTAGGAGGTAACGCCGGCGCTTCCGTTGGCGACCACCAGAAGCCCCGAGAAGTAGTCGAAGGCCAGCCCCCTGGCCTGCCCGCCGGTGGCGGTCGTCCTCAAGACGGCAAGATCGGCTGGGTTGGAGACGTCAATCGCTACGATGCCGGCATTACCGCCGGCAACGTACGCTGTGGTGCCGTCGATTGCGACATCGGCCAGGCTGCCGGGACTCGTCACGGTGTCGATCACGAACGGGTTGCACACCTGCCCCAGCGCGACCGCGGCGGGGAGCAGGAGAACGGCGATGGTTGCGGCGAGGCGACGCATGAGGGACCTCCTTGACTGATCTGTTGTCGGGGCAATCATACTACCCGCTCAGCGGGCCGGCAGGCGTGGCGGGGGTCACAGTCGCCGGGGAATAAGAAGAGGCCCGGGCGGTTTCGCCCGGGCCTCGCGCACAGTCATGGGCAGGGCTATCTGAGGTTCGAGCTCAGTTCGTGCCTGCCGACGGGGACGGTGAGGACAGGCCGCTGCTCGACGAAGGAGCGCACGTGCAGCGGGAAGCAGCGCTCCAGCTGCTCCATGCTGTCCTTGCTGAACACGACGTTGGCGGCGCTGGCCACCGCCAGCTGCGGGGAGCCCTCGTATAGCAGGCGGCTCATGTCCACCTGGGGGATGGCCTCGCCGGTACGCCCGTCCTGGTTGAGGAGGTTGATGAGTTCGGTGGTGACGAGACCGTAGCCGATGTGGTTCGGGTGCACGCCGTCGTAGCCGAAGACGCCCCCGGTGAGGAAGTCGGTGGAGAGCTGGATGCCGCCCATCACCCAGAGGTCGCCGGCCGCGAGGCGGCTGAAGATGCCGTTGATGTCGAGCACCTTGGCTCCCACGGCTGCGGCATTCTCCTGGATGATCTGATTGAAGGCGGCGACCCGGTCCTGGATGACCGCGACCTCGTCGGCCCGCAGCACCACGCCGGGCTGGATGCCCGCTGCGGTGATCTGCAGGTCCTCAGGGAGCGGCAGACCGGTGCCACCGAGAGCGGTGGGAACGCCGATGCCTTGCGCCAGCAGCCCGGAGGCGTAGAGGGTGACGAAGGCATCCTCGGGCAGTGGGCCCTTGGAGCCGATGAGCGGTACGTGGCTGCCGTCGGGCAGCGTCAGGTAGGGCTTGATGGTGGTGACGAACGGGATCGCCGTCACGTTGGGGAGGTCGAAGAAGACCATGTCGGCCGAGGTGTTGGCCGCCAGGGCGCCGGCGAGGGTCTGGTAGAGCTGGCTGAACGTGGCCACCGGGGTCATGGTGACGCCCTCGACGGGGGTGCCGTACACCGCCGCTCCGAGGATGTCATTGTTGCCGATCCACACCGTGACGAGGGTGGGATCGAGGCCGATGGCCTGCTCCAGCGCGGTGTGCTGCCCGTCGCGCAGCACCAGGTCGTACATGAGCGTGTCAGGGTCGATGTTGCCGGTGAGCAGCTTGGTGATGTCACCGGTGGTGAACAGCGTGTCGTAGAGGTCCGATCCGGGCACGCCGAGGTCGTTGTAGGGGCGTGCCAGGGTGGCGTTGAGGGGCGAGCCCTGACCGGCGGCGGGGACCAGTACTGGCCCCGGCGCCAGCTGTGCCAGCACGGTCAGCGCGGGAATGCCCGGCTCCGACACCAGCGGCAGCTGGAAGTCGGGGGCGCCGCCCTGCTCGGCCAACAGCGCGGGGTACGAGCGTTCCTGGTAGAAGTTCATGAGTCCGCCGGAGGAGAAGCCGGCGGTGAGTGAGTCGCCGAGGGCGACGTAACGGGTCATGTCAACGGCCCCGGCGGGCAGTGCCGCAAGGACGGCGACCACACCGAGACAGCAAAGTAGCTTCTTCATGCGGATCCCCCCTTTCAGAAGCTCATGCCGAAGGTCACGCCGAACAGGTTCGCGGTACCGTCGTAACGGCCCTCGTACCCGTCCAGGGACCGGCCATGGGTGGACCGGCTCTTGATCCAGAGATAGAGGTCGCCCACGTCGACCCACCAGTTGTCATGCTTGTAGCCGAAGCCGAGGGAGAGCCCCTGACGGTCACCGTCACCCAGCAGCGGCGACATGGAGTCGGCGGGCTGCGGTGTCTGGTCGTACAGGTAGCCGCCGCGGAAGGCCCAGGACTCGTCCATGCGGTACTCGACGCCCAAGCGACCCTGGGAGACGTTGCGGTAGTACTCCTCGACTGCGGTGGAGAGCTCCGGGTGCTCGGTGAAGTTGATGGGCAGCTCCTGGAAGCTCTGCCAGCCCATCCATCCCGTCTGCACCGAGACCGTCCAATCCTCGTTGGCCCAGGCGAAGCCGAGGCTGAAGAAGTCGGGGAAGTCGATGCTGGTGGTGATGGGAGTGGGCGTACCGAACGGAATCTGGCTGGCGATGACGGCGTCGTAGTCCGCGTACCCGGTGGGGTACTGCGTGAACGAGCCCTCGCCGCTGTAGTCGATCTTTATCTTCGAGCGGTACACCATGCCGGCGGAGAAACCGTGCTCGAACTTCAGGAGCATGCCGGCGTTCCAGCCGAACGCGTCGTTGCCGGTGCCGTCGGTGTAGAGGTGCACCTGGCCCACGTCGGTGAGGCGCTGGGTGTAGGGGTTGACCAGGCCGAGGGTCTTGGTGAGGTCGATCTGGCCGATCGCGTAGTCGACGCCCACCGAGACGGCCACGTTGTCGCTGACCTTGATCGCCAGGTTCGGTGTGAAGTCGAAGAGCTTCAGGTCGACGCGCTTGGAAATGTAGCGTCCGGCGAAGTCATCCTCCCACCAGGTGCCGAGGCCGAAGGGGGTCAGGACACCGAAGCCGAAGGTGAGGCGGTCGTTGATCGGGTAGACCATGTAGAAGTGCGGGGGGAAGAACACCTGATCGTTCTGGGTGGCGGCGTAGCCGTCGCCGGGATACGGCGACTCGCCGTAGAAGTCCTGGCTCGGCATGATGAATGTGGCCCCCGTCATCACCTGGATGCCCTTGTCCTGCTGGAATGCGAGACCAGCCGGGTTCCAGTAGATGGCGGACGGGTCGTCAGCCACGGCGGTGAACGCACCCCCCATGGCCATGGCGCGATTGCCGTGCTCGAACAAGGCGAAGCCCGCCCCCCAGCCAAGGGACGGCACCAGGAGCAGTGCGACCGCGGCGAGCAGCTTGGTACGACTCATGGCTCCCACATCGAACCTCCTTCCTCACATGAAAACAGTTGCAGTCATGCTAGCTGGGGGGATTCAAGGCGTCAATAGAAAAATCTGCGGCGTCGCAGGTCGGAATGCCTCGTGTAGACTCCGCACATGCGCCTGGAGCTGGAGCTCGCCCTGCGCTTCTTGACGCGGCGCCGCAGCGCCCTCCTGCGCGGGACGGCCCTGGCCGCCCTCAGCGGCGTGGCGCTGGCCACCGCGGCGATGGTGGTGACCCTCGCCCTCATGCGCGGCTACGCCGACACCATCGCCGGCGCGCTGCAACAGGGCAATGCCCACATGGTTGCCTTCGCCCCGGAACCGGTTCCCCTGGCGCGTGCCGAGGAGGTGGCCGCGCGGGTGGCCCGGGTCGACGGAGTGGCCGCGGCCGGGCCCGTCACCTACGTGAACGCGCTGGCGCGCGACCCCGCGGAGCCCGCCAACCCCTTGCCGGTGGTTCTCAAGGCGGTGACCGCGCCGCCCGCCTACACCGGTGTGCCGAGCTGGCCGGATGACGGCAGGCGGCTGGTAGCGGTGGCGGGCCGGGGGCTCGCCCGTGCCCTGCGCCTGGAGGCGGGGCAGCGCCTCGCGGTGATGCTGCCGCCGAGCGAGGGCTCGTGGTCGTCGCCGGCCCTCGACCTCGAGGTGCTGGGGACCTTCACCCTCGCCTTCGCCGAGTTTGACGAGCGCTGGATCGTGGTTCCGCTGCCAGCCCTCATCGGCGCCCTGCCAGGTACCGGCGCCAGCGGTGTCGAGGTCGAGCTCGACGACCCGCTGGCGGTGGACGCCGTGCGTCCTGGGGTGGAGGCGGCGGCGCCGGGCTACCTCATCACCGACTGGCGCGAGATGAACCGCTCGCTGTTCGCCGCGCTGCGCTGGCAGACCCTCTCCCTCTTCCTGGTGCTCGCCCTGGTGGTGGCGGTGGCTTCCTTCCAGGTGAGCTCGGCGCTGGTCGTCCTCGCCATCGAGAAGCGCCGCACCAGCGGGATGCTGCAGGCTCTCGGCGCGCCACCGGCGACGCTGCGCCGCGTCCTGGTGTTGTTCGGGGCTTCGTTGGGCTGGCTCGGTGTGCTGGTGGGCGTTGCGCTGGGGTGGGGCGCCAGCGCGCTGCTGTCGGCGTTCCGGGTGATTCGCTTCCCCGAGGGCCTGGCACGGGTTTACATGGTTGATCACATTCCTCTGGTGGTGGCGCCCCTGCACGTGCTGGGGGTGGTGGGCGTAGGCGTGGTCCTGGTGCTGGGCGCGGCGGCGTGGCCGGCCTGGCGGGCGGCCCGGCTCGACCCGGTCAAGGCCCTCAGGTCGGTGTAGAGGGCTGAATGGAGGCGACCCTCGAGCTCACGGTGATGGCGGCCCTGCTGGTGGCCAGCGTCGTCGGCATGATCGCCCGCCGACTGCGCCTGCCGTACACCGTGTCGCTGGTGCTCACCGGCCTCGCCATCGCGGCGGTGCGCCAGGAGACGGCGCCGGGCCTCGAGATCGGACTTCACCTCACGCCCGAGCTCCTCTTCCTGGTGCTCCTGCCGGTGTTGGTCTTCGAGGCGGCCTTCCACCTCGAGCTGCGACACTTCGTGGAGAGCTGGCGCGCCATCGTCGCCCTGGCCGTTCCGGGAGTGCTGGCGGGCATCATCCTCTCGCTGGGGCTGGCCTGGGCCGGCCTCCACGTTCTCGGCGTGCCGCTCACCTGGCAGGTGCTGCTGGTGACCACCACGATCCTCGCCGCCACCGATCCGGTGGGCGTGCTGGCCGTGCTGCGCGAGGTCGGTGCGCCCCGCGACCTCGCCATCGTCATGGAGGGGGAGAGCCTCCTCAACGACGGCATCGCCATCGTCGCCTTCGGGGTGGTGCTCGTGGCGCTGGGTGTGGGTCCCCAGACCGGCGGCCTGAGCACCGCCTGGGTGCTGCGCTTCCTCACCTGGGAGGTGGCCGGTGCGGTCGTGATCGGGGGCGGTGTCGGTTTTGCCCTGTCGTGGCTCGTGGCCCAGGTGGACGACCATCTCATCGAGATCACCCTCACCACGGTGGCGGCATTCGGTAGCTTCGTGGTGGCCGATCTGGCGCACGCGTCGGGAGTCATCGCCTGCCTGGTGGCGGGAACGCTGTCCGGTAACTTCGGCGCACGCTACGGCATGTCGCCCACCACCCGGGTGGCGGTGACCTCCTTCTGGGAGTACGCCGCGTTCGTCGCCAACTCGGTGGTGTTCCTCCTCATCGGACTGGAGATCACACCGGCGCGGTTGCTCCAGAGGGCGGTGCCGATTCTGGTGCTGTGGCTCTCTCTGCTGGTCGCTCGCGGGCTCTTCGTGGCGGTGATCCCTTTCATCACCCGCCGGGCCCTGCCCGGCCGCGGGTCCTTCTGGGTCCTCACCTGGGGTGGGCTGCGCGGTGGCGTGGCCATGGTGCTGGCCCTCTCGGTGCCGGCAGCGCTGGCCGGGCGTGCCGCGGTGATCGATCTGGTCTTCGGGGTCTCCCTCCTGACCATCCTCGTGCAGGCGCCCCTCACCGCGCCGCTGCTGCGCTGGGTCGGGCTGGGCCGGCGCGGCGAGCGGGGCGAGGTGGAGCTGCTGCGGGCACGACTGCGGGCGTTGCACGCGGCTGCCGCCTACCTGCACCGGCAGCACGAGCGCGAGGCGGTCTCGGATGCGGTGTTCGCCGAGCTCGAGGGCGAGCTGGCGGAGCGGCGGCGGGCCATCGAGGCGCGCGAGGAAGCTCTCTCGGTGGCCCGGGAGCGGCTCGACCGCGAGGAGGCTCAGGTGCTACGGAGGCAGCTTGGCGTCGTCGAGAAGGAGGCCATCCGCCACGCCTGGGCCGAGGGGCTGTTGGAGGACCGCCGCATGCATCGTCTCATCGGCGAGGTCGACGAGCGGCTCTTTCGTCTCGGCCATGCCCAGCCGGGGACGTTTGAAACACCTAACGAGCCCGGTTCTCATCCAGGGAGCACTTGACTTTCCGTGCTCGTGCCGGTAGATAATTGACCACACTCGTGGGGGGCTTGGAGGGTCCACATCGAGTGCGTCCTGTCTCGAGATTTTCATAGGGGTTCATAAGGAGGTATCACGATGCGTCGATTGACTGTTTTCGTTTGCGCCTTGGCGTTGCTGACCGCCGGGGTCGCGTCGGCCCAGGTGACCAGCGGTCGCCTCACCGGCCAGATCAGCGACAACGAGGGGAAAGCCCTTCCCGGTGTGACCGTCACCATCAGCTCCGACAATCTCATCGGTGGTGCGCAGACCGCCGTCACCGGAGCCGAGGGTGGCTTTGCCTTCAACCTGCTGCCTCCGGGCATGTACGACATTGCCACCGCGCTGCCCGGGTTCACGCCCGCCGCGATGCAGGCGCGGGTGAACATCTCCCGCACCACCGAGGTGCGGATCCAGATGGTGCTCTCGCAGTTTGCCGAGGAGATCCAGGTGGTCGCCGAGGCGCCGGTGGTGGACACCTCCCAGGTGGACACCGGCCAGGTCTTCGACGAGACCTACCTGCAGAACGCCGCCATCGGCATGGGCGGCCGTGACTACCTGTCCATCATCGGGCAGGCCGCGGGCGTCGCCGGCTCCGGCAACGTCAACGTGTACGGTTCGACCTTCACCGAGAACAACTACCTGGTCGACGGCCTCACCACCACCGACCCGGTGACCGCCACCTTCGGCACCAACTTCAACTACGACGCCATCCAGGAGGTCAACTTCCTCACCGGCGGCTTCGAGGCGGAGTTCGGTCAGGCCACCGGCGGCATCGTCAACCTGGTGACCAAGTCGGGCGGCAACGAGTTCTCCGGCACCCTCGACATGCGCTACCGCGATGAGAGCTTCGCGGAGTCCGGCGACCACTACGACCCGAACAACAACATCTCGTCGCTGCGCGACATCTCCGCCACCCTCGGCGGCCCGATCATCCGCGACAAGGTGTGGTTCTTCGTCTCGGCCGAGAACGTGGTCTCCAAGGCGACCCCGCCGTTCTCCGACAGCCTCGGGCTCCCCGAGTCGTTCTGGTTCCAGCCCGGCACCCGCAAGTACGAGGGCTGGAACTACATCGGCAAGGCCACCTGGCAGGCAACCGACGCCAACCGCGTGGTCTTCAAGTTCTCGGGCGATCCCGCGGACATCGACTACGCGTCGACCAGCGTCTACCGCAAGCCCGAGGCCGACCGCTTCCAGACCCAGGGCGGCAACATCTACCAGGCCGAGCTCGACTCGGTGCTGTCCGACAACATGCTGTTCACCGGCGCGGTGGGCATCAACCGGTCGAGCCTCGACTCGTACCCCGAGAACGGCTCCATCGAGATGCCCGGGCACTACAACTACGACACCCAGCTCTACACAGAGAATTACATGAACGCGCAGTACTCCACGCGCGACCGTGACACGGCGCGGGGCAGCCTCACCTACTTCATCGACGACCTTGCCGGCTCGCACGAGTTCAAGGGCGGCGTCGAGTACAATAAGATCAACTTCTCGTCCCGCAACTTCCGTACCGGTGACCGCTCGTTCTACGACTGGCAGGCGGACTACACCTTCGACGGTGTCCCTGACACCTACGACGGCAACGGCGACGGGATCACCGACTACATCATGTATCAGGGCTACCCCTTCGAGAACGCCCGCCTCGCGAAGAAGAGCGAGGGCAAGCTGTGGACCGCCTTCATCCAGGACGCGTGGCGGCCAACCCCCAACATCACCATCAAGCCCGGCATCCGCTACGACACCGTGGCCTTCGACAACAACTTTGGCGACCAGGTCGCCGACATGGGCAAGGTGCAGCCCCGCCTCGGCGTCGCATGGGACGTGACGGGCAACGGTAAGCACGTGGTGCGCGCCAACTGGGGCCGCTTCATGCACCCCACCGCGCTGACCATTCCCAACTTCGTCAGCGGGCTGGCCCAGGGCACCGCGCGCTACATCGGCTACGAGTACTGGTGCAACGCGGGCTACTGCGACCCCGACTTCCTCACCTCGGCGTTCGGCGACCCCTACACCTACACCGACCAGTACGGCTACGACCACATGTACTTCCCCTACGACGCGTACGGCTACGAGCCTGCGCAGACCTGGGATACCCTGGGTGTGGGCTCCATCAACGCCCCCTACGCCGACGAGTTCATCCTCGGCTACGAGACCGAGCTCTTCACGAACACCTCCATCGAGGTGAACTACATCAACAAGAACTCCAAGGACCTCCTCGAGGACACCTGCAACGACAACAGCTGGACCTGGGGCGACGGCACTCCGGCCTCGTTGGACGACCCGAGCACCTGGACCAACCTCGACAACTGCTCCACCTTCGTGCTCGGCAACCTCCCCGGCCTCAAGCGCGACTACCGCGCCTACGTGGTGAAGTTCGAGTCGCGGGCGCGCGACTGGTTCCACATCATCGCCAGCTACACCTGGTCCAAGTCGCAGGGCAACACCGAGGCCGACGCCACCTACGGCTACGCCACCGGCGGCTATGACGTGTACCCCATTGACTTCTTCCACATGTACGGCTTCACCTCCGACCACCGCCGCCACCGCATCAAGATGAACGGCTACTTCCTGCTCCCCTACGACATCACCGTGGGCTTCGACGCCTTCTGGTCCTCGCCCGGTCACTACACCGTGACGGCGGACTGCGGTGACGTGCAGAGTGCCTCCCCCGACGAGCTCGCGGCTGCGGGTATCGACCCGGCGTGGGTGGACTACTGCTACCCCGGCGGCGGCTACACCCTCAACGTGACGCCGCGGGGTGCCGCCACCACCAACAGCAACTACCAGCTCGACCTGCAGGCCTCCAAGGCCTTCAAGGTTCGTGACATTTCCCTCGAGGCTATCTTCACCATCATCAACGCCTTCTCCAACGAGCGGCCCGTCTCGTTCCAGTCGACCGCCCTCACGAACACCCCGGTGGGCACGCCTCTCGATTGGCAGAACCCCCGTCGTTACGAGCTCGGTCTGCGGCTCGAGTTCTGATCGTCAACCTCAACTGAGCAACGGGCCCGCGCCTCGGCGCGGGCCCGTTTTTTGTCCCATGGTAGAGTGACCTCGCGGGGGCGAATGTACGAGATCCAGTTCCATCCGGCCGACATCCGCAAGAAGGTGCGGTACCTCTTCCTCTCCCGGCGCGGCGCGCGCTGGGTGGTGGCGGGGCTGGCAGCTGCCGCGGTGGTGTTGCTGCTGGGGTTGGCGCTCTCGCCCCTGGGCGTGCGCTCGCTGTTGCTCGCCTCGGACCTCCACTCGGCCCGTCACCAGCACCGGCTGCAGCGCGAGATCATGGCCCAACGCCAGGCCGATCTCGGGCGGCTGCAGGCGCGCACCGATCTGGCGCGGGCTCGGCAGCGGCAGATGGGACTGATCCTCGGCGCCGAGCAGGAGGAGCGGGGGCTCGGCGGCTTCCCCGACCCGGTGCGTGCCAACCTCACGGTGCTGGAAGCGACAGTGGCGCTGCGCCGGGCCGGGCGGCTGGAGACCGAGACCAAGGCGTTGCTGACCCTGGCCGACGAGCTCGCCCGCTTCGCCCGGGAGAACCAGGAGCTGACGCGGGTGGTGCCGTCCATATGCCCGCTACCGGTGGGCAGCTTCGTGCTCACCTCGCCGTTCGGGCACCGTACCTCGCCGTTCACGGGCGGTCCGGACTTCCACGCCGGCATCGACCTCGCCGCCCGCGAGGGCACGCCGGTGAGCGCCGCCGGTGACGGCCGCGTGGTCTTCGCTGGGCGCTTCCCGCTGCGTCGCAACGTGCGCTGGTGGCGCTACGGCAACGTCGTGGTGTTGGCCCATGGCCACCGCTTCATCACCATCTACGCCCACCTGGAGAGTATCAACGTGCGGCGCGACCAGCGGGTCAAGCGCGGCGCCGAGATCGGCACGGTGGGGAGCACCGGCTGGAGCACCTCGCCGCACCTCCACTACGAGGTGCGGCGGCGCGACGAGGGCGGCGGCGAGCCGGTGCCCACCGACCCGCGGATCTACATCCTCAACTACCAGTGGAGCGGGCAGGAGGCCCTGCTGGCGGCGAGCCGGACCGCACCGCCTCCCGAGTTCGACCCGCTGCCCTCGATCGTGGCCATGAGGTGAGTGATGGACGAGGAGCGCAACTTCCCGACGATGATCATCCCGGCGGGCGCCGAGATCGGCGTCAACCAGCAGGGGCAGCTGTCGATCCGCACGCCGGGGAACCTCGTGATCCAGAACTCCGGGACCTACTCGATCATCGAGTCGGCCCGCGGCTCGGTGCGTATCGACCCCACGGTGCAGGTGGAGGCCGTCTCCATTCAGGCGGCGGACTCCTGCTTCATCGCCGGCGAGCTCACCGCGTGGCGGGTCAAGGCCAAGAAGATCATTCTCGAGCGCGGCGCCCAGGCCTACATCATGCTCCAGGAGTCCGAGAGCCTGGAGCTCGACCGCAACGCGCGGCTGGTGGGTAACTTCGCGTCGCAGAAGGAGCTCTATCTCATGCTCGGGCGCTTCAGCCGCCAGCTCCGTCAGCTGCCCCAGGGATTGGGTGAGGAGCAGCGCCGCGGCAGCGCCAGCTGGCTGCCGCAGGGTGACGATGAGCCGTTCGTGGCCCCCGACGGCGAGGATGAGCTCGGCCGCGAACGGCAGCAGCAGCGTGGCGAGGTGCTTTCGCTGGTGCGCGTCCTCCTCGAACGCGAGCTCGGCCGCGGCGCGCTCGAGGACGGGTCGCGCGGGGCGCTCGAGCAGCTGGTGGCGCTGGTCCGCGAGGGTGACCACGAGCGCCTCGCCGAGGCCTACCGCTACCTGCTGTCACAGGTGGAGAACCCCTCCGACGACCTTCAGCAGGCGAAGGAGATGCTGGGGCGGCTGTTCCAGGCGTAGCCCCGGCCGGCATCGGCCCGCCCACCGTGGGCCTCGGATGCCGCCGAGGCACGCCCGGCCGCGGCTTCCGCCGCGGCGGCGAGCCCTGCGCCCCGAGCGCGTAAGGAAAGGCGTTCCGGAAGCACTGGTGATCCCATCGCATCGATGCGGAGAACGTCGTGTCTGTAGGCTTTCGCCGATCAGCGGAGGGAAGCCCGGCACCGCCTCGGAGCACAGGCCCTCCGGCGGACGTGCCGTCCCGAACACTTTTCCGGAAGCGCCTCCTCATCTGGAGCGCGATGGCGGAAACAGTGTTCGGGGGGGCACTCACGGCCCTTCGCGCTGGCAGCGGTGGCCCCGACCAACCAGGCAGGCGACTCGGCGCTGAGGGCCCGAGGGCGGCCTGGCTGCCGTGCGCCGGCGCACGCTGTTGCCGCTCTCGGGACCGCGCCGACGGGCGGCGGCGCAGCCGCCGTCCGGAAGCCGGTGCCAGCAGAACCTCCTGTCAGGCTGGCGATTCGACCAAGGCGTCGCCGAGACGTAGCAGCGCTACGTCGCAGGCGGCGGCGCCGCGGGAAGCGCCGCCCTGGCTGGTTGATCCGCGGTCGGAGCAGATAATCGGGCAGACCCGCGCGCGCCAAGGGCCCGAGGGCGGCGCAGCCGCCGTCCGGGAGCCGGTGCCAGCAGAACCTCCTGCCAGCATTCCCATGCCGCGCGCCGAAGCCGCCTCAGCTCGCACGAAGCGGCCGGCGGGCTCCGGCGGCGTGTACACGCCCGCGCAGGGATGTTCTCGACCGGCTCTCTGAGCTGCCTTCTCCTGGCGGCTTCCCGGGCAGCTTCGCTGGGGTTCAGTGGGTATCGCGCATTGGTCCCTGAGAAAGTTAGTGCTAGTCTTCACGAGGCCCGCAGGGAGGGAGGTGGAGCATGGAATCGACTGGCAATCCGCGGCGCACCCCGCTGTATGAGGAGCACGTCGCTGCCGGCGGCCGAATGGTGGAGTTCGCCGGTTTCGAGATGCCGGTTCAGTACTCAGGCCTTGCAGATGAGCACACTGCGGTGCGTACGCGTGCCGGCCTGTTCGACGTCTCCCACATGGGCGAGGTCTTCGTGCGCGGTCCTCGCGCTCTGGACTTCGTGCAGAAGATCTCGTGCAACGACCACCAGAAGATGGTTGTGGGTCGCGCCCAGTACACCGGCCTCATGTACCCCCAGGGCACCTTCGTGGACGACATGCTGGTCCACAAGATGGCCGACGACGAGTACCTGCTGGTGGTGAACGCTGCCAACACCGCCAAGGACGTCGACTACCTCACCGTGATCGCCGCCGACGAGGACGGCGTCGAGGTGGAGGATGCCTCGGCGGCGTGGGCACAGCTGGCGCTGCAGGGGCCGGTGGCGCTCGAGGTTTTGCAGCCCCTCGCCTCGCTCGACCTCAACACCATCAGGTACTACCGCTTCGTGTGGGGCGAGGTGGCCGGAGCCAGGGGGATCATCGCCCGCACGGGCTACACCGGCGAGGACGGCTTCGAGGTCTACGTGCCGCCCGCCGACGCCGCCGGCGTGTGGCGGGCAATCCTCGGCGAGGGCGCGCCCAAGGGCGTGATCCCCGCCGGCCTCGGCGCCCGTGACACCCTTCGTCTCGAGGCGGGAATGCCACTGTACGGCAACGACATCGACCACACGACCACGCCGCTCGAGGCGGGCCTCGGCTGGATCGTCAAGCTCGAGACGAAGGGCGACTTCCTCGGTCGCGACGAGCTGGAGCAGCAGACCGAAGAGGGCGTCGAGCGGCGGCTGGTGGGGTTCGAGATGGTGGACCGCGGCATCGCCCGGCACGGCTACCCGGTGCTCCTCGAGAGGGAGGGTGAGCCGGTGGGCGTGGTGACCTCGGGGACGCACTCGCCCACCCTCGGCCGCGCCATCGGCATGACCTACCTGCCGGTGGAGGCCGCCGAGGAGGGCCACGAGTTGCTGGTGGAGATCCGCGGGCGGACGGCGCGGGCGAAGGTGGTGCCGCTGCCGTTCTACTCGCGCAAGAAGAAGGCCTAACTCGCGGCCGGGCGCCGCGTTGAGGACCCGGATCAGGTTGCTCTACAATGCGCGCCTCCACCGCCGAGGCGCGGTGCCACGAAGGAGGCATCCATGTCGGTACCCAGCGATCTTCTCTACTCCAGGACCCACGAGTGGACCCGTCGTGAGGACGAGGAGCACGTGGTTGTGGGAATCAGCCAGTACGCCCAGGATCAGCTCGGCGAGGTGGTCTACGTGGAGCTCCCCGAGGTCGGCCGCGTGGTCGACGGGGGCGAGGAGCTCGGTACCCTCGAGTCGGTCAAGGCCGTGTCGGAGTTCTTCGCGCCCGTGGCCGGTGAGGTCGTGGCCGTGAACGAGCGCCTCGAGGACGAGCCCAACCTGGTCAACGAGGATCCCTACGGCGACGGCTGGCTGCTACGGATCAAGCCTTCCGGGGCCGAGGGTGACCTGCTCTCCCCGGAGCAGTACGAGGAACTACTGGCCGAGGAGAGCGCCTGATGCATCCGTGGATCGGAGCCGGCCCCGAGGATCGCCGGCGTCTGCGGGACGAGCTGGGGCTCGCCTCCGAGGAGGATCTCTTCGCATCCGTGCCCGCCGGGGTGAAGGTGGACCGGCTCGACCTCTCCGACGGTCGTGACGAGAGCGCGGTGCTGGCGGGCATGGCCGAGCTGGCCGGGGCCAACGTGACCCTGGGCAGCCGTCCTTCCTTCCTGGGCGCCGGGGTCTACCGCCACGTGCAGCCCACGGCGGTGGACGGCGTCCTGCAGCGGGCGGAGTTCTTCACCTCGTACACCCCCTACCAGCCCGAAATCTCCCAGGGCACGTTGCAGGTCATCTTCGAGTTTCAGACGCTCATCTGCCAGCTCACCGGGCTCGACGTGGCCAACGCCTCTCTGTACGACGGCGCCACCGCCCTGGTCGAGGCGATCCTCCTGTGCCACCGGGTGCTGCGCGGCAAGCGTGACCGGGTGGTGGTGTCGGAGGCGGTGCATCCAGTGTACCGGCGTGTCCTGGACGCCTACGCCCGCCCCCTGGGCCTCGAGGTGGTAACTGTTCCGCTGGGGCCCGACGGACGCAGCGAGCCGGCGGCCCTGGCCGCGGCGGCTTCCGACGCCTGCTGCATCGCCGTGCAGTCACCCAACTTCGTCGGAACCGTCGAGGACCTGCCGGCGGTGGCGGAGGCGGCGCACGGTGTCGGCGCGTTGGCCGTGGAGGTGGTGGCCGAGGCGGTCTCCTTCGGCCTGCTGGCCGGCGGCGGCGCCTTCGGCTTCGACGTGGTGTGCGGCGAGGCGCAGGCGTTCGGGGTGCCGCCCGGCTTCGGCGGCCCCCATCTCGGTTTCTTCGCCTGCCGGCGCGAGCACATGCGGCAGATGCCGGGCCGCCTGGTGGGCGAGACGGTGGACGCCGACGGCCGCCGTGCGTACTGCCTCACGCTCTCCACCCGGGAGCAGCACATTCGGCGGGCCAAGGCGACCTCCAACATCTGCACCAACCACGGACTGGTGGCGCTGGCCGCCACAGTGTGGCTCGAGCTGCTCGGCCCCACCGGCCTGACCAAGGTGGCCCGCTCGTGCCTGGCCCGGACCGAGGAGCTCAAGCGCCGGCTCGGTGAGGCGCAGAGCCCGTGGCGCCTGGCCTACCCCGGTGCGCCGACGTTCAACGAGGTCCTCCTGGTCGGCCCGCACCCGGGCCGGGAGGCCGTGGATCGTCTGGCCGGAGAGGGTCTCCTTGCCGGCGTTCCATCGTGCCTGTGGGGGGGCGGTTGGCCCGATGGCATCCTCGTGGCGGTGACCGAGCGCAATCCCGCCAGCGACCTCGAAGCCCTGGTGGACGCCCTGGGGAGGCTCGCATGAAGCATCGAAGCGTTCGTGACGAGCCGCTCTACTTCGAGCGCAACCCGGGGCGTACGCGGCGAGCGATCTTCCGGATCCCGGCCCTCGATGTGCCTGATGTCGATCCGGCCGAGGTTCTGCCGGCGGCGCTGCTCCGGGGACCGTCGAAGGTGGCGCCGGATCTACCCGAGCCCGAGGTGGTGGTCCACTTCCATCGCCTGAGCCAGCTCAACTACGCCGTCGACGAGGGGCTTTACCCGCTCGGTTCCTGCACCATGAAGTACAACCCGCGCCTCAACGAGCAGGTAAGCCGCATGGCCGGGTTCGCGGATGTCCATCCCCTCCAGCCCGAGGCGCAGGTGCAGGGGGCGCTGCGCCTCATGTGGGAGCTGGGTGAGGTGCTCAAGACCGTCACCGGAATGCCGGGCGTCACCCTGCAGCCGGCGGCGGGCGCCCACGGCGAACTCGCCGGCATGCTGATGATCAAGAAGGCGCTTGAGGCGCGCGGCGAAGACCGGCCCATCGTGCTCATCCCGGACTCCGCCCACGGCACCAACCCGGCCTCTGCGGTCTTCGCCGGCTTCGAAACGAGGGAGATCCCGTCGGCAGAGGACGGCACCGTCGACGTGGCCGCCCTCGACGGCGTGATGGACGACAAGGTGGCTGCGATCATGATCACCGTGCCCAACACCCTGGGGGTGTTCGAGCACCAGATCGATCGGGTCGCCGAGCTGGTGCACTCCCGCGGCGGCTTCCTCTACTTCGACGGCGCCAACCTCAACTCCTTCGTGGGGCGAGCGCTGCCGGGGAAGATGGGCGCCGACGCCCTGCACATCAACCTGCACAAGACCTTCTCCACGCCGCACGGGGGTGGCGGGCCGGGCGCCGGTCCGGTGACCGTATCAGAAGCCCTCGAGCCGTACCTGCCGGTGCCGCGGGTGCTCCGGGAGAACGACCGGTTTCGTGTTCTCTGGGACGACCCCCGTTCCATCGGCGCGCTACGCGGCTTCTACGGCAACTTCCTGGTGCTGGTGCGGGCGCTGACCTACCTCTGGGGGATGGGGGCCGACGGTCTCCGCGACATGTCGGCGGTGGCTGTGCTGTATGCCAAGGTGGTGCGCGAGCGTCTACAGGGCGCCTACCACCTCCCCTACACCGCACCGACCATGCACGAGGTGGTCTTCGACGACACCCTCCAGGCGCGTCACGGCGTGCACAACACCGACATCGCCAAGCGGCTCATGGACTATGGCTTCCATCCGCCGACCATGTCCTTCCCGCTGGTGGTGCACGGCGCCCTCATGATCGAGCCCACCGAAAGCCACGCGCCGGAAGAGCTGGAAGCCTTCTGTGCCGCCATGCTGGCCATCGCCCGCGAGGCCGAGGAGAGCCCCGAGATCGTCAAGGAGGCTCCCCACGACACGCCGGTGCGGAGGGTGGATGAGGTCCTCGCGGCACGCCAGCTCAAGGTGCGCTGGGAGCCGAGCGAGTAGCCATTGCACGACTGAGAACCGAGGCCCTGCTCTCCGCGGGGCCTTTTTTGTGTTCGAGCTCGTCGATGTGATCGTCTTGCGCCTGATTTGTCCATATTCTTCGATATTGATGCGTATTGGTCATCAGAATGCAGTACTTCGACGTGTGATGGAGATCAACGCCACCGGGGCCGGAGATTCTGCCGCGTCCCGACCTGCGTAGGACTGAGCCCTCGTCGCGACGCACGTCCATGACGAAGGCATAGCTCGCGTCACGATAGTGTCACGAACCGTCACACGAGAGTAAAACCTCGTCATTTGTGCTTGACACCCATCGGGCTCACCTCCTAGCCTGCCCGCAGTTCGATTCTGTCCCCCAATTAATTTTTGAATGCCGAGAGGAGGGCCCCGTGGTGCGTAAGCTTTTCGCTTTGGTCTTCGTCGTTTCTCTGGTGGCGGGCATCGGTCTGGCCATGAAGCCGGTCGATCGTGCGCCCGGCGACGGGATGGCTGTCTTCCCGAACGTCGAGAGCGTGTCCTACGAGGGTGTGACCCGCATTCCCAGCTGGGTACACGGCGACCTGGGCACCCTGCCGCGCGGCGAGGTCGCCACCGCGGCGGTGGTCTACATGGAGAAGGTCGCTCCTGTCTTCGACCTCGAGCCCGGCGACGTGCTGCGCCCGGTCGGCGTTCAGAGCGACGACCTTGGCATGCGTCACATCCGCCTGCTCCAGTACCACGCGGGCCTGCCGGTCGACGGCGGCGACATCTACGTCCACGTCGACTCCACAGGCGCGGTTCAGACCCTGAACGGGCACCTCGGCGCCGGGATCACCCGGCCGCCGGTTCCCGAGATCGAGGGCGCTGAAGCGGTGGCGTTCTTCGTCCAGCGTCTCCAGGCGCAGGGCCTCGACGTCCTCACCAGCCCCTCGCTGGTGTACTACACGCGCGCCGGCGAGCCCGCCTTCCTGGCATGGCGGTTCAAGGCCGAGTGGGCCGATCGGGCCGGTATCTACCGCGAGCGCATCTATGTCGACGCCGACGACGGCACCGTGCTCGACCGCCAGAGCCTCATCTGGTCGGCTCTCAACCGCCGGGTCTACACCGCCAACTACGGCACCTCGCTGCCCGGCAGCCTGATGTTCTCCGAGGGCGGCTCGTCCTCCGACGCGACTGCGATGGCTGCGTACAACAACGCCGGCAACACGTACAACTACTACAAGACCAAGTACAACCGCGACTCCTACGACAACTCAGGCGCGATGCTGATCTCGACGGTGCACTACTCGTCGAGCTACAACAACGCCTTCTGGGACGGCAGCCAGATGGTCTACGGCGACGGCGACGGTTCGACCTTCTCGCCCTTTGCCGGGGCCTTCGACGTGGTGGCCCACGAGCTCACCCACGCGGTCACCGAGCGCACCGCCAACCTCAACTACTCGTACGAGTCCGGTGCCCTCAACGAGGCCATGTCCGACATCATGGCGGCCTCGGCCGAGGCCTGGGTGGACGGTGGCGTCAACTCCAACACCTGGAAGATCGGTGAGGACTGCTACACGCCGAGCACCTCGGGTGACGCGCTGCGCTACATGAACAACCCCACCGCTGACGGGCAGTCCTACGACTACTACCCCGAGCGCTACACCGGCAGCCAGGACAACGGTGGTGTGCACCTCAACTCGGGCATCGCCAACCTCGCCTACTACCTGCTGTCGCAGGGCGGCACCCACCCACGCAACAAGACGACGGTGAACGTCCCGGCGGTTGGCATCAACAAGGCGGAGCAGATCTTCTACCGCGCTCTGGCCAACTACATGACCTCCACCACCGACTTCGAGGGCGCTCGCAACGCCACCGCGCAGGCGGCCACCGACCTGTACGGGACCACCGAGACGAACGCGGTGCAGGCGACCTGGGACGCTGTGGGTGTACCGGGCGGCGGCGGTAGCGGTGGCGGTACCGTCACCGACCTCTCCAACGGCGTGGCGGTGACCAACCTGTCGGGTTCCACCGGCAGCTGGGCCTACTACAAGATCGCCGTGCCCTCCGGGCAGGACTCGCTGGTGATCGCGATCTCCGGCGGTTCGGGTGACTGCGACCTCTACGTGAAGCGCGGCTCGCAGCCCTCCAGCTCGTCCTACGACTACCGCCCCTACCTCAACGGCAACAACGAGACCGTCACGGTGACCAGCCCGGCGGCGGGCGACTGGTACGTCGGCCTCAATGCCTACTCGAGCTACTCGGGGCTCACCCTGACGGCGACCTACACGGGCGGCAGCGAGCCGCCGCCGGATCCGGGCGACGGCGTCATCGTTCTCGACAATGGCGTCGCGGTAACCAACCTCTCCGGCGCCAAGGGCGCGGACGCGTTCTACAAGATCGCGGTACCCGCCAGCCAGACCTCCCTGGAGATCAAGATCTGGGGCGGCAGCGGCGACTGTGACCTCTATGTGAAGCGCGGCTCGCAGCCCACCACCAGCTCCTACGACTACCGGCCGTACCTGTCGGGCAACAACGAGACCGTCACGGTGACCAATCCGACCTCGGGCGACTGGTACATCATGCTGCACGGCTACGCCGCCTACTCCGGCATGTCGCTGCAGGCCACCTATGTTGGCAACAGTGAGCCGCCGCCGGACCCGGGCGACGGCGTCACCGAGCTCTCCAACGGGGTGCCGGTAACCAACCTCTCGGGCGCGCAGGGCTCCGACACCTTCTACAAGATCGTCGTCCCGGCCAGCCAGAGCACCCTGGAGATCAAGACCTACAGCGGCTCGGGTGACTGCGACCTCTACGTGCGCTTCGGCGCACAGCCCACCACCTCGACCTACGACTACCGGCCGTACCTGTCGGGTAACAACGAGACCGTGACGGTCTCGAACCCGCAGGCGGGGACCTGGTACATCATGCTGCACGGCTACGCCTCTTTCTCGGGGATGAGCCTGCAGGGCGCCTACAGCGGCGGGGGTGGCGGCTCCACCTCGATGAACGAGTCGGAGTCCAACAACACCACGTCGTCGGCCGACGTCATTGCCAGCTCGCCGATGAACGTGACCGGCTACATCGGCTCCAGCTCCGACGTCGACTACTTCAAGGTGAGCCTGGCCGCCGGTCACACGCTCACTCTGGACATGGCGGTGCCGTCGGGCAAGGACTACGACGTCAAGTTCTACAACGCCTCGGGCTCCACCCTGGCCACCGGCCAGAACGGCACCGGCCAGTCCGAGCACGTCACCTACACGGCCTCGTCCTCGATGACGGTGTACGTCAAGGTCTATCCCTACTCGGGATCGTCCACGACGACGCCGTACACCCTGGACGTGACCTTCTAGGCTTCGTCGAGGGCGTCTTTTGGGAACCCCGCCGCACTTGCGGCGGGGTTCTTCTTCTGCGTCGGTAGAATGGGCTCGTGAAGGTCATCACGACCCATCTGGCGGCGGACTTCGACGCCTTCGCGGCGGCGGTGTGCGCGCCGCGCCTGTACCCCGACCACCGGGTGCTCTTCCCCGGCTCGCAGGAGCTCGCGGTGCGGCGCTTCCTGGCCGGCACCAACTGGCCGTTCCCGGAGGTCCGTCTGCGCGAAGCACGCCGCGTCACCTGGGAGCACGCGGTGGTGGTGGACACCCGCAACCCGCGCCGGCTCGGGGAGGCATGGGAGCTCATCCAGCGCGACGGGTGCCCGGTCACCCTCATCGACCACCATGCCACCGAGCCCGAGCAGCTGGGGGCCCGCGAGATCATCTCCCGGCGGGTGGGAGCGACCTGCACCATCCTGGCGACGCTCATGGACGATCGGGACCTGCCTCCCTCCCCGGCGGAAGCGTCCCTGATGCTCATGGGCATCTACGAGGACACCGGCGGTCTCTCCTACCGCGAGACCACCCCCGAGGACCTCCGCAGGGCGGCGTGGCTGATGGACCGGGGCGGCTCGCTGGAGCTGGTCCGGCGCTGGGTGCTCAAGGGTCTGGAGCCGGAGCAGCTCGACCTCCTCAACCGGCTGGTGGACGCCACCGAGGAGGTCACCGTGCACGGGGTGCCGGTGTCATTGGCAATGGTGGAGGTCGATCGCTACCACGAGGAGGCGGCGTACGTGGTGCACCGCTGGATGGAGACCTTCGACATCCCGGTGGGAGTTGTCCTCCTGATCCAGCCGCCCCACGTCAACCTGATCCTGCGTTCCCGGCTGCCGGGCCTGCACGCCGGGCGGGTGGCTCAACACTTCGGCGGCGGCGGGCATGCTCCGGCCGCCTCGGCACGGGTCTCCGGCCGCATGCCGGTGGAGCTGCGCGAAGAGCTGCTGGTGGTGCTCGAGCGCGAGCTGCCGCCCGCCGCCACCGCCGCCGACGTCGCCGTGCGGCGCATCTTCACCATCGACAGCGGCACCTCCGCTGCCAGGGTCAAGGAGCGCATGAACGAGCTGCGGGTCAACGCCCTGCCCGCCCGGGATGCCGCCAGCGGGGCGCTGGTGGGGCTGCTGACCCGTCAGGTCCTCGACCGCGCCCTCGCCCTCGGACTCGGCGACCGCCCAGCCGAGGCGGTGATGCTGCCCGGCGTCCCCACAGTCGACAGTGGGACCCCACTGGACGAGCTCCGCGACCTCTTCCTCGAGCGCTCCCTCCGCTTCGTGGTGGTGGAGGAGGACGGTCACCCCATGGGGATCGTCACCCGCATGGAGCTCTTCCGCCGCATCTTCGAGCGGCAGTCCAGCGCAGGCGAGGGTCTCGACAACCGCATGCGGGGCGCTCGCCAGGTGACCCATCCGGTGACACGGATGCTCCGTGAGGTTGCGCCGCGCTGGGTCCAGGACCTCATCGGGGTCGCCCGCCGAGCGGCCGACGCCCAGGAGGTGGATGTCTACCTGGTGGGCGGGCTGGTGCGCGACCTGCTTCTGACGCGAATCAACGAGGACGTGGACCTCGTCGTGGAGGGCGACGGGATTGCCTTTGCCGAGCGGCTGGCCGCCGCGGCGGGAGGTACCAGCCATCCACACGTCCCGTTCCTCACCGCCATCGTGACGCTTCCGGATGGCCACAGGGTGGACGTCGCCTCGGCTCGGACCGAGTTCTACCGTACGCCCGCCGCCCTCCCCGAGGTGGAGACATCGCTCATCCGCCAGGATCTCTACCGTCGCGACTTCACGGTCAACGCCCTTGCCGTGGCCATCTCGGGCACCCGCCACGGCCAGCTGGTGGACTTCTTCGGGGGCCAGAAAGACCTGCAGCGCGGCGAGATCCGCGTGCTCCACTCGCTCTCCTTCATCGATGATCCCACCCGCGCCATCCGCGCCGTGCGCTACGCTCGCCGCCTCGGATTCGCCATCGCTCCCGACACCCGTCACCTCATCGCGACCGCGGTGGGGGAGGGCGTGTTCGCCCGGCTCTCCGGCCAGCGTCTGCGCCGCGAGCTGGAGCAGATGCTGGCCGAGCCGCACCCCGCGCCGTCCCTGAGCATGCTGGCGGACCTCGAGCTCCTCGCGGCGATCACGCCGGGGCTTACGTGGTGCGCCGCAGCTGCCGGCCTCCTGCTCGAGGTGGAGGGGCAGCTGAACTGGTACGTGGTTGAGGAGCTGGGACCGCCGGTGGACGCACTGGTCCTCTTCCTGGGCGCGCTCACGCTGTGTGCAGATGACGGGGTCGCCGCCGCCCTTGCCGACCGCCTGGCGTTGGCCGGAGCGCGGCGCGAGCTCCTGGCGGGCCTGCCCGCGGTGGTGGCGGAGCTGCTGCGAACGGCTCAGGAGGAGACCGCGCGCAGCGCCGTGGTCCGCACCGTGGAACGTCACTCCGCCGAGGCGGCTCTCGTGGCCATGGCCCGCGCCGACCTCGCGGTGCGCCGCCGCCTCGCCGACGCCATGACGGCGTCGGTACGGGTCAAACCGCCGGTGGCCGGAAGGGACCTGCTGGCGGCGGGAGTCCCGCCCGGCCCCCACGTGGGCGTCGCTCTCAGGAAGACCCGCGACGCCCTGGTGGACGGCGAGGTGACGCCCGCCGAAGCCCGCGAGTTCGCCGCCAATGCCGCCCGTGAGGAGATGGCCGCCGGACAGGGAGGCGCCCCGTGCTGACGCAGCTTCTGCTTCTGATCGCCTCGGCTGCCGCGGCCGCGCCGGAGCCGACGCCGACTCCGGTGACCGCACCGGTCGCTGTGGCCGAGCGCGTCGTCACCAGGGACGGGCGCATCACCCGGTTGTCCCTCTTCAGCAACCGCGTGGCGGTGCTTTCTGAGCGCGAAGACGGCCACCCGATCTTCTCCCGCCGCCGCACGCTCACGCACGAGGAGTACGTGGGCTACCTGGCGGCGCTCACCCGCGATGCGCCGCTGGTGCTCGGAGACGACCGCGAGCCACCGCCCAGCGATCCGAACAACCGGGCCACCCTCACCCTGCGTGTGGGGTCCGGTCCTCCCCATACCGTGGAGTACTCGCCGCTCTCCGTGACCCGCCTCGCCCTGTCCCGCCTGAACGCCGCACTTGACGATCTCGAGTCGGTGCTCCGCGACACAAGCCCATCGCGGGCGGCGTTGGAGAGCTGGCGGCCTGCTCCCGGCGATCGTGTCGAGCTGTGGGGTGGTGAGACCGCCCGGGTGGTGGAGGTGCGCGACGATGGGGTCGTCGTGATCGAGCACGACAACACGCCGGTGATCGAGGTCCTGGCTGCCGAGCAGCTGGCCCAGCGCGTGCGTCGCGTGCTGCCGTCGACGCCGTGAGGATCACCGGCGGAGCGTGGCGTTCGCGCCTGCTGCGCGGCCCGCGCCGTGGCATGCCGCTGCGCCCCACCCCCGACGCCCTGCGCGAGCGCGCTTTCGCTGTGCTGGGTGATCGCGTGGTGGGCGCCTTTGTCCTGGACCTCTTCGCGGGCACCGGCGCCGTAGGGCTCGAGGCCCTCTCCCGCGGCGCCGCCCACGCCGTTTTTGTGGAACGGCATCGCGGCGCGGCCGCCTTGGTCGACGCCAACCGCGCGAGCCTGGGGGCCGCCCAGCAGAGCGTGGTGCTCGTGATGCCAGCCAGCCGCGCCGTGCGTGAGCTGGCGCGGCGCGGTGAGTGCTTCGATCTCGCCTGGGCCGACCCGCCGTTCGAGCGCTGGCAGGAGGGGCTGGAGGCCCTCGCTCTCGCGTTCGAGCTCGGCGTCCTCGCGTCGGACGCCGTCGCCTGCCTCGAGTGCCCCGCCCGCGTCGCCGTCGAGCACCGGGGCCTGGAGGTGGTCCGCGACCTCGCCGGCGGCGCCTCGCGGCTGGTGCTGCTGAAGCCCCTCCCAGCGCCCCGGAACACGGAGGAAGGGAGCCGGGAGACGCCCTGATCCCGCGGGCAAGGGCGCCGCGGCAACCCCGGACGCGGACGCGGTCCCGGACCCCGTGCCGGCTCCTGATGCTCCCGGCACCGGCTCCCGGGCGTCGGCCTTGCCGACGCCCGTCGGCGCGTTCGCGAAGGGGGCGACGGCAGAAGCTGCCTGGCGGTAACATAGCCCCCTTCGCGCCCGCGCCGAGTCGCCTCCCTGGTCGTTTGGGGCCACTGCTCCGGGCGCAAAGGGCCGTGGGAGCCCCCCCGGACACTTTTCCCCGGAGCGCGCTGCAAACGAGGAGGTTGTTGGGGAAAAGTGTTCGGGACGGCACTCCCGCCGGAGGGCACCTGCTCCGCACGGAACTCTGCACCACCGTCGCGCTCGCGTGCGGGACCGTTCTCGCTCCTGTCGTCTTCTCCCATTCGTAGGCACTCCTCACACCACCCCCGTATACTTGTCGGATGCTGCGCTTCGATCTTTCCCAGCTGCTTCTCGGGATGGCCTCGGTGTCCTCCCGGATCGAGGACCTGGTGTTCACCGTCGGCCGGCCTCCCCTGGTGCGCATCGACGGCGAGATCCGCCCGGTAAAGATGGGCTCGTTGGATCGGTTGGCGCCGTTCCATACCGAGATGGTGGTGCTGCACCTCCTGAGCGCGGCCCCCCAGGCTGCCGCCCGACTGCGCGAGCGCGGCGCTGCCAGCTTCATCTACCCGATCCCCGGGAAATCACGCTTCCGTGCCTCTATCTTCAGCCAGCGCGGCAGCTTCGGGGCGGTACTGCGGGCCATCGCCGACGGTGTTCCAACCCTTGCCGACCTGGGGCTCGTGAAAGAGTTCGAGGACGTGCTCGAGGAGCGGGCCGGCATCATCCTGGTGAACGGTCCCGCCGGCTCGGGGCGGTCCACAACCATGGCGGCGGTACTCAACGAGCTCAACCAGACTCGTGCCTGCCACATCGTCACGGTGGAAGACCCCATCGAGTTCCTCCACCGTCACGCCCGTGCCGTGGTGCATCAGCGTGAGGTCGGGCAGGACACTCCCAGCGCGGCCGCCGGGCTCGAGGATGCGCTCTACCAGGGAGCCCAGGTCATCGTGCTGTCCGAGGTGACCGACCGGGATGCCGCGGCCCTCGCTCTGGAGGCGGCGGAGGCCGGCCATCTCGTGGTGACCTCGGTGCGGGGGCTCGACACGGGCACCGCGCTGGAGCGGTTCGTCGGGTTCTTCGAAGGCGAGGAGCAGGAGCGCGCCTGCCGGCACCTCACCTTCTCGCTCAAGCTGTGTGTCACCCAGCGACTCGTACCCAAGATTGGTGGCGGCCGGGTGCTCGCCGCCGAGATCTGGCGCAGCCTGCCCACGACCCGCGAGCTTCTCCAGAACGGACAGCTCGCCTCCCAGGTGATCGCTGACCTGTTGCGCGACGCCAGCGCCTTTGGATGCTGCCCCCTCGACCTGTCGCTGGAGCGGCTGGTGCGTGAGGGAGGGGTGGAGGCTGGGGCGGCGCTGGCCGAAGCCGTGGCGCCGCGTCAGCTGGAGCTGCGCCTCATGGGTCTCGAGGGGATGAGCTGATGGAAGTCCTGGTGTTGGGAGAGGGCGAGATCGTCGAGCACCTGACCGCCCAGCTCGCTGCCGGCGGGGTCGAGGTGGTGGACGTGGACGGCGTGGAGGACGCGGTGCAGCGGGTGGGAGTCGGCGAGGTCGCCGCGGTCCTCGTGGATGACGGCTCAGAGCAGGTCGCCTCCCTCAATCTTCTGGCGCCGCGGACCCGGCGGCGCCTGGTGGTGATCCAGGTGGGTGAAAAGCTCACCACCGGCGACGGTAGCGCCGCCTTCACGCGCGGCGTCAATCTCGTGGTCGCCTCGGCCGATATCGGTCGCCTGCCCGACCTGATCCCCCGCGCGGTGAGGCGCCACCGGGAGCTGGTGGGCCTGCTCGAGCCGGAGCTGCGCCCGTGACGCCTGTGAGCCCCGGGGTGCTCGCTCGCCTGGAGCGGTTGCACGCCTCGGTGGTGCGGGTGGTACGGGGCAAGGCCGAGATCGTGGACGCCCTGGTGGCGGCGATGCTGGCCCGGGGCCACGTGCTGCTGGAGGATGTCCCGGGAGTGGGGAAGACCACCCTGGCCCAGGCTCTGGCGCGCTCCCTGGATCTCAGCTTCCAGCGCATCCAGTTCACCTCCGACACTCTACCCTCCGACATCATCGGGATCTCGGTGTACCGGCAGGCGAACGGAGACTTCGAGTTCATTCCCGGGCCGCTGTTCGCCCATGTCGTGCTGGCGGACGAGATCAACCGCGCCACGCCGCGCACCCAGTCCGCCCTGCTGGAGGCCATGAGCGAGCACGCGGTCACGGTCGAGCGTGACCGTCACCGCCTTCACGAACCGTTTCTGGTGGTGGCCACCCAGAACCCCGTGGAGTCGACCGGGACCTACCCGCTTCCGGAGTCGCAGCTCGATCGCTTTCTGATGCGGCTCTCCATGGGGTACCCGGGGACCGCCGAGGAGCTCGAGCTGGTCCGGTCCGGTGGCGCCGAGCAGCAGCTGGAGCGCCTCCAGCCGGTGCTCACCGGGGACGAGGTCCGGGACCTCCAGGCCAAGGTGGCGGAGGTCCATGTGGCCGAGCGCCTGCTGGGCTACCTCATGGAAG
This sequence comes from uncultured Acidobacteriota bacterium, assembly GCA_963844845.1. Taxonomy (GTDB): domain Bacteria; phylum Acidobacteriota; class Thermoanaerobaculia; order Thermoanaerobaculales; family Sulfomarinibacteraceae; genus CAWJPW01. Next base: position 198,905 of record CAWJPW010000003.1, read on the forward strand.
TGGTGCAGCGGACCCGCACCCATGAGGCGCTGGCGCTGGGGGTGTCCACGCGGGGGGCGATCCACTGGCATCGCTCGGCCCAGGCCCTGGCCCTGGTTCGGGGCCGCGCCTACGTGGTTCCCGACGATCTCCAGGACACTGCAGAGCCGGTGCTGGCACATCGCATCATCCTCGCCGATCCCCTGGCCGGTGACGGTTGGGAGCGCGCCCGGCGGGAGCGCGCGGTGATCCGCGCGCTCCTCGATGCTGTACCGGTGCCACGCTGAGTGCGGGAAGTCCAGCCGGTAACCGGATCGTTGGTCGTGGCGAAGGAGTAGCGGTGCGGTTCGCACGACGTTTCCCCGGGTTTCGCCTCCGCCTGACGCGGTGGGGTGGCTTCTTCCTCCTGTGCCTGCTGGTGCTGGGGGCGGCTGCCGTCAACACCGGCAACAACGCCCTCATGATGATGGTGGGCGTGGCCATGGGCAGCTTCGTGGTCTCCGGAGCCTGGTCCCGCCAGGTGCTCGGCAACCTCGAGGTGGAGGTACGTCCGCCCCGTGAGATGTTCGCCTGCCGCGGCGCCGAGGTGGAGGTGTCACTCGTCAATCGCGGCCGGCTGGTGCCGGCATACGGAGTGGTGGTCCGCGACCGTGACGGGTCGGTTCTTCTCACCGAGCCCCTGCTCGCCGCCGGGGAAGCGAGCTGGCATGTGGCGCGGATCACCCGCGACCGGCGGGGCTGGCAGCGACTGGGCCCGTGGCGCCTCGAGGTCCTCCTCCCGCTGGGGTTCTTCCTCAAGTCCAAGGAGGTGGCGCGGGAGGTGGATGTTCTCGTATATCCGGAGCTGATGCCGGCGGCCGCGGTACGCCTGGAGCGTCGGGGTCGCCAGCCCTCCACCACCACCGAGGCTCGTCGGGGCCGCGAGGGGGAAATTCTGCAGCTGCGCACCTTCCGTGGTGGTGACGAGCGCCGTCACATTCACTGGAAGCAGAGCGCCCGTCAGCAGATGCTGATCGTGGCCGACCGCGAGGCGGCGGTGCAGGAGCCGCGCTACCTGGTTGTCGACCTGCGGGTGTCAGACCCCGGCGATCCGGCTGTACTCGAGCGCTTCGAGCGAATGATCTCAGAGGTCGCCACAGTTGCGGTGGCGCGGCTGCGGCAGCGTGAGCCCGTGGGTCTCGTGCTGGGGGCCCGGGTGGTCCCACCGGTGGCGGATCTGGCTCGTTCCAGGGTGCTGCTGGCGCCCCTCGCCGCGGCGCTCCCCACCACCCTCGACGAGCCGCCGCCGCGAGGCGCCGCCGAGGCGACGGTGCTCGCCAGCTTTCGCCTCGAGGGCGCCGCATGAGCTCATACCGCCGCCTCCTCGCCGGGCTCCTCGCCTGGGCGGTGGTGCCGCTCGCCTTCACCGGCATCGTGCTGCCGCCGTTCTGGCTGGCCGCCTTGGCCGCCGTCGCGGCTCTCTGGCTCTCGCCGGTGCCGCTCCGTCTGGCCACGGCATGGGAGAACGTGGCGGGAGTGGCCATCCTCGTCACGGTGGTTGGCGTGGGCGGTTGGCAGGTGGGGCCGCTGCGCCCGCTCGGTCACCTTCTCCTCCTGCTGGCGGTGCTGCGGGTGCTGGGAGTCCGCGATCGGCGGACCTTCCTGCGTGCCCTGCCCATGGTGGGGCTGGTGTGGGCAGTGGGGGTGGCGTCGTCCACCCACGTGGCCCTGCTGGGTTACCTGGTGGTCTCGGTGGCGGTGGGATGGTGGGCCGGGCTCCGAGTCCTGCTGCAGGGCCAGCTGGAAGCGGCGGGTGGCATGGTGGCGGCGCTTCCCAGGCTCCGGCACGTGGCGGTGGCGACGACGGCGGTGCTCCTCCTGGCGGTTCCTTTGTTCGTGGCGATCCCGCGGCTACGCTCACCGTGGGTGGCGGCCGGCGCGGGGGGGCGGCACAGCGTCTCCGGCTTCTCGGAGGCCGTGGCGCTCAACTCGGTGGGTGCGATCCAGAGCTCGCGACAGGTTGCGCTGGTGGTGGGCGTGCCGCCCGGAGTGCGGGCGGATCGCGCGGTCGCCCACCTGCGGGGCACCGCCTTCGACCTGTTGCGCACCGGCCAGTGGGTGCCGCGGCGCGCCGGGACCCGACTGCTGCGGCCCCGAGATGGCGTGGTGTGGTTGCGCGACGACGTCCGCGACCTGAAGGGACTGCCCCTGCTGCGAGTCGAGCAGCTGGTGCCCGAGCGCTACCTGTTCCTGCCGCCGGGCGCAGTGGCCGTTCGTTCGCCGGTGCCGCTGGCGGTGGACGCCTCCGGCGGGGTGGTCCCCCAGTCGGGCCGCCGCCGGCCCCTGAGCTTCGACGTCTGGGTGGCGGACGGCCGTCGGGCGCTGCCGCCTCCCCGCGAACGTGACCTCTTCATCCAGGGGCATACCGACGACCTGCGGCGCCTGGCGCAGGTGGCCGTGGCCGGGGCCTCCGGAGTCGAGGCCCGGGCCGGAAGCATCGTGCGCTTTCTCCGCGAGCGCTGCCGCTACTCCCTCACCGCGGCGCCGCCACGGGGGCGGGACCCGGTGCTGTGGTTCCTGGAGGAGGGGCGGCGCGGCCACTGCGAGTTCTTCGCCGGCTCCATGGTGCTGCTCCTGCGCGCGCTGGGGGTGCCGGCACGGATGGTGGGAGGGTACGCGGGAGGCAGCTTCTCTCCCCGGGGCGACGAGGTCTTCGTGCGCCAGGCCAACGCCCACACCTGGGTCGAGGTCTGGGGTGGCGAGGCGCGTGGCTGGCTCCTGTTCGACCCGACCCCGGCAGAGGGCATCCCTGGCTTGGCGGGAGCAGCCGGCGGTCTCGAGCGCCTGCGTTGGGCCTGGGAGTCCGTGCAGGTGACGTGGGACCGCTGGATCCTCACTTTCGGTTCGGCCGAGCAGGGCGATCTCCTCGCCGGCGGTTTCTCGTGGGCGCTGGGCGCCGCGCGCGGGGTCACGCCGGCGCGTGTCGCCGGCGGTCTCCTGGCGGTCGCCCTGGTGATGGCCATGGCCGTCCTGCTGCGCGTCGGCAAGGGACGGCGCAGACGCCGGCCAGCGGCGGCAGCAGCGGTCCTGGAGCGCCTGGCTATGCGGCTGCATGCGGCCGGGGCCTCGTTGCCGCGACGGGCCACGGTGCGCCACATCGGGGCTGCGACGGTCCAACGCTGGCCGTGGGTCCGCCCGCAGGTCGTGCGCCTGGTGCACCTCGCAGAGGAGGAGCTCTACTCGGGCAGAGCACTGGATCGGCAGCGCGAGCTCGAGGCGCGGCGCCTGTGGGGGACGCTGCGGCAGAGCCTGCGGCGACGCCCGCCGGCCGTCGCGTCCGAAGTCCGCCGAGCCTGACGATGACGGATGGCGCCTCCGGCTTGCCCGAGTACGGCCGCGCCACTATGATGAGGAGCGACGGTCACATGCGGCGTACTCTTCTCCTCTTCGCTGCCCTGCTCGCGCTGGGCTTCGCGGCCCCGGCCCATCCCGCCGAGGTGGTGGTGGTTCACATCCACGACACCATCCAACCGGCCTCCCAGCGCTACCTGGAGCGCGGCCTCGACGAGGCGGCCCGGCGGGATGCCAGCCTCGCCATCGTGGAGCTGGACACCCCCGGCGGGCTCATGAGCTCCATGCGCGAGATGGTCACCGCCATCACGACCTCGCCGGTGCCGGTGGCGGTCTACGTGACCCCGGCGGGGGCGCAGGCGGCGTCCGCCGGCTTCTTCCTCCTCATGGCCGCCGACATCGCCGCGATGGCGCCGGGCACCAACACCGGCGCCGCCCACCCTGTGGGCGGACAGGGCAAGAACCTTCCCGAGGACGTGCGGCTCAAGGCCACCAACGACGCTGCCGCGATGATCCGCTCCCTGACCAAGCCCCGTGACCGCAATGTGGAGCTCGCCGAGAAGGCGATCACCGAGAGCCTCTCCTTCAGCGCGGACGAGGCGCATGAGAAGAACCTCGTGGAGGTGGTGGAGCCCGACCTGCCGGCACTGATCAAGGCGCTCGACGGACGCGAGGTCCACCGCTTCAGCGGCGAGGCCGCGACCCTCGAGCTGAAGGACGCCATTGTCACCGAGGTGCCGCCGAGCCGCGCCGAGGAGCTCCTCTCGGTGCTCGCCAACCCCAACATCGCCTACATCCTCATGGCCATCGGCATGCTCGGCATCTACATGGAACTCGCTCACCCCGGTGCGGTGCTGCCCGGCGTGGTGGGGGCCATCGCGCTCCTGCTCGCACTCTTCTCCATGTCGGTGCTGCCCGTCAACCTGGTGGGGGTGGCGCTGATGCTCGTCGCCCTCGTTCTGTTCATCCTCGAGGTGAAGGTCACCAGCTATGGCCTCCTCACCGTTGGTGGACTGATCGCTTTCGTCCTGGGGTCCCTCATGCTCTTCGACGCGCCCATCCCCGACATGCGGGTGAGCCTTTCGGTGATCCTGCCCACCGCCGTGGTCCTCGCCGGGGTGGTGATCTTCCTCCTCACCCGCGTGGTCCGGGTGCACCGCACCCGGCCCGCCACCGGCCGGGAAGGCATGGTGGGCGAGGTGGGCGAGGTGCGGGTGGCGCTGGCCCCCGAGGGCACCGTGCGGGTGCACGGGGAGTGGTGGGTCGCCCGGTCTTCGGGCAGTGAGCTGCCGGTGGGGACCCGCGTTCGGGTGACGAGGGTGGACAGCTTCACCCTCGAGGTAGAGCCGATTGACGGCTCGGAAGGAGAGAGGAGAGCATGAATTCCATCGGATCGGGTTTCGCCCTCGCCATCGTGGTGGCGATCTTCATCGTCTTCAAGTGGATCAACATCCTCAACGAGTACGAGCGCGGCGTCATCTTCCGCCTTGGCCGAGTGCTGGTGGAGCCCAAGGGACCCGGTTTCGTCTTCGTGTTCTGGCCCTTCGACCGCATGGTGAAGGTCACCCTGCGCACGGTGGTGCACGACATTCCGCCGCAGGACGTGATCACCCGCGACAACGTTTCGGTGAAGGTCAACGCGGTGGTCTACTTCCGGGTCATGGCCCCGATCAAGACGGTGATCGAGGTGGAGAACTACATCTACGCCACCTCGCAGCTCGCCCAGACCACCCTGCGCTCGGTCCTCGGCGAGGCCGAGCTCGATCAGCTGCTGTCCCAGCGCGAGACCCTCAATCTGCGGCTGCAGACGATCATCGACCAGCACTCCGACCCCTGGGGCGTGAAGGTGTCGATGGTGGAGATCAAGCACGTAGACCTGCCGCAGGAGATGCAGCGGACGATGGCGCGCCAGGCCGAGGCCGAGCGCGAGAAGCGGGCCAAGATCATCCACGCCGAGGGCGAGCTGGAGGCCTCCGTGAAGCTGGCTGAGGCGGCCGACGTCATGTCCGCGAACACCGCGACCATGCAGCTGCGCTACCTGCAGACTCTCACCGAGATCTCCACCGAGAACGCCGCCACCATCGTCTTCCCGGTGCCGCTCAAGATGTTCGAGGGCCTGTTCGGCGGGAAGCAGGACTAGCCGGGTACATGGCGCGCACCTACTACCAGATCGAGCTCACCGCGCGGCAGCTCACCGTGCTCCTGGTGGTCCTGGCCGGGCTCCTGGTGCTGGCCTTCGCGTTGGGCTACGGGGCCGCGTGGTCGGTGCTCGGCGGCGGCCCGGGCGTCGTCGGGTCCCCCGATACGCCCGGCCCGGGCGGTGGCGCGCCCATGACCGAGACGCGCCTTGAGCCTACGGCAGAGACGGTGCTCAGCAGCGCCACCCCGGTGGTGCTGGGAGAGCCCACCCGGCCGCCGCTACCGGCGCCCACCGCCAGGCCGCCGCTTCCCACCCCGACTCCCCCGCCCACCGCGCCGCCCACCCCTGGCCCCACCGCGGTACCTACGGCGGTGCCCACCGCAGTGCCCGAGCGCACCGCGTACTGGGTGCAGGTGCTGGCGGTGGAGCACCGGGCCACCGTCGACGATGCGCAGACGCGGCTCGAAGCGCTCCAGTTTCCGGCCTCACACCAGCGTCTCATCCAGGAGCGCACGCGGCGGGGGAATGTGCTTTACAAGCTGCGCGTTGGCCCCTTCCCGGACCGCGACTCGGCCGCGCGCGTGATGCGCCGGATGCGCGCCGCGGGCTTCCCTGATGCCTGGATGGTGAGCCCATGAGCTTTGGCGGCCACGTTCCCGCACCTTTGCTGCCGGACTGGATTCGGCAGCGCAAGCTGCGCCTGGGTGAGCTTCACGCCATCAAGCGCCGCATGCGCGAGGGCGGCCTGCACACGGTGTGCGAGGAGGCGCGCTGCCCCAACCGCTCCGAGTGCTTCTCGCGGGGGACTGCCACCTTCCTCATCAACGGCCGGGTGTGCACCCGCAACTGCGGCTACTGCTCCATCGCCCATGGGCGGCCGCGCCCCCTCGACACCGACGAGCCGGCCCACCTGGTGGAGACTGTGCTCAACATGGACCTCAAGCACGTGGTCATCACCGCGGTGGACCGCGACGACCTCGCCGACGGTGGAGCCGGCGGCTTCGTCGAGGCGATCCGCCGCCTGCGCGCGCTACCCGAATCGCCAACAATCGAAGTGCTCACCCCGGACTTCCGCGGCGACCTCGCCCAGGTGGACCGGATCATTGCCGCCGGGCCTGATGTCTACAACCACAACGTCGAGACCGTGCCCCGCCTCTACCGCCGGGTGCGCCGCTCCGGGCGCTACCGGTGGGCGCTGGAGGTCCTCGGTCGGGTCGCCGCCACCGCTCCCAGCATGATCCGCAAATCCGGGCTCATGGTAGGCCTGGGCGAGACCCACGACGAGCTGGTGGCGGTGCTCGAAGACCTCGCCGCGGCGGGCTGCCAGGTGGTGACCATCGGGCAGTACCTGCAGCCGACCCCGCAGCAGGTTCCGGTGGAGCGCTACTGGCACCCCGACGAGTTCGCCGCCCTCGAGGAGGCCGGCCGTCGCCTCGGCCTCGAGGTCTTCGCCGGCCCCTTCGTGCGCTCCTCGTACCGCGCGGAGGAGGCGTTTCTGAAGGTCGTCGGCAGCTGAGAAGCCAGGGTAGGGAAGAAGGTAGACGGGAAAGGGAAGACGCTTCCCCCCACCCTCCCCGAGCCGAGCGTGAGGTCAATGTGCCGGCGTTCATGAACAGGTGAGCTGACTCGGAGCTGCATTGAGGCCGAGTGAACCTGGGTCGCGGGCAAGCTGTGAAGGGTGATCTCGAGTGTTCGGCGCGTTGGGTGGGAGGGGGAAGAGCCTTTCCCGTTTTCCTTTTCCCGTTTCCCCTGCGCCAGTCTGCGGTATCCTCGCCCAATGGCGACGGGCTTCTTCATCACCTTCGAGGGCGGCGAGGGTACCGGCAAGAGCACCCAGCTCGAGCTGCTGCGCCGGCACCTGGCGCCGCGTCGCGAGGTGGTGGAGACCCGTGAGCCCGGCGGCACGCCGGTGGCCGAGGCGGCGCGGGCGATCCTCCTGGATCCCGCCCTCGACCCCGACGCCCTCACCGAGCTCTTCCTCCTGGCCGCTGCCCGCCGCGACCACGTGGAGACGGTGATCCGGCCAGCCATGGCACGCGGCGCCGTGGTGCTGTGCGACCGGTTCACCGACTCGTCGGTGGTGTACCAGGGGCTCGCCGGGGGCGTCGACGCTGCTGTTGTGGACGAGATCAACCACCTCGCCACCGGCGGGCTCTCCCCTGGCCTCACGCTGGTCTTCGACCTCGACCCCGAGGCGGCCCTGCCGCGGGTGCATACGCGCAACGGCGCTGCCGGTGGCGCCGAGAGCCGCATCGACGAGCGCCCCGCCGAGTTCCACCGGCGGGTGCGCGAGGCCTTCCTCGAGCTCGCCCGGCGTGAGCCAGGGAGGATCCGGGTGGTGGCGGCCGGGGGGACGCCCGAGGAGATCCACCAGCGCGTTCGCGCCTGCCTCCCGGAGGCCCTCGGGTGAGCCCGGCCGAGACCGCCGCGTGGCTGCCCGGCGCCGACCTCGACGCCGGCCGCTGGGGCGAGCTGGCCCGGCCGGTGGTGGAGCGTGCCGCCCGCGCCCACGCCGCCGGCGTCATGCCGCACGCGCTCCTGCTGGTGGGCCCGCCCCACCTGGGACGGGAGCTGGCGGCGGTGGAGCTGGCGGCGCTCCTCACCTGCCCCGAGCGCGCCGGCACCGGCTGCTCGTGCGCCAGCTGCCAACGGGTGCGCCGCGGCCTCCACCCTGACGTGCAGCTGGTGAGCCCGGCTGCCTCCATCATCACCATCGCCCAGATCCGCGAGGTGGTGGTCGCCGCCCCCGGGCGACCCTACGAGGGCGTCGGCCGGGTTTGGATCCTGGAAGGCGCCGAGGCCGGTCAGCTGGGGCGCGAGGCGGCCAACGCCTTCCTCAAGACCCTCGAGGAGCCGGCCTCCCACGTTCACTTCATCCTCCTGGCGGGCAACCCCGATGCGGTCCTCCCCACCGTGCGCTCGCGCTGTCAGCAGCTGGTGCTGCCCGGCCCCCTGGCCGCCGCCCGCGTCCTCGGCGAGGAGGTGGCGGCGCCCGGCCTCGCCGGCGCCGTCCTCGCCGGCCGCGACGTGGTCGAGGCGGTGGCAGTGGCGCAAAGCGCGCTTTCCGGCGGCGAGGTGCTCCAGCTGGTGCGGGCCGCCCGCGCCCTGGGCGACCTCCCGGACGGCTATCAGGCGGCGGCGGCGGCCGCCCTCGGGCTCGCCGCCGAGGACGATGCGGTGGCCCCGGAGCTCACCGTCCTCGCGGGCGAGCTGCTCGCCGCCGAGGGCCGCGCCCGCGCCCTCAACCTCTCGGCCGAGCGGCAGATCCTCGCCTGCCTCCTGAGCTGGCACACGCGGCGGTGAGCGGGATGGCGCCGGGACGCGGGCTGACGCGGTGGGTGGGGGAGGGTCGCTTTGCGTTGCTGGGAATGGTCCACCTCGAGCCGCTGCCCGGGAGCCCCCGCTGGGGCGGCACGATGACGGCGGTGGTCGAAGCGGCCCGGCGCGACGCCCGGATCCTCCGCGACGCCGGCTTCGCCGGGGTGATCGTCGAGAACTTCGGTGACGCGCCCTTCGAGCCTGGCGCGCTGCCCCCCGACACGGTGGCGGCGCTGACGGTGTGCGCCGGGGCGGTGGCCGAGGAGCTCGCCGGCGCCGGCATGCTGCTGGGGGTCAACGCCCTGCGCAACGACGCCGCGGCGGCGCTCGGGATCGCGGTGGCGGTGGGGGCGGACCTGATCCGGGTGAACGTCCACGCCGGCGCCATGTGGACGGACCAGGGGCTGATCACGGGTCGGGCCCACGACACCCTGCGCCGGCGGCGGCTGCTGGGCGCCGAGGTGGCGATCCTCGCCGATGTGCTGGTGAAGCACGCCGAGCCGCCGGCACCGGTGGACCCGGCGGCCGCGGCCCGCGAGCTGGTGGGGCGCGCCCTGGCCGACGGCCTGGTGGTTACCGGCCGCGCCACCGGCTCAGCGGTCGATTTCGCACGCCTCGAGGCAGTGGCGGCAGCGGTGCCGGGTACGCCGGTGCTTGTGGGCTCGGGCGTCAACGCCGAGAGCCTTACCCAGCTGGTTGGCTGTGCCGGCGGCGCCATCGTCGGCACCTGGCTCAAGGTCGGCGGCGACGTCACCGCCCCGGTGGACCCGGAGCGTGCCCGCGCCCTGGTCGCCGCGCGCGACCAGCTCCGAGGCTGAGTCCCGGTCGGCATCCCGGGGACTCACTCCGGACGACGGCTCCCGGCATCCGGTCGCTGGGGGAGAAGAAAACGCAAAGACGTCAAGGCGCGAAGCCGCCACCCACCCGGCCAAGACGACATCCACGTGCAGAGCCGCTCTCCGATCGAGGTCGTTGCACGTGACACCGTCGCGGAGCGGTGCCGGGGCGCTCAGGGCGGTGGCAGCCGCAGCCGGAGCTCGCCGCCGGGCGGGAGGGTACCGGTAGCGCAGACCAGGCCCGAGGTCGGCGGCTCCAGGTAGGCTCCGGCCGTGCAGACGCTGTAGTCGCCCGGAGCCATCGCGGGGAGGTTGAGGGCGGACCCGGCCAGGAACGGGACGCCGTGCGCGCGGGCCCAGCCGCTGAGGTCGGTGGCCGGCGCCATGGCCCCGTCGTGCGCCACCATCGTGCGCAGAGGGTCGGCGACCCCGTCGCCGAGCTCCACCGCGAGCGTGCCGCCGGCGCCGCCGACGGCGACGTCGAGATCCGAGCCCGGGTCCAGGACCACCTGGCGGAGCACGGCCGGGAAGCCCGGCGCCTGCACCAGGAGGTTCGCCAGGCTCGCCGCCGAGGGCTGCTCGATCTCGAAGCGTCCCTGGATGTCCGTGCTCACGGGGATCGTCACCGAGAGGCCCGTGACCTGCGGGGTGAGCTGGACGGAGGCCCCGACCACGGGGCCCTGCGGCGACAGCACGTGGCCCACGATGAGCTGGTTGCGCTCCAGCACCAGGGTCACCTCGGGCGGCTCGCCGTCCTCCGGCAGCTGCACCTGCAGGGGCCGGCTGGTGCGCTCGCCGTCGGGAAGCAGCCGCGACACCGTGACGGGAGTTGCGGCGGCGTAGACGGATGATGCGCCGGCCATCACAAGGGCCGTCGCCACGTTGAGTCGCTGCTTCCGAATCATCCTCCACCTCCCGTGACGCTCGGCGAAGCGATCACGAAGAACAGCACGAGAGGACACATGCGCTGGGCAGGACTTCGGCCTCGCCTGGTCACCCGGGCCTGTGAGAATCTCATCTCGAAGACCAAATCAAGAGTGGCATCTCAGAGGTGCAGGCCGACGCTACAGAACGAAAAGTCAGCTGGAGCGATCGCGGCGGAGGCGCTACCCTGAGAGCGTCCGAGCCCGCGAATGGAGGGAAGAGCATGCGCAGAACGATCATCCTCGTTGCGATCGTGGCCATCGTGGTCGCCGTCGCCGGCACCGCCCTGGCCGGTGAGCCGGACACCGCGGCGCAGCTGAAGCAGCTGCAGCAGGCCAACGAGAGCCTCAACCACCGCCTCGACCAGCTCGCCAAGGGGATCGACGACGTGCTCTGGTTCGACCGGGTGGGCGACGTGGCGGTGGTGGACAAGATCCGCATCTACGGCCCGCCCCGCGCCAACGTACCGAACCCCGACGCCATCGGCGCCACCAACCACCTCAAGTTCTACGCCTACGTGTTTACCCCGCGCGAGGACTTCGGCGGCGCCAAGCTGCCGCTCCTGCTGCTGCCCCACGGCGGGGTGCACGGCGACTTCACCACCTACTACGCCCACATCGTGCGCGAGCTCGTGGCCCAGGGCTACGTGGTGGTGGCGCCAGAGTACCGCGGCTCCACCGGCTACGGCGAGGGGATGTACAAGGATATCGACTACGGCGGCCGCGAGGTCGGCGACGTGCTGGCCGCGCGCGACTGGGCGGTAGCCAACCACCCGCGGGTGGATCCCGAGCGGGTCGGGCTCATCGGCTGGAGCCACGGCGGCCTCATCACCCTCATGAGCCTCATGGACCATCCCGACAAGTACGTGTGCGGCTTCGCCGGCGTGCCGGTGTCCGACCTCGTGATGCGCATGGGCTACTGGGGCCCCGACTACCAGAAGTACTACGACGCGCCCTACCACATCGGCCAGACGCCGGCGGAGAACCTCGAGGCCTACAAGGGGCGTTCGCCGGTGTGGAACGTGGACAAGCTGAAGAGGCCGGTGCGCATCCACACCAACGTGCACGACGAGGACGTCAACTACATCGAGGTCCAGCACCTGATCCAGGCGCTCAAGGCGGCGGGCAAGAAGTTCGAGTACGAGGTCTCGGACGTGCCCGGCGGGCACAGCTTCGACCGCCTCGACACCGCCGAGGCGTGGGGCTACCGCAAGAAGGCGTACGCGTTCCTGGCGCGCTACCTCAAGCCGCCGCGGCCGGACATCGAGCTCGGCGTGAGCGAAGAGGGCGTGGCGGCGCCGTAGGTGCGGCCTCGACCCCGGCAGACGCAGATCCGGCAGAGGGAGGGGACGTGGAGGCGCGAGGCCTCTTCGCGCCCCCATTGTCTCTCCAGAGCACGTGGGAACCCCTGCCGGACGGCGTAGGTACCCGAACGAAGCTGCGCCAGCGAACGCGCTCGTGGCGCGCGTAGGACGCGCGCCTACAAGGCCATGGGATTGCATCACCTGCCGCTGCGCCCGGCCCGTGACGCTCCAGGTCCCGGCCAGCGTGCCGGCTGCTGATGCTCCCAACCCCGGCTCCCGGGCGGCGGCGTTGCCGCCGCCCGTCGGCGCGTTCGCGAAGGGGGCGACGACGGAGGCTGCCTGACGGCAACGCGGCCCCCTTCGCGCCCTGCGCCGAGTCGCCTGCCCGGTTGTTCGGGGCCACTACTCCGGGCGCCAAGGGCCGTGGGAGCCCCCCCGGACACTGTTTCCGCGATCGCGCTACGAACGAGGAGGTCGTTCGGGAAAAGTGTCCGGGACGGCACGCCCGCCGGAGGGCACGTGCTCCGGGGCGGCCGCGGCCTCGGCAGACGCAGATCCGGCAGAGGGAGGGGACGTGGAGGCGCGAGGCCTCTTCGCGCCCCCACTGCAGCTTCAGAGCAGGTGGGAAACCCCGCCGGACGGCGAAGGTGCCCGAACGAAGCTGCGCCAGCGAACGCGCTCGTGGCGCGCGAAGGTCGCGCGCCTACAACGCCATGGGATTGCATCACACGCTGCTACGCCCGGGCCGCGACGGTTCCCGCGGCCGGCCGGCGTGCCGGCTCCTGATGCTCCCAACCCCGGCTCCCGGGCGGCGGCGTTGCCGCCGCCCGTCGGCGCGTTCGCGAAGGGGGCGTCGGCGGAGGCTGCCTGACGGCAACGCGGCCCCCTTCGCGCCCTGCGCCGAGTCGCCTGCCTGGTGGTTTGGGGCCAGTACTCTGAATGCCAAGGGCCGTGAGAGCCCCCCCGGACACTGTTTCCGCGATCGCGCTACAAACGAGGAGGCTGTTCAGGAAAAGTGTCCGGGACGGCACGTCCGCCGGAGGGCATGTGCTCCGGGGCATCCCCCGCAGACGCACATGCGGTAGGGGGGAGGGGGCGTGTAGGCGCGAAGCCTCTTCGCGCCCCCACCGCCGCTTCAGAGCACGTGGGAACCCCTGCCGGACGGCCCTAGGTACCCGAACGGATCTCCTCCACCTAACGCGTTCGTGGCGCGCGAAGGTCGCGCGCCTACAAGGAATCCATCGCGCCGAGGTTGTGAGGGCACGCCGCCGTGGCGCAGCCACGGCCGGACGCGCACTGGTCGCCGGCGGATGCGTGCATCCGGCCGGCGGCCGGGGCGTGGCCGGGTGGCCGCGAAGCGGCCGGCGTGCCCCGGAGGAACCCCGGCCCTTCGGGCCTCCGCTTGCTCAGGATGACAGGTGATGGTTGGAGCGCCGTTCTCCGTCGCCGTAGGCGACGGCACCGGGTGGGCGGGTGGGACACGGCGTCGACGAGGGGGACGGCGTCGCCTTCGTCGCGAGGGCCGCGAGGTGGCGTTCCCCGTGGCGGCGCAGCCGCCGCGGGGGGCGCCGCATCGCGGGCCGCAGCAGAAGGCGCTCGAGCCGTCCCCCGGCGGGACGCAGCTTCGCTGCGTTCCGGCCGCCGTCAGGCGGCAGACGCTTCTATGGCGCTTGCCGAGCCCACGAGTCGCGCCGCCGTCGGTTCTCTGGGTGCGATTCGCGACCGAGGCGAGGAGGCATTGGCCTCGTGGCCATGCCGACGAAGCCGACCGAGCGAAGCGCGGCCAGAGGGCCGGCGCCGGCGCGACCCCTACATTTCAGAGAGAGCGGGCTTCCCCTATCCTCCCGGAGCATGCTCCCGGGCGTACCGGGCCGCCGGGGCACGCCGCCGTGGCGCAGCCACGGCCGGACGCGAGGGAGGGACCCGGCGCGCGCTGGCGTGCGCTCGGGGCCCGACCGAGTGGCCGTAGGCCGCGAAGCGGCCGGTGTGTACCGGTGGCGAGCCTCTTGCTACAGAGAATCTCCCGGGCGGTCGACGTCGACCTCGCCGCCCGGGAGCGGGACGACGACAACGCGGCTCGGGTCGCGGCGGAGGACGGTTCGGGCGCCGGTGTCTCCCTTTACCGCCAGGAGTTCGGCGAAGAGGGCGCGGTCGAGCACCGCCGGGACGCCGACGACGCCGGCGTACGCCGAGGCGGCGGCGGGCAGGGTGCTCGCCGCGTGCGCGGCGAGGAGGCGGCGGAGGTGGTCCGCGGTGACCGCCGGTTGGTCGCACACCATGAGTAGGGCCGCGCCGGCGCCCTCCGGCACCGCGGCGATGCCTGCTCGCAGCGAGGCGCTCATGCCCTCCTCCCAGTCGCCGGCCGTCACCACCCGCACCGCGAGGTCGTCCACCTCGGCGGCGAGGCGGTCGGCGTCGTGGCCCAGCACCACCAGCACCGGGTCGCAGCCGGCGGCGATAGCCGCCTCGGCGGCGCGGCGCATGAGGCTCTCGCCGCCCACCCTTTCGAGCTGCTTGGGCCGGCCGAGGCGCCGGGAGGCCCCGGCGGCGAGGACCACCGCCGCCGTCGCGCTCATGGGCGGCCTGCCGCCGCGGTCGTGCGCGGGTGGATGGCCGCGTCGCGCTCGCGGAGCGGCCCCCCGGACCGTTTCGTGAGCACCGCCTGGACCTCGGCGATGACGGCGACGGCGATCTCCGCCGCCGTCTCTGCGCCGATGTCGAGCCCGATGGGCCCGTAGAGTCGCTCGAGCTGCCCCAGGGTGGGCTCGAAGCCCTCCTCGGCGAGATCCTTGAGGAGTGCATCTCGTCGGCGACGAGGCCCGATGAGGCCTACGTAGAAGGCGGGGGAAGGCAGCAGCATCCGCAGCAGCTCGCCGTCGTGGCGGTAGCTGTGGGTGAGCACGACCGCCGCAGTGCGGGGTCCGATGGGGACCCGCCCCGGCAGCTCGGCCGGCTCGGTGAGGAGCACCGCATGGGCGGCCGGGAATCGCTCGGAGAGTGCGAAGGCGGGGCGGTGGTCGGCCACGGTAACCCGCCAGCCGAGCCCGGCGGCGAGCTCCACCAGCGGCGTGGCGTCGGCGCCGGCGCCGATGACCAGAAGCTCCACGGGCGGCTGGATCAGCTCGAGAAAGACCCTGACCTCACCATCCGGAACCGGGTAGGTGCGCGCCTGCGACCCGGCACCGCCGAGGACCTCGGCGGCCGTGGCCAGGACGGCAGCGCTGAGGGAGGGATCCCCCAGCTCGTCGATCACCGCCCGGCTTCCGCTCGTCACCAGGTGCTGGGCCTGCAGCACCGGCCCGGCCTGCGGGGCCTCGACCACCGTGGCGAGGACGGCGGGGCGGTCCGCGTCGGCGGCAGCGCCGGCGGCGGTGAGCGCCGGCGGAGGGCCGTCCGAGGGCAGCGGTTCAAGGACGATCTCCACCACCCCGTTGCAGCCCAGCCCGAGCCCCCATACCAGGTCGTCGGGAGCCGTGGTGTCGTAGACAACCCGCTCCGGGTGGCCGCTCGCGAGGACCCGGCGGGCCCGTTCCATCAGGTCGGTGTCGGCGCAGCCGCCGCCCACCATCCCCCAGCTGGCGCCGTCCTCGGCGACGACCATGCGGGCGCCGGCACGGCGGTAGGTGGACCCACGGGTCGCCACCAGCGTGGCGAGGACCCCGCGGCGGCCGCTGACGGTCAGCTGCGCACAGGCGGCGAGGGCGTCGGCCAGGTCCTTCATGGTAGCCTCCTCCGGCGAGTATAGCGGTGGGGAGGATCGGGGTGCCTCACGACAGTCGCGATCGCGGAATCGGAGACCAGGATGAGCCGGTGAGTGGTCCCGGCCGGCTCTGTCGGGACTGGGGCGGTGCCGGGCCGATGCTGCACCTCGCCCACGGCAACGGCTTTCCGCCCGGGACCTACCGCCAGCTTGCCGAGGACCTTCGCCCTGACTGGCATCCTGTCGCCCTGTGCACGCCGCCGCTGCGCCCGGGCTGCAGTCCCGCTGCGATGAGGAGCTGGCGCGACCTTGCCGTCGATCTCGAGGACGGGTTGCGGGCGCTGGAAGCGGGGCCGGTGGTCGGTCTCGGGCACAGCGTGGGCGCGGTGGCGACCCTCCTGGTGGCGGCGCGATCCCCGGAGCTTTTCCGTGCGCTGGTGCTGGTGGACCCGGTGCTGTTCACCGGACCGCGGGCCAGGCTCTGGGGAGTGATGAAGACACTCGGGCTGGGACACCGCTTCCACCTTGCGCGCGCCGCTGCGGGTCGCCGGGAGGTTTGGGAGGGGCGTGCGCAGGTCCATGAGGCCTATGCGGGCAAGCCGCTCTTCGCCGTCTGGGCGCCCGACGTCCTCGACGACTACCTCGACGCTGGTTTGGTCACGGACGAGAACGGCGGAGTCCGCCTCCGCTACCCCACCGCCTGGGAGGAGCGCATCTTCGTCACCACCCCCCACGACGTGTGGTCCGAGGTGCGCCGCCTCGCGGTGCCCACCCTGGTGGTGCGCGGCGCCGCCTCCGACACCTTCACACCGCAGGCGGCGGCGCGCCTCACCCGGGAGCTGCCGGCCGCAACCATGGTGGAGGTGCCGGGGACCTCACACCTGCTGCCCATGGAGCGGCCGCACGATGTGGCGGAGGTGGCGCGCCGCTTCCTTGCCGGTCACAGTGCCGGAAGCTGAGGTACAATCCCGCTCATGCACGTTGATGTACGCAAGGTCGAGGACGTGATCATCGTGGACCTCAGCGGCCGCCTCATCGCCGGTGTGGGCGATGTGCTGCTGCGTGATGTCATGAACGAGCTGCTGGCCGAGGACTGGAAGAAGATCCTCCTCAACCTCGGCGACGTCACCATCATCGACAGCTCCGGTATCGGCGAGGTGGTGGCGAGCTGGAAGATCGGCAAGAGCTTCGGAAGCCGGGTGTGGATCCTCCGGCCCGGCGACCGAGTGCGGCACAGCTTGCACCTCAGCCAGATCCTCCCCCTGCTGCGCGTTTTCGAGGACGAGGCTCAGGCCATTGCCGCCTTCGCCTCCGAGGACGCCGGCACCGAGGCCTCTGCTGCGCCGGGCGGAGACTGAGTGATGGCGGCTGCCGGCGAGGGGGCTCCCGCCGGGAACCTCCAGGACCGTTTCGCCCCGGCGTCCGTCTGTTTCGGTTGCGGCCCGGCCAACGCCAAGGGTTTGCACATCAAGAGTGTGCCCGGCGACGGCGAGGTAGTCTGCACGTTCCGGCCTGCCAAGCACCACGAGGCATTCGACGGCGCGCTCAACGGCGGCATCATCGGCACCCTCTTCGACTGCCACTGCAACTGGACGGCCGCCTACCACCTGATGCAGCGGAACGGCTTCGAAGGGCCGCCCTGTACGGTCACTGCGGAGTACTCGGTGAGCCTCAGGCGACCGACCCCCTCGGGTGGGCCGGTGACGGTGCGGGCGCGGGTCGTGGAGTCGAGCCCCGAGCGTGCGGTCGTGGAAGCGACGCTCGAAGCCGGCGGCAAGGTCACCGCGACCGGCCGCGGCGTCTTCGTCGCCGTCGGCGAGGGGCATCCCGCGTTCCATCGCTGGTAGCCTCCCGCCCTCTTTCCCGATTCAAAGATGTGAAGATTCAAAGATTTGTGCGCTTCTAGGGAGAGTGCGGAGACCGAGAGAGGAGGACAGGCCTCTCGATTCAGAGCTCTCGTCGGCGGAGGCCCGCTGAGACTGGCAGGGACCTTCCAGCGGACGAGTGCCCCAGTCTTCGAATCTTCGAATCTTTGAATCGCCGCGTGACCCCTACTCCAGCCGTGCCACCACCGCCTCGGTGTACTCGGTCGTCGAGGCGGTGCCGCCCACGTCTCGGGTCCGGACGCCGTCGACCAGGGTACGGCAGACGGCATTCATGACGCGGTCGGCCACCGCCTCCTGGCCGAGGTGGCGGAGCATGAGCACCGCCGAGATGAGCAGTGCCGTGGGGTTGGCCAGGTTCTTGCCGGCGATGTCGGGAGCGGAGCCGTGCACCGCCTCGAAGACCGCCACTCCGTCGCCCATGTTGGCGCCGGGCGTGACCCCGAGGCCGCCCACCAGGCCGGAGCAGAGATCCGAGAGAATGTCGCCGTAGAGATTCTCCATCACCACCACGTCGAACTGATGCGGGTCCATGACCAGCTTCATGCAGGCGGCATCGACGATGGTGTCGGTGGCCTCGATGTCCGGAAAGTCCGTCGCAACCGTACGGAAGCTGTCGAGGAAGAGCCCGTCGGCCAGCTTCATGATGTTGGCCTTGTGGACGGCGGTGACCTTGCGGCGGCCGCGGGCGCGCGCGTACTCGAAGGCGAAACGACAGATGCGGTCGCAGGCGGTGCGGGTCATGATCTTGAGCGACTCGACCACGCCCGGGACCACCTCGTGCTCGATGCCCGAGTAGAGCCCCTCGGTGTTCTCCCGCACCACCACCAGGTCGACGTCCTCGTACCGGCTCGGCACGTTGGGCAGCGACTGCACGGGGCGGAGGTTGGCATAGAGGTTCAGCGCCTTGCGCAGGCGCACGTTGACCGAGGTGAACCCCTTACCCACCGGGGTGGTGATCGGCGCCTTGAGGGCGACGCCGGCCTCGCGGATCGCCTGCAGTGTGCTCTCGGGGAGGGTGTCGCCGTGGCTGGCGATGGTCTCGGCGCCGGCGTGGTGGAACTCCCACTCCACCTCGGCCCGCGCCACCTCGAGGATGCGCACGACACTGTCCGAGATCGACGGCCCGATGCCGTCGCCGGGGATCAGAACGACCTTTCGAGTCATGACACCTCCGCCTCAGTCGCGGCTCGTGCCGAGCGCGTATCGAGGGCGGGCGACCGAGTCGCCGGCGCCCGCCTCAGTCGGCCAGTAGAGCGTCCACCCGGGCGGCACAGATGAAGTCGTTGCGGGAGAGCCCGCCGATGGAGTGGGTGGAGTAGCGGATGTCGCAGGTGTTGTAGCCAACGTGCAGGTCCGGATGGTGGTCCTCGCGGTGCGAGATCCACGCCACCGCGTTGACGAAGGCCATGGTCTGGTAGTGATCCGGGAACTCGAAGCTCTTGGTCAGCTCGGAGCCCTCCAGCTCCCAGCCCTCCACGTGTGAGAGCAGGTGCTCGAGGTCGTGACCGGAAAGGGGATCAGCGCCTTTGGAAAGCGGCTGGCAGTGCTCCATCAGCAGTTCGTTGTCACACATCAGAGCCTCCTCGTCAGACTTGGTCTCCACGGTAACACGAGGCGCCGAGAGGTGTAGCGTTACAATGCATCGGGACCCCCAAGGGAGGATCAAATGGCCAGGAGCACGGGAGTGGCGGGAGGGCGCGCCGAGCTGGTTGCCTGGAGGCGCGCGCGGCCCAACAACGCTTTCGATGCCGACGCCTTCGCCCGCAGGGTGCTGCGCCGCCACCTGGGCGAGCGCTTCGCGGTCGAGGAGGCGCCGCTGGGCGAGCTGGGCGCAGCGGTGGCGGGGCCGCTCGAGGAGGTGGTGGCGGAGAGCTCCCGCGACGAGCACCTGCCTGTGCTGCGGCGCTTCGACGGCATCGGCCGCTGCACCGAGGAGGTGGTCTTCCATCCCGCGTACCACCAGGCCGGGCGTGGGTACTGGAGCAGCGAGGTGCTCACGGTGCTGGGCGAGCCCGGGCAGGAGGTGCGCGCCGGCGCCCGCGCTTATCTCCTCGGGAACCTGGGCGAGGGCGGCCACCTGTGTCCGGTTGCCTGCACGGCGGGCTGCATCAAGCTGCTCCAGGCGGTGGGCAGCGAGGAGCAGCGCCGGCGGTACCTGCCCCGGCTTCTCGACCCCGACTACGACGGCCGGCTGCACGCCTCGCAGTTCGTCACCGAGGTGCAGGGGGGCTCCGACGTGGGCGCCAACGACTGCCGCGCGGTGCCGGATCCCGAGCGCCCGGGTTGGTACCGCATGCACGGCGAGAAGTGGTTCTGCTCGGTGGCCGACGCCGGCATCTTCGTGCTCAGCGCGCGGCCCGAGGGGGCGTCCGCCGGCACCCGCGGCCTCAGCCTCTTCCTCATGCCGCGCCTCGTGGACGGCGAGCCCAACGGGTTCCGGCTGCGGCGGCTCAAGAGCAAGCTCGGCACACGCTCCATGGCGACCGGCGAGATCGAGCTGGAGGGCGCCCTGGCCGAGCCCGTGGGACCTCCGGGCGACGGCTTTCGCAACCTGGTTGGCATCGTCCTCGATACCTCGCGGGTGTTCAACGCCCTGGGGTGCGCCGGGCTCATGCGGCGGGCCTTCGTGGAGGCGCAGGTGTACGCCGCCCACCGCAGCGCCTTCGGCAGCGCGATCCTCGACTTCCCCAGCACCCGGCGGCTGGTGGCGGGGATGCGGTTGCGCGCCGAGGCAGCCCTGCTCACGACGTTCCGTATCCTCGCGGCCAGCGATCGCCTCGCCCGCGGCGAGGGCGGCGACGATCTCGCCGCCGCTCGTCGGGTGGCGGTGATGCTCAACAAGTACTGGACGGCGGTGGCGGCCACCCGCACCGCGCGGGACGCCATCGAGGTGCTGGGCGGCAACGGTACCATCGAGGAGTTCTCACCGCTGCCGCGCCTGTACCGCGACGCCATGGTGCTGGAGAGTTGGGAGGGCACCCACAACACCCTGTGCGCCCAGGTGCTGCGCGACTTCGCCCAGCGCAGGCTGCACGTGCCCTTCCTCGAACTTCTCGAGGACGAGCTCGGCGCGGTGCGCCAGCCGCGGCTGGCCGCGCACGTGCGCGCCGTGGCCCGCCTGCTGGAGGGCTGCCGGCGCCGGGTGGAGCGCCTGCTCGAAGGCGGCGAAGGCTACGCTGCCGCCCACGTGCGCCAGGTGGTGGACGCACTCTGCCGAGTGACCGACCTCGTCGCGTTCCTCGAGCAGGCGCGGTGGGAGCTGGAGGTGGGAGAGGAGCCGCTGACCCTGGCCAGCCTCGAGCTCTACCGCCTCGCCGAGGTGGAGGGCGCCGACCCCATGGACACGCCCCGGATCGGAGCGCTGGTGGACTCGCTGAGCGCCTCCCTGTGAGCCACACCCGGCTGTCGGGATCGATCCGCGTCGGGTCAGCGCCGTGACCACCACGCAGCTTCTTGCCTGGGGTCTCTGGGCCGTGATTCTCGCCGAACGGTTGGTCGAGACGCTGCGGGCACGGCGCAACCTGCGGTGGGCGCTCGCTCACGGCGGCGTCGAGCACGACCGTGCCTTCACCCGGGTGCTCCACGTCTTCCACGCCGCATGGTTCACCGGGTGGGCTGCGGAGCTGTGGATGCGCCCGGGCGGTCTCATGGTGGCGTGGTGGTTGACGGCGGTGGTGCTGCTCGTCCTGCAGGGAGGCCGCGCCTGGGTGCTCGTCACTCTCGGGCGGCGCTGGAACACCCGCATCGTCACCCTTCCCGGCGCGCCGCCGCTCGGCACCGGCCCCTACCGGCGCCTACGTCACCCCAACTACCTGGTGGTGGCCGTGGAGCTCGTCGCCTACCCCGCTCTGTGCGGCTGCTGGTGGACGGCTGGCGTGGGAGGGGTGGTCAATCTCGCGGTGCTCGCGCGCCGTATCCGCGCTGAGAACGAAGCGCTGGGCGGGGCGTCGGCCGTGCCGGGTCGGGTAGGATGAGCGAGGGAGGTGGGCGATGGCGGAGAGGCTCACGCGGGAGACCTTTGCTGCGCTCGAGGGCGAATGCTTCCGGCTGCAGGCCGACGAGGCCGAGGTCGAGTGGGTGCTCGTGGAGGTGAGCGGGCGAGGGCCGCGCGCCGCCGCGACTCCGATCGTGCCCAGCGATGGCGTACTCCAGCGGGAGCCTTTTGCTCTCCTCTTCCGCGCGCCGCGGCAGCCGGCGTTGCCGCAGCGCATCTACCCGCTGGTCCACGACCGCCTCGGAACCCTCGAGCTCTTCCTGGTGCCGGTGGGCGAGGACGATGACGCTCGTTACTACGAGGCCGTCTTCACCTAGGCGTCCACTCCATGAAGACGTAGACGCCCGCCTCGCCGATCTCGGTGAAGCCGAGTCTCCGGTAGAGGCCCAAAGCGCGGTTGAAGCGCTCCACGTGGATGCGCACCGGCACGCCTCGGGCCGCCCCCTCCTCGAGGACCCGGCGGAGCAGGTGTGCGCCGACGCCGTGTCCTCGAGCTTCCGGCAGCAGGGCGATGTCGACGATGCGGACCTCGTCGGCGCGCCGATCGAGATACAGTCGCCCCACCGGCGCACCGTCGGCCTCGATCACCGCCTGGTCGGCGTCGGGGTAGTGCTCCCGGTAGTGGGCGGCCTGGGCCGCGAACTGCATGGTGACGAACGCCGCCTTGTCGGCGTCGGGCCAGTCCACCAGCGCCAGCTCGTCGGCCCGGGTGCTGGCGTAGACCGCGCGCAGGAAGCCCTCATCACTGTCTACCACGGGCCTCAGCCCGACCCGCCAGGAGGGCTCGGCCTCGGCTGGCTTCACTCCGTCTCCGCGGCGAGCGGTGCCACCGAGTAGGCGAGAAACAGCAGGTCGTTGGGAACCAGATAGTCGTAGCTCGCTGCCATCGGCATCGCCCGCTCGGAGGCTCCGTCCAGCGGCAGCAGGTAGAGCCCGGCGCGCAGGGACGGGGCGCCGCCCACCGGACGATCGCCGAGGGTCACCGCGAGACGGTCGTCGCCGGCTGTGGCGCTGCGGGCATCGTCGCCCGCCGCGACCGGCTTGGAGGGTGAGGTCACGCCGTTGGGACGCCGGACGAGGTCGAGGTGCAGCCGCACCGTCACGTCACTCGCCACGGGAATGACGAACTGGGTCGGCGAGCTCGACGGCCCCGAGACCGACGCTGCGAAGCTCCACGCGTGGAAGCTGAACGGAGCGCCCTGCCCCGCCGGTGAGGTCATCGCCGTCAGTATGAGCGAGTGGAGGTCGATGAGACGCGGCGGCCGCGGCGGCGGCAGCAGACCGTGCACCCATACCCGTGCCTGCGGGGTGGTGATCTCCCCGGCGCTGCCGCCCACCGCGCCGGTGGGGACCACTGCCAGCGGGTACTCCTCGGGCAGGGCCGCCCGAAAGGCCTCGGCCAGCGGCTCCCGCGGGTCGTTGAGGCGCCGGCGCAGTGCAGGGTCCTCGACCACGAGGTGGCTGCCCAGCAGGTAGCCCGGCTCGAGGGCGATGGCCGAGTCGTCGCCGATTGCCACCGCCGCAGCCAGGGCGCGTGGTGCCCCCAACATGACCGGTACGGCGGCGGCGGAGAGGAGAGCGAGGGCCTCGCGCCGGTTGAGGTCGGCTCGCTGCACCGGGCTCGAAGGAAGGGATCCGGAGGGCTGTGGGGTCATGGTAGTGCTCCTGGACGGCTCGTAGCCGGCACCGCGGCGGACGGCTGACCGGATCCACCGCTATACTCCGCTTCATCGACGAGCGGGGAGAGGTGGATGCTGCAAGGATGCCGTTGGATCGATGTGCTCGGCCCGTGGCTGCTGCTCTGCGCGGCGGCCCTGCCGGCCGCCGAACCGGGGGGGCTGGAGACGGTGGCCGATCTGACGGTGGTTCCCGGGAGCCGAGCCGGGTGTGGCACCGTGGACTCGGCGCAGATCGGCACAGGCGAGCCGGCCACGTGCTCCCTGCAGGCCGCACTCGACTGGGCCGCCGGGCACGGCGATCCGAGCCCCGGCGATGGCCGTGTGGTCATCACGGTGCGGCCCGGAAGCGGCGTGGTGGCCACGCCGATCGTCGTGCGTGGCGTGCAAGGGGTCACATTGGAACTGGAAGCGGAGGGCGTGGTGGTGGCGCCCGCCGAGCCCGGCCGCCCGGCGGTCCTCGTGCGGACGCAGGGGTCGCCGGTGGCGATCCGGGGTCTTGCGGTCCGCGCCGCGGACGAGGCGATCGCCATCGAAGGTGACGCCGCCAGGGTCGAGCTCGCCGGGATCGTGGTAACGGGCGGTGGGGGTATCCGGGCGACGGATGTGCCGGACCTCTCGCTCCGCGACGTGGGGGTTGCAGGCGCCCTCGCCGACGGCCTCGTGGTGGAGGCCTGCGGCCGGGTGCAGCTGGAGGACGTGCGGCTGGAGGCGAACGCCGGGAACGGCCTCCGGTTGCGCGTCAAGGGACGATCACGAACCGCCGCCCGGCTGGTGCGGATCACGGCGGAGCGCAACGGCGCGGCGGGGATCGCGGCCGAGGTGGCGGATGACGCCCGCCTCGAGCTTCGTCTCACCGGCAGCCGGCTGTCTGCCAACAACGTCGGCGTGAGCCTGGTGGCCGAGGGCGGCGAGCTGGCTTTCGACGTCATCGACAACGGCGAGATCGCCGGGCAGCGCAGCCACGCCGTCAACATCTTCAGCTCGGCCGCCTCCGATGCCCTCGTGGCGGGACGGATCATCGGCAATCGGGTGGTCGGCTCACGCCTCGGGGCCGGGATCCGTGTGGCGCTGGGTGGCGCGGTGGATGCCGACCTGGAGGTCAGCGCCAACCACGTCTCGGATATTGCCGGGGATGCGGGGATCACGCTGTCTGCACGAAACGGGAGCGGGCGGCTCACAGCCGTCATCGCCGGCAACCAGGTGCAGATGGATCCGGGCGGTTTTGAAGGGATCACGATCACCGCCGGCGGCGCCCCGGGAGATGCCTGGCGGGTGTGTGCCGCTTTAAGCGGTAACCGGGCGCGCGGCGGCGCCGGGCAGGACGGGATTCGTGTGTGGCAGCGGCGTGGCTCGGAGCTGTTCCTTGACGGCGTCAGCGGCAGCGGGGTGGCGGCTGCCGCTGCGGCGACCAGCCTGCAGGCGCGCAACCCGGGCTCCACTGTCGCCGCCCGAGCTGACGATGGCTTCACCGGCGCGCCGGCCGGCTGCCGGGGGTGGTGAGCCCCTCGCGGGGCGGCGGTGGGGAGTGCCGGCCACATCAGCTGCGCGAGGGGTAGAGCCCCTCCAGGGCAATGATGAAGTTGAGGGTCAGGTAGGGCTGCAGGTTGTTGTGCGCCTGGCTACCGCCGGTGTTGGGCAGCGAGCGGGCGTCCATGTCGACCAGGTTGGCGGAGGTGCTGCTCTGGTATGGCGCGCCGCCGCGGGCGCGGGCCAACGTCACCGCAGAGGTCAGCGAGCCCTGCTCGCCGTTCTCGGCGGTCGCCCGCAGCGTGTGGGTATGGTTGGGCATCTGGTCCTCGCTGAGGGTGACGGTCTCGACGCCGCCGTGCTCTCCCAGGCGGCGGTCGGTGAGGCCCGGTCCGCGCCCGGGATGCATGGGGGCACGGCCTTGGAGGTTGGGCAGGCCGAAGGTCGTGCGGCCATCGCCGCCGTAGGTGGTCCCGACGAGGGAGAACAGCGCGGTGTTCTGTGAGACGGGGAGCAGCTGGCCGTTGCAGAAGGCCCAGCTGCGGGGCGCGAAGTTGCCGGCGAAGATGCGGATCTCGGCGACGAAAGGCTCGCTCATGGCGTCTCCTAGTGCCGCGACGGGTAGATGCCGACGAGCGCAACGATGAAGTGAACGCAGAGGTACGGCATCAGGTTGGTGTGCGACCGGCTCCCTCCCACCGCGGCGATGGCGGTGGCCGCCATGTTGGTGTCGGGCGGACCGTTGTAGTACGGCTCCAGCACCGTCGAGCCGGCGAGCACATCGCCGGCGGGGTTGGCGTCGGAGGCGTTGTCGGAGGATCCGGTGAGGGGGTGGCCGTGGGACGGGAGCTGGTTGACGGTGAGCGTCACCTTCTCGCTGCCCCCCTGGCTGCCCAGCCGGCGCTGGCTCAGCCCCGGGCCCTGCCCGGCGTGGACCGGTACCCTCCCACGCAGGTCGGGCAGGCCGAAGGTCGTCCGTCCGTCACCGCCGTAAATGGTCCCGAGAAGGGAGAAGAGAGCGTCGTTCTGGGATACCGCCAGCAGCTGACCGTCGCAGAACGCCCAGCTCCGCGGCGCGAAGTTCCCGGCGAACATGCGGATCTCGCCGACAAACGGCTCGGACATCTCGACCTCCTCGTCAGTTGCGTGAGGGGAACAGCCCCTGCAGGGCGATGCAGAAGTTGACGGCCAGGTACGGCTGCATGTTCTCGTGCGTCTGCCCGCCGCCGACATTCGTCACCGAGCCGGCGCCCAGAGCCACCAGCGACGAGGGATACTGGCGGTAGAGGCCGCCGACCTCGCGGGCGAGTACCCGTCCGTCGGGTCGGTTGGCGTCGCCGTCGTTGCCGGAACCGCGCAGGGTGTGGGAGTGTTGCGGCATCTCGTTCGCCGCCACGGTGTGCGTCTCCTCCCCCGAGCGGCCACCCAGGGCGAACCCGAACCCGGCGTGGATCGGTACGCGGCCGCGCAGGTCGGGCAGCGCGAAGCTGGTCCGCCCGTCGCCGCCATAGGTGGTGCCGAGCAGGGAGTAGAGGCTCTGGTTCTGGTTGATGGGCAGGATCTGCCCGTCGCAGAAGGCCCAGCCGCGCGGCGCGAAGTTGAAGCCCACGATTCGGATCTCCGCGAGGAATGGCTCTGACACCGGTGGTCCCCCCTTCTCGGCCTCCGCTCAGTCTCTCAGCGCAATGGCGGACCGACAGCCCTCTGCGAGCCTTACGGCTGCGGGCAGGCGCCGGCGTTGAAGTTGATCGTTCCCGCCACGCTCACCGCGACCCCGCCGTTGATCGTGTCGAGGCGGTTGGGGTCCGCCGATCCGGCGGGGTCGAGCTGACGCACGTTGTGGGTTCCCGCCGTCTGGCGGACCCGGATCGGAGTCGGGCTGTAGATGTTGGTCAGCGTGTTGTTGGCGATGTCCGAGCACAGGGTGGCGCCGGCGATGATGACCTGACAGTTGATGCCGCGGTCGTCACGGATCTGGTCGAGGGTATTGTTGGTGATGGTGGCGTTGGTGGTGCCGCCTCCCACCGCCTCGTTGACGTACACGCCCTCGAAGCCGCTGCCAGTCCCGTCGCCGATCTCCCGGATGGTGTTGCCGGTGACGAGCACGGTCGTCGTTCCGGTGCCCTCGTTGCTGATCCTCACGCCCTCGCCGAGCAGGCACCCCGAGCCCGTCACGCCGCTGCTGCCGATTACGTTGTTCTCGATGTGGCCCGACATCGTGCCAGTGTGACTGGCATTGGTGAACACGTTGATCGCGTTCGAGCGGCTGCTCGTGATCACCGGGTTGTCGTGGATGTTGAACGTCATGCTCCCTGCGCCCGACGCCGAGACGCCGACACCGACGTTGTTGCTCTGGAAGGTGCTGCTCGTGACCTCCACGCTCATGGTGCCGCCGGCGGTGTCAGCCAAGATGCCGTTGGCGGTGAGAGCTCCGGGGGTGATGCTGCCGGTGAAGGTGCTGCCCGACACGTTGAGCGTCATGTCGGCGGTGGCTGCGCCGGAGAAGAGCAGGTCGTGCCCGGCGACGGTCGACGCCCCGCTGTTCTGCAGGGTACTGCCGGCGACGGTCATGGTGAGGGGAGTGGCCAGCGTGTTCGCCACCTTGATGTTGTTCTCGAAGGAGTTGCTCACCGTGGTGCCGGTGAGGGTCACCGCGCCCGTGGCCTCCTCCAGCAGAATGCCGGCCTCGTCGGGCGATACCTGGTCGGCGTTGCCGGCGAGCGAGCAGTAGCTCAGCGTCAGACCAGCCACGTTGCTGCCGTAGACCCCGTTGCGGCTGTTGTTGTTGATGTTCATGCGCGCCAGGGTGACGTTGGCGGCGTTGCTGAGCATCACGCCATCCACGTTACCCGTCGTGTTGGCGATGGTGCCGCCGGTGCCGTTGGCGGCGGCGGCGCCATCGCCGGTCACCGAAAACGGCCCCGTCGTGCCGGTGTTGGTGAGGGTGAGGCCGGGGGTGGTTCCCCCGCTCGACGACAGGCTCTCGAAGGTCACGCCGCTGGCGCCGATGGTGGTGCCGGTGATGCTCACCGCGGCCCCGGTGGTGGCGGTGACGGTGTTGCCGGTGCCGGTGACGATCACGGTGCCGCCGCCGGAGGCGGTGAAGCCGGCCGCGGTGGTGGACGTGACGGCGAGGCCGCCGCCGGTGAAGCTCATGGTGTGGCCGGTGTTGCCGGTGAGGGTGACCCCCGGGTGTCCGGGGGTGCTGATGGTCTTGGTCGAGCCGCTGAAGGTGGTCGAGCCGCCGCTGTTGCCGTTCACCACGACACCGCTTCCGCTTCCGCCGGTGACAGCGAGCGTCCCGAAGGTCCGCACGCCCGCCGAGTTGTTCTGCAGCGAGATCCCGTCGGTGCCGCCGGTCACCTGCGTGTTGCCGAACGCCACGGTGCCGGTGGAGGTGTCCACCAGGATCCGCTGTGTGCCGGTGCCCGTCACCTGAGTGGTGCCCGACTGGGAGAACGTGGCGTTTGCACTCGTCGCGGTGACCGCGATCCCCTGGAGCGTGGGATTGGTCACCGTGGTGCCCCCGCTCACCGTGAGGCTCCCCGCGACACCGTCGAGGGTGAGACCGGCGCCGGGGCTCGAGGCGCTCGACAGGTTGGAGAAAGCGGTGCCGATGGCGGCGTTGACGACGTGCAGCGCCTCACCGCTCGCAGTGGTGATCGCGCCACCCGTGGTCTGGAGGCGGAAGCCGC
Organism: uncultured Acidobacteriota bacterium; assembly: GCA_963844845.1. Classification (GTDB taxonomy): domain Bacteria; phylum Acidobacteriota; class Thermoanaerobaculia; order Thermoanaerobaculales; family Sulfomarinibacteraceae; genus CAWJPW01. The sequence continues at coordinate 227,156 of CAWJPW010000003.1, forward strand.
TCCCGGTCGCGGGGTTGAAGCTGGCGTCGGGGGTGGAGACCAGCAGGCCCGTGCCCGACTGGTTGCCGATGGTGAGGGTGTCGAGCTGCAGGTCGCCGCGCACGGCCGCGAGGTGGAGCCCGTCGCCCTGGATGTCGCCCGGTGAGGAGGTGCTTCCCACGGACAGGGCGCCCCCGGCTACCGTATCGAAGGTCGGGGTGGCCGGGTCCGCGTCGAACACGACGTCGTCCAGCACCAACCCGCCGCCGCCCCCTGCCGCGCTGGCCGTGAGGGCGGCGAGGTCGGTGACGGCGACCGCGCCGGTGGTGCCGGTCCCGTCCACCACCAGGCCGGCGCCGCTGCCGCCGGCGAGGGCACAGCTTGTGAGCCCGACGTCCAGGCTCGCGGCGTCGGTGGCGGCGATGGCGACGGCGTGGCGGTCACCGGAGATGGTGAGGCCGCGCACGGCCATCCCGTTGCGGTCGCCGTTGGCGGTGCTCGCCGTCACGGTGACGCCGTCGCCACCGGCGTTCGTGTTTGCGATCCGCGGCCGGGTGCCGGCCGTGACGAGGGTGAGCGGCGTGCCGTTCACCGTGGCCACCAGCGGGACGCCCTGGCCGATGAGGTGCTGGCCGTCGAGCAGGGCGACGCCCTGATCCTGGCCGACGCTCGTGCCGTCACCGGTGAACACGTAGAGGATCTCACCTGCGGACGAGGACGAGGCCGCCGCCGCCAGGGTGTCGAAGGGCGTCGTCGAGGTGCCGTCGCCGCCGGCGGCCTCGTCGTTCTTCACGTACCAGATCATCTGCTCGATCACCACGCTGACGGTGCCGGCGACGGTGTTGGTGCCGTCGCTGAGGGCGTAGGTGAAGGTGTCGGGGTCGGCAATCGTCGCGTCGACTCCGGGCGGCGGCGTGTACACGAAGGACCCGTTCGCCGCAATGTCGACGGTTCCGCCCTTGCTGGTCGCCACCCCGCTGGCAGCGACCACCGACAGGGTGTTGAAGGCCGGCACCGTGTCCGGGTCGGAGTCGTTGGCCAGCACGTTGGTCGCCGCAGTCGCAGCTGCCAGCGCTGTCGGTGTCGCACCGCCCGCCGCCAGCTGGGTGTTGCCGGCGGTGTAGTAGGTGTCGGGCGCCGCGCTCGGCGGCTCGTTGACGTCCAGGACGGTGATCGTGACGGTGGCCGTGTCGGACAGCGGGGGAGTGCCGTCGTCGGTGATCTGGACGGTAAGAGAGAAGCTGGGGGTGGCCTCGAAGTTCACGGCCGCGGCGTTGGCCACGGTGATCTGGCCGGAGGTGGCGCCGATGGTGAAGGCGCCGCCGGTGTTGCCTGCGGTGATGGACCAGGCGTAGGTCTCGCCGGCGTCGGGGTCGGTGAACGCCAGGGTGCCGAGCACGGTGGCGTTGGGGCTGTTCTCGGCGATGGAGAAGCCCTGGTCCGCCAGCACTGGTGGCTCGTTGGCGTTGGCGAGATTGACGGTGATGGTGGCGCTGCCCGAAAGCGGCGGCGAGCCGTTGTCGGTGACCTGGACGGTGAGGGAGAAGCTGGGGTTGGTCTCGAAGTCGAGGGCAGAGGCGTTGGCGACGGTGATCTGCCCGGTGGCCGGGCCGATGGTGAAGGCGCCGGCGGTGTTGCCGGCGGTGATGGCGTAGCTGAGGGCCTGTGTCGGCACGTCCTGGTCGCTGGTGCTGACAGTGCCCACCACCGTCGCGGCCGGGCTGTTCTCGGGCAGGCTGAAGGTCGCCGGCGTGACCACCGGCGCGTCGTTGACGTCGTTGAGGTTCACGGTGACGGTGGCAGTGCCCGAAAGCGGCGGCGAGCCGTTGTCGGTGACCTGGACGGTGAGGGAGAAGCTGGGGGTGGTCTCGAAGTCCACCGCGGCGGCGTTAGCGACGGTGATCTGGCCTGAGGCGGCGCCGATGGTGAAGGCGCCGCCGGTGTTGCCAGCGGTGATGGCGTAGGTGAAGCTCTCGCTCGCCTGCTCGGGGTCGCTGAAGCCGATGGGGGCGCCCACCGGGGTCGCGGCGGGGCTGTTCTCGTCGATGGCGAAGGTAGCCCCAGTCACCGCCGGCGGGTCGTTGACGCCGCTCACCGTGACCGTCACGGTGCCGGTGTCGCTCGCGCCGTTGCCGTCGTCGATGGTGTAGGTGAAGGTGTCGTCGATACTGTCGCCGGCGCTGAGGGCCTGCAGGGAGGAAGCGCCGGTGGGGTCGTAGGTGAGGTCGCCGTTGGCGGCGACCGTGACGGCCGCGCCCTCGGCGCTGGTGGCGTCGAAGGCGCTCACGGTAAGCGGGTCGCTGTCGGGGTCGGAGTCGACCCCGGAGCCGTTGTCGGCGAGCACGTTGACGCTGCTGAGCACGGTGTCCTCGTCGGTGGCGAAGCTGTCGGGCTCGGCCAGCGGAGGAGCGTTGGGGGTGAGGTCGAAACGGAAGACCAGGATGGCGCCGGCCCCCGCCCGGGCGGCGACACCGTAGGCGGCGAGGATGTCCACCTGGCTCGGTGCGTCACCCGAGGGGTCGGTGGCGAGCGGTGAGATGCCGGCCCAGTCCGAGGCGTCGCCGTCGGGCGTGGGCAGGAAGGCGGCCCAGGCGGCGCCGATTCCCCCGACCAGCAGCACGACCCCCAACACTGCGGCGACGCGGCTCGAGCGCCGCCGCAGCACCAGCACGCCGGCGCCGGAGAGTAGCGCCGCCAGGAGTAGGAGGCCCCAGGTGCCGACGGTTGGGATGCCCGCCGCCTGGCCGAGGTCGAGGATGATGGCGTTGCCGCCCGGACTCCCGGTGGTGGAGAGCAGGGCGTCGCCGCTTGCGCCCACGAGGAGCGAGGCGAAGCCGAGCCGAAGAGTGCCGGCGGCCGGTGGCGGCAGCTCGAGGCCGGTCTCGAGCACCGTGGGGGTACTGCTGGCGCCGGGCGCGAGCGGCCACGGGGGTGCGGCGGGCGAGGTCACCGCGACCGGAGCGCCGAGGCTTCCGCCGCTGCACTCCTGGACCACCACGGAGGTGACGGTCTTGCTGTCGAGGTCGACGGTGGTGACGAGCACCCGTTCGACGCCGGTGAACGGTCCGTCGGCCGTGGCGATCGTGCATCCGGTGCCGGCGTTGTCGTCGGCGTCCACCAGCACCCGAAAATCCCCGGTGGCGGCGGCCGCGGGGCGCGGGACCAGGACCAGAGCGAGGGTGAGGGCGGCGAGAACGGGGAGCACGCGGTGGCGGGGCATCATGACTCCGATCGGAAGCTCGTCATGGCAGTGCGAGAAGGGCCAGGGCAGGGCTCAAGGCCCGGCGACAGCGAGCAACTGACGCAAGGAGCGTGGTCGCGGCCATGACCCTCTCCCTCTGACGATCGATGAAGGCCCGTGATTGCAAGCTCTCCATGGTACTACGGACCAGTCTGTCAAGGCGAGCCGGCGGCCTCGACCTGAGGAGCGGGCCGCTTGGGGGCGAAGTAGCCGTGGTACTGCTGCCGGACCTCCTGCACCGAGGAGATTGCATCGGGGTCCACGTCACGGATGCGCTCGAGCAGCTCCGGCAGGCGGCGCCGGTGGGCCACCGAGAAGACGACCCCCACCTCGGAGCCGCGGCCGCCGCGGGCCTCCACGTAGGTCACGCCGAAACCCGCCGAGGTGAGCGGGTCCACCATCGCGTTGTGGTTTCGCGTGATCACCCGCACCACCACGTCGCCGAGGCGAAGGCGGCGGTCGAGGGTCAGCCCGATGTAGGTGCCGGCGGCGAAGCCGGCGCCGTAGCCGAGGATGCGATAGACGTCGAGAGGGCCGCTCACCACCCCGGCAACGGCGGTGATGAACACCGAGACCTCGACGAAGCCGATGAGCGCCGAGAGCGTCCGGCGTCCCTGGATGGTGAGGATGAGCCGCAGTGTGCCCAGTGACACGTCGACGCAGCGCAGGCAGAAGATGACCAGAGCGGCGATAAGGGAAGCGACCATGACAGACCCCCAGGGCCCCGATTGTACGCATGCCGCGGCTGCAGTCACCGGCGGAGCGTCGTAGAATCAGACAACGCCCACAAGGCATCGACCGGGGAGGGATCGTGTTCCGTCGTTTCAAGCGTTACAGCCCGCCGGGGACTGCACCCGGCACGATGCAGCGGCCGGAGGGCCCGCCGGTCGCTTCGACCTTGGAGCTCATCGGGTATGACTCTGAGCGCTACGAGGCCATCCAGCTCGCAGGAGTCGGCGAGCTGCCGCGTCCGGAGGGCCGAGGAGTGGCGTGGCTCAACGTCGTCGGCCACGACCCCGATGTCCTGGAGGAGCTGCGCGGCCGGCTCGACATCCATCCGCTCGTGATGGAGGACGTGGTCAACGTGGGCCAGCGGCCCAAGATGGAGGACTACGGGAGTTACCTGTTCATCATCGTCGACCTCCTGCGCCGGAGCGAAGGTGACAACGGCCTCGACAAGGAGCAGGTGAGTCTGATCCTGGCGCCCGGCCTGCTGGTGTCCATCCAGGAGCGCCCCGGCGACGTCTTCGAGCCGGTGCGCGCACGCCTGCGGGCGAGCAAGGGGCGCATTCGTGGGGCCGGCACCGACTACCTGGCCTACGCCCTCATCGACGCCGTCGTCGATCATTTCTTCCCGCTGCTGGAGGACATGGGCGAGGACGTCGAGGAGCTCGAGGAGAGGCTGGTGGAGGAGTCGGACACCCACGACATGGCGGCGCTGCACCGTCTGCGGCGGAGCCTGCTGGCGCTGCGCAAGTCCGCATGGCCACTGCGCGAGATGTTGAGCGCGCTGCTGCGGCCCGACACCGAGCTCGTTACCGACGACACCCGCGTCTTCCTGCGCGACGTGTATGACCATGCGGTGCAGGTCATCGACATGATCGAGACCTACAGGGAGATGGTGTCCAGCCTCATCGACCTCTACCTGTCGAGCCTCTCAAACCGGCTCAACGAGGTGATGAAGGTGCTCACGGTGATCGCCACGATCTTCATCCCGCTTTCCTTCATCGCCGGCGTCTACGGCATGAACTTCAGCCACGACGCGAGCCCGTTCAACATGCCCGAGCTGGAGTGGCGCTACGGCTACTTCTTCGCCCTCGGCATCATGGCGGCGGTGGCGATAGGCTTGCTCGGGTTCTTCCGCCGGCGGAGGTGGATCTGAGGCCGACCGCCCGGATGCCGCCTCCTCGAGCTACCGTCCTGTGTCGTCCGGCGGCTGCGCCTTCTCCTCGATCTCCTCACCCTTCTTGCGCCGGTTACGGATGAACCACGACATGACCTTCGACGACTTGACGCCGCGGACGACGTTCTCCAGGTCCTGGTAGATCTGCGGGTCGTTGATGAAGGCGCCAGCCGTGCCCTGGCCCTCGTCGAGCTTGGCCGAGACCGAGCGAAGGTGGGCCATGAGGCCCTCGAGGTCGCCCAGGAAATCATCGGCGTACTTCCTGTCGGAGAGCAGCCGGGGCAGCGTGCCCTGGCCCGAGGAGAGCTCCTCGGCGGCGGCTTCGAGGGCGAGGCTCGCCTCATGCACCGCCTCCAGCGTCTCCTCGATCCGCTTGCGGCCCTCGGGGTCGCGCATGAGTGCGGCGTAGGTGGACTCCGGGTTGTCCATGTCCTTGCGCACCCGAAGTGAGACCTGCCGCAAGGTGCGCACCGTGTCCTCGAGCTCTGCGAGCATGCTCTTCACTCTCGGATCGTCGGTGACGAGCATGCCGAGCAGGCCCTGTCCCTTCTCGATCCGGTCGAGGATCGTGTTGGTGGTGTCCAGCGTGCGCCGCATGGTCTCACCGATGGGCTCGCCGTGCTCGGGGTTTCGGGTGAGGTCGCCGAGGAGGCCCTCGCCCGCCTCGACCCGCTGCAGGATCACGCGCAGGCTCGCCGAGATGGCGAGGAGGTTGTCCATGAGGTCCTCGCCTCCGGCGAGGAACTGGCTGATCTCCGGTGGGCTCTGGCCCTGCACCAGGCCACCGGGGGGTACCGGCGGCTGGTCAGCCGAACCGGCGGTGAGGGCGAGGTACTTCTCTCCCAGCAGACCGAGGGTCTTCACCGTCGCCCGCGTGTCCTGGCGGATGCGGCTGTCGTACACCTTCTGGACGCTGAAGGTGACCCGAATGAGAGGGTTGGCCGGGTCGCGCGGCAGCGTGATCCGCTTGACAAAGCCCACCTTGACGCCGTCCATGTTGACCGCCGCGCCGTCGGTCAGCCCCTCCACGTTGGCGAGGCTGGTGTGGTACTCGAGGTGGGGGCTGAGGAGCTGCTGGCGCTTGCCGATGAGGAGGATGGCGGCACCCAGCAGGACCAACGCGGTGGCCGCGAGCATCCCGACCCTGATCGTGTGCCGTGTCTCGTCACGCATGATGTCCTCCCGCTAAGAAGAACTCGCGCACCTGGGGGGGGCTCTCCGAACCCGCCTCCCGTACCGTGCCCGAGAAGATGAACGACCCCTCGTGAAGGAAAACCACGCGCTGTGCGACCCTTTCAACCAGCGAAACCTCGTGGGTCACCACCACCGAGGTCGTGCCGAGGCGGCGGTCGAGGTCGATGATGAGCTCGGCGATGGCTCGCCCGGTCACCGGATCGAGGCCAGTGGTGGGCTCGTCGTAGAGGATGACCTCGGGCTCCAGCGCCAGGGCCCGTGCGAGAGCCACACGCTTGCGCATGCCGCCTGACAGCTCCGGCGGCATCAGCTCCTCGATCCCCTCGAGCTGGACCATTCCGAGGAGCTCGCTGGCGCGGACGCGGATCTCGCTCTCGGACAGCCGCCGGTGCTCGCGCAGGGGGAATGCGACGTTGTCGAGGACGGTCATCGAGTCGAACAGGGCTCCCCATTGAAAGAGATAGCTCACGCGCCGGCGCAGGTCGACGAGGTTCTTCTCGGCCAGCTCCGATACCGGCTGGTCGAGCACAACCACTCGTCCGCTGTCGATCTGGACGAGCCCGTTGATGGTCTTCAGCGTGACCGACTTGCCCGAGCCCGAGGCGCCGAGGATGGCGACCGTCTCGCCGCGCACCACTTCGAGCCGGACGTCGCGGAGCACCTGGTGGGAGCCGAACGACTTGCTGACCCCGTCGAGGAGGATGGCTGGGGTGTCGCTCATAGGCTGAGGAACAGGCGTGTGACGAAGAAGTCCACGACCAGGACGCCGATGGCCGCCGCGTGGACGGTGTTGGTGGTCGCCTTGCCGACACCGTCGGCGCCGCCTGACGCGTTGAGCCCGTTGTAGCAGCCGACGATGGCGATGAGGAAGGCGAAGAAGAAGGTCTTGCCGAGGCCCGAGGCGAGGTCGTGGAAGGTCAGAAGCCGGAAGGAGTGCTGGAGGTAGAACGTTGCGGTGAGCCCCTCCTGGTACACGCCGATGAGCATGCCGCCGAGGATTCCCAGGGTGTCGGCCAGAATGGTGAGTAGCGGGAGGGCGATCAGCACCCCCCACACCCGCGGGACCACGAGCTTGCGGACCGGATCGGCGCCCATCGAGCGGAGTGCATCCACCTGCTCGGTCACCTGCATGCTGCCGAGCTCGGCGGTGATGCCGGCGCCGACTCGTCCACCGACCATCAGTGCCGTGAGCACCGGGCCGAGCTCGCGGACCAGCGAGATGGCCACCACCTCGGCCACGTACATCCTGCCGCCGAACTGGGCCAGCGCGTAGCCGGTCTGCAGCGCCAGCACCATGCCGGTGAACACGGCGATGACGTTGGTCAGGTTGAGGGTGCCGAGGCCGATCCGGTCGAGCTGGCGCAGGCTCTCGCGGAGCTCGAAGGGCGGCGTCACCATGCGAACGAGCACCTGCCCCGAGAGGCGAACGGCACCCCCGAGGTGGAGGATTGGTCCCTCCACGAAGTTCAGGGCAGCGGTTGTCGCCATATTCATGGATGGTAGCGCAGCCGGAAAGGGCCGGGCAACCGAGCGTTGTCCGGCTCTCCGCGAGAGACTACAATCGAACCCTCGAAAGGAGGCCCGCCGTGCACGTCGAAGAAGGAATCCTGGATGCCGCGGGGCTCAAGATCGCGCTGGTGGTGAGCCGCTTCAACGAGGCGATCACGTCGCGGCTGGAATCGGGGGCGGTGGACTGCCTCCTTCGGCATGGCAGCAAAGACGACGACCTCACCATCTTCAGGGTGCCCGGGGCGTGGGAAATCCCCATTGTCGCCGCCAAGCTGGCCACCACCGCCCGCTTCGATGCCGTCGTCTGCCTGGGGGCCCTCATCCGCGGCGGAACCGCTCACTTCGACCTCATCGCCGCCGAGGTGGCCAAGGGCGTGGCGCAGGCGGCGATGGCCTCGCAGGTTCCGGTGACCTTCGGTGTGATCACCGCCGAGACTCTGGAGCAGGCGGTTGAGCGAGCCGGCAGCAAGCAGGGGAACAAGGGCTGGGACGCGGCGCTGGCCGCCATCGAGATGGCCCGGCTTTTCCGCGGTCTCGACGGGAGGGTGTGAATGGGTGTGCGCCGTCGTGCGCGCGAGCTGGCCCTGCAGCTGCTCTACCGCCACGAACTCACCGGCGCGCCACCCGGGGCGATGCAGGGCGACTTCGAGGAGTGGCAGCGGGCCCCAGACGAGGTGCGCAGCTTCGCAGGCCAGCTGCTTGACGGCACGCTTGCCCACCTCGACGAGATCGACCGCGAGCTCACCGAGCAGACAGCACACTGGCGCCTCGAGAGGCTGGCCGCGGTGGACCGCAACATCCTCCGCGTGGCCATGTACGAGCTCCTCCATCATCCTGACACTCCCCCCGCCGTGGTGATCGACGAGGCCATCGAGATCGCCAAGCGCTACGGTGCCGAGGACTCCGCCCGCTTCGTCAACGGCGTTCTGGACGGCTTCGTCAAGCGGCGGAGCCACGTATCGTGAGGTTGCTCGCGGCGGCGGCGTCGATTCTCGTCGCCACGACAGCACTGGCCCAGGATGCTACCTACCTCGTGCGCTCCCTGCAGCCGCCGGTACCGGTGAGCTGCAATGGCTACCAGCAGACAGTCACGCAACGACCCGACGGCGCGTTCCTCGTCCACGTCGCCGTCGAGCTCGACCCCATCGGGAGCGTGGGGAGCTACAGGAGCCTGCCACCCATCCGCGAGGTGATTCCCGCGAGCTTCCGGCTCCCCCGGGCGCTCCTGCCGGCACTCCGCCACGAAGCGTCCGCCTGGGACGTGGCCACTGACGTGCTGCGGTACGCCGCCCGACATCTCGAGGTGATTCCCGAGGATGAGCGTCCGCAGGACGCGGGCTCGGTGCTCGCCCGCGGCGGCGGGCGGTGCTCGGGTGTCGCCAACGCCACCGTCGCCCTCCTTCTGGCCTCCCGCTTCGAGGCACACACGGTAAGCGGGGTGCTGGTGGGGCCCGCTCGCACCGTTGCGCACCGCTGGCTAGAGTGTCGTCTGCCCGGCGCTGGCTGGGTGCCCACCGATCCCACCCTGGGATTGTGGGTGGTCACCCCGCGGCATCTCACATTCGCTGCGCCCCTCGAGGCAACGCCGGCTGTCGAGGTGCGCGCCGCACCCGCCGACGTCGTGGCACCACTGCGGGTGGCGGACGGGCTTCCCGTACGTCCCAATCGCGGCGCCGAGCTGGTGTGCCGGGTTGTCGGTGCGCCCTCGGGCGCGATGGTTGAGCTCGAAGGTCCGGGTGGTCAGGTGCGCAGGATCTGGGCGGCTCCCGAGGGTCGGGTGCGGGGGCTGCTGCCGGGCCGGTGGCGCGTGGCGGTGCTCAGCGGCGGTCGAGTGGTGAGCCGAGCGACTGTGAGCCTCGAGAGCGGAGGCGCTCACAGCTTGGCACTGCGCGTACCGTAGAGTGCGGGCGCGGGTTCCTGGGCCGGTCGCTGCGTCACAGAGGGGCGCGGGTTGCCGAGGGACTGAGCAGCCGTACCGGTGTTGAGCCGTCCCAGCATGCGGCGGATGGTAGGGGCCGGCCAGGGGCGTCCGATGGCGTCTGTTTGTCCTCTCGCATGACGTATCCGGGGGGTTGCTGGCCCATCTGTGTGTCGACAATTGACATGATGTTCACCAGGGTTTATAGTTTTTGCATGGTGAGCGCACTCGGCGTTCTGGTTCGAGAAAGCAGGAACGACCGATCCGACGGAAGATCCGCAGTACCCGTCAACCGGTGAGCGGCGTGTCTCAGCCGCCACGCTCGTGACCCCCGAAGGAGCATCGTCATGGTTACCCTCGCTATTGAAGGGAGCGGCGGCTCCGAGCTGACGTATCACCTCACCAAGGACACCGTCTCGGTGGGGGCGTCCAGCCAGAACGACGTGGTCCTGCGCGCGCCGGGCGTGGCCCCCAGACACATCGTCATCCAGCGCAACGGCCGTGTCTACACCTTCGTCTGCCAACACCGACAGGTTGTGGTGCTCAACGGCGAACGGCGGGCGCGAGGCGTGCTGCGTCTCGATGACCGCATTCGCATCGGTACGGCGACGCTGGTGTTCAAGGGGCTGAGCGACGGTGAGGTTGAGGTGGAGGAAGCGCCGCCAACCGGGGTCGGGGCCGACGGCTCCGAGAGCGAGGCCGAGGGCGCCATCGCCGAGCCCAAGCAGCGGCCGGTGCGCGCCCGCGCCGAGGTGGCGCTGTACAGAGAGTCGCCCAGGTTGGCCGAAGCACGTCAGCAGATGGTGGAGATCTTCCGATCGGGCTTGCGGTCGGACCTTGTGCCTTCGCTGCGGACGTTTTTGGGTGGTGTCTTCGGTGAGCGGCCGGCGCTGCTGGCATGGCTCGACGACGAGGGTCATCTTCAGCCGGTGGTTTCACAGTGGGTGGGGGACGTTCCCAACCTCCCCGCGCGTACCTTCCAGGAGCTCGCGGCCGGCGGGCGCTATGCCCAGCTCCGCCTCGGTACACGACGCATCTTCATCTACCCGGTGGAAACGGGTCAGCTGCGCGCCCAGGCCTACCTGCTGCTCGAGACCCGTGGTGAGGAGGACGACGAGGATCAGGTTCTGCTCGCCGAGCTGGCGCGTATGCTCGCCGTGCACTGGGAGCGCATCGAGCGCTCGGGTAGCCTCTTCGGTCAGTGGGAGGCGTCCGCGCGGCGCACCGTGGAGACCCGCATGCCGGGCAGCTCCCATGCCATTCGCGTGCTCCGCGACAGTGTGATCCCGGCTGCGCGCAGTGCCCAACCGGTGCTGGTGAGCGGGCGTTCCGGGAGCGGTCGCACCACGGTCGCCGCACTCATCGCCTCGCTCCACCCCCGAGGGCCGCTTCCGGTCCAGATCTACCAGGGGCAGCCGGGTGAGGATGGCATCCTGCGCGCATCACTGCTCGGGGGCGAGACCGAGGGCTCCGCCGGCGTGATGGAGCGTGCGCGCGGTGGTGTCCTGATCGTGCGCGACGTGCATCTCCTGCCAGCGAGCGTGCAGCGGGAGGTGGCGGCAGCCATCCGCCACGACCTGGCGGCGGGTTACGGTCCATCCGTGCGTTGGATGGCCACCACCGGCGAGGATGCCCTCAAGCTCCTCAACGACGGAGCCCTCGACGAGGCTCTCTTCGGACTGTTCCAGAACCACCTCATGCGCGTGCCTGCCCTCGAGGAGCGGCGCGAGGATCTGCCGCTCCTCATCGTGAGGCTGCTCGACTCGGTGGCGTCGGAGCAGGGTAAGGAGATCCGCGGCATCGAGCTGGAGACCCTCAACTCACTCATCGTGCATCCCTTCCCTGGTCAGATGACGGAGCTGCTCGCAGAGCTGCGCCGGCTGGTGTCGGCCACGCCCAGCGGCGAAATGGTGCGCGGGCGCGTGCCAGTGGGCGAGGCGTCGGCCGCCGGGGGCGCCGCCGAGGCTGCGGCGGTGGGTACTGCGGACCTGCTCTCGCTGGACGACCTCAAGGTGGTCATCCCCGGGGTCGAGCGACTGGTGATCGACCGTGTGCTGCGGCGCACCAAAGGGAACCAGAGCAAGGCGGCGCGAATCCTCAACCTCTCGCGAGGGGCCCTCATCGCCAAGATGAAGGAGTACGAGATCTCCGACTACCGCTATCTGCGGCGGCGTGGACGCTGAGCACGTCCCTCGACGGCGTGTGAGCGTGCGCCGAGCACGAGCCTCGACACCACGTCCCAGTTGAAGGCCAGCCACAGCAGGAACGGGAAGCTGAACCGCCCCGGCAGGTCGGTGAAGTAGCGCAGGAAGCTCCAGAGGTTGCGGGAGACCTCGCCGTAGTGCTGCTGGCTCCAGTCACCCATATCGAGGGCGTACGCCGTCTTAACGTGGAACAGCAGGTTGAGCCCCTGGGTTACCCACAGGAGGCTCCACGCCATGACGAGGCGCTCCAGACGCAGTCGTGACAGGATACTGGGCAGCGCGAAGCACAGGGCGAAAAGGACGATGGTGTTGAAGTGCACTTCGGTGAGGGCGACGGTGGGAATCGCGGAGCCCGAGCGGAAGTCCGCTCGACGGATCTCGGCCAGGTGGTCGACCGCCACGAGGCGTGTCACCCGCGGGTACTCGAACGCCCGGATCAGGGTCTCAGCCAGCCACGTCACCGACGCGTCCAGGAGCGGCCGCAGGAGAAGCCAGGCGGCCATGGCAACGAGCAGTGCCAGCGGCAACCGTCGCATGAAGCGGCGATAGAGCTCGTCCTCGCCGAGCTCGCGCGGCGGTCGGGACGGGCTCACGCCTCCGGCCTCGGCGCCCCCCAGCGATGCGCCCAGTACACCCAAAGTGCGACCCCGGCGAGAATCACGATGGACTGCCAGACGAAGATGTGTGACTGGTTGAAGAACTGGGGGATGAACACGCCCACGTAGAACAGCGAGACGATGCGCACCAGATTGATGAGCTGAATGGCGACCAGCCCGCCGAGTACTCCTAGGAGCTTGGCGGGCCAGCGCGCGGGAAAGGCGAGCACACCTGAGATAAAGATCAGGCTGGTGATGAGCCCGTTGCAGCCGTTGTAGATGGTCACCGCAAAGCGAGGAGACGACACGACGCAGCCCTGCACGGTGGCGTTTTCGCCGAGGAGGTCCAAGGTGGCGGCCGACGCCCGCGCCACCTGCGTGGTGTACGGGACCACGACCTTGTCGTTCACCGGTCTGAGAGCGAGAACGGTGAAGCTGGCGCCAAGCAGGACGAGGAACAACACGAGGAAGCGAACCTCGGCGCGCCGCCAGAGCGCCCTGAGCCTCATTCAGCACCTCCGCCGCGACATCATACCGTCATGGCGTTCCGGTCCCGATCTTCACGTCGCGGAGCGCGACAGCCAGCTCGCCCGCGTTGGCGAACCGTGCGCTGGCCTCCTTGGCCAGGCAGCGCAGGATGATCTCTCCCAGGCGCGGCGGCAGCTCGGGCACGATTTCGATGGGGTTGGGCGGAGCCATGTCGAGGTGTGCGGCGATCACGTTGCCGCGTGCGAACGGCGGGCGTCCGGTGGCGAGGTGGAAGAACGTAGCTCCCAGGGAGTAGACGTCAGAAGACGGGTCGGGAGCGTGTCCCCGGATCTGCTCGGGGGCCATGTAGAAGGGAGTGCCGCAGGCACCGCTCGAGCTGCTGTCGCCCCTCCCGAGGCGGGCGGCAATGCCGAAGTCGTAGATCTTCACCTTGCCGCGTTCGGTGAGCAGGATATTGCCGGGCTTGAGGTCGCGGTGGATCACGCCTTTGGAGTGGGCATAGGCGACCGCTTCGGTGACGCGCAGGAGGATCGACAGCAGGTCGGCGCGCACGCGCTCCGGATCGGTGCGGATCACCTTGTCGAGCGGCTCGCCGTCCACCAGCTCCATGGCGATGAAATGACCGCCGAAACCCGCCTCGAAGTCGTACACGGTGACGATCCCGGGGTGGCTGAGAGTGGCGGCCGCCCTGGCCTCGGCCTCCAGCCTTGCGATCTCCTCCCGGGACGTGGTGCGCAGGATCTTGACGGCGACGTCGCGATCGAGGCGGTGATCGTGGGCACGGTACACGACCCCCATGCCGCCGCGACCGAGCTCGGTGAGAATCTCGTAGCGCTCCTCGGCCAGACTGGACGGCCGGCCTTCCCCGGCGACGGTGGGAGTGGTCTGCTCGGCCAATAGCTCCTGGCGGAGGCGCTGGGCGGGCGCGAATGCAAAGTCGAACTCGAGCACGCGGTCGAGCTGGGTGAGGGCAGCCCGCGGCTCTCCTGCCTCGACGAGGAGGCGGGCCAGCGCGACGGCGGTGTCCAGTCGCCCGGGTCCCAGGGCCACCCCCACCACGGTGCGCTGGAGGCACGAGATGGCCTCCTCGAGGCTGCGTTCCTGCCGCAACCAGCCCGCGAGGTCGAGAAGCACGTCGGGGATGTCCGGCACCGGGCCGGGCTGGCTGCGGATGAGCTCCCAGGCATCTCCGAGGAGCTCTGCCCGGTGCAGCTCGGTCACCGCGTCCTGGAGTCGGCCGGTGCGGGCCATACAGCGCGCCATCTCAGGGATGTGGCCGGATGAGCGGAAGAGCTCGACCGCGCGCTCGTCCTCGCCGGCCCGCTCGGCACAGCGTGCCGCGGCCTCCAGTCGCCCCCCCTGCTCGTAGACGTCGCTGGCCTCTCCCCAGCGACCGGCCCGCTCGAGAAGCGGGCCGGCGAGGTCCCACCGTTGGTGGTGGACCGCGAGCTGAGCCGCCTCCAGCTCGTCGCCGCCCTGGACGAGCAGGTCGACGGCCTCGGCGACCCGACCGGACAGGGTGAGAGCTTCGACTCGCTCCGCATGGAGTCCGAGCGCCTCCAGCTGGGGGAGCAACGACCCGGCCAAGGCTTCGAGCTCCTTGACCTGCTCCGGCTTGAGCTGGTCCCGGGCCCAACGCTCGCCGAGGCGCCGCAGCTGCTGCAGGCGGACCAGAGCGGCCGCGCGGGAATTGCCGGCTGCGCTCCAGGCGGCGGCCGCCTGGGAGAGCTCGTCGGCGCGGTGGTGGCACTCTGCGGCGCGCTTGGGGTTGCCGACGCGGTGCCAGCAGCGCGCAGCGGCGCTCCACGCTCCGTCGAGCTCGTTGAGTCGGCCGAGAAGAGCGTAGTCACGCGCCTCCTCGGCGGCGTGCCGGGCGGAGGGGAAGGCTGGGTGAGCCGGAGACAGCTGGCCCTCTGAGAGGGCGAGGCTGGCGGCGCGTGCCGCACGCACCGGTTCGCCCGCTTTGAGCCACTCCGCAATGGCTTCGACCAGCCGGTTTTCGCGGCTGCTCCACTCGGCGAGCTCGGCGTGGCAACGCCGGGCGGAGTCGGTGTCGCCCAGACGGCGGTAGATGCGAGCAGCTTCGGTGAGGTGGGCGCCGCCGGCGCGTCGGAGGGCATCGGCGGCCTCCAGATCGCGGCCGAGGTCGAGGGCGACCTCGGCGGCCTTGGGCCATGCTCTGCCCTTGCGGTAGTGGCGCAGGGCGCGGGTGGCGAGCCCTGCGCGCAGGTAGATCTCGGCGGCTCCCGCGTGGTCACCGCGGCGAGCGAGCGAGCGCGCCAGGCCGGAGGTGGTATCGGTGCGCGTGAGCACACGAACCAGGCCGACGGCCAGCAGCCCGAGGGCGAGGAGATTGCCGATCACTACGAGCGAGGGATGCTCGAGGATGAAGAGCTCGTGCCCGGGCCAGGGGTCGAAGTGGAGACCGCGCCGGGCCACCCACCCGAAGTTGGTGACGACGGCGAGCAGTGACCCGATGACGATGAAACGCGCCCAGGCCTTTCGCTCCCCAGCGACCACGGCCATCCCGACCGTCAGCAACCCTAGTACCGTCGGCTCCACCGGGTCATTCTACCGATTCCGCGGCCTCTGGCGATGCCTGGAGGTGCTCTTGTGTGGGTGGGGGCCCGGGTCTGAGCGTGCCAGCCTTCATGACTGCGGTGTTGAAATTTTATAACGTTTCGCTCATATTTGTTTGGCGGAGGACGAGGTGGCAGGAGACTACTACGAGATTCTGGGGGTCGGCCGCAGCGCCGAGGCCGCCGAGATCAAGAAGGCCTACCGCAAGCTGGCGCGGAAGTACCACCCGGACGTCAACCCGGGCAACGCCGAAGCAGAGAGGCGCTTCAAGGAGATCCAGGAGGCGTACGCGGTGCTCTCGGACCCCGAGAAGCGCAAGCAGTACGACACCTTCGGCCGGGTCGAAGGCGAGCCTGGCGTGGACTTCGATCCATTCGGCCGGCGCGGACGCCGGAGCTCGTGGGGGAGTGGGCCGGTGCATGTGGACTTCGGCGATGCCGGAGGGGTCGGGGGCTTTCAGGACCTCGGAGACCTCTTCGGCGAGATCTTCGGCCGCAGCCACCGGGGTGAGCCACGCGGATCGCGGCCTCGGCCAGGCGCCAACCAGGAGGTTGCCGTTGAGATCGAGTTCGCCGCGGCGGTGCGTGGCACGGCGGTCACGCTACCGATACAGCGCCAGGTGCAGTGCACGTCGTGTGGGGGAAGCGGTGGCACGGGTGGCCGGGCGTGCCCGTCCTGCCACGGCGCCGGGGTGGTGATCTCCACCGAACGGCTCCGGGTGAAGATTCCCGAGGGCGTCCATGACGGAGCGCGCGTTCGGGTGTCCGGCAAGGGGGGCGAGGGCGCCGCCGGTGGCCCGCCCGGTGACCTCTACGTCCGCGTCCGGGTGCCGCCTCATCCCTACTTCAAGCGGGACGGCGACAGCATAAGGAGCACGGTCCCTATCACCTTCGCCGAGGCCTACCGTGGCGCCGAGATCGAGGTGGGTACCGTTCATGGCCCGGTGCGTGCCAAGGTGCCGGCCGGCACCCAGTCGGGCCAGACCTTCAGGCTGCGCGGCAAGGGCGTGCGGAACATGAAGACCCGTGCCTACGGTGACCACCTCTACACGGTGCAGGTGACGGTGCCCAAAGTGATTTCGCCGGCCGGACAGGAGCTCGCCCGGCGGGTGGCGGAGCTGTACACGGGCAACCCGCGCGACGAGCTGCCGAAGTCGCTCTGAGAAGGGGCAGGGGATCGGGGCCGGGATCGGCACAGGGACAGGGGCAGGTTCAGAGGTAGGGCAGGTCAGCCCGGGGGGCTTGGCCAGGCGCCGGTCCTGCGCATCTTCTCCACCCGGCGCAGGAACATGGTGCGCTTGAGCCCGCGCAGGTGGTGGACGAGGAGAACGCCGTTGAGGTGGTCGAGCTCGTGGCAGAAGGCCCGAGCGAGGAGGTCGTCGGCGGTGCGCTCCCGCCATTCGCCGGCGAGGTCCTGGTGGCGCACCCGCACTTTCTGGGGCCGCGCGATGGCGGCGTAGAGGCCGGGTAGGGAGAGGCACCCCTCGTCGGCGGTGCTGCTCCCCTCGCTCCAGATGATTTCGGGGTTGGCCAGGACCAGGGGCGTGTCGTCCCCGAGCACGGCGAGGTCCACCACCGCGAGCCGCAGGTTGACGCCGACCTGGGGCGCGGCCAGCCCCAGCCCCGGCGCCGCCCGGCAGGTGTCGAGCATGTCGGTCACCAAGCCGGCGAGGCCGGCTCCGAAGTCCTCCACCGGGCCGTTGACCGCCTCGAGGGCGGGTTCGCCATACTGGAGAATCCGGCGGACCGCCATCACTCCTGCTCGCGCATCCGGCGGATGACCGCCTCTACGGTGTCCTGCGCCCGGTGCTCGTAGAACCGCTCGAGCACCGTGCGCACCTCGGGATGGCGGGCGGCGATGTCGTCCAGGGCCGCACGGTCCAACTCGATGGCGAGCACGAAGTCGCGGGCGGTGATGGTCGCCGTGCGGGGGCGGCCGGTGAGCAGCGAAACCTCGCCGAAGAAATCGCCCGGGCCGAGCTCGGCCAGCGGCAGGGGCTCGTCACCCTGCCCGCGGGTCACGACGTCAACCTCGCCGGATACTAGGAGGAAGAGGCTCGCCCCGTCCTCCCCCTCGGTGACAATGACATTCCCCGGCTCGTATGAGCGCAGAGCAGTGGACGCGAGGATCTCTTCGAGGGCGGCCGCGGGGAACTCGGCGAACAGCTCCGAGGCCTGCAGCTCCTTGAGCGCCTGCGCGTCCGGCCGGCGTTCGGTCTGGGGGTTCCCGTCCTGAGCCGGCTCCGTCACCGTCGTGGCGGCGTGGCCGTTGTGCACAGACAGTCGCTCCTCCAGAGGGCGGTGGGCGCGCTGATCCTCCTCGATGAGACGGGCAAGCTCCCCGTGCACGTCCTCGAGCGTGGGGTCGAGACGCAGCACCTTCTTGTACAGTGCGATGGCCTTGGCGTAGAAGCCCTTGCCGGCGAAGCGCTCGGCCAGCTCGCGGTAGGTGGCGACGGCACGTTCCCGGTTACCCGCGAGCCCGAGAAGCTCCGCCTGCCGGAGGAGAAGGTTGAACTGGGCAGGGTGATGCTTGAGCTCGGCGGCCACCGCTTCGAGCGCCTTGTCGTACTCGCCTCGCGCCACGTAGTGGTCGAGCTCGCTGATCTTCGGCTTTGAGAACGGGAGCTTCATGGCAGAGCCTCCTCGAGGCGGGATCGAGTCGCCGTCCATGCCTGGCTGATGCGCTGCCGCATCCCGCCGGCGTCCAACTCGTCGATCAGGCGGCCGTCGCGTACCAGGAGACGGCCGTCCACCACCACGTGCCGGACGTCGGCGGCGGTGGCGCCGTGCACTAGCCGCGAGGCTGGGTCACCACCGGGAAGCATCGCCCAGGCGGTGGTTCCCACGATCACGAGGTCGGCGGCCTTGCCGGGTTCGAGAGTGCCGATCTCGGAGGCGAGGTGCAGGGCCTTCGCCCCCTCGCGGGTGGCCATCGCCAGGACTGTCCAGGGGCTCATGGCTCGTGGGCCGTGCCGCAATGTGTGGATGGTGCCTGCGAGGCTCATCTCGTGGAAGACCGAGAGGCGGTTGTTACAGGGCGGACCGTCGGCCCCCAGCATCACCGGAACCCCGGCACGCAGCAGTCCAGGCACGTCGGCGATCCCGGAGGCGAGCTTGAGGTTGGCTCCGGGACAGTGGCAGATGCGCGTACGGGTGGCCGCAAGCAGCTCCACCTCGGCGGGGCTGAGGTGTACGCCGTGGGCCAGTACCACGTCCTCGCCGGTGAGGCCGACCTGATGAAGGTAGGTGATGTTGTCGTGACCGGTGAGCCGGCGCACCGCGGTGACCTCGGCGCGGTTCTCGGACGCGTGGGAATGCAGGAGCCAGCCGTGCTGCCGCGCCATGGCGGCGCACCCCTCGAGGAGCGGTCGGCTGCACGACAGCGCGAAGCGCGGTTCCACTGCAGCGCCCAGGCGCCCTCCGGCGGCCCCGTGCCACCTGAGCCCGAGCGCCTCGGTATCGGCGAGCGCGCGGTCCGCGTCCTCCAGGAGCCTGGGCGGCGTGCCCTCGCCGCTGTCCATCAGCGTGCGGCCGGAGATCAACCGGATACCGAGGCGCTCGGCGGTCTCGAACACTCGGTGGTGGTCATGCGTCGTGCCGAAGTCCAGGGCGGTGGTGGTACCGCCAGCGAGGAGCTCGGCGATCCCCAGCTCGGCGGCGGCGGCCACGCCGTCGCCATCGAGGGCGGCCTCGTAGGGCAGGGTGCGGCGGTACAGCCAGTCGAGGAGTTCGAGCCCGTCGGCCTGATGGCGCAGCAGCGACTGCACCACGTGGACGTGACCCTGCACGAAGCCGGGCAGGACCAGTGCGTCATCGGCGTCGATGGTGGCGGCGGCGTTCACGTCAGACGCCGGGCCGGTGGTCACCGCGGCGATCCTCCCGTCACGGACCAGGACGTCCCCTCGGTACCACACCTCATCCCGCGTCATCGGGACGACGGTACCGCCACGCACGAGGAGGTCGCATGAGGTTTCCATCCGAGACATCGTCCCATTCTGCTGTGGAGCGTGTCAACGCAAGGGGTTGCGGGTCAGGCTCACCAGTCGGTCTCGGCGGCGGGGAAGAGCGGGAGGTTGGGGTCGAGCCGGGGAACGAGGGCGTCGAGGATGAGGTGACCCCAGCGGTCGCGCATGTCGGGAGCGAGCCGCAGAGGTTCGAGGCCCCGCGCCGTCAGGAGCCCGTCCAGCAGTACCTCGATCTCGTTCTGGAAGCTGGGGTCCACCGCGCGCACCCCGTCGAAGCGGGGCCGTTCGCAGACCGGCACGTGGACAAGCAGATCGTAGGTGGGGATCCAACGGTCGAGCAGGACGTCCCAGACCGGCGAGGATCCCTGGGCATGAACCAGGTAGCAGTAGTTGTCCAGCACCGAGCGGTCGCACAGCACGAGGTCGTGGCGGGCTGCAGCCTCCAGCTCCCAGGCCATCTGGGTGTGGAGGATCCACTCCTGCGCCTGGGTGGTGGTGGCCTGGTTGATGGGGAGAGGGCAGCGGCGCGCCACCTCGCGCACGATCTCCACGTCGACGTCACGGCGTTTGAGCCGTGCCGCAAGCTCGTAGCACAGGGTGGTCTTGCCGACCCCGTGCGTGCCGATGAGGGCGATCTTCATCACGAGATCTTACCTCGGACCCTGGGCAGGTGATTGGAGGGCGGCTTGGAAGGCGCGGGAGGTGTTGTGGAGTAAGGAGTGAAGAGTGAAGAGACGGGGGCGTGGGCGCTCCAGTCGTGCGGCGCCCCCCGCTCGACTTCGCCCCCGAAGGGTAGGCGACGGTGAAGACGCGGCGTGCCGTGATGCTCGCCAGTCGCGGGGGAGGGCGGGGAACCCTTTACCCTCTACTCTTCACTCTTCACCAACGTACTACCGGCCGGTGGGCTCGCCGCTGGGCTTGAGCGAGGACGGCAACGCCGCAGCCCCCTCCAGCAACGCCGCATGGATCTCCTGGGCATCCTCGGCCTCCAGCAGGCGCGCGAGCCGGCCGGGGTTGCGTACGATCCAGGCCATGCGCGACAGCCAGCGCAGGTGGAGTGCGTCGTTGCGGAGCACGAGGAGGAAGAAGAGCTGGGTTTTGCCCATATCGGGCGATCCGAAGACCACCCCCTCGCGCGAGCGTCCCAGGGCGATGAACTGCTTGGGGAACTTGTCGGGCGAGCGGCGACGCGCGTGCAGGAAGGCGACGCCCTCGGGCACGGCGGTGGGCACCAGGCGCTCGCGCGCGGCGAGGGCGGCCTCGAGCCACGCGGCATCCTTGACCAGCCCGAGCGACGTGACCTGCTCGACCATCGAATGAATCACCTCGCTGCGGTCGCGTGCAGAGAGGTTCGGGATGACCTGGTCGGGGGTGAAGATCTCCTCGAGGGGGAGGTCCACGCTCTGGTTCGGAGTGACGCCCGAGGAGGCCACCGACTCGGCGGCGAGGGTGTCGAGATACTCGTCCAGGAGCGCGCGCCGGAACCGCCACTGGCCTCCGATCTTGACGCCGGGTATCTTGCCCTCGTGGGCGAGACGAACCAGGGTCCTTTCGGCAAGCTTGAGATACTCTGCGGCCTCTTTGGCGGTCATGTACGCTTCCATCCACGAACCTCCGGATTCCAGGCCGAGTGCGGCCTTGAATGGCTGAGTACCCCTTTTTGACGGTGATGTCAAGGGAAGCTGGGTGGGCTTGCGCCGGGCTTGCGCTGTATGCTATCTACGTGAGCGCTTAGAGAGTGCCGAACTCGAGGAGGAAAATGCTATGGATGTGGAAGCCAAGGTGAAGGAGATTATTGTCCAGCAGCTCGGCGTGGACGCCGAGAAGGTGACGCTCGACGCGTCGTTCGTCGACGACCTCGGCGCCGACTCGCTGGATACGGTGGAGCTGGTGATGGCCTTCGAAGAGGAGTTCGGGGTGGAGATCCCCGACGAGGCGGCGGAGAAGATCGCCACCGTGCGCAACGCCGTCGACTACCTCAAGGAGCACGCGGAGGGCGCCAGTTGAGCCGACGGGTGGTGGTGACCGGGCTCGGCCTGGTGTCGCCCCTCGGGAACGACACCAGGAGCACCTGGGACGGGCTGCTGGCTGGCCGAAGCGGGGTCGGTCCCATCACCCATTTCGACGCCACTGACTGGTCCGCCCGCATCGCCGCCGAGGTGAAGGGGTTTGACGTCGAGCAGCTGATGCCCGCCAAGGAGGCGCGCAAGTTCGACGTCTTCGTTCACTACGCGGTGGCGGCCTCGGATCAGGCGGTGGCGTCGTCGGGGCTCGAGATCACCGATGAGAACGCCCACCGGGTGGGGGTCGTCATCGGCTCCGGGATCGGCGGCCTGCCGCTCATTGAAGACACCCACTCGGTCCTGATTGAGAAGGGCCCACGCCGGGTCTCGCCCTTCTTCATCCCGGGCGCCATCATCAACATGTCGGCAGGGGTGGTGAGCATTCGCACCGGCGCCAAGGGTCCCAACATGGCGACCTGCACTGCCTGCTCGACCTCAGCCCACGCCATTGGCGACGCCCTGCTGTACATTCGCCACGGCTACGCCGACGCGATTATCGCCGGCGGCGCCGAAGCGGTGATCAGCCCCATGACGCTGGCGGGCTTCGCGTCCATGCGCGCCCTCTCCACCCGCAACGACGAGCCCGAGCGGGCGTCGCGCCCCTGGGACAAGGACCGGGACGGCTTCGTCATCGGTGAGGGAGCCGGCGTCGTAATGCTGGAGGAGCTCGAGCATGCGCTCCGGCGGGGCGCGCCGATTCTCGCGGAGGTACTGGGCTTTGGCATGTCGGGCGACGCCCACCACATCTCGGCTCCGGCCGAGGACGGCGATGGCGCGGTTCGCGTGATCCTCGCCGCCCTCGCCGACGCCGGCCTCAACCCCGGCGAGATCGACTATGTCAATGCCCACGGCACCTCCACGCCGCACGGGGACCGGGTGGAGACCATCGCCCTCAAGCGGGCGTTCGGCGAGCACGCCCACCGCCTCGCGGTGTCGTCCACCAAGTCGATGACCGGCCACCTGCTGGGTGCGGCCGGCGGCCTGGAGTTCGGCGTCACGGTGATGGCGGCCAAACATGGGGTGGTGCCGCCCACAATCAACCTGGACGAGCCCGACCCCGAGAACGACCTAGATTATGTGCCGCACACCGCTCGGGAGATGCCCGTGCGCCGGGCGGTGACCAACTCGTTCGGGTTCGGTGGGACCAACGCGTGCCTGGTGGTGGGCCGGTTCGAGTGACCAGCGCCCGTCGGCGGTTGGCGGCATCCGAGAGTAGGAGAGGAGCACGACGCTGACCGCCAGCCCGCACTACTCACCGGGATTCGTGATGAGGGCGGCGAGGTGGCACGCGCACCGGCGAGCCCGATCCGAGGCGTGCAGCGACGAGGGTGCACGTGTGCCGAGCACAGCAGCGCGCGAAGGCACCCCCGGGGGCGGCACGGCGCAGGCCGCAGTAGAAGTCCGGTGAATGGTAGAAACTGAGCCTCGTCCGTCCACGCTGCACGGCTGGGCCGCACGGATGGCCCGGGTTGCAGGCCGCTTCGAGCTCTACGACTTCGGACGCTGGCTCGTGATGGCGTCGCTCATCGGCGTGGTGGCCGGGCTCGGGGCCGCCTTCCTCACCTGGGGGATCAACGGCATCGCGTGGCTTCTCCACCACGAAGCGGTAGGGTTCGTGGCGCCGGGCCACGGCTCCCTCGAGGCGCCGGTGTGGACGCCTCCCCAGAGACCGTGGCTGCTGCTGCTCATCCTCCCCGCTGCCGGGCTGGTGGTGGGATGGCTGGTGCAGACCTTTGCCCCCGAGGCCGAGGGACACGGCACCGACGCGGTGATCCGAGCCTTCCATCGCGAGAGCTCCCGGATCCGCAAGCGGGTGGTTCCGGTGAAGTTGCTGGCCTCGATGCTCACCATCGGGTCGGGCGGTTCGGCGGGCCGCGAGGGGCCCGTGGCCCAGGTGGGCGCCGGCTTCGGCAGCTACCTTTCGGAGCTCCTTCACCTGCCGCTGCAGGACCGCCGCATCATGGTGGTGGCGGGGGTGGCCGCCGGTATCGGCGGCATGTTCCGTGCCCCCCTGGGTGGCGCGCTCTTCGCCATCGAGGTGCTCTACTCAGAGAACGAGTACGAGTCGGAGGCCCTCATCCCCTCCATCATCGCCTCGATCATCGCGTACGTGGTGAACGCGTCACTCACCGGCTGGGGGGTCATCTTCCGCAGCGCACCGGTGAGCTTCAGCCACCCCCTCGAGCTGCTCTCCTACCTGGTGTTGGGGATGATCCTGGCGGTGGTCGGGTTGCTGTACGTGAAGGTCTTCTACGGCACCCGCGACCGCTTCAAGGCGCTGCCGGTGCCCGAGTGGACGAAGCCCGCCATTGGCGCCTTCCTGGTGGGCCTCATCGCGCTGGCCCTGCCCCAGGTGCTGGGCGGCGGCTATGGTTGGATCCAGCTCACTCTGGACGCACAGCTGCCGCTCAAGCTCCTTCTCCTCCTCCTGCCGGCGAAGATCCTCGCCACCGCCTTCACCATCGCCTCAGGGGGCTCGGGTGGCGTGTTCGCGCCCTCGCTCATCATCGGTGGCATCACCGGTGCGGTGTTCGCCGAGCTTGTGGCCAGGGTGGCTCCGATAGCGGCACCGAACCCCACCGCCTGCGTCCTGGTGGGCATGGGGGCGTTCTTCGCCGGCGTCGCCAAGGTGCCCATCGCCTCGCTCATTCTGGTCGCCGAGATGAGCGGTTCGTACCGGCTCCTGGTGCCCATGATGCTGGCCGGCTCGGTGGCGTTCCTGCTCACCCGCGGAGTGAGCATCTACGAGCAGCAGGTCCCTGGGCGTATCGACTCGCCCACCCACCTGGGCGAGTTCCAGGTGGATGTGCTCGAGCAGCTCCAGGTGCGGCAGGTCCTCAAACCCGCCTCTGAGGTCGTCACCCTCGCCCCCGGGACTCCTTTCCACACCGTGCTCGAGATCGTCGCCGCCTCCGAGCAGGATTATTTCCCGGTGGTCAACGGCGAGGACAACCTGGTGGGGATGTTCTCGGTCTCGGACGTGCGCCGGGTGATGGCCTCCCCCGAGGTGTGGTCGGTGCTGGTGGCGGGCGACCTGGGGGCCGACGCCTCTGCCGTCGTCTACGTGCACCCCGACGACGACCTCCACACCGCGCTGCGTCGCTTCACGGGATTCGAGGTAAGCGTGCTGCCGGTGTTGGAGGGCCCACCGCCGGCACCGTTGGTGGGGATGGTGAGCCACCACCGCGTCATGGAGAAGTACGTCGAGGCCATGCGACGCCTGCAGCGCGACTCAGCGACGGCATGATCCACTGGTGAATGGCCATTCAGTCTGGTACACTCGGGTTGACTGAATGACGGTTCAGTCACTTTTTGGCGAGTCTTTCAACTTCCACTCGAGGGGAGGCCCAATGAAGTGCATCGTATGTATGACCCACGTGCCCGACACGGCGTCGGTCATCAAGGTGGGGCCGGACGGTAAGCACATCGACGAGACCGGCATCAAGTGGATCGTGTCGCCGTACGACGAATACGCCCTGGAGGAAGCTCTCAAGATCACCGAGGCGCAGGGCGGCGAGGTGACGGTGATCAGCTACGGTCCGGCGCGGGCTGAGCAGGGCCTGCGCGAGTGCCTGGCGCGAGGCGCAGGTGCGGCCGTCCACGTGGTGGGTGGCGAGGGCACGCTCGGCGACGCCTTTAGCATCGCCAAGGTCCTCGCGGCCGCCATCAAGGGGCGCGAGTTCGACCTTGTGCTGTGCGGCGTCGAGGGTGTCGGCACCGACAACGCCATGGTGGGACCCATGCTCGCGGAGCTCCTCGATCTGCCGCACGTCTCGGGGATCATCAAGCTCGAGCTGGGCGACGGCTCGCTCACCGCCGAGCGCGAGATTGAAGGCGGCCACGAGGTCTACACCGCGCCGCTGCCAGCGCTGCTGACGGCGCAAAAGGGCCTCAACGAGCCGCGCTACTCCTCGCTCAAGGGGATCATGGCGGCCAAGCGCAAGCCGGTGGAGAGCACGACGCCCGGCGACCTCGGCCTCGACGAGGCCCAGCTCGCGGGTGCCGAGGCGTGCTACCAGGTGCGCAGCCTCGAGCTGCCGCCGCCCAAGGAGGCGGGAACCATCATCAACGGGGAGGACGATCCCAAGGCGGCGGCTAGCCAGCTGGTCAAGCTCCTCCACGAAGAGGCCAAGGCGGTATAGGAGGGCGGCATGGCGGGAATCCTCGTTTTCATCGAGCAGCGCGACGGCACCATCCGCAAAGGCTCCCTCGAGGCGCTCAGCGAAGCGCGACGGCACGCCGGCACGGCTGATTGGCCGGTGGCGGCGGTCCTGGTGGGCCACGGCATCGCCGACCAGGCGGCCGGGCTCGGCAGCTACGGCGCCCAGGCGGTCTACGTCGCCGACGACCCAAACCTCAAGCTTTACTCCGCCGAGGGCTACGCCGAGGCGGTGGTGGCGGCGGCCAGGGACTTCGACCCCGATGCGGTCTTTTTCTCGGCCACCGCCATGGGCGCCGACCTGATGCCGCGGGCGGCGGCGCGGCTCGGCATCGGCGGCCTCGCCGATGTCACCGAACTGAAGCTCGACGGTGGCGCCTTCGTGGTCACTCGTCCGGTGTACTCCGCCAAGGCCTTCGCCACGGTGGACGCCGCCGGCAAGAAACCCCAGGTCGTCAGCCTGCGGCCGAACGTGTTCGGCGCCGAGGAGGTGGGGGGCACCGCCGAGGTCAAGAAGCTCGACGGGCTCTCGCTCTCCATCCGCGGGATGGTCAAGGAGCTGGCGGCCTCCGAGGGCGGCGAGCTGGACGTGGCCGAGGCCGACGTCATCATCTCCGGTGGGCGCGGCATCAAGGGCCCGGAGAACTGGGACTTGATCCGCGAGCTGGCCGGGCTGCTCGGCGCCGCGGTCGGCGCCTCCCGCGCGGTGGTGGACGCCGGCTGGATCGAGCACTCGCACCAGGTCGGCCAGACCGGCAAGGTGGTGAGCCCCTCGCTGTACGTGGCTGTGGGGATCTCGGGCGCCATCCAGCACCTCGCTGGGATGAGTTCTTCCAAGATCATCGTCGCCGTCAACAAGGACCCCGACGCACCGATCTTCAAGGTGGCGGACTATGGGGTGGTGGGCGACCTCTTCCAGGTTCTCCCGCCCATGATCGAGGAGATCAAGAAGCTCAAGGCGTGACGCCCCAGCGCGCACCGAGTAGAACCGAGCGCCCCGGGCAACCGGGGCGCTCTTCTTTGGATTCTGCGGGTGGTGCACGGCCGCCGGGGCACGCTCCGGGAGGGTAGGGGAAACCGCTCTCTCTGAAATGTATGGGTCGCGCCGGCGCCGGCCCTCTGGCCGCGCTTCGCTTGGTCGCCTTCGTCGGCATGACCACGAGGTCAGTGCCTCCTCGGCTCGGTCGCGAATCGCACCCAGGGACCTCTGGTGGAGCGACTCGTGCCGTTGCTGAACGCCATGGGGAGAGGTGCCAGGTTGAAACCTGGCACCGTCCGCCGGGGGACGGCTCGAGCGCCTTCTGCTACGGCCCGCGATGCGGCGCCCCCCGCGGCGGCTGCGCCACCATGGGGAACGCCACCTCGCGGCCCTCGCGACGAAGGCGACGCCGTCCCCCTCGTCGACGCCATGTCCCACCCACCCACCCGGTGCCGTCGCCTGCGGCGACGGAAGACGGCGCCCCAACCACTACCTGTCATCCTGAGCAAGCGAAGGCCCGAAGGGCCGGAGCGCGTCGAAGGACCCCCTGGCCGAAGCCGGCACAAGCCTGCAGCCAGAGGCGAGGCCCCACCGAGTGCGGTGTAGGCGCGCGTCCTACGCGCGCCACCCTTGGCACTGGTGCGGACTCCGTCGTCCCGGCAAACCACGCCCGGTCAGCGGAGGAGGCTCACCACCGCCTCGGAGCAGAGGTCCTCCGGCGGAGGTGCCGTCCCGGACACTTTTCCCGAACGGCCTCCTCGTTTGCAGCGCGATCGCGGAAACAGTGTCCGGGGGGGCACTCACGGCCCTTGGCATGCGGAGCAGCCGCCCCAAACGACCAAGCAGGCGACTCGGCGCTGAGGGCCCGGGGGCGGCCGTGATGCCGCGCGGCAGCGCATGTCGTCGCCGCCCCCGGGTCCGCGCCGACGGGCGGCGGCCCAGCGGCCGCCCGGGAGCCGGAGCCCGGAGAAGGCCCAAGGCCGGTCCAAGCCGTGAAGCGGACGGGCATACCCCGGCGCTGCCTTTGCGCCCCGCCGAGACCCCCATTCGCGACCCTCCGTAGCCTACCCGTCGCGTGCTAGACTCCCCTCTTGCTGGAGGGGAGGAGACGTGGACCTGCAGTCGCTGATTCTGGGGCTGTCTCGATTCTGGGCCGACAACGGATGCGTGATCCAGCAGCCCATGGACGTGGAGGTCGGGGCCGGCACCATGCACCCCGAGAGCTTCCTCCGGGTGCTCGGGCCCGAGCCCTACCGGGTCGCCTACGTGCAGCCGTCGCGCCGGCCCGCCGATGCCCGCTACGGCCAGAACCCCTTCCGCCTGGGCCGCCACTTGCAGCTGCAGGTGATTCTCAAGCCGTCGCCGGACGATGTGCAGGAGCTCTACCTGCGCTCGCTCGAGGCTCTGGGAATCGATCCCGCAGTCCATGACATCCGATTTGAAGAGGACAACTGGGAGTCGCCCACGCTGGGAGCGTGGGGTGTCGGCTGGCAGGTACTGCTGGACGGCATGGAGGTCACCCAGTTCACCTACTTCCAGCAGGCCGGCGGACTCGACCTGGCGCCCATCGCCGTCGAGCTCACCTACGGCCTGGAACGGATCGCCATGTTTCTGCAGCGCAAGGACTCCATCTACGACATCGAGTGGGGCGGCGGCATCCGCTACGGCGCCGTGCGCCTCCAGGATGAGTGGGAGGCCTCCACCTACGGCTTCGAGGTCGCCGACGTCGAGATGATTCGCCGCCACTTCGCGGACTGGGAGGGCGAGGCGGTGCGCTGCCTCGACCACGACCCGCCCCTGGTGCTGCCGGCGCTGGAGGCGACGCTGAAGACCTCGCACCTGTTCAACCTCATGGACGCCCGCGGCGCGGTCTCGGTGACCGAGCGGGTGGGCCTCATCACCCGGGTTCGCCGCAACGCTGTCCGCGTCGCCAAGGCCTACGTCGAGCAGCGCGAGGCGATGGGTTTCCCGCTCCTGGGTGTGGCCACGGATGCCGCCGAGGGCGACCAGGAGGTGGGCTGATGGCCGACTTCCTGCTCGAGATCCGCACCGAGGAGATCCCGGCCAACGCGCTCGCCTCCGCTCGCGAGCAGCTCGCCGCCGGCGTCGAGAGGGTCCTCGCCGAGGCCGGCTTCAGCGGCGCCAGCGTGCGCGCGTTGTCCACCAACCGGCGGCTGGCGGTCAAGGTCCGCTACCTACCGGCCCGACAGGAGGACCGTCGCGAGGAGGTTACGGGACCGCCGAGGTCGGCGGCCTTCACCGCCGACGGCGCGCCCACCAAGGCGGCCGAGGGCTTCGCCCGCAAGGTCGGCGTACCGGTGGAGGACCTCCGCCTGGTGGAGACCGACAGGGGCGAGTACGTGGCTGCCACGGTGCTGCTGAACGGCCGCACGACCCGTGACCTGCTCGCCGACGCCCTGCCCGGGGTCGTGACCGGTCTCCACTTCCCGAAGATGATGCGCTGGGGTACCGGCGAGCACAGCTTCGTGCGCCCGGTGCACGGCCTGGTCGCGGTGCTCGACGGCGAGGTGGTCCCGCTCACGCTCTTCGGGCACCGTGCCACCCACGCCACGGTGGGCCACCGCGTGCATGCTCCCGAGGCGTTCATCATCCAGGAGCCGAGCGCGTACGAGGACATGCTTGCCGAGCGCACCGTGCTGGTGGAGCCGGCAGTGCGCCTTCATATCCTCGAGCAGCGGGCGCGTGAGCTCGCCGCCGAGGTCGACTGCAAGGTCCATCCCGACCCCCGGCTGGTGGCCGAGCACGTGGAGCTGGCCGAGTACCCCCGCCTGCTCCTGGGGAGCTTCGACCCGGCTTTCCTGGAGCTGCCGCGGGAGGTGGTCATCACCACCCTGCGCCACCATCAGAAGTGCCTCGTGCTGGAGCGCTCGGACGGTGGCCTAGCTCCCTACTTCCTTACTGTCATCGACCGTGCCGACGACCCCAAGGGCCTGATCCGCCAGGGCAACGAGTGGGTCATCGGGGCGCGTCTCGCCGATGCCCGCTTCTTCTTCAGCGAGGACCGTAAGCACACCCTCGACGAGCTGGTGCCCGGACTCGACCGCCTCGACTTCCACCGCAAGCTCGGCTCCCTGGGCGACAAGGCGCGGCGAGTGGGCGAGCTGGCGGTCTACCTGGCCGCCGCGGCCGGGAGCGACGAGAGCGCGGACGAGCTGCGTCGGCTCTCCGCTCTGGTCAAAGCGGATCTCGTCACCCACATGGTGGGCGAGTTTCCCGAGCTCCAGGGAGTGATGGGCGGGCACTACCTGCGCCTCGCGGGCGAGCCGTCCGAGGTGTGGACGGCGGCCCGCGACCACTACCGCCCCCAGGGCTTCGACGGCGCGCTCCCCGAGTCGGGGCTCGGCCGTCTGGTGGGTGCAGCCGACCGGCTCGACACGGTGGTCGGCCTGTTCGCGGTGGGTGAGGTGCCGTCAGGCTCCCGTGACCCCTTCGGCCTACGTCGGGCGGCACAGGGCCTAGTGAAGATCGTGATGGAGTCAGGCTGGGAAGTCGACCTCCGGGCGGCGGCGGCACGCGCCCTCGAGCTGGCGGGCGAGGCTGTTGCGGGGGAGCTCGAGGCCGTGACGACGCTTGTCGACACCTTCCTGAGTGAGCGGGTGCGACGCTACCTGGTGGAGATGGAGGGCCTCTCCGGTGACACCGTCGATGCGGTGCTGGAGGCGGGCTGGACCAATCTGCCCGAGCTGGCTGCGCGTGGGCGCGCGCTGGAGGCGGTGCGGGCCGAGCCCCAGTTCCGCTCCCTCGCTCTCGCATTCAAGCGGGTTCGGAACATCACCGAGGGCCAGCCGGACGCCAACGTGAACCCCGAGCTGCTCTCCGAGCAGGCCGAGCGCGAGCTGGCCGCTACGGCTCGGGCGTTCCACGACGACCTCGGGACGCTGCTTCCCGAGCGGCGTCTGGGGGATGCCTTCACCGCCATGGGGACTCTCGCCGAGGTCCTCGATCGTTTCTTCGTCGAGGTCCTGGTGATGGCCGAGGACGAGGGAGTGCGGAGCAACCGCATCGCCCTCCTCAAGGGGCTGAGGCGCGACTTCCTCACCCTCGCTGATCTCTCGAAGCTGCAAGTGGAAGGAGCTGATCAATGACGCTGGACAAGACGGTCTACGCCTTTGGCGGCGGCACTGCCGACGGCCGCACCGACATGAAGAACCTGCTGGGCGGCAAGGGCGCCAACCTGGCCGAGATGGCCAACCTGGGCATCCCGGTGCCGGCCGGCTTCACCATCACCACCGAAGTGTGCACCTACTTCATGAAGCACGACGGGACCTACCCCGACGGCCTCGAGGCGGCGGTGGACACCGCCCTGGGCCGGGTCGAGGAGATCATGGGCATGAGCTTCGGCGACGGCAACAACCCGCTGCTGGTCTCGGTGCGCTCGGGCGCCCGCTAGTCGATGCCCGGCATGATGGAGACGGTGCTCAACGTCGGCCTGTGCTCCGCCACGATTCCCGGGCTGGTGGCAAGACCGGCAACGAGCGCTTCGTCTACGACGCCTACCGCCGCCTGATCACGATGTACTCCGACGTGGTGATGGAGAAGGCCGAAGGCATCGAGCCCGCCGAGGGCCAGGGCATCCGCGTGCAGCTCGACCGCATGCTCGACGGGATGAAGGAGGCCAAGGGCTACAAGTTCGACACCGACCTGACGGCCGCCGACCTCAAGGAGCTGTGCGAGCACTACAAGGCCAAGGTCAAGGAGGTCCTCGGCCGCGACTTCCCCGACGACGCCCGGGAGCAGCTTTGGGGCGGCATCGGCGCCGTCTTCAAGAGTCTGGAACGGCAGCCGCGCGGTCTCCTACCGCCGCATCGAGGGCATTCCCGACGAATGGGGCACCGCCGTGCAACGTGCAGACCATGGTCTTCGGCAACATGGGCGACGACTCGGCCACCGGCGTGGCCTTCACCCGCAACCCGGCCACCGGCGAGAACAAGTTCTACGGCGAGTGGCTGGTCAACGCCCAGGGCGAGGACGTGGTGGCCGGCATCCGCACCCCCAACCCGCTGAACGAAGAGACCAAGAACGACCAGAACCAGCACCTGCCCTCGCTCCAGGTGGCGATGCCCGACGTCTACCGGCAGCTGGTCGACATCCGCAACAAGCTGGAGCACCACTACCACGACATGCAGGACATCGAGTTCACCATCCAGGACGGGTCGCCTCTACATGCTGCAGATGCCGCAACGGCAAGCGCACCGGCACCGCCGCCCTGAACATGGCCATGGACATGCTCGACGAGGGGCTGATCGACGAGGAGGACGCGCCGTCATGCGTCGTCAAGCCGAGCCAGCTCGACGAGCTGCTGCACCCGATCGTCGACCCCGCCGCCGAGAAGGACGCCGTCGCCCTCGCCAAGGGGCTGCCGGCCGGCCCCGGCGGCGCCTGCGGCCAGATCGTCTTCACCTCCGACGACGCCGTGCGCTGGGCCAAGGAGGGCGAAGAAGGTCATCCTGGTGCGCGAAGAGACCAACCCCGAGGACGTCGAGGGGATGCGGGCCGCCGAGGGCATCCTCACCGCCCGCGGCGGCATGACCAGCCACGCCGCCCTGGTCGCCCGCGGCTGGGGCAAGTGCTGCATCGTCGGCGCCGGCGACCTGAAGATCGACGTCCACGCCAAGACCATCACGGCGGAGGGGACGACCCTCAAGGAGGGCGACGTGGTCACGCTCAACGGCACCAGGGGCCTGGTCTACGCCGGCCAGCTGGCGATGATCGACGCCACCGAGAACCCCCGCTTCCAGGACTTCATGGAGCTGGTCGACAGCCATCCGGGTGCTCAAGGTGCGCACCAACGCCGACACGCCCGACGACGCCACGACTGCGCGCGGCTTCGGCGCCGAGGGCATCGGCCTGTTCCGCACCGAGCACATGTTCTACGGCAAGGGCTCGGAGCAGCCGCTGTTCCTCCTGCGCAAGATGATCCTCTCCTCGTCGGAGGCCGAGCGCAAGGCCGCCATCGACGAGCTCTTCCCCTTCGTCAAGAAGGACATCAAGGCGACGCTGGAGGTGATGGACGGGCTGCCGGTGACCATCCGCCTGCTCGATCCGCCGCTGCACGAGTTCGTGCCCAATGACCCGAGGAGCGGGCCAGGCTGGCCGAGGCGCTGGGCATCGCTCCGCAGGAGCTCGACCGCCGCGGCGACGACCTGCACGAGTCCAACCCCATGATGGGCCACCGCGGCGTGCGTCTGGGCATCACCTACCCCGAGGTCTCCGAGATGCAGATCCGCGCCATCTTCGAGGCGCCGCCGAGCTGCGGCGCGAGGGCACCGAGGTCTTCCCCGAGATCATGGTGCCGGTGATCTGCCACGTGGCCGAGCTGGACGATCAGAAGAAGCTCGCCATGCGCGTGCACGACGAGGTTTGCAAGGCCACCGGGGTCGACGGCATCGACCACCTGTACGGCACCATGATCGAGATCCCCCGCGCCGCCCTCACCGCCGACCAGATGGCCCGCAGCGCCGAGTTCTTCTCCTTCGGCACCAACGACCTCACGCAGATGACCTTCGGCTTCTGCCGCGACGACATCGGCGGCTTCCTGCCCGAGTACCTGGACAAGAAGATCCTCGCAGCCGACCCCTTCCAGACGATCGACCAGGAGGGCGTCGGCCAGCTGATCGAGGTTGGCATCGAGCGCGGCCGGAAGACCCGGCCCGACCTCAAGATCGGCATCTGCGGCGAGCACGGCGGCGAGGCCTCGTCGGTGGAGTTCTGTCACCAGGTGGGGCTGAACTACGTAAGCTGCTCGCCCTTCCGGGTGCCCATCGCCCGGCTGGCGGCGGCCCAGGCCCAGCTCAACCACCCGCGGAAGTAGCCATGAGCCGCTACGCCGTCATCGGGCTCGGCCGATTCGGCTCCACCCTGGCACGCCAGCTCTACCAGGGCGGGCACGAGGTCATCGGCATCGACATCAAGCCAGAGCTGGTCCAGGCGCTGCGCGACGACGTCACCCAGGCGGTGGTGGTGGACGTGCGCGAGAAGCTCAAGCTGCGCGCCCTCGGCCTCAAGGACGTGGACGTTGCCATCGTCTCGGTGGGGGAGCACCTGGAGGCCTCGACGCTGGCGGCCTTCTACCTGCACGAGCTTGGTGTGAAGGTGGTGGCGCGCGCCGTCAACCCGGACCACGGCCGGATCCTCGAGGCCATCGGAGTGGACGAGGTGATCTACCCCGAGCGCGACATGGCGCTGCGGCTCGCCGACCGCCTCGTCCACCCCAACCTGCTGGACTACGTCTCGCTGGGCCCGGAGTACTCGGTGATGGAGGTGGCGGTGCCCGGCTCGTTCCTGGGCAAGACCCTCGAAGACATGCGCATCCGTAATCGCTACAACATCCAGGTGGTGGCCATCCGCGACGCCCTCACCGACTCCATCAATCTCCTGCCCCAGGCCGGCGACGTGCTCAAGGACTCGGACGTCCTGGTGGTGCTCGGGGCTCGCGGCGACCTCGAGAAGTTCCGTGAGGTGAGCTAGGTGACAGGCAGTGGAAGGGGCGTGCTGTTCATCGTCTCGTCGCCCTCGGGCGGCGGCAAGACGACCCTCATCAAGGAGACGATGAAACGCCTCGCCGGGCACGGTGTGGAGGCGTACTTCTCGGTCTCGCACACCACCCGGGCGCCCCGGCCCGCCGAGGTGGACGGCCGCGACTACCACTTCGTCGACCCGGCCGCCTTCGCGGAGATGGTCCACCGGGGTGAGTTCCTGGAGTGGGCGGAGTACGCTGGCAACCTCTACGGCACCTCCCGAGCCGAGGTGGAAGGCCGGCTCGAGGCGGGGGTGGACGTCTTCCTGGACATCGAGGTGCAGGGAGCGCAGCAGGTCAAGACGTCGGTGCCCGGGGCAGTGAAGATGTTCATCTACCCACCGTCGTTCGATGAGCTCAAGCGCCGCCTCCAACAGCGTCGCCAGGATGCACCTGACGCCATCCGCCGGCGACTCCAGGTGGCGCTGCGCGAGTTCGCGGTGGCCGGTGAGTTCGACTATGCTATTATCAACGACCGCCTGGAAGAGGCGGTCGATGTCGTGCTCGGCATCTGCCTCGCCGAGCACCATGTCCCTGAACGCATGAAGCCCCGACTGGACGCCATTCGCGAGGCGTTCCAGGGTGCCCTGGAGAAGGACGTCAACGCATGATTCAGCTGCCCGTAGGTTTCGACTCCATGTTCCGCTACATCACGGTGGTCTCCCAACGCGCCGAGCAGCTCATCACCGGGGCCAAGCCGCGCATCGAGAGCCGCCACAAGAAGTCGACCCTCATCGCCCAGGACGAGGTCGACGGTGGCCTCGTGAGCTGGCGCATCCTCACCCCCGAGGAGCTCGAAGCGCAACGCCAGGCCATGGTGGAGCAGTTCCGCACCGAGGTCAGCGCCGACGCGGTGCCGCGCCAAGTGCGCGACGTGCTGCCCACCGGCGGGACGGCGGAGGCGCCTGAAGAGGCTGTGGCGAGCCCCGAGGTCGAGGAGGACGAGCTCGCGCGCCTGCAGCGGCTGCTCGGCATCCGCGGCCCGGTGGACGCGGCGCCTGGGCTTGACGTGGACGTCGAAGAGATCGAGGAGGAGGCCGCGGTCAAGGGCGTCGGGCCTGCCGAAGCCGAGGACGATGCCTCCGACGACGAAGACGACGACCACGAGGACGAGGAGCCCGCGGCGCTCGAGGGGGGCGACGAGGAGACCCTCGACCTCGACGAGGACGAGGAGGCCGAAGAGGTCGAGGACTTCGGCTCGGACGAGGTCGAGGAGGAGGACTGAGCCGCCGATGCAGGGTCGGGTGGTCCTCGGCGTCAGCGGAGGCATCGCTGCCTTCAAGGCGCTGGAGGTTCTGCGCGAGCTGGTGAAGGCAGGCTGTCGGGTGCGGGTGCTCATGACCCGTCATGCCACCGAGTTCGTCCACCCCCGGTCATTTGCGGTCCTCTCGGGTCATCCGGTCGAGGTCGACCAGTGGGACCACCCGCATGGTGCCGGGGTCGACCACGTCGAGCTCTCCCACTGGGCGGATCTCCTCCTGGTGGTGCCCGCCACCGCCAACGTGCTCGGCAAGATGGCGGCCGGCATCGCCGACGACGCCCTCACCACCTACTACCTCGCCCACCGCCGTACGGTGCTGGTGGCGCCCACCATGAACACCGTCATGTGGCAGCAGCCGGCCGTCCAGGACTCCCTCAAGACCCTGCGCCAGCGCACCGTGCACGTGGCCGAGCCCGAGCTCGGGGTGCTCGCCTGCGGCGACGTGGGCGAGGGGCGACTGGCCGTCCCCGAGCGCATCGTGCACGAAGCCATGGCGCTGTTGCCCCGGCGTGGAGCGCTGGCGGGTCTGCGTGTGCTGGTGTCGGCCGGCCCCACGCGGGAGCGCGTGGACCTGGTGCGGGTGCTTGGCAACCGCTCATCGGGGCGCATGGGCGTCGCCGTGGCGGTGGCGGCGCGCGATCTGGGCGCTACGGTGACGCTGCTGCACGGCCCTCTGGCGGTGCCCGCGCCGCCGGGGGTAAAGACCGTGCCCGCCGAGAGCTCGGCCACCATGGGCGAGGCCCTGGACCGCCTCGCCCCCACAGTGGACGCCGTCTTCCTGGCCGCCGCCGTGGCCGACTTCCGCCCGTCGCGGCCGGCCGCCGGCAAGATGGACCGCCGCGAGGGCGCGACCTCCATCCAGCTCGAGGCGGTGCCCGACCTCGCCGCCCGGGTGGGCGCGCTGGCCGAGCGACCGTACCTGGTGGTCTTCTCGGCCGAGACCGGGGTCAGGAACGAGCGGGCTCTCGCGAAGATGCATGCCAAGGGCGCCGACGCGGTGATCCTCAACGATGTGAGCCGCCCGGACACCGGCATGGAGGCGGCCGAGAACGAGGTGTGGATCCTCTCGGCGGCGGGCCGCGAGCAGCACGTCGCCCGCGCCGCCAAGGAGACGATCGCCAGGGAGATCCTCCTCGGCCTCGCCGGGGAGATGCTCGCCCACCGACCGCTCGGCGGGTCAAGAGCGTAGGGCCCGCCCGCCCCGCGTGGTGAGGCAGGCGAGGCTCCTTGGCGGAGCCCGGGAAGCGAGGTCCTCCAGGACCGCGAGCGGCGCGTTGGGCGCGAACCCGCACCAGCACGTAGGCCTGCGGCTCCGGCGGTGCTACCCTTTTTCGGTGCAGCATCGCGACCTCGTCCGCTTTCTCTCCGAGCTGGGCTGGAGCGACCCGGTCGAGGTCTCTGCGCCGCCAGCCGTGGTGGCCCCAGCCGACGCCGCGGACGGATCCCCGGCGGCGTGCGGCAGTCTCGACGAGCTCGCCGGACTGGTGGAAGGGTGTGACCGCTGTGCCCTCAGTCGGGGCCGGCGCACCGTGGTGTTCGGTGAGGGCGCCTCTGATGCTGGGTTGATGTTCATCGGCGAGGGCCCGGGAGCCGAGGAGGACCGCACCGGCCGCCCCTTCGTGGGCCAGGCCGGACAGCTGCTGGATGCGATGATCGCTGCGCTGGGCCTCGCCCGCGAACAGGTTTTCATCGCCAACGTGGTCAAGTGCCGTCCCCCGGGCAACCGCGATCCGCAACCGGAGGAGATGGCCGCCTGCGCGGCCTACCTCGATCGCCAGGTCCAGCTCATCGCACCGCGGGTCGTCGTCGCGCTGGGCCGCATCTCGGCGCGCCGCCTCACCGGTACCGACAAGCCCATGCGCGCTCTTCGCGGCCGCTGGTCCAGCTACCGCGGCGTGCCCCTGCTCGCCACCTACCACCCGGCCTACCTGCTGCGCAACCCCATCGACAAGCGCCTCGCCTGGGCCGACCTCAAGATGGTGAGAGCCAAGCTGGCGGAGGAGTAGGCAAGCCAGCACCGCCAGGGGTGTGACCCGCCGCCGTGCAGCGATGCGCACGGGAGAGAGCCCTCCGTCCGGTTCTTCTGCCGCCGCCCGAGCCGTGCCGTGGCTCGGGCGGCAATCGCAGTCTGCGCTGCGGCATGCACCTACTTGGAGCTCTCCATGTACTTGAGGAGCTCGCCGTTGGTGGAGAGCAGGAGGATGGTGTCCTTGTCAACGCTGCTCTTGAGCACGTCCATGCTCTTGATGAAGCGGTAGAGCTCTGGGTCCTTGTTGTACGCCTTGGCATAGATGTCGGCTGCCTCGGCGTCCGCCTTGCCCTTGATCTCCTGGGACTTGCGGTACGCCTCCGAGGTGATCGACTTGAGCTCTCGGTCCTTGTCACCATTGATCCGCGCCGCCTCGCCGGCGCCCTCGGAGCGGTACTGCTCGGCGATCCGCTGGCGCTCCGAGATCATCCGCGAGTACACCTCCTTGCGCACCTCCTCCACGTAGTCGATGCGCTTGAAGCGGAAGTCGAGGATCTCGATCCCGAGGTCGGAGGTGCGGGCGGAGGCGGTGTCGAGGACCTCCTTCTGCAGCTCGGCTCGGCCGAACTGGATGTCCGGGGGCGCTTCCTCGCGCCCGATCTCGTCGGCGGCGAACTCGCGGTTGGAGGAGCGCACCACCTCGATGAGCTTGTGCTTGGCGATGGTGTTGCGGGTCTCCCCGTCGAGGATGTCGTCGAGCCGCGACTGGGCGCCGCGCTCGTCGCGCAGCCGCTGGAAGAAGAGGAGCGGTTTGGTGATCCGCCAGCGCGCGTAGCTGTCTACCCAGATGAACCGCTTGTCCTTGGTGGGAACCTGGTTGGGGTCGCCGTCCCACTCCAGAAAGCGCTTGTCGAAGTAGTTGGCGCGCTGGAGGAAGGGCGTCTTGACGTGGAGGCCTGGGGTGGTGACTGGCTCGCCCACCGGCTTCCCGAACTGGGTGATGACCACCTGGGCCGTCTCGGGAACCACGTAGAAGGCTCCGCCGACCAGCAGCAGGGCGAGGATGGCGACGACGGCGACGACGGCGACGACGGCAGGCTTCACGGCTTCACCTCCTGCCCATCCAGGGAGAGCAGCGGAATCACCCCCTTGAGGTCCGAGTCCAGCACGATCTTGCGGCGGGCGGCGGGGTAGACCGCCTGCATGGTCTCCAGGAAGATCCGCCGGCGCGTCACCTCGGGGGCGCGGCGGTAGGCTGCCAGGAGCTGGTCGAAGAGGGAGGCGTCGCCCTTGGCGCGGTTGACCCGGTCCACCGCGTAGCCTTCAGCCTGCTGGATGGTCTGCTGCGCCTCGCCGCGCGCCTTGGGAATCACTCGGTTGTACGCGGAGCGGGCCTCGTTGATGGCGCGCTCCTTCTCCTGCTGGGCCTGGTTGACCTCGTTGAAGGACGGCTTCACCGCATCCGGAGGATTGACGTCTTGAAGCACGATCTGCTCGACGGTGATGCCGGTCTCGTACTGCTTGCAAAGCTTCTGCAGCCGCTCTTCCACTTCCGTAGCAATCTCCTGGCGGCCCACGGTGAGGACCTCGGCGACGCTACGATCGCCCACCACCGCCCGCATCACCGCCTCGTTCATGTCGCGGAAAGTCTTCTGCACGTTGCGGACGCGGAAGAGGAACTTGTAGGGGTCGTTCACCCGGTACTGGGCGGTCCACTCCACCACCGCCACGTTGAGGTCGCCGGTGAGCATCAGCGACTCGTTGGCGAAGGTCGCTTTCGAGTACGTGGTGCGGACACCGGCCCGCTCGGTGCGGAAGCCGAACTCCTCCTTGAGCT
This sequence comes from uncultured Acidobacteriota bacterium, assembly GCA_963844845.1. Taxonomy (GTDB): domain Bacteria; phylum Acidobacteriota; class Thermoanaerobaculia; order Thermoanaerobaculales; family Sulfomarinibacteraceae; genus CAWJPW01. The sequence continues at coordinate 266,541 of CAWJPW010000003.1, forward strand.
GACGCTGTACCGGCACCTTGAGCACCTGCTCGACCGGGTAGGGAAGCTTGAAGTTCAGCCCTGGCTTGGCCTCGCGTGTGTAGCGGCCGAAGCGCAGCACGAGACCGACCTCCTCGGGCTCGATCTGGAAGGCAGAGCTGAACAGGACCGCGACAACCAACACGCCGATGACGATGCCGACGACGGTCCGCACTGGCGGTCGTGGTGCCCGGAAGCCGCCGAGGTCGATGACCCGGGGTCCGTTGTTGTCCATTGGTTCCTCCTCCTGCTGTCGTCTGTGCAACAGTCGTGGGGCTACTCTAACCGGGTTGGAAGGGTGCCACAAGGCAGTGGCGCCGCCGGGGTCCGTGGGCTATAGTGATGTCATGAGATGCCGATTCGCCGTTCTCGCCCTCGTGGCGGCAACTGCCGTGGTGGCGGCCGCGCGTCCGGCGCCGGCGACCGAGCGCTTCGTTCCGGTGGTGGCTCAGGTCCAGGGAGCCGACGGAAGCTACTGGAACACTGAGCTATGGGTGACGAACCTGTCGGGCGGCGTGGGCACCTATGCGGTCACCTTCCTGCCCTCGGGGGAGGACAACACGCGCGCTCTGCTCCGCGGCGGAGAGCCGGTGAGCCTCGGTACGGGCGAGACGGTGCACGTCAAGGACGTGGTGCCGCCCGGCAAGTCCGGCGCGCTGCGCGTGGTGGCCAGCGACGGGGTGGTCGTTACCTGCCGCCTCTTCAACGCCCATGGCCGAGGCTCGGTGGGCCAGATCGTCCCGGCGCTCACCACGGACCAGATGATCTCCCCGGGGACACGTGCCTACCTCGTGCCGCTCGTGCGTTCGGCGCAGTTTCGCACCAACGTCGGATTTTTCAACCCCGGGACCAACCCCATCAAGATCCATGCGCAGGTGCTCAACGACCACGGCCGGGAAGCGGGCTGCGCCGAGTACACCCTGGGACCCGGGACTCAGTCCCAGATCAACGACTTTCTCCTCACGTTCAAGGTGACGCAGGCTGACGGCTATCAGGTGGTGCTCACCTCCGAGGGCCGCTTCGCCGCCTACGCCTCCATGGTGGATGCCCGCACCGGTGCCCCGACCCTCCTCCTCCCAGTCTTCGAGTAGCCAGCGCAGTCCGTTGCGCCGACCGAACCCTGAAGCCGGAGTGGCGAAACGGTAGACGCAGGGGACTTAAAATCCCTTGGGCGTAGGCCCGTGCGGGTTCGACTCCCGCCTCCGGCACCAGCCGCGCTGTGGGCTGCCGGTCCGTGGCCGAGCCGGCGGTCACTTCGGGGAGCGAGCCGGCACGATCGTCGCGATGCGGATCGCTCCCCGGGCGAGTGCCGAGTCGAAGTCGGTCACCGCGCGCACCACTAGATCGGCTCCCTCGTCCCGGCCGGGCAGGACGCGGACGGCGCGGTTGCGCCCGCTACGCTTGGCGAGGTAGAGAGCCCGGTCCGCCAGCGTGACGGTGTCGCCGAAGTGCGTGTCCGCCGCGTGGGTCCCGTCCATCGGGAATGCTACGCAGCCCACGGAGACGGTGCGGGAGACCTCGGCACCGTCCGGCAGAGTGAACGGCGACTCCGCCACCCGCTCCAAGAGACGGAGCGCGAACTCCGGGATGAACTCCAGGTGTGTCTCGCGCAGCACGACGAGGAACTCCTCGCCCCCCCAGCGGGCGACGATGTCGTCGCCCCGCACGAGGTCGCCGAGGAGCCCTCCGAGGTGCCGGAGGTAGGCGTCCCCGGCGTCGTGACCGTGGCGGTCGTTGATCTCCTTGAAGTGATCGACGTCGAGCAGGTACACGCCGTAGTACTTGATCGCCATGCGGTCACGCCGGTCGCGGCCGCTCGCCCGGAGGCTCAGGGTGGCGGCGTACAGCTCGGTCTCGGGGTCGACCACCTCGTGGATGAAGCGCCGGTTGCGCAGGCCCGTGAGCTCGTCGCGCAATGAGAGGTCACGCAGGCGGTGGTTGAGGTGCTCGATCTGCCTGTGCTCCTCCTCCAGAGCTCGGGCCAGATCCTGGTTGGCGAACCCCAGGCGCAGCGAGTCGCGCGTGGTCCGGGTGACCCGCTGCGCTGAGGTGAGCAGGATGGCCAGGTAGAGCAAACCCATGGCTCCCATGACGCGGCCCCCGGGGCCGCTCACCACCAACAGGTGGAGGACGAAGGGCACGAACACCGGGAGTCCGTACGCGAGGAAGATCCAGCCGCTTACGGCGTAGAGCCCCACCGCACCGGCGAGGAGACCGCCGAGGAGGAGGAAGACCAGCACCGTGCGTTCCGAGTCTCCCGCCGGGAAGAGCACCACGGCCACCGAGCCCATGGCGGCGCCGCTGGCCAGCATTCCGGCGAGGAAGAGCCACCACCAGCGCGTCGGATCGGCGTGCTCGCGGCGCTGCCGATAGGTCAGGAGGAGGACCCCGCGGGCGCCCACCACCGCCAGGTTGGCGGCTGCCCATCCGAGCACCGCTTGGGTCCGTGCGATCGGCCAGAGGAGCGCCGCGATGACGGTGATGTTGACGAGTGACCCCAGGAGGCCGGTGAGTGTCGAGCGGTAGAGGAGACGGACCGACTCGGCGAAGACCCGCTCCTCGAGGGGGAGGGCCGGCACCCCGGAGAGGAGCCCGAGGGACCGCTCTGCATCGGGACTCGGGCTCGGGTCGGAGCGCAGCGGGGAATGGGGTGGTCCCACCTGACAAGTGTATCGTGGTGCCGTCGAGAGGGATCGATGAGCTAGGATGGTGACGCTGATGAAGCCACGATCATTCGACCCAGAGTCGCGAAACGTCACCAACTCGCCCGAGGCAATCGCCGCCGGACGGTTCCGTGAGCTCCACCCCGGGGAGCGTGTGCTCTACACCCGCCTGCTCCGTCACGGGTCGGAGCCGGTGGTGGTGATCGCCCATGGGTCGGCCCGCCCGCCGCTGCGCACGCATTTCCTGGTGGACCTCGAGTGCGTGAGCGCGCGGGAGCTGGACGAGGACGAGGCACAGGCCCTCATCCCTCAGGATCCCGACGCGGTCTGAGCCCGCCATCGCCCAGCCCCGGGCCGCCGAGGCACGCTGGTAGACTCCTTCAGAACGCTCCAGTCCGACAGGGAGGAACCATGAGGCATCGGTCGTGGCTCGCGGCGGCGGCGATGGCGGGGTTGATGGCATGGCCTGCGGCGGCGGCGGTGACCGCGTCGGGCACCGACCGCTTCTCCATCGTGCGTACCGCCGAGGTCGCCGGAACGCCGGAGCAGGTCTTCGACGCGTTCACCGTCGATCTGGGCGAGTGGTGGGACCACCACGTTTCCGAGCACCCGCTGAAGATATACATGGAGCCGCGGCCCGGGGGCGGCTTCTACGAGATCTTCGACGAGCAGGGCAACGGTGCCCGCCACGCCGAGGTCATCCTGGCCGATCGGGGCCACGTGCTGCGCTTCGTCGGCCCCATGGGTCTGTCCGGTCGTGCCATCGAGATGGTGCACACCCTCGAGCTCGAGCCGCTGGACGGGGGGCGTACCCGGTTGCGCCTCACGCTGGAGGCTGCCGGCGCCGTGCAGGAGGGCTGGCCGGAGGTGGTCGACCGGGTGTGGGGCCACTTCCTCGACGAGGCGCTGGCTCCCTACCTCGCTCGCCGCTACCCAGCGCTCGTCGCGGCTCCGACGCCCGCCTTGCCCTGACCTACGTGCTTACGCCGCGTGTCAGCACCTGGTCACGGATCGCCACCGCCGTGGCCAGTGCGCGGGTCCCGGTGCCCCCGTCGACGTGGGCGACGGTGTCGCCCCGGCAGGTGGCGAGGAAAGCCTCCAGCTCGGCCGCGAGCGGCTCGCGGCGCTGTACGGCCACCTCGTGCGGTGCGATGCGGGTGCCGCCGTCGCCGCGCTCGAGCCGGGCCGAGGCCACCGTCTGCTCGGCGTAGTCCACCGAGTAGTAGCTGTCGCGGGCGAAGACGCGGAGCTTGCGGATGCGCTCGGCCGAGACCCGGCTGGCCGTGAGGTTGGCAACCATGCCCGAGGGAAACTCCATCCAGGCGTGACAGAGGTCGACCTTGTCGGTGAGCACCGGCACGCCAACCGCCCGGACCTCCGAGGGTCTTTCCCCGGCCACCGCCAGGGCGATCTGAAGGTCGTGGATCATGAGGTCGAGGATCACGTCGACGTCCACCGACCGGGCAGTGAACGGCGAGAGGCGCTGGGTCTCGAGGTAGCGCGCGCCGTCGGCCTCGCCCAGGGCGGCCTGAACGGCGGGGTTGTGGTACTCCACGTGTCCCACCGCCAGCACCCGTTGCTGGCTGCGCGCCAGCTCCACCAGCTCCTCGCCCTCGGTCACCGAGGCGGCGATGGGCTTCTCCACCATCACGTGGCAGCCGGCCTCGAGGAGTAGGCCCGCCACCTCGCGGTGGCTGACGGTCGGGGTTGCCACCACCACCGCGTCCGCCGCAGCGGCGGCTGCGGCGCTGGGCAGCGCCGGAACCCCGTGCTCGCCGGTGACCACCGCGAGGCGCTCGGGATCGGCGTCGAAGGCGCCCAGCATGCGGACGCCGGGCATGCCGGCGAGGATACGAACGTGGTGGCGCCCGAGATGCCCGGTGCCCACTACCGCGACGGACAGGGGGTTCGTGCTCATGGCCCCGAAGGATACACCGGTTGGGGACGCCGGCGCCCGCTCGTGACCTTCTGGGGTCGGGGAGACGTCTTTGCCCTGTCACGGCCCACCCTGGGCGGTGTTTGACCCCTCTTGGGCGTCGACTCGCCTGACGGCGGGGGAGCGTTACAATCATGGCCCCGAAGGAGGCTCTCATGTTCGACGTGACCAGGCTGCTGTCCGACGTCTTCGATCCCCAGCCGGGGGAGCTCGCCACCGTGGTGGTCGACCTGCCCCGCGACCAGGCGGCAGACAACGCCGACTGGCGGGCGCGGCGCGAGATGGCGGAGCAGTGGCGCGAGGCCCTTGCGGGCCTGGCAGCCCAACGCGGATTCACCGTGAACCCCATGCTCAGCTTCCCCGCCACCGGCGCCAACAACGCCGACCTGCCCGAGCACGGCCAGCTGGCGGGCGCCCAGGTCGATCTCGTCCCCACGCTGCTCGAGTCCACCCTGGTCATCGCCATGACCGAGTACTCGGCCACCGCCCCGCTCTCAGTGCTGGCCGAGCAGAAGGAGGATTTCCGCGCCGCCTCCATGCCCGGCGTTCTCAAGCGGATGGAGGAGTCCGCCCTGGCCGCCGACTACGCTGAGGTGGCGCGGCGTTGTCAGGTGATCGAGGAGGCGATGCTCCCGGCAGTGATCTGTGACGTCGTCTTCTCCACCGGACACCGTTGCTGGTTCGACCTGCGCCACCGCCGGCCCGAGGTGGACGACGGCTTCCTGCCGCGCTTCAAGAAGGGGGACCGGATCATCAATCTTCCCTCCGGAGAAACCTTCGAGGTGCCCTATGAGGGCGAGCGCGACGGCGTCCCCTCGTGGACCGCCGGGAGCATTCCGGTGGTCGAGGACGGTGTCATGGTTGTGTTCGAGGTGGCCGGCAACCGGGTGGTGGAGATCACCGGCGAGCCCGCTGCGGCGTCGCGCTGGCGCAGCTTCTTCGCCGACGACCCGGCCCGCACCAACATCGCCGAGGTGGCCTTCGGAGTCAACGAGCGTGCGGTGGTGACGGGGAACGTGCTGGAGGACGAGAAGGCGGGCTACCACTGGGCCTTCGGGCGCTCCGACCACCTCGGTGGCGTCACCGGGGTGAAGGCGTTTCGCTCCCCTGCGACGGTCGTGCACCAAGACATCGTGTACGCCAGCGGCAACCCGGTGCAGGTCCGCAGCGCAGTGCTCGTCGATGTCGAAGGCCGGGCGGTGGAGATCATTCGCGATGGCGAGTACGTCGTGTAGAACCCCGCAGGACACGAGCTCGCCGAGTGTGCTTCCTGGGCCTCCGCCCCGCGGGTTTCCGGTCAGCGATTGCCGCGGGTCTCGGCCTGCTTTCCTTCAAGACGGCGGATCACTCGCTGGCGCTGGGCCTCGAGGGCAGCCGAGGTCGTCACCGGGTACGGCGGGTTGGCCGGCGCGATGGCACGCAGGGGGTCGGGTAGACGGTCGAGCGCCCTGGCGGCCCGCTCGCGGGCCGCTACGAGGGGCTCGCGTCCCGCCTCCAGGCGGCGACCTCCTCGCATCATGGGGACGAGCAGCGGCTCGCCGTCGATCGCCTCGTCGGCCAGGCCGATGACGTCGCCGACGGACCGGCCTTCCTCGTCGAAACGGCGCCAGACCTGCTTTACGCCGGGCCAGGTGTCCTTGTTGGACGAGAGCTTGAGGCGACCCTTGCCGGCGAGCTCTGCGAGCTTGTAGGCGGCGTCCAGGGAGGGGTGGTCGGCAGAGGTGACCATGCGAGTGCCGACACCGAAGGCGTCGATGGGCGCCCCCGCCTCGAGCAGCTCGCGGATGCGGTACTCGTCGAGGCCGCCGGATGCGAAGATCCTCACGTCGGTGAGGCCGGCGTCGTCGAGGCGCTCGCGGGCGGCCCCAGCCAGCGCGGCGAGGTCGCCTGAGTCGAGACGGATGCCGCGTACGGCGAACTCGCTGCCGAGCTCCCGGGCGAGCCGGATCACCAGGTCCACGCCGTCGAGCGTGTCGTAGGTGTCCACCAGCAGCACCGTTTCCGGGTAGACGCGGACGAAGCGGCGAAACGCCTCGAGCTCGTCGTCGTGACTCTGCACGTAGCTGTGCGCCATGGTGCCGGTGATGGGTATGCCGTAGACCTGGCCGGCGAGGACGTTCGAGGTCGCCTTTGCCCCGGCGATCCAGAAAGCGCGGGCGCCGCGCAGCCCGGCCTCGGCGCCGTGCACCCGGCGGAGGCCGAAGTCCACCACCCCGCGGCCACCGGCAGCCAGCACCACCCGCGCCGCCTTGGAGGCCAACAGGGTCTGGAGGTGGACCTGGTTCATGGCCATGGTCTCGACGTACTGCGCCTCTGCCAGGGGCGCCGTGATCCGCACCAGCGGCTCGAGGGCGAACGCGATGGAACCCTCGGGCATGGCGTCCACGTTGCCACTGAAGCGGAAGGTGGCCAGGGCGGAGAGGAAGTCGGCGCTGAACCGCCCCGTGGACTCGAGATAGGCGAGGTCGTCGGCGGAGAAGCGGAGGTCCTCGAGAAGCTCGAGCAGCGTGCCCACGCCTGCAGCCATGAGGAAGTTGCGGTGCTCGGGGAGACGTCGTACGAAGAGGTCGAAGGTGGCGGTGTCGCGCATCCCGGTGGCGAAGTAGACCTGCATCATGGTGAGCTCATAGAGATCGACGGTCAGGGCTGCGCCAGCAGGGCAGTGGAACGGGTCACGGGTCATCGGCATCCTCCGCTGGCTGCAAGTCTACCGCCCCCCGGTCCCTGCTCGGCGCCACCTCGCGGTGGCAGTGGTTCGCGGAGTGCCGCGAATGCTGGTACGCTTTGGCAATCAGGAGGACGCGATGATGGACACCCTCAAGGACTCAGTGGAGCGACGCGGCCCCTACGCGGTGTGGGACCTCCTCGATGACGAGGGAAAGCGGGCGGCTGCGTTGGCGCTCTGGACCAACGCCGACCGCGACGAGCGGGCGGCCCTCAACCTGGCCCTCGCCAAGGAGCTGAAGTTCCGGCCGCAGGCGGTGGGCCGTCTGCCGGCCGAGCGGGTGGCGGGGCGGCTGGTGCGCATGGCCCCCTCCCTGCCCGAAGGGGTGCTGTTCCAGTTTCTCTTCCACCTGCACATGGAGGAGCGCCGGCCACTGCTGGTCGAGTTCCTCGACGCGGCGGGGGTGCCGCACTCGGAAGGGGTGCTGGAGCTCCCCGAAGAGTACGAAGGGCCGGCGGCCGACAAAGTGGCGAAGGCGGCGGAGGCGCTCGTGAAGGCGCATGGGCGCCCGGCGCTCGTTTACCTGGCGACGTTGAAGGTCGCCGATCCCGACCTCTGGGTGGGCGCCGACGGGGTTCTCGAAGCCCACGATGCCGAGGGCGAGGCGAGAGCCGCCGAGCCTGCGAAGAAGACCGCGGCAAAGGCTGAGAAGAAGGTCGCCACGGAGAAGAAGGCGGCGGCAAAGCCCGCGAAGAAGGCTGCGTCGAAGAAGGCGACGCCGAAGAAGCCGGCCGCAAAGAAGCCGGCCGCGAAAAAGCCGGCCGCAAAGAAGCCGGCCAAGGGCGCCTGAGGTAGCCGGCGCCTGGGAAGACCCTGCCGCGCTGGTCTCCCTCCGTACGCTGGCCTGCTTGCGGTGGTGTCCAGCCGCCGGGGCACGCCGGCCGCTTCGCGGCCTTAACGGCCACTCGGTCGGACCCCGATCGCACGCAAGCGTGCGCCGGGTCCCTCCCTCGCAGCCAGCCGTGGCTCCGCCACCGCGGCGTGCTCTGACGCGCTCAGCGCGTTGGGAACGGTGTGCTGCTGTGTAGGCGCGCGACTTTCGCGCGCCACCCTTCGCGTGGTGCGGAGAACATCGTGTAGGCACATCGAGCCCGATCAGCGGAGGAAGCTCACCACCGTCCCGGAGCACAGGTCCTCCGGCGGGCGTGCCGTCCTTGACGTCTTCCCTGGAGCGCGCTCTCCCTTGCGGCGCGTTGGTCGGAAACGTCAAGGGGGGCTCCCACGGCCCTTGGCGCTCGGAGCAGCCGCCCCAAACAACCAAGCAGGCGACTCGGCGCCGGTGCCCGCAGTTCGTAGCGCGATCGCGGAAACAGCGTTCAGGGGAGCGAACCCGCGGGGGCGGGAGGGGGGAGTGGCGGGAGGGGGCCGCGGGTATGGGTGGGAGGGGGGTGGAGCAAACCCGCGGGGGCGGGAGGGGGGAGTGGCGGGAGGGGGCCGCGGGTATGGGTGGGAGGGGGGTGGAGCAAACCCGCGGGGGCGGGAGGGGGGAGTGGCGGGAGGGGGCCGCGGGTATGGGTGGGAGGGGGGTGGAGCACCCACGGCCCTCGGCGTCCGGAGTAGTGGCCCCAGGCGACCACGCAGGCGCGCGGCCTGTCGTCAGCCGCCTGGACGGGGGGGGCCCTCGAACGTCGCCGAGTTGCGCTCGGTCTCGTGCACGGTGACGTAGACCAGGCGTACACCCGCGGGAAGCTCCGGCTCGAGACGGCGGAAGAAGATCATGGCGAGATTCTCGGCGGTAGGGTTGACGCCCTCGAGCCATGCAACCTCGTGGTTGAGGTGCCGGTGGTCTGCATCGGCGACAATCACCCGGCGAATCGCATCCTTGAGGGCTTTCATGTCCATGACGTAGGCGGTGTCGGCCTCCAGCGGCCCGCTCACGCGCACCTCGACGACGTAGTTGTGGCCGTGCCCGTAGGGGTTGGCGCACTTGCCGTACACCTCGCGGTTCCACTCCTCGGAGCGGTCGGGGTTGTAGAGGCGGTGGGCCGCCTCGAACGCCACCTTGACGGTCACGCTCACGGGCATACAGTCCTCCTCGTCACATCGCGCGTATCGTCGCTGCGCGGTCCCGAAACACTCTACCAGGGGAGAGGCCGCTCCCTGCCCTTGGCCCGTGGGTCGCGCGCGGGCTCGTCGCGAGACCGCCACGCGCTGGGAGCGTGCAGGGCATAGCCGGTGGACGGATTTCGGAGTGACGTGAGATGCCTGATTCCGGCAGATTCGAGGGGCAGTACTCCGAGCACGAGCCGAGAGTCCGACGGAATCAAGCGCTCACGGCGCCCGAAAGGCGCCACGAATGCTATGCCCTACATACACTCCTAGGACGGCGGGTGCCTCCGTGGCCGCAGCAGAAGGCCGGCGAGACACGCAGGCGGCTATATACTCAGCGTATGGCGGGTCTTGGGCGGGTGCTCTCCTCGCTCCGGCGCCACTGGCGGAGGATCCGCCGGTGGTGGGGCTCTCCGGATCTGTGGTTCGTCTATCACCCGGACTACGACCGTGCCATCTCAGGAGTCCCCCTCGACCCCATGCGGGCGGACCGCATTCTCGCCTATCTCAGCGAGGAGGCCCTGGCGAGCGAGAACGCCATTTCGCTGGCGCGAGCGGCGTCCCTGGGGAACATCCTGCGAGTCCACTCCGAGACTTACGTGGAGAGCCTGCAGCGACCCGAGACCCTGGCTCGTATCCTCGGCGTGGCGGTGAGCGAGGCGGAGCTGGAGGGCATCCTCGACCTCCAGCGGCTCATGGTGGGGGGGACGATCCAGGCCTCGCGCCTGGCCGTGATGACCGGCGGTGTGGGCGTCCACCTCGGCGGAGGCTTTCATCACGCCAGCCGGGACCAGGGCATGGCGTTCTGCGTCTTCAACGACGTGGCGGTGGCCATTGCCCGGCTGCGTGCGCGCGGCTTCGCCGAACGAATCATGGTGGTTGACCTCGACCTCCACGACGGCAACGGCACCCGCGCGGTGTTCGCCGCCGACGACAGCGTCTACACCTACTCGGTGCACAACCAGCACTGGGGTGACACCGACGCCGTCGCCTCCACCGCCATCGCCCTGGGCGAGGACGTCACCGACGACGTGCTGCTGGGGAGCTTGCGCGAGACCCTGCCGGAGCTGGTGGAGCGTTTTCGTCCCGGCCTCGCCTTCTTTCTCGCCGGCGTCGACAGTGCCGCCGACGACCGGCTCGGCAACTGGCGGCTCTCGGCGGCGGGCCTGCTGGCCCGTGACCAGCTCGTGCTCTCGCTGCTGCGGACCGATGCGCGCCCGGTGCCGACGGTGGTGGTGCTGGCCGGGGGCTACGGTCGCTCGGCGTGGCGCTACCCGGCCCGCTCCCTCGCCTGGCTTGCGAGTGGTGGCCGAGTCCTCGAGCCGCCGGAGACCGACGAGCTCGTGCTCCGCCACTTCCGACAGCTCAGGGCGCGGTTGGACCCGGGGGCTCTCACCAGCGAGCCCGGCGACTTCTCGTGGCGCCTCACGGCCGACGACCTGGTGGGGATGCTCCCGGGAATCCCGCGGCAGACCAGGTTCCTCCGCTACTTCTCCCGCCACGGGTTGGAGCTGGTGCTCGAGCGCTTCGGCCTGCTGCGCCAGCTGCGCGCCCGCGGCTACCCCAACCCAGAGCTCGCGATCGACCTCTCCCATCCCCTCGGGCAGACACTGCGAATCTGGAGTGATCCCGGCCACGCCGAGCTCCTGGTCGAGCTGCGCGTCGGTCGCAATCTCCGCGTCGTCCCCGGCATGGAGGTCATGGTCGTCGAGTGGCTGCTGCTGCAGAACCCGCGCGCGGTGTTCGAGGGTGACCATCGGCCGCTGCCCGACCAGCGCCATCCCGGCCTCGGGCTGCTGCGGGAGTTTCTCGGCTGGCTGGTCATGGTCTGCGAGCTCCTCGAGCTCGACGGCATCTACTACGTCCCGTCTCATTACCACGTGGCGGTGCAGAGCCGTCGGCTCGTGCGTTTCCTTCGCCCCGAGCACGAGGCACGCTTCCGTGCGCTGGCGGAGGTCCTCGCCGACCTCCCCCTCGGCCAGGCGACCCGGGCGGTGGAGGACGGAAGGGTAGTGGACGCGACGTCCCACGAGCCGGTGGCGTGGGAGACGTACCCGATGGTGTTGCCGGTGTCCGAGCGGCTGCGGGAACAGGTGTTCTCGCCCCAGTACGAAGCCACTGTGGAAGCCGCACGCCAGCTGCTGCACCTCGAGCTGAGGGCGGCTCGGGGGTAGCCCCCGACTGATCGCAACCAGTCGACGATGCCGAGTTCCGGGACGCGGGCGGGCCTGTCGCTGTTCCGGGTGACCGGCGCTGCGACATCGTCGAGGCTGGTGTCGGTGATGCGGATCTCGTTGCCATTTGCCGGCGACTTCACTACCGTGCGCCCGAGGGAGGCGGCGATGGCGCGACGTTTCGAGCACGCGGTGGTGGTGGGCGCGTCGTCCGGAATCGGTGCCGCGCTGGCGCGTCGGTTGGCTGCCCAGGGCAGCAAGGTGGCACTGGTGGCGCGGCGGGCCGAGGCGCTCACGGCGCTGGCGTCCGAGCTCAACCAGGGACGCGGCGAGCCGGTCGCCTTCGTCTTCCCCCACGACGTCTGCCGCCGCGAGGAGGCGTCGGCGCTGATTCAGGAGATCGCCCGCGCCCTCGGCGGTCTCGACCTCGTGATCTACGCCGCCGGGATCATGCCGGCGGTGGCCTTCGACGAGTTCGACCCGGTCAAGGACGCCGCCATTCTCGAGGTGAACCTGCTCGGCGCGGTGGCTTGGCTGGACCCGGTTGCTGCACGCTTCGCGAGGGTTGGCCGCGGCACCATTGTCGGCATCGGCTCCATCGCCGGCGACCGTGGCCGCTCCGTCAACCCCGCGTACAACACCTCAAAGGCCGCGCTCCACACCTTCCTCGAGGCTCTCCGCAACCGGGTGGCGCGGCGCGGCGTCCGGGTCGTGACCATCAAGCCCGGTTTCGTCGACACCCCGATGCTGGCGGGTCGACCCGGCGTGCGCGGCGCCATCTCCGCCGCCCGTGCGGCAGAGATCATCCTGCGCAAGGCGCGGCGGGGTGTGGTGACCGCTTACGTGCCTGCCCGCTGGCGGCTGGTGAGCTGGGTTATCCGGGCGATCCCGTCGGTGCTGTTCCGGCAGCTGAAGGTCTGAGAATGGCGGCATTTCTTCCCGAGGAACGGTTGGAGTGGGTGGAGGGGTGGGGGACGGCGGTGGGCGGGGCCGGCTACGTCTACCGGCCGTCCACCGTGGGGGGCGTCCGCGAGGTGCTCGACACGGCGCGCACCCATGGAGTGCCGGTGGTGGCCCGCGGCGCCGGCTGCAGCTACGGTGACGCTGCTCTGCTGCCCGAGGCGGTGGTTCTCGACCACTCGCGTCTTGACCGCATCCTCGCCTGGGACCCCGCGACCGGTGTCGTGGACGTCGAGCCCGGTGTCACCGTTCGACGGCTGTGGCGCTTCGTGCTCGGCGACGGCTGGTGGCCGCCGGTGGTCACCGGCACCATGGAGCCCACCGTCGGCGGCTGCCTCGCCATGAACGTGCACGGCAAGAACAACTGGCGGCGCGGCACCTTCGGCGAGCATTGCTCGGAGCTGGACCTGCTGCTGGCGTCCGGCGAGCTGCGCACTCTTGTCCGCGGGCGCGACGACGGGCTCCTCAACGGGATCACCGGCTCGTTCGGTCAGCTCGGGATCATCACCCGGGCGCGGCTGCAGCTCAAGCGGGTGCACTCGGGCCTGCTCGAGGTTCGTGCCTGCTCGGCGCCCGACCTCGGTGCCATGCTCGCCGCCCTGGACGACGGCAAGGACGCCTGGGAGTACGCGGTGGGCTGGATCGACGCCTTCGCCGGTGGACGGCGTCTGGGTCGCGGGCTGCTCCACTTCGCGCGCCACCTCGAGCCAGGGGAGGACCCCGAGCCCGCGCAGTCGCTGCGGGTGGAGTCGCAGGACCTGCCCGAGGCCCTCTTCGGGGTTCTGCCCAAGGCGGTGCTCTGGCGGCTGCTCAAGCCGTGGACCAACCGCCCGGGGATGCGGCTGGTCAACCTCGCCAAGTATCGAGCCGGGAGCACGGCGGGCGAGGGCCAGGTGTACCGTCAGGGCCTGGCGGCGTTCTCCTTCCTGCTCGACTACGTGCCCCACTGGAAGCTGGTGTACGGCCCGGGCGGGCTCATCCAGCACCAGTCGTTCGTGCCGGCGGCGGCTGCCGAGGAGGTCTTCCGCCGCCAGCTGGAGCTGTGCCGGCAGCGCGGCATACCGTCCTTCCTGGCGGTGCTCAAACGGCACCGGCCCGACCCGGCGTTGCTCTCGCATGGCCTCGACGGCTTCTCGCTGGCGCTGGACTTCAAGGTGACCCAGCGCAACCGGAAGGCGCTGTGGGCGCTGGTGCGCGAGCTGGCGGAGCCCGTGGTGGAGGCGGGAGGGCGCTTCTACCCGGCCAAGGACGCCGCCCTCCCCGGCGAGCTCTACCGCGCCACCTTCGCGGCCGGTGAGCTGAGGCGCTTCCTCGAGGTGAAGAAGGACCTCGATCCCGAGGGCACGCTGCGTTCGGCATTGGCGGAGCGACTCGCAGTGTATCCTTGACCGCCATGGGAGTCGTTCTCGCCCTTCTCCTCGCTGTCGCAGCGCCTGCCGTCGCCGTCGAGGCGCCGGCCCCGGCGGGCCTCTCCTCGCATCTCCTCTACCACGTGGAAGCGCCTGGCGGTGAGGTGGTGTGGGCCCGTGGCAGCGATCGGCCGTTCAACCCCGCGTCGGTGGTCAAGGTGGGTACCACGCTGTGGGCACTGGACAGGCTGGGGGTTGACCACCGCTACGTCACGTCTGTCGGCTACCGGGGTTCCTGGCGACGGGCCGGCTCCACGATTGAAGGCTCCCTCATGGTGGTGGGCGGCGCCGACCCCGACTTCCAGCCCGAGAACGCGTTTCTCGTGGCCCGCGAGCTCAACCGCCTGGGTGTGCGGGAGGTGAGCGGGGGACTGCTGGTGCAGGGAGAGTTCTGGATGGGCTGGGAGGGGGGCGTGCAGCGGCGTCTCGACGACCCCCGGCGGCGCACTCTGGAGATGGGACGTCGCTTCCAGCAGGCCCTCGATCCGAGGCGGTGGGACAAGGACCTGAGCGGACAGTGGCGCCGGTTTGCCGAGCGCACCGCGCTGGATCCGGCACATCCTCCGGCGGTGCGCGTGCGGGGACGGGTCGCCGAGGTGGAGACCGCCAGGATGGTGCCGCTGCTGCGCCACCTGTCCAACCCGCTGCCGGTGATCCTCAAGCGTTTCGACAGCTACTCCAACAACGACATCCAGCGGGTGGCCGACGGTCTCGGCGGCACGGCGGCCGAGGAGGCGTGGCTGCGGACGATCTTGGGGGTAGGGCCGGACGAGCTCTCGCTCTCCACCAGCTCGGGGGAGCTGGTCAACCGCATGACGCCGCGGGTCGTGGTGCGGCTCCTGCGCACTTTTCGCGCGACGGTGCGGCGGCTCGGTCTCGAGCCCGCGGACCTGCTGCCGTCATCGGGTTGCGACCCGGGGACGGTGCGGCACCTGTTCCCGAGCCTGCGCCGTGCCTCCCTCGCCGGTGCCGTCACCGCCAAGACGGGGACCCTGACCACCACCGACGGCGGGGTGGCGGTGCTGGCGGGTTTCGTGCGGATGCGGACCGGACACGATGCCGTGTTCTGCGTTGCCGCACCCAACGCCCGTGGCCATATCTACAGGCTCCGGCGTGAGGAGCAGACCTGGCTGCTGCATGTGATCCGCGACCTTGGGGGAGCAGAGCCCGGACCCTGTGGGGCGCCCTTCCAGATGTCCGACGCGGATGCCGACGTGGTGGGGTTGGCGCCGTTGGGGCATGCTGGTTCGCCGGCGGCAGCCAAGACGTCGCGCTTCGACCCGGCTCCCGGTATCGACCCGTCCACGGTGTCGGCAACCGCCCCCACGACGCTGCAGCGCTAACCGGAGCGGAGCTACAATCGCCACGCCACCATCGTGGCTCGGGAGGCGGGATGCTGCGCGACGACGTGGAAGGGATCTGGCCGGAGCTGCAGTGGATCGAGGACTTCGAGCTGAGGGCTCGGACCACCGACTGCTGGGTGCGCGCGTTCGAGCTCTCGCCGCTCGATCCCGCCGACCTGGAGCGCATCCCCTTCACCCTCAAGGTGCCGGGGTGCCCGGTGAGCTTCATGGCGCACAAGCGGTTGGTGGTGCACGTCGCCCGTGACGCGGGCGCCAAGATCCGCGAGTTCTTCAAGGAGGCGCTGCCGGTGGACATGGACGTGCTGGTAGCGGGCGCCATTCTCGCCGACGTCGGCAAGCTGTTGGAGTACGAGGGTGACGGCGAGGGAGGGACTCGCCAGTCGGCGCGCGGCCAGTACTTGCGTCATCCCTTCACCGGTGTGGCCCTGGCCATGGAGTGCGGCCTGCCCGATGCGGTCTGCCACATCGTCGCCACCCACGCGGGCGAGGGCAACCTGGTCGCACGCACCACCGAGGCCTGGGTGGTCCACCATGCTGACTTCATGACCTATGAGCCGTTCGTGAAGCGCCTCGAGCCGCCGCCGCCCCCCGCCCGGTAAAGGGTGAAGACTGAGGAGCGGACGACCGTGGCGGGGGCGGGAGGAGGCTTACTCTCTGCTCTTTACGTTCATTGTCGCTGTGCCGCGCCGGAGCTGCCGGGCTCGTCGAGCGCGAGTACATCCGGGTGCTCCGCGCCCAGGGCGGCGGTGAGGATGGTGCGGGCGCGGGCGAGCGCGGCGTCGGCTTCGGCGCCCCGCCCCTGGGCACGGTAGAGCCGGGCGAGCTGGGCGAGGGTGCGGCCCACGTCGGCGTGGGCAGGATCTGCCGCCTCGCGGATGCGCAACGACTCCAGCAGCTGCTCCTCGGCCTCGGCCGGGCGGCCGAGGCCGGCCATCGCGAGGGCGAGGACGCGCCGGGCCTCGGCCAGCGCCGGATGGTCGGGACCCAGGGCCGAGCGGAGTATCTCGAGAGCCTGGCGAGCGAGCCGTTCGCCCTCGGCCGGGCGGTTGATCAGGGTGCAGGCCTCGGCCAGGTTGCTCAGCAGCATGGCCCGGACCGGGTGGCTTGCCCCCAGGGACTCTGTGGCGGTGGCCACGGCATCGCGGTAGGTAGCCTCGGCCTCCTCATAGCGACCGAGTGCGAACAGGTCCACCGCCAGGTTGTTGACCGCCATTGCCACCTGTGGATGGTGCTCGCCGAGGCGCTTGCGGGTCGTATCGATGGCCCGTCGGTACAGCCCTTCGGCCTCGGCGTAGCGGCCGAGCTCCTTCCTCGCAGTGGCGAGGTTGACGACGATGAGGGGGACGTCGGGGTCGTTCGGTTCGAGGTGGCGCTCGGCTGCCACGAGGGCCTGGCTCAGGCGCTGCTCGGCCTCCCGGTAGTGTCCGCGGTCGAGGAGCACCAGCGCCAGGTTGGTGCTGGTAGCGGTGGTGTCGGGATGGTCGGCGCCGAGCAGCGCGGTGCGCTCCGCCAGTGCCTGTCGCAGCGCCTCCTCGGCCTCGTCCTGCCGTGCCTGCCGGGTGAGCGTGACCCCCAGGAGATTGAGGGCGGTCGCGTGCTCGGCACGCCGGTCGTGCTGCTCAGCGATGGTGATGGCGCGCGCGAACAGTCGCCCGGCGTTCGCCCACTCGGCCTGATCGGCGACGGCGTTGGCGAGCGGGAGGAGGATCGGTAGCAGCTCGGCGCTGGTGGGCCCGGTGAGCTCTTCCTGGACTGTCAGCGCCTCCTCGAGCAGGGCGGTGGCCTCGCTGCCGAGGCCGAGATTGCCGTGGATGGCGCCCAGGGTCGTGAGCAGCCGTACCCTCGTGGCGGGCTGCTCGTTGAGGCGCCCCTGCAGTCGTTCGACCCCGCGCGCGAGGATCTCGCGGGCGCTGGCATCGGGGCCGACGCCTCCCTGGTGGGGGTCCGAGGCGCGGAAGAGGTCGGCGAGGAAGTCGGTGGTGGCCAACGCGGAGGCGGCCTCCTGCCGCGCCCGCTGCAGGCCGGCGAGGGAGAGAATGGTCCCGGTGACCAGGCCGAGGACCGCCACCGCCACCGCCGCACGGCGCAGGCGTCGCATGGGTCGTGTGCGTAGATGCTGGAGCCTGGCCAGGGTCGCCTCGGCGGTGGGCCGCTGCTGCGGCTCGAACGCGGTGAGGTCGGTGACCAGTGATGCCAGCGAGCGGTCGACTCCGGCGAGGGGACGCACGTCAGCCCACCGCGCCCGGCGGATCACGTCGAGGGGGCCTCCCTCGCTGGCGTAGGCCGAGTGACCGGTGAGCATCTCGTGCAGCACGAGACCGAGCACGAACATGTCTCCGGCGGCGGTCACCGTGCCGCCCACCGCCTGCTCGGGGCACATGTAGAGAGGCGTGCCCACGACCTCGCCGGTCCGAGTGAGGGACTCGCCGTCCTCGGGGGTCCACGGTGACCTGGGCGACGAGCCCGTCGGACCCATCACGTCTGCGAGCTCCGGCGCCTCCTCCTCCTCGAGCTGGAGAGCGAGTCCGAAGTCGAGCACCTTGACGGTGCCGTCCTCGGCCAGCATCACGTTCTCGGGCTTCAGGTCGCGGTGGACGATGCTCACCGCGTGGGCGGCGGCGAGGGCCGAGCAGATCCCGGTGACGATCTCCACGACTCGATCGGGGCCCAGGCCGTCGGCGATGGCGTGCCGCAAGGTCTGACCGCGCACCAGCTCCATGACCAGGTAGTCGGCCTCCTCGCCCTCGACGAACGCATACAAACGGCAGATGTTGGGATGCTCGAGACGGGACAGGATGCGGGCCTCGCGGACGAACCGCAGCCGCGCCTCGGCATCGGTTGAGCCGCTGCGCTGCACCATCTTGACGGCAACGCTGCGGCCGAGGCGCTGGTCGACGCCCTCCCAGACCTCGCCCATCCCGCCGGAGCCGAGGCGCTCGACGAGTTGGACGCCTCCAATGCACTCACCGATTTCGGGCATTTCGACAAGGTCCTTGCGAGCATCATACTCTGGACGGGACGGTGCAACGGTTACCGCCCATGCAAACGAAAGGCCCGGACCGAGGTCCGGGCCTTCCACTCGATTCACGGAGTGAGTCGAGATCAGTACATGTCCATCCCGCCCATGCCGGGGGCGCCGCCGCCGCCCATGGACTCCTTCTTCTCGTCGGGGATCTCGCACACCATCGCCTCGGTGGTGAGCAGCAGGCCCGCGATAGAGGAGGCGTTGAGCAGGGCGTTTTTGGTGACCTTGGCCGGGTCGATGATGCCGGCCTTGATCATGTCGGCGATCTCGCCCTTGGCAGCGTCGTAGCCGAACACGCCGTTCTTTTCGCGGATCTCGCGGACGATCACCGCTGCCTCGTCGATGCCGGTGTTCTTGATGATCTGGCGGGTAGGCTCCTCCAGCGCGCGCAGGAGGATCTTGGCGCCGGTGGCCTCGTCACCCTTGAGCTGCTTGAGGAGCTTCTCGACGGCGTCCATGGCGCGCAGGAGCGCCACGCCGCCACCGGGGACGATGCCCTCCTCCACGGCCGCCTTGGTGGCGTGGAGCGCGTCCTCGACGCGGGCCTTCTTCTCCTTCATCTCGGTCTCGGTGGCCGCACCGACCTTGATCTGCGCGACTCCGCCGACCAGCTTCGCGAGCCGCTCCTGGAGCTTCTCGCGGTCGTAGTCGGAGGTCGTGTCCTCGACCTGCTTCTTGATCTGGCTCACCCGGCCGAGCACCGCCTCGTGCTTCTTGGGGTCGTCGTCATCGACGACGATGGTGGTGTCGTCCTTGGTGATGACGATCTTCTTGGCGGTCCCGAGGTCCTCCCACTTGACGTTCTCGAGCTTGATGCCGAGGTCCTCGGAGATCATCTTGCCGCCGCTGAGCACGGCGATGTCCTCGAGCATGGCCTTGCGGCGGTCGCCGAAGCCGGGCGCCTTCACCGCACAGACCTGCAGGGTGCCGCGCAGCTTGTTGACCACCAGGGTGGCGAGCGCCTCGCCCTCGATGTCCTCGGCGATGATGAGGAGCGGGCGGCCCTGCTGCGCGACCTTCTCGAGGATCGGCAGGAGGTCCTTCATGGAGGAGATCTTCTTCTCGAAGATCAGGATCATGACGTTCTCGAGGACCGCCTCCATGCGCTCGGCGTCGGTGACGAAGTAGGGCGACAGGTAGCCGCGGTCGAACTGCATGCCCTCGACCACCTCGAGGGTGGTCTCGAGGCCCTTGGCCTCCTCGACGGTGATGACGCCATCCTTGCCGACCTTCTCCATGGCTTCCTTGATGATCTGGCCGATCTCGGCGTCGCTGTTGGCCGAGATGGTGGCGACGTGCGCAGTGGCCTCGCCCTCGACCGGCTTGGCCAGGTCACGGATGGAGTCCACGGCGATCTTCACCGCACGGTCGATGCCGCGCTTGAGCTCCATGGGGTTGGCGCCGGCGGTGACGTTCTTGATGCCCTCGCGGTAGATCGCCTGCGCCAGCACGGTGGCGGTGGTGGTGCCGTCGCCAGCGACGTCCGAGGTCTTCGAGGCGACCTCGCGCACCATCTGTGCGCCCATGTTCTCGAGGCGGTCGGGGAGCTCGATCTCCTTGGCCACCGTCACTCCGTCCTTGGTGATGGTGGGGGACCCGAACTTCTTCTCGAGCACAACGTTGCGGCCCTTGGGGCCGAGAGTGACCTTGACGGCGTTCGCCAGCTTGTTGACGCCAGCGAGGATCTTGCTCCGAGCCTCCTCGGAGTAGACGATGTCCTTGCCTGCCATTGCGAGCCTCCCTTACTTCTCGATGATGGCGAGGATCTCATCCTCGCGGACGATGGTGAACTCGTCGTCACCAATCTTGATGTCGTTGCCGGAGTACTTGCCGATGAGCACCCGGTTGCCGGCCTTCACGGTCATGGGCTGGCGCTTGCCGTGCTCGTCGAACTTGCCGTCGCCCACCGAGACGATCTCGGCTTCCTGGGGCTTCTCCTTGGCGGTGTCCGGGATGATGATGCCGCCCCGCACCTCTTCCTGCGTTTCGATCCGCTTCAGGAGGACGCGGTCGTAAAGGGGCTTCACCTGCATGTTCTTCACTCCTTTCGGGTTGTGGTCGAGATTTAGCACTCGCAAGCGGCGAGTGCTGATAGAAATATACTCACCGAATACGCCAGTGTCAAGGCCCGCCGAGGATAATTTTGATGGAAAGGCACTCAGATGTCCGACTGGTTCGTGGCGTGTCGAGCGTCCAGCTTCTTAGTGTGCTCGACTAAGGTCTCTTACGTCCGAACTGCCTAGGGCGGCCGGCGCGGACTGTACTACACTCGATCGCATGGCAGCAAAAGCCCTGCGCCGCGTCGCCGTACTCCTCGCTCTGGCGGCCGCCGTCCTGGTGGCGACGCCGGGCGTCGCCTTCGACCCGCCTGCTCCCCACGGCAGCGGCGGCGCTGCGGCCACCGCGGCACCGGCCGCCACCGAGACCGCGATCACCGTGCTGCGACGCGGTGGCAACGCGGTCGACGCCGCGGTGGCTGCGGCCCTGGCACTGGCGGTGGTGCACCCCCAGGCGGGCAACCTCGGCGGCGGTGGCTTCGCTGTCGTGCGCTTCAAGGGTGAGGCAGCGACCCTGGACTTCCGCGAGACGGCGCCGGCCGCCGCCCGGCCCGACATGTACCTGGACGGCAAGGGCGAGCCGGTTCGTGAGCGCTCGCTGGTGGGTCCCCTCGCGGCTGGTGTCCCCGGCAGCCCGGTGGGCCTGTACGAGCTGCACAAGCGCTACGGCGTGCTGCCTTGGAAGGACGTGGTGGCCCCCGCCTACTCCCTGGCCGCGGACGGCTTCGTCGTCACCGAGCGCCTCGCCCGCGAGCTGGACGAGAGCCGGACGGCCCTCCTTCGCTTCCCCGAGACCGCCGCGGTGTGGCTGCCCGGCGGGGCGCCCCCGGCGGCCGGGAGCGTCATGCGCCTGCCGCAGCTGGCCGCGACCCTCGAGGCGTACGCCGAGCAGGGGCCCGAGGCCATCACCGACGGACCGCTGGCCATGGCCATCGAGGAGACCTCACGGCGCCACGGCGGCATCCTCCGCGCCCACGACCTCGCCGCCTACCGGGCGGTGTGGCGTGACCCGGTGCGATTCCGCGCGTACGGCTGGGAGGTCGCTTCCATGTCGCTGCCGTCGTCGGGCGGCATCATACTGGCCGAGACCCTGGGGCTGCTCGAGCGCCGTGGGTGGGCGGCACTGCCGCGGGGCGGTGCCGCGCGGGCCCACCTGCTGGTGGAGGCCTGGCGGCGGGCATACGCCGACCGCTTCCTGCTGGGCGACCCCCGCACCACCGAGGCGCTGCCGCCCGAGCTGTTGGCGCCGGCCCGGCTCGACCGGCTCGCCGCCCGGATCAGCACCGGGGCGGCCAGCCCGTCCGCCACCGTCCATCCCGGAGCCGCCCTCGCCGTCGAGTCTCCCGAGACCACCCACCTCTCGGTGGTGGACGGCGACGGCGACGCCGTCGCCCTCACAACCACCCTCAACGGCCGCTTCGGCTGCGGGCTCCTGGTACCGGCCGCCGGCTTCCTGCTCAACAACGAGATGGACGACTTCGCCGCCGCTCCCGGTCGCCCCAACCTCTACGGCCTCGTCCAGGGCGAGGCCAACGCGGTGGGTGCGGGCAAGCGCATGCTCTCCTCCATGAGCCCGACGGTGGCGTGGAGGCGAGACGAGGTGCTGGCGCTGGGAACACCAGGAGGTTCGAGGATTCCCACCACGACCGTCCAGGTCTTCCTCAACCTCGTGGTGGACGGCGATCCGCTGCAGGCGGCGGTGGACCGCCCGCGCATCCACCACCAGTGGCTCCCGGACAAGATCGAGGCCGAGCCCGACGCGCTCTCGCCCGAGACGGCGTCCGCGCTCACGGCGCTCGGTCACACCCTGCGCGGGGTGGCGCCTTTTGCCGAGGTCGAGGTGGTGCACTTTGAGCCCGGACGGGTGGAGGCGGCGGCCGACCCGCGCGGACCGGGGTCGGCGGCGGTCGTCCGCCAGGCGGAGGGCTCATCATGACCACGAAAGTCGACCGCTGTCCGGTGTGCGCCTCTCCCGTGACATGGGATCCCGAGGACGAGCGCTTCGAGTGCCGGGGCGTCGTCCAGCACTGCTTCGTCGAGGAGCTCGATGGCGCCGAGAGGGTGCTGATGCTGGTGGCCTCGTCCTCCGGCGAGGATGCGGACCTCTTCTCCACCTGGAGTTGGCCCGGAGAGGAGCCGTGAGGCTGCTGGCCGAGCTGGAAGCCGAGCATCGTCTCATCGAGCGTGTGGCGGGCTCGTTGCGGCGCTGGGCCGACGAGGCCGCTGCCGGCCGGGCCGAGGCCGTTGACCTCGTCGACTTCGTGCACTTCCTCCGCGTCTACTCGGGGGAGTTCCATCACGGCCGCGAGGACCACGTCCTCCTGCCGGCCCTGGTGGAGCACGCCGAGGTGCCCGCTGATCGTGGCCCAATCCCCGTGATCCAGGCCGAGCACCGCCGCTTGGAGGCGCTCCGCGAGGTGCTGGCGGGGGCGGGCAGTGGCGATGAGCAGCTCGCGCAGGCGGTCACCACCGCCGTGGAGCTGGCCCGCCTGCTGTGGGAGCACATCGACAAGGAGGACAGCGTTCTCTTCCCCGAGGCATTCAACGGTCTGGTGCGCTCCGGCGTGCGCGAGCTCGAGTGCCGGGAGCCCAGCGACACCGAGGCCGCGGCGGCGCGGCTCGGCGAGGCGCTCATCGAGCGATTCCCGCCTCTGGACGACCCGGAGATCGTCCGCGGCGGCGGCTGCGTCGTCTGCTCCGCATTCGGGGAGGCCTGCCACGGGATCGAGTCGGAGTGGTGGAACAGCTGGCAGTGGGAGCACTACCGGTCCATGGACGAGTGAAGCGGAAGCGACAGGGGAGGGGGAACGCATGAGTGCATGCACGGTCGATCTGGAGTTCATGGGAAGCCGTGAGGTGATTGCGTGCTTTCTGGTCCCCACCCACGACGGGTTCGTGCTGTTGGAGAGTGGCCCGGGGAGCACGCTCGCGGCGCTCGAGGCCGGAGTGGAGGCGGCGGGCTTCGTGCTGAGCCAGTTGCGCGCGGTGTTCGTCACCCACGTGCACCTCGACCACGCGGGAGCAGCCGGCGCGCTCGCCCGTCGCACCGGTTGCGACGTCTGGGTGCATCCGCAGGGGGCGCAGCACCTCCTGGATCCCTCGCGCCTGCTGACCTCGGCGGCGCGGCTCTACGGCGACCTGATGGACACCCTGTGGGGCACCATGCTGCCGGTGCCAGATGCACAGCTCCGGGAGGCGAGGGACGGCGATGCAGTGGTTGTGGACGGGCTCGCGGTGTGCGGCTGGTTCACTCCCGGGCACGCCCCGCACCACGTGGCATGGCAGGTGGGCGAGGAGGTCGCCACCGGCGACGTGGGTGGCATCCGCATGCCCGGCTGTCCGCACGTGCTGCCGCCGACGCCGCCCCCCGACATCGACGTGCCGAAGTGGCGAGCGAGCCTCGCCCGCCTTCGTCGGCTGGTTCCCGAGCGCCTGCTGGTCACGCACTTCGGCGCCCACGACGGTGCGGCCGGCCACCTGGACGAGCTCGAGCGGCGCCTGGGCGAGTGGGCGGTGGCGACCGCCGAGGTGCTCGGAAGCGGCGGCGACCGGGAGAGCCTCGCCGCCGCGCTCACCGAGCGCGATGACGCCGAGATGGCGGCGGCGGGCATCGCCCCCGAACGGGTCGCCCTCTACCGCGCCGCCTGCCCCATGGAGATGAACGCCGCCGGCCTTGCGAGGGCGTGGAGGCAGGAGAGGCTGTAGGCTGCTGAGGAGCCCGGGCCGCGACCGAGGCCGGGACCGGGGCGCTAGCCGAGGCGGTCACGGAGCAGGTGCCCTCCGGCGGGCGTGCCACTCCCGACACTTTTCCTTCGAGCGCTTCCTCGCGTCGAAGAGCGGTCGCAGAAACAGTGTCGGGGGTGGCTCCCACGGCCCTTGACGCCCGGAGAAGTGGCCTCAGCAACCGGGCAGGCGACTCGGCGCTGGGCCGCGGGCGGCCATGTTGTCGTGTGTCGGCTCGAGCCGTTGCCGCCCCGGGCCACGCCGACGGGCGGCTGCGCCGCCCGGGAGCCGGTGTCCCGCGACGGGGATGGGGCTCCTAATCCACCCACAACCCGACCTTCTCGAACCGCTCGACGTCGACTAGCCCCTGATCCGTCAGCTTCAGCGCCGGGATGACCTCGAGGCCCATGAAGCTGAGCACCATGAACGGATCGTCTACGGGACAGGCGAGGGCGTCGTGGGTCACCGCGAGGAGGGCGTCGAGGCGGTCGCGCACCTCGGCCACCGGGCGGTCCGACATGAGGCCGCCGACGGGCAGGGGCAGCACGGCGAGGACGCGCTCGCCGAGGGCGGCGGCGAGCCCGCCGCCGGCCTCCACCACCGCCGCCGCGGCAGTGCGCATGCTGGCGTGGTCGGCGCCAGCCAGCATGAGGTTGTGGTGGTCGTGAGCGACGGTGGAGGCGATGGCGCCTCGGCGCGGGCCGAGACCGCGGAT
The DNA here is from genome assembly GCA_963844845.1 of uncultured Acidobacteriota bacterium. Classification (GTDB taxonomy): domain Bacteria; phylum Acidobacteriota; class Thermoanaerobaculia; order Thermoanaerobaculales; family Sulfomarinibacteraceae; genus CAWJPW01. The sequence continues at coordinate 291,359 of CAWJPW010000003.1, forward strand.
ATAGCCGAGGCCGAGGTGGCCGGTGCCGCGGTGGCGCTCGGCAACAGCGAGCTGGAGGACGTCGTGCTCGGGGTCAGCGGTGACGCGACCGGCCTCCCTCGGCAGCTCCATCACCAGGTGCTCGGTGACCAGCTGCCCCGGTACCACGCCGATCACCCGCACGCTGCGGCCGGCCGCCGGCACCTCCAGGGCGAGGTCGGCGGCCTGCACCAGCACCGGCCGCCGCACCGCGCGGTCGTCGGCCTCCCGCCTGGGCCAGGCGCCGGCCGGACGGCCGTCCTCGGCCACCAGGCGGCCGCGGCTGAAGACCAGCTCGGCGCGCAGCGCGGCGAGGTCGGAGCACACTAGGAGGTCGGCGCGGCGGCCCGGCGCCACCGCGCCGCGATCGTCCAGGCGGAAGGCCTCAGCGGCGTTGAGGGTGGCCAGCTGCAGGGTGGTGACGGGGTCGAGGCCGGCGCCGATGGCGAGGCGCATCAGGTGGTCGATGTGGCCCTCGTCCAGAAGGTCGTGGGGGTGGCGGTCGTCGGTGCACAGGGCGCAGCGCCGGCTCGTGTGCGGCGTCACCGCCGGCAGCAGGTCGACGAGGTTGTGGGCACCGGTGGCCTCGCGCAGGAAGACCCGCATGCCCCGCCGCAGCTTCTCGCGCGCCTCCTCCGCTGTCAGCGACTCGTGGTCCGAGCCCACTCCGGCGGCCAGGTAGGCATCGAGCCAGGGCGGGCCGAGCCGCGGCCCGTGCCCGTCGATGACACGGCCCCTGAATGCGGCGAGCTTGGCGTGCACCGCGGGGTCGCCCAGCACGACTCCCGGAACGTTCATGACCTCGGCGAGGCCCGGCACCCGGGGATTGTCCAGCAGGACGGCCAAGTCGGAAGCGCTGAGCTCCGCCCCTGCGGTGGCCATGTGGGTGGCGGGGACGCACGAGGAGGCCATCACCCGCACGTCCAGGGGAAGGTCGCCGGAGGCCTCCAGCACCCAGCGGATGCCGGCGAGGCCGGCCACGTTGGCGATCTCGTGGGGGTCGCAGATCACGGTCGTCGTGCCCCGCGGCACCACCGCCCGGGCGAACTCCGCCGGTGTGACCATCGAGCTTTCCAGGTGCACGTGGGCGTCGATGAGCCCCGGCAGCACGAAGCGTCCGCGCAGCTCGACCACCTCGCGGCCGGCGAGGCCACGGCCCAGGGCCGCCACCACTCCCTCGGCCACTGCAACGTCCTGGGTGAGCAGCTCCCCGGTGAACACGTTGAGCACCGTGCCGCCCGAGAGCACCAGGTCGGCCGGCTCGTCGCCCCGCGCCACCGCGAGCACGCGCATGAGATCCATGGACGCCTCCTCTCCCTGGAAGGTAAAGAGCAAAGAGTGAAGAGTAAAGAGTAAAAAGCCCCCCGCCCACCCCCGCCAATGCCGGCCGTCCGGATGTGACTCGGCGGGCATGACGTGAGGGCCTCGTGGCGCCGAACAGCGACAGGTCATACGTGTCCGTTGGGCGCTTCGTAGAGAACGGTCGCCCCCAGGCCCTCGTGCACTTCACCCGTAGAGCGCGCTCAGAGTGCAGTCTTCACTCTTTACCGGGTGAGTGGGCGGGGGCCTACATCAAGAACGCATACCCGATCTTCAGGAACAGGGTGCGGTCGCTCTGGTGGAGATCGAGGCCGTGCTCGCCGAAGTGGTTGTCCGAGTAGCCCAGGAAGAGCACGCTCTGCGGGTTGAGCTTGTACGAGAAGAGCAGCTGGGTGAAGAGGTGGCGGTCATGGGCGCTGACCTGGTCGTGGTAGAGGGTGGAGTCGCGGCGGAGGTCGAGGTACTGGGCGATGGCGCGCACGAAGGTGCGCGTGTCCAGCTGGTAGACCACCTTGAGCTGGCTGAGGTTGGCATCGTAGAGCCGCCCGCCTGCGACGTCGAGCCGTTCGAGCTCGTGCTCGAGGTCGACGGCGAGGTGGCTGCCCAACCTGAGCGTCGCCGAGGGGCCGATGCTGAAAACGGTGGCAGGCCGGGAGTTCTCGTAGTCGATGGCGTCGCCGAAGACGCCGAAGAGGCCGATCTCGAGGCTGCCGCTGGGCGCCGCGGAGGACGAGAAGTGCCACCCCCGGAGGTCGTAGGTGCGGCCGTCCCAGTACTCGCGGCCCGCGGTGGGGTGGAGGTGGGCGCTGCTCTGCCAAGGGCCCTCGATGTCGAGGAAGACGCCCGCGGCGTCGTCGCTGAGCCGGCCGTCCTGGTCCTCGCTGCGCTCGTACTGGACACCGAGGTCGAGCCGTGAGTACCAGTGTTCGCCGTCGCTTCGCCAGCGACGCAGCGCGCCGATCTCGGAGGCCTTGAGGTCGACGCGGGGGATGAAGCCGAGGTCGGCGCGGAAGTCCTTCCCCAGGTCCTCGTACTGGGCCCACACGCCGCCGTTGCGGGTCTCGTGCTCGTACTCCAGGCTGAGGCCGTGATCGGAGAAGCGGCCGTGAGGCTGTTCGAAATCGTCGGCCACCGCGTCAGGGTACTCAGTGGTCGACTGCAGCAACTGGAACCTCACCGTGTCGCGGGGAGTCGGTTGCAGCACTCCGTCCACACCGTAGACCAGGTTCGAGTAGCCGGCGCCGGTGCGGGAGGTGAGCAGCACCCCGAGGGTGGAGGACTCGCCCACGTCGCGCCGCCAGCGCGCCACGCCGGCCGTCACCGAGCCGTCCAGCTCGCCGTAGTCCGAGCCCTGGTTGCCGGGGAAGAGCAGGCTCACGTGCTCGTCGCGGGCGACGAACGCACCCAGGGTGTTGTCCCCTCCCTTGCCGGTGGCCTTGAGCCCCCACTGGGGGTCGGCCACGGTTCGGGTGTAGACCGCGTCCATGTCGGTGGCGAAGGTGTCGGCGCCCTCCATGAAGAACGGACGCTTCTCGGGGTAGAAGAGGGCGAAGCGCTGGTTGACGTCGAGCTGGGCGGCATCGGCCTCCACCTGGGAGAAGTCGGGGTTGAGGGCGGCGGCCACGCTGATGCTGGGGGTGGCCCCCCAGCGCGCAGTGAGGCCGGCATCGGTCATGACGTCGCCCTCATCCAGGGGCTCAACCCGCGAGGGCCGGGCGTCGGTGCGCCGGGCGGTGAGGGTGGGATCCAGCTCGAGGTTGGCGCCTGGTCTGACCTCGGCGAAGCCGCGCAGCTCCCACGCCTGGCACAGGTAGCAGTTGTTGTCGCGGTCGCGGGGGAAGACGCCGATGTGGTGGCGTACGCCGCGGGGGTAGCTGCGGGTGAGGTCGAAGGCCCAGGTCTGCTCACCGCCGGTGTGCGGAAAGCGGAGCACGCGAAATGGAATCGCCATCTCCACCACGTAGCCGTCGTCGGTGATCCGCGCCGCGTCGTCCCAGATGGCGTCCCACGAATTGTCAACACCGCCGCCCACCTCGCTCTCCACGAAGTCCATCTGCACGCCCAGTGGGTTGGCGAGGAAGTCGTAGGCTCGGCGCCGGTCGTCGAAGGGATCGAGGACGATGCCCACCCAGTCGTCCCGCCAGATCTGGTCGCGGTCGGAGTAGTGGGCGCGGATCTCTGCGGGCCGCGGGTCGAGGCAGTGAAAGGCCACGTAGAGGTTCTCGGCGTCGGAGGTGATGAGGGCCACGGTCCGGACCGGCGGCGGCAGGTTGTCGCCCGGGTCGACCTCGTAGTCGAGCTCGAGGGTGAGGGCATGCTGCCACGCCTCGTCGTCGAGGACGCCGTCGATCGCCGGCGCCGTCATCGTCACCGGCACCACGTACGGCGCCGGGGGTGGAGGTACGGGCGCACGGGGCGTCCGCGCCGCGGCCGCGGGTGTCGCCAGGGCGGCCGTTGCACATGCGACGAGTCCGATACTGCGAAGATCCATCCCAGTAGGCCCTCCACAACGCGCGCGGCGCCCCCGCATTGTACGGGCTCCGGTGAAGCGGGTTGAGCTGATGCTCTGCGGCGGTTGTCCCGGCCGGAAGGGCGGAGTCTTGAACCGCCAAGGCGTGACGGACGCAAAGCTCGCGCCTTGGCGGTTCCATTCTCGATCCTCGCGGTGGGTCGTGGATGGCCGACGACCCTGCGTCCTCCGCCGGAAGAGGGCGGGTAGGGGGTGTCTTCCGCCCGGCCTCTCCCGTCTCGCACCCTCAGACCGCCTCAGGGTCCGCTGCCAGGTGCTCTGGCCGGCGGCGTCCGCGGACCTTCTCCACGAGCCGGTCGAGGACGGCGTACACCACGGGTACCACCAGCAGGGTGAGGGCGGTGGAGGAGAGCATGCCGCCGGCGGTGGCGATGGCCATGGGGGCGCGCGCCTCGGCGCCCTCGCCCAGGGCCAGGGCCACCGGCAGCACGCCGAAGATCATCGACACCGCGGTCATGAGGATGGGCCGCAGCCGGATCGGGCAGGCGTTGAGCAGCGCCTCCTCGCGCTCCATCCCCTGGGCGCGGCGCTGGATGGTGAGGTCCACCAGCAGGATCGAGTTCTTGGTGACGAGGCCGAAGAGCAGGATGATGCCGATCATCGACATGATGTTGAAGGTCTGGCCGGTGACGAACAGGGCGACCAGCGCGCCGACGATGGCCGGCGGCAGGGCGAACATGATGGTGAGGGGGTGGATCAGCGAGTTGAACTGGCTGGCCAGCACCATGTAGACGATGATCACCGCCAGCCCGAGGGCGAAGAGCAGCGAGCCCATGGACTCGCCGAACTCCTCGGCCTGGCCCGCCGCCTTGGCGGTGTAGCCGGGCGGCAGCTCGTCGGCAAGGATCCCCCGGAGGGACTCGAGGGCCTGGTTGAGGGGGATGCCCTCGAGGTTGGCGGTGAGCAGCAGGCTGCGCTCGCGGTCGGTACGGTTGATGTTGATGGGGCCGACGCCGGGCACCAGGTGGACCACCGAGTCGAGCCGCACCATCTCGCCGGACGGGCTGCGCACCTGCAGTGCGCCGATGTCCTCGGGAGTGCGCGCCTGCCACGGCACCACCTTGATGCGCACGTCGTGGCGCTTGCCCTCGGTGGTGAACGAGCCCACCTTGCGGCCGGCGATGAGCGCGTAGACGGTGTCGAACAGGGTGGTGGCGTCGAGGCCGAGATCGTGGGCCTTCTGGCGGTCCACCACGACGTGGAGCTGGGGTTGCTCGAGGTCGAGGTTGGTGTCCACGTCCACGATGCCGGGAACCGCGGAGAACCGCGACACGACCTTCTTGCTCACCTCGTCCAGGGTGTCGAGGTCGGGCCCCGAGATGGAGTAGGCGAGGGCGTAGTCGCCGCCCTCGCCGCCGCCGGAGTAGAACGAGAACTCCACCACGCGGGCGGACACGCCCTCCACCGCCTTGAGCTTCTCGCGCAGGCGGGTGACCACGGCGTGTTGGTCCACGGCGCGGGCCTTGGGCCCCACCATGCGGGCGAAGATGATGCCGGCGTTCACCTGGCCGCGCTCCTCGAGGTCGATGGCGGCGAACTCCGAGCGAATCTCGGGCTGCTCGAGGACGATGCGCTCTACCTGCTGGAGCTTGCCGTCCATGGCCGGGAAGGAGATCCCCACCGGGGCCTCCACCTGCACCATGAACATGGACATGTCCTCCTGGGGTGCGAACTCGGCGCCCATCAGCGGGATGAGAGCGAGTGAGCCGACCAGGAGCAGAGCGGTGATGAGCAACGTCATGCCCTTGTGCCCCAGGGTCCAGCGCAGGGTGCCCAGGTAGCGCGCCTCGAGCCAGCGGAAGCCGCCCTCGAGCACCTCGTAGAGGCGGCCGTGCTTGGCCCGCACCCGGAGGATGCGCGAGCACAGCATGGGGGTGAGGGTGAGGGCCACCAGCAGGGAGATGAGGATCGCCACCGCCACCGAGATGCCGAACTCGAAGAGGAACTGGCCGATCATCCCCTTCATGTAGGCCACCGGCACGAACACCGCGACGATGGAGAGGGTGGAGGCGGTGGCGGCCAGGGCGATCTCGCGGGTGCCGTTGTGCGCCGCCGCGAACGGCTCTTCGCCTTCCTCCTGGTGCCGGAAGATGTTCTCCAGCACGACGATGGCGTCGTCGATGACGACCCCCACCGAGAGCGCCAGGGCCAGCGTGGTGAGGTTGTTGAGCGAGAACCCGAAGGCGCGCATGAAGCCGAAGGTGGCGATGAGCGAGGTGGGGATGGCCAGCGACACGATGAAGGTCGAGCGCCAGGAGCGCAGGAAAGCGAACACCACCAGGATGGCGAGCACCGCGCCCCAGATGATGTCTACCTGGACGTTGCGAATGGACTTCTCCACGTACTCGGCGGCGTCGAAGGCGGTGTCGTAGGTGACGCCCTCGGGGAAGTCCTCGGCCAGCTCGGCCATGCGCTGGTGCACCGAGCGCGACACCTGGACCAGGTTGGCGCCGGAGCGGGGGGCGATGCCGAGGCCAAGCGACGGGGTCAGGTTGTAGCGCCCCGAGCCGCGCTCGTCGGCGATGCCGTCCTGGGCGAAGCCCACGTCCGCGAGGTGGACCTGGCGCCCGCCCACGGTGGCCACCACCAGGTCGTTGAACTCGTCGACGGAGTCGAAGAGGCCGAGGTTGCGCACCGCCAGCTCGGTCTTCGGCCCCTCGATGTAGCCGCCGGGCAGCTCGAGGTTCTCGCGGCCCAGGGCGGTGATGACGTCGTCCACCGTGAGGTGGTGGGCGGCGAGGCGGTCGCGGTCGATCCAGATTCGCACCATGCGCTCGCGGAAGCCGCCCATGAAGACGTTGCCGACCCCCGGCACCGATTGCAGGCGCGGCTTGACGACGCGGTCGGCGTAGTCGGAGAGGGTGCGCTTGTCGAGGCCGGAGAGCGCGATCCACAGCATGGGCTGGGAGTTGATGTCGAGCTTCTGGACGATGGGGGGCTCGGCGTCCAGCGGCAGCTGCCCCACCGCAGCCGCGACCTTGTCGCGCACGTCCTGGGCGGCGGTGTCGATGTCGCGCTCCAGCTCGAAGGTGATGGTGACCTGCGAGATGCCCTGCCCGGAGTAGGAGTTGAGGTGCTTGATCCCCTCGATGGTGTTCACCGAGCTCTCGATCACGTCGGTGACGTCGGACTCCATGACCTCGGGGGAGGCCCCGGGCAGCATGGTCTGCACCGTGACGATGGGGAAGTCGATGGAGGGCAGCAGGTTCACCGGCAACGCCTGGTAGCCGAGCACGCCGAAGATCACCAGCGCCAGCATCAGCATGACGGCGAAGACCGGGCGCCGGATGGAGACGTCGTAGAGGTTCATGGCGTCATCCGTTGGTGCCGGCCACCGTCACCGGCAGGCCGCGCTGGAGGCCGGCCACGTCCTTGATGATGGCGGTGCCCGGGTCGAGCCCGGCGAGGATCTCCACCATGCCGTCCAGGTGGCGCCCGGTCTGCACCTTGGCCACCGCCACCCGGCCGTCGTCGGCGAGCAGGACCTCGGGCAGGTCCGACGCCGCCACCGCCGAGGCCGGCACCCACAGGCTGTGGGTTTCCACCGGTGAGGTGAGGATCACGGTGGCGAACATGCCGGGGCGCAGGTCGCCGGGGTTGGGCGCCGTGCCCACCACCTCGAAGGAGCGGCTCGCGCCCTGCACCACCGGGTCGATGCTGTAGACCTCGGCGCGGCGCTCGGTGCCGGCGGCGCCCACCCGGAAGGCGAAGCTCTTGAGCCCCACCAGGCGGTCGGCCCAGCCTTGGGGCACCTCGGCCGCGATTTTCACAGTGCCGGCGGTGGCCAGCGCCACCAGCGGCGTACCAACGTCGGCCCACTCTCCGCCCACGGTGTGGCGCTCGGCCACCACTCCGTCGGCGGGGGCCTTGACGACGCTGCGCTCGAGATCGTGCTCGGCCAGGTCGAGGGCGGCGGAGGCCGCCTGCATCCGGGCCGCGGCGAGGTCGTGCGCCGACTGTGCCTGGTCGTAGGCGGCCTGGGAGATGGTGTGGTCGGAGAGCAGGTCGGCCTTGCGCTCGAGCTCCTTCTCGGTGAGGGTGAGCTCGGCCTTGACGGCGGCGAGGTTGGCCGCCGCCTGCGCGCGCCGCAGGCGGAAGGTGTGGCGGTCGATCTCCACCAGCGGCTGACCGGCCTTGACCTGGTCGCCCACCTTGACCCGCACCCGGTCCACCCGGCCGGCCACCTCGGCGGCGACGTCGATGGTGTCGAAGGCGCGCACCTCGCCCACCAGCTGCAGGGTGGGCTGCTCGGAGCGCACCTCGGGCTGGATGAGCTCGACGGTGCGCGGCGCCAGGGCCTCGGTGCGGGTGGCCTCGGCGCTTGACGCCTCGTCACCTGCTGGGTGGCAGGCGGCCGCCAGGAGGAGGGCCGCCGGAAGGATCGCTCGGACGATGGTGGTGGTTCGCACGGTCGTGTTCTCCTCGGGCTCAGGAGCCCTGCGGGGCCGGGGTGGCGGTGGTCGTCGCCAGGTCGAGGTCGGGGAGGGGAGGATGGCCAACGGCGCGGCGCAGGGCGATCGCCTGCAGCTCCCGCTGCCAGCGGGCGATGATCTCGGCGGTCTCGGCGTCGGTGAGCTCGGTGGTGGCCACCAGCAGGTCGGTGGCGGTGGCCTCGCCCACCCGGTAGGCGCGCTCCACCTGGCGGTGCGCCTCGCGGGCGGCGGCGAGCCGCTCCTCAGCCGCGTCGAGGGCGGCCACGGCGGTGCGGTGGCCGATGGCGGCGGTGTCCACCTGGTCCCGTACCAGCTTCTCCACCTCGCGCTGCATGAGCTCCACCTGGACCTGGTCCTCGCGTGCCTTGGCCACCCGCGCGGCAGTGACGCCGCCGTCGTACACCGGCACCTTGAGGGTGAGGGCCACCGAGCTCCAGTCCTTGGACGGGAACTCGGCCTTCTGGGCGTAGTACTGGGCGTGGACGTCCAGCTCGGGCAGCCACGCTCCCTTTTCCACCGTGATGACGAGCCCGGCGGCGGCAAGGCGCTGGTCGAGCGCCTGGAGCTCGGCCCGCCGCTCGAGGGCAGCGGCTTCGAGGCCGGCCACGTCGCCGTCGGGCACCGGGATGCTCCCCGGCGGCTCCAGCTCTCCCAGCTCGTGGACCCCGGCCAGCCGGGCGAGGCGGCGGCGGGCGAGATCGGCGGCGCCGGCCGCCTCCACCGCCTGCTGACGCTCGGCAGCGGCGCGCGCCTGGAGCTGGGCGACATCCACCGCGGCCACCTCGCCCACTTCGAAGCGGCGCCGGGCCACCTGAAGCTGGGCCTTGGCCTGCTCCACCGCGGCGCGTCGTACCGCCTGCCGCTGCGCGGCCGCCACTGCGTCGTAGAACGCCTGGCTCACCTGCAGGGTGAGGTCGCCGGCGGCGGCCAGGCGTTCCAGCTCGGCGGCGTCCTCCAGTTGGCGGGCCACCGTGCGGGCGCGCCAGTCGCGAAGCCCGTAGAACAGGGTCTGGCGCAGGTCGACGCTGTAGTTCCAGTCGGTGAGGGGGGTGATGACGAAGGTCTCGCCCGGGGCGAACTCCACCGTCTGAGCGCTGCCGAAACGGGTGTAGGTGCCGTTCAGCTCCAGCCGGGGGAGCAGGGCGGCCGTGGTGAGCCGGACGTCGGAGTGGGCCCGCCGCACCTCGCTCTCGGCCCTCGCCACCGACTCGTGGGTTGCCAGCGCCGAGCGCACCAGTGCCGGCAGGGTGGAGGGCGCTTCTGCCCATGCGGGCGCCGCTGACGCCCCGGCCAGGCCGAGGGTGAGGAAGAGTGCCGTGAGGTGCCGCATCGAGGTCCTCCGCTGCCGAGCGCTCCCGGACTCTTACGCGGAGATGCTCTCCCCGGTTACACATCTGCCACGGCGCGGCGTCTCCACGGATGAGACCGGCCAAAAAGGGGCTCGGCGGAGCGCGGATCGTAGCAGAAGGGGTCTGCGCAAGCAACGCGACCCGAGGTGCTCGAGCCCCCGATCGGGCCACGCCGCAACGCGGCTTATGTGGCTGAGAAATGGGAGGCGACGCGCTCGCCGTCCCGGGTGAGGGGATCGGAGGGCTCTCCGCCGGAGGCGCCGACCGCTTCTCGGGCGGGGTGGATGCACGCGGGCGTGCGTTGCTCGACCAGGCGAGCACGATTGCCACAATGCGGCGAGCGGCCTATGATCGAGGGGTTCTCAAGGAGGCAGTTCGATGCGAATCACTCTGGTCGAGCCGGAGCCGCCGGGGCTGCACGTCTGGACGCGTTTCTCGCTGCCGCGGCTGGGACCGGTGCTGCTGGGGACGACCCTCGCCGAGAAGGGGCACGACGTCAGGGTGCTCTTCGAGGAGGCACATGGCCTCGACTGGGCACGGCTGGAGGCGTCGCAGCTCGTGGGAGTCAGCACCACCACCTCGACCGCGCCGCACGGTTACGCCATCGCCGACCACCTGCGACAGGCGGGAGTTCCGGTGGTCATGGGCGGGCCGCACGCCACCTTCTGCCCGGACGAGGCTCTCGAGCACGCCGACTGGGTGCTGCGCGGCGAGGCGGACGAGACCATCGGGCCGTTCGTCGCCGGGGTTGAAGGGCGAGGTGATCTCACGACGGTGGCAGGTCTTTCGTTCCGCCGCGGAGGTGAAATCGTGCACAACCCGCTGCCGCCGCCGATACGCGACCTCGACCGCCTGCCCGCCCCCGATTTCGGGCTCCTCGGCAAGCCCTTCAAGCGTTCGTTCGCCCAGGACCCGGTGGTGCCGGTGATGACCTCGCGGGGCTGCCCCCACGACTGCTCGTTCTGCTCGGTCACCGGCATGTTCGGGCGGCACTACCGCTTCCGCTCGGCGGCCTCGGTGGTGGACGAGCTCACCGCGCGGGACGTCGGCTCCAAGCGGGTCTTCTTCTACGACGACAACTTCACCGCTAACCCGCGCCGGACCCGCGAGTTGCTCGAGGCGATGATCGCCGCCGGCGTCACCCCGACGTGGTCGGCCCAGGTGGCGGTGGACTGCGCCCGCCACCCCGAGCTCCTCGCCCTGATGCGGCGCTCGGGCGGCGACACCCTGTTCATCGGCCTCGAGTCGGTCAATCCCGCAACCCTCGCGGCCTTCAACAAGCACCAGAGCGTGGCCGACATGGAGGCGGCGCTGACCGAGATCCACCGCCACGGTTTCCACGTGCATGGGATGTTCGTGCTCGGCGCCGACGACGACACCCCCGAGACGATTCGCGAGACGGCGCGTTGGGCCAGGGCGCAGGGGCTCTTCTCGGTGCAGCTGATGGTTCTCACACCACTGCCGGGCACCCGCGTCTACACCGAGATGGTCGCAGCGGGCCGCCTGCTGGACTGCGGCTGGGAGCTCTACGATAGTCACCACGCCGTCTTCCAGCCGGTTGGGCTCGAGCCCGAGGAGCTCGTCGAAGCGGTGTTCGCGGCCCAGGGGCGCTTCTACTCGTGGGGCCAGGTTGTGAGGCCGCTGCTCGCGGGCGACCTCGGCAAGGCCCTCATCCGTCTCTACGCACACTCCATCAACCGCCGCTGGCTGCGCCGGCATCGCAGGGAGCACGCCTCGTAACGGGAGGCGGCCGCAGCGCTGGCGTCCGCGAACCGGGACCGGAGGCTGCGGCCGGAAACCGCGACCGGGGACCGGGCCGGGGCCACGATCGTCACGGAGCAGGCGCCTTCCGGCGGGCGTGCCGTCCCGAACACTTTTCCTGGAGCGCCTTCTCGCCTGGAGCGCGATTGGGGAAACAGTGTTCGGGGGGGCTCCCACGGCCCGTGGCACCCACAGCAGTGGCCCCGAACGACGAGGCAGGCGACTCGGCGCTGGGGCCCGGGACCGAGGGCGCCGCCGGTATGGTCACCTCCGGATCGTTCAAGAGAGGCGCGATAGCCGCCGGGCCGCCCGGAATCAAGGGCCGCTGCGCGGCCACTGCGTGGAGACCCTTGACACCGGCCGCCCCGCCGGCTCGGGAAGGCCATGAACGATCCGGAGGTGACCATGCACGACGCGCTCCCCACTTCGAAGCCCGGCCTGCACGCCCACACGCTCGCCGTCGCGGCGGCGGGGGCGGTGCTCAGACTGGTGGCGGCGGTCTCGCCGAGCGTCAGGTTCCTCGCCGACCAGGCGCGGCGGGCCGCGTGCAGCGTCCCGCTGAACCTCGCCGAAGGGCACGGGCGGTCGGGCGGTGACCGGAGCTACCACTACCGCGTGGCGTACGGCTCGGCCAAGGAGGCGGGCAGCGCCTTGGAGATGCTGGCCGCCGGGGGGTTCGTCGACGCCGCGGCCGCGGCACGCGCCGCCGAGCTGCTCGACCGGGTGCGGGCGATGACGTGGCGGCTGGTGCAGCCGCGGCGGTGACCGGATCCGGGGCTGGTTTCGCGTCCGGTACCGGGGCCGCGATCCGAGACCGTGATCCGGGGCCGGTTGCCGGGACACGGTCCATGCCCTCCCAACGCGGCAGACGACGCCCTGCCCACGGTCACCTGTCGCGACGCGCTGTCGCCGACGCGGTCGCGGTAGGCCGACGCCGGCCCTGTGGCCTCCCACCGACGTCGTCGTCCGACGTCGTCGTCGCCGCCCACCGCTCCTGCCGCCGTGTACTGCCGCTGTCTGACGACGGGTTGCGGGTCCACCGGCTCTGCAGACTTGAGGATCCGGATGGCCTAGCGACGCCGCGAACGACAGCTCGAGCCTCTGCGCCACTCGCTCAGAGGCGCAGAGACTTGAGGCGGAGGCTGTTACCGACCACCGTCACCGACGAGAAGGCCATTGCCAGGGCGGCGAGCACCGGGTGGAGGGCGCGCAGCGGCATCGGCAGCCAGGTGAGGCCGTACAGCACGCCCGCCGCCAACGGGATCAGGGCGACGTTGTAGAAGAACGCCCAGAACAGGTTCTGGCGGATCGTCCGCATGGTCGCCCGCGACAGCGCCAACGCCCGGGGGACGCCGTCGAGGTCGCCGCCCACCAGGGTCACCGCGGCGGTCTCCATGGCCACGTCGGTGCCGGTGCCCATGGCGATGCCGACATCGGCCTGGGCCAGGGCCGGGGCGTCGTTGACGCCGTCGCCCACCATCGCCACCGGTCCGCGGCCCTCTTCCTGGAGGCGCCGCACCGCCTCGGCCTTGTCGCCGGGGCGGACCTCGGCGAGGACCTCGGCGATGCCGGCCTCGCGGGCGATGGCCGCGGCCGGGGCGCGGTGGTCGCCGGTGAGCATGACCAGATGGAGGCCGAGTGCCTGCAGGTGCTGGACCGCGGATCGGGAGCCCGGCTTGAGGGTGTCGGCGAGACCCACCAGGCCCAGGGCGCGGCCTCCCGCCGCCACCCACACGGCCGTGCTTCCGCCTTCGTGTAGGGCCACCTCGGCTGTCCGCAGGGTCCCGGTGTCGACACCGTGCTCGGCGAGCAGCTCACGGCTCCCCACCACCACCTCGGTGCCGCTCACCCGGGCGGTGACGCCGTGGCCGGGGGTGGCGGTGAAGCCGTCGGGCTCCGGCGGCTCGAGGCCGCGCTCGGTGGCCGCGGTCACCACCGCCCGGCCCAGCGGGTGCTCGCTGCCGCGCTCGGCGGCGGCGGCGACCCGCAGCACCAGGTCGTCGCTCGTCCGGCCGCCGGCCAGGGACGAGCCGAGCGCAGCAGGATCGAGGTCCGCGGCGGGTATGACAGCAACCACCCGCGGCTTGCCGGTGGTGAGGGTGCCGGTCTTGTCGAGCACCACCGTGCGCACCGCCTGAGCTCGCTCGAGAGCCTCGGAGCTCCTGAACAGGAGACCGTGCTCGGCGCCCCGGCCGGTGCCCACCATGATGGCGGTGGGGGTGGCGAGACCGAGGGCGCAGGGGCAGGCGATCACCAGCACCGCCACCATGCGGATCATCGCCGGGGTGAAGCCGGCGCCGACCACGAACCACCACACCAGCAGCGTGATCAGGGCGAGGCCGAGGACCGTCGGCACGAAGACTGCCGCGACGCGGTCGGCGAGGCGCTGGATGGGGGGCTTGGAGCCCTGCGCTTCGCGCACCAGGCGGATCACCTGGGCCAGGGCGGTGGCTGCTCCCACCCGCGTGGCCTCGACGCGCAGCAGCCCCTGCCCATTGATGGTGCCGCCCAGCACGGGATCGCCCGCGTGCTTCTCCACCGGCAGGCTCTCACCGGTGAATGCCGACTCGTCCACCGCCGACTGCCCGGCGGCGACCACGCCGTCCACCGGGACACGCTCGCCGGGGCGCACCGCCAGGAGGTCGCCGGTTTCCACCTCGTCCACCTCCACCTCCACCTCGTCACCGTCCCGCAGCAGATGTGCCTTCGGCGGCGTGAGGTCCATGAGGCGGCGGATGGCGGCACCGGCCGAGCCCTTGGCGCGCGCCTCCATCAGCTTGCCCACCTTGATGAGGGTGAGGATGAGGGCGGCTGTCTCGAAGTAGACGTGCTCGCCCAGGGAGTGGATCCCCAGCGTCAGGGCGACCATCACCGGCACCGAGTAGATGAAGGCGGTGAGCGAGCCCATGGACACGAGGACGTCCATGTTGGCGGTGCGGTTGCCGAGCGCCTTGACGGCGCCGATGTAGAAGTCCCAGCCGGTGACGACCTGCACCGGCAGAGCGAGGGCGAAGAGCAGCCAGAGGAAGCCCGGACCCCGCGCCCACGACCCCAGGAGCCCGAAGTCGTGGGCCATGCCGAGGATCAGGAGGGGAGTGGAGAAGACGACGCCCACGATGAGGGCGCGGGTCTGGCGGCGGATCTCGGCGGCCCGGGCCGCCGCCTCGGCGTCCTCCATGTCCTCGCTGTCGCCGCCGGCGACGCCGTAGCCGGCGTGCTCGATGGCAGCGACCAGGTCGCGCCGGGTGACCGCGCCGGGAACGTACTCCACGCGGGCGCGCTCGGCGGCGAAGTTGACGGTGGCAGTCATCACGCCGGGGACCTTGCGAGTGAGGGTGCGCTCGACGGTGGCGGCGCAGTTGGCGCAGGTCATGCCGGTGATCGCCAGCTCAACGGTGGCCACCGGCACGTCGTAGCCGGCGCCGCGGATTCGTTCGACGAGGGCCGGCAGGGGCGTCTGCTTGGGGTCGTAGTCCACCCGTACCGATTCGGCGGCGAAGTTGACCGTGGCCTCGCCGACCCCATCGGTGCGCTTGAGGGTCCGCTCGATGGTGCGGGCGCAGTTGGCGCAGGTCATTCCCTGCACCGGCAGGGTGATGTGCGTACCCGTGACGGGTCGGAAGGTGGGCTCGGGGGCCATCACTCCGACGGCGGATACTCGATCTCCACGAGGACGGCGGAGATGCCCTCCCAGGAGGCCGGGTCCTGCCACTCGACATGGACCTTCTTGGTGTCGGCGGCCGCCGACACCGCGGTGACGCCATCTACCTCGCCGAGCTCGCGCTCGATGGTAAGGACGCAGTGGTGGCAGCTGATGTTGGGCACGCTGAAGGTCTTGCTGGGCATTGTCTCCTCCACGAGCGAGTCAACGCTCTCGATTGCTATAACCGGTTGACTGTTCAATACACTTCTTCCGGGTCGGCACCCCGCCGACCCCGGCCGCGGTGGCGCGCGCACGCCTCGGGCTCAGCCCTGCAGCTTCGCGGTCACCGAGCGGACCTTGTCGTCCATGCCCTGGTCGCGGTCGGTGCGGGTGCCACAGCGCAGGTTGGTGGAGACCCGCGGCGCTCCCATCTCGTGGAGCACCTGGTGGCACTCGCGGAGGGCGGCGAAGACCTCGTCCCACTCGCCCTCCACGTTGGTGCCGTAGGCGTGCAGGTGGGTCTTCAGCCCGGCCCTGTCAAGGACCTTCTCGCAGGCCGCAATGTAGGGCGAGAGCGACAAGCCGACGCCCAGGGGAACGATGCTGATGTCGGCGATGACCTTCACGGCGCCTCCCTCTGCCATGGACAACGCGCGGGTGGTGCGGGTCAGTCCGTGAACTTCACCTCGGGGACCTTCTCGGCGCCCTCCTCGGCCTGGAAGTAGTCGCGCGGGTGGAAGCCGAAGAAGCCGGCCAGCACGTTGTTGGGGAAGCGCTTGATGGACGTGTTGTAGACGCGCACGGCGTCGTTGTAGCGCTTGCGTTCCACCGCGATGCGGTTCTCGGTGCCGGCGAGCTCGTCCTGGAGGCGGATGAAGTTCTCGTTGGCCTTGAGGTTGGGGTAGTTCTCGGCGATGGCGAGGAGGCGGCCGAGGGCCGAGCTGAGGCCGGCGTTGGCGGCGCCTGCCTCGGCGGGGGTGGTGGCGCCGGCGAGCTTGGAGCGGGCGGCGGCCACGTTCTCGAAGATCTCCTTCTCGTGGGCGGCGTAGCCCTTGACCGTCTCCACCAGGTTGGGAATGAGGTCGGCGCGGCGCTGCAGGACGTTCTCCACCTGGGCCCAGGCGCCGTCGATGGCTTCGTTCTGGCTCACCAGGCCGTTGTAGCGCCCCATTAGAAATCCGCCGACGATGAGGGCCACCAGGACCAGGACCCCGGCGACCACCGCGCATCCGATGAGACCCTTGCTCATGGGCTCCTCCTTGTCGCGGCTATGGTACCTCGTTCAGCGGATGCTTTCTCCGGGACGGTCGAGAGGCCGCCGGGGCACGCCGGCCGCTTCGCGGCCTCCGGCCACGCCCCGGCCGCCGAGCGGATGCAAGCATCCGCCGGCGACCAGTGCGCGTCCGGCCGCGCCTGTCGGCGCGGCGGCGTGCCCCGGCGGCCCGGTACGCTTGGGAGCACGCTCCGGGAGGGTAGGGAGATCCCGCTCTCTCTGAAATGTGGGGGTCGCGCCGGCGCCGGCCCTCTGGCCGCGCTTCGCTCGGTCGGCTTCGTCGGCATGGCCACGAGGCCAATGCCTCCTCGCCTCGGTCGCGAATCGCACCCAGAGAACCGACGGCGGCGCGACTCCCGCCGTTGCAGCAGGCCATGGAAGCGTCTACCGCCTTGCGGCGGCCGGAACGCAGCGAAGCTGCGTCCCGCCGGGGGACGGCTCGAGCGCCTTCTGCTGCGGCCCGCGAAGCGGCGCCCCCCGCGGCGGCTGCGCCGCCACGGGGAGCACCACCTCGCGGCCCTCGCGACGAAGGCGACGCCGTCCCCCTCGTCGACACCGTGTCCCACCCGCCCACCCGGTGCCGTCGCCTGCGGCGACGGAGAACGGCGCTCCAGCCAGGACCCGTCATCCTGGGCAAGCGCAGGCCCGGAGGGCCGGGGTCCCTCCGGGGCACGCCGGCCGCTTCGCGGCCACCCGGCCACGCCCCGGCCGCCGGCCGGATGCACGCATCCGCCGGCGACCAGTGCGCGTCCGGCCGCGCCTATCGGCGCGGCGGCGTGCCCTCAGGGGCTCACCACCGCCCCGGAGTACAGATCCTCCGCCGGACGTGCCGACCCGGACACTTTTCCCGAACAGCCTCGTCGTTTGCAGCGCGATCGCGGAAACAGTGTCCGGGGGGGCTCTCACGGCCCTTGGCGCCCGGAGCAGTGGCCCCGAACAACCAGGCAGGCGACTCGGCGCAGGGCGCGAAGGGGGCCGCGTAGCCGTCAGGCAGCCTCCGTCGTCGCCCCCTTCGCGAACGCGCCGACGGGCGGCGGCAGGGCCGCCGTCCGGGAGCCGGTGCCCGCAGCATGCGCAACCAGCACCCTCCGCAGCATCCCCCGTCAACCCGCAATCGGCGGGGATGAGCAGGAGGTCCTCAGCCCCTCATCGCTTCGTCACCTCGTCTTCCGCCACATCGAAGCGATCCACCGCGTCCACCGCCTTCCCCAGCTCCTCGTAGTAGCGCGCGAACACGGTCTTGAGGTCCTCCTCGACACCCTCGTCGCGCTTGAGCCGGCGCACAGCGGCGAAGGCGCCGGCGTCGAGGCCGGCGCGGGCGCAGTAGGCCGCCACCACCGCCTCGTCGTCGGCAGGCACGGTGTCGCCGACGAGGCGCAGGCAGCCGCGGAAGAGGGCGACGAAGGTGGAGTACGACTCGGTGAGCAGCCGCTTGAGTGCCTTGGTACGGGCGTGGGTCTCGACATAGCCCTCGACCAGGCGCATGAGCTTCTCGCGCAGCTCGCGCTCGCACTGCAGGCGCAGGTTGGCACGCTCTGCCGTGACTGCAGTGAAGGGGTCGTCACCCCACACCACGATCCGGAAGTCGGCGAGGTCGAGGAGCTCGATGGGGAAGACGTCGGCGGCGTCGGCGATGGCCTCGGCGGTGAAGAGCCGCGGCCGCGGTTGTCCCTGGCGCTGCCAGCGCTCCAGCCCCGGCGCCAGCCGCTCGAGGGTGGCCGGGGCGAGGTCTGCGAGCACCAGGATCAGGTTGAGGTCGCTTGAACCGGGGTGGTGCTGGCCACGTGCAGCCGAGCCGTAGAGCACCACCGCCTCGAGGTGCTCGCCGAGGTCCTGGCGGAGGGTGTCCACGAGGCGCTGCAGCGCCGGGTCGTTGATCATCAGCTCTCTGTCCATCCCGCCTCCTCGCGAGTCCTGTGAGTCATCCGGACTAGAATCCTCGTCCCGCACCGCCGCCGCCGAACCCACCGCCGCCGAACCCGCCGAATCCCCCACCCCCACCGAACCCGCCGCCGCCGAATCCCCCACCCCCGCCGCGCCCGGCGCCGGAGAGGAGCAGCAGGAAGAACAGGCTGGGGTGGCGGACGAAGAAGATCAGCAGGACGATGGCGACGATGACGCCGACCAGCTTCTCGAGCGGCGTCGCCGCCCGGGCCTGGGCTCGCGCCGGGCCGGGCGCCGCGCCGGCGCCGCTGATGGTGACGTGGTACTCCTCGGCGGAGGCCGCCGCCAGGGCCAGGTCGCCGCGCAGCAGGCCGGTGGAGAAATCGTCCTGGCGCAGTGACGGCACGACGTACTGGTCGAGGATTCCGCCCACCCGGCCGTCGGGGAGGTAACCCTCGACGCCGTAGCCGGTGGCGATGAAGACTTTGCGTTCACCGGTGGAGAAGGCGACGACGATGCCGCGGTCCTCGCCCTTGCGGCCGAGACCCCAGCTGCTCCCCACCCGCACCGCGAAGTCGGCGATGGCCTCGCCCTCCAGGCTCTTCACCGTGACCACCGCGATGGCGACACCGGTCTTCTGGAAAAGCTCGCGATTGACCCGCTCCATGGTCGCGGCGTCGTCCGGCTTGATCACGCCGGCGTAGTCGTAGACGCTGCTCTGACCCGGCGGGGGCAGCTTGATCTGGGCCGCCGCCGGCATGGCCGCAAGCATCGCCAACAGCAGCGAGGCGAGCACCAGGATTCGCCGAGTGGATGCGCGGGGCGGGGGATTCGCGATCATGGTTCGCTATTGTAGCGAGTCCTCGCGTCGGCTGGGCGGGGCCGCCATGAACCACGGGAGCACAGGAGGAGGCTCATCTCGGTTGGGAGGGGGCTCTGCGTCGTGGCGCCCGTGTGCCTCTGCGTTGCCTTCCTGTCGCGGCGCTTCGGTTCGACGGACCTCGCCCCGCTACGCTGTGTCGCCCGGGGTGCGCTCGAAGAGGATCATGCATCCGCTCCAGTCGAGACCCACTACCGTGGCAGTGGGTACCAGGCGGTCCTCGCCCAGCTCCCATAGCAGCAGCCGGATGACGATGCCGTGGGTGAAGAGCAGGTGTCGGCCGGGCCGCAGCTCCTGCACGAAGCCGAGCACGCGCTCGCGCAGCTGGGTATAGCTCTCGCCGCCGGGGCTGGCAAAGTGGACGAACTCCAGCAGCGCCGAGCGGTGGGCCTCGTCGAGGGTGTGCCAGTCACGCCCCTCCAGCTCACCGAAGTGGAGCTCGCGCAGGCGGCGATCGACCAGCGGCTCGCCCCAGGCCAGGGCTGCGGTTTCGGTGGCGCGCACGAGGTCGGAGGCCCACACCGAAGCGAAGGTCTCGGCGGTGAGCAACGGACGCAGGGCCCGCGCCTGGGCGCGGCCGGCATCGGTGAGGGGTACGTCCCGCCAGCCGGCAAGCGAGCCGTCGCGGCTGGCGAGGCTCTCGCCGTGACGGACCAGCCACAGCTCGACGGAGCTCACTTCCCCGCCGTGGGCTCCGTGAGCAGGTACGCGACCAGGGAGTGCAGGGTCTCCTCGTCGGCTGCGGGGTCGCCGGGCATGTCGGCGGGGTAGCGCTCGTCCATCGTCGTGAGGCGCGGCGTGGCGGCGATCACCGGCGCGGGGTCGCGGAGGAACTCGGCCAGCGAGTCCGCCGTCCAGTGCTCGCCGAGACCGCGCAGCGGCGGTGCCAGGCTGGTGCCCTGGCGGACGTCGCCGTGGCAGTTGAGACAGCTCTGCTGGAGGTACTCCTGGCGTCCGGCAGCAACCTCGGGGGACGGCGTGGCAGTGGGGGCCGGAGTCGGCGGTTGCGGTGCCGGGCCGCCGCACGCCGTGAGCAGGATCAGGGCCGCAAGGCCGGCGGTTGTGCGAAAAGCCATTCCTGGTCCCCTCCTCGGTGGGCACGATATCATGCGCAGGTGACGACGGACGCCGTGACCGGGAAGGCTCGCGCCACCGCTTCTTCGCCGCTTGCGGTGGGACCGCTCCAGGTGTGGCCGCCCGTGGTGCTGGCGCCCATGGCGGGGGTGACCAACTATCCCTTCCGGGCGCTGTGCCGGCGCTTCGGAGCCGCGCTCTTCGTCTCCGAGATGATCACCGCCCGGCCGCTCGTCGAGGGACGCGAGAAGACCCTCAAGCTGGCCGACTTCGGACCCGACGAGTCGCCCCGCAGCCTGCAGCTCTACGGCACCGACCCGCACTGGGTTGGCGAGGCGGTGAAGGTGCTCGTGGGCGAAGGCCGGGTGGACCACGTGGACCTCAACTTCGGCTGCCCGGTGCGCAAGGTGACCAGCCATGGCGGCGGCGCCGCGATCCCGGCGCGGCCGCGGCTGCTCGCCGCCATTCTGCGCGCCGCCGTGGGCAACGCCGGCGCGGTACCAGTGACCGCCAAGTTCCGCATGGGCATCGACGAGGAGCTGCTCACCTTCCTCGAGACCGGCCGCATCGCCGAGGCCGAGGGGTGTGCGGCGGTGGCGCTGCACGCGCGAACCGCCGCCCAGCTCTACGACGGCGAGGCGCGCTGGGAGGCCATCGCCGAGCTCAAGCGAGCGGTCCGGACCATCCCGGTGCTCGGCAACGGTGACGTCTGGGAGGCCGGCGACGCGCTGCGGATGATGCGCGCCACCGGCTGCGATGGCGTGGTGGTGGGGCGCGGCTGTCTCGGTCGCCCGTGGCTCTTCCGCGAGCTTGCCGACGCCTTCGCCGGACGGGAGCCGTCGCCGCCGCCGAGCCTCGGCGAGGTGGTCGACGTCATGCTGGAGCACGCCTGCCGCCTCGCCGAGTGGTTCGCCGAGGTTCACGCCATGCGCGCGTTCCGCAAGCACAGCGGCTGGTACACCAAGGGCTTCCGCGGCGGGGCGCGGCTGCGCGAGCGGCTCATGCAGGTGGAGACCTTGACGGAGCTCGAGGAGATCCTGGCCGGTGTCGACCGCTCGGAGCCCTACCCCAAGGACGCCGCCCGCGCCAAGCGCGGCAAGCGCGCCGGCACGCAGCGGGTGGTGCTCCCCGAGGGCTTTCTCGAGCAGCGCAACGACCTTGCCCCGCCGCCCCGGGAGGCCGAGGACGGCATCTCCGGCGGGTAGGCCGCGTGCCCGGTTGCAGTGTGAGGCAGGCCACAGGCGTGCGTGAATCGTCGGTTGGGCAGGGGGTGCGGTGTTCGACGTTTGGGCGTAGACTAAGTGGGAGATGACGGCTGTTGACTGGACGACCCGACCACTCGGGGGCAGGGCGCGCGTGCCCCTCGATGTGCTCATGGCGCGGCTGCAAGAGCCCGGGTTCGTCGCCCGCTACCAGCGCCCGCCGTCCACCTCGGAGCGTGGCGGGCACGTGAGTGCAGCGTTGCTGGCGGTGGCGCCGCCGCGCTCGCGCTACGTTCGTCAGTGGCGGATGCACGCGCGCCGGTGCCCCGACTGCGCGGCCGCCTTCCGGTACTTCGGAATTTCGCTGAAGTAGACGCTAGCATCAGCGTGAGGTCGTCCGTGGTGGGAGCGTGCCGCGGAAGTCAGCGACGTCGTCGGCGCAGAGGTGGACGAGTTCAGCGGTTGGCAGGGCGCTGCGGGCGACCTCCCACCGGCCCACAACCAGCTCTGCCGGGGGCAGCAAGTGGTCCGGGACCTCGGCAGCGACCTCTAGCCTGCATCTCTCGCCAGCTCCCTACTGGGGGGCTGATCTGCGAGCCATCGTCGGCCCTTTCGCGACTCGGTGCCTCGCCGCTCAATGACTCAGCGCTGACAGACACCTCGGCGCCCTCGCGACGACCCCTGGTGAGAAATGCAGGCCAGGTCGTCCTCCAGGGCTCGCCGCTGACGCTCAGCGAGGTGGTCGATGCAGAGCCCGACCAGCGGGTCGGCGGTCAGCAGCTCGGGCTCGATGGGATCTCCGCAGGTGTGGCAACGCAGGGCGCCATGGCGATCGAGCTCGGCCAGGGCGTCGTCCACCGGGTGGAGGAGCTGCTCGAGCCGGGGCTCGGGGGCTCGCTGGACGAGCGCCTCCAGGCGCTCGCGCCGCTGGCCGCTGGTTGAGCTCACGGCGAAGGCTGTATGGCTCGGGCACGGCTACCTCCCGCGGGTGTGGGTCAGGGGTCGGCAGCGTGCTACTCGCCGGCGGCTCCGGCTTGGTGCGAAATGGCCGCTTTCGCTGGGCCGTTGCGTCTACAAGGGGTCCCTTGCGGACCCCGAAGGAGACGCGATGACCGAGTCCAACGCTGCCCTCACCATCGACCACGAACGCTTTGACGGGGTGCTCTTCGACCTCGACGGCGTGGTGACCAGGAGCGCCCGGGTGCACGCCGCCGCCTGGAAGGAGCTCTTCGACGGGTACCTGAGACAGCGCGACGGGGAGGGCTTCGAGCCCTTCGACGCCGAGACGGACTACCGCGAGTACGTGGACGGCAAGCCGCGCTACGACGGGGTGCGCAGCTTCCTCGCGGCGCGCGGGATCGAGCTGCCCGAAGGTTCGCTGGACGATGGCCCTGACGAGGAGACGGTGTGCGGGCTCGGCAACCGCAAGAACCGCTACTTCCTCGAGGCGCTGCACGAGCACGGCGTCGGTGCCTACCCCTCGACGGTGCGCCTGCTGCGCGAGCTACGCGAGCACGGCTTCCGGACCGCGGTGGTGTCGTCCAGCGCCAACTGTCGCGAGGTCGTGGAGACGGCTGGGCTCAGCGGGCTCTTCGACGCGCGGGTGGACGGGGTGGTCTCCCGGCGCATGCACCTGGAGGGCAAGCCGGCGCCGGACATCTTCGTGGAGGCCGCCCGGCGGCTCGGGGTGATCCCGCAGCGCGCCGTGGTGGTGGAGGATGCGCTCTCGGGTGTGGAGGCGGGCCACCGCGGCTTCTTCGGCCGGGTGGTGGGTGTCGACCGCGAGGGTTCGGGACCCCAACTCGGCCAGCACGGCGCCGACGTCGTGGTGCACGACCTCCGCGAGCTGGCGGTGGCCGGGGCGGACGACGACGGTCGGACCGCCGCACTACCCTCGGCGCTTCAATCCCTTGAGGAGATCCTGAGCGACGCAGGAGACCAGGCGCTCGCCGTCTTCCTCGACTACGACGGCACCCTCACTCCCATCGTCGAACGGCCCGAGGACGCGGTGATGGACGAAGGCATGCGTGACACCGTGCGCGAGCTCGCCGGTCTCGTGACGCTGGGTGTGATCAGCGGGCGGGACCTGCCCGACGTCCGTTCCCTGGTGGACATCGATGGCATCTTCTACGCCGGCAGCCACGGCTTCGACATCCTCGCGCCCGGCGGCGAGCGCCACCGGCTCGACGCTGCCGAGGCCCTCCTGCCGGTGCTCGACGCCGCCGAGGAGGCGCTGCGCAAGGGCATCGCCGAGGTTCCCGGCGCCGCGGTGGAGCGCAAGCGCTACGCGGTGGCCACCCACTACCGGCAGGTGGATCCCCCGCGGGTGGATGAGATCGGGCAGCTGGTGGATCGCGTGCTCGGCGACAGCCCCGGCCTCAAGCGCTCCGACGGCAAGAAGGTCATCGAGCTACGGCCGGCGCTGGACTGGGACAAGGGCCGGGCGGTCCTCTATCTCCTCGACGCCAGCGGCGCGACCCGGGCGCTGCCGTTGTACCTGGGCGACGACACCACCGACGAGGACGCCTTCCGGGTGCTGCGTCACCGCGGGCTCGGTGTGGTGGTGGGCGACGGGAACCGCCCCACCGCCGCCCGCTACCGCCTGCGCGATCCCGGCGAGGTCGGGAGCTTCCTCGTTGGCCTCGTCGAGCGCGTTGCGGAGGCGTCATGAACGAGTGGATGCTGGAGTACGAGGGGTTCGATCCCGACCAGGAGAAGCTGCGGGAGACGCTGTGCACCCTGGGCAACGGCTACTTTGCCACCCGCGGTGCAGGGTCGGAGTCACAGGCCGACGGCGTGCACTACCCTGGGACCTACCTGGCAGGGGGCTACGACCGGCTGGTCTCCACGGTGGCGGGGCGGGAGGTCGAGAACGAGGATCTCGTGAACCTGCCCAACTGGCTGCCGCTCAGCTTCCGCGCCGAGGGCGGCGAGTGGTTCGACCTCGGGTCGTGTGAGCTCCTCGACTACCGCCAGACGCTCGACCTGCGCCGCGGCGTGCTCCACCGCACGATGCGCTACGCCGACCGCGAGGGCCGCGTCACGCGCGTCGCCGAGCGCCGGCTGGTGCACATGCGCCACCCGCACCAGGCGGCCATCGAGGTGGAGATCACGCCGGAGTGGAGCGGCCGTCTCGAGGTACGCTCCGCCATCGACGGGCGGGTGACCAACGCCGGCGTCGACCGCTACTCCGATCTCCACCAGCAGCACCTCGGGCCCCTCACCACCTCCGCGGTGGGTGACGACACCGTGGTCGTCGAGGTGGCGACGGTGCAGTCGGCGCTGCGGGTGGTGGAGGCGGCGCGAACCCGCGCCTATCGCCGGGGCCAGCGCATCGCTGCCGAGACGAGGACGGTGCAGGGGGCCGGCTATGCGGGTTGCCATCTCGCGTTCGCGGTGCGTGCCGACGAGACCGTGACGGTGGAGAAGCTGGTCACCCTCTACACCTCGCGCGACGGCGGCATTTCGGAGTGCGGCCTCGCGGCGCGCGAAGAGGCGGCGCGGCTGGGCCGATTCGCCGAGCTCTTGGATGACCAGGCGGCGGCCTGGGCTGCCCTGTGGCGGCGTTTCGACCTCGAGCTCGAGGCCATCGACGACGACGGACCCGACGAGCGCACCGCCATGATCCTCCACCTCTACCTCTTTCACCTCCTGCAGACGACCTCGGTGCTGACCATGAAGATGGCGCTGGACGTGGGGGTGCCCTCGCGCGGATGGACCGGCGAGGCATACCGCGGGCACATCTTCTGGGACGAGATCTTCATCCTGCCGATTCTCAACTTCCGCCTGCCGGAGATCACTCGCACCCTGCTCATGTACCGCTACCGCCGCCTCGGCGCGGCGCGGGGGATGGCCCTGGCGGCGGGCTACGAAGGCGCCATGTACCCCTGGCAGAGCGGCAGCGACGGTCGCGAGGAGTCGCAGCAGCTCCACCTCAACCCCAAGTCAGGGCGCTGGATCCCCGACAACAGCCGGCTCCAGCGTCACGTCAACGCGGCCATCGCCTACAACATCGACCACTACGTGGAGGTCACCGGGGACACCGAGTTCATGATCTTCTACGGCGCCGAGATGTTCCTCCAGATTGCGCGCTTCCTGGCCAGCCTGGCAACCTGGAACGACGAGCTCGAGCGTTACGAGATCCTCGGCGTGATGGGGCCGGACGAGTACCACGACAGCTATCCCGGCGCCGACCGGCCCGGCCTCGACAACAACGCGTACACCAACGTCATGACCGCCTGGGTGCTCGACCGGGCTCTCACGATGCTGGCGAGCCTGCCGGAGGACCGACGCGAGGAGCTCGTCGCCCACCTCGGCCTCCGGGATGAGGAGACCCAGCGCTGGCGCGAGGTGAGTCGGCGCCTCCGGGTCGTCTTCCACGGCGACGGCATCATCAGCCAGTTCGAAGGCTACGATGAGCTCGCGGAGTTCGACTGGAAGGGGTACCGTGAGAAGTACGACGACATCCAGCGCCTCGATCGCGTGCTCGAGGCCGAGGACGACACCCCCAACCGTTACAAGGCGTCCAAGCAGGCCGATGTCCTCATGCTCTTCTACCTCTTCTCCGCCGAGGAGCTGGAGCGGCTCTTCAAGCAGCTGGGCTACCCCTTTCACAGCGACACCATCCCCAAGAACATCGAGTACTACCAGGCCCGCACCTCGCACGGCTCGACCCTGAGCCGGGTCGTGCACTCGTGGGTGCTGGCGCGAGCCGACCGGGAGGCCTCCTG
The DNA here is from genome assembly GCA_963844845.1 of uncultured Acidobacteriota bacterium. Taxonomy (GTDB): domain Bacteria; phylum Acidobacteriota; class Thermoanaerobaculia; order Thermoanaerobaculales; family Sulfomarinibacteraceae; genus CAWJPW01. Next base: position 317,456 of record CAWJPW010000003.1, read on the forward strand.
GAGGCTCTTCGAGGAGGCGCTGGAGAGCGACATCTCGGACATCCAGGGCGGTACCACACCCGAGGGAATCCACCTCGGCGCCATGGCCGGGGTCGCCGACCTGGTGCAACGCTGCTACACCGGGCTGGAGCCCCGCGAGGATGTGCTCTACTTCAACCCCACCTTGCCCCAGGAGCTGGCGCAGCTGGCACTGCGGATCCGCTACCGGGGCCACACCCTGGGCGTGAACCTGACCTCGAAGGCGATGACGGTGAAGGCCTTGCAGAGCAGCGAGTCGCCGATCGCGGTCTGCATCGCCGGCACCAGCTTCGAGCTCGCCGCCGGCGAGGAGCGGACCGTCCGGCTCGGCAGCTGAGGCGGCAGGGGGCGCGAAGGCCCTGGCGGCAGCGCCCGCCCGCCGCCTTGAAGCAGCACCGTGTGCTCATGACTCGTCACCACCGAGCGGGACGGTCGGAGGGACCGTCGACCCCCACTCCGCATGCTCTCGTGGTCAGACGCGCCTCTCACTCATCCGCGGGGACGATGTTCTGGTTGCGGCGGAACAGGTTGCCCGGGTCCCACGCGGTCTTGACCCGGGCCAGACGAGGGAAGCTGCCGCGGTAGTTGTTCTGCACTCGACCGGCGTCGTCGCCCGACATGAAGTTGACGTAGCCGGCGTCGGCGCCGTAGGGATGGACGGCGTCGTAGTAGTCGCGGACCCAGCGGATGTTGGCCTCGTTGTCGGCGGCGTCCGGCCACATGCCGGCGATGACCAGGGCGAAGCGCTGGTCGCGCCAGGGGAAGGCGGTCTTCTCGGGTGCCACCCGGTGCACGGCCCCGTTGATGGGGTAGAAGTGCACGGTCGAGTTCACGCAGGGCAGCTTGGCACCGTGCTCGACGTGGGCGGCGATGCTGTCGCCGGCGACCTCGGGCAGGAACTCGGCCTTCCAGTAGTGCTGGAGGCCGCGCGGCACCAGGGCGTCGAACGCCGAGTTGAGCGCCGGGTACGGCATCGGCCCGACGTGCTCGGCGACCACCGGGGCCACCTCCCGGAACGGCGCGAGCACCTTCTCCGCCCGGGCGGGATCTCCCGCCCAGCAGGTGATCATGGCGCACATCGTCTCGCCGTGGCGGCTCTCGGGGATGAAGGGGAGGGGTGGAGCGATCTGGAAGGCGAAGAAGGCACCGAGCTCCTCAGGGGCGTCGGCGATGTACTCGTTGAAGAAGCTGAGCACCTCGGGCGCTCGCGCGAGCTCGTAGAAGAGAGGCCCGCCGACGATCTCGGCGACCGGGTGGAGCGTGAACTCGAAGGCGGTCACCACTCCGAAGTTGCCGCCGCCGCCGCGCAGCGCCCAGAAGAGCTCGGGGTGCTGGTCCTCGCTGGCGGTGACCAGGCGGCCGTCGGCGGTGACCACGTCGGCCGACAGCAGGTTGTCGCAGGAGAGGCCGTAGCGGCGGGCGAGGTAGCCGATGCCGCCGCCCAGGGTGAGCCCGCCGACGCCGGTGGTCGAGATGATCCCGCCGGTGGTGGCGAGCCCGAAGGCATGAGTCGCATGGTCGAGGTCGCCCAGAGTGGCGCCGCCGCCCACCCGGGCGGTGCGCTTGACCGGGTCCACCTGGACCCAGTGCATCGGCGAGAGATCGACCACCAGGCCGTCGTCGCAGGTCCCGAAGCCCGGCACGCTGTGCCCGCCGCCGCGGACGGCGAGCTCGAGGCCGTCGCGCTGCGCGGCTTCCAGCGCGGCGATGACGTCGGCGGCGTCAGCGCACTGGACCACGGCCGCTGGGCGGCAGTCGTGCATGAAGTTGTAGACCATGCGGGCGTCGTCGTAGCCGTGGTCGCCGGCGGTGAGGACGTGACCGCGGGTGCGGCTGCGCAGATCGTTGAGCGTCGTGTCATTCATGGTGCGGACCTCCTTGAAGAGATTTCGACTCAGTCAAGGATGGGCCATGGAGCGTTCCGCGGGCGTTCCGCCGCCGTCGGCGGGCTGCCTCGAGCCCAGCAGCGAGGCGGCGGCCTGCAGGTCGCGGAGGTTGTGGCCCTCTGAGAGCAGCGCGCAGGCGGCGGCCAGCGGGCGGTGGTCTCCCGTGTGCCGGGCCAGGGAGGTGGCGGCCCGCAGCCGCAGGGTGCGGGATCCTGCACGGGTCGCAGCTTCGAGGGCGTGGCGAAAGTCGGCGACCGCCGGTTCGGGGTCGCCGATGCGCGCCCTGACCTCTCCCCGCAGCCGCAGGAGCTCGGGCTCGAGGTAGTGCTGACCGCGCTCGTCGGTCCAGACGAGCGCCTCGGTCAGCGGCTCGAGCGCCGCCTCTGGGTCGCTGTCGAGCCGGGCGGCGGCGGCGAGAGCCAGGGCGAAGGTGAGGTGCAGGGTCTGGCCGGTGCGCCGCATCGTCGTGCTCGCGTCGTCGATGAGCCGGATGCCGCCGGCATCGCCGCTCGCCACCTGGAGCCAGGCTTCGAGCAGCGACGTCGTCGGTGCGAAGAAGCCGAGGTGCCGGTCGGCGCGGCGGCGCTCGCCCCTGTCGCCGAGCCACTGCTGCACGGTTGCGAGGTCGCCGGCCTCGGCGGCGACCCAGCAGGAGTAGGTGAGGGCGTAGGCCTGACTGGTGGGGTGGTCGAGCCGGTCGGCGGCGGCCAGCGCCTCGCGGGCCAGCCGCAAGGCGGTCTCCGGTCGCCCCCTGAGCCACATGGCGAGGGCGAGTCGGCTCAAGCAGACCGCACGGGGGTCCTGCGCGAACCCGGTGACGTGGCGCTCCACCCGCTCCGGGTGGTACAGCTCGAGGGCCCGGCGGAGGTGGTGGACGGCGGCTCGCAACCGCCCGCTCCAGAAGCCGGTGACGCCGAGGACGTAGTGGGCTTCGACCTGGGCGACGGGGTCGTGCTCGTGCTCCAGCAGCTCGTGGCCGAAGCGGCGCGCCGAGGCGAAACGACAGCCGGCGAGCGCGCCGAGGGCGAGCCCGCGCAGGACCTCGGGACCCGGTGTGCGACCCAGGTGGAGGGCGAGGCTCCGGGCCCGTCGGTAGATCCGGTGGGCGCGCTCGGCCCCGTAGCCGAGCCGGGCGACGACGGGGACCCCGAGCTCGGTGCGCAGCTCGATCTCCAGGGCGTCGTGGCCGGGGCCGGGCGGCAGCCGGTCGAGGAGCCCGAGCGCCCGCTCCAGGGCGGCGCCGGCGTCGTCGAGAGCGAAGACCGACATGGCGTGACGGGCCGCCTCGCGGTACGCCGCGATCGCTTCGTCAACGAGGCCCGCCTGGTCGAAGTGGGCGGCCAGCGGACCGCTCAGCGGTCCTGCTGCAGCTTCCTCGAGGCCGGCCAGGGCGGTGGCGACGGTGCGGTGGAGGTGGCGCCGACGCGCCGGGCTCAGGCTCCGCTGGAGTGCCTCGCGGATGGTGTCGTGGGTGAAGTCGAAGACGCCGTCGCGCTCGTCGACGAGACGACGATGCCAGAGCTCGTCGAGGGCCGAGACCACCGTCTCCTCGTCGGCACAGCCGGCTGCCGCCAGGATCTCGACCGTGAAGCTCCGCCCGACGACGGCGGCGACCTCGGCGATGGGCCGGGCGCACGACGAGAGGCGCGCGAGGCGGCTGTCGATGAGCGCCTGCACGGTGGGCGTCAGAAAGGCGTCTGGGTGCTCCTCGAGGAGCCCCGCTCGCACGGCCTCGATGACGAAGAGTGGGTTCCCGGCCGTGGCTCGGAGGAGGCGCGCGGCGGACGCGGCGTCGACCGGACCGTCGGTCAGACGAGCGGCGAGCTGGGTGGTGGCGGCGAGGTCGAAACGCTCGAGCTCTATTTCGGTGAGGAGTCCCTCGCGCCGCAGGCCGGCGACCAGAGTGGCGAGGGGGTGTCCGGCCCCGACCTCGCCGGGACGGGTGGTGCCCACCACCAGCACCGGGTCGTCGCGATGGTGGCACAGGAGATAGGCGAGGAATGCGAGGGTGGCCCGATCGCACCAGTGCAGGTCGTCGAGGACCAGCAGCACCGGCCCGCGGGCGCCTATGGCGCGGGCTGCCGCCTCCAGCAGGCGACGAAGATGGTCGTCGGTGGGCAGTGCAACCGGCGGTGCCTCCGGGCTCCCCAGCTCCGGGAGCAGCCGGGCGAGCTCGGCGCGCCATGCGGCGCCGAGTCGGTCGACCCCCGGCGCGAGCGCCGGGGAGCGCAGCCAGTCGATCACCGGGCCCCAGGCCGGATGCCCCTCGGCCTCGTAGCAGCGGGCGGCGGCGGCGGCGGCGCCGGCCGCCGCCGCTGCCTGAGCCAGCTCCGCCACCAGGCGGGACTTGCCGATGCCGGGCTCGCCGGTGACGAGAAGGAGACGGGCGGCGCCCGTGTGCGCCTGCTGCCAGGCCGCGGTGGCTGCGGCCCACTCCGCCCGGCGACCCACCAACCGAGGCGACGCAGGCTGGGGCTGGGGCTCCGCCGCCGGCCTCGCCGTCCCCTTGAGGAGGCGCTCGTGCAGCTCCCGGGTCACGGCGGCGGGCTCGACGCCGAGGTGCTCGCGCAGGGTGGCGACAAGATCGTGGTAGACGCGCAGCGCGGTGGAGCGGGCGCCGCCCTCGGCGAGCAGGCCCATCAGCAGGCGGGCGGAGGGCTCGTCCAGGGGATCGAGGCCGCGCAGCCGTTCGGTCACCGCCACCGCGGCGTCGAGGCGCCCAGCCGCATGCTCGGCGTCGGCGAGCTGGCGCAGCACGTCGGCGGCGGCTCGCCGCAGCCGCTCCCGCTCGCTCAGCACCCAGTCGTCCCAGCTCGCCGGCAGAAGGTCGCCGCCGTAGGCGTTCGCTGCGTTTGTCAGCTCGGTCCGGCGCCGGTCGCCTTCTGATGCTCCGGCGCGCCGGGCCGCCTCCTCGAACGCCACGACATCCACCCTCGCCGGGGCGTCGGCCCGCCACTGCAGCGTGCGGGCGGTGATCTCCACGAACCGCTCGGTATCGGGGACCGCCCGGCGCAGGTCGTGGAGGGCGTGGCGCAGGTTGGTGAGGGCCTGGTGGTCCCGGGAGTCCGGCCACAACGTGGCGGCCACTGCCGGGCGCGGCTGCGGCGCCGACCGGCGCAGCACCAGGAGCGCCACCAGGCTCAGAAGCCGCGGTGACTCGAGCTGCGCGAGGGGCTCCCCGGCGAACGCCGCCCGGACCCCGCCCAGAAGGGTCAAGCACACCCCATCCTGGCCGGCCGGAGCCGCAACGTTAAGATTCCGAGACGCCATTTCTTTTATCAGTATGGGTCGCGACGTGGGAGTTGTCATCTAGGGCGAAACGCCCCACCCGTTTGCAGACGAGCGGCGGGGAGTCGGTGACAAGATTCCTTCGCGGCCCGTCTCTTCTACGATGGACGCAATGCCCGCCGACCACGAGACCTCTGCCGGCTCCGCACCCGGGAACGGGGAGAAGGTGTCGTTCACCATGCCGCTCGAGGGCTGGCGGCGACTCTTCGCGGCCATCGCAGACGGTGAGCCCGCGGCTCTCGAACGCCTTTACGATGCCGTCGCAGCGCAGCTCTTCGGGCTTGCGGTGTGTCGCACCCGGAGCCGTGAGGACGCCGCCGACGTGGTCGCCGAGACCTTCGTCCGGGTGGCCCAACAGGGCGAGCGGTTGCGCGTCGTGCGCGACCCCCGGGCCTGGCTGCTGACGGTGGCCCGCCGCCTCACCGTGGACGTCGCCCGCGAGCGGGCCCGGCACGCCGCCGAGCCCATCGAGCTTGCGGATTGTGTAGCGGCGCCGGCTGACGAACCCGGGCGGGCGCTGGATGCGCGCCGCGCCGCCCGGTTGTTGGGGCGGCTGCCCGAACGCCAGCGCGAGGCCGTCTACCTGCGCCACTTCGCCGACTGCAGCTTCGCCGCCGTGGGGCGGATCACCGGCGTTCCCACCTTCACTGCGGCGAGCCGCTACCGCCTGGGCTTGCGTCGCCTGCGGGCGCTGCTGGAGGAGGCACCATGAAGCATCCCGACGAGCTCGACCGCCTGCTGGGCGGACTAGTACCGGCCCCACCCCCTCCGGAGGCCCGCGAGCGCACGATCGCCGCGGCGCGGGAAGCGCTGGCAGGCCGCCCTCAGCCCGGCGACATCTGGTGGCGGCTGTGGACGAGCCGGCCGCTGCGCCTGGCGTGGGCCGCCGCGGTGGCTCTGCTGCTGGCGGCGAACGCACTGCTGTCGGTCGCGGGGCCGCCCCGTCACTCCACCCCGCCGCATCCGGTGGTCGCGGTCGGTCCCGCCGCGCCGGAGCCCGAGCTGGTCGCCCTCACGCGCCTGCCGCCGCTCCGGCTCGAACTGCTCCCGACCCTCGGCGCGTCCCCCCGTCCCGGTCCCCCGACGAACCCTGCCAAGCCCTCGTGAAGGAGGTCCCCATGCCGTCCTCAGCTTCTCGCTCCCGTGTGATCCCGGTGCTCGCCGCCGTCGCGGTGGTCGTCCTTCTCGCCGGCACCCTCGCCGCGCGCCTGATGGCGCGGGACAGGGTCGAGGCGCCGCCGCTCGGCGCGGTGCCCGCGCCCCATGCCTTCACCATGGCCGATCTCGAGGTCCCCTGCTGGTCGTGCCCCTCAGCCGCGCAGTGGCCGGTGCGCTTTCACACCAATCTCGACCTCCTCGCTCCGCTCGGCGACGGCCCGGCCAACGCCGCGGACTTCTTCGCCCAGTTCGAGAAGGAGCGCGGGCCCCGCGCCGCCGAGGCGGCGGCCTTCATGGCGCGCCGCGCGGCTCCTCCCGGCTCCGGGAACGACTGGATCGGTCAGGTCGTGCCCGGCGACGATCTGCTGCTGCGCGAGGCCGAGCCGTGGGTGGACCAGGCGGTCATGCGCTTCTACCCCGACGAGTTTCCCGTCGCGGGTGCCGACACCCGGGTGCCGAACCTCCTCATGATGATCGCCATGGCGCGCAGCTGGGTCGCCCGTGGCGTGGCCGCGGGGGATCCCGCCGCCGGCCTCGCCGACTGCCGGCTCGCCATTCGCCTCGGTCGCCTGCTGCGCCAGGAGGATGCGGTGCTGATCAACGACCTGGTGGGGCTCGCGTGTGTTCACCTGGGCACCCGTGGGGTGTACGCCATCGCCGCGCGGACCGGCGACACGAAGCTGGCGCTCCTCGCGTCGGTGGTCCTCGGCGAGGTGGCGCCGCAGCGGCTCTACACCTCGCAGCGAATCACCTCGGTGGACCTCGCCTCGTTCGTGAGAGAGCCGAAACCGGGCAGCTACAGCCTCGCGCTCCCCGACAGCCGGTTGGACACCATGGTGGAGATGGCGACGGCCTCCCCCGATCGCCGATTCAGTGGTGAGGCCCTCCTCGACCTCGGGGTCGTCGAGCGCTACGGTACGTCGGCTCAGCAGACCCGCGCTCGTGCCGCCCTCGACCAGGTGCTCGCCGCCGGGGATCCGGTCCTTGCCGAGGTGGCGCGCGCCAGTCGCGCCGGTGATCCGGACGGAACAATGCTCGAGAAGATGATCGAGCACTCCAGGTAGCCGGCACTGCCCTGCGTGCTCGCACCGCCCGGCCGTCCCCGGCCGGGCGGTCGTTCGTTCCGGTGCAAAGGCGCGGTGCTGATGTCCTGCGGCCCGGGTGCGGATATGATGCCCGCCGAGAACCGTGAAGGAGGGGCGTATGGCGGTGGTGATTGGCGCGGGGCGGCTCACGATCGAGGACGTGGTGGCGGTGGCGCGGCACGGCGAGCCGGTGGAGCTGGCGCCGGCTGCTCTGGAGCGGATTCGCGGCTGCCGTGGGCTGCTGGAGCGCAAGATCACCGCCGGCGAGACCATGTACGGGGTCAACACCGGCATCGGCGAGCTCGCTCACGTGCGCCTCGACGACGAGCAGGTGGAGCAGTTCCAGCGCTACCTGATCTTCAATCACGCGGCGGGGATCGGTTCGCCGGCGCCGGTGGAGCACGTGCGCGCGGCGTTGCTCTCGCGGGTGACGGTGCACGCCCACGGCCACTCCGGCTGCCGCCCCGAGATCCCCCTCACCTACCTGGCCATGCTCAACGCCGGAGTGACCCCGGTGGTGTGTGAGAAGGGCTCGGTGGGGGCGTGTGGCGACCTCGCGCCCATGAGCCAGGCGGCCCTCACCCTGATGGGGGAGGGCGAGTGCTTCGTCGGCGGTGAGCGCCTCCCGGCGCGAGTGGCGCTCGAGCGCGCCGGCATTCCGGTGCCCGGTCTCAAGGCCCGCGACGGCCTTGCCGCCATCAACGGCTCCAACCTCATCACCGGCATGGGCTGCCTGCTTCTCTTCGACGCCGAGCGCTGGGTGGCGCAGGCGGAGGTCGCCGCAGCCATGGCCCTGGAGGCGCTGCTCGCCAACCTGCGGCCCTACGAGGCCCGCCTGCACGAGCTGCGCGGCTTCAGCGGGGCGATGACCTGTGCCGCCAACCTGCGGCGCGTGCTGGACGGCTCCGACCTGGCGTCCGGCAAGCTCGAGGTCAAGGTCCAGGACGCCTACTCCATGCGCTCGACGCCGCAGGTCATCGGCGCCCTGCGCGACGCCCTGGCGTGGGCGCGAGCCCAGGTGGAGACCGAGCTCAACGGAGTGGCCGACAACCCCATCTTCCTGCCGGACGAGGACCGCGTGCTCACCGGTGCGAACTTCCAGGGCACGCCGGTGTCGATGCCGCTGGACCTGGTCACCGCCGGCATCACCATGGTCTCGGTGCTCTCCGAGCGCCGCCTCAATCGTCTTCTCAACCCGGCCCTGTCGGTGGGGCTGCCGGCCTTCCTCACCAGGGGTGCGGGGATGTTTTCGGGGCACATGCTCTCGCAGTACACCGCCGACATGCTCATCGTCGAGCAGCGCATCCTGTCGGCGCCGTCGTGTATCCAGTCGATCCCCGCCGCCGCCGACCAGGAGGACTTCGTCTCCATGGGCATGAACGGCGCGCTCAAGGGGCGCCAGGTGCTCACCAACGCCCACGGCGTGCTCGGCATCGAGCTCATCGCCGCCGCCCAGGCGTTGGACTTCCGAAATCACACCTTCGGCCGCGGCGTCGCCGCCGCGCGGGCGGCGGTGCGCCGGGTGGTGGAGCACCTCGACGAGGACCGTCCGCTCTTCCCCGACCACAACGCCATGGCCGCGGCCGTCGAGCGCTGCGACGTCCTCGACGCGGTGGAGGCGGCAGTGGGTCCGTTGGGACGCTCGTGGCCGGAGGCGTAGCGCCCCGAGACCTCTGAAGCGGAGGCTCCGAGTTGCCGCCGGGGCCCGCAGCATCCGCCACCGCCGCCGCAGATGCTGTTGTGGTCCCCCTACCCCTCGAACCTCCCGTCGGCCCGCTCCCGCCGGTTCCCTTCGTCGAGCCAACCAGCCCGCGAGCCGGGATGAGCGTCGAACTCGGGGACGTAGGGCTTGACGTCGAGTACCGGCGTGCCGTCGAGGATGTCGACGTCGCGGACGTACAGCGTGCTGCCCTCGATGCGCTCGAGCCGTAGCACCGACAGACCGATGGGGTTGGGCCGCGCCGGCGCTCGGGTGGCGAAGAGACCGCGTGGACGCACGTCGCGGTAGGGGATGACGGTCGGCTCGAAAGCTCGGGCGCGATCGAGGACGAAGAGCACCCAGATGCGCTCGAAGCCGTCGAGGTCGGCGAGCGCCGGGGCCAGCACCGGGTCGAGCTCGAGGCGGCCGGCGGCACCCTCGGCCGCAGCTGGTTGGATGGGCGTGCCGCGCTGCTCCGCGAAGGAAGAGCGCACCACCCCGATGGAGGAGAAGGTGAAGGCGGCTCCGGGGTTGCTGTTCACCGCGGCTCCTCGGGACCCGACCCGCCGGAGTCGCCGTGAAGGTGGCGCCGGTACGACGAGGCCGTGTAGACCGCGGCCAGGGGGTTGTGGCCGAGCACGCGGTCCTTCACGGCCAGCACCGTACACGGTGCCGCGGCGTGCTGCAGGAAGAGGGCGTCGTGGCCGACGCACAGGCCCAGCAGGATATTGAGCTCGGTGCCCGCGCGGTTGAGGATCTCCGCTTGGGCAACCGGGTGGCACATGCTCTCGTCGGTGCCGGGCCGGATCTTGTCGGCGTCCGTGAGCCCCAGCGCCTCCTTGGCCACCGCACCGACCTTGCAGACCACCGACACCACCTCGAAGCCGTGCGCCGAGAGGATCTCGTCGACGATCTTCGCCTCCTCTGCGAGCCCGGCGCAGAAGGCGAGCCCGAGCCTGCGGTACCCCGCTCGCGCCGCGAAGGCGCAGACCTCCTCCACCCGGGTCAGCGCCGGCCTGGCCGAGGTCTCGCGGTCGACGTAGCCGGCCGCCTCCTGCAGCGACGCGAGGCGCGCGAGGCGCAGCGTGTCGGGATTCTGGAGCTGCTCCCAGGCCGCGGCGAGAGCCTGCTCGGCGGTGCGGGTGGGGCAGCCGCGTGGAGCAGCTCCCTCTGGCGTATCGCAGGCCCGCCTCCGCCTCGGGACCCGACACGGTGCACATCGGCTGGTCGTCATGAGACACCTCCCGAGCGCTGATCATACGCCCGCGTCGGAGGTCGGCGGCGGCGGCCGGAACCGCCACCGATGACCGAGAGGGTCGCGGAGCAGGGATCCTCCGGCGGACGTGCCGTCCATGACGTTCTCCCTGGAGCGCCTTCTCACCCGGAGCGCGCCCACGGGAAACGTCATAGGGAGCGAACCCGCGGGGGCGGGAGGGGGCCGCGGGCCGCGACAGGGATCGGGGCGGGGGCCATGCCGGTAGCGAGCGTCTCGGCCTGGGGGGCCGTCGGGGAAGTCGCCCACGCCTCATACACTCTGTCATCCTGAGCAAGCGGAGACCCGGAGGGTCGGAGCGCGTCGAAGGATCCCCCTCGGAGAAGGCTGGTCGTGACAGGGCAGGTTCGTGCCGGCTGCGTCCAGGAGATCCTTCGACTCCGGTCCCGCCTGGTGGCGGGACCTCCGCTCAGGATGACAGGTTTGACCGGGACCGCGACCGCGACCGGGGCCGGTGACCGGGGTGCCGAGAAGAGAGCGGGCCGCCCCGAGGGGCGGCCCGCTACGATCGATCGTGCCGTAGGCGGCTACGCGTGCTTCCGGCGAAGGACGTTGAGCGCCGAGCCGGCACGGAACCAGCCGATCTGCTCAGCATTGAGGGAGTGCTTGAGAGTGATCGTCTCGTCGCCGCCATCGGCGTGGTGGAGCACGGCATCCAGGGGTTTGCCGGGAGCGATCTCGTCGACGCCGCGGATGGAGACGCGGTCGTCCACCCGCACCTTCTCGTAGTCGGCGGGGTCGGCGAAGGTCAACGGCAGCATCCCCTGCTTCTTGAGGTTGGTCTCGTGGATGCGCGCGAACGAGCGGGCGATCACCGCGGCGCCGCCGAGGTGGCGGGGCTCCATGGCGGCGTGCTCGCGGGAGGAGCCCTCGCCATAGTTCTCGTCGCCCACCACCACCCAGCGCTGGCCGCGTTCCTTGTACGTCCGGGCGAGCTTGGGCACGTCCAGGCTCTCGCCGGTCTTGATGTCGACTCCGGTGCCGGTGTCGCCGGTGAACGCGTTGGTGGCGCCGAGCAGGAGGTTGTCGGAGATGTTGTCGAGGTGACCCCGGAAGCGCAGCCACGGCCCGGCCTGGGAGATGTGGTCGGTGGTGCACTTGCCGCGCGCCTTCAGGAGCACCGGGAGATTCTCGAAGTCGCCCGGCTGCCACTTGGAGAACGGCTGGAGGAGCTGCAGGCGCTTGGAGCCGTCCGCCACCTTCACCTGCACCGCGCCGCGGTCGGTAGGGGGCGCCTGATATCCCTCGGCCTTGAACACGAAGCCGTTGGGTGGAACCTCGGGCGCCGACGCCGGCGGCTCGAGCTTGAAGGTCGTTCCGTCGGCGGCCTCGAGGGTGTCGGTGAGGGGGTTGAAGGAGAGGCGGCCGGCGAGGGTGTAGGCGACGACGATCTCGGGGCTACCGATGAAAGCGTGGGTGTTGGGATTGCCGTCGGCGCGCTTGGCGAAGTTGCGGTTGAACGAGGTGATGATGGAGTTGCGGGTGCCGGCCTCGATGTCCTCGCGCTGCCACTGGCCGATACACGGGCCGCAGGCGTTGGCCAGGACGGTGGCGCCGAGCTGGGTGAGCGCGGCCATCTGCCCGTCGCGGTCGATGGTGGCCTCGACCTGCTCGGAGCCCGGGGTGACCCAGAGGGTGGCCTTGAGCGCGGCGCCGTGGGCGGCCGCCTGGCGGGCGACGTCGGCGGCACGCGTGATGTCCTCGTAGGAGGAGTTGGTGCACGAACCGATGAGCCCGGCGGTCATGTTGTCGGGGAAGCCGGCGGACGCCACGTCCGAGGCCATCTGCGAGACCTCGTGGGCGAGGTCGGGGGTGTGCGGGCCCACCAGGTGGGGCTCCAGGGCGTCGAGGTCGATCTCGATGACCTGGTCGAAGAAGCGCTCGGGCTCGGCCTCCACCTCGGGGTCGGCGGTGACCAGGTCGAGGTGATCGGCGGCGAGGTCCGCGATCTCGTCGCGTCGGGTGGCCGAGAGGTAGATTGCGGTGTGCTCGTCGAAGGGGAAGATGGAGCAGGTGGCGCCCAGCTCGGCGCCCATGTTGGTGATGGTCGCCTTGCCGGTGGCCGAGAGCGAACGCGCGCCGGGGCCGAAGTACTCGACGATGTTGTTGGTGCCGCCCTTGACGGTGAGGAGGCCGAGGAGCTTGAGGATGACGTCCTTGGGCGCGGCCCAGCCCCTGAGCGAGCCGGTGAGCTTGACGCCGATGAGGCGGGGTTGCAGGACCTCCCAGGGGAAGCCGGCCATGACATCTACCGCGTCGGCGCCGCCCACGCCCACCGCCACCATGCCGAGACCGCCGGCGTTGGGGGTGTGCGAGTCGGTGCCGATCATCATGCCGCCGGGGAAGGCGTAGTTCTCCAGCACCACCTGGTGGATGATCCCCGAACCGGGCTTCCAGAAGCCGACGCCGTAGCGCGCCGCGGCGGAGGAGAGGAAGTCGTAGACCTCGCGGTTCTCGTCAACGGCGCGGGCGACATCGGCGTCGGCGCCGGATCGGGCGCGGATGAGGTGATCGCAGTGCACGGTGGTGGGCACGGCGGTTGTGTCCCGGCCCGACAGCATGAACTGGAGCAACGCCATCTGGGCGGTGGCGTCCTGCATCGCGACCCGGTCGGGGCGGAGCTGGATGTAGGCCGTGCCACGCTCGAGGGTCTCGTGCTCGGGGTCGGCGAGATGGGCGAACAGGACCTTCTCGGCCAGGGTCAGGGGCCGGTCCAGACGCCGGCGAACCGCCTCCAGCCGCTTCCGGCTGGTCTCGTACACGTGCTTCACCATGGCGGGGGTGGTCTCGATGGTGGGCATAGGGCCTCCTTCTTGAGACTTTGTATTAGGACTCTCGTCGAAGCCGCGAGCGCCCTTCCGGGCGGGCATTCTAGTACATCCCGGCCGCCGACGTCGTCCTGGTTGCGGTCCCGGCCCACGGCCCCGGCCCCTGTCCCGGCCCCGGTTTAGAAGTGCTCAGGAGACGATGAGTGGCTCGAGCTCGCGCTGCGGCGGCGAGAGGAGCTCGCAGCCGTCCTCGGTGACGACGACGTCCTCCTCCAGGCGCACCCCGAACTCGCCGTCCAGGTAGATGCCGGGCTCCACCGTGACCACCATTCCGGGTTCGAGCTCGCGGGTGTTGCCGCCCACCAGGTAGGGTGGCTCGTGCACGTCGAGGCCGAGCCCGTGTCCGAGGCGATGGGTGAAGTACTCGCCATAGCCGGCGCGTGCGATCACCGCCCGGGCGGCAGCGTCCACCGACTCGCAGGTAGCGCCGGGGTGGATGGCGGCGATGCCTGTGAGCTGGGCGTCCAGCACCACCTGCCAGACCTCGCGGTAGCGCGCGGGCGGTTCGCCACCCACCCAGGTGGAGCGGGTGAGATCGCCCCAGTAGCCCTCCTCCAGCGGGGCCCAGTGATCGATGAGCAGCGCCTGGGGCGGCTCCAGGCGGCGCTCGCCGGGCTCGCCATGGGGGATCGCCGAGGACGGGCCGAACTGCACCGCCAGGGTGTCGGGGCCGGTGCCGAAGCCCGCGGCCAGCTCGGCCTCGGTGATACCGGGGGCGAGGCGGGTGTGGGCGGCGGCCGTGCGGCGGGCGCAGGCGGCGGCGGCGCGGCTGATGGCGGCGCGCTCGAAGGCGGTCTTGTGAACGCGCAGGTCGTCCAGTACCGCGTGGGCGCTGCTCAGCTTTGCCCCGCTGAGCGTTGCTCCGATCCGTTCTGCGGTGGCGAACCAAGTGGTGGGCCCGAGGCCGACGCGGCGCCGGCCGCGCAGGCGTTCGGCGAGCAGGGCGTAGGGGTCGTCGGTGTCGGCCCATGCCAGGTAGGCGCCGGGGACGATCGGCCCGAGACGGGTCTCTTCGAACGCAGGGCCCACCAGGAAGGTCGTGCCGTCGGCGGTCACGACCAGGGCGGTGAGTCGCTCAGAGCGCTCGAGCTCGACCCCGGTGAGGTAACGGAAGTTGGTGCCGGGCTCGACCACCAGGACGTCGAGGCCGTTGGCGTCGAGGGCGGCCGCTGCGCGGTCGCGGCGCAAGCTGAGCTCATCTGCGGGGATGCTGACCATGGCTGCCTCCGGCCCGCATGCTAGCATGCGGCGATGCCCCGCTTCGTGTGCGACGCCATGCTGGGCACGCTCGCCCGCTGGCTGCGCCTCTTCGGCTACGACACCCTCTTCCTGGGCCCGGTGGAGGATCGCGTCGTGGCGAAACGGGCCGCGGCCGAGGAGCGGTGGCTCCTCACCCGCGATCGTGAGCTGGCGGCGGTCGGTCCCCGCACCCTACTGGTACGCGCCGAGGACCTCGAGGAGCAGCTTCGCGAGGTCTTCGCGCGGCTCGAGCTGGCGCCGGCGGCGGGTCTCGCCGGCTCCCGCTGCGCCGAGTGCAACGGCGAGCTCGAGGCGGTGGAGCCAGAGGAGGTGGCGGCCCAGGTGCCGCCCCATGTGCGCCGCACCGCCGGGCGTTTCCGCCGCTGCCGGGGGTGCGGCCGGGTGTACTGGCCGGGCAGCCACAGCGGACGGATCGTTGCGCGGATGCACCGCGTCGTAGGTGAGGATTGAAGAGCCCGTCCGCCCACCCCCCAGGTGATGAGGCGATGACGTGGTGAAGGTCCCCCGCCCGACCCCCCATTTGCCGAATGGCGTCGACAGAGCCGATGACTGATGGCGCCCCGCTGGTGAAACCGGGCACCCTTCGCCCTGCACCTCTCACCCCAGAGGTAGGGGCGCGCCTTCTGCTCGCCAGCGATGGTGTTGGTGCTGAGGGCGTCCTCTCCAGCGAGCCCTGATAGTTGCCGACCTCCATTCCTCTCCGGAGCAGGCCTCTTCACTGTTCACTGGGCGGGTGGGTGGGGGTGCGTCTATCATGTCCACATGACTCGTGAGCTCGACACCCTCGAGGACGACCTCGGGTACTGCTTTGCCGACCGCGGGCTGCTCGAGGAGGCCCTGCGTCACGGCTCGGCCCGCGACGACGGCCGCCCCTCCTACCAGCGCCTGGAGTTCCTCGGCGACGCGGTGCTTGGGTACGCGGTGGCTCTGCTCCTGTTCGAGGCCCACCCCGCAGCGG
Organism: uncultured Acidobacteriota bacterium; assembly: GCA_963844845.1. Taxonomy (GTDB): domain Bacteria; phylum Acidobacteriota; class Thermoanaerobaculia; order Thermoanaerobaculales; family Sulfomarinibacteraceae; genus CAWJPW01. The sequence continues at coordinate 332,909 of CAWJPW010000003.1, forward strand.
ACGAGGGTCGCCTGACGCGTATGAAGTCGCTGCTCACCCGCTCCAGCACCCTGGCTGCCAAGGCCGCCGAGCTGGGGCTCGAGGCCATGGCGACGGTAGGCCGCTCCGAGGAGCTGGCCGGCGGGCGCCGTCGTGCCGCCCTGCTCGAGGATCTCTTCGAAGCGGTGGTGGGGGCGATGGCGCTGGACGGTGGCTGGGAGGCGGCGCTTGGCTTCGTCCAGCGCTGCTTCGCGGACGACCTCGACGAGCTGGACGAGACCGTGCTCAAGCTGGCCGATGCCAAGAGTGCCCTGCAGGAGGCCGCCCAGGCGCGCGGCCTGCCGCTCCCCGACTATCTCCAGGTGGGAGCGGGTGGGCCCAGCCACCGCACAGTGTGGGCGTTCGAGGTGGCGTGGGACGGCGAGGTTGTGGCGCGGGGCGAGGGCCCCACCAAGCGGGATGCCCAGCAGCAGGCGGCGCGGCGTGCGCTCAAGCGCCTCGGTCTTGTCAGCAAGTAGATTCCGTCCAATAATTTGATCCCTCGCCTCCGAGCCTGGTCTGGGGACCCGGAGGCGCGGGCAGGGAGGGCCATGCCGAGCACCGAGCACCCGCTGATGGAGCGCGCACGCCAGGCGCCGGAGGCGCCCGGCGTGTACCGCTTCCAGGACGCCCGCGGCAGGGTGCTGTACGTGGGCAAGGCGCGCCACCTCCGGCGCCGGGTTCTGTCGTACTTCACCAAGGGTGATCACGCCGAGCGCACCCTCGCCATGCTCGAGCGCGCCCGCCGGCTGGACTTCACCGTCACCACCTCCGAGGTCGAGGCGCTGATCCTCGAGAACACCCTCATCAAGCGTCACCGCCCCCGCTTCAACGTGCTCCTGCGCGACGACAAGACCTACCCCTACATCCGCGTCACAACCGGGGAGCCGTACCCGCGGGTGGAGATGGTGCGGCGTGTGCGTGGCGACGGCCACAGCTACTTCGGCCCCTTCATGGGCCAGCACATGGCGCGCAAGCTGATGGAGCTGGCGCGGACACACTTCCCGGTGCGCACCTGCCAGATCGAGATCGACGGCACGGCCCCGCGGCCGTGCCTCTACTACCACATGCGCGCCTGCCTCGGGCCGTGCGTGGACGGCCTCACCACGCGCTCGGCCTACTCCGAGGCGGTGGCCGACCTGGAGCTCTTTCTCGAGGGCCGTCATCGCGAGCTGGTCCCCCGGCTCGAGCGAAGCATGTGGGCGGCGGCCGAGCGCGAGGACTTCGAGCTGGCCGCCCGCTACCGCGACCTCGCGGCCACTGTCGAGCGCCTCCGCGAGCAGCAGAACGTGGAGCTGCCCGGGCGCGGCGACGCCGACGTCCTCGCGGCGTACGGCGACGGTCTCAACGCCACCGTGTGCGTGCTCCCTTACCGCGACGGCAAGCTCGTGGACAAGCGTGAGTTCCACTTCGAAGGGGTGGGTGACGTCGGCGCCGCAGAGCTGCTTGCCACCTTCCTCGTGCAGTACTACGAGGCCAACCCGTCGTTGCCGCCGGAGGTGGAAACCGCGGTGCCGCTGGACGACGAGGAGGGGGCGGTCCTGCGCCAGTACCTCAGCCAGAAGCGCGGCCGCGCGGTTCACCTGAGCGCGCCGCGCCGCGGACCTCGCGCCCGCCGGGTGGAGCTGGCGCTCGCCAACGCCCGAACCGCATTCGAGCTCCGTTTCCGCGCTCCACTCGCGCAGGCCGAGAGCCTCGAGCGCCGGCTGGGCGAGGCCCTGGGCCTCGACGGCCCGGTGCGCCGGGTGGAGTGCTTCGACATCTCGCACGCCTCGGGCAAGGAGACGGTGGCCTCGTGTGTGGTGTGGGAGGGGGGCCGCATGGCGCGGCGCGAGTACCGCTCCTTCAACATCCGCGACGTCGAGGGGGTCGATGACTTCGGCGCCATGACCGAGGCGGTGACCCGGCGTTACCGGCGCGTACGGGACGAGGGTCGGGCGCTGCCCCAACTGGTGCTCATCGATGGCGGCAAGGGCCAGCTCAACGCCGCTCAGGCGGCGCTGCGCTCGCTGGGCATGGAGCTGCCGCTGGCGGCCCTGGCCAAGCGCGAGGAGGAGCTCTGGTTGCCCGAGCGCTCCGAGTCGCTACGTCTGGACCGCTCCGATCCCGCCCACCTGGTGCTGCGCCAGGTGCGCGACGAGGCCCACCGCTTCGCGGTCTCGCGCCACCGCCGCCGGCGCAGTAAGAAGACCCTGGCCACCGAGCTCCTCAACGTTCCGGGGGTGGGACCCGGCCGCGCCCGTGCCCTGCTCAGACGCTTCGGCTCGGTGCGGGGCGTGCAGCAGGCGACGATCGAGGAGCTCCGCGACGCCCTCGGTCCGCGTCTGGGAACGCACGTCTGGCAGCAGCTGCACGCGGGGGAGTAGAGGGTCGTACTCCCGGCTCGGGAGCCTCCGCAGCCTGCTCTGAGCGCTTCGGGGGGGGGAAGCGCCCCAGGAAAGGTGTTCGGGACGGCACGTCGTGCGGAGGACCTGTGCATTTATTTTTTGGGGGGGCTTCGGTGGGGGGCATGGGAATGGTGGCGGGGGGTGCTGCGGCCACCGGCTCCCGGGCGGCGGCCGTGCCGCCGCCCGTCGGCGCGTTCGCGAAGGGGGCGACGGCAGAGGCTGCCCGGCGGCAACATAGTCCCCTTCGCGCCCTTGACGCCCGCGAGTCTGCCCGATCATCTGCTACGACCGCGGATCCACCAGCCAGGGCGACGCTTCGCCCGGCGGCGCCGCCTGCGACGTAGCGCTGCTACGTCTCGGCAACGCCTTGGTCGAATCGCCACCCTGACAGGCGGCCCCGCGGTCTCGCGACGAAGCTCGGGCAGACACGCGGGCTCGCCGAGTCGCCTGCCTGGTTGTTTGGGGCGACTGCTCCGAACGCGAAGGGCCGAGGGAGCCCCCCTTGACGTTTCCCGCCAGCGCGCCGCAAGGGAGACCGTGCTCCAGGGAAGACGTCAAGGACGGCACGCCCGCCGGAAGGCCTGTGCTTTGGGGCGGTGGGGCTTCGGTGGGGGGCATGGAATTGCTGGCAGGGGGTGCTGCGGGCACCGGCTCCCGGGCGGCGGCTGGGCCGCCGCCCGTCGGCGCGGACCCGAGGGCGGCAACGACGTGCGCCGGCGCGCGGCAAGCAGGCCACCCTCGGGCCCTTGACGCCCGCGAGTCTGCCCGATCATCTGCTACGATCGCGGATTCACCAGCCAGGGCGACGCTTCGCCCGGCGGAGCCGCCTGCGACGTAGCGCTGCTACGTCTCGGCGGCGCCTTGGTCGAATCGCCACCCTGACAGGCGGCTCCGCGGTCTCGCGACGAAGCTCGGGCAGACACGCGGGCTCGCCGAGTCGCCTGCCTGGTTGTTTGGGGCGACTGCTCCGAACGCGAAGGGCCGTGGGAGCCCCCCTTGACGTTTCTCGCCAGCGCGCCGCAAGGGAGACCGTGCTCCAGGGAAGACGTCAAGGACGGCACGCCCGCCGGAAGGCCTGTGGCTTTGGGGCGGTGGTGGGCTTCCTCCGCTGATTGGGGGCGATTCAGTTGTACGAGGTACTCCGCAGCAACGCGAAGGGTGGCGCGCGAAAGTCGCGCGCCTACACGGCAGCACACCGTACCCGAGGCAGTGAGGCCGGGAGGGAGGCGCCCGGCGCACGCGAGCGTGCGGCCGGACCCGACCGAGTGGCCGTCAAGGCCGCGAAGCGGCCGGCGTGTCCCGGCGGCGGGCACGACCTCGCTGGCAACTCCGGGGGCTTTCCTCTGGCGGCTGCAGCAGTTACCTTGAGGCTGTGCTCGTGGCCGAGACCTTCGTGAGCCTGCAGGGCGAGGGGATGCTCGCCGGTGTGCCCTCGTTCTTCGTGAGGACCTCCGGCTGCAACCTGCGCTGCAGCTGGTGTGACACGCCCTACACCTCGTGGGCGCCCGAGGGCGAGCGGCGACCGGTGGACGAGCTGGTGGCGGAGGCGGTGGCATCTTCAGTGCGCCACATCGTGGTCACCGGCGGCGAGCCGCTGCTGCAACGCGAGATCCTCGCGCTTACCCGCGGCCTTCGCCGGGCCGGCCTGCACGTGACGGTGGAGACCGCAGGCACTCTGGACCCGGATTTTGAATGTGACCTGCTGTCCGTGTCGCCCAAGACCAGCAGCTCCGATCCCAGCGGTACGTGGCGCAAACGGCACCGCTCGGCACGGGCGGACCTCGCCCCCTTGGCGCGCCTGCTGGCGCGCTTCGCCGAGCACCAGCTCAAGCTGGTGGTCCAGGGGCCGGCCGACCTGCCCGAGATCCTCGCGCTGCTCGACCGGCTGGGTGCCGTCGACCGCTCCCGGGTGCTGCTCATGCCCGAGGGCCGCAGCGCCTCCGAGGTGGCGGCGAGGGCTTCGGCGGTGGCCGCCTTGTGCCTGGAGCATGGCTTTCGCTACACTCCGCGCCTGCACCTGGACCTGTTCGGAGGGGGTCGGGGCGTCTAGGACCGGGGGTTCGCTTGGGTATCTTTCGCGTCGCAAAGAGCTTCGAGGTGGAGTACGGGCACCGGTTGTCCAAGCATCCGGAGAAGTGTCGCTTCCCCCACGGTCACCGTCTGCGTATCGAGGTGGTCGTGCGCGGTACGCGTCTCGACGCCAACGACATGGTTTGCGACTACAAGGCGCTCAAGCTCGTCGTGCTCGAGCTGGTGGAGCGCCTCGACCACGCCATGGCGGTGAGCTCAAGCGATCCCGAGATGGAAGCCTTCGCGCGCTTCGCCGAGCGCCTGCTGGTCTTCGAGGACGAGGATCCCACCACCGAGGTCCTGGCCCGTTGGCTCTATAACGGCATTGCGGAGCGCCTCGTGCCGGGCCGCAGTGTGCGCAACGGTTCCGGAGTCGAGTACAGCATCCCCGAGGACCTGGCGGTGGAGCGGGTGCGGGTGTGGGAGACCTCCACCTCCTGGGCCGAGTACGCCGGCAGCGATGGCTGAGGCACCTCTGGTCGCGGCCGACGAGGCCGAGACCTGGCTCGCGAAGATCGCCGGCCCGGTGGCGATCACCGGCGGTACCGGCTTCGTCGGCTCCCATCTAGTGGACACTCTGTGCGCCGCGGATGTGAGGCCCCGGGTGCTCGTTCGCAACCCCGCGGCGCCGCGCTGGATCGCGGACCGGCCGGTGGAGTGGATCACAGGCGATCTCGATGATGCAGTCGCCCTCGCCAAACTCGTGGAAGGAGCCGGCACGGTACTGCACCTCGCCGGTGTGGTGCGCGCGGGCTCGACGACCGCGTTCGACCGCGGCAACCGACAGGGGACCCGGCGGCTGGTGACGGCGCTGGAGGCGGAGGCGCCCACGGCCCGCCTGGTGCACGTGTCGTCCCTCGCCGCAGCAGGTCCCAGCCCCACCATCGACGGCCTCGGCCCCGACGCCGAGCCTCATCCGGTGTCCGCCTACGGCCGTTCCAAGCTGGCCGCAGAGAGCGAGGTTAGGGCCCTGGGCGATGACCGGGCGTGGGTGGTCCTGCGGCCGCCCGCGATCTACGGACCCCGCGACACCGACGTGCTGGAGTTCTTCAAGATGGCGGCCTGCGGAGTGGTGGCCATACCTTCGGGCGAGCGGTGGGTGACTCTTGCTTGGGTGGGCGACGTTGTCCGTGCGGTGCTGGCAGCGGCCGGCGCGGACGCGCCCGTCCACCGCGTGCTCCACCTCGGCGAGCCGCTCCCCTATCGACTCCCGGCGGTGGTGCGGCTGCTCGCTGACGCCGGCGGCGTGCGCGCACGGGTGGTTCCGGTACCGGGCATGGTCCTCGCGGCGGCGGGGGGTGGCGGCAGTCTGCTGCACCGCCTCGGCTTTCACCGCGTGGCCATGACCCGGGACAAGGCGCGCGAGCTGCTGGCCAGGCACTGGACCGCGCGTACCGCCGAGTCCCTGGCGGCGCTGAACCTCGGCGATCAGGTGCCGTTTCCTGAAGGCGCGGCCATCACCTGGGAGTGGTACCGTGCGGTCGGTTGGGTGGGTTAAGATGCCGGCGGATTCCCTTATGGAGGGTTGTGTGGACGTTTTCCAGAAGTGCTTCGAATTCAAAGAAGCGAACGCGGTGCGGGAGACGGGGCTGTACCCCTACTTCCGCACCATCTCGTCGGCGCAGGATCCCGTCGTCACCATGCACGGGGCCCGGCTGGTGATGCTTGGCTCCAACAACTACCTCGGGCTCACCAATCATCCCGAGGTCAAGGAGGCGGCGGCCGCCGCCCTCGCCACCTACGGCACCGGCTGCGCCGGGTCGCGTTTCCTCAACGGCACGCTGGACATCCACGAACGCTTGGAGGAGAAGCTCGCCGAGTTCATGAAGCGCGACGCGGTGGTGACCTTCTCCACCGGTTTCCAGGTCAATCTCGGGGTCCTCTCCTGCCTGCTCGACCGTCATGACGTGGGCTTCCTGGACAACCTCGACCATGCCTGCATCATCGACGGCGCCCGCCTGGGCTTCGGCAAGATCGTGAAGTTCCGCCACAACGACATGCACGACCTCGCCGAGCGCCTGGTAGGGTTCGACGGCGAGCGCGGCAAGCTCATCGTCGTGGACGGCGTCTTCTCCATGGAGGGGGACCTCGCCGACCTCCCGGGCCTGGCGCGGCTCAAGCGCGACCACGGCGCCCGATTGATGGTGGACGACGCGCACGGGATCGGCGTGTTCGGGGAGCACGGACGCGGCACACCAGAGCACTTCGGCCTCGAGTCCGACGTGGACCTGATCATGGGTACCTTCTCCAAGTCGCTGGCGGCGGTGGGCGGCTTCGTGGCCGGGGACCGGATCGTCATCGACTGGATCAAGCACCGCGCCCGTTCGCTCATCTTCTCCGCCTCGCCGCCGCCGGCCTCGGTGGCGTCGGTGCTCAAGGCGGTGGAGATCATCCAGCGCGAGCCTGAACGACGCCAGCGTCTGTGGGAGAATACCCGTTACATGAAGCGCGAGTTCCAGCGTCTCGGTTTCGACACCGGGGACTCGGACTCGCCGGTGATTCCCCTGGTGGTGGGGGAGGACATCACCGCGTTCAGGATGGGCAAGCGGCTGGAGGAGGAGGGAGTCTTCGTCAACCCGGTGGTGTCCCCCGGGGTGCCGCCGGGCCGGGCGCTGATCCGGACCTCCTACATGGCGACCCACACCCGTGAGCACCTGGACCGAGCTCTCGACGCCTTCGCCCTGGTGGGCCGGGAGCTGGGAGTGATTCCATGACCACCCTCGCCGTCCGCCCCGTCGCCAGTCGGGGGGAGCTGGCCGCCTTCGTCGACCTGCCGTGGGAGGTCTACGGCGGCGAGCCGCAGTGGATCCCTCCCCTGAAGGCCTCGGTGCGGCAGCTCCTCGACAGCGGACATCACCCGTTCTACGGTGGCGGTCAGGCGGCCGAGCGCGAGCTCTTCATGGCCTGGGAGGGCGACCGGCCGGTGGGCCGGGTGGCGGCGATCGTCAACCACGTCCACAACCGCGTCCATGACGAGAACGTGGGGCATTTCGGCTTCTTCGAGAGCTTCGACCGAGCGGAGGTCGCCGCCGCGCTCCTCGGCGCTGCCGAGAGCTGGCTCGCCGGACGTGGCCTCGACGCGGTCATTGGGCCCGCCAACCCCTCCACCAACTACGAGTGCGGCCTGCTGGTGGATGGCTTCGAACGGCCCCCGGTGCTGATGATGACCTACAACCCGTCCTACTACGTCGAGCTTGTGGAAGGCGCCGGCTACGCCAAGGCCAAGGACCTCTACGCCTACATCTCGCCGGTCCACGGCGCCCACCTCGACCGCCTCATCCGGCTGGCAGAGCGCACCCGCGCCAGGCACCCGGAGCTCACCACGCGCGGCGGCAACCTCTCCGACTTCAAGGGTGAAGTGGCCACGGTGCAGGACATCTACAACTCGGCATGGGAGAAGAACTGGGGCTTCGTGCCCATGTCCGACGGCGAGATCGAGTGGCTGGCCAAGGAGCTCAAGCCGCTGGTACAGAAAGACCTGCTGCGGTTCGCCTACGCCGATGGCGAGGCTGCGGGGTTCCTTCTGGCTGTGCCCGACTGGAACCCGCTGCTGAGAGGTTTTGACGGCTCACCGTGGCGCCACCCCCTCCGCGCCCTCAAGGCCCAGCTCACGTCCAAGCCCGAGACGATGGAGGGGCTGCGGTTGATCACCATGGGCTTCAAGGAGTCGCACCGCCTGCGCGGCTTCGAGGGCGTGCTCTTCGCCGAGGGGCTGCAGAAGGCCATGGAGATCGGCTACCGGTGGTGCGAGTACTCGTGGATCCTCGAGGACAACGAGCTCGCCAAACGCACCGTGCGGCTGATGGACGCGGAGCACTACAAGACCTATCGCATGTACGAGAAGCCGTTGGGCTGACCCGCACATCTCACCAGAACTCTGCTGCGACCGCAGAAACGCCAGCCACAGCGGCGCTTCTCGCCTTGGCGCCGCCTGCAACGTGCCGCAAGCACGCCTCGGCGGCACCTCGGTCGAATCGCCACTCTGACTGGCGTTTTCGCGGTCTCGCGACGGACACTGGTGAGATATGCGGGCTAACGCACCGCCTCGACAGCCCGGACGACCGCGGCCACCCACCCTTCGGGGTCGCGCACCGCCCAGGCGGCGGCGTCCGGTCCGTCGGCGCCGTCGAACTCCACCCGAAGCAGCCGATGGCCGAGGACGCTCTTGCCGAGGTGTGAGCCGGCCTCGCGCACCGCGATGACGCGGCTCAGCGGGATGGTGAGCTCGCGCGCCGGCAGTAGCATGCCAAACCAGAGGCTGTCGGCGGTGAGCACCAGGGCGCCGTTACCGCGCAGCTGGCCATGGCCCCGCGACGTGACCCCGAAAAGATTGGCCCAGCTGTCCACCTGGAGGGGCGTGCGCCCGGCGAGGTGCTTCGCCTGGCGTTGCACGAGTCGGGTGCGGGCGCGGCGGATGGCGAGGAGAAGCACCCCGAGGGCGAGGGCGACACCGGCGAGAGCCACGGTGGCGGTGTGCACCGCGGACGCCTCACCCCAGACACAGGGGCTCGCCGGGAGCGCTCGGGTTACCGGTGGCCCCCAGGAAGCGCTTCACCAGCCCGTCCACGAGCAGGTGGAGGCGGACGGGCTGCTCCTGCTCGAGCGGCCGCAGCGGGATCTGGGCTCCGGCGAGAGCCACGTGGCCGCCGCCGAAGCCGCGCTGGCTGGCGAGCTTGCGCGCGACCGTGCCGGCGTGGGGCTCGCGTTCGGTGGTGCGGATGCTCACGTGCAGGACGTCGCCTACCACTCCCAGACACATGGCCCACTTGACGTCCTCGACCCGCAGCAGCAGGTCTGCTGACTCGGCGATCATCTCCTGCGACTCCAGGACGTCGAGGAAGGTCACCACCCGGTCTTCATAGAGCTCGGCGTTGTCCAGGGCCCGACGGAGCTTGGAGAAGTAACCGCGGGGCAGGGGCGCCGCGACGATTCGACCGAGGGCGCGGGGGTTGGCCAGGGGGTAGAGGGCGAGGAAGGCCTCGATGTCGGCCTTGGTGGTCTCGCGGCCGAGATCCTGCGTGTCGGAGCGAATACCGTAAACCAGCGCGGTGGCCAGCGGCGGTTGGATGGCGATCCCGGCGGCAGTCAGATACTCGAAGAGGATCGTCGAGGTGGCGCCGTAGTTGCGACGGATGTCAGTGAGGTGGGCCGAACGGGTTTCTCGGCGGATCGGGTGGTGGTCGATGACCAGGTCGAGCCGCACCGCGGAGTCGAGGCCGACGTTGCCGGCGCCGGGCTGGGCGTCGACCATGGCGACCCGGTCGAAGCGCTCCACATCGAGGGTCGAGAGGGCGCGGGTGTTGAGAGTGAGGTACTTGAGCAGCGCGGCGTTCTCCGCCCGACCCACGGTGCCGCCGTGGGCGAGGGAGCATGCGACGCCGTGCTTCTCGTTGGCGATCTCGCGCAGCGCGGCAGCCGCTGCGATGGCGTCGGGGTCGGGGTTGTTCTGCATGACGATGAGCATCGTCTTGGCCCCGTCGAGCAACTCGCTGAGCTTCCCGAGCCGATTTTTGGCGCGACTGGTGCGAGTCACTGGCCTGCCTCGACGGCAAGTTGAGACGTGTGCGCGCTCTGGCGTGGCTGGGTCATGTTCGCGGTGACTCCATTCCGGTCAGTATACGTTCCCCGACCGAGCCTCATTCCCGGCGGGTGCGCGCGGACGCCGCTGACGCAGTGTGGCGACGGGGATGCGTAGAATGCCTGCGGAGGAGGAGCGCATGATCCGTCGCCCGTGGTTCCTCGCGCTGGTCGCCGGGGCAGTGCTGCTCGGTCTCGGAGTGGTGCTGGTGGCGCAGGTGAGGATCCAGGCGAGCGCCAGCCGGTTGCCCGAGCAGGGAACGGTGTGGTGCACGGTGCCGGGCCTGGAAGAACCGGTGGAGGTGCGCCTGGACCGCCACGGGGTGCCGCACGCGCGGGCAGGAGGCGAGACCGACCTGTGGTTTGCCCAGGGCTACCTCCACGCTCGGGACCGGTTCTTCCAGATGGAGCTGCTGCGGCGTACGGCTGGGGGCCGCCTCGCCGAGGTCTTCGGCGACGCGGTGTTGACCAGCGATCGCCGTATGCGGAGGCTGCGCCTGGAGGTGACCGCACGGCGGCAGGCCGGTGAGCTCTCCGCGGACGAGCGGCAGGTGCTCGAGGCCTACGCTGCGGGCGTCAACGCGGCGTTGGCGCGATTCGGCGGCTGGATCGCGCCCGAGCTGGGAGTCCTCGGCATCGACCCCGAGCCGTGGCGGCCCGAGGACAGCCTGGGTATCGGGCTGCTCCTGCAGCTGCGACTCACCAATGCCATGAACCGGGAGCTTGAAAGGGCGCGCGAGCTCACCGCGTTCGGCCGTCAGCGGGCGGTGGACCTGTGGGGATGGTCGCCGGCCGAGGTCGAGGCATGGATCCCGCCCGGCGAGCCGGCGCCGGCGTCGCTCGCCGTCGAGGATATGCTCGGCAGCGACCACGACGGCGGCTCCAACAGCTGGGTGGTGGCGTCGCAACGGTCCGCGGGCGGGCGGCCACTGCTGGCCAACGACCCCCACCTGAGCGTGGCGATGCCCGGAACCTGGTACGCGATCCACTTGCGTGGTGGTGATGTGGATGTCGCCGGCGCCTCCTTGGCGGGCGTACCGGGGGTGCTCATTGGCCACAACCGGCAGGTCGCCTGGGGATTCACCATGGTGATGCTGGACGACCAGGACCTGCGCTGGGTCACCCTGGATGAGGGCGGCAGTCGCGAGCGGGTGGACGGTCGCTGGCGGCCGTTGCAGCTGATCACCGAGGAGATCCCGGTGCGGGGGCGGGACGACCCTGACATTCTGCACGTGAAGGTGGCAGCGACCGGGCCGGTGGTGCGGGAGCGCGCCGGGCGGGCCTTGGCGCTGGAGTGGGCCGGTTACGCCGGTCCGTCGCCACTGGCCGCCTTCCTGCGCATGGACAGGGCGGCCACCGTGGAGGCGTTGGCTGACGCGTGGGCCGGCGTCATCGGCCCCGCCATGAACCTGGTTGCGGCGGACGAGGGCGGCCACGTGCTTTACCAGATGGTTGGTCTGGTGCCGGTGCGCGAGCGCGGTTTCGGCCGCCTCCCGTCGCCAGGAACCGACTCTCGTTGGTCCTGGCACGGCTTCCGCTCGCTGGCGGCGGTGATGCACCGGACCGACCCCGCCGACGGCTTCGTCGCCACCGCCAACCACGACCTCTTCTCGGAGGGGGACTTCCCCGAGAGCGAGCGCTTCCCCGCCGAGTTCGAGCCGCCGTGGCGTGAGCGGCGAATCCGCGCACGGCTCGAGGCGCGCACCGACTGGGACGTGGCGGGATGTGCCGATATGCAGGGCGACCTGACCTCGCTGCGGGTGCAGGCCGCGCTCCAGCTTCTCCGCCCTGATCTGCAGCGCCACGGCGGCGTGAGCGCCCGGACGCTGCTCCACTGGGACGGGCGCATGGACCCGGCCCAGCTGGCGCCCCACGTCTTCGCCCGGTTCATGCTCGAGCTCGGAGATGCGGTGGGGGGCGATGAGGCCCGGCAGGCCGGGCTCGCGGCGTCACCGTTCGACCAGGAACGCCTGCTGCGCCTGCTCGCCGGAGCCATGAGCCCGCTCTGGTGGGACGTGGTCGGCACCCCGGACGCGGAGCGCCGGGAGGACGTCATCGCCGCGACGCTCGACCGGTTGGACGCGGCGCGCCTGCATCGTAGCTGGGGTCGTGTGCACCCGGTGCTCTTCGCCCATGCATTTCTCGGGGTGCCCGTGCTCGGACCGCTGCTGGGCACACCGTGGAGCCGAGGTCCCTATGAGGTGGGCGGCGACGCCAGCACCGTGGACGCACTCTACTGGAGCAGGAGCCGCCCCTACAGGGTCACTGCGCTACCGTCCATGCGCTTCGTGACCGAGGTGGGGCGCTGGGACGCCACCCTGCTGACCTTGCCGGTGGGTGAGTCGGGCCGGCCCTGGTCACCACACTATGACGACCAGGCGGCGGCCTGGCTGCGGCTGCAGACCGTGCGGCTCCCCTTCAGCGACGAAGCGGTGGCGGCTGACACCTCGGCGCTGCTCACGCTGACGCCGGCAGCCCGGCGACGGCGCATCGACGGGCAGCCGGCTGCTACAATTTTGCCATGACGGTCGCTCTGGCGATGGTTACCTGTACACCGCAGCTCGAGGTGGCGCTGGCAGGGGATGGACTCAAGGCGCCCTCGTTGGTTCGCCTCGCCGGTGTCTCCCCCCGCTCCACCCTGTTGCTGGCGGCAGTGGACCTGCTCTTCGAGGATGCGGGCGTCAGGCCCGACGCCCTCAGTCAGGTGCTGGTAACCCGCGGACCGGGATCTTTCACCGGCATCCGCTCAGGGCTGGCCACCGCGGCGGGTCTCGCCTCGGCGGTGGGCGTGGAGGTCGCCGCCTACGACAGCCTCACCGTGCAGGCGGCCCGCTGTGACGGGCCGGGAACGGTGTGGGCGGCCCAGCCGGGTCGCCGCGGGGAGGTCTACGCAAGGGCGTTTCAGGTGACCGGAGGAGCCGTACCGGAGCCTATGGGAGAGCTGGAAATTATTGCAGTAGAGGAGCTTGGAGAGCGCGGGTCCTGGGTGGCGGCGGAATGTCTGGATCTCGGCGCCGCGTCCCGTGCGAGCAGCGTCCGCACCGCGGCGGAGGCGCTCCTGCGCCTCGCCGAGCTGGGCGCCGAAGCAGGGCCGGCGACGCCGTTGTACGTTGAAGGACCTCCCGTGGTTGGGAGCGCAACGTGAGCGATCCGGGCCTCGACTGCCGGCTCAGTACACGACCGGCGCAGCCCGGCGACGTGTGCGGGCTGGAGACGGCCGAGAGCGGGTGTTTCCCGGATCCCTGGCCGGGCCACTTCTTTCTCGCCGAGATTCTCGCCCCGGGGAGATTCCAGCGCATCCTGGTTGACGGCCGCGGCGGACTGGCCGGCTACCTTTTCGCTGCCTGGCAATACCTCGATCTGCACATCCTCAAGGTCGCGATCCTGCCGCCGTGGCGTCGGCTGGGCCACGCCCGCTGGCTCATGGGGCTGGCCGAGCAGTATGCCCGCACCAAGGGCGGCGAGACCGTCACCCTCGAGGTCCGGGTGTCCAACCACCCGGCCATCGCTCTCTACGAGTCGCTGGGCTACGAGCGGGTGGGCCGACGCCGGCGCTATTACGGCGACGGCGAGGACGCGCTCGTCATGACCCGGCAGGTGGGCAACGAATGAGCCCGCCGTCCGCCCGGTAAAGAGTGAAGAGTAAAGAGTAAAGAGTCGCCGGGCCCGGCCCATCGAGGTCCACCGCCTCGGCCGCGGTTGCAGTCCCGGATACGGCCCGGTCGCGGTCCCGGTCCCCGCCCCTGACGCCGTCCCGGCTCCGGGTGCGGCTTCCACCCCTGCCCCGGCTCTGACCTGCCCTCTCAGGGCCGGAGTTCGCTATGATGAGGGCGTGAAACGCCTGGGTGAGCTGCTGCTGGAGCGAGGGGCCATCGCGGTGAGCGAGCTGCACACCGCCCTCGAGGCGTGCCACCGCTCCGGCGGTCGCCTGGGGACCCATCTGCTGCACTACGGTTTCGTCGACGAGAGGTCCCTCCTAGAGGCCCTCTCGGAGCAGTTCGGGGTGTCGGCGGTGACCGGCACTGGTCTGGCAGCGGCGTCTCAGACGGTACGTGCGCTGCTGCCCCCCAGCATGCAAAGACGCCTCGGTGTGGTGCCGTACAAGAAGGCCGGCGGGCGGCTCCTGGTGGCCATGGTCAACCCCGCCGACGCCGCCGCGGTGGAGGAGATGGCGACCTTCACGCAGCTCGAGATCCGGCCCCAGGTCTCCACCGAGACCGCCATCGCGCAGATCCTCGAGGGCCTGACCACCATCGCCGGTGGCGAGGAGGAGCCCGCCCGGCCGCCGGTGAAGATGCGCGACCCGCGCCAATGGGATCGCCTTTGGGAGCCCGCCCGCGTGGTTCCCGGCGACCTGCGCGACCTCCTCGTCACCGAAGAGCCGGCCGACGAGGGTATGCAGCTGGCGACGTTCCCCGAACTCACGCCGCTGCTGGACGTGCGCGGTTTCGTGGGCGACGACGCGCTCGACGAGAGCGGCCTGATCCGCCGGCTCCAGCAGGTACGGCACCGTGACGAGATCGGCCGGGCGCTGCTCAGCTTCGCCGTTGCCCACCTGCCGCGGGCGGCTCTCTTCGCGGTGCACAAAGACCGTATCCTCGGCTGGTTGGCCCGCGGAGAGGGGGTCGTGACCGACGACCTCCAGTCGGTGGCGATCCCACTCGACCAGCCGTCACTCCTCGTCAACCTCGCGCAAAGGGGCACCTACTATCTCGGGAGTGTTCCGCCGGGCGATGGGAACCGGACTCTGGCCGAGTCCCTGGGCCAGCCGATCCCCCGCGAGCTCGTGGTCGTGCCGGTGCGGATCAAGGATCGCGCGGTGGCCTTCCTGGTGGGCGACAACCCCGAGACCGGCGTGACCGGAGTACCGGTCCACGACCTCATGGTTGCCGCGAATCGGGCTGGAATCGCATTCGAGATCCTGATTCTGAGAAACAAGATTCGTCAGTAACCGTCTCCTGGTTGAGCCAGTTCAGCGTTCTTCCTGCCCGCTGCCTTTCGGTGTTCTTGTGAACTCAGGGACGAGGCTTGCGGCGCTGGCATGGCGGCGGAGATTGCGCGTATAATCACAAGGCCATGCGCGGTCATGCATGGGACAAGGGAGGCTCGATGGCGGCAGAGAACGGCTACGTCGAGACGTTCGTGGAGTTGATACGGCGAGCGTCCACCGCACTTTCCCCCGACGTGGTGGAGGCGATCACGCGGGGACGCGAGCGCGAGGAGGCGGGCAGCCTGGCCCAGAAGGCTCTGGACACGATCCTGATGAACGTGGACCTGGCTCGCGCCCAATCGGCGCCCATCTGCCAGGACACTGGCACTCCGGTGGTGTGGATGCACCACCCGGTGGGGATGTCCACCCGCCAGCTGCGGGCGGCCTTCGAAGAGGCGGTGCGCCAGGCCACGGCGCGGCAGGTGCTGCGCCCCAACGCGGTGAACACCATCACCGGGCGCAATACCGGCAACGGCGCTGGGCGGGGAATCCCCTTCGTGCACTTCGAGGAGTGGGACAGCCCCGACCTCGAGGTACGGATGATCCTCAAGGGCGGGGGGTCGGAGAACGTGGGCTCGCAGTACCGCCTGCCCGACACCCCCCTGAAGGCTGGCCGTGACCTCGACGGCGTTCGCCGGGTGGTGCTGGATGCGGTGCTTCAAGCCCAGGGCAAGGGCTGCGCCCCCGGTGTCCTCGGGGTGTGCGTGGGCGGCGATCGCGTGTCCGGTTTCGAGCGCTCCAAGGAGCAGCTGCTGCGGCCGCTGGGCGACACCAACCCGGATCCGGAGCTGGCCGCGCTGGAGCAGCGCATCCTCGCCGAGGCCAACAGCCTCGGCATCGGACCCATGGGCTTCGGCGGCGCCACCACGCTACTGGGCGTCAAGCTCGGCGTGCTCGACCGGTTGCCGGCATCGTTCTTCGTGACCATCAGCTACATGTGCTGGGCCGACCGCAGGGCCGCGGTGCGCATCGGGGAAGGAGGCGAGGTCGCATGGCTGAGCTGAATCTGCCAGTAGCCGAAGACGCCATCCGCAACTTGACGGTGGGTGACTACCTCGAGCTCACCGGCCGCATGATCACCGGCCGCGATGCGGCCCACAAGTGGCTGATCGAGGCCCACCGCGAGGAGGTGGCTCCCTACCTCGCCGGCACCATGATCTACCACTGTGGTCCGGTGGTGCGCCGGAACGACGACGGCAGCTACGACTTCGTCGCCGCCGGTCCCACCACCTCCATCCGCGAGGAGCCGTACCAGGCCGACGTGATCGGACGCTACGGTCTGCGTGGGGTGATCGGCAAGGGTGGCATGGGCCCCAAGACCCTCGACGGTCTCGGTCGCCACGGCGCGGTCTACCTGCACGCCGTGGGCGGTGCCGCCCAGGTCCTGGCCAGGGCCGTCAAGAAGGTGGAGAAGGTCTTCATGCTCGAGGAGTTCGGGGTGCCCGAGGCCCTCTGGGTCATCGCCGTGGAGAAGTTCCCGGTGGTGGTCTCGATGGACAGCCACGGGGGCTCACTCCACTCAGTAGTGGAGGAGGAGTCGGGGCGGCGCCTCGAGGAGCTCCTGGGACTCGGAGCCTGAGTGAAAAGCAGGCAGCGGGTCGGCACGTCCCGGTCCCCTGCCTTTCTACGAACCCGTAGGGAGAACGTGAGGAGGTCGAGATGAGAAACAAGATCACCGTGATCGGCGGCGGGCACGTTGGCGAGACCGCTGCGTTCAACGTGGCGCGGATGGAGCTCGGCGACGTCGTGCTCATCGACATCGTCGAGGGCATGCCCCAGGGCAAGGGTCTCGACATGTTCGAGGCGTCGCCGATCTTCGGCTTCGACTCAACGATCAAGGGAACCAACGACTACGCCGACACCGCCGGGTCGGACGTCATCATCATGACCGCCGGCCTGCCGCGCAAGCCGGGCATGAGCCGCGACGATCTGCTCAACATGAACACCAAGATCGTCAAGGAGTGCATCGGCCAGGCCGCCAAGCACTCCCCGGATGCGGTGATCATCGTCGTCTCCAACCCCCTTGACGCCATGTGCGAGGTCGCCCGCAGGGCCTCCAAGTTCCCTCGCGAGCGGGTCATCGGCATGGCCGGAATCCTCGACTCGGCGCGCATGCGCTCGTTCATCGCCATGGAGCTCGGCGTCTCCGTCGAGAACACCCACGCCTTCGTGCTGGGCGGACACGGTGACACCATGGTGCCGCTGGCCCGCTACTCCACGGTGGCCGGCATTCCCATCACCGAGCTCATCCCCGAGGACCGCCTCAATGCCATCATCGAGCGCACCCGCAAGGGCGGCGGCGAGATCGTGGGCCTGCTCAAGACCGGCTCGGCGTACTACGCCCCGGGCCTGGCGGCGGCGGAGATGGCCGAAGCGATCCTCAAGGACAAGCACAAGATCCTCCCCTGCGCGGCATTCATGCAGGGCGAGTACGGCCTCTCCGGCATCTACCTGGGTGTGCCCATTCAGCTGGGCCGTAAGGGTATGGAGAAGATCATCGAGATCAAGCTCACTGCCGACGAGAAGGCGGCTCTGGACAAGAGCGCGGCCGCGGTGAAGGAGCTCGTCGACCTGTTCCCGGCGGACCTCTGATAATTTCCGGGGCGGGGCCGAGGCCCCGCCCCTTCCTTTTCAGGAGGAGGTCTCGCCTCACCAGCCGGAGCCACGGCTCGCGCTTGACCGTGCGTCCCGGCCCGGTTCGAGATCAAGGAGAACGGACACGATGGCAGTGGAACGTACCCATGACGTCCTTATCTTCGGAACCGGGCTCGCCGGGCTTCGCGCCGCGGTGGAAATCGCCCGTCGGAGCGAGGGCCGCGTTGACGTGGGGCTGGTGTCCAAGGTCCAGATCATGCGCTCGCACTCGGTGTGCGCCGAAGGGGGCACCGCCGGAGTGCTCTACCCGGAGGAGGGCGACTCCTACGACCTGCACGCCTGGGACTCGGTGAAGGGCTCGGACTTCCTGGCCGACCAGGACGTGGTCGACCGCTTCGTCCACACTTCGCCCAACGAGCTGCTTCTGCTCGACCACTGGGGCATCCCGTGGTCGCGGGACGAGGACGGTCGCATCCAGCAGCGCCCCTTCGGGGGGCACTCCTTCCCGCGCGCCACCATGGCCGCCGACAAGACCGGCTTCATGGAGATGCAGACCCTCTACGACACCCTGCAGCGCTGGCCCACCTTCACGCGCTACGACGAGCTCTTCGCCACCGGCTTCGTGATGGACGGCGACCGCTTCGCCGCCCTCACCGCGGTGGATGCAGGAACCGGCGAGCTGCTGGTGCTGCGGGCCAAAACGCTGCTCATCGCCTCGGGCGGCGCCGGCTGCCTGTACGGGTTCACCACCTACTCGCAGACCGTCACCGGCGACGGCCTGGTGTACGCCCTGCGCACCGGTCAGATCCCGCTCGAGGACATGGAGTTCCTGCAGTTCCACCCGACCGGCCTGGTGCCCTCGGGAATCCTCATGACCGAGGGGTGCAGGGGCGAGGGCGGCTACCTTCGCAACGTCGAGGGCGATCGCTTCATGGAGAAGTACGCCGCCGGCATGATGGAGCTGGCGCCCCGCGACATCGTCTCCCGCTCGATGATTACCGAGATCCTCGAGGGCCGCGGCGTGCCGGGGCCCGACGGGCTCGACCACGTGTGGCTCGACCTCACGCACCTCGGCGCCGAGCGGATCAACCACCGCCTGCCGCTGATCCGCGAGGTCTGCATGAAGTTCCTGGGCCTCGACCCCATCCACGAGAAGATCCCGGTGCGCCCGGTGGCGCACTACTCCATGGGCGGGGTGGAGGCGGACATCGACGGGCGCACCCGTGTGGCCAACGTGTGGGCGGCCGGCGAGGCGGCCTGCCACTCGCTGCACGGCGCCAACCGGCTGGGGACCAACTCCACCGCCGAGTGCCTGGTGTGGGGCGGCATCGCCGGTGGCGAGATCCTCCGCTACCTGGAGAACGGTGCGTCGCTGGCGGCCGTGGACGGCGCGCGCGTCGCCGCCGAGGAGGCTCGCATCACCGACCTGCTCGCCATGGACGGACCCGAAAACCCGTACGACCTGCGCCGCGAGCTGCGCTCAACAATGGATCAGCACGTGGGCGTGTACCGCGACGGTGAGGAGCTGGCGGCGGGCCTGGCCAAGGTGCGCGAGCTCAAGGAGCGCTTCGCCCGCATCCACCTCACCGATCGTGGTCGGGTGTACAACACGAACCTCTTCCATGTTCTCGAGCTCGAGAACCTACTGGACCTCGCCGAGGTGATGATCACCGGAGCTGCGGCCCGGCACGAGTCGCGCGGCGGTCACGCCCGGCGCGACTTCCCGACACGCGACGACGGGGACTTCCTGCACCACACCCTGGTGTGGAAGCGGGGCGATGAGCTCGAGCTGGACTCCAAGCCGGTGGACATCTCCAAGTGGAAGCCGGTGGAGCGGAAGTACTGAGGAGGCGCCCATGGCAGACACTACTCGCTACCCGAACCGTCTGGGCGTGAAGGGCTGGTGGGGCGGCGGCCGCTGGGGGGTGGAGCGTTACCTCTACACCCTGCACCGGCTCACCGGCCTCGGCATCCTCGCCTACTTCCTCCTGCACATCGTCGTGACCTCGAGCCGTGCCCTGGGTCCCGACCAGTGGGCCAACGCCATGGCGGCGGTCCACGGGACCGTCTTCAAGGTCGGTGAGTTCCTGGTCTTCGCGGCCTTCGCCTTTCACGCCTTCAACGGGCTCCGCCTGGTGCTCGTCGAGCTCGGCGTGCTCACCGGCAAGGCCGAGGAGCCTGTCTATCCTTACCGGAGCTCCCTGAATGTGCAGCGTCCATTCATGGTGGTGATGATGATTCTCGCCGCCGTGATGCTGGCGCTGGGCGCCTGGCAGTTCCTCTTCCAGAGCGCGGTGTAGGAGGCGATCATGAGCATTCGCGACACCAAGCTGTGGACCTGGCACGTGGCTGCCGGCCTCGTGATCCTGGTGCTCCTCGGCCTTCACATGGTGATCATGCACCTGCCCGGAGTGATCCCGCTGGCGGGTCTCAACCCGGCGGGGCCGGAACCCCTCGAGTGGGCGAACGTGACCTACCGGGCGCGGCAGGCTTTCTTCATGATCACCTACGTTCTGCTGCTCGGGGCGGCTCTCTTTCACGGGCTGTACGGGCTGCGCAACATTCTCTTCGAGCTCAATCCGTCCCAGGGCGTGAAGGGGCTCATCAGCACCGTTTTCGTGGTGGTGGGGATCGGCCTCATGCTCCTCGGCACCTGGGCGGCGGTGGCCGCGCGCACCGCCGCCATGGCGGGCATCGCGGCGCTGTAGGAGGTGCAATGAGCGACAAACCCGACACCAAGACCGTGCTTTTCCGGGTCCGCCGCTTCGACCCGGCCAAGGACTCAGCACCCTACTACCAGGACTTCAAGGTGCCGGTGCCTCCCGGTATGGTGGTGCTCGACGGCCTTTGGCACATCAAGCAGCACCTCGACGGCAGCCTGGCCTGGCGTGCCTCGTGCCGCATGGGCGTGTGCGGCTCCTGCGGCATGCTGGTGAACGGCTCGCCCATGCTCGCTTGTAACACGCAGGTGCGCGACGTGGCAGACGAAGTGCTGCTGCTGGCTCCGCTGCCCAACTTCGCCATCGTCCGGGACCTCGTCCCCGACCTCGCGCCCATGTTCGCCAAGCACAAGGCGTTGCTGCCCTTCATCAAGCGTACGGACCGCGACGAGATGCTCGAGCCCACCGAGCAGTTCTGGCAGTCGCCCGCCGAGCTCCTCGAGTACCTGCAGTTCTCGTTCTGCATCAAGTGCGGCTGCTGCATGGCGGCCTGCCCCACCGTCGCCACCGACCCCGAGTACTCGGGGCCGCAGCCGTTGGCGCAGGGTTACCGCTACCTCATCGACTCGCGCGACGCGTCTTTCGTCGAGCGTAAGGAGCTCTTGGCGCGGGGCGAGGGCCCGTGGCGCTGCCACTACGCCGGTGAGTGCTCCAACGTCTGTCCCAAGGGTGTCGACCCGGCACGGGCCATCCAGCTCATGAAGCGCGAGCTGGTGTTCGACTACCTGCGCCTTGGCAAGGTCCGTCACCGCACTCCGGCGCCGGTCATCGGCGCCAGCATGAAGCGCGGCCGCCGCGAGGGCATCCCCGAGGCCCCAGAGTACACCGTGGAGGGGGCCAAGGCCCGGGACTGAGCACCCAGGGCGGAAAACCGCGAACGGAAGACGCCTTCCCCCGCCCGTCCAAGGCGGGGGAAGCTGTCTCACGGAGCTGCCTTTCACGCGGAAGACGTGCGAGTCGGTGCTCGAGTCCTTCGCCGCCGCAACCACCGTGCAGTCCGTCCGATTCGCGCAGCGGACAGGATGGGGTATCCTCCATCGGGGCCACCCGCCCCGCGAGGACCCCATCATGGACGCACCTTTCACCCTGACCTTCCGCGCCTTCTGGGAGTGGGTCACCACCCATCCCAACTGCATCGTCCGCGCCGGCACGCCGGAGGCGGTGCTCTACGACGACGACGATCTCCACTGGCACTTCACCGAGGACGCCGACGGCACCCTGCTGGTCCAGCTGCTGCACGGCAAAAGGATGCTGGGGGAGCTGTTTGTGGAGGCCGAGCACGTGAGCTACGTGGAGGCGGTGCCGCAGGAGCAGGAGGACGAGCATCCCTTCGAGCTCATCTCCGAGGCCTCCGGTGAGCGCTTCGCCCCCTACTTCTTCGTCATGGCCCACGGCTACGACGAGGAGCCCATGCCCTCCTCCTCACGCACCCGCGTGCACTGAGTCGGGAGCCTCAGGCGGGCCCTGCGGCGGACGCCACGGCACCAGTCGAATCGCACCCTGGCGAGTGGAATGACTCGTCCGACGATCTCGTTGCCATTTCTGAGACGCTGGTGCGCTCACGTATCGGGAGACGCGAATCGCCTCCCACGCTGACGTGTCGGGCCAAAAGACAGAGGGGGCGAGGTGATGTCCGACGAGCAGGTGGTGCGGCCGCCCGGTACGGGCGAAGGCGCGGAACACGAACTCCCCGGCTCGCTGGAGGGCCTGACCACCGAGGAGGCGCAGCGGCGGCTTACGGAGTACGGACCCAACGCCCTCGAGGAGAAGAAGCGCAGCGTGCTGCGCCAGCTCGCAGGGTACTTCTGGGGGCCGATCCCGTGGATGATCGAGGTGGCGGCAGTGCTCTCCGCCGTGGTCGGGCACTGGACCGACCTCGCGATTATCCTTGTGATGCTGGTGTTCAACGCCGCGGTCGGCTTCTTCCAGGAGCGGCAGGCGGCGGACGCACTCGCTGCTCTGCAGGGCGAGCTGGCACTCAGGGCACGGGTGCGCCGGGACGGCGAGTGGCGGGGGGTGCCGGCGGCCGACCTGGTGCCGGGCGACGTCGTGCGCCTCCGCCTCGGCGACGTGGTGCCCGCGGATGTAGCTCTGGCGGGGGCCGGCTTTCTTAGCGCCGACGAGTCGGCGCTCACCGGAGAGTCGCTGCCGGTCGACAAGCAGGCCGGGGATACGGCGTGGTCGGGCTCGGTGGCCAAGCGCGGCGACATGATGGCGGTAGTCACGGCCACCGGCGGCGGCACCCGCTTCGCGCGCACCGCCAAGCTGGTGGAGGGTGCCGGAGCCGTCTCCCACTTCCAGCGGGCGGTGCTCACCATCGGTGACTTCCTCGTCTACATCAGCCTGGGCCTCGCTGCGGTGCTGGTCCTGGCGCAGCTGGCACGCGGCGACTCGTTCCTGGAGGTATTTCAGTTCGTGCTCATTCTGGTGGTCGCTGCGATCCCGGTCGCGATGCCGGCGGTGCTCTCGGTGACCATGGCCCTCGGCGCACTCAAGCTCTCGCGGATGAAGGCGATCGTCGCACGGCTCCAGTCGGTGGAGGAGCTCGCCGGCGTCGACGTGCTCTGCTCGGACAAGACCGGCACCCTCACCGAGAACCGCCTGACCCTGGGCGAGCCGGTGCCCATGGACGGGGCGGCCGCCGACGAGCTGCTGCTCGCCGGCGCCCTGGCCTGCGACGAGGGGAACGACGACCCCATCGACCTCGCGGTGCTCGGTGCCCTCGATGATCCCGGTCGGCGCGCGGGCTTCCGCCGGACGGACCTGGTCCCCTTCGATCCAGTGAGCAAACGAGCCGAGGCGAGCTATGTGGGTCCCGATGGCGACCCACTGAGAGTCACCAAGGGGGCACCGCAGGTGATCTTCGACCTGTGCGGCGTCCGCGGTGCGGATCGGGGCGAGGCCGAGGAGCAGGTCGCCGAGCTCGCCCGCCGCGGCTTCAGGACTCTCGGTGTGGCGCGGGCCGACGTCCCCGGTGGTGGTTGGCGGCTGCTCGGTGTCCTGCCGTTGTTCGACCCGCCGCGTGCGGACTCGGCCGAGACGATCAGACGGGCGCGTGAGCACGGCATCGCCGTCAAGATGGTCACCGGCGACAACCTCGCCATCGGTGGGGAGATCGCTGGCCAGCTCGGGCTCGGGACCGACCTTCTTGCCGCCGACCAGCTGTTCACGGCGGAGGACGGCGGCGAGCGGCTGCGCCCTGGGGTCGATGCCGCCACCATCGAGGCTGCCGACGGCTTCGCCCAGGTGTTTCCAGAGCACAAGTACGCCATCGTCAAGGCACTGCAGGAGCGGGGCCACCTGGTCGCCATGACCGGCGACGGCGTCAACGACGCCCCGGCCCTCAAGCAGGCTGAGGTCGGAGTGGCGGTGTCGGGGGCGACCAGCGCGGCGCGGGCGGCCGCCGCTCTGGTGCTCACCGCGCCGGGGCTCGAGGTGATCATCGGCGCGGTGGAGGAGGCCCGCCGCATCTTCGAGCGGATGTCCAGCTACGCCGTCTACCGCATCACCGAGACCGTCCGGATCATGATCTTCGTGGTGCTCGCCATGGTGGTCTTCAACTTCTATCCGATCAGCACGGTGATGATCATCCTGCTGGCGCTCCTCAACGACCTGCCGATCCTCACCATCGCCTACGACAACACGCTCCTCGACCCGCGGCCGGTGCGCTGGGACATGCGCCGGGTGCTCATCCTGGCCACCGTGCTGGGCGTCATCGGGGTCGTCGAGACCTTCGGGATGCTGCTCATCGGCAAGCTGCTCCTCCACCTCTCCTTGCCCGAGCTGCAGTCGCTGATCTACCTCAAGCTGGCGGTGGCGGGGCACCTCACGCTGCTGGTGGTGCGCACCCGCGGGAGCTGGCTGGCACGCCCGTTCCCGGCGCCGGTGCTGCTCGGCGCGGTGCTCGTCACCCAGGCGCTGGCGGTCGCCATCGTCGGCTTCGGCCTCCTGGTGGCGCCGATCCCTTGGTTCACGGTGGGTCTGGTCTGGGGATACTGCCTGGTGTGGGCCTTCATCGAGGATCTCGCCAAGCGGCACGTCGGCCATCTCCTCCGGCTCTCGGGGCGTCATCACCACCGTTTTCTCGACCGCGTTCAGGGGGCGCTTGGCGGGACTCGAGCGTGAGCGGCGGTCAGCCCCGGCGCTTCCGGCCCAGGTCCTCCTGGGCGGTGGACGCCACCAGCCTGGATTTCTTACCAGGGGTCGTCGCGAGGCGTCTGAGACGTAGTGGGAAGGGGTACTTTCGCAGGACGAGCGAGGGAAGCGTACTGCAAGTACGTAGGGACCCGCGCCCCGGACCGCAGGTCCGGTCAAGCCGCAGGTTTGGGCCCGCATAGCGGGCGGCGTGGGCTGGGACCGAGCGAGTCCAAGAAAGTATCTCAGATTGCGGCGTATCCGACGCCGCAGCAGACACTGGTGAGATATGCAGTCCAAATAACCTTCGCGGGTGAAGACCTGGCCGCGCACCAGAGCCCGGCTCGCGGCTGCGCTGGGGCTGTCCACTGCATAGAGCAGCCACTCGTCACAGCGGAAGGACGATGGAATCACATGGCGTGGTCGATGAAGGCGAGCTTGAGGCCGCCTTCCCAGAACACCAGGCCGTGCGGCTGCAGGGCGGCGAAGGGTTGCGAGAGCTGGAGCGCCTCAAGACAAGGAGAATCCTTTACAATCTCTGCTCGACCTATAAGCCGCGAAGACGTATCATATTTAGTGGAAGACAAAAAGCCAGTCTAGCAACCTGTCTGAAGGTTCCCGAAGGGACTTGTGCTCAGACCTAACTATGCTGACGGCCGAGCGGCGACGATTCCGACGCGCAAGCGCCGAGTTGCGCTTGGAGGTCTCGCTTTGGCCGCTGTCGCCGTCATCGCTTGGTGGCTTCTTGCCAGGGTCATCCCCGCCGAACTCCGGGAGCAGGAGAGACACTGGCGCTTTGCCCTCACGGCGATGGCCGGCGACCGGGTCAACGCGGTGGACCGCTGGCTCAGCGAGCGCAAGGGCGACGCCCTGGTGGTCGCCGCGGAGGCGCGAGGGCTGCTAGCCGAGGATGCAGGCCCGAGCCGGGAGGGCGGCTCCGCGCACGGCTCCGATCGTGGTCACATCGAGGTGGTGATGGCGGTCATGGAGACGGCATTCGGCTACGAGGATCTCTGGCTGCTCGACCGCCAGGGCCGAATCCTCGAGGCGACGCCGGGGAGCGGACCACCCGATGACTTCCTCGCCGCCCTCGTCGAGCGATCCGCGGCGAGCCGGAAGGTGGAGATCGATCTCGGCCTCCATGGCGGTGTACCTAGGGTAGGGGTGGCGGCGCCGCTGGTGACCGGTGACGCCACGGGCTCGGCGGCCGCCGGTTTCGTTCTGCTGGTCATGGACCCGACAGCCTGGCTCTACCCCGCGCTGCGGCCTCACTCGCTGCCCTCCGACACCATGGAGGCGGTGCTGATGCGGCGTGACGGGGACACGGCGGTCTTCCTGAGCCCGCTCCGGTTCGGGGGCGAGCCCGCCCTCTCGACTCGGCGGTCGCTGACCGACAGGGACTTCGCGGCCCGCCATGCCCTCGCGGGGGAGCGGGGCTTCGGGGAGTTCACGGACTACCGGGGCGTTCCCATCCTCGCCGCCACCCGGCGCCTCACCCAGGCGCCCTGGGGCCTGGTGGTGAAGATCGACCGTCACGAGGCGCTGGCTGAGTTCCGCGCATGGCGGACCCGGGTGCTGGTGCAGGCTTTGATGGGGCTCGCCGCCCTGTCGGGAGTTGGGCTCCTGCTTCGGCGCCGGCAGCGCCTCCGTGAGGCGCTCGTCCGCGCGCGCTCCGAGACGCGCCTCGCCCTGGTCGTCGACCAGGCCCACGACGCCGTTCTCTTCGTTGACGAGGTGGGGGTCATCAGTGCCTGCAACCAGCAGGCCGAGGCGATGTACCGGCGCTCACGGGGGGAGCTCCTCGGTGCCGCATTCTCCGAGCTCTTTGCGGTGGAGGCGCAGATCGACGCAGAGGCGCTCCATGCGCATCTCGGAGCAGAGGACGGGGCCATCGTTGAGACCGTGCAGAAACGTGGAGGCGGTGCGACGTTTCCAGCGGAGGTGAGCGTCAGGCGGGTGCGGCTGCCCGGCGAACACGGCCTCGTTGCGGTGGTGCGGGACATCAGCGCCCGCCGGACGGCGGAGGAGCGCATCCAGCGGCTGCACACCCTGTTGCGCACGGTCTCGGACATCAACCAGCTCATGGTGCGCGAGGCCGACGGCAATCGTCTGCTCGGCGAGGCCTGCTCCGTCCTGGTGAAGGAGGGCGACCTCACATTGGCCTGGGTGGTTGGCCCGGGACGCTCTCCCGGTGAGCTGGAGATCTACGCGCAAGCCGCCGCAACGCCGGCGGCGCTGGCGTACGCCGAGTACCTCCGGGTGCGTCTCGATGACTCCGACCAGGGCCGTGGCCTCGCGGGCATCGCGGCCCGAGAACGCCGGTCCGTGGTGGTCCAGGACTGGGAGACCGACCCGCAGGTGGCACCGTGGCGGGAGGCCGGCACCGGCGCCGGCTTCAAGGCGGGGGCCGCCGCCCCGATCTTAATCGGCGAGCAGTTCTACGGTGTGCTGGCCGTGTACTCGGTGGTGGTCGGCGCCTTCGATGAGGAGAGTGTGCAGCTGCTGGAAGAGCTGGCCGATAACCTGGGCTTCGCCCTGCGAGCCATGGCGGACCGGCGGGAGCGGGCCGCGGCGCGTCGTGCGCTGGCCGCCAGCGAGGCGCGCTTTCGCGCGGTCTTCGAGGAGAGCGGCGTGGGGATCGCGATCGCATCGGTAGAGGACGACCGCTTCACCGCGGCGAACCCCGCGCTCTGCCGCATGCTGGGCTACTCCGAGGGGGAGCTGCTCGAGCGAACGGAGGCAGATGTCAGCTGGCCCGACGACCTTTCCCGCGAGCGCGAGGCGGCCGAAGACCCGGAAGACGGGAGCCCGCGCTCGTTCGTGATCGAGAAGCGCTACAGCCGGCGCGACGGCGGCATGGTGTGGGTCCGGGTATGGGGTTCGGTGGTGTCTGACGAAGGCGGCAATCCGGCGTTCTGGGTGCGGGTGGTGGAGGACATCACTGGTGCCCGTCGCGCCGAAGAGTACCTGCGTCGCCTCGACACCCTGGTGGAGCACGCCCGCGACGCCATCCTCATGATTCGCGAGGACGGACGCATCATCGAGGCCAATCGCGCGGCCGGGGAGCTCTACGGCGCCAGCCGGGACGAGCTGTGCACCATGACGATCG
This sequence comes from uncultured Acidobacteriota bacterium, assembly GCA_963844845.1. Lineage (GTDB taxonomy): Bacteria > Acidobacteriota > Thermoanaerobaculia > Thermoanaerobaculales > Sulfomarinibacteraceae > CAWJPW01. The sequence continues at coordinate 360,509 of CAWJPW010000003.1, forward strand.
CGGATCTCTGGAGCGTCGACCCCGGAGTGTCGTTGACGGACAAGCAGCGAGCGGCGCAGTCCAGCGACAGGCTCTTCGAGGCTGTGCACAGGCACAGGGACGGCCGGCTCATCCCGGTGGAGGTGAGCTCGCGCGGCGTCGTGGTGGACGGCGCGGACGTTGTCCTGTGCATCGTTCGCGACCTCACCGAGCGCCACGCCGAGGAGGCCGGCCGGCGCCTTCTCGCCGCCGCCGTGGAGCAGTCCGCCGAAGCGGTGTTGATCACCGATCGCGACGGCGTGATCCAGTTCGTCAACTCCGCCTTCGAGCGGATCACCGGGTACGGACGCGACGAGGTCGTGGGGCGTCGTCCCTCGATCCTCAAGAGCGGACGCCACGGCGAGGCCTTCTACCGCAAGATGTGGGAGACGATCCTGGGTGGCGGGATCTGGCACGGTCACATGGTCAACCGCCGCAAGGACGGGGCCCTCTTCGAGGAGGACTCTACGATCTTCCCGGTGCACGGCGGGGATGGCGAGGTTGTCAATTTCGTGTGCACCAAGCGGGACGTGAGCGCGGAGGTCTCTCTCCAGGAGCAGCTCGCCCATGCCCAGCGCATGGAGGCCGTGGGCCGCCTCGCCGGCGGCATCGCCCACGACTTCAACAATCTGCTCCAGGGCATGCTGGCTGTGGTGGGCGCAGTCTCCAACAGCCCCGAGATCTCGGAGACAACGCGCCGGCAACTCACCGAGATGGACGACCTCGTGCGCCGCGGCGCCGGGCTCACCCGCCAGCTGCTGGTGTTCTCGCGGCGGGACGACGCGAGGGTCGAAATCTGCGACCTCAACCAGGTCGTGCGGAGCTCGGCGGGGCTGCTGCAGCGCCTGCTGCCCGACAACATCGCCGTGGAGAGCCGGCTCGAGGCCGCCCCGGCGACCGTCGTGGCCGACCGCGGGCTGCTGGAGCAGGTGATCATGAACCTGGCCGTGAACGGCGGCGATGCGATGCCCGAAGGCGGCTGCCTGCGGCTGCGCACCGGCAACCGGCTCGAGAGCGTTGTCCTCGAGGTGAGCGACACCGGCTGCGGCATTCCCGAGGCGCTCCGTGGGCGCATCTTCGAGCCCTTCTTCACCACCAAGGAGGTGGGCCGCGGCACCGGCCTCGGCCTCGCAGTGGTGCACGGCATCGTCACCCGCAGCGGCGGGGTGATCGAGGTCGAAAGTGGCGACGGGGGGGGAACCACGTTTCGGGTAGTGCTTCCGGAAGGACCGAGCCCGAGCGTCCCTCAGGGGGAGGAGCCGCCGCCGCTTGCGGCCGCCGCCCGCGCCCGCCTCCTGCTGGTGGAGGACGAGCCGTCGATCCGCGACGGGCTCGCCGAGATCCTGAGCCTGCTGGGTCACGACGTGACGGCGGTAGCCAGCGCCGAGGAGGCTCTGGCCGCCGAGGGGTCGTACGACCTCCTGCTCACCGACCTCTCGCTGCCGGGGATGTCGGGCGCCGAACTGGCCGAGCGGCTGCGCGCCCACCAGCCGGCGCTCGCGGTGGTCATGATGTCCGGCTACGCCCCGGCAGGATGGGGAACCAATGAAAGGCGTGCACTTCTTGCAGAAGCCGTTCGAGATGGCGGCGCTGGCTGCCGAGCTCAACGCCGCCCTGGCTGAAACGATCGGGGGATGATGATGGCCGATCACGACGACGACGACCGCCGCCCGCCGCAGGTGCTCAAGGCCCCAACCGGCATCCCGGGCCTCGACGCAATCACCGGGGGAGGGCTCCCGGCCCGTCGGACGACCGTGCTGGTGGGTGGGGCGGGGAGCGGCAAGACGGTGCTGTCGCTGCAGATAGCCGTGAACGGTGCGCGGCTCTACGGCGAGCCGGGGGTGTACGTCTCCCTCGAGGAGCCCACCGACCACGTGCGTGCCCATGCCGCCGGTTTCAAGTGGGGCCTGGACGAGCTCGGTGAGGATATGCTCCGTCTTGTCGACGCCGAAATCCCGGCCGCGACGGTGATCGCCGGCGAGTTCGACCTCACCGGCCTGCTCGCCGCGGTGGGGGCCGTGGTCGAGCAGATGGGCGCCACGCGCGTGGTCTTCGACGGCCTCGACGCGCCCCTCTCGCTGCTCGACGATTCGAGCCTGGAGCGCCGCGAGCTGGTCCGCCTGCACCAGTGGCTGACGCAGCGCGGCCTCACCGGCGTCGTCACCGCCCACGCGGCCACCCCCGAGGCGGTGACGGTGGCGCGGCACGAGTTCATGCCGTTCATGGCCGACTGCGTCATCAGCCTGCGTACGGAGCTGCACGAGCGCGTGTCGCTGCGCACTCTCCGGGTGGTCAAGTACCGGGGCTCGGGCTTCGCCGGCAACGAGGTGCCGATGGTGATCGGGGAGCGCGGCGTCGACCTGCCCGGCGTGGGGCCCGAGCTGATGGACCACCCCGTCTCCGACGAGCGGGTCTCCAGCGGCGTGCCGCGCCTCGACGTCATGTTGGGCGGGGGCTACTTCCGCGGCTCCAGCGTGCTCATCACCGGGGTGCCCGGCACCGCCAAGACCACCCTGTGCGGCGCCTACGCCGCCGCGGCCTGCCGCCGCGGCGAGCGGGTGCTGTACCTGAGCTTCGACGAGGTGGCGGCGCAGATCGCGCGCAACCTGCGCTCGGTGGGGATCGACCTGGGGCCTCACCAGGAGTCCGGCCTGCTCCACATGGAGGGCCACCGCGTCGAGGCGCGCAGCGTCGAGGGGCACGTGGCCGCGCTCATCGGCGTCCTCGACGAGTTCCAGCCACGCCACCTGGTGATCGACCCGCTGTCGGCGATCACCAAGTCGGGCGGCGAGGTGGCCGCCATCGGCTCCACCCTGGGCCTGCTCCAGCATGCCAAGCAACGGGGAGTCACGGTGGTGTGCTCGAGCCTGATCAGCGGGCCCGACGCCCTCTCGCCCGAAGAGCGCACCCCGGTGCACATGTCGACCCAGGTGGACACCTGGATGCACCTTGCCTACGTCCTGCATGGGGGCGAGCGCAATCGGACGATCTCCATCATCAAGAGCCGCGGCAGCGAGCACTCCAACCAGATGCGCGAGCTGGTGTTGAGCGACCGCGGTGTGCACATCGAGGATGCCTACATGGCCGAAGGCGAGGTGCTGCTGGGCACCGCCCGCTGGGAGAAGGAGCGCGCCGACGAGCGGGCGATCGAGCGGGTGCGGGCCGAGCTCGCGCGCCGCGGGCCGGAGTTCGAGCAGGCAGCAGCCGAGGCCGAGGCGCAGATTGCAGCGATCCGCGCCCGACTCGCGGTGAAGCGGGCCGAAATGAACCAGCTCGCCGAGGAGGAGGCAGACCGCCGGAGCGAGATGTCCAGGGCGAAGGCCTACCTGTCCGAACTGCGCGGTGGCGACGAGCCGGACGAGAGCGGCGGCCCGGCGCCGCCCCCGGACATCGGGGCCTCCGGCGGGCCCGGACCGGAAGCAGACTGATGGCCGGCGCCGATCTGCCCTCGAGCTCCGGCGGCGAGCCCGTCGTCGTCCTCCGTCTCTACGTGTCGGGGGGGACGCCGAGCTCGATCCTGGCCCTCGCCAACCTGCACGGGCTGTGCACCCGGTATCTCCAGGGCCGTCACCGGGTGGAGATCATCGACGTCGTCGTAGCGCCGGAGCGCGCCATGGCGGACCGGGTGGTGATGACGCCGATGCTGGTCAAGGTGGCGCCGCCGCCGGAGGTGCGCATCCTCGGCGACCTCAGCCGGGAGGTCCAGGTCGTGACGGCCCTGGGTCTCTTCGCCGACGACCAGCTGCCGGATGGGTGGCGGGCCGACGGATCGCGGCCCGGCCCGCGGTAGGACCCCGGCGACGGTCGACTCCCGCTGGCGGCCCGGCCCGAGCGTTGAAGCCTGAGTCAGCCCGGGGGACGCTCCCGGACCAGGCCCTCCTGGGCGGTCGACGCCACCAGGCGGCCGTCGCGGGTGAAGATCTGGCCGCGCACGAGGGCCCGGCTCGCGGCTGCGCTGGGGCTGTCCACCGCGTAGAGCAGCCAGTCGTCGCAGCGGAAAGGGCGATGGAACCACATGGCGTGGTCGATGGAGGCGAGCTTGAGGCCGCCGTCCCAGAACACCCGGCCGTGCGGCTGCAGGGCGGTGACCAGGAAGTTGAAGTCGGAGGCGTAGGCGAGCAGGTAGCGGTGCACGCGCGGGTCGTCGGCGAGCTCACCGGCGGCGCGCAGCCATACCAGGCGGCGCGGCAGCATGGGCCGCGGGTGCACCGGGTCCATCCGCTCCACCGGCCGGATCTCGATGGCGGCGTCGCGGGTGAAGGTCTCGCGCATGGCTTCGGGAATGAGGTCCCGGTGACGGCGGGCGAACTCGCTCTCCGGCTCGAGGGCCTCCGGAGGCGGCACATCGGGCATGGGGTCTTGGTGTGTGAGCCCGTCCTCATGGATGTGAAATGAGGCGGCCATGAAGAGGATCGGCCGGCCCCGCTGCACCGCCTTGACCCGTCGGGTGGTGATGCTGCGGCCATCGCGTACCAGGTCGACGTCGTAGACCACCGGCCGGCGGGCGTCGCCGGGGCGCAGGAAGTAGCAGTGGAAGGAGTGGACGCTGCGCTCGGGGGCCACCGTCTGCTCCGCGGCCGAAAGGGCCTGGCCAATGACCTGGCCGCCGAACACCGCCCCGAAGCCGAGATCCTGGCTGGCGCCGCGGAAGATGGTCTCCTCGATCTTCTCCAGCGAGAGCAGGGCCACCAGCTCGTCGAGCACGCGGGTCATCCGGCGGAGCCCCTCACTGGCCAGCGGCGCCGCCACCCAGCGCGGTGAGCTGGCGCTGGAGCCCGCCGACCCCGCCGCTCGACACCGCGGCGCCCAGCGCCTCGGGCAGCCGCCGCGCGAGGTCGCCGCGGAGGCGGACGTAAATGGCGTTGTCAGCGCCCGCCGCCATCAGCACCACGTCGCCGAGGCGCTCGCCTGAGCCGCGCACCAGCACCACGGTGGAGCCGGTGGCCGTGGCGGCGCGGACGGTGGGCTCCCAGCCGTGCACCGGGATGCGGGTGAAGTCCACCGGTCGGGCTCCGGCGGGGAGCGTGTACACCGCGAGCTCGAGGCGGTCGAGGCCGGCGAGCGGCAGCGCGCCGTCGCGACCGGGCGCGACCAGCTGGCGGGTCAGCGCCAGGGTGGCGTGCCCCAGCTCCAGCTCGAAGGCGCGTTGGGGCTCGACACCGGTCTGCCGTGCCACCTCGGCGCGCACCGACCGGGGCGAGAACGAGGTGGCGCAGCCGGCAGCGAGGACAAGCAGGGCGCCGAGGGCGAGGACATACGGTGATCGACAGGTTGGCATGGGCGGCCTCCGGGTAGCGGACAGGGACTCAGGGTATCACCCCGGAGATGGCCTGCAGTGCTCCCCCGCCGCTGTCAGCGGCGATGCGCTGCCGCCACGAACTCCCTGATCCGCTCCACCAGCCATGCCTGCTCGTCGGGCTCGGCGAAGCGATGGCCGGCGTCGGGGTGGATCTCGAGGCGGGTGGTGGTGCCGGCGGCGGCGAGCTCGCGGGCGTCCTCGACCGGCACGACCGGGTCGGCGGCCCCGTGCAGCACCAGCCACGGGCAGGCGACCCGGGCCGCGGCCGCGAGGACGTCGTGGGTCGCCGCGTCTGCGAAGAAGGCGGGGCTCACCTGCTCGCCCGTGTCGTCCCAGGTGGTGCGAGGCGCCCGTGGCAGTCGCGCCGGGGCGGCGGCGGTGGCGAGGGCGGCGAGGCCACCGTCGGCGGCGGCCAGGAGGATCGCCACCGTTCCGCCCAAAGAGGAGCCCACTGCGGCGAGCTGCTCTGCTCCCAGCTCCCGCAATCGTCCCGCGGCGGCTCGCAGGTCGTCCACCTCGCCGCTCACGGTGAGATCGGCGAGGCGCCCCGGGGAGTCTCCGCGGCCGCGAAAGTCGAAGCGCAGAGCGGCGACTCCGGCTGAGGCCAGGGCATCGCAGATCGCGGTGTGCTTGGCACTCGTCTTGGAGCTGAGCATGCCGTGCGCGACCACCACAGCACGGCGGAGGGAGCGGTCGGGCGGCAGGTGGAGACGGCCCGCCAGCGGGGTCCCGCCGGGCCCGGGGATGGTCAGGGGAGTGCCCGTGGCGACCACGCCTCAGTGTAGAGCGGAGCGTCAGTCGTCGGCGAGGGCCGTGCGGATTGCGTGGGTGAGGGCGGCGAAGGCGAAGGGCTTCTGCAGGAAGTGGGCACGGCCGGCGGCGGCGTCGTCCAGGAGCTCCTCCTTGGGGTACCCCGACATGAGGATGAGTCGGAGACCGGGGTGGACCGCCCGGAGCTCGGCGGCGAGCTCGGTGCCGCTCGCGTCCGGGAGCATCACGTCGCTGAGGAGCAGGTTGAATGGCTGCGTGGCGGCGAGATGACGAGCCTCGGCGCCGTCTGCCGCCGCGGCCACCTCGTAGCCCGCCAGTGCGAGCATCTCGGTGAGCCCGGCGCGGGCGGCGGGCTCGTCCTCCACCAGCAGCACCCGGATCGCCGTCTCGCGATCCGCAGGCTGGGCAGGACCGGAGCCGTCCTCCGTCGCGGCCTCGCTCGCCACCCCCGGGAAGGCCCCGGAGCCGGCCAGCGGCAGCAGCACCCGGAAGGTGGTTCCCTTCCCGACTGTGCTTTCGACCTCCACTGCGCCGTGGTGCTCGCCGACGATGCCGTGGACCACGGCGAGGCCGAGACCGTTGTGCTCGACGCCCCGGGTGGTGAAGAACGGCTCGAAGAGGTGCGACCGCACTGAAGGCCCGATGCCATGGCCGTGGTCGGCCACCTCGAGGGCCGCGCGCTCGTCGTCGACCCGCGCGGTCCGGATCGTGATACAGCCTCCGCCGGGCATGGCCTCGGCGGCGTTGACCACCAGGTTGAGCAGGGCCTGCTCCAGCTGGCGGCGGTCGCCCTCTACAAGAAGCTCGGCCGCGGTGGTCTCGACGTCGAGGCTGGCGGAGGCGGGGACGAGTCGGCGCGCGAGGGCGAGGGCGCCGTCTACCACCTCGTTGAGGTCGAGCTTGGCTGGTCGCGGTGCCTCACGACGGGCAAAGAGGAGGAGCTGACGCACCATGGCGGCGCCGCGCTCGACGTGCTGGCGGATCCCCCGCCGGAAGTCCCCGAGGGGTTCGTCGGCGGCGGCGCGGGCCTCCATCACCTCGCTGAGCCCGAGGATCGCCTGGAGGAGGTTGTTGAAGTCGTGGGCGATTCCGCCGGCGAGGCGGGCCACCGCTTCCATCTTCTGGACGTGTACCAGGCGCTGCTGCAGTCGGCGGCGCCCGCGGATGTCGCGGATGCTGCCGTATACGAGCTGGCGGTGTGGGTCGGGCAGGCGCACCAGCTGGACCTCGCATGGGATCTCCTCGCCGGCCGCGTTTCGGTGGATCCACTCAAAGGTCGCCACCTCGCCGGCCAGGGCGGCACGCAGGAGCGGTACGATAACCTCCTCGGACGGACCCTCGGGCTGATTCGCAGGGCTCATGTCCGCCGGTCCCAGCTCGAGAAGTCTCTCGCGCGGCAGCCCGAAGAGGGCCTCGGCGCGGGGGTTGGCCTCGATGAAGAGCTCCGTGTCCACGTCGGTGACGACGATGGCTTCGGGGGAGTGCTCCACCAGCACGCGGGCGCGCTCCTCGCTGTTTCTCAGGCGATGTTCGACCAGACGGCGCTCGCTGATGTCGCGGGCGATCCCGATGATGGACTCCACCGGGTCGATCTCCGGCACAGCGCGGACGGTCACCTCAACGAAGACCAGCAGCCCGTCGGGACGACGCAGCCGCAGGTCGACGAGCCGATCAGGGCCGCGCCGAAGGGCATTTACGAACTCCGCCTCGACGGCGACACGGTCCTCCGCGACGACGAGCTCATCGAAGCGGCGGCCGAGCCATGCCTCTACCGGCCAGCCGGTGACGGTGGTGAACGCCGGGTTGAGGGCCTCGAAGCGGCCCTCGGGGTCGAGGCTGAAGATCACGTCGCGCGCGTGCTCGACGAGCACGCGGTAGCTGTCGTCGGGCAGATGTTTGTCCTGCCTTGAGCGAACGGTTTTCTTTGGGTCGTGATGGTGCTGGTCCAAGCATGCCTCCTGTTGAAGGCGCGGCGCTTCGAAAGTTCGGAGGAGCGACCTCCCGGAAGCTCAACTCCCCGTTCCTCCACACCATACGCTAGTTTGACGAGGAGTGTCTCCCGGGTGCCTGATCGCACTCATGAGCGTGCGCCGATCGCCTGCTGCAGGAGCTGGTTGGAGGGGTCGCGGGACTCGCCCACCGAGGAGATCCGAATCGCCGCCCGCGCGCCCACCGGGCAGCGGTTCTCGCACAGACCGCAGCCGGTGCACAGCTCGGGGCGTACGTGGGGACGCTGCACGGTGACGCGGCGGCCGTCGTGACGGGCAATCTCCACCGTCTCCAGCCAGATCGCCTTGGGCGAGGTGGGGCACATCTCCTCGCAGACGATGCACGGCGTCTCCATGGCCCACGGCAGGCAGCGCCCGTGGTCGAGGAAGGCGGTGCCGATGCGCACCTCGGCAGGCCCGCCGATGGCCTGCTTGGACTTGGCGGAGACCGCGGCGATGGCGCCGGTTGGGCAGACCTCGCCGCAGCGGGTGCAGGAGGGCTCGCACCAGCCGCGCCGGGCCACCAGCACCGGGGTGAAGAGGCCGTCCACGCCGCTGCGGCCGACGTCGGCCACCAGGGCGCCGGTGGGACAGGAGGCGGCGCACGCGCCACACGTGATGCAGCGGGCGAGGAACGCGTCCTCGGCGAGGGAGCCGGGAGGACGGATGGCGTCGTGAGCGGCGGCGGCGCCGCCGCTGCCCGCCAGGCGCAGCACCGGCACGAAGACGGCGCTGCCGGCGACGGTGAGAAGAAAGCGCCGGCGGCCGACATCGAGGGCAGGGACCGGCGGCGGCGCGGGCTGTGGCCCGGCATACGTGAGGCTTCCCTCACCGCAGGCATCCAGGCAGTTGAGGCACACGTGGCACTCTGAGACGCGGTGGTCGCCGAGGGGCTCGTCGGCCCCCTGGCAGGCCATGAGGCAGAGGTTGCAGCTCGTGCAGCTGGAGTTGCCGCGGCGGATGCGGAAGGGAGCGAGCCGAGCGGCCAGACCGAGAAGCGCACCGGTGGGGCACACCGCGCGGCAGTAGAAGCGCGGCATCACCGCCGAGGCCAGGAGAATGCCGGCGAGCAGGCCGAAGGCCACCCAGCCGCCCGGGGCGAGGCCGCCGTGCCACAGCGGACGCAGCCCGGAGGCGACGCCGCGGTGCAGCAGTGGCAGGGGGGCCAGCCAGCCCGCGTGCAGCGAGCCCAGAGCCGCCATGACCAGGACCCCCGTCAGCACCAGGTACTTGGCCGCGAACCAGCGGCGGTAGCGGTTGCGGTCGCGGCGCATGCGGGCGCGCGGCCCGGCGAGCCACGAGCTGAGCTGCTGGAGCGCCCCCAGGGGGCATACCCACCCGCAGAAGACGCGGCCCAGCAGGGCGGTGACGATGAGCACCACGACGCCGAGCCAGGCCCAGCGCGGCACCGTCCAGTCGGCGAGGGCGGTGGAGACAGGGGTCATGGGATCGAGGGCGAGCAGCGCCGATGCCAGCTCGCCCGTTGCCCGGGGCTCGGCCAGGAGCCAGAAGAGGGCGAGGAAAAGGAGGACGAAGAGCGTCTGGCTGACGAGGCGGAGGTGGCGCGTGTGGAGCCGCATCATGCCTCGACCTGGAGCGTGCGCCAGTCCGGGGAGCCGAGGCCCAGGCGCTGAGCGATGGCCAGGTGGAGCAGACGGGGAGCCTCGAGGCCGAGCTGCTCGCCTCCCCAGGCGTCGGCGGCTACCGGGTCGGTGGCCACGGCTATGGCGTCGGCGTGGCGGACCAGGTCCAGCGAGCCGCCGGTGGGCCCGCCGCCGGTCAGCACCCGGGTCGCGTCCACCACCGTGAGGGTCGGCCGCAGGGCGGCCGCCAGCTCTGCCACCGCCAGGTGGATGCGCTGGTGCATCTGCGAGCGCGGCCCGTCCACCGCTCCCATCCAGTTCTTCATGCCCAGGGTGGCGCCGGACAGCGAGTGGTGCTTGACGATGGGGACGTTGATCACCCGGTCGGCCTCGGCGAGGGGGCGCAGTACCCGCCAGCGGCCCAGCGTGGTACCGCCGAGATCGAGCTCCACGAACCCGGCGTTGTGCTGGTGGGCGACGCGACCGCCCGCCTTTTGGACCGCGGCCGCGATGCCCGAGTGGTTGAAGGCGCGCCCGGGGTCGTGACAGGTGACGTCGGCCACGACCACCTCGGAGGCGCCGGCGGCCAGGCAGAGGCGGACCAGCTCGCCGATCAGCTCGGGGTTGGTGGTTGCGGCCTGCTCGGGGGCGCGGTCCCACGCGGCGTTGGGTTTGAGGACGACGCTCTCGCCCGGCCGGATGAAGGCCGCCATGCCGCCGAGGGCGGCGAGGGCGCGGCCGAGGTTGGCAACCGGGCCGGCGCCCTGCGCCGCCGCCAGCCGCCCTGTGGCGCCGGGGTCGACGCGCCAGTCACGGGGGCGCGGCGCGGGGGCGTCGGCGGGGGCGGCGCGGTGCCGGCCCTCGCGCCCGGCGAGCAGGACCCCGGCGCCGCCGAGCAGCAGCATGAACGCCGCCGGGCGGCCCCAGTCGCGCAGCAGCTGCCGGCGGTCGAGACGGCGGTACTCCACGGTGGTGTCGAGTCGAGTCACGAGCAGGTCCCCCGTCAAGAATAGGATGCATCTCGAGGCGTGCCAAGCGGCGGTTGCCGCTCCCTCCGGAGGGCCGGTCACCCGCTGCCGGGGCGCCCTCGCAGTCTCAGGAGCACTCAGCCTCGAGGATCTGCTGCCACTGGCGCCGGCGCGGCTCCCGCGCCGAGGATCGCGGCGGCGCGCGCCGCTTCGAGCCGCCACCTGCTACCATCCGCGACATGGGCGAGCACGACCCCTGCTGCGCGCCGGCGGGACAGCGCCGCAACCACGCCGTGGCCGACCTGGCCTCCTCGGGCCCCGTCACGGTGACAGTTCGCGGCGGCTGCATGGCCCCGAAGATCCCGGATGGGGCCAGGGTGGTCGTGGCGCCGGCGACGCGTTACTGGATCGGGGACGTGGTGGCGTATCGGACGAGGCAGGGAGGCCTTGTGCTCCACCGCGTGCTGGGGTACCGCCGTCGCGAGGGGCGATGGTACCTCGTCACCCGGGGTGACCGTGACCGGGGAGTGGATGGGCCGGTGGCGCCGGAGCAGGTGATCGGTCGCCTCGAGAGAGGGGTGGCGCCGGTCGGACGTGTCGCGGCGGCAGGGAGGTTCCTGGTGTGGGCGGCTGGTGCGATGGTCAGGATGGCGAGGCGGTGACCTTCGGAGCGGAGTTCCTGATGTGTCCGGCGGCCGCGGTGGTCGGCGGCGAGCGGGTGCCGTGGGGCGGCCACGCGGCGGTTGTGCTCACGCCGGCGGGGACGGTCCGCCTCGACGGGCTGTCGTGTCGCCAGCTGGACGGCTTGCAGGCGCATCTCGGCTCGTTCCTGGCCGCACCCGGGGAGGCCGACGTTCGGTTCGAGGTTTGCAGGCCGCCCAGGCCGCTGTTTCGGCCGTGGCAGGCGGGACCGCGGGAGTTCCGACTCGAGCTCGATTTTGGCCGGCACGAGGTGCTGGTAGTGGGCCTCAACCTCTTGCTGCTCATCCGCCTCCCGAATCCCCCGACGGCAGTCCTTTGGACTGAATGGGAGCGCGAGGGCCGCTTTCCCGAGACCCTCGAGAATGCCCTGCGCGTGGTGACCGCCTACCGCCTCCTCGAGATGGGCGGCTGCCTGTTGCACGGCGCCGTCGCGGTGGGGGGCGACGACCGGGCGAGGGTGTTCGTGGGCCGGTCCGGGGCGGGCAAGACCACACTGAGCCTCCTGGCGCGGGAGGAGGGCCACGAGGTCCTGAGCGACGACCTCGCTGCCGTAGTGCCCGTCGGGAAGGGGTACGAGGTGGTTGCGGCACCTTTCGCCGGTGAGCTCCGCCTCCTGGGACGCGCGGGCGCCCGCTTCCCGCTCGCCGGGGTGAGCCAGCTGGCAAAGGGGACGCGCCACCGTTGGGATCCGGTGGGGCTGCCGGCGGCTGTGGCGGCGCTCGTGACGAGCGCGCCGTTCGTTAACATCGACGGTTTCAGGGCCACGCGCCTGCTCGAGGTGGTGAGCAACCTCGCCGCACGGGTGCCGGTCGGCCAGCTGACGTTCGCCCCCAGGGTCGGCTTCTGGGGTGTGCTCGACGACTCGGGCTAGGAGAGACTCAGCTGGAGATGGGGCCGCTCGGACAGGTGCCCACGTCGCCCTTGGCCGGAGGAGAAGGGGCGCATACGCTGGACACGGCCTCGAGGGGTTCGCGCGAGAGGATCTTCGGCGGCTGGTAGGGCCTGCGGCCCGGCCGGCACCGGTTCTCGTCTGACGAGGAGGATGCGGAATCGTTCGACCTGGTCACCCTTGGCACTCCGTCTCAGCCCGGTGCGGTGGCGCCTCGCACGTCGTGGGTGGCGGCCGGGCTCGTGGACACCAGAGTACCTCGCGACAGTGTCCCTGTCGAGGCCCCACCGGGGCAGCGGATCAGGTCACAGCACCGGGCGTGCTGCCCGCGGCGTCCAGCTCGGGAGGTGGCCCGGCAGCCGGGGACGGCCTGACGCGTAACCGCTGCGGCGGCTCGGACTGGTTCCTGCTAGCCCGCACGTCTCACCAGCTCCCTACTGCGGGCGTCGAGCAGCAGTGGAAGGCCGAAGAGGTATCGATGAACCACATCCCGTCCCGAGCCGTCTCGCGGGCAGCGGGGGGTGCCGTGGTTTCCGGCGGCCTCTCGAGAGCGTGCGTGACTCCCCGGAGGCGCCGATTCGTGGTAACCTGAAGTGAGGAGCAAGTTCCGGGCCATGTGTCGCTTGGGAGCTTGTGAGGCCGCCAGCCCCCGGGCGGGCGGGCAGGGCGCCGCGCAGATCTCGAGGAGGAACGTCATGGACCAGGCACCGGGCCTGATTATGCAGGTTGTGCATGCCGGTGCGCGTGCGCGCCGACGGCCGGCAGGGTATCGGCTCGCGCTGACCGTTGGGGTCCTCGCGGCACTCCTTGCCAGCCCCCTGCGGGCCGCGGTGCCCGCGGGGTACAGCGAGTTCGTGGTGCCCGGCGACGAGGACGCGATGTACGACGTCCTCCAGGACATCTCGGGCAACGACGTCAACGCCGCCCAGGGCATGTACTCGGCCATCTCGGTGACCGCCTGGGCCAACGACGTGACGGTGTACTACGACCACTGGGAGAACGGCTACACCTTCGACCCCCAGGACCCGGACGCCACCGCCGACCAGGTCGTCGTCATCAACCGCGGCCAGACCCACACCTTCACCAGCCGCCACGTTCCCATTCCCCGCAGCAACAGCATGACGGCATGCGGCGGCGGGCCGTGCTACGACGGCCGCGACCTCATCTACGTGGCCGGTGGCGGCGTGGTGGTGACCCGCGGCACCTTCCCCGAGGAGATCGACGGCGTCTCCGGCGTGGTCATCGCCTTCGCCTTCGAGGTCTTCCCGGTGCGGCCCTTCCTCGAGAGCTACACGGCGCCCATCGGCGCGGACCTCGCCGGCTGGCCGAGCTACTACCAGTCGTTCCGGCGGGTCTACGCCCTCATTCAGGCCACCGAGGACAACACCACCGTCACCGTCAACGGCGCGCCGGTGGCCACCCTCCAAAAGGGCGAGGCCTACACCCGCTACAACCTGCAGACCGGTGACCAGATCGTCGGCTCGGCGCCGCTCCAGGTGCAGTACATCGCCGCCGACGAGACCGCCACCTACGAGGTGCGCGGCTTCAGCGCCTACCCCGACACGCTGTGGGACCGCTCGTACTACGCCCCGGTCGAGAGCTCGCCGACCACGCCCACCGAGCTCTTCCTCTTCAACCCCCACGATCAGGACCTCACGATCCAGTGGGAGGATCTTTCGGGCAGCGGCACCGGCACCATCCCGGCCCAGCAGACCCGCTCGTACACCTCCGTCTCCGGCCACGACGTCCCGGTGGGATCAGGTGTCCAGGTCACCGGCTCCGACACCTTCTGGGGGGTCTCGGTCATCGACGACGGCGACTCCGCCGCCGACTGGGGCTACAGCCTGGTGCCCAGGAGCCTCCTCCAGGACGAGTACTTCATCGGCTGGGCGCCGGGAGCCGACGACCAGAACGGCGACGGCGTCCCCGACGGCAACTATTCGCCGATCTTCATCACCGCCGTTGAAGACGGCACCGAGGTGATCGTCGACATCGACGGTGACGGCGTCCCCGAGGACACCGTCCGTCTCGACCGCCTCGAGAGCGTGCGCTACTACTCGCCCATCGGCAACGACCTCACCGGGGCGCGGCTGCGCGCCAACCGGCCCATCGCCGCGGCCTACGGCCAGGACCCGCGCACCGCGCCGGCAGCGAACCCTTCGCTCGACCTCGGCTACACCTGCCTGCCCTCGCTGGAGGCCTGGATGGACCTGGTGCTCACCGTCGACAAGACGGTGGATCCCGCCGTGCTGCCGGCGGGCACCGGTCAGAGCACCACCTTCCGGCTCACCGCCCGCTCGTTCGCCTTCGACGTGGACGATGTGGTGGTGGAGGACCTTCTGCCCACCGGCTGGAGCTACCTGCCGGGCACCACCACGATCATCATGCCCGACGGCAGCCTGGTGGTTCCCAACGCCTCCGACCCCATGGTCATCAGTGGCCAGCAGTGCGAGGACACCACCGCCGCCACCTGCGAGCGCCTCCGCTGGGGCGCCGGCACCTCCTTCACCGCCGCCATGGCGCCCCACCAGAGCCTGGTGGTCACCTTCGACGCCCTGGCCAGCGGGACCTTCGCCGCTGGCGACCTCTCGCTCAACACCGTGGAGGCGACCGGCACCCGCACCCTGACGGGGATCTCCAACACCCGCTCCGAGACCTTCAGCCCCTCGGACAACGTCTTCTACACCTACAACACCCTCGACGTGTCCAAGGCCTCGTCGGCGGGCGCCGGGCTCACCTGGGGCGAGGACGTGACCTACACGGTGACCGTCACCAATTCGTCCTCGGCGTCGGCGACCCTCGACGGGATCTCCGTGATCGACACCATCCCGGACGGCCTCAGCTACGTGGCCGGGAGCGGCGAGGTGACCGGGCCGGCCGTCGCCTCCTATGCCGACACCTTCAGCAGCCAGTCCTACAGCAACAGTGACGGGAGCCTCGACTGGACCTCGGTGTCCTGGATCGAGAGCGGTGACGGGAACCCGGGATCGCCGACGGGGGGTGACATCGTCATCGGCTACGACCAGGGGGACAGCCGACTGGCGCTGAGCAATTCGGACAACGCCATCGCTCGCGGTGCCGACACATCGTCGTTCTCGTCGATCACCATCAGCTTCGACTACCGTCGCGACAGCTTCGACAACGGCAACGACTGGGTCGATTTCCAGATCTGCAACGACTACGAGTCCGGCAACCCGACGTGGACCTCGATTGCACGCTTCGCGGGATCAGGTACCGACTGGAGCTACCAGCCTTTCGACTTCTCGGTCACAGACCCTGACATGATCTCGACGCACTTCGCGGTGCGGTTCCTCACGAGCAACCACCTCAGCGCCGCCTACCGCGACCGCTTCTGGGTTGACAACCTCACCATCAGCGGTGGGCGCCAGACTGTCACCACCCCCTCCTCCGACCCACCCAGCTTCGTGAGCCCCGGCGACGGCTACTCCCTCCAGCCCGGCGAGATTCTCACCCTCACCTACCACGCCACGGTGGACGATCCTCTGGCGGCAGGGATCAACGAGATCACCAACACCGCCGAGGTGAGGTCGAGCACGCTGCCGATCCCTGCCGAGGCCTCGGTCACCGACCCGGTCCCCATCGCCCGCATCGGCGACCGGGTCTGGCACGACCTCGACGACGACGGCGTCGTCGACACCGGCGAGCCGGGCCTTCCCAACGTCACCGTGCACCTGGTCTCCCCCGGGCCCAACGGGACCTTCGGCGACGGCGACGACCGCGTGATGGCCACCACCACCACCAATGCCACCGGCGGCTACCTCTTCGAGCTCAACGGCCTGCCGGCGGGAACCTACCGGGTCGACGTGGACAACGCCACCGTCCCGTCGTCGCTCACCTCGTCGGTCACACGCCCGGACCCCACGGCATCGTTCACCCTCGGCGAAGGGGAGACCTACCGCGGTGCCGACGTGGGCTACGTGGCCGCCGACTCCTCCAAGGCCATGGTGGGCCACCTGGTGTGGAGCGATGCCGACCTCGACGGCATCCGCGATCCCGGCGAGCCGGGGATCGGCGGCGTTCACCTCGCCCTGTACCTGGACGCCAACCACAACGGCACGTTCGAGCCGGGTACCGACCCCCAGGTGGCGGCCACCGTCACCGCACCCGACGGCACCTACCTGTTCACCGGCGTCGACCCCGACGACTACTTCGTCGACGTGACCGACCACGACGGAACCACCGGCAGCGGCGCGCTCACCGGCTATGTCTCGGTCCACGGGCCGCAGGCGATCGCGGATCCCACACCGGTGCTCAACCTCGACGCAGGCGACGTCCTGCTGGTCGCCGACTTCGCCTTCCACAACCCGACTCTCCACCGGGTCACCGACAGTGTCTGGTACGACGCCGACGGCGACGGCTACCGCGACAGCGGCGAGGTCGGGCGCAGCGGGGTGACCGTCGACCTCGTGGACGCCGGGGGCAACGTCATTGCCACCAGCCTCTCCGCCCCCGACGGCAGTTTCTCGTTCGACGGCGTCGCCGACGGCAGCTACCGGGTGCGCATCGCTGACGATGCCGGCGTGCTCACCGGCTACACTCCGACGACCTCTGCAGCACAGTCCGGCGAGCGCACCGTGACCGTCGCCGGGGCCGACGTCATCGGCGTCAACAGCTTCGGCTACACCCTGCACGGCGCCATCGGCGACATGGTATTCAGCGACGGCAACGGCAACGGCACGCAGGACGCCGGCGAGCCGGGCCTCGCAGGCGTCACCGTCGTCCTCTGGCGCGACGCCGACCGTGACGGGGTGTTCGACTCCTCCGTCGACACCCAGGTGGGAACCGCCGTCACCGATGCGGGCGGGCGCTACCTCTTCACCCGGCAGCCGCCGGGCGTCTACTTCGTCAGCGTGGACGACTCCCAGGGGGCGCTCGCCGGGTTCAACCCCACCAGCAGCGACCAGCAGACCGGGGGCAACGCCGCCGGCACCCAGCGCAACGCCATCCTGCCCACCCCGGAGTCGAGCGTCACCGGCGCCGACTTCGGCTACCAGAACGTCTCCCTGGCCGGCATCACCGGTACCGTGTGGGAGGACCGTGACGGCAACGGCATCCCCGACGAGGGCAGCTCCGGCCTCGAGGCCGTCACCCTCATCCTGCGCGACGCCGCCGGCGAGCTGGTGGCGACCACGGCGAGCGCCGCCGACGGGAGCTACTCGTTCAGCAGCCTGCCGTCCGGCACCTACACCGTGACCGTCAGCGACGAGAACAGCGTGCTCCTGGGGACGACCTCGACCACCGGCGGCGACACGCAAGGTTCCCTGAGCCCGGGGACTCCCGGCGTCGACTTCGGATACCAGCGCCCCCAGAAGGTCACCCTGGCCACCATCGCCTCGTTCCGGGTTGTCTCCGACGGCCAGCGCGCCGTCGTGGAGTGGAGCACGACGTCGGAGCTGGGCACCGTGGGCTTCCACGTCGACCGCTGGGACGCCGCCGCAGGCCGCTTCGTCCGCCGCGACGGCGGCCTTTTGCCGGCCCTCGTCACCGCCCCGCAGGGCGGCGTCTATCGCTTCCTGGACTCCGGGGTGCTGCCTGGTGACGAGGTCACCTACCGGCTGGTGGAGGACGAGGTCTGGGGCACGAGCCGCGAGCACGGTCCCTACGAGGTCACGGTAGAACGGGTCGACCCCATCACCATGACGAGCACATTCACCGCCGATCCGCACCCTCGCAACGTCGGCCGACGGGTCGTCCGGGGGGCGGTGGCTTCCGGTCCGGGCTCGCGGGTGCGGGTCGCGGTGCGCGACGCCGGCCTCTATCACCTCACCTCTGCCGACCTTGCCGGCGCGCTCGGCGTCCCGGCAACGGCTGTGCAGACCGCCATCACCGCCGGTCAGGTGCGCCTCAGCAACCGCGGCCACCAAGTGGCCTGGCGGCCCGATCCCGGCGGCGCGGGCCTCACCTTCTACGCCGAGTCCCTGGACAGTCAGCACACCCTCGACAACGTCTACTGGGTCGACCCCGAGCAGGGCACAGAGATGGCGGTGGAGTCCACGGGGCTGCTCTTCCGCGACGGCTTCGAGCGCGGCGATCCCTGGGCGTGGTCGCGCAACGCCGGCAGCGACGTGCCTGCGCCGGCGAGCCTCGCTACCAGCTCCAGCGAGACGATCGACGTGGAGCAGGACGTGTTCGCCGGCACCGTGGTCGCCACGGATCCGGACAGCGACTTCTGGTTCTGGTCGAGCCTGGTGGGCGGCAGCCCCACCAGCGGGCGGCGCAGCTTCACCCTCACTGTCCCCAGCCCCGCCGCCGGCACCAGCGCCGAGCTCACGGCGCGGCTCGAGGGGGCAAGCAGCACCGCGGCCGCGGTTGACCACCACGTCCAGCTCCTGCTCAACGGCGAGTTCGTGGGCGAGGCCGAGAGTGACGGCATCGGGCCGTTCACGGTGACGGCGGCGGTGCCCGCCGGCCTCCTCGCCGAGACCAACACCGTCGAGGTGGTGGCGTCGGCCCCCGCCGCCGGCGGCACAAGCATCGTCTACGTCGACGGCTTCGAACTCACCTACACCCGCCGGCACATCGCCGTGGGCGGTGGGCTGGAGCTCACCGCCTCCGGTACCGACACCGTGGTGGAGGGCTTCAGCTCGGCCGCGGCGACCGTCCTCGACGTGTCCCACCCGCTGGCTCCCCGCGTGGTGGGCGACGCCTCGGTTGCGGCAGCGGACGGCGGCTACCGCGTGCGCTTCCCCAGCGTGCCCGGACACCGCTACCTCGCGACCACCGCAGAGGGGGTGAAGATCCCCCACGAGACGACCGGGCGCACGCCCGTGGACCTCACCAGCGGGGCCAACGGTGCGACCGTCCTCGTCATCACGCCGCGCGAGCTGGCGGCTGGAGCCCAGCTCCTGACCGAATACCGCGCGAGCACCGGCGTTTCGGCACGCACTGTGATCCTGGACGACGTGTATGATCAGTTCACGGAAGGCATTGCCGATCCGCACGCCCTACAGGACTTCATCGCTGTTGCCCGGAGCAGCTGGAACCCCGCGCCTCAGGCGGTGGTCCTCGTGGGCAAGGGGACCTTCGACGAGCGCGACCTCCTCGGCGTCGGCGACTGCCTGATGCCGACCCTCTTCACAGCTACCCCCTTCGGCCTGTTCGCCGCGGACGGCCTCATTACCGATCTCGACGGCGATGCGCTGCCCGACCTCCCCGTCGGCCGCATCCCGGCACTCGACAACGCCGACGTGGCGGCCTATGTCGTCAAGGAGGCAGCCTTCGAGCAGGGCGAAGGTGCGTGGCGCGACGGGCTGCTGCTGCTCGCGGACGACCGTGACCCGGCGGCAGGGGATTTCGGGCGGGACAGCGATATCCTCGCCCGCACGGTACCGGACGGCTTCGACCTCGAGAAGGTCTACCTGGATGAGCACGAGCTGGCGGCGGCGCGGCAGCTGATGTCGGAGGAGCTCGGCCAGGGTACCTGGTGGGCCAACTATGTCGGCCATGGTGGCATGGACCGCCTCGCCTCCGTCGGGCTGCTGACGCTGGCCGACGTCGCCGGGATGGACAATCACCACCCGCCGGTGCTCAGCGCCCTCACGTGCATCGTCAACCGCTTCGCGGTCCCCGGGGTCGAGTCTCTCGGCGAGGCCCTCACGCTACGCGACGACGGCGGGGCGATGGCGGTGTGGTCGCCCACCGGGATGTCCGCGAACTTCGACGCCATGCAGCTCAACCTGGCCCTGTTCCAGGAGGTCCTCACGAACCGCGACTACATGCTCGGCGACGCCCTGCTCAACGCTCTCCACACCGCGGCGGCGGCCCTGGGCCCGGACGCGGAGCCCATGCTCCGCGCCTACACTCTCCTCGGCGATCCCTCCCTGGTCATTCGCAGGCCGGGAGAGTAGAGGAGCTCGGTACCCCGCGTCGCGGGACAGGAAAGCTCAGCGAGGTCCCAGGCCTCGAGCTCGCCGTCAGGCGTACTCCTCGCAGTGCCACACGCCCGCGGCGGGACGGGGAAGGGTGCAGTCGGCGCGGTGGTCGCAGTTGGCGCAGAGGCCGGCGAGGGGCTCGGGCTCGGGCTCGGTCACGAGCGCCGGGGCCTCGCGCACCTCGGTGGCGCCCTCGGTGGCGAAGAATTCGCACTCCAGCACCGCCTCGCGGCCGGTGCGGGAGTACACGCAGTCGTCGAGGTGGAGGCAGGTGGTGCAGAGGTCCGGGGCGGCGGCCGCGTCGGCTTCCTCGATGAAGAGCTGCTCGGCTGGCATGGTCATGGTCGTGCTCCTTTTCTTCTGGCGGCAGCTTCTGTCGCCTGTCGAGGAGAAGCAGAGCAACCACCGTGCCAGCTCCGTCGGACCTCGGAAAAATCAACGTAAACTATTCTATTAAAACAGCTTATTGTGAGAAATCGGAGCCAAAATCGAGGACCGGTGGGAGCTCTCGACTGGAGAGTTTCTCCCCACCGGGGTGATTCACCCCGCCGGCTCGTCCTCTCCCGCACGCTCGAGCTTGGCGCGCAGGGTCTTGCGGTCGATTCCCAGGATGCGCGCGGCCTCGGACTTGTTGCCGCCCACGCTGGCCAGCACGTTGCGAATGTGATCGGCCTCCACCTCGGCGAGCGTCCGCCTCAAGCCGCCCTCGCGGGCCACCGAGAAGCGCATGTGCGGCGGCAGGTCGGAGACGTCGACGCGCTCGCCGTCGCTCATCACCACCAGGCGCTGCATGATGTTCTCCAGCTCGCGCACGTTGCCCGGCCAGCTGTAGCTGCACAGGGCGGTGAGGACGCGGTCGTCGAGGCTGAGGCCGGGGCGGCCGTGCTCGGTGGCGAACTTGGTGAGGAAGTGGCGCGCCAGCACGAGAACGTCGTCGCCGCGCTCGCGCAGGGGCGGCACGACGATGGTCAACACGTTGAGGCGGAAGTAGAGGTCCTCGCGGAAGAGGCCCTTGTCGACCAGGGTGGCGAGGTCCTTGTTGGTGGCGGCGAGCACCCGGACATCGACCCGTCGGGGCCGGTCGGCGCCCACCATGACCACCTGGTGGTCCTGGAGCACGCGCAGGAGCTTGACCTGCATGGCCGTGCTGGTCTCAGCGATCTCGTCGAGGAAGATGGTGCCGCCGTCGGCGGTCTGGAAGAAGCCTGCCCGCGACGACACCGCGCCGGTGAAGGCGCCCTTCATGTAGCCGAAGAGCTCACTCTCCAGCAGGCCTTCGGGGATGCCGCCGCAGTTCACCGGCACGAAGGGTGCAGCAGCGCGCGGCCCCTGGTAGTGAACGGCGCGGGCCACCAGCTCCTTGCCGGTGCCGCTCTCGCCGGTGATGAGCACGGTGGCGGAGGTCGTGGCGGCGCGAGCGACGGCGCGGTACACCGCCTGCATGGGGGGCGACTCACCCACCAGGCCCAGGTGCCGTGACGGACCGCCGGTCGCCGGGCGGGCGTGACGGCGCGCGCTGAGCTTCTCCAGCGCCCGCTCCACCGCGGCGAAGAGCTCCTCGTCGGTGAACGGCTTGGTGAGGTAGTCCTCGGCGCCGCTCTTGACCGCCTCCACGGCGCCCTCGATGGAGGGGTAGCCCGTGATCATCACGATCTCGGTGTCGGGCAGGTTCTCGCGTACGTGGCGCACCAGCTCGAGCCCGCTCGCCCCGGGCATCTTCAGGTCGGTGATGACCAGGTCCACCGCTGTGCTCTCCAGCAGCTGGAGGGCGTGCATGACGGCGGTGGCGGTGAGCACCGAGTAGCCCCGCGAGCCGAGGTTGCGCTCGACCACCTCGAGGGTCGCCCGCTGATCGTCCACCACCAGGATGCGGGTCGGTTCGCTCACGCCTCCTCCTCCCTGGGTCCCTCCACCGGTAGCTCGACCTCGAACAGCGACCCGCCGCCCTCGGTGGTGTCGAGACGAATGACGCCGCCGTGCGCGGTGACGATGCCGTGCACCACCGCCAGACCGATGCCGGTGCCCTGGTGGACGTCCTTGGTGGTGAAGAAGGGCAGAAACGCCTGGCCAGCCACCTCGGGGTTCATGCCGACTCCGGTGTCGCGCACGCCGAGACACACGGAGCCGTTGTGTGCCCGTGTGGAGAGGGTGAGGCGGCCGCCATCCGGCATCGCCTGGATGGCGTTGACCACCAGGTTCACCACGACCTGCTGCAGCTGCGAGGGATCGGCGCTGATGGCCGGGAGGTCGGCGGCGAAGGCTCGCACCAGCTCGATCCCCTTGCGGGCGCAACGGGCCTCGAGGAAGTACAGGCTGTCCTCCACCACCTGGTTGAGGTCCACCGCGGCGGTGCGCGGCGGTGTCTGGCGCCCGAACAGCATGAGCTTCTTGATCACCTCGCGGGCGTGCAGGGTGGCGGCGACGATACGCTCCAGGTCGTGCGCCGCGGGCTCTGGGAGATCGGTCGTCTTCTGCGCGAGCTGGGCGAAGCCGAGGATGTTGCCGAGGGGCTCGTTGAGCTCGTGCGCCACCCCGGCGGCGAGCTGGCCGATGGTGGCGAGGCGGTCGGCGTGGCGCAGCTGCTCCTGTAGGAGACCGCGCTCGTGGGCGGTCTCGCGGCGCTCGATGACCAGCGCCACCTCGCGGGCGATGGCGTCAATGAGGCTGCGCTCCTCCTTGAGGAAGGGCCCCTCGTCGAGATCCGGCTGCGGTGCGGTGTAGGCCACCTCCACGCGGCCGCGTCGGCGCCCGGCCACGACGATGTCAGCGCATTGGCGGCTCGTGGCGGACTCGAGCCCCGGAGTGGCGTGGGTGGCGCCATCCAGGATCACCGCACCGGCCGTCACCTCGGGGTACTGCCAGGCCGGCGGCAGCAGCTCGGCGACCCCTTGGAGCAGCTCGCCGAGGGAGGTGTCGGGTCCTTCGGCGAGCTGGGCGAGTCGGTACAGGCAGGTGAGCTCCTTGACCCGCTCCCGCAGGGCTGCCTGGGCGCGTTGGTTCACGAGAGCGATGCCCAATGCCTGGGAGGCGTCGCGGAGGCGTTGGAGGGCCTCCGGCTCCGCCAGGACCTTGCCGGCGCCCTCCAAGAGCAGCCAGCCCACGGCCTGATCGCCCACCGCCAGCGGCAGGAGCACCCGCGCCGGATCCTCGGCGGGGGAGGTCAGCAGGCCGTCCCCGGGATCCTCTCCGGGGGCCGATATGAGGCGGTCGCTCATGGCCGGGCAGGGGCTCCGGCGGCCGGGGGCGGAGTCGTCGTCGGCGCGTGGGCACGGCACCAGGTCGAAGTGGAAGGCAGGAGTGTCCGGCGGCGGGCTTCGAAAGGCCCGGCTGTGGGCGCAGGTTGTCGGCGACTCCTCGAGGCAGATCTCGAGGAACTCGCCGCCGGTGAACTCCAGCAGAAGCTCGCAGAGATGGCGGAGGAAGTCGACCCTGGGGATGTCGCGGTTGGCAGCGCGAAGTATCCGGCGGGAGAGCTGCTGCACCTCTCCGCCTGAACCTGCCGCATCCGCTCCTGTTCCGCTAGTGTTTTCCGCCATGGCGTCTCGGTCGAGAGTAGAGAGTAAAGAGTGAAGAGTAAAGAGTAGCGCGCGTTTCGCTGGCGGCTCGGGACGGGCCCGCCGCAAGGCCGTCGTAGCTGTCACGCCCGGATGTTCCAAGACCCAGACGTTGTCAGCGTGAGCCCCGCGGCCGGCGAGCCGCATGTCCACGCCACCCGGCGGGGGGGGTGGGTGGACTCTCTACCCTTTGTCTCTTCACTCTTTACCTTCCTGACACGGGACTCTATGCTGAGACAAAGGCCCGTCGCCGGTTAGCCCTCAGCCCGGCCGCGCCGGGGAGCAGCCTTGGTCCACGAGCTCGAGCTGGCCAGTCGCTACGGCATGCGCACCGAGGAATTCTCGGCGCTCATGGAGTACCGGGTACGCGAGATCCTCCTGGTGGCCTCGCCCTACGACGCCTTCGTGCTGGAGGAGGACGGCCAGCTCACCGAGCTGGTCTTCCAGGAGTACCGCAACCTCGACCTCAACCTGCGTCATGTGCCCCGCTTCGCCCGCACCGCCAGCATCGAGGAGGCTCTGCGGATCCTGAGCGAACGGAAGGTGGACCTGGTTGTCGCCACCCCCCGCCTGACCGATGCCGATGTTCGCACCTTCGCGCGGCGGGTGCGGGAGGAGTACCCGGAGATGCCGGTGGGCGTGCTGGCGGCGCACGCCTGGGATCTCCCGCGGTTGGAGGATCTTCGCGCCTCCGGCGAGGTGGACTGGATCTTTCTCTGGCAGGGGGACGTCAAGGCCATCCTCGCCCTCATCAAGCAGGTGGAGGATCGGCGCAACGCCGACCACGACGTGCGCGAGGCAGGGGTGCAGGCCATCGTCCTCGTGGAAGACGAGGTCCGTTTCTACTCCGCCTACCTCCCCAACATCTACACCGAGGTGACCACCCAGACCGCGCGCCTCATCGCCGAGGGAATCAACCTCTCGCACCGTCTGCTGCGCATGCAGGCGCGGCCCAAGATCCTCCTGGCACAGACCTTCGAGGAGGCATTTCAGCTGCTCGAGCGCTACGAGCCCAATGTGCTCGGCCTCATCTCGGACGTGGCCTTCCCGCACCGCGGGGCGCTCGACCCCGAGGCGGGGTTCGAGCTCGTGCGCCTGCTGCACGAGCGCGCTCCCGACCTGCCGGTCCTTCTGCAGTCCACCGACGCCGGTCACGCAGAGCGTGCGGACGCGGCCGGCGCGGCCTTCGTTCACAAGGACTCGCCCAGCCTGCTGGAGGAGATCCGCCACTTCATCACCGAGCGCTTCGGCTTCGGCGACTTCGTCTTCCAGCTCACAGACGGTACCGAGGTGGGGCGTGCCGCCGACATGCGCCAGATGCTGCACGAGCTCGGGCGCGTGCCCGAGGAGTCGCTGATCTACCATGCCAGCCGCAATCACTTCTCGGCCTGGCTCAAGGCCCGCACCGAGTTCGAGCTGGCTGCCCTGCTGCGCCCGCGCAGCGTCGAGGAGTTCCCGTCGGTGGAGGCGCTCCGCACCTTCCTGGTCGCAAGCCTCCAGGCGTACCTGCGCGAGATCCGGCGCCACGTCATCGCCGACTTCGACCGCGCCCAGTTCGACGAGCTCGTCGCCTTCGCCAAGCTGGGAAGCGGCTCGCTGGGCGGTAAGGGGCGGGGGCTGGCATTCGTGCACAAGCTCCTGGCGCAGACGCAGGTGGAGCTGCCGGGCGTCGAGGTGGCGATTCCCCAGACCGTGGTGATCGCAACCGACGTGTACGAGGACTTCCTGGAGGAGAACCGGCTGGGCGGCCTGATCCGCGAAGCGGAGGGTCTGGACGACGCCCAGGTGCTCGACGCGTTCCGCCGTGGCCGGGTGGGGCAGGGTGTGCGGCGCGACCTGGCGGTGCTGCTGGAGACCATGACGGGGCCCATCGCGGTGCGCTCCTCGAGCCTCCTGGAGGACTCGCTGTACCAGCCGTTCGCGGGGGTGTACGCCACCGTCATGCTGCCCAACTCGCACCCTTCGCTGGATGTGCGACTGGCGCAGCTGCTCGAGGCGGTCAAGCTGGTGTACGCCTCCACGGTGTTCACCGGCGCCCGCACCTACCTCGCCGGCTCGCCCCACCGGGTGGAGGAAGAGCGCATGGCGGTGCTGGTGCAGCGTCTGGTGGGGAACCGACATCAGGACCGCTTCTATCCCAGCCTCTCGGGCGTCGTGTCGTCGTACAACTTCTACCCCTTCGGAGACATCCGGCCCGAGGACGGGGTCGCGCTGGTGGCGGCGGGCCTGGGCAAGTCGGTGGTGGAGGGAGTGGAGGCCCTGCGCTTCTGTCCCCGCTACCCCCAGATACTGCCGCAGCTGTCGTCGGTCCGCGATGTCCTGCGCAACGCCCAGCGCCGTTTCTACGCCCTCGACCTGGGCCGCGACGACGTCATGCCGCGCCTGCCGGTGGACGCCAACCTGGTACACCTCGAGACCAGCGCCGCCCTGGCCGAGGGGCAGCTGCACCAGGTGGCCTCCACCTACCTCGCGGCCGACGACACCCTGGTCAGCGGGGTTGTCCGCGGTGGGACGCCTCTGGTTACCTTCGCGCCGCTGCTGCGTGGCGCGGTGTTCCCCTTCCCCGAGGTGCTCGATCGGCTCGTGCAGCTGGCCCAGCTGGGCATGGGGACGCCGGTCGAGCTCGAGTTCGCGGCCGACCTTCGCCCCGGGCTCGGCGCGACTCAGACCCTCGACGTGCTGCAGGTCCGCCCGTTGGTGATCGCCCGGATCGCCGACGACGCCCGTCTCGACCCCGAGGCGGTGGACGGCGCGCTGGTGTACTCCCGGTGCGCGCTCGGGCACGGCTGTCGGGGGGAGGTCTTCGACTTGGTGGTGGTGGATCCCGCCCGGCTCGACCGGGCGCACCTGCCACAGGTGGCGACTGTCCTCGAGAGAATCAACCGTGGCCTGCGCGAAGCTGGCCGCAGCTCGGTCCTCATCGGGCCGGGCCGTTGGGGGTCCCAGGATCCTCGCCTGGGGATCCCGGTGGTGTGGTCGCAGATCGCCACCGCCCGGGCCATCGTCGAGATCGATTTTGCCGACCTCGAGGTGGAGCCCAGCCAGGGTTCGCACTTCTTTCATAACCTCACCTGCTTCGGGGTCGCCTACCTCGCCGTCCACCAGCGCCGTGATGACGGACGGGTGGACTGGGATTGGCTGGCGGCACAGCCCGCCCTCACCGAGGAGCTCGACGGCACCGTGCGCCACCTGCGACTGGAGCGTCCGGTGGAGATTCTCGTGGATGGCCGCGCCGGCCGGGGAGTGATCCGCGCGGCGGACTGAGCCGTCGTCGGCGAACGCGTCTCTGGTGCATCACAAAACTGCTGCGAGATGCGAAAATCAAGGCCGATGGGTGCTTCGTTTCCTGCTATCATCTGACGTCAGGTTCGGTATGGTTCACCTCATTCAGCCCACACGAGGAAGTACGCCCCAGGTGATGATGCGAATTCACCCAGACCGGCGGACGTGTGTTCATGTGGCCCGCTCCTGGTCGCGGCCGCGGCGGGAGCTATTCCTGGTAACTCGTGGACGAGGGAGGGTTCGATGAGTGTCGTCGGCAAGCTGTTCGTGGACAAGTTCATGGATCGGGTCGTGGCGACCAACGCCGGAGAGGGGGAGTTCCACCAGGCGGTGCGTGAGGTGGTGGACTCGCTGGTCCCGGTTCTCGAGCGGCACCCCAGGTACCTCGAGCAGCGCATCCTCGAGCGCGTCGTCGAGCCCGAGCGCGTTCTCATGTTCCGGGTGCCGTGGATGGACGACCGCGGGCATGTCCACGTGAATCGCGGCTTCCGGGTGGAGTTCAACTCGGCCATCGGGCCCTACAAGGGGGGCCTGCGCTTCCACCCCTCGGTCAATCTCGGCATCCTCAAGTTCCTGGGCTTCGAGCAGATCTTCAAGAACTCCCTCACCACCCTCTCCATGGGCGGGGGCAAGGGCGGCTCGGACTTCGACCCCAAGGGCAAGTCCGACAACGAGGTGATGCGCTTCTGCCAGAGCTTCATGACCGAGCTGTGTCGGCACGTGGGCGCCAATACCGACGTCCCGGCCGGTGACATCGGCGTGGGCGGCCGCGAGATCGGCTATCTCTTCGGCCAGTTCAAGCGGGTTCGGAACTCCTTCGAGGGAGTGCTCACCGGCAAAGGCATCGGCTGGGGCGGCAGCCTCATCCGGCCGGAGGCCACCGGCTACGGCTGCGTCTACTTCGCCCAGGGGATGCTGGCAACCCGCGGTGAGGGCTTCGCCGGCAAGCGGGTGGCCGTGTCCGGCTCCGGCAACGTCGCTCAGTATGCCGCCGAGAAGAGCCTCGAGCTGGGGGCCAAGGTGGTGAGCTTCTCCGATTCGTCGGGCTGGGTCGATATCCCCGACGGCATGACCGCGGAGATATGGACAGAGCTCATGGACCTCAAGAACGTCCGCCGCGGCCGCATCCGCGAGCTCGCCGACACCTTCCCCAAGCAGGTGCGCTACCACGACGGCCGCGGGCTGTGGAGCGTGAAGTGCGACATTGCACTACCCTCCGCCACCCAGAACGAGCTCAACGGCGACGACGCCCGCACCCTGGTGGACAACGGGTGTGTCTGCGTCTCCGAGGGCGCCAACATGCCCTCGACCCCGGAGGCCGTGGACCACTTCATCGCCAAGAAGGTGCTGTATGGACCGGGCAAGGCGGCCAACGCCGGTGGGGTCGCGGTGTCGGGTCTGGAGATGGCGCAGAACAGCTCCCGGGTGGCGTGGACCCGCGAGGAGGTCGATCAGCGCCTGCAGTCCATCATGAGCTCGATCCACAAGGCGTGCGTGGAGACCGCCGCGGAGTACGACGACCCCGGCAACTACGTGAAGGGGGCCAACATCGCCGGCTTCGTGAAGGTCGCCGACGCGATGATCGATCAGGGGCTCGTTTGACGTAGAGGCCGCCCACAGGTCTGAGCAGTCTTCTGCTACGACCACGGATATGCCAGCCAGGACGGCGCTTCGGCCGGCGCCGGCATCCTCGACGTAGCGCTGCTACGCCTGCGGTGCCGGCTCGGTCGAATCACCGTCCTGACAGGCATCTCCGCGCTCTCGCGACGA
This sequence comes from uncultured Acidobacteriota bacterium, assembly GCA_963844845.1. Lineage (GTDB taxonomy): Bacteria > Acidobacteriota > Thermoanaerobaculia > Thermoanaerobaculales > Sulfomarinibacteraceae > CAWJPW01. The sequence goes on from CAWJPW010000003.1 coordinate 389,225, forward strand.
AGCCTGCACAGACCTGCGAGCTCGGGAACAGGGATAGCCTCGGGGGACACCATCCGAGGTGGCGCCGGGCACGGCGGTGCCTTGGTCGGATCGCCACGCTGACCAGCGCCTCCGCGCTCCCGCGACGAAGCCCATCGCCACCCGCGGGCTGGGGAACAGTGGTGATTGAAGATAAGAGCGTCCGGGGCCGCTCGGGCTGCGACCGGCAGGTCGTCGGCCGGGCGGCTCCGGCTTTCTTCCTCCTCGGGGGGATGCAGTCGCCGTCCGGGCGTTGGACGAGATCGCTCGCCCCGCCGGGTCCTTCCGGGCGCGGGTCCTTCATCACCGCGTTACTCACGTGGGTTCATAGGCTCTCTGTATCTCTGGGTTTCTCGATCTTCGAATCCGCCCCTTGACCGGCGTCAAGGCGGCGGGGCGCGCCTCCGGCGACACTTTTCCGGGAGGCGGAATGAGCGAGCTGCTGGACAACCGACGGTACCGGATGGACACCCTCAAGGAGATCGTTCGCTCGCTCCACGAAGGCGTGCCGTCCGAGGAGCTGCAAGACCGCTTCGCTACGGTGCTGGGCGAGGTGGGGGCGGGCGAGATCGCCGCCATGGAGTCGGAGCTCATCGCCGAGGGGCTGCCCGCCGAGGAGGTCCAGCGCCTGTGCGACGTGCACTCGGCGGTGCTGGGCGGCCACCTGGAGGGCGACGTGGAGGTGCCGAAGGGGCACCCTGTGGATACCTTCCGGCGGGAGAATCGGCGCGTGGCGGAGCTGGTGGAGGGCTACTGGGAGGTGGCCACCGCCCTTGCCCAGGGTGCACCCGGGGCCGAGGCGGTGGGGCGTTGGCGTGAGCTGCACGCCGAGCTGGCGCGGATCGAGAGCCACTATCGGCGCAAGGAGTTCCTTCTGTTCCCGTACCTCGAGAAGGCGGGTATCGCCGGCCCGCCCAAGGTGATGTGGGGAAAGCACGACGAAATCCGCGAGCTCGTCAACGCGGCCGGGGAGCTGGCGGTTGCCGCCGCCGGCCTCGACGATGCGGCGGCACAGCTGGCCGCTGCCACGGTGGTCAGCCCGCTGCTGCAGGAGATCGTCGGCATGGTCGACAAGGAGGAGCGCATCCTCTGGCCCATGGCTCTGGAGCACCTGGCGGTGAGCGACTGGGAGCAGATCCGCGACCAGTGGGGCGAGCTGGATGACGGGCTTGTGCGGCCGGCGGGGTTCTGGCTGCCGGTGGTGAGCGGCGGCGCGGCGATCCCGTCGCCTCCCGCCGAGGCCGGCCCGCCGCGGGCCGGTGCGGTGCAGCTCCCGTCGGGCACCCTCTCGACGATCCAGGTGGCGGCGCTCCTCGACACCCTGCCGCTTGACGTTACCTTCGTGGACGCCGATGACCGCGTCGCCTACTTTTCCGAGGGGGCGGACCGCGTGTTCGAGCGCAACCGCGCCATCCTCGGCCGCCGCGTTCAGGACTGCCACCCGCCGGCCAGCGTCCATCTCGTCCAGCGGGTGGTGGAAGACCTCCGCTCCGGGCGGCGTGACGTCGCCGAGTTCTGGATCCAGCTGCACGGCCGCTTCGTCCACATCCGCTACCTCGCGGTGCGCGATGCCGATGGTGCCTACCTGGGTACGGTGGAGCTCACCCAGGACGTCTCCGGGATCCGTGCCCTCGAGGGGGAGCGCCGTCTTCTCGCCGAGGCGGAGGAAGGGGAGCCCGCATGAGCCTGCCGGTCAACGCCGAGACGCGGATCGCCGCGCTCATCGACGCCCACCCCGAGGCCGAGGCGACCCTCATCGCCCTGGCGCCGGCCTTCCGGGCGCTCAACAACCCGGTGCTGCGCCGTACGGTGGCCCGCGTGGCCACCGTGGCTCAGGCTGCGCAGGTGGCCGACATGCCGGTCCCCGAGCTGGTCGCGGCCCTGCGCCGGGCGCTGGGCCAGGACACCGCCTGCGACGCGTGCGCTCACGACCCTACGGGCGACGCCAATGTCGAGCCGGCGCCGCCGTGGCTCGCCGGGGTCGGGCCCGCCGTCACCCTGGACGCTGCCGCCTTGATGGCGGCGGGCTGCACCCCGGTGGGTGAGGCCGCGGCACGCCTGAGCGGTTTGGCGCCCGGGCAGGTCCTGCTCCTGGTGGCCCCTTTCCGACCGGTGCCCCTCATCGAGGCGCTCGAGGGCAAGGGGCACGAGATCTACGCTCGCCCGACGGAAGGCGGTGCCTGGGAGGTCTGGGCCCGCCGCGGCTGAAGCCGCCGCAGGCGCCGGTCCCACAGGGCGCAGACGAGCAGCCACACCGCCACGAGCGCGGCGGCGTGGAGGATTGGGCCGGTTCCCGCGGAGCTGCGCAGCGAGGGCAGGATCCAGGTCGTGTCGAGGCCGGTCGCGCGGCCGACAAGATCCAGGAAGTAGTTGCGGGGAGTCGCCTCGAGGGTGCCGTAGAGCTTGCCCGGGAGCAGCACCGCCACCGCGCCCACCAGCGCCTGCGCGCTCAGGAGCACACCCGCCGCGACGCGGTCCGCGTAATCGCCGGCCAGGGCCCGGGCGAGCCCGAGGGCCGCGGGCAGGGCGAGCAGGCCGACGGCCGGTACCAGGAAGCGGGAGGGGGGCGACCAGCCCGCCCACCACTGGTGGAGCACGCCCGGGCCCGCGGTGAGGACGACGGCGGCGGCGAGCAGTGCGGTCTCGTCGCGGTGCTCGCGCCAGAGCGCGGCGGCGCCGAGCGGCAGCAGGAGCAGGAAGGGCGCCCACACCAGCAGTCCATACTGCTGGTCGAGCAGGATCCCGAGACTCCCCGGCAGGACCGCCGCGGCGGTGAGCAGATGGCTGCGCCCGTACCAGGCGGCGAAGGGCGACGGCGATCCGAACCAGCGCAGGTGCAGCAGCACCATTACGACGAGGGAGCCGGCCAGCGGCAGGAGGCTGAGGAGGACGGCGCGGCGCCGCGGCCGGGCGTGGCTGGCGCCCACTCCGGCGTAGAGCAGCGCTGGTAGCAGCAGCCGCACGTGCAGCCACGGCAGCAGGGCCAGGGCGGCGGCAGTGGCCGCGCCGGTGCGGCGCTGCCGCCACAGGCGCAGGTGCAGCAGGGTGAGGCAGGCCGCGCCGGTGAGTTCGGGCAGGGCCAGGCGGGCGTAGACCGCCACCGGGAAGGACGCCGCCAGAAGCACAGTCATCAGGACGGCCTGGCTGTCGGGCACCGCCGAGCCGAGCAGGGCCCGGACCGCCACGAGGAGGAGGATGGCGAGGCCCACCTCGGCGCACCTCACGCCCAGGTCACCGGCTGCCGCGTCGGGGGCGGCGAGCAGCGCGGGGAGGCCGGGGTCGTGCAGCGAGCGGGGGGCGGCGGCCGCCGGACTGAGGTGCATGGCGGGGTCGTCTGGGGCGAGCACGAGGTCGCCGTCCCGAGCCAGGGAGCGGGCCATGGCCAGGTAGGCTGGCTCGTCACCGGTGGGTTGGTGGGGCACCGCGGCGGCGGCACCAAGCAGTGCGGCGAGCACCAGCACGAGGGCGGCCGCCGCGGGCGGCCGGGGGCGGGCGCCCCCCACGGCCTCGTGCCACTGGCGACACAGGAGGGCGGCGGCGAGGAGGAGCGCCGGCAGGGCGGCCAGCCACCCCAGGGCGGCGCCGCGCAGGGCCGCAGCGTAGTGCGCGCTCTCGCGCCCGCCCGGGAAGAGCCCCAGCGGCGACGCCAGCAGGGCCTGGGCCGCCGGGCGCGCGAAGGCGGCTAGCAGGGCGGCAGCCGCGGCGAGCAGCGCCGCCCCCCACCATCCCCAGCGAGGGAGGCCGGCAAGCCACCGCCAGGGGGGCTCCGGTGGGGAGGTGGAGCCCGGCCGCCGCCTCACGGAACCGCCCGGAGCGCCGGTGGGGAGGGACCCGTCACCGGCCTCCCGCCGGCCCCGACGGCTCCACCACCAGGGGCAGCTCGGTGGTGCGGCTGACCCCGCTCATCGGCTCGGTGACGGTGATCGCGAGTCGGTACACCCCCGCTCCAGGCAGTGCGGCCAGCGGGATGGAGGAACCCACGATGAAAGCGTCGGGTGCCATCATCGACAGCTCCAACCCGCTCTCGCGGTGGGCTGCCACCACCCGAGTCCCGCGCAGGACCTCGATGTCCACGTCTACCTTGGGGACGTCGGCGGGGCGGTGGCCGGGTCGGAGGACCTCGGTGAACCAGTACAGCGTCTCGTCGGCGGCGTAGCGTCCTTCCAGCCGGGGAATCAGGCGATGGCCGCCGTACAGGAAGGGGTCCCACGGCCGGAACCGCTGCTGGCGCCCCAGCTCGGCTCCGGCCACCACGGGAGCGATCCATGTGGCGTTGGGGGGTGGCGCGGGTGTGAAGAGAGCCAGCTCGGTGCAGGCCAGGAGGTTGCCGCCGTTGAACAGGCCCAGGCGGAGCCGAGTGCTGCCCCGGGTCACGGGGAGCGACAGCTGGTACACGGTGCCGCGGGCAGTGGGGAGTGGTTGTGCGGGAATGTGGAAGGTCCCCAGCGGCTGGCGCTCGGCGTCCATGAGGAGGCCCGCCAAGCCATCGCCGGCGGCAGCGGATGACGGTAGGCTGAGTGTGACCCACATGCGGGGATTCTGCCCGGGAAAGAGCTCGGGAACTGCGGCGGCGACGGCGCCCTTGGGCCATGGAGCGTTCTTGACGGCGGTTGCCGCGAGCTCCTCCGCCGAGGCCGTGGGTGCGCTGAGGAAGAGGGCTGGCATCGGCGCCCGGGTGAGCTCGGGATGGACGATCCACGCAGCGCGGGCTGCAGCGAGAGTGCCGTCGATCACCCGGCGGACCGCGTCGTCGTCCGGCGCCAGCCGCATCTCGCCTTCGTCGTCCCGCCGGAAAGGCACCTTGAGCCGTTTCTCGCGACGGCCGATGGGCGCCTCGCTCGGGAGCTGACCGCGACCGTAGAACCAGGTCTCGCCGGTGAGGTCGGAGGCCTTGATGACGCTGGCTGGGCGCCCCAGCAGCAGGAGGACCCGCCCGCGATCGCTGAGGGCGCCACGCTGCTCGGGAAGGGTGAACTGCTCGTCGGCAGCTGCGATCCGAGCCTCGAAGTCGTTGCGGGCCTCGTTGTCGGGGGTCGATGCGTCGGGATCGCGGCGCGCCCAGAACAGGCCGATGGCGTCGCGGGCCGCGTCGTCGTCGTCGAGCGCCGCCCATGCCTTGCGCTCGGCGGTGGTGAGAAGGACGCCTTCCGGGCCAGCCGGCCAGTCGGCGTACTGCGGCGAAAGGCCCTTTCGCACCGGTTGCTGGGGCTGCTCAGCCTCGGCGAGGCGGGTCTCCAGAGGCTCGTCCGGTCGCGCGGCCACCGCAGGGTGAGAGACGGTAGCGGCGGGCGCGGGGGTGGCCTCCGGCGGGGCCGGCTCCACCTGGGTGGTCCCCAGGCCCCAGGTCCCGGCGCCGCGGTCGAGGAGGGCCATGGACACGGTGTAGTTGCCTTCGGGCAGCGTGAAGCTGAGCGCCGTAGAGAACGGTTGTCCCTGCGCCTCGGTGAGGCGATCGGTCGGTACGGCCACCCGCTGCTGCTGCCGCTTGAGGTCGAGGATGCGGCCGTCCTCGTCGTAGACGGCCAGGAGCAGGGCGAGCTCAGCTGCAAATCCGTCCTGCTCGGGCAGCAGGGTGAGGCGGTCCAGCGGGGTCTTGAGGGTGACCGTGATCTCGAGGCCGGCAGACCCCGGGCGGGAGAATGCGGTCACCTCCACCGGGACCGCGCCGTTACCCTGCTGCAGCGACAGGGGAGCGGCCAGGCGGTCGACGAGGCCGTTTTCGGGGTCGCGCTCGTAGCGCCCCGGGCGAAACTCCAGGTGCACGCCTGGACGGTTCACCTTGACGTTGATCTTGCGGTAGGTCCCCTCGCCGCGGGGCTCGCTGGCGAAGCCCAGGGAGTAGTACGTCGTCGCCGCCTGGTGGGCGCCCTCCAGCGCAGTGCCGATGTCGTTACCGGTGAAGTGGCGGCCCCCGGCTTCCTCGGCGAGAGCACGGGGAATCGCGTCAGGGTCCGAGTTGGGCGAAGTGGGATCGAGGGAGCTAGGTCCCGAGGTCTCGTCGCGCAGGCTGGTACGGCCACCGTTCTCGGCGGCAAACTCCAGCGAAGGCTGCTGTAGGCCCGCAGTGTTGACGGTGTAGAGGGTGAAGCCGGCGGTGCTGGCCAGGTGGCCGAGCTTCTCCACCAGACCCTCGATCTGGCGCTGGAGGTCGTGCAGCTCGGTGCGCCGGCGCTGGGCGATGCTGGCGGTGCGACCGCTGATCTCGGATGCCTGCGCGTCGAGGCCGACATCGAGGCCTCCGGTGAAGACCAGGCATACCTTCTTGCCGGGCGCCTGAGCGGAGCCCTCGAGGATCTGCACCAGGCCGAGCCCGAGGCGACCCAGCGCGCGTAGGCTCTCCGTGCCGGCGGTGAGGGCGCCGAACCCGGCCATGGCCTCCTGCGCGGCGCGGCCGCCCCACCCACCTCCCGTGCCCGGCGGCTCTCCGGCGAGGTTGGCGGCGCTTTCGCTGCGCAGAGGCTCGTACACCTGGCTGCGGTCGAGGGCGCCGAGGTCGCGGTAGGTCGTCTCGTCGGCCAGGCTCGCCAGGGCGGCGACGACCCGAGTCGTGTCAGCGGTGTAGGCGAGAGCCACCCGCGGGGCGGTGCCCACTACGGCCACTGACCAGTCGAGGTCCTCCGCCGCGTGAGCCTCGACGTACTGCTGGGCGGCCTCGAGAGCGCGTGTCAGCCTCGGGCGGGTCGTGTTGTTGAGATCGAAGAGCAGCACCACGCGGCCGCGGTAGCGGACGTCGCGCAGCGGCCTCTCCGGCGCGGCACCTTCTCCGGCGCCGCGCTCCCCACCGCCGAGCCACACGACGCCGTCCACGATCCTGGCAAAGTTGGTGAGCTCCCTTCCGACGCCGTCCTCGAAGACCGTGAAGTCGGCTGCGGTCAGATCGGTGACGGGCTCGCCGTGCCGCGTGGCCACCACGTCCACGTTGACGGTGGTGACGTCCACGACGCCGCTGAAGCGGCTGGGCGGCGCTTCTTGGGCAGCTGCGGACGACGTGGCGCCCAAAGCGAGAGCGCAGCACACGAGCAGACTGGGGCTCAACGTACGCATCGCTATCCTCCCGAGTTCGAGATCCTGACCGCCAATCCGTCCTCGCACGGAGTCGCTATGTCACCTCAGGAGGCCACTCGAGCCCGTGTGACGGCGTCTGGTGTAATCCCGAGCGGATTTAGCAAGCGGCGTGCCACTCGCGTCCGGTACCGAGGACACCATGATAGAGGGCGCCGGGAGTTGACCTCCCGGCGCCCTCTGGTTTCGCCGCCATCGAAGGCAGGTCGTTGGTTACAGGGTGATCGCCACCGAGACCGGCTCTTTCCAGCCGACGGCTTGGACGTCGAGGGTGATCGTGTCGCCCGACTTCAGGTTGGCCGGCCGCTTGAAGTAGATCACGTCCGCACTCCAGTACTGGGGCGGCACCTCGACGATGGGGATCTGAACGCCTCCCCGCAACGTGAGCGGCGGGTAGAAGCGCGAGGGCACGTAGTGTACGCCCCAGGCGCCCAGCGCAGTGCTGACGTCCATTTCGCGCAGCCAGCGGTGGTCGAACTCGAGCTTGTCGTAGCCCTTGCGGAGCGCCTGGATATCGGCGGCGGGCTCACGCGTGCCGTTGGGCAGGACCAGGGTGTACGACGATATCCTGAGGTCCACCGGCTGCTTGGCGTCGTTGCGCACCCCCACCACCAGCGGGAGGTAGTTGTCGTTGAGGCGATGCCGTGCCAGGTAGACGTTGACCCAGAGGTCGCCCCGCTCCGTCTTCTGGGTGGAGATGGTCAACCTGCCCGGATCGGTTGTCGAATTGCCCGCCCATGCCGGTGCCGCCATTGCGGCGGTGAGGACGAGGGCGGCGAGGACTGTCAGCGTTCGGTTGTGTGTGCTCATGGCCACACCTCCTTGCCTTCTTGGATAACCGCAAAGTGCGTGCCGGCATTGCCGTTGGCGTGAGAGGGGAGAGGGGAGAGGCTCCTCCACCCAACCGCCACGGCCGCCGGCAGACGTCGTCCGACAGTCGGGAGCGTTTTGCGCGTGACTCGGCGGGACGAGGCCGGAGTGCCTCTCGCCTTGAGATCGAGGAGACTCAAGATCGAGCGTCCGGGTCTCCCAGAGCGTAGCGATGTATTGCTACGGCGTCTTCCGTCTTCCGTTGTCGTATGATGGGGCGCCCTGGGAGGCCCCCGCGCAAAGTGGGTGCGCAACCTGGGGCTCACAAGGAGGGTGTAATGCAAGGGATGCGAGCGATGCTGACAGCCGCGTGTGCGGCCCTGGTGCTGATTCCTGCAGGGGCGAGTGCCCAGGAGGCCAACCGCGACCACGTGACCTGGGTGGAGCACAAGCAGGACTCGGTGCTCAAGGAGATGGAGGACCGCGACGACGCGGCGGCCAAGGCGGCCACGGAGCGGACCGAGGAAATCCTTGCCCATGAGAAGGAGGAGGCCAAGGCGCGCAAGAAGGCCCGCCGCGACCTGCGCTTCGCCGTGGGAGAGATCGAGCGGCCGGAAGGGCCCTCGTCGTTCACGACGGTGTGGCACCAGCCGCCCACCGCGCAGTTCCTCACCGGCACTTGCTGGAGCTTCTCCACCACCTCGTTCCTGGAGTCTGAGGCCAAGCGCCTGGGCGGCGTGGAGGTCAAGCTCTCGGAAATGTGGTCGGCGTACTGGGAGTACGTGGAGAAGGCCAAGGGCTTCGTCGCCAGCCGTGGTGAGACCGCCTACGAGGAGGGCTCGGAGTCCAACGCCGTGCTGCGGGTGATGCGCGGGCACGGCCTCATGACTCGTGCGGCCTACCCCGGGGTGCTGGCCGCTGACGGGCGCTTCGACCACTCGCAGATGATCCAGAAGATGCAGAGCTTCCTCGCCTTCTGCAAAGAGCACGGCTACTGGGACGAGGCGTACGTGGTGGGCGGCATCCGTGCCATCCTCGACGAAACCATGGGGGCGCCGCCCGAGACCGTCGAGTGGCAGGGCAGGACCCTCACCCCGCAGCAGTTCATGAGCGAGGTGTGCCACCTCGACCCCACCGACTACGTGGACGTCATGTCCACCCTGTCCAAGCCCTTCTGGACGCGGGCCGAGTACGAGGTCCCGGACAACTGGTGGCACGATGCCTCCTACGTCAACGTGCCGCTGGCCGATTGGTATGCTGCGGTGGTGAAGGCGATCGACGCGGGCTACAGCCTGGTCATCGGCGGCGATGTGTCGGAGCCCGGCATTTGGGGCGAGGAGGACGTCGCCGTGGTGCCCAGCTTCGACATTCCCCAGGCCTACATCGACCAGGACGCCCGCGAGCTGCGCTTCTACAACCACACCTCCACTGACGACCACGGCATCCACCTGGTGGGGCACACCCGGTTGGACGGCCACGATTGGTTTCTCATCAAGGACTCGGGGCGCTCGGCGCGGCGTGGGTCCTTCAAGGGCTACTACATGTACCGTGATGACTACGTGAAGCTCAAGATGCTCACAATCATGGTGCACAAGGACGCCGTCGCTGACCTCCTCGCCCGCGTCAAAGCGGCTCAGTAACCTCCTCCCGGCCCCGGGCGGCCCGCCACCCGGGGCCGGGCGATGAGACTCACGGAGACGACATGCGGATCACCGTGGCGCACTCGCCCGACTCGGACGACGCCTTCATGTTCTGGGCGCTGGCCACCGGCCAGCTGGATACCGGAGAGTTCGACTTCGAGCACGTCCTCGCCGACATCGAGACGCTCAACCGTGAGGCGTTCGCAGGCACCTACGAGGTGACGGCGGTTTCCATTCACGCGTACGCCCACCTCGACGAGCGTTACGCCCTGCTCGCCTCGGGCGCCTCCATGGGCGACGGCTACGGACCGGTCGTGGTGGCCAGCCGAGAGCTCGAGTCGAACGAGCTTGCCGAGGTCGAGGTGGCGATCCCGGGGACCCTGACCTCGGCGGCGCTGGCCCTGAAGATGTGGAACCCGCAGCTGCACACCCGCGTGCTCCCCTTCGACGCCATCATCCCCGCGGTGCAGGCCGGAGAGGTGGCGGCGGGCGTCGTCATCCACGAGGGCCAGCTCACGTGGCAGGACGAGGGCCTCTTCAAGCTGGTGGACCTGGGCGTGTGGTGGGGCGAGGAGACTGGCGGTCTCCCGCTGCCGCTGGGTGGGAACGTGATCCGTAGGGACCTGGGCGAGGAGCTCATCGGCCGCATCTCGACCCTGCTTCGCCGGTCCATCGAGCTCGGTCTCGCCGAGCGTGATCGTGCCCTCGACCACGCCCTCGGCTACGGCCGCGGTCTCGACCGTGCCAAGGCCGATCGCTTCGTGGGCATGTACGTCAACCAGCTCACGGTGGACTACGGCGAGCGCGGCCGCCGCGCGGTGCGCGAGCTCCTCGATCGCGCCCACCGCCTCAAGCTGATTCCTCGCGTCCCGCGCCTCGACTTCGTGTAGCCCGCGCCGGGCGGCGTGCGCCTGCTGCGGACACCGATCCGCTCGCCAGGGCGGCTGTGTCCTGACCACATGCCGCGGGTCACTGCCGCGGGCAGGTGCGTTCATGGCTCGCGACGGAGCGCGGCGTGGGTCGCGGAATCCGCACTCGTGGGCGAAGCCCTGGGCGGAGCAGGGGTCGCTACTGAGCAGTGATGTCGGCGCCGAGGGCGCGGAGGCGCTCGTCGAGGGACTCGTAGCCGCGCTCGATCTGCTGGACGTTGTGAATCACGCTCTGCCCATCGGCGCACAGGGCGGCGATGACCAGCGCCATGCCGGCGCGAATGTCAGGGCTCGAGAGGGTCTTCCCGTACAGGCGTGAAGGTCCGACCACCACCGCGCGGTGGGGGTCGCAGAGCACGATGTTTGCACCCATTGCGATCAGGCGATCGAGCCAGAACAGGCGGCTCTCGAACATCTTCTCGTGGATCAGCACGGTGCCGCGCGCCTGGGTGGCGAGCACGACCGCGATGCTGGTGAGGTCGGCCGGAAAGGCCGGCCACGGGCCGTCGTCGATCTTGGGGATCGCACCGTGGAGGTCGTCCTCGATGACCAGCTCCTGGCCGCCGGGCACCACCAGGTCGTCGCCCTGCCACTCCCAGCGGATTCCCAACCGTGAGTAGGCCAGCTCGGTCATCGGCAGGTGCTCGCGCAGGCCCTCACCGCGCACCGTGAGCTCGCCGCCGGTGACCGCCGCCAGGGCGATGAAGCTCCCGACCTCCACATGGTCCGGGCCGGTGCGGGCGGAGGCACCGGTGAGACTTTCACGGCCCTCGACGCGCAGCAGGTTTGTGCCGATCCCTTCGATGGGGCAACCCATGGCCTCGAGCAGGCGGCAGAGGTCCTGCACGTGGGGCTCCGAGGCGGCATTGCGGATGGTGGTGGTGCCGGCGGCGAGCGACGCCGCCATGAGCGTGTTCTCGGTCCCCATCACGCTCATCTCGCGCAGGAAGACGTCGGCGCCCCGGAGCCCTCGGGGGGCCGTGAGCAGGAAGTGGTCGGGGGCCACCTCCACCTCGGCTCCCAGGGCCTGCAGGGCGTGGATGTGGGTGTCCAACGGGCGGCGTCCGATGCGGTCACCCCCGGGTCGAGGCAGCTGACAGCGGCCTGCGCGGGCGAGCAGGGGGCCAGCCAGCAGGAACGACGCCCGGATGTCGCGGGCAAGCTCCTGCTGGGGCGCGTGGCCGTGAGCGCGAGCACAGGAGATCTCCCAGGCCCCGGGCGCGGGCTGGGTGACGTCGGCCCCGAGGTGCTCCAGGAGGGCCACCATCGCTCCCACGTCGCGAATGTCGGGGACGTTCTCGAGGCGGACAGGCTGGTCGGTGAGGAGGGCTGCGGCGAGCATCGGCAGGGCGGCGTTCTTGTTGCCTTTGGGCGTGTAGCTGCCACCCAGCGGGCGTCCGCCGCGGATGACGTAGGCCTCGTTGCCGCGCTGAATCTCCCGCATGACCCCCACCCTCCGGGTTCATGATAGTACCGACCGGCCCCTTCCGGGGCTGGTACACTCCGGCCGTGTCAACGCGTGTCGAGCTCCATCCCCTCCCCGGCAGCAAGCGGGCCGCGGCGGTGGCGGCCCTGGCGGACGAGCTGTGCCGGTCGGGCCGGACCCTCTTGGTGTGGGTGGCGGACGAAGGGCGGCGGCAGATCTTCGACGAGTATCTTTGGACTTTCGAGCGGCTGGCGTTCGTGCCGCACGGGGTCTGGCAGTCGGGGATGGAGGGTAGTGCTGACGAGCCCATTCTGCTGGTGGGTGAGCCGGCCAACCCCAACGGGGCGACGGTGCTGGTGGTGGGCGACGAGCCGCCGCCGCTGGAGTGGGCGGCAACATTTGCCGAGGTCCACGACTTCCTGCCGCCCGGCCCGGAGGGCGAGCAGCGAGCCGCCTACTGGCAGCCCCTGGCCGGCTGAGCAGGCGCCCACTTGAGCCGTTCGGCGGGTGGTCTGCCGCCGGGGCACACCGGCCGCTTCGCGGCGTACGGCCACTCGGTCGGCACCGCTGCACACGCGAGCGTGTGCGCGGCACCTCCCTCGCGTCCGGCCGTGGCTCCGCCACGGCGGCGTGCCCCGACGCGCTCAGCGCGTTGGGAACGGTGTGCTGCTGTGTAGGCGCGCGATTTTCGCGCGCCACCCACCGCTTCGATGCGGAGAGCGCCATGCCGGCAACCTGCCACCGATCAGCGGAGGAGGCTCACCACCGCCCCGGAGCACAGATCCTCCGACGGACGTGCCGTCCCGAACACTTTTCCTGGAGCGCCTCATCGTTCGTAGCGCGATCGCGGAAACAGTGTCCGGGGGGGCACTCACGGCCGTGATGCCGCGCGCCAACGCATGTCGTCGCCGCCCCCGGAGCCGCGCCGACGGGCGGCGGCGCAACCGCCGCCCGGGAGCCGGTGCCGGGAGCATCAGGAACTGAGGCGTAGACCGGGGCCGGGACCGCGACGGTGACCGGGGCCGTAGGCCGGGGCCGTGACGGACGCCGCGAGCGCCCCGGAGCAGGTGCCCTCCGGCAGGCGTGCCGTCCTTGACGGCTTCCCTCGAGCGCGCTCTCCCTTGCTGCGTGTTGGCGGGAAACGTCAAGGGGGGCTCCCACGGCCCTTGGCATTCGGAGCAGTGGCCCCAAACAAGCCGGCAGGCGACTCGGCGCCGGGCGCGAAGGGGGCCGCGTTGCCGTCAGGCAGCCCCCGCCGTCGCACCCTTCGCGAACGCGCCGACGGGCGGCGCCTCAGCCGCCGCCCGGGAGCCGGTGCCCGAAGTACCTCCGCCCCCTCCTGCCTCCAGCGGGACGCCTATGGCGTCATCACCCCATCACCCGGAGAGGCGGCCATGCTGGGGAGATGACCGCTCTCGCCCCCGGCTACGCCGTTCACCGGGTGATCGCTTATCAGTCGGTACATTCCCCAGGCCACCAGCGCGGCGACGAACGCGGCGGCGATGGCGCCTGCGGCGGCTCCGGGGTAGCCGCCGATCGCAGCGTCCCGGATGGCGCCGAGCACCTTGCTGGTGCCAAACGCCAGGGGCACGATCGCCGGGGCGTGGCGGATCACCAGGAGGACGGCGGCCACCAGTACGACCGTTGTCAGCGCCGTGGCCCCGAGCCACGCGGTCAACGAGTCGGGGCGGCCGGCGCCGGCCACGAGGAGGGCCAGGGCAATCACGAGGGCGATCCCCAACGATCGGCGCCGTCGCCAGCCGGAGGTGGCGCGATCCGCAGCCAGGACGGTGAGGAGGACGAGCACCGTGCCCACCACGACACCGGTCACGGGTGCGAGGAGGGCGGCCAGGAAGGGCCAGGCCGCGCCGGCTGGTCCGAGGTCGGCGGTGGGTGGCAGCGGGGGGCTGTGGAGAGCCGTGGCGGCGGCAGTGATACCGGCGATGAGCGCCCCGAGACCGGCGCCAGCGGTGAGGTCGCGACGCCGCGCCGCGACCGGCGGCAGCAGCACCCGGACGAGCCCGGTGTCGAGACCCAGGGCGGCGGCGCTCACCACCATCGAAACCGTGCCGACGAGTGCGAAGGTGGCGGCTTGGAGGTTGAAGGGCTGGGCGGTGGAGAAGAAGGCACTCACCTCGGGCCAGCGGTTTGCGAGGCTCGCGAGGTCCGCGGCAGCCAGCACCGCCGCGGCGGTCAATGCGATCCGCACCGGGAAGAACCCCCGGCTCCACCGGAAGATCGCTGCGCCCACGCCGGCGCCGAGCACCAGGATCAGCATCAGACCGGCCAGCATCTGGACGGCGCGGGCGAGGCTGGCACGCTCGCGTTGGGCGCGCTCCCAGTCCTCAGGTACGTGAACGAAGCGCCAGGCATCTGAAACCTCGTTGCCGGCGAGGTCCACCTCGACCCGAGCCTGCCCGTCGGCGAGGGGCCAGTGGGTAGGATCGGAGAAGGTAAAGCTCCAGTCGCGGCGCGCGGGAAGCTGGGAGGGCTCTGCCGCGATCTCGGTGAGGGTTGCGGGATCGAGGCCGAGGCGCTCGCGAATCGCCTCTCGTGCCCGGTCACGGGCCTCCGCCTCGGTGAGGCTCATACCCGGGCTGCTCTCGGCGAGCCGGTGCTGGAGACGTACCACCTCGCCGTGTGGATCCACCCAGACCCGGTACTCCTCGGCGCGCTCGGCGACATCCCCCTCGAAGCGGGCGAAGCGGACCTGCCAACTGGGCCCGGCGAGCGGACCCCCGAGCAGCTCGCGGTAGATGGTCGGGCCGCCCTCCTGCCACGCGTAGCGGTCGCCGAGGCCGGGCCCGTCGTCGACGGTGGCGAAGCTCCGCCATCCTGGTCCGAGGTGGATGCCCAGCTGGGCGAGTTTCTCGTGGGCCGCTTCGACGGCGGCACCGCGGCCGAGCTCGAGCGCCGGCTGTGGCACCCGGAAGGGGGAGAGGAGCAGCCACGCACCGAAGCCGGCGACGCCCAGGACGGCGAGGCCCCGGGTTGCGCCGGCGCCGAGCCCGGCGGCTGCCGTGGCCGGCTCGTCGACGGGCGCAGGCTCGGGCGGTGGCGGTGCCCAAGCGCCGTTTCGGGCCGACTCGGGAGCGTCCGCCCAGGTGTGTCGTCGGGCTCGAGCCACCAGCACGACCCACAACGGTGTGAGCACCAGGAGCACGAGGATCGCGCGGTCCACTGCAACCCCCGGCGCCTTCGAGATGATGAGCGGAAGGGCGAACCACACCGCGTCGTAGGCGAAGTGCAGGATGATCGCCGGGAGCAGTCCGAAAACCAGGTAGAGCAGGCCGAAGCCGATGGCCGGGACGATGAGCTCCGCCATGCGGGCGTACGCGGGCTGGGCCGGGTAGGTGGCATGTGCGCCGCCGAAGATCGCGGCCTGAAGGAGCAGCGCCCCGAGGATCCACCAGCGGCGCCCGCCGAAGCGGCGACCCAGGAGGGCCGCCCCGGCCAGCGGGATTGCCCGGAACATGCACTCCTCCCAGAATCCAGCCTGCAGGGACACGCCCACCGCGCCGAGCCAGGGCAGGTAGGTGGCGAGGAGGTTGGGGTCGATCAGGGTGTCGGACGGAGTCCACCAGCCGAGGCCGTGCTGGGCGAAGGAGTAGAGAAGGACCTCGTAGGCGAAGAAGGCGGCCACCAGGAGGTAACCGCCGAGGGTGCGCCCGAGCACCTGGGGCGAGGCGGCCACGTCGGGAGACCACAGCCGCCAGAGCTGGAGCTGCCCGGGGAAGGCCCGGCGGGTCAGGCTCTCGGCGGCAGTGAGCGAGACGACCAGGAGGGCGGCGAGGCCGAGGAACTCCACCAGCATGAGCAGCCCCTGCTGCACCACGAAGCTCCCCACCCCGAGGGCGGTGTCATACCTCATCCACAGGAGGGGCCAGCGGTTGAGGCTGACGAGCAGCTGCACCAGGGCGATGCCGACGCCCCACAGCGCGGGAGCGCGCCACACCACCCAGCGGCCGCGCAGCAGGAAGAAGAGCCCCACCAGACAGCCGCCGCCCAGGTAGAGCAGGCCGGCGGCCACACCGGCGCCGGTGGCGACCGCCGAGTTGGTGGAGCGCATGGCCTCGTAGCGGCGGTCGAACGCCTCGGGGACCTTGACGAAGCGGGTGAGCTCGGTGAGCCGGTCGCCGCCCACCACCAGGCGGAGCCGGTAGCGGCCCTCACCCAGGCGGACTTCGGGGCGCTCGTACACCAAGGTGTGGTCGACGCGGCCGCCGGGTCGGGTCTCCTGCGACTGCTCCACGAGCCGGTACTCGCCGAAGCGGACCCGCCAGGGTGGAGCAGCCGCGGCGGTCTCGGCGATGGTGCGCGCCTCGGCGGCGCTCACACTGGTGCCCGGCGCGGTCTCCGGGAGCCTTACCCGAAATCCGTAGGGGCTCCCGTCCGGAGCGAAGACCACCCGCGTCTCGAGGGGCTCCCCGGGCCGGAAGAGCCGAACCTGCCAGGTATATGCCTGGTAGAGACCGCTCTCGAGCATGGCGGTGAAGGCGTCCTTGCCGCCGCCCTCCAGCTCGACGAAGCTCTGGACCCGGCTGTCTCCGGAGAACGACGCTGCCTCGCGGGCGTCGGCAGGGCCCCAGCCCGCGTCGGCGGCAAGCCGCTCGGCCGCCGCCAGGGCGGCGCCGCGATCCATGGTGAGATCGATGGTGATCAGCGGAAAAGCGCTGGGAAACGAGGTGAGCGCGTAGGCGGCGAGGGCGGCGGCGAGAGCGACGAGGGCGACCCAGACGAGCGGTCGGCGCAGCATGAATCCTCCGCGGCGGTGGCACTGTGATCCGGTCAGTGTACCGTGTCGGCAATTGACCGGCCTTCAGCGGCGTTTGACAATGGGGGCCCGGACCGCGGGCCGATCACAAAGGAGGACTCAGCATGCCAAAGCTCACCTACCTGGGGCATTCCGCCTTTCTCGTGGAGGGGACTGCGGGCCGCATCGTCATCGATCCTTTTCTCACCGGGAACCCGGTGGCCGCGGCGCGGCCTGAGGACATCAAGGTCGACTTCGTCCTGCTCACCCACGGCCACGGCGACCACCTCGGCGACGCCATCGAGATCGCCAAGGCCAACGGCGCCACCATCGTGGCCCCCTACGAGCTCGCCAACTACTGTGCGGACAAGGGTGTCGAGGTGCACCCCATGCACATCGGCGGGGCCCATCAGTTTCCATTCGGGCGGGTCAAGCTCACCATCGCCCATCACGGCTCGGCGGCGCCCGACGGCACCTACACCGGAAACCCTTGCGGCTTCCTGATCACCATGGACGGCAAGACCCTCTACCACCCTGGTGACACCGGCCTCTTCTACGACATGAAGCTGATCGGCGAGATGAACCCCATCGACCTCGCGGTGCTGCCCATCGGCGACAACTTCACCATGGGCATCGACGACGCCGTGAAGGCGGTGGAGCTGCTTCGGCCCAAGCTCACCATTCCCATGCACTACAAGACCTTCGAGGTCATCGACGTCGACCCGAAGGTTTTCGTCGACAAGGTTGAGGCGCAGGGCTCCGCAGCCCGTGTCCTCGGCTTCGGCGAGTCACTCCAGTACTAGTGCCCTGATTGGAAGACCCCAGCGGGCCTGCTTCGACACCCTGCTGGAGCCGCTCGGCCGGCCGCCCGCCGGTGCGCACGAGCCGGTGCTCGCGGAGGCATAGACCGGTCGCCATACCGTTCCCTCATCGGACAGGGCCCGGGGCGGGGCGGCATGCGCTACGATGCCGTCATGCCCATGCCGGCGGCTCTCTCCGAGGCGCTCATCGAGCCCACTCCGGACGCCCTGTGGCGGTTGCGCGGGAGCTTGCTGGAGGCGGGGCTCCCACCTCATGCCGACGTGTGGCGGGTGCTCGACGGCTTTCACGGCTACCTTCACCGCCTCGCTGTCGGCAGCGCCTCGCGCGAGTACAGCAATCTCGCGTCCCTGCTGGATATCTCGGCCATTTCGGGGGTGCTGCTGGAGAACCTCGGTGAGCCTGCGAGCGCAGCGACCCTGGCTCGCCGGCTGCTCGCCAGCGGCCTCAGCGAGGGGCTCATGGCGCTCGCCACCCGCCAGCATGTGAAGGCGTGGGACGGCGAGCTGGCAGCGGTGCACCGTGAGGCCGCGTGGGTGCTCTACCGGGAGCTGTGGGACTGGTCGGGTCACCAGACGCCAGCGCTGTCTGCGGCCGAGCGCCGGGCGATGCTCGACGAGCTGCTGGCACCGGTGGTGGGAGGCTCCCTGGGTGGTATTGCCTGCGCCGCCCTGCTCGGCCGCCTGTACCAGGTCGTGCTGGTGGGGACGGTTGCGGAGGCCGTGGCAGCGGCGGAGAAGGCGGCGAGCGGGACGGCGGCGACACAGGACTGAGGGGGAGATCGCGTCCCTTCCACGATGCGCGCCCCGAGCTCGTCGGCGGGTGGGGTGCGCTCGGGTGTTGAGAGCCTCCGGCGGGAGAGATGGTGTGCTGCGGGCACCGGCTCCCGGGCGGCGGCGGTGCCGCCGCCCGTCTGGTTGTTCGGGGCCA
The DNA here is from genome assembly GCA_963844845.1 of uncultured Acidobacteriota bacterium. Lineage (GTDB taxonomy): Bacteria > Acidobacteriota > Thermoanaerobaculia > Thermoanaerobaculales > Sulfomarinibacteraceae > CAWJPW01. The sequence continues at coordinate 407,612 of CAWJPW010000003.1, forward strand.
CTACTCCGAGCGCCAAGGGCCGTGGGAGCCCCCCTTGACGTTTCCCGCCAAGGCGCCGCAAGGGAGAGCGCGCTCCAGGGAAGACGTCAAGGACGGCACGCCCGCCGGAGGACCTGTGCTTCGGGGCGGTGGTGAGGCTGTCAGAGCACGCCGCCGTGGCGCAGCCACGGCCGGCGTGCCCCCGTGGGACCCCGGCCCTGCGGGCCTCCGCTTGCTCAGGATGACAGGTGGTGGTTGGAGCGCCGTCTACCGTCGCCGCAGGCGACGGCACCGGGCGGGCGGGTGGGACACGGCGTCGACGAGGAGGACGGCGTCGCCTTCGTCGCGAGGGCCGCGAGGTGGCGTTCCCCGTGGTGGCGCAGCCGCCGCGGGGGGCGCCGCATCGCGGGCCGCAGCAGAAGGCGCCCGAGCCGAGGAGGCATTGACCTCGTGGTCATGCCGACGAAGGCGACGGAGCGAAGCGCGGCCAGAGGGCCGGCGCCGGCGCGACTTGTTCATTACAGAGAGAGTGGGTCCCCTTTACCCTTTCGGACAAGGCCCTCGGGCGTACCGGGCCGCCAGGGCACGCCGCCGTGGCGGAGCCACGGCCGGCTGCGAGGGAGGGACCCGCCGCACGCTCGCGTGCGGCCGGGCCCGACCGAGTGGCCGAAAGGCCGCGAAGCGGCCGGCGGGCTCCGGCGGCTGAACATCGTAGCAACACTCAGCCTTCGCGGGGGGCGCGTTCTCGGGGGCTCGCCGAGTTCAGCACAGACAAGGGACGGGGCTTGCGCCCCGCCCCCGGCGGTTCCAGCTCTCGTGATCTCCGCGTCACCACATCCTGATGCTGACCTTGGCGTCGGGGGCGTCCACGCGGACGAGGTCGCCGCGCCGGGCGGCCCCGAGGACGTCAAAGGCGATCTTCGGGCTGAAGGTCTCCCAGTCCCAGCGCTCGAGGGCCTCGCGCACCCCGTCCACCGGGATGGCGCAGTGCACTGTCGCGTCGTCCGCGATCACGTCCACCGTGATCGTCGAGCCCTCCTTCGCCACCCGAACGCGGGCGTCGGGGGCGTCCACCTTCACGAAGGTCGCATCCGGCGCCGCGGCAAGAGCCTCGAGCACCGCCATGACCTCGGCCTTGTGAGCGCGGAGCTCGGGTGGGACGGTGGCGTCCGCATACGCGTCACGCGGCACGAAGGCGGTGGCGAGGCGTGCAGCGGCGAGAGGGAAGGGGATGACGATGTGCTCGGGGCCGTCACCGTCGGTGGTGCGCACGTCGACGACGACCCAGTTCATGGCCAGGGCGGCGACGAGAATCCCGGCGACACCCGCGATGAGCACGGTGGCGAGAGTGGAGGAGCCGCGCTCGCGCATGGCTATTCGATCCACACGCGGACGTTGGCATCGGGGCTGGTGACCCGCACCAGGTCACCGTTACCCACCTCGGACAGGCGGGCGACCAGAGCCTTGACGTCCAGTCGGTTGTTCTCGTCGACCGAGATGGCGTCGAGGAGCGACGCGGGTACGGTGACGTCCACCTTCTCACCGGAGTCTTCCTTGCTGACGACGTTGATGAGCAGGGTGCCACCCTGCTTGGTGACGCGCACGTCGGCGTCCTCGGAGTCGACCTTCACGAACTCGGCGTCGGGCGCGTCCCGGACGGCCTTGAGCACTGCAACCCAGTCCACCTTGGCGCCATCCAGGTCGAGGTCGATCTTGCCGTGGTTGAGCTCATCGGTCTTGACGGCGTCGAGCACGGTCGCAATCAGGCTCATGGGCAGGTGCAGCTGGACGTTGGTGTTGTCGTGGGTCTCGGTGACGGTGACGTTGATCCAGCGAGTCGGCTCCTGGGCCAGACCGATTCCGGTGACCAGCAGGGCCACGGCGGTGAGAGTGAGTGTCTTGCGCAGCATCAGGCACCTCCTTCGTTCACCCCCCAGTAACGCAGCTCGGCGGGAAAGGTTCGTGCTCATCACGAGCGCCCCGGTTCCTCGGGCATCACAAGCCAGAGCGCCAGGTAGACCAGGATGCCGGGAAAGGCGACCGAGAGCACGGAGACCAGGACGAAGAGGACTCGCACTGTGGTGGGATTCCAGCCCAACCAGGCGGCCAGGCCACCACAGACACCGGCGATGAGCCGGTCCGAACGCGAGCGGTAGAGCGGATTGCGGTTCGACGGCATCATGACCTCCAGGCGCGTCTGTCACTGGAGGTTCATACGGTTGTGGGCAGTCAGGGTTCAGTCGGCCTGTGACTCCTCACGGTCGTTGCGCCGGGTTATGTACTGGTACACCAGCAGAGAGAGGAGCGCGGTGGCGCCCACCGCAGCGATGATGTACCACAGCACGTTGGCATGGGCGTACTGGGGCGGCAACGGCCCGTGACCTGCCATGGCCGCCTCGTACTGCGCCAGCGCGGCCGGTGGAAGGGTCGAGGGCTCCGGACAGAACGAGTCCAGGAGCAAGCCGCCGGCAATGAAGGCGGCGAACCAGGCGAAGAACGTGTTGAGGTAGGCGTACCCCAGGTACAGGCCCTCCTGCCCCGTCGGTGCCTGCTTGGATGCATACTCGAGATAGCGTGGTGACAGGAAGCACTCGGAGATGCCCATGACGGCGATCCCCAACACCATCATCACGGTGATCGGATGCAGGGAGAGACCGAGCAGGTGAACGCGGCCGTGCAGCAGCGGTGTGGACGCCATGAGGAGGGGTGAGAGGGTGATCAGAACCAGCGAGATGGCGATGGAGGTCACCGGCTTCAGCCGTCGCACCAGGTGGGTGATGGGCACAACCAGCAGCACCACCACCAGGGGGTTCACGTTGGCGTACCACTCGGGGCTGGCGTGCTCGCCCACCAGGCGCAGCACGTACTTGGGCATGGAGGCGTAGAGCTGCCCCTGGATGAACCAGAACCCTGCGGTAATCAGTACCAGCCCCAGGAAGCGGCGGTTGGAGAGCGCAGTGAGCATGCCACGTAGCGTCTCGGCCGCCGATCGCGGACGTTCGGCGTCGTTCTCCCGCGGCCAGTAGAAGAGCAGCACCAGCAACAGGCCCACCACCGCTGCGCCGGCGGAGTACAGCGGCACCTTGTCGATGCCCAGCTCGACGCGGACCGGTTTGGCGATGGTCTTGCCCGAGAACGAGCCGATGTTGACCATCATGTAGAAGAGCGAGTAGGCCCGGGCTCGGTTGACCGCGTCGGAGCTTTTGGCCACCGTGCCGGTGATGATGGGCTTGACGAAGGAGCCGCCCACCACGATGACGGCCAGCGAGGCCAGGACAGGGAGAGTGGTGGGAAACAGACCCAGCCCCGCGTACCCCAAGGCCAGGAGGACGAAGGCGAGGATCAGTGAAGGACGAAAGCCGAGGCGGTCGGCGATTGCGCCGGTGAAGAAGGGCAGCAGGTAGATCCCCGAGGCGAACAGGGTGCCCACCGCTCCGGCGCCGATGTCGGAGAATCCCACCACCCGCGTGAGGAAAACCACGAGGGTGATGAAGGTACCGTAGTAGGCGGCCCGCTCGAACAGCTCCACCCCGTTGGCGATCCAGAAGGTGGAGGGGAACCGCCATGTGCTCGTGGCTTCGGTCATCGATCCTCCAGTCGCCGCACTCTAGCACATGTCGGCGGATGAGTTGAGAAGAATCAGACTCCTGACGAAAGATAGAGCCAAGAAGTTGAGACGAACGCTCTTTCGTCAGCCGGCTACGACGATGCGGTTGCGGCCCGCGTGCTTGGCCGCGTAGAGGGCGCGATCCGCGGCCTCCCGGAGATGCTGGGCGTCCACCGAGTGCGGGAACTCGGCCACGCCGCCCGAGATGGTGACTGTGAAGTCGGCGGTGTCGCAGCGGTGATGAATCGCCGCGAAGGCCGCTCGGACGGCATCGAGCACCTGGGCGGCGGCTGCCGCCGTGGTGTCGGGCAGGATGACGGCGAACTCCTCCCCGCCGTAGCGTCCGACCACGTCGGACCGCCGTAGGCGCTGTTGGAGGAGGCGTGCGAGGGTCTTGATCACCCGGTCACCGGTGGGATGACCGTAGCTGTCGTTGACCTGCTTGAAGAGATCGATGTCCAGCATTGCGTAGGCCAAGGAACGGTGGTCGCGGCGGGCACGCTGGAGGTCGAGGTCGAGCTGCTCCTGGATGCGGGTGTGATTGGGCAGGCCGGTGAGTGCATCGCGCACCATGGCGGCGCGCACGGCGCGGGAGCGGCGTGCTCGGGCCGCCACCTGAACGCGCAGGTGCTCGTCATCCACGGGCTTTGTGAGGAAATCGTCGCCGCCGTGCCGGATCGCGGCCAGCTGCCGCTCTCTGTCGCGATCAGCCGACAGGAAGAGGATGGGGATGCCAACGTACTCCTCCTGTTGACGAATGACCTGGGCGAGCTCGAGGCCGCTGCACTCGGGCATGTAGAGATCCATGAGGATGAGATCCGGGTGGAGCTCGTCGAGAACGTCGCTCACAGCCAGGGGGTTCGACACGGTGCGCACCCTCATGCCGGCATGCTCGAGCACCAGGGCGGCATGGGCGGCGGCCGCCGGCTCGTCGTCCACGACCAGCACGCGGTACGGCTCGGGGGGTTCCTCGGCGGTGAGCCGGTCGAGCACGTCCACCAGCGGGCCCACCTGGATCGGACGCACGAAGTAGGCGGCGCCGCCGGCGCGCACCGCCCGCAGCCGGGTGGTGAGGGCTCCGCTGGAACCGATGTAGATCACGGGCGGACGTTCGGTGGCAAGACGGTCCGTGTCTTCTGCCAGCCACGCCTCGGCGAGGTCCACCGCGGTGATGATCACCGCGGGCTTGTGCCGAGCCGCGGCACTGAGCGACTCGGCGTCGGCTACGACCTCCACCTCGTATCCGAAGTGGCCCAGCTGGTGCGCGATCTCGCCGGCGTTGTCGCTGGCGCGCTCGGCGAGAACGATGCGGCGGCCGCGCCGGGTGGGGACGGTGCGAATCTCCCCACCAGCCGGGGGGGTGGAGGACCAATGCGCATCCGGCAGCGTCGGTGCGGGACGGGTATCACCCGCCGGTGCTGCCGTGGCTTTGTGCAGGAGGGCGAGGAGCTGGCGCACCCTGGTCTGCTCCTCGGCGCCGGCCGGGCGGCCCTGGTCCAGGAGATCCTCGATGATGAGCTCGAGCTGCTTGGCCAGGTCGGAGAGCTCGCGGAAGCCCAGGGTGGCACCGGTACCAGCGACGCCGTGCACACCGATGTGGAGGTGGCGGAGCTCGGCCGCGTCCCAACCTTGCGCGGGCAGACAGTCCCATGCGGCCTCGAGGTCGCGGACCTTGCCGGGCAGGGTTTCGGCGTAGTTGCGGCGGAGCTCGCTGAGCTTCTCCTCGATGGTGCTTCCCATTCGGTTTCGGCCTCCGTCCCAGTCGTCGTGCGGCGGTCGATGGTACAGGAGAGTGGTCAGCGGGGTTGCCACTCGGGCAGCTCGAAGAAAAAGGTGCTGCCCGCTCCCGGCTCACTGTCCACCCCGATCGTACCCCCCATGCGCTCGATGAGCGCCTTGGCGATGGAGAGGCCGAGGCCGGTGCCGGACATGCGGGGATCGGGGGCGTGGTGTAGCCGCACGAAGCGATCGAAGATGTGAGCCCGCGCCGCGGGAGGAACTCCCGGTCCCTGATCACGGACCTCCACCCGCACGTGGTCGTCCCGGTTGGCGACCGAGACCTGAACCGTCGCTCCCTGGGGGGAGTACTTGGCGGCGTTGGAGAGGAGGTTCACGAGAACCTGGCCGAGGCGGTCGGGGTCGGCGTACACGCGTGCGCCCGGGGCGCCGAGTCGGGGCTCGAAAGTGACGGCAAAGCCGGCGGCGTAGGCACGCATCGACTCGATGGACTGCTCCACCACGCCCGCCACGTCCACCGGCCGCATGTCGAAGCTCATGCGGCCGCTTTCCAGGTGCTCGATGTCGAGGATGTCGTCGATGAGCCGGCTGAGGCGTTCGGAGTTACGATAGGCGATGTCGAGCAGGCGGCGTGCCGGCTCCGGGACCTCCACGGCCAGGGGACCGTCGGCGAGCAGCTCGAGGGCGCCGCGAATGGACGTGATGGGTGTCCGTAGCTCATGGCTCACGGTGGAGACGAACTCCTGCTTGACCTGTTCGACGCGCTGACGCTCGCGGATGTCCCACGCGACGCACACGTAGCCGAGGAGACGCCCGCCGTCACCCGTCATGGCCGACACCGAGAGGATCATGGGGACGGCGCCGCCCGCCCGGGTGCGATATGCCAGGGCGATGTCATGCGCATCCCCGGGCTCGAGGGCGGAGGCGAGGATCCCGGCGGTACGCTCCGCGGGGTGGTCCTCATTGGCCAGGAGCGCGGCGAACGGCTCACCCCGCAGGTTCTCCTCCCGGTAACCCAGTAGCTGACACGTGGCGGGGTTGACATCGCGGATCGTCCCTTCAGGCTCGAGCACGACCAGGCTTTCGGCCAGACTGTGGAGGATCTGGTCCATGTGATCGCGCGACACGGTGGTTTCCCTGAGGCGACGAGTCATCTCGTTGAAGGAGCGGGCGAGCACGCCCAGCTCGTCGCTGGTCTCCACCGGAATTGGGCGGTCGAACTCGCCATCGGCAACCGCCCGGGTGGCGTCCGTGAGGCGTTTGAGGGGGCGGGTCACGGCATTACCCAGGAGAACGGCGAGACCGATCCCGGCGATCCCGAAGAGGAGACCCACGCCAGCCGTACGGAGAACTTGGGCGGTCCCCAGGTGGCGCAGCCTGGCACTCGAGAAGGTGACCTGGACCCCGCCCAGGAAACGGTCGCCCAGCCACACGGGCCGGGTGACTTGCAGCACCCCGTCGTGCTGCTCCGTGAAGGGACCCTTCGTCGCCTCCAGGCGGCTCCGCATCTCGTCCGGGAGGCGGCGGTGGCGGTTGGGGTTGCCGATGGTACCGTCGGTGAGGATGCGGCACTCGTCGTCGAACGCGACCGCCTCCACCACGTCGCGCTGCGCGCGGGTGTCGGCCAGCAAAGTGCGCAGGTCCGCGACGTTGAGAAGGGCCAGGGGGTCGGTGGCGTTGGCGCCGACCAGGGAGGTGAGGAGGCGGGCCCGCTCGACCAGCTCGGCGTCGAGGACCTGACGCTCGGAGTAGATTGTGAGCATGCTGAGAACCACGCCGAATGCCGCCAGCAGCCCGGCGACGAGGACGACGAAACGGGTCATGAGGCCGTAGCGCAGCCAACCGCGAGCCGCCCTCACCGGTCCTCCCTCTCCGCTGACGAGAGCCTGCTCAGCAGCCGCTGGAGGGGCTCGAGGGCGAGCTCGGCACTCCCAGGGAAGCGGTCGAACCGCGTCGTGTGCTGGAAGTCGTCGAGGATACGACGTCCGTCAGCGCTCTCGTGCAGGGTGACCAGCGTCTCGGTCACCGCCCGCGCGAGGTCGGGGTCGAGGTCGCTGCGTCGGCACACGACGTTTCGTGGTACGTCGATCGTCCTCATCACGATGTCGAGCTCATTTCGCCGCACACCGGCGAGCACGTCGAGGTAGTTGGCGTTGAGGGCGCCGGCGGCGACCTTGCCCTTGAGCACCCAGACCATGGAGTTCTCGGCGTCCCCGGAGAGAACGTAGCCGACGCGGTCCGGAGGCACCTCGGCGGCGGGGTCCTCGAACGCTTCGAGCTTGAGGCCGCGGCTGATGAGAGTCGCCTTGGGCAGCAGGTAGCCCGAGGTGGAGAACGGCTCGGAGAACGCGACCATGCGCCCGCGGAGATCCTCAGGAGAGCGCAGGCCGCTGTCACGACGCACCACGAGGACGCCGTGGTACTGGACGGCACCCTGCTTCCACCGGCGCAGCAGGGGGATCGCTCCCGACAGCTCGCACGCCTTGGCCACCGGGACGGGGCTGTCGATGTAGATGTCGACGGCCCCCGTTCGCAGCCGCTCCGCCATCTCGCCCACCGAGTCCACCAGGACCACCTCGCCGGAGCCGACTCCGGCCTCGCCCAACCGGGCCACGAGGGCATCGACGAACGGCTTGAAGATGGAGTACTCACGGGCCGGTGTGAGGGACACCGAGCCCACTGCCAGGTCCCCTGGGGGGGCGGAGGGGACCGGGGCCTGGGTCGGTGACGGCGGCGACGTGGCTCCGCCCCCGCAGCCCGGTAGCAGTGTCGCCGCCAGGAGGAGCGTGGCAGCCCACAGCGCGCCGCCCCGGAGGGATGGGACCTCACGCATGGGCGCGGGTCCAGATGGCCCGGAGGGTGGTGGCGAGCTGCATCGGGTCGAACGGCTTGGTGACGACGTCCAGAGCTCCGGCGGCGCGGTATCGAGCGATCTCCTGGCGCTGCACCTTGGCGGTGAGGAACACCGCGGGCACCGCTGCCAGGCCGGGTAGCGATCGGAGCGCCGCCAGAGTCTCGATGCCGTCCATCTCGGGCATCAGCATGTCCAGGAGTATCAGGTCCGGCGCGAAGCCGGGAGCTGCGGCCACGGCCTCGGCGCCGGAGCTGCACCCCAGGACATCGAGGCCGCCCACCGTCTCGAGCGCCAGAATGGCGATGGTCTGGATGTCCGGTTCGTCCTCCACCAGCAGGACTCGCCGGAGCACGGGCGTGGTCATGCGCGACCCTCCAGGATCTCGAGAGCAGCATAGCGTGCGGGACGCCCAGTGGGAAAGACCCGGTGCGGCGGGCGCGGCCGCCGGGAGGGGTGGCTCCGCTTGAGGATGCCGCTTCATCCGGGCTCGTCGTGCCAGAGGAGCCGGGCTTGGATGGAAAAGTCCGGGGTGACGCCGACTCCTGGGATGTCTTCGCCCAGCGCCAGCTGCAGGTCGAGGCCGCGGCGGATCTTGAAGGTGGGCCCGAGCGCGAAGGTGCCGCGCGGATCCCCCAGCCGGTCAGCACCGGCGGAGGCGAGGGGGGAGCCGTCGGTGCGGGCGAGGAGGCCGAGACCGACGCCGGAGGTGAGAGGCAGGGCCAGGCTCATCCAGGCGTGCCAGGTGTCGGCGGCGGGTCCGCCCAGGACTGTGACGCCGCCCAGGTGGGTCCAACCGATGCCGCCGCCGGCAAAGCCAGGTCCGAGCCGGAGCTCGCCCTCCCACCCCAATCCCACGTCCCATCCTGGAGCACCCAGAGGGGTGGCGGCGCCGGTGGGCGCGATGACGCTCACCCGCAGGCGGTGGCGAAGGCGGCCGGTGGATGGGAGCTCGCGCAGGACCCAGCCCGTGAGGTTGCCCAGATGTCGTTCGCCGCCGCCGAGGACAAGGGTTGCTCGGTCGGGGGTGCGCACGAGCACGACGTTCTCACCGTGGGGATAGAGCTCCCGCCCCGGTGCGGTGATCCCGAGGACGCGGTGGACCTGCTCCGGTAGCGGGTCGAGGCCGGTGCCGCCGAGGCGCCACCACGGCAGGCGAACCCCGACGGCCCAGCCGTTCCCGAGGCCACGGGTGGCCTCGGCCTCGACTCTCACGACCTCGGCGTCGAGGAAGTAAACGACATCGCGCGGCCAGTTGACCTCGGCGTATGTCACTGCCGAGGGGGACAGCCCGGCGCCGGGTTCGTCCACCGCCAGGTGGGAGCGGGCCACCTGGTGGGTTGTCGTGAAGGTGTTTCCGTAAGCGGTGCTCAGCGCCAGGTGCCACCGACCCGGCGCGGGGGGCGGCAGCAGCTCGAGCCCGTGCGGTGACGCGTGCGGGAGATCGAGCGGCAGCATGGGCATGAGAGGGGGGGGCGCCTGCTGGGCCGCCGCGTGGGTGCCGAGAACGCACGGCAGCAGGCCGAGGGCGAGGCCGAGGGCGCGAGCGAGACGGGACGGAGCTGAGATCGACGTTGCCGACAGCGGACTTTCCTTTCGTGCCTTGGTCGCGTATGGTACATGGGAATCGGCTGGATGACCGTGGATTTCGTTTGAGGGAGGCTAGGCTCATGGCGCATCGTCGGTCGTGGTTCTTCGGACTCGGCTGCCTGTTCCTGATCGTCGCGATAGTGCTCGCCGTGGTGGCCCTGCGCTGGCTGGCGACGCCGCGCGTACCCGACCAGGCGGTCCTCGCCATCACCTTCGACGGGCCGATCGCCGAGGTCACAGCCTCCGACCCCCTTGCTCAGCTGCTCGGCGAGCAGCCCCTCAGCCTCCGCGACGTGCGCACCGCGCTGGTGCGCGCCGCCGAGGACGATCGGGTCCGCGGTGTGCGTGTGCGTGTGGACAGCTTCGGCGGCGGCGTGGCCACCGCTCAGGAGATCCGCGCCCTGTTGGAGCGCGTGCATGCGGCCGGCAAGTGGACCGCGGCGTACATGGACACCGCAGGGGAGTTCGCACCCGGCAACCTCGAGTACTTCGTGGCCTCGGCGTGCGACCAGGTGTCCATGAACCCCATGGGTGACGTCAACCTGGTGGGTCTCTCGGTGGCGTCGCCCTTTATCCGCGGGACCTTCGACAAGCTCGGGATCGAGCCCGAGTTCCCCGGGCACGGCGCCTACAAGACGGCGCGCTTCATGTACACCGACAAGGAGTTCACCCCCGCATCCAAGGAGATGATGGGCTGGCTCTTGGACTCGCTCATGAATCAGCTCACCCAGGGGGTGGGGAGCAGCCGGGGCCTCAAGCCCGGCAAGGTGCGCGAGCTCATCGACCGGGCGCCCTTCATGGGTCAAGAAGCCGTTGACGCCGGGCTGGTGGACCACCTCGAGGACTGGACGGCCTTCCGCGACCGGATCGGCGACAAGGCGGCTGGCGCCAGCGTGGTCGGGCTCAGCTCGTATGTTAGCGCGGTCTCGGATCCCGTCGGCGCACCGCGCGTCGCCGTGGTCACCGCTGTGGGAACTATCATGCGCGGCGACAGCCGCCGCGAGTTCGGTCTGACGGGCACCACCGAGGTGATGGGTTCCAGGACCATCGCCGAGGCATTCCGCAACGTACGCAAGGCCTCCGGGATCAAGGCGGTGGTGTTCCGCATCGACTCTCCCGGCGGAAGCGCCCTCGCCTCCGAGGTGATCCGCCAGGAGATGGCGCGGACGGCGGAGAAGCTGCCCGTGGTGGTGTCGATGGTCAACGTGGCCGGCTCGGGCGGCTACTGGATCACCTGCGGCGCCAACGCCATCGTCTCCGACCCCGCCACCCTCACAGCGTCCATCGGGGTCTTCGGCGGCCACCTGGACATGAGTGGCTTCTTCACGGACAAGCTCGGGGTGACGTTCGGGCGGATGCAGAGGGGTGAGAACGCCGACATCTACGGCAGCCTCCAGCCCTGGACCGACGCCCAGCGAGCTGTGGTCAACCGCATGCTCGACCGCATCTACGCGCAGTTCAAGAGCAACGTGGCGGCCTCCCGGGGCATGACCGTGGACGAGGTGGAGACCATGGCCGAAGGGCGCGTGTTCACCGGCGAGCAGGCCAAGGAGAAGAACCTGGTGGACAGCCTCGGGGGCTTCGACGACGCCCTGGCCAAGGCCAAGGAGCTGGCCGGCATCGCCCCGGAGGCGAAGGTGAGCCTGGTGGACTTCCCGCAGCCGATGCCCTTCTGGCAGCGCTTCCTCCAGCACCGGCAGCCGGACCAGGAGGAGCTCCGCGGGGTGGTCAAGGCGTTGGACCAGTGGTGGGCGACGGGCACCGTCGCCGTACCCGGGGCCGCCTGGATGCCACCCATGATCGTGCGCTGAGGGCCCACCCGCCCGCCCGGCTGGTGACGAGGTAATGAGGTAATGAGGGTCCCGCGCCCTCCCCGGACGGCGGACAGCGCAGATTCCCTCTGGATGTCGGTCACGCGATGAGGACCTTGAGCTGCTTCCAGGTTGTTGCGGCACTTAAGACCGGAGGGTCTTCCTCAGTGCGGCGGAGCACGGGGGGGTGGAGGAGCGGCTCCCGTTTCCCGTTTTTCGTCTTCCCCGCAGCGCGATGACCCCCAGCGCCTTCGCCCCCTGGCTCACCACCGCGCTCGCCGCCGCCCTCGATCTGCGCCCGGCCGAGGTGCCGCCGGCGCCCGCGGCCGTGGCCGCGGCGGACGACGGGCTGCTGCCGACACTGGCGGCTCTGGAACGGTGGCGCCCGGGGCTGCTTCCACCCGAGGTGGCGACCCGGGCTGCGGCGGCCGCGCCGACGGCGCGGGACGGCACCGCGGCGCTGCTGGCAGCTGTCGAGGCGCTGGCGCCGGGTATCTCGGAGCGGCGGGTGGACTGGGCGGCGCTGGGGGGTCTCGATCTGCTGCTGCGCCTGGAGCTGGCGCCGGGTTGGCGCGGCCTGCCCCGAGCCGAGGCTCTGGCGGCGCCGTTCGAGGTGGGGCGGGCGCGACTGGTGACGGCGGCGCGGGGCCTCGGAGGGGGCGCCGGGACGCGGGCTCGCCTCGACTTCGTGACTCGCCTGGCGCCGCGGGGGTGGTCGTCGCTGCCGTTCGGGCCCTTCCTCGAGGACGCCGCGCCTCTTGAGGGGAGCGGAATACCGCTGATGACGCCGGGAGCCGCCTGGGCCGCCCATCTGGTGCGGATCGGGCGCGGGCTCTTCGAGCCCGGGTCGGCTGGCGCGCTGGAGCTCGCCGAGGCGGCGCTGCGAGGGCTGCTGGTGGACCCCGACGAGCGTGTCGACTGGGATGAACGGCTGCCACGCTGGCGCGCCCGGCGGCTGTGGCGGCGCGCACGGGCCGTTGAGGCATGGCTGCTGGGGGGCGCGCGACCCGAGGACCTGGCGCCGAACCTCGGTGATCCGGGTGCACGCGGTGTCACGACCGGAGTCCGGCGCCTGCGTGCCGGGCTCAAGCTCCAGGACGGACCGGTAGCGGCGCTGCGCTACCTGGCCCTGACCCTGGGCAGGAGGCGGCATGCGGCGGAATGAGGAAGTACGGGAGCGCGCGACCCGGGTGGTACGGGAGGCCCAGGACTCGATCTGCGCCGCCCTCGAGGCGGTCGACGGCGGCCGCTTCGTCTCGGACCGGTGGGAGCGTCCGGGCGGCGGCGGCGGGGTCACGCGGATCCTCTCAGACGGCGCCGTCTTCGCCAAGGCGGGAGTGAACGTCTCGGTGGTGCACGGCGCGCTGCCGCCCGAGGCGGCTCAAGCCATGCATGGCCTGTCCGCGGCGCCCGAGGCGGGGGCGCCCTTCTTTGCCACCGGAGTGAGCCTGGTTCTGCATCCGCACAGCCCCATGGTGCCGACCGCCCACGCTAACTACCGTTACTTCGAGCTTGGGACCGAGGCCGCGCCCGCCGCATGGTGGTTCGGGGGTGGCTCGGACCTCACCCCGTACTACCTCTTCGAAGAGGACGCCCGCCACTTCCACGAGGTGCTCGCGGCCGCCTGCCGTCGCCACGACGCGGCCTTCTACCCACGGTTCAAACGGTGGTGCGACGAGTACTTCCACCTGCCCCACCGGGGTGAGGCCCGCGGCGTCGGCGGGCTCTTCTTCGACCGCCTGTGCGATCGTGACCCCGACGCTCTGCTGGCGTTCGTGACCGACTGCGCCGCGGCGTTCGTTCCCTCGTACGTGCCCATCGTCGAGCGTCGGAGGGATGTGCCCTGGGGCGACGACGAGGCGCGCTGGCAGCAGCTGCGGCGGGGCCGCTACGTGGAGTTCAACCTCCTGTACGACCGCGGGACGCTGTTCGGTCTACGCACCGGTGGGCGCATCGAGAGCATTCTCATGTCGCTGCCACCCCTGGTGCGCTGGGACTACGCCAACCAGCCCGCCCCGGGCAGCCGGGAAGCCGCCCTCCTCGAGGTGCTGCGGAGCCCGCGGGAGTGGGCTGCTTCGCCCCCCGCCCGCTCCTGAGCGCTCACCCGGCTGTTTCCTCCGCCGCCTCGACGAACCGGCGCACGATCTCCGCCACCGGCTCGACGGTGTCGATCGCCGCGACGCTCTTGCCGGCCTGGTAGAAGTCGCGGTGCGACATGCCGCGGCGGACCGAGCGTTTGAGGCGGACCAGCGCGCGGAGGGAGTAGAGGGCCCGCATGAGGTGCTTGGTGCGCGGGTAGTTGAGGAGGCGGCGGGCGAGGGGACCGGCGTGGGTCCCGGTCTCCTCCACCCAGGGGGTGCGGATCACCGCCACCGGCACCCCGGTGATGCGCTCGGTGAGGACGATGTCCTCCTCCGAGGCGTCGAGGATCGCCTGCTTGTACTCGGGCGGTGCGTCACACTCGGGGGTGGCAATGAGCCGGGTGCCGAGCTGGACCCCCTGGTAGCCCATGCGCAGGGCGGCCACGAAGTCGTCGGCGCCGCCGACGCCGCCGGCACACACCACCGGGAGGTCGAGGTCGCCCACCTCGTCGAGCAGGCTTGCCGCCGAGCGCGAGCCGGCGTGGCCCCCGGCCCGCCGGTTCACTGCGATGAGGCCGTCCACCCCCGCGTCGCGGGCCTTCTCCGCCCAGCGGCGCTCGGTGACGTCGTGGTAGACCACCCCGCCCACGGGCCGGGCGGACTCGACGATCCAGCGCGGGTTGCCCAGCGAGGTGACGAAGAAGCGGACCCCTTCCTCGAGGGCGACGTCGAGCCAGCCGCGCATGCGCTCGAGGTAGCGCTTGGAAGACTGCTCGGTGAGCACGTTCATGCCGATGGGCCGGTCGGTGAGCTCGCGGATGCGGCGGAAGCCGGCGCGGAGGTCGAGGCCGTGCACGTACACCAGGGTGAGGGGCTGGACGATGCCGATCCCACCTGCCGCGGAAACCGCGGCCACCAGCTCGGGGTTGGAGCAGGGGTACATGGCACCGCCGATGATCGGCCAGGCGACGCCGGCGTGGCGGGTGAGCGCCGTCTCGAGGCGGGAAGCGGGCGCGCTCACGCGGGACCCACCAGCACCCGGAGCCCGGCGCGCGCCACCTCGTCGCCGGCCGCGTCGGTGAGGCTCACGGTCACCGGGTACTCCTGGCGCTCGCTGGAGGTGGGAACGGCCGAGGTCGCGGTGGCGACGATGACGTCGCGCGCCTTCTTCACGAACTCGACCTCGAACGCGGTGACGATCATGCGGGCACCGGGCGGCAGCGCGGCGAGGATGGCGAGGCTGCCGGTGAGCTCGGCCAGGTTCATGAGCGCGGCGGCGTGCACCGAGCGCAGGTGGTTACGGACCCGCCGGCGGTCGTGGATCGCCACCACGGCCCTTCCCGGCGCGAGCTCGCGCACCCGCGGCCCGATGGTGCCGGAGTACGGCGCCACGAAGCCCAAGGCGCGGCTGAACAGGCGGCTGCCCCACGGCAGCCGCTGCATGCGCTTCCAGAGGGGCAGGAGATCGGGTGTGGCGGGCATGGAGCCTCCGTGGGTCGTGTCTCGCGGCATGATGCCACGGCCGCGTGCCCGGCGCAGCCGCTCCGGGACCGGGACCGCGACCGGGGCCGGGGGCCGTTGGCCGCGACCGGGACCGGAACCGGAAGCCGGCCCCCGTCCCGGCACCGGCGCCGGGCGCTCCCGGCACGGTCACCTCCGGGTCGTTCAGGCAGGAGCGGATAGCCGCCGGGCCGCCCGGTGTCAAGGGTCGCTCCGCGACCCCGCTGCGCGGGGAGACCCTTGACGCCGCACGCCCCGGCGGCTGGTGGGACGGCCATGAACGACCCGGAGGTGACCATGCACGATGCGCTCCCCACTCCTCAGCCCGGCCTCGACGCCCACGCCCTCGCCGTCGCGGCGGCCGGGACGGTGCTCAGCCTCGTCGCAGCCGTTCCACCATCCATGAGGTTCCTCGCCGACCAGGCTCGTCGGGCCGCCTGCAGTGTTCCCCTCAACCTCGCCGAAGGCCAGGGGCGGTTCGGCCGGGATCGGGTGTACCACTTCCGCATCGCCTACGGCTCGGCCAAGGAGGCCGGCAGCGCTCTGGAGATCCTGGCCGCCGGCAGTCTCGTCGACCGAGACGCCGCCGCTCACGTTGCCGAGCTGCTCGATCGCGTGCGGGCGATGACGTGGCGGTTGATACACCCGCGGCGGTGGCCGGGGCCGGAACCGTTGGCCGCAACCGAGACCGCGCCCGGGAGCTGGTGTTCGGAGCATCTTCCCGCCACAAACAGAGGGCCCGGGCGAACGCCCGGGCCCTCGATATCCTCTGGAGCAAGCTCGCTACTTGTTACTCACTCAGCCATCGGCTGCAACGTCATCGGGTCCCGCAGCGGGACCTTGTGAATGGCGCCGAAGTCGGTGAGCCGGACCTTGTAGTCGGGATGGCCCTTCATGATCTCGTCGATGTTGCCGACGACGAGGACGACCATCTTGTCCGGGTGCAGGTGCCGGTCGGCGGCATCCTTGATGCTGGCCGCGGTCACAGCAGCGACCTTGTCGCGGTAGGCCTTCCAGTAGTCGTGAGGACGGCCCAGGAGCTCGTCCGTGGCGAAGGTCGCCGCGGTCTGCTCCGGCGACTCGAAGCGCCGCGGGAACGTCTCGATGAACGAGTTCTTGCTGGTCGTCAGCTCGGAATCCGAGACGTCGGTCTGCCGGATCTTCTTGATGAGCTCCATGGTGATGTCGATGGCGCGCGGGACCGTGGACGACTTCGACTGGAAGAAGGCCCGGAACTCGCCCGGTATCGTCGTGGGGAAGGTCATCCGTGAGCCGGCGCTGTAGGCGAGGCCCTCGTCGGAGCGGACCCGCTTGGTGATCCACGAGGTGAACCCACCGCCGCCGAGGATGTCATTGCCGACCCGCAGCGAGAACTCGTCGGGGTTGCCCAGCTCGACACCGAGCTCGCCGATCGAGACGCGGCCCTGGTTCACATCGGGCTTGTTGACCACGTAGACGCCCGGCTCGGCGGTGAAGCTGGGCTGCGGAATCTCCGGGAGCGGCTCGCTCGCCTTGGGCAGGGTGCCCAAGGTCTTGTCGAGCTCCGCCTTCATTGCGTCCCGCTCGAAGTCGCCGGAGACGGCCACGACGATGTGGTCGGCGCGGACCAACCGGTTGACGAAGCCGAGGCAGTCGTCGCGGGTGATCGCGTCAACCGACGCCTTGGTGGAGAGCCGGTTCATGAAGTAGTCGGCGCCGTAGATCAGGCGATCCCACTCCCGCGACTCGATGTCGGAGGAGTCGTCGTTGCGCTTCTTCATGGCCTGGATGAGATCGTCCTTGGCCTTGGCGAAGCGGTCCTCCTGGAAGGCGGGTTTGGTGAGGACGTCCATGAGCAGGCCCATGGCCTCGTCGAGGTCCTTGGCGAGGATGTTGAGGCGCACGCTGCCGGTGACGTCGCTGATGTTCGTGGAGAGCTGGGCTGCGAGGAAGTCGAGCTTCTCGTCCAGCTGCTGGGCGGTGAGGTCGCCGGCGCCGCCGGTCCGCCACGTCTGGGCCGTGATGTCGGCAAGACCTTCCTTGCCCGTGGGCTCGAGGTAGCGGCCGCCCTTGAAGTACACGGCCACGGTGACGAGGGGGAACTGGGCGTCGCGGTCGGCGTACACCGGGATCCCGTTGGCCAGCTCGAAGCGCATGGCCGAGGCGTCGGGTACGTTGAAGGTGAGGTTCGGGAACTTGAGCTGCTCGGGCCGGGGCGGGATCTCCGCCGCGGTGGCCGCCGTGGCGGCCGCCAGTGCGAGCAGGCAGGTCAGCAGCAGGGTGCGGTTGATGCGGCGCATGTCACTCCCCCTTCCCAGCGGCCTTGATCTCGGCGATGCGGGCCTCGGCGCGCTTGATGATCAGCTCCATGGCGGGCTTGAACTTCGGTGGCGCTTGTGCCATCCCGGTGCGTACCTGCTCGAGAAGCTGACTGAGCTCCTCGGGGTTGGTGCTGGCCGCGATCTGTGCCAGCGTCTGCTTGATCATGGGCTTGACCTGCGCGGGGAGGGCGGCGAGCTCGGGCTCCTCCTCGGTTCCGGCCTTGCGGCTGTACCACATGGTGGTGGTGGCGTTGCTGGGGAAGTACTCCTTGGCCACCCGCATGACGTCCTCGGCGGTCACCGCCTCGATCTTGGCAGGCATCTCGTTGAGCGCGTGCCAGTTACCCTCGGCGTCGTAGACCAGGAGCTGGAGCAGCAGATAGAAGTTGGACTGCAGGCGGCGGAAGGAGTCGGCGAGGTTCTGGTTCTTGACCTTCTGCAGCTCCTCGGCCGGCACCGGCTCGGTCTTGAGGCGGTCGACCTCGGCGATGAGGGCGTCCTGGACCTCCTGATGGGTGTGCCCGTCGGCGATCTCGGCACCCATCTCGAAGTAGCCCGCGTACTTCATCGGGCGGACATAGGCGTAAGGCTCGCCGGTGGCCAGCTTCTCCTTCTCCACCAAGGCCTTGTACAGCCGCCCGGTGCGCCCGGTGAGGATGTCGGTGAGGACCTGAAGGGCGTAGACGTCCTGGTTCACGAAGGACACCGCGTGCCAGCGGACCTCGACGGTGGGGTTGGTCTCGGCCTCGGCCGCCAGGTGCCGGGTCTCGAGCTGCTCAACCTCCTCGGTGACCATGGGCGGAGGCGGCGTCTTGCCGCGGGGGATTCGACCGAAGTACTCCTTCACTAGGCCGAGTGCCTGCTTGGGGTCGAAGTCGCCCACCAGCACCGCGGTGAGGTTGTTGGGAGCGTAGTAGGTGGCGAGGAAGTTGCGGGCCTCAGCGCGGTTGATGGACTCCACGTCCGAAGGCCAGCCCACCACTGGATGGTGATAGGGGATCGAGGTCCAGAACGCCGCGTCGTACTGCTCCTCGTACTTGGCGATGGGGTCGGACTCCACGCGCATGCGGCGCTCTTCGCGCACCACGTCGCGCTCGGAGTAGAACTCGCGGAACACCAGGTTGGCGAGGCGGTCGGACTCCATCCAGCACCACAGCTCGAGCTTGTTCGCCGGTACGGTGATGAAGAACGTCGTCATGTCGTTGTTGGTGAAGGCATTGAGCATCGATCCACCGTTCTCGGTGTAGATCTTGTCGAACTCGTCCTTGACGATGAGCTTGTGCTGCTCGTCCTGCAGCTTCTTCATCTCGGTGCGCAGCTCACCGAGCCGGGGAGTCTGGTTCTCCGGCAGGTAGATGCTGCCCGACACCTCGCCGCGGCGCTTGGCCGCTCGGAGTGTCTGGTACTCCTGCTCCATCTGGTCGCGGATCGCATCCAGGCGGTCCATGATCGCCTTCTCCTTGGCGTAGTCCTTGGTGGCGATCGTGTGGGTACCCTTGAACATCATGTGCTCGAAGAGGTGAGCGATGCCGGTGATACCGGGGCGTTCGTTCACCGAGCCGACGTGCGCGACCCAACCGACTGCGATGGTGGGGGTGTCGTGACGCTCGACCATCAGCACCTTCATCCCGTTGTCCAGGGTGAACTCCTGCACCGGGACGTTGGCCTCCTGGGCGGCCGTCGGCAGCGCGGCGAGCAGCACAGCCGCCGCGACGAGCCAGGCCATACGCGAGACTTGTCTCATCATGAAGCGCTCCTTCCTGTGTGGATCGATGGCGCCGCTGCAGTCACCCTGCGGCGTCTGCCGAGGTACGTGCAAAGATCCGTGAGGTTGCAATGTAGCAGGGCCGTGTGAACGGTGCCACCGTCACTCGGAGAGGAAGTCAAGCACCCGATCGAGGAGCGCGCCACCGCCTTCGGCGAGGACCGAGTGGGCGGCGCTCGGTACCCGGATCAGCTCGGCGGCGGGGAGCGCTGCCGCCAGTGCGGCAGTATCCTCCACGGCCACCACGGGATCACGCTCGCCGGCAAGCACCAGAGTGGGCATTTTCAGGCTGCGGAGCTCCAGCGGCGCCCTGTCGCGCGCCAGGAGATGCTCCGCTTGTTTCAGGGCGCCCGGCGCGTCCTCCGGCGCAAGCCCATAGAGGGCTGCGGCGTCGGTCACGAAGGCCGAGTGGCTCTCGTGGAAGGGCGGGGCGAAGCCGAGGGTCATGAGGGACTCGCCAACCGCGTCGGGAGGGAGGTGCCGGATCATCGTCGCCAGCAGGGTGATGGCGCGGCGGCCGTGACGCGAGAGCTTGGCGGCACAGGAGGCGAGCACCATGCGGCGCACCCGGTGGGGGAAGGCAGCCGCTGCAGCCAGGGCGATGTGGCCACCCATGCTGGCGCCCAGGAGTGCCGCGGATGCCAGGCCGTGCTCGTCGAGCAGCGCCGCAATCTCGGCCGCCGCGCCCTCCAAGGTGAAGCTCTCGCCGCCGCGCGACTCGCCGACGCCGCGGTTGTCGGGGCACAGAACCGTGTGGCGGGGAGCGAGGAGGAGCGGGAGGTCTCCCCAGATCCGGTGCGTGGAGCCGAGACCGGCCAACAACACCACGGCGGGGCCGTGGCCGACGCGAACTCCACCCATGGGGCCGCGGGGTCCGTTGCAGCGGAAGCGGGTGGGCGTGACTCGTTGCATCGACTAAAATGCGCAGCACCGACTGGCCGAGAGCTTTCGCTATTATATCGGCTCCGGTGGGTGGAGGTATCGGTTGAGCGAGCTGCTGCTGACCATGGACGTGGGCAACACCAACAAGGTCATCGGGCTGTTCGAAGGGGAACGGGTGCGCTCGCACTGGCGCCTCGCGACCCACGCCGAGCAGACCGCAGACGAGATGGGCCTGTGGCTGCGTCAGCTGCTCGGCTGGGCAGAGGTCGATGCCGGGGATCTCGTGGGTGTGGCCGTGGCGTCGGTGGTACCGCCGCTGGACCCTCAGCTGCGCGAGGCGGTCACCCGCTATCTGGGGCTCGAGCCCTTCTTCGTGGAGCCGGGCATTCGCACCGGCATGCCGCTGCGCGTGGAGCTGCCCCAGGAGCTCGGCGCCGACCGCCTCTGTGATGCGGTGGCGGCGTACGCCCGCTACGGCGGGCCCTGCGTGGTGGTCGATTTCGGCACCGCGGCGACGTGGGAGGTTGTGTCGGCCAAGGGCGAGTACCTCGGCGGTGTCATCGCGCCGGGCCCCGGCATCACCGCCGAGTCTCTCTTCGAGCGCACCGCCAAGCTGCCGCGAGTGGCGCTGGCCCCGCCGCCGCGAACCATCGGCAAGGCCACCGTGGACAGCATTCAGTCGGGGATCTTCTACGGTTACCTGGGGCTGGTGGAGGAGATCACACGACGCGTGCTGGCCGAGCTCGGCCCCGCCACGGTAGTGGCCACCGGCGGTTTCGCGGCGGTCTTCGCCGAGCAAAGCGACCTCCTCCATCACGTGGAGCCCGACCTCACGCTGGAGGGCCTGCGCCTCCTCTGGCTCAAGAACTCCTCGGGTGCCGCGTGAAGTACGACGAGGGCTCTGACCGCCGCGAGTGGCTGCGTGCTTCGGTGGAGGAGAAGCTGCGGCCGGTGACGGTGCCCAACTTCATCACCATGGTGCGCATGGCGATGATCCCGTTCTTCGTGCTCGCGGTGAGCGAGCGCGACTTCCGGCTGGCACTCCTGGTATTCGTGCTGGCCGGGCTCACCGACGCCATGGACGGCTTTCTTGCCCGTTTTCTCGACATGCACTCGGTGATCGGCGCCTATCTCGACCCACTTGCCGACAAGCTCCTGCTCACCACCGCCTATGTCTCGCTCACCGTGCCCATGGGGCAGCGGGTGGTGATTCCCCTGTGGCTCACCATCTTGGCCCTGTTCCGCGATCTTCTCATCGTCTTCGTGGCGGTCTCGCTCTACATGGTCGAGGACGTGCGGCGGTTCCCCCCCAGCGTGTGGGGCAAGGCAACGACGTTCATGCACGTTCTCACCGTGGTCGTGGTGCTCATGGCCAACATGAACGGCATCCCCGGCTGGCTGCCCGGGGTCTGCTTCTACGTCTCCTTCGGCTTCGTGCTGATCTCGGGCTTCAACTACATCTACCGCGCCAGCGGGCTGCTCGAGGCCGCCCGAGCCAGGCGCCGCCGCGACTCCGACTCCGAGGCCGACAGCCCGTAGCACACTCGGATCGAACCGCCCCATGCCACGTCACCGGGCCAACCCGCCACCCAGATTGGCGTCAATCGTCCGAGGTCCGGCCTGCAGCCCATTCGACGCTCCGTTGCGGGCTGGAGCGGGGGGGCAGTGAGGGTAGTGAGTCGACCGCGGCGCCGCCGTGCCGACGCTTCGTCGTCGCCGTCGCTGGGAGACGCGCCGCTCTGGCTGGTGCCCTGGAGTCGCAGCAGAGGCGGGGTGTGTGGGCGGCAGCCTACGAGATGGTCTCGGGAGGCTCGAACGTCGGCATGATGTCGTTGAGCACGCGGATGACGTCCCGAGCGATGACCCTTTCCTCGTTGGTGGGTACCACCAGGACTTTCACCTTCGAGTCGGTCGTGGAGATCTCATCCTCGACGCCGCGGACCCCGGCGTTCTTCGCGCGGTCGAGGTGCACGCCCATCCACTCCATGTCGGTGACGGTGGCCTCGCGCACCTCGGGGGAGTTCTCGCCGATGCCGCCGGTGAAGATCACCGCGTCCACCCCACCCATGGCGGCGGCGTAGGCGCCGATGTACTTTTTGAGGCGGTAGCAGAACATCCGGAAAGCTACGTCGGCGCGGCGGTTGCCCTCGCTCCGCGCCTTGAGGATCTCGCGCATGTCGGAGGACACGCCCGACACACCATACAGACCCGAGTGCTTGTTGAGCATTGTGTTGACCTGGTGGAGGGTGAGCTCCTCCATCGCCATCAGCCAGGGAATGGTGGCCGGGTCGAGGTCGCCGGACCGCGTCCCCATCACCAGACCCTCCAGAGGCGTGAAACCCATGGAGGTGTCAATGCTGCGGCCACGGTCCACCGCCGCCGCCGAGGCGCCGTTGCCCAGGTGACAGGTGACCATGCGCTTCTCGTCGCGCTTCCACCCGAGGATCTGGCAGGTGCGGAAGGAGACGTAGCGGTGCGAGGTGCCGTGGAAGCCGTAGCGGCGCAGGTGATGGGCCCGGTAGAACTGGAACGGGATGGCGTAGAGGAAGGCGTGCGCCGGCATGGTCTGGTGGAAGGCGGTGTCGAACACCGCCACGTGGGGGACGTCGGGAAGAACTGAGGACGCGGCGTAGTAGCCCCGCAGGTTCGGCGGGTTGTGGAGGGGAGCCAGCACCGAGCACGCCTCGATCCTGGAGACCACCTCGGGGGTGATGAGCACCGAGGACGCGAACGTCTCTCCGCCGTGCACCATGCGGTGGCCCACCGCATTCACGTCCTGGACGCTGTCGAGGACGCCGTGGTCTGGATCGGCCAGGGCCCGCAGCGCCCACTCGATGGCGGCGCGGTGCTCGAGGATCTCACGGTAGTCCTGGTGCGGCTCGCGGCCGGGCACGCTGAGCACGAGGCGGGAGTCAGAGAGGCCGATCTTCTCTACCTGGCCAACGGCGAGGGTGAGGTCCTGGTGCGCGTTCATCCGCTCGAGGTCGGTCTCGATGACCTGGAACTTCACCGACGAGGAGCCGCTGTTGAGGACGAGAATCTTCATGGATACGCTCCCCGGTGATCAGACGAGGCCGGGCTTGTCGTCGGCTAGGCGGTCAAGGCGCCGCCGGTTGGCGTCGTAGGTGAAGAAGCCGCGGCCGGTCTTGGCGCCGAGCACGCCAGCCCGCACCATTCGCTTGAGGAGCGGGCAGGGGCGGAAGCGCGGCTCGCCGCTCTCGTGGTAGAGGTGCTGCATCCAGTTGAGGACGCGATCGAGACCCACCCGGTCAGCCCACTCCAGAGGGCCGGTGCGGAAGTCGAAGCCCAGCTTCATGGCGAGGTCCACCTCGGCGGGTGCGGCGACGCCCTCCATCACCACGTGCATGGCCTCGTTGATGAGCGGCAGCGCCACCCGGGTGGTGACGAATCCGGGCATCTCGAAGACCTTGATGGGCACCTTGTCGAGGAGACGGGCGAAGCTGACGGCGCGCTCGTAGGCGATGTCGCTCGTGAGCTGTCCGCGCACAACCTCGACCACCCTCGTGCTGGTCACCGGGTAGAGGAAGTGCATCCCCAAGATGCGCTCCGGGTGGTGGCAGCCGGCGGCGAGCTCGGAGATGGACAGCGTCGAGGTGTTGATGACGACGGGGCAGTCGGGGGGCATGCGGACGTCGAGCTCGCGCAGGATCTCGCGCTTGAGCTCGGGGTCCTCCTGGACCGTCTCGATGGCAAGCTCGGACTCAGCGGCGCACTCGAACTCGGTGACCCAGTGGATGCGCGACAGGATCGCCCGCTTCTCTGACTCGGTGAGACTGAAGCGGCTGATGTCGTGGTCCAGGGTGGTCCCGAGCTCCTGGCGCGACGTCTCGGCCCGCTCCAGTGAGAGCTCCTTGAGGCAGACATTGAGGCCCTGTTGCGCCACCTTGGTGGCGATGGAGCGGCCCATCATGCCGCCTCCGATGATTGCAACGGTGTGCAGTTCCCAGCTCATGGTGCGGAGTCTAGCACGAGAGAAGCGCGCTTTGTGAATATTTTCCCAAGGTAGGATCTTCTTGTGGGAAGGACGACGGCTGCTCTATGATGCGCCCATGAGAGTGATACCTCGCGCCATCGCCGCAGGCCTCTTCCTGGTGGCCGGAGTGGCTGCGGCGGCAGCCCCGGCGAAGCCGCAGCCTCCCTTTCCCAACCTCGAGATGCGCTCGCTCAAAGACGGCTCGCTCACCGAGCTGACCAGCTTCGTCGGCCACCCGGTGCTCCTGACCTTCTGGGCCAGCTGGTGCGGGCCGTGCCGAATGGAGCTGCCAGAGATCGAGAAGCTCTACAATACGTTCGGCGACGACGGCTTTGTGGTCGCCGCCGTCAACATGGACCGGAGCGCTGAGATCGCTCGGATGTTCGTGACGCAGGTCGGCATCACCCTGCCCGTGTATAGGCTCGATGCCGCCACCATGCGGCGCCTCGGTGTGAAGAACCTCCCCACCAATGTGCTGCTCGATCCTTCGGGTCACGTCCTGCAGATCTACGAGGGTTACGACCCTGCCGTCGTCAAGGACATCCGGCGGCGGCTGGAGCAGATGCTCCAGGGGAGCCCGGCCGGCTCCACCGGCACGGTTGATTCGGCGCGTGATGCCGAGCCGACGACGCACGGCTGAGGCTGGGGGTCTGCCCTTCGCCGCCCTGCTTCTGGCCGGGGTGGTGGTGGCCGGTTGGGGTGCGCCCACGGTGCGCCAGGTGGCGTGGACGGCGGTGCAGTTCTTCCCGCCCGACCTGGCCAGGCAGGTCCACCGCCACGACGATCGCTTCGACGCCGGTATCGCACGCGGGCTGGCGGCGCGGTCTGCGCGCTGGCAGGCCACGCGCGGCGACCTCGTCCTCGGCGCCGAGCTGGAGACGCGTCGGGCGATGACTGCGCTTCGCACGCCGGTGCCGCTGGGGGACCTGGTGGAGGACCTCGGCGTGCTGGCGGTATGTGTGGCGGATGCCAACGATCCTCTGGCGGTGTCCGACGCCGATCCGCGCGAGCCCACCTACGGCGACGCCTACCGGCGTTATGTCGACAGCATCCTCGGGCGGGTTCGGTTGGTGTACTACGGCCGGGATGCGGGTCTGTTGGGGGGTCGACTCGGCGCCACCCTCACTGCCGCGGTGCAGCGCAGCCGGAACCTCTACCCCTACGTGGGGCAGGAGTTCTACCGCACGGGGCAGCTGCGCGACTGGCGCAGCTTCGACGACCGCTCCGTGGCGTTCGGGGTGGCAGGTGTGGCGCTGTCGCGGGCGATGACCGATGTGGCCAACGTGGCGGCCTACGTGTGGAAGGGTGGTGGCGGGTTGGTGCCGGCGCCGCGACCGACGCCGGCTGGGCACGTCGGGCCGACGGTGACGGTGGCACTGGAAGGTGGCCTGCCGGAGCGCGACCGCCCCAAGCGCGGCAAGCCCGCCATGCCGCAGGGGCGTATCGCGCTGCCGCCGCCGTAGCAGCGGCGGCGGGGACGGCGTCAGCGGCAGCGGCCGGGAACGGCGGCGGCGGCCGATACCGCCGCGGAGGAGGTGTCCTCCGGCGGGCGTGCCGTCCATGACGTTCTCCCGGGAGCGCTTCCTCGCCGGGAGGGCGCCCGCGGGAAACGTCATGGGGGGCTCCCACGGCCCTTCGCGTTCGGAGAAGTGGACTCGAACGACCAAGCAGGCGACTCGGCGCAGGGCTTCGGGGGCGGCCGTGGCGCCGTCTGCCGGCTCGAGTCGTTGCCGCCCCCGGGCCCGCGCCGACGGGCGGCGTAGCCGCCCGGGAGCCGGTGTCCGAGCCGTTGCCGCGCTGACGGGGAGCGCCTTCCGTCGCTGTCTACTCGCTACTCTGCACTCTCTTTACCTTCATCAGGATACGGGGATCGGCGCCTGTGCCATCCCAGTGGTCCCGCTGCCGGCATCGTAGAGCGCCATGGCCACGGTGGCGGCGCCGGCCGGCCGGTCGAAGCGCATGGTGTAGGTGAAGGGCTGGTCGCCCACCTTGGCGGCGGCGCCGGTCGGCAGGTCGATGACCTGAGTCTTACGCTTGAGGTCCATGATCTGGCCGTCACCGTCGTAGACCGCCATGAGCACGCCGATCCTGGCCACCTCGCGATTGCCCTGGGGCAGGAAGGTGAGGCCCGCCGCCGGCGTGATGGCGGTGGCAGCCACCTCGGTACCAGCCTTCGTGCGGTGCGCGTCGACCTGCACCGTGAGCGGGAGGGCGCCACCGCGCTTGGGCAGAGTGGCGGGCGAGGCAAGGGTCTCGGCGGTCACCGTCTCGGGGTCGAGGTCGTAGAGGCCGTCACGGAAGCTCACGTGGAGCCCCGGTCGGGTCACCTTCACCTTGATGGCGTGGTAGGCGCCGTCGTGCCCGTGCGGGGCGTCGAAGCCCAGCGAGTAGTACGTCTTCATCTGCTCGCCGGCGGTGGTGAGCGCCGGGTTGATGCTGTTGGCGTTGAAGTAGGCGCCGCCGGTGCCGTCGGCCAGCGTGCGCGGCAGGCTCTCCCAGTCGGCCTCGGAGTCGCTGGGTCGCAGGCTGCCGACACTACCGCTCTCGGCCAGGGCGTAGGTCATGGGGTTGTCGAGACCCATGGCGTTGGCCACGTAGACCCGGAAGCCGGTGGTATTGGCGAGCCGGATCATCTCGCCCCACACGGTGTTCACGTCCTCGCGGATGGAGGCGAGCACAGGATCGAAGCCGCGCCGGGTCGAGGGCGGATAAGTCTGCGGCTGGTCGTTGGCCAGTTGGCTGAGCTTGGGGTGCATGGTCATGTCGCCGGTCACCACCAGGCAGGCCTTGTTGCCCGGTACGGTGGCGTAGGCGCGGAAGATGTCCACCAGGCTGCGCATGAACATGTAGTAGACCTGCAGCGAGCGCTGGCCCAGTTCCCGCGCACTGAAGTTCTTCAGGGCATCGAACCGGAGAGAACCTGACGCCGAGGCGGTGGCGGGCACGCTGGCGCTCAGCACCGAGGTCCGCAGGGGGTCGGTGATGAGCGTGGTGTCGATATCGTGAGTGAGGCGGTGTGTGGGCTGCGTGAGCACGGCGTCGAGGGCCGAGAGCACGCGGTCGGTGTCGGTGGTGAACGGCTGCAGGATCTGCGACGACGTTCCCACAACGGTCACCGACCACTCCACCGCGTCGCTGCCCTGAGCGCTGACGTAGGCTTTGGCCGCCGCCACCGCGCGCTTGAGCCACGGCCGCTCGGTGAAGTTGAGGTCGAAGACGAAGGCCAGGTGACGCCGGTAGCGTAGGTCGCTGGCATCGGCCACGCTGGTCCCCGCCGGCAGGTGCACGGTGCCGTCCACCACGCGGGCGAAGTTGGTGACGGTGCGGCGTTGACCGTCCTCCCAGACCTCGAAGTCGCCCTTACTGAGGGTGCTGACCGGTTGGCCGCCGTCGGTGACCACGACGTCGACGTTGACGGTGTTCACCTCGACAACCCCTGCGAAGCTGCCGGGTTCCGCCGCCTGGGCGGGAGACACGAGCACTGCGCCCAGCATCAGCGCGCAGCACTGCGAGAAGACTCGGGACACTCGCTGCATGATCATCCTCCCGTGGCTCCAAGTCGCCCGAGCCCGGTGTCCTCGGCCGGGGTCGCTCCGTCATCGGAAGTGGGCACCTCCCACAACCAGGCACGGTATTGGAGCCTTCCCGAAGGGACGAAGCAAGCTTCGTACCACGGCGTGCAGCGCGTCCTCGACGAGGCGCGCGGGCTCACACCGCCAGGAGTCGCCGCACCGCTGCCGCAGCCTTCTCCACGTCGGCCATGGTGATCTCGTAGTGGGTCACCATGCGGATGCTGTCGGGCCCCAGGGCGTGCGCTCGAACCCCTTCGGTCTCCAGCCGAGCGGCGAGCTCGCGGGCGCTGAGGGCCGCATCCTTCGCGAGGTGAAGGAAGACGATGTTCGTGTCCACCATGGCGGGGTCAAGCACCACGCCGGGCAGCTCGGCCAGGAGCTCGGCCAGTCGGCGGGCGGTCGCGTGATCCTCGGCCAGGCGGGGGAGCATCTCGTCGAAGGCCACCAGCCCGGCGGCGGCGAGGACCCCCGCCTGGCGCATCCCGCCCCCCAGCATCTTGCGGATGCGCCGCGCCTCGGTCATCGCCGCACGGTTGCCCACCAGCACGGACCCCACCGGCGCCGCGAGACCCTTGGAGAGGCAGAACATCACGGTGTCGCAGCCCTCGGCGAGGCGCGCCGGGGGCACGCCAAGGGCAGCCGCCGCGTTGTGGATGCGAGCCCCGTCCAGGTGCACCGGAAGCTGATGGCGCCGGGCCACCGCCACCAGCTCGGCCATCCTCTGCGGCGGAGTAACCCTTCCCCCGGCGAGATTGTGAGTGTTCTCCAGCACAATCAGGCGGGTCGGGGTCCGGTAGCCGGCCGCCGGTTGGATCGCCCGTTCCAGCGCGCCCGGCGCGAGGATGCCGCGGTCACCGGCAACCGGACGGGGGAGGGCCCCCGAGATCGCCGCCATGGCCCCCATCTCGAAGTTGAAGACGTGGCAGCCGGCCTCGCCGACGACCTCCGAGCCCGGGTGGCAATGGAGGTGGACGGCGATCTGGTTACCCATCGTCCCGGAGGGCACGAAGACGGCGGCCTCCCGTTCGATGAGCTCGGCGGCTCGCTCTTCGAGCCGGTTGACGGTAGAATCCTCACCATACACATCGTCCCCGACCTCGGCCGCAGCCATGGCGCGGCGCATCGAGTCGGTGGGGTGAGTAACGGTATCGGAGCGGAGATCGATAGTGCGGACCATGGTCGCGAGTATAACTTGACTTCCTGTGCGAGCGAGGTTAGGATTGCGTCTCATGACGAAGGAAGATCCCAATAACCGCTTCCTTTTCCCAAAATGGACCAATCTTCTGCGACCGGGAATCGCTGTAGCCGTTCTCGGAGGAGGGCTCTACGTGACGATCATCGTCACCTACGGTTTCTCTCCTCGAACCACGGATGTCGGCTATCAGCCGGTGCAGCCGGTCCCCTACAGCCACGCCCTGCACGTGGGCCAGCTGGGTCTCGACTGTCGCTACTGTCACAACACCGTGGAGCGGACGGCGTTCGCCGCCATTCCGCCCACCCAGACCTGCATGAACTGTCACAAGACCATCCGGACCAAGAGCCCCAAGCTCACGCCGGTCTTCACGAGCTACGCCACGGGAGTGCCGGTGGAGTGGGTCAAGGTTCACGACCTGCCCGACTACGTGTACTTCAATCACAGCGCGCACGTGACCCACGGAGTCGGTTGTGTCACATGCCACGGGCGGGTCGACACCATGGAGAGGGTCTCCCAGGTCGAGCCCCTGTCGATGGGCTGGTGCCTGGGCTGCCACCGCAACCCGGAGAAGTACCTGCGGCCACCGGAGGCGGTGACGCAGATGGACTGGAAGCCCGCGGAAGGGCAGCTGGCCGTGGGCCGGCGCGTCCGCCAGGAGCTCAACATCAACCCACGCACGGATTGCTACACATGTCACCGATAAGCAAGCAGTACTGGCGCAGCCTCGAGGACCTCACCCGGGCCCCCGAGTTCGAAGAGATGGTCGCACGGGAGTTCCCGGGCGAGCACTGGGAGACCCTGCCGCCGGCCACCCGGCGCCAGTTTCTCAAGGTGATGGGCGCCTCCCTGGCGCTGGCGGGGCTGACCTCGTGCCGCTGGCCGGAGCAGGAGATCGTGCCCTTCGCCTACCGTCCCGACGGACGCACGCCGGGAGTTCCGCAGCAGTTCGCCACAGCCATCGAGCTGGCCGGCAGCGCAGTGGGCCTCCTCGTTACCAGCTTCGACGGCCGCCCCATCAAGGTCGAGGGCAACCCCAACCACCCCGGGAGCCTGGGCGGCGCCTCCGCGCTCGACCAGGCCAGCGTCCTCGGTCTCTACGACCCCGACCGTTCGCGCAACCCGATTCAGCGTGAGGGCAGCCAGGAGTTCACCCGCTCCTGGGACGAGGTCCAGAAGTTCCTGGCCGGGCACTTCACGCCCGAGACCCAGGGAGACGGAGCCAGCATCGCGGTGCTCGCCGAGGCCTCGTCGTCGCCGATCCTGAAGGCGTGGCGCAGGAGGTTGCTCGAGCGCTACCCGCGGGCGAGCTGGTACGAGTACGAGGCGGTGTCCTTCGACGGTGAGCGCGCAGGCCTAGCCCAGGTCTACGGCCGCCCCCTGCGGGCGATGCCGCGGCTCGACCGCGCCGAGGTGTTCGCCTGCTTCGACGCCGACCCGCTTCTCTCCCACCCGGCCGCGGTGCGCCTGGCCCACGACTTCGCAGCCGCCCGCCGGCCCGACGTCGACCGGATGATCCGCCTGTGGGCGGTGGAGCCAAGCTACAGCTCCACCGGCGCCATGGCGGACCACCGCCTCGCTGTACCGGGGTCGGCGGTAGGGCGCGTGCTCCTCGCGGTGGCCCGTGCCCTGGCCGGCCACGGGGTGAGCGTTCCGGGTGTCACGACAGACTCCGGCGCCGGGCTCTCGGATGATGAGGCCGCCTTCGCTACGGCCCTGGCTCGTGACCTCGCCACGCACCGACGTCGTGCGCTGGTGATGGCGGGCCCGTCCCAACCCGAAGCGGTGCACGCGCTGGCGCACGCGGTCAACGCCGCCCTGGGCAGCGTCGGCGAGGCGCTGGAGCTGATGGAGGATCCCGAGCCGGAGCGACGCTCGCATGTCGAGGCCATCGCCGAGCTGGCTGGCCGGATGCGGAGCGGCGAGGTCAGGACCTTGGTTCTCGTGGGCGGCAACCCCGCCTACGACGCCCCCGCCGACCTGGGCTTTGCCGAGCTGCTCGAGCAGGTCCCGACCACGGTGCACCTCGGGCTCTACCGGGACGAGACCGGTGCGCGCGCCTCGTGGCACATCCCACGAGCGCATGTCCTCGAGTCCTGGGGAGACGCCCGCTTCTGGGACGGGACCGTCGCGGTGGTGCAGCCCCTCATCGAGCCGCTCTATGGCGGCAGGACGCCCGCGGAGCTGGTGGCGATGATGCTGGGACAGATGCCCGTCAAGGGCTACGACCTGGTGCGCGCCGAGCAGCAGGCCGCCGCCAGTGGACCGTTCGACGCCTGGTGGCGCAAGGTGCTGCACGCGGGTGTCGTCGACGGCAGCGCCTGGGCGGCGGTGACTCCCGCCCCGGATGCCGGCCGGGCGGCCCGCGCCGCTGCAGAGTTGGCGGCGGTAGGCCAAGGGGACGACAGCGGCCTCGAGCTCGACCTCATGCCCGACCGCAAGCTCTGGGA
Organism: uncultured Acidobacteriota bacterium; assembly: GCA_963844845.1. Taxonomy (GTDB): domain Bacteria; phylum Acidobacteriota; class Thermoanaerobaculia; order Thermoanaerobaculales; family Sulfomarinibacteraceae; genus CAWJPW01. The sequence goes on from CAWJPW010000003.1 coordinate 438,923, forward strand.
TGGTCGCTTCGCCAACAACGCGTGGCTGCAGGAGCTTCCTGACGCGCTCACCAAGGTGGCCTGGGACAACGCCCTCCTCGTGGCGCCCGCCACCGCCGACCAGCTGGGGGTGCGCACCAACGACTTGGTGGCGGTGACAACCTCGGTCGGTGAGCTGGAGCTCCCGGTCTACGTCCTTCCTGGTCAGGCCGTCGGCGCCGTGAGCGTGGCGCTGGGCTACGGGCGCCGCGCCGCCGGCAAGGTGGGCGACGACGTCGGCATCGACGCGTTCCCGGTGCGCACAACGGCGGCGCCGTGGCACCTGGCGGGGGTCGGCGTGCGCGCGACCGGCGGCAGCCACACCCTGGCCACCACCCAGGACCACCACATCATCGACAGCATCGGCTTCGCCGCCCGGCAGAAGCGGGTCGGCGAGCTGGTCCGCGAGGCGGACGTCGCCGAGTACCGCGCCGACCCGGAGGTCTTCCACGAGATGGCGGAGGTGCCGCCGCTCAAGCAGCTGTGGCAGGCCTTCGAGTACGAGGGCGACCAGTGGGGCATGTCGGTCGACCTCAACGCTTGCGTCGGCTGCAACGCCTGTGTGGTGGCCTGCCAGGCGGAGAACAACGTTCCGGTGGTGGGCCGCGAGCAGGTGATCCGTCAGCGCGAGATGCACTGGCTGCGCCTCGACCGTTACTTCACGGGTCCCACCGAGCGGCCGCGGGTCGCCTTCCAGCCGCTCGCCTGCGTGCACTGCGAGAACGCTCCCTGCGAGTCGGTGTGCCCGGTGGGGGCCACCCAGCACACCCACGACGGCCTCAACGCCATGGTCTACAACCGCTGCATCGGCACCCGCTACTGCTCCAACAACTGCCCCTACAAGGTGCGCCGCTTCAACTTCTTCAACTACCATCGCCACCTCACCCAGGTGGAGAAGATGCAGTACAACCCCAACGTCACGGTGCGCAGCCGGGGCGTCATGGAGAAGTGCACCTACTGCGTGCAGCGCATCGAGTCGGCCCGCATCGCCGCGCGCCGCGACAACCGGCCCATCCGCGAAGGCGAGGTGGTGCCGGCGTGCGCCCAAACCTGCCCGGCGAAGGCCATAGTTTTCGGCAACCTCAACGACTCCTCGAGCGCGATCTCGGCCGAGCGCGGCAGCGACCGCGCCTACGCGATCCTGGCCGAGGTCAACACGCGCGCGCGCACCCACTACCTCGGCCGCCTGCGCAACCCCGCCGAGGGCGTCGCTGACGGCGCGGCAGCAGGACACGGGAAGGAGCCGGTTTCCGCATGAGCGCGATTCCCGCCGACACCCGCATGTCGCTGGACAACACCTCGGACGACCCGGTCCGCCGGGCGCCTCTGATCCTCGGCAAGGACTTCGCCGGAGTCACCGACGCGGTGTGCCAGATCGTCGAGCAGCCCAAGCCGCCGCGGGCGTGGTACGTGGCCTTCGCGATCTCCGCCACCATGACCGCCGTGCTCATCGCCATGGTGACCTACCTGCTGCTCGTGGGCGTCGGGGTGTGGGGGGTGGAGATTCCCGTCGCCTGGGGCTTCGCCATCGTCAACTTCGTGTTCTGGGTGGGTATCGGCCATGCGGGCACGCTGATCTCGGCGATCCTCTTTCTGCTGCGGCAGAAGTGGCGGACCTCCATCAACCGCTTCGCCGAGGCGATGACCATCTTCGCGGTGGTGTGCGCCGGCCTCTTCCCCGCCATCCACGTGGGCCGGGCCTGGGTCGCCTATTGGATGTTCCCGATTCCCAACCAGATGCTCATGTGGCCGCAGTTCCGCAGCCCCCTGCTGTGGGATGTCTTCGCGGTCTCCACCTACGCCACGGTCTCGCTGCTCTTCTGGTACATGGGGATGATCCCGGACCTCGCCACCATCCGCGACCGCGCCACCACCAAGCTGCGCTACTACATCTACGGCGTCCTCTGCCTGGGTTGGCGGGGCTCCAACCGGCACTGGCACCGATTCGAGACCGCCTACCTGCTGCTCGCCGCCCTGGCGACCCCCCTGGTGCTGTCGGTGCACTCGGTGGTGAGCTTCGACTTCGCGGTGGCGCAGCTGCCCGGCTGGCACTCCACCATCTTCCCGCCCTACTTCGTCGCCGGCGCCATCTTCTCGGGCTTTGCCATGGTGGTGACCCTGGCGATCCCGGCGCGCCAGTTCTTCGGGCTCAAACAGATCATCACCCTTCGGCACCTGGAGAACATGGCCAAGGTGATGCTCGCCACCGGCTCCATGGTCGGGCTCGCTTACTCCACCGAGTTCTTCATCGCCTGGTACAGCGGCAACCCCTACGAGGGCTTCACCTTTTTGAACCGTGCCTTCGGCCCCTACGCCTGGGCCTACTGGATCATGGTCACCTGCAATGTCGTGGTGCCCCAGGTCTTCTGGATCAAGAAGCTGCGTACCAACGTGGCGGTGCTGTGGGTGGCATCTGTTCTCATCAACGTCGGCATGTGGTTCGAGCGGTTCGTCATTGTGGTGTCGGCGCTGAGCCGTGACTACCTGCCGTCCAGCTGGGGCTACTACAAGCCGAGTTGGGTGGATCTCCTCACCTTGGCGGGCTCGTTCGGCCTCTTCTTCACGCTGTTCCTGCTGTTCCTCCGCTTCATGCCCATGATCGCCATGGCCGAGGTCAAGAGCATCCTGCCGGGCGCCCACCCAGGGCACGGCGGAGGGCCGGGTCACGAGCCGGAAGGCGGGCTCGAGGCCGCCCTGGGAGGTGCCGAATGAGCACCGTCGCGCGTGAGCGCCACGAAGCACAGACCGCTGGTGAGGGGCCGAAGCTGTACGGCCTGCTCGCCGAGTTCCATACCGTGGACGTCCTCCTCGACGCGGCCGAGAGCGTGCGCGACGCCGGCTTCACCCGCTGGGACTGCTACTCGCCGTTCGCGGTACACGGCCTCGACGGCGCCATGGGCGTGCGCCGCACCAAGCTGCCGTGGGTCGTGGCCGGCGCCGGCGCCACCGGCTGCGCAGTGGGCCTCGGGCTGCAGTACTGGACCTCGGTGGTTGACTACCCGTGGGTGATCAGCGGCAAGCCGTACTTCAGCGTGCCGGCGTTCATCCCCATCGTGTTCGAGCTGACCATCCTGTTCGCGGCCATCGCCGGCCTGGTGGCGATGCTGGGCTTCAACAAGCTGCCGCAGCTCTACCACCCGCTCTTCGCGAGTCGGCGCTTCCGCAGGGTCACCGACGACCGCTTCTTCGTGGCCATCGAGGCGGACGATCCCCGCTTCGACCGGGAGCGCACGCGAGCGCTGCTCGAGTCCCTTGGCGCGGTGGTGGTGGAGGAGGTGGAGGAGTGATGCCGAGGTGGCTGTCCTACACGCTCGTGGTCCTGCTGGTCCTGTCCTGGGTGCCGCTGGCGATCATCGCCAAGGCGCGCGTCTCCAAGTCGACCCAGCCACGTATCCACATCATTCCGGACATGGACAACCAGCCCAAGCTCAAGGCCCAGTCTTCCAATCCCATGTTTGCCGACGGCCGTGCCATGCGCCCGCCGGTGGCCGGCGCCGTGGCGGTGGACGCGCCCGATCCCGGCGACCCTGTGACGAGCGGGCGGCGCAACGGAGAGTTCGTAGAGCACATGCCCATGCGGGTGACCATGGGGATGATGCGACGCGGCCAGCAGCGCTTCGATATTTACTGTGCGCCCTGCCACGGTCTGGTGGGGGAGGGGGACGGGATGGTGGCCAAGCGCGCCGACCAGCTCCAGGAGGGGACGTGGGTGCCCCCCACCTCGCTCCAGAGCGACCTGGTACGCAGCCACCCCGACGGCAAGATCTTCGACATCATCACCAACGGCATCCGCAACATGCCGCCGTACGGCCCGCAGATCCCGGTCGCCGACCGCTGGGCCATCGTGGCGTACGTGCGGGCGCTCCAGCGCAGCCAGCACGCCTCGGTGGGGGACGTACCCCCCGAGCTGCGCTCGGCGCTGCGCTAGGCGGGGGTGGAGCATGCAACCCCTCGACATCACCACCGAGGTTCGCACACTGGGCGACTTGGCGCCGCGCCTCCAACGGACCGCGTTCGGCGTCGGCGTCCTCGGCATGGCGGCGGCGGCCGTCCTCGCCGCCGTCGGGCCCGGTTGGGGTCGCCTCCTGGACACCTACCTGGTCTCGTTCTGCTTCTACCTGACCCTCTCGCTGGGGGCGCTCTTCTTCGTGCTCCTGCAGCACGTCACCCGGGCCGGGTGGAGCGTGGTCGTGCGGCGGGTGGCCGAGGCCTTCGCCGCCAACCTCGACGTGCTGGCGCTGCTGGCGATTCCGGTGGTGCTGGGCATGCACCACCTCTACCACTGGAGCCACGCTGAGGTCATCGCCGCCGATCCGATGCTCGCGCGCAAGGCGAGCTACCTCAACCCAACCTTCTTCACCATCCGGCTGGCGATTTACTTCGCGGTGTGGATCTACCTGGGGCGCTTCTTCTTCAGCCGCTCGGTGGCGCAGGATTCAAGCGGTGACCCGGGTCTGAGCATCAGCATGGAGCGCTTCTCGGGACCGGCCATGGTGCTCTTCGCCTTCACCGTGAACTTCGCCGGCTTCGACCTCCTCATGTCGCTGGACCCGCACTGGTTCAGCACGATCTTCGGGGTCTACTTCTATGCCGGCGCGGTGGTCGCGATCATGGCGGCCCTGCCCATCGCCATGGTGTGGCTGCAGGGTCGCGGGCGCCTCGAACACGCGGTGTCGCCCGAGCATTACCATGACCTCGGCAAGCTCCTCTTCGCCTTCATCGTGTTCTGGGCCTACATCGCCTTCTCGCAGTACATGCTCATCTGGTACGGAAATCTCCCCGAGGAGACCGAGTGGTTCCTGCGCCGCCAGACCGGCGCCTGGACCACGGTGAGCCTGATCCTCCTCTTCGGCCACTTCTTCATCCCCTTCATCGTCCTGCTTCCGCGAACCCTCAAGCGGCGGCCGGTTCTGCTCGCCGCCGCCGGCGCCTACATGCTGGTCATGCACTGGGTCGACCTGTACTGGCTGGCGATGCCCGAGCTGAGCCCGGACCGCGTTCCCTTCGGCCCCGTCGACGTGCTCTGCTTCGTGGGCCTGGGCGGTCTGTGGGTGGGGGCGGTGGCGTGGCGGTTGAGGCGGTGCGCCCTGGTGCCCGAGCGCGATCCGCGACTCGACGAGTCGCTGGCCTTCGAGAACATCTGAGGAATCCGAGATGCGCTACGACGACCCCAACGTGGCCACCAGCGCCGTCGTCGGCGTGGTGGGAGCCATTCTGCTGTTCGTGATCATCGTCGCCATGCAGGCCCTCTTCTACCGCGCGGACGAGGCGGAGAAGGAGCGCAAGGTCTACAACCAGCCGTACCAGGAGCTGGTGCAGCTGCGCGCCCAGCAGCAGGAGAAGCTCAACGGCTACCGCTGGGTCGATCCCAAGGCCAAGGTTGTCGCCATCCCCATCGACCGGGCCATGGAGCTGGTGGTCGCGGAATCTTCCAGCAAAGAGACAGGTTCTCACTAGAGGTATCCCGTGGAGGCAGCATGAACCGTCTCGTTCCTCTATTGCAGCGACTGGGTCGCGGAATTCTTCTCATGGCAGTGGTGATCGGAGCCGCGCCGACGGCCCACGCCCAGCTCGCCGACCACACGCCGAAGCAGCTCGAAAACGTGGGCGTTACCGAGCACCTCGGCGACCAGCTCCCTCTCGACCTCGAGTTCGTCGACGAGAACGGCCGCACGGTACAGCTGGGCGATTACTTCGAGGGTCAGCGTCCGGTGATCCTCTCGCTCAACTACTACCGCTGCCCGATGCTGTGCGGCCTGCAGCTCAACGGTCTTGCCGACGGCATGGGGCAGCTGGACTGGACCCCGGGCGACCAGTTCGACGTGGTCACCGTGAGCATCGACCCCAGCGAGACGCCACAGCTGGCCAAGCTGAAGAAGCAGGGCTACCTCAAGAAGATGGGGCGGCCGGCGGCGGCCGCCGGCTGGCACTTCCTCACCGGCCACCAGGCGAGCATCCACCGCCTCGCCGAGGCCGTGGGCTTTCGCTACAGCTACGACGCCGAGCAGGGCCAGTTCGCCCATGCCGCGGCGGCCTACGTGTGTACGCCCAAGGGTAAGCTGGCCCGCTACCTCTACGGCATCGACTACCCCGCCAAGACACTGCGGTTGGCCCTGTTGGAGGGCTCCGAGGGCAAGATCGGCTCGCCCATCGACCAGCTCATCCTCTACTGCTACTGCTACAACCCGAGCTCGCGCACCTATACGCCGGTGGCCATGAACATCATGCGCCTGGGCGGCGGTCTCACAGTGCTTTTCCTGGGGCTCACCGTGGGGCTCTTCTGGGTGCGCGAGGCGCGCCGCTCCAAGCGGAGGGACACCGCGTGATCACCGCCAGTGTCGTCAGGCTGCTCGGGCGTGTTGCCGTCGACCTCGTCGGGATCATGCTGGGACCTGACGGAGCGTCGTTCTGGATGCCGCGTGAGGGCTCCACCGTCGCCCGCGGCGTGGACTGGGTCTTCTACTTCATCCTCGGCATCTCGGTGTTCTTCTTCGTCCTCATCGTAGCGCTCATGGTGGTCTTTCTCATCAAGTACCGCCGCCGACCCGGGCGCACCGAACCCGACCCCGCACCCACCCACAACCTGCCCCTGGAGCTCACTTGGACGGGCATCCCGATCGTCATCGTGCTCGTGATCTTCTTCTTCGGCTTCAAGGGCTTCCTCGACATGACGACGCCACCCGCCAACACCTACCAGGTGCAGGTCACGGCGCAGAAGTGGAACTGGACCTTTACCTACCCCAACGGCTACGTGGACTCGGACCTGCACGTGCCGGTGGACCGGCCCATCGAGCTGGTGATGTCCTCCCAAGACGTCATCCACAGCTTCTACGTGCCGGCGTTCCGCCTCAAGCGCGACGTGGTCCCGGGGCGCTACGCCAGGCTCTGGTTCCAGGCTACGGAACCCGGCGAGTACCAGGTTTTCTGCGCCGAGTACTGCGGCCGTGGCCACTCGGACATGCTGGCGCACGTGGTCGTCCACCCGGCGGGGGAGTTCCACACCTGGCTCGACAACGCCTCGAACCTGCTCGCCACCATGAGCCCGGCGGATGCCGGCCGCAAGCTCTACGAGACGCGGGGGTGCGCCCAGTGCCACAGCGTCGACGGCAGCGGCAAGGTGGGTCCGTCGTTCAAGGGGATCTTCGGCGAGCAGCAGGTGCTGAGCACCGGCAGCCGGGTCACGGTGGACGAGAACTACGTGCGCGAGTCGATCCTCGAGCCCCAGGCCAAGGTGGTGGCGGGCTTCGACCCGGTCATGCCCACCTACCAGGGCCGCCTCAAGAACGACGAGATCAACGCCATCATCGCCTACCTCAAGTCGCTCTCGGGGCATGCGCCCGAGGGCCCGGCCACGAAGGAGTAGCGCATGGCCACCGCCACCCCGGCCCTGCCCGGCGCAGGGGCTGTAACCGCGACTGAGCCCAGGGACTCGTACCTGACCTACGGGCGCGGCATCCGCTCGTGGCTCTTCACCCTGGACCACAAGCGCATCGGGATCATGTACCTGGTGTGCATCCTCGGCGCCTTCCTCCTGGGCGGGATCTTCGCGCTGCTGGTGCGGACCGAGCTTCTCACCCCCACGCGCACGATCATGGATGCCGACACCTACAACCAGATGTTCACCCTGCACGGCGTGGTGATGATCTTCCTCTTCATCATCCCCGGCATTCCGGCGACGATGGGCAACTTCGTGCTCCCCCTCATGCTCGGCGCAAAGGACGTGGCCTTGCCGCGCCTCAACCTGGCGAGCTGGTACCTGTGGCTCACCGGCGCCAGCCTGGCGGTGCTCTCGATCATCCTCGGCGCTGTGGACACCGGCTGGACCTTCTACACCCCCTACAGCACGACGACCTCCACCTCGGTGATCGCGATGACCCTGGGGGCTTTCATCCTCGGCTTCTCGTCGATCTTCACCGGGCTCAACTTCATCGTCACCATCCACAAGATGCGCCCCGAGGGCATGACCTGGTTCCGCATGCCGCTCTTCCTGTGGGGGATCTACGCCACCGCCATCATCCAGGTGCTGGCGACGCCGGTGCTGGGCATCACCCTGCTGCTGCTGGTGGCCGAGCGGGCGCTGGGCGTCGGCATCTTCGACCCGGCCCTGGGTGGCGACCCCGTGCTCTACCAGCACTTCTTCTGGTTCTACTCCCACCCCGCCGTCTACATCATGATCCTGCCGGCCATGGGCATCATGAGCGAGCTGATCTCGGTGTTCTCGCGCAAGCACATCTTCGGCTACAAGTTCATCGCTTACTCGTCCATCGCCATCGCCATCTTCAGCTTCCTCGTGTGGGGCCATCACATGTTCGTGAGCGGCCAGTCGAGCCTCGCCAACGTGATCTTCTCGGTGCTCACCTTCTCGGTGGCGATCCCGTCGGCGGTCAAGGTGTTCAACTGGTTGGCCACCATGTACAAGGGGGCGATCTCGCTCGCCGCGCCGATGCTGTACGCGCTGCAGTTCCTCTTCCTCTTCGCCATCGGGGGGCTCACCGGGCTTTTCCTGGGCTCCCTGGCCACCGACGTTCACCTCCACGACACCTACTTCGTGGTGGCGCACTTCCACTACGTGATGTTCGGAGGGACCGTGATCGCCTTCCTCGGGGGTCTCCACTACTGGTGGCCCAAGATGTTCGGCAAGATGTACAGCGAGCGCTGGGCCAGGGTCTCGGCCCTGCTCATCTTCATCGGCTTCAACGTCACCTTCTTCACCCAGTTCGTCATGGGCGCGCACGGCATGCCGCGGCGGTACTACAACTACCTGCCGAAGTTCGAGATCTACCACGACGTCTCGACCATCGGCTCGTACGTGCTGGGGCTCGGCTTCGTGATCATGGCCGGGTACCTGCTGCACTCCCTCTTCCGCGGGGCTCCGGCGGCGGATAACCCCTGGGGTGCGGCCACCCTGGAGTGGGAGACCACCTCGCCGCCGCCCCACGACAACTTCAAGCACGAAGTCGTTGCTGGCGACCCCTACGACCTCGCGTCGCTGCGCTGGGACGCCGCCAGCGGTGGCTGGGTGCGGCGCGGCGCGGCTCCGGCTCCGGAGGTGGCGTGATGGCCGCCACCGCCCCGCTGAGAGGCGCGGGCCACCACGGCGAGCCGCACCTGGCGCACCACTTCGAGAACTCGGCGCAGCAGCTGCAGTCGGCCAAGCTGGGGATGTGGATATTCCTCGCCACCGAGCTGCTCTTCTTCGGCGGGCTGTTCTGCGCCTACGCCGTCTACCGTGCCAACCACCCCGAGATCTTCCTCTACGCGCACCAGTTCCTCGACAAGAAGCTGGGCGGCATCAACACCATCGTGCTGATCTGCTCGAGCTTCACCATGGCCTGGGCGGTGCGGGCGGCACAGCTGCGCCAGACCCGAATCCTCAAGGTCATGCTGGCCCTCACCATCCTCTGCGCCTTCGGTTTCCTCGGCATCAAGTACGTGGAGTACCACACCAAGTGGGAGCACGGTCTGCTCTGGGCGCGCCAGTACCACCCCCATCTGGAGGCGGAGGCCGGTCATGCGGCTGCTGCACCCGGCGTGGCGGCGGCAGAGGGCCCGGCCGCGGTCGCCACGAGCGACGCATCGGCGCCTACGGCGGCCGGCTCAGCGGCGAATACCCCGGTGAAGGACGCCACCACGGTGGCGCCGGCCCCGGAGGGCCCCGCCGGCCTCGCGGCACCAGCGGCCGGACAGCCGGCCCACGCCATGGCCGCTCCGAAGAACGTGCAGACCTTCTTCAGCATCTACTTCCTGCTCACGGGGCTGCACGGCATCCACGTGCTCGCCGGGATCCTGGTGATCGGCTGGCTGCTGCTGCGCTCGCTGCGCGGCGAGTTCGCCGACGGCTACTTCACGCCGGTGGACCTGGTGGGGCTCTACTGGCACCTGGTGGACATCATCTGGATCTTCCTCTTCCCGCTGCTCTACCTGATCCACTGAGGAGACCGGATATGAGCGACTCCAGCCACGACGACGCCCGCCCCCACGTCACCTCCCTCAAGCTGCTGGTGGGGGTGTGGGGTTCGCTGGTACTGCTGACCTGGCTCACGGTGGCGGCGACCTACTTCGACCTCGGCGGCTACGCCCTGGTGGTGGCGCTTGCCATCGCCACCGTCAAGGCTACGGTGGTGGCCCTCTTCTTCATGCACCTGCGCTGGGAGAAGCCGTTCAACGCCATCGTCTTCCTCACCGCCATCCTCTTCCTCGGTCTGTTCCTCGGCGGCACCCTCATCGACACCTCCCACTACCAGCACAACCTCATCCCCGGCTACGCGCCGGCGATGCAGCAGCAGCACACCGAGTGATGGCAAGCCGGCCTGCAGCCGCGCCCATCCCCCTGGCGGCGGCCGCCGAGGAGCGGATGAGCCTGGGGCGGATGGGGCTGCGGGTCCTCCTGGTGTCGCTGGGCGTGCTCTTCGCCGCCGGCATCGTGGGTCACCTTGCCATCCGCCTGCGCGCCGCCCAGTGGCCACCTGCCGGATGGCCGGGGCTGCCGGCGGGGCTCTGGCTCAGCTCGGCGCTCATCGTGCTCTCCGGCGTCACCCTCCAGGTCGCACTGTCGGCGGTCCGCGGCGGCCGCCAGCGCCGGCTGCGGCGGGGGCTGGCGGCGGCCACCGTGCTCGGCCTCGCCTTCCTCGCGAGCCAGGTGTGGAATTGGCGGGTGATGGTGGCCGCTGGGGCGGTACCGAAGCAGAGCCTCTTCGCGTTCACCTCCTACGTGCTCACGGCGCTGCACGGCCTCCATGTGGTCGGCGGGCTGATTCCGCTGGCGGTGGTCACCGCGCGGGCCCATGCCGGGCGCTACTCGCCCCACCACCACGACGGCGTCGAGCTCGTCACGACCTACTGGCATTTTCTCGCGGTGATCTGGTTTCTAGTGTTTGGAGTTCTCGCAGTGTGACAGCGTGATCCGGGGACGATGGGCGAGGCAAGGGATGCACGGGGACAAGCGGCCGCGCAAGCGGCCGCTTGTGTGCGTGACGTTCGCGGCGGGGGCGGAGGCCGAGGTTGTTCCCCGCACCGTCTGCGGGCATGCCGTCGGGGCGCCGCGGCTCAGCGCCAGTCGCCGGCGGTGACGAAGGGGGCGCAGTAGAGGGGACGGCTGCTGGCGCCGCGCGAGTGCGTATCAGCATCTGGAAGAACGAGGCGGGGGGTGCGCTACGTGCCCACTTCGACGACGTGTCTTTCCCCGACCTGGTGATCTTCGAGGATGGCTTCGAGGACGGCACCGCCGACGGCTGGGTGATGGTGCCGCGATGAGCCCGGGTTGGTCACGGCTGTCGTGAAGAGCACCTCGTCCTCTGCTGGTGGTTGAAACCGCTGCCCCTCTCACAGGATGAAGTCGGTGGACAGGAAGCTCGAGCGGCGCTCGCGCACGATGTCGGAGAGAATTGACCTGTTGAGTGGTCTGCTCTTCGCCGCCACCAGGGTGCGGATGGTGAAGACGCGCAGCGCGTCCGACACCGACAGCGTGCCCTCGGCCGAGTCCTTGCGCCCGGTGAAGGGGAACGTGTCCGGTCCGCGCTGGCACTGGCTGTTGATGTTCAGTCGGCAGACCTGGTTGACCATCGGGTCGATGAGGCGGGCTATGGTTTCGGGGTCGGAGCCGAAGATCGAGAGCTGCTGGCCGTAGTTGGACTCGATGACGTAGCGGATGGGCTCCTCGACATCGGCGAATGAGACGACGGGAATCACCGGGCCGAACTGCTCCTCGCGATAAAGGCGGGACTCTGCGCTGGTGGGGTAGACGACGGCCGGACGGAAAAGGGTGCCATGCACCGCCCCCCCCCCGGGGTTGACCACGCTGCCGCCGTGGCGTACCGCGTCATCCACGAGCTCGGTGAGGTAGGCCGGCTTGCCGGGCTCGGGCAGCGGCGTCACGGCGACGCCGTCCTGCCACGGCATACCGATCTCGAGGTCCGCCACTGCCGTTGCGATGCGTCGCAGGAACTCGTCGACGACCGTCGCGTGGACGAAGATGATCTTCAGCGCGGTGCAGCGCTGGCCGTTGAACGACAGCGCGCCGAGCACGCACTCGCGCACCGTGAGGTCGAGGTCTGCGTCGGGGAGCACGATGGCCGGGTTCTTGGCCTCGAGCCCGAGCACGCTGCGCAGCCGGTGCGGTTTCGGGTGCGCCTTCTTGAGCGCGTCGGCGGCGGTGCTGGTGCCGATGAAGGCGAGCACGTCGACCCGTCCCGAGGCCATGAGGGGCGGCATGGTCACGCGTCCGCTACCGTAGACCGTGTTGACGACCCCCTTCGGGAAGGAGTCGCGGAAGGCCTCTAGCAGCGGCCGGTGCAGCAGCACTCCGACTCGCGGCGTCTTGAAGACCACGGTGTTGCCGGTGAGGAGCGCCGGGATGAGTGTGGTGTAGGTCTCGTTGAGCGGGTAGTTGTACGGCCCGGCGCAGAGTACGACGCCCAGCGGCCCCCGCCGGATCTGGCCGATGATGCCCTGCTCGATGGTGAAGCGTGAGGACGCGCGGTCGAGCTCCTTGAACGCGTCGAGGGTGTCGCGGATGTACTCCACCGTGCGGTCGAACTCCTTCTCGGCGTCGGGCCGAGTCTTCGCGATCTCCCACATGATGAGCTTCACCACCTCCGAGCGGCGGGCGATCATGCGGTGCACGAAGGCCTCCAGGTGGGCGATGCGCCCGGCGGTGGAGAGGGTTGGCCACTCGCCCCGCCCGTGGTCGTACGCGGCAGCGGCGGCGTCGAGGGCGGCGACGGCGTCGGACTCGCCGAACAGCGGGTAGCTCCCGATCCGCACCTGACGCGGGCCGTCCGGGGTCTCCTCGCAGATCGGCGACAGCACGTCGGTGACGGGGCCGTCCCATCGGCGGATCTCACCGTCGACGAGGTACTCCCGCTGCTCAACGGGTGCGGCCAGGGCGATCTCCGGTCCGAGCTCCGCCAGGGCCGGGAAGGCGAGCGTCTCAATGTTTGTCATGATCATCCTCCGGGCTCGTTATACGCCGAGTATGGAGCATCCGGGTGGGGCTCGAGTCCTGTGCGCTCCGGTTAGCGGCGTCGGTACGGGCGCATCAGGTCGAGGAGAGCTTACCGCGACAGCTCACGGACCAGGTTCGCCGCCCCTCGGGTGGGTGGCGTACCAGGCGAACCAGAAGGAGGTGGCGAGGGAGCAGCGGTGGGACCTGCCGTCCAGGATCTCCATCCTGGCGGTGGCGGGCTCGAGTCCGTAGCTCAGTCGGATGGGCACGCCGCCCACGTCGGTGGCCCAGGTGCCGCGGTCGCCACCCGCCGCGCGGGCGACTCGCGCCAGGGCGAACACTGCCTGATCGCCGTCGACCCTCACCACGACCACCGGGTCCTTGCGGCGGAGATCCGACGGCGGCGGCAGCGGATCGACGGGGAAACGGAGCAGCTCCGAGCCGAAGTAGCTGCCGTATGTGTCCCGCCGGTAGGCCTCGAGCAGCTCGGGCCGGGGCGCCAGGACCCGTGTGCGAGGGTGACGGGACCGCCAGTCCTTCCAGCGCGCGGCGGCACACGGCAGGCGCTCGAGGCGCGTACCCGCCCGCACACCGGTGAGGGCGCGGGCCTGGAGCTGGCTCCAGAGGCTGCTCGCGCCGGGCGGGCGCCGACGGTCGTAGAGGAGCAGGTTCGACTGGTACAGGAGACCGCTCACGCCGAAGGTGAGCTCGCCGGCGGACGTGCGGCGGTCGAAGACCGCGGCGCTGTCGCACAGGGCGTTGTAGGTGACCGCCACCGGTACGCCGCCCACCACGTCGTTGACCACCTCGTGCCAGACCAGCAGCCGCAGCGGGTAGGCGCGCGCGTCGCCCGCGATTGCGACGCCCACCACCCGGTCGTCCGGCACCAAGAGGGTGCCGTGCGGTCCCAGCCGCACGCCGGGGACCTCGGTCGCGGAGAGCATCTCGGGGTCCACCAGGGCGGTCAGCCCATCTCGCGGCAGCCCCGACGCGACGATCTGATCCTCGGGCACGAGTGAGTGCGTGAGGTTGAAGTCGTTGGAGGGGGGACGGGTTCGCGGGTGGCGCCCGTGTCCCAGGATGCCGTTGAGGAGGAAGGCCGCTGTGGCGGCCGTCAGGAGCAGGGCGACTGCGACGACCCACCACCCCTCACGCAGGCGGGCGGGGAGAGTCGACACCTACCGGCCCGGGTCAGAAGCGGGCCGGCTCGGTGGTCGCCGTCTCGCCGAATCCAGATGCTGTCGCAGCCACCACCGCCGGAGCGGCGGCAGGCTCCGCCGCCGCGACCTGCGCCGCGGCGACGGGGTGGCGGACGTCGGCCACGAGGAGGCCGAGAACCAGCGGAAGGTAGAGCAGCGTGGCGAAGAACAGTCGCCGTGCGCGCTGCTCGCTGCGCCTGGCGCCGAGCTTGAAGGACAACCAGACCAGGGGCAGGGCGAGGAGCTGGGAGCCCACCAGGAAGAGCCCGCCGGCCATGCCGGTGGCCCAGGCGAGGGCGGTGAGGGGGAGCAGGGTGACGCTGTACAGGACCACCAGCCGGCCGGTGAGGTGGCCGTCGGTGTCCACTGCGGGAAGCATGCGGAAGCCGCCACGCCGGTAGTCCTCGCGGTAGAGCCAGGCGAGAGCGAGGAAGTGGGGGATCTGCCAGAGGAAGAGGATGCCGCCGAGGACCAGTGCGGCGGGGGCGAGTCGGCTGGTGGCGGCGGTCCATCCCATCACTGGAGGAATCGCGCCACACAGGGCCCCTACCAGGGTGTTGAGCGGGGTGCGGACCTTGAGGGGGGTGTAGACGAGGACGTAGAGCACCACCACTGCGGCACCCAGGACGGCGGTGAGGAGGTTGGTCCCGAGGGCGAGGACTACCGGGCCGGCGACGGCGCAGGCCAGGCCCCACGTGAATGCCCCCCGTGGCGAGATCCGTCCCGACGGCAGGGGGCGCTCCCGGGTACGCTCCATGCGCGCGTCGCGATGGCGCTCCCACCATTGGTTGAGGGTGTTGGCGCCGGCCGCCGCGAGGCTGGTGCCGAGGACCGCGAAAAGGAAGGTCGCGAGCGGGGTGGTCGGAGTGCGGCCGAGCAGGAACCCGACCACGGTCGTGAGGACCACCAGGCCGCTGAGACGGTGCTTGGCCAGCTCCAGAGCGATTCCGACCCGCGTGGAGAGAGACACTCGGCTGGCGGGCTGAGAGACGGTCATGACGCTTTGCGAATCCATTGCTGGGCGTTATCCTCTCTAGGATGCGAGAGCGAGTCTCGAGACCTTCACTGACAAAAACGCGCCGACGACGGCCCGCATTTCGGGTGACAGGGCTTTCGCTCCTCGCCATTGTCGCTAATGATAAGCAGACGCAAGACAAATTACAACCTGAGCCGCCGCCGGCGGAGTGCGCCGGGCGGGGTGGGAGGTTACTCCCTTGCGAGCGGGCAGCAGCCCGGAAACTGTACGTGGGAGGGGTGAGCGATGAATCGTGACAGCTACGACCGCGACGGCCGGTCCCGCGCCTGGGTGCTGGCGCTGGGATTCGGCACCACCGTCGCGATGTGGGCGACGGCCTACCTGTGTCGCCTGCCGGCGGTGTTGGCGCCCAGCTGGCTCCTTCTGGTGCTGCTGCTGGCCTGCTTCGCTGCGGGCGGTTGGGTCGCCGGGCGTTTCACCGGTGCCGGCTGGCGAGCCGGCGTACTGGTGGGGGGGCTCGCCGCCCTCCTGGACATGCTGATCCTCGGCAGCCTCATCAGCGGTCCCCATCCCAACCAGGTGGTGGCATCGGCGCTGTGGTGGGTCCCCGGTACTCTGCTCGTTGGCGCGGGCGTCGCCGTCCTTGGCGCGCTCATAGGCACGCGGCGGGCGGTTCCCCACGATCCCCCGCCGGACTGGACGGGGATCTTCGCGGGCATCGCCGCTGCGGCCACGTTCTTTCTCGTGGTGGCGGGGGGGCTGGTTACCGGGCACGATGCCGGCCTGGCCGTTGTCGACTGGCCGAACTCGTTCGGGTACAGCATGTTCCTCTATCCGCTGTCGCGCATGACCGGGGGCATCTACTACGAGCACGCACACCGCCTCTTCGGCTCCCTGGTGGGCCTCACGACGGTGGTCCTGGCGGTGCACCTCTGGCGATGGGAGCCGCGCGCCTGGGTACGACGGCTCGCTGGCATCGCGGTCCTGCTGGTGATCGGGCAGGGGATCCTGGGAGGGCTGCGGGTGACGGGGCGCCTGACTCTGAGCACCGCCCGGGACGCCATGGCGCCGAGCCTCACGCTGGCGGTGGTCCACGGGGTGGTCGGGCAGGTTTTCTTCGCGCTCATGGTGGGGCTGGCGGTGGTGGCGAGCCGCGCGTACCGTCGAGCCGGTGCAGCCGAGATCCGCCCGGGAGCAGGCATTGACCGCACGGCGCATGGTCTGCTTCTGGGCGCCCTCGGCATCCAGTTGGTGCTGGGTGCGCTGCAGCGGCACGAGGGCAGCACTCTGCTGGTGCACATCGGCATGGCCGTGCTGGTAACCACCCTCGCCGTAGTGGCCGGCGCGCGGGCCTGGGGCCTTTATCCCGATCTTCCCGTGGTGCGCGGCCTGGGGCGGGCGCTCATGCTCCTGGTGGGGCTGCAGGTGACGCTGGGCATCATCGCCCTGGTCGTGAGCGGCAGCGGGGCGGTGGCGCCGCACCCGACGACCCTGCAGGCGACCCTCACCACCGCCCACCAGGCGGGCGGCGCCCTCCTGCTGGGGACCACCGTGGGCCTCACGCTCTGGACGCGCCGACTCACCGAGCCAGCGTCCCGCCCGGTGTACGTGCGCGAGGCGTGAGCGGAGGCAGGGCAGGGACCCGCGGCCGGGGCCGTGGACCGGGGCCGGGACCGGGGCCGCGACCGGAACCGCGACCGCGACCGGGACCGTAGGCCGCGACCGGGACGGTGTCGGGGCGGGCGGGGGGCGGAATCGACCCGAACACGGCATAATCGCGGCGGGGAGGCGCCCATGACGGAGGACGTGCAACCGAGCGGCGAGCCGGTCATCGCCATCACCGGACTGGTCAAGGCCTACGATGGCTTTCGCGCGGTGGACGGAGTCTCGCTGACGGTGGCGGCGGGGGAGATCCTCGGCCTCGTGGGGCCAAACGGCGCCGGCAAGACCACGACCCTGCGCTGTCTCGTCGGCGTGATTCCACCCACCGAGGGGAGCGTCCGGATCGCCGGCCACGACCTCGACGGTGAACCGGTAGCGGCGCGGCAGGAGCTGGCCTTTGTGCCCGACGAGCCCCGCCTCTTCGACCACCTCACGGTATGGGATCATCTCCTCGTCACCGCCCGGCTCTACGGCGTCACCGACGGCCTCGATCGTGCTGGCCGGCTGTTGGCGGAGTTCGGTCTCGAGGGCGAGCGCCACGCCTTCCCGGGGAGCTCTCCCGCGGCATGAAGCAGAAGCTCATGCTCGCGGCGGCTCTGCTGCACCGTCCCCGGGCGCTGGTCCTGGACGAGCCCCTCACCGGGCTCGACCCCGGCGCCATGCGGCGCACCAAGGACACCATCCGCACCACCGCCGAAGCCGGCGCCGCCGTGTTGGTCTCCTCGCACATGCTCCATCTGGTGCAGGAGCTCTCCCACCGCATCGCCATCCTCCACCACGGACGCGTACTGCTGGAGGGGACGCTGGGCGAGATCCGCACGCGGCTACCGGGCCTCGCTGACGGCGCCGACCTCGAGGAGGCCTTCCTGCGTGCCACCGAAGGGACGGCGGCCAGGTGAGCTGGGTCCTCATTGAGCTGGTTCTGCGGTCGCTCCGCGGTCGTGTGCGGCGCTGGCTCCGCCTGCTTCGCACTCCGCGCTACCTCGTGGCCTTCGTGGTGGGGGTGGCCTACTTCGGTTGGATCATCGTGCGTCCGTGGCTGATGAGTGCCTCCAACCCCGTGGGCTCCGGAGCGCTGGCCGCACTCCTGCCTCAGCTGCAGGGCCTCGTCGCCCTCACCCTGGCTCTGGCTGCGACGTTGACATGGCTGCTCCTGCCGGGCCGCCCCGCGCTGCGCCTGAGCGCCGCCGAGCTCGAAATCCTCATGCCCGCCCCGTTGCCGCGCCGGCAGATCATTGCCTACGCCCTGCTCAAGGAGCAGCCGGCGCTTCTCTTCGGCGCCTTCCTGGTGGCAGTGGGGCGTCCGGTGCTGCTGCCGGGTGCATGGGCCCTGCTCACCCTGGCCTCGCTCCACGTCAAGGTATGCGCCCTCACCAAGGCGCGCCTCAAGGAGCAGCCGGCGACCAGAGCCTGGGTCGTTCGCGCGGTGGTCCTGGCAGGGCTGATGGCCTACTGGCTCGTGCTGCTCGGCGCGGTGCGCCAGGCGTGGTGGCTCGACGCGGCCCATCTCGGCCGGACGGCGGCGCCGGTGGGTCTCCTCCCGGGCGTGGCCCGTGCTTTCACCACGACGGGCCCGGCCCGCGTGCTCCTCCTGCCCTTTCTCCTGGTGACCGCGCCGCTGGCCGCGCCAGCCGGCGCCATGCTGCTGGCCGGCTGGGGAGCGTGCGCTCTCCTCGTGGGACTCCACGTCTTCTGGGTGGTGCACACCCAGGTTCGCTTCGAGGAGGCGACCCTGGCGCGGGCGCGCCGACGCGCCGCCAGCCGTGACCCCCGGCAGCGGCGCACCCGGCTGACTCCCGCCGCGCGGTGCCGGGTGCCATTCACTCTCGTCCCCCGGGGCCGGCCCGAGACGGCAGTCTTTTGGAAGAGCCTGGTGCAGGTCGTGCGCTGGCCCCTGGGCCGGGTAGCGGCCGGGCTCGGGCTGGTGATCGTGGCGGCGGGTCTGGCGGTGACGTGGGCTCACGACGGAACGGTAGTCCTCGCCGTGACCATGCCGGTGGTCGCGATCCTGGCGATGCTGGCGTTGTTCGCGCCGCTCTCGGTGCGGGCCGATCTGCGCCTCGACCTCACCCGCCTGGAGCTGGTGCGGACCTGGCCAGTGGCCGCGGGGCGACTGGTGTTGGCGGACGTGCTGGTTCCTGCGGGCGTCGGCTGGATGGCGGCAGCCGCCGCGGCGGGTGTCATGACGGCGGTCGACCTTGCCCTCCGGCTCGTCCCCGGTGGCGCTTCCGCCGAGCTCGCCCACGGTCTGATACCGATCCAGCTGCTGCCGGCTCTGGGGGTGCATGAGGCGGTGGCGGTGCCGCTTGCCGCCCTCGCCGGTTTCATCGTCCTGGCGGCACTCGTAACTCTCCACGCCGCGGCCGTCAACCTGGCAGTGGTGCTGCTCCCCGGCTGGATACCCCTGGGCCACGACCGGCCGCGTGGCCCGGCAGCCTTCGGTCAGTCACTGGTTGCCGGGGTCGGGATGATGCTCGTGCTGCTGTTGGGGCTCACCCCCGCCGCTCTCGCGGTGGGGGCGGTGGCGACGGTGCAAGCGCTCGTGGGGCTCCCGTTCGTCGCCTGGGAGCTGCCCCTGCTGGCGTTGGTCGTGGCGCTGCCGCTGCTGGCAGAGGCGGCCTTCGCTGTATGGCTTGCCGGGCTCCGTCTTGGCCGCATCGACCCTGCCGCCGAACTCCTCAACGCTATGTGAGCCGCGCCAGGTAACAGCCGCGTGGGCCGCGGGTGACGATCTCGGTGCTGTAGCCGGCGGCGCGAGCCAGCGTCGTCAGAGAGATCGAGTCGATGAACAGCCAGGAGTACGGCGCTCCGTCCAGCGCACCGAAGACCAGGCGGTACTCCACCTCGCCGGGGTAGCGGTGGCTTGCCCGCGAATGACGGAAATCGATGCCGGGGAAGGCGCGACCGAGATCTGCGGAGTCACCGAGGATCTGGCCGCCCGGGGACAAGAGCTTGCGGGCCGACTCGAGAAAGCGGGCGAGCCCCGCCACGTCGCCGAACACGCCGAGGCCGTGCATCATCAGCAGGAGGGTATCGAAGCGCTCGTCCCCGAGCGAGAAGATGTCGCCTTGGCGTGCGTCGGTGACTCCGCGGCGGCGCATCACCTCAACCGCCTCGTCTGCCACGTCCAGGGCGGTCACCTCGAATCCCTGGCGCTGCAGCTCGAGAGCGTGTCTGCCGGCCCCGGCGCCCACGTCCAGCACCCGTCCGCGGCACAGAGCCAGGGCGCGCCGCTCCAGCGGCGGCAGACGCACGGCGTCAGGTCGATAGTAGACGGCTACCGGCTCGCGCTCGGTCTCCCACATGTCGGTGTGGACCTCGAGCTCGGTGTCGGTATCACCGTGGTGGTAGCAGAGCAACGCCCGGCCTAAGGGCACCCAGGCCGGAACCCGGCGGCGGGCGCCTTCGTGTCCGTCGACCATTTCGCTCCTCCGTCCGCCGCGCGCCCGCCGCGGCGGACCAGCTCGCATGCTAGCATCCCGCCATGATCCCGGAGCCCGGTACCTGGGAGCTTGTCGCCGCGGCGGGGCGCCCCGGGCGCAACAGTGGTCTGGTACGCCTCGGTTGGGACCGCCGGTCGCCGCCGGCCGGCCCGCGGACGGCAGTGGTGCTGGGCGCCTTCCGCGGCGGTACCTCCATGGCTGCGGCGGTGCTGGCGCGGCTCGGGGTACCCATGGGCCCGGGCCGCGATGACGTGGTGTTCGAGGATCCCGACTTCAACACCCTCCTGGCGCGGCGATGGGTGTCCCGTGGCCGTGTTCGTCGGCTCGTCGCCGAGCGCGACCGCGCGCACGAGGTCTGGGGCTGGAAGTATCCCGGGACGGTGCGTCACCTGGGGAGGGTGAGCCGGGAGCTGCGCGCTCCGCACCTCGTC
The DNA here is from genome assembly GCA_963844845.1 of uncultured Acidobacteriota bacterium. GTDB lineage: Bacteria > Acidobacteriota > Thermoanaerobaculia > Thermoanaerobaculales > Sulfomarinibacteraceae > CAWJPW01. Next base: position 459,595 of record CAWJPW010000003.1, read on the forward strand.
GTGGTGCTCCGCGACCCCCTGGCCATCGCCGCGCGCGAGCACCTCGCCACCGGGGCGCCGCTGGCCGTAGCCCTTGCCGGCGCCACGCAGCAGCTACGGGCGCTCGTCCGTACCGTCACGGCGACCCCGCACCCGGCGCTGGTGGTCTCCCACGACAAAGCGCTGCGCACGCCGGCGGCCTTCGTGGACGAGGTGATCGCGCTCATGGGGCTGGCGCCTGGGCCGGAGGTGCGCGCGGCGGCTGTGGCGGTGGTCTCCCCCGAGCCTCGCGCCTACCTCGACCACGCCCGCACCCACTCCTATCAGGGCCACCTCGATGGCATGGACGGTGGTGTGGCATGGGGCTGGGCGCGCGACGCCGGGCGGGTGGAGCGGGTCACGGTGGAGGTCCGGCTCGACGGTCGGTCCGTGGCGAAGGTGCGGGCCGAGCTCCCGCGGCCCGACCTGGTCGTCGCCGGAATCGGCGACGGGCGCTACGGCTTCAACCTCATCCTTCCCGACGGCGTCCTCGACGGGGGGCGGCACGAGCTGCGGGTGTTGATGGTGGAGGCCGACTGGGAGCTGCCCGGCAGCCCGCTGCTGATCCACGACGTCAGTCCTCGGGCACCTGGCGAAGCTCCTTGACCCGGCTGCGCCGGCGTTTGGACTCGAGGCGCCGTTTGCGGGCCCGCCGCGGGATCCTGGTGGGGACGCGGGGCGCGTCTGGGACGAGCGCCGCCGCGACCAGCTCGACAAAGCGGGCAAGGGTGTCACGCTGGTTGGCGGCGCGGCTCCGCGAGCGCTGCGAGGAGAGCATGAGCACGCCATCGCCGGTGATGCGGTTCCCCAGAACCTCGCGGAGACGGCTCCTCTGCTCTTCAGTCAGGGTGGGGGAGCGAGCCACGTCGAAGCTCAGGGTCACCCGGGTCTCCACCTTGTTGACGTTCTGGCCGCCCGGGCCCGAGCTACGCGAGTAGCTGAAGCGAAGCTCGCCGTCCGGAATATCCAGCTCATCGTTGATCTGCACCATGGGGCCCTCCTCAGGACCGTCTGGGGTGCGGAATATCGCCCCGCCGCGGCCGTTTCTTCTCAATCGGGCTGCGACCCGAGGAGTACTTCAGTATGAACTACCGACCCATCGAGAGCTACGGCATCATTGGCGACCTCAACACGGTGGCTCTGGTGGGCAGCGACGGCTCCATCGATTTCCTCTGCTTCCCGAACTTCGACTCGCCGTCGGTGTTTGCGGCGCTGCTCGACCACCGCAAGGGCGGGCACTTCCGCATCGCGCCCCGGCTCGAGACCTGCCGCAGCCGCCAGCTCTACCTCCCGGACAGCAACGTGCTGATCACCCGCTTCCTTTCCGAGGAGGGGGTCGCCGAGGTCGTGGACTTCATGCCGGTCGAGGAGCAGGGCTTCGCCCACAACGTGGTGCGCCGGGTGTCGGTGGTGCGGGGCGAGGTTGCCATCCGCGTGGTGTGCCAGCCTCGCTTTGACTACGCCCGCTCGGGCCACTGCGTGCACGAGGCCGACCACGAGGTGGTCTTCGAGTCCGAGGGTGAGGACGGCACGATGCTGCGCCTGCGCTCGCGGGTCCCCTTCGAGGTGAAGGACGGCGCCGCCCACGCCGAGCTCACGCTCAGGGCCGGGGAGAGCATGGACTTCGTCCTCGAAGAGGTGGAGGAAGGCTCGGGCGGACTGCCGGCTGAGCACGAACGGGTGAGCGAGGAGCTCAACCGCACTGTACGCTTCTGGCGCCGCTGGATCGGCGGCTCCACCTACCACGGCCGGTGGCGCGAGATGGTCAACCGTTCGGCGCTCACCTTGAAGCTGCTCTTCTCCAACGAGTATGGCTCGCTGGTGGCTGCCCCGACCTTCGGGCTGCCAGAGGTGTTCGGCGGCTCCCGCAACTGGGACTACCGCTACGCGTGGATCCGCGACTCGGCATTCACGCTCTACGCCCTGACCCGGCTCGGCTTCTCGGAAGAGGCGGGCGCCTTCATGCGCTGGGTCGAGCACCGCCGGGGCCGCGTGGACGGCACTAGTCACGGGCCGCTGCAGATCATGTACGGCCTCGACGGTCGCCTCGACCTGTCGGAGACGACCCTCGACCACCTCGAAGGCTACCGTGGCTCCTCGCCGGTGCGGATCGGGAACGCCGCCTACGGCCAGCTCCAGCTCGACTCCTACGGAGAGCTGCTCGACGCCATCTACGTGTTCAACCGCTACGGCACGCCCATCTCCTTCGACCTCTGGCGCGAGCTGGTGGAGATCGTCGAGTGGGTGTCGTTGAACTGGGAGCAGCCGGACGAGGGCATCTGGGAGGTGCGTGGCGGCCGCCAGGAGTTCCTCTACTCGCGGCTCATGTGCTGGGTGGCGATCGATCGTGCCATCCGCATTGCCCGGGGCGGCTCGTTTCCCGGCCCCGTCGAGCGCTGGCAGCGGGTGCGCGACGAGATCTACAAGGACATCTACGAGAGCTACTGGCGCGAGAAGGGCGGTTACTTTGCCCAGCACAAGCACGGCGATGCGGTAGACGCGGCGAGCCTGATGATGCCGATGGTGAGGTTCATCTCCTTCCGCGAGCCGCGCTGGCGTTCGCACCTCGCCGAGGTGGAGAAGCAGCTGGTGGTCGACTCGCTGGTGCACCGTTACCGCCTGGAGGGTGGGGCGCCGGACGGGCTGCCGGGGCAGGAGGGGACCTTCTCCATTTGCTCGTTCTGGTACGTGGAGAATCTGGCCCGCAGCGGTCAGGTGGACAAGGCGCGCTTCTACTTCGAGAAGATGCTCGGGTACGCCAACCATCTGGGGCTGTACAGCGAGGAGCTTGGTTCGATGGGCGAGTTCCTGGGCAACTTCCCCCAGGCATTCACCCACCTGGGCCTCATCAGCTGCGCTGTCGCCCTCGACCAGGCGTTATCCGACGCCGGCTGGGAAGCGTAGACGATCACCGAGGTCATTCCCCAGGGGCCGTAGCGGAGGCCTGGCGGTGTGCAGACGCCGGGGCACGCCGGCCGCTTTGCGGCCTTGACGGCGCCACGGCGGCATGCCCTGGCGGGCTCCGCAGAACGCGCCCAAGGTCGGCCCGGAGCAGGGATCCTCCGGCGGGCGTGCCGTTCTTGACGTCTTCCCTGGAGCGCGCTCTCCCTTGCGGCGCGTTGGCGGGAAACGTCAAGGGGGGCTCCCACGGTCCTTGGCGTCCGGAGCAGTGGCCCCAAACGACCAGGCAGGCGACTCGGCGCTGAGGACCCCGGGGGCGGCCGTGATGCCGCGCGCAAGCGCCCGTCGCCGCCCCCGGGTCCGCGCCGACGGGCGGCGGCAGAGCCGCCGCCCGGGAGCCGGTACCGGGAGCATCAGTTACCGCAACCGCAACCGCGGCCGCAACCGCGGCCGAGCTCGGATGTTGTCACGGCCCACCGTCGCCGCCGCTGGCGCCGCCTACCGACGCAGCCGCCGTTCGCTACCCCGTCGCCTCCTCAGCTGCTTCGGGAAACACTCCGTGGTCGTAGAAGTGTGCGAGGAGGCGGTCCTTCTCGGCCTGGCGGGCCACCAGCCAGTCGGTGAGAGCCTGCTCCACGTGGGGCAGCTCGTCCATCGGGAAGCGGCGGACGTGGAGATGAACCCGGGTGACGGCGCCCTTGACGTACTGCCACAGGGTGGGCACGCCGTCCACGTAGCCGATGGTGAGGTCGTACACCGCGGTCACGTGGCCGCGAAGCGCTCCCACTGCCGCTACAAAGCCGCGGGTGCGCGGCAGCAGGACATGTTCCAGCTGTGGCAGGCCTCGGCGCTCGGCATGAGCGTGGCTCGCTGTACGCTTGGCGAGTGTGAAGCGGGTGCCTTCGACGAAGGAGACAAGCCACATGGGGACATGGTCGCGCACCAGAGTCTCGAAGGTGCGGCGCACGGTGGCGGCGTCCGCCGTCCAGCTCCGGTGCACGAAGAGGCAGTCGAGGAACTGCATTCCCCAGCCGACTCCGGGCACGTACTTGAGTGCCTTCTTGACGAAGAACTTGAGGTCGCCCAAGCGGTGCTTGCTGCGGGCGTAAGCCATGATCACCGTGATGTCGGGCATGTCCTGGTGATTGACAACGACGATGGCGTTCTCAGCGTCGGGGACGCAGTCGCCGGAGAGCACGAGCCGGGTGCCGTTGAGGCGCTCGGCACCCGTCACGCACCACCCCCACCAGGTGTCGGCGGCCCAGCGATTCACCCGCCGGAATGCCCGCCGGGACAGCGGGCGCAGCACGAGGCTCGAAAGCTGCAGCAGGTTGATGAGCAGCAGAGTGAGGAAGAGCACGACGGACATGGCCACGCCGCGAATGAACGCCCACGCCCGGGCAGGCCCGCTACGGCGGTCGATCAGGCGCGCGCGAGGCATGCGGCCTCCTCGTCGAGCAGCTGCTGGCAGGAGGCCAGGTCGGCGGGAACGGTCCGTAGGTTGCCCACCGCCACCCGCAGGGCGATCCCGGGATCGAGACGGGTGTGCGAGAGGAAGACCCGCCCCGAGGCGTTGACCCGCTCCATGAGATCGAGGTTGAAGCGGTCGAGGGCGGCGGAGTCGGTGATCTCGGGCGGCCGCGCACGGAAGCAGACGACCGAGAAAGGCGCGGGAGCCAGTCGCTCGAAGAGGGGGTGCTCATCCACCCAGGCAGCGAAGGTCTGGGCCATGGCCACGTGGGCGCGCAGACGCTCCTGGATGCCCTCCACGCCGAAGGTCCGAAGCACCCACCAGAGCTTGAGGGCACGGAAGCGCCGGCCCAGCTGGACGCCGTAGTCCATGAGATCGACGACGGTGCCGCTCACCGGGGTCGTGAGGTACTCGGGCACCAGCGAGAAGGCACGGCGGAAGACGTCGGGATGACGGGTGTAGAGAGCAGAAGCGTCGATGGGCGTGAACAGCCACTTGTGGGGGTTGAACACCAGGCTGTCGGCGTGCTCGCAGCCCTCAAGGCACCAGCGGTGCTCCGGGCAGGCAGCCGCCGAGCCGGCGTAGGCGGCGTCAACGTGCAGCCACATGCCTTCCGCGGCGCACAGCTCGGCGAGCGCCGGAACCGGATCCACCGAGGTGGTGGACGTCGTCCCCACCGTGGCCACGACCGCCAGCGGCCGCGCCCCGTCGGCGCGGTCGCGGCGGACCTCATCGGCCAGGGCCGCGACGTCCATGCGGTAGCGTTCATCGTGGGCGACGGGTCGGTAGCCCTCGAGACCGAGGCCGAGGGTGAGACAGGCCTTGGCGATGGAGGAGTGAGCCTGATCGGAGGCGTAGACGACGAGGCGGGGGAGGTCACGCCGGCCTGCCATACCGCGGTGCCGGACATCGAGGCCCGCGTGCTCACGCGCCGCGGCCAGCGCCAGCAGGGAGCTCACCGACGCGGTGTCGGTGAGGAACCCGAAGAGCCCCTCGGGCAGGCCGATGAGCTGGCGCAGCCAGTCCATGACCACGAGCTCCAGCTCGGTGGCGGACGGTGAGGTGCGCCACAACATGCCGTTGACGTTGAGGGCGGCGGAGAGCATCTCGCCGAGGATCCCCGGGGCGGAGCCGGTGATGCCGAAGTAGGCCATGAAGCCCGGGTGGTTCCAGTGGGTGACGCCGGGCAGGATGATCTGCTGGAAGTCGGCCCACACCGCGTCGAGGTCCTCGGGCTTGGTCGGGGGCGAGTCGGGAAGGGCCTGGGTGACCTCTCCTGGGCGAAGGGTCGAGAGCACCGGGAGGGCACGGGCGCCGCCGTCGAGGTAGTCGGCGATCCAATCCACCATTCGGTGGGCCTGTCGGCGAAACTCGGCGGCATCGAGGTCGCCCGGCGGTGCCGGGGTCGTACTCTCCTCCATGGTGCTCACCTCCGGCGCCAGTGTAGCGTGCGCGGCATCACGCGCGCACTCTCCTCGACTGCGACGACGTCGCACGTTCAGACGATTCCTGCTACTCTGTGTGCGTTGGGCAGGACCGGCCGGCTGAAGTCGGTGAGCCCGTTGCAGGAGGGTCGTCCGTGAAGCGAATCGCCATGCTCCTCGTGCTCGTCACGCCTTTCGCCGTGGGTCTGGCACTGCCGGGCTCGTCCCAGGGCAACGGGCCCTCGTACGCCACCGACATCGAGCCCCTCTTCGGCAAGCGATGCGGTGACTGTCACACCGGCGACGAGCCCAAGGCCGACCTACGGCTCGAGGCGGGCGCCGGCTACGAGCAGCTCGTCAACCACCCCTCCCACCAGGTGCCCGAGCTCATGCGGGTGAAGCCCGGCGACCCCGACAACTCGTACCTGTGGCAGAAGCTGGAGGGCGACGGCACGGTGGGCAAGCAGATGCCTCGTACCCTCTTTGGCTCGCGCCAGCTGCCCGACGGCGAGCTCGACCTCGTCCGGCGCTGGATCGCCACGGGAGCCAATCCCTAGCTGGAGGCAGAGGCCCCGTGCTCACGTGACGGGAGCGCCGGCTTGACGGACCGGGCGACGTGGAGTCGTGACCCGGGGCGGCCGTGAGGTCGCGCGCCAGCGCACGTCGCTGCCGCCCGGGAGGCCGCCGCCCGCAGCAGGCTGTCGTCCTCTCTGAGCGTGCTCGGCGCAGGACCAGCGAGCTTCGACCGAGAATACCCTTCACCCTTTACTCCTTACTCTTTACGATTACACTGAGATGGGAGGCTTCCCATGCAACGATTCTTGGCGATCCTGGTGGTGGTGCTGCTCGCGGTGGGCGGCGTGGGCTTCTTCGTTGTCCGCTCACAGCAACGCAGCGCGATGCAGACGCTCGAGCAGCGGCTGGACCAGGCGGTGGCCGAGCAGAAGCAGCAGGATGCCGGCATCGCCCGTGACCTGGCCATGGATCTCACCCGGGTGCTGGCCGCCACAACCGCCTCCACCGTGGCCCGCGGAGACGCGGAGACCCTCAACAGCGAGCTGGCTGCAGCGGTGAAGGGACGGCGGCTGGCGGGCGTGATCGTCGTGGACCCCGCCGGTGTGGTGGTGGCCTCAACGGATCTCCGCTACCGCGACCGGACCCTGGACGACCCGGCGACCCAGCACGCCCTCGAGGTCGCCGAGGTGAGCGTGGCGGCGGCGCCTCCTGCTCCGGCTCAGGCCGAGGTCGACGCCCCGCTCTTCGTCGGCAGCCAGAAGGTGGGCGCGTTGCGGGTCTTCGTCGACCTCGGAGATCTCGCCGGAAGCTGATGAGGGCCATCGTTGTCGGCGGGGGGCTGGTGGGCTCCACCCTGGCCGCCAAGCTGGCGGCGGACGGGCACGACGTGGTCCTCGTGGAGCGCGACCGGGAGCTGCTGACGACCCTCTCGGAGCGTCTCGACGTGCAGACCATCGCCGGCAACGGCGCCACGGTGACGGTGCTGCGTGAGGCAGGCATCGCCGACTGCGAGCTCCTTCTCGCCACCACCGACTCGGACGAGGCAAACATGGTGGTGGCGTTGGTGGGCTCGGCACTGTTCGGCGTGCCGCGGGTGGTGGCGCGGCTGCGCGACCCCGGCCACGAGGAGAGCCTGCGCGCCATCGCCGCCGAGATGGGCGGAGTTCGCCTGGCGGTGAACCCCGACGTGGCGGCGGTGGAGCGCATCCTCTCGCTGCTCACGGTGCCGGGGGCTGCGGACGTGGTGCCGTTCTTCGGCGGCCACCTCCTGGTGGCCGGGTTTCCCATTGCCGCTTCGAGCGACTTCAACGGCCTGCTGCTCTCGCACCTCTCACTTCTCTTCCCGGCCACGCCCATGCTGGTGGTGGCGATCCGTCGTGATGGCGCCTGGCTGGTGCCCCATGGCGAGGACGAGATCCGCGCCGGCGACCTCATCTACTTCGCCATGGATCCGGCCGAGCTGGACAACGTCCTGGTTCTCCTTGGCGAGCCCCGCCGCCGGGAGGGTCGGGTGATGGTGGCGGGGGCGACGAGGATCGGCCTCGAGCTTGCCCGACGGCTCGAGGCCAGGGGGGTCCAGGTGACTCTTCTGGACCGCCGCCGCGACGCCTGTGAGGAGGCTGCCGCACAGCTCGACGCGACGCTGGTGGTGCACGGCGCGGCCACCGACCGCGAGCTCCTCGAGGCGGAGGGCGCCGAGCGCGCAGCTGGTTTCGTGGCGTGCACCGACGACCATGAGGAGAACATCGTCGCCTGCCTGCTGGCCAGGCGAGTGGGAGTGGGTCACACCTTCGCCCTGGTGGACAACCCCGCCCTGGCTGGGCTCATGGATGTCGTGGGGGTCGACTCGGTGATCTCGCCCCGTCTTCTCTCGGTGGGGCTCGCCCTGCAGTTCGCGCGGCGCGGCCGCATCACGGCGGTGGCGACCCTCATGGAGGAGACGTTGGAGGCGGTGGAGGCGGTGGCGCAGGAGGGTAGCCCGCTGGTTCGGGCTCCGCTGCGGAAGCTCGGGCTGCCGAGAAGAGTGCTGGTGGCCGCCCTGGAGCGCCACGGCCGGTTGCTGGTGCCACGTGGCGCCGATCGCGTCGAGCCGGGCGACAAGGTGCTGTTCATCACCACCACCGACACGGCCCACCGCCTCGACCCGTTTCTGGAGGCGCCGTCCTGAATCACCGCTTCGACCTCCATATCCTGGGCTGGCTGTTACTCCTGACGGCGGGTTTCCTGGCGGTGCCGCTGGCTTCCGCGCTGCTCTTTTCGGAGTCGGCGTGGCCGTTCGTGGACGCCGCCGCGGTGGCCGCCGCGGGCGGCGGGGCGCTGCTCATGTGGAGCCGCCCGCGCCACCGCCGTATCTACCCCCGCGACGGCTTCTTGGTGGTGGGCGGAACATGGTTGGTGGTGTCGGCCCTGGGCGCGCTCCCCTACGTCTTTGCCGGCGTCCTGGGTCCGGTGGGCGCGTTCTTCGAGTCGGTCTCCGGTTTCACCACCACGGGCTCCACCGTGGTGGTGGACACCACAGCCCTCAGCCGTTCGCTTCTGCTGTGGCGGGCCATGACCCAGTGGCTCGGAGGCATGGGCATCATCCTCTTCACCATCGCCATCCTGCCCCTGCTGGGGATCGGCGGCATGCAGCTGTTCAAGGCCGAGGTCCCCGGCCCGGTAGCCGACAAGGTGCGGCCACGGCTGGCGGCCACCGCGCGGTCGCTGTGGGCGATCTACGTCGGTTTCACCGTCGCGGAGTGGGGCGCGCTCCGGCTCGCCGGGATGAGCGGCTTCGAAGCGCTCTGCCACGCCTTCACCACCCTCGCGACCGGCGGGTTCTCGACCCGCAATACCTCGGTGGGCGCCTTCGGTTCGCCAGCGGTGGAGTGGATCATCACGGTCTTCATGCTGCTCGCCGGCATCAACTTCGTGCTCCACTACCGGCTCCTCGCCGGTCGTTTCCGCACCGTGCTCGAGGACGCCGAGCTGCGCTACTTCCTGGGCGTTGTCGGGGCTGCTACGGCGGTGATCTGGGTGAGCCTGGACCGCACCGGTATGGGGGTGTTGGAGAGCCTTCGCACGGCGGCGTTCCAGGCGGTATCCATCGTCACCACCACCGGCTACGTGACTGCCGACTTCGAGATCTGGCCCCACCTTGCGCAGCTCGTGCTCCTCGTGCTCATGGTGCTCGGCGGCATGTCCGGCTCCACCGGCGGCGGCATCAAGAGCTTGCGCGCGCTGCTCGCGGTGCGCTCGCTGCGCGCAGCGCTGCACCGCCTGATCCACCCCCAGGCGGTGAAGCCGGTGAAGTACGGCGGCGCGGTCGTGCCCGAGGTCGTGCTGTCCGGTGTGTGGGCGTTCCTCACCGCGTACGGACTCATTGCAGCCGGGGCGGCTGCGGTGGTGGCGGCACACGGCTACGATCTCCTCACCGCCGTGTCGTCGGCTCTCACCGCCATCGGCAACGTCGGGCCCGGCATCGGCGATGTCGGCGCCTACGACAACTTCGCCCACTTCCCCGCCATGGTGAAGCTCGTGCTCTCCGGCTGCATGCTTTTCGGCCGCCTCGAGATCTTCACCCTCCTGGCGCTCGTCACCCGCGACTTCTGGCGGCGCTGACGGCCGTCGCGCCGGAATAGGGATATGGGGCGGGGAGTTGAGAGCGCAGGCGGTCAACGTGGTTTGGCCGGCCGGAGAGGGGTGTCATGCGCGAGCACAGGGCGAAGGTCGGCGTCGTCTTCCTCATCGTCTTCATCGATCTCATCGGCTTCGGCATCGTCATCCCGATCCTGCCGCTTTACGCCGAGGCGTACGGCCCGTCGCCCGTGATGTTCGGCCTGCTCATGGCGTCGTTCTCGCTGATGCAGTTCTTCTTCGCCCCGATCCTGGGGCGCCTCTCCGACCGCTTCGGGCGGCGGCCGGTGCTGGTTCTCTCCCTCATCGGCTCGGCCGCGGGTTATGTGCTCTTCGGCTTCGCCGGGTCGTTCGCCATGCTTTTGGTGTCGCGGATCATCGACGGGATCTCCGGGGGCAACATCTCCACCGCCCAGGCGGTGATCGCCGACATCACCGGCCCCGAGGACCGTGCCAAGGGCATGGGCCTCATCGGCGCTGCCTTCGGCCTCGGGTTCATCCTGGGGCCGGCGGTGGGCGGGCTGCTGGTGGCGGTGCGGCCCTGGCTTCCCGGTGTGGCTGCGGCGGTGGCGTCACTGGTGGCGATGGTCCTCGTGCTGCTGCTTCTGCCCGAGACCCTCGACCCCGAGGCGAGAAGCAACGCCCGCCGCACGCCGCTCAACCTCAGGGCGCTGACAAAGAGCCTGTCTCACCCGTTCGTGGGCCTGTGTCTGGTGATCATCTTCCTGGTGATCTTCGCCTTCGCCAACTTCGAGACGACCTTTGCCCAGTTCCTCGACCTCCGGTTCGCACTGTCGAAGCGCAGCATCAGCTTCCTCTTCGTCTACGCGGGGGTGCTCGCGGCGATCATCCAGGGCGGCCTGGTGGGTCGCCTGGCCAAGCGCTTCGGCGAGGCACGGCTGGTGGCGGTGGGCTCGTTCCTGAGCTTCCTGGCTCTCGGCTTTCTGCCCTACATGAAGAGCCTTCCCGCGGTGCTGGGGGTGCTCGCGGTGCTGGCCCTGGGGCAGGGCATCACCACGCCGTCGCTCTCGTCGCTCGTGTCCAAGCTGGTCGACAAGGACGAGGTCGGCGGGGTGATGGGGGTGTACCAGTCGCTGTCGAGCCTGGGCCGGATCATCGGCCCGTTCTGGGGCGAGGTGGTGTACGGAGCCCTGGGCTTCGCGTGGCCCTACCGCACCGGGTCGCTCTTCATGCTAGCGGCGGCGGCGGTGGGGGTTGTGCTGTTGGTGCGGCTGGGCGGCAGGGCGCCTCAGGAGTCAGGCGACACCTCCGGGACCGGAACGTAGCAGCCGGGCAGCCGGCGCAGCAGGACCAGGGCGAAGGCGAGACGCTGCCCGTCCTCGAAGCCCCGGCGCCAGCGTCGGTCGTCCTCCGAGCCGCCGCGCCGGTCGTGGGGCGGGCTCGTCGACACCGACTCGAAAGAACGGTCGAGAAGATCGCCGCAGCCGGCGCCGGACCAGTCGCGGAGCTCGTCCACCCCGGCGGCGAACCCGTCCAGGGAGGCGGGATCCCGGTCGAGACGGGCGAGCACCGCGGCGGCGTTGTCCGAGGCCTCGCGCTGCCGGGCGCTGACGGCGGCGTTCACCCGCTCCGCCTGCCAGGCGGCGTGACGGGCCAGGATGAGCTGGTAGTCGGCGGGGTAGGGGTCGCGCACCCGGCGGTTCCAGGCCGGCGCCCGGCGAGCGTCGTCGGCGCGGGCGAAGCGGTCGACGATCTCGTGAAGCGCCGCCTCCGCCGCGCCTGCGTCGCCCTTCTTCACCACCTCGCGCGGCACCTCCACCATGAGCTGCACGCGGCACTCGAGCTCACGGTAGAGGGTGAAGGGCCCGTCCTGGTAGGGCTCGAGGATGGGCTCGGCGAGGTCGAGGTAGAGGTCGACGCGCGTGCGGGTGACGTTGATCTTGTCGACGTGGGTGAGCTCGCCGGGTGCGAAGCGGTGGCTGGCGCTGGCCGAGACGAGGCTGCCGTTCACCCGGTTGTTGGCGTAGGCGCCGCCGCAGCCTGACGCCACGTCGCCCAAGACCACCACCCAGGCGCCCCGCCAGCGCGCCGCGAGGGCGCTCTCGAGGTCGGCGGCGCCGGCAGTGGCGGCGAGGGTCAGGACGAGGGCGGCCGTGAGGATTCGGCGCATGGTGCTCTCCCCGTTCGAATGCTGGTTCTCGGATTGTAGCGCCTGGCGCGGTTGCGTGGGCTCTCCTGGCGGGTTGGCCCGGCCGAAAAATATGGCCCGGCGGGGGTTCCCGCCGGGCCGTGGCACAAGGAGAGGAGTGTCAGTGGGAAGCCTGCAGGCAGGCGTTGAGGGGATCGCCGTCGTACCCCAGGGCCTTCCAGTCGAGGCGGCCGTTGGGACCGTGGCAGTCGAGGCAGCGTAGCGCGTTGGTCGCCGGCTGGACCTCGTGAAAGAGGCCCATGTAGCGGGTAGTGTTCACCCAGTGATAGTGGGCGTCGTCGATGCCGTACATGTCCTTGGCGGCGTTCTTGACCGCCTCGTCCATGTTGCCGTCGGCGAAGAACTCCTCCACCACGATTGGAATGATCCACTGCTGCTGGTCGAGTACCGGCATCTTGGCGCGGTGCAGCTTGAAGGCGTAGATGCGGGACTCGGGGTCGTCCTTGGAGCCCTCCGGCACCATCATCCCCACGGTGCCGTCGGCGCGCACCGTCACCGGCTGGCGCGGGAGCTGCTCCCATGTGGTGCCGTTGTACCAGGCGTAGGTCGGCTTGACGTCCTTCTCCAAGGTGATGGTGGCGCTGTACCGGTCGGCTTCCTCGTTGTAGTGGGGGGTCGACCAGTCGCGCATCATGTCGGTGGGGTCGTCCTTGGCGAACGTGGGGATGTGGCAGGTGGTGCAGTAGACCCGCTTGGCGTGGTGGTTGAGGACCTCTGCCTGGTGGGGCGCCGGACCGTGGCACTCGGCGGCGTCGCAGCTCAGCGGCTTGGAGGGCATGTCGGTACCGGAGAGATCGGTGCCGCGACCGCGCACCCGGTGGTCCTCGCCGGCGTGGCAGTCCACACACTGGAGGTCGTTGCCCGAGGTGGCCATGTGCACGTCGAAGTCGGGCTCGGGGTCGGCGAGGGCGTACTCGAGGTCGCCGCGCTTGTAGTTGGGGCCGCCGCCCGACCCGGAGTGGCAGCGCAGGCACATGGTGCGCCTGGGCAGCGAGATGCGCTTGGACACCGAGTCCATGCCCTCCTGGTTCTTCCACAGGATGGGCTTCCACTGCAGGCTGCCGTCGTCGTTCTGGTAGAGATCACGGCGGTAGCCGGAGGCGTGGCAGATGAGGCAGTCGATGTTCTCGAGCTGCTGGCGGCTCATCTCCTGGGTCGGCACGAGGCCCAGGCCGGCGTGGCACTTGGAGCAGCCCTTGGTGATCACCTCACCGCGGGAGTTGCGCACCAGGCCGATCCAGTTGGCCATGGGGTTCGTACAGAAATCATTGATGGTGTTGCGCTTGCCGAGCTTCTTCCCGTGTGCGTTGACGATCTGGGGGGCGTTGCCTTCCCACTGGTAGTGCTGCGAGTGGAAGAACGACTCGGCCTGCTTGGTGTGGCACTTGAGGCATGTCTTGGTGCCCTCGTAGTGCTCGAAGTACTTCTGGTGGCTGTACTCGGCGCCCGCCACCGGCAGGGCGGTGAGGGCGGCCAGAGCGACTGTCATCACCCATCGTGACATCGTCTTATCCTCTTCCTAGAAGCTCGCCAGCATGCTGAGCGTCACCATGGAGGCGCTGTCGTAGGTGGGGAAGCCCAGGATAGGGTTGGAGTCGAGCTTCTTGGGAGCGCCCACGTGCCAGCCCGAGCCTGAGTAGTCGTAGCTGTAGTTGATGTAGTCGAGCTTGACGTGGAAGCGGCGGTTGATCTTATGGATCAGGTAGGCCTCCCACACGTCACCGCGGGTGTTGGTCTTGGGGGCGATGATGTCGTCCTGGGCGGGAGTGAAGTTGAACCAGTACTTGGAGCCGTGGTTGTACTCCAGGCCGACCATGGTGTGGTCGTCGTTGAAGTTGTAGCGGCCGCCCAGGTAGAACATGTCGCCGTGCTGGGACTGGGGCGTCTCGAAGGGGTCTGAGAAGAGGCCCCCGAATGGTGTGGTGACGTTGTTGGGGTCTGAAGACATGTAGTTGTAGTTGACGAACCAGTCGAAGGGTCCGTCGGTGCGCTGGAGGACGATACCGGCGATGTCGATGTCGCCGAGGTTGGCGGATGGGGTGAACCGCATGATCACCGGCGCTCCCACCGTCTGTCCGGTCACGGGGTTGTTGGGCAGGACAACGAGGCCGTTGAAGCCGTCGGTGACGTCGAACGCGCGGGCCACGGTGAGCTGGAGGAGCATGTCCTCGGTGGAGACGACGTCCCAGTTGGCACCGAGGAACTGCGCGTCGTTGAGGCGGTCGGCGGGCTGCTTGAGGACCTCGCCGTTGCCGAAGCCGGACTCGTACCCCACGCCGTAGCAGAGGCGAAAGGTGGAGGTCTCCGACAGGTGGTAGCCCCAGGTAATGCCGTCGAACTGGAAGTCGATGAGGGTGCCCATGGGGGTCCCGCCGCGGAGCTCGCCCTGGCGGAGGTTGAGGGGAGGGCCGCTGGTGGAGGGCCGCCGGCCGATGGAGAGGTACATGGGAAGGCCGGCGATGTCCTTCCAGGTGAAGTAGGCGCGCTCCACACGCAGGATGTCGGAGTTGGGGACGGTTGCGGTGTTGCCGTCGATGTCGATGCTGTTCGACTGGCCGTTGAAGACCTGGACGCCGGCGGAGTCACCGAAGGTCTTGTACATGGAGAGGCGGCCGGCAAAGCTGACGTTGTCCGCCACGTCGGCGTTCATGTTGAGGCGCAGGCGATTGGTGTAGAGGATGTCGTTGTCCGCCGAGTAGGCGTCAACGTGGGTGGACGGCATCAGCATGCCGAAGAGCTGCTGCTGCATCTCGGGAGAGAACATCCCCATCGCCTGCTTGAGCTGGTCGAAGGTGAGGTTCTGGGTGAAGTAGAGGTAGTCGCCGTAGTTGTTGGCGACGAAGTTGTTGACGTCGCCGAGGGCCATGGGGAACTGGCCGGTGGCGCCGTAGTAGAAGAGGGTGTCGACGAGGTTCTTCTGCAGCATCATGCCATCGAAGTGGGCGGGGATGTCGGCCTGGATCGAGTGCGCCTCGAAGCGGAAGTCGCCGGTGAAGTGGAGGCGGTCGAGGGCGGAGTCGCGCTCAACCGACATCAGCCGGTGCTCGAGCTCTTTGACCGACTGCTTGAGCTTGGCGACGTCCTCCTTGGTGGCGGGCGGGGCGTCGGGAGCGGATTCCTGGGCCCACACCGGAGTGACGGCCAGAAGGGCGACGACGGCGAGGGTCTTGAGCATTCGCATGGGTTCTCCTCCTTCAGACCGGCTCAGCCGCAGGTCATGGGGTGCTCGGAGTCGGCCGCGTGGTCGACGGCGAAGTCACGGATCTCCTTGAGCTGCTCGGGGGTGATCACGTCGATGACCTTCTTGCCGTCGTGGTTGGGGTCGACCACGTTCTTGTGCGCCGGCACGTACTTCTCGTCGAAAAAGCGGTTCCACTGATCCTGGATGAGCGTCATCGGGGTGTACTCACCGTTGGGTGAGTCGGCCTGGTGGCAGGGCTTGCAGTTCTCGCGGTACAGGTCCTTGCCCGAGGGCTTCTTGGCGGCAACCGCCACGCCGGCGAGCCCGAGGGCCAGACCGGCTGTAAGGGTAACGGTGACGAGACGGTTGAGTCGCATGAATTGCCTCCTTGTACCTTTCTTCACGATTCCTTGTGCCTCAGTTCACAATGTCGAGCCCGCCACGCCGTGGCGGTGATCGACTGGTTCGCATGGGAAGATATGTCAACATGTGGATATTGTCAACTAGGGATGTAAATCGAAAGACAATGAGAACTTGACTATTCGCAACTGTTCTTAGTTATTGCGTCTCATGTCGATTGATCGGTCGCGAAGCCGGCGGCCGGCTTGTGGGGGGCGGTGGGTTGGGCTAGAGTCAGGCAGATCACATTCAGTCCGCGCGTGAACCACACGCTCAGTACGAGGAGGTCGAGATGATGGATTCCACGATGCCGCCCCCGCAGCCCCCGACCGCTCCGCCACCACCGCCGGCAAGCCAGGGCCCGCCGCCCCCCTACGGACCGCCGCCGGCCCAGCGGGTGAGCGGACCGGCGATCGGGCTCATCGTCACCGCCGTGGTCGGCGGGATTCTTGCCGTGTTCAGCCTGGTCTGGCACCTCGCCTTCGGTACTGCGGCCGGTCTCGGCAACCTCGGGGGCGAGTACGATCGGTTCAGCGGGTTGTTCTCGGGAACGATCGGCGTCGTGAGCGCTGCGATCGGGCTCGTGCTCGCCGCCTTCATCGTTTACGCCGCCCTGGAGATGCGCAAGCTCCAGTCGTGGACGTTGGTGATGATCGCGAGCATCCTGGCGATGATCCCGTGCATCAGCCCTTGCTGCATCATTGGCATCCCAATCGGGATTTGGTCGCTGGTGGTGCTCACGAAGCCCGAGGTGAAGGCCGCATTCCGCTGAGGCTTGTCGCCGTGACCGCGTCCGGCGGAGTGTCCGCGGCGGGGGGGGAGTGGGTCGGCCACGCGGTGGTACTGGCGTTGTGTGGCGGCATGATCGTCGCCGCGCTGCTCCTCAGCCCGGACCCGGGAGATAGCCCCGTTCACCTGTGGGGGGTTGCGCTTCCTGAGGTGTGTCTGCTCAAGGCCACAACCGGAGTGCCGTGTCCGGGGTGTGGCCTGACCCACTCTTTCGTCGCGCTTGCTCACGGCGACCTGGCGGCGAGCCTGCGTGCCCACCGTCTCGGGTGGCTGGTGTTCCTCTACGTCGTGCTCCAGGCAGTACGCCACCTGGTCTGGCTTGCTCTTCCCGCCGTGCGGGCGAGGCTCGAGCGGCGGGCGCGATGGCTTGACCGGGGAGTCGTGGTGCTGGCGGTCCTGCTGCTGGCGAACTGGGTCGTGACTCTGGCGGGGTAGCGGCAGGAGCAGGCGGCCGCGTCCGCGGCCGGGGCCGGGACCGGGGCCGAGGGCCGAGCTCGCCGCGGAGCATGTGCCCTCCGGCGGGCGTGCCGTCTTTGACGTCTTCCCTGGAGCGCCGTCTCCCTTATGGCGCATTGGCGGGAAACGTCAAAGGGGGCTCCCACGGCCCTTGGCGACCGGAGTAGTGGCCCCGAACGACCAGGCAGGCGACTCGGCGCTCGGGTCCGGGGGCGGCCTGGTTGTCGTCCGCCGGCTCGAGCCGCTGCCGCCCCCGGGCCGCGCCGACGGGCGGGGAGCCGGTGTCACGACTCCTCAAGCTTGTGAATCTGGTAACATGCTCGCCCCGGAAAGGGGGATGGCATGTTCGCCAAGCTCGACGAGGCCCTCGCCTTCATTCGCGACCACGAGGTCGCCATGGTCGACCTCAAGTTCTGCGACCTGTGGGGCCGCTGGCACCACGTCACCGTTCCCGCTTCCCGCTTCGACGCCGAGCTGATGGACCGTGGTATCGGATTCGACGGCTCCAGCGTCGGATTCAAGTCCATCTCCAGCGGTGACATGGTGATGGTCCCAGACCTCGCGACCGGTTTCATGGATCCGTTCTGGGAGCTTCCGACCCTCAGCTTCATCTGCACGACCCTGGAGGCCGACAGCCGCCAGCTCTTCCCCTATGACCCCCGCTCCATGGCGCGGCGGGCCGAGGCGCACGTCGCTCGTCTGGGCGTTGCCGACACCAGCATCTGGGGGCCGGAGTTCGAGTTCTACGTGTTCAACGGCGTCGCCTACGAGAACGCCATGAACGTGTCGTGCTACAGGGTCGAGTCTGACGAGGCCGACTGGCAGAGCCATCAGCTGGGCATGGGCCACGCCATTCCGCGCCACGGCGGCTACCACGCCATTCCGCCGCACGACCGGCTCTACAACCTGCGTTCTCGCATCTGCGGACACCTGAGCGACATGGGCATCCCGGTGAAGTACCACCACCACGAGGTGGGAGGTCCGGGGCAGTGCGAGATCGAGACCGCTCTCATGCCGATGCTCGCGGCTGCCGACGCCGCGCTGGCGATCAAGTATGTGGTGCGAATGACAGCAGCCGCGGCGGGCCTGTCCGCCACCTTCATGCCCAAGCCGCTGTACGGCGAGGCGGGCTCCGGGATGCACTTCCACCAGCGTCTCGAGAAGAACGGCGTCAACGTCTTCTACGACCCCGACGGCTACGGCAGCCTCTCGGAGACGGCCCGCTTCTACATCGGCGGGCTCCTGCAGCATGGGGGCGCGGTGCTCGCCTTCACCAACTCCAGCACCAACTCCTACCGGCGCCTGGTGCCCGGTTTCGAGGCGCCGGTGAGCGCCATCTTCTCGGTCGGCAACCGGTCGGCGGCGGTGCGCATCCCCAAGTATGCCAACCAGCCCGCGAGCGCCCGCCTTGAGTTCCGCCCGCCCGACGCCACCGGCAACCCCTATCTGGCCATGGCCGCCCAGCTCATGGCCGGTCTCGACGGCATTCGCCGCCGTCTCGACCCCGAAGAGCTGGGCTTCGGCCCGGTGGACGAGGACATCTTCTCGTGGCCGCCGGAGCGCCGCGCCGAGATCAAGGCGCTTCCCACCTCGCTCGGCGAGGCGGTGGATGCACTGGAGGCGGACCACCAGTTCCTGCTCGAGGGGGAGGTCTTCTCAGCCGACCTGGTGCAGCGCTGGATCGAACGCAAGCGCCACGAGCAGCGCGAGGTCCGCAACCGCCCCCACCCCTACGAGGTGGAACTCTACTACGGCGCGTGACGGCGGGAGCCGCGGCCCCCGCCCACCCCGACGCGGTCGCGGTCGCGGCGCCGGCCCCGGCCCCGGCCCACAGCCCCACCGCTGCGCCCCTCGGGTCGTCTACACTTCGACCATGCAACACAATCGCGGCGTCCTCGCTCGGCTCGCTGGCACGCCTCGGCCGTGGGCATTCGCTCACCGCGGGGACTCGGTCCACCATCGGGAGAACACGCTCGGGGCGTTCCGCGCGGCCGTGGCGGCCGGAGCGGACGGCATCGAGACCGACGTGCGCCTCACCACCGACGGTGTTCCGGTGCTGCTGCACGACGCCAGCCTCACCCGCACGGCCGGGATCCGGCGGCGTCTCGAGCGCCTCACGCTGGCCGGCGTCGAGCGAGAGGAGAAGGCGCGCGGCACCGCCCCCGGGGAGCGAGTAGCGACATTGACGGGAGCGCTGGCGTCACTGCCTGCGGGGTTCCCGGTGCTCCTCGAGCTCAAGGTGGACCGCCCGGCTCCGCCGGGGGACGGGCGCCTTGCCGCAGCGGTGGTGGAGCTCGCCGCCGGCCATGCCGGCGTGACCATGATCTCCTTCGACCCCTGGACCCTGCGGCAGGTTCGGGCGCTCGACCCGGAAGCGCCCCTGGGGGTTTTGGCGAGCCACCGGCTCACCCCGGACCCGGTCGAGCTCCTCGGCGAGCTCGCCGCGAGCCTCATCCTGCTGCCCGTGTCCCACGCACCGCGCACCACCGTGAGCCGCCTGCAGGACCAGGGGCTCACCGTGCTGCTGTACACCGCCGACGGCCCCGTGCTCGAGCGCGCGCTCGCGGCAGGAGCCGACGGCGTCCTCGGCAACGACGCCCGCGCCCTCGTCGGGCGGCTGCGCCGCGCGCGGCGCCAGACCACGGGCTGACCCGCCGGCCACCGCCGCGCGTCACGTCGAAGGCGGGGCGTGGGCGGCCTTCCGTCGTCTGGACCTGGCCAGGGAGAACCCCCGTGCGGGAGCTTTGAGGCTCCCTTCCTCCTGCTCAGGAAAAGAGGTCGAGCTGCTCGAGCTGGGCCGGTACCAGAGTCGAGGCGGTGAGGCCGAGGAGGCGGACCGGTCTGGTGGCGGCGTCGGTGAGGGTGAGGAGCTCGTGGGCTAGCCCCCTCAGGGCCGGGAGCGACGCGGTGGGGACCGCGAAGCTGCGGCTGCGCGTCACGGTGGTGAAGTCGCCGTAGCGAACCTTGACGGTGACGGTGCATGCCGCCAGGCGCCGCCGGGCGAGTCCCTCCGCCACCTCGGAGGCCATGGCGTCGAGACGAGCCCGCATGGTCGAAAGCTCGCTGAGGTTGACGGCGAAGGTCTCCTCGGTGCCGAGGCTCTTGCGCTCCCGGTGTGGCCGCACCGGGCGCTCGTCGAGGCCGCGGGCGAAGTCGTGGAGGGTGCGGCCGTGGTGGCCGAAGCGGGCCATGAGCTGATCGAGGGTGAGGCGTCGCAGGTCGGCGACGGTGGTGACTTCCAGCTCGCCAAGGGCCCGCTCGGTGGCGGGGCCGACGCCGTGCAGGCGGCGGACGGCGAGCGGCGCGAGGAAAGCCTCCACGGCGGCGGGCGGGATCACGGTGAGGCCGTCAGGCTTGTCGTGGTCCGAGGCGAGCTTGGCCACCAGCTTGTTGGGGCCGACGCCGACGCTGACCGTCAGCCTGCGCTCCTCGACGATCCGCCGTCTGATCGCGCCGGCCACCGCAGTGGCGCTGCCAAAGCCGCGCAGATGGGCGGTCACGTCCAGGTACGCCTCGTCCAGGGAGAGGGTCTCTACCAGCGGGGTGTACTCGCGGTAGATGGCGAAGATGGCGTCGGACTCGCGGCGGTAGCGGGCGAAGTCGGGGCGCAGGAAGACGGTGTCCTGGCACAGGCGCGCGGCCTGAGCGGCGGGCATGGCGGAGTGGATGCCGTAGCGCCGTGCCTCGTACGATGCGGCCGCGACCACGCCACGACCGGCCGGGTCTCCCCCCACCACCACGGGGCGGCCGGCAAGGCGGAGGTCGTCCCGCATGTGCACGGCGGCGTAGAAGCAGTCCATGTCACAGTGGAGGATCCGCCGCACGTCAGGTCCCGGGGCCATGGCCGAATGCTACAGGAGCTCCAGGATCCGCTCGGGCTCCTTGAAGGGGGCGATGAGGTAGGCGCCGGCGGCATGACGCGGGGCCTCCTCGAGGAGGCGGGCGGCGCGTTCCCAGCCCACCTTGGCTGCGTCGGCCCCCGCCGCTTCGAGCTGCACCAGGAGCTCGTCGGGCACGGTGATGCCGGGCACCTCGTGGTGCAGGCGCAGCGCCAGCCGCAGGGAGGGGAGGGGCCACACCGGCACGAGCACCGGGACCGGGGGGCTCCCCCCGCACAGATCGAGGAAGCGCAGCCACGGCTCCCAGCTGAAGAAGACCTGGCTCATCGCGAAGTGTGCTCCCGCCTCGACCTTGTGGTGGAGGCGGCCGAGCTCGACACGCGGGTCGTCGGCCGACGGGTTCACTGCCACGCCGACGTGCAGCGCCGGAGGGTCGCCCACGGGGTTGCCGGCGCAGTCAAAGCCCCCGGCCAGCCGGGAGAAGGCACGGACCAGCTCGAAGATGTCCACGTGGTTGACGTCGTGGACCCCCGGGTAGTCGCCCAGCTGGGATGGATCCCCGGTGATCGCCAGCAGGTTGCGGATGCCCGCCCGCCACGCCCCCATGAGCTGGGCCTCGAGCCCCATCAGGCTGGCGTCGCGGGGCGTGATGTGGGGGATGGTCTCGAGACCGACCTCCCGCTGGATCTCGGCTGCCAGCCACAGGCTGTCCATGCGTAGGCGGGCCAGCGGGTTGGAGTTGATGTCGACGGCGTCGACCCCGCCGTGGGACCGGAGGCGGCGCGCGATCTCCACCAGCCGCGTCGAGTTGGTCCCCTTGGGCGGGTCGAGCTGCACGACCCGCACGAACTGGCCGGCACGCAGGCTTCCGGCCAGCGTCGAGGTCGGCTCCCGCGGTACGGGGGGCGGGGTGGGTCGGCTCTCCAACGCGACTCGGGAGTGGCGCCGGCCAGGCGCTGGCAGGCCGTGAACGGCCTCGGCCATGGCGCGGACGTGCTCGGGCCCGGTTCCGCAGCAGCCCCCCACCATGCCGGCGCCCAGGGCGACCGCCTCGCGTGCGAACTGAGCCAGGTAGGCAGGGGTGGCTGGTGGAAGCAGGAGACGGTTGTTGCGGTGGACGAGTACGCCGGCGTTGGGCATGACGGCGACGTGCGTTCGTTCGAGGCCGCCGAGCTCCTGCAGCAGCGCCAGGGTTCCGGTTGGGCCGGGCGCACAGTTGAGGCCCGCCGCCGCCAGACCGAGCTCATCGAGCCTGCGGACCAGCTCGACGCGGCCGTTGATCTCCTCGGCGGCGCGCTCGCCCGGGAACGACAGGAGGCCCACCAGCGGCAGGTCGGTGACGTCGCGGATGGCAGCCACCGCAAGCTCGAGCTCGTCGACGCGGAAGAAGGTCTCGAGGACCAGCAGCTCGGCGCCGCGACTGGCCAGGATCGCGGCCTGCTCGGCGTGGGCACTGGCGATCGCCTGCCGTCCCTCGGGGTCATCGATGTCAAGGGTGCCCGCCAGCGGGCCGATGGCACCGGCGATGAGGCAGTCGATGCCGGCGGCGTCGCGGGCATCCCGCGCCAGCTTGATGCCGCGCTCGTTGACGGCCTCGACCAGGTCGCCGGCTCCAGCACGTGCCAGGCGGGGACGCGAGCAGCCGAACGTGGCGGTCTCGAGCACCTCGGCGCCGGCCTCCAGATAGGCGAGGTGGATGGCGAGCACGAGGTCGGCATGCTGGGTCGGAGCCAGGTCGAGGCTGCTTCCCGCCGGCAGACGGGCAAGCAGCTCCGACCCCATGGCCCCGTCGCAGGCCACCACGTGGTCGTTCAGCCGCTGGCGGAGGAGATCGAGGCCCGTCATCTCGGAAGGATAGCGCAGGTCTGCTGGACGCTGTGGCTGTACGGCAAGCCGGAGCCGCCCGGGGCCCGGAGAAAAAAATTCCGGGTCGGGCGACCCGGGGAGACAAAGGGTATGGTACTTGCCCACGGGGCCAGAAGCCCCAGGGCACTATGGATCATACCTCATAACGGCTCGGCGCGCCAGCCCAGGCGGTGCCTCTTGAATGCGGCCCAGTGTCCGGCGACACGGGTCCGAGATGACGTCGCCGCAACAGGTGGGCGGCGTCACAGCCGGTGGCAGGAGGCTCTCGACAGCCGCAGGGAAGCAGAGTACGGTTGCAGTCCATGAAGAAGCTCATGGCACTCCTCCTGCTCCTCCCCCTGTGCAGCTGTGCAGCTGTCGTTGTCGGCGCGGCGGCCGGTGCCGGCGCTGGCTATGCGTGGTACAGCGGCAACCTCAAGGACACCCTCGACGCGGCCCTGCCCAAGGTGGACACGGTCACCCGGGCCACCCTCGCCGACCTCGGCATGGTGGGTATCGAGGGAGCGGTGGACAAGCTCAAGGGCGAGATCACCGCCCGGATGGCAGACGGTACTCAGGTGCGCATCTGGTTGAAGGCAGTAGACTTCACTTCTACAGAGATCAAGATCCGGGTGGGTACGCTGGGTGACAAGGCGGTTTCCGAGCAGATTCTCCGGCATGTGAAGCGCAACCTGTAGGGGACCCCCGTCGCCCGGTGAAGAGTGAAGAGTATGGAGTCCCCCGCCCACCCCCGCACAGACCGTCTCCCCGGTATCCGATGCTCCCGACACCGGCTCCCGGGCGGCGCCGCCGCCCGTCGGCGCGGCCCCGGGGGCGGCAGCGGCACGAGCTGACAGTCGGCAACGAGGCCGCCCCAGCGCCGAGTCGCCTGCCTCGTCGTCCGGGGCCACTGCTCCGAAAGTCAAAGGTCGCGGGAGCCCCCCTTGACGTTTCCCCCCAACGCACCGCAACAGAGACAGCGCTCCCGGGAAGACGTCAAGGACGGCACGCCCGCCGGAGGATACCCGCTCCGCGATGGCACCGGTTCACGGCCCCGGATCACGGCCTCGGCCCCGGCCCCGCCCATTGCCGCCCGCCCCCAGGAAGAGAAAGACCCCCCGAGTTCCCCCGGGGGGCTGCTTAGAGAGACCGGCGAGCTGTCTGCTACTGCGCCATCTCGAGGAGGTAGGCGAAGCCCATGCCGCCGCCGATGCACATGGTGACCACGCCGCGCTTGGCGCCGCGGCGCTTCAGCTCACCGAGGATCTTCACGGTGAGGATGGCGCCGGTGGCCCCCAGCGGGTGGCCGGTGGCGATGGCGCCACCGTTGACGTTGACCTTCTCGGGGTCGAGGCCGAGCTCGCGGAGCACGTAGACCGACTGGCTGGCGAAGGCTTCGTTGAGCTCCCAGAGGTCGATGTCGTCCTTGGCGAGGCCGGTCTTGGCCAGGAGCTTGGGTACGGCCACGGTGGGGCCGATGCCCATGACGTCGGGATCGACGCCGGCCACCGCCCACTCGCGCACGTAGGCGATGGGGGCGAGCCCCATCTCCTGTGCCTTCTCCTTGGACATGAGGACCACGGCGCCGGCGCCGTCGTTGATCTGTGAGGAGTTCCCGGCGGTGACGCTACCCACCGGGTCGAACACCGGCTTGAGCCTGGCCAGGGCCTCCACCGTGGTGTCGGCACGGGGGCCTTCGTCGGTGTCGAGGTGAACCTCGCGCCACGATCCGTTCTCGCGCACTCGGACATCCAGCGGCACGATCTCGTCGGAGAACTTGCCCGACTCCACCGCCTTGGCCGCCTTCATGTGGGAGTGGTACGCGAACTCGTCCTGCTGCTCGCGGGTGACGTTGAAGCGCCGGGCGACGACCTCGGCGGTGGTCCCCATGCCCATGTAGGCGTTGGGGAACTGATCCATGAGCCCGGGGTCGGCGATGAGCTTGTTGCCGCCCATGGCCACCATGGACATGGACTCCACGCCGCCGGCGATGACGATGCTCTCGTTGCCGGCCTTGATGCTGTCGGCGGCCAGCGCGATGGTCTGCGACCCCGACGAGCAGAAGCGGTTGACGGTCATGGCCGGCACTGAGGTGGGGAATCCGGCCCGGAACGCCACCAGGCGGGCGATGTTCATGCCCTGCTCGCCCTCGGGCATGGCACAGCCGAGGACGACGTCGTCCACCATGACCGGCGTGAGCCCGGGGGTTCTCTCGATGAGCGCTTTGAGCACCGGCGCGGCGAACTCCTCGGGACGGGTGTCCTTGAGACTGCCCTTCTTGGCCCGCCCGATGGGAGCGCGCGCGACGGAGACGATGACGGCTTCACGCATCGTGTCGCTCCTTTCCTAGTTTCTGAGCGGCTTGTTGTTGATGAGCATGTGCTTGATCCGGTCCTGGGTCTTCGGCTCGCCACACAGGGAGAGAAAGACCTCGCGCTCCAGATCGAGGATGGTCTGCTCGTCAACCGGGTCGTTGATGGTGGTGTCGCCGCCGCACAGGATGTTCCCCAGGCGGGTGGCGATGGTCTCGTCGTGGGACGAGATCCAATGGGTGACTTTCATGTTGTGCAGCATCATCTTGAGGGTGGCGACGCCTTCCTTGCCCGGGAGGTGGAACTTCTGCCGCATGGGCGGGTAGTAGCCCTCCTCGGCCAGGGCGATGGCCATCCGTTTGGCAGTCCACAGCTGCTGGTCGCGGTTGACCTCGATATGGTCCGTGGGGCGCAGGAACTTGCGCTCCTTGGCCTCCTCACCCGACGTGGCCACCTTGGCCATGCCGATGTTCTCGAAGGCCGTCTGGATGAACGGGAGGTTGGAGAGGATCGGCTTGTCGATGCCGTCGAGCACCCGCTCGATCATGAAGCGGCAGCCGCCGCCGGCGGGGATCAGACCCACGCCGACCTCGACCAGGCCGATGTAGGTCTCGGCTGCGGCGCACACGCGGTCACCACCCATGGTGATCTCGCAGCCGCCGCCGAAGGTGAAGCCGAAGGGAGCAGTCACGACCGGTACTCGCGCGTAGCGTAGGCCGGTGGTCATGCCCTGGAAGCGCCGGATCATGGCGTCGATGTCCCGCCACGCGTGGGCGTTGATGCCCTCGAGGATCATGAGGAGGTTGGCGCCGGCGCAGAAGTTCTCGCCCTGGTGATGGATCACCAGGCCGCGGAAGTCCCGCTCGGCGACCTCGACGCCCTTGTACATGACATCCATGATCTGGTCGTCGATGGGGTTGAGCTTGGGCTGCAGAGCGGAGTGGAACTCCACGCAGGCGACCCCGTCGCCGAGGTCCACCAGGGAGGCCCCGGCGTTCGAGTAGATGACCTTGTTCTCGTCGCGCTTGAGGTAGTCGAGGACGATGAAGGAGTCGGGGACCGGCTCGTCCACGTAGTCGCCCTTGCGCGGATCGAAGAACTTCCGGCCCGCGGCGGAAACCTTGTAGAAGCTCTCGTGCCCCGCAGCGAGCATCTTCTTCACCCACGGGGCGGGTGCGAAGCCGTCTTTCTCCAGGCGCTCCACCACCGTGGCGACACCGAGGGTGTCCCACAGCTCGAAGGGCCCGAGCTCCCAGTTGAAGCCCCACTTGAGGGCGTTGTCGATGTCGACGATGGTGTCGGCGATCTCGCCCAGGCGGTGCGAGGCGTAGGCCAGCGACTGGCCGGTGACCTTCCACGCGAAGGCGCCGGCGCGGTCGTCGGCGAAGACCACCGTGCGTACCCGCTCGCGTACGTCGTGGATTCCCCTGCTCTTCTTGAGCGCCGGGATGTCGGGCCGCTGCTTGGGCCTGTACTCGCCCGTCTTCCAGTCCAGCACCAGGTTGATCTTCTCGCCCTTGGGGCCCTTCTCACGCTTGTAGAAGCCGCCCTTGGCCTTGCGGCCGAGGGCGCCCTTCTCGATCATCTCGGTGACGAACTTCGGCATGGTGAAGAGGGCGTGGGCTTCGTCATCGGGGCAGCCCTCATCGAGGGTGTGGACCACGTGGGCGAGCACATCGAGGCCCACCAGGTCGATGGTCCCGAAGGAGGCGCTCTTGGGGTGGCCGAGGGCGGGGCCGGTGATGGCGTCCACCTCGTCAGCCTGGTAGTCCATCTCCATCATGGCGTGGATGGTGGCCATGATGGCGTGGACGCCGATTCGGTTGCCGACGAAGTTGGGGGTGTCTTTGCCGTAGACGATGCCTTTGCCCAGGCGGAAGCGGCCGAAGTCGGCGAGCTGCTCGACGATCTCGGGCGAGGTCTCGTCGCCGGCAACCAGCTCGAGCAGGCGCATGTAGCGCACCGGGTTGAAGAAGTGTGTGACCAAGAAGTGCTTCTTGAAGTCATCCGAGCGCCCCTCGGTCATGCCGGCGATGGAGAGGCCCGAGGTGTTCGAGGTGACCCAGGTGCCGGGCCGCCGCACCTCCTCGAGGCGGGCGAACACCTTCTGCTTGATGTCGAGGCGCTCCACGACGACCTCGATGATCCAGTCGCACTCGGCCAGCCGGTCCCAGTCGTCGTCGAAGTTGCCCACCTCGATGAGGTCGAGGAACCTCTTGGAGTAGATCAGGGCTGGCCGCGACTTCTTGATCCCCTGTAGCCCGGCGAGGGCGAGCTTGTTGCGGAAGCGTGGGTCGTCGCGCGTCAACCCAGCCTTCTCGTCTCCCTCGGTGAGCTTGGGGGGGACGATGTCGAGCATGAGTACCGGCACGCCGACGTTGGCGAGGTGGGCGGCGATTCCTGAGCCCATGACGCCGGCTCCCAGTACCCCGACCCTTCGGATGTCCTTGCGCATCGATCAACCTCCCGATTCTTCAGATTGGTGAACGTGCCTTGCGGGCTGTGAGAAGCGCTGGGCACAGTCGGTGAATGAACACTCATTCATTTTCCATGAAGTGGGCCCGCGGCGCAAGGGGGTAGACTGCCAGAGGGGTGGATTCTCCTCATGAGCGATCGTCGCTGCGACGTGCTGGTGGTGGGAGCCGGACCCGCAGGCCTGGTTACTGCAGGGTTTCTCGGTCGGTCGGGGCACCGCGTGACCGTGCTGGAGGATCACAGCCGGCCGGTCGACGGGCCTCTGCAGCTCACTCCGCCAGCCACGGAGGTCATGGCCGAGCTTGGCGTGCTGGGTCCGTTGGAGGAGCTGCCCGGCTCGAGGCGGGACGACCGGCTCGTGCTCCGCGGTCCGGATGAGCAGGTCGAGCTGGAGCGCTGCTGCGGCATGCTGAACCTGCCGCGTCGGTCGGGTCTCGAGGTGCTGCGCCGCCGCGCCGTCGACCTCGGAGTCGTCCTGATCCCCGGCTACAGCGCTGTCGTGCCACTCTGGGAGGAGCGCCGAGTGAGCGGGGTGAGGGCTCGCGACGCGGCCGGCCGGGGGCACGATCTGGCCGCAGCGGTGGTGGTGGACGCCAGCGGAGCAGCCTCATTCCTGCCCGCCGCGTTGGGACGCCTGATGCCCCGTCGGGGCTCGCGGCGGGAACGCGTGACGGCCGTCGTGGCGGGGTTCCGACCCCCGGCGCCGACGCTGCTACTGGCCGAAGGCGGCTGGGTGACGTTGCTGCCCGACGGCATGGTGACGGCGGTGCTGCGTCACGGCGAGGATGCCTGCGCGGACGAGCGGCTGCGCGGAATCCTCGCACGGGCGGGGATGGCCGGTGCGGACGAGCGGCTGCGCGGAATCCTCGCACGGGCGGGGATGGCCGGTGCGGAGGACCCCCTCGACTGCGTGCAGCTGAGCGACGACGTGGGGACCGCCCCCATGGCCACCGCCGGTGATGGTTGGGTGGCGGTGGGCGAGGCGGCGGGGCGCGGGGCCCCCGGTCTGCCCGGTGCGACCACGGCGGGCCTCGTGGTCGCCGCCTCGGCGGCATGGGAGATCGACTTGGCGCTCAAGCGTGGGCGCCCGTTCTCCGCGGGCCAAGTCGGCGCCACCCTCACGCTGGCGCGTCAGGCGGCCCACCTCGAGGTACTCCTCGACCGGGCGCTCAACCGGGCCGCCCGGGTGGGCCTCCTCGGTGCCGCCGCCGCCAGCCCGCGCCGGCGGGCCTACCTGGCCGACATGCTGGCGGGCTCCTGGGCACGCTCCTCCGGTCGTCTCGGTCGCGTGCTCTACCTCTGGTGGCTCGACTGGCGCACGCGCCGCCATGAAGCGATGCGCGGCCCCAGCGACGGTCTGCGCTAGAATACCCACGACTGAATCGAGACGAACGAGGAGGTGGAGGATGCTGCGTCGAGCGGTTGTTGGCGTGTTGGTAGCGATGTTGGCGGTGCCCGTGATGGCCGGGGAGCTCGCTGGCGTGACCATGCCCGATCAGGTTACGGTCTCGGGCAACTCTCTGGTGCTCAACGGCATGGGCCTTCGCAAGAAGCTCTGGATCAAGGTCTACGTGGGCGGTCTTTACCTGAAGGGTCGGACCCACGATGCGGCAGAGGCCGTCAACGCACCCGGGGCCAAGCGCATGGTGATGCACTTTCTCACCAACAAGGCCACCAAGTCCAAGATGGACGACGCCTGGATGGAAGGGTTCGAGAACAACAACCCCGAGCAGTGGGACGCTCTTCGCGGCCGGGTGGAGCAGTTCATCAGCTTCTTCGGCGACATGCGTGACGGGACTGACGTCGAGATGACCATCGAGCCCGAAACGGGCGTCACGGTCCTGATCGACGGGCAGGTGAAGGGCGCGATCCAGGGCGAGGACTTCGCCAAGGCGCTCCTCAACGTGTGGCTCGGACCCGAGCCGCCGTCGGACGACTTCAAGGAAGGGGTGCTGGGCCAGTAGCCGCCCGCGCATCCCGCCGAGCTTCTGCTGCGATCGCGGATGCACCCGTCATCGCGGCGCTCATCCCGGCGGCGGAATCCTCGACGTAGCTCTGCTACGCCTCCGGTTCCGCCTTGGTCGGATCACCACGCTGACGGGCACCTCCGCGATCTCGCGACGAAGCTCGGCGGGATGCGCGGGCTCGAGGACGTGTGGTGAGAGGGATGGTGGCTGGGGCCGATGGCCGGGGCCGGGGGCCGAGGCCGTCGCGGAGCACGTTCCCTCCGGCGGGACGTGCCACTCATGGCGTCTTCCCGGGAGCGCTTCCTCACTTGGAGGGCGCTCGGGGAAACGCCATGGGTGGCAATCCACGGGTACTCCCTTCGGAGAAGTGCCCCCGGACGACGAGGCAGGCGACTCGGCGCTGGGGCCCCGAGGCGGCCTCGTTGCCGTCCGCCAGCCCCGGCCGTTGCCGCCTCCGGGACCGCGCCGACGGGCGGCAAAGCCGCCCGGGAGCCGGTGTCGGGAGCATCGGGCCCCGGGACCGAGGTCGGGCTGGAGAGGCCGGGCACCGCCGCGGTGGCAGCGGGGGGCTGCCACCGCGGTGACTCCGTCACTTTGCCTTGTCGGCTTCCGGGGCCGGCGTGAGCACCCGAAAGGGGTCGCTCATCTCGCGAATGAGCCAGTCGGCGTGGTAGACGCGGTCCATGACCCAGAGCACGTAGCGGATGTCCACCATGATCGAGCGGGTCAGCTCGGGGTCGAACTTCCAGTCCGAGGCCATGGCCTCGTAGTTGCCGTCGAAGAGCAGACCGATGAGCTCGCCGGAGCCGTTCATCACCGGTGAGCCGGAGTTGCCGCCGGTGCTGTCGAGGGTCGCCAGGAAGTCCACCGGGACGTCGTGGATCGTGGTGTCGCGGTAGGGCCCCGGCTCGGTGGTCCGAGCGGCCTCCAGGAAGGCAGCCGGAGAGTCGAATGGCGGTGCGTCGGTGTCCTTGGCGAGCACTCCTTGCAGGCTGGTGAGCCACGAGTAGTGGACCGCGTCCGCCGGGCTGTAGCCGCGCACGGAGCCGAAGTTGAATCGCACCGTCGAGTTCGCGTCGGGGTACATGGGGCCGCTGGTGGACTCCGCAATGGCTTGGGCGTACAGGGGGCGGAGCTTCTCGAAGGCGCCGTCGATGCGGTCGTCACGCTCCGTGATCGCCCGCCGCTCCGGTTGCAGCGCCAGCGCGAGCTGGAGGAAACGGTCCTTGGATGCGATGACCTCGTCCAGCGGCGCTGCGAAGAGCGCGAGACGGGCGTCCTCATTGGCCAGCACGGGTGTGGCGTAGAGCGTGTCGAGGAAGGCGTCCACTGCGGCCTCGGGAGTCCGTCGTCCTCGGAATACGAGGCGGTCGAGAGCCTCGATGCGCTGGCCCGCCGGCAGCTTGTCGGCTTCCAGCAGGAGCACCCGCAGCGACGCACGGTCGCTGGGCAGGTCGAGGCTGCGGCTCATGCGCCGAAGGCGCTGGCGCAGGCGCGAAAGGTTGCGCTCCATGTACTTGGGATCGCGCTCGAGATCGGGCTTGGCGCGCTCCTCGGCGGTGCGAACGACGGTCTCGGCGGCAGAGAGGAGGCTGGACGAGCGGAACAACCAGGAGAACACCATGTCGCGGTGCTCGGTGGCCCGCACCTCGGCGTAGGTGGCGGCGAGCCCGGGGAGGACGTCACCGTAGCGCGCCTGCCGCTCGGGCGAGGCTGCGATCCACGACGCCAGCTCCGCCTCGCGGGCACGCTTCTCCGCCACCAGGTTCCAGTGGGAGAAGCCCGCCAGCATCCCCTGGTTGTTCTTGAGCCCGTTGTTCATGTACTTGATCGCCGAGGCATTCTTGATGGCTGCCTCGGGGCGACCTTTGGAGGAAGCCTCGCGGGTTGCGATGAGCGTTGTGAGCAGGCGAATGCGCTCGGGGTAGCTGAAGCTCTGGGCCTCCTCCACCGCCCACGACGAGCGGTAGCGCATGGTCCGGCCGGGGTAGCCGATGACGAAGGCGAAGCTGCCGTCGCCAATGCCGCGGTCGGAGAGACGCAGCCAGCGCTTGGGGTGGTACGGGACGTTGTCTTTGCTGTAGTCCGCGGGCTTGCCGTCAGGGCCGACATAGGCGCGCAGCACGGCGTAGTCGCCGGTGTGACGCGGCCACATCCAGTTGTCGGTGTCGCCGCCGAACTCGCCGATGCCACGGGCAGGGATGTGCACCAGGCGCACGTCGCGAAGGTCGAGCTGACGGTAGAGCACGTAGGTGAGGCCGCCCCACATGGCCGCCACCCGACAGCGCAACGTGCCGTCGGCCTCGCACTCCTTCACCAGCTCCTTCTCGGCCTGCTCGATGGCGGCGTGCCGCGCGGCGTCATCGGCGCCGTCGGGGACGGCCCCCAGGACACGGTCGGTGACGTCGTTGAAGCCATCGAGCACGTCGACGTGGGTGCCGGGTGCGGGCAGCTCCTCGCCCTCATTGGAGGCCAAGAACCCTTCGGTGATGAGATTGCGCTCCGGGGTGGAGTTCAGCTGGGCGGCACCGAAGGCGCAGTGGTGATTGGTGAGAATCAGCCCATTGGGCGAGACGAACGAGGCCGAGCAGCCACCCAGCCAAACGCAGGCCGATGCCAGCCCGCCGCCCGCGGTGGTGTTCCAGATCTCCAGCGGGTCGAGCTCGAGCCCGCGGGTGTGGAGCTCGGCCTGGTCAAGCCGACCGATCTGGTCGAGGGTCCACATCCCTTCGTCGGCCGTGGCCGGTGCGGCAAGCGCCACGGCGGCCGCGAGGGCCAGCAGCGAAAGTCCGGTGGATCGTGCGAGGCGCATCCTTGGGTTCCTCCTCCATCCGGCTCCGCCGGTGAGGCCGGCGGGCGCTGGTAGTGTAACGCGGTCATGGCGAGGCCGGACGGACCGATTCGCAGCTGACGTGTCGTTGTTGACACCTCCTGCGGGACCCGGTCTCCGGTCCCCGGACGCGGCTTCGGTCCCGGCCCCGGTAGCTGATGCTCCCGACACCGGCTCCCGGGCGGCTGCGCCGCCCGTCGGCGCGTACCCGGGGGCGGCAACGCCACGAGGTGGCGGGCGGCAACGAAACCGCCCCCGGCCTCAGCGCCGAGTCGCCTGCCCGGTCGTTCGGGGCAACTTCTCCGGACGCCAAGGGCCGTGGGAGCCCCCCTTGACGTTTCCCGCCAACGTGCCGCAATGGAGAGGGCGCTCCAGGGAAGACGTCAAGGACGGCACGCCCGCCGGAGGACACCTGCTCCGTGACGGTCTCGGCTGCCGCTCCGCTGTCGGTACACGGTCCCGGACGCGGCCCCTGCCCCGGCTTCGGTCCCGGCCCCGCGAAGCCGATCCCCTTGACCACCAACCACGTGTAGCCTAGACTGCCGCTCCTATGTTGGAGACGCTCCAGGAGCGGTTGGCGCGCGTCACCAAGACGTTGCGCGGCGAAGGCCACCTCACCGAGCACCACGTGGACACGGCGCTGCGCGAGATCCGTCTCGCGCTGCTCGAGGCCGACGTGGCGGTGGAGGTCGTGCGCCACTTCGTCGAGCGGGTGCGCGAGCGGGCGCTGGGCCGGGAGGTCCTCACCTCGGTGAGCCCGGCACAGATGGTCACCAAGATCGTGCACGAGGAGCTCGTCCATCTCCTGGGGGACCGCACCGCGGAGCTCGACTTCAAGGGGCGCCCGGCGGTGGTCATGCTGGTGGGGCTGCAGGGCTCGGGTAAGACCACCACCGCGGCCAAGCTCGCGCGCTGGGTCAAGCAGAGCAAGAATCTGTTCCCGCTGCTGGTGCCGGCGGACACCTCGCGCCCCGCCGCCCGCGAGCAGCTCATGGTGCTCGGTGAGAAGGCGCAGATCCCAACGCTCGACACCCGCGACATGGACGACCCCGAGGCCATTGCCCGGCGGGCGTTGCGCGAGGCCGCCATCAAGGGGTACCAGGTCCTCATCTTCGACACCGCAGGCCGGCTCCACGTGGACGAGGAGCTCATGGCCCAGCTCAAGCGGCTCAAGGAGATCCTCAAGCCGCGCCAGGTGCTCTTCGTGGCCGATGCCATGACCGGCCAGGATGCAGTCCGCTCGGCCAAGGCGTTTCATGAACGGCTCGACGTCACCGGCATTGTGCTCACCAAGCTCGACGGCGACGCCCGCGGCGGCGCCGCCCTGTCGGTGCGCGAGGTGGTGGGCCGGCCCATCGTCTTCGCCGGCATCAGCGAGAACCTCGACGGCCTCGAGCAGTTCCACCCCGATCGCATGGCGGGCCGCATCCTCGGCATGGGCGATGTCCTCACCCTGGTCGAGAAGGCTCAGCAGACGGTGGACGAGCGCAAGGCCAAGGTGCTCGAAGCCAAGCTGCGGCGCAACAAGTTCGACCTCGAGGACCTCCGCGACCAGCTCCGCAGCCTGCGCAAGATGGGTCCGCTGCAGCAGGTCATGGAGATGATCCCGGGAATGGGCAAGGCGATGGGGGCGGCGGGGCCCGGTGAGGGACAGGAGCGTCAGCTCGTGCGGATGGCCGCGGCCATCGACTCGATGACGCCCAAGGAGCGTCGGCACCCGCAGATCCTCAACGGCTCGCGCAAGCGGCGCATCGCCAAAGGGTCTGGCACCTCGGTGGAAGAGATCAACCGGCTGCTGCGGCAGTTCGGACAGATGCGTAAGCTCATGAAGAGAATTGGCAAGGCCGACCCCCGAGCGCTCAAGCGGCAGCTCGGAATGCACTAGAACACGTGTGGAGATGACGACCACGATCGTCTGAGGAGGCAGTGAACATGCTGATGATCAGGCTGCGGCGCATGGGTGCCAAGCACAACGCAATCTACCGCCTGGTGGTGTCCGACTCGCGCAAGCGGCCAACCGCGGACTTCCTGGACCAGGTGGGCTTCTACAACCCCAACAGCGAGCCGCCGGAAATTCGCGTTGACCTCGACAAGGTTCAAGAGTGGCAGGGCAAGGGCGCAACGCTGTCAGAGACCGCGCGCTCCTTGGTCCGCCAGGCCCAGCGCCAGCAGTAGCAACAGTCCACGCCGAAGCAGGAAGGAGCCTCAGGTGAGCGCGATGAAGAACCTCCTGGAAGAGATCGCCAGGGCGCTCGTGGACCATCCCGAAGACGTCCAGGTCACCGAGGTCGAGGGCGAGCAGACCACAGTCCTGGAGCTCCGCGTACGGACCGACGACCTGGGCAAGGTGATCGGCCGCCAGGGCCGCACCGCCCGTGCCATCCGCACCCTGCTGGCTGCCGCCGGCATGAAGGTGCACAAGCGGTTCGTGCTCGAGATCCTGGAGTAGTGGGAGCAGACCAGCCCGGCGCGCACCCGTCCGACTGGCTCATCGTCGGGCAGGTCAGCAAGCCGCATGGCGTGCATGGGGATGTCATGGTGGGGATCCTCACCGACTTTCCCGAGCGCCTCGCGGACGGAATCCGTTTCGGCCTCGGTGGCGACACCGGACCGGAGGAGTTCCACGAGGTCCACCGAGTGCGGCTGCACAAGGGGGCATGGCTCCTGTCAGTGAAGGGCCTCCGCGGCCGCGACGCCGTGGAGAGCTGGCGGGGACGCTTCCTCTACCTCCCCGAGCAGGCCCTCGACGAGCTCCCGGAGGGCTACTACTACGAGC
Source organism: uncultured Acidobacteriota bacterium (assembly GCA_963844845.1). Classification (GTDB taxonomy): domain Bacteria; phylum Acidobacteriota; class Thermoanaerobaculia; order Thermoanaerobaculales; family Sulfomarinibacteraceae; genus CAWJPW01. The sequence goes on from CAWJPW010000003.1 coordinate 494,579, forward strand.
ACCACCTCGTCGGTCTGAAGTGCGTGTCGCCGGCGGGACTGCCGCTCGGTACGGTGCGGGGAGTCGACCCCGGCGCCGGCGGCCAGAGCCGCCTCGTGGTGCGCCGCGGTCACCGTGAGTTCCTGGTTCCCTACGTGCCGGCGATCGTGCGCGAGGTGGATCTCGACGGTGGCACCGTGGTCATCGACGCGCCGCCCGGGCTGATCGACGACGACGCCGACCTCGCCTGAAGCGATGTACTTCGACGTTCTCACGCTGTTTCCGGAGCTCTTCGTACCCTTCCGGACGGCGGGGGTTCTGGGTCGCGCGGTGGCGCGGGGGGACGTCAGCCTCGAAGTCCATGATCTCCGCGGTTGGGCCGGGAACCGCTGGAACAAGGTCGACGACGAGCCCTATGGAGGCGGCGCCGGAATGGTCATCCAGGCGCCTCCGGTGCTGGCGGCGGCGCGGGATGTCGCGGCCCGGGGTGCGCGGCCGGTCCGCACCGTGCTGCTTTCGCCGCGGGGGCGGGTCCTGGACCAGCGCCTGGCCGAGGAGCTCGCGGCCGGCCCCCGCCTTCTCCTCCTCTGTGGGCGCTACGAGGGTTTCGACGAGCGGGTCGCCGAGATCCTTGCGCCGGAGGAGATCTCCGTCGGGGACTTCATCCTCGGAGGGGGTGAGGTCGCGGCCATGGCGGTGGTGGAGGCGGTGGCGCGGTTGGTGCCGGGGGTGGTGGGGGATCCCGCCTCGGTGGCGGCCGACTCGTTTGCCGACGGGCTCCTCGACTACCCCTGCTACACCCGCCCGCCCGAGGTGGAGGGGCACGAGGTGCCCGCCGTCCTCACCTCGGGGAACCACGAGGCGGTGCGGCGGTGGCGGCTGGAGCGGGCGGTGGAGCTCACCGTAACCCGGCGCCCCGATCTGGTAAAGAAGCACTGGGGAAGCTACCCTGACGAGGTGCGGCGGCTGGTGCGCCGCTTCGCCCCGGCCCTGGCGGAGAGCTGCTCGGTATCGTGACGCCGGGTCGGCGGCAACCCACGGAGGATCCATGACACGACGCGTTCTCAGGGCGATGCTGATGCTCGCCCTACTCGCTGCTCCGCTGGCGGCGCAGGGCCTCGATGTCGAGCCGGTGTTCGACGTTGCGGTGCTGGCCGACCGGGCTCCCCTGGTTGCAGGACAGCCATTCCAGCTCGCCGCCGTGGTGCGGGTGGAGCGTGGCTGGCACGTCAACTCCCACGATCCTGGCGACGAGTTCGCGGTGCCCACCGACGCGGCGTGGGACCTTCCCGAGGGGTGGGCGCCCCTGACGACCACCTTTCCGCCCGGCGAGGAGCTGAGCTTCGCGTTCTCGGAGCAGCCGCTTCGGGTGTGGAGCGGCGAGCAGATCATCGTCGGCCGGGGGATCGTGCCGGCCTCGGCGAGCGGCACCGTCAGGTTCGTGGTCGAAGTGACGGCCCAGGCGTGCAACAACACCCAGTGCCTGCCGCCCACCGCTGTCAGCGCCAACGTGGAGCTCGAGGTGGCGGCTGCCGGGACCGCCTCCGAGCCGCGCAACCGCGAGCTCTTCGAAGCGCCGCCCGCGCCGCCCGCACCGGGTGGTGGTAGTCCCGGGGCGGCCGCCGGCCTCGGCACGCCGCCATCGTCGCCGGCGCCGGGCTCCGTGGAGGCGCGCCTCGCGGCCGCCGGGCTGCCGCTGCAGCTGCTCCTGGTCTTCCTCGCCGGCCTCGCGCTCAACCTCACGCCCTGCGTCTACCCCCTCATTCCCATCACCGTCGGGTTCTTCGCCCAGCAGGGTAAGGAGCGCGCCGGCGGGACCTTCGTCCTGGCGGTGCTGTACGTGTTGGGCATGTCGGTGACCTATTCGGTGCTCGGCGTTGCCGCCGCTCTCACCGGGCGGCTGTTCGGGGCGGCCCTGCAGAGCCCTGTGGTCATCGTCGGCATCGCCGTGGTGATGGTTGCCCTCGCCCTCTCCATGTTCGGCGTGTGGGAGCTGCGGGTCCCCGGCTGGGCCATGCGTGTGGGCGGCGGCCGCGGCGGCGCCGTCGGCGCCGTGGTGATGGGCCTCGTGGTGGGCTTCGTCGCCGCCCCGTGCATCGGTCCATTCGTGTTGGGCCTGCTGACCTACGTGGGGCAGGTGGGCAGCCCGGTGCTGGGCTTTGCCCTCTTCTTCACCCTCGCGCTCGGTCTTGGCGTTCCCTATCTCCTGCTCGGCACATTCACGGGTGCGGTGCAGAAGCTGCCGGCCGCCGGAGGGTGGATGATCGGGGTACGCAAGGTCTTCGGCGTGCTGCTCCTGGGCCTCGCCGCGTACTTCGTAGGACCGCTACTGCCGGGCCAGGCTGGCGGTTGGTTGATGGCCGGCGTGCTGTTGCTGGGTGGCCTCTACCTCCTGGTGGTGGACCGTACGGGGCACGAGCAGCCCTGGATCGACCGGGTGATGCGGCTGGTTGCTGCGGCCCTGATCGTGGTTGGAGTGCTGCAGCTGCCGCACCGGGCCGCGCGGGCGGTCGATGGTGATCTCGCCTGGCAGCAGTACGACGACGCCGCGGTGCAGGCCGCGCTCGACGGCGACAAGCCCGTGATCATCGATTTCTACGCCGACTGGTGCGCCCCCTGCCGCGAGCTGGATGAGAAGACCTTCTCCGACCCGCGGGTCGTCCAGGAGCTGTCCGGCTACGCTCGGTTCAAGGCGGACTTCACGACCCGCAGCGACCGCGTGGATCGGCTCACTGAGCGCTTCAAGGTGCGTGGTATGCCCACGGTGACCGTCATCCGCGGCGGCCGGGAGGTGTTCCGCATCACCGGCTTCGAGCCGCCGGAGCGGTTCCTGGAGCGGCTGCGCGCGGTGGGGTCGTAGCCGCGGCGTCGGCGTCTGGGGACCGCGTCAGCGTCGGTGGGCCGCGACCGGGTCCGCGTCCGCGACCGTGACGGTGTCCGAGACCGCCGCGGAGCATTTCTCCTCCGGCGGGACGTGCCATCCATGACGTTCTCCCGGGAGCGCTTCCTCGTTCGGAGCGCGCCCGCGGGAAACGTCATGGTTGGCAATCCACGGGTACTCCGCCCGCAAGAGTGGCCCCGAGGGACCGAGCATGCGACTCGGCGCTGGGGCTCGGGGGCGGCCGCTCCTGCCACCTGCCAGCTCGTGCCGTTGCCGCGCCCGGGTCCGCGCCGACGGGCGGCTGAGCCGCCCGGGAGCCGGTGTCGGGAGAATCGGAAACCGGGGGGGTGGCTGCGGCCGGGTCCGGTGGCCGGGATCGCAGGCCGTTGGCCGGGACCGCGTCCGCTAGCGCGGCGGGGCCGGATTCCGGTCCCGATCCCGGCCCCGGCGCCGTGCGCTCCCGGCATGGCCACCTCCGGATCGTTCAGACGGTTCGGATAGCCGGCGTGCCGTCCGGCGTCAAGGGTCGCTTCGCGACCACTGCGTGGAAACCCTTGACACCGGTCGCCCCGTCGGCTGGTGGGAAGGCCATGAACGATCCGGAGGTGACCATGCACGAAGCACTTCCCACTGCGAAGCCCGGCCTGCGCGCCCACGCCCTCGCCGTCGAAGCGGCCGGCGCTGTGCTCAGGCTGGTGGCCACTGTCCCACCGACCGTGAAGTTCCTGGCCGATCAGGCTCGTCGCGCCGCCTGCAGCGTTCCGCTGAACCTCGCCGAAGGCCACGGGCGATCCGGGAGGGATCGGGTACAGCGTTGGCGCATCGCGTACGGCTCGGCGAAGGAGGCCGGCAGCGCGCTGGAGCTGCTCACCCGAGGCGGCTTCGTCGATCGGGAGGCGGCGGCGAGGGCGGCCGTGGTGCTCGATCGCGTACGGGCGATGACGTGGCGGCTGATGCACCCGCGACCGTAGGCCGCGACCGGGACCTGGGCCGATGACCGCGGGCGGCGCCGGCGGCTGTGCCCCCTGCCCCCCGCTGCGTCTACCCGACCCCTTCGAGGACGTCGCCGGCGGTGACGACGCGCTCGCCTTGGGGCGTGAGCAGGCGGAGGAAGCCCTCCAGGGTGAGGCCGGCGTAGCGCCCGTGGAGTACCTCGCCCGAGGCCAAGCGGACCTCGAGCGCTTCGCCGGGCCGGTGGACGATGCGCCGGCGCCACAGGTCCATTGCCTCGGCCGGCTGGCGCAGGCCGTGCTCGAGCCGTTCGACGAAGACGGCGGCGATGCGTCCTGCCCACACGACGAAGTCCTGGGGGGCGACATGGGCGGCGAGGCAGGTGGCCGGGCGCTTGCCTTCCACCTGCGGAGCCGCCAGGACGTTCACGCCGAGGCCCACGGTGACCCATGCCGGCTCGGTGGAGCGGGCGTGGCTGAGCACGCCGGCGATCTTGCCGCCGTCCACAAGGAGGTCGTTGGGCCACTTGAGGCCCGCGCGCTCCACGCCCACCGCCTCGAGCGCGGCGAGAGCCGCCGCGCCGGCCAGAATAGGCAGCCGCGGTACCGACTCGCGGTCGAGGCCCGAGCGTAGCCAGTTGAGGTAGAGGCCGCCGGGCGGGGAGGTCCAGCGTCGTTCGCCGCGCCCGTGCCCGGCGCTCTGCTCGAGGGCGACGAGAAGGCAGGAGCCCAGCTCGAAGTCATCGTCGGCCATCTGCTCGATGAGCCGCAGGGCGAGCGCATGGGTAGAGTCGACCTCCTGCAGGACGACCACCGAGTCGGCAGCGTGGCGCAGCGAGGCGCCCAGGAGGCGGAGCGGCGAGATCACCCGGCAACGGCCTCCACGGTGCGCCGCAGCCGCTCCATGCGGATGACGACCTCGTCCAGACGCTGCCGCGCCCCTGCCACGATCGCTTCGGGCGCCTTGCTGAGGAAGTCCGCGCTGGCGAGACGCCCTTCGAGGCCGGCACGCTCGCGCTGCAGGCCGTCGAGCTCCTTGTGCAGCCGGGCGAGCTGCTCCTCGCCCACCGAGCCGGCCGGCAGCTCGAGAGCCACCTCCATGCCGCCCAGCAGCTCGTGCACGGCATGGGTTGGCGCGGCGCCGTCTCCGATGCCGGCGACGGCGGCGAGCTGCTGGAGCTGGTCGGCGTGGGCCTCGAGGAACGCCGTGCGATGGGGGCTGACGCCCATCAGGGTCACCGAGATGGGGTGGCGCTGGGGCAGGCCCACCAGGGAGCGGTAGGAGCGCAGCCCGGCCACCAGCTCCTGCAGCGCCTCGAAGTCTTCCTCCAACGCCTCGTCCTCCCAGGCCTCGTCGGCCTCGGGGTAGGCGGATGTGATGAGCGCGCCCTCGTGCCCGAGGTGGGTAGCGATCTCCTCGGTAATGAACGGCATCACGGGATGGAGGAGGGTGAGGCTCTCGAGCAGCACGCCCCGCAGCACCGCCCGCACCTCGGGCTGGTCCACGACTCCCTTGGCCAGCTCGAGGTACCAGTCGCAGTAGGTGTGCCACACGAAGTGGTAGAGGTGGTGGCAGGCCTCGTCGAAGCGGAACGCCTCCAGAGACTGGTTCACTGCCCGCGCCGTGTGGGAGAGGCGCGAGAGGATCCACCGCTCGGCGGGACCGAGGCGATCGCGGTGCAGGTCCGCGAGCTCTGGCTCGTCCCCCTTGAGGTTCATCTGGACGAAACGGGCGGCGTTCCATACCTTGGTGGCGAAGCCGCGGTAGCCCTCCATGCGTCGGATGTCCAGGGGGAGATCGCGCCCCGGCGAGGCGAGGGCGGCTAGGGTGAAGCGCACCGCATCGGCGCCGTAGGTCTCGACCATCTCCAGGGGGTCGATGGTGTTGCCCTTGGTCTTGGACATCTTCTCGCCACGGGCGTCGCGCACCAGGCCGGTGAGGTGCACCGTGCGGAACGGGACGTCGCCGGCCAGGTGACAGCCCATCATGATCATGCGCGCCACCCAGAAGAACAGGATGTCGAAACCGGTGATGAGCACCGAGGTGGGGTAGAAGGCGGCGAGGTCGGGGGTGTCGTCGGGCCAGCCGAGGGTGGAGAACGGCCACAGCCCCGACGAGAACCAGGTGTCGAGGACGTCGGGGTCCTGCTTTACGGGCTTGCCGCACTCGGGGCAACTGGCGAAATCGTCTTCGGACACCGTGAGGTGCCCGTCCGGGCAGGTGAAGGCCGGTATGCGGTGTCCCCACCAGAGCTGGCGCGAGATGCACCAGTCCTGGATGTTCTCCAGCCAGTGCTCGTAGGTGGAGACCCAGAACTCCGGCACCATGGTGACGCGGCCGTCGCGAACCACCTCGAGAGCCTTGGCGGCGAGCGGCGCGGTGCGCACAAACCACTGTTCCGAGAGGTGCGGCTCGACCACCGTGTCGCAGCGCTGGCAGTGGCCCACCGCGAGCTGATGATCGCGGCTCGCGCGCATGAGGCCCTTCTCGTCGAGCCCGGCGAGCACTGCCTCGCGCGCGGCTCCGCTCTCGAGCCCCTCGAACTGGCCCCCTGCCCGGGTGACGCGGCCGGCTTCGTCGAGGATGCTGATGAACTCCAGGTCGTGGCGCTGGCCGGTGGCGAAGTCGTTGGGATCGTGCGCAGGGGTGACCTTGACCGCGCCGGTGCCGAACTCGGAGTCCACAAGCTCGGCGTCCGCGATGATCGGAACCCGGCGCCCGAGGAAGGGATGCAGGGCGAAGGAGCCCACCAGGTTGCGGTAGCGCTTGTCGTCCGGGTGGACCGCGATGGCGGTGTCGCCGAGCATCGTCTCGGGCCGCGTGGTGGAGACCACGATCTCGCCGCCCCCTTCCAGGGGGTAGGCGAAGTCCCACAGGTGGCCGTGGTGGTCCTGGTGGACCACCTCGAGGTCGGAGAGCGCCGTGTGGCAACGCGAGCACCAGTTGATGAGGCGGTTGTCGCGGTAGACGAGGCCCTCGCGGTGGAGGGTGACGAAGGCGCGGCGAACCGCCCGCGACAGCCCCTCGTCGAGGGTGAAGCGCTCGCGCGACCAGTCGCACGACGAGCCCAGCGCCTTGGCCTGGCGCGAGATGTTGTCATTGTGCTCGGTCTTCCACTGCCAGACGCGCTCGAGGAAGCGCTCACGCCCCAGCTCCTGGCGCGTGGTGCCCTCCTGGGCCAGGCGGCGCTCGACCATCACCTGGGTGGCGATGCCGGCGTGGTCGGTGCCCGGCAGCCAGAGGGCGTTGTAGCCCTGCATCCGCCGCCAGCGGATCACCAGGTCCTGGAGGGTGAACTGCAGGGCATGGCCGATGTGCAGCACCCCGGTGACGTTGGGAGGCGGGATCACGATGCAGAACGGCGGGCGCTCGGAGGGCACCTCCGGAGCGAATGCTCCCGAGCGCTCCCAGCGCTCGTACCAGGTGGTCTCGAAGCTGGTCGGGTCGTATCGGGTGGGAAGGCTGCTGTCACTCATCGCACGCTCCTGCCGCGCCGGCGGTCCGCACAGTCTACGCAGGCACCGATGGCGTGTAAACGCGCCGCCGCCTCGCCTTGGGCTGGTGGGGCTCGCTACTGAGGGGTCTCGTCCTGCTCGCGCTGGATCTCGGCCTCGAGCTGCCGGACCCGCTCGCGCACAACCAGCTCCGCCATGTCGGGAATGACTTCCCAGGCGATCCGCTCCAGCGTGCCCGATGCCAGCTCGACCACGCGCCGGGCGATGCGCTCGACGTCCTCGTCGGAGAGGCTCGCCGGAGTCGACGGCGAGCCGTCGGGCTCGCCTGCCGGCGTCGGGATGGGAATGCTGGTCGGTGGTGGGGGCTCCTCACCTGCTTCGGATAGCGGTTGAGGCGCTTCCAGCGGGGCGGTGGCGAGCTCTGGCGGAGAGGTTTCCTCCGGCTCCTCGAAGGCGTCGCTGTCGGCACCGACAGGCTCCGCGTCAACGAAGAACTCGGCCTCGTCGTGCTGCGACGGCTCGGCGGCCATGGGAGCTCCCTCGCCGCTGTCAGGCGCGAGCTCGTCAGAAGGCTCGTCGACGAAGGAGGCCTCCTCGGCCAGGTTCGCACCGCCTTCTTCCTCGCCCTCGATGTCGGCCGTGTGAGCTACCTCAGCACCCTCCGTCCATGGCTCTTCGGGCTCGTCCACGTCCTCGAACGCCTCGCCACTGTCACCCGGCTGTGGGCCCGGCATGCCGCTGAAGCTCATGTCGAGCCCTTCGGCGGGCGCTTCACCCGGTGCCTGACTCTCGGCAAGCTGCGCCTCGCCGGCAGCCTCCATCTCAGCGAAACCGGTGGTGGTGAAGTCGAGGCCGTCGCCCTCGTCGAAGACCGGCGGCGGCACCTCGCCTTCGAAGCTCATGGGGGTAGCCGCCGCCTGCTCTGCGGCGGGCGCGGAGCGCTTGGCCAGGAGCTTCTCGACGGCTTCCACGAGCCGCCGCGCCTCGAAGGGCTTGGTGATGATCTCATCGGCCCCGGCGGCCAGTGCGCGGTCGCGGTCGAAGGGCTCGAAGGTCCCGGTGAGCAGCACCACGGGAATGTGCAGCGTGGCGGGACGCGACTTGAGGCTTTGGCAGACCTCGTAGCCGTCCGTGCCGGGCATGATCACGTCGCAGATGACGAGGTCGGGAGTGACCTCATCGAGCTTTCCGAGGAGCTCGTCGCCGCTGGACACCGTCACGACGTCGTGATCGGTGTCGGCGAACGTGAGCTCGACCACCTTTTGAATGGTGAGGCTGTCGTCGGCAAGGAGAATGGTGGCACTCATCGCGACTCCCGCACGCTGAAATCTCGTGACTTCCTCGAGTTGTGTACCACGAGGGTGCGGAACCTGTCAACGAATCGGCGACCCCTCAGGAGGCGCCAGGCGGCGAGGCGAGAGGGGTGGAGGGCGGCGAGGCGGCGGGCCTCCTGTGCGGCGGCGGCAGCCGGATCACCGGCCACGGAGCGCACCCAGCCGAGCCGGGTCGCCTCGGTGGCGCTCACCGAAGTCCCGGTGAGCAAGGCCAGGACGGAGGGGCTGCGACCGATGGCTGCTCGCCAGTCGACCGTACCGCCCCAGCCGGTGACCAGGCCGCGGCGGACGCCCGGATGACCGAAGCGGGCCTCGCTTCCCGCGACTGCCGCGTCGCAGCTGAGCACGAGGTCGACGCCGCCGCCCAGGCACGCTCCATGGACGGCTGCCACCACCGGCGCCGGGTACTCTCTGAGCAAGTCGAGGACGCGGCGGCCGAGGCGGGCATAGGGCGCGCTCGAACCGGCATCGAGGGCGGCGATCTCTGCCAGGTGAGCCCCGGCGAGGAAGACGCGGGGGTGGGCCGAGCGCACGATCAGGGCGAGCGGAGCGCTGGTGGGGGGCGGGGTCAGAGCTGCTGCGAGGCCCTCGAGAGCCTCGCGGGAGAGGATGGGAGAGTGCAGCAGTAGTACGCTCAGGCCGTCCTCGTCGACGACGCAGGGAGCGCTCACCCAACCGGCTGCGCGGCCAGGCGATCGCGCAGGTACTCCACCACCTCTCGGGTGTCGGTGCCGGGCAGGAACACCCGGTCGACGCCGGCGTCGCCCAGGAACGCCAGATCCTCGTGCGGGATGATGCCGCCGCCGAAGACGAGGATGTCGCCGGCACCGGCCTCGCGCAGAGCGGTCACCACCATGGGGAAGAGGCGGCGGTGTGCTCCAGAGAGGATCGACAACCCGACGGCGTCGACGTCCTCCTGCACTGCCGCCTGGGCGATCTGCTCGGGGGTCTGACGGAGCCCGGTGTAGACCACCTCGAAACCGGCATCCCGCAGGGCGCGGGCGACCACCTTGGCCCCGCGATCGTGGCCGTCGAGGCCAGGCTTGGCGATGAGGACGCGGTAGCGGTGCTCGGGCATTTCAGACCTCCGCGAACGGTATTGTAGGGCGAATGAAGTCGGCCTGCCAGCTGGCGGGACGAGTAGAGATTCAAGGGTGAAGAGTCAACAGTGGGCGCTCGAGATGTTTGCGCGCAGACCTTACCAGCGGGACGTCGAGCCGTGGCGCGGCGATCGGGGTTGGCGAGGGCGGGCGGGGGGGACGCTGTACGATTCACGCCACTTGAACTCGGCCACTGCTCGAGGGGAGCCTCCGTCATAATGTCCCCGTGGCGCGCTTCTCCGATGATGCCGTGGTGCTGGACAGCATTCCGTACCGCGACCGGCACCTGGTGGTGGCGCTGCTGAGCCGGGACCACGGCCTCGTGCGAGGGGTGCTGCGCGGCGCCCGCGGCGGGAAGGTGCCACGGGCGTCGGCGACGCAGCTGCTGTCACGGGTGCATGTGACGGCGTACCAGGGACCGAACGCCGAGCTCGCCACCTTTGACCGGGTCGAGCTGGTGCGGCCCTCGTTCGCCCTGGCGGAGAGTGTCGAGCGGTCGAGTGCGGCCGCGGCGGTGAGCGAGCTGCTGCTCGCGTTCTGCCCGCTCGGCGAACCCGCTGAGCTGCACTTCCGCCTCGCCGACTCGGTGGCCGAGGCGCTGCTCGGCGGAAGCCGACCCCCCACCGCTCTGGCCTACGTCCAGCTGTGGGTGCTCATGCTCGGCGGGGTCTTCCCACCGCTGGGCGAGTGCGCGGTGTGCGGACGCGAGTTGGAGGGTGATGTGCGGGTGGCGCCGGCGGACGGACAGCCGCGGTGTGCTGCGTGCGCCCCTCCTGCCGCACGCCACCTGGACGACCCGTCGCTGGCCTTTCTGGTGGCGTGTCGGCGCCGACCCGTCGTCGAGGTGACCGAGCTGCCGCCCCCGGCGGCGCGGTGGTGGCTCGAACTCCTGGTTCGCCTCGAGGCCCACCGCTCTCTGAAGGCGCTGGACATTTACCACCAGCTCACCGACCGAAGCGGTGGAGAGCCTGCAGAGTAACAAACTATTGAATAGTAAGGTTGTTTCGACCTTCGAAACCTCGTCCCGGGCTCGGTGGACGCCCCCGCCTTGCTTTTCTTGAACTCCTCCGCGCCCCCGCCCCCCTGCTGTTCACTCAAGATCTCGAAAAACGACTGGTCCAGCGCCCGATCCATGTGTGCATCCGCCAGCGCCTTCTCCAAGCGACGTGCCCGCTTCTTCACACGCTTGATTTCTCCTGGCTCGCCTGGCTTCTCCACTTGCACCACCCTCCTCAGCAGGAATCCCCGCCTGCGGTCCCTCAGCCACCGCTCCACTGTCCCTTCTCCAACTCCATACGCCTGCGACGCCTCGTGGGCGCTACCGAATCGCTCACTCTCGCTCTCCACCACGGTCACGTCCAGTCAAGTGGTGTAGGAAGGCCATGGTCATGATTCATGAAGATCAGGCCGAGAGAGGAAGTGATTCTGGGAGAGCCTCCCTTCGTGTAGGTGGTTGGAAGGATCGAGGAGGATCCTTTGAAAGTTGGAGCGAGCTGAGGCTCATGTAGCGCCGGCCGATCGCCCACTCGTCGGTCTGTTCGCACAGCAAGGCGCCCACCAGGCGGATGACGGCAGCGCTGTTCGGGAAGATCCCGACCACGTCAGTGCGGCGTCGGATCTCCTTGTTGAGCCTCTCTTGAGGGTTGTTGGACCAGATCTTGGTCCACAGTTCAGTAGGGAAAGGTGCGAAGGCGAGCAGGTCGGGCGCTGCGTCCTCCAGGAGCTCCGCGGCCTCTTGGAAGCGCGGTTCGAGCTGTTCGACCACGACCCAGAGTCGGTTCCATACCGACCGGGCGTCAGGCTGAAGGAAGATTGTTCGCACCAGTGTGGCGACAAACGCCCGGGCGCTCTTGTCGACCTTCGCCAGCAGGTTGGTCATGAAGTGTGTGCGGCACCGTTGCCACGAGGTACCAGGGAGCGTCGAGTTGATGGCCGAGACGAGCCCGGAGCGCGCATCGGAGATCACCAGCTCGACGCCGGAGAGCCCACGGTTGACGAGGCTTCGGAGGAAGTCGAGCCAGGCGGCCTCCGTCTCGCTCGCAAAAACATCGAGCCCGAGGATCTCGCGAAACCCCTCGTCGCTCGTGCCGGTGGCGACTACGACCACCCCATTTACCACCCGGCCCCCTCGACGAATCTTGATGAGCAGCGCGTCGAGCCAAACGAACGGGTAGCTGCGACCACTCAAAGGACGATTGCGAAAGTCCTCCACGGTCGTGTCGAGCTGTTTCGCGATCTCTGATACCTGGGACTTCGAGATTCCCTGCAGGCCAAGCTGCTCCACCAGACGTTCGACCTTGCGAGTGGAGACTCCGAGGACGTAGCTCTCTGCCACCACGTTCATCAGGGCCTTCTCCGAACGCCGCCGAGGCTCTAACAACGTTGTCGGAAAGTAGGTCCCCTTCCGAACCTTCGGGATCAACAGGTCAATCGACCCGGCTCGAGTATCCCAACGGCGTGAGCGATACCCGTTGCGGTGGTTCATCCGGTCCGGGTTCCGTTCACCGTGACCCGCTCCACAGAGTGCGTCGACGTCTGCGCTCATCAACGCCTCCGCGAGAACCCGGACCATATCCCGCAGCCCGTCAGGGTTGTCCTCCTCGAGTAGCTTGCGAATCTGCTCCAAAGCATCCATGCTGATCTCGGTCACTGCTGCCTCCTACTGAGATTTGGTCGTCTCTTTGGAGAATCATGCAGTGGCCTTCTTCGTTCAACCCCCGTCGCCTGAGGAGTTGTGGGAAACGGGGCCCCTGCCCCGCCTCCCACAGCCTCCGCAGGCTCGACGACGAGTTCTTACACCACGTCCGTGGACTCTACTTCCACCCCACCACCTGCTGCTTGAACGTCTCGTTGTATCGAACAATCCTCCTCATCACCATCAATCGTCCCTCCTGGTGTCAACCCATGCCAGGACGGGACAGCCGATGGCGAGGAGCGGTTCCCCCGCCGCCCGGCTCGGCCCGCGCGTGTATCTGGTGATCGGGGACCACGGCCGTCCCCTCCGGCCCGGTTCGCATGGCGAGGCGGGGCGTTTCAAGGCGCGGAGCGCATCGAGCATTGAGGTGTCCACGCGCGACCTTCGCGCGCCCTCGAGGTGTCTGCGGCGAGAGTGGGCGGCACCGGCCGGAGGAAAGGGTAGAATCGCCAACTATGAAGAAGGCTCTCATCACCGGCGTCACCGGGCAGGACGGTTCGTACCTTGCCGAGCTCCTGCTGAGTAAGGGATACGAGGTGCACGGGCTCGTACGGCGTTCCTCGACCTTCAACCGCGGCCGCATCGACCATCTGCGCGACGATCCCGGGACCCGCAGCCGGTTCGACCTGCACTACGGCGACCTCGGCGACTCGGAGTCGCTCATCAACGTGCTGCGCGACGTGGAGCCGGAGGAGGTTTACAACCTGGCGGCGCAGTCGCACGTGGGGATCTCATTTCAGATGCCCACCTATACCGGCGAGGTGACCGGCCTGGGTACGGTTCGGCTGCTCGAGGCGGTCCGCCGCGTCGTGCCAGGGGCTCGCGTCTACCAGGCCTCGTCGTCGGAGCTCTTCGGCAAGGCCGAGGAGGTGCCACAGTCCGAGACCACGCCGTTCCACCCGCGCTCGCCGTACGCGGTTGCCAAGATGTACTCCTTCTGGGTGACGGTGAACTTCCGCGAGGCCTACGACCTGCACGCCTCCAACGGCATACTCTTCAACCACGAGTCGCCCCGCCGCGGCGAGAACTTCGTCACCCGCAAGATCACCCGCGCGGTGGCCGAGATTGCCGCCGGGCGCCGCGGCTCGGTGGCTCTCGGCAACCTGGATGCCCGCCGCGACTGGGGCTTCGCCGGTGACTACGTCGAGGTCATGTGGCTGATGCTGCAGCAGGATCGGCCCGACGACTTCGTCATCGGAACCGGTCAAGACCACTCGGTGCGCGACTTCGCCGCCGCCGCCTTCGCCGAGGCGGGCATGGAGCTCACCTTCGAGGGCGAGGGCCGTGACGAGGTCGGGCGGGATCGTGACGGGAACGTCCGCGTGGTGGTCGACCTCAAGTACTTCCGCCCTGCCGAGGTGGACCGGCTCCTGGCCGACCCGGCCAAGGCCACGCGTGTGCTCGGCTGGCAGCCGAAGGTGGGCTTCGACGAGCTGGTCCGCATGATGGTGCGGGCCGACCTGGAGGCCGCCGGGGTTGCGGCCCCTCGCGGCTGAGGGATGAGCGGGACGCCGGCGCCGGTGGAGCGCCTGGGCGAGGCCGAGCCCGCCGCCGCGGTCACCGTCATCGAGCCGTCGCACGGCTGGGTCGCGCTCCACCTTCGGGACCTCTGGGAGTACCGCGAGCTTCTCTACTTCCTGGTCTGGCGCGACGTCAAGGTGCGCTACAAGCAGACGCTTCTGGGGGCGGCGTGGGCCATCCTCCAGCCGACCCTCACCATGATCGTCTTCACCATCTTCTTCGGCCGGCTCGCCGGGATCGGCTCCGAGGGCGTGCCCTACCCTGTTTTCTCCTACGTCGGGCTGCTGCCGTGGACCTTCTTCGCCCAGGGGCTGACCCAGTCCTCCAACAGCCTGGTCGGGTCGTCCCACCTCATCACCAAGGTCTACTTCCCGCGTCTGGTGATTCCTTTGGCCTCGGTTCTCGCGGGAGCGGTGGACTTCGTGCTCGCGTTCGTGGTGCTTCTCGCACTCATGGCCTTCTACGGCATCGTCCCCACCGCCGCGGTGCTGGCCCTGCCGGCACTGCTGGGGCTGGCCTTCGCCACCGCGGTCGGCGCGGGCATCTGGCTGTCGGCGCTCAACGTCGCGTACCGCGACGTGCGCTACGTGGTGCCGTTCTTCGTCCAGATCTGGCTCTTCGTGACCCCGGTGATCTACCCGGCGAAAATGGTGGCGGGCAAGCTCGAGCAGCTGGGGCTGCCGGGCTGGCTGTTTGGTCTCAACCCCATGGTGGGGGTGGTGGAGGGATTTCGCTGGGCGTTGCTCGGCATCGGCACGCCGCCGGGTCCGGTCACCTGGGCGAGCACGATCGTTGCGGTGGCCCTCGTCGTCACCGGCGTCGCGTACTTCCGGCGGGTGGAAAAGACCTTCGCCGACGTGGTCTGATACGGTGACGTCGAGCGGCCCGGTGCTCCACGTCAAGGGCTCGGGCAGGGGGCGCTGAGCGGCGTCAGGGACGTCGGTTCAACTGCGATCGGCGGTCAGGGGAAGGTTGGTGGAGTCATGTCGATCTATCGCCGCATCAGGAGGTTCGCCGGCGCCGTGTCGCGTGCCACGAGCCAGCTGGTGGGCCCAAGCTGGTGGCGTCTGCCAAACCTCTCGGGCGACCGCTGCGTCGAGTGGGGTTGGGTGGCCGCCACGCTGCCGCCCGGCCCCGGTACCCTCATGGACTTCGGCTGTGGTGAGAGCCTGACGGCAATGGCGGCGGCCGAGCGGGGCTTCGAGGTCACCGCGGTGGACCTTCTTCCCGGGAGCCTGCCCTACAGCCATCCCTCAATCCGATTCATCGCCGGCGACATCCTCGAGATGCCCATACCGCACGGGAGCTTCGACGTGGTGGTTAACTGTTCGGCGATCGAGCACGTCGGCCTGGCGGGACGGTTCGGGGTCACAGCGGCGAACCGAGACGGCGATCTCGAGGCGATGGCCAGCCTGCGCCGGCTGCTCCGACCCGGCGGCTTGATGATCCTCACAGTCCCAGTGGGTCGCGACGCGGTGTTCCCCCCCAACTGCCGGGTGTACGGAGCCGATCGTCTTCCCCGCCTGCTCGCGGGGCTCGAGGTCGAGCGCGCCCTCTACTGGGTAAAGGACGGTAGCAACTGCTGGACGGCCGTGCCGCGAGAGGTCGCGCTGGACACAGTTCCGCGCGCCGAGGGGCTCACCGCCGAGCAGACCTACTACGGCATCGGCTGCTTCACTCTGAGGGCGGCCCAGCACGACGAGGGGTAGCGATCGGAGCCTCTCGCGGATCGATGAGGGCGGGCGCCAGCTCGAGGCGGGTTTGCCGGTCGGCGCGAGAAAGGCGTGACCGGGGGAGACTTGAGCCACGAGCGCGGTGCGGCGAGGGGTGGAAAAGGTTGCAAGCGCCGTGATGTAATGCCCTGGTGTCGAACGACGTCGCGATCCGGGTGGAGGGCCTCGGCAAGCGTTACCGCCTCGGTGAGCGGAGCGCACCGTACCGGACGCTGCGCGAGGCGATCATGGGTGTCGCGAGGGCTCCGCGGGGTCTTCTCGGGCGGCGCGCCGCCGCAGACGACACCCTCTGGGCCCTCAAGGACGTCGACCTCGAGGTCCGCCGCGGCGAGGTGTTGGGCGTCATCGGTCGCAACGGTGCCGGCAAGACGACCCTGCTGAAGATCCTCTCCCGCATCACCGAGCCGACCACTGGGAGGGTCGAGCTGCACGGCAGGGTGGGCTCGCTGCTCGAGGTGGGCACGGGATTCCACCCCGAGCTCACCGGCCGCGAGAACATCTACCTCAACGGCGCGATCCTCGGGATGCGCAAGGCGGAGATCGAGCGCAAGTTCGACGAGATCGTCGCCTTCGCCGAAGTGGAGCGCTTCCTCGACACCCCGGTGAAGCACTACTCGTCCGGGATGTACGTTCGCCTTGCCTTCGCGGTGGCGGCCCATCTCGAGCCCGAGATCCTGCTCGTCGACGAGGTCCTCGCCGTGGGCGACGCAGCCTTCCAGAAGAAGTGCCTGGGCAAGATGGGAGAGGTCGCTGGAGCCGGGCGCACGGTCCTCTTCGTGAGCCACAACATGTTAGCTGTAAACACGTTATGCTCTCGCGTGGTCCTCCTCCGCGATGGAAGCTGCACCGCCGATGGAGCACCTGGTACTGTTGTGGGTTCCTATCTCAATGATACGTTTGCGGCGGGACTGCACACCTCGCTTGCAGGGCGAACTCGACGCGGCAGCGGGTGCTTCCGCTTCCTCTCGTGTGTGGTTCGCGGCGAGCCCGGGCCGCCGGTATCGGGCGCGAAGGCCTCCTTCGAGCTGCGCTACCAGTCGGAGAGCGGTCGACCTCTTTCGAATGTGCACGTTGCGTTGGGAATCCGAGACATGCTGGGCCAGCCGCTGTTCCACCTGTCCACCAATGTCGCCGAGGCAGACTTCGAAGCGCTGCCGCCGACTGGTTGCGTTCGGTGTGAGCTCCCGGAGCTGCCGCTACAGCCAGGTGTGTATAGGCTCACCATTTTCGGACGGGCAGGGAGTGAGATCGCCGACTGGGTAGAGAATGCCGTCGAGTTCGCGGTGGAGGGCGGCGACTTTTTCGCCACCGGCACTCTTCCGCCAGGGCCGCAGGGACCGCTCTTGGTGCACCACACGTGGATTGGGCCTGTGGGGGCACCTCAGCCACTCTGACTCGAGCGGAGTTGGTGAGGGCAGCCTAGGGGCGGATTCCATCAAGGATCAGCGATGTGTAGCTTAGCGCCTCGAGACGGTTTCGTTCATCGAAGCGTGCCGACCGGCGGACCATGCCATCGACAGGGTCCCAGTCGACACCGTGAAACATGCCCTGTTCGTCCCAGTACTCGAGAAGGTGGACCTCGAAGCCGGCCGCGCTGACTGATGCCGAGAGAGAGAGGTAGTCGTAGAGGACTCGGTGATCTTCGGATCCCGGCCCAACGCCCCCCGGGCGCACCCACCCGATGTACTTCGGGCTTGGGTGAAAGCCGTCTGGCACTGCGAGCCTGAGCCAGCCGCCGGGTCTGAGGAATGCAAAGCAGTGGACCAACGCCCGCGCTGCGTCCTGTGAATCCAGGTGCTCCCAGACGTGCTCTGCCAAGAAGGCCTGCCGGGTCCCTGGAGACCAGTACTGTGCAAATGCCTCGCGGCGCGTCACATCCAGTTCATCAACGTCGGTACTTGTCCACGCTGGAGCGCCTGTGCCCCCGGATCCGATAATGATGCGCTCGGAACGCGCGATCAGGCGTCGCTTCTTCCAACGACGCCACCGAGCGGCTACGGGTGTCACGACGAGCATGGGGGGTGGCCTCGGGGCTCATCGTGGGGGCGATGATGGCGCGAGATGCCGCGAGGAGGGGTGCTGCCCCTTCCAGGGGCCACTCGAGGTTGCCGGACCGTGCTCCCGACCGTGCCTACCGCGAGACCAGTCCCGCACGCGATGATTCCGTCGACAGTGAGTCCACGGACGAGGGACCACGCGTCCAGAATCTCCAATTCACCGTCACGAAACGCGTCATCCAAGAGCCAGACGGCGCCGTCGGAGCAGAGCGGAGTCACACGTGGGAGGGTGTTGAGACGGCAGCCTGGCGGTCCTGCAGGACCGTCGATGAAGACAAAGTCGAAGGCCTGTGAGCCAGCGGCGGTGGAGAGCGAGTGAAGGTCGATGCAGTAGCTGCCATCTGGGCCCACGGGTGCGTGGATGACCTGGGTCTGGCCTGCCATGCCGGACTCTTTCAACGCGCTGCGCAGGGCCGCAGCCTGGGCTGCATCCTGCTCCAGCGAGAGGACTCGTCGGTCAGCGTCGTCGGCTGCCCACATGGCGAATACGCGAGTGGTCACGCCGGACCCGAACTCCAGCAGTGTTCGTGGGGTCTTCGCTGACAAGCGTAGCCAAAGCCTGTCAAGGGTCGGCGGATTCAGGCTCCATGAGCCGAGGATCGCGTCGGCTAAAGGCCTTCTCAGTCGCTCACATTGCAGTCGCTCACTCGTGGAGATGAGACGATTCAGAGGGGGGACAAGCGGGTCACTGACTCGTGAGAGCCACTGCGCGAGCCGTCGTACGCCACGCCAGTAGCGAAGGCTGATTGGTTGTGCCGAAACACGCTGGAGAAGCAGGAGGTGCAGCCATACGAGGTTCCTGCGGAGCTCTTCGCCGACGGGACGGTTCACGGGGAGAGTGCCCCTCAGACTACCGGCACGTGCAGCGCCGGCTTCCGCGTAGCAAGGCGGCAAGTGACGGTAGCGTGCACGAAATCCCCATTGGAAGAGCATAGCACTCTGCAACGGTCATATCCGCTCGGTGTGGTTTCGTCGGGTTCCGCGCAGCTACCCATCTATACTCGCAGGTGGAGACCGGCAAGACTGGGATTATGGGTGACCACGAATGCGCCGACACCCGCAAGTAGATCAGAATCTCGAGTCCGTGCTCGCTTCATGCGGCGTGCGGCCGGTGCTGCTTGACCTCGGCGCTTCGGGCGCCCCACCCGCCGTGTGGCAGGCTTTTGCCGGCAGCTCCATCTACGTGGGGTTCGATCCCGACGCACGAGAGCTAACGCAGGCCTCCGCTGGCTTTGCCGAGTTGCATATGGTACCGCAGGCGGCAGTCGTCGGTGATGAGTCCACCGTCCGCTTTCACCTCACTCGCTACCCGTTCTGTTCAAGCACGCTGTCGCCGGACGCGTCGGCGCGTGAGCCCTACCTCTTCGCTGAACCCTTCGAGGTTGTGGAGGTGTCTGACGCGCCGGCGACCTCCCTCGGGTCGGCACTTGCCCAGCTAGGGCTGAGCCGAGTCCACTGGTTCAAGGCCGACACCCAGGGCACCGATCTCAGGCTTTTCGAGAGCCTTCCGAAGGGGATCCGGGACGGCGTCCTCGCGGTGGACGTGGCGCCTCGTTTGATACCCGCCTATCTCGAGGAGGACCTGTTCGTCGATGCCCACCACCACCTGACCGGGGAGGGGTTTTGGCTGTCGCGGCTGGAGGTGCATGGAGCCATCAGAATGCGACGCAGCTCGTTGAAGGTGCTCGAGCCACTGCTCGGCACGGCTTGTGTTCATGAGCTGGCATCGTGTCATCGCCCAAGTCCATGCTGGTGCGAAGCACGCTACTTCCGGACCCTCGACAGCCTCCGGGACCGTGAGCGGGGCGACTGGATCGTGGCCTGGGCCTTTGCCATGGTCGACGAGCAGCCTGCCTTCGCGGCGGACCTCGCTATTGCGTACAGAGAACGCTTCGGCGTGGACGCGCAGGGCGCAGCGATGCTCGCCAAAGCCGCCGCTGAGCTCAAGCGCATTCATTGCCCGCACACCCCTAGTCAAGCAAGCCGTGCGAAGGCTGGTCCCGATGGGGGTCCGCAGGACTGTCTCCAGGCTCAGACGCTACCTTCCGGGATGGATGTAGATGCAATCGTGCCCGTGGAATCGCCTGTGAGCGGCGACCCCTTTCGCGGATTGGCGCGTCAGTGGGCAGAGCACGCTGGCGCGGGGGATCGACTCTGGTGAAAGTACTGCTCATCAACACGGACTACCCCGCGTTCCTCGACTGGCTGTACGGTGGTCGCCCCGACCTGAGGGAGGCCGACTACGCGCGGCAGCTTGCCGAGCGCCGGAGGACGAGGTTCGGGATCGCCGACTTCTACTCCAGGAACCTGACGGCGCTCGGGGTGATGGCCGACGAGCTCTACGCCAACAACCATCACCTTCAGCGGGCGTGGGTGCGGGAGCACCTGCCGCGACGGTCTCGCCCGCAGGTTCCGAACCCGGAGTGCTGGCAGACAGGCTGGCGCCGTCTCCTGCACTACAATCCGGGGGCGCGCCTGGCCCGGCGCGCCAGGCGGCTGCTCACCGGGCGCGCCGACGACAGGTGGCTTTACGATGTCCTCGGCGCCCAAATCGACGCCTTCCGCCCGGACGTGATCGTCAACCAGAACCCCAACTTGGACCCGTGCTTCTTCGCGGAACTGAGGAGCCGGAGGCGGGTCCTCGTGGCCCAGATCGCGTCGCCCCTTCCCGATCTCGGCCACTTTGCGCCCTACGACCTGGTTCTCTCGTCACTCCCCAACTTGGTGGAGCTGTTCCGCTCCCACGGGCACGCCAGCGGGCTGCACCGCTTGGGCTTCGAGCCCGACGTGCTGCAGGAACTCGGACCCCGCGCACCGACCCTTGGCGTCACCTTCGTCGGCCAAGTCTCGGCGGCGCATTCGTCGCGGGCCCGGCTGCTCGCCGCCCTCGTCGAGCGGGTCGGCCTCGGCGTCTGGGGTCCGCGGCGTGAGCGTACCCGCACCGGGCTCCTGGAAGGAGCGTGGCGCGGCGAGGCGTGGGGCGTGGAGATGTACCGGGTGTTGCGGGCCTCGCGCGTCACCGTCAACCACCACATCGACCTCGCCGGACGCTTCGCCAACAACCTCCGCCTGTATGAGGCGACCGGGGTCGGAGCGACGCTGGTCACCGATCGGAAGGACAACTTGACGGAGCTGTTCGCGAGCGACGAGGTGGTCGCCTACGGCGACGCCGACGAGTGCGCGGAGAAAGTCGAATATCTCCTGGCGCATCCCGATGAGGCCGAGGCCATCGGCCGGCGGGGCCAGGCGCGTACCCTGCGGGACCACACCTGGGCTCAGCGGATGGCAGAGCTTGAGGCGATTCTCCGGACATCCCTGGCTGCAGCGGGTATACGACCGTGAAGGTTGTGCACGTCAGCACCCACGACGCATCGGGTGGGGCCGCCCGCGCGGCGCTGCACCTCCATGAGGGCCTGGCACGGCTCGGCTTCGCGTCAGAGATGTGCGTGCTGCACCGAAGCGGCCTCGACTGGGTCTTCTCGCGGGTCGAGCGAGCGATCGTCCTGGAGGACGACTGCGTCGCGGACGAGACGTTCTTTCCGTTCTGCGCCGAGCTGCTCGAGCGGTATGCCGACGACGCGAGGGTGATGGCGATCTCAGGGTCGAACTTCCGGGACGGGCCACCGCGCACCCGGTACATCTACTACTTCTCCCGCTTGGTCCACGTCTGGGGATGGGCGACGTGGAGGCGGGCCTGGCGGCACTTCGACCTCGAGATGTCGATCTGGACGGAGCTCCGCGAAGGCGGTTGGCTGGCCGATCTGCTCGGCGATCCGGAGGACGAGGCGCACTGGCGCGTGCTCTTCGACCTCGCCCACCGGCGCCAGATCGACACGTGGGACTGTGCCTGGCTCTTCTCCGTCTGGCGCAACAGCGGTTTCACCCTGCTGCCGAGCCGCAACCTGGTGGAGAACATCGGCTTCGATGAGCGGGCGACGCACACGGGTGTGCCGCGGCCGTCGGTGATGCGGGCGGTCCACCCGATGCCGTGCCCCCTCGAGCACCCCCCGTTCATGATCCGGGATGCCCACGCCGACCGTGCGACGCAGGTGCGGATCTTCCAGCCTCACCGGCCTTGCACCGTGTGGCAGAGGGTGCGGGACCGGGTGGCGTCGAGGCTCGGCAGCCGCCGGCGAGATGGGGCCGGATGACGATGAGCGGGGGGCGGGTGCTCTACGACGGGGCGGTGTGGCTGGGCGGGACCCCGGGGGGCGTTCAGCGCTACTTCGAGGCCCTCATCACGCGGCTCCCACCCGACTGGGAGCCGGTCGCGACGACCTCGCGACCCGACGGGGGTCCCTTTCTCGGGGACCATCCCCGGCTGCACAGGGCGGTGTTCCGGCGCCATGCATTTCGTCCGAACCGACTCGCACGGGTCGTCGAGCGCCTCTACTTTCGCTGGCTCGCAGTGCGCCGGCCGCCCGACGTCGTGCACCTCACCTACTACTTCTCGCTCACCGGGAAGCCGCTGGATCGGCTCGGCGCCCCGGTGGTCCTGACAGTGTGGGACATGATCCACGAGCGGTACGCAGCGGAGCTCGACCCGGCGGGCGAGGTCTCGGCCCTTAAGCGTCGCGCCGTCGAGGCGGCGAGCGTGGTGATCTGCATCTCCCACACGACGCGGCGCGATCTCGTCGAGACCTTTGGGACCGACGAGGCGAAGATCGTTGTGACCCACTTGGCTCCGAGCATCGATCGCAGCATGGCCGGCGGTCCAGAGCCGGTACCCGATCGCCCGTTCGTTCTCTTCGTTGGGAACCGACCTCGCTACAAGAACTTCGAAGGACTGTTGGCGGCGTTTGCAGGTGCGCGAGCCGAGCTGCCAGAGCTCACCCTCGCAGTCGTCGGGGACGCCTTCACCAAGATCGAGGCGCGCGGAATCAGCGAGCGAGGCCTGGACGACGCAGTGCACCTCGTCGGCCGGGTATCGGATCACCATCTCGCAAAGCTCTACAGCTGCAGTCTGTGCCTCGCGTACCCGTCGCTGTACGAGGGCTTCGGGCTCCCTCCCCTCGAGGCGATGGCCTGCGGCACCGTGGTGGTGGCCTCGGCGCGTGGGAGCATCCCGGAGGTGGTCGGGGATGCGGGCGTCCTCGTCGACCCCGAGGACCCCGCGGAGATGGCCCGCGCCCTCGTCAGCGTTGCGACGGACACGAGCCTGCGCTCCCGGCTGGTGGCCGCCGGGAGCGAGAGGGTCGGCCGGTTCAGCTGGGACGATCTCGCTCGCCAGACCCTCGCCGTGTATGACTCGGTGCGCGGCTGAGACGGGCGCCCGGCGTGGAGTCGACGCTCACGGCCTGAGCACGAAGAGGCGCCGCCTGTCCGCCGCCTCGCCCAAGGGCCGGATCGATCCGAGACCCGTCCACTCTCCCACAAGCCGGGCGAACTCCTCCGGCCCGGGGTTGAGAAACGATGTCTGCATGGGTTCCTCGCTGGGCAGGTGCGGCTCGAAGATCAGTACGTTTGTGTGCAGGCGTCCGAGGAAGTCACGGAGACGGGCCATCTGCTCCTGGGTGCGAATGAAGTGGTGGAAGATGTTGAGGGCGAGCACGACGTCGAAGTGGAGCTCGCCTGATAGGTCGAGGAACGAGTCGGAGACTACCTGGAAGCGGCGGTAGGTGGCATTCCGGATCAGCCGGAGGTAAGTGAGCTCGGTCTCGGCCACCTCGACCGCCACCACGTCGAATCCCGCCGACTCCAAGCGGTGCGAGAAGTAGCCGAAGCTGGCCCCGAGGTCGAGAGCCAGGCCGGGTGGTGGCGGCAGCACGGCATGAATGAGGTCCCACCTCTCATGTCCGTGGGCGGTTGGCAGGTTGGCCAGGTCCGGATGGCACAGCGGGTGGTACAGCTGCCCGCTGTGCTGATGGGCCACGAACTCAAGACGCTTTCTTGTCTCGACCCAGATCGGGTGCCGAGCGGTGATGGTGACCGGGACCTCGGGGAGGGGGAGGATCTTGGCGATCGCGAGGCGGTGGCGCCCGTCCTGGAACAGCAAACGCCCGTCGCGGGCCACTCGCACCGAGATCTCGTCGGTGCGGGCCTTGAGCGTGGCCTCTTCGCGCAGGATCTCGGATTGGGGCGTGTACCCGCCCTCGGCGATCGAGGCGTAGAGCCTGTCGTACTGCGCCAGCCTCCGTTCGAGGTCCGCCTCGTCGCAAACCTGCCAGTACTGCCAGCTGGTGGGGAGCTCGTTGATCGTGCCGCCAGCTCGGAGGGTCGTGCGCATGGTGCGGACCCAAGACAGATCGTCCCACGGGACGTCGTCCTCGAAGTGCCGTCGGAAGGCCCGGACCACCTCCAGCTCCTCGAACGGAACCGTGGTGAGGTCCCAGTCGCCCCCTACCACCGCGCCGAGGTCGAGCGGGTCGCGGGGGCCGCCGAGGTACACCTCACGGATGAGGTCGGGGTCGACCCAGCGCGGCCGTAGGTCGGTCCGAAGCGTGCCGGGCCGACGGCCTCGGACGAGTGCCCAAAGGTACCACCATGCAAAGGGTGTCTGGCGGATCACCTTGCCTATGACCGGGAGGCGCAGGACCTGGCGCTTGACCGTGCTGAGGAGGTCGCCGAACACCGGGACCTTACGGAGCCGGACGGCGATGCGGGGGATGAGAGGCTCGCGCATCCTCACCACCGTAGGGCGTGATGTACGCCGCTGCAGAAGCTCGCGAGAGGCCATCCATCTGGCGTCAGGATTGGTGCCGAGAGCCCCGGTACGGAGTTCACGCGACGGAAAGCACTGTGCTCTTCGCGTCGCTCCGACACGCGCGCTAGGCTGGCTTGATGGCTCACCTCAGCCAGCATGCCGGGCTGGATCCTGGACATGCCCACGCTAAGTTCCTCCGAAGAGTACTATGCCACGCCCCGGGATCGTGAAAGCCTGCTGGGTTGTCGAGCCACACGCATCCGGCTAGCATGTTGCTGCAGGAGCACCCGCGGGGATGACAGGGCAGCATGGGAGGCAGGTTGGAGTTTTCGAGGATGATCGGCGGATGGCGAAGGGTGGCGGAGGAGACACCTCTTCCGGCGCCTCTGACGTCGCCCGGTGAGTACGGCCTGCGCATTCCTCGGGAGAGAGAGCCCTTCGTGACGGTGCTTCCGGCGCCGGTGCGATGACGGGGCCGGGCTCCAGGACCCTCACCGTCGTCTCGAGCAGCAGCTTCCTCCGTGCCTACGGGGGTATTCAGTACGTGGCCGAGGCGCTGGCGGGGGGGGCCGTCGAGGTGCGGATCCTCGCGCCGATTCCGGCAGAGCAGATGGACGAGGCCCGTGCGACGGGTCTCGATGTGAGGAGCTTCACCGCGGGCGGGATCCTGCCGCGCGCGCTGGCGGTGCGGAGCTTCAGGACCCTACTGCGGTTTCGTTCCCTCCGTCCTGGGGCGTGGCTCTACACCGACCTCTCGTTCTTCCGCGAGGCCGTGCTCATGAAGCGGCTACGGCCGCGCAGCCCGCTGATCCACTACTGCGCGGAGCTCCTCACCGCCGACGAGTTCCCCGGGATTCCGAACACCTCGTTCTACGGGGCCCACGCTGCGGTCCCCGACCTCGTCATCGACCTCAACGAGGAGCGCGCCGAGCGGCGGAGAGAGCTGTTCGAGCTGCCCGGAACCCCGCTGGTGCTGCCCAACACGCTGCCGGCCGCGAAGCTGCCCCCGGCCGCCCCGCGGGGCGCGCTGGCGGCGCTCGCCGGCGGCGACCTGCCGGACGGTCTGCCGGTCCTCCTCTACGCGGGAGGTGCGCACGAGGGCACTGGTTTCGGGCGCCTTGTCGAAGCGCTCGAGACAGTGCGGGTCCCCTTCTTCTTCCTCGCGTTCTGCCACGCGGAGCAGTCCGGTCGCGTTGCGGGGGTGCGTGGCCTCGTCCGCGACCGGCTCGGTGGGCGTCGGGCGCGGGTCTGCGACGCGGTGCCGCGCCCGGCTCTCCTGGCAGCGATGGCGGAGGCCGACGCCGGCGTCGTCTACTACCCCTACAGCGAGCTGCCGAGCACGAACCAGCTCTATTGTGCGCCCTCGAAGCTCTACGAGTACCTGGCCGCCGGGCTGCCGGTGGTTGGTTCGTCCAACCCGACGCTGACGCGGGTCGTGGAGGAGCGGGACGTGGGAGTGTGTGCGACGGACGACTCGCCGGGCGCGCTCCGCGACGCCGTGGAGCGCCTTCTCGGTGATGGCGGGCAGAGGCGCGAGCGGGGGGAGCGGGCTCGGCGGCTGTTTCACGAAGAGCTCTGCTTCGAGAGGGTCTCGGGGCCCGTTCTCGACGCCATCCGGCAGCTCCTCGACACCCCCGGACAGGAGGCTGCGCGATGATTCAGCGTGACCGGACGGGGGCGGTCGGGGTTCTCCTCGATGACTCGGTGAGTTCTGGGCGTGGCAGGCGCCGGGCGGCGCGGGAGACCTGAGCATGCGGTGCCCCACGCTCGCGGAGCTTCCGGCTCCGCCGCCGGGACGAGCGGGCTGGCCGTGGACGGAGGCCTCTCCGCCGGTCGGCGATCGTGAGGCTAGGGTCGCTGCATGGCCCAGGGTCTCCGTCGTGACGCCGTCGCTCAACCAGGGCCGGTACATCGAGGAGACGATCCGCTCGGTGCTGCTGCAGGGTTACCCCGACCTCGAGTACATGGTGCTCGATGGGGGGAGCTGCGACGGGACTCTGGACATCCTCGAGAGGTACCGACCATGGCTGGCATTCCTCTCGAGCGGTCCTGACGCAGGTCAGGCGGACGCCATCCGACAGGGTCTCGAGCGAGCCTCGGGCGACCTCTTCAACTGGGTGAACTCGGACGACGTCCTGG
The DNA here is from genome assembly GCA_963844845.1 of uncultured Acidobacteriota bacterium. GTDB lineage: Bacteria > Acidobacteriota > Thermoanaerobaculia > Thermoanaerobaculales > Sulfomarinibacteraceae > CAWJPW01. Next base: position 521,067 of record CAWJPW010000003.1, read on the forward strand.
CGCCGGGGGCGTTGGCGATGATCGCCCGACGCTTGCGGGAAGGGACGGACGTGGTCGCCGGCGCCGCCGTCATCGTCGGCGAGGGCGGCGGGGAGGTCCTGCGGCGGCCGCGCCGGCTGACGGTCGACGCGCTGGTGCGCGGTGACGAGGGAATGTCCCTATGCCAGCCGGCGATCTGGCTCTGCACCGCCAACGTGGTCGCCTGCGGAGGACCCGACCCGGCGTTCAACTACTTCTTCGACCACGAGCTCTACCTGAGGTACCTGGCGTGCTTCCCCGCGGTGGTCTACGACGACGGGGTCATCGCGCGCTTTCGCCTGCACGAAGCGTCGAAGACGGTGGCCGATGGCGAGCGCTTCCGCGACGAGTACGTCCGCGCGCTCGAGAAGCTCGCGTCGTGCGAGGGCTTCGAATGCCTCCACGCGCGCTGCCGCCGCCGGCTCGCCGAGCTCGATCGGCACTGCCAGGTGAGGCGGCTACTGGACGACGTCGCCACGCCGCGCTGGCGGCGGGCGCTCGAGCTGGTCCGCCTCTCGCGCCGGCCCCTTCGTGCCGGGGCGCTACGCATCTCGCTCGCCGCGCTGCGTCGTCTCGTGCGCGGCGAGCGTTGGCCGGTGCGCGCGGGGGGAGGTTCGCCGGGCCCTGGCGACCGCTACGGGGAGTGACCGGGCCCGGCGGCGGCGGATGCCACTCGCCGGGGGAGTTGTCTCGGCGCGGCAACGCCGTTAGCATGTGGGACCCGGAGGCTCTGATGAAGCTGGTCGAGTGCGTTCCCAACATTTCCGAGGGTCGACAGCGCGAGGTCTTCGAGGCGGTCGCCCAGGCGGCCGAGTCGGTGCCCGGGGTCCGGCTCCTCGACGTCGACCCCGGCGAGGAGACCAACCGCACCGTCATCACCTTCGTGGGGTCGCCCGACGCGGTGGTGGACGGCGCCTTCGAGCTGGTGAAGAAAGCGGCCGCCCTCATCGACATGCGCACCCACCACGGCGCCCACCCGCGCATGGGGGCGGTGGACGTGTGCCCCTTCGTCCCGGTGACCGGGGTGACCATGGACGAGTGCGTGGAGCTGGCTCGCCGCCTCGGCAAGCGGGTCGGGGAGGAGCTCGGCTTCCCCGTCTACCTCTACGAGTTCGCCGCCACCCGCGCGGAGCGCCGCTCGTTGGCGGACATTCGTCAGGGCGAGTACGAGGCACTGGGCGAGAAGCTCAAAGACCCCGGCTTCGCCCCGGACTTCGGTCCGGCCGAGCTGGTTCCGAAGTTCGGTGCGATCGCGGTGGGTGCGCGCAAGTTTTTGGTGGCGTACAACGCCGACCTCAACGTCACGGACAAACGCTGGGCCAACCGGGTGGCCTTCGACGTGCGCGAGAAGGGCCGCAGCAAGCCCGGCCCCGAGGGTGAGTCACCGGCGGACTCGGGCATGCTCGAAGGTGTCCGCGCCATCGGCTGGTACATCCCCGAGTACGGCTGCGCCCAGGTCTCAATGAACCTCGTCGATCTTGACGTGACACCGGTACACAAGGCCTTCGACGCCTGCTGTGAGCGCGCCCATGCGCGCGGCATGCGGGTCACGGGCTCGGAGCTGGTGGGGCTGGTGCCGCGCCAGGCGGTCCTCGACGCCGGCCTCCACTACCTGGCGCGCATGGGGCGCTCGCGCGGGGTCCCCGAGGCCGACCTGGTCCACACTGCGGTGCACAGCCTCGGTCTCTCCGACGTCGCCCCCTTCGATCCGCGAGAGAAGGTGATCGAGTACATCCTGGCGCCTGCGCGGCCCCTGGCCTCGATGACACTCCAGGAGTTCGCCGACGAGACCTCACGTGACTCGGCGGCGCCGGGCGGCGGCTCGGTGGCGGCCCTGGCCGGCGCCCTGGGCGCGGCGCTGGCCGCCATGGTGGCCAATCTGCCTCATCCCAAGAGCAAGTTCGCGGAGGTCCGTGACGAGCTGGAGGTGGTGGCGATGCAGGGGCAGAAGCTCAAGCAGCGCCTGCTCGACGCCATCGACGAGGACACCTGGGCCTTCCAGCGCCTCATGGAGGCCAACCGCTCGGACGGTGAGGGCAAGGAGGCGGCGGTGCGGGAGGCGACCCTCGGCGCCGCCAGGGTGCCCCTCTCGGTTGCCGAGACGTGCCCCGAGATCGTGGCGCTGTGCGCCCGCGCCGCCGAGCTGGGGATGGCCGCATCGGTGTCGGACGCGGGCGTCGGTGCCGCGATGGCGGGCGCCTGTGCCATCGGGGCCGCCATGAACGTGCACATCAACCTCCAGGGGATGGCTGACGATGCCGAGGCACGGGAGCTCGCGCACCGCGCCGACCGGGCGTTAAAGCAAGCCCGCGAGGGCGCCGACGCACTCGAGAACGAGGTCTGGCGGCGGTTGGGCCGGGCGTGACGTCGGGCGGTGTGACCCAGGCCACAGGGCCGCGGCGTGCAGGAATGGAAGATGCATCCGCGGCGCTTCGAGCTGGACGGGACGGAATCACGAATGGCAACCCTCGAGAAGCTCGCTGACGTGACTAAAGAGCGCAACGGCGCAGGCGTGGCGCCCGTGATCGCACGGGTCGTGGTCTGGGGTCTCGCCCCGCTGTGGATTCTCGCCGGGGCAGTGCTCAAGCTCCTGGCGGGGACACCGGCCAACCTTCCGAGCATCCTCCTGAAGGGGGCCGGAGCGGCCGGTCTCGACCTCATGTTCCTGCTGCGGTACTCCATTGGAGTCGAGCTCGCAGCGGTGGGGCTTGTGTACCTGCTGCCACGGCTCGCCCGCTGGATCGAAGGGGCGCTGCTTGGTGTCTTTCTGCTCATTCTCGCGGGCGATCTTCTTGTCGGAGCCTCCAGCTGCGGCTGCTTCGGCGGGGTCGAGGTGCACCCGGCGGTGATGTTGGTGGTGGACGGCACGCTGCTGCTGGGGGTCCTGCTTGCGGGTCGTTTCGGGGTGGGCCGGGGCTCGACACCGTTCTCCGCGGGGTGGGTGGGTGCGGCGCTGATATGGGTGGCGGCGGCGTTCGCGGCGAGCTTCTTCGCGACGATGCCGGACGGTGCGGCGCCCGCCGCGGCGGCGGCGGCCGCGGCACCGGTGAGCGCTGCCGCATCGGCGCCGGCGCTCCCGTCCTACTATCTGCCGGAGTACGCCACCTGGATCGGCAAGCCGTGGCGCGACCTCGAGATCGCCGGCTGGGTCCGCGGAGCGCCCGCAGATCTCGACCAGGGGATGCACTTCCTGGTGTTCTACCGCAAGGACTGCCCGCACTGCCACGATCTGCTCGAGCTGCATTTCCAGGGCGCTTTACCCTACCCCACCACGGTGGTGGCCGTGCCTGACAGGGGCGGCTTCCCCGCCAGCAACGTGTTCCCCATGCCGTGCACCGAGTGTGGGCAGGCCGAGCTGCCGGCCGGGGTCGACTGGTTCATGCAGACCCCTGTGGTGGTGAGGCTCGAGGATGGTGTCGTGAAATGCGCAGCGGAGGTGGATCCCTCCGCTCCGGAGTGCCTGGAGTGGTGAGATGAGCGAGGTCTTGCGAAAGTTTCTTAAGCGTCCTTGTGTTATAGTAACTCGAGATGCTTTGTCAATCAGGTACGTGAACAGATTAGAGGAGGTGCAGGATGCGGAAGACGTTGACGGTCACGGTGGTGCTGCTGTCGGTGGCAGGGCTCACCCTCACAGGATGTGCCACCAAGGAGTACGTGCAGGAGCAGGTGCAGGCGAGCCAGAAGGTTAGCGAGACCAAGATCGCTGAAGTGCAGACCTCGGTCGAGGGCAACCAGGCCGAGATCAGCAAGCTGCACGCCACGGATGCCGAGATGGCGGGCCAGATCAGCCAGCTCTCCGACACCGCCAAGGATGCACTGCAGCGGGCCGACGAGGCGGGCAAGCTCGCCAAGGGCAAGTTCCTCTACGAGGTGACGCTCACCGACAACGACGTCCAGTTCGGGCTCAACAAGGCGAAGCTGTCCGACGAGGCCAAGGCGGCCCTCGATCAGTTCGCCACCAAGCTGAAGAACGAGAACAAGAACGTCTACATCGAGATCCAGGGCCACACCGACAGCACCGGCAGCGAGAAGTACAACCTCGAACTGGGCTACAAGCGTGCCGAGCAGGTCCTGCGCTACCTCAACATGGAGCAGGGTTTCGCACTGAGCCGCATGAATGTGATCTCCTACGGCGAGTACAAGCCCATCGCTGACAACAAGACCCGGGAAGGCCGCGCGCAGAACCGGCGTGTGACCCTCGTGGTGCTCGAGTAGTCGGGCAGACTCAACCGACCAGTAACGCCCGGGGCTTGCCCCGGGCGTTCTTGTTTTCCGCCCCACAGAAGGGGGATCGTGAAGGCGCAGTGATGCCGGGGCACAGACCCCCAACCCGCCGGGATGGAGGGCCCGGCGACCCCTCGCCGGAATTGGGGGGTGGGTGGGGTCTCTCCGACTCTGCGCCGACCTCGTGCGCGACGGCTTTCGCAGGGGGGAGGAACGATGGGTGCTGATCGCATGTGCGTGCTCGCGGTGCTGGGACCGGGCCGGGCCAGCGCCGAGGGTGGCCTCACCCTCGGCGTGCTGCCCGGGGCGGAGGACGGCGGCGGCTACCCCAACGCCTGGGTGAAGGTGGCCGTCCGCACCGGGCTGGGCATGGCCCGCAACACCGTCAACGTGCTCTCGGCCGACCTTTGCGTGGCGCTCGGCGGGGGCCCGGGAACCCTCTCCGAGATCGCCCTGGCCCTCAAGGCGGGCCGCGAGGTGTGGTGCTGGCGTTCCTGGGGCCTTGCGCCGCCCACGGCAGGCCTGTCCATGCCCCGGGTCTTCACTGCCCTCGACGACCTCCTGCAGGCCCTCGACGACCGCTTGAACGGGCGCCTCCCCGCGCTCACGTGATCCGTGCTCGCTGCCGTGGGCGGGAGCATCACTTGGTTCGCATGGAGTCCCAGATCATGTAGGCGCACAGCACCAGGAACATGACGAATCCGAGAATCTCGCTGCCCGATGACTCGGTCCAGTGCTGCAGGCCCACCGCGGCGTTGAGGCTCCACTGTGGACCCACCAGCCACTCCTTGCCCAGGTAGTTGATGACCGCAGCCACGACGCCCATGATGGCGCCGCCGGCGATGAAGCCCGACGCGATGAGGGTGCCGCGTTCCCGGCGCTTGGTGTTGACCGCCTCGTCCTTGGAGCGGGTCGAGACGATGTGGGCGATGATGCCGCCGGCGAGGATCGGGGTGTTGAGGTGGATGGGCAGGTACATGCCGAGGGCGAAGGCCAGCGGCGGTACGTTGATCATCTCCAGCACGACGGCCATGAAGATGCCGGCCAGGTAGGCCAGCCAGGGTGCCGGCTGGCCGGTCATGAGCGGCTGGATCACCGCCGCCATGGCTGACGCCTGGGGTGCTTCGAGGGCCTGCGGGTGGGCCGCAGTCTGCGGGCCGAAGCCGTAGGTCTTGTAGAGGATCAGGATGACCACTCCCACCGATGCGGCGGCCACCAGGGTGCCGAGGAACTTCCAGCGCTCCTGGGTACGGGGCGTGGTGCCCAGCCAATAGCCGATCTTGAGGTCGGTGACGAAGCCGCCGGCCATGGACAGGGCGGTGCACACGACGCCGCCGATGATGAGGGCGGCGAGGATCCCGGTGTTGCCGGTGAGGCCCACCTTCACCAGGATGACCGACGAGATGATGAGGGTCATCAGGGTCATCCCCGACACCGGGTTGGTGCCGACGATGGCGATGGCGCGGGCCGCCACGGTGGTGAAGAGAAAGGCGATCACCAGCACGATGGCGAGCCCCACGAAGGCGTGGTAGGTGTTGCCGGTCACCCCCCAGCGGAAGAAGAAGAAGATCGCCGCAATGGTGAGAATGATGAAGGTCGCCAGCCACTTCATGCTGATGTCGCGCTGGGTGCGGGGAATGTCGCCCTCGGCGGTTGTGAGGGCGCCGCCGGTGATCTCGTGGATCGCCAGCTTGAACGCCCCGACGATGATGCGCCACGACTTGAGCACGCCGATGATGCCGGCGGCGGCGATGCCGCCGATGCCCACGTGGCGGACGTAGTCTGAGAAGATCTGCAACGGCGTCATGTCGGCGATGGTCGTGCCGGTGGAGGTGAGGAACGGTGTCGGCACGTGGGCGCCGATGAAGTAGACCAGGGGAATGAGCACCCACCAGGCGAGGAACGAGCCCGCCGCGATGATGGCGGCGTAGCGCAGGCCGACGATGTAGCCCAGCCCCATCACCGCCGCGCCGATATTGAGGCGGAACTCCCACTTGATGCTGTCCGCGAGGCGCTGGCCCCAGCCGAACACGGTGGACGAGACGACCTCCTTCCAGGCGCCGATGCCGGACACCAGGAAGTCGTAGATCCCGCCCACCAGGGCGCCGCCCAGGAGGGTGCGGGCCTGGTCGCCGCCGGCCTCTCCGGCCACCAGGATCTCGGTGGTGGCGGTGGCCTCGGGGAAAGGGAACTCTCCGTGCATCTCGGACACGAAGTAGCGGCGGAAGGGGATGAGGAAGAGGATGCCCAGGAACCCGCCGAACAGCGAGGACAGGAAGACCTGCCAGAACGACGCCTCGAGGTTGAGGATGTAGAGCCCCGGGATGGTGAAGATGGCGCCCGCCACGACCACACCAGAGGCGGCGCCGATGGACTGGATGATGACGTTCTCCGACATGGCGTTCTTGCGCTTGGTGAACGCCGCGAGGCCCACCGCGAGGATGGCGATGGGAATGGCGGCCTCGAAGACCTGGCCGATCTTCAGCCCGAGGTAGGCGGCGGCGGCCGAGAACACCACTGCGAAGATCAGGCCCAGCGCCACGGAGTAGGGGGTGGCCTCGGGCAGCGGCGCCGCCGCCGGCACCACCGGGTGGTACTCCTCACCGGGCTTGAGCTCTCGATAGGCGTTCTCCGGCAGGCTGAGATGGTTGGGCTCCATGCGTCCTCCTCCTTCGAGCTGTCCGGCTGAGGGTAGGAGGGGGCGGCGGCCGTGTCAATGCCGACGCCGTGGGCGCGGGAATGTCGCAGCGGCCGAGTGGCCGGCCAACCCAGGCGACGCGGTGGAGGGAGGAAGCGACGCCGAGGCCCCCGGACGCTCCGCTCCCGCCCACCGAGAGATGAGTGGACTCGTCGACGATCCCCTGGCCGTCATCCTGAGCGGGTCAGGCGCGGCGCGTTGGCGTCTTCGCCCCCCGCGCGGCCGGGCTTGCAGCGTCAGTCGGTGAGGACCACGGAGACGTCACCGACTCCGCTCTCCAGCTCCATGGTGCCGCTGCCTGACGCGCGCCACTCGCTGGACTTACCCACGAAACCGCCGCCCGAGAAAGTGCGGCCGCCGGCCTGGATGGTGGCGTCGCCGACGCCGCTGGAGCACGTCACTGGACCGTAGGCCGAGGCCGGACCGATTACCGTGAGATCGCCCACGCCCACCTCCGCGTTGACGTCGCCGCCGAGGGCCTCGATGCGCCCGTCGCCCACGCCGATGCTCAGCTCCACGCCGCCGGCGAGCCCACGCAGGCTGGCCTCGCCGACCCCGAGCTCCACACGCATGAGGAGCCGTTCGGGCAGCTGCACCGTCCACTCCTCCTCGAAGCGGCGGTCGTCGGAAGGCCCGGTGACGCTGAGAGCGAGCTCATCGCCGGCCACATTGTGGCTGAGAGTGGCCGCCGCGACCTCGGCCTCACCGCGGCGCAGCGACGAGAACAACCCGCCCCGGCGGGGTGTGAGGACCACCGTCACGACGATCTCGTCGCCGTCGACTCCGGTCACGTGGACCTCGCCTACGCCGGCCTCCAGGCTCACCCGGGTGAGGGCTCCTGCGGTTACCGATGTCGTGAGGGTTCGACTACCGCCGGCGGCGGCTGGCACGGCGGTGCTGGCGGCGAGGAGTAGGGTCAGGAAGGCTGCGCGCATCGTTACCTCCAGGCACGTCTCTCGCTGCATAGAACGTATGTTGGCTGCGAAAGGTTCGGCCCGGTCCGAGGTGGCTCACGCGTCGTTGCGGCCGACGCTCATCTCGCCCGAGGCGGTCTCGACCTCGAGGGTGGGGCCGGTGCCACTGAGAGTGACCGTGTCGCCGGCCTCGTTGACGGCCCCGGGAAGATCGCAGCGGATCGCCCCTGCGGTGGTGCGGAGCACGCCCTGGGGCGACACCGTGGGCGGCAGCATCATCCGGATCCGACCCGAGGAGCTGCGCACCGTGACGTCGGTGTCGGGGTCGAGACGGTCCCAGCGCAGGGTGATCTTGCCGCTTGAGGTCTCCACCTCGGCCTTCCCCGACAGGTTGTTGAGCCACACATCGCCGGAGGCGGTGTCCGCGTGCACCGACCGGGCGCCGCCGATGAGGGTGACGTCGCCCGAAGAGGTGCGGGCGAAGAGGTTCTCGAGTGGTCGCACGACCTCGATGCGCGCATCGCCGGAGGCGGTGCGCACGTCCACCGCCGCCGCGGCGCCCTCGAGCTCCATGTCGCCGGTTGCCGTGCGCAGGCGCAACGGCGATGCCTTGGCGAAGTCCCCGCGCACGCGGATGCTGCCGCTGGTGGTGGTGATGTCGGGGATGACACTCAGGGGCACCACCACCGACAGCCGGGCCCGGGCGGTGAGCATGCCCAGGCCGATGAACCCCACCGCCACCGGGCGGACTGTGACCGTCAGCCGCTCCGGCGTGTCGGCGAGCTCGGGGGTGTGCTCGGTCACCCACCGCTCGGCCTGGGCGTCGGTCACCGCCGAGATCTTGAGCTCGGTGGTGACCTCCACCTCGGTGACGTCGGCGGCGCGCAGGGTGACGTCCATGTCTGCGGCGTCCACCACAACGGTCTTCCCGGACGTGGCCGGGAACCGTCGGGTCGTGGTGGACTCGCGCTGGGCGGCCGTGGCGGTGCCGCCGGCCATGACGAGAACGGCGAGCAGCAAGGGGACGGCACGACGCATCAGAACCCTCCGTTGACAGACCCGCTCGGGAAGTCGACCACGTTCGCACCAGCCCCCCGGGGCTCTGGTCCGTCCGGCTCATCCTCGCTCAGCCGTGGGTTGGCGAGCGCGGCAAAGGCGCGACGGACGAGCTCGTGGTCCTGCTGCGCGAGGAAGCCGCGCAGGCGGACGAGCGCCGAGCGGATCGTACCCGGTACCGCGTCGGCCGCCGGGGCGAACGCAGCGGGAATCGCACGCTCACCGTCGAGCTCGGTCACCATCGCGAGCAGAGCAGCGGCCCAGGCGCCCACCGCCTGGAGCCTTACCGGGCCGTCCAGGAGGTAGGCGCGCCACAGCCGCCTGGCGGCGAGCATCCGCAGGCGGGGCAGCTCCAGGGCGGCGGCGACCTGCTCGACGGCCCCGTCGACCTCGTCCGCAACCCCCTCCAGGGAGTCGAGAGAGGCTTCCCAGGAGCGTGCCAGGGCAGCCTCGGCCCGGGTGCGGTGGTGGGCCGAGGTTAGGCTGCCACGGGCCTCGCGCAGGACATCGGAGCCGGGATGCCGGCGCAGGCCTTCGCCCAGCAGCTGCTCGGCTTCGCCCCAACGGCCGACGACGGCGAGGAGATTGGCGCGCAGACCGAAGACGAAAACCTGGAGGTCCTCACCCAGCTCGGCATCCTCGGGGATCTGGTCGAGCACCTTGAGGGCTTCGGGAACCCGCCCCTGGTCGGCCAGCATCATGGCGAGCTGCAGCGACAGGTGCAGGGCCTCCGGGAAGAGCTGACGGCCGAGACGAACGAGCTCCTCGGCCTGGTCCGCCTCGCCCACCGCGTTGAGGGTGTTGGCGAGCAGGTGGCAGGCGTGGGGTGAGGCCTCGAGATCCCATGATCGGGTGGCTGTGGGCAACGCACGGTCGCCGAGGCCCATGGCGAGGAGAGCCTGGGCCTTCCACACCAGCAGCTGTGCCTCCAGGTGCGGCTCACCGCGGACCTGCGGTAGGAGGCGGTCCACCTCGCCGAGCACCTTGCGGTGCCGCTCGGCCTGGGTCCACTCCAGGCAGCGCACCAGGAGCTGCTCCACCCTCGTGGTCAGTCGTTCGCGGTCGGAGGCGCGCTTCGACATCACCGTCATGCTAGCAAACCGATTCTCCGGGGGATGCGGCGAACCCGCCGCATCCCCCGGAGAATCGGTTGTGAGGGTGAGGTGAGGGTACGGCCGATGTCGAGCGCGCTTCGGTAGTTGTGCTGCCCGGGATCCGCCGGGAGGGGGGGGCACGGCGCGGGACCTGCGGAATAGGGAGGCCGTGGCGCCTTGTAGACTGTGGACGTGCAGCGCAAGTGGCTTCGTTGGCTGGGGCGAGGGATCCTCGCGGTGGTCCTGCTCGGGCTCGTCGCCCTGGGCGTCCTCTCGCTGCCGCCGGTGCAGCGGGGTCTGGGGGCAGCTCTGGTGCGAGCGGCCGACGAGGCCGCCGCCTGGGATGTGAGCGCCGGAGAGGCGGCGTTCCGACCCTGGCCGGCCCGCCTCGACGTCCGCTCGCTGACGCTGGGAGCCAGCGGTGAGGCGCCGATCGTCGAGGTCGGGCACGCCGAGGCCCGCTGGAGCTGGCTCGCGCTGCTCGGTCACCCCCGGAGGATCGCCTCGGTGCTGGTCGAAGACGTGACGGTGCGGCAGCCAGCTGTCGCGCCGGCGGACGAACCGAGACTCGACCGTGGTGCGATGAAGCCGGGAGACCTGTTCGGTACGGTCGTGCTCGACAGCGTCACCGTGCGCGACGTGTCCGGCGCCCTGCACCTGGACGGCACCGAGGTCGTGGTGGAGGGTGCCCGGATGACCGCCAGCCTGGGCACCCGGCGGGCCGTCGCGGAGCTCGCCGGAGCCCGGCTTAAGCTCCAGCGCGGAAGCCGGCGCCTGCCCTTGGGCGTGCTCGACGCCAGCCTGCGCGCGAGCCCGGCGGGCGTCACCGTGGAGCACGCCAGACTCGAGGGGGGGGCTCTGCACGCCGAGGTGACGGGGAGGGCGGAGGGGCCCGACTGGCAGCAGAGTGCTTCCGCCGCGCTGCGCCTCGACGCGTCCGCCGCCGAGCTCGCCGATTTCTGGGACCCGGAGCTGGCCGCACGTCTGGTCGTCCAGGGGCGCGTGCAGCTCGACGGCACCCTGCAGTGGCGCCGGGGCAGCGACGTGGTCGGCCACCTCGGTGGAGTGGGCCGGGGCCTCAGCATGCTGGGGCTCGGGATCTCACGGCTCAGCGCCGAGGCAGCCGGCGGTCGGCTCTTGGCCAGTGTGCAGGGCGACGGCTGGGGGAGTCTGGCGGCCTGGGGAACCCCCGCGAGGTCGCGGTGGCAGCTGGTGGCGCGGCTGGACGAGGCTTCGCTCGAGACGTTGCGCGGAGCTCTGCCCGCCGCGGTGGAGGCCCGTCTGCCCCGGGGTCTCAGCGCCAGTGGCACGGTGGCCGCCGCCGTGGACCTGCCGCTCTCCCCCGGTACGGTGTCGGGGATGGTGGACGTCCGGTTGGATGCTCCCTCCGGCGAGGTGGTTGCCGTGCGGGCCCGCTTGAGCGATGGCCGGGCCGACGTAGAGCGCGCACTGGTGCGGCTCCCGCACGGCCTGGTTCAGGTGCACGGTAGCGTCGGTCAGGAGGGTGCCGACGGGCTCGAGGTGGAGCTGTGGAGCGATCAGCCGGGCGACCTGTGGCCCCGCGTCCGGGGCTTCGCCTCCGGCCTGCCCGAGCTGCCGGTGGCGGGCGGACCACTGCTGGTGCGAGGGACGCTCAGCGGTCCCTGGGAATCACTGCAGCTTGACGGCGGGGCATTGTGGCTGCGGCCCGAGGCGGGGGGCCGGCGCCTCCGGCTGGTCGGTCTCGGCGTTCGCGGCGACCTCGACGAGGCGCACTGGCGGGCGGCGGCGAGCTTCGTGGGCGGCGGCGTCGTGCGCGCCGAAGGGGTCGTCTCGCCGCGGGTTCCCTCGATCAGTGGAACCTGGGACCTCGTGGCGGTTCCGGCACCGGTGTTGGCAAGCCTGGCGGGTCCACAGCTGGTGGGTGACACGGGGGGCATCCTGGATGGCGCCGGCACCCTTGCCTGGGCTGCCGGCGGACCCTTCGAGGTGGCGGCGGCGGTGGGCTGGCGCTGTCCTCAGTGGGACGGACTGGTGGCGGATGCTCTCACCGTGACCGCGGTGGCAAGCTCCGACGGGATCCGCGTCGACGAGGCTCGGCTCGATGTCGCCGGGGGCGCGGTGACGGCCAATGGGACCGTCGACCTGAGCGGCGGCTCACCGCTGTTCCACCTGCGGGTGGGTTGGAACGGCGTGGAGCCGCGGCGGCTGGCGCCGCAGCTGCCGGCTCTGGCCGACGGGAGCATGTCCGGCGACCTCGTCGCCGACGGCACACTGGCGGCGCCAGAGGCGCGCGGGTCCGCACGCTTCGCGCCGGCGGACGCGAGCAGCCCCGTCGGTCCGGTGAGCCTGTCATGGAACCTGGCCGACGGACGGATCCAGGTGTTGGGTCGTACTCCGGCAACCGCGGTGGGCGGCCTCACCCTCGAGGGCGCCGCTGGGCTGGGTTCCTTTCCGGCCCTGGCGAAGCTGTGGCCGGCCGCGCCGAGCGATCCGCTGACCGTGCACCTGGAAGGGCGAGGCCTCGACGGGGGCGCTCTGCTAGCGCCGGTCGGCTTCCTTCCGGAAGGGGCGGAGTTGAGCAGCGACGTGGTGTTGGACGCCCGCTGGAACCCGACCGAAGAGCGCTTCCCACGGCTCCACCTGGAGCTGCCGAACCTGACGCTGGGCGCAGGCACCGAGCGCCTCGTCGCCACCGAGACGCCGGTCGTCGACGTGGAGGACGGGGTCGCGACGCTGCAGCCCGTCACCCTCCGGGGCGCCCGCTCGGAGCTCCACGCCCAGGGCTCGGTGGATCTCGAGAAGAGGACTCTGAGCCTCGGGGTCCACGGGACCGTCGCGCCGATACTCATGGCGGCTGCCATTCCGCAGATGCGAGTGCGCGGACCCCTGTCGATCGATGCCGACCTCCGCGGGCCGTTGAGCTCACCCACGGGCCGGCTGGTGCTCGACCACGGCGGTGGCACTCTGTTCATGGCCGACCCTCCCGTCGAGCTGGCGGATCTCCACCTGGAGTTGGAGCTGGGTGACGGGGTGGTCGACATCACCGACGGCTCGGTCCGGCTCAACCAGGGGAGGGTGGAGATCGGCGGCGGCTGGAACCCGGCGGTGCAGCAGGGGGTGGTCCTCGAGCTGGACAGCGTCAGCTTCCTGCTTCCCATGGGGATCCTGAGCCGCTGGAACGGCCTCCTGGCGGTGGAGCCGCGTCCGGGCGGACGGATGGCGGTGGTGGGGGACCTCTTCCTGGAACGGGGCCTGTGGGATCGCCGTGTCGACCTGGCGAAGCTGGTGGCAGAGCAGGTCGCCGGCGCTGCCGCGGTGATACCCGACTACACCCTCGAGCAGGTCGGTCTCGACCTCGAGGTGCACGGGCGCGGTGGAATCCAGGTGGACAACAACCTCGGAGACTTCCGCCTGCGCTGGAGCACGCTCGACGTCGGTGGCACCGCGCTCAACCCGGCGGTGCAGGGCCAGATCACCGTGGTGCCGGGCGGCGAGCTCCGCCTCGGCGGCAGCCCGGTATCCATCGAGCGCGGCCGCATCGACTTCTCGGGAGAGCCCGGCGCCGCGCCGGAGGTCGAGATCGTCACCGCGACCCCCCTCTTCCAGAGCGGCAGCGCCGCGAGCCAGAGCCTCAACCTCGGCGACCTCCTCCAGGCGAGTGCGGCCAGCGCCGTGGTCCAGGCGTTCGGCGTCCGCGACACCGGCCAACGTCCGGTGGACATCGCTGCCGAGACCAACACCGACCCCGCGACGAGCTTCACGGTGGCGCAGTACCTCGGACCCAACGCGGTGCTCTTCCTCACTACCGACCTCGGCAACGTCCAGGATCGGACGTCCCTGCTGCAGCTGTGGCACTTCGGCTTTCTCAAGGGACTCGTCCTGCAGGCGTTCTCGTCGTCCAGCGAAGGCGACGGAGGCGCTGTGCTCCAGCGGGTGCAATGGGGAGGAAGCACCGGCGAGAAGGGACCGACGGTCGGCACGGTCACACTCGAAGGCGAGTGGCCGGCGAGCAAGCGCAAGCTGAAGAACGAGATGGACATCTCCAAGGGGCGCACCTACGATCCCTTCCTGCTGTTCGTCGGTGAGGTTCGGTTGACACGGGCGTTGGCGGGACGGGGCTACCCCGATGCGAAGGTCACCGGGAAGGCCGGCGGCGACGAGCACCGCAAGCGACTCGAGTACACGGTGGAGCCAGGTCCCTACCAGCCGGTGGAGTTCCGCGGTGACTCCGTCTCCGGAAAGGTGCGCACCAGCGTCGCGGCCGAGCACCGCTCCGGTTGGTTGGAGCCCAGCTCCTTCGAGACCATGCAAAAGCTGCTGGAGCAGGAGCTTGCGGCCAAGGGATACCCGTTCGCGGCCGTCACCGTGGGTCGCGAGGACGACGTCGTGGTAGTGCAGGTCGAGCGCGGCGAGGAGCTGCACCTCACCGGCCCCCAGATCGCGAATGTGCCCGTGGAGGTGGTGCGGCAGGTGGAGCAGCTCATGGGCTCGCCGGTGCAGCTGGCGGGGCTGATCCGGCACCAGTCGGCCACTCTGGAACGGCTTCGGGGTCTGCTCGCCGCCAGCGGCTACCCCGATGCCGTGCTCGGCGACATCACCGTGGAGAGAGAGGGCAAGGAGCACGGTGTCGTGTACGTGCAGGTTCAGCCCGGCGAGCGCACTCTGGTCGCCCGGGTGAGCGTGGACGGAAGCGATCCCCTCGGCGTCGTGGAGCGCCCGGATTTTCCCCTCAGGAGCGGTGTGCCCCTGCGGCGCAAACTGCTGGACACTGCGGAACGTAGGGTTCGCAGCGAGTACCGCGCCAAGGGCTACCCCGAGGTGAAGGTGGCTGCGATTGCGCAGGATACCGAGAACGGACGCGCCGACGTGGTGGTGCGGCTCGATCCGGGTTCGCGGCTGACCATCGCCAAGGTCGAGTTCTCGGGTATTAAGTACCTGCATCAAAAAGTTGTAGAGCGCGGCGTGACGGTGGAGGAGGGGAACCTCCTCCGGCCTTCCGACCTCGACGAGACCGCGGCCCGGCTTGCGGAGTTCGCACCGGTGGACCGGGTCGACGTCACCTGGGAGCAGAGCGGGTCTTCCAGCGCCACCGTACACGTGGACCTCCGCGAGAAGGCCCGCTGGACGGCGGGCGGCGGCGTGCGCTGGAGCAGCGACCGCGGCTCGGAGCTGATCCTCGACCTCCGCGATGACGACCTCCTCGGCCGTGGACTCAAGATGGACGCCCGCGGCCGCTGGGGCGGCAAGGTGCGCGGCAGTTACCTGTGGATCGAGCAGCCGCCGCTGCCGGGCTCGAACCTCAGCCTCGGCTTGGCCACAACCTATGAGCGCACCGACATGGGCGGCGACCTGCTCCGCAGCCAGACCACCGTCAGCCTCGAAGCCGCGCTGCGCCGGGCCGGCGCCACCCAGTGGCGGGCGTACATCCGCGACGAGCGGACCCACGACTTCGAGCGGCATCCCGACTTCTTCCTCCCATACGACGTCCGCACCAACGTGGTCAGCGTCGGCGGGCAGTTGGTTCAGGACACCCGCGATCACCCCTTCGACCCACGCTCGGGACACTACGCCTCGCTCGACCTCAGCTACAGCCCGAAGTACCTGGGCTCGGACCTCAACTTCGTGCGCGCGCTGGGCAGCTTCTCCATCGCCTCCCAGCCCATCTCGGGCTGGACCTGGGCGCAGTCGCTGCGGCTCGGCATCGCCCACGCCCTCTCGGGCGAGCTCACCTCGACCGTCCGTTTCCTGGCCGGTGGTGAGAACACGATCCGCGGCTTCGACTACAACAGTGTCGGGCCGGTCGAGATCCTGGGGGGATCGGTCATTCCCAACGGCGGCGGGGCCCTCTTCATCCTCAACGAGGAGGTGCGCATCCCGGTGACCAGCTGGGGCCGCGCGGCGGTTTTCACCGACATGGGGCAGGTGTGGGACGACTGGTCGCATGCCGATACCAACTTCGCGGTGGGTGCCGGTGTCGGCATCCGGGTGACCACCCCGGTGGGGATGCTGCGCGGCGACGTCGCGTGGCCGTTGTCCAACCGCGGTGCCAACCGCGGGGCGCACTTCTACCTCGGCATCGGACAGACGTTCTGACCGGGCTGCGGCGCGGCTCGCGCGGGCCGCGGGAGTACCCCCGCGAGAATGCCGCAGGACGCCTTCGCGGCGCTCCCGACGGCTGCGGTACCGGCGCTCTGCTGAGGTTGCGGCGGATCAGGGTGTCGTCGCCGACCACAGGCTGGCATTGTTGAGCTCGAAGCCGTCGTTGAAGATCCCGCCGTAGAGGACCTTGAGGTGCCCGGCATTGTCCTGCCCCTCGACCCAGCCACCCTCGACCCCGACCGCCAGATCGTTGGCACCGTCGCGATTGAAGTCGCCGAGGGCCATGGACCAGGAGAAGAAGTCGCCTGCCTGGCCCGGGGTGCCGAAGGTCGGCACCTCGGCGACCCACTGGCCGGGGTAGCTGCCGAGCTTGCCGGCGCCGCCGAAGACTATGTGCAGCATGCCCTGGTCCGTCTCGCTGTTCCAGTCCTCCTCGGGTACGCCGATGATCAGGTCGGCGCCGAGGCGGCCGTCCTGCTCGCCGGCGGTGAGGCTCGCTCCGAGGCGGTCGCCGCCCTCCGGGCTCGAGCCGCTGAGATCGGATTGAGTGAAGGTCTGGCGGGTGGCGTGGCTCAGGTTGAAGCCGTGCACGCCGTAGCTCACCCAGACCGCGCCCCGGTCCGAGTTGTTCCCGGGCGCACCGATGGCGAGATCGTCGGCGCAGAGGTTGATGCTCTCACACGCCTGGGAGCGGTCGAAGTCGGCAGCGGCGAGCGCATAGCCGAAGTTCTGGTACTGCTGCAGCGAGCCCCCGAGCGAGGCGGAGCTGAAGGTCTGGTGGCCCGAGGTCGAGAGGCCGCCGCTCGAGCCGTAGAGGACGTGGATCTCGCCGGCGGAGTGGTAGGTCGTCGACGAGTCCACGATGTCGCGGAACGGCGAGCCGATGGCGAGGTCGTCGTAGCCGTCGTCGTCGAAGTCGCCGGAGGTGATGGAGAAGCCGAACTCCTGGTAGTCCACCGCCCCGTCGAGGTCGCCGCTGTCGGCGGTGAAGATCTGGCTCGCGCTGCTGGTCAGGCCGGACGAGCTGCCGTACAGGATGGTCACCGCGCCCGCATTGAGCTTGGTGGTCCCGCCCTCGATGTCCTCTCCCGGTGAGCCGATGGCGAGGTCCTCGTAGGCGTCGCCGTTGAAGTTGCCCACCGCCAACGAGCGGCCGAAGTTGTCGTAGTCCTCGGGGAGACCGGGCACCCCGTTGGCCCCGGGCCGGTACTCGACGGAGGAGGTCCATCCCACTCCCGGCATGTAGTCGTAGACCAGGATCTGGCCGCAGACGATCAGGCTCATGTTGTAGTAGCTGGGCCAGCCGATGACAGCCTCGTCGCGGCCGTCGCCGTCGAAGTCGCCCGCCGCCACCGCCCAGCCGGCGTTGCCGTTGAGGGCGAAGGTGTAGTACGAGATGTCCCAGGAGAGCCCGTCCGGACCACCCAGGTAAAAGCTGTACGAGCCGGCGTTGTTGATCGGAGTGTCGTCGGCCGTGGTCTGGAGAAAGGGCTGGCCGACGACGACGTCTTCGTACCCGTCGCCGTTGAAGTCGCCGCTGGCCACCGAGTCTGCGAAGCGTGATCCGGCCTGAACCTGCTGTGCGTAGATCCACTGGGTCCCGAGCTGCCACACCTGGGCACTGGTCGGCGCACAGAGCAGGAGCAGCCCGCAGACGGTGGCCGTGAGAACGTCGGGTACGAAGGTCCGCTTTGCGTTTAGCATGAATCCTCCCATGTACCTGGTTGGCGTTCGCTCGTCCAGAAACGTTACAGGCGGGCTGCGACCCGTTATCACTGCACGCTGCAGGAGGCGGGAGGGTGAAGCGGCATGGTATTGTTGGCGGACTTTTCCCAGGCTGCGCCGGCAAGGAAGCGGCGGGCCCGCAGGTGGAGCGGAGGCAGCATGACCTTGGCGCGGCGATCCTCGATGAGTGGTTTCCTGATCCTCGTGGTCCTCCTTGCAGGGGCACTTCCGAGCGCGGCGGCGCAGCACCCGGTGGCCCGGGTCGCCGCGGCAGTGCGCACCGACCTCGCTCCGCTCGCAGCCGAGGAGCTGCCGCCGATGCGGGTGACGGCGCCGAGGGGCGCCCTGCGCACCCTGATGCTGGAGCGGCCGGCGCCGCTGGCGGTTTCCGGCGGCAGCGAGGCCCGGGCCTTGGCGGTGGCCCGTGCCCTGGCGCCACTGTGGGGTGGGCGGGCGACGCTGGCCGAGCAGCTCGTGGTCGAGCGCGCCCGGACCCTTGGCGACGGAGCGATGGTTCACGTGGAGCTGCGTCGCTGGATCGATGGAATCGGCGTCGCGGGTCCGCCGGTGCGAGTCGCCCTCACCACGGCGGGTGACCTGGTCGCGGTCACCGGAACCCCGGAGCCGGCGCCGGTGGCCGCGCGCCTCGATCGCCTCGGTCCGGTGGACGCGGTCCGTGTTGCGGCTCTCAAGCTTGAGCAGCGCAGCCCGACCGGCGAGCCTGCCGTGCTGGAATCACCGGCGGCTCCCGGGGAGCCCTTCCGCCTGCGGTGGGGCTCGGCGCGGCGTCAGCTGGCGGCGTGGCAGCGTTTCGTGGCCGAGGACGATGGCCTCCACCTCGGCTGGGAGGTGCTTTACACCGCGGCCGATGGACGCATGTGGATGGCTCAGGTGGATGGGGGTACCGGCCGCCTGGTGCGCCGCGAGCCCCTGACCTTCACCGCCGGCCCGCCGCACGGTCTTGCCTTCACCCAGGGGAGCCCGCAGCCGCTGCCGCACCCCGGGACGCCACCGGCCAGCGGAAAGGCGCCGGAGGTGTCGCGTGTCGACACCAGCTTCGCCGGTGACCCCGTGGCCTCGCCGCATGGCTGGGTCGGCTCCGCGCTCAAGAGCGAGGGCAATAACGTCATCGCCCGCGAGGACCATGACGACGACGACGGTCTGACGACTCCAGGGGAGGGGGCAACGGCGCCGAACGGCGACTTCTCCTTCCCGCTCCAGCTCGGGGCCGGAGCGCCGCCTATCACCGACTTTGTCCCGGCGGTGGTGACCAACCTGTTCTACTGGACCAACTGGGCGCACGACGCTCTCTACGCCCTCGGCTTCGACGAGGCGGCCGGCAACTTCCAGGCGGACAACCTCGATCGTGGCGGTGTTGGCGGCGACCCTCTCCGGGCCTTCGCCCAGCAGGGCGCGACGCTGGACTCGCCGATCCGCGACAACGCCTACATGAGCACTCCTCCCGACGGCTTTGCGCCCGAGATGGGGATGTTCATCTGGGGGCCCTACAGCGGGTGGTACACCGACTCGGCCCTGGACGCTGACATCATCGTGCACGAGTACACCCACGGCGCCACCGCCCGCCTCGGCAGCGCCTGGTACGACCTCCAGTCGGGAGCCATGAACGAAGGCAACTCGGACTTCATGGCCCTCAACCTGCTCCTCCCGGCGGGCATCGACCCGGGCGGTTCGTACCCGGTGGCGACCTACGCGAGCCAGGACTTCCAACATGGCATCCGGACTCGCCCGTACTCCAGCGACGCGGGAATCAACAGCCTCACCTATGGAGACTTCGGCCACGTCGTTGGCCTTCCCGAGGTGCACGCCGATGGCGAGATCTGGGTCGAGGCGATGTGGGAGTGCAGGGCCCGGCTTGTGGCCCGTCACGGCGATGCCCAGGGCCGTGAGCGGGCCGGGCGTCTGCTTCTCGACATGCTCCTGTTAGCGCCCCCCAACCCCTCGATGCTCGAGGCGCGCGACGCCTTCCTGCTGGCCGAGCGGGTGCGCTACGGCGGCGAGGACCAGGATGCTCTGTGGCAGGCGTTCGCAGCCCGCGGCATGGGCGCCGGCGCCTTCGGAGGCGACGGGTCCACACTTACCGTGGAGGAGAGCTTCGCCGACCCCTCCGAGGTCGCACCACACATCATCAAGCTCGTGAGCACCATTGCGGAGGGCACCATCGAGCAGGTATGGGTAGCCGACGGGGCGCCTGCCGCCGCGCCGGTCCTCACCGTGAGCACCAGCGCCGGCGACCACGAGAGCCTCCCGCTTGCAGCAGACGGCCACCTTCTCACCACCGAGCTGATCACGGTGCGGGGACCGGCCGTTCCCGACGACGGAGTGGTACAGGCCCCGGCGGACACCCTCGTCACGCTGGGCTATCCCGGCGCCAGTGACGCCACCTTGGGTGTGCGTGCGGTGCATTCGGTGCAGCTCGACGCGCCCGGGCTCGAGAGCATCGCCGATGAGGTCGATCTCGGGCTCCACAGCGACGACGACACAGTGACCTACCAGCTCCCTTTCACCAGCGGGTTTGCGGGCTTCGGCGGCAAGAGCCTGACGGTCTCCACGAACGGCGTGCTCTCGGCCTACCCCCTGAGCAACGACTATCTCAACTCAGCGACCGGGCTGGCCGACACCCTGGCGATCGCCCCGCTGTGGTTCGACCTGCGCACCGATGGCGAGGTGCTGCCCGGCGAGGGTGTGTACGTCGCCACCGGTGAGGACTGGGTTCGCTTCCACTGGGTGGCCGAGACGGTCGAGGTCGATGAGAGCTATGTCTACGTCGACGGCGCACCCGTGGATGTTGCCTGCACGCTCTTCGCCGATGGGCGGGTTGTCTTCGAGTATGGGCCCGGCAATACGGGCTTCAGCGGGATCCTCGGCCGGCAGCCGTCGCCCACCGTGGGCCTCGGCTATAACGGTGTCGCCCTGCTCGTGCCCGGCTACGACCAGGCGGCCGACCTGGGAGAGGCGCACGCGGTGGTGCTACGTCCGCCGGGAGGCCTGACGTCCGAGCAGGGCCGGCTGGCCCTCTGGGCGGGGGACGAGGCGGAGCTCGCCTTTGTGCTTCCCGACGGACACGCCGGTGTGGACGTCACCGCCGCAGTTGCCGACGACGGGGTGGCTGCCATCGCGGGGCCCGCAACGGCGACGGTGCCCCAGGGCCAGGACCGGGCGGCCCTGCGTCTCACAGGCGTGACGCCTGGACGCACCACCGTCACCCTGACCGCCTCGGACG
This sequence comes from uncultured Acidobacteriota bacterium, assembly GCA_963844845.1. GTDB lineage: Bacteria > Acidobacteriota > Thermoanaerobaculia > Thermoanaerobaculales > Sulfomarinibacteraceae > CAWJPW01. Next base: position 542,118 of record CAWJPW010000003.1, read on the forward strand.
GCAGCGGCGCCACGGTGCCGGTGGAGGTCTTCGGGCTCGGGCCCGACCCCGTGGCAGGCGGGCAGCTGGTGGTGCTCGCGGGTCCATTCGACGCCGCCGACCCGGCCGCCGAGGTGACGCTCCAGGTGGCGGGAGGCAGTCCGCGACAGCTGGTCTTTGCGGGGGGGGCCGCCGGGCGGCAGGCGTTCGGCCTCCCGGTGGGCGTGGCTCCCGGAAGCCAGCATGTCACCGTTCGCTGGAACGGGCGCAGCCTGCCGGAGCGCACGCTGACCGTGATCGGCTCACCAACGACGCTCGACGTCTCGGGCCTCGCCCCGATCTCTCCGGCGCCTGGCCAGCGACTGCGGGTTCTGGCCGCTGGCACGCCGGACACGCCCGCTTCCCTGTCGGCCAGCTTCAGCGGCGCCGCCGGTACCGTCGAGCTGCCGGTGCGGGCGGTGCTGGGTGACGGCTCGGTGCTGCTCGACGTTCCCGAGGACGTCCCCAGCGGCGCCGGCACGCTCGTGCTGGTGCTGGACGGCGCCACAGCCAGCGTCCCGCTGACCGTGGCAGGCACGCCGGCCCTGCCGGTGAGCGTGAGCCCGGCCGCGGGCGAGCGCGTGGCGCCTGGCGCCCGGGTGGTCGTGACCGGAGACGGCGGCGGCGGGCTGGCGCTCGCGGCCAACACCCTGCGGGTGGCGGCGGGGGGCCTCAGCTGGGAGCTTGCGCCGGTGGCCGACGACGGCGGCGCGGTGGCCTACCGCCTTCCCAATGGCCTGCCCGCTGGCCAGGTGACCTTGACGCCGGCCGCCGTGTTGGCGGGGCAGAGCGTTACGGCTGCTGGGGTGACCGTGACCAGCGGTGGCGCAGATGCTCCCAGCGCCAGCGCCCTGCGCGGCGCCGAGCTCGGCGTCGGTGAGCTGGAGCTCGCGATTGCCACCGTGGTGGCGCCCGGAGAGCCGGGCGACCTCCAGCTGCGCCTCGCGTCGGGGCCGCGGGTGCGCCTGCTGGACGCGACGCGGCTCGGTATCGATGGTCGCACCGCCACCTTCAACCTGCCGGCCGACCTTCCCGGTGGCGTCCTCGAGCTGCGCCTACGCATGCGTACCGGCGCGAGCTGGGGGCCATGGGGCGAGCCCGCCGGGGCCGTGCTGGAGGGTCCGCTGGTCGTTGCGGCGGCAGCCTCCGCCGGGGGTGTGGGCGGCTCGTTGTGGCGCACCGATCTGGCGATCCTGAACCCCACCGACGAGGCGGCCGAGGTCGCGCTCAGCTATGGGGGGGCCCACCGCACGGCCACGGTACCGGCACGCGGTCAGCTCAGCCAGGCGGACGTCGTTGGGGGCCTCTTCTCCACCTCGGGCAGCGGCGCTCTGAAGATCGCTGGGCCCGGTGAGCTGCTGGCCGTCTCGCGTACCTACAACCTGGGTGCAGCCGGGACCTTTGGCCAGCTCCTGGCGGGCGAGCGGTCCACCGGCGCCCTCGTCACGGGTGAGCAGTACGAGCTGGTGGGTCTGGCCGAGTCGGCGGCCTTCCGGTCGAACCTCGGCCTGGTCAACGCCGGGTCCGGGCCCGCTGTGGTGCGGGTGCGGCTCTACGACGGAGAAGGCGTCCTCCTCGAGACGCGCGACCAGAGCCTCGCCGCAGGCAAGCGACTGCAGGTCAACGGCATCTTTGCGGACTGGGCCGGGCAAAGCGCCCTCGCCAGCGGCCGCATCGGTCTCGAGCTTCTCTCGGGAACCCGGGTGCACGCCTATGCCTCGGTGGTGGACAACGGCACCGGAGACCCAACCACCGTGCCACCCCTGGCGGTGGCCGGCAGCGGACCCGTGAGCCTCTGGGTGGCGGCAGCCGCCGCCAGCGGCGGGCTCAACGGCACCGTGTGGCGCACGGACCTCGTGGTCGCCAACCCGGGCGCCGCGCCGGCTTCGGTGACCGTGAGCCTGGTGGACGGCATGGCGGCGGCACCGCTGCATCTCGAGCTGGCCGCCGGTGAGAGCCGGCGGGTGGCCGATGTCGTAGGGGCGGGCGGCTTCAAGGTGAGCGGCAGCGGCGCTCTCAGGATCGCCGCTGATCGCCCGGTGCTGGCCACCGCGCGGGTCTACAACCAGGCGCCGGCCGGGACCTTCGGACAGCTCCTGGTCGCCGAACCATCGAGTGCCGGCCTCCGCGCCGAGGAGGTGGGCTGGCTCCCGATGCTGGCCGGACCGGACGGTTTCCGCACCAACGTGGGGCTGTTCAACCCGGGAGACACGGCACAGAAGGTGAGGGTCGAGCTCTTCGCCGACGACGGGAGCCCGGCGGGTCGGGTGGAGCGCACCCTGGCGCCCGGCCGGCGCGTGCAGGTGGGCGAGGTCGTCGGCGTGCCTCATGCCTGGGGCCGCGTCACCCTGGAGGACGGCGCCGGTCCGGTGTTGGTGTACGCCTCGGTGGTGGACAATGCCACCGGCGATCCCACTACGGTGCCCCTGGTGCGGTAGATCGGGGGTGAGCACGAGGGCGGCCCGTGGGGCCGCCCTCGTCTCGTTTGTGCCGGCTCGAGGGTCAGTGGCGGTTGCGGGAAGGCCGGCGCACCTCACGGGTGCTGGGCGAGCGCTCGGCCTTGGCGCGGCTCGCTGCGCGACCGGGGACGGCTGCCGAGGGCTCGGTGGTGCGCGGTGATGCCCCCACCCTGCTCGAGGAGGTCGAACGGGGCGAGCTGGTACGGGGCGCCTGGATCTCGAAGTTCCGGGTCACCGGACGCGAGGTCACGTTGGAGCGCGCGCCCGCCGGAGTCACCGCCCGGGGGGCGGTGCGCTGCGCCACCGACCGGGAAATCTCCTGGCGTTGCACGGGCTGGGGAGCCCGGGTCACCGGAGCGCGCGACGGGCTCGCGGCCACTGGCGCCGGCCGGTACACCGGTATGGGCTGGCGCCGGGACGTTAGGTCGCTCCGACTGCTCATCGACGGGCTCGCCGCGGGCTGGCGACTGACCGGCGCCGCCGGAGTGCGCAGCGCTCCGGACCTTGAGGAGATCGTGGCGGGCGGCGAGCCTGCGGAGGGCGCGCGCTCATTCACTCGGCCGGGCTCGGTCCGGCCGGGTTCCACCAACTGAGGGGCGCGCTCGGAGACGGTGCTCGGGGCGTTGGGCCGGCTGCGCTCCAGGGTCAGGCCATGAGACGCGGAGCCGGGCACCGAGCGGGTTACGGGCGCTCGTCGCTCCAACTGGCGAGCTACCTGGGGGGCGAGACCGCGGTTCACGGTGTCGCGGGCGTGCCGCTGCACGTCGCGATCGAGACCGTTCACCCGGACCGCCTGCACGGTGCGATCACCCATCCGCACGTCGCGGCGGGATATCGAGACCTCGGGCACCCGCGCGCCGGCACGCCGCTCCACTTCACGGCGGTCCGGGACGGTCACCTGCCGCAGGTTGGCGCCTCTCGCCTGGCGTTCGATCGCCTGGGCGGAGTAGGCGTAGGAGGCGACGTTGTCGGAGCCCATGTGCCGCCAGTCGACCCAGGTTGCGTAGCGGGCGTCGCGCCACCCGTCGGAGTAGCCGTCACCGTACCCGTTGCGGTAGCCGCGGTCGTAGCCGTGCCGGAACGCGCGGTGTGCGTTGCTCCAGCCGCGCGGCGCGTACGGCATCCAGCCCACCATGCTGCCGCCGGTGAACCACGCCACGTTGGCGGCGCGGTAGGTGTAGCCAGGCACCCACACCCAGCCGAAGGTGGTGAAGGCCCAGTCGCCGTAGTGGTGCGGCAGGTAGCCCCAGGGCTCGTAGGAGACCCAGGTCCAGCCGAGGCTGGTCCACGCCCAGCGACCGTAGGTGAAAGGACGCCACTGGGCGGCGACATACGGGTGCCACACCTGGCCGAGGCCGGCAACGTAAACCCAATCGCCGTATCCGTCGAGCATCTGGTTGTAGTTCATGGCCCAGGAGGGGTTGTTCCAGGCGTCGGAGTACTCGGGGTAGTCGTTGTAGCCCAGCGAGAAGCTGAAGCCACCAGTGGAGACGCCGATCCCGAACCAGTCGACGCCGGCCGCTGCCGGAGCCGGTGTGAGGGTGGCGACGAACCCGAGGACGAGGGCGGTTGTGATGATGTGTGCTCTCATGGCTTCCTCCTGAGCCGACCGGTTTGGTGGCCTGCTCGCACGGGATATCTGCAACGGTGGTGCCAGGATCTGGTGAGGATGCAGGGGCCTCCGTCAGGAACTCCCGGTCGGTTGTGCGGTGGAGATGACCTCGAGTGACCTCGCTGGAGGACACTCGAGGGCGGCGCTCCGGGGTGGCCCGGCCGGGGCCTTGGCGGGGCTGAGCTACACTTGACGCGTGCGGCCGCTGCTCCTTCTCCTGATCCTGGCCCTCACCGGTTCCGCCGCTGCAGGTGAGCCGGCCGATACGCTGCTGGTGGGCGGCCTGCTACACACTCCCGAGGGCGTGCGTTCTTGCACCGTGGCGGTGGGCGGCGGCCGTATCCTCGCTCTCGTCGAGCCCGGTCGGGAGGCAGCGTGGCGCGGCCCTGACACCCGGATCATCGAGCTCGACGGCGCCCATGTCCTGCCCGGTTTCATCGACGCTCACCTCCACCTGGTGGGCTACGGCAAGGCGCTAGAGCAGGTGGACTTGCGGGATGCGGCCTCGTGGGATGAGGTGGTGGGGCGGGCGAAGGTGGCGGCGCGGGCCCTGCCCGAAGGGGCGTGGCTGGAGGGACGCGGCTGGGACCAGAACCTGTGGCCTGGCCATGCCATGCCGGACCGAAAGACGCTCGACCAGGTCCTTCCTCGCCGTCCGGTGCTGCTACGCCGGATCGACGGTCACGCTGCGGTGGCCAACGCTGTCGCCCTGGCAGTGGCCGGAATTGACGCGCATACCCTCGATCCCGCGGGTGGGCGCATTGGCAGGCGGGCCGACGGCAGCCCCAGCGGCCTCCTGGTGGACGACGCGGTGGACCTGGTGATGGAGCGAATCCCACCAGCAAGCGTAGCCGACATCGAGCGGCGGGCCCTGCGGGCAGCGAAGACGCTGGCCGCCATGGGCTTCACCCAGGTGGAGGACGCCGGCACGACCGCGCCAGAGCTTGCAGTGCTGCGTCGGCTGGCGGACGCGGGGCTGCTGCCGCTGCGAGTGTACGTGCTCCTGGACGGCACCGACGATGGCCTGCTGGACCGGGAGCTGGCGCAGGGGCCGGAGCTCGCGCCGGGGGCGCTGGTGAGGGTGGGCGGCGTCAAGCTCTACGCCGATGGCGCCCTTGGCAGCCGCGGCGCTCTGCTGGGCGCCGATTACTCCGACGACCCCGGCAACCGCGGGCTCGCCGTGACTCCGTTCGGTCGGCTCGCGACGGTGATCCGGCGCGCTTCGGCGGCGGGCTTCCAGGTGGGTGTCCACGCGATCGGTGACGAGGCGGTGCACCGGGTCCTCGACCTCTACGCCAGCGTGGGACCGGCGACCTGCCGGCGCCTTCACCACCGCATCGAGCACAGCCAGACCGTTCGGCCGGGCGATGTTGCGCGTTTCGCCGAGCTCGGCGTCGTGGCCTCGATCCAGCCCACACACTGCACCTCGGATATGCCCTGGGCGCCGCAGCGGCTCGGGCCCGAGCGCATCGCCTGGGCGTACCGCTGGCGCTCCCTGGCCGCGGCCGGCGTCGTCCTGGCGGGGGGCTCTGACGCTCCGGTGGAGGATCCCGATCCGCGGCGCGGGCTCTTCGCTGCGATGACCCGACAGCGCGAGGACAAGACCCCGCCCGGCGGCTGGAGTCCCCAGGAGAGGCTGAGCCCGGAGCAGGCGCTGGCCCTGTTCACCAGCGGAGCAGCCTACGCCGCCCGTGCCGAGCACTGGTGCGGGGTGGTACAGCCGGGCTTTGCGGCGGATTTCACGGTGGTGAACGGCGACCCCACGACCATGGCGCCGGGCGGAGTACTGCGGCTCGAGGTGCTGCGCACGTTCGTGGGCGGCGCTGACGGCTTCGTGGCGACGCCGGCGGAGAGTGGGTTGTGAGCCGAAGTGGACGCTGGCCCGCCGGGCGGTGTGCGGCACTGCTCGCGGCTGCGGCGACGGGGGTGGTCATGGCGGCGTGCAGCGCGTCGGACGGCGGCTCGGCGGGGTCCGGGCCCGGGAGTTGGGCGGCTCAGCGCGAGCGCATGGTACAGACGCAGATCGTCGCCCGCGGTGTCCACGATCCACTCGTGCTCAAGGCCATGAGCACCGTTCCGCGGCACGAGTTCGTGCCCGAGAGCATGCGCTCTGAGGCCTACATCGACTCGCCGCTGCCCATTGGCGACAATCAGACCATCTCACAGCCCTACATCGTCGCCCTGATGACCGAGCTGCTCGAGGTCAAGGCCGGCGACAGGGTGCTGGAGATCGGTACCGGTTCCGGGTACCAGGCGGCTGTGCTGGCCGCCATGGGGGTCGACGTCTACACCATCGAGATCCGCCCCCGCCTGTGCAAGGCGGCGGCGGAGACGCTTGCTCGTCTGGGCTACGAGAAGGTGAACGTGCGGTGCGGTGACGGCTATGGCGGCTGGCCGGCGGTGGCGCCGTTCGCCGGCATCGTGGTCACCGCCGCGCCCGAGAAGGTGCCTCAGCCGCTCCTCGACCAACTCGAGGTGGGGGGGCACATGGTCATTCCGGTGGGGGCCTTCTACCAGGAGCTCAAGGTCATCACGCGTACCGAGTCGGGCTTTGATGAACGTGCGGTGACGCCGGTGCGCTTCGTACCCATGACCGGCGAGATCGAGAACCAACAGTGAGAGAGGGCTTAGCGGTGCTGAGCCCTCTCGTTCTGGTGCGTCGGGAAGATGGCGCCTGTTCAGCTGATACGTATCCAGGATAGGCGTACCGCTACGCGCTGGCGGCTGTCTTCTGCTTCTCCACCTCGGCGCGGACCTGCTCCATGTCGAGCGCCTTGACCTGACCGAGCAGGTCCTCGAGCATCTCCTCGGGGAGCATGCCGGGCTGGCCGAACACCGGGATCTGCTCGCGGAAGACGTACAGTGTGGGGATGGAGCGGACCTGGAACATGGCCGCGACCTCCATCTGCTCCTCGGTGTTGCAGGAGGCGAAGGTGATGTCGGGGTGGCTCTCGGCGGCCTTCTCGAAGATGGGTTTGAAGGCCATGCACGGGCCGCACCACGACGCCCAGAAGTCGATGATCACGATGTCGTTGTTCTCGATGGTCTCGTCGAGGTTCTCGCGGGTGAGCTCGATGACTGCCATTCGGTGTCCTCCTTGGGGTCGGGAGATGCCAACGACTGCCGTTGACATCTCCTCTTAACCATTCAAGCATATTCTAATATTTCATCTGAGCTCTGTCAACCTCCCACGATCGGCAACGACGACGGAACCCAGCGTTATGTCCGCACGGGCGATGAAGTGTCGGTCTGAGCGACGATATGTCGTCCTGGGCCACGAGGCCAATGCCTCCTCGGCTCGGTCACAAACCGCACCCAGAAACCTCTGGCGGTGCGACTCGTGCACAACGGAGGCGGTGCCAGGATGAATCCTGGCGCCATGCGTCTGCCGCCTGACGGCGGCGTGTCCTGCACCCCGAGCGCCCGGGAAGGGGCGTCCCGGAAACACTGTTGATCCCATCCCAGTGTAGGCGCGCGACTTCCGCGCGCCACCCATCGCGTTGATGCGGAGAACGTCGCGTCGGCAAGCTGCCACTGATCGGTGGAGGTTGCTCACCACCGCCCCAAAGCACAGGCCCTCCGCACGATGTGCCGTCCCGAACACTTTTCCTGGTGCGCTTCCTCGTTTGCAGCGCGATCGCGGAAACAGTGTTCGGGGGGGCACTGACGGCCCTTGCCGTCCGGAGCAGTGGCTCCAAACGACCAGGCAGGCGACTCGGCGCAGGGCGCGAAGGGGGCTGTGATGCCGTTTGGCGGCTTCTGCCGTTGCCCCCTTCGCGAACGCGCCGACGGGAGACGGCTTTGCCGCCGCCCGGGAGCCGGAGCCCGCAGCACCCGCGGCCGGCCACCCCCCGCTCCCGTCTCCGGCTCCTCAGTTCACATCCTCGTCGTCATCGTCTGCCAGGAACCCCGGTAGCTGGTAGCGGCCGCCGGGGAGGGCGACGGGCTCCTCCTGGACAACCTCCGACGCCACAACCTCGCGCTCGGCGACGCCTTCGGGCAGCTCGAGGAGGAAGCAGGATGGCTCGAGCAGGACGTCGACACGGTAGCGGTCGCGGGCCACGGAGGGGTGCACGAGCAGGAGGTGGTCGCGGGCGCGGGTGACGGCCACGTAGAAGAGTCTGCGCTCCTCCTCGAGGTCCTCGGCGCGCACGGTGGGGAAACGCCCCTCGGCAAGCCAGAGGACGAACACCACCCGCCACTCGAGCCCCTTGGCCTGGTGGATGGAGGAGAGAGTGAGGAGCTCGTCGGCGGGACCGCCGGCGACGTCTTCGCCGGAGAGCTCGTTGAGCAGGGCGATCTCGCTGATGAAGGCATGGGCGTCGGGGTAGCCGTCGGCGAAGATGGCGAGCTGCTCGAGGTCGTCGAGGCGGGAGCCGGCGTTCTCCAGGTTGTCACGCACCCAGTCGCGGTAGAAGCCTTGGACGACCTCGCGGATAGACTCGCCCGGCTGGCCGGCGAGGCGCGGCGAGGCGAGGGCTTCGAGCAGCTCGGCGAGCTCTGCGAAGGAGCGCTGCGCGCCGCGGGGAAGGTCGAGGGTGAGCCTCTCCAGGCGGGCAAGCGCGCGCAGGGGGTCGCCGCCCGCCATCGTCGCCCATACCCGTGCCACCAGGCGCGGACCGATGCCGCGGCGGAGCTTGGCCGCCCGCGCGAAGGCCACCTCGTCGCGGGGGTTGTCGGCGAAGCGCAGGTGGCCGAGGACGTCCTTGATGTGCCGCTGCTCGAAGAAACGCAGGCCCGAGCGCACCTGGTAGGGGATGTTGCGGCGGGTGAGCTCCACCTGGAGCTCCACCGAGTGAAAATGGTTGCGGTAGAGCACCGCCATCTGGTCGAGCTCGAAGCCCTCCTCACGCAGAGCGATCACCTCGTCGGCAACCCAGGAGGCCTGGCGCTCGGGGTTCGGCACCGAGACCTGGCGCGGACGGTCCTCGCCGGTGCGGATGGCCCGCAGCTCCTTGTGGAACTGGCGTTGGTTGTTGAGGATGGAGGCGTTGGCCAGGCTCAGCACCGGGGGCACGGAGCGGTAGTTGGTCTCGAGCCGGAAGACGGTGGTCTCGGGGTGACGCTGGGGGAAACCCAGGATGTTCTCGAAGTCGGCGCCGCGGAAGGCGTAGATGGACTGGGCGTCGTCGCCCACCACCATGAGGTTTTTCGCCGGCCCCAGCATGGCGTCGACGATGTCCGCCTGCAGACGGTTGGTGTCCTGGTACTCGTCCACAAGAACGTGGACGAAGCGCCGCGCCAGCTCGGTGCGCGCGTCCGGATGGCGCTTGAGGAGCAGCAGCCAGTTGAGGAGCAGGTCGTCGAAGTCCATGAGGTCGCCGCGCCGCTTGCGTTCCAGGTAACGCTTGAATACGGCGGCGATGGCGTCGGCCTGCTCGAGGTACTGCGGGGCGCGGTCCAGGAGCACCTGCTCCAGCTCACTGCCGGTGTTGATGACGAAGCTGTAGAGATCGACGAGCAGGCGCGGCTTGGGGGTACGCCGCTTGGGCAGCTCCGGGCTCACGTCGGCCAGCGCCGTTCCCATGAGGTCGACGGCGTCTTCCCGGTCGAGGATCGAGAACCGCGGCGTGTAGCCCACCGCCTGGGCATAGCGCCGCAGCAGACGGTGCCCCACCGAATGGAAGGTGCCCCCCATCACCTGGCCGGCGCCCCGTTCCACCAGCTGACCCACGCGCTCCAGCATCTCGCGGGCGGCCTTGTTGGTGAAGGTGAGCAGCAGGATCTGCCCGGGGGGAACGCCGTCCTCGATGAGGCGACAGACCCGGTAGACAAGGGTCCGGGTCTTGCCGGTGCCCGCCCCGGCCAGCACGAGCATCGGCCCTCCCGGGTGCCGCACGACCTCGAGCTGCTCGGCGTTGAGCTCAGCGGCGTAGTCGACGCGACGGGAGCCCCGCGCGGGCGGCGCGGGCCGGCGGGCGAGCTCGTCGCTCACGGCAGGCTCGTGACTCCCAGAGCCATGCGGTCGAGCGAGAGTGTTGCGTGGCGGCCGTAGAGCAGGAGCGTTCGTTCCAGGCGGGCGCCGCCGTCCAGCAGTGCGTCCAGGGCCGGGGTGAAGGGCGCGGGCAGGTGGACGCGGAGAGTGGCGGCGCGATCGCCCGCCAGAGAGAGCTCGACGGCCCAGCCCAGAGCCGCCAACGCGGCCTCCTGGGTGGAGCCGGCCGCCGGCCCGGTCTGGGCGCCGCCGTAGGCGTAGGCCGCCACGCGGGTTCCTTGGCGCACGAAGGCGGCGTTGAAACCGCGCTCCTTGAGCCAGTAGACGTGGTCCGCCTCGCGGGTGATGCCGCGCGTGAGGCGGTCGATCCGGTCGAGGTCGGCCTGACCGCGGCGCCCGAGCAGCTCCTGGCTCACGTCGACGCCCGGGAGCAACCGGGAGAGCGCGGCGCCCACGCGGGTGGCCTCGGTCCGGTCGATGGCGAACTCGTACACCGGCGTCAGCGGGTGCAGCTGATGGCGCAGGAGGAGGCTCTCCACGGCGCCGTCGGGGGCTACCAGGGCGAGGAAGCTCTTGGCGCCCGAGCGCTCTCCGTAGGCCACTGCTCGGCTCAACAACGCCTCGCCGGCACCGCGGCCGCGGTGCTGGGGCAGCACGCAGAGCTCCGAGAGGACCCACTGCTGCGAGCGCACGTGCGAGGCTGCAAATCCCACCGTCTCCTCGCGCTCGAGCGCGACGATGAAACCGTCGGGGTCCTGGCTCATGATGTGCTGGAGGTCGGGATTGATCTCCATGTCGAGGTCGAGGGGGCCGGCGCCGGGCATGGGCCGGCCGGCAGCGGCGTCGAGCAGGAGGACCAGGCCCGGCAGCTCCTCGCGGTGGGCGGGGCGCACCTTGATGCGCGCCATCAGTCGTCCCGCGCGGCGGCGCCTGCGAACCAGGAGACAAGCCCCACCACCAGTGCGCCCAGCATCGCCCAGCCCAGAGAGTCGACGTTGAACCCGGGGACCAGCCAGGCCGCCAGCGCGAAGGCGATGCCGTTGACCACCAGGTAGAAGAGCCCCAGCGTGAGGATGGTGATGGGAAGGGTCAGGATCACGAGGACGGGACGGATCACCGCGTTGACGAAGCCGAGGACGAGGCCCGCTACCACTACGGCGAGCACTGAGCTGGCATGCACCCCTGGGAGAACCCAGGCGGCAACGCCGAGGGCGATCGCGGTGATGATCCAGTGGGCGAAGAACCGTGGCATGCAAGGCCTCCTGTGCCGCCGCAGTGTAGCAGGATGCCTGCCCGGCGATGGTGGTGATGAAACACCTCGGCCCCCCCCGCCGCGTCGGCGTCGGTCTCGGGGGTACCACCGTGTGGGGCACGATGGCGGACCTGACGGGCAACGCTCCCGCCGACCGTTGGGCGAGTTGCCTGTAGGATGGCCGGGGGCCATTCGGGAGGAGCTCATGGGTGAGGAGCTACGGGGTCTACGGGACGAGATCGCGGGGTTGGATCGGGCCCTGCTCGAGCTGCTGGAGCGACGCTTCCGGCTCGCCGCTGAGGTGGGCCGTGTCAAGGCCGAGCGCGGCCAGGCGGTGACGGTGCGCGAGGTGGAGCAGCGGGTGCTGCAGCGGGCGCGCGAGCATGCCGAGGCGTGCGGAGTCTCCGACCAGGTGATGGACGCCATCTTCCAGGCCATCATCCGGGGCTCGGTGGAGCGGCAGTACCGGGTGGGGGTGGGCCTGCGCGCCGAGGGTGGCGCCCACCTGCTGGTGCTGGGCGGCGCCGGCGCCATGGGGGGTTGGCTGCGCCACTTCCTCGCCGGCATCGGCCACCGGGTGGACGCCCTGGACACAGCGTGGGCAGGTTTGCCGCCGGCGGAAGGCCGGTTCGCGGAGCTGGGTGAGGTCGCCGATCTCGACGCCTACGACGGGATCATCGTGTCGGTGCCGCTCGCCATCACGGGGGAGGTGCTGACCGAGCTCGTGACTCGGGCGCCACGTGTCCCGGTGGTAGAGATCGCGTCCATCAAGGAGCACCTCCGCGCGCCCCTCGCGGCTCTCAGGGCGGCCGGAACGCCGGCGCTCTCCCTGCACCCCATGTTCGGACCGGGCAAGAGCCCGTACGAGCCTCTCACCGTGGTGCACGTGGTGCTCGAGGACGAGGACGCCGAGCGCGCGCGGGTGCTGGCGGTGCTCCATCATCCCTACCTGGATCTGGTGAGCCTGCCCTTCGATCGCCACGACCGCCTCATGGGCTGGCTCCTGGGCCTGGCACATCTGTCGGGCATCCTCTTCGGAGCGACGCTCACCCGCTGCGGCCTCGACTCCGGCGAGCTCGCGCGGGTCGCGTCGACCACGTTCGCACGCCAGGCCGCCACCGCGCGTTCGGTGCTGGAGGAGGACCCGGACCTCTACTTCGCCATCCAGCGTCTCAATCCGCACCGCGGCCAGGTGTACTCGGCGCTCACCGCGGCGCTGGGCGATCTCACCGGGGCGGTGGAGCGGGACGACCGCGAAGCCTTCACCGAGGCCATGGCGCTCGCAGCCGGTTTTCTGCCGGGGCAGGGCTGATCCAGCCCGGCACGGGTGGGCGGATTTTTCACTCTTCTCACCTCACTGCCGGGGCGATCCGGGAGGGGGCGCGGCCCCGGTTCTTGACTCACCATTCAAAAATCGCCGCCGCCGGGCTACACTCCGGCGCGGGAGATCCTCATGCCGAAGACCCTTGACACCGAGCTGCGGCGCAACGGCGCCTTCGAGACCAACGCCGACCACTGGCGCAACCAGCTGCGCCGGCTCACCGCCGAACGGGCCACCATCGCCGAGGGCGGCGGCGAGCGCGCCGCCGAACGTCAGCGGGAGCAGGACAAGATGCTGGCCCGCGAGCGGGTGACCGCCCTGCTCGACGAGGGCACCGAGCTCCTGGAGCTCGGCTCCTTCGCCGCCTGGGATATGTACGAGGAGTGGGGCGGAGCGCCGGCGGCCGGCGTGGTCATCGGCCTCGGGCGAGTCTCCGGTCGCGAGTGCGTGGTGGTGGCCAACGACGCCACCGTCAAGGCCGGCGCGTGGTTTCCCATGACCTGCAAGAAGATCATCCGGGCCCAGGAGATCGCCCTGGAGAATCGGTTGCCGCTCATCTACCTGGTGGACTCGGCGGGGGTCTTTCTCCCGCTCCAGGAGGAGATCTTCCCGGACAAGGAGCATTTCGGGCGGGTGTTCTACAACAACGCGCGCATCTCGGCGGAGGGGATCTACCAGATCGCGGCCATCATGGGTTCGTGCGTGGCCGGGGGGGCCTACCTCCCGATCATGTCGGACGAGTCCCTCATCGTCGAGGGCACCGGGACCATCTTCCTGGCGGGCGCCCACCTGGTGCGCGCCGCCATCGGCGAGCAGATCGACAATCAGGAGCTGGGCGGCGCCGAGGTGCAGGTGGACATCTCAGGGGTGGTGGACGACCGCTTCCCCGATGACGCGGCCGCCATCGCCCACATCCGCGCCCGCATCGGCGAGCTGGCGCAGGCGCCACGGGCTCCCTTCGACCATATCGAGGCGGCCGAGCCCGTCGCCGACCCCGACGAGATTCTCGGCCTGCTGCCGGCGGACCGCAGCCGCCCCTACGACACCTACGGCTTGCTCGCCCGGCTCCTCGACGGATCCAGCTTCACCGAGTACAAGGCCACTTACGGTTGCTCGCTGATCTGCGGTACCGGTCGCATCGGCGGCTGGGCGGTGGGCGTGGTCGCCAACCAGCGCCAGATCGTGCATCGGCGCCGGGGCCTCGAGTCGCGCGAGCGCGAGATGCAGATCGGCGGGGTGATCTACCCCGATGCCGCCGACAAGGCCGCCCGCTTCGTGGAGCTGATGAACCAGAAGGGCATCCCCCTGCTGTTCCTCCAGGACGTCACCGGTTTCATGGTGGGGTCCAAGGCGGAGCGGGAGGGGATCATCAAGGACGGCGCCAAGCTGGTCAACGTCGTCGCCAACTCGGTGGTGCCCAAGCTCACCGTCTTCGTCGGCAACTCCTACGGGGCCGGCAACTACGCCATGTGCGGGCGGGCTTACGGGGCGCGCTTCTTCTTCGCCTGGCCGTCGGCGTCGATCTCGGTGATGGGGGGCGAGCAGGCCTCGCGCACGCTCCTCGCCATCCAGCTCAAGAACCGCGGCGACGACGTCAGCGACGATGAGAAGCAGCAGCGCTTGGCGGAAATCCAGGCACACTACGAGGCGGCCATGGATCCCCGCTATGCCGCAGCCCGCCTCTGGGTGGACGAGATCATCGACCCCCGCGACACCCGGGCGGTCCTCGTCCGCTGCCTCGAGGCGTGCGCCCACAACCCCGAGCTCCGGCCGTTCCGCCAAGGCGTCCTGCAGACCTGAGCAGCGGAGATGACCGGGGCTTCAGGCGAAGCCTGGCGGCGGTGGTTGTACAATTCCTGGTGAAGGTCGCGTATCCAAGCTGTCATGGCTGACGACCGGTCGGCCAGGGGATGTGTAGCTATGCCGGAGATGGTTCTCAAGGGCTCGTTGGCAGCCATCAGTGTTCCGGACGTACTGAGCTTCCTGTCGATGCTCCGCAAGACCGGAACGTTGATGCTCCACGAGGAGGGAGCCATGGCCGAGCGGCGGCTGTGCTGGCGCGACGGTGACATCGTCTTCGCAAGCTCCACCGACCCGCAGGCATCCCTCGGTCGCTATCTGGTGCGGCGGGGGTGGATCACCCCCGAGGAGAACGAGCGCACCGGTCAGGTGGTGGGCAACGGCCGTCGTCATGGAGAGATCCTGGTGGACCAGGGCCTCGTCACCGATACGCAGTTGGTGACCGCCATCCGGCGCCAGGTGCTGGAGATCATCTACGGCAGCTTCCGCATCACCGAGGGCTGGTTCACCTTCGACGACACCGATCGCGCCCACCTCTACGACATCCACCTCAACACGTCGGTGAGCACCATCGTCATGGAAGGGGTACGGCGCCTGGATGAGTGGCCGCGGCTGGCGGAGGTCATCCCCAGCTACGAGGTCGTACCGCAGCAGCTCCCGGGGGCGGAGGGCTGGTCGCCGCACGACATCAGCACCTGGGAAAACGAGGTCCTGGGGCTCGTTGACGGTCGTGCCACCGTGGCCGAGATTCTTTCTCGCTCGCCCTTCGACGAGTTCGAGACCCTCCAGGGCTTAGCCGCGCTCGCCTACGCCGGGAGGATCGCCATCTCGCCGGCGTCGTAGGGGACGGCGGGCAGGTCCTGGCTGTACCGGGAACGTCGGCACGAGCGAGGCCGGGGGGTCGCCGATGGGCAGCCCGGTACTTGTGGTCTGCGTGCCTGCTGATCCGGCAGCGTCGGCGCTGCGGGGGCTTGTCGTCACGACTGCCTGAAACGAGCGCTGGCGTGTGTCAGATCGTCAGCGCCTGCTCCAGACGGGTGGCGGCCACGGGCTCGAGGCCTTCGAAGCAGACCGCGAAGTCACCCGTGGACTCGCGCCCCGGAATCGCGTGGCGGACAACCCGGGCGGTGGCGGCAATCGGCTGGTCGAAGCCGGCGGCGGCCAGCTCGATGAGGCAGTGGGCGCCGACGCGGGGCCGACCCGGACAGGCGAGAAGCGCACCCGAGATCGACACGTTCACGGCCTCGCCACAAAGGCGAGGCCCGGAGGGTAGGCTCACGGTGACCGGCCACGCGACGCGGGCGCGCGGGGCGACGCTGGTGAGACGCTCGAGGGTGGCGGAGAGCAGGCCCTCTGGTGCGTGGCGCGGCAGTACCGCGTTGGCACCTCGGCTCACCATCTGCTCGGCGGCGGCGGCGAGCTCCGGGAGTGCCATCACCAGGACCGACGAGCGGCGGCTGGCGCTGGCTGGCGTCCGCAGGCGATCGAGGAACTGCCGCAGGACCATGTCGGCCAGTGGGTAGCCGCATACCACGAGTCGAAAGGTGCGCGTCTCGAGTCGAGACAGAGCCTCGCCCGCACGCCGGGCCTCTTCCACCGCGAGACCACGGCGGGCCAGGAGGGGGCGGAGCCGAGCCTGGAGCTCGCCGTCGAGATCGAGCACCATGGCCAGACCGACCGGCCGCTCCCCATTGCCACCGGCTCCGTCCTTGGAGACGGATCGCCGCCATGGTCCGCTGAGCAGGCGCATTACAAGACGTCCTCCAAACCTGTCTCAAGGATGCCATGGTTTACCGCGTGGACAAGGTGATACCGGACACTCCAAGCTCGGGAATCTGAGCATCGAACAACCTGGATCTGAGACGGGTAACGGTCTTCGTGGCACAATGTCGGCCGGCTGGTACGCTCGAACGGAGGGTGCGCATGAGCTTGGCTCCGGAGCATAGGATCATCCGCCTGTTCGAGACCATCGTACCTTTCGTGCGGTTTCTCGGCATGCGTTTCCTCTCGCTCGAGTCCGGCACCGCGGTGATGGAGATCCCCTTTCGGGAGGAGCTGGTTGGGAACCCGGAGCTGCCGGCTCTGCACGGCGGTGTGGTTTCCTCGCTGCTCGACACCTGTGGGGGAGCGGCAGTGTGGTCGTTGCTTGGGCGCAACGACCGGGTCTCCACGGTCGACCTGCGGGTGGACTATCTGCGGCCGGCCCGCACCGAGACCCTGCGGGCCCGCGCGGCGGTCGTCCGACTGGGCAACCGCGTTGGGGTGGTGGAGCTGCGCGCCTACCATCCGGACGACGAGGAGCGGCCGGTGGCCGTGGGAACGGGCGTGTACAACGTCCGGCGCATGGCGGCGGCCGATGGTGCAGCGCTGTGGGCGAAGGTGGAGGAGTCCCCCGCCCCAACCACCGGTGGCGGGGTGGTGAAGTGACGAGGTGATGAGGGCCGCCCGATTGCTCGGGGCACGCCGCGGAGCCCCGAGGGTGCGGGAGCACCCTCCATTCAGCTGCATGGATGGATGAACGGTGATCGGACGGTCCCCGTCCGCCCTGAGAGCATTGACGCGCCATCCAGAAAGTGTAACGATTCTACCTTGTGAACGTCTTCACATCGGAGAATTCTGAGACTGAACCCGACGGCGGGATTCCGGCATCACCGGTACCAGGTGAGGCGGAGGCTCAGCGGGCCCTGGTCGAGCGCCCGCGGTTCAGTGTCGCCGCCCGCATCGTCGCTGTGTTTACGGCGCTGTTCGTGCTTCTCGCCTGCGCCACGGTGGCGATGGTGGTCCTGCTGGTCCGCCTCAAGCAACAGCAGTCTGCTCTCGAGCGGGCGGCAAACTACGAGTTCGAGATCCAGCAGGCCCGTCGCTTCGAGAAGAACTTCTTGCTCTACGGCACCAATCTCGACGACGCGCTGACCAACTTCCAGGCTGCCGACGCCTACGTCGAACGCAACCAGGAGGAGCTTGAAGATGTGCTCGGTGAGCAGCGGCTCACCGCCATGCACGAGGTGCTGCACGTCTACGGCGACGGCCTCGAGGCCCTCGACCGCCTCACCCACATGGGGATCGGCCCTGGCAGTACCGAGAGACTCGCCCTGGAGGCGAGGCTGCGGCGCCACGGCGCCCAGATCGTCGCCGATGCCAGCGCCCTGGTGGATCGCCTGCGTACTGCCATGCACGCGGTGCTGCACGCTCTCATGGTGGCGGCCGTGGCCTTCCTGGTGGTGATGTTGCTGACCATGGTTCTGGTGGCCGGTTACTTGACCCGGCTGGTTATCCATCCCCTGCGCCGCCTCATGGCATACATGGAGCGGATCGGCCACGGTGACTACTCGCCGATCACGCCGGTGCGCCGCTACCGAGACGAGTTCTCGAACGTGGCCATGGCCATCAACCGGATGATGCACGAGCTGAAGGTGCACCAGGAGAGACTGGTGCAGTCGGAGAAGATGGCCGTGGTGGGAACGCTCACCTCTGGCATCGCACACGAGCTCAACAACCCCCTCAACAACATCAGCCTCAACGTGGAGGCACTGATCGAGGACCTCGAGAGCCTGCAGCCGGAGGAGGCGCGTCGCCTTCTCGAGCAGATCGACACCCAGGTGGAGCGGGCCAGCTCCACGGTGCGGCAGCTCCTCGACTTCACTCGCAAGGACCGGCCGGCCGCCACCTCCGTGGGAATCCCGTGGCTGGTGGAGTCGACCCTGAAGCTGGTGAGCAGCGAGCTTGCCCTCGGCGACGTGGCGGTGACGCTTGACCTGGATGAGAGCCTGCCCTCGGTGCTGGGCAACCCCCGCGCCCTGCAGCAGGTTCTCCTCAATCTCTTCGTCAACGCCTTCCAGGCCATGCCCGATGGCGGGCGCCTCACGGTGCGAGCGCGCGCCGGGGAGGATGACGGTTTCGTATGCCTGGAGGTCAGCGACACCGGCACGGGGATCCCCGCGGAGGTGTTGTCCAAGATATTCGATCCGTTCTTCACCACCAAAGAGGCCGGGGAGGGCACCGGTCTGGGCCTCGCAGTGAGCTACAGCATCGTCGAGAAGCACAACGGCCGGCTGACCGTGGCGAGCGAGGTGGGGCGGGGTACCACCTTCGCAATGAACCTCCCCGTGGAGAGGGCGGTGGGGCCGGCGTCGGGAGCGAGTCCATGAACCTTTCGATCTACCTGCCGATCGCGGGTAACGCGGTCAACGTCTTTCTCCTGCTTGGTCTGGGCGGACTGGTAGGGTTCCTGTCGGGGCTCTTCGGTGTTGGCGGCGGCTTCCTCATGACCCCGCTGCTCATCATGATCGGGGTGCCGGCGACGATTGCCGCCGCCTCGGACTCCAACCAGATCGTGGCCGCGTCGGCCTCGGGGACCTACGCCCACGCCCGTGCGGGGTCCGTGGACTTCCGCATGGGGCTGCTGCTCCTGGTGGGCGGTGTGGCCGGCGGCACGGTGGGTGTCTGGCTCATCAAGCTGCTGCGCAGCCTCGGTCAGGCCGACTTCGTCATCACGGTGACCTACGTGGTGATGTTGGGCGGGATCGGCAGCTACATGTTCTTCGAGAGCCTCCAGGGGCTGCGGGGCACGCGGGAGCGCCGGCCGGGCGCTGGCGACTCGGGGCCGTCGGCGGTCGCCCGCCTGATGGACGCACTCCCTCTCAAGGTCCACTTTGCTCGCTCCAACGTCACTTTTTCTGCCCTGCTGCCGCTCTTCTTCGGTGTTCTGGTGGGTGCCCTGGCCGCGGTCATGGGAGTGGGCGGCGGCTTCATCATGGTGCCCGTGATGGTCTATCTCCTGCGCATGCCCATGCACGTGGTGGTGGGCACCAGCCTGTTCCAGATCCTCGCCACCTGCATCAACGTCACCATTCTCCAGGCCAAGGTGAACCACACCGTCGACGTGGTGCTGGCCCTCATCCTGCTGGTGGGCTCGGTGGTAGGGGCCCAGATCGGCGCCAAGGTGAGCACCCGACTGCGTGCCGACCAGCTCAAGATCCTCATGGCGGTCATCGTTCTGGTGGTAATGGTCAAGATGCTCGCTGGCCTTCTCATGCGGCCGGACATCATGCTGACGTACGTGGGGGGGCACTGACGCCATGGCGAACCCCGAAACCCGCGTACCACAGAGCTTGGTCCGCCACGGCCGAAGCAGAATGACGCTGCTGGGTGTCGCCCTGGCAACCGCCGTCGCCGGACCTGCCGCCGCGCAGACCGGCGCCCCGGCCCGCGTCCCCCTGAGCCCCACAGTCGTCGTCACCCCCGCCGAAGTCCAGCTCAACCTCTTCTACCGTGGCGCCACCCTGCACGTGCAGGGCTGGGTGCCGGCCGGACACGGGGCGGCAGTGCTGTGCTCCGGGGCTGAGCAGCGCCTCCACCTCAAGCGCAAGGGCCGCGTCTGGGGTATGTGGATGAACGCCGGCGAGGTGACCTTCGCCGGCGTACCCTCGGTGTACCTGCTCAGGACCTCGGCAAGCCTGGGCGGCCTCGCCCCGGCCGGGGTGCTGCGGGGGGCGGCGCTGGGCTATGACGGTCTGCGGGAGCAGGTGGCCCGCGCCCAGGGCACGGTTGAGGAGGATCTCCAGCTGTTTCCCGAGCTGGTGCGGTTGAAGGAGCACGAGGGCGTGTTCCAGGTCGACGAGGGCTCGCTGCGCCTGGTGCCCGCGGGTCACGGCCTGGACACCTTCACGACCGCATTCTTCCTGCCGGCGCGCGTGCCCCCGGCGGCCTACGAGGTCCGCCTCTACACACTCCACGATCACACCGTCGAGCAGGTGAGCCGGGCGACCACGATCCTCCGGCCGTCGGGGGTGGCGGCGTTCATTACCGCCACCGCAAAAAACCGAGGGCTGCTTTACGGTATCGTCGCGGTGCTGGTGGCCATGGCCGCCGGTCTGCTCACCGGCCTGCTGTTCGGCCTCGGTGGCAAGCGAGGCCACGCCCACTGAGCCCCCGGCCGGGGGGCGCACAACGCGAAGGGGCGGGGAGATGGGATCGCTCTGGCGAAGGTTGTTTCCGAGGCAGGAGGGCGCCACGACGGCGGACACGCTGCGGCGCCGACTGGATGACCTGCGCCACCTGGTGGACGAGAACAACCGCGTGCTCGAGCTCATCGCCCGGGCCGGCGAGATGCTGGGCGGTGAGTACATCTTCGACCGCAACACACTGGTCGCCTTGGCCAGCGACCTCGAGGATGCCACTCGGGAGGTGGTGTTCGACCTCAACGCCATCACGGGTGGTCGCTACCCGCAGCTGGCGGATGCCGTCAGACGCGTGAGCAGTGCGGTGGAGGCCGAGCTCGAGCAGCGGGTCTTCGTACCCGAAGCCGAGCTGGTCATCCCCCTCACCGAGGTCGGCGAGGAGTTGGCCGACGCGGTGGGCGAGAAGATGGCCCGTCTCGGCGCGCTGCAGCGGCTCGACGACTGCAGCACACCGCTTGGCTTCGTGGTGAGCGCTCACGCGTGCCAGCGCCTGCTCGCCGAGGCTGGTGCGATCGCACTCGCGGAGCGGGTGGACGCCGCCTGGGCCGCGGCGAGTGCCACCGAGAGGGCGGCCTTCGCCTCCGATCTGCGTCGCCGGGTGCTTGAGGCGCCGCTGCCTCGCGACCTGGCACGCGCCCTGCGGCGAGGCCTGGCGGCCTTGCGGCGGCGGGGGGCAGACGGAGGATTGGCGGTACGGTCCAGCGCCCTCGGCGAGGACGGCGAGATGAGCTTTGCCGGTCAGTACGAGACCGTCCTCGGCGTGGCGCCCGACGGTGTGGAGAACGCAGTGCGCCAGGTGGTCGCCAGCCTGTATGCCCCGGGGGTGATGAGCTACCGTGCCGAGGCCGGTCTGCATCCGGCCCGCGCCGCCATGGCTGTGGGCGTCCTGGCCATGGTGCCGGCGCGCGCCAGCGGCGTGGCGTACACCCTGGACCCCGTCTCTCCCGATACAGAGCGCATGGTTGTGGCGGCCGCCTGCGGTCTTGGGCGCGCGGTGGTGGAAGGAGCGACGCCGGTAGACCGCTTCGAGGTGGCGCGTGAGGCCCCACACGCGGTGCTGAGCCGCCGCCTGGCGCACAAGCAGGCCATGGACGTGGTGACTCGGCGAGGCGGAGTGGAACGGCGGGGCGTACCCGAGGAGGAGCGCGGGCAGCCCGCGGTGAGCGACGAGGAGCTCGGTCGAGTGGCCGCGGTGGCGCTCTCCATCGAGCGCTATATGAAGTCGGCGCAGGATGTCGAGTGGGCGATCGACGACGACGGGCGCCTCTTCATCCTGCAGACCCGTCCGCTGCGCCTCGGCGTTCGCTCCCCCGCTGCCCACCGCGACCTCGCTGAGGCGACCAGCCGCCATCGGGTGCTCCTCGAGGGCCGCGGCCTGGTGGCCTGTCGTGGCATCGCAGCGGGTCCGGTGCGACTTGTCATGGGCGGCGGCGACCTCGATGCGCTTCCCCGCAACGCAGTGATCGTGGCGCGGACCTCCTCGCCTCGGCTCGCGGCGGCCGTTGCTCGGGCGGCGGCGGTGATCACCGACATCGGTACCACGACCGGACACCTGGCGGCCATCACACGGGAGTTCCGGATACCGGCCATCGTCGATGCCGGCAACGCCACCGAGCTCCTCGCCGGTGTCGGCGAGGTGACCGTCGACACCGAGGAGAACGTGGTCTACGAAGGCCGGGTGGACGAGCTGATCGATTATCAGCTCCTGCGGGAGGCGAGCTTCGTGGACGCGCCGGAGTTCCGGCTGCTGCGGCGAATGCTCAAGCGCATCGCTCCCCTTTACCTTCGCGATCCGCGAGGGTCCGAGTTCTTCCCACAGTACTGTCGTACCTACCACGACATCATCCGCTTCGCTCACGAGAAGGCGATGGAGGAGCTGGCCGAGGGCTCACGCCTGAGCCCCCGGCCGGGGAACCCGCACGTACGCCGCCTCGAGCTCCCGGTACCCCTCGACCTCATCGTCGTCGATCTCGGAGGCGGGCTCACCGGCTCCGCGGTGGATCGCGTCGTGCGGCTCGACCAGGTGCGCTCGCGACCCCTGCAGGTGCTGGCGGAGGGGCTGACCACGGAAGGCGTGTGGGCCACCGGGCCCGCCGACATGGACCTCCAGGGCTTCATGTCCAGCCTCACGCGCTCTCAGGCACTCACCGACCAGCTGGCGCTGCGCCCCGAGCTCAATGTGGCCGTGGTCACGCGTGACTACCTCAATCTCAACCTCCGTCTCGGGTATCACTTCAACATCATCGACTGCGTGCTGGGTCCAGACCGCAGCCACAACTCCATCTACTTCCGCTTCGCCGGAGGAGTCACCGAGCTCACCCGCCGCTCGCGCCGCTCGCGCGTGCTGCGCGGTATCCTGGAAGCGTATGACTTCGTGGTGGAGGGGGAAGGTGACCTGGTGGTGGCGCGGGTGAAGAAGCTGCCCAATGCGGCCATGACCGAGCGTCTCTTGATGCTCGGTCGGCTCATCGGCTTCACACGCCAGCTCGACATCCTGCTGCGCGACGACGACATCGTCGACGAGTGTGTGGAGAGCTTCCTCGACGGTCGCTACGCAGCGATCCTCGAGCGCGGGCGCGGTACAGAGGAGCCACGACATCCATGAGCGGCGGTCGCGGACAGGGCCGCACAGCGAATGGGAGGGGGGAACGACATGAAGGCGGGGCGCAAGGTCCTGGTGCTCGACGACGAGCCAATCGTGTGCGAGCGGCTCAAGCCGGCCCTCGAGAAGCTCGGTTTCGAGGTGGAGACCTACACAGACAGCCAGGCGGGCATTGACCGCCTCACCGAGGAGCACTTCGACGTGCTCGTCACCGACCTCAAGATGAAGGGTCCCGACGGTCTCGACGTGCTGCGATTCGTGCGAGAGCATGCCCCGACCACCAAGGTGGTGGTCATCACCGGCTTCGCCACTGTCGAGACCGCGCGCGAGGCGATGCGCGGCGGTGCCGTGGACTTCATCGCCAAGCCCTTCAAGATCGGTCAGTTGAGAGACCTGATCCTCAAGCTGACGGCTGACTCACCCTGACTTGGTGACGGGGTGATGAAGGTCCCCCTCCCGCTCGCCCTCTCGTGACGACGACCTCGATTCCCGTCGCCCGCGGACTACACGGTGTACTCGGGGGCGGCGAGGTTGCGGTCGTCGATTTCGCGGACACCGTCGACGTCGCGGGCCACCTCCAGTACTGCATCCACCATGCTCGCCGGGCGTAGCCGGCCGCGCAGCGCAACCACTCCGTCGTCAGCGCTCACCGCCACTTCAGCGGCGGCGGTATGGTGATCCGCGGCGAGGGCGGCGCGGACGCGGCTCTCCAGGAGGAGATCGGCCATGGCGCGGCGGCTGGGCTCGGTGGCCGAGAACTCGGGCCGCCGGGCCATTGCCACGGTGGCCTCCACCGCACCCTCGAGGGTGAGGGTGC
The DNA here is from genome assembly GCA_963844845.1 of uncultured Acidobacteriota bacterium. Lineage (GTDB taxonomy): Bacteria > Acidobacteriota > Thermoanaerobaculia > Thermoanaerobaculales > Sulfomarinibacteraceae > CAWJPW01. The sequence continues at coordinate 565,894 of CAWJPW010000003.1, forward strand.
GGAGATTGAGCGTGAGGTCGTAAAGGTTGGGATCGAGCCAGTCGACACCGTAGAGCTTGCGAGTCCAGCTCTCTCGCTGGTGATCGGCCTCCTCGACGTAGCGGGCGGCCTCGGCGCGGCTCGTGCCGAGGCGCTCCATGGCCACCTCGACGCGGTGCCCCACGGGGGCAATGAGCCGCACGCAGAGCAGATGGTCGATGCCGCCCAGCAGCAGGTGGCCGGCGTTGCCCTCGTAGACCAGGTCGTCAGCGGCGGCGCGCTCGCAGAGCGCCGCCTGTACGAAGGCCAGGTAGCGGCGCCGCCCGAGGGTAAGACGGTCCCAGAAGCTCGGGGCCTCGAGGAGCGCTTCCTGGAGCTGCGCCTCGGGTACGCCGTGGCGGGCCGCCGCGTGGAGGAGGTCCTCCCGACCGAAGAGGTCGAAACCGAGCTCAGCGGCGACGCGCTCGGCGAGCGCCCGCCCTTCGCTTCCCGGACCTCGGGAGATGGTCACTATCGGCATGACGAGCCTCCGATCACGATGAAGCGCAACTGGCCTTGTCGCGGTTTCCGACTCGATGGTGCGCCGCCCTCGCCGCCTTCGTCAAGAGCGCGTCCCGAGACTGCGGGGTGTACCATGGCGCCAGAGCGACTTCCAGGAGCAGAGTGTGCGCCCAGCCTGCACGACTCATCGGGGTTCGTCATGAGGCCGGTGCACAGCCGTGCGTAGTGGGACCTCGAGCCGAGGAGTGCGGACGCGTGATCGACGGCATCGGAGGGGTCGCGTCTGCGCCGCAGGACCCGCGGAGGGGGCGGCGGGGCCGCGTAGCGGCCCGCGAGGGCTGGAGCATGCCGAGGTGAGAAGGCACAGCCGAGTGCGGTGCATCACCGGCGGGAGAAGATGTCTGGTGAGTGATGTGGGCTAGCAGGCTGCTGCACGGCCTCGTGGCGCGTGACCATGGCGCCAAGATGGCGGCTCTCGACCGCCGTGCGCTCCGTGTCGCCCATGCTCTCGAGGCCGCAGCACGGGTGTACGAGCTCGCGGGAGATGCCGCCACCAAGCAGGGCGGCGGCTATGTGCTCGATCGCCGGTACGTGTTTGCGCTGGTCGAGCGAGCTGCGGCGGCCGCCGAGGAGGTGGTGCTCGACCTCAACCTCCTCACACGGGGACACTACCTGGAACTCCTGAGGGCTCTCGACACCCTGCACCAGCAGACCCGGGCGCTCATCGCCGAGAGCGACGCCGGTCGCGCGGCGGGGTTCCAGGGGGCGCGGCCGGAGGTTGTGCCGGGCGAGCTGGCCGCCGCGCTGGCGGCGGCGCCCGTGCTGGTGGCGGGGGCCGGCGAGGTCGTCTGCCGGGGCGTTGCGTCCGGCCCGCTCCGGGTCGTGTCGAGCCCGGCCGACCTCGCGCTGGTGTGCCCGGGCGAGGTGGTGCTGGCGACTCGTCTCGGCCCGGAGGCGGTCCGTCCCGAGCTCGGGACCGCGGCCGCTCTGCTCGTGGAGGGGGGAATAGACCAGGGGGTCGTCGCCCTGGCGCAGGAGTGCCGCATCCCGGCGCTGACTGAAGTGGGAGAGCTCGCACGCCGGCCGCCTGGTGGGACCGAGGTGACGGTGGACGCCGACGACGGCACCGTCTACAGCGGGCGAGTCGAGGTGCTGCTGGCCTACCAGGCTGCGGCTGGGCGGGTGGAGGAGCCCGAGTACACGCTGCTTCGCCGCGTTCGCCGCGCCCTCTTCGCTGGCGGTTCGAGCGGGGCCGGGGGGCTCGAGAACCTGGTTGAAGAGGCGGCCGGTCACATCGTGAGGGGCTTCGCCGAGGCGGTGCTGCGCGTTCAGCCGGCGGCCTGGCCGCCGGCGGTGTTGGAGCTCACTCCGGGCGGGACGGGGGAGGGCGGCGGGGCGCAGTCGGTGCCTCGCCCGTCCCTGGAGGCGCTGCTGGCGAGCTGTAGCCTCGAGCCCGCGGGCGCTCCGTGCGTGGCCCTTACCCGGGAGGAGCGTGCCTGGCTGGTTGTGCCCCGGGGCGGCGGCTACGACCTGGTGGTCGCTCGGCTCGGCCCCGAGCGGTACGTGCTGGAGCTGCGCCGCCTGGGGCCCCTGGGAGGGCCGGCCGGTGCCGCTCGCGAGGGGTGGCCGGGAGAGGCCCTGTGCCGTCTCGGCTTCACCGTGGCGACGAGTGGCGAGCACCTTGTTGCGCGCGTCGTCGTCGGCGACATGGAGGGAGCCGCGGGTCGGTTGGGGGTGTTGGGCGTCCTCACGACGGCGACGGATGGTGGGCCCCCGCCGGACCTCCTCGCGTCCCTCGTGGCGGATGTGCTCGCCGGTGAGGGGACAGCGGCCGAGGGGGTTCGCCGGTGAGCGGCGGCGCCGCCAATGGCGAGGGTGAAACCCTCCACTACCGCTACCGGCTGCTGCGCCGCATGCTCGGTGCCAACAGCGGCCTCCTGGAGCGAATGGTGGACCTGGTGGATGACCTCCGCCACCTGGAGCCGCACCGGCCGGCCGTGCGCTGCGCGGCGTTCGCGCTGCTCGACGGGTCGTTGCGCCTGGCCGAGGAGCTCAACGCACTCACTGCCGGCGGCGACCGTGGCCTGTACGACGCGCATCGTCAGGTGGAGGCGGCGGTGCGCGACGCCCTTCGCAGTCGCGTTGGTGAGCCGCCGCCGCTGGTGCTGCCCCTGACCGGGATCGGACGTGGCGAGCGGGAGCTGGTGGGCGGCAAGGCCGCGCATCTGGGCGAGCTGCGGCGTCGGCATCCCGAGCTCGTCCCACCCGGCTTCGTGCTCACTACGAGGGCCTATCGGCGGGTACTGGAGGCCAACGGCCTGCCCGAGCGCCTGCGCGAGCTGCTGCGCGACCTCAGCCTGCTGGCCGGGCGTGAGCTCTTCGTCGAGCGCCTGACGGCCGCCCGCGAGGCGGTTACGAGCGCGATGTTGCCCGAGGACGTGGAGCGCGCGCTGGCGGCGGGGCTCGCCGGGCTCGGGGACTGCGGCCGGCTGGCGGTGCGCTCCAGTGCGGTGGGGGAGGACGGGGCCCTGAGCTTCGCCGGCCAGTTCGAGAGCGTGCTCCAGGTCGCGCCCGGCGAAACGGCGGATGCCTACCGCGACGTGCTCGCCAGCCGCTTTGCGGAGCGGGCGGTTCTCTATCGGCTGGCGGGCGGTTTCACCGAGGTGGAGACGCCCATGGCGGTGCTGGTGCAGCCGATGGTCCCGGCCCGGGCGGCCGGTGTGCTCTACACCCGCGATCCGCGCTCCCCAGACGCCTCGTGGATGCTGGCGGCAGCAGTGCCGGGGCTGGGCGAGGGACTCGTGCGCGGTGACGTTCCCGGGGCGATGGCATTGCTTACCAGGGAGCCCGCAGGCGAGCTGGTACGGGTAGCGGGCGAGCGGGCTCCGACGGATGGCGGGGCGGCGGTGCATGCCCTGTTGGGCAGCGAAGGTCTCGCCCGGCTGGCCGCCGCCGGGTTGGCGGCGGAGGCGAGCCTCGAAGGCCCGCAGGACATCGAGTGGGTTCTCACTCCGGACGGCCGCGTCGTGTTGGTACAGGCTCGTCCCCTCGCCCTCGAGCCCACTGCCGCAGTGGTCGCGATCCCGACCATCGAGGCCGGGCCACTCCACCAGGGCGGCACCACCCTGTGCCCTGGCCGCACCGCTGGCTCGGTGTACGTGGCTCTCGGCACAGACGACCTCGCCGGCACCCCCGACGGGGCGGTGTTGGTGGTGGCCCATGCTACTCCCGAGGTGGCCACCGTACTGCGTCGGATCGCGGGCTTGATCGCCGAGACCGGCAATCCCGCCGGTCACGCCGCCACCCTCCTGCGCGAGTTCGGAATCCCTGCCCTGGCCGGGGTCACCGGCGCTACCGAGCGCTTCCGCGACGGCCAGGCAGTCTCGCTGGACGCCGGGGAGCGGACCGTGTACCCGGAGACGCTGTGGCCGGGGCGGCGGGATCGGCGTGGCGACCGGGTGGAGCACCGGCGCGGAGGCGACCGCGGGGGTGTGCTGCGCGACCGGGTGATCACGCTGAACCTCGTGGATCCCTCGGCGCGCGCCTTCCGGCCGGCTGGCTGCCGCTCGGTGCACGACATCGTCCGGTACACCCACGAGCGGGCGGTGGCCGCGCTGTTCGCCCTGGGCGACGCGGCCGCACGGGAAGGGACCGGTGCGGTGTATCGCCTCGAGACCCCGCTGCCCCTTCACCTCGAGGTTCTCGACCTCGGCGGTGCGGTGCCGTCGGGCGTCGGCCGGAAGCACAGAGTGGCGCCGGGGGACATCGTCTCCAAGCCGTTCACCGCCTTCTGGCGCGGAGCCTCCGACCCGAGGGTGAGCTGGGCGGGCCGGAGCCAAGTGAATCTGGGCGGGTTTGCCTCGGTGGTGAGCACGGCCATGACGGGGTCGGCGCGCGGGCCGCGGGAGCTGGGTGGCCGCAACTACGTCATCGTCGCTCCCGATTATCTCAATCTCAACGCCCGGTTGGCCTACCACTTCGCCATGATCGACGCGCTCGTGCTGGAGCAGACGGAGGCCAACGTCGTGAACTTCCGCTTCCGCGGCGGCGGCGCCAGCATGGAGCGCCGCGACCTGCGAGCCCGGTTCCTGGCCGATGTCCTACGGGGCGCGCGCTTCGGTGTGGACCGCCGCGGTGACCTGGTCACCGCGTGGATGCGGGGGCGCCCACAGGCCGACTGTGCCGAGGGGCTCGCCCTCCTCGGGCGCCTCATGGCCTGCGCCCGCCAGCTGGACATGATGGTGAGCGACGAGGCAGCGGTCAGCGAGCTCGTAGAGCGCTTCCTGGCGGAGGACTACGAGGCGTTCACTTGATGAGGTGACGAGGTGATGAGGACCCTCCCACCCACCACCCGGTAGACGTAACGCCCGAGGTTCGCAGAGAGGCTGACGGCGAGCCCGCCGAGGAGCGGGAAGGTGCAAAGAAAGCCCCCCGCCGTAGCCCCGAAGGGCGGGCGGGGGGAACTTCATCACCCCATCACTTCATCACCGGGTGGGGGGCGGGTAGGGCTACGCCAGCTCCGCCAGCACCGCCTTGAGGTGCTTGTAGAACTTCTGCACCGACGAGATCTGCACCATCTCGTCGGGGGAGTGGGCGCCGTGGATCTCGGGTCCGATGGAGACGATGTCCATGCCAGGCACCTTCTCCAGCAGCAGACCGCACTCCAGGCCGGCGTGGATCGCCTTGAGGCCCGGCCGGGTGCCGAAGAGCTTTTCGTACACGCTCACCGTCTGCTTGACGATCGGAGAGTCGGGGTTCGGCTTCCAGCCAGGGTACGCGTCGTGCACCTCGACCTTTGCGCCGCCGAGCCGGCAGATCGAGCGCACCTGCTGCTGCACCGCGTACAGCGCCGGCATCACCGACGAACGGTGTGAGGTGGTGAGCACGGCGCGTTCCGACTCGGTGCGGATCACCGCCACGTTGTTGGACGTCTCCACGAGGCCGGGGACCTCGCGCGACATGGCCAGGACGCCGTGGGGGAGACCGTTGAGAACGTGCAGGATGTGGTCGCGGGCATGGACGTTCATGGGCTCGGCGACCTCGGGCGTATCGTCCAGCTCCTCGACCTCGAGCGCGAGCTCGGGCTCGATGGATCCGAACTCCTCGCGGAAGGCGGTGAGGCGCTCGTTCACCACCTCGTCGAACTCAGCGCGGGCTGCCTTGGGCATACGGACCACCGCGAAGCACTCGCGTGGGATGGCGTTGTGCTTGGAGCCACCTTCCATGGAGACGAGGTCCAGCTCGAGGCCGCGGTCGATGGCGGCGAGCAGTACCCGGGTTGCCAGCTTGACCGCGTTGCCGCGGTTCTCGTCGATGTTGAGGCCGGAGTGGCCGCCCTTGAGGCCGCGCACCGAGAGCTTGAGCGGGATCGTCCCCATGAGACCCTTGCGCCGCGAGATGGGGAACTCGGCCGTGGAGTCGGCACCGCCGGCGCAGCCGAAGTACACTGCGCCGTCCTCCTCGGTGTCGAGGTTGAGCATGATCCGCCCTTTGAGAATGTCAGGGTCCAGCTGCATGGCGCCGGTGAGGCCGGTCTCCTCGTCCATGGTGCAGAGGATCTCGAGGGGCCCGTGCACGACCTCGGGGTCGTCCGCGACCGCCATGGAGGCGGCTACGCCAACGCCGTTGTCGGCGCCCAGGGTGGTGCCCACCGCAGTCACCCAGTCGCCCTCCACCGCAACCTGGATGGGATCCTGCATGAAGTCGAAGGTCACGTCGGAGTTCTTCTCGGCGACCATGTCGAGGTGGCCCTGCAGCACCACGGTTGGCGCCGACTCATGCCCGGGCGTGGCCGGCACCTTCACGACGATGTTGTCGGCTGCGTCGCGGACCACCTCAAAGCCGCGCTTCTCGGCCCATGCCACGACGTGGGCGGCGATGCGCTCCTCGTGCTTCGAGGGACGCGGGATCTGCCGGATCGCGTCGAAGTGCGACCAGACGTGCTTTGGTTCGAGAGTGTCGAGAGGACTGCTCATGCTCGGCCTCCTTCAGTTTTCGGGGAACCGTAATGTTAGAGGAACGATTGCAGGATTTCCAGGGCGGAGAGGGCACCGCCGAGACTCATGCCGTCGACCATGGCGGTGACCGCCACGGTGCGTCCGTCCGCGGAGACGTGTGGGAGTCCCAGGAGAACGGCCTCGCGGTTGATGACGTCCTCCAGGCGCAGGGGCGGGTCAGCCAGGGCCAGGAGGGTGCTGCCTCGCCACAGCTCCACCAGCTCGTCCACTCGCACTGGTTGTGCGAAGCGCAGGCCGAGATGGGCCTGGTGCCCATGAAAGACGCCGGTGAGGCTACGGCAGACCGCCACCGAGCGCCCGCCCAGCATCCGTGCCAAATCCTCCACCAGCAGCTCGGCGGGGAGGTCGACGGCACCGAATGCGAGCACCTGGCCGGCCAGCTGCTCGGCGACCGGTACGCCCGAGAGCCGGGCGGTGGCCTGGCTGGCGAGGCCGTCCACAGCGGCGGCACCGAGGCTCGAAACCGGCTCGACCGCGGCCACCGAGAGCCCCTCCAGCTCGAGGGCGTCGAGGGGCTCCACCACTGCCACGGCGGCCAGCAACGATGGGTGGGCGACGCGCGCCGCGCGGGTGGAGTGTGCACCGGCAGGCCCGGCCAAGGGCTCGAGACGGTCCCAGAATCGCTCGAGGCGGCCCGCGTCGACGAACGGGACCGCGGGTGCGGCGTCGAGAAAGGACTCGAGGACGTCGATGCGCGGTGTGTCGGCGACGGCGAGGGAGAGGACGGCGTCACAGCCGTGGAGCTGCGCTGGAGAGTCCAGGGGCGGTACCAGGCCGGGCCCGCCGCCGAGCTCGGCGATCTTGTGCTCGTCGTCCTCGTCGGTGTGGACGAATACCAGCTCGCCGCCCAGGGAAGGGTAGCGGGGGAGGAGCTCGAGAAGCTCGCGGCCCAGCAGGGTGAGGGGGTCGATGACAGCGAGTCGGGTCACAGGATCTCCTCGGTCGGCGCTTCTTCGGCAACGGGCGACGCGCCGTCGCCGCGGGAGCGGGTACGCATGAGCACTGCCAGCGGGGCCGACAAAATGTAGACCACGAGCAGCAGGGACATCACGTGAATCGGAGCGAACGTGAGCAGGGCGAACACGGTGGCGATGGCGAAGAAGATCGTCACCGGCAGACGTCGGCGCAGGTTGAAGTCTTTGAAGGAGCGGTAGGGAAGAGTGGAGACCATGAGCAACGCCAGGGCCAGCACGAATCCCGCCACCAGCAGGAGGAAGGCGGGGTCCTGAACCGGGGCTGGTGACTCGAGCACGATGAGGGCGACCGCGGCGGCTCCGGCGGGGATCGGCATTCCCTTGAAGAAGCTGGGGTCCTTGGCCTGGGAGTTGAAGCGCGCGAGGCGGATGGACCCGCCTACCAGGAAGAGGAAGGCCACCGCCAGGCCGAGCCGGGGTTTTTGCCAGAGGCCCCACTTGTAGGCGAGCAGGGCCGGAGCGGCGCCGAAGGAGAGCACGTCGGCGAGCGAGTCATAGGCCTCGCCGAACGAGCTTGTGGTGTGTGTGAGGCGGGCGATGCGCCCGTCCAGCGAGTCGGCGACAACGGCGATGAGGATGAGAACGGCGGCGGTCTCGAAGTCTCCCCGCGCCGTCGCCACCAGTGAGTAGAAGCCCACGAAGATGTTTGCGACGGTGAACAGCGAGGGGATCAGGTAGACCCCGCGGCGCAGGCGCTCCCCGGTGCGCGGACGAGGCGCGCGTCGGCGTGCTCTCATGAAACCTCCGTCTCCTCAATGGTGGCCACCGCGCTGTGCCCGGCACGGACCCGGTCGCCCACCGCCACGAGCAGCTGGGCCGAGGCGGGAAGCCGGAGCTCCACGCGGCCACCCAGGGGCAGCAGACCCAGCCGCTCGCCCCGGGTCATCTCCTCACCGAGGCGCCGGTCGAGGACCGGGCGCAGTGGGCGAGTGGCGTCGAGGGACAGCGCGAAGCCGCCCGCCGCTGTGCTCCAGGCGCCCCGGATGCCATGCGGGCGGCGATCGAGCCGGTCCAACACTCCGCTTTGGGGAGCCCTCACCACGTGGACGTCGCGCCACGAGACGAGGATGCCCAGACGGCGGAGGTCGGGGCTCTCGGCGGTATCTTCGATGAGCATCACCCTCCCGTCGACGGGCGCGCACACGATCCGTGGAGGTCCGCCGCAGGTGCGTATCGGATCACGGAACAGCAGGAGCGCGAGCAAGCCCACCGCGACCAGGCCCCAGCCGAAGTACGGCTCGCCAAAGATTGTGAGTACCACGCCTGCGAACGCGGGAAAGAGAATGAAGGGCCAGCCCTCCGGGGCGATCATGGGGCTGGGGGTGTCTCTCAGCCCTGGCTGCGCAGGCTCGCAAGCTGGTCCTTGACGAGGAGCTTGAGCTTCTTGATGCGCTTCTCCTCGATCTCCTCGTCGGGTGTGAGCCACGCCTTGCTAGTCAGCTCGTGCAACCGCGTCTCGTACTCCCTGTGCTGGCGGAGCAACTCGTCGTAGCTGACTTCTGCGGTCGGTGTGGTCTCGCGGTCACTTATCATCCCGCGCCTCCTTGAGGGTTCACCTTCATGCTATCACCGGGACCCGGTCTCCAACAACGCTCTTCGCGATCGGATCGGCCTCGTCACGAACAACACCGGGAGGCCCCGAGAACACTCCCTCACCGGTAGCCCAGTTCGCACCGTGCAGGCGGCGATGACGTCGCAACAAACCTTCGAGCTTGCGGTCGCGTTCCCCGCGTCGGCTGCCGAGCCGGGGGGCTCACAGCCAAGCCAATGCCGCTGCTCCGGCGTCAGAAGTAGGGACGGTAGCCGAGGTCCTGCTCCTCGATGGGGCCTTTCTGCTTGAGCTCTTCGATTCCGACCACCGCGTCCTCGCGAGAGGCGAACGACATGTCGTGCTCGCGGCTCATGATAAGGGCCTCCTTGGGGCAGGCGTCCACGCAGTAGCCGCAGAATACGCAGCGCAGGAGGTCGATCTCGAACACCTTGGGCCGCTTCTCCCACTCCACTGTGGTGGTGGGGTCCTCTTCCGCCACGATGTGGATGCAGTCGGCCGGGCACACGGTTTCGCACATGTAGCAGGCCACGCAGCGCACCGAGCCGTCGGGCTTGGTGGTGAGGATGTGGCGCCCGCGCAGCCGTTCGGAGTACTCCCTCCGCTCCTCGGGATACTGAATCGTGGCGACGTCCCGATGCCCGAAGATGTTGCGTACGAAGTGACGAAGGGTGACCAACAGCCCCCGCACCACCGGACCCAGGTAGATTCGCTCGGTGAAGGGAATCCGGCCGCGGTCGACGTTGACGGTCGGCACGTCGGACAGGGCAGCGGCGTTCTTCATCGGTCGAGCTCCCCTGCGATGATGTTGAGGCTGCCCAGGATGGCGATGGCGTCGGCCACCATGTGACCGGGCAGCATGTGCTGGTACGCCTGGTAGATGGCGAAGCAGGGCGGCCGCACCTTGATGCGGTAGGGCCGGCCGCTGCCGTCGGAGACGATGTAGTACCCAAGCTCGCCGTTGGCTCCTTCGACGAAGGTGTAACCGTCGCCCGCCGGTACCTTGATGCCTTCGAAGATGAGTTTGAAGTGCCAGATCAGCGACTCCATCTCGGTGTAGACCTTCTCCTTGGGCGGCAACGCCACGTGGTGGTCGTCGGTGATGACCGGTCCGTCGGGGAGGTTGTCGACGGCCTGCCGGATGATCCGTAGGCTTTGGCGCATCTCTTCCATCCGGACCAGGTAGCGCGCGTAGGTGTCGCCGCTAGTCGCCACCGGCACCTCGAAGTCGTAGTCCTCATAGCCGCCGTAGGGATGCGCCTTGCGGACGTCGTAGGGAATGCCGGAGGCGCGCAGGCAGGGGCCGGTCCATCCCCAGGCCAGCGCCTCTTCGCCGGTGATCGCCCCCACACCCTCGGTGCGGTCGCGGAAGATCTTGTTGGTGGTGATCAGGCGGTCGACGTCGTCGACGAACGGCGGGATGTAGTCGAGGAGGTAGCGGACACGTTCCTCGAAGTCGGCCGGGACGTCGTGGGCGAGGCCGCCGATGCGGGCGTAGGAGACGGTGAGGCGGCCACCGGCGCAGGCCTCGAGAAGCCCGTAGATCTCCTCCCTGGGCTGGAAGAAGTACCAGAAGTTGGTGAGCGCCCCGAGGTCCACGAGGTTGGCCCCGAGGCACACCGCGTGGTCCATGAGGCGGGAGAGCTCGGACAGGATCACCCGCACGACTCTGGCCCGCGGCGGCGCCTCGATGCCCAGCAGACGCTCCACCGCGATGGCGTAGCCGACGCCGTTGAGCATGCTGGAGCAGTAGTTGAGGCGGTCGGTGTAGGGAATCACCTGCTGCCAGCCGTGGGTCTCGGACATCTTCTCGAAGCAGCGGTGGAGGTAGCCGATCTCCGCTTCGGCGCGAGTGATGACCTCGCCGTCCAGGCGCATCACGGTACGCAACGTGCCGTGGGTGGCGGGATGTGACGGGCCGAGGTTGAGGATCTGAGTCTCGAACTGGTCGTCGCCCGGTGGCGCATCACGAACCCAGTCCGGCACCATCACGTCGGCCTCGGTGCACAGCCAGCGTTGGCCGGGGTCATAGTCCTTACGCAGGGGGTGGCCCTGGAACGCCTCGTGGCAGAGGATCCGCCGGAGGTTGGGGTGGCCTTCGAAGCGCAGGCCCATCATGTCCCAGGCTTCACGCTCGAACCAGTCGGCCGCTTTCCAGATGCCGTACGCCGACGGGGCCACAGGGTCGCTCTCGGCGAGCGGTACCTTCACCCTGAAGCGGTGGCCGTGCTCCAGGCTCGCGAGGTGGTACACGATCTCGAAGCGCCGGTCGCGGTCGGGGTAGTCCACCCCGCACACGTCGACCAGCAGGTTGCACGCCAGCTGGGGGCGCTCCTTGAGGGTGCGCAGCACCTCCAGGAGGTGCTCACGCTCCACCACCAGCTCCGTGTGCCCGTCGGCTGCGTCGCGGATGGCGACCTCGGCCTCGGACGGAAACAGCTCAGCCAGAGGATGTGGCTGAGGTCTTACGCTGCTTGGACTTGAGACGGTCATACTGCGTCTCCCCGCGCTGGATCATCTCCTGGAGTTTGAGGATGCCGTGGATGAGCGCTTCCGGCGTGGGCGGGCAGCCCGGGACGTACACGTCCACCGGAATGAACTCGTCCACTCCCTGGACCACGTGGTAGGCGCGGTAGAACCCGCCCGTGCAGGCGCAAGCGCCCATCGACACCACATACTTGGGCTCGGCCATCTGGTCGTACACGCGCTTGACCACGGGGGCCATCTTGTCGTTGATCGTGCCCGCCACGATCATCAGATCCGACTGACGCGGCGAGAATCGCACCACCTCGGCGCCGAAGCGCGAGAGATCGTAGTGAGACGACACCACCGACATGAACTCGATGGCGCAGCAGGCCGTGCCGAACGGCAACGGCCACAGGCTGTTCTTGCGCACCCAGCCGAGCATGGCGTCGACCCGGGTGGTCAGGACGTCGGAGCTGCCGTCGGGTTGTCGCATCGGCGCCCTCCTCTGCTGCCGCGATCCACCAGCAGGAACTCTCTTCAGGCTCGAAGAAGTCCACTGGCCGGCGGCACCGGCGCGCGCATTATACGATTTTTTTCACAAGGCCCAAGACGGGTGACGCAATCGGCGCCCCCGCCGCTCAGTAGCCCTCCCCCTCGGCCTCCACCTTGCCTGCGAACTTCCGGTAGACGAAGGTGAAGTACACGGCCACCAGGATCAGTCCCGGGATGAACCAGCCGAGACCGACCCTGAGGCCGTACTCGGCGGCGGCAGCGTTGTGGACGGTGAGCCCCAGCTCGGGGCCGCCGAGGGCGGGGAGCACGTAGGGGTACAGCCCGAAGGCGGCGCTGGTGAGCATCCCCACCACATACAGGCAACTGGCGAGGAAGGTCGCCAGCTCCCGCTCCGAGCGCAGTAGCACCGCGACCCCGGCCAGTCCGACGAGGGCGAGGGCGGGGAAGACCCAGCCCCACGGGCGCAGCGACAGGCTCAGGGGGACCTGCAGCTGGACCGAGAAGGTGGTGGCGGTGACCAGAGCCGTTGTGGCCACCGTTGCCCACCAGGCGAGGTGCGCCGCGCGGGTGGCGCGCCGGTGGACAGCGCCGATGGTCTTGTAGCGCACCCAGAGTGAGCCGTGAAGGGTGAGGGCGGCCAAAGCGGCCACACCCACCACAACCGTGTACCAGTCGAGGACGCCGGTGGTCTGGGAGATCTTGAAGTCGGTCCAGAGAGGCTCGAAGAAGTAGTGGTCGGGCCCCAGCGGGACGCCGCGCACGACGTTGCCGAGCGCCGCGCCGTAGAACACAGCCAGCAGGATGCTTGCGCCCGCGAAAACGACGTCCCAGAACTGGATCCACACCGGGGTCTCGAGCTGGTGTCGGAACTCGATGCCCACGGCGCGGAGGATGAGTAGCCACAGCACCATCACAAGAGGCAGGTAGAAGCCGCTGAAGCTGGAGGCGTACAGAATCGGGAAGGCGAAGTAGAGGGTGCCGCCGGCGGCGAGCAGCCACACCTCGTTGCCATCCCACACCGGCCCGATGCTGTGCATCACCTGAGACCGCTCCTCCTGGGTGCGGGCCACGAACAGGTGGACGATGCCGGCGCCCAGGTCGAAGCCGTCGAAGACCACGTACATGGTCAACATGATCGCCACGAGGCAGAACCACAGCGTCTCCATCACGCCTCCCCCTCGCCTGCCGCACCGGGCCCCTGCTCGATGAGCCGCCGCACCAGGAACAGGAAGAGGATGCTCAGCACCGTGTACATCCCCATGAAGCCGATGAGGGTGAACAGGGTGTTGCCGGCGGATACCATGTGCGAGTAACCCCCGTTGGTGCGCATCAGCTTCCAGATCAGCCACGGTTGCCGGCCCAGCTCGGCGGTGAGCCAGCCGGCGGTGTTGGCGATGAACGGAAACGGCATGGCGAGCATCAGCGCCCACAGCATGGGCCGGTTGCGGTGCAGGCTGCCGCGCCACAGGAGGAGGCCGGCGAAGAACATGACGGCGATGAAGATCGTCCCCAGACCCACCATGATGTGGTACGAGTAGTACAGCAGTGGAATGTTGTCGGGCCAGTCCTCGCGGGGGAAGTCCTCGAGCCCCTTCACCTCTGCATCGAAGCGCCGGTGGGTGAGGACGCTCAGCATCTTCGGCACGTAGAGCGGGTTGTCAAGCGACAACGCCTTCATGTTGGGCTGACCGACGAGGACGATGGGCGCGCCCCGCTCGGTGCGGAACAGGCCCTCCATGGCGGCGAAGGCCTCGGGCTGGTGGGTCGCGACGTTGTAGGCTTGGCGGTCGCCGGTGGGGAAGGCCTGGAGTACCGAGGCGATCAGGCCAACGACCACCGCCACTTTGAGGAACGCCCTGGCGTGGCGCTCGTGCCGCTGGGTGAGGAGGAAGAAGGCGGCCACCGCCGCCATCACGAAGCTGCCGGTCACCACCGCGCCGATCATGTTATGGGTGTACTGCCAGAGGATCCAGGGATTGAAGACCAACGCGGTGAAGCTGTTGAGGAGGATCGCGCCGTCCGGTCCGACGGTGTAGCCCACCGGATGCTGCATCCATGCGTTGGTGGCGATGATGAAGTATCCGGAGAGCCACGAGCCGAAGAACACCAGGAAGGCCGCCCACCAGTGGGCGCGTTTGGAGAGCTTGCGCTCGCCGAAGATGAAGAGGCCGAGGAAGGCCGACTCCAGGAAGAAGGCGAACATACCTTCCATGGCCAGCGTTTGGCCGATGACCCCGCCGGCGGCGTCGGCGAAGCGTGCCCAGTTCGTGCCGAACTGGAACTCCATGGGAATCCCGGTGACCACGCCCATGGCGAAGCTGATCCCCAGGATCTTCGCCCAGAAGCGGGCGCTGTCGTCCCACACCGCTTCCCCGGTACGCAACCCCAGGGTCTTCAGCACCACGATGAGCAGAGCTAGACCCATGGTGAGCTGCGGAAAGAGGTAGTGGTAGGTCACCGTGAAGGCGAAGTGCAACCGGTGATAAAGGAGTGCTTCGTCCATAGTGGGGCGAGTCTAGCAAAGATGTCGCGACACCGTCCCGCCGGAGCCCCTCTGCTAGACTCCGTGGCGTGAACTGTAGAGACGACGTCGCAGCCGTCGCGCCTTCCCGGTGGGTTGACTCGCACGCCCACCTCACCATGTTCGCGCCGGACGAGGTGGAGGAGGTGCTCCTGCGGGCCGCTGACGCGGGTGTCGCCGGGGTCCTCGTGCCGGCCACCAACGCGGACGACCTGGAGCGCGCGGTGGCGCTGGCGACTGCGCATCCGGGCTCGGTGGTCGCAGCAGCAGGCGTCCACCCGCACGACGCGGCGAGCCTCGACGCCACACTCAAACGCCAGGTGGAGGCCGCCCTCGGCGAGGCTGGCGTGGTGGCGGTGGGCGAGATCGGCCTCGACTACCACTACATGAGTTCGCCGCGTGAGGATCAGCTGCGTGCCCTCGAGTGGCACCTCGACCTCGCGCTGGCGGCCGGGCGCCCCGTCATTCTGCACAATCGAGAGTCGTGGGACGACCTGGTGGCGGCGCTGGCACCGCGGGCCGGGCGGTTGCGCGGCGTTTGCCACTCCTTTGCCGAGGGGCCGGAGGCCGCGGAGCAGGTCGTGGAGCTGGGCCTGTTCACCGGTTTCTCCGGCATGACGACGTTCAAGAACGCCGCCGCGATCCGTGGCGCAGCCGCGGCGGTGCCGCCGTCGCGGATCCTGGTGGAAACCGACGCCCCCTACCTTGCGCCGGTGCCGCACCGCGGCCACCGCAACGAGCCCGCGTTCGTCGTCAACACCGCGGTGGTGATAGCTGCCCTGCACGCGTTGGATACCAGTGTTCTCGCCCGCGTCACGACCGGGAATTTCCGCCAGCTTTTCGGCCTCGGCGAGGGTTGGCCTTCGACCTGAGCCGTCTCCTCACCGCCCCTCGTGAGCGCCCGTCTGCGGCATCTTGGAACTCCTCAGCCTACTTCTGCGCCTTGGGTCGGCGACCCCGTCGCCTTTGCACGGTCTTGAGGCTGATGGTGAGCATGTCGTTGCCCGGGTCGCTGCCCACGTCGAACCGCTGCGGGCGGTCGAAAGAGATCGCGTACTGGGCGAAGAAACCTGGCGCCTTCAGGCTCACGGAACGACGGCGCTTGGAGAGCTTGATGGCACCCTCCTCTTTGCCGCTGCTGATGGCGCGGATGCCCACAAGCTTCCGGCTCTTGTCGAAGAAGAGCACCGCGTGTGAGGGCTTCTCGAGCCCGAACGCCGCCACTGCTGCGGCGTCGAACGAGATCAGGCCACTCGGTCGAATTGTCGCCTTCGGTTGCGCGCCGGATGGCTGTGGTGGTACGAATCGTTCAAACGGCATCAATCACCTCCTTGTATGATTTCTCACGAGACTCGTTGTTCACGATATTTGAAGTCGTTTTTCGTGTCAAGATCTCGTTGTGATTGATGGCGACTATGCGTGTGCGGTCGGGTGATCTGCGGGACGACGCAGGCCAGGATGGACAGGTTTGTAACCACGGCTTTTCACCAGGATATCTCCGGGACTTTTGCTCGTGCGGATCGAGAACGGAGTCGCACCGGCGTCTGCCGCGGGCGCCACACGGCGTGTTAGACTGACGCGGTGAACGCTCAGAACTCCCTTTGCACGCAGAAGATCGAGGTGGAGGCGGGGGCTCTTCGCCACAATCTCCAGCTCTTCCGTGCGGTCCTGCCCGCGGGTACTCGGCTCGCTGGCGTGGTCAAGGCGAATGCCTACGGCCATGGGCTCGAGCAGGTGGCGCCTGTGGCGGCCGCCGAGTGCGACTGGCTGGCGGTGCATGCGGCCGCAGAGGCACGCCGGATCCGCGCCGTGGGTGTGGGTGTGCCGATCTTGGTCATGGGTTTCGTGCCGCCCTCTGAGCTCGCGGGGCTCGACCGAGACGTGCACCTGATGATCTCGACCCCCGAGTCGATCGAGTGGGCGGGCGAGTACGCCGGTCGCAGCGGCGTCCGTCTTCCCCTGCACCTCAAGGTGGAGACCGGCACGCACCGCCAGGGTGTGCCGCCCTCCCAGCTTCCGTCCCTCTGCCGGGTGGCGGCCCGGGCCGGGCTGGACGTGGTGGGCGTGGCCACCCACTTCGCCAACATCGAGGACACCCTCGAGCACGACTTCGCGCGGCGCCAGATGGAGGCCTTCGGGGGCGCCGTGGAGCTGCTCGCGCGCGAGCTGGGAAGCCCGCCGCCCCACGTCCACGCCGCCTGCTCGGCGGCGGCACTGCTCTTCGCGGAGACCGCCTTCTCCATGGCGCGGGTGGGGATCTCCATGTACGGTCACTGGCCCTCGCGGGAGACTCATCTCTCGTGGGTGCTGCGCCACGGCGTGAACGGTCTCAAGCTGCGCCCTGCGCTCACCTGGAAGACCGCGGTTGGGCAGCTCCAGCCGGTGCCGAAGGGCGCCACCGTGGGGTACGGGCGCACCTGGCAGGCGCTTCGCGATACGGTGCTGGCCGTCCTGCCGGTGGGCTACTCCGACGGCTACCCGCGAGCCCTGGGCAACCGCGCCCGGGTGCTGGTGCGGGGGGCGTTCGCGCCAGTGGTCGGCCGGGTGTGTATGAACATCACCATGGTGGACGTCACCGACGTCCCCGGGATGGCCGTGGGCGACGAGGTCGTGCTGCTCGGGCGGCAGCGGGGAGCGGAGGTCACGGCAGAGGAGCTCGCGGGGCACTGCGGCACGATCAACTACGAGATGCTCGCGAGGTTGTCGCCGGATATCCCGAGGACCGTCGTCGGGGAGTGAACGGGGAGGAAGAGGTCGAGGGGCCCTTCGCCGACTCCGCCAGCCGGGGTGAGCCGCACGAGCCATGCCCCATGTCGTTCGGCCGCCGAGATGGTCCCTGTCGCCTTGGGAGGACGGTACGTCCTCGGATTCGCCCTGGTGCAGCGGCGGGGAGTCGCCGGAGACCGGCCGGTCATGGCATGGCTGTTGCTGAGGCTCGTAGTGGAGGAGGTTGCCATGCGACGCATCGCGCTGCTTCTGCTCGTCGTCGCCGGTCTGGTACCGGCCGTCCACGCGGACGTGAGCCTCGGTGTCCACGTGCGGGTGGCCCCGGGGATCTTCGTGGGCGCCAGGTGGCATTCGGTGCCCGCCTGGGTGACGATCGCGCCCGCCGCCAACTTGGCGGTAGTCGACACCAACATCCACCCCAAGCACTCGAGACTCTACCTGGACGGCCGCTTCATCGGCATCGCCGACGACTTCGACGGCTTCCCCGACTTTCTCTACCTCAAGCCGGGGCGGTATCGGCTCGAGTGTCGCCTCGGCGGCTTTGGCAATGAGGTGGTGGAGATCGAGGCCCGGGCCGGGTACCGTCACGACCTCCGCTTCCACATGGAGCGTGTGAAGGATGCGGAGAAGGAGCACTGGTGGCAGCGTCCTGATCGCCCCAAGCCGGTGCAGCGCGTCTTCGGTCCGGTCGTCGCCGAGCCCTTGGGAGGGCGAGTGAGACACCCCCAGCTTCAGGAGGCGACGCCCGCTGGACCCGACCTTGGGCTGCGGCCGGACCTGCGCGGATCGCATGCAGAGAAGAGTTCGCAGAATGTACAGTCCGCCAGCGCTGCACTGCAGCTCGAGGTGACGCCCGCCGAAGCCTCCGTGTACTTCGACGGAGCGTTTCTCGCCACCGGTGGAGAGCTGGCAGGGCTCGCCGGACCGCTTGCCATCTCGGCCGGGAAGCACGAGATCGAAGTCGTTGCGCCAGGGCATGTTTCTGTGACGCGACAGCTCGATGCAGTGGCGGGCGGGACCGTCAGCCTTCGTGTTGAGCTCATGGCCGAGAGGGGTAGACAAGAGTAAACACGGTAGCTATACTCTGCGCAGTCGAAGACATCGGGAGGGAGTCGGGAACGCTTACCACCTTGCGGCCTACCTATTAAAGGCCAACCTCAAGAGCCAACCTTGGTTTCCCGCCTCCATAGCCTGCCAGACCAAGCTGAACCCTCCCTCCCAGCTTTCCGACTTCAGCGCCCGGCCGCAGGCCGGGCGCTTTACTGCTCAGAGCTCGCGCGTGGCGTAGGGTGTCGACGAGGCTTCCGACGATCGCGTGGCGAGGGGGCCGAGAGGCTCTCGCGAGCGCAGGATCGAGCCGCCGCAGCAGCTGTCTGATGAGTGCCGCGGGCTAGCTCGGTTCGCCGCCGCCAAGGTCCACCAGCGTGCCAGGGTCCACGCCAATGGAGCGCAGGGCCGCTGCCCAGCGGTCGTCGAATGGTATGTCGAAGAGAATCGAGGACTCGAGTGGAGCCACCAACCAGGAGTTCTCCTCCAGCTCGTGCTCCAGCTGCCCCGGGCCCCAGCCCGCGTAGCCGAGGATCAGGTAGTAGCGTGTCTGGCGCTCGCCCCGGACAAGGGTGCCCAAGGTGTCCGAGCTGCCCGACAGGGCGAGGCCACGGTTGATGCGCAGCGTGCCCCCCTCGTCGACGTCGTCTCCATGCTCGAACAGCACGAAGCCGTGCGTGGGCGCCACCGGTCCCCCGCTGAGCACCTCCGGCAGCGTGCCCTCGCTCTCGGCCTGTCCCAGCTCCTCGAGCACATCCTGGAGGCTGATGTCCAAAGGTCGGTTGACGATGACCCCGAAGGCGCCCTCGTCACCGGAGTGCAGACCCAGGAGAACCACTGAGTGCCAGAAGTTGGGGTCGGCGAGGTTGGGCATGGCGATGAGCAGCTGGCCAGCGAGTGACGGTGGCGGGATCGGCTCGGACGACATGGGCTCATCGTAGCAGAGCGGCAGCCAGCGACTCCCGAGCTACTGTGCCTCGCGGACCTCGCTGACGAGCTCGAGGAAGCGGTCGTAGGGGATCGCCTCCCAGCTCTCCGCCGACACCGCCCCCTCCATGCGCGAGATCAGCGACACCTTGTGCGCCGTCTCCACGTCGGGGGCCTCGTAGATGTCCATGAAGTCGTAGGGGCCGAGAATGGCGTAGTGAGCCAGCCACTTCACGTTGGGGCAGTGATCAGACACCTTGCGCAGCCACTCCTTGCCCACGGCATTCCGTCCCCGCGGGTCGTTGAGGACCTCCTGGGTGAGCTTGGTCATCAGCACGAAGGTGGACATGGCAAACCTCCTTTGCCGGGCCAACGGACCACGGCCCCGACTCCTTCCACGGCTGGGTGCGGACGGTGTTCTCCTGCTAGCATGGGGCGTGGATCTGCCGACTTCAAGTGCCGAGCCCGGCAGCCTGCGCATCGAGGCGGCGACGCCGCCTTGGGAGCCCGAGGTCTTGGAGCAGCTGCGCGAGGCGCTGGAGCGTTGCCCGGACGTGGCCTTCGCCCATCTTCCCGGGGTGCACGTGACTCAGCATCAGGAGCAGCCTGAGCTGGTGCTCTTCGTCTGGCTGCTGCCGGGCGCGCTACGCTCGCTGCGCCAGGCTCTCAACGTCGTGTCCGAGGTGGTGGCTCGGGTCCTGCCGGATGGCGCGTACCTCGACGTCGTGATCCTCAACTC
Organism: uncultured Acidobacteriota bacterium; assembly: GCA_963844845.1. Lineage (GTDB taxonomy): Bacteria > Acidobacteriota > Thermoanaerobaculia > Thermoanaerobaculales > Sulfomarinibacteraceae > CAWJPW01. The sequence continues at coordinate 585,854 of CAWJPW010000003.1, forward strand.
CGCCCCTGAGCTGCTCGAGGCGGTGGAGTGCGCCGGCTGCCTCCTGGTCGAGCGCGTGCCTGAGGAGCGTCGCCGAGCCCGCGAAGCCGCCGGGCGCCCGGTGGAGGCGGACAGTCCGCCAGAGGAGCGCACCAGCCCCTGGTGGTGGCCCTTCTAAGAGCTCAGAGCTATCGCCGAGCGTGGGCGATGAGGACCTCCGGTCTGCAAGATCTGAACGGCTCCGTGGCGACTGCTGCGGGCGGCAGGGGATTCGTGGCCGGGGGGTGCTGCGGGCACCGGCGCCCGGGCGGTGGCTGTGCCGCCGCCCGTCGGCGCGTTCGCGAAGGGGGCAACGGCAGAAGCCGCCCGGCGGCAACATGGCCCCCTTCGCGAACGCGCCGAGTCGCCTGCGTGGTCGTTTGGGGCCACTGCTCCGGACGCCAAGGGCCGTGGGAGCCCCCCTTGACGTTTCCGCCAACGCGCCGCAAGGGAGACCGCGCTCCAGGGAAGACGTCAAGGACGGCACGCCCGCCGGAGGACCTGTGCTTTGGGGCGGTGTTGGGCTTCCTCCGCTGATCGGCCAAAGCCTACCGACACGGTGGTGCCCGCATCGAGGCGATGGGTGGCGCGCGAAAGTCGCGTGCCTACACCGCGATGGGATCACGAGTGTTTCCGGGACGCTCTCTCCTAGGCGCCCGGCGCACGCTCGAGTGCGGCCGCGCCCGACCGAGTGGTCGAGAGGCCGCGAAGCGGCCGGCGTGCCCCGGCGGGATGCGCGTTGTCCCAGGCTCAGCTCTTTAGGGACCGTCTCTGCTTCTCGAGCCAGGCGGCGCTTCGCAGGTAGAGCGGTTGAAGGGTGTCGTAGCAGTACTGCGCGATGAGCGGCGCAGCGTCGAGGCGGTAGATCTTGAGGGCGACCTCCGGCGGCAGCAGCAGCTGAATCTCGTCGACGATGCGCCGGAACTCGTGGTCATTTCGCGAGAGGATCCCGCTCTTAAGCCCAACCGCCAGGCTCGCCTGCTTTGGCTCACCAGCCGCCTCGAGCGCGAAAAGGTAGACCACCTGTATCAGCTCTTCCTTGTGGATGAGCTGCCGCAGCTTCTCCAGGAACGCCTGCGGCATGGTCGCCTCGTCGAGGCGCTTGAGCTTCACCCGTGTACCCGTGTGGATCTTGACCTCGTCCACGGCACGCTCCTCTCAGGTTTCTCCGGTTCGGCATCATCCTATCCCCGGTGCGGTCGCGGCGTCCAGCGCCCTGTCGTTGCGGTGCTACCATGAGGCGAGCTCGGTGGTGGAATGAGTGAGACGATCGTTGTAATAGCGGCACATGCATTCGAGGCCCGCGCGGCGGCCGGAGTGGGCAGTGCCATGACCAAGGAACCGTGGGGCCAATGGACCCTCTACCGCGGCGAGATGTGGGACCGCCCCATGGCCGTGATCCGCTGTGGACCGGGCAAGGTCGCGGCTGCTGCCGCCGCGCAGGCCTCGATTCAATACCTCGATCCGGCTGTGCTCGTCAGCTTCGGCACTGCTGGCTGCCCCGACCCGCGGGTGAAGCTCGGGACCCTCATGGTTTCGGTGCGGGTCGTGGACGTTGCGCTCACCCTACTCGAAGAGCTTCCGGTCAAAATCCCCAACCAGTTCACCCCTGACGAGGGCCTCACCGATCGATTGCTCGCGGTGCCCGGGACGACGCCCGCCACCGTCCTGTGCTGGGAGGGGCGTGTGGTCACACCGCTGAGCCAGCTTCCGACCGGTCTCGGCGGAGGGCCGGTTGCGGTGGACTGGGAGAGCGCCGCGGTGGCGCAGGTGGCACAGATGTGGAACGTCCCGTGGACGGTGTGCAAAACCATCTCCGATCACGGCGAGGCGGACCGGCTGCGCCTGCTTGCGCTGGCTGCGCGCCGACCCCTACAATGGGGCGCCGAGGCGATCCGCAGGGCGTGCGACGCCTACCTCAAGGAGCGTACGCAAGCGCCGGAGGTCACGGCCTGATCGACGAGGAGAGCCCACCATGAAGATCGAGCGCACAGAGGACGGCAACGTGACCGTGCTGGTGGTGGAGGGCGTCATCAAGCTGGGCGAGTCGGCGCGACAGTTCTCGGAGTATCTGGAAGATCTCCTTGCGCATGACGTGCAGGCCGTTGTGATCGACCTCTCTGCCATCGACTACGTCGACTCGACCGGGCTCGGTGAGCTGGTGGGTTACCTGCAGCGGTTCACCAAGGAGGGGCGGCGCCTCGCCCTCCTCAACCCCCACCAGCGGATTCTCAACCTCCTCAAACTCACCAAGCTGGACGAGGTCTTCCCCATCTTCGAGAGCCGGTCCGCGGCCGTCTCGGCCCTCGCCAGCTGAGCCGCATCGAGCGGCGGCTCCCGCCTGTCGCACCTCATTGTTCACTCGGTCGTGGTGATGCTGTTGTCGCCGCGTTCCCTGTGGGAAGCCAGTGGGAATGCGCGCGCCGATTGTAGACTCATGGTGAAGAGGAGGAGCGATGAGCAGCGATCCCCACCGCAATTTCGATTCGTCGGCACGTCCCTACGAGGCCATCGGCGAGCCCAGCGCCAGGGCCGTGTTCATCACCCGTACCTACCTTCACCTGCTGGGCGCGGTCCTCGCATTCACGGCCATCGAGTGGGTGCTCTTCTCCTCGGGGCTGGCCTGGGCGATGGCGCGCACCATGCTCTCCACCTCGTGGCTGCTGGTGCTCGGCGGTTTCGTGCTGGTCAGCTGGCTGGCCAGCCGCGCCGCCTACAGTGCCCGCTCGCTGGCCGTACAGTATGCCGCGCTGGCCGGGTTCGTGGTGGCGGAGGCAGTGATCTTCGTGCCCCTCCTTGCCATAGCCTTCGTCAAGGCGCCCGGCGCGGTACAGAGTGCGGTCACTGTCACCGGTATCGGCTTCGCCGGCCTCACTGCCGTCGCCTTTCTCTCACGCAAGGACTTTTCGTTCCTCGGTGCGATTCTCCGCTGGGTCGGAATCGTCGCCCTGGTGGCGATCGTCGCCGGGGTGCTCTTCGGCTTCGAGCTTGGTACCTGGTTCTCGGTGGGCATGATCGCTTTCGCCGGGGCTGCGATCCTCTACGACACCTCGGCGGTGATCCACCGTTTCCCCACCGACAGGCACGTGGCGGCCGCACTGGAGCTGTTCGCGTCGGTGGCGCTGATGCTCTGGTACGTCTTACGCCTGTTCCTCTCGCGCGACTGACGACCAGCGCTCATGGCGACCGGCGGGTCGCCGAGATGGGCCCGTCCCCGGCTGCCCCCCGGGGACGCGCCCGGGCGAGCGCTTGGTGCGCGGGGATGGTCACGCAGCCGGAGGGGGCGACCTCATGAGCGGGCTGGTCCGCGCTTGTCGTTCCGCTTCTGTGGCTCTATCTTGAAAGCAAGAGCACTGAACGGACCGGACAACCAGGATCCTCTGGAGGTGCCGATGAGCCCGGGCGCCCATGCTTCCAGGTCCGCCCCGACGCCCCGCGAGGCGATGGACGAGGCCCTCACCGAGCTCGCCCGCACCCGTCTCGGTTGGGCCGAGCTCCCGGCCGCCGCCAAGGCGGACCTCCTTCGGCGCATGCGCAGGGACCTTCATGCCGTGGCTGACGAGTGGTCGATGGCGGCAGCCGAGGCCAAGGGGGTGGCCGGCGACAGCCGCGAGGGTGGAGAGGAGTGGCTCACCTTCGCCTTTCTGCTGCGCGCGGTGGCCATGCTCGAGCGCTCGCTGCGGGCGGTGGCGCGGGGGCGTCGTCCCCCGCTGCCCGGGCCCGTCACGAACTGCGGCGACGGCCAGCTCAGCGTCCAGGTCTTCCCGGGCTCGCTCTACGACCGCCTCCTCTACCCAGGCATGGTGAGCCAGGTGTGGACCGAGCCCGGGGTGTCGGTGGACGACATCGAGCGCGGCTGGGGCGGCCTCGGCGGCGAGCCCACGCGGTCGGGGAGCACCGTGCTCGTTCTCGGCGCCGGCAACGTGTCCATCCTGGGCCCCTGCGACATCCTCGACAAGACCTTCTGCGAGGGGGCGGTGGTTGTCTACAAGACACACCCCGTCACCGACCACCTCACGCCCCTTCTCGAGCGCGGCTTCGCGGCGCTCATCGAGGCCGGCGCGCTGCGCATCGTGCGCGGCGACGCCGGGGAGGGCTCCTACCTCGCCGGCCACGACCTGGTTGACGCCATCCACCTCACCGGCTCGCACTGCACCCACGACGCCATCGTCTACGGCGCGGGGCCCGAGGGCGAGGTCAGGCGGTGGGCGGGGAAGCCGCTGCTCGACAAGCCGTTCACCTCCGAGCTGGGCTGCGTCAGCCCGCTCATCGTCGTGCCTGGTCCGTGGCGTCGCGGCGACATCGCCTACCAGGCCGAGCACCTCGCCGCGATGCAGGTCGTCAACGCCGGATTCAACTGTCTGAGCACCAGGGTGATCATTCAGCATGCCGACTGGGAGCAGCGCGCCGCGCTGCTGGACGCGCTCCGCCGCGTACTGGGCCGCACGCCGACGCGGCCGGCGTACTACCCGCGCTCGCATTGCCTCCACCGCAGGTTCGTCGAGGCCCACCCCGAGACCGAGTTCTTCGGGGAGGGGGGCGGCTCCCTCCTGCCGTGGACGCTCATCGCGGGCCTCGATCCCGAGCGGGGTGACGACATCAGCTTCCGCGAAGAAGCCTTCTGCTCGCTGGTGGCGGAGACCGCGCTTGCCGCCGACGACGTGCCCGGGTTCCTCGACCGTGCCGTGAGCTTCGCCAATGACACGCTGTGGGGCTCGTTGACGGCGACGATTGTCGTGCACCCGCGCTCGCTGGCGGATCCCCAGGTGGCCGCCGCCGTGGAGCGGGCGGTCCGCGACCTGCGCTATGGAACCGTCGGCGTCAACCTCTGGGGGGTCCTCAACTACATCACCATGGCGGGCTCCTGGGGAGCGTTCCCGGGTCATCCCACCGCCGACATCCAGTCGGGCCGGGGCACCGTGCACAACTACCTGGGAGTGCCGAGGCCGCAGAAGACCGTCATCCGGGGCCCGTTTCGCCAGTGGCCCAAGCCGGTGGTGTTCCCGAGCCATCGAACTCTCCCGGCGCTGGGCCGTCGTCTGGCAGCCCTCGAGGCGGCGCCGTCTCCCTTGCGGCTGCCGGGCCTCCTGGCGGCGGCCATGCGGGCGTAAGCGGCCCCGGTCGAAGCCTCGACAGGGCACCAGCCAGCAGCGAAAGAGGATCCAAAGGCGCACGAATAACTGAGAATTGTAGTGATTCCTCTGGTACTGGAGAGGCTCTGCATGCTATGATCCGTCTTGGGTCTTTCTCAACTTAAATCGCCCTGAAGTGGCAACTATCTCCACTAGGCACAGTTGCTCTCAGGGTGAACGTAATTCGATCCGTATCGAGATCGTCTCATTTTTGCTCGAATGAGGAGGTTCGTGATGCCAAGCACAGTGCGCCGATGCGTCGTCAGCACTCTCGTGGTGATCGCTCTGACAGGCCTGCTGGCCGCAGCTGGTGCCGCAGAGGGTGATGCCGTACCTTCCGCGGACGGTGACCGCCCCGTCGCCGGCGCCTCGGGCCTGGTCGTCAGCGAGGCGAGCGCAGTGCTGCCGGAGTCGATGAGGGCGGGAGATGTTGCCGCCCCCCTGACCACGACCGCATCGACCACCTTCCTCAGCGACGGGTTCGAGGGGTCGTTTCCAGGCACCAAGTGGACGCTCTGGCATTCCTCCACGGAGGCAGCCAACGTCGACTGGGGCAAGAGCTCCTACCGCAAGAGTGCCGGCAGCTACAGCATCTGGTGTGCGGGGGCCGGGCCTGCGTCACCCGGCGCGGGCCACGATGTGCCCGCCAACATGAACTCGTGGGTGATCGCCGGGCCGTTCAACCTCAGCTCGGTCACCTCCGGCACCCTCAAGTTCGACGTCTGGCTGGAGTCCGAGTCGGGCTACGACTTCTTCAAGTGGATGGCGTCCGTCGACGGCACGAACTGGAAGGGGCTGCAGACCTCCACCACCACCGGCGGCTGGAGCACCGTGACCCAGGACCTCACCGACTGGGGTAGCGCCAACGTCACCGGCCACTCCCAGGTGTGGATCGCGCTCGTCTACTCCTCCGACTCGGGCACCAGCTACGAGGGCGCCTACGTGGACCAGGTGGTGCTCAGCGGTGATGGCGGCGGCAGCAGCAACTGCGGCACCTACGTGATCACCAGCGACAACGACAACAACACCTCCTCAGGCACCCCTGACGGTGATTGGAACTACTGTCTCTTCAACGATGACCCCAAGCACCCCATCGACTTCCACGTGGACCTCAACGAGACCAGCGTGCAGACGGCGCAGCTCCTGCTACTGTGCTACGACGTGGACGAGGAGGACCCCGAGGACCCCGAGGTCGACAAGGTATACATGAACGGGACCTACCTGGGGAACCTCACCGGCGCCAACAACGAGGACTCCACCACAGTGCTCACCGTCCCGACCAGCGCCCTGCTCATCGGCCGCAACTGGGTTGACATCCAGGTGGACCAGAGCAACGGCACCAAGAGATGGTGCGTCAACCTCAAGCAGGCGCAGCTGATCATCAACGGCGGCTGCTCGGGGCGGGCGCAGTGCCGTAGCGTCACCACCAACCAGACCAGCTACGCCCCCGGCGCCACCGTGGCGGTGACCTACGAGATCGACACTTCGGCGACCTCGCAGCAGGTCCGCGTGGAGACCGACATCCTCAACCCCTCGGGGGTGATCGTCGCCGGTTCCGACCAGGTGTACGCCACCTCCGGCACGTCCAACGACCCCAAGACGGTCAACCTGGCCCTGCCGGGCAACGCCGCCGCGGGCACCTACACCGCCAAAGTGCTGGTGTTCGACAATGCCAGCGGGGCCCTGGAGTCCAGCTGCGAGAAGAGCTTCACCGTGACCGGTGGGGGCGGTGGGGGGTGCACGCTCACCTGCAGCGCCTCGGTTCCGACCACCGCAACGGTGGGCGTGCCCGTGCAGTTCACGGCCTCCGCCACCGCTTCCGGCTGCAGCAGCGCTCCCGAGTACTTCTGGTACCCCGATACCAGCACCACAGCGACGTCGTTCGAACGGTCGTTCACCGTGACCTATGACCAACCGGGCACCCACAACTGGCAGCTCGTGGTGGTGGCCGACAACCAGCGCTGCGAGCGCACCGGCACCATCACCGTCACCTCGGGCGGCGGTGGTAGCAGCCCGGTGGTGTGGGTGCCGGTGGGCAGCCGCTCCCCGGGCGCCAACGGCAGCATCTGGCGCACCGACCTGGGCATCCTCAACGGCAACGGGATCAGCGTCACCGTGACGATCACCATCTACACCACCAGCGGGCCCATCACGCGAACGGTAACCATTCCCGCCGGCGGTCAGAAGGTGATCACCGACGTGATCGGCTGGGTCGTCCCCAACTCGTCGCTGTCAGGCGCCATCCGCATCAGCTCCACAGCGGTGGTGATCATCACCTCGCGCACCTACAACGCGTTCCCGGTGGGCGACCCCTGCTTCCCGCGGGGAACCACGGGTCAGTCCCTGGATGGCCTGGCGGTGACCAGCGGGCTCTCGACAGGAATGAGCGGCTGGCTCCCGCACATGATCGAGAACACGTGGTTCCGCAGCAACATCGGTTACACCAACACCGGCTCCGGCACCGCCAACCTCACGGTGCGGCTGTACAACGGCAACGGGTCTCAGGTGGGCAGCTACACCGTGACCCTCGCCCCCGGGCAGTGGAAGCAGTACTCTCAGCCGTTCCGCAAGGTGGGCGGGCAGACCAGCATGGCGGCAGGCTCGGCCAAGATCACGGTGACCAGCGGGAGCGGTGTCTTCGTCTACGGCTCGGTGCTGGACAACGTGACCAACGACCCCACCACCATCATCATGCGCCGGTAAGTAACCGCCTTCGGACACTGAGTGCCGGGCCTTCGCGCCCGGCACTCAGTGTTTCATCCGGCGTGCTTGAGGGCAGAGAGCCCTCCCGTCCGCCCCCGCCGCTGGCGATGAGTCGTATGGAGGGTCGGGTGTGGGCGCTTCGGCGGCGCGCCGACGCGGCACGCTCGTCGAGCACCCACCCGTCGCTGCTGAGCCTACTCCCGAGTCGTGACTCTTCCCACGACCCACACCATCTCGCGGGCGATCTCGGCGGCGCGGGCGTCGTAGACGGCGGCGGCGTCGGGTCGGCCGTCGGCGGTCTTGGGGTCGTCGTAGGGGAGGGCGACGCGCTCTCCGGCGCCGGGCACCACCGGGCAGGCGCTGTCGGCGTCTGAGCAGGTCATCACCGCGCAGAACCCCCCGCGGGGCAGCGAGCGGTGGGCAAGGGTCTTGGAGAAGGCTTCGAGGGCGGCACCACCCGGGGCGAGGCGGAGGATGTGGACGGGGTTCTCACCCGCGCCCCGCTCCACCACGAAGCCGGCCCGCTCGAGGGCCGCCGCGGCGTTGGTGTGCAGCGCCGTGGCCTCGGTGCCGGCCGAGAAGGCCTCGACTCCGTCGATGCCGGCCGCGGCGGCCGCGGCCCACGCCCATGCCGCCGCCAGGTGCGAGCGCCGCGAGTTGTGGGTGCACACGAACAGCAGCCGGGCCGGCCCGCCGGCGGCCAGGCGGTCGCCGATCCAGCCTGTCAGGCGGTCCAGCACCGCCCGCCGGGCCGGCAGGATCAGCGCCGCCTCGGCGCGGCGGGCGGCGAGGTACGCCGCGAGGGCGGGGCCCAGGCGGGTGGTCATCGGCGGGGTCGCCTCAGCCTTCAGCCGGCCGCCGTGCCCGCACCTTGACACTGACGACGGCCGCGGCGGCGGCGCGGACGTCCTCCTCGGTGAGAGTCTCGTCGTTGAGGACCGCGGTTTCGGTGGCGTCAGGGTTGGAGGAGCCGATGGGGTAGCCCGACTCGGCCATCACCTCGACCTCCGCAAAGCCGGCGTCGCGGATCGCCTGCAGGTAGTCCTCGCGGCGCAGCGCGCCGGAGATGCAGCCGGCGTACGCCTCCACCGAGTGGCGCACCCGCGCGGGCAGCTCGGCGGTGAGCACCAGGTCGGAGACCATGAGCACGCCGCCCGGCCGGAGCACCCGCAGCGCCTCGCGAAAGACCTGCGGCTTGTCGGTGGAGAGGTTGATGACGCAGTTGGAGATCACCACGTCGGCGGTGGCGTCGGCCACCGGTAGGTGCTCGATTTCGCCGAGGCGGAACTCCACGTTGGCGTCGCCGCTGGAGGCGGCGTTGCGGCGCGCCCGCTCGAGCATGTCCGGGGTCATGTCGACGCCGATGACGCGGCCGGTCGGCCCCACCCGCCGAGCCGCGAGGAAGCAGTCGAAGCCGGCGCCGGAGCCCAGGTCCACGACCACGTCACCCTCCCCGAGCGCGGCCAGCGCCACCGGGTTGCCGCAGCCCAAGCCGAGGTTGGCGCCGTCCGGCACCGCCCCGAGGTCGGACTCGCTGTAGCCCACCGCCATGCTCAGGGCGGTGGGGGCCGAGGTGCCGCAGCAGCCCCGGGCGGGGCCGCAGCAGCTCGTCTCCTCGCGCGCGATGGCGGCGTAGTGCTCCCTGACGGATCGCTTGATGTCCTGATCGCTCACGGCGTTCCTCCCTCGACGGCCGCGGCGGGCCTCCCCGCGGCCGGGGCGAAGTAGCGTTGTTTGAAGACGAGCGCGACGTTCACCAGACCGATGAGCACCGGCACCTCCACCAGGGGGCCGATGACCGCGGCGAACGCCACGCCGGAGTTGATGCCGAAGACGGCCACCGCCACCGCGATGGCCAGCTCGAAGTTGTTGGAGGCGGCGGTGAAGGCCAGGGTTGCGGTGCGCGGGTAGTCGGCGCCCACCTTGCGGCCGAGCCAGAAGCTCACCAGGAACATGAGGATGAAGTAGACGAGCAGCGGAATGGCCACGCGGACCACGTCCAGTGGGATCGAGACGATGAGGTCACCCTTGAGGCTGAACATCACCACGATGGTGAAGAGCAGCGCCACCAGGGTGAGCGGGCTGATGCGCGGCACGAACACCTCTTCGTACCAGCGGCGGCCTCGGAGCCGAAGCAGCGTGAAGCGTGTGAGGAGCCCGGCCAGGAAGGGGATGCCGAGGTAGACGAAGACGCTGCGGGCGATCTGCCCCATGCTCACCGCCACGATGCTGCCGGAGAGGCCGAGCAGCGGCGGCAGCACGGTGATGAAGAGCCACGCGTAGACGCTGTAGAAGAGCACCTGGAAGACACTGTTGAGGGCCACCAGGCCGGCGGCGTACTCGCTGTCGCCTTGCGCGAGCTCGTTCCACACGATCACCATGGCGATGCAGCGGGCGAGACCGATGAGGATGAGGCCCACCATGTACTCCGGCTGGCCGCGCAGGAAGACCACGGCGAGAGCGAACATCAGCACCGGACCGATCACCCAGTTCTGCAGCAGCGAGACCCCGAGCACCTTCCAGTCCCGGAAGACGTCGCCCATCTCCTCGTAGCGGACCTTGGCCAGCGGCGGGTACATCATGAGGATGAGACCGATAGCGATGGGCAGGTTGGTGGTGCCGTAGGAGAACGAGTCGATCACCCGGGTGACGCCGGGCACCAGGGCGCCGAGACCGACGCCCAGGGCCATGGCGATGAAGATCCACAGCGTCAGGTAGCGGTCGAGGAACGAGAGGCGGCGGGCGACTGCGATGGGTCGGCTCATGATTCGGCTCGGCTTCCTTCGGCTGCGATGACGGTGACTCGCGCGAGGTCGAGGTCGACTCGGCAGAGCTCTGCGGGCGGCACACAGCAGGCGCGGGCGAGCAGTGCGCGGTCCGCGGCCACCGCGGGATCGCCCGCGATCCGTGCCAGCGCCTCCGTCGCCACCGCGGCGGCGGGGTCCTCGTCGGTGAGGCGGTAGTACACCCAGCGGCCCTCCTTGCGCTCGGCGATGAGGCCGGCGCGGCGCAGCTCGGCAAGGTGCGACGACACGGTGGAGTAGGCGAGCCCCAGCACCGCGGTGACCTGGCAGACGCAGAGCTCGCCATCCGCCAGCATCCCCAGCACCCGCAGCCTCACCGGGTGGCCGAGGGCCTTGTGGAGCGTCACCTGCGAGTCAAGTGGTGTCGACATCATTTCGTCCTAACGCGAAATATCGCACTGGTGGAGGAGCCTGTCAAGCCCGGTGTCGGGCACGCGCAACCAGAGAGGTTTTATGGGAACGCGCGCCGAGACCCTCCGGCGGCTGCCATCGTCGACGAGCTGGCGGGGTGTTGCCGGTATCGCCTAGAATCTGTACGGCTCAAATGGGGGGGCCTCGCGATGCACACCTTTCTCTCGAAGTCCGGGCTTGTAATGCTCATCCTGCTGGCTGCTGCGACGGCGCGGGCGGCTGTGCCCGCCGGCGAGCGTGCGGCACTCATCGCTCTGTATGACGCCACCAACGGCGCCGGGTGGAGCGACCAAAGCAACTGGCGCAACGCCGGAGACACCGACTTCAACGTCGCAGGGACGGAGTGCCAGTGGTTCGGCGTGTCGTGCGACAGCGGAGAGACCACCGTCATCGGCCTCTCGATGGCGAGCAACAACCTGAGCGGCAGCATGCCGATCCAGCTGGGGGACCTCACGAACCTTCAATCCCTCGACCTCAGGGGCAACAGCCTGACCGGGAGCATTCCGGCGGTGCTGGGTAGCCTGACGAGCCTGCAGTCGATCTTCCTCGACGGCAACCAGCTGAGTGGGAGCCTTCCGCCCGAACTCGGCAGCCTCTCCCACCTGCAGTGGCTCAAGCTCGGCACCAATCAGCTGGACGGCAGCATCCCGGCAACGCTCGGCGGCCTTTCGAGCCTGACCTACCTCGACCTCTCCTCCAACCACCTGGAGGGGACCATTCCGCCGGCGCTGGGCCGGCTCTCCAACCTCCTGCAGCTCGTCCTCATGTCGAACCAGCTGACTGGGAGCATCCCTCCAGAGCTCGGAAACCTCGGGAGCCTGGTGGGGCTCCTCCTCTACAACAACCAGCTGAGCGGCGCCATCCCGCCCCAGCTGGGTGGCCTCACCAACCTCCAGACCTTCGACCTCGACAGTAACCAGCTGACGGGGTCTCTGCCGACAGAGCTCTCGGCCCTTTCGAACCTGAAGATCTTCCGCGTTTCGTACAACCACCTGGAAGGCCCCATCCCCACGTGGATCGGCGACCTTTCGGGCCTGACGAGCCTGTGGCTCGGAGGCAACCGATTCGACGGCAGCATCCCGTCCAACCTCAGCAACCTCGTCGGGCTCCAGGACCTCACCCTCGACTCCAACCGGCTCACCGGGCGGGTTCCCTCGTCTCTGGCCGGCCTCAGTAACCTGCAGAACCAGTGGAGCCTGCAGCTTCGACGCAACGGGCTCTGGAGCGATGACGCGACCCTCGACGTGTTCCTGGGTCAGTACAGCTCCGGCTGGGGCGACTGGAAGGCCACCCAGACCATCGCTCCCACCGCTCCCACGGTCACCGCGATGGGCGACACCACCATCTGGCTGAGCTGGAGCCCCATCCTCTACACCGGTGATGAGGGCGGCTACGAGGTGCTGTGGAGGGAGTCACCGGCGGGTGCATGGCACTCGGCGGGGTGGACGGCGAGCAAGTCGGGCACCACCTTCCCGGTCACCGGCCTCGCGCCGGGCACGACCTATGACGTGGGCGTCCGCTCCTTCACCGAGCCCAACGTGTACAATCAGAACCAGGTGGTGAGCGAGCTCAGCAGCACCTACGTGGCCACCACCGGCGCCGTGGGCTGTGCGGCCCCGGTGATCACGAGCTCCGGCGGAATCCCCGCGTCGCTAGGCTTGACCGGAAGCTACTCGACCTACCAGTGGAGCACCGGAGAGACCACGGCGGCCATCGACGTGAGCCCGGCGGCGCCCACCTGGTACTGGGTGACCGTGAGCTGGCCCGGCTCCTGCGAGGAGACGGCCGCCATCCTCGTCGACCCTGTGAAGATCTTCGCAGACGGGTTCGAGAGTGGCGGCACCGGGGAGTGGAGCGCCGCGGTCGGCCTCGCGCCGTGACGCCGGGCACCCTCCCGCACCGCTCCGGGAGAGGGTAGGCTGATCCAGGTGTGGAGGACCCTACGCACCGTGCGCCACCGGCTGCGCGGTCTGGGCAGCGACCTGCGCGACCTCGTGCAGGGCTCGCCCCAGCTGCGCCCGCCGCGCTGGATGGACCGCTCGGGGAGCGGCGACTACGTCGCCGTGGGCCGGCTCTTCCGCGGCTACTTCATCGAGGTGGGCGGCCTCGAGCCCACCCACCGGGTGCTCGACGTGGGCTGCGGCTTCGGACGCATGGCAGTGGCCTTGTCCGACTACCTGCGGCCGCCGGGCGAGTACCACGGTTTCGACGTCCACCGCGGCGGCATCCGCTGGTGCCGCCGGCACATCGCCGCCCGGTACCCAGCGTTCCACTTCCGCCACCTCGACCTCGTCAACCGCGAGTACAACCCGCGAGGGCGCCTGGCGGCCGCGGAGGTCGAGCTTCCCTACGCCTCAGGCTCCTTCGACTTCGCCATCGCCACCTCGGTCTTCACTCACCTGCTGCCGCGCGACGGCCTCCGCATGCTCGCCGAGATCGCCCGGGTGCTGCGCCCCGGCGGCACCCTCTTCGCGACCTTCTTTCTGCTCCGCCGCGACTCCCTCGAGCTCATCGCGGCGGGCCGGGGGGACTTCCCCTTCGCGCCCACCGGCGACGTCTACTGGACCACCGAACCCGAGGTTCCGGAGAAGGCGGTGGCCTATCCCGAGGAGGTGGTCCTCGGCGAGCTGGCCAGCGCCGGGCTCGAGTTGGCGCGACCCGTACTGTACGGCGCCTGGTGTGGCCGCGAGCCGTACTTCGACTACCAGGACATCGTGGTGTGCCGGCGGCAGGGCCGGAGTCGGGCGTAGGGAAGGGGACGGCGCGGCCGCGGGGTGGTCACGGGGTGTGCGGCGGCACGACCTCGACCTTGAGGAGCACCAGGAGCAGTCCCTGGCCGCCATCGGCGGCTCCGACGGCGCGGAACATCCCCAGGAGATTCCAGCTCCCCAGGTCGATGGTCATGTTGCTGTTGAAGCTGGCCTTCCGCGTCCGGGGTCTGCCGACCTCGAGGAGTACGCCGGGGAGCGGCTCACGTCCCGACAGCGTGACGAGCTCAAGGTTGTGAACCACCCGCACCTGCGGCGATGAGCTCCCCGAGACGGGATCGAGCTCGAGCTCGAGCCGGAGCCCGGGCTGCTCGGCCGGCGGCACCTCGCGGAGCCGGTAGCAGCCGTCGTCTCCCGCCTCGAAGTACTGACCGCCCTGCGAGCCGCTGCGGACCGACACGGTCTGGCCGGCCGGCGTGACAATCCGCGGCGCACTGAGGAGCTGGACGGCGCTCCCCTCGGGGGGAGTGGACGCCCCGTCGTAGGTCACCGTGCCGTCGAGGGCGATGGTCACGCCGCCGACCTCGAAGGAGCGCACGTCGGCGGCGGCGAAGGAGCTGGATCCGGCGGGCAAGCTCATCGCGCCGTGACCGGTGGCGACCTTGAGGGGGGCTCCCTCAGAACTCTGGGCGCTGAGAACCTGGATCGAGGCGACGAAGGCAGGCGCCGGTGTGCCGGCCTGGGCCGCCGTGGCGGCGGCCGCCAGGGCGACTGTGGTGGCGAGTGCTCTGAGCATCATGCACCTCCGGTGCTGGGCGCGCCGTGGGAGGGCTGGCGCGCGGGTGGTGCGGCGAGCCGCCGGGCCGGCGGTACGGCGGCCGGGGCGATCGCCTCCACGTTCGACCATTGCGTGGCGAAGAAGCCGTCGGAGCTGGTGGCGGCGCGCTCCCCCAAGGTCTGCTGCAGCGCCGGGTTGGGCTCCAGCAGGTACACCACCGGCGGCGCCGGGGCTTGCTGGCGCAGCCCGAGAGCGAGGCCGAGCACCGCTCCCAGCACCCCGCACACCAGGCAGGCCGCAGCCGCCGTCCACAGTGGAATCCCGGACCCGCGGCCGGGCGTCGAGCGCTCGTGTCGGTCCACTGACGCCGCCACCCGGGCGTCGAGTCGGGCCGGAACCTCCGGCCTGGGCAGGTCGCGAATGAGTCGTTCGACATCGGTCATGGCGTGTCCTCCAACATCCGCCGGAGCCGCTCGAGGCCGCGTCGGTACCACGAGGCCACGGTGTTCTCGGAGCGCCGCCTGAGCAGCGCGATCTCCCCCAGCGTGAAGCCGCAGATCACCCTGAGCAGCACCGTCTCGCGCTCGTCCGGCCCGAGGCGGGCGAGACAGGCCAGGAGCGTCGGCCGCACCGCGGGGTCGTCGAGCTTCACGGGACCATCCACACGCGCCTCAAGCGCCTCGGGTCTCGTCCTGCGCAGGTGGTCGACGGCGGCGTTGCGTACGGCTCGGAACACGTACGGGCGGAGCTCCCGCGGCGGCCGTCCGCGTCGCAGCAGCCGCTCGATGGCCGCGTGCACCGCATCCTCGGCTGCCTCGGGCGCTCCCGTGATACCGATCGCGTAGGTGTAGAGCGCCGTGCGCTCGGCTTCGTAAAAGCGCCGCACCTGGTCGAAGAAGGATCCGTGCGTCATCGGCTCCGGCATCTCGTTCATACCACGGTCGGGAGACGGAGAATGGTGCATGCGCCGGGATGATTCTCCCCCGGCCTCCGTCCCGGTCGTGGTCCCCGGCTCCGGACTGGCTCCCGGTTGCCGATACTCCGGGCACCGGCTCCCGGGCGGCGCCGCCGCCCGTCGGCGCGGGCCCGGGGCCGGCAACGGCACGAGCCGGCAGACGGCAACGAGGCCGCCCCCGGGCCCCAGCGCCGAGTCGCCTGCCTGGTCGCTCGCGGCCACTGCTCCGAGAGCCAAGGGCCGTGGGAGCCCCCCTTGACGCTTCCCGCCAACGCACCACAAGGGAAGGCGCGCTCCAGAGAAGACGTCAAGGACGGCACGCCCGCCGGAAGGCATGTGCTCCGAGTCAGCCTCGGCGTCCGTGCCGGTCCCGGTGAACGGTCCCGGTTCCGGTTCCGGCCCCCGTCCCGGCCCCGCTATCATGGCCGCCATGACCCTTGCGGTGCTCACCGTGGACGAGACCGAGGGCCGTGCGGCCGCGGCGGCGCTTGGCGCAGGCCGGCGCGGCGACGGCTTCCTCCACTCGCCCAGCGTAGTGGTGGCGTGGCTCGACGGCGACCCGCCGTCGCACGCCTGCCGCCGCCTGCTCGCGCGCATCCTCACCAGCCCCAAGATCACCCGCGTGACCCTCGTCGGCAAGGGCGACGGAAACATGCGGCGCCTGCGCGCCGAGCTCGCCGAGGCCGGCTGCACCCACGACGCCGAGGAGCTGGCGCCCGCCGAGGTGGGGGAGCGCCTCGCCGCCCCCTCCACCGCGAGGCTCGAGGAGCTGCTCCACGAGGTCTTCGGCCACCGTGAGTTTCGCCCCGACCAGGCCGAGGTCTGCCGCGCCGTGGCCGCCGGCCGCGACGCCCTGGTGGTGATGCCCACCGGTGCCGGCAAGAGCCTCTGCTACCAGCTCCCCGGCCTCGCTCGCGGTGGCTCGACCCTGGTGATCTCGCCCCTCATCGCCCTCATGGAGGACCAGGCCCAGGCCCTTGCCCGCCTCGGCCTCGCCGCCGAGCGCGTCCACTCGGGCCGCAGCCTCGCCCAGCAGCGCGCCGCCGTGGCCGCGTGGCGCGAGGGCGACCTCGACTTTCTTTTCGTGGCCCCCGAGCGCCTCGGCGTGGAGGGCTTCGTCGAGCGCCTTACCGTCCGTCCGGCGGCCCTGGTGGCGGTCGACGAGGCCCACTGCATTTCACAGTGGGGACATGACTTCCGCCCTGACTACCGGATGCTCGGCGAGCGTCTTCCGGCGCTGCGGCCGGCCCCGGTGGTGGCCCTCACCGCCACCGCCACTCCGCGCGTGCAGGCCGACATCGTCGAGCAGCTCTGCATCCCCGGCGCCGCCGTCTTCATCCGCGGCTTCCGCCGCGACGACCTCGCCCTCGAGGTGGTGGAGGCCAAGCCGTCGGCGCGACGGGCCGCCGTTCACCGTCTCCTCTCGGACGACGCCCGCCGGCCGGCCCTGGTCTACGCCCCGAGCCGGCGCGAGAGCGAAGGTCTGGCCGCCGAGCTGGGCCGCGAGCACCCCGCCGCCGCCTACCACGCCGGCCTGCCGGCGGGCGAGCGCGACCGCGTCCAGACGGCCTTCCTGGAGGGCGAGCTCGAGATCGTGGTCGCCACCATCGCCTTCGGCATGGGTATCGACAAGCCCGACATCCGGACGGTCGTGCACGCCGCGCTGCCGGCCACGGTCGAGGGTTACTCCCAGGAGATCGGCCGCGCCGGCCGCGACGGCGCCGGGGCGCGGGCGGTGCTGCTGTGGTCGTGGGGCGATCGCCGCACCCACGAGCACTTCCTCGAGCGTGACTACCCGTCGCCCGAGCGCCTGGAGCGGATCTGGGAGCGGCTCGACGCCGAGCCCGTGCCGCTGGACGAGCTCGCCGCCGCCCTTGAGCTGGAGCGCGACGAGTGTGCGGTGGCGGTGGACAAGCTGTGGATCCACGGCGGCGCCCGGGTGACCCCGGACGAGCGCGTCTCCCGCGGCGGCGAGGGCTGGCGGGAGCCCTACGTGGCGCAGCGCCAGCACCGCTTCCGCCAGCTCGAGGAGATGGTCGGCCAGGCGAGCGGCGCCGACTGTCGCATGACCGCCCTGGTGCGCCACTTCGGCGACCCCGACGACCACGGCCGCGACTGCGGCCGCTGCGACCGCTGCGCCCCCGGCGCCACCGCTCTGGCCTCGCGCCGCGACCTCCTGCCCAGCGAGGCCGAGCTGCTGCGCACGATCCTCGGCGCCCTGTGCGAGCACGGTGAGCGCACCACCGGCCAGCTCTACCGCGAGCTGGGCGAGCCCGCGGGCTTCCCCCGCCGCGACTTCGAGCCGCTGCTCGAGGCGCTGGCGGCGGCGGGCCTCGCCGAGCTTTCCTCCGACAGCTTCAACCGCGACGGCCGTGAGATCCGCTTCCGTCGCCTGCACGTCACCTCGCAGGGCCGCCTCAAGGGCGAGCTGGGGCTCGCCGGGGTGCAGGTGGCTGAGCCCCTGGAGGGCGGCCCGCGGAGCAAGGCCGCGACCCGCCGGGCTTCGACGACCAAGCCCAAGCCCGAGCCGGCGCCGCCCTCGCTGCTGTCGGTGGCCGACGAGCACCTCTTGGCCGACCTCAAGGAGTGGCGTCTCGCCGAGGCCCGGCGCCGCCAGTGGCCGGCCTTTCGGATCCTCAGCGACCGCACCCTCGAGGCCCTGGTACGGGCTCGTCCCGGCGACGAGGCCGAGCTGCTGGACGTGCCCGGCATCGGTCCCAGCAAGGTCGGGCGCTGGGGCGCCAAGCTGCTGGAGCTCATCGCAGAGGGGTAGCCGTCCGGCCCCCCACCCGGTGGCAAGGGACCGGTGGGCCGCAGGCCCCCGGGTTCCTCGAGGGTGTTGTGGGCGTGGAGGGTCGGGCGATCGGCGCAGGGAGCCGGCTCACGAGACGAGGATCGGCTGCGTGGTGACCTCCATCACCGCTGTCGGGGCATGTGGCGCTCCCACCGGGAGGGTTCCGACGCCTTGCCGTGTTTCATACGTAGAAGAGGGTGGTGACGAACGACGCCCGACCCGAAACGGAGGCCCCATGCACGCTCGTGAGATCGTCGACCAGGTCGAGAGCCAGGGCATTCTCGCCCTTGACGGCCAGGACCTTCCCGGGCTGCTCGCGGCGGCCGAGACCATCCGGGCTGACGACACCTGCGTCGCCGGGTTGATCCGCGTCCTCTCACTCGCCGGGTACATCCTGGTGGTGGAGGCGACTCCGGAGGGCGACCTCCTGGTCCGGAGGCTGCGCTCGCGGGAGGCGGCCGACCGCCTGGTGGAGCTGCGCCTCGCCGCCTACCAGCACCTCTGGGGCGGGCTGAGCTGTCGAGTTCCGCCCCGCGGTCACGCCTGAGCAGACGCCCGACGCCGGTCAGTCTCCCCCGTGGTCGGGGCAGGGCGTCGGCCGGTGCAGCACCGCGGCGAGCCCACCAGGCGGCGAGATGCTGCCGTCCCTGACGAGGCCCTGACGCGCGGCGGCATCCAGCGACGCGGCGAAGTCCTCCTGCGAGACGTGGCCCTTGGGCTCCACCACCAGCAGCCTGCCCCCCGGTCGGAGGGCCGTCGCCACCTGGGCGTAGAAGTCGGCCTGGACCGGCACCTCGTGGACGACGTGCAGGGCCAGCGCGAGGTCCACCCGGCCGGCGAGATCGCCCACGCCGAGACCCTCCGGCCCCGCCCTGCGGATGTCGACGCGCTCCAGCATGCCGGCCCGGGCGGCCCGGCGGCGCAGTCCCGCCAGCATCCGCTCCTGCAGGTCCACCGCTACCACGTGGCCCGAAGGACCGACCATACGGGCTAGGTCGACGGTGAAGTAGCCCATTCCACAGCCCGGCTCGAGGACCGTCATCCCCGTGCCGACGAACGGCCGCAGCAGCCTGGCGGGGCTCTCCCACAGGCGGCGTAGCGGGTTCACCAGCCAGTAGCCGAGCCACCAGGGACACACGTGATGCGCCATCGAACCCCCCCAAACCCGCGCCTACGGCCGCCCGCCGAGGAGAAGAGGAGGGCGTCCTTTGCGGCGGTGGGACGTCGGCATGTCGGCTCAGTCGCGCAGCAGGGCCGCCACCTGAACCGCCTGCTCGAGCAGGCCGCCCGCCGCCGCCGGCGGCACCAGGCGGCCGCGGTGGAGCACCAGCGCGTGGCCGCTACCCTCGAGGAAGAGGCGCCGCTCGCCCAACTGCATCAGCTGTGTGCGCACCGAGGGGTCAAAGAGCGCGCGCACGGCGGCCTCGTCGTCGCCCGACAACACGAAGGCCCTGGAGAACTCGGGGTCGTCGTCGAAGTCGAAGTCCGTCGCCCCGAACCAGGCGCCGATGCGGTCGATGAGCGCCCGCTCCGGGTGCATCACGAAGTGCGGCAGGTCGAGCTTGGCGTCGCGGAGCACGCACACCGTCTGGCGGTGGACCCGTCGGTTGCGGCCGTAACCGGTGGTGTACTCGTAGTCCGCCAGGAGTACGTCGCCGCCCCAGCTCGAGCCCTCGGCCCCGGCTCGTAGTCGCTGCTTGCGGCCGCGCCGGAAGGTGGCGAGCTCGGCTGCTTCCCGGGGGATCGCCGGTGCGGCACTGGGCGCGAGGCCGAGCTGCCCGGCCGTCTGCGCCCATGCCTCGGCGCGGCGCTTCAGCCAGAGGCGCCGCGCGAGCAGCACCGCGGCAGCCACTGCCGCGCTTCCGAGCAGGATCGCCAGCAGGATCTCTGTGGGCATGGGTGCGAGGACCTCCCGGGCCAGGGTAGCGCAGCGGGAAGCCGGCGGGCGTGCCGAGGGCGGGTCGGGGTGTGCCGGGATCGCGCATCCCCTGCCGCCCGGTGTGCGAGCCGTAGGTATCGAGCGCCGTTCAGGATAGGATTGAGGCATGCCAAGCCGGCACGATGACGAGGTCCTCCGGGTCACCGGCCTCGCGCTGGAGCAGTGGAAGAACTTCGCCCGGGTGCAGGTCGAGCTTCGCGAGCGCGTGTTCCTCGTCGGCCCCAACGCTGCGGGCACCTCGAACCTCCTGGACGCGCTGCGCTTCCTGTACGACCTCGCAGCTCCAGACGGCGGGCTCCAGGAGGCGGTCGCCCGCCGTGACGGCGTGTCGGCGGTCCGCTGCCTGGCGGCGCGGCGGGCCCCGGACATCGGCGTCACCGTGTCCCTGGGGTCGCGCCGTCAGCCGAACCTCTGGGCCTACCAGGTGAGATTCAGCCAGCACGCCGAGCTCAAGGTGCCGGCGATCACCGCCGAGCGGGTGGCGCGGAACGGCCAGCTGCTGCTCGAGCGGCCGACCCCCGAGGACCGCCGGGACCCCCAGCGGCTCACCCAGACCCACATCGAGCAGACCGCGGCAAACCGCGAGCTTCGCGCGATCGCAGAGCTCTTCCGGTCGATCCGCTACCTGGACCTGGTGCCGCAGATGGTGCGCAGGCCGAGCCACCCTGCGGGACGCCGGCCCGATCCCTTCGGCAGCGACCTTCTCGAGGCGGCCGCCGAAACGCGGGCGCCGACTCTGCAGGCGAGGCTGCGGCGCATCACCGGCGCGCTCAGGATCGCGGTGCCGCAGCTCTCCGAGCTCAAGCTCGAGCGGGACTCCGGCGGCGTTCCGCACCTCTGCGGCCGCTACGAGCACTGGCGCAACCGGGGCGCCTGGCAGACCGAGGGCCAGCTCTCCCACGGCACCCTGCGCCTGTTCGGTCTGCTCTGGTCGATCCTCGAGGAGGGCGGGCCGCTGCTCCTCGAGGAGCCCGAGCTCTCCCTCCATCGCGACGTGGTGCGCCGGATCCCGCGGATGCTCGCCCGCATGCAGCGCCAGAGCGGCCGCCAGATCATCGTGAGCACCCACTCCGCCGACCTCCTCGGCGACGAGGCCATCGCGCTCGACGAGGTGCTGATGCTGCTCCCCGACGGCGAGGCCACCGCCGTCCGAGCGCCCCGCAGCCGAGGGGAGATCGTGGACCTGGTCGACGGCGCCCTGTCGCTGGGGGAAGAGCACCCGGTGGCGGAGCCCGCCGAGCAGCTCGACCTGTTCCCCAGCCCTCCGCGCGAGAGCCCCGGCTGACCCGCGCGGGGCAGCCGACCGTCCATCGCGTGGCCCCCGGGAGCGGCCCGGCGCCCGCCAGGCGACCGTAGCCCTGACAACGCCGGGGTCTCCGCCACGCTGACGGCGGTCGCGGATCGCGTCAGAGCTCGGGATTGAGGCTCTGAATCACGAGATTGTCGCGTTTCTGCATGGATCTGGCGCGACTGGCCATTCACAGCGGATCGTCAGGCCACGATGCTGGGAGCAGTACCAGCCACATGGGCCGTCGTCGATGGCCAGAGAGTGAAGGTCGTTTCGTTGTCCGGCGGCAAGGAGGACCCCATGAGATCGTCTCGAAGACTGTCCATCGTGCTCGGCCTGATCGCCGCGGTCGCCCTGCCGGGCGTCGCCGCCGAGGTCCCGTTCGGCGCGATCCAGGACCTGGCGAACCCCTTCGCGGGTGCGGCCGGGGTGGCGGTGGGGTACGTCAACCTCGACCATCGCCTCGACGTGGTGTTCTGCTCGGAGGATGACGGCACGGTGCGCCTGGCGAGCCAGATCGGCAGCGGCGCGTTCGCCATCGGTACCATCGCGTCGGGCCTCGACTCGCCGTACACGGTGGCCATCGGCGATCTCGACAACGACGGTGACGGCGACATCGTTGTCGGACAGTTCAACAACATCGCCATCCCCGGTGGCGGACCGCCGTATCCGCCGGAGGCCGCTGAGCTGCTGTGGATCGAGAACCCGGTCAACGGCGGCGGCTCGTGGACGATGCACGGCATCTTCCTCTTTACCTACCAGGGCGTGCGCAAGGTGGTGCTGGCGGACATGGACGGCGACGGTGATCTCGACGTCGCCTACGCCGATGCCGGCTCGAGCCCTGATGACATCGGTTGGGCGGTGAACGACGGGACGCCGGCGGACGGCGGCTGGGGATCGGAGACCGTCTACGGCTCGATGAACAACCCGTTCGGTCTCGCCGCCGCCGACCTCGACGGCGACGGCGACATCGACCTCGTCGGCGCGGATACTCAGGACAATGATGTGTGGTGGTTCGAGAACGACGGCGCGCCCACCCCGAGCTGGACCGCTCACCAGGTCGACGGCGCCTTCAACGGTGCGTGCTCGGTCGCGACCGGCGACTTCGACGGCGACGGTGCGGTGGACATCGTGGCGGCGGGCGGGACCGGTGACATCATCTCGTGGTTCGAGGGCAGCGGTGCGTCGTGGACCGAGCATGTCGTGAAGACGGGCTATGACAACGCACGCGCGGTGTTCGTCGCCGACATGGACCACGACGGCGACGACGACATCGTGGCGGCCGCCGAGAGCGCCGACGACGTGTCCTGGTTCGAGAACTCAGGCGGGAGCAGTCCGACCTGGGTCCAGCACTCCCTCGACGGCGCCTTCCTGGGCGCCTGCGACGTCGCGGCCGGCGACCTCGACGGCGACGCCGACCTCGAGGTCGTCGCCGCCGCGATCATCGAAGACCGGGTGTCGTACTGGGAGAACCAGCTCTCCCATAACGGCTTCAAGGACGCCGAACCCATCGACATCGCGACGGGCCTCGGCGACCCCCGCGGAGTGGCGGCGGGGGATCTCAACGGCGACGGCCTGACGGATGTGGTCACCGCAATGTGGGACGGGGATGCGCTCACCGCCTATCTCGGAGTTTCGCTCGCCGGCACCGCCTGGTGGACCAACCAGGTGGGAACAGGCGTCTACGCCGCACGCGACGTGGCCATCGCCGACATCAACGGCGACGGCGCCCCCGACATCCTCAGTGCGGAGGTGGACGGCGACAAGATCTCGTGGTGGGAGAACGACGGCGCGGAGGTGCTGCCGACCTGGACCGAGCACGCGATCGTCTCGGGCTTCAACGGCGCGCACCGGGCGGAGGCCGCCGACTTCGACCTCGACGGCGACCTCGACGTGGTCGCGCTGGCCTTCGACGGCGACCAGATCCGCTGGTTCGAGAACGACAACGGCGCCGGCACCTCGTGGAGCCTGCACAACGTCGCCGGCGGAACCCTCGACGGCGCCTTCGACGTCAAGGTCGGGGACCTCGATGGCGACGGTGATCCCGATATCGTGGCGAGTGGGTATTACGGTGACACCATCGTCGCCTACCTCAACAACCCGGTGGCCGGAACGTTCACGGCGTCGTCCATCGCCATCGGCTACGACGGACCCCGCGGAATCGATCTCGCCGACTTCGACCATGACGGCGACCTCGACGTGGTGGCGGTGATCCGCAACCTCGACTACATCCGCTGGTTCGAGAACAGCGGCACCGGGATCGGTTGGGTCGGGCACGCCGTCGGTACCGGCACCTTCGTCGACGGCGTCGGCGTCTGTGCCGGCGACATCGACCACGACGGCGACCCGGACGTGGTCGCGACCAGCCAGAGCGGCGACGACGTGCACGTGTGGCTGAACACCGGTGCGGGCGCGAGCTGGACCCGGATCCAGATGGAGGGCAGCCTCGACTCACCCTGGGACGTGGTGCTGGCGCCGGTGGACTCCGACGGCGACCTGGATATCGTGGTCGCCGCCGGCGGCAACGCCGACCGGGTCACCTGGTACCCCAACGTCGGCGGCCAGTGCCGCGTCGACGCGTGGGACTACGCGCCGTCGCAGCTCGCCAACGGGGCCGAGGACATGGCGTTCTTCCTCGCCGTCACCCACCGCGGCCGCACCTACTGGGACGCGGACGCGGAGCTGGCGTCGCTCAGAATCGGGTTCGAGACCGCGGGCGGGGTGGCGCTCACCTCGACCCAGGTCAACAACGTGATCGAGACCCTGACCGTCAACCGCGACAGCAACCACAACGGCCTTTACGACCCCGGCGTCGACGCCGTGGTCCTCACCGACGACTACCTGACGCTTTCCGGCGGCATGCTGACGCTGACCGTCGCCGACGGTGACTTCGACGCGCGGGTCGTGTCCTCCTCGACCCAGGGCTTCTTCGTGGTGATCACCTCCACCGCCGACGCGAGCAGCCAGTCACCGAACCAGATCGTGATGACCCTCGACACCAACGAGGTCGTGGTCGAGGACTACGAGCACGATCTCGTGCTCACGGGTGAGCCGGGAGAGATCGTCGAGACCGGCGTTCTCACGCTCGGCAGCACGGTGATCTTTCAGGACGATTTCGAGTTCAACAACACCTCGGCGTGGTCGGCAACCGTCGGCGGTTGAGGCGGGGAGAGGTCGCACCCGGGGCCCGGAGGCGCTCTCCGGGCCCCGGCGTCTGCCGTGCGGCCCGCTATCGTCCGACCGTGCGTCTCCAGCGCGGAGATCGATCCCATGCCGGTGCCGGCGCAGCTGCTCCTCCCGCCGCTGGGGGGGCGGATTCGGTGCCGGGCGTGACGAGGTGACAAATTGCTCGGCCCGGGGAGACCCGGGCCGGGCTCTTCTTCGTCGCTGACGAGTCACGCTGCGGGCGCCCTGGCCTGCCGCAGGATGTGAGCGGCGCTCGGCCTCTCAGGGTGCTCCCACCACCGTCGACCACCCTTCGGAGCCGCCGCGCTCGAAGCCGTCGAAGAACACCGTCGTGCACAGGCTGAGGGCCCGCCGGAGCACAGCCTCGCGGGCCGCGGCGTCGGGCAGCGCCTCGAAGGGGAAGCCCAGGTACAGCGCAGCGCCGGCTCCGAGGTTCGAGACCGCAGCGCTGCCTCCGTCACCGGTGAACGCACTGCGCGCCGTGGTTGCCGGGACCAGGAGATCACTGGTGTCGGCAAAGCCGTAGGCGAGGGTGTACGGACCGAGGCCGCTGAACAGCGCCTCGTGCCCCGACACCGTGGCCTGTCCCACGTCGGAGGTGCCGGCGGCGACGCCGAGGTAGGCGGTCATGAAGCCGGTGGGCTGGTCGTGGCCGGGACCGCCGCGGTCGTAGAGGTAGTCCTGGCTCGACAGCACGAGGCAGCCGCCGGCATCGAGGAAGGCCGCCAGGGCCGTCTCGCCGGCGCTCCCGGGGCCGGCGGCACCGCCCACCGCGTCGCCGGTGAACCACACGACCACAGGGTAGGACGTCAGCTCGCCCACGTCGGGCTCGCTGTCGGTGCCGCCCGTGGGCCACACGTCCCAGCTCGTGCCGATCGTGGCGAGGGCGGCCTCGTAGGCGCTGCGGACGTCGGGTGTGTCGTCATCGTCGTCCACCAGCAGGAGGTCGCTGCGAAGCGCGAACCCGGCGGTGCAGGCCGTGTCGGCGACGAGCGTGACCTCGCCATCGCCGCAGTCGGCGTCGCCGCCGAAGCCGACGAAGCGCGAGCCGCCCGCCGGCGTGGCCCCCAGAGTGACGGTGGTGCCGTCGTCGTAGCTCTCGCTGCAGTCGCTGCCGCAGTCGATGCCGGCAGGCGCGCTGACCACCACGCCGGCGCCGGTGCCCTCGAGGGTGACCCCCAGCGTCCAGTGTGGCTCGCACGCGTCGCCGATCCCATCACTGTCGCTGTCGGCCTGGTCCGGGTTGGCGTCGTCCGGGCAGTTGTCGGCCACTCCGGCGTAGTCGTCGGGGACCCCGTCGCCGTCGCTGTCGAGGGGAGCGAGAAGCCCATAGGTCGAGAACCCCGCGAGCGCCCCCGTGCAGGTGGCGGTGAAGGTCCCGACGGGCTTCTCAGCGACCGAGCAGGAGCTTCCCGGCACGGTGGTGAAGCTGCCGCCGGGGTCCTCGTGGTAAAGATTGAGCTCGCTGCGCTGGTCGGCGTCGAGGCTGCTCACGTCGAGGCGAACCGTGATCGCCACCGGCGAGCTGAAGACGATCCCGTTCGGCGTCAGCTCGAAGAGGGCAACGGGTACCCCGAGCCCCGGCTCGGCCGCGGCCACGAGATCGACCTGGCCGGGTGGCAGCAGGCGTGTCACGGCGAGGGTGGCGTCGGCGGGCAGGTCGCCCGGCTCCACCTCGAGGCGCAGCGCGCCGTCGGCGGTCCACAGGGTGGCGCCGGCGGCCGCCGCCACCTCAGCGGCGGCGTTGCCACCCCACCAGCAGCCGTCGAGTGAATCGGAGGGACAGGGGTCGCAGAGGTCGCCCTCACCGTCGCTGTCCGCGTCGTCCTGCCAGGGGTTGGGCACGGCCGGGCAGCTGTCGAGGCGGTCGACATGGCCGTCGCCGTCGCCGTCGGGCTCGCCGCGGACGCCCCACACGGAGGCGCCCGAGCCTCTCGTGGGCCACGCCAGTTGGCCGGCGCCGACGCCGCTGACACGAGCCGTGCCCGCCCACGTGGGGTCGACGGGGGAGGTGGTGGAGGACCAGTAGGTCGACTGCGACTGGACGCCGGTGAACGGGTGCCCCGCCGGCAACGCCGGGCTGAAGAGCGAGTAGTCGAGCAGGGTCGTGATCTCGTTCAGGTTGGGTACTCTCCAGTCGTCGTGGCCGCCGACAGAGGGGTCGTTGAGCTGGGTCTCGATCACCTCGAAGGCGTCGGCCCACACCACCTCGGTGCCGGAGAGGTTGGCGTCGGTGGTCCACTCCAACCCGGTGAGGCGGTCACGTACCACCGGCCCGCTCACCGGGGTGGAGCCGTCGGGGTTGGTGAAGCGCGGGTCGGGCCAGGGGACACCGGCCTGTACGGCACCGTCCTGGTAGCGGTAGTACTTAGTGGTGCAGCCGATCACCGTGCCGGCCTGGTCGTAGCACTGGTTCTGGCCGCTCTGCCGTACCGGCGCCGGGGCCCTGGTACCGCCCCGCACCGGCAGGAAGGTGCGGTTGCTGGTCTCCGTCTTCGCAGAGCTCAACGCCTGGCCGTAGATGTCGACCATCCACGCGTTGGCGGGCTGGTGGGCACACGACGTGGAGGTCCACAGTTGGGCGAAGTTGCCGTCGGTGTTGACGAACCCGTACCCGGCCAGCCAGCTCGGGAGGTTGGGCTCGGCCGCGTGGTACAGCGACCGCATCTCGAGGACGTTGGGCACCCGCCAGTCGTGGTAGCCGGCGAGGCCGGCGCCCTCGTCGAGCGTGCTCTCCACGTATTGGATCGAGTACAGCCAGAGCATGTGGTGGTAGCCGCTGAGCATGAAGTCACGCGCCCAGACGAGGCCGGTGAGGCGGTCCTCGACGACATCGGTGGAGGGGTTGCCGTCGCAGTCCGTCGACTGGTCGGGACAGAGGCCGGCGCCATCGGCATGGACAACGCGGAAGCGGTTGGCCGGCCACGCGACGCCTGCCTGGATGTCGCCGTCGTCGCCCGTGGCGTAGCCCGTCACCTGGCCGGTGCGGGGCACGGCGATAGCGCCCGCCACCATCGTGTCGTGGGAGGTTTCGTCATTGCCCTGCACCAGGTCCGTGGCATCGCTGACCACGGCCGCCCGGGCCGTGATGGTGCCGGCTGCTAGGGGAGCCGTCGCCGTGACGGAGAGCGTCATCGTTCCAGACATCGCCAGGGCGTCGAGCTCGCAGCGGATCACCGGTCCCTCCACCGTGCAGCTGCCGTCGTCGGGGACCGCCGACGCCACGGCGACGTGGGGATCGAGCCAGAGGGTCGCGACCACGTCGGTGGCGGTGTCCGGGCCGGCGTTGGCGACCACCAGCTCGTAGGCGAGGCTGCCGCCGGCGGCCACGGGCTCGGGCGCGGCGCTCACCGTCACGCCGAGGTCAGCGACCTGGGCCCCGCCGCCGCCGCCGCCGCGCACCGGCCACACCAGGTTGCTCTCACTCTTGAGGGTGGCCTCGTTGCTGCCGACGTACAGCTGGCCGGTGAAGGCGCGATCGGCGATTCCGACAACGGTAGTCGATGTCCAGATCGTCCAGCTCGCGAGCCCCACGAAGCGTGCGAGCGCCTCGGCCGGCTGTGCCGGGTTCTCCTGGGAGAAGTCGATCAGGCTGTGCACCTCGGTCCGATTGGGGACGCGCCAGTCGTCGTAGCCGGCGGTGTAGTCCGCGCAACCGAACGAGCCCGGATCGCCCGTGAACGACGCGACGCGCGCCGGCGCCTGGTCCCACACCGCGCCGCCCAGGCAGTCCACGTCCTTGAGCCAGGTGAGGCCGGTGAGCTCGTCGGTGATCGTGCCGTCGCCGTTGTCGGTGAAGCGCGGCGTCGGCCACGCCACTCCCCACTGCAGCTCGCCGTCGTACCCCGTGCCGGTGCAGTCGATGGGACCACTCCCGTCAGCGCAGGTGGTCTGCCCGGTGGCCCACAGGTTGGCCGGGAAAGAGGGATTCGCCGCTCCCTTGGCACCGCCCCGAACCGGCAGCACGCCGAACAGCGTGTCCACACCCTGCACTCCAAAGGTGTGGAACGTGAGGCAGCCCGCCCAGGCCCCCGTCGGGTCGCCGGCGAAGGCGGTGGACGACCATGCCCAGACCGGCGCGCCGTCGAAACCCTCCGCATCCAGCCAAGCGCCGCTGTCGGCCACCTGGAGGTTGGCCAGGCTCTCGAGTTCGTTGACGTTGGGTAGCCGCCAGTCGCTGTGGAGGCCCGAGTAGCCGCTGCAGCCGGCGCCGGTGGGGTCGGCGTTGAACGCCGCCACCGCGGCCAGCGCCCCTTGCCAGGACGCGGTGCCCAGGCAATCGGTGTCGGCGAGCCAGACGAGGCCGGTGAGCTCGTCGGTGAGGGTGCCGTCACCGTTGGCGGTGAACCTCGGCGTCGGCCAGGCGACCCCGGCTCGCAGGTCGCCGTCCTGCCCGGTGCCGGTGCACGGCACGATCGCCCCGCTGGCGTCCCAGCAGCTCGCTTGCCCGGTCTGCGGCAGGTCGACGGTGCCGGCGGACGACGTTCCGGCTACGAGAACCGTGGTCATGAGGATGAGCCCGACAGCACGGATGGTGTCGGACCCGATGCAGCCACGCGAGCTCCAGGATGCCATGTGGACCTCCCATCGATCGGCTGGCCGCGGAGCCGGAGCCCCGCGAATCAGGGGTCTCAGCAACACCGTCCCTGCTGCGTCCTGGTTACGGTGCGAAGCTGCTCAGTTGATCCGCCGTCACGCGGTGTGTGCATGGGAGAAGTGTACTACTTGGTTGTGAACTTGCGTACAAAGTCATTGGGTAGGGTCCCGGGACGGGTACACGAGCTGTGTCCGTCCAGGTGGTGCCAGAGGGGAGGGGGCCACGGCCGGTTGTGATCGTCACGGCCGTCCCCCGAGGGGGGCGCCGTGGGCCCCAGGTGGGTGCTGGTGCGAGGAACGCCGTCTCGCGGCGCCGAGCCTGCTCGTCTTCCAGTTCGCAACGTGTGCGTTGTGAAGGCGCGCCGACGTGCGCCTTTTCGCGATGGGACCATCGCGGCCCGCCGATTGACCGGAAGGCTCGCCTGGCCGCCGGCTCCCGCTCCTCGTCGCGCCTGCTGGCGGTTGGCCCGCTGCTGCGGGCACGCAGGTCAGCGCAGCGTGACCAGCATGCGGATCGACCCCGAGCCCGCGGGCAACGCCTCGAGCGCCTTGCCGATGATCGTGCCGGGATACGCCCAGACCGCCCGCTCCGCGGTTCCCGGCTCGCTTCCGGGCGTCAGCAGGTCGCCGGGCCGGATTGGACCCGACGCCGCGGAGACCCTGACCTCGACGATCCCGAGGATGGCCACGGGTACCTTGCCGGCATTGCCGTCTGCATCGATCGCTGCTCCGCCGACGATGGACGGCTTGTCGGAGACGACCCCCATGACCGCGCGGGCGCGCATCGACGTTGCAGGCTCGAGACGGCCGTCGTCGCCGATCCCCACCACGGTCCCGGGCGTCAGCTCACCCTTCACCGGGTACATCTCGGCGAAGTCGGCGCCTCCGGAGTGGAACGACCCGTCGGCGTAGACCTGGCCGTCGTGGGTGACCTTCCACCGCACCCCCACCGCGTGATCCCACACCTCGACGAGGTTCCCCGACCCCGTGCCCTTGACGACCATGGCGTTGCCCTGCTCGCTCCAGGCGTAGAGCCCGGGGCCGCTGCCGGTGTTCCAGCCGGTCACGCCGATGGCGCCGGTGCTTCCCGCCTGACCGTACACGCCCGATGCCCAGCCGCTGTTGCCCTGGGTCACGCCCTTGACACCGTGTGCCCCCGAGCCGGTGGAGTGGTTGAACCCGAAGACGCCGGTTCCACCCGCCGAGTCCGCCCAGCCCCAGACACCGTAGGTCGTCCCGCCGGTGCCGGTGGCTGCCCCCTGGACACCGGTGTACAGCGCCTCACCGCGGACACCGATACCGCCGACACTGCTGCTGTGGCCCATCACCCCGTACGTTGTTCCGCTGGTCGGGTTGGCACGACCATAGACACCGGCTGTACCTGATGTGACGGAGTTGGTGAAGCCCGTTACGCCATACGTCACACCGCTACTCGCGCCGCTGACACCAATCACGCCCGAAGCTTGTGCCGTGCTCGAAGCAGTGCTGCCAATCACACCAGCGCTTTTTCCCGAGCTGGCCTGGGCTACGCCAACCACCCCGTAGCCACCCGTGGTGCTGTTGGTGAAGAACTGCCCCGCATTCCCAGATCCGTTCTGAATCACATCAAAGACATAGGAGGTCGTGCTGGCCGAACCCATGTACGGCAACGTCAAGCCCCCGGCGTCGTCTCCGGCCCAGCTCACGGACGAGCCGTTGAACTTGAGTACCTGGCCGCTGGAGGCGCCCGAACCACTGATCTTGGCGGTCGTCACGGCGGCGTTCGCGATCTTGGCCGAGGTTACCCCGCCGTTGGCGATGCTCAGGGTCACGTCGCCCGAGGTGCCGCCGCCGGTCAGACCGTCGCCGGCATTGACCGCGGTGATGTCCCCGCCTCCGGCCGTGCTCTGCGTCAGCTCGTACTCCATCTCCAGGGTCGACGGATCCTGGGAGATCGTTCCGTTGCCCACCATGGAGCCCATGGTCAGCACTCGGCCGCTGCCCGAGAGCACCTCGACGTCCAACCGCCCGCCGTCCACCGCGATCCCCGGACCCAGGTGGCTGAGGTTGAGCTGTATCGGCTGGTAGGGCGCGAGCGTGGAGATCTGCGACGCCTGCATCACGCCGTCACGGTCGTAGACGCTCACTCGGACCTGAGCGGTCCCGCCGGCGGTCTCCACCAGCGCGTAGTTGCAGCGGAAGCTGCCGTCCGCCGGCTGCGTGATGCCTGGGATCGAGGTCTTCTCCCCGGCCTGCAGCGCCAGTTTCGCGGGCATTCCCGCCAGGAACTGCCCCTGCGAGTCCGCCAGCCCGGCCGCCGTGAGGTTGTACGACCGCGCCGACACGACCACCTTCTGAGCGCTCTGGAAGTGCAGGGCTCCTTTGGCGTCGCCCAGGCCGAAGAGGTCCAAGAAGACGTCCCCCAGCTTGAGGGTCTCGTCCGGATCCACGGTCACCGTCTGGGTCACGGGTGAGGGGTTGCTGGAATCCCTCACCAGGTAGCTGATGCTCACCTGTGCGGCCTGTGATCCCGGGTTGTGGATCCATACCGTGGCATACCACTGGGAGCCGTTGGCGCCCGGCGTACGTGCCACCGACGGCAGCCACAGGTCCGTTCCCCGTGCCCCGGCCCATGCTCCGGCGGCCGTCAGCGCGAACAGAATAAACAACCCCCACCGTTTCGCGAGAACCGCACGCTTCATGACGACCTCCCTGTTCAATGCTCCGATTCTCCCAATCTATGTCCCCTCACCCCCGGGGGCAAAGAGGGGGTGTCTGACGGGATAGGCACGCCGGCTTCCGCGATGGGTGCCACCCTGTCACCGGCTGTGCTTCAATCGGGGGGGCGCCCCGCGCGAGCGTCGCGTCCCCGCCGCCGAAGAGGATGCTCAGAACCAGGCGGGTGACCGCGGGCTCCACGTCAGTGCCGCTCTCCTCGGCTTCGCCGACCACGAGCAGGCCGCCGGCGTTGGAGACGGCGCCGTGGCCGCAGTCGCCGTTGTCGCCACCAGGGGGATGCCGAGACCTCCGACACCCCCGACCCGGACTCCGCTACGGAGGCGTTGTCCCGGCGGTCCCCGGCGTTCTCGCTTCTGCGGCTCGGTCGCCATCGCCGCGCGCCACCTTCCGTTGGGTCACGCAGCCGGGGTCATGGGGCGCCGGCAGTCGAGCCGTCGGTCATGCGTCGGCGGGCTCGTTGAGCAGGTGGACGTCGCGCTGCGGGTACGGGATCGAGCAGCCGGCACTCTCGAGCCGCTCTTTGAGTGCGCGCGTGAGGTCGAACTTCAGCGCCCAGTAGTCGCTGCCCGCACACCGCGGCCGCACCACGATGTCCACCGACGAGTCGCAGAGGTTGGACACGGCGACCTGTACCTCCGGCTCGGCATGCACCCGAGGGCCTGCGGCAACGACCTCGCGGATGGTGTCGACGGCGAGCTGGATGTCGTCGTCTCGGTATATCTGGGCGGGCGACGCCCTGGGGGGCTCGACCCTGGAGAACGGAGAGCTTCTCGCAGCCGCCCTGGACCGGATTCCTGAAGGCGGACAGGAAAGCGCGATTCTCCACACGTGGGGTGTGCCGTTGCGGGGGCCGAAACCCGCCCGATGATCGGCATCGGCGGCGGGCGCGACGATGGAACGAGTCTGGTGGTGTTCCCTGGGCTCCCCCTGCTTGGTTCTTCGTGGTGGAGCTCGCTGCGCTGGGAGGTTGAGCTGGGAGTTGACGTCACACAGGAGAGGTCCCGCCCACCCGGCGGGGCCTTCCCGCGTCGCTCAGATTCACTCGCGACGACCTCCCGTGCCACGCTCGTGCTCGACGTCGCGGCAGCTTTGCCGCGTTGCCGGAGGATCAGGCCGGACGGACACAGGCTCCAGGAACCTTCGCCTGTGCCGAGGCTGTCGCGAGGCGATGGATCAGCCCACCGGATGGTGCGGGTCCCCCAGCCCCGGCCAGACCGCGAACGCCTGGAGCAGCGGCACGGTGGTCGGATCGTGGCTGTCGCGATCGATCACCGAGGCGTAGCCCGAGACCACGCCGCCCGGTGTCAGCACCTCGACCGTAGCGGTGGCGAGCGGCACGTTCCCCGCCCCGGCGGCGGAGAAGATGTCGTTCACCTGCAGCCACCTGGCCTGGGGGACGGTGGTCGTCACCGGCGATCCGATCGTCGTTCCGTTCGTGTCTCGCAGCGTGATGCGCACCTGGGTGTTTTTCGATCCGAGGTTGAGCAGCCCGACGTTGGTGTAGAAGTGCGCGTCGCGGCGAATGTGCTGCAGGGTCCCGGGAGCCTGGGGTGTGATGCCGTCGTGGTCGAGCATCTCGGGTGGGAGGAACTGCCCGTAGGTGCCCGCGGCACCCATGTCGGCGTAGCTGCGGGCCGCGGCGACCACCGCCTTGTCCGACTGGATCTCCACCGAACCCGAGTCCGACGAGGTGGGCGGGAGACCGAACAGGTCGACCAGCAGGTCGTTCCAGGCTTTGGTGTGGTTCGCTGGTAGCGACACGGTCCTCGAGATGGTGGCGGCGCCGCGGAAGACCAATGTGACCGTCTCGTCCTGGGTCGAGACGTTGACTAGCGCCAGCGTGGTGCGCCACGGCGTCCCGCCGGCGCCGGCCAGGTGTGCGGCGGCGGGGAGACGGTAGGAGTGGGGCGCGTAGTCGAAGAGCACCACCGGCACCGTGGTCGGGTCCTTGGTCCGCCGGTCGATCACCGAGGCGTAGAACCACACTTCGTCACCAGGGCTGGGGACCCCGACGAGCGCGTAGGCGGCGCCGTGCTGGCCGGCGCCGGCGGCGCTGAAGACATCGTTGATCTGGCCCCACTCACCCGTGCTGACGCTGCGTTGGACCGTCGAGCCGATCGCTCCGCCGTAGTGGTCGTAGAGCTGGACGCTGACGTTGCAGGTCGGCCCGCCGTTGAGGAAGCCGATGTTGGTGTAGAAGTTGGCGTCGTTGCGCAGCAGGGGAATCACCGCGCGGCCGAAGTACGGGACGAAGCTCTCGGGCTTGAGCCCGTCGAGGTACTGTCCGAAGGTGCCGGAGCCTGCCGGCGGAGTGGCCTCGGCCGGGTTTGCGTAGGTCCGCGAGGAGACCAGCAGCGCCGGATTCGAGCTGTAGACCTGCAGGGCCCCGGTCTCGGAGTCCGTCGACGATTTGCCGAAGCGGTCGACGAGGAAGTCCTGCCAGCCCATCGTAGTCCCGGCGGGCACCGTGTCGGAGATCGTCTGCGTGTTGCCGCCTCTTCGGTAGGTGTAGGCCACCGAGACGTCGGTGGTGCTCGGGTTGCTCACGGCGATGTCGGAGCGCCACGGCGTGCCGTTGAAACCCAACGCGTGCGTCACCGCGGCGACCCGCGTGGTCGAGGTGCGGTGCTCGTGGGCGCCGCAGTCAACGGCGCCTCCCTGGGAGCGGGCCAGGCCCATGAGGTCGATGGTGTCGAGTCCGGCCCGGTCGGCGTCGCTTCCGGCGTCGATGGCGGGCGAGCCGTCGCGCACGCGGAAGTCGTCGTGGGACGGGTCGACGAACAGTGGGTCGGTCCCGATCAGGTCGTGGTCCTGGGCCACGGAGCCGTCGATGAAGGTGTCACCGTCCGAGTTTCCGTCGATGATGCAGTTGTCGAGGCTGACCGTGCCGGCGCTTTGGACGGAGTTGAGGCCGTACGACGTGTTCGCCGCGATCGTCGTGTTGACGATCTTCAGCGCACCGCCGCGGTTCCACGCGTCGACCCCGCCCGTGTGATTGGCGCCGGATGCGACCACCGAGTCGGCTAACGTGACCTGCGAGGTCTCCGTGGTGGTGAGGGACACCTGCAGGTCTCCGGCGTTCGCGTCAATCTGGTTGCGTAAGAAGACGTTCCGTTGGGCCATGATCGTGCTCGAGTCCGAGGCCCAGAGCGCCGCGCCGGCGGCGGTCGCCGGGTGTCCGTTGTGCCCGGTCGCGGCGTTGTCGGCGACGAGGTTGTCCCGGAGCTCGCACGAGGCGCTGTCGTAGGTTGTGACGAAGACTCCGGCAGCGATAGCCTGGCTCGCCTCGGTCACCGCCTGGTTGCCGACGAACCGGCAGCCGTGAATGCGGCCGCTCGCGCTTCCCTCCAACGAGACGCGAGCGCCGCCGCCAATGGAACCGCCGGAGGTCGAGTGGGCCACGTTGTCGAGGACGACGGTATCGCCCATGTCGAACGCGCCCGAGTCGCTGACCAAGACCCTGAGGCCGGCACCGCTGACGTCGGCGGCGCTCTCGCACCGATTCTCTTCGATGCGGCAGTTCTCGATGATCAGCCCGGCGCCGGTGTAGGCCTGTGCGGCCACGCCGCCACCGCCGCCACCACTGAGCGCGCTCGCCCCGTCGCGAATCGTCAGCCCGTTCAGAATCAGCTTCCCGCTGTTCAGAATGACGTTCACCACCGGCCCTGTGCCTCCCCCGTCGAGGACCGAGAGGCTGGGGTCGTCGGACCGGGTGGTGAAGTCGGCGTTCCAGCCGCCGCTGATCGTGACGATGCCGATCGTCTGGTCGCTCGCCAGGGCGATCGGGCCGGAGACCACGCCGGCCGCGACCCGGATCTCGTTGTCCCCGCCCGCTCCGATGAGCGTTGCGAGCGCAGCGGAAACCGAGGGGTAGGTGCCGCCCGGTCCAACGGTAAGGACGCCGGCGAATGAGGACCCGCTGCAAAGGATGATCGAAAGACACGTCAGCACCGAGCGCGTGACGGTGGACACGGTACCCTTCGTGGAACGACGGATCGAGCGCGTGTTGGCGCGCACCCCGTGGTTTGGCTCTGAGTCACAACGAGGCTCCCTGCTGCGAGGACACATGGGGACGTTCCTTTCTCCTCTCCGCTGCGCCATGGTCGGCGTCATCCTGCACACGGATGTGCTCGTGCCGTGCATCGGATGGTACGTCCATGGGGGCCTGACCAGGCGGCAGTGGAGGGACTCGAGTCCCCCCACCCGTCCAGCGAGGGACCGTGGCGCGTGGGATGGTCGGCGATTGGCTTTCGAGGTCACTGCCGGGCGTCGCTGATGCCTCTGTGGAGTGCCTCGACAGAAGGACAAAGCCCACGGCTAACCAGCGCGATCGTGGTGGCTGCCACGCAATTTGACACTGCGGAACGACGCGTGTTCACAGACCCCCCCTTCGGCTTGGTGGCTCAGCGAGCCAGAGCTGAATCCGTAGGGGCGGCAGTGCGCCTCGCGACCAGGCCCGGAGCTCTCCCGAACCGGTTGCCGCGAGGGTGTCGCTGTGCGGGTTCGGCGCAGACCGACGAACCACTGGTGACGTCATATAAATACTTAGGACTGGGAATCACTATTTCCACTCGGTGCCGATCAGCGAATGCGCGACGAAGTGCAGGCGACGGCCTGGCCGGAGGCTCCCCCGGGGGACCGGACTAGTGTCCTGTTTGGAAAATCCCAATGGACTATTCGCATGTCTCTGCGGCCCCTGCTGCGTTGCTCCTCCTCGCAGCAACGCCACGACGACCTCGTCGTCGCGCCGCGCGAGGAGTCACGACGGCTGCGCGGGTCGGACATGGGACCTGCGTGCTCACATGCTCGCAAGCTGCGAGAATGGAGAGGGAGGAGCACATGACCGTGAGCAGATCGTCCCTGGATGACGCGCGTTCCCGTACTCCGGTACACCTGTGGATCGTCGCTGTGCTGGCCCTGCTGTGGAACCTGGTGGGCGCGTACGACTACCTGGCGACACAGCTGAAGCTCGAGTTCTACATGAGCCAGTTCAGCGAGGAGCAGCTGGCCTACTTCTACGGCTACCCGACGTGGGCGGTGGCGGGCTGGGCCTTCGGGGTATGGGGAGCGGTGGCGGGTTCCATTGCGCTGCTGATGCGGCGCAGGTGGGCGGTGTGGGCGTTCGCCGTGTCGCTCGCCGGAATGCTCGTCAGCTTCGGCTACGCGTTCGGGCTCTCGGACGGCGCCGCGATGATGGGAACGGGCGGCATGGTCTTCACCGCGATGATCTGGGCGGTGGCGATCTTCCTGTTGGTGTACTCATGGGCTCAGGCGAGACGAGGCGTGCTGGTGTGAGCCGTCACCAGCAGGGCTGCGCGTGACGGCATGAGGAACCTCGAGGCCGGGCTCCTGGTCGGGCGTGGCCTGGCCAAGAAGCGACTGGCCACGGCGTGCGTGTCACCGTGGAAGGCCCGGCGTCGGCATGAGCGGTGACGGCCCTCGGTTCACCTGGGCTCGCGGTCCGCGCTTGCGCCCAGCTCGAGGGGGAAGCGGTAGCCGGCGTCGGCGTACAGTCGCTGGATCAGTCGGAGGTCGTCCTCCTTGCTGTCGCCGGGGACGACCTCGCCCAGCCATCGCGTGACCCGGTTCTCGTTGTCCAGATACCAGCAGATGATGGAGACCCGGGCGGCCTTGGCGATGTGCCAGAAGCCGGTCTTGATCGTTCGGATGCCCTTTCGCGTTCCCTCGGGCACGATGGCGAGCAGGAACTCGGGCTCGTCGTCGAACGCCCGTACCATCTGCCGTACCACGCCCTGGGGAGACCCGCGTCGCACCGGGATCCCGCCGATGGTCTTCAAGAAGAGGGAGAATGGCCAGACGAACCACTCGTGCTTGATCATGATGTGGCCGGTACGCCTGGCTATCCTGAAGCCCAGGAAGGCTCGGATCGTATCCATGTTGCTGGTGTGGGGGAAGCCGATGATCACGTGCTTGTCCGCAAAGTACGGGGGCAGGGGCTCAAAGCGCCAGCCCATGATCCTGTACGACAGTCGTGCGACGAGGCTCATCAGGTAGGCCACGGTGACTCCTTGGCTGGATCGGCGCCGGCCATCACTCTCTCACATCCCGGGCCGCGACCGCGGCGGCGGCATCGATCGTCACCCCTGGGCGGGAGATGACCCGATATCTGCGGGCCTCGGGCGGGAGGGCTCGCAGTGCCTCCGACACCGGTGGCGGCGACGTCCGTTTCAGGCACGGGCCGCGGGATTCTGCGGCAATGGGGCGCCGGAGCCGCTCACCCTCGAGGCGACGACGGCCGGGTGATCCCGTGGGTGCTGGAGCCCCTCGTCACCGGCTGGGCTTCACCGTGATCGTGATCCGCTGCAGCCCGCCCGGAGGGAGGGCGACGAACTCGGGCAGGTTGGCGGCGCGGTCGGGAGCAGTGAAGCCGTCGAGCAGGACGGGGACCGACGAGCGGCCGTCGCCGTCGATATGGGTGAGCCACAGCTGGGTGTACGGCCCGGTGACCTTGGAGGAGAACACGAGCCAGTGGCCGTTGGGCGAGAAGCTGTGCCAGGAGTTCATGCGGCCGGTGAAGTTGCAGCTCAGGCGGCGCGCCTCGCCGCCGGCGGCGGGGACGATGTACAGCGTGCTGTCCAGCTGGTTGAGCATGAAGCTGTCCGCCTGACAGAAGACGATCCAGCGGCCGTCGGGGGAGTGGCGGGGGAAGAAGTTGCTGTGGCCGTTGCTCGATGCTCCCCGCAGGGGCACAGCCTTGCCGCCGCGGCCGTGGTTGAAGGGGAGACGGTAGAGATCGTAGCGGAAGCGCTCGGCGCCGTCAGTGAAGCGGTGGGTGACCGCGAGCGGGACGCGGCCGCGCGGTTTCAGCTGCTCCAGCGGGAGAGCCGGGGCGCGGGCGAAGACCACCCAACGGCCGTCGGGGCTCCACTCGGGGTTGGTCTGTACGAGCTCCGGGTCGTCGGCGCCGTGAAGGGCGGACAGCCGCTTGCGGGCGCGGTCGTACAGCGCGAGGATGCCGCGTACCGGGAAGAACAGCTGCGGCCGGTCCCGCTCCGGCAGGCCGAGCTGGATCGACCACTCCATGACCGTGCTGGCCGCCCAGCGGCCGTCGGGAGAGAGGCGCGACAGCAGGCCCAGGGTGCGGTGCCCCTCCGCCCGCCGGAAGTCGCTCCAGGTGACGAGGTCGTCTACGGTGACCACCGTCTCCGGGGCGATGTCGGTGATCAGGTAGGTGCCCTTGTCCCCGCCGTAGTCGAGGTCCATGGCCAGGGTGCTGCCATCGGCGGAGGTGCTGTGGCAGTTGGCGCACGTGCGCAGGCCCTCGAGGACGACCGGAGGCGGATCGGTGCTGGATACTCTTCCCAGACGCCAGCGGATCAGGGGCAGGCTGGCGAGGGCGGTGCCCAGGGGGAGCGGGACCTCACGGTAGAGGATGGGCGCCGCCACCGGATCGGGCGACACGGTGAAGCCGATCGAGTCCCCCGCCGTCGCCGCCCCGCCATCCGCGCCGTCCCGCCGGACCCTGACGGTGATCCGGTGCCGAAGACCGTGCGTGCGGATGAGCGACCAGTCGTCGTCACCGGGGCGCCACCAGGAGTGTTCGCTGGCGAAGCGCAGCGGCGCATCGCCCTCGCCGAGGTCGACCTCCACCGTCCACGGGCCGTCGCCGCCGGGATCGTCCCAGCGAACCACGGGCGCCGCCATGTCGGCCGGGAACACCGCACCGTCGAGGGGGCTCCTCACCTCCTGAGGGGCGGCCGGCAGGGCGATGACGGCCAGCAGCACCGCGCCGAGGCCGACCGCTCTCAAGGAGCGGTGCCGCGGCGTGGCGCGGCACCCGGCGGCTTGTGGCTCGAGTTGCATTCTCACCTCACTGCCCTAGAATGGTGGTGCCCTCTCGAGGATACACGGAAAGGTGGCAGCGTCATGACTCGCCTGCACCGCGTCGCCATCGTCCTGGTCGCCACGGCCGTTCTCCAGGTGGCGCCCGCCGGCGCTCAGTGGGTCTGCGATACGCCCGGCAACCTCACCTACAACTGCGGCTTCTACTTTGGACTGAGCGCCTGGACGCTGGGGAGTGGAGACGTGTTCACGTACTCCCTGGACGGCCACCAGGCTCAGGGGAGCATCGAGATCGCGTCGAGCGGCGGCATGGGCTTCGGGACGTCCATCTCGCAGTGTATCGATGGGTTCGCCGGGGGGGGCAACCTCGACGGCGGTTTCTGGGTGCAGGCGGTGAGCGGGCCGGTCGGGTCCTGCTCCTTCAGCCTCAACTGGTATGGGACCGCCGGGTGCACCAACTACCTGACCTACACCTCCGTGTCCCGCGACAGCTTCACGCCGGTGTGGGACTGGGTCGGCGGCACCTTCACCGTCGCCCCCACGGCCGTGTCGGTGGCGGTCTCAGCGCGATGCTACAGCGTGGTCGATGACTTCGTCGTTCGCTTCGACGACATCTACCTCGGACCCGGGATGGATCCTCCCATATTCGCGGACGGCTTCGAGTCCAGCGACACCTCAAAATGGAGCTTCACGAACCCCTAGCCCGCATCGTTCACCAGACTTCTGCTGCGGCCGGCCCACTCATCCCATCTGGTACCTATTGCGTCACCGTCCAGCCGGACGTTGTGCCGTCCGCGAAGCCGTCACCGAAGATCTGAGGACGAGATGTCGATGTCGCTATCTGGGCTGTTCGCCGGCGGGGACCCCGAAGCTGGCCGCGAGCGCCAGTGCGACAGCCATCAGGACGGTCATCGGTGCGCCGCTGCGCCGGTTCATCATGACCGCCTCCCGGGACTGCTGGCCGGTTTGTGGAGATAGGGGGGCTCGAGCCGTCCTCAGGTGACCACGCGCAAGGCGCAGCTCGACACGAGCGTTCTCGTGCCATAGCTTGGTTCTCGACCTGATCTCAAATCCAGGAGGTTGGCATGTGGTCTCGGAGAGTGCTCGTTGTCGTGATGGTCGCCGCAGCCGTGGTAGGGCCATCGGCAGCTGATGTGATGCTGTGCGCGGACGGCCCGGCGTCCGCGAGCTTCAGCACCACCGGGACCACCAAGATTGCCGCACAGTGCGCATTCGACGCCTCCGAGCCCGGGGTGCTGCTCCTGATCGCATCCACAGGTGTCAACGAGACCGACGGGTGGTACACGGTAAGGCTCCGCGTCGCCCTCAACCAGCCGGCGGGGCCAGGGTTGGTGGGCGCGACGAGGACGGTGGGCGTGCTCGAGGGCACGCTCACGCATCAGACGTCCCAGGCGAGCGTCGCCGTTC
Source organism: uncultured Acidobacteriota bacterium (assembly GCA_963844845.1). Lineage (GTDB taxonomy): Bacteria > Acidobacteriota > Thermoanaerobaculia > Thermoanaerobaculales > Sulfomarinibacteraceae > CAWJPW01. The sequence goes on from CAWJPW010000003.1 coordinate 627,115, forward strand.
CCGTGGGGTCCGGCACCAACACCGTCTACTACCTGGCGGACCGTACGGCCGGCGACGGAACGGTGCAGCTCTACCGGCCGCGCCTTCTCGCCCTCTTCATCCCCTCGTTGAGTGTCAACCTCCGCCTCTGTGGAGGCTTCGTCAACGGCCCGTGGACGACCACGGCGGCGAGTCTCGGTCAGGTCACCCACTGCACGCTGGGCGGCACCGGGCTCGGCTCGGCCCTGATCACCGCCGACGGCCGGGTCGACCTCGCCGACTTCGCCGCCGAGGGACGCTTCGGCCTCGGTGTCAACAGCACGAGCGCGGTCGAGGACGGCAGCGAGCGCTGGCTGGACGTGCAGGGGGACCTCCTCTACGACGGCACTGACACGGCGCTGGCGACGTCACTGCTGGCCGGCCTCGGCCCCGACACCTGGACCTTCTCGCTGCTCGGCGCCCGCAGCGGTGGGAGCGGCACGGTGGAGGTCACCGAGCCGTCGGTGAACGTCCTCTGGGTTCCCACCGGCGGGCCGATCCTCACCTCGGGCACGACCCTGGCCACGCCGTGGACGAGCACGATCCCTACGCCCCAGACCATCCTCCAGACGGCCCTCAACCCGGTCGAGGACGGCTTTGCGGTGATCGTCGCCACTGCCGCGGTCGGGCAGCTGGACACGCGCTACACCGGGCACTTCATGGCCTCCATCGACATTGTCACCGACATCGCCAACCGGTACGTCGCCATCGACGGACTCGATCGCAACCTCTCGCTGACCTCCGTCGAGCCGATGACGGCCGGGAGCCACACGGTGAAGCTGCTGGGCTACCCGTACGACAACCCGGCGGGAGGGGCGCTGCATATCTCCGATGCCTCGCTCGCCGTGCTCTTCGTCCCTCGCTCCCTGGTCGCGGTGTGGAGCGACGGATTCGAGACCGGCTGGTGGGAGCGCTGGAGCGCGAAGGCCCCGTGATGGGGCCGGGACCCGGGGAAGGCCGGTGCTGCGGCGTCGCGGCGCGTCGGAGCTCTCTCCTCGTCGCTCCGCAGACCGGCAGTGAGCCGCGAGCATGATCCGGCACGATGCACCAGGTGAGGCGGACGCCGTCCGGCCGGGGCCGCGCCGCGGCCACGCGAGGACACCGGCTGGTGGTGACGGCGATGCCTTGGTGGGCTCCTTCTTCCCGACGGCGGCGCAGCCTGCCCTCGCGGTGGCCGAGCCGAGCGAACCCGCCGAGGCGTCGCTCCCCGTCTTCCGGGAGTACGCCCGGGAGATCATGCCGCACGGCTCGCTGCGCTTCGGCGGGACACTCGACTGCCGCATGGACGGCGGCCGCCTCCACACGGATCACGGCAGGGTGCCGGACGGTCGAGCGGCAGCCCATACCGCTGAGCCCCTTCTTGAAGCCGTCGTCCTATCGGTGGTGGTCCCGACGGTGGAAGCGTGTACAGTGGCAGCTCGCGGCGCTCGGCGGTTCCACTGCCGGGTCTGTTCTTGGCGCCGAGAATGGAGGCAACGAGATGGCCAAGGGTGAAGCAAAGAAGGAGAAGACCAACAAGCCCAAGCTCTCTCCCAAGGAGAAGAAGGCGGCCAAGGCGAAGAAGAAGGCCGCCAAGGACGCCAAGTAGCGTCGCACGGGCGCCCCAACCGGGGTCCATGCGTCGTCAGCGAGGACGGCTCTCTGCCTCGGACTCCGCACGGAGCTCCGAGAGCCATGTTGTCGTGCGCGGGCGGGGGCCGCCGGCCGGCGGCCCCTCCACCACTCTTCACTTTCCGGCGTCGCTCGTCCTGGTGCAGCCCGGCCGGGGCCCGGCTGACGCCGCCGCCGCCTCCCGGTTCGGGATATCATGAATGCCAGCTGACACGAGATGACCGACCCGGGTTACTTTCGTCTGGGGGACTTCATCCTCGATCCGAGCCGTCACCGCCTGGTGCGGGACGGCCGCGAGGTTGCGCTCGGATCGCGGGCCCTGGCGGTCCTTGAGGAGCTCGTCGCGCATGCGTCCGAGACGGTGGAGAAGGGGGCGCTGCTGGACGCCGCCTGGGCTGACGTGGCCGTCGTCGAGGACAACCTGGTGCAGGCCATCGGGGCGATCCGCACGGTCCTCGGCGACGACACCCGTGAGCCGCGCTTCATCCAGACCGTGCATCGCAGAGGCTACCGCCTGATCGCGGAGGTTGAGTGGATCCCGCTGGACCCGCGCACCGACGGTGGGCCCCTCACCTGGCGCAGGAAGCGCTCGGGGCTGTCGTGGCGCTGGTTGGCAGCAGCGGTGCTGGCGGCGGTGGCGGTGGGTGGTGCCGCCCTGGCTTTCCTCTCCCGGCCGGCCGCCGGGCCGGTTCGCTCCCTTGTCGTCCTGCCCATGACCGACCTCTCCGACGGGGGTGCCGATACCTTTTTCGCCGACGGGATGACCGACGCTCTGATCACCGAGCTCGCCCGCTACTCCGAGCTGGACGTGATCTCGCGGACCTCGGCGATGCACTATCGGGACACCGCCTTGAGTGTGCCGGAGATCGCTCACGAGACCGGTGTCGATGCGGTGGTCGAGGGCACCGTGACGCGGGCCGACGGACGGGTGCGGGTGATCGCGCAGCTGGTGACGGCCGACGACCGCCACCTCTGGGGAGACAGCTTCGAACGGCCGCTCGAGGACATCCTGGAGCTGCAGAGAAGCATGGCCGAGGCCATCGCGGCCAGGATCGGAGCGCGCCTCAACCTGACCGCATCGGCGATAGGGCGCGCCCGGCCGCAGGTGCAGCCCGAGGCGCATGCTGCGTACCTGCGTGGGCGGCGCGTGGTCGAGGAGCGGACCGAGGAGGCCCTCGAGCGCGGGATCGTCCTGTTCGAGAAGGCAACCTCCCTCGAGCCGGGGTGGGCGGAGCCCTGGCTCGGCATTGCTGACGCGAACAACCTGCTTGCCAACTACGGGTACCGGCCCTCCACCGAGGCGAGGCCCGAGGCCCGGCGGGCCGCGCTCGAGGCCCTTAAACGTGACCCGGACCTGGCCGGGGCCTACACGGCCCTGGGCCTCGTCGATGCCGAGTACGATTGGGACTTCACGGCCGCCGAGCAGAGCTTCCAGCGCGCGTTGGCGCTCAACCCGTCGAGCGCCAACAGCCACTCGTGGTACGCCCACTTCCTGGTTTCCCAGAATCGGCTCGGCGAGGCCCTTCGCGAGATGCAGCGGGCGCATCGCCTCGACCCCCTCTCCCCGATCATCGAGGCCAACATCGGCTGGTTCCACCTCTACGCAGGCGAGGTGGAGCTGGCCGAGCAGAGCCTGCGCCGGACCCTCGAGTACGAGCCGGCCTTCGGCGTTGCCCACTATTACCTCGGGATACTGCTCTCCGTCCAAGGGCGGCACGACGAGGCTCTGGCAGAGCTCCGCCGGGCGGTGGAGATCTCCGGAAATGCCGACTACGCGCGGGCCGCCCTGGCCTTCGCATCGGCGCGCGCCGGTGACATGGAGGAGGCCAGGACCATTCAGAAGCGGTTGGTGCGGGAGTCGCTCCACCGCTACGTGTCGCCGGTGAGCCTCACCTTCGTGGCGGTCGGGCTGGGCGATCGGGACGCGGCGTTCGCCCAGCTCCGACGGGCGTACGACGAGCGCAAGGGCTGGCTGCTCCACCTGCGGTACGATCCCATGCTCGCCGACCTGAGGAGCGATCCGCGATTCGCCGCCCTCGCCCGTGCCATCGGGCTTCCCGAGTAGCCCGGACCATTCACGAGTCTTCTGCTCCAGGTCGCGATACGCCGCACCTGGCTGCGTCTTCTCGGTTCGCTCGCTCCCAGCCCACGCTGTCCGCTCCGCGGACCCGAGCCTGCGGCTTGGCCGGACCTCCGCTCCGGAGCGCGGGTCCCTACGCACTGCGCGTGCGCCTCCGCTCTCTCACCTTGCGAAGACGCAGCCAGGCACCACCCCTCGCGTCCTTCGCGACGAACCCTCATGAATAGTCCGGGGTAGGCGGCTCGATCGAGACTGCAGAGCCGCCAGCGTCGCTGCCCGCCTCCCGCCGTCGTGGCCCGCGCGCAACGTCTGGATGCGCGGGAATAGGCCCTCCGACTCCAGACTTCTCATTTTCACAGAAGCTGTCACGTTGTGCCGTCTCTGGGGCTGGTTACTTGTCGGACGCGGGATCCTGAGTCAAGGGGGTGCTCGATGGGCTGCTGTTTCGGAGTCCTGCTGCTTGGTGGCGCGCCGCGCGTCGTGCTCTTGTTATGGTGGCTCATGGATCCCGCTCGTGTCGGCGGGACCTTCCGCGGCTGGCCCATCACGGCGGGAAGCGTCACGGCTCCCCAGTGGATCTGGCCACTGATCGGCTTCGTGCTGCTGCCATGGACCACCGTCGCCTACGTCTTCGTCTCACCAGGCGGAATCACGACAGTCGAGCTGGCCGTCATGGCGATCGCGCTGCTTATCGATCTCGGTGCACATGGGGGGAGCAGGCGCGCCTACCGGCAGCGCCGAGCGACGTGACCTATTCGGGAAGGCCGATGTTCTCGTCGCGCAGGCAGCAGCATGCTTCCTGGCAAACCGCGACGACGAGGTCGTAGCAACGCATCGTCGAGGAGGAGGGGCCACGATGGCAAGCGTGGAGTCCATCGGGATGTGCCAAACGGGACGCTCGTGCGGCTCGCGGCAATCTCGACGTCAGTTGAAGGGCTGATCGGGCCCTGTCCACTGCCGAGTCGCGGCCGTCAGTTCACCACCACCGCCTGCAGCATGTCCCAGGCCCCGGGGCTCCCGGATGGCTGGTACTCCACGAAGATCAACGCGGGCAGGTCTGCCCAGCTCGGATTGCCGAGCGGGACGTGGAGGGTGTACGTGCCGGTCTCGCCGTTCCCGAGCTCCGGGATCGGGATCGCGTTCACTGCCTTGACCGCCCGCCTGGAGGGGCCGTTGCCCGGATCTTCGTACACCATGGCGTAGAGAGTCGCACCGGCGATGCTGCTCAGGGTCGCACCGCTCTGGTTGGTGAGCTCGACCTCGAACCCGATACCGCCGTCGACGCGCTCCCGTGTCACCTTGAGGCGGGCGCCGGGAGGACGTTGGAGGGCGACGTCCACCATGGCGCCGTAGACCGCGTGGAAGTCCTCGCTCCCAGAGGTCACCTGATGACCGCTGTCGACCATCACGAGGGGCAGGTACACGGTGCCCGACGTGCCGTAGGCTGCCCACCACCGCTCCTCGCGATCGCCGATGACGTTGTCCACGTCCTGCTCGAGGAAGAGCACCGGGCGAGAGCTGTACTCGGCTGCGAGCTGGTCGACCACCGGACCGGCGGCCATGCAGATGGGTCAGGTGGCACGGGTGAAGATCTCGAAGACGACCAGTCGTTCCTGCTCAGCTTCTGAGGGTTCGTCCACCTGGCCCGGGATGAAGATCGCGTCACCCGAGCGGTTGTCCACCACCGAGGCGTAGGCAATGAAACGCCCACCTTTGGTGGTGGTGTGCACCATCGCGTATCCGTCGTCGACGTCAGTCGCCCCCACGGTGGCGAAGATGTCGTTGAGCTGGCGGTGCTCGAACTTCTTGAGCTCCCGATCCACCGTTCCGAGCAGGACGCCGTTCGCGTCGAAAAGGTTGACAGTGACGGCAAGGCGCTCACCGGTGAGGTTGAGCACACCGAGGTTGGTGCGGAAACCGGCGCTCGTGGTCGGCGATCGCGACAGCTGGAGGAGAGAGAGGCGTGAGCCGTACGAAGCCGCGTCGTCTGCCGCAATCGCCGGGACGTACTGACCGTAGCTGCCCCTGGGATCATCGTTGAAGGTCCTGCTGGTCACCAGGATGGAGCCGCTGGTCGCCGTGACCCTCAAGGCGCCGTTGCCGGTGAAACCGAAGACCTCGGCCACCACGTCGCGCAGGCGCGCGCTCTGTCCAGCGCTGACGTTGAACTCGGCGCGCAGTGGGTCGGAGTTGTTCTCTCGGCTCTTGAGCAGCTCAACGGCGAAGCTCGCGCCCTCGTCGCTGCCCGCCTTGACCTGGAGATCGCTGTGCCAACTTGTGCCGGCCACGCCTGCGGTGTTTGCCGCGACGGGGACATAGACCGTCTGAGCGGCAGCCCCGCCCGCCAGGGTGACCGTCATGCAGATCGTCATGATCCACTGTTTCATCGAAGCCTCCACGGAGTCGAGCCGGTGTCAGTCTATCCGGAACCGGGGACGTGGGGGACGCCGATGGGAACGTAGGCGCCGTCGGTGTCAGCCCCGGCGGCCGGCAGGCCCCTGCTCGCGCCACTCGCGGAACTTGATTCTGGGGTCACGAGAGTCGGGGCGACTCACCGAGCGGGCGAAGGTCCCGGCGAGCTTGGCGTCGACCTCCACCATCGACGAGCGGTTGCCGATGGTGATGGCGCCGACGTCTGAGCTGGAGATGCCGCCGCGGCGGCACACCACCGCCAGCAGCCGCCGCGGGTCGGCGCCGTGGTGCTCGCCCCAGCTGACCTGGAAGCGGGCCCAGTTGCCCGTCGTCGGGCGTTGTCCCTTGGCGCCCCGGGGGCGGGGATCACGGGTCTGGTGTGGGGGCGGCGGCTCGATGTCGCGCGGCTCGCACGGACCGGCGTGGTGGGCCTCGCCGAGGAGGGCTGCCACCACGGCGATGGGGTCGCGCTCCTCGAGAAGCCGGGCGGCCACCCTGTGGAGACGGCTCCCCTCGTCGCCGTCGCCGGCGTCGGGCTCGGAGAACTGCTCGAGCAGGCGTTGGTCGGCCGCGTGGTGGATGGCGTCGCGGTCGGGGATCTCGCAGCGCTGGGCGGTGACCCCGGCCTGGCGCAGCATGGAGTCCACTCGCCAGGCCGCACGTGGCGGCACGAAGACCAGGCTGCGGCCTTTGCGGCCGGCGCGCCCGGTGCGGCCGCTGCGGTGAGTCAGAATCTCGGCGTTGTCGGGCAGGCCCACGTGGATGACCTGGGAGATGTCCTGGACGTCGAGGCCGCGAGCCGCCACGTCGGTCGCCACGAGGATGGGTGTCTGTCCGCCCCGGAATGCGTTCAGGGTGGCGGTGCGCTCGCGCTGGTTGAGCTCCCCGGAGAGGGGACGCGCGGAAAAGCCGAGGTTGGCCAGCTCCTCGGCCAACCGGGCGCTGTCCTCGCGGGTCCGGACGAAGACCAACGTCCTGGCGTTGGGGTCCATGAGGAGGACGTTCACCAGTGCCGCCACGGTCTGGCTCGGCGCCACCACCATGGTGTGGTAGGCGATGTCGGAGTTGGACCTCCCCGGCGCCGTGCCGGCGACCATCACCGGATCATGCTGGTAGCGGGCGGCCACCGACCGCACCGACGGCGGGAAGGTGGCCGAAACGAGGATCGTGCGGCGCTCGTCGGGCGTCTCCTCGAGGATCGCCGAGACTTCCTCCTCGAAGCCCATGGCCAGCATCTCGTCGGCCTCGTCGAGGGCCACCACCGACACACGGTCGAGCCGCAGACTGCCGCGTTCGAGGTGGTCGCGCAGCCGTCCAGGGGTGCCCACGAGTACCTGCGGGTCGCGTTTGAGCTGGCGGAAGTCGAGACCCACGGAGGTGCCGCCGGTGAGCGACACCACCGTGGCGCCGAGAGGCTCAAACAGCCACGACAGCTCCTCGGCGAGCTGGACCGCCAGCTCGCGGGTGGGGGCCACCAGGAGCACCGAGGGCCGCGCGCTCGCGCGGTCGGGGTTCGCCTGCGTGACTGCCGCTGCCACCTCGGGCGCCACCACCAGGCCGAGAGCCACGGTCTTGCCGGAGCCGGTCTGGGAGGAGATGTGTAGATCGCGGCCGGCGAGATCGGCGCCGAGGACGGCAGCCTGGATTGGTGTGAGCTCGGTGAAGCCGCGCTCGGCGAGAGTGGCGCCGAGGCCCTCGGGGACCTCCGCGAAGGTAGTGTCGCGCATCGGGGTGTTTCCAGTCGGATCCGGTCGCGGTCGTCGTCACAGCGAAACGGAGGTCAATTTTCACGGGAAGGGCAGCTGGTGTGATTCCACGACGGGGCCGCGCGCCCGGGACGGACGCTGGGGATTATAGCAGGCAAGCCGATTCGCGTCGATACCTGCCGATCTCCGCCGGATGGGCCGCGGTTCGGTCGACCCGGCGGGGATGCCGGGCGCCGACGATGGCGTCCTTCACGAGCTTCATGCGGACGTGGGAGAGCGAGCTCAACCACTACCTCGCCACCGGCGAGAAGCTGCAGGCCGATGAGCGCGGCTCCGCCACGGCGGGGTGAAGGGTTGCTGCCGCGGCGGTGGCCCGGGCCGCTCCGGGCGACCAGGTGGGGGGTTCACCCGCCGAGGTACGGCTCGAGCGCTTCCTCGAAGGTGTCGGTCATGCGGGCGTAGCCCTTGCCATTGGGATGGATGGGATCGCTCATGAGCTGGGGGTGGCCCATGATGCCGCGGTACACGTTGGGCACGAGGACGCAGCCCATCCTCTTGCACAGGTCGCGGTAGGCGCCGCCGAAGCCCCGGCCCCAGAGTGGGACGTCGATACCGCCGACCACCACCAGCGCCCCGGCGCCTTGGATTCGGCGGACGATCGTCTCGAGGTTGGTGAACGCCTGCTCCCGCGGCACTCCGTTCTTGAGGTCGTTACCGCCCAGGGTGATGAGCACCGCCGCGGGGCGGCGGGCGAGGACGTCGCGCTGGAGGCGGGCGAGGGCGGTGGCGGTCGTGTCGCCGGGTACCCCGGCGTTGATCACCTCGCGTTCGATGCGCCGGCCCAGCTGCTCGGGGTACGACTCGCCGGCCGGCGCCCCGACACCCGCGGTGAGGCTGTCGCCGAAGCACACCACCGGTCCCGGACCCAGGGTGCGCCCGCCGCCGCAGCCCACGGTCAGCGTGGCGGCCAGTACCGACGCGACGATCGCGAGGCGCTTCATGCGTCCATTGTCGCGCGGCCGGAAGCAGCCGTGAGCGGAGGCCGTCGAAGCCGTCGTTTGGGGCTGCGGGCGCCGATGACGGGAGCGACGGCAGGGAGTCCCCGCTATCATCGATGCAACCGGCCGCACCCCCGGCCGGCCGGAGGAGGTTCGATGACCGACAGTGCTCCCGTGGTTGGTTCGTGCTTGTGCGGCGGTGTGGCCTACGAGCTGCAGCCGCCGTTCCTGTTCTTCCAGCACTGCTGCTGCAGTCGCTGCCGCAAGAGCTCGGGCTCGGCGTTCAGCTCCAGTATCTTCGCCAAGATCGACCAGTTCCGTTGGACGCGCGGCGAAGACCTGGTGCGGCGCTTCGAGCTGCCCGAGGCGGAGCACTACTGCACCGGGTTCTGCTCCCGCTGCGGCTCCTCGCTGCCGTGGCTCTCGCGCAACGGCCGCTATGTCCTGGTGCCTGCCGGCACCCTGGACGGCGATCCCGGTGCGCGGCCCAGCCGTCGTGTCCACTGGGCCTCCCGCGCCCCCTGGTACGTGCCGGTGCACGAGCTCCCGACCTTCGACGAGGGCCCCTGAGCTCACTGGCGGGTGTGAGGCCTCTCGTCCGGGCGCCGCCTGGGCTGGCGTTGAGGAGGGACATTCCGCTTTTCATGACTAGTGTCCTGTTTGGGAAGTCCCATGTGCTAGTCGCGCAGCCAGCGTGGTTCCTGGCAAGGCGCGACGACGAAGTCGTAGCAACGCTACTTCGAGGAGGAGCAACGCAGCCAGGGGCCGCGACGACAAGCGAATAGTCCATTGGGATTTTCCAAACAGGACACTGGGAGCACCGGCGCCGCCCGTGCTCAGTGGGTCGGCCCGACGGGGGCCGGTGGCGTGCGTGATAGGCTGAGTGCAACGAACAGGTTCTGAAGATGTTGGTGCGCCCATGGCAGGCGTTGCGGGCGCAGCCAAAGCCGCCTCGTGGGACGGCGGGGGGGCTCCCGAGAGTGAGAGGAGCCGGTGATGCTGGGATGCAGTGTTGGATGCGTCGTTGCTTCGTTGGTGGTCTTGCTGCTCACGGCCGTGACGCCGACAGCCCAGACCCTGCCCGGCGACGAGGTTGTGAACGGGAGCTTTGACGGGAGCACCGTCGTACCGTGGACGACGTCGTTCGATGCCTCCACCCTGGCGTTCGATTCGACCGACGCGGACGGCTGCGGCGGCTCCGGCTCCGGCCTGGTGACCCACAACGAGGGTCAGTCCGCGACCGTCTGGTTCAGCCAGTGCCTGACCGGCATCACCGATGCCCAGGTGTACGACTTCGGGGCGCGGGTGCTGTTCCCCGCGGCGGACCCCGACGGCAACGCCTACGTCCTCGTCTACTGGTACCCCACGGCGGACTGCAGCGCACCGTACAGCGGCGCGGCAAGCTCGCCGTGGCTGCTCGGTTCCGGGGTAGCGGGTTCCTGGAGCGATACGGTGGCGCTGACGGTGGCGCCCGACAGCCAGACCCAGAGTGCCCTCATCCGGCTGGCGCTACGGCGCGGGTCGCCGTCCAGCGGTACGCCCGTGCTGGCACACTTCGACGACGTCTTCTTCGTCCCCGCTGGCGTCCTCTGGGCGGACGGCTTCGAGCGGGGCGCCCTCTGCCGCTGGTCGTCCAGCAAGCCGTAGTGGCGGTTCCAGGTGTTTCCTTCCGCAGGGACGTGTGTCCGCCGGCTCGCGTAGAATCATCGCGGCGCTCGAGCCGCCTGCTGCGGCGGGCTCCAAGGAGGACGGAGGGATGACACGTGGACGCGTGACGGCTGCTCTGCTGGCCGTGGCGGCGCTGGGGGCGCCGCCCGCCGACACCTGCACCAGCATCCTGGTGAGCCGGGGGGCGTCGGTCGACGGCTCCTGCATGATCACCTACAACTGCGACGGCGAGTTTCACCCGCACCTCACCTACGAGGCGGCGGCGGACCACGAGCCCGGCGAGACCATCGAGATCACGAGCTGGCACGGCGAGGTCCGCGGCGTCATCCCGCAAGTGCCTCACACCTACGCGGTTGTGGGGCTCATGAACGAGCACCAGCTCGCCATCGGCGAGACCACCTTCGACGGCCGCGAGGAGCTCCGCAACCCCGACGGCCTGCTCAACTACTGGACCTTGATGCGACTGGCGCTGGAGCGAGCACGGACCGCCCGCGAGGCGGTCACCGTGATGACCTCGCTGGTGGACCAGTTCGGCTACGCCTCCACCGGCGAGAGCTTCTCCATCGCCGACCCGCAGGAGGCCTGGATCATGGAGATGATCGGCCCCGGTTCCGGCAGCAAGGGTGCCGTGTGGGCGGCGCGGCGGGTGCCGGACGGCTACGTCTCCTGCCACGCCAACCACGCGCGTCTCGGCGAGCTGCCCGACGACCCGGGCAACTGCCTGCACTCGGACGACGTGGTTTCCTTTGCGGTGGAGCGCGGCTACTACGATCCCGCATCGGGTGAGCCCTTCCGCTTCAACGATGCCTACGACCCGCCCACCCCGCAGCACCTGCGCTACTCCGAGTCGCGGGTGTGGAGCGTGTTCCGGCGGGCGGCGCCGTCGCTGGGGCTGAGCCCGGACTACCATCGGGGTGTAGTCGGGGCCGAGCGGTACCCGCTGTGGGTGAAGCCCGACACCAAATTGTCGGTGGCGGACGTCATGGCGCTCATGCGCGATCACTACGAGGGCACGCCCTTCGACATGACCAAGGGGATCGACGCTGGTCCCTACGGCGATCCCAACCGCTGGCGCCCGATCACCTGGAAGTCCGGTGGCGGCGCCTACTCGTGGGACCGCCCGATCTCCACCCAGCAGACCGGCTTCTCCTTCGTGTCGCAGTCGCGTGCGGGGCTGCCCGATCCGGTGGGCGGGGTGCTCTGGTACGGCCTCGACGACACCTATACCTCGTGCTACGTGCCGCTGTACTGCGGTATCGACGCGATCCCGGAGTCGTACACGGTGGGCAGCTTGAAGGCGTTCTCGTGGGACTCGGCCTGGTGGGTCTTCAACTTCGTCGCCAACATCGCCAACCTCAAGTACCAGCCGATGGTGGCCGAGATCCGCGCGGTGCAGCAGGCCCTGGAGGGCGAGCTCCTAGCGCTCCAGCCGGCGGTGGAGAAAACAGCGGTGGAGCTGGCGTCAAGCGACCCGCAGCTCATGGTGCGCTTCCTCACCGACTACTCGGTGAGCCACGCCGAGATGGTGGTCAAGCGGTGGAAGGCGCTGGGCGAGCACCTCGTGACCAAGTACAACGACGGTTACGTGCAGGACGAGAGCGGTCGATCCCGGGAGATCGGCTACCCGCAACAGTGGTTGGACCGCGTGGTGGGGGAGCGCGGCGACGACTACCGCCTGCCGGAGGGGCACACGCGGGCGCCGTAGGGGCGACAGCCCTCGGCCCCGGTCACGGTCCCGGCCCCTGCCAACGGCCCCGGCCCCGGTCGCGGCCCCGGCCCCGGTCCCGGCTCCGGCGCCGGCTCCCGATGCTCCCAACCCCGGCTCCCGGGCGGCGGCCGTGCCGCCGCCCGTCGGCGCGGGCCCGGGGGCGGCAGCGGCACGAGCCGGCGGACGACAACGAGGGCCGCCCCCAAGCCCCAGCGCCGAGTCGCCTGCCTGGTCGTTCGGGGCCGGTACTCCGGGCGCTTCGGGCCGTGGGAGCCCCCCATGACGTTTCCCCCGAGCGCGCCACGACCGAGGAAGCGCTCCAGGGAGAACGTCATGGACGGCACGCCCGCCGGAGGACCCCTGCTCCGGGGTTGCCCCGGTCTCGGTCCCGGTCCCGGCCGCGGCCCCGGTCACCGCCGCGGCCCCGGCCCCGGTTCCGGCCCCGGCGCCGGTCCCGGTCCCGGTCCCTGCCAAGGGCCCCGGTCCCGGTAGCGGTCGCCGCCCCGGCTCCGGCGCCGGGTTGACGGCCTCGCTATATTTGGCTATATTGCCAAACGATGACGGCGAAGCGGCGGCTGAGCGGCGCCACCAGGGCGCAGATGGAGGCCAGGGCAAGGGTCCTCAAGGCCTTGGCGCACCCGAGCCGCCTCTTCATCGTCGATGAGCTGTCGCGCGGCGAGCGCTGCGTGTGCGAGCTCACCGAGATGATCGGCGCCGACGTGTCCACCGTCTCCAAACACCTGTCGCTGCTCAAGGCCGCCGGCGTGGTGATCGACGACAAGCGAGGCGCCCAGGTGTTCTACCGGTTGCGGGTGCCCTGTATCCTCAACTTCTTCGGCTGCGTCGAGGCGGTACTCGTGGAGACCGGGCACCGCGAGCTGATGGAGATCGTGTGACGCCCCTTTTTTGCCATGAATTTGGCGGAATTGCCAAATATCGTTCCGGAGGCCGCCGGTGATCGACTGGAAGCGTGAGTGGAAGCCCCTGGCCTGGATGCTGGCCGCCTTCGCGGTGTTTTTCTGGCTGCCGGTGGGGTGGCCGCGCTTCAACGGGGCGGTTACCGAGGCGTTGGCGCTGACGAAGTGGTACGCCCGCGAGCACGTACTCCTGTGCCTGGTGCCGGCCTTCTTCATCGCCGGGGCCATCGCCAGCTTCGTCAGCCAGGCCGCGGTGATGAAGTACCTGGGGCCGCGGGCGCCCAAGGCGGTGGCCTACGGGGTGGCTGCGGTGAGCGGGACGATCCTGGCAGTGTGCTCGTGCACGGTGCTGCCGCTCTTCGCCGGGATCCACCAGATGGGGGCCGGGCTGGGTCCGGCCACCGCCTTCCTCTACTCGGGCCCGGCCATCAACGTCCTCGCCATCGTGCTCACCGCCAGCGTGCTGGGCATCAAGCTGGGGGCGGCGCGGGCGGTGGGGGCTGTGGTCTTCGCAGTGGTGGTGGGGGCCGCCATGGCGCTGGTGTTCCGGCGCTCCGAGCAGGAGCGGGCGGCAGCGGCGATGGCCATGCCTGAGCCGGAGAACGTGCGGCCCCTGAGCCAGACCGCGGCCTTCTTCGCCGCCCAGATTGTCATCCTCGTGTTCGCCAACTGGGCTCGCCCCGAGGAACCGACGGGGTTGTGGTTCACGATCTTCCGGCTCAAGTGGTGGCTCACGGCGGCGGGCGCCGCCGGCCTCGGTCTCGTCCTGGTGCGCTGGTACGGCCTTGCCCGGCTCAAGGCGGCGGCGGTCGGGGTGGGAGTGGCCGTGGTGGCGCTAGCGGCGCCCGGCCACCCGGCGCTCGCATTCACAGCCGGGGTGGTCGGCCTCTCGCTGGTGCTCGCGCGGGAGGACGGCGAGCTGGGCGAGTGGTTGGCGTCGTCGTGGGGCTATGCCAAGCAGATCCTGCCGCTGCTCCTCGGCGGAGTGCTGGTGGCCGGGCTGCTGCTCGGCCGGCCGGGCCAGGAGGGCCTGGTACCGTCCGCCTGGGTGGCGGCCGCGGTGGGCGGCAACGGCTTCGGCGCCACTCTGTTCGCGTCGCTGGCCGGGGCGCTCATGTACTTCGCCACCCTCACCGAGGTGCCCATCCTGCAGGGCCTCATCGGCGCCGGCATGGGTCCGGGGCCGGCGCTCGCCCTGCTCCTCGCCGGCCCGGCCCTCTCGCTTCCCAACATGATCGTCATCGCCAGCGTCATCGGCTGGAAGAAGACCTCGGTGTACGTGGGACTGGTCGTCGCCATGGCGACCGTGACCGGTGTGATCTACGGAACTTTCATAGCCTAGGAGGCGTGACATGAAGAAGCTCTTAGTGCTCGGCCCGGGCTGCCCACGCTGCGAGACGCTGACCCGGCTCACGCGGCAGGCGGCGGACGAGCTCGGAATCCAGTACGATCTTGAGAAGCTCGCCGACGTCAAGCAGTTCCCCAAGTACGGCCTGATGCTAACCCCCGGGCTTGTGGTGGACGGTCAGCTCAAGGTCCAGGGCAAGGTGCCGACGCTGGACGAGCTCAAGCAGATGCTCGCCTAGGCCGGGGCTTTGCCGGCCCCGCGGCTGCCGGAGGCAGGTTTCCGCTGAAGGGGGGAAGTATGAAGCTGGACGTTCGAATCGGAGTCGGCGCAGCCGCGGTCATGGTCGTGATCCTGGCGGTGGCAGGAGCGGCGACGAGCGCCGACGAGGCGCCGCTGACGGGCTCCGCGCTCCTCGCACGCGCGGAGGCCGCGGCCCACGCGCCGGTGGTACGGGTTGTGGACACCGTCTCGAGCCTGGGCCCGCTGGCGGCCGAGCCGCAGACGGTGACCCTGGCCGACCTGGTCCGCTTCCACGGGCATCCATGCGACGGCCTGTTGGTGGCCGCCGCCGGAATCGCCCACGGTCTCGACGCGCTGTTCCCGGACGGCGTTGTGGACCGCACCGATCTGGCAGTGGCGGTGAACCGCTCGGCCTGTTACGGCGACGTGGCCGCCTACCTCACGGGCGCCCGACACCGGTACGGCTCGCTGGTAGTGGACCCGAAGCTGGGGGACGAGTGGATCGTGCACCGCCGCTCCACCGGCGCGACGGTGGCGGTGCGTCTGCGCCCGGGCGTGAAGCCGAAGGAGCTGCCAGCGCTGGAGGCGAAGCTGCGTGCCGCCCAGGGCTGCCCGCGCGATCTCACCGCCGAGGTGCAGCGGCTGCAGGCGGGCTTCGCGCTCGAGGTGTTGGCGCGACCGCCGGCGGAGGTCTTCACCGTCACCCGGCTCGAACGCTTCCCCTACGACGCCGGTGCCCCGCGCCCGGACACGGCCAAGGCGTCGTGCCCGGCGGTCACGGCCGGATCGGCGGCCGAGGACGTGACCCCGGCGCCCTGATCGTCGTTCCCGCCCGAGCCGGCGGTGGACCACCGCAGCGCCCAGCGCACGCTGCCCTGCCTCGCCGCGAGACGCTCAGCCGGCGGGGGGAGCGGCTGCGCGGAGCGGCCGTCGTCGGCGAGCTCGAAGCCGTCCGCGGTGATGAACCGGCCCTCGACCACGACGAAGCGGGCGTTCTCGACGCCGTCGAGAAGATCGATGAGAGGGTTGTCGTCGGGGTCCATCTCCTCCACCGCGGCGAGGTCGAGCTCGAGGGTGATTCCCCACTCGTCAGGCCCGCTCACCACCTCGAATCGGGCAGGGAGCTTCAGGCCGTCGACGAGGCGGTGGCCGAGCTCCTCCAGCGAGTCGAAGCGGGCCTCGGTCCACACCACGAACGGCCGCTCGGAGCGCAGCACGCGCGTCACCGGCTCGCCGCCCAGGAGCGCCAAGCCCCGGGCGACGCCGTGGTCGCCGGCCGTGGCCGCGGCCAGCCAGTCGCACTCCTCGGCGTGCCGCTTGGCGGCGGCGCCTTGGTTGGAGTGCACGTCCTCCTCGAGCACCGTCCACACCACCGACCCGTCGGGCTCGAGGTAGAGGGTGTGGTGGGTGCTCTTGAGGATGCAGGCCGCCGCACCCAGTGCAAGCACGACAAGTAGAACGAGCTTCAGGCGCCTCATCGCGTCCTCCGGGTGGTACCTGCAGAGGAATCTGCGCTTTCCGTGCGGCCGCGTCAACCGCGTTCTCCGAGCGCGAGGAAGCGCGCTCGATACGATCCGGGTGGGGTTGGGGACGCCCCGTATCCTCACGGGGCAGAGGAAGAGCACCGCCTGCGGCCTGCGCTGGTGCAAGGTTGACCTCATCCGCCGCACGTCGGCGGCTGCCTGCCGCGAGGCCGGTGGCGACCTGGACCCGGTGTTGGGCCACGCCGCGCGGGGGGTCGGCGAGGAGCATTACGCCATGGCGACGCTGACAGGAATGCGCGAGACGGTAGGGGCCACCGCGAGGCGGCTGCTGGTGGATGCGGCTTGAGTCCCGACCTGTAGTTGCCTAGCCTGATCTGGACCCTTCTCAGCGTGCCGGCACGATGGACGATCTCCCTCGGCGGAGGGCGCGCCGACGGCATGTGATGGCGAGGATCGGGTGAGGCGCGCCGGCTTCGCGGCAGCTCATGGCGAACCAGACACAACGACCCAGCCCCTCATGTCGCCCTCCTCAAAACCGCTGGCGAATAGCACCACATCGCTGTTGCAGGACAGGGCCGTACCGAAGTACCCATACCAGAAGCCCTGACCCGAGGCCACCGCAAGGATCGCTGTGCCGTCGTGGTGGAGCGCCATCGACGAGATCGTGCTGTTGTCCGGCCCTTCGTACGAAAACGACTGTCCCCCATCGTCCGAAAAGTACACGCCTCCAACCTTGACGTCGCGAACCATCTCCCCGCCGAAGACCCGGTTGGGACAGCTCGGGTCCAGTAGGAGCGAGCTGCCGAAATCGAGCTGGTGCCCGGACCATGAGTCACCGGAGTCGTTGGAAGTGAAGAGGTAACTGTTTTCACGAAGGAAGTACACGGTTTGGGTCAGTGGATGGACCTCCAGGTTGAGTCCGTGTCCTTGGTCGGCAACTCCGGTGAGCGGTGTCATTTCCTCCCACGATGCGCCTCGGTCCTTCGAGCGCATGACGACTGGATTGCCGATGTGAGATGAATCCTCGGTGGAGAAGAACCAGTAGCCGTTGATCGGATCTTCGGCGATGTCCCAGAAGTGATAGCCGTACTGCGACTCCCAGACGATGTTGAACTGAAACGAGGCGTTGACGAAAACACCTTTGTAGATCCTCGCGCTGTGGAGCAACGAACCCAGCCCAACGACGATCGAGCCGTCGATGGCGCTGACGAGAATCGAGTCGATGAACGTCGGTGAGCCGGAAATCGAGGCCGGAAACGAGTGGAGAAGGTTCCACGTCTGCCCGGAATTTACCGACCAGTAAAGATCCGACTCGGAGCTCGCGAAGACCAGGAACGACGCCCTCGGGTTGTAGGCTACGGCGCCGACGTTGCCGGAGAGGTGTTGCTCCCAGGTGTTGCTGTTGTCTCTCGTGATGTACAGTCCGCCACTCCGACTGGTGACGTACCACAGCCTTTCGTCGAGCGGGTCGATGAGAACCTCCTTGATGCTCGTGTCTCCCAAAGGAGCTGCGAGGGGTAGCCACGCCTGCTGGACATCGCCAGGGGCCGCGTCAAGCGGCGCCGAGACTCCGAGGGCCACCGCGACCGAACAGGCGGCGAACGTCACGAGCATCCTTGTCTTCAAGAGATCCTCCAACCTCACTCTACACCGCCTCGTGTCCTGTTTGGGAAGTCCTATGTGCTAGTCGCGCAGCCAGCGTGGTTCCTGGCAAGACGCGACGACGAAGTCGTAGCAACGCTACTTCGAGGAAGAGCAACGCAGCCAGGGGCCGCGATGACACGCGAAGAGTCCGTAGGGATTTTCCAAACAGGACACTAGGCCCAGAACAGGCTTTCGCGCCGGTTCTGGGCCTCGAGCTCCCGCACCCGGCCGGATGGCGCGTTCGGGTCTGATGCCACCGCATCACTTCGCCACGTCGTCACCAGGTGACGGCAGGGCGGAGCGCCTCGCAGCCTGGCGACGGGCCTGCAGAGCACACTCTTCACCCTTGACTCTTCACTCTTTACCGGGAGGGGGGAGGGGGCTTGGTGCGAAAGGGGGGACTCGAACCCCCACAGGCTTGCGCCCACAAGATCCTGAATCTTGCGCGTCTACCAATTCCGCCACTTTCGCACGCGCGGGTCATAGTAGGAAGGTGGGCCGGCACTGTCAAGCCGCAGCGAGACGGAGTACCCTCGGCCCCCAGCCCGTTTCCAGGTGACGGAGGACCGATGCCAGGACGACAACAACCGAGCACGAGCTCTCGATCCGCGGTGCCCGACGCCGGCGAGATCCTCTCCCTCATCCGCCGTCGCAAGGCCAAGGGGATGTCGACGGACCAGCTGGTCGCGCACGTGACCGACCGGGCGGGGGTGGACCGCAGCCAGGCGCGGCAGCTGCTCCGCGGCCTGCTGCGGGAGCTCGAGCGCTCGGGTGCCGTGGTGATGGGCCGCGGCAAGCGCTACTTCGCGTCGGAGCACAGCGACCTGGTGGTGGGCCGGGTGCGGGTGACCCGTGGCGGCGAGGCGATGCTGGAGGCGGAGGCCGCGACGGAGCAGACCATCATGGTGCCCAAGCGGGGCCTGCGCGGCGCGCTGCACGGCGACCGCGTGGCAGTGCGGCTGGAGCGGCCGCGGCGGCGGGCACGGGCAGAGGACATGCTCGAGGCGGTGGTGGTCAAGGTGCTGGAGCGCCGCCACACCTCGCTGGTGGGGCGCTGGGTGGCGGACGACGGGCGGCCGCACATGCGACCGCTCAACCGGCGCCTGGCCTTCCCGGTCTACCCGGTGGGCTCGAAGGTCGCGGGGGAACCCGCGCCTGGTGAGTTCGTGGTCATGAGCCTGGAGGTCACGCCCGACCATGGCCGGCACGCCCAGGGCACGATCCTCGAGCGCCTCGGGGTGCTCGGCGAGCCTGGCGTCGAGGAGGCGGTGGTCCTGCGCCTGCACGAGATCCCGGTGGAGTTCCCGGCGGCGGCAGCGACCCAGGCGGACGCCCTGCCCGACGTCGTGACGGGCCCGGAGATCCAGGGCCGCTGGGACCTGCGCGACCGTCCGGTGATCACCATTGACGGCGCAACCGCCCGCGACTTCGACGACGCGGTGAACGCGCGTCCGGGGCGGCGCGACGAGATCGAGGTGGAGGTCCACATCGCCGACGTGAGCCACTACGTGCGTGAGGGCACTCCCATCGACGAGTCGGCGCGGGAGCGCGGCACCAGCGTGTACTTTCCGGGCATGGCGGTGCCGATGCTCCCGGAGAAGCTCTCCAACGACCTCTGCTCGCTGCGCGAGGGCGTGGACCGTCTCGCCTACACGGTGCGCTTCTCGGTGGCCCCCGACGGTGGCGTGACGCGCTACGAGCTGCACGACTCGGTGATCCGCTCGGTACGCCGCTGTACCTACACCGAGGTATTCGAGTGGCTCGAGCTGCCGCGTGGGCGGTGGCCCGAGATCGTCGAGCCCTTCGCCGACTCCCTGGCGCTGCTGGCCGAGGCGGCCCAGCGCCTGGCGAGGCGCCGCCACGAGCGCGGCAGCCTCGACTTCGACCTCGCCGAGCCGGAGATCCTGCTCGACCCCGAGGGCCGTATGGTGGCGATTCAGGAGCGCGCCCGCAACCGCGCCCACCGCCTCATCGAGGAGCTCATGGTGGCGGCCAACGAGTGCGTGGGCCGGCTCCTCATGGAGGCCGACCAGCCGGCTCTCTACCGCGTGCACGATCGTCCGGACCCGGCCAAGGTGCAGGAGCTGGCCGAGGTGCTGGCCGAGTTCGGGTACAAGCTCACGGGCCCGCCCGACGAGCTCGCTCCGGCGCAGCTTCAAGGTGCGCTGCAGGCCATTGCCGACCGCCCCGAGGAGCGGCTGCTCTCCACCCTCATCCTGCGTACCCTGGCACGGGCGCTCTACAGCCCCGACCCGCGTGGTCACTACGCCCTGGCCACCGCCCACTACCTGCACTTCACGAGCCCCATCAGGCGCTACCCGGACCTCATCTGCCACCGCATGCTGCGGCGTTTGCAGAGCGAGGGCAGGACACTGCAGCCGCCCGAGCGCGAGGTAGTGGAGGCAGACCTCGAGCGCCTGGGCGAGAGCTGCTCGTCCACCGAGCAACGGGCGGTGCAGGCCGAGCGCGACGTGGTGCAGTGGAAGAAGGTGCTCTTCATGCGCGACCGGGTGGGGGAGGAGTTCAAGGCGCACATCGTCGGGGTCACGGCGTTCGGGATGTTCGTGCAGCTCGACGAGGTGTTCGTGGAGGGGCTGGTCCACATCTCCGAGCTGGTGAACGACTTCTACGTCTACGACGAGCGCCGGCACGTTCTGACGGGTGAGCGCACCGGGCGGCGTCTGCGCCTCGGCGACCCCCTGGATGTCTGCCTGCAGCGGGTGAACCTCGACGCGATGCAGCTCGACTTCACACCCCTGGGCATCAAGCCCGACCCCCACAGTGCGCGTCGCGGCGCGCAGCGGGACAAGCCGCCCCGGCGACCGAGCCGCCGTGGGAGCAAAGAGAAAGGGGTAAAGAGTAAGGAGTAGGAGGCCCCGCCGATCCCCCGGCGCCATCGGAGAGGCGACGGTTCTCTCGGTCCCCGGCTACCGGACGTGCCGAAACTGCTCGAGCTCCCGCGTGGTCTCCTGCCGGCCCTCGACACCCTTCCGATTACGCCGACCGCGGAGCACTACCCTTTACTCTTCACTCTTTACATTTCCGACGCTCTGCAGCCGGCTCCAACTTCCTGTTGCCCCTTGACATCTCGGTACCCCCGTCATAAGTTACCGAACGAACGTTCGGTTTGTGACAAGGAGGCTGAGTGGCTCGAAGGCGCAAGGTGGAGCGGTCGCAGGCGTCCATTCGCAAGGCTCTCAAGGTCGCCCTCACGCTCTTCTCGCGGCAGGGGTACCGCGCGACCTCCATGCGCCAGATCGCGGCCCGCTCGGGAATGTCGGTGGGCAACCTCTACCACCACTTCCGCAGCAAGGACGCCATCTTCCAGCGCCTCATCGACCAGTACTGGCTCGAGCTCCTCGACCCGGAGCTGCCCCTCAACCAGGTCTTCCGCGAGGCCAACTTCCCCGACGACCTCGAGGAGATGGCCGCCGCCATCGAGGACGTGGTCCGCGCCCACCCCGAGAACATCCTGCTCATCTACGTCGACGTCATCGAGTTCCGCGGCAAGCACATCCGCGCCTTCTACGACACCATGGCGGAGCGCTTCCGGCGGGCCTACTCACGCTCGTTCGACGAGATGAGTCGGGACGGCCGCCTCGGCGAGGTCAACCCGCTGGTGGCGGTGATGGCTGCCACCCGCTGGCTCTTCTACTACTACACGGTCGAGCACTGCTTCGGTGTGCCCATGCACTTCGGCATGGATACCCAACAGGCGGTACACGAGTTCATTCGCATTCTGCGCTACGGCGTACTGGCGCGGCCGCTTTCGGCCGGCGGGGACGCCGAGGCAAACCCGACGAACCAGGTTCCGGGATGAAGGAGGAGGAGATCATGAGCGTTTCGAGCGGAGAGTCGACGCGGCGCCGGGGGCTGTTGACGGCCATCGCGGTCGGGCTGGCCTTGAGCCTGACGCTGCCGGCGCTGGCCCAGGTCAACACCGGCGTGGTCGAGGTCGTGCTGGTGGACACCGATGGTGCGCCTCTGCCAGGCGCCTCCATCGAGGTGGTCAACAACGACACCGGGCTGCGGCGGGCGCTGGCGGCCGATGCCCGGGGGATGGCGGTAGTGCCGGCGCTGCCGCCCGGAACCTACAAGGTCACCGCCGACCTGCCCGGCTTCGCGCAGGTGTTGGAGGACAACCTCGAGCTGCTGGTGGGCCAGACCGCGCGCCTGCGCATGGTGATGCGGCCGAAGGTGTCCGAGACCATCGAGGTCACCGCCGAGGCGCCCATCGTCGACGTGTACAAGTCGGACACGTCCACCAACATCGTCCCCGAGCAGATCCAGCAGCTGCCCACCCCGAACCGCGACTTCCAGAAGCTCGCCTTCATCGCCCCCGGCGTGCAGCGCGAGCGCGGCGGTTACCGGTTCATCAGCGGCGCGCCGCTGGTGGGCTCATCCGGCAACGCCAGCGAGACCACCATCCTGGTGGACGGCGTCGACTTCACCGACGAGGCCCTGGGGCTTGCACGGACACGCTTCAGCCAGGACGCCATTCGCGAGTTCCGGGTGATCACCAACCGCTTCGACGCCGAGATCGGCCACTCGGCGGGCGGTGCGCTCAGCATCGTCACCCGGTCGGGGTCCAACGAGGTCCACGGCAGCGCGTTCGGCTTCTACCGCGCCGACTCGTTGCGCTCCCAGGGCAAGCTCGAGACCGGCGATCAGAACTTCTCGCGCTACCAGGTGGGTGCAACCATCGGGGGCCCCATCGTCAAGGATCGCACCCACTACTTCCTGTCCATCGAGTACGTCGACGAGAGCAACATCGCAGCGTTCCGCCCCCTGGGCGCCTTCGCCGACCGGACGAAGGACCTCGACCACCCGTTCACGCAGTTCCTCGGCCTCGCCAGCATCGACCATCAGATCAACCCCAGCCAGACGCTGCAGGCGAAGGTCGTGGGCGAGACCTACCGCGAGCAGAACTTCCGGGTCGGCGGGGTTGCTGACGAGTCCAGCGGCATGGACCTCAACCGTGACAACTACAACCTCACCCTCGGGCACACCTGGGTGATCGGCGGGGACAGCCTCAACGAGCTGCGCGGCCAGATGGGCCGCAAGAAGTTCGCCGAGCCCAACAACTCGGACCAGCTCAGCGAGTACTTCTCCTTCGGGACGACCCTCATTACCGGCGCCAACATCGTTGGCGACCAGGACATGAAGGGTGACTACTTCGAGCTGCGCGACACCTACCACATGCACCTTGCAGGGGCGACCAGCACCCACGACCTCAAGCTCGGCGGCTCGGCGCAGTGGGTGAGCGAGGACTGGTACTTCCCGGTGTTCCCCCAGGGCCTGATGTTCTGGCTCGACGACACGCGCACCATGCCCTACCGCTACGACTACGGCGTCGGCCCCTCCGATACCAAGGTGGACACCACCCTCTACGGGATCTTCGCGCAGGATGAGTGGCGGCCCAACCCCAACACCAGCGTGACGCTGGGCGTGCGCTACGACTACGACACGGACGGCAACAACCCCGACTTCACCCATCCGCTGGAGCCCGAGAAGCGCCACGTCGACGACAACAACATCCAGCCGCGCGTGGGATTCACCTACGACCTCACCGGCAAGGGCGAGACCGTGCTACGCGGCGGCGTCGGCCAGTTCACCGGCCGCTACCTGCTGGTGCCGGCGTTCACCGAACTCCAGCAGAACGGCATCACCGGACGCACCCTGTACACGCGTCTGAACGGACTCTTCTTCGGCCTCCCGCCGGCCTTCTGGATGGACCCCAACGACCCGGAGAACACCGGCCTGCTGCTGGCGCCCAACATCGCTCTGCTCGAGCCGAGCCTGCAGGCGCCCGAGGCGGTGCAGGCCAGCCTCGGCTTCTCTCAGAAGCTCATGGACTCGGGGCTCTACCTCGATGTCGAGGCGCTGTATGCCAAGGGCAAGAACGAGATCGTCATCCGTGACACCAACTTCGGCGGCAACGCCAACCCGGTGTTCGTGAACCCCGCGTACACCCAGATCAACAAGTACACCAACGACGGCCACTCCAAGTACAAGGCCCTGATCGTGAGCCTCAAGGGGAACATCCCCGGAGGCCACCTGCTCGCCTGCAACGTGACGGTGAGCAGCAAGAAGAACATCTCCGACGACTTCAGCCCGGCGCTCACCGCCTATCCCTCGGACCCGGCCAACATCGAGGCAGAGTACGGACGGAGCCGATCGGACGAGCGCTACCGCGTCGTTCTCTCGGGGATCTTCCACCTGCCGTGGGATCTCACCTTGGCGCCCATCTACGAGTACGGCTCCGGACAGCCGTGGACCCGGCGCCTCGGCTACGACTACAACGGCGACCTCCGGCTTTCCGACCGCGCGGCTGGTGTGTCTCGCAACGGTGAGGATGGCCCCGACTTCAAGTCGCTCAGCCTCCGTCTCACCAAGACGATCGCCTTCAACGGAGGCGACCTGGATCTCATCATCGAGGGATTCAACCTCCTCAACAACACCAACTACGATGTGAACTCCATCGACAACGCCGAGTACCTGTCGGGCCCGACCATCGCCAACCCGGCGGCCTCGTACGTCCCGAACCCCAACTTCGGGAACTACAGCGCGACCCTGGACCCCCGCGAGATCCAGCTGGGCGTGCGGTATCGGTTCTAGAGGAACGAAACGCCAACTCGGTACCCCCGCCCGCCTGGCGGCGGGCGGGGGACCGGAAGCGCTCGTGGGTGAAGAGTGAAGAGTGAAGAGTGAAGAGTTGACGCGCCCCGATAGCGCGGCGCTCTACCAGGCGGAGCCTTCAAGACTGACTGAGAGGATGAGGTTGTTCTTCTCGACGTGTCTCCACCGTCGCTGGCGCCTAGAGCACCAGGTGGGCGGGGACTCTTTACCCTTTACCCTTAACTCTTTACCGGGGGGGAGGGAGGGCCGCGCCTCCTCCTGCTCTCTGACTTTGTAACGGAGGCAAAATGATCGACACGGGATTGAAGGACAAGGTCGTCGTCGTCACTGGGGCGGCGGCGGGAATCGGACGCGGCACGGCGCTCAAGTTCGCCGGCGAGGGCGCCAAGGTGGCGGCCTGGGACGTGGACCGCGAGCGCGGCGAGGCCCTGGTTGCCGAGCTGGAGGCTGCCGGTGGCCAGGGGATGTTCGTGGCCGTCAACGTTGCCGACCAGGCATCGGTGGACGGCGGCGCTGCGGCGGTGGTCGAGCGCTGGGGGCGGATCGACGTGCTGGTCAACAACGCCGGCATCGTGCGCGACGCCCAGCTCGTGAAGTACAAGGACGGCCAGGTGGCCGCCACCATGTCCGACGACAGCTTCGACGCGGTCATCGGCGTCAACCTCAAGGGCGTGTTCCACTGCACCCGCGCGGTGGTGCCGCACATGATCGGCGGCGGCGGCGGCGCGATCCTCAACGCCTCCTCGGTAGTGGGGCTGTACGGCAACTTCGGTCAGACCAACTATGTGGCCACCAAGGCCGGGGTCATCGGCATGACCCGTACCTGGGCGCGCGAGCTGGGCCGCTACAAGATCCGCGTCAACGCGGTGGCGCCGGGCTTCATCGCCACCGAGATCCTCGCTGCGATGCCCGAGAAGGTGCTCGAAGGCATGGTCAGCCACACGCCGCTGGGGCGCATGGGCCAGGTGGACGACATCGCCAACGCCTACGTGTGGTTGGCATCCGACGCCGCCTCCTTCGTCACCGGCACGGTGCTGTCGGTGGACGGCGGCTTGGTGGTTGGAACGTGAGTCGAACGGCAGAAGTGAGAGGGGAGACGGAAGACGGAAGACGCTTCCCCCTCCCACCCGGAGCTGTTGAGCGACGCTTGTGCTGCGATGAGACTGAGGCATCGCGACCGTTAACGAGGCGGTAGCCATTGATCGGGAGACGAGTACGGTGCATGACGAACCCTTTCTGCCCCCGGCCGGGTGCGGCTCACGCCGCCCCGCAGCAGGGGGTGGGCGGGGGAGCCTTTCCCGTCTCCCTTCTTCCGTTTTCCTTGGGGGTTCAATGAAACACGCACGCATCATCGCGACCGGGCGTTTCGTGCCCGAGCGCGAGGTGAGCAACGACGAGCTGCGGGCCCGCTTCGATCCGCTGGTGCCCGAGTTCGTCGACAAGATGGAGGCCAGCTCGGGGATCCGTACCCGCTTCTGGGCTCCCGACGACTGGGCGACCTCCGACGTGGCCCTGCCGGCGGCGCGGCAGGCACTCGAGCGGGCGGGGCGCCGAGCCGAGGACGTCGACCTCATCATTCTCGGCACCGACTCGCCCGACTACATCACGCCGGCCACCTCGGTGGTGCTGCAGCACAAGCTCGGTGCCGTCAACGCGGGCACCTTCGACATCGGCTGCGCCTGCGCGTCGTTTCCCACCGGGCTCGCCATTGCCGCCGGCATGATCGCCACCAACCCGAGCCTCAAGACGGTGTTGGTGGTGGGCGTGTACCTGATGCACAAGCTCGCCGACCCCAACGACCCGATGATCTTCTTCTACGGCGACGGGGCCGGCGCCGCGGTGCTCGAGCCCGCCGAGGAGCCGGGCTTCGTGTCCAGCGCTCTGCGCGCCGGAGGCGAGTACCATCGCCACTGGGGGCTCTACTCGGGCGGCACCTACGAGCCCGCCACCGAGGACTCGGTGAAGGGCGGCCGCGCCCGGGTGAAGATGCTGGAGCGCTACCCGCCGGAGGTCAACCACGAGGGCTGGCCCAAGGTGGTGCGGGCGCTGGCTGAGAACGGCGGCTTCGCCGTCTCGGACATCGACTTCGCCATCTTCACCCAGGTGCGCAGGCCCTCCATCGAGCTGGTGATGGCCGAGCTGGGCCTGCCCGTTGAACGCACCCACACGATCATGGACAAGTGGGGCTACACCGGCTCGGCCTGCGTGGGCATGGCGCTGGACGACGCCTTGGAGCAGGGCAGGATCGCTCCCGGCGACCTCGTGGTCTTCGTGGGCTCGGGCGTGGGCTACAACCAGGCCGGCGCCGCGTTCCGGTGGAGCTGAGGAGGCGAGATGGCAGGAGGCAAGAGCGTGATCCTCCGCGTGGTGATGGCGGTGGTCGCCGTGGTGGCGGTGCTCCTGGTGAGCGCCGTCTTCATGGTGTTCAAGCGGCCGCTCACGGTGGACGCCTGGATGAGCCGGCGGGGCCTCTCCCACGCCGGCCTCAGCCGGACCACGGTGACCGCACCGTTCGGTAAGGTAGGCGTCTGGGAGAGTGGCAGCGGGCCGGTACTGGTGCTGCTCCACGGAGCCGGCGACCAGGCGGGCGCGTGGGCGCGGGTGGCGCCGCAGCTGGTGAGCCGCTACCGCGTCCTCGCGGTGGACCTGCCGGGCCACGGCGGCAGCGACCCGACGAGCGGCCCGCTCGGCGTGGGCACGGTGCTCGAGGGGGTCGAGGCGGTCATCACCGCCAAGGCGCCCGACGCGAAGGTGACCATCGCCGGCAACTCGTTGGGCGCCTGGATCGCTCTCCTCTACGGGGAGCGTCACCCCGAGAGGGTGGAGCGTCTGGTGCTGGTCAACGGCGGCGCCACCGAGCATCGGGCCGAGGGCGGCCTCACCTTGATGCCCGAGAACCGGCAGGAGGCCGGCAAGCTCATGGACGCCCTCACCGGGCCGGCCACGCCGCCGGTGCCTGGTTTCGTCCTCGACGACGTGGTGCGGGCTGCGCATCACGGCCCCATCGCCCGGCTCTTCGCCACCGCCGGGGAAATGCCGAAGTGGGTACTCGACGGGCGCCTCGACCAGGTGAGGGTGCCGGTTGACATGGTGTGGGGCGATGCCGACGAGCTCATGCCGATCACCTACGCCCAGGAGATGGCGCAGGAGCTTCCGGCAGCGCGGGTCACACCGGTGCACGGCTGTGGCCACGTGCCTGAGCGTGAGTGCCCGGACCGCTTCCTCAAGGCCTTCGACGCGGCCATGGCGCTGCCGCCCCCCGCCCCCGCGGCGGCCTCCCTGGAGGAGCCATGATCCACGGCGACCTCCTGGGCGAGCGGGCGCGGCTCTCCCCGGAGGTGACCGCCCTGGTGGAGGTGGCGAGCGACCGCCGCTTCACGTACCGCGAGCTGGACCGCCGGGCGGCGGGCTGCGCCCGGGTGTGGCTGGAGGCGCTCGGCCTCGGCCACGGCGACCGCGTGGGAGTGCTGGCCGGCAACCGGGTGGAGCTGCTCGACGCGTTCTTTGCGGCGGGGAAGTCAGGGGTCATCGTGGTGCCGCTCTCCACCCGAGCCACGGTGCGCGAGCTGGAGACCATCGCCACGGACTGCGGCCTGGCCGCGCTCATGTACGACGCCGAGCACGCGGAGACAGCGGCGGCGCTGCGCGGGCGGGTGGCGATCCCCCATGGCGTCGCCCTGGATGAGCCGGTTGCTGGTGACCAATCGTACGGTGGGCTCGTCGCCCGGCTGGCGGCGCGCCCGTGGCGGCGTGTGCGTTGTGCGCCCGAGGACGTCTACTGCCTGCTCTACACGTCGGGCACCACCGGCCGCGCCAAGGGGGTGATGATCCCCCACCGGATGGTGGCGTGGAACGGCTACAACACGGTGGCATGCTGGCAGCTCGAAGCCTCCGACGTGAGCCCTGTGTTCACGCCGCTCTACCATGCCGGCGGGCTCGGTGCGTTCCTGGTGCCGATCTTCACAGTCGGCGGCACGGTCATCCTCCACCAACGCTTCGATCCGGCTGAGGTGCTGGCCACCATCGCCGCCGAGCGCTGCACGGTGGTGCTCGGCGTCCCCACCATCTTCACCATGTTGATTCAGGCTCCGGAGTTCGCACGCACCGACCTCGCCAGCGTGCGCTGGTTCATCTCCGGTGGCGCCCCGCTGCCGCGTACCCTGGTCGATGCCTTCGCAGCCCGCGGGGTCGTGCTGCGTCAGGGCTACGGGCTCACCGAGGTGGGGGTGAACTGCTTCGCCATGTCCGACGAGGAGGCGTGGGCCAAGGTGGGCTCGGTCGGCCGCCCCCTCATGTTCACCGAGGCGCGGGCCGCAGGCGCTGACGGCGACGAGGTCGCCACCGGCGACGTGGGCGAGCTGCAGTTCCGCGGCCCGCACGTCAGCCTCGGCTACTGGAATGCCCCCGATGCCACAGCGGCGGTGCTGGACGCCGACGGCTGGTTCCACACCGGCGACCTGGCGCGCTTCGACGGCGACGGGTTCTGCTACATCGTCGGCCGCGCCAAGGACCTCATCATCTCGGGCGGCGTCAACATCTACCCGGCCGAGGTCGAGCACGCCCTGCTCGAGCACCCGGGGGTGGTTGACGCCGCCGTGGTGGGGGTTCCCCACACCACCTGGGGAGAGGTCGGCGTCGCCTTCGTGGTGGTGGTCCCGGGTGAGGCTCCGACCCCCGCCGAGCTCGCCGCCCACCTCGGCGAGCGCATCTCCAAGCTCAAGATTCCGAAGGACTTCATTCTTCTCGACGAGCTCCCGAGGACGCCCTACGGGAAGGTCCTCAAAAGCGAGCTGGCGGATCGCTACCGCCCCAAGGAGGCCCAGTGAAGACGATATACATCGCGGCATACAACCAGTCCAGGTTCGGCAAGCTCGGCGACGTGTCGGTGCCGGACATCATCCGGCGGGCGGTCGAGGAGACCTGCGCCGAGATCGGCGCTCCTCCGGTGGCGGTGGACGTCGCCTCCATCGGCGCCACCTGCAACATCTCGCTCAACAAGCAGGGTCTGCTGTCAGGCCTGGTGGCCTCGGTGCCGGGGCTCGAGGCCAAGCCGGTGGAGTGTGTGGAGAATGCCTGCGCGTCGGGTGGGCAGGCGGTGCTGTCGGTGGTGCTCAAGCTCCAGGCCGGGCTCGGCGAGGTGGGCCTGGCCCTGGGCTACGAGAAGATGCGCGACGCCAACGGCAAGATGGACGGCAAGCTCGTCGGCGAGGCCCTCGGCTACTTCTCGCACCCCGACGAGCGCGCCGGCAAGGTCTTCGTCTTCCCCCACGTCTTCGCCGAGGTGATGGACGCCTACATGAAGGAGTGGGGTGTCTCCGAGGAGGACCTCGGGCGCATCGCGGTGGCCGAGTACGGCAACGCCAACTCCAACCCATTCGCGCAGATGCAGAAGGTGCAGGTGACCCTCGACGACGTCATGCGCATCGAGGGCATCAACCGCTACATCGTCGACGGCCTCCCGCTGAAGACCTACGACTGCTCGCAGATCTCCGACGGCTACGCGGGCCTGATCCTCGCCACCGAGGAGGGCCTCGAGCGGCTGGGTGTCGCCAAGGCCGACTGCGTGGAGCTGGCGGGGTGGGCTCAGGCCACCGATCCGCTGCGCAAGGAGGGCCGTGACGTGCTCCGTCCCGCAGGCGCCAACCGCGCCATGCAGGCGGCCTATCGCATGGCCGGCATCGGGCCCGCCGACGTCGGCGTTGCCGAGGTGCACGACTGCTTCAGCGTCATGGGCGCCATCGGCGTCGAGGTGCTGGGCAAGGCCGAGCCCGGCGCCGGGGCGCGCTACTGGAACGACGGCAAGGCGGCTGTGGACGGCGAGTGTGCGGTGAACACCTCGGGCGGCCTCATCGCCAAGGGTCACCCGGTGGGAGCCACCGGCGTCGCCATGATCGGTTGGTGCACGTGGCAGCTGCTGGGCAAGGCGCCGGCGCCGCTGCAGGTGAAGGATGCCGGGGCGGCGGCGACCTTCAACATCGGCGGGCCGATCTGTGCGTCGGTGTGCACGGTGTTGAAGCGCGCCGAGTAGGCGGCGGGAGTGAAGAGCGAAGAGTGAGGCGTGAAGAGTCGAGGGTGGGGGTTCCACCCGTTGGCACCGAGCGACTGCTGTGTTGCGGTCGGAGGTTTGGACGGCCCGTCCGACCGTGAGCGTGGTGAGGAGGGATGATGGCTGCGGAGATCGAGCCGGCGCGGAGCGGTTTCGTCGAGGTCGACGGCTTCCGGATCTGGTGGGAGTACCACGGCAGCGGTGAGCGCGAGGCCGTGTGCCTGCTCAACGGCCTCGCCATGCACACCAAGGCGTGGTACGGCTTCCTGCCATTGCTGCTCGACGAGTACGACGTAGTGCTCTACGACTACCCGGGCCAGGGGGAGTCCTCCAAGGATGACCGACCGTACCTCATGCCGGTGCTCGCCGACGCGCTCGCCGAGGTCCTCGACGCGGTGGGTCAGGCCAAGGTCCACCCCATGGGGATCTCCTACGGCGGCTTCATCGCCCTGGAGTTCGCGCGCCTCTATCCCGAGCGCCTGCATACCCTCATCCTCTCGGGGATCCTCGCCTCGCACGAGCGTCTCTTCGACATGTACCAGGAGATCTCCCTGCGTTTCTACCGCTCGACGAACGAGGTCTTCGAGCTTTACACCCATTACATGTACGAGAAGATCTTCGGCGAGCCGTTCGTGGCAAAGGTCCCGCCCGAGCAGCTCGAGGTCATGCGGCAGCGCTTCTACGACCGCTTCGTCGACCAGCGCCACTGCCTCATCCGCCTCACCGAGGCGCAGGACCCGTTCTTCGCGGCCCTCGACGAGAACCGTGCGGGCTACCGGGCGGTGACGGCGCCGACCCTGATCGTCGCCGGTGAGCAGGACCGCGCCATTCCCCTGTGGCAGCAGCGCAAGCTGCTGGACCTCTTTCCAAACAGCCGCTTCGAGGTTGTGCCGGACTCCGGCCACGTGGTGTACATCGAGAAGCCCGAGGTCTTCTTTCCGCTCATCAAGCGCTTCGCCGCCGCCAAGAGCGTGGACTTCTGAGCCGTGGCAGATCTCCTCTTCCACCAGGTTGAAGGCTCGGGCCCGCCCGTGCTCCTGCTCAACGGCATCGCCATGAGCGCGGCCGCATGGGAGCCGGTGGCGGCGGTGCTCCGTGAGCACCTCACGGTGGTGCGCTGCGACCTGCGTGGTCAGCTGCGTTCGCCGGGGCCGCCGCCACCGGATCTCGCCGGGCACGTGGGTGACGTAATCGCACTGCTCGACGCCCTCGGCCTCGACTCCGTCCACCTTCTCGCCACCTCCTTCGGGGGGGCGGTGGCGGTGCTGCTCGCCGCTCGCCACCCCGACCGGGTGCGATCGCTGGTCTCGGTGGCCTCGGCCGACGGGTTCACCGCGGGCATGGGGGGCGAGGTCGAGCGCTGGCGGCGGGCGGCGGAAGCGTCCCTGGAGGGGCCCGACCGCGCCGCGCTCACCCTCACCCTCGAGCCTGTTGTGTACTCGGCGGGATGGCTCACCGCCCACGCCGACGAACGGGCGGCGGCGCGGGCGGCAGTGGCGGCGCTGCCCGGCCGCTGGTTCCGCGATCTCGTCACCCTGCTCGACACCGCCACCGGCCTCGAGCTCGGGCCGGCGACGTTGGCTGCCGTGCGCTGCCCGACACTCGTGGTGGCGGCGGGCGCCGATGGGTTCATCCCCCGCGAGCGCAGCCGGGCGCTGGCCGAGGCCATTCCAGGCGCCCGCTTCGCGGTGATCGAGGGCGCCGGCCACGCGGTGGTGGTGGAGCGTCCGCAAGAGGTTGCGGTGCTCACGGTGAGGCAGGTGGAGGCGGCCGCCCGCATGCCGAGGTAGAGGGAGGAAGGGAGACGGGAGAGGCTCCCCCGCCCACCCATCCGATGAGTGGTGAGGTGATGAAGTGATGAGGTGAGGAGGAGCCCCCGTCAACGCCGCGTTGGCCCCTGGGGCCGGCCCTGCCCCGGACGCGGCCCCGGCCCCGGCCCCAGTCCCGGCCTACGGCCCCGGCCGCGGCCCCTGCCCCGGTTCCGGTTCCTCGCTCCCGTCTTCATCCGGGAATGCCTCCTCGTGCCGGGTTGCTGCCGGGAGGGACGGGTCGGTGATCCCGCCCGGGGAGGTCGCGATGGGTGAGCTGGAAGGACGAGTTGCATTGGTGACCGGCGCGAGCCGGGGCATCGGGCGCGGCATCGCCGTGGCGCTGGCGGCCGCCGGGGCCGATGTAGCGGTCAACTACCGCACCCGTGAGGCGCAAGCTGTGGCGGTGTGCGAGGAGATTCGGAGTCACGGCAGGAGGGCGCTGGCGATTCAGGCCGATGTCTCCGACGACGTCGAGGTGGCCCGTCTGATTGCGGCGGTGGAGGCCGCGCTGGGGCCGGTGGAGATCCTGGTGAACAACGCCGGGATCGCGAGGCCCGCTTCGGTGGGCAGCGTGAGTGCCGCCCAGTGGGACGAGACCATCCGCGTCAACCTGCGCTCGACCTTCCTGGTCAGTGAAGCGGTGCTGCCCGCCATGCGCAAGGCGGGCTGGGGCAGGATCATCACCATCTCGTCGGCGGCTGCCCGAACCGGCGGGAAGGTCGGTGTGGACTACACCGCTTCCAAGGCCGGCCAGCTGGGCCTCACCCGCCACTACGCCCTCTCCCTGGCGGGAGAAGGAATCACTGCCAACGCCATCGCGCCGGCGCTCATCGACACCGACATGGTGGCGCCCCTGCGCCATCTCGCTCAGGAGCTGCTGCCGGTGGGTCGCCTCGGCACCGTCGAGGAGGTCGCCCGGGTGGCGGTGATGCTGGCGGGAAACGCCTTCATCACCGGGCAGACGATCGACGTGAACGGCGGGCTGTGGGCGAGCTGACGCCCGCGGGAGACGAACGACGGGAGATGGGCGACGCGCCCCCGCCGCCCCCGGGGCTCTGCGGCAACTCCGCAGCACGGCGCCGCGAAGGCCGGAGCCGCCAGCCTTGTCGTCGGGTGGGAGCGGGAAGGCGTCTACCGCCTACCGGGAGGGTGGGCGGGGACCCGCCACCTCCGCGGCGATGTTGGCCGGCAGGAGGCCCGGGGTCAGCTCCGGGAGCAGGGCCGCTGCGGCGGCCGCGGCACGCTTCTCCTGCCCGGAGGCCGCCAGGGCACGAAGCTCCAGGGAGCGCGCGAGCTGGTGCAGCTGGTGGAAGCCGAAGTCGTCGCGGGCGAGGGGCTCGAGGGCGTTGGCGGTGGCCTGGAGGACGGTCAGGGCGTCGCCCGCTCGGCCGAGCGCGAGGAGGGACGCCCCCAGCGCGATGCGGGCCTCGTACCTGGCGTCGGGATTGCGCACGATGGTCTCGCGCATGCGCTCGGGATCGTCGGCTGCAGTGCGACCCAGCCGCCAGCGGGCGAGGCAGGCGATGGCCTCGCCCGCCGGGGCATACGCCCAGGAGCGCATCCGCGTGTCGGGCTCGGCGAGCTCGTCCCACCACAGGTGTGTACGGGCCCAGACGGTGCTGGTCACCCCCTCGCGGCGCTCTCGGGGGGTGTACACCGGGATCGCCGATAACCAACGCTGGAGCTTTGCCGGTGAGTGGTGCTTGATGGCGAGGCGGGTGAGCAGCACCGGCATGTCGAAGCGCGCCCGGGCGCTCCGGGACTCCGCCACCGCCGCTTCGAGCCGCGCCTCGGCCGCGGCCGTTCGGCCGCTGAGCGCTTCGAGGTTCGCGAGGCGGTAGATGAGGTCATCCCAGGGTGCATCGGCGACCGCAGCCCTCAGGCGCTCGATGGCGTCGGCCGGGTCGCCGGCGCGGGCGAGCGCTCGAGCCACCGCGAGGCCGAGCACCGCCCGGTAGGGACGCTCGTGCAGGAGCGCGCCGCCGCTGGCAGCAATCTCCCCTGCCGCGGCCCGGACCCCGGCGGGGGTCGTGATCCAGGAGGGGGTGTCCAGCCAACCGAGCTGACTGAGCTGCTGGAGGAACCTGCGTCGCGCGTCGCGAAGGTCCCGACCGGCGTTCGGGCCCGGCGTCGGGTTGCCCCAGCGGTCGACGGCGCCGGTCATCTGGTCGAGGTGGAACGCGAAGCCTCCTTCGGCGGTGGGAGAAAGTTCCGGAGTGACGTTTCGCTGCAGCGGAACTGCGCTGGGATCGAGCAGGGTGTAGAACGACCAGCGGAGCCCACCGACGTCGAGGAACCGGTTTTCGGGTGACTGCAGCGTGAAGCTGCGGCTCGATGCGGGAGGGCGAGCGTTGGAAACCAGGATCTCTCCGACCACGGGCACCATGCCAAGACGGTTGGCGACCGCCAGAAACCGCAGGCGGGGCGGTTCTTCTCCGAGCGCCACGTCGAAGTCGTAGATCTGGCCGGAGTGATAGAGTATCTGGTCCCACGTTCCGGCCTTGGGCCGGTAGATGAGCAGCGCCGTGGGGTAGAAGTTGCGCTGGCGGGCCGCCACGATCAGCTCGGTGGCGCCGTCGTGGTCGAGGTCGATCGCCTTGATCTGGGCCTCGATGCTCTTCGGGAAGTCGTCGTTCCAAACGGTGATCGTGTCGGCGACCTCGACCCTGAGGAGGAGATCGCCACGACGATCCACCACCAGGATCTCCGGAGACGGCACGTCTGCAACGCGGTCGGAGGGGAGCTTCCCCGTGCCGGTGACGACGGCGATCTCGTCCTCCCCGTTGCCGTCGAGGTCAGAGGACGTCTGCTGGTGAATCGGCAGCGGCAGCTCGTAGTGCCAGGTGATGCGCCCATGGGCGTCGACGCCGCGAATCTCGCGCTCGAGGACCTCGGTGCGCACGGTGGGGCCGTGTGCGAGCGCGTGGTAGGCGAAGCCACCGGCGAGCGCGGCGACGAGCAAGGCGGCTGCCGCTGCGAGGTGGCGACGGCGGGGCCGGAAGCGGGCGCGCTGGCGGCGCAGGGCCCCCTCCACCGCCGCAGCGGAGGGGCGCTCCCGGGGGTCGGGGTCGAGCATGCGGCGCAGCAGGCGCGCCAGCCACGACGGGCAGCCGCTCGAGCGGGTGAGTCGGCGTGGCGGTGGGCTTCTCCGGCGCAGCAACGCGGTCGCGACGGCGGTGTCGCCCTGCAGAGGGATCTTGCCGGTGAGGCACTCGAAGAGGGTGAGGCCCAGAGAGTAGACGTCGCTGGCCGCGCTCAGCTCGCCGCCCTCGGCCTGCTCGGGGGCCATGTAGGCGGGGGTCCCCACCACCATGGCCGTCTCGGTGAGGGTGGCCGCGTGCTCCAGCGGCCGGACCAGCCCCATGTCGCACAGCTTGGTGCAGCCGTCGTCCTGGAGCAGGATGTTGCCGGGCTTGACGTCGCGGTGGACGAGGCCGAGGCCGTGAAGGTGCGCCAGCGCGGCCGCCACCTGGCGGCCGATGCCCACGGCCTCGTCGACCGGTAGCGGTGCGCCGCTCTGGAGACGGCTGCGCAGGCTCTGGCCCTCCACCAGCTCCATGGCCAGGAAGACGACGCCGTCGTGCTCGTGGAGCTCGTAGACCGTCACCGCGTTGGGATGGGCGAGGCGGGCGGCGCGCACCTCGCGGCGCAGGCGCTCACGGGTGGTGGACGAGCTCAGCGAGGGGTGCACCAGCTTGACCGCCACCTTCTGACCGAGGCGGGTGTCGGTGGCGGCGAAGACGACGCCGCTGCCCCCGCTGCCGAGCTGGTGCAGGAGCAGAAAGCGACGCGCGAGCAGCTGCCCAGGCTGCGGGAAGGCGTCCCTCGTTGCGGCTGCCGCGGGGTGCTGCCCCGCCGGCGAGGTCCGGGTTTCGCTCGCGTTGTCGTCTCTCATGAAGGCGTCAGAGCTGTCCCATCTGTACCCAATTGTACTCGAAGCAGTGGTGCGTGTGCCGACGATGGGTGTGCGCCCGGGTGGCCTTCACTCTCGTGAGAACCGAGGAGTTGTCGCGCTGCGGTGACGTCGCTACTGGCTCGAGCAGGGACTAGAACGACCACCCCATGGGTGCGGAATCGAAAAACCTCTGCTCGGGCGACGCCAGGATCCGCCGCCCGATCCTGGTCTGGAAACGGCTGGGCGTGACCTGCACCTCGCCCACGACCGGAAGCACCGCGAGGCGGTTGGCCGTGGCGACGAAGCGGAGCGTTGGGGAAACCGGCGAGGGCGCGGCGCCGTAGTCGAAGAGTTGACCGGAGTGGAAGAGCACCTGGTTCCATACGATGACCCCGGGGCCAGGAGGCGATCACCGCGGTGACCGCCACCATCCGGGAGGTCCACGGCATCGCCAACGTGATCGCCACGGCGGTGGAGGAGCAGACTGCCACCACCGGCGAGATCGGCCGGAGCCTCAACGAGGTGGCGGCCGGCAGCGCCGAGATCGCGCAGCACATCACCGGAGTCGCACAGGGGCTCAGAAACACGGCGGGGAGCGCCGCGGGAGCGCTCGAGGCCGCCACCGAGGTGGCTGGCACGAGCCGCGAGCTGCAATCCCTGGTGGCGCGCTTCAAGTACTGATCCGCGGCCAGCCCGCGCCCTGCGCCCGGGACCGCGTAGAGGAACGGTGAGCCCCTCGGGCCTGCGCGTGCGCATCGGGAGTCGAGGCACTATCTTTTGTTGGTAATGATTCACAGTTGCTCTTCGAGGGATCGACCTCGCGTCTCAGCACAGCCGTTGGCGGTGACCACTGACGAAGGAGCCTCTGGTGCGTCGCGAGTCCACGGAGTCGCGCCGGGCCTCAGCTGGCCCTCGGCGTCCCGACGGAGTCGTGGCTGTGGAGACCGGCGGGAGCAGCTTCCGAGCTGCGATCCGTCGAGATGCTCGGCAAGGGCGACAGGCGAGAGGGGACTGAACAATGCGCTGGTTCACGCGAGGGCTCGCTGTTTCGACGGTGGCGATGGTTGCCGGTACGGCGGCTGCAGCCGCGATCTTCACGGCGGGGGCGGACGGCTTCTACCCGACCGTCCAGGCCGCCATCGACCAGGCCGTCACTCAGGGAGGTGACGCCGAGATCGAGGTGGAGGCAGGGGCCTACCACGAGCACCTGCTGGTGTCGCCGTCCTTCTCGTCGGCGACTCTGAGAATCGTCGGTGGATGGGACGGGACCTTCAGCGGCCGCAGCAGCGATCCGTCGATGACCGTCATCGACGGTGATGCCAGTGGGCGAGCCATGGCCCTGGAGCCCGGCGGGGGGACGCTGATCATCGAGGACCTGACGCTCACGAACGGCATGTCCACCAGTGCGGGGGGCGGTCTGTATCTTCACCCCACCGGGAGCGTCTCCGTCACTGTCAGCGACTGCCGCATCACGCTAAACAACGCCACGGCCGCGGCGTCGGCCGAAGGCGGGGGGATCGACGCCTACCTTTCTGGAAGCAGTGTGCTCGCGGTGGTGAACACCGTGATCAGCGACAACCTCGCTCATTCGACCGGCGGCTCAGCGGCCGGCGGAGGCCTCGAGATCGTGGTGTCCGACGTGGCCTCCGCCGGCATCAGGGGTTGCCGGATCCAGGGCAATACCGCGAGAAGCGACGTCTCAAGCCAGGTCACCGGAGGTGGAATCGACGGCGCCGTGTACGAGCAGGCGGACATGGTGATCAGCGACTCGCTGGTGAGCGACAACACGCTGGCCGGGTCGGGGTTCTGCTTTGCTCCCGGCGGGGCGTTCAGTCTCGGCGCGTTCTCCACGACGCCGCAGGGCATGCTGACGGCGACCCGCAACCGGTGGCTGGACAACACGTGCACGACGGCCTCCGCCGCTCCCCAGGTGGACGTCAACACCAGCGGAGCAACGCTCGCCCTGGTGACCGACTCGGAGCTGGTGGGCGGGAACGGTGGTGGCGCAGAGGCGCACGCCTACGACACCTCCCAGATCGAGCTCGTCAATCTCACGGTCGCAGGCAACTCGGGCCCCGGCCTGTATCTCGTCCAGCAGCACAGCTCCGCCCTCTCCCTCGCCAACGCCATCGTCGACCTCAACGGCACCAACATCGTCTCCAGCGGCACGGTGACCACCACCACGAACCTGGTGGGCAGCGATCCTCACTTCAAGGATGCGGCGGGCGGTGACTACGGCGTTCTGGCCGACTCGTCGGCCATCGACCAGGGAAGCAACACGGTGGCCGGTGGCCTCGGCTCAATGGACATCAACCGCTGCGCCCGCATCCAGAACGGCATCGTGGACGAGGGCGCGACCGAGCAGGCCAGCGTCTACTGCGGGGGTTTCGAGCTTGGCGGACCGTTTCGGTGGTCATCGGTGGTGGGGACGCCGTGACCGTGTCCTGGCCAGGGGCCTGGGTCCGCTGGCGCCGGCCGCACACCTGGGTGACA
Organism: uncultured Acidobacteriota bacterium; assembly: GCA_963844845.1. Classification (GTDB taxonomy): domain Bacteria; phylum Acidobacteriota; class Thermoanaerobaculia; order Thermoanaerobaculales; family Sulfomarinibacteraceae; genus CAWJPW01. The sequence continues at coordinate 665,833 of CAWJPW010000003.1, forward strand.
CACACGGGCGCGTCGGTGCCTTCGAGGGAGCCGTTGCGGCAGTCGGGGATTGCGCTCGTCGGCGTCCCGCCGGGTGGGAAGCCGGGCGGAGTTTACCGCGTTGTACTTTGTTGCGAATGAATCACAGCGAATGTTCTGCCGGTCCGCGCCCGCCCCGCTCAGCCTCAAATGGAGAGAGCTCGGACGCCGCGGCGGTCCTGCGAAAGGGGAGGAAGTCATGAACAAGCTGCAGTGGGTTGTTGCTACCCTGGCGGCCGTCCTGGTCCCCGGTCTTGCGAGTGCGATCGTGGCCTTCAGAGTCGGTCCGGAAGGCAGTTATGCCACGATTCAGGCGGGCCTCGACGCGGCGCTGAGCGGTAACGGCGATGCCCTGGTCGAGGTGGAGGCCGGCACCTATCACGAACACCTGTCGGTGACCCGCGCGTTCACGTCCGGCACCGTCGACGTCATAGGTGGGTGGGATCCGACGTTCGCGCACTACAGCAGAGATCCAGCGGACACGGTCGTCAACGGCGACGGAACCGGCCGGACGGTCGACCTCGAGCCCGGCGGGGGGACGTTGATCCTGAAGGAGATGACTTTCACCGGCGGCCTCGCAACCGATGGTGGCGGCGGCGGCCTGAAGTTCGCCCCCGTGCTGAGCAGCTACGTCGAGCTCGTGCACTGCGTCGTCAGTGGAAACGTCGTGATCCTCCCGACGAACGCCTCCGGGGGGGGATCGAGGCCCACCTCGACGGGATCAGTCGGCTCCAGCTGGTGGGCTGCGACGTGTCCGACAACACCGCGTACTCCACCAGCTCTCTCGCTTTTGGAGGCGGCCTCGACCTGTCGCTGACCGCGACGTCGTCGGCATTCATCCAGGGCAGTCGGATCGAGGGCAACAGGTGCCAGGTGACGGGCGGTAACGGGTTGAGCGGCGGTGGTATCGCGGTCACGGTCTCCGACTATGGCGAGCTCGTGCTCGACGACTCGGTGATCAGCGGCAACCTCCTCCAAGGAGGGGGAATCGGAGTCGGTGCCGGCGGGGCGCTCAGCGCCGAGGTCGGCTCAACGACCGATCAGGGCCTGATCATCGCAGAGAGGGATCGATGGGTGGACAACACCTCCACTTCGAGCGGCGTGGAGCCGCAGGTGTTCGTGAGCACCGTCGGCCAGAGCGAAGGACTGCTCAGCGACTCGGTCGTCTCCGGTGGTGACGGCGGCGGTGTCGAGGGGTACGGCTACGACAGCTCGGAGCTCTATCTCACCAACCTCACGGTGGCCGGGAACGCCGGCGACGGCGTGTTCCTCGGCCAGAACGACACCTCCATCGTCAACATCGCCAACTCCATCGTCGACCTCAACGACACGGATACGAGCTACGGGGGAACGGTGGGCGCGATCGACGACCTGGTGAGTGTGGATCCCCACTTCAAGGACGCTGCCGCCGGCAACTACGGGGTCCTGGCCGACTCGCCCGCCATCGATCAGGGCAGCAACACGGCAACAGGCGTCGGACCCATGGACGTCAACCGCTGTGCCCGCATCCAGAACGGAACCGTGGACGAGGGCGCCTCCGAGCAGGCCAGCATCTACTGCAGCGACTTCGAGCTGGGCGGCAGCTTCCGCTGGTCGAGCACGGCGCCGTAGCCCTCGAGCTCGGCTCGCTCGAGCGGCTGGAGCACACGGCGACGTCAGCAGCCGAGATCCGAGCCCTTGCTCCGTGGCTGTAGGGCGCTTCGTTCTGCAGTTCTCGTGTCTCGTGGATTCCATGGTGCTCGTGCTGCTGGCGCCCGGCTCTGGGAGGCCGGGCAGCGCTAGAATGAGCCATGCGCAAGGAGCCGGCCCCGCCCTTCGTCCACCTCCACCAGCACAGCCACTACTCGCTGCTGGACGCGACCATCACCATCCCGGAGCTCGTCCAGCAGGTGGCCAGGTTGGACATGCCGGCGGTGGCCCTCACCGACCACGGCAACGTGTTCGGCGCCTTCCAGTTCCACAAGGAGGCGGTGAAGGCCGGTCTGCGGCCGGTGATCGGCTGCGAGGTCTACGTGGCGCCCGGCGACCACCGCCACAAGTCGCCGGTACCGGGCCGTCGCAGGCCGTACCACCACCTCGTTCTTCTCGCCGAGAACCAGCAGGGCTACCGCAACCTCGCGAGGCTGGTGAGCGATGCTTACCTGGAGGGTTTCTACCACCGCCCGCGAATCTCCAAGGAGCTGCTTGCCGGCAACGCCGACGGCCTCATCGCTCTGTCGGCCTGCCTCTCCGGTGAGGTGCCCGAGCTGATCCTGGCCCGTGACCTCGACGCTGCGGTGCGTGCGGCCGAGGAGTACCGGGAGATCCTCGGCGAGGGCGACTTCTTCCTGGAGATCCAGGACCACGGGCTGCCCGACGAGGAGTTCGTACGGGAGGGGATGGTCGAGGTGTCGAGGCGCACCGGCATCCCGCTGGTGGCAACCAACGACTGCCACTTCCATCACCGCGACGACACCTTCGCCCACCGCGTGCTCATCGGCATCGGCCAGAACAAGAACCTGGAGGAGCTGCAGCGCGGCTACGCCTACAACGCAGAGTTCTACGTCAAGTCCCCGGCGGAGATGCACGAGCTCTTTGCGGACTACCCGGGCGCGTGCGAGCGCACGGTGGAGATCGCCGAGCGCTGCCACGTGCTCTTCGATACGGACACCTTGCACCTGCCCGGGTACCCCGTGCCCGAGGGCCACAGCGCCGTCACCTTCCTTCGCGAGGTGGCGCAGGAGGGGCTCGAGCGCCGCCTCGCCGACGGCCGACCTCGGCGGACCGATGCCAAGGCATGGTCCGACCGCCTCGAGCATGAGCTCGGCGTCATCGAGCGCATGGGCTTCCCCGGCTACTTCCTGGTGGTGTGGGACTTCATCCGCTACGCCAAGGAGACGGGGATCCCGGTGGGACCGGGACGCGGGTCGGCGGCGGGCTCGGCGGTGTCCTACGCCCTGGGAATCACGGACATCGATCCGTTGGAGTACGATCTGCTCTTCGAGCGCTTCCTCAACCCCGAGCGAATCTCGATGCCCGACATCGACATCGACTTCTGCCAGCGGCGCCGCGACGAGGTGATCCAGTACGTGCGGGAGCGCTACGGGGCGGACTCGGTGTGCCAGATCGCCACCTTCAACATCCTCAAGGCGCGCTCGGCGGTGCGCGACGTGGGGCGGGTCATGGGCATGACCTTCGCGGACGTCGACCGCATCGCCAAGCTGATTCCCGAGGACCTCAACATCACCGTCGACGAGGCGCTGCGCACCTCGCCGCAGCTCAAGGAGATGGTCGACGGCGACGAGGACGTGCGCCAGCTGGTGACGACGGCGGCGCGGCTGGAAGGGCTTGCCCGCCACTGCGGGGTGCACGCCGCCGGAGTGGTGATCGCGCCGGAGCCGCTGGTCAACCTGGTGCCGCTCTACCGCACCTCGCACGACGAGGTGACGACCCAGTTCGACAAGGACGACGTCGAGGCCCTGGGCCTGCTCAAGATGGACTTCCTGGGTCTCCGCACCCTCACGGTGATCGCAGATGCCTTGGAGTCCATCCGCCACACCGAGGGCTCCGCCCCCGACCTCGACGCCATTCCTCTCGACGACGAGGCCGTGTTCGGGCTCTTCTCCGCAGGCGAGACCGACGGCATCTTCCAGTTCGAGTCGTCGGGCATGAAGGAGGTGCTGCGCAAGGTGCAACCGCGGGTGTTCACCGACATCGCCGCCCTCAACGCACTGTACCGGCCCGGCCCCATGGCCTTCATCGACGACTACTCGGACCGCAAGCACAAGCGCAAGCCCATCACCTACATCTTCCCGGAGCTCGAGGAGATCCTCGGCGAGACCTACGGGATCATCGTCTACCAGGAGCAGGTGATGCGCATCGCTGTGAAGATCGCCGGCTTCTCCCTGGCCAAGGCGGACACCCTGCGCAAGGCAATGGGCAAGAAGAAGCAGGAAATCATCGACGAGGAGGGCGCCAACTTCATCAAGGGCGGTATCGCCAACGGCTACCCCGAGGGCAAGGTGCGGCAGCTGTGGGAGCAGATCGTGCCCTTCGCCAAGTACGGCTTCAACAAGTCGCACTCAGTGGCCTACGCCCATGTGGCCTACATCACCGCGTACCTCAAGACCCACTACCCGGCACACTTCATGGCGGCGATGCTCACCTCCGAGGCCTCCAACACCGACAAGCTGAGCCAGTATCTGGGACGGTCCCGCCAGATGGGGATCACCATCCTGCCCCCCGACATCAACGCCTCGCAGAACATGTTCACGGTGGAGGACGGGAACCTCCGCTTCGGGCTGGTGGCGGTGAAGGGGGTGGGAGAGGGTGCCGTGGGCTGCATGATCGCGGCCCGTGAGCGCGCGGGCCGCTTCGACTCGGTGAGCGATTTCTTGCGCGCGTTGCCGCCGCGCTCGGTGAACCACAAGGTGGTGGAGTGCCTGGCCAAGGCTGGGTGCTTCGACTCCCTGGGGGTGCCGCGCAAGGGCGTGGTGGAGCGCCTCGAGCAGCTCATGGAGATGACCGCCCGGGAGCGGGAGCAGCGCGAGCTCGGCCAAGGGTTCCTGTTCGACGACCTGCCCTCGGACGCCCTCGAGGCCGAGCTCGGCGATGCCGCCGAGGCCGACGAGTTCGAGCGTCTGGCGTGGGAGCGCGAGGCCCTGGGTTTCTACCTCTCCGGCCACCCGGTGGCCCGCTACCAGGAGCAGCTCGCGCGCTTCGCGGACTCGCGGGTGGAGGAGCTGCCGGCACGCTTCGCCGCCCGCTGGGAGCAGGTTTCGGTGGGGGGCATGATCACCGGCCTCAAGGTCATCCCCATCAAGCGCGAGGGACCCAACCAGGGGCGCCGGATGGCGGTATTCAACCTGGAGGACACCTCGGGCGGCGTCCGCGTCGTGGCCTTTCCCGACATCTACGAGAGCTGCCGCGAGGCGGTGAGCAACGACACCATGGTACTCGTGGCCGCGTCTCTCAAGGGCGAGGGCGAGCACGTGGAGCTGATGGCGGAGGAGGTCACGCTGCTGGACGCCATCGACATGGAGCGCGCCTCCGCTCTGCGCATCACGCTCGTCCTTGACGGGCTCGACGAGGCCGGGGTGGAGGAGCTGCGCGAGTACCTGCTGAACCACTCTGGGCAGCTTCCGGTGCGCTTCGAGCTGGTGCGGCGCGGGCGGTTCCGCGCCCGCCTGGTGCCGCCGCCCGCCCTGTCGGTGGACCCGACGCCGGAGTTCATGGCCGGGTTGGCGGCGCTGCTGGGCCGGGGCCGCACCGAGTTCGAGTTCCACGACACGACGCGAGCGCGCAACGGCGGTGGGCCGCCGCCGGCGGAGAGCCTCCGTGATCTCGACGGCGCGGAGGCTGGGGCGTACGTCAACTGATCTCCTGATTCGAAGATCCCAATGGGCTCTTCGCATGCCGTCGCGGCCCTGGCTGAGCGAACAGCAGAAAGGGCCGTCCACACAGGACACGAGTCCCTGCGCTGGTCACCCCGGCCGTTGACATCTGATCGGCGGTTCTCCTAGAGTCGTCGTGGCGCCGATTTGAATCGCAGCTTGCGGGCGCCAGGGTCTGGGGCACCGTGGGAGATGCTCACGGGGCCGCAGGTTCGTAGAACCGCTAAAGCGCGAGGGATAACGAGGCAAGGCCCGAGCCCGGCGCTTCATGCGACGGGCTTTTTTGTATCGCGGCCCGCCGCGCGAGGGAGCGACGGACCGCGCAGTCCGGGCGGGGCGGGGCGGTGCGGTCGGGAATCGAGCCGCAGTCTCACGACATTGAGAGGGCAGGAGAGACAGATGACCACGAGCTTTCCCGAAACGCACGAGCCGCGGCTCTTCACGTCGGAGTCGGTGACCGAGGGCCACCCGGACAAGGTGGCGGACCAGATCTCCGACGCCGTTCTCGACGCGCACCTCGCCGAGGACCCGGCCTCGCGGGTGGCCTGCGAGACCCTGGTGACCACCGGGCGGGTGGTAGTGGCGGGGGAGATCACCTCCAGCGCCTCGGTGGACGTGGAAGCGGTGGTGCGTGAGACCATCCGCCGCATCGGCTACGTGCGCGCCGGCGGGGGTTTCGACGCCACATCGAGTCGCGTCGACGTGCTCCTCGATCCCCAGGCCGGGGACATCGCCATGGGCGTGGACACCGGCGGAGCCGGCGATCAGGGTCTGATGTTCGGCTACGCCTGCGATGAGACCCCGGAGCTCATGCCGCTTCCCATCATGCTGGCGCATCGCCTCACCCGCCGCCTCGCCGAGGCGCGCCGGGAGAAGGTGCTGCCATGGCTCCGTCCCGACGGCAAGTCACAGGTCACTGTGGAGTACGACGGCGACCGGCCGCGGCGCGTCAGCGCAGTGGTCGTGTCGTGCCAGCATGACCCGGAGGCGGCCATCGAGCGGGTCCGTGACGGAGTCCGGGAGGCCGTGGTCGGGCCGGTGATCCCCGGCGAACTGCTGGACCGGAGCACCCGCTTCCACATCAACCCCACCGGCCGCTTCGTCGAGGGCGGGCCGCAGGCGGACTGCGGCCTCACCGGCCGCAAGATCATCGTCGACACCTACGGCGGCGCCGTGCCGCACGGGGGTGGGGCCTTCTCGGGCAAGGACGCCACCAAGGTGGACCGCTCGGCCGCCTACATGACCCGCCACGTGGCCAAAGCCATGGTGGCTGCGGGCCTCGCCCGGCGCGCCCTCGTGCAGGTTGCCTACGCCATCGGGGTGGCCGACCCCGTGTCGGTGCTGGTGGAGAGCTTCGGCACCGGTGCGGCGCCCGACCACCGGCTCGCTGCCCTGGTGCGGGAGATTTTCGACCTTCGCCCGCCCGGCATCATCGAGGCCCTCCAGCTGCGGCGGCCCGTCTTCCTCCCCACCGCGGCGTATGGACACTTCGGCCGTAGTGGCCCCGGGTTCTCCTGGGAGCAGGTGGACGACGCGGTGCGCCGCCTGCGTAGCGCCGCCGAGGCGGCGGGAGTCGAGGTGCGGGAAGCGACGGACGCGGCGTAGCCGCCCCCCCCCATTTCCCTACATCGTTGCCGGGCTCGCCTCCGGCCGCTCGGCGACGTTCACGCTCACCGTGTGCTCGACGCCAGCCCTGTTGAAGGTAACGCTCACCGTGTCGCCCACGCGGGTGGAGCTCTCCAGCGTGGTGGCGTAGTCGCGAGCACTCGCCACGGCCTTGCCGTTCACCGCTGTGACGACGTCGCCGCCCACCGGCATGATCACCGGCCCGATTCGCACCCGTTCACGGCCGCCCCTGATGCCGGCGCTCGCGGCCGGGCTGTCGGGGGCTACCTCGAGCACAAGGGCTCCGCGGGTGGCCGGCACGTCGATGCCGGCCTGGCGCAGCAGCTGGGCCCGCGAGGGGTTCAGTCCCAGCGTGACGAGCCCCAGCCAGGGATGAGGGTAGCGGCCGTGGGCGATGAGCTCGGGTACCACCCGCTTGACGGTGTCCACGGGGATCGCGAAGCCGATGCCGGCGGAGGAGTGACTGGGGCTGAAGATGGCGGCGTTCACCCCGATCAGCCGGCCGCCACGATCGAGGAGTGGGCCGCCGGAGTTGCCCGGGTTGATCGCCGCGTCGGTCTGGATGATCTCGCCCATGAAGCTGCCGTCGGGGCTCTGGATGACCCGGCCGAGCGAGCTGATGATACCCATGGTGGCGGTTCGCTCGAGGCCGAAGGGATTGCCCACGGCCACCACGAACTGGCCCACCTGAAGTCCGTCCGAGGTCCCCAGCGACACCGGCCGGAAGCTCGCGTCCGGTGCGTCGATGCTGAGGACGGCGAGGTCGTTGGACGGGTCGACGCCCACTAACCTGGCCGGCAGCGCGGTCTCGTCCGGGAGTGTCACGGTGACGTCCGACGAGTTTTCCACCACGTGGAAGTTGGTGACGATGTGGCCGGCGGTGTCGTACACGAAGCCGGAGCCGGTGCCCTGCTGTGGCTCCGGCATGAGGGTGAACCCGGAGGGCATGACCGTGACGGTGACGTTGACCACCGAGGCGTCGGCACGCCGGCACACCGAGATGATCTCCTGCTCCAGGGCATCGGCGGAGATGCTGCCCCCGGTGGCCGTGGGCGCGGTGGTCGAGGCGGGAGTCGGTGCACCGCCGGCGGTGGGGCCGGCGCAAGCCGCGAAGGCGAGGGCGGTGCTGAGGACGATCGCGAAGACGGTGTGACGGGGTCTGATGGCCATGGGCACCTCCGGTGACTTTTCGGTAGTGCTGGAACAGCGCGCCGCCGGGAATCGCGAACGAGTACGCGGGGACTACTTCCCGGGCGGTCCGGTGTACGGGGTCAACCTCGCGCCTTGGGGGGCCATTCCCACTCCCCTGTGGGAAGGGTGGCCAGAGGTGAGGTGTGAAGGCTCACCACCGCCGACCCCCGGGCGCCATCTGTTCAGATGACCCGCCGTCGACGTGCGGGGTCGACTCCGTGTCGGGTCCAACGAAGCGGCCCCGGCGGGGTGGCTGGGTTGCCCGCCTGGCGGCCGCCGCCCGCGCCGGCGACCGTCTGATCCCATTGCCCACGCCTGACTGCAACTACACCGCCTCGATCCCCCCGCCCCTACTCGTCCCTCGTGCGCTCTTTAGCAGCCTCCAACGCTTTCTCTGCGCGCTCCATGTGCTGCTTGTAGATGGCCGTGTTGGGGTCGTCCTGGTCGCGGCCGAGGGCGACGGCGTGCTTGAAATGCACCTTCGCCTCGTCCAGCCGCCCGGCAGCCTCGAGACCCTCGCCGAGGCTGTCGTGGGTGTTCGCCGAAGTGGGGTGGTTGGCGGCATTGAGGCTGAAGAGCTCGAGAGCAGCATCGAGGTCGCCGGCGGCCATGGCCCGGTAGCCCAGGAGGTTGACGACCAGCTCCGGTGGCGCTACCGGCATGCCCAGGCGGCTGCCCAGCTCGGCGTAGTGCTTTTTGAGCGCCGCCAGGCCACCAGGGTACCTCCCGGTGGCGGGGTCGAGCGCCACCCTCCAGCCGGCGAAGATGCTGCGCAGAGCGTGGTAGTGACTGCGCAGGACCACCGAGTTGTGGTCCTCGTCGTCGAGCTTCATGGTGGCGAGGCGAAAGCCGCCCGGGCCGGCCTGGTTGACGAAGCTGACGAAGCGGTCGAACATCTCGCCGGACCGCTCACCCTCGTCGCCGATGCTCAGAAAGAGCGTCTCCTGGAAGTTCTTGTGCTTCTTGAACACCGCCTTCGCTTCGCGGAGGAGAAGCTGGTCGTCCCAGCGGAAGGAGGGGCTCACCGCGACCCATGCGTTGAAGTCGTCGGGGTGGGTGAGCATGGTGTGCACGGTGAAGAGGCCGCCGAAGGAGTGACCGAGCAGCATGCGCCAGGAGATCGTCCGGTAGTGCTGGTCGACCCACGGAAGAAGCTCGGTGCGGAGGAACGCCTCGAAGCGCTCGCCCCCGCCACTGGTCGGGTACTCCCGGCGGTTGTCGCCGACCTCGTCGGCAGCGACGTGGGTGGGGGTGAGGTCACGGGTGCGCTCGGTGCTCGGGACGGCGACCAGGATCATCGCGGGCATGAAGCCGTTGCGGGCGAGGAAGTCGAGGGTGCCGCGCGTATGCACCAGATGGACATCGCCGTCGAGGAGGACGGCCACGGGGTAGCGCTCCGAGCTGCCCGCGTAGCCCGGCGGGGGCGCCACCAGGAAGGGGCGTGTCTCGCCGAGGACCTTGGATTGGAGCGTGAATGACTCGCCAATGGTGATGGGTTCACCGGCGGCGGCGGTCGCGGCGGCGACCACCAGGACGGCCAGCAGGGCCCGGGCGGGGTAGCGCATGGGGATCCTCCGCGTCGTCGAGCATGCGCCGTTCGGCGCTGTTGGCAGTACGACGCGACCGCCACCGAGTTGCGCATCCCGCCTCGCGGCCCCTTCTTGCGTCGTCACGCCGCGCCGGCGTGGGGGAGATCAGATTGGGTCGGCGTCGTCGCGTAGAAGGCCCGGACGATGGCGTCGGCATCCCAGGAAGCGGTCGCCCGGCTCACTCGGAGACCGCGGGCCGGCGTGAGGCCGCCGCTCCCATCCCGAGGGTCGAGGCTCACGAGCACAGCCCTGTCGCAGCCGGCGTACCGGGCAGCGGCGAGGGCGTCGGCGAGCCCCGGACCGGGGCCGCGGGATCCGGCGCTGGTCACGTAGACGTGATCGAGGCGTTCTGCAACCGTCGCGGTGAGCTGCCGGACCTCCGTATCCCACAGCGCGGCGGGGCGGTTGTGGAGCAGAACGAGAGCGGAGTGCAACCCGAGAGAGTCGTCGGTGACAGGAGCGGTCATGCTCATCGTGGCCTCCCGGCGCCACCCCTCTTTGGGAGGCGCCGTTCACACAACCATGTGAGACGGAGGCGCATTCCGAGCTGTCGAGAAAAACGCTGGAGATAAGCTAGTTTTCAATCGGGCGCGTGCCGAGCAACCAGGTGCACGCCGGCGGCGAGGCCGGGGTCTTCGGTGAAGGCGAGGAGCAGGCGGGTGTGGGCTCCAGACGCAGGATCGGGCCGTGTCGCGGCACCCGCCAGACGGTGGCGTGCTCGTCAGCCGGTTGCTCCCGGCTGGAGGCAGGATCGACCGGGGCCCGCGGTCCCGCGAGGGCAACCCCGAGGCTGCGATACCATATGAATGTCGTGACATTCCGTCTCGGAGTGTGCCCGGCCCGGCTCGAGAGCCGCCCCGGCACGAGGAGGAAGTATGCACAGTGAGAGGCTCGCCAGTCTCGCAAGAACGACCTTCGCCCTGATTGCCACCGCGCTCGCCCTCGCCACGGTCACGGTGCCGTGTGCGTGGGCCGCGGGTGAGGCCGCCAGCGGGGGGCTGCCGCCCCTCATCGACCGCGACCTCTTCTTCGGCGATCCCCAGATCGCCGGTGCCCAGATATCCCCTGACGGAGCATCCATCTCCTTTCTTAAGCCCAACCAGGGAGTGCTCAACATCTGGGTGAAGGAGGTCGACCAGCCGTTCTCGGCCGCCCGGCCGCTGACGGCCGACACAAAGCGCCCTGTCACCTCCTACTTCTGGAGCCGTGACAGCCGCCTGGTTCTCTACGCGCAGGACAAGGGTGGGAACGAGAACTACCACGTGTGGGCGGTGGACCCCAAGGGTAAGCCCGACGAGGCCACCGGGGTTCCGCCGGCGCGTGACCTCACGCCGCTGGACAACGTGCGGGCGATGATCTACGCGGTTCCCAAGGCGACTCCCAAGGAGATTTTGGTGGGGCTCAACGACCGCGACCCCGCCGCCCATGACGTCTACCGCATCAACCTCGCTACCGGCGAGCGCACCCTGGTGGTCACGAACGACCAGAACGTCGCCGCCTGGGTCGCCGACCTCTCAGGCAAGGTGCGCCTGGCGTGGCGTCAGACCGGCGACGGCGGCTCCGAGATCCTGCCGGTGAAGGACGGACGCCTCGGCGAGCCGCTGTACACCTGCACCTTCGAGGAGACCTGTCAGCCGCTACGCTTCCAGCCTGACGGGAAGCACGTGTACCTCGAGAGCAACAAGGGCATGGCCGACCTCACCCGCCTGATGCTCATGGACGCCGGCACCGGGGCCACCCAGCTGGTGGAGTCGGATCCCGAAGACCAGGTTGACCTCGGCGGGCCGATCTTCTCGGCCAGAACCGACGCTCTGATCGGCACCTACTACGTCGGTGACCGGGTGCGGATTTATCCGCACGACAAGGCCTTCGCCCACGACCTCGAGGTCCTCAAGGCCAAGCTCCCCGACGGTGAGCTGGGCTTCTCGTCGATGACCGCGAACGACCGGCGCTGGGTGGTGTCGGTGAGCCGCGACGTGAACCCCGGGTCGGTCTACCTCTACGATCGCGCCGACTCGACGGTGACCAAGCTCTACGACTCGCGGCCCGAGCTGCCGTCGGAGGATCTGGCGCCGATGCGCCCGTACCGCTTCGCCGCCCGCGACGGTCTCGAGATTCCCGCCTACCTCACCGTGCCCAAGGGGCTCGAGGCGAAGAAGCTCCCAACCGTCATCTTCCCCCACGGCGGACCGTGGTACCGCGACACCTGGGGCTACAACCCGGTCGCTCAGTTCCTCGCCAACCGGGGCTACGCGGTGCTGCAGCCGAACTTCCGCGGGTCGACCGGCTACGGCAAGGCCTTTCTCAACGCCGGCAACAAGCAGTGGGGCACCGGTGCGATGCAGCACGACCTCACCGACGCCGTCGCGGCCCTCGTCAAGCAGGGGATCGCCGATCCCGAGCGGATCGCGATCATGGGTGGTTCGTACGGCGGCTACGCCACGCTGGCGGGCCTGGCCTTCACCCCGAATCTCTACGCCTGCGGGGTCGACATCGTGGGGCCCTCCAACATCATCACGCTGCTCGATTCGATTCCGCCCTACTGGGGCCCGGTCAAGAAGATGTTCCTGCTGCGGGTGGGCGACCCGTCCGATCCGGCTGAGCGCGCCATGCTCGAGAAGCAGTCGCCGCTCAACAGCGCCACCAAGATCACGGCCCCGCTGCTGGTGATTCAGGGTGCCAACGACCCCCGGGTGAAGAAGGTCGAGGCCGATCAGATAGTGGTCGCCCTGCGCGACCTCCACCGCAAGGTCGAGTACCTGCTGGCGCCCGACGAGGGGCACGGCTTCGCCGGGCGGGAGAACCGACTGGCGATGTTCGCGGTGATCGAGAAGTTCCTCGGCGCGCAGCTCGGGGGGCGCCACCAGGAGGGTGCGGCGCCCGACGTCGCCGAGCGCATCCAAGATCTGCGCGTCGATGTCGCCTCGGTGAAGCTCCCCCAGAAGGCAGCGGGTGCGGAGGAGGCGGCGACCGCGCCGCTGCCGGCTCCCGATCCGGCCCGCATTCATCCCGTGGCCCTCAGCTACGAGTCCAAGCTCTCCGTGGGCGGACAGGAGATGACCGTTCCTGCCACCGTGACCATCGCCGCCGACACGGTGGAGGGGCAGCCGGCGTGGCGGGTGACGACCACCGCGGGCGGGCCCATGGCGGGGGCGACCGATACGTACCTCCTCGATGCCGTGAGTCTGAGGCCGTTGCGCCGGGCGGCGTTGCAGGGCCCGGTGAAGGTCGACCTCACTTACTCCGACGATGCCGTGAAAGGGACGATCGCGATGCCGAGCGGCGATGTCTCGGTGGACGTTTCCCTGCAGGCTCCGGTGCTCGGTGATCAGGCCGCGCTTGAGGCGGTGCTGCCCGCGCTCCCTCTGGTCGCCGGCTACACCACCACCGTCCGCACCTTCGACATGCAGTCGCAGAAGGTCCGCTCCTGGTCCGTGACGGTCGACGGGACCGAGGCCGTTGACGTGGCGGCAGGCCACTTCGACGCCTTCAAGGTGGCGCTCGAGCCGTTGGACGACGGCGGCGGCGCCGAAACCCTGTGGATCGCCCGCGACGTCCCGCACGCCACCGTGAAGGCGGAGGGCATCCTGCCCGCCCAGATGGGGGGCGGCGCGGTGCATGGGGAGCTAGTGTCGTATCAGGTAGGCTCAGCAAGCGCGGAGGGGGGAGACGTCAAGAATCAGGAGTAGTGGGTAGAGAGTGTCCCCGCCGCCCCCGTCCGCTTCGCGTCGACGGGGGCGGTCTACGCTCCTGGTGCCACCACCCCTGGACGCTCGCTCCTCAGGATCCGCAGATATCGTCGGTGCGGGTGAGCGTGTCGTCGCATTCGTCGACGGGGGGTGACGTCAGGGATGCCGTCGCGGCTTTCATCGACGACGCTTCAGCTCTCCCGGGCTCTCGGGTGACCGTCTTCCTTCTTCCTTTCCCCCCGGCGATTCGCACAGCGAATCGCTGTGCTAGGCTTTCCCCGGGGTCGTGCTGGCATGCCGAAATGGAGAAACCTGGGCCTCCTGCTGCTGATCGCGGCGGTATCGGTGCCGGCGGCCGCCGGTCTCCTGGTCCCGGCGCCCGGCGACCTCCTCGCCGAGCTGCTCGCCCGCGACGAGGCCCTGGTTCGGCAGACCCGCATCGGCGTCCTCCTCCTCCTCCTCCTCGCCGCGATCGCGGCGGCGGCCGTCGGCCGCGTCGTGGTGCTGCAGCGTCGCTTGGCCGCGGCGCGGCAGGAGCACGAGGACGATCTCGACGCGCTGGGGTCGCTGTCCCGTGAGCTCGCCGGCGGAGGTGACCGAATGGCGCTCCCCGCTGCGATGCTGCGCCAGCTGCTCGTGGTGGTACCCGGCGTCGAGCGAGCGAGCCTGCTCGAACGGGAGCCCGGCGGCGTCGACTATCACGTGAGCTGGAGCGTGGGCGAGCGGGTCGCGGTGGGCCGGGTGGTGGCCGACGACGAGCTCAGCGCGCAGCTCGGCCAGACGGCCGTCGACCTCGGCGCCAGGGTGGTGCTCTTGCCCGGGAGCCTGCTGGACGACGGGGCGGGCCGGTCGCTGGCGGTGGAGGTAGGCTCCGGGCCGGGGCGCCGCTTCCTCGTCCTCGACGGCCTGACCGAGGGGGCGGCAGCCGGCGTAACCGCCGGGCGCCTGCAGACCCTGGGAGAGCTTGTCGCTGCCGCCGCTGCCGCTGCCCGGCAGGCGCAGCAGCTCATCGGCCAGAGTGCGAAGACGGCGGCGGCCCGGGTGGTGGTCGAGAGCACGCGCGCGGAGCTCGAGAGGGTCACCCGCGCCGACGCGCTCACCGGCCTACCCAACCGTCGTGAGGTGCTCGAGAGGCTCACCGCGGAGTGGCGGCGGAGCAGCCGCTACGGAGGAAATGGCACCCTGCTGCTGGCCGACCTCGACAACTTCCGTGAGCTCAACGATGAGCACGGGCCCGCGTGCGGCGATTTCGTGCTGGTGGAGACCGCACGGCTGCTGCGGCGGGTGCTGCGGGACCAGGACACGGCGGCCCGCTGGAGTGGAGAGGAGTTCCTGGTGCTGCTGCCGGAGACCGAGCACGAGGGCGGCGCTCTGGTGGCTGAGCGTATCCGGACGGCAATGGCCGGCGCGGACCTCATGTGGCAAGGCGAGCTGCTCGGTGTGACCCTCAGCCTCGGGGTTGTGGAGCTCTCCACCATGCGCACACCGGCCGAGACCATTGGCCTGGCCAACGAGGCGCTCCAGCTGGCCAAGCGGCGGGGGCGCAACCGGGTGGAGGTCGCCGTAGGTCGCCAGGCCCGGCGGGCGCCCGAGAACCCGGTGGACGACGAGCCGGCCCCGGCTTCTCCCGCGACCGGAGCCGGTGAGGGCGCGGGCGGGTCCTGAGCCGGCTCCGCGCCTCGCGTCTTCGTGCGCTACGACGTGACGACGCCACCGGTCGGTCTGCCCGCGGCAGGGTTCGGGCAGCAGGTGCGTGGCCGCGAGATCGACGAGGATGCGGCGCTGGAGGAGCCGGGAGACGGGTGATCCTCCGGGCGCCCAAGCCCTCAGGACGACGGTCCCCGCAGCACCTCGCGGGTGAGAATCGCCGGGAGTACATCCGGCGCCAGCTGCGGCAGCAGCTCCGCCGCCTCCCGGACCGCCTCGGCGCGCTTGCCGGTGGCCGCGAGGGCGGTGAGGCGCAGGGCCCGGGCGAGGTCGTAAAGCTGGTGCTGGAGGAAGTCGTCGCGCGCCAACGGCTCCAGCGCGGCGGCTGCCGCGTCGAGGGTGGCGAGGGCCTCGCCCGGGTGTCCCAGCGCAAGCTGGGCGGCACCCTGAGCGAGGCGGGCCTCGAAGGCTGCGTCCGGGAGATTGTTCGCGAGCCGCGCCATGCGCTCGGGGTCGTCCGGCCGGGTGGCGCCGGTGCGCCAGCGGGCCAGGCAGGCGATCGCTTCGCCGCCTGGCGCCCATGCCCACGACTGCGCACGCTCGTCGGCGGCGGTGCACTCGTCCCACCACAGATGGATGCGCGCCCACATCGCGGCACCGAGCCGGTCGCGGAGGTCGAGCGGGGCGCCGGCCATGAGGGAGCCCACCTCGCGGGTGGCGGCGCTGCTCGACCTCTGCTCCATGGCCAGGCGCAGCCGTAGGATCGGTGTGTCGTAGCCCTCGCGGGCGCCGGTCGACGCCGACAGTGGCCGCGCGAGCTCCGCCTCGGCGCCGCTGAGGTCCCCGGTGAGGGCGACGAGGTGGGCGAGGCGATACACGACCTCCTCGTAGGGCGTTTCCTCTGCGGTGCGGTCGAGCTGTGCGATCGCCCCGTGGAGGTCGCCGGCGCGGGCAAGCGCGCAGCTCGTTCCGAGGCCGAGGAGAACCCGGTAGGGCTCCTCGGCGAGCAGAGGCGCCGCCCGCGCCGCCAGCTTGGCGCCCGCCTCCCGCACCTGCTCCGGGCTCAGCGGAGAGACGGCGCTCCCCGTCCAGCGGAGCTCGGTGAGCCGCGTCAGAAACCAACGGCGCAGCGGGCGCAGGTCGCGGCCGGCGTTGGGGCCGGGCACTGGATTGCCCAGCGCGTCCACTCGGCCCGTGGCGGCGGCGAAATGGTAGGAGCTGCCGCCATCGTCATCCACGGTGAGGTCGTAGGCGGCGGTGTGCCCTTCCCGCAGGCGTTCGGGGACGAGCGGAGTATAGAACTGCCAGTGAAGCCTGGCGGAGTCGCGGAGCCCCGTCTCCGGCGACCGGAGGACGTCGCCGGTACCCCCTTTGTTGCTCTCACTCGGTGGAGCCACGACGATCTCGGCGACCACGGGGAGCATCCCCAGCCGATTGGCGTGGGCGAGGAAGCGCAGGCGGGGTGGGTCGCCCGGTACGCCGACCACGTCGTAGAGGAACCCCGAGTGGTAGAGCACCTGCTCCCATCGTTGCGCAGCGGGCCAGTAGAGGAGAAGCGCGCTGGGGAAGAAGGAGGGGTGATGGGCCGTCACCACCAGCTCGGTGCGCCCGTCACCGTCGAGGTCCATGGGGTAGAGCGTGGGCTGGACGCTGCGGTTGTACTCGTCGGACCACATCTCGATGAGCTGGGAGGGGGTGGCGACGAGCCTCACGCGGCCTTCCCGGTCGAGGACGGTGAGCCGAGCTGGTCGCACCACGGGGGTGGCGTTGACGTCCGGAGCTCGCTTTGGCAGCAGGGCCAGCTCCTTAACACCGTCGCCGTCGAGGTCCACCGGTACGGGCTGGCGGAGCTCGGTACCGAGATCACGACGCCATGCCGTGTGACCTTCCTTGTCCAGCCCCCGCACCTCGCTGCCGTTGACCTCCACCCGGGTCGCCGCGCCGTGGTGGGCGCGGAGGAGAACCGGGGCTGCCAGGGCGACCAGGATCGCCGCAACGGCGGCTGCCGCCAGCTTTCGGCGCGCCACCTTGAACCGCGGCCGGGCACGTCGCAGTGTGAGCGCATGCTCCACCTGGCTGGCGGTGGGCCGGTCCGCCGGCTCCGGCTCGAGCATCCAACACAGCAGGCGGTCGAGCCAGCGTGGGCAGTCGCGGCGAAGGGAACGTACAGGGGTGGGGCGGGTTCGCTGGCGGGCCATCAGGGTCGCCACTGCGGTCTCTCGCTTGAGCGGCACCTCGCCGGTGAGACACTGCCATAGCGTGAGGCCCAGGCCGTAGACGTCAACCGCTGTGGTGAGCTCCTCGCCGGTGGCCTGCTCGGGTGCCATGTAGGCCGGGGTCCCCACGGCAGTGGCGGTCTCGGTCAGCGACAGGTCGGAGACGAGCGCACGCACCAGGCCCATGTCGCACAGCTTGACCGCCCCGCCCGGAGCGACCAGGAGGTTTCCGGGCTTGACGTCGCGGTGGACGAGCCCCTGCTCGTGCAGGTGGTTCAGGGCTGCGGCCACCTGGCGGCCGGCTGCCACCGCCTCGTCCACCGGTAGTGGCGGGCCGGTCTCGAGACGGTCACGCAGGCTCGTCCCCTCAACCAACTCCATGGCGAGGAAGGTGTATGCGTCCGCGGTGTGGAGGTCGTGGACTGCGGCGGCGTTGGGATGCGGCGAGCGCGCGACGCGGACCTCGCGGCGCAACCGCTCCATCGTCGCCGGCGAGCCCAGGGTCGGGTAGATCACCTTGATCGCCACCTTCAGCCCGAGCACGCGGTCATGGGCGGCAAAGACGATGCCGCTTCCGCCGCTCCCCAGCTCTCTGATGAGCTCAAAGCGCCCGGCGAGGACGTCGCCCGGGCAAGGCATCCGCTTGGGCACCCCCGGGGAGTCCTTCCACGTAGGGTCAGCCCAACTCTGAGTCAGCTCGTTCAGCTCGTTCTTCATGCGACGAGGCATTCAACCCGCCTCGTATTGTAGCGCTGCCGCTCGGAGCTCCCATTATCAGGTCTTAGGGTTTTCGGGCGGTGATGCCGAGGCTCGGCGATCTCATCGGCCGCGCCCTGTCGGCTGGTTGCCGAGGTTCGCGGTCAGCTCCCCCGGTGGGAGTGGCTCGTGCCGTGGAGTCGTCCCGTGCGGCTCCCTGCGGTGAGCCCGCATCGAGCCTGCCGACGAGGCTGTGGGATGTCGGGTCACGAGGGTGGAAGGGGGACGATACGGATGGCCACCCGGTCGATGTCGGGGAAGCGCTCGTGGAGCGCCGACTCCAGCGCCGTGGTGAGGGCGTGGGCCTCGGTGATCGCTGCGTGCGGCGTGGTGGCGCACAAGAAGGAGACGGCTATGCCTTCGTCGCTGCGGGTCACGACAACGTCGGACGCCCGGCAGAGGATCCCCCGTGCCGCCGCCACCTCCTCTGCCAGCAGCCGGATGTCCTCGGCGGTGGCCGCCGGCGGCGCGCCGTCGGTGAGCTCACGCGGCTCGATGTGGGAGACGACGCGGGCGAGGGCCGGGAAGCGCCGCCTCAGCTGCGTCTCCAGCTCCCGCACCACTCCGTGGGCCGCGGCGACATCCAGCTTGCGATCGACCTCCACGTGGAGCTCGAGGACGGGACCGTCGGGGCCGCTCTCCACTCGCACCGCGTGGGCGTCGACGCCGGAACGACGGGCCAGGGAGCGGACGGCGGACGAGCTCGGGATCGGCGGCGAGCCGCTGCTCGCCGGCTCAAGGTGGACCACGACGTCGGCGCCGGCGAGGCGTTCACGGACCGCTCGTTCGACGCGATCGGCGAGGACGTGTGCCTGCTCCAAGGTGAGGTCGGGCTCTGCTCGGAGGGTAAGGTCCACGAAGTGCTCCGAACCACTCCTGCGGACGCGCACCCGGACCACGTCGAGGACTCCGGATACCCGCGCAGCCTCCTCGACCCTGTCACGCAGACCGAGCGGCATCTCGTCGAGGAGCTCGGCGAGGGTGCGGCGTCCCAGGCGCAGGCTCACCCAGACAACGATGCCGGCCACACCGAGGGCGGCCACCGCGTCTGCGTGCGCCAGCCACGGCGCTCCCAGCGTGGGTGCCAGGCGAACGGCCACCAGGCCGGCGATGACCACCGACGAGGACCATACGTCGGTGGAGAAGTGAAGGGCGTCGGCCTCGAGCGCCTGGCTTCCGGTGAGGCGGGCCACACGCATCAGGGCGCGCGAGCGTGAGATGTCAATCACGATGGAGATTCCCATGACGACGAAGGCCCACAGCGAGGCTTCCACCTCGACGCCGCCACCGGTCAGGCGCTTGGTCGCCTCGACGATGATCCACCCGCAGGTGGCGAGCAGCAGCAGCGTCTCAAACAGCGCAGAGAGGTTCTCCACCTTGCCGTGCCCGAAGGGGTGGGACACATCGGCTGGGCGAGCCGATGCCTGGACCGCAAACCACGTGATCAGCGCGGCAACCAGATCCAGGGCAGAGTGGAGCGCCTCGGAGAGGATTCCGAGGCTTCCGGTGGCGAGGCCGACGGCAAGCTTCATTCCGGTGAGAATCACCGCCGCCGCCACCGAGGTGGCCGCCACTGCCCGTTTCTGGTGTGCGTGGCGTTGCACCAGAGCCGACGGCGCCGGGTCGTGGCTCGCGTTCTCAACAATCATGTATGAATAATATTGCTTTGCTCAGAGAATGGCAACGAATCTGGAGAAATCGTCAGGATCGCGGGCGCACGCAGCCCGTGGGAGCCGAGGAGAGCGCACGACGGGCGCGGTCTCGAAAGGCGCCGGCGATGACCAGACCGGCGCCGGTCAGCGTGGGCGGGGTGACGGGCCCGCCGGTCAGCCGGCGAGGGCGCGAAGGAGTCGCTCGTGCACCTCCTCGCGCGTGCCCAGAGAGGAGTGCACCGCAAGCTCGACGGAGGTGCCGTCCAGGGGCGGCGGCGCTGCGGACTCGGTGCAGGTGCCGTCGCCGTCGAAACGATACCAGGAGCACGGTGAGGAGGGGTGACGGCAGATCACGATCTTGTGCAGGGGATGCAGGCGCGGAGCGAACGTCTCGGGGCGCCGAGCGAGGAGCAGGGCGAGGCGGTAGGAGGGATGTCCGGTGAGGTGGCGGAAGAGCCACAGTGTGGCGGTCCGCCGATGGCCGTCGGCCTGCCAGAAGACGCTCCGGTCGAGCAGCAGGAGAGTGCGGATCCGCTTAGAGATTCGCGAGGTCAGCCGCAGCACCTCGAGGGTGCCGGTCTCGACCACGTACCAGCGGCTGCCGCTGACCCCCACGACCACGATGCCGTCCTCGAGCAGGTGTGTATCGCCCAGCTCCTCCAGGCGCCTGGAGACCGTTGACTTGCCGATTCCGGCGGGCCCCGAGACGACGGTTGCGCCGGCAGGCGTTGTCAGGGCATTGCCATGGATCACCCAAAGATGCGAGAGGCCAAAGTTGTGGACCAGATTGGCGGCGGCGGACCGCTCAGCGGGCGTGGCGCGTCCGCGCGCCCAGACCCGGAGCTGGAAGGTCACCGCCTCCGGCGGGAAGGCCCGCGCGGAGAGGCTTCTCCAACCGCGACGTACTTGCCGCACCAGGGAATGGCGTTCCCGCTCCACAACCACCGGGGGAGTATAGCTTTCCAGCTCGTGCATTTCTCCGCCTCTACTCCTTGCGCGACGCCGGCGGCTGCGGCACCATCAACGGCGCTCCCACCCGGACCTCGGCCTCGTCCAGGGACAGCGCCCGGGAGAAGAGGTAGCCCTGGAGGTACTCGCACTGGAACTGACGCAGGAGGACGACCTCCTCGGGCCGCTCGACCCCCTCGGCCACCACCTCGAGGCCCAGCTCCTTGGCGAGCCTCGTGACGGCTCGCACGATCTTGAGGTTGTGGTCGTCGGAAAGCATGGTGGAGACGAATGACTGGTCGATCTTGACGACGTCGACCGGGAAGCGGGCGAGGTAGCTGAGGCTCGAGTAGCCGGTGCCGAAGTCGTCCACAGCCAGGAGCACGCCGAGCGCCTTGAGGCGGGCGAGGACGGCGGTGGCGGCCTCCGGGTCGGCCATGATGGCGCTCTCGGTGACCTCCAGCTTGACCTGGGCGGGGATCACGCCAGACTCCTTGAGCGCCTCCGCCACGTCATCCACCACCCGTGGGTCAGCGATCTGGTGCGCCGAGAGGTTGATCGCCATGAAGGCGGGCGGTGCCGTCGGGAACGCAGCCGCGATGGCGTGCTGCAGTCTTGGGAGGGCGGCCAGTGACTGCCGCAGGACCCAGCTGCCGAGGGGTACCACGAGGCCCGTGCGCTCGGCGAGGCCGATGAATGCGCCGGGTCCGAGCAGGCCCTGGTCCGGATGGTGCCAGCGCGCCAAGGCCTCGAAGCCGGCGGTGTGTCCACTGGCGGCATTGACGATCGGTTGGTAGAAGGTCTCGAACTGGCCCTGTTCGAGGCCGCTGCGCATCTCCTGCTCAAGCCGGAGCACGCTCATGGCGCGCTCCCGCGCGAGGTCGTAACCGGTGGCGTGATCGGGAGATGCCGCTGGAGGTTGACGGCTACGACCGCGACGGTCCACGAGGCTGTTGGTGGATCGTAGCCGCTCCAGGATCACCTTGACGAAGAGGTTGAGCAGCGGGTCCGCCTGCACCAGTTGCCGCTCGACCTGGTCGCGGTGGATGACCACGAGGGTCGTGGTCTCCAGGGCTCGCGCAGTCGCAGAGCGGAGTTGGCCGTCGAGCAGCGCCATCTCACCGAAGAGCTCCCCAACGGTGAGGTGCGCGAGAACGACCTCCTGCCCGTGGCGCAGAGCGGCGATCTCCACCGCTCCTTCGTCGATGACGTAGGCGGCGTCACCGGCCTCCCCCTCGCGAAAGATCAGTTCACCAGGCAGGAACTGCTGGCGGTAAAGAGCCTCGGACATGGTGTGGTCATCATAGGTCAGGGCGGAGGCCGGCGCCAGCGCCGGGCCGCGGGAAAAAGGGGCGGGCCGCGGGATGAGCCCGCGGCCCGTATGGTCTGGTTGTGGCGTGGCGCCTCCCTTCGGAGCTAGTCTCCGTGCTCAGCTCCGATGACGTTACTCACGTGGTTGCCGTGTCCACGCACCTGGATCGAGCCGCTCGAGGAGCATGTGCTGCTCCCCAACACGGCCTGCATCTGCCAGGTGTAGGTGCCTCTCGAGGTGTAGGCGTGGAGCGGCTCCTTCCCGGTGCCGGTGGCGCCGTCGCCAAAGCTCCAGCTTATGGAAGGAGTGCCGTCGCACTCCTCGGCGCTGGCCCCGCCGTGGAAGTGCACGGACTCACCGGTACGAGCGCGGTTGGTCACCTCCGTGGAGCACACCAGGTCGCACGGGCTCGGGGCGGCGCCCACGGTGATGTCTCCGCTCCGGCGGCAGATGGCGTCGCCGGCAGTGACGCTGAGAGTCCAGTGGTAGGTGCCGGCGGCGGAGTATGTGTGGCTGGTGGATGCGGAGCTGGCGCCGGAGCCGTCGCCGAAGCTCCAGGCGAAGGTCGGTGCTCCGCTGCAGTCGCTGGGGTTGGCGGTGGCGGCGAAGCTCACTGCGCCGCCCGCCTCGCCGGTGGCCGGAACCGTGGTACTACAGTCGACGGTGCAGGGGCTCGGCGCGGAGCTCACGGTGATGTCTCCGCTCCTGCTACAGGTGACGTCGCCGGCGGTGACGGTGAGGGTCCAGTGGTAGGTGCCGGCGGCTGAGTAGGTGTGGCTGGTAGATGCGGAGCTGGAGCTTGAGCCGTCGCCGAAGTTCCAGGCATAGGAGGGTGCTCCGCTGCAGCTGCTGGGGCTCGCGGTGGCCGCGAAGCCCACCGCGGTGCCGGCGTCGGCCGTGGTCGGCACACTGGCGCTGCAGTCCACGGTGCAGCCTCCGCTGCCTCCCGCCACGGCCACCGTGGCGGCGCCCAGGTTGGAGTTGGTGAAGCCGTCCCACGCCGCGAAAGTGAACGAGTCACTACCGCTGAAGCCGGCCTCCGGGTAGTAGGTGGCGGTGGCGCCGGTGAGGCCCGCGGTGCCGTGGGTCGGCTGCGACACAACGCGCAGGGTCAGGGAGTTGCCGTCGGCATCGCTGGCCGACAGGTGGATGGCCACCGGCAGGCCGCTGTCGGTGTTGGCCTGGACGTCGGACACCACTGGCGCGTGGTTGGAGTTGGAGCTTTCGCTGCCGGGACCGTTGTGGCAGGTGTAGCAGCCGATCTGGAAGCCGCGCCAGAAGTTCTTGGTCCCGAATGCGGAGATGGTGCGGTTGCCCTGGGAGCGCGACAGCACGGAGCCGCGGTAGTCCGTGCCGTGGCACGCCTGGCACTGGGAGCGGTTGTGCTCGGCGGTGTCACCGTGGTGCTCGGCCCAGCTCTGCCCCACCGGGTGCATGCCGTGCGGGCCTCCCGAGGTGGTCTGCGGCTGGGTGTTGTGGCAGGTGGCGCAGTCGACGAGCATGCCGGCGTGCCCCTGGAGATCGAGGCTCTGAAGGTTGTCGTTGACGTCCGCCGACGGGAAGATGGCGTGCGTGGAGCCATGGCACGCCTCGCACTGGAGGCCGCCGTGCCCGGTGGAGAAGCGGAACAGCGACGCGCCGGCCACCGGTGTGTTCGGGTCCGTCGCGAAGGTCTGGTCGACGGCGACGCGCGGTTGGCCGGAGCCGTCGAACGCCGAGGTGTAGCGGATCTGTCCGTTGTTGTGGGTGGCCGTGCCGGTATGGCAGCTCTGGCAGGTCGGCTCGTCGAACCAGCCGGCGCGGCCCGGGGTGCCAACCTGCGTCATGCTGCCGTGGCAGCTCTGGCACTGCATGGCCAGTGACCCGTCGGCGGCCACGGCCGCCCCCATGGCGCCGCGCAGGCAGCGTGTCTCGGCGCCCGGGTGGCAGTTGTAGCAGGCGGCGCGGTTGGCCGAGGCGTCGAGCGTCATCCCGTTGCCAGGATCGATGACCCCGGCGTGACGGGTGTGAACCGCCTCGGTGAGCGGCTTGATCCCGGCCTGACCGGTGCCGGGAAGCGCGTTGGAGCCGTGACAGGCGTCGCACAGCACGGGCGTGCCGTCGGCGGTGTCAGTGGCGTAAAGGCCTGAGGAGCTGTAGCCGGCCGCCGAGAGCGCGGCCTGAAACACCGGGCTGCCGCCTTCGAGATCGTCGTGCAGGAGGAGGATGTTGAGGCGGTAGTCGCGCTCGCGATCTGCGGCGTTGATCCAGCCTCCCGAGGGCTCGGCGGCGGGCCCCGAGCCGGACGCGTGGCACGCGATGCACGTCATCTCGTCGGAGATCGGAAGCACGATGCGGGTGGTGGCGAGCACCTGCCCGGACGCATCGCGCGCCACCAGACGCATCAACGGGTAGTAGTTCTTGTTGCCCGAGTCGTCGTACGGGGTGAGGGGAATGCCCTCCGCCGTGAACCACTGGAGCGCCGGCTCGTAGTGCATGACCTGGGGCGTGTTGGAGGGACCGGGCATGTCGTACCCGGCGAGCCCCTCATCCGGAGCCAGCGACACGCCGAAGATGGCGCTGACGTAGTCCCAGAAGTTGAGCTTGCCGATGGATGTCGTGTTGATGGATCCCGCGGGATCGGCCACCGCCTCGTAGGTGACAGTGATGCCGCCGGGGGAGGTCACGAGGTTCCCGGAGGGGTCGATGAGCTGGGCGTGAATCGTGTTGTACGGGGGAAGGATGCTCAATACTGAGTAATCGGCGTCCATGCAGTGCATACCCAGATCGTTCCAGCCGACCAGAGTGTACCCACCGTTGGCAGCCGAGAGATTGACTGTCGGCGCGAGAGCGCACACCATACACAGCACGACGAATCTTGTCGTCCACCGTCTCATATTTTTTATCTCCCTTCGTGGTGGCAGGAGTAAGAACTCCTAGTATTAATTCCGAGTATGGACCCCGATCGGAACTGAGTCAGTGACTGTTGTCACAGTGTTCTTCTTGTTGGCGAGCTGGTTATTTAAGCATACACTTTAAGACGCAGCGAGTGAGTGGAATCCGAGCGAGAACGAATTAAAATCTCAACAAGAGAATCCTTCCAGAGTCAGCACCTGGGCGTCTCGTCGGGCTTTGGGGCCGTCCTGCGGTGGAGCCACGTCCTGCTCGGGCTCATCCGTGACGCGACGTCGTAAGCGATCCGGGCTAGACTCCCGGCATGAAGAGCTTCTGGCGTGTTTTGAAGGTCGCCCGCCGTCACTCCGCCTGGCTCGGCGTAGCCCTGGTGAGCATGGTGCTGGTGGCAGGAGCCACGGTCTTTGCCTACAACCTCATCCGGCCGATCTACGATGAGCTCCTGCACCCTGGCGCCGCAGCCACCAGCGCGTCCGTGGTGGAGAAGGCCGGACCGGGCCTGGTGAAGACCCTCGATGCAGCTGCCAAAGAGGCGCAGGACGCTCTCGCCCACTGGACCCATAACGACCGCCGGGCGATCCTCCTGCTGGTGATCCTCTCGCTGCTGGTGAAGAACACCTTCTCGTTCCTGGCCCGCTACTCCATCGCCAACCTCGGGCTCTCGACTATCCGGGAGCTGCGTGACATGCTGGCCGACGCCCTACTGGTGCAGAGCACCGGCTTTTTCCAGCGCACGCCTTCGGGAGTGCTCCTGTCGCGGGTGATCAGCGACGTCCAAGTGATCCACCAGGCACTGGCCGAGCGCTTCGGTGACCTCATTCAGGACCTCCTCACGCTCGTGGTTCTGCTCGTCTACGCCTTTTCGCTGAACTTCAAGCTCGCGCTCGTGACCATCCTCATCGCCCCGGTCCTGGTGACCCCCATCGTGCATTTCTCGCGGCGCCTGCGCCGGCGCTCCCGGCAGACCCAGGAGCGCATGGGCGACCTCTCCTCCGCCCTCTCGGAGATCGTGCACGGGATCCGTGTCATCCAGGCATTCGGCATGGAGGAGTTCGAGCGCCGCCAGTTCCGCCGTGCCACCCACCGGCATTTCTGGGCCTCCCTCAAGGCGCGCGCGATCCAGGCGGCCAACGCTCCGGTGATGGAGATGCTCGGGGCCATCGGCTTCGCCCTCCTGATCGGCTACGCCTCTCATGCCATCAGCGACGGGAGCATGACGCTCGGTGACTTCTCGGCGTTCCTCATCGCGATGTACGGCACCTACAGCCCGCTCAAGCGGCTCAACCAGTTCAACCTCGCATTGCAGCAGGCGGTGGTGGCCTCCGACCGGGTGTACGAGGTCATCGACGCCTCGGTGACCATCGCCGACCGCCCGGGGGCCCGCGAGCTGGCCGGTGTCGCCGGCGGGATCGAGCTCGACGACGTGTGGTTTTCCTACGAGGAGGGCGCCTGGGTGTTGTCGGGGCTGAACCTCACCATCCCTGAGGGGAAGACCGTTGCCCTGGTTGGCCCGTCGGGTGGCGGCAAGACCACCGTGGCACAGCTCATCCCGCGCTTCTGGGACGTCACGAAGGGGTCGGTCCGCGTCGGGGGCGAGGACGTTCGCGACGTGACCCTGGCCAGCCTACGCGCCATGATCGGCCTCGTCACCCAGGAGACGATTCTCTTCAACGACACTGTGCGCAGCAACATCGCCTTCGGTCGTGAGGATGCGTCCCAGGAAGCGATCGAGGTCGCCGCCCGCGCGGCCTTTGCCCATGACTTCATCGAAGAGCTGCCCGAGGGGTACGACACCGTCATCGGTGAATCGGGGCTCAAGCTGTCAGGTGGGCAGCGCCAACGCCTCGCCATCGCCCGGGCGCTCTTCAAGGACCCACCCATCCTGATCCTGGATGAGGCCACCTCCGCGCTGGATCCCGAGGCCGAGCGGCTGGTGCAGCAGGCGCTGGAGAACCTCATGAGGGGACGTACGGTGCTGGTCATTGCGCACCGCCTCTCGACGGTGCGCAATGCCGACACCATCGTCGTGCTGCGGGGCGGGGCGATCGTGGAGCTGGGCACTCACGAGGAGCTGCTCGTCGCCGGCGGGGCGTACGCCCGCCTGGTGGAGATGCAGGAGCTCACCTCCATCCCCTGAGGTGCGGCGCCGGGTACCGATGCGTGGGGCAAACCGCCGTCAGCACACCGTGGGCGCGGCGTTTGTGTTGATGGTCTAACTTGAGCACTTGACAACTTGACATTTTAGGCATATACTTTATCTTGCTGAGTTGATCGAGTTTCGAGCGACTCAGCTGCTCGTACGGAGGCTGCCGGTTCTCACCTAAAACGCCTACCACACGAATCCCACCACGATCTGCCTTCCAAACATATCCTTCCAACCATCCCACCAACCACCGGCGCCCTGCGAGGTATGTCCTCCCGAGACGCTGTTGAAGGGGCTACGATTGTCGGAGCTGTTGGCCGCCCTCAGCGGTGTGGCTGCTCTGGTTGGCGCGCGGGTTCGGAGCCGGCGGGAAAGGGGTAGGGAGGTCACGACAGACGTATGGCTCTCCTCCCGACCGGTAGAGAGCCGCGGGTTGAAGAACTTCGTTACGGCGGTACGGCAGCCCAGCGGCCGCCAGCATGCACGAATCGCCCCCGCAGCCGCGCTTCGCCGGCCGCCGGAGATCGAAAGCTCGCGCGGGGGGTTGCCTCTCCCCAGTCCCGTCGGCTCCGTCCCTCTCGGGTCGTCCTCCTACGGGGTCGTCGCCGGCTGTGGCAGCAGCCTCCGTACCACCGCGAGCAGGTCGTCCACCTCGAAGGGCTTCGCGAGGTAGCCGTCGGGCGGTGGCACCTGGCTGCGGTGCCCGATGAAGTCCTCGAACTCCCGGGGCACTCCGGTCACCATCACCACCGGAATCGTGGCGAGGACGGGGTCGCCGCGCAGCTCGCGGTAGACCCTCACACCGCTCGGCGCGGGCATGGAGATGTCGAGGCAGACGAGGTCGGGGTGCTCCTCGCGGGCGAGGCGCAGGCCGACGTCGCCGTCGCCGGCGCACAGCACCTCGAAGCCGTTGTCGCGGAGAACAGCCTCGAGGTAGCTGACCACGTCGGGGTCGTCGTCGATGACGAGGATGCGATGGGTCGGGCGGTCGGCGTTCATGATTGCCTCCTCTCGAGCTGAGCCAGCACGGCCTTGAGGGTGTCGGGGTCGGCCGAGCCCAGCAGGTCCAGGGCGCGGCGGCGGAGTGCGTCGTTGCCGTCGGTCTCGGTGGGCGGGACAGGCTCCACGTCGAGCAGCTCGCACACGTGGCGCAGGTACTTCTCCGGGGTGACGGGCTTGTCCAGACAGTGGGACGGGCCCACCAGCGCGCTCTCGGCGAGGACCTCGTCGAGGTCGCGGCGAATCCCGGGCTCGTGCGCGTGGCCCGAGACGATGACCACCGGGATGCGCTGCAGCTCGCGGTCGCGCCGCAGCTCCGCCAGCAGCCGGACGCCCGACCGGCCGGGCATCACCAGGTCGAGCGAGATCAGGTCGGGAGGTTGCCGGCGGATCCGCGCCATGGCCTCGTCGCCGTCGGCGGCGGTGACAGCTGCGAAGCCGGCATCCTCCAGCACCGAAGCGAGGTAGAAGGCGACGTCAGGCTCGTCATCGACGACCAACACCGTGAGGTCGTGGACGCTTCGGTGGGCGGTGGCCGCGTCGAGGCTCTGGTCCAGCCTGAGGTCCTGGGTGGGCTGCTTCATGCGTCGGTCTCCTTGCTGCGCGGTTCGGGCAGTCGCGAGCGCGGAAAGCGCAGCCGGAAGGTGGTCCCCTGCCCGGGCGTGCTCTCCAGGGTCACGGTGCCGCCGTGCTCCTGCACGATCTTGCGGGTCAGCAGCAGCCCAAGGCCGGTGCCGCCCTTACCCTTGGTGGTGAAGAAGCTGGTGAACGCCTTCTGCTTGACCTCGTAGTCCATGCCGCAGCCGGTGTCCGAGACCTCGAACACGATGGCCCCATCCTCCTCGCGCAGGCGGAGCACGACGCGGCATCCTGTCTGTTGGCTCACCAGGCAGGCGTCGATGGCATTGGACGCCAGGTTGGTGAGGCAGCTGTGGATGGCCTCGGCATCCATCCATGCGGGCGCGACCTCTTCGTCGATCTCGCCGACGAGCTGAATGCCGTGCTGCCCGGCGCTGTCATGGAAGAGGGTGACGACGTCGTGGGCGATCTCCGCCGGGCGCACGAGCTCTGGCTCCGGATAGTCCCCGCGGGAGAAGGCGAGCAGGTTCTTGGCCAGGTCCGAGACCCGACCCATGTTGCGCTCGAGCATCTCCCAGCCCTGCCGGACCCGCGCCTGGTCGCCACGTTTGAGCCCCGAAGAGGTCACGTACATGCCGCCCTCGAGCCCGGTGAGGATGTTCTTGATACCGTGTGCCAATCCCGCCACCGTCTGGCCCACCGCCGCCAGCCGCTCGGCGTCGAGCTTCTCCTTCTCCATTCGCTTGAGCTCGCCGAGGTCCTGGGCGAAGACCGCGGCGCCCACGAAGTGGTGATCCTCGGTGAGGCCCACGGCGCCGATACGCACCGGGACCTCGTCCCCTCCGGAGGTCGTGACCCGGGTGTCGTGCACCACGGCGTGCGGCTTCTCCCCCCGCAGCACCGGAGTGAGCTCGCCGGGGAGCATCCAACGGGGAGGAGGCTTGCCCACGAGGTCGCCGCGGCTGATGCCCCAGAGCGTCTCGGCCGCCGGGTTGACCATCTCGAGTCGATGCTGCTCGTCGGTGACGACGATGGCGTCCAGCGCGCTCTCCACGAGCGCCCGGCGCACCGCGTTGGCCCTCCCCAGCTGCTCGGTCAGCGCCTGGGCCTCGGTGACGTCCAGCGACATGTGGATGACGTTCCGGACCTCGCCGTCCTCACCGAGCAGCGGCGTCGTGAAGGCGAGGTAATGGGTGGCGGTGCCGTCGCGGGACACACCCATGTGCGGGGCGGAGTGGGATTCGCCGTCGGCGAAGGTCTGCTCCACAAGGCACTTGGAGCAGCGCGCTGGAGTGCCTTTGAAGAGCTCGTGGCAGTGCTCTCCGGTGGGTTCTCCGAAGGTCCGGCGGAACTGCTCGTTTGCCCGCACCACCCGGAAGTCGCGGTTGATCACGGCGACGAAGCAGGGCACCTTCTCGAAAAGCGCCTGGTACTCCCGCTGCAGACGCCTGGTGGCGGTGAGGTCGGTGGTGATGACGGCGACGAAGGCCACCTCGCCGGCGTCGTCCCGCACCGGACCCACCTGCACCAGGTAGTTCACCGGCCGTCCCTGCTGGTCTCGGCCCACCTGTTCCAGCACCCGTTGGCGCCCATCCTGGAAGGTGCTGGCGGCCGGGCACACGGCGCATGCGCCTTCGCGCCCCTTGAGCGCCTCGAAACAGTGTTGCCCACGCGCCGCCCCGAAGAGCTCGGTGAACGCGCCGTTGTGATCCACGACCTTGAGGTCGTCGTCCAGCACCATCACGCCTGAGAGGAACTGGTCCACCAGCGCCGCGCGCCACTCGGGCCGCCAGGTCGTGGTCATGGCGCCACCCCCACGGGCTGATGGAGGATCGCCCGAATGGTGCGGAGCAGGCGGTCCACGTCCACCGGTTTCTCGAGGAGGCTCACCGGAGCCGGCAGCGCGGAGTTGCGCCAGATCCTCTCCATCAGCTCGTCGTTCATGGTCAGACCGCTCAAGATCACCACCGGTACCGCGGCAAGGCGGGGGTGCTGCACAATCTCAGTGTACAGCGCGAGACCGGTCTGTTCGGGCATGAGGATGTCGAGGCAGATGAGGTCGGGGACCTCCTCCTCGAGCATGGCGAGAGCGGCGGCCGGATCGTTCGTCGTCGTCACGCGGTAGCCGTTGTCCCCCAGCGCGACCCCCAGGTAGGTCGTGATGTCCGCCTCGTCGTCGATGATGGCGATGAGCGGGGGTTCGGAGAAAGATGGCCTTGTCATGATGCTCCGGTCCCACCCGCAGGCTCGGTAAGGCCCGCCAGCACGGTGGCGGCGGGCGCCTGGTCCGGAACCGGCTCCCGGTGGCAGCCGCCGCAACGGCTGAGGAACGGCTCGGCAACGGCCTTTTCGGCTTCGTGCCGGGTGTGGCAGCCGATGCACAGCGCGTGCATGGCCTGGCGGTAGCCGGGGGCGAGCCCCGGCGGCCGCGACGAGTGCGTGGTGAACACCGCGTCGAGGCTGACTCCGGGGCCGTGGCATCCGGGGTCGTCGCAGGCGCGGGTGGACTCGCGTGTCGGCGACACGCCGGTGAGATGGCAACGGGCGCAGCTGGCGTTACCGCCCAGGGCCTCGACGTGGCGCTGGTGGGCGAAAGTGTCGGTGACCGCGTACATGTCGCGGTGGCACTTGCGGCACGGGGTGCCCCGGTCACCCGCGAGCGTACGGTGGTGACAGTGGCCGCACGAGGCCGGACCGCCCAGCCGCGCCTGATGCGCCTGGTGGGGGAAGAGCACGGGCGCTCGTTGGCCTCGTCCCTCCATGAGGAGAGCCGCCTCGACGCCGTCGGGGGCAGCGGCGACCTCGGCGGTGCTGAGCACCTCGAGGCGGTGGCCCGGCAGCGGCGAGCGCTCCGCCTCGCGGATCTGCAGCGTGCGAGCTTCCCGCACCGGCTGGGGCCACGGGTTGGCGGCGCTCGAAGCGTCCGCCTCGAGGAGGACCACGCCCAGGACCGCGCCGACGATTAGGCCGATCGCTCCGAGGTGAGCGCGGGAGAACCATGGTCCGCCGAAGAAGGTCCGGGAGACCGGGTCGTGCATCGCCGGCGTGAAGTGGTCCGGCGCCTCCGGAGGATGCTCCCACACCGGGAAGCGCTCGACGAAGAAGAGGAACACCAGGGCCATGGCGGCGACCACGCCCACGCTCACCATCACCTCGGTGAGTGCCGGGACGTAGCCGCTGCCGGCGGCGGCGCGGTGGGCGATCCCGCCGACGTCGGCGCGGTAGAGGATGAAACCCACCACGCCGAGCACGGCGCCGGCGGTGAGAGCGCCGTGCCGCCGGCGCGTGGCCGGGAGGAGAAAGAGAAGAACGGGGACCACGACGCTCAGCCCCAGCTCGAAGACGAAGAGGGCGGACGCCCACGTGCCCTCCAGGAGTTGCCCGAGCTGGTGCCGAAACGCCAGGTCCCCGAGGCGCAGCGCGAGGTACAGGAGGGCCGCGACCGCGGCCGCCCTGGTGAGCCCGGGCAGCAGCTTCCACTCGGGCTCGCGTCGGAACAACCAGGCACTCACCAGGCTCTCCGTGGTCACCATCATCAGGCCCAGGGCGACCGCCGAGACGAAGAACAGGAGGGGCAGGATGGGGGAGTACCAGAGCGGATTGAGGCGGTCCTTGGCCAGCAGGAAGAGGGTGCCGAGGGAGGACTGGTGGAGGGTGGAGAGGCTGATGCCGACGATCACCAGGACGAGGGTGACCCGGCGCATCAGGCGGAGAGGGCGCTCCAGCTTGAGCCCTTCGAAGACCACTGGGGCGAACTCCAGGGACAACACCGTGAGGTAGAGCATGACGCACCACCCCACCTCGAAAAGCGGCGAGTGGGGCTGCCAGAAGAACATCATGCGCCAGATGTTCCACGGTCGTCCAAGGTCCATGAGCAGGCCCAGGACGACGGCGACGTAGCCCAGGAAGGCGGTGAGCACCGCCGGCCGCACGATCTCGTGGTAGCGCTCGAGGTGGAAGATGTAGACTGCGGCGGCGATGACGAAGCCTCCGGCGGCCAGGGCCACCCCGGCGAGGACGTCGAAGCCGATCCACAGACCCCACGGGGTCTGATCGGTGAGGGCGGTGGTGGCGCCGAGGCCGCGCCAGAAGCGGGCGGCCGCCACCGTGGCGGCGAGGCCGACCAGCAGCCAGAGCACCGCACGGGTCACCACCAGGCGGGTGTTGTTGCCGCTGCTCACTGGTCGCCTCCCCTCACGTCATCATCCGGGCCTTCGTCGTGGCTCTCCGCGTCACCTTCGGCGGCGGCCACCTTCTTGCGGCGCTCGAGGGTCCAGTGGATTCCGTAGCAGGCGGCGGCCACGCCGGTGAACGTCCAGGGCACGGTGCCCAGCACCTCGCGGGCGAGCCGTGGCCGCGGCACGTCGTCGAGCCGTGCCGGCCAGCCCGCGCCGTCCAGGGGGACGTCCGAGATGTAGAGCACCGAGGTGCCGCCCACCTCGTGCTCGCCCCACACGTGCTGGATATAGCGGGCGGGGCTGGCGGCGAGCCGCCGGTGTGCCTCGGCGAGAAGCTCGTCACGTTCGCCGAACACCGTGGCCTGGGTGGGACAGGCGGCGGTGCAGGCCGGCTGTGCGAGCTCTCCGGCCGTAATCTTCTGATAGCACAGGATGCACTTGCGTACCTTGGGCACTGCCGAGCTCCACTCGTAGCGGGTCATGCGGAAGGGGCAGGCGATCATGCAGTAGCGGCAGCCCATGCAGATCTCGGAGTTGTACACCACCGGACCCTCGGCGGTGCGGTGCAGGGCCCCCACCGGGCAGGCGGCGGCGCACGCCGGTTCCAGGCAGTGGCGGCAGTGCACACGCACGAAGCGACCCTGCTCGGTGCGGGTTATGGTGGTCCAGCGGCTCGACGAGAGGGCGGTGGGGTCGGGGGCCCAGCGGCGGGCGACGTCGGGGCCGGTGTCGTTGGTCTGCTGGCAGGCCGCCACGCAGGCCTCGCAGCCGATGCAGCGGGTGACGTCGGTGAGAATCGCGAAGTGCTTCATACCGGCTCGCCCTCCTTGCCCAGGGCGACCGCCACGTGGCGCCCGCTCTCGGCGGGAAAGTGCCAGGCCAGCTCAAACACCAGCCGGGTGAATGGATAGACGATGCAGTGGGAGATCTTGGACAGGGGCGTGAGCACCAGGGCGAGGTCGCCGGCGAGGATGTGCAGGAGGAGGAGGGTGCGGGCTGGGAACGGCGAGAGCAGCGGGTGGGCGGCCAGGAAGCCGAAGCCCACCACCACGAAGAGTAGGCCGAGGATGCCGACATCGGCGGCGCGTGTGAGGGCGCGTGACGTCGCTGTCGCGAAGCGGCCCACGGCGACCGCAGCGAGGGCCGCAAGGGTCACCAGGGTGAGGACGTCCGCCACGCCAGGAGGCAGGCTAGGCCAGGCGATCGCCAGGCTCTGCTGCACCAGGGCCACGTGTCCCGCCAGGAAGATCGGCAGGGCGATGATGCCCACGTGGAAGAGGAGCGAGGCGATGCCGTAGAGCGGCCGCAGACGCAGCAATCGCACCGGGAACAGCCAGCCGGCGGTGGCCCGGGCGACGGCGCCGAGGGGCAGGCGGCGGTCGCCGGCGCGGCGCCAGGCAACGATCAGGTGCGCGACGGTCGCGACGAGGCGGTAGCCGAGCCCGAGAACGACGACGGCGAGGGCGATGCGGAACAACGGTCCGCGGGCGAGTTCGATCCAGGCGTCCACAGTGCCTCCTATGGGGTCGTCGTTGCTGCCGGCTCGGCGGCGACGGCCGCGGCGTCGGCCGCCACCCGCATCGCCGCTGGCGGCTCGATGGCTTTGAGCATGAGATCGTGCAGCCCGACCACCTGGACGTGGTCGAGGCCGTGGTCCTCGCAAACCTCGCGCAGCTGCTTCTTGCAGTTGGCGCACGGCGCCACCAGCAGCGTGGCTCCGGTGCGGCGAATCTGCTCGGCCTTGGTGGCCCCGCCGATGCCGGTGCGGAAGGCGCGGATCTCGTCGATGGAGACGGTGCCGCCACCGCCGCCGCAGCAGTAGTTCTCGCGGCGGTTGGGGGTCATCTCTACGAAGTCGGTGGCTATGTGGCGGAGGATCTCGCGGGGCTGCTCCGTGATCCAGCCGGTGCGCGCGATGTTGCACGGGTCGTGGTAGGTGACCCGGGCGTCGATTGCGCCGCGGTGGAGCTCGAGGCGGCCGGCCTCCAGCATCTGATGGGCATACTCCATGCAGTTCACCACCGGTGGCGCCTTGTCGCCGCCGCAGAAGGTCCGGATGAAGGCCTTGGCGGAGCGCGAGGCGTGGCCGCACTCGCCGATGAGAATCTTCCGGGCACGCAGCCGGGCGAGCTCGTCCACCTCCATGCTGACGATGCGGTCGAGCATGCGGTCGGAGTAGAAGAGGCCGTAGTTGATGCCGTCGAAGTAGCGCGAGCCGATGGACCACGAGCCGCCGGTGGCGGTCATGACCGCGGCGTTGCCCATGAGGGTGTCGGGCTCGAGCAGGTAGTCGCTCACCGCCGGGAAGAAGAGGTACTCGGCGTCCTCGGCGTCGATGGGGAAGTGGATGTTGAAGCCATAGGTGTCGGCGCAGTCCTCCTCGAGGAACTCGCAGGTGTCCCGCAGCGCCGCCGCCGGGATCGCCGAGGTGTTGCGGGTCTTGCCCTCGAGCTGCTCACGCACCGACACCCGCAGCGCCTTGGGGATGATTCCCACCTCGGCCAGCACCCAGCGGCCCAGGTGGGTGATGAGCCCGTGGTCGATTCCCATGGGGCACTCGAGGGTGCAGCGCCGGCAGGCTGTGCAACGGTAGAGGGCGTCGGCCATGCGGTTGATGTAGCCTTCGTCCAGCTCGAAGCCGGGGCCGAGACGGGCGCCGAGAGCGCCGCTGAGCGTGAAGTACCGCCGGTAGACCTTGAGGAGCAGCTCGGAGCGCGCGCATGGGATATCCTGGGGATCGCCGCTGGCCTGGTAGACCGGGCAGGTGGAGGCGCAGCGGCCGCAGCGCGCGGTGACGCGGGCGGCCGTATCCAGGGCCATTGCGTAGTTGGAGTGTGAGAGGACTGCGGCGAACGCTTCGAGGAAGCGGCGGGGCAGCTCCCTGGTGTCAAGGGGCTCGAGATAGTACGCGCACTGGAACGCCATCTGCTGTCTCCCTCCATGCGGGGCTCGGGCCCCTTCATCGGGAGAGATGGCAAGGAACGTGCCAGGACGCGGGAGCAGCTCTAACTCTCTTAGGGGAGAGGGATGTCGGTTCGGTAGTTCGGAGTGACCGAGGGAAAGCGTCACGAAATCGAGACAGTTGTTCCATGACATGTTGCAATTTCGAGGCGGATGACGCAAACTGAGGTATGCGCCGTGCCCTTCAGCTCCGTTTCGCCGCCGTGGTGTTCAACTCCATTCCCCATGCGATCTTTACCGTCGACGCGAACTGCCGCATCACCCAGTTCAACCGCGCGGCCGAGGCGGTCACCGGCTGGCGGCGGGAGGACGTGATCGGCCATTTTTGTGCCGAGGTCCTGCGCAGCGACGGCTGTGAAACCAACTGCCTTCTGCGCGACAGCATGGGTGGGGGCGACAGCCACCGTGACAGCGAGATGCAGATCCTCCGGCGCAACGGCGGCCAGGTTCAGGTTGCGGTCTCCACCGCCGCGCTGCGCGACGCCGACGGGCAGATCGTCGGCGGCGTCGAGATGTTCCGCGACCTCGCGGAGGTGGCGGCCCTGCGTCGCAGCATACAGGGCAGCTACACCCTGGAGGACATCGTCTCCAAAAGCGCTGCCATGCGCGGGGTGCGTGAGCTGCTGCCTCTTGTGGCCAACAGCATGAGCACGGTGCTCGTCGAAGGGGAGCCGGGGACGGGCAAGGAGCTCATCGCCCGCGCCATCCACACCCTGGGCCCGCGCCGGGAGTGCCCCTTCGTTGCGCTCAACTGCGGCGCCATCCCGGAGACCCTCGTGGAGTCCGAGCTCTTCGGCCACGTTCGGGGGGCCTTCACCGACGCCCGTCAGGACCGGCCCGGCCGCTTCGCCCTTGCCGAGGGCGGCACACTCCTCCTCGACGAGGTCGGTGAGCTGTCGCCGGCGGTGCAGGTGAAGCTGCTGCGGGTGCTCCAGGAGCGCGAGTTCACACCCCTGGGTGGGGTCCACCCGCTCAAGGCCGACGTGCGTGTGCTGGCGGCAACCAACCGCGACCTCGCCCTCGAGGTGATGGCCGGGCGCTTCCGCCAGGATCTCTACTTCCGCCTCAACGTCGTACGCATCGCGGTGCCTCCGCTGCGCGTCCGCCCCGAGGATATCCCGCTCCTCGTCGAGCACTTCATCAGCCGCTTCAACTCCCTTCAGGGGCGTCGCATCCGTAGCATCTCGGAGCGTGCCATGGCGGCCCTCATGGCCTACCACTACCCGGGCAACGTGCGCGAGCTGGAGAACGCCATCGAGCATGCCTTCGTCGTGTGCGGCGGCACCGTCATCGGCCTCGAAGACCTACCCGCGCACCTGCGCGGCGAGTGGATGCAGCAGCCGAACCGGTTGCCCGAACCGCATGTCGCAGGGCCCCTCGAAGCCGCCGAAGCGGCGGCCATCCGCGATGCCCTGGCCCGCCACCGCGGCAACCGGACACGCGCCGCCCGTGACCTCGGTGTCTCCCGCAACACCCTCTGGCGCAAGATGAAGCGGCACCAGATCGATTGAGCTGAGGGCTCTCGGCGTACGTCCGCGGTGGCGTCGATCGCCGGAGCCGACCGGCTATAATCGTTGCCGTGACGGCAAGAACGAACTCGTCCAGCAGGTCGAAGACCCTCCTCGTAACCGGCTCCAACGGGCTCATCGGCTCTGAGATGGTCTCGTACTTCGACGCCCGGGGCTGGCGCGTGGCGGGGTTCGACAACAACATGCGGGCGTCGTTCTTCGGTGAGCTCGGTGACACCCGATGGAATCAGGCCCGGTTGCTGGCGAGCTGCAGAGGCTTCACCCATCACGAGGTCGACGTGCGTGACCGGGCCGCGATCCTCGAGCTGGTGGCAGCGGTGCGACCGGACCTGATAGTGCACGCCGCCGCCCAGCCCAGCCATGACCTCGCGGCCCAGAGGCCGTTCGACGACTTCGACGTCAACGCGGTCGGCACCCTCAACATGCTCGAGGCGGCACGGCGGTCGGCGCCCGACGCGGTCTTTGTCCACATGTCCACCAACAAGGTCTACGGCGATCGTCCCAATGGCCTGACGCTGGCGGAGAAGGAGACCCGCTGGGACTTCGCCGATCCCGAGTATGCCGATGGCATTGACGAGACCATGAGTGTCGACCGGTCGCTCCACTCTCTCTTCGGCGCATCGAAGGTGGCTGCGGACATCGCCGTGCAGGAGTACGGCCGCTACTTCGGCCTCAGGACGTGCTGCTTGCGCGGCGGCTGCCTCACCGGCCCCAACCACTCGGGAGTGGAACTGCACGGCTTTCTCAGCTACCTGGTGATGTGCAACCTCAAAGGGCGGGAGTACAAGGTTTTCGGGTACCTGGGCAAGCAGGTGCGCGACAACATCCACGCCCTCGACGTAGCGCGCTGCGTGGAGGCTTTCTACGCGAGCCCGAGCCCTGCTCAGGTCTTCAATCTCGGCGGCGGCCGCGCGAACTCGGTCTCCATCCTCGAGGCATTCGGGTTCATCGAGGCCCTAACCGGCAAGAAGATGCGCTACAGCTACGTGGATCAGGCGAGGCGCGGAGACCACATCTGCTACATCTCGAATCTGGGGCGCGTGCGAGCGGCGCTGCCGGGGTGGGATATCAGCCGTTCCCTCGAGGACATCCTGGTGGAGCTCGTCGACGGATGGCGTCAGCGCCTCGGCTGATGAAGCTCTCCATCGTCATGCCGGCACGGGACGAAGCGCCCCACGTGGGCGGGACGGTCGACAGCCTGCGCCGGCACCTCGACGGTGCGGGCATCGACGACTTCGAGATCATCGTGGTGGACGACGGCAGTTCGGACGGTACCAGGGCGGTGGTCGAGTGCGTTGCGAAGATCGATCCTCGGGTGCGCGTTGTCGCGAACCCGGAGCAGCACGGCTACGGCCGAGCCGTGCGCCTGGGTCTCGAGCAGGTGCAGGGCGATGCGGTGGTGATCACCATGGCCGACGCTTCCGATGCTCCGGAGGACGTGGAGGCTTACTACCGCATCCTGCACGAGGACGCCGAGTGCGTCTTCGGCTCCCGTTTCACTCGCGGTGCGCGCGTGGTCGACTACCCGCGCGTCAAGCTGGTCCTGAATCGTATCGTCAACATGCTGATACGGTTGATGTTCGGGCTGCGCTACAACGATGTGACCAACGCCTTCAAGGGTTACCGCAGGTACGTCATCGACGGCTGCCGGCCGCTGGTGTCTCCGCACTTCAACCTCACCGTCGAGCTTCCCCTCAAGGCCATCGTACGTGGGTACTCCTACCGGGTCATCCCGATTTCCTGGCATAATCGCGCGGCCGGCGAGTCCCACCTCCTTCTCAAGGAGCAGGGCAGCCGGTACCTTTTCTCCCTCCTCAGCGTGTGGTTCGAGTGGCTCCTGGTGCGCCGCGACTTCTGCCGGCGTGAGGACGACGTCGGACCTCGGCAGTGGCGGGAGGTCCCGTGCCCTCCGGGGAAGGAGCTCGAGTGAGCGAGCAGCGTCGCGTGCTCGTCACCGGAGGCGCCGGTTTCATCGGCAGTCATCTCGCCGACGCCCTGCTCGAGGGGGGCTTCCGCGTGGTGGTGCTGGACAACGAGAGCACCGGGAGCCGCGCGCAGGTCGCCCCCGAGGCCGAGTTTCTCCACGGGGACGTGCGCGATCCCGGAGACCTTGCCCGCGCCTTCGCCCCCGGGATCGACGTCGTCTTCCACGTCGCCGGTCAGGCCTCCATCGTGCGCTCGTATGCGGACCCCACGGCTGACCTAGAGGTCAACGTGGGCGGCACCCTCAACGTGCTGCGTCTCTGCCTGGAGCACCGGGTGCCGCGGCTGCTGTTCGCGTCCTCGATGGTGGTGTACGGCAACCCGCGCCGGGTGCCGACGCCGGAGTCGGAAGCCACGGTGCCGGCGTCGTACTACGGCGTCACCAAGCTCGCGGCCGAGCGCTACGTGCATCTCACCGCGGGGCGTACCGACCTGCCTGCGCCCCTGGCGGTTACTTCGTTCCGCATGTTCAACGTGTACGGGCCCCGGCAGAGGCTGGACAACCCCTACCAGGGAGTCCTCGCCATCTTCCTCGGCCGCGCCCTCCGCTCCGAGCCCATCGTGATCCACTCCGACGGTGAGCAGTCGCGCGACTTCGTCTTCATCCGCGACGTCTGCCGGGCGTGGGTCGAGAGTGTCGATGCCTCGGCCACCCATGGCCAGGTGCTCAACGTCGGGGCCGGCAAGGCGACCTCAGTGAACCAGCTTTGCGACGAGGTGCTGGGAGCCTTCGGGCGGACGCGCCGAACGTATCCGGTCACTCATGCCGCGGCACAGCAGGGTGACATCCGCATCTCCCAAGCCGACGTCGCCCGCATCGGCGAGGTGCTCGGGTGGCGGCCGGCGACGAGCCTTGCCGAGGGGCTACTCGCCACCGCGGAGTGGGCCGCGGCGGTGAGTGAAGCGCCCCACGGGACGAGCGCAGCCGCAGAGGGGGGGGCGGAGCCCGCCGCCCCGAGTGGGCACGGAGCGGAGGCTCGGTGATCCCCGAGAGCTTGCGTGGCCGCGCGTTGGCCGAGCTCTGGCTGCTCAGTATGGGCGCCGTGCTCATGGTCTACGTGGCCGCCGACGGGCCGCTCCTGGCCATGGCGCGCCACCTCATACCGCTGGTTTTCGCCCTTGCGTTCATCCTCAGCTATGCGGGGCTGGGGATTCCGCTGGCACGCCGGCTGCTGCCAGCGCAGGGGCCTGCCGACCACCTCCTGGTCGGTACGGCCCTCGGCATGGGTCTCTCTGGGCTCATGGTCTTCACGCTGGGGCTCGCCGGGATTGTCGACATGCGTGTCTACGCTGTGTGGACGCTCGTGGGTCTCGCCGCCCTGCCCTTCTCGGCGGTGCCCTTGTGGCGGAGCCGTACCCGGCTGGGGATCGATCCCTACGACGCCTTCACGCTGCTCGCGGGCGCAGTCATCCTGGTCAACCTCCTCCTGATCCTTCCCGGGCTCGTGTCACCGCCAGTGTCAACCGACGCACTCGAGTACCACCTGCTCATCCCCAAGATCATCCTGGGCAGCGGTAGGATCGCGCCGATTCCACACCTCGTGGAGTCGAGCTACCCGAGCCTGGCCGAGTACCTCTACCTGCCGGTGCTGGCGCTGGCCGGCGACGTGGCCTGCAAGGCCCTGCACTTCTGGGCCGGCCTGGGGGCGGCGGCGGCGCTGGCCCGGCTGGTGCGGCGCTCCGATCCCGCCGCCAATCCGCTGCTTCCGGCGGCTCTCTTTCTCGCCATGCCGCTGGTCGCCCACTCCTTCGCGCTGGCCTGGAACGACGCGTTCTTCGTCCTCTTCCTTCTCCTCGGTCTCGGTCAGCTCCTCGCCTTCCACGCCGGGAACCGGCGTCGGGTCGCCCCCCTGGTGGTGGCCGGCCTCGTGATCGGGCTCGCCGCCTGGACCAAGTACACGGTGGTCATGGTCCTGGTGGCGCTCGCACCGGTCCTGGTGCTGGCCGTGCTGAGACGGCACTGGCGTTGGTATCACCCCCTCGTCGTCGCTGCCCCCGTCAGCGTCGTGTCCCTGCTCGTCTTCGCCAAGAACTGGGCGTTCACCGGCAACCCCTTCTACCCGTTTCTGAGCTCCGTCTTTCCCAACCCGGCCTGGAACGACGCCGCGGCCGCGTTCTTCCATCACGCCCTCCGGCGGTGGGAGATCCCCGACTGGAGCTGGCGCACCTACCTGACCTTTCCGTTCCGTATCGCCTTGACGCCGCGCATCATCGACACCCACACCGGCGTGGTGCCGCTGGTGCTGGCTCCGCTGCTCCTGGTCCGCTCGGCCACCCGCGAGGTGCGCTTCCTCAAGGCATTCGTCGGCTTCTCGGTGGCGGCGTGGCTCGTGTTTCAAACCGAGAACCGCTCGCTGCTCACCATGCTTGCGGTCCTGCTGTGCGTGGCGCAGTCGGGCCTCGACGGCGAGCTTCGGCGCCGCCCCTTCCTGCGGCGCCCGGTGGTGGCCCTGCTGGCGGCGGCGAGTCTCGCAGCGCTGGGAATGACCGCCCTCAACAACGCCTACCTCACGTCGCCTCTGGGCTACTTCGTGGGGGCCGAAGGCCGGCAGACCTACCTCGACCACGAGGTGCCCTCACAGCCCGCCTACGATCTCCTCAACCGGGAGGCGTCGGTGCGGAGGGTGCTGCTGGTTGGCCTCCACGATCCCTACCACCTCGACCGCCACGCCGTCTTCAGCAGCTTCAGCGACCCGCCCATCGCCGAGACGCTGAGCCGCGGCGCC
The DNA here is from genome assembly GCA_963844845.1 of uncultured Acidobacteriota bacterium. GTDB lineage: Bacteria > Acidobacteriota > Thermoanaerobaculia > Thermoanaerobaculales > Sulfomarinibacteraceae > CAWJPW01. Next base: position 707,839 of record CAWJPW010000003.1, read on the forward strand.
GGCTCGGCGGGCGCGCTCAGGAAGCGGCTGCTGGGCCTCGGCATCAGCCACGTGGTGGTCAACCTGCCACGGTACCGGGCGGAGCAGGAGCACGGCCTCTACTCCTGGTCCCCTCGGCAGCGCCAGGTGTTCGAGTCGTTCCTCCGGGAGTACTGCGAGCCGGTGGCGACCCTCGGCCCCAACCGCGTGCTCCGCATCGTGGCGCCGGATCCGGGCTGAGCCGCCCGCGCCGACGGCGGCTGCTCCGCCTCCGCCCGTCTCCCCGGTCCGATCGACGCGCCGCCGGGTGGCCCCCGCCGCGGACCGGACCTACCTTGGAACCAGGGGAAGGGAGGCCGCCATGATCGACGTCGCCCCGCGGCCGGAGGATTTCGGGATTCGTGCCCGCGACCTCGAGGCCACACCGACACCCTTCCTGGAGCAGCACCGGCCGGAGGCTGTGGGTCTCTTGTATCTCGTCGTGGTTGTCGGTGTCTTCACCATGCTGGCCGCAGCCTCCGGTTCCTTCGCCGCCGCCTCGTACCTGACGATCGTGGGGGTGGCGGCAGCCTCGGTGCTGCTGCTTCCTCTCGCCTTCTGCCTGGTGTGCGCCGCCGAGCAGCTCGAGGCGCGGTGGCTGTGCCGGACGGTCCCTGGGGTTGCCGCCGGCCGCGCCTACAGAGAGGCGCTCGATGCGTGGCGCGCTCGCCGGGGCGCGGTCCCCTCCCCGCCGTGGTTCGCCCTATCGCGAGCGGCGTTGGCGGCGCGGCTCGCCGAGGCGCTACGCCGGGCCGGCGCGGACCTGGTGACCACACCGAAGGACTGGGACGTCGGCTATGACCTCGCTCTCCGTGTCTCCGGGCGCACCGTGCTGGTACGCTGCGTGGATGGGCGGGACCCTGCACCGGCGGGGATCGGACGTGAGCTGGCAGCGCTGCTGGCCGACGGCGTCGGCGACGAAGCGGTGGTGGCGGCGCCGGCGGGAGCCGAAGCCGCGCTCCGGCGATTCGTTGTCGGGCGGCCGATCCGGGTGGTAAGCGAGCTCGAGCTGGACGCCCTGACGCTGGTGGCGTCGGCGGCGGGCGAGCCCGCCCCCGGCGCGGAGGTTCAGCGTCGCTGAGCGGCGTGGCTCAATCGTAGCGGGCGGTCACCGGCCACACCGGGGTGCGGCCGTTGGCGCCGATCTCACGCCACAGCCCGGGGGCGAAGCATGATAGGCGGTGAAAGTCTGGCCCAGGGCGGGTGTGGGCGCGCGACGCGTGGCAACCGGTGAGGGGTCGAGACCCGCACGGAATCGCGACAACAGCGAAGCTGTCGTGCCGCTGCCTTGCCGGGAGCCGGAAGTATCGCTAGCATCGGATCTCGAGACGATGCGCACCGATCAGTGGAGCAACACCCGAACTGCTCAGCCCGACGTGTGGTCGGCGGCCAGGCCGCGGCCGGCGCTGCCGGAGCGCTGGCGGCTGCTGCGCCTGCTGGGGCACGGCGGCCAGGGTGATGTGTGGCTTGCCGAGGACACGGTGCTCCAGCAGCGGGTGGCGATCAAGGTCATCGACCGGATCGGCGGCGGTCGCACCGGTGAGGAGCGGACCCGGCGCGAGGCCCGACTCGGACGGAGCCTCGAGCACCCCCACCTGGTGCGCGTCCACGACCTGGTGGAGACGCCCGCACACCTGCTGGTGGTCATGGAATGGCTGCCCAGCGGTAGCCTGCGCCAGGAGCTCGAGGCCGGCGGGCCCCTGCCGGTGGCGCGGGTCGTGGATGTCGCCGGGGCGGCGTTGGAGGTGCTGGCCTACCTCCATCATTGGGGCGTCGTCCACCGTGACGTCAAGGTCTCGAACCTCCTGGTGACCGAGGACGGACGGGTCAAGCTGGGCGACCTCGGGCTGGTGCGGCAGAGCGAGGTCCCCAGCGACCTCACCCGGACCGGCATCACCGTCGGCACGCCGCTGTACATGAGCCCGGAGCAGCTGCGTGGCGAGGAGCCGGCCCCGCCCTCCGATCTCTACTCCCTCGGGGTTACCCTGCACCGGCTGCTCACCGGCCGACATCCCTTCGCCGCCTCATCGGAGTTCCAGGTCGCCGACGGCCACCTGCACGGGCGCCCGGAGTCGGTGCGCCGGCACCGCCGCGACTGCCCCCGCTGGCTGGCGGCCTTCGTGCGGCGCCTGCTCGAGAAGCGGCCCGAGGACCGCTGGCCCGACGCGGCGGCGGCGCTGGCCGACTTCCGCCGCCACCGGAGCACGCTGTGGCGCAGGGTGGCGGCTCGCACCGCCGCGGCGGCAATGGTGCTGGCGGGGATCGGCCTCGCCGGCTGGCTCGCCGCGCGCCCCACGGGGCTCGCCCGGGTGGCGGTGCAGGGCGACCAGCTGGTCGCCTTCGACACCGGCGGCGTGGAGCTGTGGCGGCGGTCGTTCGATGGGGTGATTCGATCTCCGCTCGTCGAGAACCTCGTCGGCTCTCCAGACGCGGAGGTTGCCCTCGGGCTCGACCACCGCGAGTGGCTTACGGATCGTCGGATCACCGAGTTCATCCTGCTCGGACATGACGGCGGGACGCTTTACCGGGCGGAGGTGGCCCCCCGCCTCGTCGATCAGGTTGCACCGCATCTGAGCTCGGATTTGGAGCTTCGCCAGCGATGGACGACGGACCTCAGGGGCGACGGACATCGTGAGGTCCTTTTCGAGGTCCGGCATCGCCTGTGGTATCCGTCGGCGCTCTTCCTGTGGGCGCCAGAGGGGGGAGGCAAGCTTGTCCCCATCCTGATCAACGGGGGTCGACTGGAAGATGTCAGGTCGGCCGACATCGACGGAGACGGTGAGCCGGAGATCTTCGTGGCGGGGGTGAATAACCAACTTGGATATCAGCATTTCGTCGCCGTCTTGCGGGGGACAGGGCCGTGGGTGGGTCGCAGTCTCTCTCCCGACCTCGTTTCCGAGCGAGAGGTGCCTCATGGTGGGCCGGAGCTTCTCTCGTATGCGTTGCTCGGGCCGGTCAGGGGGACGCTCGCATTCAAGACCATAGGCCCAGAGGGAATCGTCGTGCAGCGCGGCGCGAAGCAGGAGCGGCTGTCGCCCCGGGGGGTTCCGCTTGACTCTCCGGTGATTGGGCTTTCGCCGAAGCGGGTGATGGGCTATTGGAGAGATTTCGATGCCGCCTGCCGAGAGGTCATCTCGAGCGGTGACACAGGCCAACTGGAGGAGGTGCGGGCACGCTACCAAGTGGTGCTTGGCGACGGTCGGGTCGATATTGCCAGCCGGCTCGTTGCCGCTGCAAGCCTGGCACAGTTCGGCCGTGCCCAGGCCGCGATCACAGCGCTCCGGGTTCCGGAAACGCTCCGCTCCACCTTCTCGGACGTCGATCTTCGCCGAGGTGAGCTCCTCCTTATCATGGGCCGGAGGGCTGAGGGCCGGTCGGCCGTGCTCGACTCGATGTCCCCGCGCAGTGATGGTCGAGGCGCGTTCGACGCGACGCTTCTCCTCGGCCTCGACGCTGCTCTGACGCTCGACCGATCCCTGCTGCAGCAGATCGATGCGAGAGCGCTGGCGGTATCGACGCGCTGGCTGGAGATCTTCATGTCAATGGTGCGCCCGGCCTTCGCCTTCTGTGAGGGGCAGTGGCAGGATCCGAGCCTGGAGCACGGTGTATCTGTGAAGCTGTTCGCGCCCGACTCAGTCCTCCTCCTCTGGGCGCGCATGGAGCGCGGCGAGCTCACTCCGGAGCAGGCCATCGCCGCCGCGGAGTCGCTCGAGGGCAACACCGAGCGGCGCCACGTGGCGTGGCTGCTGGAGGCCACGGCGCACCTCAGGCTCGGCGAGGCGGACGCCGCGCGGGGCCTCGCCCGCTCGGCACTGGAGATGATCCAGCGCTTCGGCCGCACCCACTACGAGTGGTACTTCTGGACGCCGCTGGCCGAGACGGTGTACGGCGAGGCGCTGCTCGCCGACGGCGAGCCGGCGGCGGCGAGGCCGCACCTCGCCGAGGCGGTGCGGCTGGCGCCGCGCACCTGGTTCGGGCGGCGGGCGGCGAAGCTCCTGGCCGACGGCCGCTGAGCGCGGTCCGGGCGCCTACCCTCCTCGGACCTTCACCCGGGTGCCGTCACCGACGCTGTCCGGCGGGTGCAGCACGACCGTGTCGCCCTCGGCGAGGCCCGACTTCACCTCGGCAGCGAGGTCGCTCCGGTGGCCCAGCTCCAGCGTGGTCAGGCTGGCGCGGCCGCCGATCAGCTGGAATGCCGCCCAGTCGTCGCCGCGCCGGAAGAGTGCGCCCGTCGGTACCTGGAGGACCGAGCTGCTCTCCCATGTCACCACGTGGGTCTCCACCCGGTAGCCGTCACCGAGCGACCCCCAGCGCTGTCGCGGCTCGGCGAAGTCGCTGATGACATTGACGCGCTGCTCCTCGACCCCCAGCGCCGAGACCTTGAGAAAGCCGTGCGGATCGACACGGCGTACGATGCCGGCGAGCATCCCGTTGCCGCCCCAGCGGCCAATCTCCACCCGCATGCCCGGGCGAATCTGCACCGCGTCGGTGGACAGGTAGTCGGAGGCGATCTCGAGGTTCGCGGGGTCGCCCACCACCAGGAGGGGCGTGCCCGCGGGAACCACGCCGGCGCTCTCGCGCAGTCGCTCGAGGACGACACCGTCCACCGGCGAGCGCACGGTGAGGGTGCCGCGGCCGTGGCTGCCGGCGCCCGGCTCCAGGAGGGCGGCGCGGGCCTGGGCCACCTGGTGGCCGGCCGCCTCCACCGCCGCCTCGGCGGCGGCGAGCTCCTGGGCGGTGGCGCGGGCGTCGGCCTGGGCGGCGTCGGCACGGTCCTGGGACACCGAGTCCCTGGCCACCAGCTGCTGCATCCGCCGCCACTCCGCGGCGGCGTAGTCGTGCCGTGCCGCTGCGCGATCGCGTTCCGCCTTGGCCTGGTCCACGGCGGCCCGGGCGACTGCCAGCCGGGCCTCGGCCTCGGCCCGGGAGCGCGCGTCCAGCGGCACCGGCTCGGACGGTACCAGCGTTGCCAGCACCGTGCTGTCGGCGGAGACGGGGTCGCCGACCTCCAGCTCGATGCGGAGCAGCTGTCCGGCTGCCGGTGCCGACACCTCGTAGCGCTCGCGGAGCCGGGTCTTGCCCTCGTGGTCCAGGGTGGTCTCGAGGGGGCCGCGGGTCGCGGCGGCGGCATCGACCTCCACCGCCCGGGGCCACAGGGCGAGGGCCAGCAGTGCGGCCACCACCAGGCCTACCCCGCCCCAGATGATGATGCGTCGTCGGGTCACCTTCTGCATGGATCACTCCCGGGTCTTGAGCACGGCGATGAGGTCGAGGCGGTCGAGGGTGCGGCGCACCCACAGCGCGGACAGCGCGGAGGCGACGAGCACGGTGATGGCGGAGCGGGCCAGGGTGAGCGGCGCAACCACCATCGGCATCCGGAACACCTCGGTGTCGTACACCTGCACCATGCCGGCGGCCATGGCGTAGCCGAGCGCGAGGCCGAGGGGAACCGCGGCGAGGGTGACGACCGCGAGCTCGCCGAGCAGGATGTAGGAGATCTCGCCGCGGGTGAGGCCGATCACCCTGAGGGTCGCCAGCTCGCGGCGACGCTCGGAGAGCGACACCCGGGCGGTGTTGTAGACCACTCCGGCGGCGATGATGGTGGCGAACACGATGGAGATCGTGCGCATGATGGCGAAGCTCTCCAGGAGCGTGTTGCGGAAGCTCTCGATCGCCGCCCGGCGAAGGGACACGCCCGCCACCCGCGGCAGGCCCTTGACGGCGCGGTAGAGGGCGTCCATGCGGTCGCCGTCCACCATCAGGTAGGCGCCCGACAGCACGGCACCCTCCTCCAGGCGGCGGTGCAGCTGAGGTAGGCTCATGTAGACGTTGGTGCCAATCAGGTCATTCACCACCGCCGCAACCGGCAGCTCGAGCACCGGCCGCCGTCCCTCGAGCACCTCGACGGTGAGCTCCTCGCCGGGCCGTACCCGGAGGATCTCGGCGAGCTTGGCCGAGAGCAGCAGGCCGCGCGGCGGGATCGGTATCACCTTGCCGTCACGATCTACCACACGGTTGAGACGGGACGAGGGCGGCAGGCCCGTGATGCCGGTGGTGCGTGAGCGGTGGTCGTGGCGCAGGCGCACCGCCACGGCGCGGTAGGGCTCCGCCAGAAGCACGCCCGGGAGGCGACGGACCTCGTCAAGGGCCGACGGCGAGGCCGGCTCCACGAAGGAGACGGTGGCGTCCTGCCGCTGCGCCTGGAAGAACTCGCGATCGAGCAGCACGTTCATGGAGTCCAGGGAGAAGGTCCCGGCCACCAGGATGGCGCCGCCAAAGGCGATGCCCAGCACGGAGATGGCACCACGTGCCGGTCGGCGCTGGAGGTGGCGGGCGATCATGCGAGCCGGCTGGGAGAGAAAGCGACCGAGGCCGAGGCGCTCCACCAGGCTGGGCCGGAACGAGGCGGGGGGCTCGGGGCGCATGGCCTCGGCGGGAGGCAGCACCACCGCCCGCCGGACGGCTCCCAGGGCGCCGAGCACGGCGGCGGCCAGGCTCACCCCCAGCGCCTCCGCCACCAGCGACGGCGGCAGGCGGTAGCGCAGGATGGGAAACTTGTAGAACTCTGTGTAGATGCGGGTGAGGCCGGCGCCCAGCCACGCGCCCGCCGCGAGCCCCATGGCGGCGCCCAGCGCCGCCACGACGAGCCCCCACTTGACGTAGTGCATCGCCACCACGCGGTTGCTGTAACCCAGCGCCTTCATGGCGGCGATCTGCTCGCGCTGCAGGGTCACGGTGCGGGAGAGCACCACGTTGAGGAGGAAGGCGGCGACGCCCAGGAAGATGATCGGCAGCACCGAGCCGAAGGAGCGCAGGCCGGCGAGCTCGCTCTGGAGGTAGAAGTTTGACGGCTGCAGCGAGCGCGGGATGGAGCCGGTGCCGCCCCACGGGGCGAGGATGCGGTCGATCCTGGAGATCACCTCGGCCACCGACCCGCCCGGGGCCACTCGCACCGACACGTCGTTGAACGCCCCCTCGAGGTCAAAGGCGTCGCCCAGTGCGCGACGGCCCATCCACACCACACCGTAGAGGCGCTCATCGGTGATCACCTCGCCGGGACGGATGGTGTAGACGAACTCCGGAGACAGGGCGACACCGATGACACGCAGGTGGCGTCGCCGGCCGTTGAGCACCGCCGTGAAGCCGTCACCCAGGCCCAGGTGGTTGGCGTCGGCGAACGTACGGTTGACGATCACGTCGTCGGGGTGGTCGCGGCTCACCCAGTGGCCGCGGGCCAGGAAGAGGTCGTTCACGGCCGGCCGGGCGCCCTCGGGGATCGAGACGAAATGTCCGGTGGCGGGCTCGGCGAGCCCGGGGACGTCGAGGTTGACGTCGGCCACCACGCGGGTCTGCACCTGGGCCACGCCGGGGATGCGCGCGATGTCGTCGGCCACCCACTGCGGCGCCCGCTTGAGCGCGGCGAAGACGTCGCCGAAACGCTCCCGCTGGTAGTACTCCCGTTGGGTGAGGTCGAGGGAGGCGAACGCCGAGAGCAGGAGCAGGAACATCGCGACGCCGGCGCCGATGACCAGGGCTATGGCGACGACCTGGCCGCGGATCCCCCACAGGTCACGGACGAGCTTGCGGTCGACGGCGCGCATCCTCACCACCTGATCTCGCCGGGCGGAACGCGCACTTCTACCCGGCGGACATCCGACACCCGGCCGTCGGTGAGGGTCACCACCCGGTCGGCCATCTCGGCGATGGCGGCGTTGTGGGTGATGACGACGACGGTGGTGCCGAGCTCACGGTTGACCCGCTCGAGCGCGTCCAGGACGACCACCCCGGTGGTGATGTCCAGCGCGCCGGTGGGCTCGTCGCAGAGCAACACGTCGGGGCGCTTGGCAATGGCGCGGGCGATGGCCACCCGCTGCTGCTGGCCGCCCGAGAGCTGCGCCGGGAAGTGGTCGAGCCGGTCGTCGAGGCCCATGAGCTCGAGGGCCTCCTCGGGGGCCATGGGGTCGTCGGAGATCTCGGTGACGAGGGCGACGTTCTCGCGGGCGGTGAGGCTGGGGATGAGGTTGTAGAACTGAAAGACGAAGCCCACCCAGCGGCGGCGGAACTCGGTGCGGACGGCCTCCGGGGCGCTGGTGAGATCCTGCTCCCGGTACAGCACCCGCCCCGAGGTGGGCTTGTCGAGGCCTCCGATGATGTTGAGCAGCGTCGACTTGCCGCTGCCGGAGTGACCGAGGAGGACGAGCAGCTCGCCCTCGGCGATCTCGAGGTCGACGCCGCGCAGGGCGTGCACCTCCACCTCGCCCATGCGGTAGACCTTGGTGAGCCCCTCCACCAGGAAGACCACGTCGGCGGTTGCCGATGAACTCATTCGGCCTCCCCAGGGCCCGGCGGAGCAGCGAGCCGCCGCAGCAGACCGAAGAGCTCGTTTTCTAGATCCTCGAGCCGACCGGCCTCCAGCTCGTCCCAGTGCTCCACCATCCAGCGATCGGCGGCCTCGGCGGCTGCGGCCACCACCGCCACCAGGAGATCGCCGGGCAGGTCGGCGCGGACCACCTTCAGCTCGCGGCCGCGTTCCAGGAGACGGGCGAGCCAGGCGCGGGCCTCCTCGAAGGGAGCGGCGAGGCGCTCGGCGTCCACCGTGGCGGGCGGCTGGTAGATAAGCCGACCGATTCCAGCCAGCCAGGGCTTCGCGCGTCCCTTTTTCGCCATCTCGGCCATGGCGGCCCCGAGCGTCGGCCAGAACGTCTCGGTCGAGAGCGCGTCGAGATCGAGGGGATGCTCCGGCAGGAGCTCCCGCCAGGCGAGCTCGGCCACGGTGGCGAAGAGGTCGGCCTTGTCGTCGAAGTAGTAGTAGAGCGCGCCCTTGCTGATCCCGGCTGCGGCGATGATGCGATTGAGCGACGCACCCCCGTAGCCGTGGGAGGCGAACTCCCGGCCTGCCGCCTCGAGCAGGCAGCGGCGGCCCTCGGTGGGCAAACGTGAGAAACGAGGACGCGGCATGATGATACAAACCTATCGGTCCAAACCATCAGTTCGACCAATCGGTCTAATATGTGACCGGTGAAGCAGGATGTCAAGCTCGGGATGCTTGAACGCTCGAGTGGACGAGTGCTCGAACGACCGAACGTCAGCGAACGGCGATGTCTCAGCGCCGCGGGTCGTTCGCCATCGCCTTGAGCGCCTCGATGGGCCGACGGTCCGGCGCCATCAGCTTGATTGCGCGGCGCAGCTGTACCTCGGCGTCGGCAGTCCGGCCCAGCTGTCGCAGTACCTGTCCGAGGTAGTAGGAGGCGAGGCCGCAGCGGGGGTCGATGCGGATGGCGTCGGTGAGCTCCTCCGCCGCCCGACGGGCGCCGGTGACCGGCTCGGTGCGTAAGCGGCACCAGGCCAGCTCGGCGCGATACTCGCCGTTCTGGGGGTCGAGGTTGGCGGCGTAGGCGAGCTGCGCGAGAGCACGCTGGAACTCGCCGGCCGTCATGAGGAGGCGGCCGTCCGCGAACTGTACGGCAGGATCGAGCAGGTCGGTCTTGATGCGGAAGCGGTCGCGGTCGAACTCCCGCTGGCTTTCGTCCTTGAACGAGGCCTTCTCCTGGGCACGGGCGCGGCGGTCCTCGATGAGTCGTTTGCGGGAGTCAGGGTGCACGAGGCCGGCGTAGGCTCTGGCCAGCGCAAGGAACACCGCCTCGGCCTTGTCCGCCAGCGCCGGGTCCTGGGCCCATGGCGCGAAGCGACGGGCCAGCTCGAGGTAACGGGCGGCGAGCTCCGCTGGGCCGACCTCCTCGTTCACGTCGAGCAGCTCGAAGGCGTCGCGGCGGCGGTGCTCGAGAAAGACGCGGGTGAGGTCCTCGGGGGCGACGGCAGGGTGTGTCGGCGGCGTGGAGGAGGACGCCGGGGCCGGAGGCGTCGGGACCTTGCCTGCGGTGGCGGGTGCCGCCGGCCGCGACGCCGCCACGGCGCCGATGGTGGCCAGGGCGAATAGGAGACGACTCAGCTCCCCCGCGGGGATACCGGTGGCGGCGGCCACCTCGTCCATGCGCCGGGGCTCGGCGAAGGCGTCGAGGACCGCCCGCTGTCGCGGGGTGAAACGCACATCGTCGAGGGCGTAGAACACGTCGGGGTTGAGCTGGAGGCGCTTGCCCACCAGTGGTCCCACGGCGGCGTCCACCTGACCCTGGTCGGCGAAGCGGGTGACCCCGAGCACGATGAGCTGGGGCACGTTGACCTTGAGCGGGGAGACGACGGCGGGGCTCTCGTCGACGAGGCGGAAGCTCCCCTCCCGCCACGAGAAGCCGTCGAGCAGCTTCTTGGCGAGGTTCTGCTGGAGGATGCGCTCCAGCTCCTCGGGGGTAACCAGGCGCTGATCGAGCAGCACCTGACCCAGGGGCAGGTCCTTCTGGAGGGAGTCGGCCAGGGCGCGGTTGAGGCCGAGGTCGTCGAGCTTGCCCACCGCCACCATGAAGCGGCCCAGCGTCTCGTGGGCGAGGTTGGAGCGACAGTCGACCGGCACCCCGGCCTCGAGCACGATCTCCTTGTGCAGCGGCGGACGCTCGATGCTCAGGAGCCCGCTGCGGCCGGTCACCGCCAGCGCGTGCAGCAGCACCGCGAAGGGGACCTCGCGCAGGGTCCCCTCGGGAAGTGCCGCGATGGCCGCCAGGCGGTCGCGCGGGATCATCGTCCTACCGCAGCATCTTCCACAGGTACGCGTACTCCAGGGCGGTAATCTCCGCCTTCTGTGCGTTGGTCGTGCCGGCTCCGTGGCCGCCCTCGGTGTTCTCCCAGTAGTACACGGGATGGCCCATGGACTCCATCAACGCCGCCATCTTGCGGGCATGGCCGGGATGGACCCGGTCGTCGCGGGTGGTGGTCCAGAAGAAGACCTTGGGGTACTTCACGTCCTTCTTGACGAGCTGGTACGGCGACCACTTCTTCATGAACGCCCACTGGGCGGGATCGTCGGGGTCGCCGTACTCCGAGATCCAGCTCGCCCCGGCGCCGAGCTTGGTGTAGCGGCGCATGTCCAGCAGCGGTACCTGGCAGACCACCGCGTGGAAGAGCTCGGGTCGCCAGGTGAACGCGGCGCCCACCAGGAGCCCGCCGTTGGAGCCGCCCATGATGCCCAGGTGCGGGGACGACGTGATCTTGCGGGCGATCAGGTCGTCCGCCACGGCGATGAAGTCCTCGATGGCGTGGTGGTGGTTCTCCTGCACCGCCGCCTGGTGCCACGCGGGTCCGAACTCGCCGCCGCCGCGGATGTTGGCGAGCACCCAGACGCCGCCGCGGGCGAGCCAGGCGGAGCCCATGGTGGCCGAGTAGGACGGCTCCATGGATACCTCGAAGCCGCCGTAGCCGTAGAGCACGGTGGGCGCCGTGCCGTCGGCGGTGAAGCCCTTGGGGGTGACCACGAAGTAGGGGATCTGCGTACCGTCCTTGGAGGTGGCCTCGTACTGTGCGACCTTCATCCCGTCCGTGTCGAAGAACGCCGGCAGGGACGTGAGCTTCGCTGGCGTGCCGTCGTGCACCATGAAGAGGCTCGAGGGAGTGAGGAAGTCGGCATACCGGAGGAACCAGTCGGCCACTTGGTCGGAGGTGGCGACGATGCTCACGCTGCCGAGCCCGGGGACGCCGATCTCCCGGTGGCTCCAGGCGCCGTTCTCGTCCAGGCTGTACTCGAGCACCCGGCCGCGCACGTTGTCCAGCAGCGTCACCAGCAGGCGGTCGGCGGTGCGGTCGACCTCGGCCAGCGAGGTGCGCGGCTCGGGGTCGAAGAGGACTGCGAAGTTACGGCCGCCGCGCAGGAAGTCGTCGAGGGGAATGGCGAGGAGGGCGCCGCCCGGGTAGGTCGTCCCGGACACCGTCCACGGCGTACGCAGCGAGATCACCAGGTGGTCCTTGAAGAAGGCCTGAAGGCGCGCGTCATCGGGGATGTCGAGGCGCACCAGGCGCTCGCCCAGCCTGAGGAAGACGCGGCTCGTGAAGAAGGTGGGGCCTTCGTGGACGACGTCGTACCGGCCCTCGGGGGTGACGACGGTGTAGCCGCTCACGGAGATGTCGTCGGGCGCGCCCGCGAGAACCGTCTTCGCCTCGGCGAGCGGGGTGCCGCGGCGCCACAGCTTCACGATGCGTGGGTAGCCCGAGGTGGTGAGGGAGCCGTCGCCGAAGTCGGTGCCCACCCAGAGGGTGTCGGCGTCCTTCCAGGCGACGTCGGACTTCGCTTCGGGCAGCTCGAAGCCGTCCTTGACGAAAGCCTTGGCGGCGGTATCGAACTCGCGCTGGACGACGGTGTCGCCGCCGCCGCGGGAGAGCGTCACCATGCACAGGCGGTAGTCGGGCTCGAGACAGGTCGCGCCCTTGAAGGCCCACGGCACCCCGTCCGCCTCGGCCAGAGCGTCGACGTCCAGGAGCGTCTCCCAGACCGGGCTCTTCGTGCGGTAGGATGCGAGGTCGGTGCGGCGCCAGATGCCGCGCGGGTGCTCGGCGTCCTGCCAGAAGTTGTAGACCTCCTCGCCGCGCAGGGTCGGCCAGGCAATGCGCGCCTCCGAGTCGAGGATCTCCTGCGTACGGGTGCGGATGGGTGCGAACTCGGGGATCTTTTCCAGCTCGCTGGTGGTCGCATGGTTCTGGGCCTCGACCCAGGCCATCGCGCGTGGGCCTTCGACGTCTTCGAGCCAGTGGAACGGGTCGGCGGGCGACGCCTCGTCGGCGGCCGCAAGGACCATGGCCGGGAGGGCGAGGGTCGCGGCGAGCAGCAGGATTCCGAACTTCATGGGCCTTCTCCTGGGAACAGTGTGGGCGCCCCGCATCGGGGCGTCGAGCCCATCCGATGGTAGCAGGCTGGCGCGATCCGTCATCTGTGAACGTCCGCATCGAAGCCGGCGCTACGGCCGCCATGATGCCATGCCGACGGGGGGCGCTGCGGGCGTACCATGGGCGGATGAGCTTCGGGAGTGTCGACGGCGAGATCCTCGCGGCCGCCGAAGCGGCGGCGGGTGGTGAGCGGCGGGTGGGGCTGCGTCTGCATCCCGGCGAGGGGCCGCTGGCGGAGCGTTTCGCCGAGCTCGCCGCCGCGATCGAGAGGACGAGTGGCGGGGCCGTGTGCCGCAGCGAGGGCGGCGGCTCCAGGCCCCCCGAGGTTCCGGCGCTGACGCTGACCGCCGCGGGGGCGGGGGTGATCCACTATCTGGCCGCACCCGCGGGGCCCGAGGCCGCTCCCTTCGCGGCGGCCCTGAGCTGGCTGGCGGGTGGCGGGCCCGGCCCCGAGAGCGGGATCTCCGAGGGCGCCGTCGAGCTCCCGACGCGGCTCACGGTGCTGATGGCCGCCGAGTGCCCGCACTGCCCGCACGCCGTGCGTGCCGCGGTGTGCCTGGCCGCGGCGAGCTCCGCCGTGGAGCTGGCGGTGGTGGATGTCGTGCTGTTCCCGGTACTGGCCGCGCGCCACGCGGTGACCTCGGTCCCCGCCACCGTCATCGATGACGACCTCGTCCTCACCGGCGTCCACACGCCGGCGGCGCTGGTCGAGCAGCTGCGGCGCCGCGGCACCCCGGCTCACGGGGTCGACGTGCTGGAGGCACTGGCGGACGCCGGCGACCTCGACCGGGTGGCGGCCCACTTGACGACAGCCGAGGGTGCGGCGGCACTTGCCGGGGCCTGGGCGGCGGCGGCGCTCGAACGGCGCATGGTCCTTCTGCTTGCCGCGCGTGCGGCGCTGCAGCAGGATGTCGGCGCCCTGGACCCGGCGGTGGAGGGGCTGCTGCCTCTCCTGGAGGCCCGCGAGGTGGCCGTGCGTGGTGACACCGCGGATCTCCTCGGGGACATCGGCCACCCGGCGGCGGCGGCCCCCCTGAAGCACCTCCTCGCTGACTCCGATCCCGACGTGCGCGAAGCCGCCGCCGATGCGCTGGAGGCGATCGTCCACCGGCGGGAGTGAAGCCGCCGCTCTGAGCGAGGCGCCGTCGCGTCGCCGTCGGCGTCGCGCCGCGGAGGCCCCCCGTCCTCACCTCCCGGCCCGCTTGGGTGCCGTGGCGGGTACTCGAGAGCTACGTCTCCTTCATCCGTGCGGTGACGATGTCGACAGCCGGGCGCCTTCTTGACACCCCGGCTGCGCCCGTGGTCCCATCGGCCAGCATGCGGGCCTCAGCCAATCCAGCTGGAACTGTGGTGATCGCCCGGGGACCGCGGGCGGCGGAGACGGCGGTTCTCGGACGGCTCGACGAGCTGATTCCCCGGCGTCCCGAAGACCTCAACCTGCCGGTGCGGGTGGTGGTGCCGTCCCGTTCGCTCCGGGGTCACCTGAGCGCGCAGCTGCTTCGCCGCCACGGCCGGCCGCTGGCCGGAGTCCTGGTGCAAACCCTCTACGGCCTCTCCCTCGAGGTGATGGGGCGCTCAGAAGTCCAGCTGGTGCGCGGCGATGCGGCCCTGGAGGTGCTCGCGAGGCGCCTCGCCCGCCGCGAGCCCGAGCTCGACACCGTGCTCGGCGGAGTCCGCGACGGGCACGGCGCGACGGTGGCCAGCGTTCGCGATCTGCTGGATGCCGGCCTGGGGTCGGCTCACGCCACGGCTCTGCTGGAGCGCCTCGAGGAGCTGGCCCTGGGAGAGGTCGGGCCGGCGGCGCGCCGCGCCGCCGCCCTGGTGCGCATCGCCGCCCATCTCGCCGAGAGCGGAGCCCCCGCCGGTCTCGCCTTCGCCGCGACGGCGTACGCCCGCGCCGCGGACGCTCTCGCCGCGGAGCCCGTCGCGTCGCTGCCGGCCCGCGGCGTGCTGGTGCACGGCTTCGCCGACGCCACCGGCGTGGCATCCGATCTCCTCGAGGCGCTTCTTCGCCACCGCGGCGCTGTGCTGGTGCTCGACCGCCCGCCCGACCCGATGGATCCCGAGCGCACCGACGCTGGCGAGGCGTTCCGTGCGCCCTTCGCCGAGCGGATGCTGAGCGCTGCCGCCGAAGTGGTGGACGCGCCGCCACCGCCTGCTCCGGCGCTGGTGTCCGCGCTGCACGCGCCGCGACGGGAGGCCGAGGTCCGGGCGGCGGTGCTGCGGGTGCGCGATCTCCTGGCCGAGGGCACGCGTCCCGAGGCGGTGGGGATCGTGGTGCGTCAGCTGCCGCCCTACGCCGCGCTGCTGCGCCGCCAGCTGGAGCGCCTCGCGGTGCCCTTCACCGCCGAGGCCGTGATGAGCGGTCCGGAGCGGCGCCGCGCAGGCGCCGTGGCGACGGTGCTCCGCGAAGGCGAGAACGCGACCCTCGACGCCTGGCTCGAGGCCGGCGCGGCGGGACGGGTGCCACCCGCCGACCTCCGCCTGGGCGTGCGCGTGCTCGGCCTTCTCCGCCTGGTGGATGCGGCCGGCGCCGAGAGGGGCCCCCTCCCGGAGGTCATTCGGCTTCCCGTCGCCAGCGGCGGCGCGGAGGAGGACGGGACGCCGGACGAAGCCCGGCGCGAGCTTCCGGGCGAGCGTCTGCGCGGCTTTCTGGCCGAGGCCCGAGAGGCGGCGGCGATCCTCGGCGGGTGGCCGGCGGCGGCCCCGGTGGGGGAGCACCTGGATCGCTTCGCCCGGCTCGCCGTAATGCTCGAAGGCGGGGGCGCCCTCCATGAGGCGGTGGAAACGGCGCTGGCGGAGCTGCCGCCCGGTTGGGAGCTGAGCCGGGAGGAGTGGGTGCTCCTGGTCGGCCGCGGGCTGGAGGGGGTCGGCGAGGTGCCGCTGGGTGGGCGAGGAGGGGGCGTGCAGGTCCTGGACGCCACCGCGGCCCGCGGGCGCACCTTCGAGCACCTCGTGGTGCTCGGCCTCAACCGCGACCTTTTTCCCCGCGCCGTGCGGGAGGACCCTCTGCTGCCCGACGACGTCCGCGCCCGCATCGCGGTGGTGCTTCCCGAGCTGCGGCCCAAGCGGGCGGGGTGGGACGAGGAGCGCTTCCTCTTCGCGCAGCTCCTCGCCGCCGCGCCGGTGGTGACGTTGAGCTGGAGCGACGGCGACGCCGCCGGCCGGCCGCTGCCACGCTCGTCGCTGGTGGAGCGGCTGCTGCGGGTTGCCGAGGTGGAGCCGGCGGCGGCCCCGGCGCTCTGGCACGCCGATGGTGCGGTCCGACCCGCGTTCGAAGCGGCGGTGCTGGCGGGAGCCTCGGGTGACCGCGACGCCTGGCAGCAGGCTCTCGCCGCGGCCATCGTCGAGGGCCGCGAGCGCGCGGGGGCGGTCCTCGAACCCGACCCTCCGCCGGCGGCCGCCGCCGCGGGCCGGCGGGCGGTCCTCGATGCCATGGACCCGCCGGCGCCCACCCGGGAGCTCGGGCCCTACCACGGCCTGCTGGGGCCGGGAGCGGCCGGCGAGCCGCCGGAGCCGGTGCCGGTCACCCGGCTGGAAGCCATGGCGGCGTGTCCGTTCCAGCTCTTCGTCACACGGGTTCTCGGCATCGTCCCCGCTCCCGACCCGCTGCTGGTGCTGCCCTCCCCGGACGCGCGCCTGGTGGGGTCGGTGGTGCACGCGGTGCTGGAGCGGGTGGTGGAGGCGGGCCGCGACTGGCCGGCCGCCGCAGTGATCGAGGAGTGGCTCGCCTGCGAGGCGGTGACGGTGGCCCGTCGCGAGGGTCTCGCCCTGCCGGCGCTCGCCCCCCTGCTCGCCGCCGGCGCCCGCCCCTTCCTGGAGGTCGCACGCCGCGTCGACTGGCCGGAAGGCCGGGGACCTGAGCTGGCGCGGGGCGAGGTCAACGGCGAGGCGATGGTGGCCGGCGCGCGGGTGAGATTCCGTGCCGACCGCGTCGACGGCGCCGGCGAGGCCCGGGTGCTCACCGACTACAAGACCGGCAAGCCGTTCGCGGACCAGAAGAAGGAGGCGGTCCGGCAGGCCAAGCTGCTGGCCCAGGTGCGGTCGGGAGGCCGGCTCCAGGCTGCGGTGTACGCGGCCGCAGCCGGCCCCGGGGGAGCTGGGCGCTACGTCTTCCTCGGCGGGGGCGACCGCTTCGGCCCGGAGCAGCGGGAGCTCATGGCCGGAGGCGACGACGCCGAGGTGCGTGAGGCCCTCGAGGAGGCCGTGGCGGTCCTCCTGACGGCGTGGCGTGAGGGTGCCTTCGTGCCGCGGGTGGAGGAGGCGGGCCGGTCCGTCACGAACCCGGCGTGCCACTGGTGTGCGGTGCGCGAGGCATGCCTGCGCAGCGACTCGGGGTTCCGCCGCCGGCTCGTGAGCTGGATGGACTCCCACCGGCCGGGCGCCGCGGACGGCGCCGCCGCGGCCGCGGCGGTGTGGTGGCTGGGCGCCCGTGGGGAGGTCGAGGGGTGACGGCGGCGGCGGACCCCCGGGCGCTCGACCGCACTGCGCGGGCGGCCGCCCAGCGCGAGTTTCGCCGGCCGCTGGCGGTGGAGGCGGGCGCCGGCACCGGCAAGACCAGCATCCTGGTGGCGCGCATCCTCGCCTGGAGCCTCGGCGACGGGTGGGCAGCGGCGGCCGACGAAGGCGATGCCGACGCCGTGGCGGCGCGGGTCCTCGAGGGTCTGGTGGCGATCACCTTCACCGAGGCGGCGGCGGCAGAGATGGCCACCCGCGCCGCCGAGGGGCTGCGCACGCTGGAGCTCGGCGAGGTGCCGCCGTGGCTCGACGAGAAGGCGCTGCCGGCCGCCGCCCCCCGCCGGCGGCGGGCACGGGCTCTCCTCGGGGCGCTCCACCGCCTGCGGGTGGGCACCATCCACTCGTTCTGCTCCGGTCTCCTGCGCCAGTTCCCGGTGGAAGCGGAGGTGGCGCCGGGTTTCACCGTGGACGCCGGCGGCGCACTCCTGGACGACCTCGTCCGCGAGGTGGTCGAAGGCGGTCTGCGCGGCGCCTTCGCCGGCGGTGACCCCGCGCCGTGGCTGGCCCTGGCGGAAACCGGAATCGGGCCCGAGGGAGCGGTGCGGGCGCTGGTCGCCCTGGCCGGCGGCGGCGCCTCCAGCGACCTCCTCCGGGCCGACCCCTTCGCCGGCGGGGCGCGGTTCGCCCGGGGCCGACTGACGCGTGCGGTGGACGCGTTCGTGACGGCTGGCGGTGGGCGCCTGGCGACGGTGTCGCGAAGGTCCACCGTGACGCTCGAGACCGCGGACGCGGTGGCCACGCTCCCGGCTCGGCTCGAGGCTCTTCCCGACGACGACGGAATGGCGGGCTGGACCGCCCTCGCGGCCGTCGTGAAGTGGCTCGACTCGCGGGTCCTCAAGCGGATCTCGACCTGGGGCAACCGGCGCAGGAGGACCGACGACCGCTTCACGGGCTCCGAGGCGAAGGCCCTCGGCGACGCCCTCTCCGCCGTGGCGGAGGCGGCGGCCGACCTCGCCGGTCAGCTCCTGCACCTGAGCTCCCTCGATCCCCCTGCTCTGGACGCCGCCCGGCGTGCCCTCGCCCCCATGCTCGCAGAGGTCACCAAGGCGCTGCGCCGTGACGGGGTGCTCACCTACCAGATGCTGCTGGCAGGTGCGGCGTCCCTCCTGGAGCGGCCCGGGATGGCGGCGCGGGTGCGCCGCGGAATCCGCCAGCTGCTGGTGGACGAGTTCCAGGATACCGACCGGCTCCAGTGCGCGGTGGTTCGCCGGCTGGCGCTGGAGGGGCCGCCCGAGGAGCGCCCCGGCCTCTTCGTGGTGGGCGACCCCAAGCAGTCCATCTACGGCTGGCGCAACGCCGACCTCGCGGCGTACGAGTCTCTGGTGGGCGAGGTGGTGGCGGCGGGCGGCGAGCTCCACCACCTGGTGGTGAACTTCCGCTCGGTGCCGGCGGTGCTCGACGAGGTCGAGCGCGCGGTGGCGCCGGTGATGGTCCGCGAACCCCGGCTGCAGCCGGAGTTCGAGCCGCTGCTGGCGTGCGAGCACCGCGCCCGCGAGGCCGGCTTCACCGCCGCCGGGCGAGCGCCGCTGGAGTACTGGGTGTCATGGCCAGGGGAGAGCCCCGGTGACGGTCGGCGCGCCGAGGTGGTGGAGTTGGAGGCCCGATCCTTGGCCGCCGACCTCGCCGAGCTCCACGCCGCCGCCGGCATGCCATGGGGGGACGCAGCGGTGCTGCTGCGCTCCTTCGGCGACGTCGACACCCTGCTCCAGGCGCTGCGCGAGGCCGGGGTGCCGTACCAGGTGGCGCGCGATCGCGAGTACTTCCGCAGCCGCGAGGTCGCCGAGGCGGCCGCCCTGGTACGCGCGGTGCTCGACCCCGCCGACGAGCTCGCTTTGCTCACGGTGCTCCGCTCGGACACCGTGGGTGTGCCCGACGCCGCGCTCCGGCCGCTGTGGCGGGAGGGTCTGACGGGCGCCGCCGCGCGCCTCACCGGACCCGACCCCGACCTCCTCGCAACGGCGGCTGAGCGCGTGCGGCGGGCGGCGGCCGCAGTGCCCGCCGGCGTGTCGGGCCTCGACCTCGTGCCGGGGTGGGAGGCCTCGCTGCTGTGGGCGCTCCACGCCCTGGCGGAGCTGCGCCACACCTTCGCCACCGAGCCCCCCGACGTCTTCGTGGAACGGCTCCGTACCTTGTGGCTCGGCGAGGCCACCGCCGCCGCGCGCTACCTCGGCGGCTTCCGCCGGGCCCGCCTGGAGCGCTTTCTCGGCGACCTCGAGGAGATCCTCGCCGACGGGCGCTCGCCGGCGGCTGTGGTCCGGACCCTGCGGCGGCGCATTGCCGAGGAGAGCGAGCTGGACGAGCCGGTGGTCCCCGAAGGCGACGTCGACGCCGTGCAGGTGATGACCATCCACGGCGCCAAGGGCCTCGACTTCCGCCACGTCTACCTTCTCGACCTGGACCGCGGGCCGGCCCCTGGGGGCGCCGTCTCCGCCGACGCGGAGCTGAAGGACGAGGCCACCCTCGCCTACAGCCTCTTCGGCTGGTCGACGCCGGCCGCCCTGGCGGCGGCGGAGGACGCGGCCAGAGTCGAGGCTGCCGAGCGCGTGCGGCTCCTGTACGTCGCCATGACCCGCGCCAAGGACCGGCTCGTGCTGGTTGGGCGGTGGCCGGCCGTGCTCCCGGACACCGCCCCGTCGGGCGCCCGCACCATGCTCGACCTGCTGCTCCACCGCGGCAGCGCCGACGTGCTGGCGGTGGTGGACACCGGCGGGGTGCGCGACCCGTTCGGCGTCCTCTGGCGGCGGTGCGGCGGCTCCGGTGTGGTCGCCCCGCAGGAGGGCGATCGTCCCGCGGCGGAGCCTCCCCCAGCCGTTGGATCGGCCGAGCGGAGGGTTGCGCGGGTGCGCCAGGAACGACCACTGTCGGCCCCCGCCTCGGCAGAGGCCCATCGTCTGCTCGACGAGATCGAGGAGCCTGACGGCGGAGCGAGGGCGCCTCGAGGCAGCGGCGACGCGGAGCGTGGAATCGCCAGGGCGGCCGGCACGCTTGTGCACGAGGTCCTCGAGCACCTCGACCTCGCCGGCGACCTGGAGGCGCAGTGGGGGGCGGCTCGGGCAGCTGCACGTTCGCGTGAAGAGAGCGGCGCCGTGCCCAAGGGAACGGCGGCGAGGGTGGAGGAGATCCTTGGGCTCCTCGAGAGGGGCCCCCTCGGCACTCGGCTGGCCGGGCTCGCCGGAGCGGTTCTCGCCCGCGAGCTGCCGGTGTTGCTGCCGCCCGAGGGCGACGAGGGGCCGGTGGGCTTTGTGACCGGCGTCGTCGATCTCGTCTACCGCGACTCGGCAGGCGGCCTGGTGGTGGCCGACTACAAGACCGACCGGGTGAGTGCCGGCGAGGAGATCGCCGAGCGGGCGGCCGTCTACGCGCCTCAGCTCCGGCTCTACGTGCGGGCTCTGCAGGGAGCCCTCGATTTCCCCGAAGCGCCGCGCGCCGAGCTGTGGTTCCTGGCGGCGGGGGTGGTGGTGGAGGTGGCTGGCGCGGGGGGGCCAGGGGCGTAGGGCGTCAGCTGTGGCCTGCCGCCGGCCGGAGCCGCTCGAACATGACTCCCACCGCGCACGGCTCGGCACCGCGGGCAGGTCGTCCCGATGCCGGGGCGAAGCGGAGCCAGAGGCGGGGGAGCCCCGCGAGGTTGCCGAGCCGCGGCCACCCGGCAAGATCGACGCGGATGGGCTGCTCCGGCCGAGTCGTGGAGCCCAGGCAGGTGTAGCCGGACCAGCTCCGGCCGTCCGCCGAGGCGAGGACGGCCAGCGGGGCAGCTGACTCGTCCGACGAGGGTCGCTCGAAGGCCAGCGTCCCTGCAGCGTAGGCCGAGAGGTCGAACGGCCCCAGCACAACCTCGCGACAGGCTCCGGAGCTGCCTTCCTCCGCGCAGGACGAGGTGCTCTCCATGGCTCCCCTGCTTCGGGAGTCGCTGGTCCAGAGGCTCAGCAGATCCTGGGCGGTTCGGGCGACGGCGCGTCCCCAGAAGGCACCGGCGGGCGGCGCCGGTGGCGTGGGCCCGGGTGGAGCGATGTCGAAGACGAGCACCGGCCCCGGGAGGGGGGCCACGGTCCGGTCGTCCGGGGCGGCGGCCGCTGCCGATCGCGCTCCCGCCACGACCGTCAGCTGCTTGAGGTGGTCGCTCGCGAAGCGGCGCAGCCACGAGTCGCGGCAGTACAGCTCGAGCGTCTCCGAGCCGTCCACCTTCCAGTGCGCACGAGCCGGCTCGGACACCGCCACCGCGAGCGGCTCGCTGGTGAGGATCGCTGCGGACGGCACTGCCCAGTCCCAGGTCACCTCCGCGTCGAGCCGGCCCTGGAGGCGGGCGAGCTCGACGAAGGGGATGAGGCGGCGATCGGCGATGAGGTGGATGCGGCGCCCGTCCGCGAGCGAGGACGCGAGGCCGATGGCGCGCACCGCCGGCGACGGCTGCCGCCGGTACGGAGGCAGGTGCGGGAGGGTCACCGCGGCGAGCCCGACGATCAGGGCGGTGACCAGGCACGCGAACACCCGGCGGCCCGGGACCAGGTACGCCAGAGCGGCCACCACCAGCCCGCTGGTGAGGGCGAGGTAGGGGAGGACGTAACGCAGGGAGTCGGGGTTTTCGAGCAGGAGCAGGACGGCGATGACCGGGAGGAGAACCGCGGCGAGGAGGAGCGATGTCGTGGGGCGGCTGGCCGGGTGGATGAGGAGGACCACTGCGCCTCCGGTGGCGAGCGCGAGCCAGAGTAGGCCGAGCCACGGCGAGCCGAAGGCGGCGAGCGGGGCCAGCCCGCCGAGACCGGTGGAGTAGCGGGCAAGCTCCCCGAAGTGAGAGACGCCGTGGCGGCCGACCACCACCAGAAGCTCGGGCAGTCCTCCCATTCGCGCCGCGAAGTAGGCAACCACGGGGACGCCGGCCAGCGCCGGCACCAGCAGCGGCGCTGTTCGGCGCAGCATGCCGACGCCGCGGACCACCTGAACGGCGCCAACGACGGCGACCACCGGCAGCCACTGGGGGCGGACCAGAACGCAAGCGGCGAGTGCCACGCTGGCGGCGAGGACCGCGCCGCGCGAGGGCTCGCGGCGTAGGAGAAGGGCCGCCGCTGCGAGGAGGAATGCAGTGGCAGCGGTGGTGGTGTAGGCGCGGCCGGCGAGGATCCAGGGCAGCGGGAGGGCACAGTAGAGGACTGCTGCCGCCACAGCCTGGCCGCGGGGGAGCACCAGGCGCCACAGGGCCACTAGGGGAAGGAACGTGAGCACCGACAGGGTGGCGCTGAGCAGGCGAAGGGCGAAGGCCGGATCCAGGCCGGGCCACACCGCCAGCACGGCGCGGCCAAGGCCGATCCAGAGTGGGAAGAAGGGTGGGTGCGGGTAGTTGTGCGCCGGCTCGAACACCAGCAGCGCGCGGGCGAAGATGGCCTCGTCGAGGTCCCAGATGGAGGCTGGGAAGGCCAGCCAACGGCTCACCGCGAGGAGAGCCAGCAGCGCGGTGAGCACGGTGGGCCAGCGCCAGTCGCGTGCGGTGGCGTCATGCTTCTCCACGGGGCGAGTGTGGCACGGACTCGAGGAGAAGAGCGAGCAGCGCTCTATCGGCCAGAGGGCCGGCGCCGACGGCGTGTTCGCAGCAGCAACCAGGAGTACGCTGTGCCGGTGATGTGCCAACGAAGAAGGGCCCGGCTACTGCCGGGCCCGCCCATCATACCTCCCCGCAGCTTCCTGCGGTCAGTCCTCGAAGCTCAGGTGCTCCTTCATGGTCGTGCCGATCTCGGCCGGGCTCATCACCACGGCGATGCCGGCAGCCTCCAGCGCCTTCATCTTGTCGGCTGCGGTGCCCTTGCCGCCGGAGATGATGGCGCCGGCATGGCCCATGCGGCGTCCTGGAGGAGCGGTCTGGCCGGCAATGAAGGCAACCACCGGCTTGGTGACGAACTGCGTGACGAACTCGGCGGCCTCCTCCTCGGCGGTACCGCCGATCTCGCCGATCATCACCACGCCGTGGGTGTCGGGATCCTCCTCGAAAGCCTCGAGACAGTCGATGAAGTTGGTGCCCGGCAGCGGATCGCCGCCGATCCCAACGCACGTGGACTGACCGAGGCCGAGGTTGGTGAGCTGGTCCACCGCCTCGTAGGTGAGGGTCCCGGAGCGCGAGACCACGCCGATGTGGCCTGGCTTGTGGATGTGTGCCGGCATGATCCCCAGCTTGGTCTCCCCCGGTGTGATGATACCCGGGCAGTTGGGCCCGATGAGACGGGTGGGCAGGCCCTGGAGAATGCGCTGCACCCGGACCATGTCGCGGGTGGGAATCCCCTCGGTGATGCACACTGCCAGCTCGAGGCCGGCATCGGCCGCCTCGAGGATGGCGTCGGCCGCGAACGGCGGCGGCACGAAGATTAGGGACGCGGTGGCCCCGGTGGCCTTGACGGCATCGGCGACGGTGTTGAACACCGGCACGCCGTCCACCTCGGCGCCGGCCTTGCCGGGTGTCACGCCGGCGACGATCTTGGCGCCGTAGTCGCGGCACTTCTCGGCGTGGAACCGGCCCTCGCGGCCGGTGAGGCCCTGGACCAGGATCTTGGTCTCGGAATTCACCCAGATGCTCATGACAGCCCCCTCACTTCCCGGCCACGGCCGCGACCACCTTCTGGGCAGCGTCGGCCATGCCGTCGGCCACGGTCAGATCGAGGCCGGACTCTGCCAGCAGCCGCCGGCCCTCGTCCACGTTCGTGCCCTGGAGGCGCACCACGAGGGGCACTTTGACCGACACCTCCTTGGCCGCCTCGATGACCCCTCGGGCGATCATGTCGCACCGCACGATGCCGCCGAAGATGTTGATCAGCACACCCTTGACGTTCTCGTCCGAGAGCAGGATGCGGAATGCCGCGGAGACCCGCTCCTGGGAGGCGCCACCACCTACGTCGAGGAAGTTTGCGGGCTCGCCGCCGGAGTGCTTGATGATGTCCATTGTGGCCATTGCCAGGCCCGCGCCGTTGACCATGCAGCCGATGGTGCCGTCGAGCTTGATGTAGTTGAGGTCGTACTTGGACGCTTCGACCTCCAGCGGCTCCTCCTCGGCGAGGTCGCGCATGTCGACGATGTCCGAGTGCCGGAAGAGGGCGTTGTCGTCGAAGTTCATCTTGGCGTCCAGCGCGATCACCCGGCCGTCGGTGGTGGTGATGAGCGGGTTGATCTCGGCCAGCGAGGAATCGGTGGCGGCGTAAGCCTTGGCCAGGGCAGCCATGAACTTGAGCCCCGACTTGAACGCGTCGCCCTCGAGCCCGAGGGCGAAGGCGAGATGCCGCGCCAGGTAGGGATGGAGCCCCACGTCGGGATCGAAGTGCGCCTTGACGATCGCGTTGGGGTCCTTGGCTGCGACCTCCTCGATCTCCATGCCGCCGTACTTGGAGGCCATCATGGCCGGAAAGCCCTCGGCGCGGTCGAGGACGATGCCCAGGTAGAGCTCGCGCGCGATGGGCAGAGCCTCCTCGACCAAGACCTTGTGGACGACCTTGCCCTCCGCCCCGGTCTGCTTGGTGATCAGGCGCATGCCGAGGATCTCCCGGGCGGCGGCCACCGCCGCGTCCGGCGAGTCCACCAGCTTGACACCGCCGGCCTTGCCGCGGCCGCCTGCGTGCACCTGTGCCTTGACCACAACCCGGCCGCCGAGCTTCTCGGCGGCGGTGCGCGCCGCCTCCGCATCGGTGACCAGGATCCCTCGTGGAACGGCCACGCCGAACCGCGCGAGGATCTCCTTAGCCTGATACTCGTGGACCTTCATGCTTCCTCCCGTGTGGCCCCGCCAAGCGGGTCGGGTTATTGTGCACGTTCCTTCACAAGCTGGCAACCGCAGGAGGCACGGGCGCGGCGTCGCGTCGCATGACGCGCGCTGCGTTCTCGGGGCCAGTGGATGAGCGCGCGGGGGCGCTGCGGGCGTCGCCCGATCGGTACCCCTGCGGTGGTGGCGACGACTTTGCCCGAGAATGGTGACCTGCGGGTTGAACCCGTGAGAGCTGTGGGGATGCCTGCTCCTCTGGCAATCTCAGAACAGGTTTCTTTCGTGCTACGATCCCAGGTATCGGAGAGCTGGCAGGGTGAGTTTTCGACGAACGGGACGCGGCAGGCGGACGTTGAGCGGTGGATCGCGTGGCTGAGGCTCCGGGATCTGACTCCGGTGAGCACAGGCGCGCCGGAGAGCTGGCGCGGGAGTACTTGACGCGCTGGCTCGGCGGTACGGCACCGGCCCCCGAGACGTTCATCGCCGAGCACCCGGCCGAGGCGGAGACGCTACGCCGCGAGCTGGGGGAGCTCGGCCTGCTGGACTCGGTGCGGGGTCGGGTGGACACCTCGGCCTTCCTGGCCGCCGATCCGGAGGTGCTTCCAGAAATCGAGGGCTACGAGGTTCTCGACGAGCTGGGCCGTGGCGGCATGGGTGTGGTGTACCGCGCCGTGCAGCTGGCCACGCACCGGCAGGTGGCGCTCAAGGTTCTCCTCGCCGGCCGCTTCTCGTCGCCCGCGGCTCGTCGGCGTTTCGCGCGCGAGACCGAGCTGGCGGCGCGGCTACGGCACCCCTCCATCGCGCAGGTGCTCTCCGCCGGCGAGACTGCCGGTCAGCCGTACTACGTCATGGAGTACATCGTAGGCGAGCGGCTCAGTGCATACCTCGGGCGCACGAAACCTGGGGTGCGCGGGGTCGTGGAGCTCTTCGCAGTGATCTGCAAGGCGGTGGAAGCGGCCCACGGCGAGGGCGTGATCCACCGCGACCTCAAGCCCGGCAACGTGCTCGTGGACGAGTCCGGGGCTCCCCACATCGTCGACTTCGGACTCGCCAAGCCGGCGTTCGAGACCGAGGGCTGGAGCGATCTTTCGAGCACCGGCGAGATCGTAGGCACGCTCGCGTACCTCTCGCCCGAGCAGGCCCGGGGTGACTCGCGGGCGGTGGACGGGCGAACCGATGTCTACGCACTGGGGGTCATGCTCTACGAGGCGCTCACCGGCCGTGTGCCGTTCGCAGTGCATGACAGTCCCTCCTCGGCCATCAGGAGAGTGCTGCACGATGTGCCGCCCGCACCGTCGGATCTGGCCCGCCACGTGGACCGTGAGCTCGAGGCGGTGGTGCTCACGGCCATGGCGCGGGATCCTGAGCGCCGTTACCAGAGTGCCGCTGAGCTGAGGGGGGACCTC
The DNA here is from genome assembly GCA_963844845.1 of uncultured Acidobacteriota bacterium. Lineage (GTDB taxonomy): Bacteria > Acidobacteriota > Thermoanaerobaculia > Thermoanaerobaculales > Sulfomarinibacteraceae > CAWJPW01. The sequence goes on from CAWJPW010000003.1 coordinate 734,272, forward strand.
GTCCGCTACCTCGCCGGGGAGCCGGTTGCAGCGCGCCCGCACCGAGACCTCATGCGGTTACGGCTCTGGCTCGCGCGGCACCGCCGGGTTGCGGCGGCGGTGGCGCTCCTCGTCTTGGCGGTGGTGATCACAGAGCTGACCTCGATGACGCTGCAGCAGCGCCGGAACGACCAGGCGCGACACAGTGTGCTGACTTTTCAGCGTGCGTTGGAGCACCGGGGGGACGCAATGGCGTCCAGCGGTGTGTACGCCATCCACAGCCGCCACCCAGAACTGCAGGAGGCCGGCCTCCTGTTGGCCCAGGTGCTGTATCGAACTCCCGAGACCCGCGACGCGGCGGTGCAGGTCGTCGAGGAGGAGATCGCGGGCGGCCGGGCGCCTTGGGCGGCCCGCCTGCTGCGTGCCGACATGGCCCGCCGGGAGGGCGACCTGCAGATCGCTGCGCGGCTCCAGGCCGAGGGCGAGCGGGGCGCACCCGACACCAGCGAGGGGTGGTACGTGAGGTCGTTCGCGACCCTTGACCGCAGCACGGCGGTGGCGGCGGCAGATACCGCCGTGCTGCGTGACCCGGAAAACCGACTTGCCTGGGAGCGGCTCGCGGGTCTGCGCGTCGAGGTGGGTGACTCCTCCGGAGCGCTAGCTGCTGCCGACCGGCTCATCGCTTTGGGCGAGCCGACGGTCGTATGGATGGTGTTCAAGGGGGAGGTCCTCGCGCAAAGCGGCCGCCTGGACGTCGCCCGCGAGGTCCTGGACAGAGCAATTCGGATAGATCCTCACGACCCGCAGGGCTACCGCGTTCGCGCCCTGGTGGCTCGTTTGCAGAACCGGCCCGGCATGGCGGTGGCCGACTACGACGAGACCATCCGCCGCGACCGCCCTGACCGCCCCCGCGTCTGGGACTACTTCCAGCGGGCGACACCGCGGTGGCAGCTGGGCCAGCGAACCGCTGCGCTTGCCGACCTCGAGCAGGTGCGAACGCGGCTTGGCCGCTCGTCCTTCGCCGACCTGCGGCGGGCGACTATTCTGCGGGAGCTGGGTCGGCGGCCCGAGGCGAACGCGCTTCTGGCCGACATTGCGACCACCGTAGGCGATGCCTGGCTGCGCGGACTGGCACGCTGCCTGGCCGGGGAGCTCTCGCCGGTGGACCTCATGGGGATGGTGGCGCCCAACGACCGGGAGCGTCGTTGCGAGGGGGCCTACTACGCCGGAGAGGCGTGTCTTGCTCGACGGGAGCTCGACGAGGCCCGCGATTGGTTCGAGGCGGTCGTCGCCACAGGTCTCGTGTTCGACCCCGACGCGCTCCCGCTCACCCTGATGAACGAGTACGAGCTTGCGCGGTGGCGGCTGGCGACGGCCTTCGGCGAAGACCCCCATGCTCCCATCTCCAGCTGGGGCAAGGCAGGTGGGAAGGCGCCCTGAGCGCCCTGAGCAGCCGAGTTTTGGGAAGGCTTCGGCGGGCGGCATGGGAATGGTGGCAGGGGGTGCTGCGGGCACCGGCTCCCGGGCGGCAGCTGAGCTGCCGCCCGTCGGCGCGTTCGCGAAGGGGGCAACGGCAGAAGCTGCCTGGCGGCAACGCGGCCCCCTTCGCGCCCTGCGCCGAGTCGCCTGCCTGGTTGTTCGGGGCGACTGCTCCGAGCGCCAAGGGCCGAGGATTGCCAACCATGACGTTCACCGCGAGCGCGCCTCGTACGAGGAGGCGCTTCAGGAGAACGTCATGGATGGCACGTCCCGTCGGAGGATCTGTGCTTTGGGGCGGCGTGCCCCGGTGGGAGCTCGCCTCTGGCTGCAGGCTTGTGCCGGCTTCGGCCAGGGGGTCCTTCGACGCGCTCCGGCCCTCCGGGCCTCCGCTTGCTCAGGATGACAGGTAGTGGTTGGAGCGCCGTCTACCGTCGCCGCAGGCGGCGGCACCGGGTGGGTGGGTGGGACACGGCGTCGACGAGGGGGACGGCGTCGCCTTCGTCGCGAGGGCCGCGAGGTGGCGTTCCCCGTGGTGGTGCAGCCGCCGCGGGGGGCGCCGCATCGCGGGCCGCAGCAGAAGGCGCCTGAGCCGTCCCGCGGCGGGACGCAGCTTCGCTGCGTTCCGGCCGCCGTAAGGCGGCAGACGTTTCCATGGCTTTGAGCAACGGTAGGAGTCGCGCCGCCGTCGGTTCTCTGGGTGCGATTTGCGTCCGAATCGAGGAGGGACTGATCTCGTGATCGTCCCGACGAAGATGAGGGAGCAAAGCGCGGCCAGAGGGCCGGCGCCGGCGCGACCCATACATTTCAGAGAGAGCGGGTTCTCCCTATCCTTCCAGAGCATGTTCTCGGGCGTACCGGGCCGCCGGGGCACGGCGCCGTGGCGGAGCCACGGCCGGACGCGAGGGAGGTGCCGCGCACACGCTTGCGTGTGCGACGGCGCCGACCGAGTGGCCGTCAAGGCCGCGAAGCGGCCGGCGTGCTCCGGGGGCTCCATGTCGTCGCGCCGAGGACGGGCTTTCCTGAGGCCATCGACGCCCTGGTATGCTCTTCGGCCAGGCTCGCAACGGTGATCCGCCGTTCGTCAGGGCCCGGGAGGAGGCGGTCATGAAGCGTTCACTGGGCGCGCGGACGCTGGCGTTCACCACCCCGGTGTGGGTGATCGGAACCTACGATGATGCCGGACGGGCCAACGTCATGACTGCGTCGTGGGCCGGCATCTGCTGCTCGCGGCCCCCCTGTGTGGCGGTGTCCCTGCGCCGTGCCACTTACACCTACGGCTGTCTCGTCTCGCGCGGGGCGTTCACCGTGAGCGTCCCGGACACGGACCACGCCGCCGCGGCCGACTACTTCGGCATCGCCTCGGGCCGCGAGGTGGACAAGCTCACCGCCGCCGGTCTCACTGCTGTTGCCAGCGAGCTGGTTGACGCCCCCTACGTGGCCGAGCTCCCGCTGGTCCTCGAGTGCCGGCTCAGCCACACCCTCGAGCTGGGGCTGCACACGCTGTTCGTGGGCGAGATCCTCGACGTCAAGGCCGACGAGACCGTGCTGGGCGACGACGGCCTGCCGGTGCCGGAGCAGGTGAGGCCGTTCAGCTACGCCCCTGAAGCGCGTGCCTACCACGCCCTCGGCGAGCGCCTGGGACAGGCCTACACCATGGGCCTCGGCATCGCCGGGAAGCGCTGAGCCGAGAATCTCTCGTTGACCGCACGGGTTCTCGAAGGGGTGTCGACTCGTCCCGCGCAGCTCGTCCGCCTGTGGGCGGTCGTAGGAGTGTTGGCGATCTCCTTCTCGGCGGTGTGGGTGCGCCTCGCCGCCGCCCCGCCGGAGACCGCCGCTTTCCTTCGCATGGCGTATGCCCTGCCGGTGCTGGTGCTGCTGTGGCTGCCGCTCCGGCAACGCGACTCGAGGAGCGGCCGGCAGCGGCTCCTGGCGGTTGCGGCCGGCGTCGTCCTGGCGGTGGACCTCTCCTTCTGGCACCGCTCCATCGGTCTCATCGGCGCCGGCCTCGCCACGGTGCTGGGGAACACCCAGGTGGTATTCGTGGGGGCCGCGGCGTGGCTGCTCCACCGCGAGCGCCCCACACTTCTCGCCCGGGCGCTGGTGCCGGTGGTTTTCGTCGGCGTGGTGCTCATCTCCGGCCTGGGGATGCCGGACGCCTACGGCGCGGACCCCGTGGTGGGCGCGCTCTTCGGCCTCGTCACAGGTCTCAGCTACTCGGCGTTCCTGCTGGTATTCCGCGCTTCGAACCGCATGCTGGTGCCGGCGGTGGGTCCGCTCCTGGACGCCACCCTCGGCGCGGCCGCGGGTGCCTTGGTCATCGGCCTCGCCGACGGCGGCCTGCGCTTCGACCTGGGCTGGCCCAGCCACCTGTGGCTCGTCGCGCTCGCGCTCGGCTCGCAGGTGCTGGGCTGGCTCCTCATCAGTCGCGCTCTTCCCCGCATGGCGGCCCTCGACAGCTCGGTGATGCTGCTGCTGCAGCCGCTGGCCGCGGTGCTGTGGGGCTTCCTCGTGTTCGCCGAGGCGGTCTCGCCCGTGCAGTGGGCCGGGGTCGTCCTCGTCCTTGCCGGGGTTGGCCTGCTCTCCCTACGTGGCAGCGTCGAGAAGACGGCCGGCGCCGTGCCCGAATAGTCACGGCGCTGGTCTGTTTGCATGATTCGGACATCGCGGCGAGAATGGCCGCCAGCGAAGGAGGGACCGTGGCTGAGAACGCACCCAAGACTCTGGCCGAGCTCGAGGTGGACGAGCACAACCTGTACCGTGAGGAGACCTTCACCGATCTTAAGGTTGCCTCGATCCGGAGGCTCGAGCCCGTGAAGCCTGACGGCTCGCCCGATGCGGAGCGTCGCCCGGTGTTCGTGGCCCAGACTCAGCTCATGTCGCAGGTTGGACCGTTGCCGGTGCAGACGATCATCGAGGCGGCCGATCTGCGCGAAGCGCTCGAGAAGTTCCCCGGGGCCATCAGCCAGGCGGTGGACGAGATGATGGAAGAGGCTCGAGAGCTGCGCCGCCAGGAAGCCTCGCGCATCGTGGTGCCCGAGGGTGGTTTCGATCCCGGCAAGCTCAGCATGAAGTGAGCCGTCGCCAGCGGCGCCACGTCGCCACTGGTAATCGAGCGATATTTGGGATTCAATGAGGCCGTGCATGTGCATGTCGCCGACTTGAAGCCCGCCGCGCCGGCGCGGGTTCACCTGCTCCTGGCTGCGCTGCTGTGGACCACTGTGGGAGTGGTGCTGGCCGCGGTGGGGGCCCGCTGGACGCTGGGCGCCGAGCCGCGCTTCATGGTGTTGCTCATGGCCGCTGCGGTCGTGGTGGGCGTGCTCAAGGCCATCTTCGTGCTGGGGCGGGTGGCGGCCCGAATCGCCGAGCGCATCCGGCAGCGCGGCGACGGCCGCTGCCTCGGCGGCTTCCTCTCGCCGCGCTCGTGGCTGCTGGTCGCGGTCATGTCGGTGGGTGGCCGCCTCCTGCGCAGCAGCGGGCTGCCGCACGCGGTGGTGGGGCTCCTTTACCTCGCCATCGGGGTGGCCCTCGCCGCCGGCTCGTTGCGGCTCTGGCGGGCCTTCTGGCGCGAGCGAGCGGAGCGGAGTGCCGTGTGAGGGAGGCGCCGGGTGTCGTGAAGAACGCAGGCGGCGGCCGGCCGGCGTGGCTTCTCGACGTGCCGTTGCGCCGCCTCTCCCGGGTCGCGGTGGCGGCTCTCGCCATGATGCTGCTGTCCGCCGTCGCCGCCCTCGACTGGATCACCGGAAGCGAGCTGTCATTCTCCATCTTCTACCTCGTACCGGTGTCGCTGGCGGCGGCCTACGGAGGCCGCACCCTCGGTCTCGCGACGGCGCTGCTGTCCGCCGCCGCCTGGCTCGCCGTGGACGTTGGCGGCGGACAGGCCTACTCCTCCGCGCTGATTCCTGTGTGGAACGTCGGCGTACGCCTCGGCTTCTTCGTGATCACCTCCTTGCTCGTGGCCCGGATCCGAACCCACATCGCGGTGGAGGAACGGCTGGCGCGCGCCGACGGCCTCACCGGCGCCATGAACGGCCGGGCGTTCTACGAGGAGGGCGCGCGGCTGCTCCAGCTCGCCCGGCGCCACGGCCATCCCTTCACCGTGGGCTACCTGGACCTCGACGACTTCAAGCGCGTGAACGATCGCCACGGGCATGCCGCAGGCGATCGTCTCCTGCGAGGGATTGCCGCAGGTCTCCGTGACGCGGTGCGCGCACAGGACCTGGTGGCCCGGCTGGGCGGGGACGAGTTCGCGCTGCTCCTGCCCGAGACCGCCGAAGCGGGCACCGCAGCGGTGATGGCCAAGCTCGAGGTGCGCCTCCGCCCGGTACTCGCCGCCAGCGGCTGTGCCGTCGGCTACTCCGCCGGCTTCATCACCTTCACGCTGGCGCCGGCCACCCTCGAAGCCGCCGTCGCCGCCGCTGATAGCCTGATGTACGAGGTCAAGGCCGGGGGCAAGGGCCGGGTGCTGCAGCGGACGTGGAGCTCCGACGGCGATGGTGAACGATCTCGCGCGCGGGTGGACAGCGTCGCGACGGCCGGGCCGCCGCAGGCCCATTCCACAACCGCCGCGAAGGAGGAATGATGAGCTATCAGGCGTACAAGGTTCTGCACCTGCTCGGCGTGGTGTTCCTCTTCATGTCCCTGGGCGGCATGGCACTGCTGGGGATGAGCGGATCGTTCAAACGGAGTGTGGTGGGGCGCCGATTGGCGGTTGTCAGCCACGGGGTCGCCCTCGCCATCATCCTGGTGGCGGGTTTCGGACTCCTCGCGCGGCTCGGCCTCATGGCCGGAGGGATCCCGGGCTGGGCGTGGCTCAAGCTCGGAATCTGGCTGCTCATGGGGGCTTCGGTAGTGGCCTTGAAACGCTCTGCCGGGCTGGCTCGAGTGCTCTGGTTCGTCCTCCCGCTCCTGGGAGCCCTCGCCGCCTGGCTCGCCGTCGCGAAGCCGGTGCTGTAGGCATACGAAGGTTTCGGTCTCGCGCCGGCGCTCGCGGCCCGGCGCGCAGCGGGTCGCCCCCTGCCCGGCGGCGGTGGCAGTGGAGAAACGGTCGAACGATGGGAGCTGCTGGGGGGCCGGTCGCGCTATCCTCGTTCGAGGAGATCACCATGCCGGACTTCATCCTCGCCCTCGACCAGGGGACCACCAGCTCGAGGGCCATGGTCTTCGACCACGAAGGCCGGGTCTGTGGCGTCGCCCAGAAGGCCTTCCCCCAGATCTTCCCCCGCCCAGGATGGGTGGAGCACGACCCGGCCGCCATTTGGGCGACCCAGTCGGGGGTGGCCGCGGAGGCCCTTGCGGCGGCCGGCGTCCGTGCCTCCGACCTCGCCGCGGTGGGTATCACCAACCAACGAGAGACCACGGTCGTGTGGGACCGCCGCACCGGGGCGCCAATCCACAACGCCATCGTCTGGCAGGACCGCCGCACGGCCGAGATGGTGGACCGTCTCAAGGCGGATGGTCTCGAGGAGCGGTTCCGCGCGCGGACCGGTCTCATGCTCGATGCCTACTTCTCGGGGACCAAGCTGCGCTGGATCCTCGATCACGTGGACGGGGCGCGGGCCCGCGCCGAGCGCGGTGAGTTGGCCTTCGGCACGGTGGACAGCTGGCTCGTGTGGAAGCTCACCGATGGTGCGGTGCACGTCACCGACGCGTCCAACGCTGCGCGCACCCTGCTCTTTGACATCCACCGGCTCGAGTGGGATGAGGAGCTGCTCGAGCTCCTGGCGATCCCGCGCGCCGTGCTGCCCGAGGTACGCTCGTGCGCCGAGGTGTATGGCGAGACGGCGGGCGGGATCCTCGGCGCCCGGGTGCGCATCGCTGGCATGGCGGGGGACCAACAGGCCGCGACCTTCGGCCAGGGCTGCTTCGCGCCGGGACAGGGCAAGAACACCTACGGCACCGGCTGTTTCCTGGTCCTCAACACCGGACACGAGGCGGTACCGTCGCGGCACCGGCTGCTCACGACGGTGGCATGGCAGCTCCCCGGCGGTGTGTGCTACGCCTTGGAGGGGAGCATCTTCATCGCCGGTGCGGTGGTGCAGTGGCTGCGCGACGGGCTCGGGCTCATCCGTGAGGCCGCCGACGTCGAGGCGCTGGCGCGGTCGGTGCCGGACAACGGCGGCGTGTACATGGTGCCGGCCTTCGCCGGGCTCGGTGCGCCCTACTGGGACCAGTACGCCCGGGGCACGATCGTGGGCCTCACCCGTGGGAGCAGCGCCGGCCACCTCGCCCGCGCCGCCCTGGAGGGGATCGCCTTCCAGGTTGCGGACGTGGTCGCCGCCATGGACGGGGACTGCGGTACGCCGCTGAAGGAGCTGCGGGTGGACGGAGGCGCCGCCGCCAACGACCTGCTCATGCAGCTCCAGGCCGACATCCTCGGCGTGCCGGTGGTGCGGCCGGAGGTCACCGAGACCACCGCCCTTGGCGCGGCGGCGCTGGCCGGGCTGGCGGTGGGCTTCTGGCGTGACCAGGAGGAGATCTCCGGGCACTGGCGGGAGTCAGCGCGCTTCGAACCGGAGATGGCGGAGCCGCGGCGTCGGGAGCTCCTGAGTCGCTGGCGGAAGGCGCTCGAGAGGGCACGCGACTGGGAACCGCGAACGGTGGGAGGCAGTCCATGAACCGGGACGAGATGGTCGCTCGCCTCGAGGCTCCCGAGTACTGGGACCTCATCGTCATCGGCGGCGGCGCCACCGGCCTCGGTACCGCGGTAGAGTCTGCGGCGCGCGGTTACCGCACGCTGCTGCTGGAGCAGCACGACTTCGGCAAGGCGACGTCGTCGCGCTCCACCAAGCTGGTGCACGGCGGAGTTCGCTACCTGCAGCAGGGTAACGTGGCCCTGGTGCTCGAGGCACTCAAAGAGCGTGGCCTCCTGATTCGCAACGCGCCTCATCTGGTGCGCCATCTCCCGTTCATCGTGCCCACGTACGACTGGTGGGAGGGGCCGTTCTACGGCGTCGGCCTCAAGCTCTACGACATGCTGGCCGGCAAGCTGGGACTGCAGCCGTCGAAGACCCTGTCGCGTGAGGAGACCCTCGAGCGCCTGCCCACCGTCGAGCCGGAGGGCCTGCGCGGCGGTGTGATCTACTACGACGGCCAGTTCGACGACGCGCGCCTCGCCGTGAACCTGGCCGAGACGGCCGCCGATCTCGGCGCCGCGGTCGTCAACTACGTGCCGGTGACCGCGCTCAGCAAGCAGGACGGGCTGGTCACCGGGGTGGTGGCCCGCGATCTCGAGAGCGGCACGGACTACCGGCTCAACGCCCGGGTGGTGGTGAACGCCACCGGGGTGTTTACGGATGTGGTTCGCCGGATGGACGAGCCGGGGGCGCAGACGATCGTCCAGCCGAGCCAGGGCGTGCACCTGGTGCTCGACTCGAGCTTCCTGCCCGGCGACAGCGCGGTCATGGTGCCCCACACCGACGACGGCCGCGTGCTGTTCGCGGTGCCGTGGCACGGCCGCGTGGTGGTGGGCACAACCGACACCCCGGTCGACAGCGTCGAGCTCGAGCCACGACCCCTGGCCGAGGAGATCGACTACCTCCTGTCCTACGCCGCGCGTTACCTCACCCGCGACCCCGCGCCGTCCGACGTGCTCAGCGTCTTCGCCGGGCTGCGCCCGCTGGTGCGCGCCGGCGAGGGCAAGGACACGGCGTCGCTCTCCCGCGACCACACGCTCACGATCTCGGCCTCCGGCCTGGTCACCATCACCGGTGGGAAGTGGACGACCTACCGCAAGATGGCTGAGGATACGGTGGATCAGGCCGCGGTCGTGGCGGGCCTGGACGAGCGCCCATCCACCACCGCCAGCCTGCGCCTGCACGGCTGGCTCAAGGTGCCTGGCGCCGAGCCGCCCCTCGACGTCTACGGTTCCGACGCACCGGCGGTAGGTGCGTTGCTGCGCGAGCGGCGCGGCTGGGATGCGCCGCTCGAGCCCCGGTTGCCCTACCTGCGTGGCGAGGCGGTCTGGGCCGCTCGGCACGAAATGGCGCGCACGGTGGAGGACGTGCTGGCGCGGCGCACCCGGGCGCTGCTGCTCGACGCCCGCGCCAGCATTGCGGCGGCGCCGTCGGTCGCCGAGTTGCTCGCCCGCGAGCTGGGTCGCTCGCGCGGTTGGCAGCGTGACCAGGTTGCGGCCTACACCGAGCTCGCCAAGGGGTACCTGCTCGAGACCGGGCCCTGATCTGCGGCCCGGTCAGCGGCGGGCGCGTGCCAGGGTTTTCCGGATCTTGCGGGCGAGGGTCTTCATGTCGAAGGGCTTTTTCGGGAAGCTCGACGAGCCGTCGTCGGCTCCCCTCGGGACCATCTCGTCCTCCGAGTACACGGGCATGGGCACCGCCGCCAACCCGGGCTGTGTCGGGTGGCGGGCGGCTCGGATGAGGGTTCCATGGTGACCCACTCCACGGCCCGCGGACGACCTCGATGGCTGGCTGAAGTGAGCCGGAATCGAGGATTGGCGTGCTCTGTTGCTTGGGCGTGTACTTGACGCTTCATACGATCGTTGGATACGGTCGTTGGATCATGAAATCAGCTTCCACCTTCAACGGTCCCTCGATTCCGGCGCGCGAGCGGCTGCTCGATGCTGCGGAGCAGCTTTTCGCGCGGGCGGGCTACGCGGGGACCTCGGTGCGGGAGATTACGCGGGAGGCGGGCTGCAACGTGGCGGCGGTGAACTACCACTTCGGCGGCAAGCTGGACCTGTACAGGCAGGTCTTCGTCCGCCGACTGGAGCTGCTGCGCGAGCAGCGCATCGCCAGCGTCCGCCGGGCTGTGGAAGCGAGCGGAGGGTCCGCCACTGTGGAAGAGGTGCTCCGGGCCTTTGCCAATGCCTTCCTCGAGCCCCTGGTGGTGGCCTCGGGTGGCAGGCTGCTGGTGCTCCTGCTCGGTCGCGAGCTGCTTGACCCCCAGCTGGAGCCGGACCTCTTCCTGGATCGGATGATCGGTCCGATCCGCGAGGTGCTCGTGGACGCCCTGGTGGCGACGGAGCCGGCCGTCGGGCGGGGCAGTATGCGAATGTGTGTGGAGTCGTTCGTGGCCCAGCTCACCCACGTGCTCCACCTGGTGCGGTTCACCGAGCACCTGAGCGGACGCGCCGGCCCCCAGCCAGATCTCGTCGAGCTCGTCGACCACATCGTCCAGTTCACCGCCGCGGGGATTCGCGGCTACGCAGAAGGGACCGCTACGTGATGAACCCCTGCCGCACCGCTGCTGTCCTGGTGCTGGTGATGCCGATGTACCTCGGTTGCGCGACCACACCGTCGTGGATGACAGGTGAACCGGTACCCGCGAACCCGGCCCAGCGCGCCGCGGAGCTGCCCGCGCCCCCCACCGACGTCGGCGCGACCGCGAGGCCCAAGGTGGAGCTGCCGGCCAACTGGCAGGAGCTGGCCAAGGAGCTGAGCCTGACCGACATCGTCGGCATCGCCCTCGCCAACAACGACGACACACGCGCGGCCTGGTTCGCGGCCCGCGCCGCGGCGGCCCGGGTGGGTCAGAAGCGCGCCGACTACTTGCCCTCGGTAGACCTCACGGCGGACGTGGCGGCGAATCAGGGCTCGGCGGTGGGCGGCCGCTTCTCCTTCCGCCAGGGGGTCCTGGAGCCCGGCATCGACCTCAACTGGCTGGTCTTCGACTTCGGCGGCCGGCCGGCCCGGGTGGCTGAGGCGAAGGCGACGCTGGTCGCGGCCGACTGGCAGCACGACGCCGCCATCCAGAACGTGGTGCTCCAGGTCGAGCAGGCGTACTTCCAGTACCTGGGAGCGCGGGCACAGCTCAAGGCGTTGGAGGCGACGGTCAAGGAGGCCGAGACCAACCTGGACGCCGCCACGCGGCGGAAGGAGGTGGGTGTCGCCACCGTGGCCGACGTGCTTCAGGCCAAGACCGCCCTGTCACAGGCGCGGCTACAGTACCAGACCGTCGCCGGTCGGATCGACACCCTGCGCGGAGGTCTGGCCACCGCCATGGGCATCCCGGCTACGACCGACTTCGACGTGGGCGAGCTGCCCGCGCAGCTCCCGGCCGTCGAGGTAGCCGGCAAGGTGGAGGACCTCATCGACCGTGCGCTCGTCAACCGCCCCGATCTGGCGGCGCTTCGCTGGCAGGCCGAGCAGTCGGCCCGCCACGTGAGCACTATCAGGGCCGAAGGTCGGCCGTCAATTAGCCTGTCGAGCAGCGCCAACCGTGCCTACTACTGGGCGCCGCAGGAGATCAGCGGCGCAAGGGCGAACAACTGGTCGGCCGCGGTTGGGCTCAGGTTTCCGCTCTTCACCGGTTACGATCACTCGTTCAAGGTGCAGGAGGCCGAGGCCAATGCGGTGGTGAGCCAAGCGCAGGCGCACAGCTACGAGCAGCAGGTGATCCTCGACGTGTGGTCGACCTTTTCCGATCTCAAGACCGCACAGCAGCGCCTCGCCACTGCACGCGATCTGCTCGCCAGTGCTGACGAGTCGAACCGTGTGGCGCTCGCCCGCTACAAGGAGGGCGTAGGGAGTATCCTCGACCTCCTGACCACCCAGGCGTCGCTTGCGCTGGCCCGCTCCCAGGACATTCAGGCGCGCAGCGACTGGCTGCTGGCACTCGCCAACCTCGCCCATGCCACCGGCTTTCTCGATTCGCCCTCGGCGACGCTCAAGGTATTCGCCGACTCGCTGACCACCGAGCCCACGGAGAAGCAGAAGCCATGACGGGACCTCACTCCTCACGCATTCACGCCGCCGCGGAGGCCTCTCGGCAACGCTTGATGACACCGCTGGGTCTCCTCGTCGGGGCGGCCCTGGTCGTCGCCGGCTGCGGCGGTGGTGGCGCCGCGCAGCAGCACGCCGGTGGCGGTGCCGTTCCGGTGCGGGCGGCGGCGGTCACCACCGCGACGGTCCCCCTCGAGATCCACGCCATCGGCAACGTGGTGGCGTCGTCGACGGTGAACGTCAACGCAAGGATCGGCGGCCAGCTTCAGGCGGTCCACTTCAAGGAGGGTGACGAGGTGACGAAGGGGCAGCTCCTTTTCACCATCGACCCGCGCCCGTTCGAGGCCGCGCTCGCCCGGACCAAGGCCCAGCTCGCCCGCGACCAGGCCCAGCTCGAGAACGCCAGGGCCGACGTCAGACGCTACGAGAAGCTGGTCAAGGAGTCGTTCGTCACCCAGGAGCAGTACGATCAGGCCAAGGCCACGGCCGACGCCCTCGCGGCGACCGTGGATGGTGACCGGGCGGCCATCGAGGAGGCGAGGCTGCAGCTGGAGTACACCACCATCTCGGCCCCCATCGCCGGGCGGACCGGGAATCTCCTGGTCCACGCCGGGAACTTGATCAAGGCCAACGACAAGACGCTGGTGGTCATCAACCGCGTTCAACCCATCGACATCGGCTTCTCGGTGCCGGAGCAGTACCTGGGCCGCATTCGTGAGCGGCTCGCTGTCGGGAACGAGCTCCGGATCCGGGCGGCCTCGCGTCAGGGCGGCAACCAGGTGGACGGCACCCTGGCGTTCGTGGACAACGCGGTCGACGAGAGCACCGGCACAGTGCTCCTGAAGGGCACCTTCACCAATCTGGACGAGAGCCTGTGGCCCGGCGAGTTCGTCGACGTCTGGCTGCGGCTCGGCGAGCAGCCAGACGCGGTGGTGGTGCCCACCGAGGCGGTGCAGAGCGGTCAGGAAGGTACCTACGTTTGGGTGGTGAAGCGAGACGGCACCGCCGAGCAGCGCCCCGTCACGGTGGACCGCGAGTACGAGGACAGCACCGTGATCGCCGAGGGAGTCCAGGCCGGGGAGCAGGTCGTGACCGACGGCCAGCTCCGCCTCACCCCGGGTGCGAAGGTGGACGTGAAGGCGAGCCTCGGAGAGCAGGCCGGCCAACAGCCTGGGACCCCCGGCCGGGGTGAGGGCTCATGAACGTCTCGGCGCTCTTCATCCGCCGGCCCGTCACCACCACCCTGATCATGCTCGGGGTGATGATCTTCGGCGTCATGGCCTACCGCCTGCTGCCGGTGTCGGACCTCCCCAACGTCGACTTCCCCACCATCCAGGTGCAGGCGAGCCTGCCCGGCGCGAGCCCCGAGACCATGGCCTCGTCGGTGGCGACGCCTCTGGAGCGGGAGTTCTCCACCATCGCCGGCATCGACTCGATGTCGTCGTCGAGCTCGCTGGGCAACACCCAGATCACCCTTCAGTTCGCGCTCTCGCGCAATCTCGACGCCGCCGCCCAGGACGTCCAGGCGGCCATCGCCCGTGCCAACCGGCAGCTTCCCCAGGACATGCCGAGCCCGCCCTCGTACCAGAAGGTGAACCCGGCCGACCAGCCGATCCTCTACGTGGCCCTCACCTCGCCCTCGTTGCCGCTGTACACCCTCGACGAGTATGGCGAGACGCTGATGGCGCAGCGGATCTCCACGGTGAGCGGCGTCGCCCAGGTGATGGTCTACGGCTCGCAGAAGTACGCGGTGCGCATCAAGCTCGATCCAAAGGCGCTGGCCACCCGCGGCATCGGTCTCGACGAGGTGGCCAGCGCGGTGCAGAACGGCAACGTCAATCTCCCCACCGGGACGCTGTGGGGTCCGCACACCGCGTTCACCGTGAAGGCCAACGGCCAGCTCACCGACGCCGAGCAGTACCGGCCGCTGATCATCGCCTACCGCGACGGCAAGCCGGTTCGGCTGGACGAGGTCGCCCAGGTGGTCAACGGGGTCGAGAACGACAAGACCGCGGCGTGGTATGTGGACCAGCGCTCGGTGGTGCTCGCCATCCAGCGCCAGCCCGGCACCAACACGGTGGCGGTGGCGAAGGCGGTGCGCGACCTGCTGCCCACCTTCCGCCAGCAGCTTCCTGCGTCGGTGTCGATGCACGTCCTCTTCGACCGCTCGGTGTCGATCCGCGAGTCGGTGAACGACGTCAAGTACACCCTGGTCTTCACCCTGCTCCTCGTCGTCCTGGTCATCTTCCTGTTCCTGCGCAACGTCTCGGCGACGATCATTCCGTCGCTGTCGATGCCCCTCTCCATCGTCGGCACCTTCGCGGCGATGGAGCTCATGGGGTACTCCCTCAACAACCTGACCCTGATGGCGCTGGTGCTCTCCCTGGGCTTCGTGGTGGACGATGCCATCGTCATGCTGGAGAACATCGTGCGCCACATGGAGCACGGCGAGCCGGCCTTCACGGCGGCGATGAGGGGGTCGAAGGAGATCGGCTTCACCATCATCTCGATGACCTTGTCGCTGGCCGCCGTGTTCATCCCGGTGCTCTTCATGGGCGGCATCATCGGACGCCTCTTCCGCTCCTTCGCGGTGACCATCGGCGTTGCGGTGCTCATCTCCGGCGCGGTCTCGCTGACCCTCACACCGATGCTCTCGAGCCTCTTCCTGCGGCCCAAGAAGGACGAGGACCACGGCGCGCTGTACCGCTTCTTCGAGCGGTCCTTTGATGGCATGCTCAAGGTCTACGAGGTGGGCCTGCGCTGGTCGCTGCGCTACCGGATGGTGGTCGTCCTGGTGGCCCTCGTCATCACGCTGGCCACGGGGTACCTCTTCACGTTGGTGCCCAAAGGCTTCATTCCCTCGGAGGACACCGGCCAGATCTTCGGGTTCACCGAGGCCGCCGAAGGCATCTCGTTCGACGCGATGGTCAAGCACCAGAAGGCCCTGGCGGAGATCGTCACGCAGAACCCCAACGTGGAGTCGTTCATGTCGTCGGCGGGTCGTGGCGGCATGGGGGGCACCAACACCGGGGTGCTCTTCATCCGTCTCAAGCCGCGCGGCCAGCGGCCTTCGGTGGACCAGATCATCGCCCAGCTCCGTCCCAAGCTGGCCACGGTCCCGGGGATCAACGTCTACCTGCAGAACCTGCCGCCGATCCGCATCGGCGGCAGGCTCACCAAGAGCCAGTACCAGCTCACCCTGCAGGGCCCGGACACCTCGGAGCTGTACAAGGTGGCGCCGCAGCTCGAGGCCAAGATGAGGCAGCTCCCCGGCCTCGTGGACGTGACCTCGGACCTCCAGCTCAAGAACCCCGAGGTCCAGATCGAGATCAACCGGGACCAGGCATCGGCGCTGGGTGTGAGCGCGGAGGCCATCGAGAGTGCTCTGTACTCGGCCTACGGAGCCCGCCAGATCTCCACCATCTACGCCCCCAACAACCAGTACCGCGTCATCATGGAGGTGGAGCGGGCGTACCAGACCGCGCCCTCCGACCTGCATCTCCTCTACGTTCGCTCGAGCAGCGGCGAGCTGGTGCCGCTGGAGGCGATGGTGAGCCAGAAGCAGACCACCGGGCCGCTGTCGGTGAATCACTCCGGTCAGCTCCCGGCGGTGACGCTGTCGTTCAACACCCTCGAGGGCGTTTCCCTGGGCGACGCGGTGAACCGGGTCGAGCAGGCCGCCCAGGGCCTGGTCCCGGACACCATATCGATGAGCTTCCAGGGCACCGCGGAGGCGTTCAAGTCGTCGATGTCGGGTCTCGGGCTGCTCCTCGTCCTGGCCATTGTTGTGATCTACATCGTCCTCGGCATCCTCTACGAGAGCTTCATCCACCCCATTACGATTTTGTCGGCCCTTCCCCTGGCGGGCTTCGGCGCCCTCCTGACGCTCCTGATCTTCCACACCGACCTCAACATCTACGCCTTCGTCGGCATCATCATGCTGGTGGGGCTGGTGAAGAAGAACGGCATCATCATGATCGACTTCGCCCTCGAGGCCGAGCGTAACGAGGGCAAGAGTTCGGTGGACGCCATCTACGAGGCCTGCGTTGTGCGCTTCCGGCCCATCATGATGACCAGCATGGCGGCGTTCTTCGGTGTCATGCCCATCGCCTTGGGCATCGGCGCCGGGGCCGAGTCGCGCCAGCCCCTGGGCCTGGCAGTGGTGGGAGGCATCCTCTTCTCGCAGCTGCTCACCCTCTTCGTGACCCCGGTGGTCTACGTCTATATGGACCACGTCCAGGGCTGGCTGGGCCGGCACATGCCGCTGCTCAAGCGGGCCAAGGCCATGGAGGAGCAGCCTGCCGCGAGCGAGGCATAGTAGGAGTCGATACGGTGGCAGGCCCGTGCCCGGGGGGGCCGGGGAGGTGGCGATGAGAAGCCTGATCGCCGAAAAGCTAGGGCTCGAGCACGAACCGGTGGCGTTGCTGTGGAGCGACGAGCGGCCCGCGGGGGCGGTGCAGTTCAAGCCGGGGCGTTGGGGCTGCGTCATGTTTCTCGCGGCCGGCGCCGCTCGCGGGCGCACGGCGGTGGTGGACCACGAGACCTGGGGTTGCTGGGGCGGCGGTGTCGGGCTCGGGTTCGGCAACTGCTATCGGCAGTTCCCGGGCGGCGAGGGCGCCTTTGCCCGCTTCCTGTCCGATGGCAACGACGCGTGCGCGGAGGGCCGGGCAGTGGCCGAGGCGCTGGCGCCGCACGTGCGACCGGAGTTCCTCGACGACTTCGTCCGCGGCGAACGCTACATGGCGAGCCCCGAGGTGGTCCACCGCTTCGTGGACGCTCTGCCCATCACGGAGGTCCCGGCGGCCTACGTGGTGCTGAAGCCGCTGTCGGCCGTGGCGGAGGACGAGCGCCCCGTGTCAGTGACCTTCTTCGCCGATCCCGATCAGGTGTCGGCCCTGGTGGTGCTGGCCAACTTCGACGCCGGCGAAGGCGATCGAGTCATCGCACCGTACGCCGCGGCCTGTCAACAGCTCGGAATCCTCGCCTACCGCGAGGCCGAGGCGCGCCGGCCGCGCGCGGTGCTCGGGCTCACCGACCTGTCGGCGCGCGAGAACGTGCGCCGGCAGCTGGGCAGGGCCGTGCTCTCGTTCACCGTGCCGCTGGCCCTCCTCGAGACCATGGAGAGCCACGTCGACGAGAGCTTCCTTGAGCGCGGCACCTGGCAGCGCCTCCGCGCCGACTGATCAAGAGTTGCTTGGGCGATCCAAGCTGCCGATACCACCACCGTGTTTTTCGTGGCCCGTAGGTGTCGGCAGCCTTCACGACCTCACAGTCGTCTGTTCTTGAGTCTCTCGGAGCCGGAAGCCCGCAGCCCGCGCCCGGCTTCATCGCAGCAGAAGACTGGTGCGGGCTGCGGGCTACAAGAGCTCGGCCAAGGTCTTGTCCCCGAGAACGCGGCGGATGGCCTCGGCGAGGAGCGACGCGACCGACACCGTGTGTACCTCGGCCCCGGGTGCCGGGGCCAGGGGAATCGTGTCGCTGAGCACGAGACGGGTGACGCCGGCCTCAAGCATGGTTTGCCGCGCGCCCGCAACCAGCACACCGTGTGTGGCCACGGCGATGGTGCCCTCGCGGGCGCCGGCGTCGCGGAGCGCTTCGGCGCAGCTCGCCACCGTGCCGCCGGTGGAGATCATGTCGTCGACGATCACGCAGCTGCGCCCTCCCACCTCGCCGACCAGGTGGGTGACCGCCACCTCGCTGCCGCTGTGGCGCTGCTTGTGGAGCACCGTGAGGGGCGCGCCGAGAGCGCGGGCATAGCGGGTCGCGAGCCGCGCGGCGCCGAGGTCCGGAGCCACCACCACCGCGTCCTCGTCGAGCTCCGTCGCCAGCGTGTCACACAGCGTTGGGACTGCGCTGAGGTTGTCCAACGGGGCGGTGAAGAAGCCCTCGATCTGCGGTGTGTGCAGGTCCACCGTGATGACCTGAGCGACCCCTGCGGTCTCGATGAGCTGGGCCACCAGCCGCGCGGTGAGCGGCTCCCGCCGGCCGCCGCGGGTGTCCATGCGGGCGTAGCCGAAGTAGGGGATCACAGCGGTGATCCGGCGCGCTGCGGCGCGCCGGCAGGCGTCGGCCAGGGCGAGAAGCTCCATGAGGTTGTCGTTCACCGGCGCCGAGGTGCCCTGGACAAGAACCACGTCGGCACCGCGGACCGGGTGCTCGAGCCGCACCGCCACCTCGCCGTCGGGGAAACGGGAGACCCGGCAGGTGGCGGGCACGATGCCGAGGATCGCCGCCGCTGCTTCGCCCAGGCTGCGGTTGGCGCTGCCGATGAAGATGGCGGCCTCGTCCATGCGACCTCCCGGCAGGGCGCATGGGAGCACGCGCCTGCAGGCGGGTCAAGCCGTCGACCCGGCCTGCGCATTCCCGGTCAGTCGTGCTCGCCGCGGGCGGAGCTGGAGGTCGGCTGCACAGCCGATGGTGCAACGAAGGCGCGCACGCCCAGCTCGTGCACCAGTCGGCCGCCGTTGTGGGCGGTGTTGGCCAGGGTGATCGCTCCGGCTCCATAGATTGCGAGGAAAAGCACGACGACGCCAGTGAACGCGCCGCGTCCCAGGCGCTCTCCGGCAAAGTGCCGCACCGCGAGGAGGCCCGCAAAGACGGCTGTGAGGAGCGTGAAGAGCAGCCGGGTACGTTCAGCGAGCTCCTCGTGGTGCTCGAGGACCGCGTTGATCTGGGGGCTACGCTCGGCGAGGCGGGCGGCAGCCTCGCCGGTTTCCACCGCCACGAACGAGGCCGTGGTGCCCAACGCCATGAGGAGCAGGCCGGCGACAAGGTACGGCGTGCCGCGTCGACCGACGACGAGGCCGAGGGCAACGAAGAGCGGCGCCAGCAGGAGCAGCGCGATGGGGAAGTGGACGATGAGGGGATGGAGTCCGTCCCAGGTCGGGATTGGTGGCAGCTCGAACATGGGGCCTCCCATGGGGTCGAGCCCCCGCCCGCCGGTGGCGGGCGGGGGTGGTTGGTTGGTCGCGGCTCAGCTCACCTGGCGGTAGTTGTCCTTGGGTTCGAAGCAGGACGGGCACTTGCTGAAGTCGAGCGTGGTGGTCGTATAGCCGCATACCGAGCACACGTAGTAGGTCGTGGCGGAGCTTCCCGTCAACGAGTCGAGCGAGTCGAGCGCCTGCTGGTAGAGCCGCGCGTGCTCGGTCTCCGCGGTCTTCGCGTAGTTGAAGGTCTGCAGGGCGTCGCGGTTTCCCTCGGCCCGCGCTTGGGCGAGGAACTCGGGGTACATGGTGTCGCGTTCGTAGCTCTCACCGGCGATGGCGGCCTGGAGGTTCTCCCGGGTGGACTTGACGTCGGGCTCCTTGACGTCGGCGATGGCAGTGCCGCCCATTATCTCGATAACCTTGGCGTGATTGGCTGCGTGCACCTGCTCTGCCTGGGCGGCGGCGCGGAAGAGGCTGGCGACGGCTCCGTAGCCCTCCTCGTCGGCCTTGGCAGCGAACGCCAGGTACCGAGCGTGGGCGTTGCTCTCACCATTGTAGGCGGCCTGCAGGTTGGCCAGCGACCCGGCCGAGCCGGCTGAGGCGGTGCGGGCGGGTCCGAGGCCGGCTGTGGCGAAGGCCAGGCCGAGGGCGATGACAGAGATGGCAGTGACGCGGGCGGGCGTGAGACGCTTCATGACTTCGATCCTCCTTGCACGGTTCGTACTCGTGGGCGGTTCCTGATCGTGGACCCGGTGGGCCCGCCCGTCGTTATGGCAAGGAGCGTGCCAAGTCGGGCAATCGTGATCGAAGTAATTGATCCTGCTATTTATAGCTCGTCCACAGCCGGGCGCACCGATGCATCCGCTGTACAAATTTCTGAACTCGAGGGCTTCGCGGCGTCAAGAGCTCACGACAAGGTGTCGGTGTTGAGCCCCAGCCGCTTGAGGCGGTAGGCGAGGGCGCTGCGCGAGAGCCCGAGCTGGCGTGCGGCCTCGGCCTGGACGCCGTCGGCGGCGGCGAGGGCTCTCGTGATGAGGCCGCGCTCCACGGCTTCGAGGGTGGTACGCAGCTCGGTGGCGGCGGGAACCGCCGCGGCGACGCCGTCGCCGAGCCGCGTGGCGGCAGCGTCGTCGGCATCCGGCAGAGGAAGGTCGGCGGCCTCGACGCGGTCACCGCTGGCGAGGATCGAGGCACGCTCCACGAGGTTGCGGAGCTCGCGCACGTTGCCCGGGAAGTCATAGGCGAGGAGCTTGGCCATCGCCGCGGGGGCGAGGGGCCGGGGTGGCATCTTGAGGTCGCGGGCGATCCGGGCGAGGAGGTGATCGACCAGCGCGGGAATGTCGTCTCGGCGCTGGCGCAGCGGGGGAACCTCGATGGGAAACACCGCGAGGCGGTAGTAGAGGTCCTCGCGAAAGGCCCCACGGCGAACCTCGGCCTCGAGATCACGGTTGGTGGCCGCGAGGATCCGCACGTCCACCTGTCGAGGCACGCTGGAGCCGACCCTGAGGACCTCGCCGCCCATCAGCACCCGCAGCAGCTTGGCCTGCAGGGTCAGAGGCATCTCGCCGGCCTCGTCGAGAAAGAGCGTGCCGTGATGGGCAGCCTCGAAAACGCCCTGCCGGGTACGGTCGGCCCCGGTGAAGGCACCGCGCTCGTGGCCGAAGAGCTCGCTCTCGAGCAGCGTATCGGTGAAGCCGGCGCAGTTGACGGCCACGAAGGGTCCGTCGGCGCGGGGGCTGGCGGCGTGGATGGCTTGTGCCACCAGCTCCTTGCCGGTCCCGGTCTCACCGGTGATCAGCACAGTTGCTCCGGTGGGTGCGACCCTGGCTACGAGGTCGCGCAGCCGAGTGAGCGCAGGCCCGTTGCCCACCAGCTCGTCGGTGGCCGACAGCGAGCGGACCTGACGCCTCAGGCGGGTGTTCTCACGCACTAGCTCGGCGCGCTCGGCAGCGCGCCGGACGACTGCGCGAACGGTGTCGGGCTCGAACGGCTTGGCCACGAAGTCGAAGGCTCCCTGGCGCAAGGCGCGTACGGCGAGCTCGACGGTGGCGAAGGCCGTGATGAGCACGACCGGTATCGCGGCATCGAGCTCACGCGCGTCCACCAGGAGATCGAGGCCCTCGCCGTCCGCCATGCGCTGGTCGGTGAGGATGACGTCCACCGCAGTGGAGGCCAGCGTTGCGCGGGCCGCGGTGACGCCCTCGGCCTCATGCACCGTGTGGCCTTCGCCCGTGAGGATCGCGCCGAGGATCCGGCGCATGTTGGGCTCGTCGTCAACCACCAGAACGCGGGCCATCTTCCCCTCCAGCTGGAGCCGGGCCGCGCTGCGGAAGGCGCAGCGTGAAACGAACCGAGCCCGTGTCGTTGCGGCTCAGGACGAGGTCGCCGCCGTGGGCCCGGGCGATGTTGCGGCTGATGGCAAGGCCCAGCCCGGTACCCTGGGCCTTGGTGGTGAAGAACGGCTCGAAGAGGCGGGGGAGATCGTCGGCCGGTACCGGAGGTCCATCGTCGTCGACCCAGAGCTCGAGCCCGCCGTCTTCGGCGGGGGCCGCGCCCAGGACGACCCGACCTCCGGGGGGCGTGGCGTCGATGGCGTTGCCCAGGAGGTTGAGCAGCGCCTGATGAACCTGGGCCGCATCGATCGACGCGGTGAGGTCGGCGGGGCACTCCACCTTCAGCTCGACGCCGGCCTGCGGCACGCGTCCCTGTGCGATTCCCGCCACGTAGCCGAGTGTGGTGACGATCTCGGCGGGCTCCCGGCGTGGCTCCCGCTGGCGGGCGTACTGGAGGAAGTCCCCGGTGAGCGTTTCGAGGCGGCGGGCCTCCTGCGCCGCCAGGATACAGAGCTCCTGTCGCTTGCCGGCCTCGCACGCAGGCTCGTGCGCCAGTGCGAGCGCGGAGGTGATCATGGCCACCGGGTTGCGGACCTCGTGCGCCACAGCACTTGCGAGGCGCCCCACGGCGGCGAGCTTCTCCTCGCGGACCAGCTGGTCCCTGGTGTTGCGCAGCTCGTCGAGGCTGCGGGCGAGGCGCTCCTGCTCGTGCCGCAGCTGGGCCGCGAGAAAGGCGACCACCAGGGCGACGATCAGATAGAGCAGGGCGACGCCGGCGGCCTCGAAGTACTCCGACGTTCCCCTCCCCTGATGTGCTTGGTAGTACAATCCCACCTCGAGCACGGTGAGGGCACCGGTCACCCCCACGACCAGGGTGATGCCCGCCGGGCGGTAGCGGAAGCCGGCGGCGATCACCGGGATTACCATGAGGGCCACGTAGTGGCTGTCCTCGAGCCCGCTGGCGGCGGACAGGGCGAAGGCGAAGGTGATGTTGAGCCAGATCGACGCGCTGGCGTAGCGCATCAGCCAGGCGTCGTGCGCAGCCGACCCCGACCGTGCCCGCACCCAGGCCAACTCGGCTCCCTGCATGAGGAAACGCCCGAGGAGCAGGACGAAGAAGAGCGGGCGGGGAACTCCGAGGAGGGTCTCGAAGAGGAGATGGGACCAGGCGATGGCAGCGAGCACCGCCAGGTTGAGACCGATGATGACGGACTCCTGTCGGCGCACCACCGCGGGTGAAGTGGGGGCGACGAGGCGGGGCAGCCGCGGCGAGGAGCTCATGGCGGAGGACCGAGTGTATCAGAGGCGCAACGGGCGGGAGGTAGAGCGATCAGCGTTGGCAGACGCAGTCGCCTCGCGCCGCTGGAGTTGAGCTTCCATGAAACAGGGTGTATACCTTGGGAGACATCTTGGGAGGTGCTCATGACCAGGCTGACGCGCGCTGGAGTGGTCGCTGTGGTGTTGTGTGTGGTGGCTCTTGCGGCTGGCGCCGCGGAAGATCCTGGTGATGCGATCCTCGGGCTCTGGCTCACCGCCCCCGGCGAGAACGGACAGGCCCGGGTGGAGATCACACGCAACGGTGACCATTACGACGGGCGGATCGTCTGGCTCGAGCAGCCCGACTTCCCGCCAGACGATCCCGACGGCATGGCCGGGAAGCCGAAGGTGGATCGTGAGAACCCTGATCCCGACCTGCGGGCGCGGCCGATCCTCGGCCTGGAGATGGTGAGAGGCTTCGAGTGGGCCGGTGACCAGAGCTGGAGCGGGGGCACCATCTACGACCCCGAGAGCGGCAAGACCTACAAGTGCAAGGCTTGGTTCACCAAGGACGGGGACCTCAAGGTGCGCGGCTACGTGGGGATCTCGCTGTTCGGACGCACAACGGTGTGGACGAGGGCGTCGGCTTCGCCGAGCCCGTCCACTGAGGACAGCGGGGACGCGAGCAAGGCGGGCTCGTGACGATCGCGAGGTGCCGGGCAGGTCGACGTATCATCCCGGAAACGCTGCGTCTGCTGTCTTCATTGACCACGTGAAGCCATGACCGAGCCCTTGCGGTTGATTCTCATCGCGTCCTCGCACGCCCGCGCCGGAGCCGAGCGTGTCGTCATGTCGGAGCTCGCCCCCTGCGACATCGTCCACCTCGAGCACCCGGCGGCACTGCTCGCTGCGCTGGAGGAGCGCGCCACCGACGCCGTGGTGCTGGCCACGCCCCAGCTCGACGACGAGGCGACCCGCGCCCTGGGGGCGGTGCGCACGCGCTGGCTCGGGCTGCCGGTGGTGGCCCTGGGTGCCGGTGACGCCGTGCCGTCGGGGCTCGTGGACATCCTCGAGGCCGAAGCGCTCGGCGAGGGGTTGCGAACGCTGTGCGGACGGGCATCGCGCATGAGCGGGCGAGGCGTGGAGGAGCACAGCCTGAGGCTGCTGCTCGACGCGCTCCGCGTCGGCACGTTTCGGTCATCCGTGGAAGGCCAACTTCTTCACGCCAGCCCTGCGCTGCTCAACATCGTCGGCCTGAACCCCGACCAGGCGACTATCCCCCTTGACATCACGCCGCACTACCTGCGCGTCGACGACCGGCGGCAGCTCGTCAACGAGCTGCGCCGCGACGGAGTGGTGCACGAGCACCAGCTCGAGCTGCGCCGGCCTGACGGCCGCTGCATCTGGGTGGCGGTGACCGAGCGGCTGACGACGACCGCCGCCGGCCGGCCCGTCATCGACGGGATCATGGCCGACATCACGATGCAGAAGCGAGCCGAGGACGCGCTCAAGCACACCGAGGAGAGGAACCGTCTTCTCTTCGAGTGCGCCAGCGATGCCATTCTCCTGGCGGATGCCGACAGCGGGCTCATCCTCGATGCCAACCCGCAGGCCGAGCGGCTTCTGGGTAGGCCCAGAGAGTCGCTGGTGGGAACGCACCAGGAGACGCTCCACCCGACTGGCAACGGCATCGACTATGCGCAGATCTTCCGCGAGCATGCGGAGGCGACGACGACGGTCTCCGGCCCGCTCAAGGTCAGGCGGGCCGACGGCACCACGGTGCCGGTGGAGATCTCGGCCGGCGTCGTCGAGCTGGGCGAGAGCCGGGTCGTGCAGGGGATCTTCCGCGACGTAACGGAGCGCGAGCGCGCCGAGCACGCGCTCAAGGAGAGCGAGGAGCGGTTCCGTCGGCTCGCCGAGGCCACCCCCGACGGCATCATGATCCACGAAGTCGGGCGGATCCTCGACTGCAACGAACGGTTGGGGGAGATGGTGGGATGCGACTCCTCCGAGCTCGTCGGCACCAACGCGCTCGATCTCGTGATCCCGCAACACCGCGGCATCGTGTCCACCAACATCGCCACCGAGACTCCCGGTCCGTACGAGGTGCTGGCGCGCCGCAAGGACGGGACCACACTGCTGGTCGAGATCCGCGCCACCGAGGTTCCTTACGCCAACAGTCGGGCGCGCGTCGCCTGCATCCGCGACCTCACTCGCGAGCGGCGCACCGAGGAGAGCCTGCGCGAGAGCGAGCGGGCCCTGGCCACCCTCTTCAGCAACCTGCCCGGAATGGCCTACCGGTGCTGCAACGATGCCGACTGGACCATGGAGTTTGTCAGCGAGGGCGCGGTGGAGCTCACTGGTTACCTGCCCGCCGACGTGATCGACAACCGCAGCATCTCCTTTGGCCGCATCATGCACCCTGACGATCGCGAGAGGGTGTGGAACGAGGTGCAGCTGGCCATCGAACGGCGTGAGGCGTTCAGTCTCAACTACCGGATCATCACCAAGTCCGAGGAGGTCCGCTGGGTCTGGGAGCGTGGCCGGGGCGTGTTCGACGAGGATGGTGACCTGGTGGCCCTCGAGGGGTTCGTCAGCGACGTCACCGAGCTGAAGAACACCGAGGAGGCGTTGCGTCGTTCCGAGAGCATCTACCGGACGATCTTCGAGAACACCGGTAGCGCCACCGTGATCATCGATGATCGGGCGGTGATCACCCTAGCCAACGGTGAGTTCTCCCGCCTCTCGGGTTTCGCCGTCAACGAGGTCGAGGAGAAGAAACGGTGGACCGACTTCGTGGTGCCCGAGGATCACGAACGGCTGATGCAGTTCCAGCGCCTGGTCATGTCCAGCATGCGGCCCGCCCCCGAGAGCTTCGAGTTCGGTTTCCGTAACCGTTTCGGTGAGCGACGCACCATCTATGCCACCGTGGCGACGATCCCGGGGACCCGGTTGAGCGTCGCATCGCTGGTGGACATCACCGACCGCAAGCGCGCCGAGGAGCAGCTGCTGTTCGACGCGTTTCACGACGGGCTCACCGGGTTGCCCAACCGCGAGCTCTTCCTTGACCGGCTCGCGGGCGCACTGGCGCGCTCGCGGCGGCGTGACGACTACGAGTTCGCGGTTCTCTTCCTGGATCTCGACCGCTTCAAACTGGTGAACGAGAGCCTCGGGCACCTCATCGGTGATCGTCTCCTGGAGGAGGTCAGCCGGCGTCTGGCCTCCAGCATGCGGCGCGGCGACACGGTGGCGCGCCTGGGGGGGGACGAGTTCGCCATCCTGCTCGACGACCTCAACGACGTGGACGACGTCACTTTCCTGGTCGACCGGCTGCACAGCCGCGTCAGCGAGCCATACCACCTCGACGGGCACGAGGTGTACACCTCCGCCAGCATCGGCATCGCTCTCTCCGCCAGCGGCTACGAGCATGCTGAGGAAGTCCTCCGTGACGCCGACATCGCCATGTACCGGGCCAAGGCGCGCGGCAAGTCGCAGTCGGCCGTGTTCGACGTGGAAATGCACGCCCGTGCGGTGGCGCTGCTCGAGCTCGAGACCGACCTCCGCCGCGCCCTCGAGCGGGGCGACTTCCGGCTCCACTATCAACCCATCGTGGCGCTGAAGAGTGGTCGCACGGCGGGCCTCGAGGCCTTGATTCGCTGGGAGCATCCGACCCGCGGCGTGGTCTACCCCGAGGAGTTCATCCACGTGGCCGAAGAGTCGGGGCTCATCGTGCCCATCGGTCAGTGGGTCCTGCTGGAGGCCTGCCGGCAGATGCGCCAGTGGCGCGACGTGCTCCAATCCAACAGTCGTCCCGTGGCGATCAGTGTGAACCTGTCGGCCCGCCAGTTCACCCGGCCGGAGCTGGTCGACGATGTCGCCCAGGTTCTCGAGCGCACCGGTCTGGACGGAAGCTCCCTGGTGCTAGAGATCACCGAGAGCGTGCTCATGGAGCACGCAGAGATCGCGGTGGAGGTGCTGTCGCGCCTGCGCCAGCTGGGGGTCAAGGTCCACCTCGACGACTTCGGCATGGGCTACTCCTCGCTCTCCTACCTCAACAGCTTCCCCATCGACAGCCTCAAGATCGACCGCAGCTTCGTGAGCCGGTTGGGTCTGCGGGGGGAGGGTCTGGAGATCGTCCGCGCCATCATCACCCTGGCGCGTAGCCTGGGGATGGAGGCCATCGCCGAAGGGGTCGAAACCGAGGAGCAGCGCGCGCAGCTCCACGCTCTCGAGTGTCTCTATGCCCAGGGCTACCTCTTCCACTCGCCACTGCCAGCGGACGAGATGGGCCGGCTCCTGGGCGCCGACCACCGCTGGTGAAAACGGCTGCTGCCGGCGTGGTGGCTGGTACACTATTCCGCCGCGGGGGAGGATGATGCCAAGGGGAGACACGGTGTGGCGGGCCGCGTGGCTCGTGGTGGTGATCGCGCTGGTGGCCCTGGCGTGCGCCGGTCTCAACCGGTCCGCGGCCGCCTTCGAGGTGGCCGAGGGTGTGTCGTTGATCTTCCCCGCCGCCGCCCTCTCGGCTCTCGCCGGCGTGTTGCTCGGGTGGTGGGGCGCCGCCGCGGTCTTCCTCGGCTTCCTCATCGCCCCCTGGGGTCTCGCCAACACGCCCGCCCGGGTGGTCTACTTCGCTCTGGCCGGGGCGGCGCAGGCGGCGGTGCCGGCGATGGCGCCGCTTCGTGCCGAGGGATCCACGGCGCGTCGGGTGCTGCGCGTCCTCCTCTACGCCGCGCTCCTCAACACCTTCGCCTCGGCGCTGCTGGGCGTGCCCGCGGTGATCCTCCTGGCGTCGCCACACGCCCCGTGGCAGCACGTGGCCCTGGTGTCCGTGAGCTGGTTCCTGGGAGATGCCTGCACGGTGTTTCTCCTCGCCCTGCCGGTCCTCGTGCTGCTGCGTCCCGCGCTTCTGCTCGATCCCGCCGAGGTGGCGATGCTGCACGGCTGGGCCCGCCGCTGGCAGGACCAGGTGCTGCTGGCCGGAGTGGTCGGGGCCGTGGTCCTTGCCATGGAGCTGCTGGTGCCACGAGGCGGGGTGAGCATCCACTGGCTTGCGGCGTTCTTCCTGGTCGCCGTGCTGGTGGCGGCGGTGCGCGGTGGGGTCGGCGCCGGCCTGCTCTCGAGCGCTTTGGTGAGCGTCGCGTACATCTTCGAGGTCCTTCGGCTGGTGCAGCCCCCTGGGCGGACCGTGCTTTTCCGGGAGGTCTTCTCCAGCTACCTCAATCTCGTCATCTTCGCCGGCGCGGCGGTGGTGGCAGGTCTTTACTCCGCGCGCTCCCGCGGGCTGCTGGCCGAGCTGTCCGAGCACCGCTGGATGCTGCAGGAGAGCTTTGAACGGGTGGTCACCGCGTTGGCCGCCGCCATCGAGGCCAAGGACCGCTCCACGCAGGGGCACGTGCAGCGGGTGGCCAAGCTGGCGGTGGCGGTGGGCAAGCGGCTGGGTATCGAGGGCCGCCGTCTCGAGCTCCTGCGCTACGCGGCAATTCTGCACGACGTGGGCAAGATCGGGGTGCCCGAGCAGATCCTGAACAAGGACGGCCCGCTCGGCACTGCGGAGCGCCGCCTGATGGAGGCGCACGTGGAGATCGGAGTGGAGATCCTCGCCAGCGTCGATATTCTGCTGCCCGCCATCCCCTTCATTCGCTATCACCAGGAGCGTTGGGACGGGCGCACCGAGGGGGTGCTGTACCGCGGGTATTTTGGGCTCAAGGGGGAGGAGATCCCACTGGAGGCGAGGATCATCGCGGCCGTCGACGCCTACGACGCCATGATCTCGGACCGGCCCTACCGCGGCGGCGTCACTCGATCCCAGGCTCTCGACGAGCTCAAACGCGAGGCTGGTGCGCAGTTCGACCCCAGTGTCGTCGACGTGCTGGTGACGCTCATCGAGAGCCAGGCCTGGGATATGAGCTCTGACCGGTGGCCTGTGCTCGGCGAGGAGCTTCCCGAGGGCGTGGCGTAGGGAGCATGGAAACAAACCGACGGACCTGGTGTTCGTTGAAGGGACGCTCCGGCGTCTCATCAGCTCAAGGGAGTCGTTCATGCGCCGCTTCGTGACCCTCGCTGCCGTCGTGCCTCTCGCCCTCGCTGTTGGCTGCGCCAAGGAGAGCCCGCCCCCCCAGTCGAGTCTGGCACCGGTGGCGCCGGTCGCCGACCACGCTCCCGCGAAGATGCCGGTGACCGCGGCGGGCCTTACCTTCACCCTCCCTGCCGGCTGGCGGCAGCAGGCCGTGACCTCATCCATGCGTGTGGCCCAGGCCGCCATCCCCGGTTCAGGCGGCGAGGCGATCCTGACCGTTTTCTACTTCGGCCCCGGCGGAGGCGGCGGAGTCGAGGCGAACCTCGAGCGCTGGGCGGACCAGGTGGAGCCTGCACCGGGCACCCAGCCAAGCCGCGAGCAGCTGGAGGTGGGCGACCTGCGCGTCTACGTGGTCGACGTTCGTGGCACCCTCAAGCCCAGCGGCATGGGCACCGGTCCGAGCGAACCGCAGCCTGACGCCCGGCTGCTGGGGGCCGTCGTGGAGGGTCCCGGCGGCCCGTGGTTCTTCAAGGCGACCGGTCCGGACGCCACCCTCGGGCCGGCCCGGGAGAAGTTCGTCGACCTCCTGCGCAGCCTTCGTGCCGCCTCGTAACCTCCTTGCGCGGTGAGGGCGCGCTCGTTGACGCCTCATTGCTGATACGCTCATGGGGATGAACTCGACCTCACCCGCGTCCCGACCGTCCGACGCCGAGCACCCCCGTGTTCTCCTGTGCACACCAGAGATCACGGAGCTGCCCGAGGGGATGGGAAACCTCGCCCACGCGGTGGCCGTCAAGGGCGGTGGTCTGGGCGACATCTCGGCGGGCCTCATCGAGCAGCTGCAGCGCAAGGGTCACTTCGAGATCCATATCGCCATGCCCCTTTACGCCCAGCGCATCAGGAGCCAGCTGCGGCTCTCGGACGCCGAGCTGGGGCGCATGGTGCGGCTGCTGGGCGAGGAGGGGATCCACCTGATCCGCCATAGCGCCTTCGCCCACACCGGCGTGTACGAGGAGACCGAGCTCCACCCGAGTATTCGCCGCGCCGAGGCTCTTCAGGCCGGCGTGGTGACGCTGCTCGACTACCTCCAGCCCGAGCTCATCCACTGCAACGACTGGATGACCGGGCTGCTGCCGGCGGCCGCCCGTGCACGGCAGATCAAGAGCCTCTTCACCCTTCACAACATCTTCACCCAGTACGAGACGCTAGAGAACGTGTACCGCTCCGGGATCGACGTCACCGAGTTCATGAACAACCTGTACTACACGCGCTACCCCGGATTCGAGGGCGACGATTGGCGGCGCAACGTGGTGGACTTTACGGCGAGCGGTATCTACGCCGCCGACTGGTTCAACACGGTGAGCGCCACCTTCCTCGACGAGCTGGTACGAGGAGACCTCCCCGCGCTGGTGCCCGCAGGGGTGCGTGATGCGGTGCGCAAGAAGTACGCGGGGGGGCGGGCATCGGGCATCCTCAACGCCCCCAACGACTCGGTCAACCCCTCTGTGAGCAGGCACATCACCTGCTTCGACACCGACAGCCTGCCGCAGGGCAAGGCGGTCAACAAGGAGGACCTCCAGCGTGCGATGGGGCTCCGCCGGGAGCCCGACCGACCGCTGTTGTTCTGGCCCAACCGGCTCTACGAGCAGAAGGGCCCAGACCTTCTGCTCGCGGTGGTCCGGCGCTGCCTGACCGAGCTGGGGGCACAGGTGGCAGTGGTGGCGAGCGGGGACGCCAAGGTTGAGCGAGCGCTGGGGGAGCTGAGTCTGGAGTCGGACGGGCACATGGCCTACCGGCCGTTCCAGGAGTGGCTGTCGGAGCTGGGCAAGGCGGGCAGCGACTTCCTCCTCATGCCGTCGCGCTATGAGCCGTCCGGCCTGCCCCAGATGGAAGGCCCACGCTACGGCACCCTACCTATCGTAAGGGCCACTGGCGGGCTCCGTGACACCGTGGAGGAGCTCGATTGGAAGTCGGGCACCGGTAACGGCTTTCTCTTCGAGGACTACAGCGCCTCGGCCCTGCTCCGTGCCATCGGGCGCGCGGTGGCGTTCTACCAGTGCCCGGTCTCGGTGCGCCTGGAGAACCTTTGTCGCATCCGCGAGGAGAGCCTGCAGCGGTTCAGCTTCGAGCGCACTGCCGGGGAGTACGCTGCTCTCTACGAGCGCCTGCTGGCGGAGGACTGATGGAGCGCCACGCAGGCCGGCTCGGGGCGGGGGCCTGAGGTGCTGCTCCGGAGGCGCCGCCGGATTGGGGTCACCGGGCTCGGCAATGCCGGCAAGAGCGTCTTCCTCACCTCGCTGATGAGCCACCTCGAGGAGCATGACCCGGAGCGGCTCCCCCTGGGCCGCGACGGACGGGCCCAGGTGCGCGCGTTTCGGCGGCTGCCGCTGCCTCCTGGCCAGAACCCGCTGGACTGGGACGCCTGCCGCCGGACCATGGTCGAGGCAGGGCGGTGGCCGGCCAAGACCGGCGCGAACGCGCACCTGCGCTGCGCCTTCAGCCGATCGGACTGGAGCTATACCGACATCGAGCTGCAGGTATTTGATTTCCCGGGGGAACGGCTGGCCGACGCTCTCATGCTCGATCGCGATCACGCCGGTTGGTCCGACGCCGTGCTCGCCATGGTCCGCTCTGATCCGCAGGCGGCGGGCCTCGCCGGCGAGCTGGAGGCTGCCTTGGCCCAGCCCCGGGTGAGCGCTGGCGAGCTGGTGAGCGGCTACCGGCTTCTCCTCGCCCGCCTCGCCCTGAGCTACCGCTCCCTGGTCACGCCGTCGACCTTCCTGCTCGACGTCGAAGGTCGGATGGCCGAGCTTGGCCGTCCGGAGGTGATCGCCGCGGCACGGCCGGCGGGCTTGGTTGACGCCGAACTCGCGCCCGTGCCCACTTTACTGCGTGCGCGCCGTCCTGACCTTGCCCGCCTCTTCGACGCTCGCTACGAGGTCTACGTCCGCCGGGTCGTGGCGCCGGTGTTCAGAGCGCTCGCGGGCTGCCACCGTCTCCTCGTGCTGGTGGACGTGCCCGGCCTGCTGATGGGCGGCACCGGGCGCTACAACGATCAGAGGATGGTGCTCAAGCGCCTGTTCGCGTCGCTCGATCCGCGGCGCGGCCTCCCAGAGCGGCTGGCCGGTGCTGCCGCCCGCCTCGTGGCTGGCGACCGACTTCGGCCGGGCGGTATTACCCGCGTGGCCCTGGTGGCCTCCAAGGCCGATCTGGTGGCGCCGGTCGACCGTGGAAACCTCCTCGCCCTGTTGCGCGACATGGCCCGGCGTCCCGCTGAGGACGCCAGCTGGCGGGTGGCCTCGTTCACGGCGTCGGCAGTGGTCTCCACCCGCACGGTCGAGGAGGGGGCACGGCTTCTGAGCGGGAGACCGCTCGTGGACGAGCGGGGCGCGGCACTCGGCCCCGCCGCCGCCCCGCGGACGTTCCACGTGTCGCCGGTGCCGGAGCGCTGGCCGGAGGAGTGGGAGGCTGGCGCGTTCAGCTTTCCCGACGTCTACCCCGAGGTGCCGAGGCGGATCGACCTGCCGCCGCGGCAGATCGGCCTGGGAGGAGTTCTCGAGTTCCTCCTGGCCGAGCGGATGCTGGAGTGAGGCCGACCATGGGCGAGGAGGGACGCGTGGGGGACGGTGTGAGCGGCGAGGATCAGCTGCGCGAGGGCGACAGTGGCCTCGGCAGACGGGTGGCGCGGCCGGAGGGGAGCCGACTCCTGAGCGCCGCCGAGCAGGAGGCGCCAGATCCGGGCGGACCGGCAGGCGAGGAGCCGCGGGCGGGTGGCCTACGCCTGCCCGGCTTCCTGTTTGACGCGACCTTCGTGCTGGCGGTGGCGGCGCTGGGTGCGGTGCTGCTGCTCTTCGTCCTCGCCCAGGCTGCCGCCCTGGCCGAACGCCTCGCCGCCGCGCCACCGTGGCTGCGGTACCCCGGCCTCGCCGCGGTGGGCCTGCTGCTCGTCGTGGTCGTGCTGGCCGCAGTGCGGCTGGCGTGGCTGTACCTGCGGGTCGGTCACACCGGCCAGGTGGACGTGCGGGCGCTGGCCGACCTGGCCGAGCGCCAGACAATGCGGCGGTTGGCCCAGGGGCGTTTGGCGGCGGCCGGAGCCCGCTTGCGGCGCTATCTGGAGGGTTACCCGGTTGAGGGTGCCTCGGCGGCGCGGGGCCTGATGGCGGCGGGGTTCGCCGGTGGCGAGATCGAGCGTCTGCGCAGTCACCGGCGGGTGCTTCTCGACCCCGATCTCGACCCCGGCGCCGAAACCTGGCTGCGCGATTTCGAGGGCTCTTTCCAGGCGGTGCTGGATGCTGCGGCGCAGCGGCGAGTACGCGAGGCGGCGCGCTGGGTGGGGGTGAAGACGGCGGTGACGCCTCGGCTGGTGGACACCGCCATCGTGCTGCATGCGGCGCTACGGCTGGTGGGCGACCTCTGCCGCATCTACCAGCTGCGTCCGGGAGCCATGGGCACGGCGGTTGTGCTTGGCCGGGCGTTCGTGCTCGCCTACCTCTCCAGCCACATCCAGCAGGCCTCGGAGGACCTCACACGGGATGCCGCCGCCCAGGGGGTGGGGCAGCTCCTGGAGGGGCTGCCCGAGGGCGTCGGTCAGGTGGGCTCGCGGCTGGCCGGAGTGCTGGCGCCGAAGATGGCCGAGGGCGCCGCCAACGGCATCCTTCTTTGGCGCCTCGGTACGGCCGCCATCCGTCTTCTCCGACCAGTCGCTGTGTGAGTGCTCCGGGGCGAGGGGCTTGGTGTGGCGAGGTCCAGCCACCGGGGCACGCCAGCCGCTTCGCGGCCTTCCGGCCACTCGAGTCGGGCCCCGAGCGCACGCGAGCGTGCGCCGGACGCCTCCCTCGCAGCCGGCCGTGGCTGCGCCACGGCGCCGTGCCCTGGCGCCGCCACCGCCCCGGAGCACAGGTCCTCCGGCGGGAGTGCCGTCCTTGACGTCTTCCCTGGAGCGCGGTCTCCCTTGCGGCGCGTTGGCGGGAAACGTCAAGGGGGGCTCCCACGGCCCTTGGCCTTCGGAGTACTGGCCCCAAACAAGCAGGCAGGCGACTCGATCCTTCGTCACGTGGGCGGCGCGGGCTCGGTCCGCCACCGGCGATGCATCCAGACCCACTGCTCGGGATGGGAGCGGACCTGGGCCTCGATGGCGGCGGTTGCCGCGGTAGTGAGGGCTGCGACCCGGTCCTCGGAGGATCCGCCGGGATCGGGCAGCGGAGGGTGAACCTCGGCGTGGTGACGGCCGTCGGGAAGGCGGTGGATGAAGGCTGGCACCACCGGTACGCCGAGACGCACCGCCAACGTCGCGGCGCCGGTAGGGGTCCAGGCGGGGCGGCCGAAGAAGCTGACGAACGTCGCGGGCACGTCGCGGATGTCCTGGTCGATGAGCAGCCCGGTCACCCGGTTGGCGAGAAGGGCGCGGGCCAGTGCGCGGCCGGCCGCCGGCCCGCGGACCACGACCTCGGCGCCGAAGCGGGCCCGCAGCGCAGTGGCGAGATCGTGGAGACGAGGGTCGTAGACCTCGCGCACGGCGATACTCATGGGGATCCCTCCCACTCCGAGACGGGCGTTGAGCAGCTCCCAGTTGCCGCAGTGCCCGGTCACCAGGACCGCGCCGCGGCCGGCTGAGCGGGCGTCCGCCAGGTGGCGGTCACCGCTCAGCGTGGCGAGCTCGGCTACGCGCGCGGCTGATGCCCGCCAGAGCCATATCACTTCGGCCAGGTTGAGGCCGAGATGGCGGGCGCTGGCGCGCAGCAGCCGCTCCCTGGCGGGCTCGTCCAGCCCGGGAAAGGCGATGGCGAGGTGGGCGCGCGCCCGGGCTCCGTCGGTGGCGGCCAGCGTCAGCGCGAGTCGGCCGGCGGCTGCGCCCAACGGTCGGAGCAACTGCAAGCCGAGGTGGCCTCCGATGGCGAGGAGTGCGCGGAACGGGTAGTAGACCAGGTCATGGCGCAGACGGTGGCGCGCGGACATGAGCGAAGTGTAACGCAGCGCTCGGTTGGCCCCGGGAGCATCGCCGGGGTCGTTCGGCAGTCGCAGAATCGCGGTCCAAGTGCTGATCTGTCAGCGTGTATACTGGCGCGGGAAGGAGGAGGACGCCGTGCCGCAGACGCCCGTTGTGCTCGTGGCCGATAGCTCCGCAGAACGACGCCGCACCCTTGGTTTGGCCCTGTACGAGGGCGGCTACGAGGTCATCAATGCGGTGAACGGCGAGGAAGCACTGCGCTTTACCGCCGGTCTCAACCCAACCCTCACCATGGTGCACACGGGTCTCGAGGGCCTCGACCCTGACGAGCTGCGTCGCAGGGTGGCAGCCACAGGCCTCGAGGTCCCCCCGTTCCTTGTTCTCTTCGACGATCCATCCCAGGCTGCCGAGGACCCCCCCGACGCGGTCTACTACCTCTCCTCCACCGAGCTCGAACCGCAGCGGCTGCTGCAACAGGTGCGCCTCCTGCTGTTGGGCCGCGAGATCGGTGGTGACCTCTCCGATACCATCGATGTCCTCTATGGCGACTTCACGCGCATTCCCTTCGGCGACCTCCTGCGCGTTCTCGCCAAGCACGTCATCACCGGGCACGTGACAGTGGCGGTTGGTCCCTCCCCCGGAGTGTGGTTCAACGACGGCGAGGTCGTGGGAGCGCACTGGGGCAGCCTCGGGGGGCGCAAGGCGTTCAACCGCATCGCCGCACTGCGCACGGGCGGGTTTACTCTCACCCTCGAGACGCCACCCGAGGGGCGTACCATCGACGCGGATCTCGCCAGCCTGGTGAGCGACGCCCTCGACGAGCGCATGCAGCTGGAGGAGGCGTACCGCCGGCTCCCGTCCCTCGCCGCCAAGGTGACGGTGAAGATGGGCGAGGACTTCTTCTCCATCCAGTTCTCGTCCCTCGAGCGCGAGATTCTCACCATGGTTCAA
This sequence comes from uncultured Acidobacteriota bacterium, assembly GCA_963844845.1. GTDB lineage: Bacteria > Acidobacteriota > Thermoanaerobaculia > Thermoanaerobaculales > Sulfomarinibacteraceae > CAWJPW01. Next base: position 769,839 of record CAWJPW010000003.1, read on the forward strand.
CGCGCGCGCAATCTCGGCGAGCTCATCGACCGCGTCGCTGCCACCGACGCCGTGGTGCTGCAGATCGTCGAGGGCCTGGTGCAGCGCGGAATCCTGGTGCTGACCGAGCCGGAGCAGGTCGTGCACGTGGTCACAGACTCCACGGGAGACCTGCTCCCCTCGCTGGTGCGGCGGATGCAGATCACAGTGGTGCCGCTGTCGGTGCTCTTCGGCAAGTCGGTGTTCAAGGACGGCATCGACCTGCAGCCCGACCAGTTCTACGCCAAGCTCCGGGAGTCGACGGCTCTTCCCTCCACCAGCCCGCCAACCAAGGGCGAGTTCCTGCAGGCTTACCGTCGACTGATAGGCAGCGGCGACATCCTCTCCATCCACATCTCGGGCAAGCTCTCGAAGACGCCTGTACACGCGGCGGCAGCCGCCGCGGACGGGAGTGGCGAGTTCAAGCAGCTTCGCGACGAGACGGGTATGCCCGGCACGCCGATAGTGAGGGTGGTGGACTCATGGCAGACGTCGGTGGGGCTCGGCATGCTGACGGTGTTCGCCCGCCGGCTCGCCAGCCGTGGACTCGGCGTGGACGAGATTGCCGATCGCCTGGAAGGATTCCGCGACCGTGGTCACCTGCTGTTCATCGTCGACACCCTGGAGTACCTGCAGAAGGGCGGCCGCATCGGCAAGGCGCAGGCGTGGTTGGGCGGGTTGCTGGGGATCAAGCCGATCCTGGGCTTGGTGAACGGCGAGGTGACGCCGGTGGACCGGGTGCGCGGCGGACGCAAGACGCACGCGCGCCTGCTCGAGATCGCGCATGAGCACGTCGATGCGAAACGACCGATATTCGCCGCCGTGGCGCACTCGTCGGCGCCGAAGTGGGCGGGCCGTCTCCGCGAGCTGCTCAGCCAGAGCTTCAAGGTGGTGGAGGTGCTCGACGGCGAGATCGGCCCGGTAGTGGGGACGCACGTGGGTCCGGGCTGCGTCGGTGCGTTCTTCTTCCAGCCAACGCCGGAGGAGCTGGAGCTCTTGAAACCTGAGTGACCCCAGCCTGCAGCGGGGAGCGACCGTCGACTGCGGCCGCAGGTCCGCCGGCCAGGGCGGTGCTACTCCCGGCGACGGCGGCCGGCGTCCGAGGCGGCCGCAGCGGTCAGCGGCAGCATCCGGGGCGGCGGCGGTGGTCAGGGACAACGGTCGGCGGCGGCGTGTGCGGGGCGAAGTGTCTCCCGGCTTCCGCCGGCGGCCGAGGGTGGGTGGGCCTTTTACTCTTTTCTCTTCACTCTTCACCTTCGAGAGCCACCGCGGACCTGCTTACTTGCCCGTCCACGCCTCGATCTTCGTGATCCGGGCGCGAACGCCGTCCACCTCGACCTCGTCGCCCACTCGTGAGCCGATGAGGTGCTGGGCCACGTCGGCGCCGTTGGCGTAGATCCGACACTCGACGTCGGCATCCCAGGGCCCGAGGATCGTCACTGGCGGCAGGACTCCGTCCGCCGGGGACTCCAGGTGCACCACCGTGCCGATGTTCACCTGCGAGGTCTTGGCGGTGCCGGGTTCGAGGATGCGGACCTGCGCCAGCTCACGCTGGAGCTTGGCGGCGCGCGCCGACTGCAGCTCCTGGCGGTCGCGCAGCATGTGGTACTCGAAGTTCTCACGCAGGTCGCCCTCCGCGGCGGCGGCGTTGATCCCCTTGAGGGTCTTCGGGATCTCCACCTCGAGGAGGTTCTTGAGCTCGGCCTGCCGGGTCGCCACCGCACGGCGGGTTGCCACCAACATGGGCGTGTCGTCGTGCTGTGGCCGCACCCCACGCTGCGCCGCCGCCTGCTTCACGAGGCCGGCGCGCTGAGGCTCCACTACGTCGAGGCGGTCGATGCGCTGGGCAAACCGCTCCGCCTGCTGTGGCGAGGCGCTCTCGAGGATCAGCCGGATTGCCACCTGGCCGCCGTCCAGCAGGGCCTTTGAACGAGCTCGGAGAGGCGCGAACTCCTTGCGTGAGAGGAGATCCGGTATTCGTTCGAGGATCGACGGCGTCATCCGTCGCGTGAGGGCCTCGGATGCGTCCTCGCGCACCATGGCTTCGCAGGCCCACACGAGGCGCGGACCGTGCTGAAGGTAGTCGCGGAAAATCGACTCAAGGGCCGCGTCGAGCAGCTCCTCATGTCCGCTCGCGAGCAGAGTGGCGGTGATGGTGTCGAGGTTGGCAGGGTGCTCCTCATGGAGGAGCCAGTCGCTCCACACCACGGGCCAGATCTCCGCGTGGGTGCGGCGCAGGCCCTCCAGCGCTTCGAGCCGCGCACTGCGGTCTTCGATTCCCGCGAGCAGATGCTGGGGGTCGGCCGCGACGAGAACACGCTCGAGGCTGGCGGCGGCGTCGGCAGCACCGGCGGGCAGCGACGCGAGGGCCGACGCGGTCTCCCAGGCCAGCCCGGCATCGGTACCCTCGAGCTCGGCGAGCGAATCGCGGAGGATTGCAGCGGCGTCAGCTGCGACCCCCTCGCCGCGGGCAGCGGCCCGCTTGGCCACCGCCAGGCGGTCGCGCGGGGCCGCGGTCTGGAGCTCGACGAGGATCGCTTCGGCGGCGTCCGCGGCCGAAGCAGTAACCTGGTACTTCAGGCGAGAGCCCGAGCCGCTGTGCACGATACGCGGGTGCTTGCGCGCGCGGTTCCACCACTGGGTCCACTGCTTGGCCGGGAGAAGTCCGTCCAGAGCACCCTTGATGGCGGCCACGTCGGACGGCTCGCCCTGCGCCTCGAGAATCTCCGTCAGGGCGTTTCCCGGCTCGGCGGCCACGAATGCCGCAAGGGCCTCGGGCTCCACGACCTTGCGGTGGAGGAAGCTGCCGGGTCGCAGGCGCCGGACATAGCGGGATAGGGCACCGAAGGGTATGGATAGGGGCCGGGCGCCACCCACGTCCACCTTGACGTTGTCGAGCTCGAGGTTGAGGTCGATCACCCTCCCCACGCCCTGCCCCTGCACCTCGACCACCGTGCCCACGTCGTGGTCGAGCCACTGCTCCATGGTCTCGAGAACCAGGAGGGGGCGGCGAGCCTCCACGAGCCCGAAGTGGGCTCGGACGCGGTCGAGCGTGGGTGAGTCTGCCCGGGCCGCGACAAAGGCTCGCTCGAGGCGCTGGCGGAGGGCGTCGTCGGGCTTCGGTGACAGGCGTACGACCTCACGCACGGCGGCCAGTGCGGCAGCGCCCTCACCGCGCTCGTCGAGGGCATCCACTAAGAGCTCGAGGAGGGTGAGGGCCAGCGTCTTCTGGCCCGTCTGCCAGAGCTCGCGGCGGACCTCCAGCAGGGCGTCCACCGGAACGGGATCGAGGTCGAGCGCCTCCAGCCAGAGCTCCTCGACGCGATCCCAGGAGGACGTTTCCATCGCGCTCTCGAGCGCACCCAGGGGGGTTGTCTCTGCGGAATCGGTCATGGCGTCTCCGGCGAGTGCGACGCCGTCTTGCGACGGCGTCGAGCGAGGGCATTGTAGCAGTGCCGCCGCCACTCTTTCCAAGTGCCGCGCGATTCTTTACCGTGGGAGTCGATATTTCAGAAGGAGGCCGACATGGCACAGTGGCGCCGGCGCGCCGTGGGAGGGTTGATGATCGCGCTCATAGCGAGCCTTGGAGGAACCGGGGAGCTGGATCTGCTGCCCCTTGGGGACGCGGCACGGGCGCTCGCGGTCGGGGCCGCCGCGCCGGGGGCGTTCTACGACTGTGCCGCCGGCGACGAGCTCGACCTGGAGGGGGTGGTGGCCAGGCTGGGGCAGGCGCGGGTGATCCTCCTCGGCGAGGACCACACCAGCATGCCCCAGAAGGAGCTCCAGGCCAGCATCCTCGACAAGCTGGCGGGCGGGGGTGGGCAGGTGGTGCTGGGGATGGAGTTCTTTCAACGCGACGACGCCGAGGCGCTGGCGCGTTGGGGCCGCGGCGAGCTGGACGACGAAGGGCTGCTGCTGGCCACCCGCTGGTACGACCGCGGCGGCTATCGCTTCGAGTACTACCGCACCGTCATGGAGGTGGCTAAGCGTCACGGCGTCCGGGTGGCCGGCCTCAACATCCCCCGGGCCATCGTGCGCGCGGTGAACCGCGGCGGGCTCGACGCCCTCTCGCCGGAGCAGAGGCAGCAGGTGGGCGAGGTCACGACCGGAGGCTCACCCCAGCACCGCTACCTCATCCGCCGCTACTTCGGGGAGTCAGCGGCGATGATGCCTGCGAGCTGGTTCGGCAACATGTACGCCGCGCAGTGCGTGTGGGACACGGCCATGGCGCGATCGATCCTCGACGATCTCCCGTCGGACGGCGTCATCGTGGTCGTTGTGGGTGCCGGTCACGTGGCCTTTGACCTGGGCATTGCGCGGCGAATCCACGAGGAGTGCGCTCGCCGCGGTATCGCGGACGTCACCGTGGCGAGCTTCGTGCCGGTCACGGCGCCGCCGCCGGCCCCGAGCGACGAGTTGGGCGGGCACCCCATGGGCGAGGGCGGGCACGACGACTCACCGGTTCAGCCCCCGGGGAGGTTCTCCCGCGCCTTGGCCGACGTCGTCGGCGTCTTCGCCGACACCGGCGGGGTGGAGGCCTTCCCTCGCCTCGGGGTCTCTCTGGGCGAGAGCGAGGACGACGCCACCACCGTACGGATGGTCTGGCCGGACACCTTTGCGGAGTCGGCGGGGCTCGAGACCGGTGATCGGATCCTCGACGTCAACGGCGGGACCTTCCGCGACGCCTCTCACCTGCGCCTCCTCCTCGCCCGCTTCCAATGGGGCGACCGGATGGATCTGAGGGTTGCGAGGGGCGACCAGGAGCTCTCGTGCGCGGCTCTCCTTGAACCCGACGTGAGTGACACCGAGACGACCACCGCCCCCGGCTACGAGGTGACCGCGGTCCAACCGGTGGATCCCGCCGGTGACGCACCTCTAGGCGTGGACGTGGGGTCCATGTGGCCGCCGCAGCTGAGTCGTGTGCTGGTGTCGCGGGACGGCGCACCGCTGCGGGTGGAGGTGCGGCTCGGTGACGCGCTGATGGCGGTGCACGAGGTGGATGGCGCCACGCGTACGGTGCGGAGCCTCTACCGCGAGCCGCTTTCCGACGACGCCGTGGAGGTGCGTTACCTGCGCGCCCCCGACGGCACCGTGACCGAGGAGCAGCGCTACGATCGTACCGGCGCCCGGCTCACGAGCCCCTGACGTGGGGCCGCGGGCGTGACGGACGTCGGTCGAGCCAGAGAGCCGGCTGCCCGCGCGGGCCACCTGGTCGGAGTTGAAGTGGTCAGGCAACGCCCGACCCTGGAGGCACCAGCGTCCCGTGTGGGAGGTCCTGCGTGCCACTCTCGCCGGCGGTGCGGCTCGCACCCGGGCCGCCGCGCCGGGCCCGGCCTCGACGGAACCGACGCCGCTGCACTGTGGAACGTGCTGAGAGTCTTTGTCGTGAAAGTCTTACGTTACTCTCTGCGGATGCGCTCGATAGCGTCATGCGGCCCCATCACCAGCAGCCGATCGCCGGCCTCGATGCGGCGGTCGGCGGTCGGGATGCGGCCTGGGCGCTCGCCGGGTTGGTCGTCGGCCTCGCGGGTGTGTACAAGTACCACCTCGAGCCCGTAGCTGCGGCGGAGGTCGGCCTCGCGCAGAGTCCTCCCCACGAGATTGAAGGGGGCCTCCACCTCGGTGAGGAAGACCCCGGCCATGACCTCCACCATGCGGTCGCCACGGGTGTCCTCCACCAACGAGCCGAACCCGCCGCTGAGGTCCAGCTGGAACACGCGGCGGTTGTAGGCGTCGATGACGGCGTCGCGGGTCACGGCGCCCACGAGCTGGCGGCTGTGGGCGTCGGCCACCACCGGAACCTCGTCGCGATGAGTGCGGCCGAACAGGCGCATGACTAGGTCGAGGTTGTCGGCGGGGATCACGCACGGGAGATCGCCGTGCACCGCGTCGGCGGCCACCACGAGCGAGGCCAAGACGTCCGACTGGGGAAGCACTGCTCGCACGTCGGCCAGCGAGACGCTTCCCAGGAGGCGGCTCTTGCTATCCACTACCATCACCTCGGGTTGGGGACCCGCGAGGAGACGCGGGAGCAGCTCCGAGAAGGGCATGCCGGCCGGTACAGTGGCCGGCGTCGAGTTCATCACCTCGGCAACCTTGATGCCGCGCAGGAGATTGATGTCGCGACCCTCGGCCAGCCGCACGCCGCGCCGGGTGAGCTTGGCGGTGTAGATGGAGTCGGAGTAGAGCACCGAGCTCAAGAGCACGCCGAGCACGCAGGAGATCATGAGCGGGGGGATGATGTGGTAGTCGTTGGTGAGCTCGAAGATGATGAGGATCGCGGTGATGGGGGCGTGGGTCGCGGCCGACACCACCGCGCCCATTCCCACCAGCGCATAGGCACCTGGGCTCGCGGTCCACGCAGGGAAGAGGTCGTGGGCGAAGCGGCCCCATGCGGCCCCCAGGGTGGCGCCCATGAACAGTGAGGGTGCGAAGACGCCACCCGAGCCGCCCGAGCCGAGCGTCAGGGACGTGGCCACCAGCTTGGCCGCCACCAGGGCCGCCAGGATGAGGCCCGAGATGTTGCCCAGCAGTGCTGCGTTGATGGTCTCGTAGCCGACGCCGTACACGTTGGGCAGGGCGAGGGAGATGAGCCCGACGCCGAGGCCACCCGCCGCCGGCCGGAGCCACGGCGGGAGCCGGCTCCGGTCGAACGCGTCGCTGGTGAGGTAGAGCAGGCGTGTGAAGCCGAGAGCCACGAGTCCGGCCGCGAGCCCGAGCCCGGCATAGAGGAAGAGCTCGCGCGGGTCGATGAGCTCGTAGCGCGGCACCTTGAAGGCTGGAAAGTCGCCCAGGTAGGCCCGTGAGATCACGGTGGCGACAACCGAGGAGATGACGATGGGGGAGAGCGAGGCCAGCCCGAGATCGCCGAGGACGACCTCCACCGCGAAGAGGGCGCCGGCGATGGGGGCGTTGAAGGTGGCGGCGATCCCTGCGGCGGCGCCGCAGGCGACGAAGGTGCGGCGCCGACGGGTCGAGACCTCGAGGAGCTTCCCCACAGCCGAGCCGATGGCCGAGCCGATGTGGACGATTGGACCCTCACGGCCGGCCGATCCGCCGGAGCCGATGGTCAGGGCCGCCGCCACCGCCTTGGTTGCCAGCACACGCAGGCGGATGGCGCCGCCGCGCCGAGCCACCGCCTCCATCACCTCCGGGATGCCTGACCCCTTCACCTCCGGGGCGAGGCGGGTGACGATGAGCCCCACCAGCAGACCTCCGGCGGACGGCAGGAGGAGTCGACGCCACCATGGCAGCGCGGCGAGGAAGGCAAGGGAGTACTCTGCGGTGGCGAAGAAGGCCTGGTGTGCCAGGGCTATGACGGCGCGGAAGAGGATAGCGCCGTACCCCCCGAGAACGCCGATGGCGATGGCGGTGACGATAACGAACACCTGCTCGCCGCGGCGTGCGCGCGCAAGCAGGCGTGACAGACCCACCCGGATGCTGCGCTGCGCGCGGGCCAGCTGGACCGAGGCGAGTCGGCGACCTCGCCGCATCCGGTGGCCGCGCCGGGGGTGCGGGTGGGTTGGGGTCATGCCCCCATTCTACGAGCGCGTGCCGTGGAAGCTCCGCGGAATGGGGCGACGACGTCTACCCGGTGTCGAGGACCGTGCGCCGGTGGCCGTTCGCACCCGTTTCTGACCAGTAGCCTTGAGCAGAACGGCGAGCCGTGGGCCCGGGCCGGGTTGCGGCCGGTGTGGGCGCCCCGGGGCCGAGGAAGCAGCGCTCCGGGAGGAGCACGCGGTCGGAGGCTCGTGAGTGTTCTCGATTACGAGAGCCGGGACAGGACTCTCTCGAGCCGGCTCTGGACCTCCTCGGCCAGCGGCTCCGCTGCCGGGTTGTCGACTAGCCCGAACGCCGCCTTGGGACTGACGGCGAGCACGGTGGAGCCGCCGTCGTCGCGCTCCATCACCACGACGTTGCACGGCAGCAGCACCCCGATGGCGGGCTCTGCGGCGAGCGCCTGGTGAGCCAGGTGGGGGTTACACGCGCCGAGGATGACATAGCGCCGGAAGTCGAGGCCGAGCTTCTTCTTCAGCGTCGCCTTGACGTCGATCTCGGTGAGCACGCCGAACCCCTCGCTCGCGAGCAGCTCGGTGACCCGTGCCACCGCGTCATCGTAGCCGGTCTGGGGCAGCTCCTTGGTCAGCGCGTAGGACGTGTCCATGGTCACCTCCCGGTACCTCGCTCGGCAGGGGATGCCGAGGTACCAGAACAAACGTCTCAAAGTCCCCCGGCCATTCCCGGAGACCCCGTCGTGCGGCTCTCAGGTCGGATCGACCGCGGCGTGGGTGGTCAGCCCTTGGCTTCGGAAGAGGGGATACGCAGGAGGTCGCCAGGGTGGATGCGGGAGCCGTGCAGGCCGTTGGTGTGCCGCAGGCTGTTCACCGAGATGCCGAAGCGACGGGCGATGTCGTACAGCGTGTCGCCGGCCCGGACCCGGTAGGTCCGGCCTTCTCTGGCGCTGCGACGGATGGACCGCGAGGTCGAGGTGCCGCGGTCCGGTACCCTGAGGCGCTGACCGGGGCGTATCAAGGCGTGCGAGCCGATGCCGTTGGCGGAGCACAGGGCGTCGACGGAGACCCCGAGGGACCTGGCAATGTCCCACAGGGTGTCACGTGAGCGTACCGTGTAGTGACCGTCGTGGGTCGCGCGTCGAACGGGTGGGTCGACCGCGCGGCGGCCAGCGCCACGCGGTACCACGAGAGTCTGGCCGGGATGAATCAGGCTGCCACGGATGCCGTTGGCCTGGCGGATGGCGGCGACGCTGGAGCGGTAGCGGCTGGCAATCCCCGACAGCGTGTCGCCGCGGCGGACGGTGTGCAGGAAGCGGGGCGCCCAATCGCGGCGTGGGACCTCGGCGAGGACCGTACGCGCCGACTCGGCGAGCCCGGCGGGCAGGCGCACCTGGGTGACCGTGTTGGCAGGGGTGAGGCCATGGGTGAGGGCGGGGTTGAGCTGGCGCAGATCGGCGGCGGCGATGCTGAGATGGTCGGCGAGGACGTCGAGGTCGAGGGCATCGGGGACGGCCAGCTGGTCGAATGCCCAGGGCTGCTCCGGGGGAGGGGAGAAGCCGTACTTCTCCGGGTTCTTTGCGACGATGAGGGCGGCAATGAAGGCCGGCACATAGCTTCGGGTCTCGCGCGGGAGATACCGGCGCATCTCCCAGAAATCACTGGAGCCCGAGCGGCGCATGGCTCGACGCACGTTGCCGGCGCCGGAGTTGTAAGCGGCCAGTGCCAGGTACCAGTCGCCGAACTCGGTGTACAGGTCGCCCAGGTGGGCGACGGCCGCGGCAGTCGAGCGCACAGGGTCGCGGCGCTCGTCCACCAGTGCGCCCACGTGGAGCCCGTAAAGGCGCCCGGTGGAGGCGATGAACTGCCAGAGGCCGGCGGCGCGGGCACGGGAGTAGGCCGCCGGGGAGAACGCAGACTCGATGAGTGGCAGATACGCGAGGTCCTGGGGCAGACCGGCCGCGCGCAGGTGGCCGCGAATCATTGGCAGGTATTGGCCGGCGCGGCTCAGCCCCCGCTCCACCCGCCGGCGGATCTCGCCGCCCTCCACCAGGGTCTGCAGCAGGTCCGCGACCTTGTCGTTGACCACCAGCGGAAGGTCGGTGGCGAGAGAGGCGGCCTCCTCGGGATCCTCTTCAGCCTCGATTTCGGCCTTGTCCGTGCCTTGATCCTCGGCGACCTCGGAGGTGATGAGGCCCATGAGCTCGTCCTCGGAGCTGGCCACGGCGACGTCGCCGCCGGCCACCTCGGCCTCCACCGCGTCGAGCTGGTCGAGGAGGTCGGCGACGTAGTCCAGGTAGACCATCCGAGCCCGGTACCCGGCCGGCGGTTCGAGCACCCGGGAAAGCGCGTCGACCAGGCAGTCCATGGCCTCAGCAGGGCGCCCGTCGGCGCGCAGCTGGTCGGCCTCGCCGAGGAGGGCGTCGCAGGCCTCTCGAGTGGAGCTCTCCCACGCCCAGTAGGACGCGTGCGCGTCAGCGGTGGCCCGGGCGGCCGGGGCTGTGCCGGTCTTCGAGGCGGGGGGGGTGGACGCACAAGCGATGGCACCGCCGAGGGCCAGGACCCCGAGGGTGCGGGCCCGAAGGAGCCGGCGTAGCAGGCTCACTGCATGCTCTCCAGGTCGATGGTCAGGAGCAGGCAGAGCTTCTCGAGGGGCGAGTCGCCTTCGAGGGTGAGTGCGAAGGGCTCGAGCTCGTGCAGCGCCTCGCCGTTGTCACCCTGGAGCTGAACCGCCACCCGAACCCGACGCAGGCGAGCGAGAATACCCGAGTTGACCCTTTCAGCCACCTTGCGGCGCAGCTCCCGGCGGTGATCGAGATCGCCGGCGAGCAACGAGTCGAGGTCCATGGAGGGAGTTGCGGCGACCGCTTTGCGTGGGCTCGGGTTGGCCATCGTGGCCTGCTTGCGCAGCGACTCGAGCTCGGCCAGGATGTCCATCTGGTTGGACACGTGGACGTGCTTCATGGGCGGCGGCTCCACCTCGGCCGCCTCGGCGTCATCCTGCTCGAACTCCACCTGGAGGTCGGGGTCGCTCAGCTCTCCTGACTCGGGCTCAGGTGCTGCGACCGCCGCCGGCTCCTCGGGCACACTCTCGGCTTCCCCGACGATGGACTCGCGAGGGACCGGTATTGCGGCCGTGGCAGCCGCGGCTTCCTCGTCCTCCTCGTCCACGACCATGTCGGCGTCGGTGAGCTCCTCGGGCTCCTCGACAGACGGTGCGACCTCCGCCAGCTCCTCCTCGCCAATCTCGTGTTCCGCCCCGAGGGGGACGTCAGCGCCATCCTGAGGTTCCTCGTGGTCGGGCAGGTTGGGTGCCGTGACCGCGTCGGGCGGGGCCCCTGCGCTCTCCTGCGCAGCGGGCTCGGGCGCCGACTCGGGCTCCGGCTCCGGCGGAGATGGCCCCTGTCGAGCGGGAAACGGGATCGCCGGGCTCCGTCCGACCGTGGCAGCCGCCGGCGGTAGACCGAAGGGGCGCTCGCTTGCCTCGACGTCTACGCCCTCCTCGGCGGCCCGCGCTAGAGCCGCCGCCGAGACCGAGGCCGGCGCCCTGGCGCCGCCGGCGCGGGCGGCAGCCGCCGGGACGGGGACTCGCGGCGCCGCGGCAGGTTGGGGCGCGGCCATCCGTCGGCGCAGCTTCTTGAGCGTGAGCTTGGTGATCTCTTTGAGCGTCTCGAAGACTCCGTCGCCGGTGATCGCCGAGGACTCGTGGAAGGCGAATCGTCCGGCTGCGTTGAGGTCAGCGTCGAGTTCCTCGAGGCTCAGGATGTTCTTGAGGTCCCGCTTGTTGTACTGCAGCACGACCGGTGTCTCGTCCATGTCGAGGCCGAGCTCGGCGAGGTTGGTCCGGAGGTTCTTCAGGCTCTCGATGTTGGCTTCGCGCATGGGGCGCTGGGAGTCCGCCACGAACACGACGCCGTCGACGCCCTTGAGCACCAGCTTCCTGGTGGTGTTGTAGAACACCTGGCCGGGCACCGTGTAGAGCTGCAGGCGGGTTTTGAAGCCGCCGATGGTGCCCACCTCGATGGGGAGGAGGTCGAAGAACAGGGTTCGGTCGGACTCGGTCTCCAGCGAGACCATCTCGCCGCGTGAGTTGGGGGAGGTCTTGGCGTAGATGTAGCTCAGGTTGGTGGTCTTGCCACACAGACCAGGACCGTAGTACACGATCTTGGCCGCCATCTGCATTGTCGCCCAGTTAAAGAAGACCATCCCGAGCAGCTCCCCCGACTGCCCCGAGGCTAGCACAACGGCCATCGCCGGTCAACGCGTTCAGGGGCTGCCAAGCTCCTGTACCACAGCTTTTAGGACAGCACGATAGATCTCCGCGAGGGGGGTCGGAAGAACCTCGAGATGGCGTTCGACGGTGGCGACATCTCCGCGGGCGATGGGGCCGGTGAGCGCCTCGAGGCGCCGAGCCGCAAGGGCCGCCGCGGTGCTGGTCTCGAGCAGTGGGGCGAGAGCCGCGGCGGCGGCTCCGGGGGCGAGTCCGCACTGCTCGAGCGCCTGGCGGGCGGCGACGACGAGCACGTGAGTGAGGTTGCCTGCCACGGCCGCGGCCGCGTGGTAGAGCGGCTTGTCTCCCGGGGCGATGCGCCACGGGTGCATTCCCAGCTGCCGCGCCAGCTCCTCGCCCAGGGTCACGGCTTCGGGGTCGCCCTCCACGGCACACGCGACGCCCTCCCAGGGGACGGCCCGCTTGCCGAACGGGGGGAAGCTCTGCAGTGGATGCCAGGAGGCCACTGCGGCGCCGGCCAGGCGGCACGGCGCCAGGATCTCGGCTGGCTCCAGCCCCGAGGTGTGCAGCACCACCGTGCCGGCCAGGGGCTCGTGCGCCAGGGCAGAAGCCACACCGGCGAGGGCGCGGTCGGGCACCGTCACCAGCACCAGACGCGGTCGTGGCCAGGGCGTTGGGGCGTCCCAACGGTCCCGAGCTGCGTCGGGTGGGACATCCCAGCCCAGCTCGCCGCCGGGGCGCTCTGCCCGCACCAGGCGGCAGCTCCAGCCCGCCTCGTGCAGGCGGCTCGCCAAGCGCAGACCGAGGCGGCCGGGTCCGATGAGCGCGAAACCCTGTGCTGGCATAGGCCGATGTTACAATAGGCGCGGCCGCACGGATGTGGCGGAATTCGTAGGAGATAGGAACCATGCAGCTGAGCAGGCGAGAGTTAGCTGTGCTCAGGGAGGTCGTCCGGCTGCACATCGCCGGAGGCGAGCCCGTGTCGTCGCGTCAGGTGGCGCGGCAGTCGGGGCTGGGTCTGTCTCCTGCGACGCTTCGCAACGTCATGTCCGACCTCGAGGAGGCCGGCTGGCTCGTGCGGCCACACCCCTCGGCGGGCTGTGTGCCGTCCGACCAGAGCCTCCGGCTGTACGTGGACGCCGGCGCCCGGGGCGGAATGCTGCCCAAGTCGGTGCAGCGTCGGCTCAGCGCGCGGATCGAGGCGACAAGGCGGGAGCTGGTCGAGGACATGGAGTGGGTGGCGCGTCTGGTGGCCGAGGTGACGCGCGAAGCTGGGGTTGCCGTGCGCCCGTTGGGCGAGGATCAGCGGCTCGAAGCGGTCTCGCTGGTGAGCCTCGGGGGCGAGCGCGTCCTGGCCGTGGTCATCACCTCGGTGGGGGCGGTGGAGCGCCGGGTTCTCGAGCTCGACGAGGAGTTCGACGATGCCCAACTGCAGGAGGTGGCCAATCTCCTCAACCGTCGGTACCATGGCGTTTCCCTTCGCGACGCCACGGCCGAGCTGGAGGCCGTGCTAGCCGGTGACGTCGTTGCCGACGAGACCGGCCGGGTGTTGAGGTGCGCCGCGAAGGTGGGTGACGGCCTCTTCCGCTGTTCCGCGGGAGGTGTCGAGGTGCTCGTGGCGGGGGCCGAGAACCTCCTCCAGTCGGCCGACTTCACCGAGGTTGGCCGAGTCCGCTCGCTGGTGAGCGCGCTCCAGGACCGCGGGCGAATTGCCGGCGAGCTGCAGCGGTTGCTAGACGATGAGAGAGCGCGGGTGGTAATCGGCGGGGAGTCCGAGGTCACCGCAGCGGCGAACCTGGGGATGGTGGCGGCCCTCTTCTTTCACGAGGGTGAGCGGGTCGGTGCTGTGGGTGTCGTTGGGCCACGACGAATGGACTACCTCAAGATCGTGCCGATGGTCGAGTTCATCGGCGATACGTTGACCAAGATGCTGGATGAGTCGGGAGCGAACCATGTCTGACGAGTTGAACGACGACGGCAAGGCGCCGGAGGTGGCGGCGGACGCGGCGGAGCGGCGGGTCGAGGCCGTTGCTCGGGAAGAAGGTGAGGACGAGACGGCGGCCGGGGCCGAGGTCACAGTGCTCGAGGAGATGGATCGCCTCAGGGTTGAGTTCGAGCACCTACGTGAGATGTACCTCCGGAAGCTCGCCGAGTTCGACAACTTCCGCAAGAGGACCGAGCGCGAGCGGCAGGAGATGGAGCGCCGCGCAGGCGAGCGCCTCGTGGGGGCGGTGGTGCCGGTGCTCGACAACTTCGATCGTGCCCTCCAGCACGGCGAGGCGAGCGAGCCGGCGGCGTTCCGGCGGGGTGTGGAGATGATCGCCAAGCAGCTGTGGGATGTTCTCCAGCGGGAGGGTATGGCGGTCCTCGACCCGGCTGACGAGGTGTTCGACCCCGAGCTGCACGAAGCGGTGGCCCGGGTGGAGGACTCCGACCACGCTCCCGGCACCGTTGTCCACGTGATGGCCAAGGGCTACCTGCTTGGCGGCCGGCTCATCCGACCGGCCATGGTGGCAGTGGCCGTCGAGCCCAGCCCAGTGGTACAGGCCGAAACGGCCGGGGAGCAGGACAGTTGAGCAAGATCATCGGCATCGATCTGGGCACCACCAACTCGTGTGCGGCGGTTGTGGACGTCACAAAACCGGTGGTCATCCCCAACCGTGAGGGCGCGCGCACGACGCCGTCGGTGGTGGCCTTCACCGGGTCGGGCGAGCGGCTCGTGGGCCAGATCGCCCGGCGCCAGGCGATGACTAACCCAGAGAGCACGGTGTATGCGGTGAAACGGCTCATCGGTCGACGCTTCGCCGCCGAGGAGGTGCAGCGGGCGGTCACCCTGGTACCGTACAGCATCGTCGAGGCGCCCAACGGCGACGCCGCGGTGGAGATCCAGGGTCGCCAGTACAGCCCACCCGAGGTCTCGGCGCTGGTGCTGCAGGAGATCAAGACCTTCGCCGAGGAGTTCCTGGGGGAGGAGGTCGGTCAGGCGATCATCACCGTGCCCGCCTACTTCGACGACAGCCAGCGCCAGGCGACGAAGGACGCGGGCGCCATCGCCGGGCTCGAGGTGCTGCGTATCATCAACGAGCCCACCGCGGCCTCCCTCGCGTACGGCTTCGACTCCGTCAAGCAGGAGACGATTGCCGTCTACGACTTGGGCGGCGGTACCTTCGACATCTCGATCCTCGAGATCGGCGCCGGTCTTTTCGAAGTGAAGAGCACCGCCGGCAACACGTTTCTGGGTGGCGAGGACTTCGACAACCGGCTGATGGAGCACTTCTTGGAGAGCTTCCGCCGGGAGACCGGCATCGACCTGTCGGGCGACCTCATGGCGATGCAGCGTCTCAAGGAGGCTGCTGAGTCGACCAAATGCGAGCTCTCCTCCAGCGAGGTCGCCGAGGTGTCGCTTCCATTCATCGCCGCCGATCACACCGGGCCCAAGCACCTTCACCTCGAGGTGACGCGCCGCGAGCTCGAGTCGCTGGTGGGCGACCTCGTGGAGGCCACTCTGGAGCCCTGCCGCAACGCCCTGGAGGCTGCGGGTATGGCGCCCGGCGGGATCGACCAGGTGATCCTCGTGGGCGGTCAGACGCGGATGCCGATGGTTGTGCGGACAGTGGCCGGGTTCTTCGAGCGTGAGCCCTCCAGCGAGATCAACCCCGACGAGGTCGTGGGCATCGGCGCCGCTATCCAGGGAGGCATCCTCCTGGGAGAGGTGAAGGACCTCGTCCTCCTCGACGTGACGCCGCTGTCGCTGGGCATCGAGACCAAGGGCGGACTGTTCACCCGCATCATCGACCGGAACTCGACGATTCCCACCAAGAAGTCGATGATCTTCACCACCGTCGCCGACAGCCAGACCGTGGTGGAGATTCACGTTCTTCAGGGCGAGCGCGGGCTCGCTTCCGAGAACCGCTCGCTGGGCCGCTTCGACCTCGTGGGGATACCGCCCGCACCCCGGGGCGTGCCGCAGATCGAGGTGACGTTCGCCATCGACTCCTCGGGGATCGTCAACGTGTCGGCTCGGGACGTGGCCACCGGGCGCGAGCAGAGCATCGAGGTGCGACCGGCCGGGGGTCTCTCCAAGTCGGAGATCGACGCCCTCATCGCGGAGGCGGACACCTACCGCATCGAGGACCAGCGCAAGCGCGAGATCCGCCACCTCCAGAACAAGCTGGAAGGTCTGCTCTACACCAATGAGAGGGTGATGAAGGAGTTCGGCGCCGGTCTCGATCGTGAGGAACGCGAGGAGGTCAGGGAGACCCTCAATCGGGCCCGCAAGGCGCTCACCAGCGAGGAGCGGTCGGTGTTGGAGGAGGCCATTCTCGCAGTGCAGGAGGGCGCGCAGGTGCTGACCAAGGTCATGCTCTACGACCCAATGAAGATCTTCAAGTCGCAAACGCAGGCCTCACCGGCCGCCGGGTCGGACGGGGACGGTGTGCTGGATGAGTAGGGAGCGGGCTCAGAACATGGCAACTGGGACGAAGCGTGACTATTACGAGGTGCTCGGCGTCGGCCGTGATGCCTCGGTGGACGAGATCAAGAAGGCGTATCGCCGGCTGGCGGTTCAGTTTCACCCCGATCGCAACCCCGACGACTCCGATGCCGAGGAGCGCTTCAAGGAGGGGTCCGAGGCATACGCGGTCCTCTCCGACGCCGACAAGCGGGGCCGCTATGACCGTTTCGGGCACCAGGGTGTCGACGGAACCCCTTTCACCGGTTTCGACCCCAATACCTTCGTGGACTTCGCCGACATCCTCGGCGACCTCTTCGGGTTCGGTGATCTGTTTGGCATGCGTCGGCGAGGAGGTGGGATGGGCGCGCAGCGGGGCAGTGACCTCCGCTACACCCTCTCCCTCAGCCTCGAAGAGGCGGCCAGAGGGGTGACCAAGGCGATTCGCATCCCCCGGCAGGAGACCTGCGAGGCGTGTCACGGCAGCGGTGCCGAGGGTGGTGCCGCTCCTGAGAGCTGCCGCACCTGCGGCGGCCGGGGCCAGGTGGCGTTCCGCCGTGGCTTTCTCACCGTGGCGCAGACCTGCCCGGCGTGTGGCGGGCGCGGGCAGGTCGTCAGCGACCCGTGTCGGGCATGTCACGGAAGAGGACGGGTCGAGGACGACGTGAGCCTCGAGGTGAAGGTGCCTGCGGGGGTCGACACTGGCATGCGCCTGCGACTCGCCGGCGAGGGCGAGGCCGGCGCCCGGGGTGGCAGCTCGGGCGACCTCTACGTCGTACTCGCGGTCCAGCCCGACAAGACCTTCACCCGCGACGGGGCCGATCTGCACACCGTGCTCCCGGTAAGTGTCTACCAGGCCATCCTGGGGGCCGGCCGTACAGTGCACACGGTGTTGGGTGAGGAGGAGGAGGTCGAGGTGCCGCCGGGGTCCCAGCCCGACGACGTGCTGCGTTTGCGGGGTGCCGGCATGCCCGAGCTGGACAGCCAGCGGCGCGGCGATCTCTTCCTGCACATCCGCGTGGTGATCCCGCGCCGCCTCTCGGGTGAGGAGCGGCGCCTCGTGGAGGAGGCCGCGGAGCTGGCGGGGGAGGGGGACCTCGGTGTCGATGAGAGCTTCCTCCAGCGGCTCAAGCGGCGCCTCGGCACCGACGGGTGATGCCGGCATGCGGGCACCCGGTCCGCACTACCTCACCCTGACGGCTCTGATCCCTGCTGCGATGGAGGAGGAGCTCGCCGCGCTCCTCGCCGAGTGGCCCGTGCTGGGCAGCGAGGTGAGGCCCGAAGGCGTGGCGGCCGTGCGAGCCATCGTCTACCTCGAAGCCGAGCAGACCGCTGCTGCCGAGCTGCTCGCCGAGCACCTCGCCGAGCTCGGTGCGGCTGCGGTCGCGCGCGGTACTCTCACCGGCCAGGACTGGCTGGCGCCGTACCGGGATCGGGTGCGTCCGTTTCCCCTTGGTCGCACCTGGTGGATCGATCCCCATCCCGAGAGCCCGACGCTGGCGCCTTCGGGCCGGCTCCGCCTCGTGGTGGAGCCGCGCATGGCGTTCGGCAGCGGCTCGCACGAGTCGACCCAGCTTCTCCTTCTGGAGATGGAGGACGCCCCGCCCGTGGGGCTCCGGGTCCTCGACGTGGGTACGGGATCGGGGATTCTGGCCTTCGCCGCGCTGGCGTTGGGCGCAACTTCGGTGGTGGCCCTCGACATCGACTCTGCGGCAGTGTGGGTGGCGCGCGAGACCGCCGCCCTGCAGCAGGGGATCGCGCGGCCACTCCTCGTGGCCGGTCCGGTGGCGGCGCTGGGGCGCGTGCGCTTCCCCCTCGTGCTCTGCAACATGCTCCCCGAGCACTTCAGCCCGGTTCTGCCAACGCTCGCCAGGCTGCTTGCACCCGGCGGCAGGCTGCTGCTCTCCGGACTACTCGCGAGCCAGGCCCGGGCAGTGGCCGTGCTAGTGGCCGAGGTGGGCCTGGCCGTGGTCGCCCGGCGACGTCTCGGTGAGTGGCAGAGCCTGGGGGTCGTTCATGGCTGATCCGTGGCTGCTCGCCCCGAGGGGCACGCTGCAGGCTGGGGCCCACGTTATCTTGGACCCCGGCGAGGCGCGTCACCTCACCCGGGTACTGCGCCGCTCGGCGGGACAGCCCGTTGTGCTTACTGATGGGGCCGGGACCGTGGCCAACGGGACGCTGTACGAGAGCGGCCGTGGTCGTTTCGAGGCCGAGGTCACGACCGTCCAGGCCGCGCCGCCGTTGCCCGCCGCGGTCACCCTTGCCCTGGGGGTGCTGCACACCGGGGCCATGGACGTGGCGGTGCAGAAGGCGGTGGAGGTCGGCGTGGCGGCCGTCGTGCCGGTGCTGTGCGAGCGCTCGCAGCTGGCCAGACGGGCGGCGGCGGGGCGGCGGTCACACTGGCAGCGGGTTGCTGACCAGGCCCTGAAGCAGTGCCGAAGGGCGTGGGCCCTGACCGTGACCGAGCCGGTCTCACTGGCTGAGGTGGTGGCGGGGACCCCGCCTGGTGAGGGGATTGTGGCGGATCCCGAGGGCGACCTTGTCTCCGGGCTTCCGGCGATTGACGCACCGGTGCTTCTGGTGGGCCCCGAAGGCGGGCTCGCCGGCGCCGAGGAGGAGCTCGTGGCGGAGGCGGGCTGGCACCGTCTTACCCTCGGCCCCTTCGTGCTCCGCGCCGAGACCGCGGCGGTAGTGGGTGCGGCCCTGCTTGTGGGTCGTAGGTGGCAACGGGGGTAGCGTGAGCCTCGGGTCCGGTTTGGAGGATCCCAACGGACTATCTGCTGGTCATCGCGGCCCCTGGCTGCGCGAGTAGCACACAGGACTTCCCAAACAGGACACTAGCCTGCATTTCTCACCAGGGGCGCCGCCGCAGCCAACTGGTGAGAAGTGCAGGCTAGCCGGCGCGGAACCAGTCCGCCGTGCGGGCCAGACCGTCGGCGAGGGTGGTCTCCACCCGGACGCCGAGCCGCTGCTCGAGGCGCCGTGAAGCAATGCTCGAGCGCCGCTGCTCGCCAGGCTTGGCGGGGCCGTGGGGTGCGTCGGGGCCTCCTCCCATGGCGCGCCGGATCCGCTCGTAAAGGGTGTTGACGTCGGTCTCGACGCCCGTCCCCACGTTGTACACCGCAAACCCGCCGTGGCCCAGCGCGGCGAGGTTGGCCTGCACCACGTCGCCCACGAACACGTAATCCCGGGTCTGGCCGCCGTCACCGTTGATCATCGGCGTGGCGCCTGCAAGGATGCGGTTCATGAAGATTGCCACCACCCCCGCCTCACCGTGGGGGTTCTGGCGCGGGCCATAGACGTTGGCGTAGCGCAGACAGGTGACGTCGAGCCCGTACTGTCGGTGGAAGTAGTAGAGGTAACGCTCGCCCGCGAGCTTCGACACACCGTAGGGTGAGAGGGGTCGCTGTGGGTGATCCTCGTCCGCCGGGAAGGTCTCCTGGTCACCGTAGATCGCGCCGCCGGTGGAGGCGAACACCACCTGCCGCAGGCTGCCCCGGCGGCCCGCTTCGAGCAGGTTGAGAAATCCCCCCACGTTGACGTCGGCGTCGAATCGGGGGTCCTCCACCGAGCGCCGGACGTCCATCTGCGCCGCGTGGTGGACCAGCACCTCGATGCCCTCGTCGCGCAACAGCGCGGCGGCTGCGGGGCTGCGGATGTCGAGCACCTTGAGCCGCGCCTCAGCGGGTGCGTTCTCCTTGCGGCCGCTGGACAGGTCGTCCACAATCAGGACGCGGTTGCCGGCGGCGAGCAGCGCCTCTGCGACATGGCTGCCGATGAACCCGGCGCCGCCGGTGACGCAGATGTTGAGGCCCATGCCAATCTCCCCTGCCGCTCTCGGCCCGTTGCCGCGGAGATTCTACCAGCGCCCCACTGATCTGGTGGCCCGGGACCTGGTGGGCAAACTGGTGCTGCGCGCCACCGATGAAGGTGTGGCCGCAGTGCGGCTGGTGGAGGTCGAGGCCTACCTGGGCGTGGAGGACCCGGCTGCGCACACCTACCGCGGGCGCCGCACCGCCCGCGTGGCCGCCATGTGGGGTGAGGCCGGGCACGCCTACGTCTACTTCGTGTACGGGATGCACCACTGCCTCAACGTGGTCACCGTGGGACCGGAGGTTCCGCATGCAGTGCTCCTGCGCGCGGGTGTGCCGGTGGTCGGTGAGAGCCTCATGCGCAGCCGCCGGGGTGGAACGGTGCGCCGCCGCGCGCTTGCCGATGGTCCGGCCAAGCTCTGCCAGGCTCTGGATATCGACCGCGCCGACAACGGAGTCGACCTCTGCCGCCGCGACAACGGCCTGTGGCTTGCCGACGACGGCCACATCGTGCCCGACGCCGAGGTGGACCGCACCCCGCGCATCGGCATCGCCTACGCCGGCGAAGCCGCTTCCTGGCCCCTCCGGTTCCTTTGGAGTCCGTAGCGTCCGCGTGCTGCAGTGAAGCACGGCAGTGATCGCGAGGTGGAGGAGCGGGAAGCTCGAATCCGGGAACGACGAGGGGTAGCGGAAACAGCGCCTTCTCGGAGCCCGTCGCCGCGGCGGTCCCCCTCCCTTGCTCTCAGAAGGAGAAAGGCTCCTCGGACTCGAAGTAGGCGTCGTCGTCTCCGAGCAACGCAGACCACACGACCCGGTTCTTGCCCTGGCTCTTGGCCCGGTACATGGCGAGGTCCGCCCGGTCGAGGAGCGACCTGACCTCCTCGCCGTCGTCGGGGTAGGTGGCGACGCCTATGCTGACCGTGAGCCGGAGCGGATGGGAAAGCTCGGCCGATGCGAACGGGGTGCTGCCGACGATCTCGAGGAGCCGTCTCAGCACCGCCACCGAGCGGGTGGCGTCGAGGCCCGGGAGCACCAAGCAGAACTCCTCGCCGCCGTAGCGCGAGATGAAGTCCATGGTGCGGAGGTTCTTCACGAGCACGGCGGCGAGCTCGCGCAGCACCACGTCGCCGATGCGGTGTCCGAATCGGTCGTTCACCTGCTTGAAGTCGTCGATGTCCACCATGGCGAGGGAGGCACACGATCCTCGGTGAGAGATGTCCCGCAGGGCACGCTCGAGGTAAAGGTCGAGGGATCGTCGGTTGGCCACGCCGGTGAGGCCGTCCAGCAGGCTTTGACGATGCAGCTCCTCGAGGTGGGCGGTGGTGGCGATCACCGGCGCCACCTGCTCGACGAGGATCTCCAGGGCGCGGAGGTCCTCCAGATCCGGCACTGGCAGCTCCGGAGGAGGCAGGCAGGCGAGAAAGCCGAGCTCGCCGGTTCCATTACCTAGCGGCAGGAGCAGGAGACCGTCAGACCGGGGTCCCTCCGGGAGTGGTAGCGGCCAGCTCGATACCGGCACCACGGTGCTGCGCGATACCGGCGTGCCCAGCTCGAGGACGGACGCCAGCGCCGCACTGCTGAGCTGGTGCTTCTCACCGCTCTGGCTGGGTGAGGGACCGGAGCCGGAGGTCGCGGTGAGGCGCAGCCGCCCGTGGTCGAGGCGCAGCAGAAGACCCGTCCAGGCAAAGCCGAAGCCGAGGTCAACAGCCCGCGTGAGACCCGAGCACGCCGAGCGCAGGTCGGGCGCGGTGTGGACCAGCTGGGTGAGCTCGAGGAGGTGACCCAGGCGGCGTCCCTGTTGCTCGTTGCGGCGCTCCAGGGTTACCAGCCGACTAGTGGTCTCGAGGTCGACGAGCAGGTGGTCGATGAGCTCTGCGATAGCGCCGGCGAACGTGGGGAGAAGATCGTCCTCCATGAGGGGGGAGTCGCCGAGCAGCGCCAGCAGCGCCACGATCTGCCGGCCACGGCGCACCGGTACGAGCAGCTGCGATGCGAAGCGTGGGTGGAGGTGGGCGCTGTCGGCGGGGCCGGTGAGGAGGGGGCCACGCACTCCCTTGCCGCGCTGCGACTCGAAGAGAAAGCGGGCGCGACCGTACAGGCGTGGGAGGTCATCCTCGGCGACCCCGCAGGTGGCCACCGGGTGGGCGAGCACTCCGGCAGCCGGGTTGAGGGCGAGCACGGTGGCCCGCTGGCCGAGTGTCGGGGCAAGGGACTGGTGGAGGCGCCGGACCGTTCGGTCGAGGCTCGTCGCCAGGTCGCCCGACACCACATCGATCATCGCATGGGAAACGGCGGCCAAGGTTTGCACCTGCAGCCGGCGCAGGCGCTCGTCGGCGCGCTGCTGGACGAGGGCCGGGAGGGCCGCCGGGATTACGACCCCGAGCGCGGAGAGGAGGAGATCGCCGGTGAGCAGGCCGTTCGTCATCAGTATCGCACTGGCCAGCAGTATCAGCGCGGCGGCGGTCTCCGCCCAGGGGTTCGCTCCGGACGGTCGGCCCGTCGGGAGCTGGCGCGTGAGGAGGAGCGTGCCGGAGAGGAGCACGGCAAACGACCCCACGACCAGGAGCGAGGGAGGCGCGCCCCGGCCGGCTAGCGTCCAGGTCGCGAGCGCTGCGGCGAAGATCGCCAGGACCTCGACCAACCTGTGGCTCCGGCGGGGGAGCTCGACGACGGCGACGACCACGACCTGGGAGAGCAGTAGCATCGCGGGCATCGCCGTCGCGGCTGCGGCCAGGAGCACAACTGCACCCCATGGGAGCCGGGTCGACCGCCAGCGTCGCGACGCCAGGGAGACCATCGCCGTGGCAGCGAGAACTCCTATCGCCTCAGCAGGCACGTATGACACCGGACACGCCTAACCCTCCGCCAACTCTCTGAGAACCCAATGTACGGTTGTCTGCGCGCAGAGCTTACAGGTGGGCTGCGAAGCTGTCAACGCGGCAAACGTCGTGGATTCTGATATTTATGCGACATCGTCTCGTTGTTATTCCTGATCTTGAAAATCCCCCCATGGGCCGCTAGAGTAGCGCCGGCCGCGGGTGGGATGCCCGCAGGGAGGGTTTCGTGGCAGAGCTTCTTCAGGTCGAGACGATTGCTCCGGCCTTCAGACGGTATGTCGTGCGGGTACCCGAGGTGGCGCGCAAGCACCGCGCCGGGCAGTTCGTGATGATCATGTTGAGCGAGCACGGCGAGCGGATTCCGCTCACCATCGCGGGTTCGGACGCGGCGGCCGGCACCATCACCCTGGTAGTGCAGGAGGTCGGCAAGACCACAATGGAGATGGGTACGCTGCGGCCCGGAGACCACCTCGATGTGGTGGGGCCGTTGGGTCAGCCCACGCACATCGAGAAGGTGGGCACCTGTGTGTGCGTCGGGGGCGGCGCCGGGATCGCGCCCCTGCTTCCCATCGCCGGGGCACTCAAAGAAGCCGGCAACCGGGTCATCGCCATCCTCGGGGGACGCACCGAAGAGCTGGTCATCCTGCGCGACGAGATGGCGAAGGCGTCGCACGAGATGATCTTCACCACCGACGACGGCAGCCTCGGTCAAAAGGGCCTGGTCACCCACGCTCTCGGCGGCCTCATCGACGAGCGTGGCAAGCCCGACCTGGTCATCGCCATTGGACCGGCGATCATGATGCGGGCGGTGGCCGAGCTCACGCGGCCGCTCGAGGTCCCCACCGTGGCGTCCCTCAACTCCATCATGGTGGACGGGACCGGGATGTGTGGCGGATGCCGCGTGACCGTCGGTGGTGACAGCAAGTTCGTGTGCGTGGATGGACCGGAGTTCGATGCCCACAAGGTCGACTTCGACCTTCTCATGAAGCGGTTGAGGACCTACCTGCCGCAGGAGGATTCCGCACGCCGGCGCTACCTCGAGCAGCACGACTGCCGCGCGGTGCAGGGTCAGGAGGTGTCGTGATGGCTCGCGAGCTCACCCCCAAGGAGCGAATGAAGATCCCGCGGCACGAGATGCCGAGGCAGGGTGCGGAGGAGCGGGCGCGGAACTTCCTCGAGGTGGCGCTGGGCTACTCCGCTGAGCTCGCCATGGAGGAAGCCGAGCGCTGTCTCATGTGCAAGAAGCCCAAGTGTATCGATGGTTGTCCGGTGTCCATCGACATTCCGGCGTTCGTGGCCTGCATTCGTGAGGGTGAGTTCGAAGACGCGTTGGCCATCGTCAAGGCCGCCAACACGCTGCCGGCCATCTGCGGGCGGGTGTGTCCGCAGGAGGACCAGTGCGAGAAGGTGTGCGTGGTGGGCAACAAGGCTGAGCCCGTAGCCATCGGCCGCCTCGAGCGCTTCGTCGCCGACCTCGAGCAGGTCCGCGGGGACGCGAAGATGCCGGAGCGCGCGGCCGACACTGGCTTCAAGGTGGCGGTGGTGGGCTCCGGTCCCGCCGGCCTCACCTGTGCGGCCGAGCTCGCCCGCATGGGCCATGATGTCACCATCCTCGAAGCGCTGCACAAGCCCGGGGGTGTACTGGTCTACGGGATCCCCGAGTTCAGGCTGCCCAAGGCCATCGTTCAGCTCGAGATCGACAATCTCAAGAAGATGGGGGTCGAGGTTCGACCCAACTTCGTGGTGGGAAAGACCGCCACGGTAGAGGAGCTGTTCAGCGAGTACGGCTTCGATGCGATCTTCCTGGGCACGGGCGCCGGTCTGCCGTACTTCATGGGAATCCCGGGCGAGAACTACATCGGCGTGCTCTCCGCCAACGAGTTCCTCACACGCGTCAACCTCATGAAGGCGTTTGACTTTCCCTCCAACGACACGCCGGTCTGGTTGGGTGGCCGGGTGGCCGTGGTCGGTGGCGGCAACGTCGCCATGGACTGCCTGCGTACCGCGTTGCGTCTCGGGGCAAAGGAGGTCATCTGCCTCTATCGGCGGAGTCGTGCGGAAGCGCCGGCCCGCCTGGAAGAGCTCGAGAACGCCGAGGAGGAGGGGATCGACTTCCGCTGGCTTAACGCCCCGGTGGAGATCCTCGGTGATGAGGACGCCAAGGTGCAGGGCGTGCGGGTTATCAAGATGGAGCTGGGCGAGCCTGACGCGTCTGGCCGGCGGCGTCCGGTACCCATCCCGGGGAGCGAGTACGAGGTTCCCCTGGACACGATGATTATCGCCATCGGGCAGGGGCCCAACCCCCTCGTCCAGGCCAACACCGAGGGTCTCGAGGTGAACCGGTGGGGCAATATCGTGGCGGACGAGGAGACCGGCGAGACCTCGCTTCCGGGCGTCTTCGCGGGTGGCGACATCGTGACCGGTGCCGCCACAGTGATCCTCGCCATGGGCGCGGGCAAGAAGGCTGCCGTCGGAATCGACCGCTACCTTCGTGAGACGCTCAAGGTCCCTGCGGCTCGTAGGGAGAGCGTGTAGCGGCGGCCGCCCCTGGTGACGGGGCGCGCTACGTCGTCGCCCGGGGGCATGGTATAATTTTGCGTCCGCAGGTGTAAGACACTCTGTGTGAGAAACTTGCCAGCTTAGCGCCCGGGCCGGGGCGCTTTGTTTTGCGACCTGCCCCGCCGGTCCCGGGGAAACCGACCGAAGGAGGGATGACGCCCAGCCATGTCGGTCAGCGGCAACCTCTCCACCATGCCCTTTGCCGACGTGCTCCAGTGGGTGTCGCAGAGCCGCAAGACCGGTACGCTGGTGGTCGAGGGCCCCCGTCTCACCAAGAAGATCTACTTTCAGGACGGTACCGTGATCGCGGTGGCCTCGGAGAATCCCAGGGAGTTCCTCGGTTACTACCTGGTCGGCTGGGGGTATATCGCCGAGGAGGAGCTTCGGGAGTTGCTGGACATGCAGCAGCGTCACGGCACGCTGCTGGGCGAGCTGCTGGTGATCATCGGGCGCATGGACCGGGACGAGCTCGAGGTCGTTCTCAAGGTCAAGGCCGAGGAGACCGTCTACGACCTCTTTCTGTGGAAGGAGGGCGGCTTCCGCTTCCTCGACGGCATCCTCCCGTCGATGAAGTTCCAGCCGTTGGGCCTCAGCGTCGACGGCCTCGTCCTCGAGGGGATGAGGCGGCTGGACGAGATGGACCGCATCTCGAAGGTCATTCCAAGCGCTGAGTGGGTTCCTCGGCTTGCGCGGGCGCTGGACATGGACTCGCTGGGCCCCCGCGAGCGACGGGTTCTGGCTGAGATTGACGGAGTGAGGTGCATTCAGGACGTCGCCCTGGAGGCCCGGCTCCCCGACTTCGTGGTGTACGACTTCGTGTTCCAGTGCATTCGGATCGAGGCGGCTACGGTCCTGCCACCACGGGGAGAGCAAGCCCCGATCCCGGGCTTCTCCGAGGGGTCGTGGCGTCTGCTGCTGCGCGACGTCCAGGGGGCGCTCAAGCAGGGCGAGCTGCTGGATGCATTTCGACGCCTCACGGAGGTGCGCGAGAAGTACCGCGAGCAGCGCGAAGTGCAGGAGCACGCGGCAGCGCTCGAGCGGAAGATCGCCCAGCGCATGGAGGCGCGCTGGCTGGTTCCCACGACGGTGCTGGAGCTCGCCGTGCCGTCGGCCGAGCTCACCGATCAGTCGTTCACACCCGGAGAAGGCTTCCTCTTGTCCCGCATCAACGGCGTCTACACGCTCGGCGAGGTTCTCGCGCAGGTGCCGGGCCCCGAGCTCGAGCACCGCCTGGTGGTGGACTCCCTGGTGGGCCGCGGGGTCTTGCGCGTCAAAGGCGAGACAGGCGCCTGAGGGCTCGAGATTTGAGTCGGGAGGGACCCGCCGGGTCCCGGATCACGCGCCTCAGGTGAAGCCGCCGCTACCGCAGCTTCCGGACGGGGCGCCCACCGAGCCTCCCGACCCGGCGCTGGCGAAGGTAGACGGCTTGCGCTCCACCTCATCGCTTCCGCACTCGGGACAGCGCACTCCTGCAGCAGTCGCTCCGATCCTCTGCAGGCGCGGGAAGACTGCCTGACACTCGCGGCAACGGTACTCGTAGATCGGCATCGCTCCTCCTCAGCAGGTCCAGGCGACGCGACGCAGCACTTCCTGCGGGATGCCGTCCGGGAAGGCTTGCGCGGTGGTGAAGATGCTACCGCAGCCCTGGCACCGCCAGAGCAGGCGGCCTCATGTGGGTACCGGCTCGAGGAAGGCGTCGCACCCGGGGCAGCACACCTCGAGCGTCGCGTCCGTTCCCTGCCGATCGGTCGTCTGCACTGAACTCCTCCCGCCGCCGCGTGCGATACGCAAGTGGGTCGCAGCGTTGTGCGTCGCCAGGTTGTGTGCCGGGATTCGTGTCAGCGTTTCGGCTCGGAAGCGGCTCCCACCCAGATTCCGCGGCGGCCGGCGAGAATTGTCTGGTGCTCCCGATCGACGCGAAACTCGAGTGAGTCACACACACTCCTGCAGATGCTGAAGACTCCCTCGTCGATGATCCGATAAAAGACGTTGAGCCCGTCCCGACGGCAGTCCACCAGCCCCGCCCGCTTGAGCACCGAAAGATGCTTCGAAACGTTGGCCTGGCTTCCTCCCACCACCTCGAGGATGTCGGAGACGCAACGTTCTCCGTCCTGAAGACTGTGCAGGATCTTGAGCCGTGTCGGGTCGGCCATCGCCTTGAGGACATCGGCGATCTTGTACAGTAGCTCGTCAGATGCGATCACGTGCGACCTCTCTTCTCCCCCCGCGTGGTGATTCTTATCACCAATTAGGAATATAGTTCAGGACATCCGGATTGTCAACTGAGAATAAAGTGCTCGGCGTGACTCTGGTTCAGAGACAGGATCTGCGACGAGGACTCCCCTCCAGACCATGCTACTCTCGTTCCCGAGGCCCGGAGGCCACCCATGCCGACCCTGTTCGAGAGAATCGTCAGCGGCGAGATCCCGGCCCACCGAGTGTGGGAAGATTCCCACCATCTTGCGTTCCTCGACATCAATCCCCGGGTCGAAGGCCACACACTCGTCATACCGAAGCGAGCTCACAGTGAGCTCTTTACCATGGATGAGGCGGCGTTCGTCGACCTTTGGAAGGCGGCACGGACGGTCGCCCATCACCTCCAAGCGCGGACCGGCTGTGCAAGGGTCGTGACGGTGGTGCTCGGCTATGAGGTGCCGCACGTGCACATCCACCTGATGCCCACCAACCGCCTCGAGGACTTCCCGTTCCCGCCGGTGGACCGCGGCGCGAAGAGCCGCCTCGAGGAGACCGCACGCCAGCTGAGTACAGATTGACCCGCGACGGCGGCCGCTGGAATGGTGCCATCCGCTCCGTCTACTCGCTGGAAGCGACGTCCGGTCCTCTGTGTCGTTCGACCCGAGATGCTGGGGGCGAGATCCCCGCGATGAGGAGTGCTGCGATGAAGCCCTGCCGAACCGACACCCGATCTTCGTTGTCCCGCCGGATTGCGGCGGCACTGGCGCTGCTGACGATGGTGGTGACCTTCGCCTTCGCCGAGGAGGTCGCCAAGAGGGACGTGGTCAACAGCGGGCTGGGGCCGGTCCCGGCCGAGGTGGTCCGGGCGACGCCCGCCGCTTCGTGGCACAGCTTCCTGGAGCTGAGCAGGGCCGGCCGCTTCAAGGCGGCAGCGCAGTGCCTGGACCTCACCGAGGTGGCCGAAAAGGAGCAGGCCGAGGTGGGGGCAAAGGTCGCGGAGCAGCTGTACAAGGTGCTGCAGGCGGCGGGAGCGAAGCTCGACGCAGTGACCTCCGACACGTCGGAGGGACCGAAGGTGGGTGGCGAGCCGACCAACGTGGTGGTGGCGTTTCGCTTCAGCAGCCACGGGGTGGATGGCGAGGTGTGGCTGCGCCGCACACTGGACTCCGCCACCGGCGAGCAGCTCTGGCTCGTCACCCGTCGGACGGTCTCCAGTGCACCAATCTGGTACCGGGCCGTGGTGGAGGGACAGGGAGTCGAAACCGAGGAGCTCAACCAGGGCCTTTCACCGGACGCGTCCGGCATCGACCGCTCCAACCCGCGGGCGGCGGTGGTGGGGTTCCTCACCGCGTGCCGCGACGGCGCCTTCGACAAGGCTGCCCACTTCCTCGACCTGGGCGCGTATTCTCCGGCCCAACAGCCCGACCTCGGCCCGCAGCTGGCGCGGAGGCTCAAGATCGTCCTCGACCGCACCTTCTGGGTGAACCCCGAGGCGATCTCCAACGACCCCGCCGGGGTGCCTGAAGCGGGGCTCGAACCCGAGCAGGAGCGACTCACCACCCTCGACCTCAAGGGCCAGAAAGTGGACATCCTGCTGACGCGGGTCCACATCGTGGGTGGAGCGGTGTGGGTGTTCGACCGCTCCACCGTCGCCGCCATCGGCCCCCTCTACGGCGAGTACGGTTTCGGCTGGCTCGGCGACCACCTTCCGGCGTTCTTCTTCTCTCTCGAGCTGGGCGAGGTTCAGCTGTGGCAGTGGATCGGCATGGCGCTGCTCCTGGCGGTGGGCTGGATGGTGGCAACCCTCGTGGCGCGCCCGGTTCTGGGCGCCCTCAGGCACGCCACGAAGCGAACCGCCGTGAGCTGGGACGACGGCCTCATCGAGGCGCTCGACGGTCCCCTGAGGCTCGGGCTCCTGGCGCTGCTCCTCACCATTGGCATCCCGTGGCTGCGCCTCTCGGCGCCGGCCCAGCACACCACCGGCGTCCTCCTCAAGCTGCTGGTCGTGCTCTTTCTCGCGTGGATCGCCAGCCGCTGGGTGTCGACCGGTGCGCGCGTCCTCCAGCAATCGGCGGTCACCGAGGCCAACCAGGTGGCGCGCAGCTTCATCCCCGTGTTCTCGCGCATCGCGATCGTGCTTGTGTGGGTGCTCGCGGTGGTGGTGGCCCTCGACCAGGTCGGGGTCAGGGTGGTCGGGCTGGTGGCAGGCCTCGGCATCGGCGGACTCGCCATCGCGTTCGCCGCCCAGAAGACCATCGAGAACCTCTTCGGCTCCATTGCCATCGCCGCCGACCGGCCCTTCCAGGTGGGCGACTTCGTGAAGATCGGCGACATCGTGGGAACGATTGAGGACGTTGGTCTGCGCTCGACGCGGATCCGCACCCTCGCCCGCACGATGGTGACGATTCCCAACGGCTCCCTCATCTCGGACCGGGTGGAGAACTTCGCTGCGCGCGACCGCTTCCTCTTCAACCCCACGATCGGCGTGCTCTACAGCTCCACCAAGGCCCAGCTGGAGTTCGTGCTGGACGAGACCAAGAGGATGCTCTACGGCCGCGACGATGTCTTCAAGGAGGTGGTACGGGTGCGCATTGACGGCTTTGGTGCCTCGTCCATCGACATCGGGATCTTCACCTGGATCCTCGCCACGGACTTCAACGAGTTCAAGGCGCGCGTCGAGTCGATCAACTTCGCCATCTACGAGATCGTCGAGCGCTCGGGTACGGGCTTCGCCTTCCCGTCCCGCACGATCTACACCGCCAGGGACGACGGCGTCGACGAGGACAAGGAGAGGGCCGTGGCCGAGCTGGTGGAGCAGAGACGCGAGGCTGGGGAGCTCTGGGTGCCGGAGCCCCCGGCCGGTGACGCTTGACCCTCCCGAGCCACGCGGTGACAATGTGAGACTCCGCGCCGGAGTGGCGGAACGGTAGACGCGGGGGACTCAAAATCCCTTGGGGGCAACTCCGTGCGGGTTCGATTCCCGCCTCCGGCACCATCTCGTCCCTTGCAGGTCGGCCGGCACCTCCTGAGCCTCGGGGGAAGGGAGGAGGTCTCTCGACCCTCTCAGAGCTCGCGCGACCGACGTATCAATCACCGGTCGGGGTGCGTTGATATACTTACGACACCGAGACAAGCGGAGGGAAGGGGGGCCGGTTCTTGGTGTCGGAGCTGTATCGCGTGCCGGTGCTGGTGGGGCTCGGCGCGATCCTCCTGCTCGTCGTGGCGGTACTCGTGGTGAGCTTGGCGCGGGCGACGCGGAGGAATCGTGAGCTCATGGATGAATTGGCGCGCGCGGTCGAGGATGCGCAGCAGCTCGGCGCGCCGATGCGGCGGTTGGAGCGGGAGCTGGAGTTCATCACCGAGTGGCTGCGCGAGTTCCCCTCGCTCATGAGCCGGCTCGGCAGCTGTAGCCAGCTGCGGGAGATTCCCCATGTGCTCGTCGAGGGAATGGTCAAGACCTTCCAGGCCGAGCAGGCCGTGGTGGTGCTCAGGCGACGCAGCACCTTGCGTGATCCTGAGCGCGACCACAACCTGATCGTGGCTGCGGTGGCCACACCGGAGGCGGGCCTCGACCTCGGCGCCGAGATCCCCATCGGCGAGGGACAGCTGGGGATCGCCGCGGCGAGCATGCGGGCCTCCGAGAGCGAACCCTTCGCCGACGACCAGGCAGCGGCCCGACAGCCCCCCAGGCATGGTGGGCACATGGCTCTCGATGCGGTGGCGCCCATGGTGGTGGGTGACACTCTCGTTGGGGTCGTCGGCTTCGCTCGCTCGGCGCGCAACATTCCAAATGCAAAAGACATGCTGAACGCTATCGCGCAGCTCGGCGGTCTGGCGCTGCACAATCTCTGGACCTACCGGCGGGCGCGGGTCGCCGCCGACACCGATGGGCTCACAGGGATCCTCAACAAGAGTGCCTTGCGCTTCCGCTTCAGCGAGCGGGTGTACGAGGCCGGTGAGCGTGGCGGCAAGGTGGCCGTGTTCATGTTCGACATCGACCACTTCAAGAACTACAACGACCGCAACGGCCACGTGGCGGGCGACGAGGCGTTGCGGTTGGTGGCGCGCCTGGCCGGCGAGTCGATCCGGGCTGACGACATCTTCGGCCGCTTCGGCGGCGAGGAGTTTCTGGTCATCCTCCCGGATCGCAGTGCCGCGGAGGCACGGATCGCCGCGGAGGCCATCCGGAGCTCCATCGGAGAGTTCCACTTCCCGTTCGGCGAGGGCCAGCCGACGGGTCGGCTCACCGTCAGTGGCGGTGTCGCGGTCTACCCCGACAACGGGGGCGACAGCGTCGATGTGCTCAAGGCGGCGGACGAGGCCCTCTACCGAGCCAAGAATCTCGGCCGCAACCGTATCGAGGTCGCCCCTGGGTGATGGTCAGCCCGCCTTGAGGCGGGGCGCGACCGTGGCGAACTTGCGGTCGAGCAGATCCCACACCGCGGCGATGTGCTCGAGCCGCTCGTCCAGGGTCTCGATCCAGGTGTCGTGGCGTTCGGTGTCCAGACGAAGCCCGCCGATGCGAAAGCCGAGGCCGTCGAGCCTGAAGCTGGTCTCCTCGGTGAGCAGCTTGGCGGCGAGGATCTCGGCCCCCTGCTCCACGTAGCGCAGGAGGTCGGGAAGCACGACGCCGCGCAGGCTCACGGCCGCGTCGTGGCTCATGAGGCGGGCGCTGCCACTCTCGGGTTCCACCATGACCTCGCCGTCCTCGAGGAGAGCGGCGAGGAAACGACACCCGAGCACCGACTGCCCTGGGCCGCTGGCGTCCACCAGATCGCTGGTGATGGTCGCCTCGCCCCGGTCACCCCAGGGCGTCTTCAGCTCGCAGGTGATGTCGATCTCGGCGAGGAGCGCCGCCACTCGACCGAGTAGCGCGTTAGCAGTGGTGCCCACGTAGAGCACGTCACCGTCGAGGCAGCACTCCACCACCTTCACTCGAGGGGAGGTGTGCGCCAGCACCTCCTCCTCGGCCTGCTCGCGCAGCTTCTTGCGGCGGCCGGCGCCCACCCCGGGGGCGCCGGTGGCGTCGCGCTCCGCCTTGAGCAGCACCTTCAGGCGCTCGGCTACCGCGGTCGCGTCGGGGCGCACGCGGTCGAGGCGCACCCGGAATGCCCAGCGCTGCTGGCCGACGCGGTACGGGGCTTCCGGCTCGAACGGCAGGAAGCCGATGCGCTCGCGAACGCTGGAGCCGGGGGTGATCTCGCGGAACGCCGCGGCTTCGAAGTCCGGCTCCTCGGGCCGGGTGAGGATGTTGAAACGGGTGATGCTGGCGGATCCGCTGAGCAGGCCCATGCTTTCCCCCTTTGCCGACGGGAGCGCCGGTCGAGCGAGGATCATAGCGAACCTCTCCCGGCAGGGGCGAGGCCGGCGCATCTCGTCCGCGTCGCTCCGAGTCTGTGCTTCGGATCGGTTAGAAAGATGTTCTGGGTGAATCACTTGTGAGGCGTGAGCGGGCGCCTGCCCTGCCTCGCCTCGTCGTGCCCTTGACAGGGCGGTGAAGCTCCGCCCTCGGGTCTGCACGACGGTCTGTACGCATGGAGGAAACCGCCGCGCGTCGGCGCCTACGGCCAGAGGGAACGCCCGTGGAGCTCGTGGTCGAGGGCTGTGGTCATGCGGACGAGCGCCTCCTGGAGGCGGACCAGGCCCTCCTCGATTGTGGTCTCCGGGTCGATCGTGATGGGCGGGCCGAACTGCACCAGCGTCTGCGCGAAGGGTGCCGCGAGAACCATCATGTCCCAGGAGCGCAGCATCCAGTGCGGCCTGGCCGAGAAAGAGGTGGGCAGCAGCGGGATCCCGAGGCTGCGGGCGAGCTCGACGACACCGCGCCTGGGGACGCCGCGGGGGCCGCGAGGCCCGTCCACCGTGAGCCCGGCGATCTTGCCGCGGCCGTCGCGGATCCAGCTCTCCATCTCACCAAGAGCCCGGCCGCCGCCTTTCCCGGTGGAGCCGCGGGCAGCGGTGAGGCCCAGCGGGGCCACCGCCCGGGCCGCGATCTCGCCGTCCGCCGAGCGGGACGCCATCGTGAGCACGCCACGGTGTGCCACACAGAAGAGGGGCCCCTGCAGCCGTCCGTGCCAGGTTGCCAGGACGTTGCTGGGATGGCGGTCCAGCCACTCGAGGCCGCGCACCTCGAAGCGCAGGGTGCGGCGCCAGAGCTGCAGGACCTGGCCGAGGAGATCACCGAGGAGCCGGGCCTTCCACATCCGCCGAATTGTAGACCACCGGGAAGGAGGCATGGCGGGCTCGCCCTATAATCGTCGGGTGCCCCGCCTCGCGATCCTGCTGCGCAGCCTCCGGCCAGAGCAGTGGCTCAAGAACGGCTTCGTTCTCGCGCCGCTGGTGTTCGCGGGCAGGATCGGCGATCCCACAGCGTGGGGCCGCGCCCTGGTGGCCACAGCCTGCTTCTGCTCCGCGGCCTCGGCCACCTACCTTCTCAACGACGTGCGCGATCGCGCGGCGGACCAGGCTCATCCGCTGAAGCGGCTGAGGCCGGTGGCAAGTGGCGAGCTCCTGGTTCCGGCGGCGCTGGTCGTCGCTCTCGCCTTGGTCATCGGTGCGGCGATTCCGGCCGTGATCCTGGGTGGTTGGTTCCCGTTCACCCTGGCGGGATACCTCGCTCTCACGGTGCTCTACACCTGGGTCCTCAAGGAGCACGTGTTCCTGGATGTGTTGGTGGTCGCGGGCGGGTTCGTGCTGCGGGTGGTGGGCGGCGCGGTGGCGATCCCGGTGCCGGTCTCCAACTGGCTGCTGCTGTGTGCGTTCCTTCTTGCCCTCTACCTGGCGCTGGGCAAGCGGCGCACCGAGCTCGTCGTTCTCGGGATCACCGCGGGCGATCACCGGGCGGTGCTCGGCCAGTACTCGTTGGCCCTGGTGGACCAGGCGATCGCGGTGGTGCTGGGCGCGACCGTGGTGGCGTACTGTCTTTACACGCTGGCGCCGGGGACCGTGGCGCAGGTGGGCTCCGAGGGGCTCATGGCGACGGTTCCCGTGGTGCTCTACGGGCTGCTCCGCTACCTCTACCTGCTTCACCGCCACGAGCTCGGCGGCAGCCCGACGCGGGCTCTTCTCACCGATCGCCCGCTCCTGGTGTGCGTGCTCCTGTGGATCGCGGTGGCCGCAGTGGTGGTGGGGCTTCGCTAGTGTCCTGTTTGGGAAGCCCGATGTGCTAGCCGAGCCGTTCGGCGAGCCTGCCGGCGGCGGCGCGGGCCTGGCGGATGCAGTCGTTCACCGACACGCCGCGATACGACGAGCCGGTGACCTCGAGGTCGGCCGCCCGGGTGGCGCTCTCGATTGCCTCCACCCGCGCCAGGTGACCGAGGTTGTACTGGGTGATCCCGGCCGGGTGGCGGACGATCCAGGTGCGGTCGGCTGATGGGGCGCGGCCCAGGTAGCGACGCAGTGCCCCGTCGACCCGGGCCAGCAGGCCGTCGTCGTCCAGCTCCAGGACGTCGGGGTCGCGGGCGCCTCCGAGCATGGTGCGAAGGAGGAGGTGGCCGGGCGGA
The DNA here is from genome assembly GCA_963844845.1 of uncultured Acidobacteriota bacterium. Taxonomy (GTDB): domain Bacteria; phylum Acidobacteriota; class Thermoanaerobaculia; order Thermoanaerobaculales; family Sulfomarinibacteraceae; genus CAWJPW01. The sequence goes on from CAWJPW010000003.1 coordinate 804,955, forward strand.
GCCTGGTCGGGAAAGATGGAGTGGCAGTAGAGGCAGCCGAGGATGCCCGCGTGCTCCCCTCCCGGCACCAGGAAGCCGAAGCCGTCGAGTGGTTGTCCGAAGGTATCAGGGTTGGCGTAGGCGGACATCACCACGGCGATGGGCGCAGTGGGGATTGCCGACATGGGTGCCACCGCCTCGGGCGCGAGCCCTCCCACGAGGTTGGCGGCCTGTGCGGCTGGGAGCGCCAGGAGCACCCTGCGGGCGGTGATGTTGCGGCCTTCGGCGCGAATCATGAACCCGTCGCCGCTGCGCTCGAGGGCGCGAACCGGGGTGTCGAGGAGGAGCCGTGTGCCCAGCGCCTCGCCGAGGCTGCGGCTGAGCTGGCCCATCCCCTGACGGAGGGTGGTGAGGGTACCGCCCGGCCCGGTGGGCCCGCCGCCCCCAGTGACGCCGGCCCGCTTTGCCTCGCGGCGTTTGGCGAGCATCGCACGGGTCAGGGAGCCGTGGCGGGACTCCATCTCGGCCATGCGCGGGAAGGTGGCCGCCAGCGACAGCTCTCTGGGGTCGCCGGCGAACACACCGGTGACCATGGCGTCCACCAGCACATCGGCCGCGCCGCGACCGATGCGGCGGCGGGCGAACTCGAAGACCGACTCGTCCCCGACTGGACGGCGGCGCCCGAACACCTCGAAGAGAACCCGCAGGCGGGGCCCGAGGGGGAGCACGTCCGAGGTGAGGAAGGCCGGCGGTGCCAAGGGAACGCGCCGCAGCATGCCGTCGCGGGCGATGAAGCGGGCGGCGGAGGACTCATCGGCTCCCACCAGGTCGTCGCCGAGCCCGAGAAGGGTCGCCAGATCCAGGGTGTCGGGGGCGTTGTCGAGAAACCCCTGGGGGCCCCACTCCAGGGTGTGGCCGTCGGCGTGCTCGGTGTGCACCTTGCCGCCCGCGCGCTGGGAAGCCTCCAGCACCACCGCCTCGATGCCGTGGTCGTGCTCGAGCCAGGCTGCAGCTGCCAGCCCTGCGATGCCGCCCCCGATGATGGCCGCCGTGGTCTCCATCGTGCCCCTCCCGGACCCGCCTGGGTCCGCGCGCTGCGGCAGGGTATCAGAGCAGGGCGGAGGTGCCTTCCCGGGAACCGTTCGAGATGGCCTGCTGAAGGCCGTCCCCAACCAACGCCAGGGCGATGACCAGGGCGGCGATGGCAAGGCCCGGGAAGGTGGAGAGCCACCATCCCTCGAGCAGGACCTTGTGCCCTTCGGCCACCATCCCTCCCCATGTGGGGGTGGTGGGCGGCACCCCGAGCCCCAGGTAGGAGAGGGTGGCCTCGGCGAGCACCAGGTCGCCCAGGCGCAGAGCGGCATCCTGGGAAACGGGCCCGACCAGGTTGGGTACGTAGTGGAGGTACCAGGTCCGGTGCCAGCGGCTCCCGGCGACCTCGGCGGCGGCGATGAAGGGGCGTGTACGCAGGGAAAGGACCTGGCCGCGGACGAGGCGGGCGAGTCCCATCCACGAGGTGAGGCCGAGGACGAGGACAAGAAGATGCGGTCCGGGGCGGAACAGGGCCACTGCGAGGATGAGCAGGAAGAGCACTGGAAAGGCGAGAAGAGCGTCGACGAACCGCATCAGGAGGGCGTCCAGAGCGCCGCCGGTCGTGGCCGCGGCCAGGCCGACCGCGAAGCCCAGCAGCAGCGCCACGGCCAGTGAGAAGCTGGCGATGAGCAGCGAGATGCGGCCCCCGACCAGGAGGTCATGGAGGACGTCCCGGCCGAAGCGGTCGCTGCCCAGCCACAGCCGCCGGCTCATCATTGTACGAACCCGGGTGAGGGGGATCGTCTCCTCCCGGGGCGGGGCGCCGAGCTTCACGCTGTCGGTTGTCCACCGTACTTTCGGGGCCACCACCACCGAGCCGTCATCGAGGACCAGCTGGGTCACGCGCGTGCCGGGCGGAAGCAGGGCGGCGTGGGTGGGATCCACGCCCGCCAAGGGTGGTACGAGCAGGGGTCCCGCGGCGCAGGAGAGCGCCAGCAGGACGACGACGGCGGCACCCACTGTGAGGCGCGGGGGCAGCCGATGAAGGCTCACCGTTCGCTCCGGGCACGGGGGTCCACCGTCATGTAGAGGAGATCTGCCAGGAGATTTCCGAGCACCACCGCGCCGGTGGCCAGCAGGGTCGCCGCGAGGATGACCGGGATGTCACGCGCCCAGGCCGCTCGCCACAGCACCTGGCCCATGCCGGGCCACGAGAAGATCACCTCGATGACCACCGATCCCGACACCAGGAACGGGAGGGAGAGACCGAGCACCGTCACTACCGGCAACAAAGCGGGGCGCAGGGTGTGGAGCCAGAGGACCCGCCGTTCCGGAATCCCGCGGGCGTGCGCGGCGAGGATGTAGCGCGAGGAGCGTACGTCGAGCACCGCGGCGCGCAGGTACCGGGCTGTGCCGGCGGCGCCCACGAGGCCCAGACAGGCGGCGGGCAGCACGAGGTGGTGGAGGAGGTCAAGGAGGCGTGCGCCCGTGCTCAGCTGGCCGGCAGCCACCGTGTGCAGGTGCGACGAGGGGAACCAGCCCAGGAGCACGGAGAAGACGAGGATAAGAAGGCCGGCGAGCCAGAAGGAGGGGATACCGTACAGGCCCAGGCTGAGGACGGTGGAGGCGCGGTCGAACCAACCGTGCGGCCGGCGCACCGCGGCCACGGCCAGGAGGATTCCCAGCACCAGGTCGATGAGCAGGGCGGAGCCGGTGAGCAGGAGCGTCGGGGGCAACGCCCGCAGGAGGACGACTCGGACGGGTTGGCGGTAGAGGAACGACACGCCGAGGTCGCCGCGTACGGCAGAGCTCAGCCAGCGGAGGTACTGCTCGGTCGGTGGGAGGTCGAGACCGTAGCGCTCGCGAATGATGTCGCGAGCCTGCGGCCCCAGGCGCGGGTTGACCACCAGATCGGCCACCGAGCCGGGTACAGCTTGCAGCACGGCGAAGGTGAGAGTGAGGACGAGCAGGACCAGGAGCGGGGCCGTGGCCAGCCGGCGCAGAGCGAGCCGGATCACCGCCGGGCTCCGGGCCGGTGCCGACGGTGCGAGGCTAGTCCGCCTGCGGGGGTTCGGAGACGTACCACTCGTCGATGTTGAAGTAGGGGGTGGCGTCGTTGATCACCGCTCCCTGGACCCGACGGTTGAGGCCGTCCAGACGCTCGCCCTCGTAGAGGAAGGTGTAGGGCTGGTCACGCACGATGAGCTCCTGCACTCGATCGTACAGGCGTTTGCGCTCGGCGACGTCGGCGGCCCCCCGGGCCTTCTTGATGAGCCGGTCCACCTCGGCGTTGGAGTAGCCGACATAGTTGAACGTGGACTCGCCGGGGGGGGCGGTAGTCCAGATCCCCTCGAGGTCCACCTGGGTGCCCTCGCGCCAGCCGCTCACGAAGGCGTCGAAGTCGCCGCGCTGCAGACGGTCCCACACCACGCCCCACTCCTGGTAGCGCGGGTTGACGCGGACTCCCAGCCGCGAGAGGTCGTTCTGCACCAGGATGCAGGTGTCTTCCCGGGTTTCGTTGCCGGACAGTGTGAGCAGCTCGAAGCTGAAGGGCTGCCCGTTGCGGTCGATCACGCCGTCGCCGTCGTGGTCGCTCCAGCCGGCTGCGGCCAGGAGCTGTCGCGCAGCAGCGAGGTCGAGAGGCACTGGCTCGATGCTGCGGTTGAAGGCCCACATGGTCGACAGGATGGGTCCGAGCGAGGGGCGGCCGAAGCCGCGCAACACCGTGTCGAGGATCGCGGTGCGGTCGATGGCCATGGTGAGCGCCCGCCGCACCCGCGCGTCGCTGAACCGGGGACGACGGAGGTTCCAGCCGATGTAGACGTAGCTGCGATCGGGGAAGGTGATGAGCTGGAGGTCAGGGTGGCGGCGCACCCGCTCGGCCTCGCGCGGGGGGATTGCCTCCATGAGGTCGATGTCACCGGTGAGGAGTTGGGTGAGCATGGTCGACTGCTCGGGGATGATCCGCCAGACGACGCGGTCCAGCCGTGGCAGGGGAGCCCGCCAGTAGTGCGGGTTACGGGCGAGATCGATCTCCTGCTGGGGGGTGTAGTCGGCGAGCAGGAAGGGACCGGCGCTGAGAGCGTGCTCCGTCCAGTCGGTCTGCTCCCACCGCGCGTAGGGGATTCCCCGCCACGCATGGGCGGGGATGATGAGGCCGTCGTTGGCGTCCATCAGCTGGTACGGGTAGGCGTGATCGAAGTCGAAACGCACGGTCTGGGCATCGACGGCCACCACGCCGGTGATGAACTTCTTGAGGTCCGCGCCGCTCCAGCCCACCTCCGGCGAAACCTGCGTACGCCAGCTGAACACCACGTCGTCCGCGGTGACGGGGACGCCGTCGCTCCAGACCATGCCCTGGCGCAGGTGGAAGGTGAGGCTGCGTCCGTCGGCCGACTGCTCCCACGAGCTGGCGAGGTTCGGGGCGAACGACGGCGGGTGCTCGCGGTAGTCGACCTGCTCCACCGCCAGGCTGGGGTAGACCAGCGACAGCACGTCCTCGGCAAACGCGGTGTCGATGAAGTAAGGGTTGAAGTTCTCGATGTCGGCGAGGGCCCCGATCACCACCGTGCCGCCGCGCTCGGGAGTGGTCGGTGCCGGCGAGCTGACGGGAGTCGGCGCCGGGGCCGGCGGGGTGTCGCCCGAGCAGCCGGCGAGGTAGACGAGCAGGATCACAGCCGAGGCAAGCGTGCGGCGCATCGAGCAACCTCCCGGACCCATCCTAGAGCATCCGGTCTCAAGTGACTAAACACGGGCTGGGTCGTGCCGGCTGGCTAGTGCGCCCGCCGGCTCCAGCCGGTGCTGCACGCGGCGTGTGACTGGAGCGGTGTCCAGCCGCCGGGGCACGCCGGCCGCTTCGCGGCCTCTCGGCCACTCGGTCGGGCCCGGCCGCACGCAAGCGTGCGCCGGGCGCCTCCCTCGCAGCCTGCCGGGGCTTCGCCCCGGCGCGTGCCCCGGCGGCCCGGTGCGCCCGAGAGCATGCTCCGGAAGGGTAAAGAGATCCCACTTTCTCTGTTATGTACGGGTCGCGCCGGCGCCGGCCCTCTGGCCGCGCTTTGCTCCCCAGGCCCGACCCTGCCACCAGAGTTCGGCTGCGAGCGCCGATCTGCGCGCCATCGCGGTGCTCTTCACTCCTCCCGAGCTGCGACGTACCTCCAGGTACGCCTCGCTCGCTCGTCGCTCAGATCCCCGCGCTGGCAGGCACCTCGGCGCTCTCGCTTCGAGCCCCGGAGGCAGGGTCGGACCCCCTTCGTCGGGACGATCACGAGATCAGTCCCTCCTCGACTCGGTCACGAATCGCACCCAGAGAACCGACGGCGGCGCGACTCCTGCGCAACGGAGGCGGTGCCAGGATGAATCCTGGCACCGCCCCGGAGCACACGCCCTCCGGCGGGCGTGCCGTCCTTGACGTCTTCCCTCAAGCGCGCTCTCCCTTGCGGCGCGTTGGCGGGAAACGTCAAGGGGGGCTCCCACGGCCCTTGGCGACCGGAGTAGTGGCCTCAAACAATTAGGTAGGCGACTCGGCGCAGGGCGCGAAGGGGGCTATGTTGCCGTTCGGCGTCTTCTGCCGTTGCCCCTTTCGCGAACGCGCCGACGGGCGGCGGCACGGCCGCCGCCCGGGAGCCGGTGCCAGTTGCCTCGCCGCCCGGATTCAGTAGAATCGCCGACACCGCGAGGAGGTGATCGATGGCTCGTACGGCTCTGCTCTCCGTCTCTGACAAGCGTGGGCTCGACCGGCTCGGCCGGGAGCTGGTGCGGCTGGGATGGCGGCTCGTGTCCACCGGCGGGACCGCTCGTGCTTTGACGGCGGCCGGCTGCCAGGTCACCGAGGTCAGTGCGCTCACCGGCTTCCCGGAGATCCTCGACGGACGGGTCAAGACGCTGCACCCGAAGGTGTTTGCGGGCATCCTCGCGGCTCCCATGCCGGCCCACCAACGTCAGATCGCCGAGCTCGGTATCGAGCCCATCGACCTAGTGGTGGTGAATCTCTACCCCTTTCGGGAGACCGCCGCGCGCGAGGACGCCTCGCTTGCCGACGCGGTGGAGCAGATCGACATCGGTGGACCGAGCCTGATTCGAGCCGCGGCCAAGAACCACGCGCGCGTCGCCGTGGTGGTGGACCCCGACGACTACGACGCCGTGATTGCCGCGGCGTCCGGGGACGGGATCGGCGCGGATCTCCGCGTCGCGCTGGCGGTCAAGGCGTTTCGCCACACCGCCGCCTACGATGCCGCCATCGCGCACCACCTGCCGGGGCTCGCGGATGGCGGGGCGCCCTCGCTCGGAGCCGGGGTCGCCGAAGCCCTGCTCGCCACCGAGGAGGTGCCACTTCGCTACGGCGAGAACCCTCACCAGTGGGGTGTCCTGCTGCGGAGCCTTCCAGCGCGCGGTCTTGCCGGGGCGCGGCAGCTCCAGGGCAAGGAGCTCTCCTACAACAACCTCGGGGACTCCAGCGGGGCCTGGCGGTTGGTCTGTGATCTGCCGACGGCGGGCGTGGCGGTGATCAAGCATGCCAACCCCTGCGGAGTGGCTCTCGACGAGAGCATGGTCGAGGCCTTCCGCAACGCGCGGGCCACCGATCCGGTCTCGGCCTTCGGCGGAGTGATCGCGGCCAACCGGGCTGTTGACGGGTCGTTCGCCGAGGCGGTGGTCGAGCAGTTCGCTGAGGTCGTCATCGCACCCGGTTACGACGAGGCGGCGCTGGCAGTGCTGGCGCGCAAGAAGAACCTCCGCGTGCTCGAGGCCCCGCTCGCGGTGGGGGATGACATTGTCCTCAAGGCCATCGACGGCGGCTTTCTGGCTCAGGGGGCCGACTGGGGATGGGTAGGCGAGGAGCGCCGGGTGGTGACCCGGCGAGCTCCCGACGGGGAAGAGCTCCGCGCCCTGGAGCTCAGCTGGCGGGTCGTCAAGCACGTCTCGTCCAACGCCATCGTGGTGGGCGGCCCCAGCCAGGTCCTGGGCATCGGCGCCGGGCAGATGAGCCGGGTTGACGCCGCCAAAATCGCAGTGGCCAAGGCCAACGAGCAGGGGCACAGGCTGGCCGGTGCCGTGGCCGCATCGGATGCCTTCTTCCCCTTCCCCGATGGGGTGGAGGCTCTGGCAGAGGCTGGCATTTCGGCGGTGATCCAGCCCGGCGGCTCTATTCGCGACGAGGAGGTGATCGCCGCCTGCGACCGCCTCGGGCTCGCCATGGTCTTCAGCGGTCGCCGTCACTTCCGCCACTGACTCCCGTGCGGTAGGATGCTGTGTGAAGGCAGCGGGTGTGACAACAGGGTGGGAGGAGGCGACGGATGGCTGAGGAAGACTCCAGCACAGTTGTGCTCCACTTCCGCGGTGGCCGCACGCTGCGGTGTCTCCTGCACGAGTTCTCCGCCGATTGCGACGAGCTGAAGGTGGCCACCGGCGACGGCGAGATGGCGGTTGTCCCCGTGGCCGAGCTCAAGGCGGTGTTCTTCCTCAAGGATTCTCGTCGCCGACGGCTCGAGATGCAGCTCGGGACTGCCGCCGAAGGTGGGCCGGAGGGCGCCCTGGCCCGGGTGGAGTTCTTCGACGGGGAGATCGTGCGCGGTCTGGTGCAGCACTACTCGGTGGCGGATCGCGGGTTCTTCCTCTACCCTACCGCGGTGGAGAGCAACAATGACCGCATCTTCGTCATGGCGTCGGCGCTCACCAGCGTGGACCTCGAAACCTAGCCCGTATTACTCGCCAGACTTCTGCTGCGGCCGGCGATGCACTGGACCCAGCGGTGCTTTCTCACCTCGTGGTGCTCAACGTACTGTCCAGTACGCCTCCGCGCCCCTCGGTTCGAAACCCCCGCTCTGTACAGCACCTCACCGGCCTCGCAACGAACCCCGGCGAATAATGCGGGCTGGTCTTCTTCTCGCTGGTCTTCTCCTGACGTCGACCGTGGGCGTGGCGGCGGCGCCCGCGGACCAGCCCATGGCGTTGCTCGAGCGGATGGCGGCACGGTTGCAGAGCCGCCCCGTGTGGTGCGTCCACTACGAGCAGGAGTACGTTCCCGTGGGGATGACCACGGGCGAGGAGGCCAGCGGCGAGCTGTGGTTGGCATGGCCCGACCGAGCCCTCTTCCGCCAGGGTGATCCCCTCCAGCGCCTCACCGGCCTCGAGGGGCGCCACGTGCGGCTCATCGACCTTGAGGTGGGCAGCTGCGAGGACCACGTTCTCACCGACGAGGAGTGGCAGCGAACGCCTCTCGTTGCCGTTGTGGATCCCGCTGCCGCCGTCCGCTCCTTCACCATCGTCGGCCAGGGGCCGGATAGGCTGGCCATGGTGCCGCGCAACCCCGGCGGCGTGAAGCGGGTGGAGATCGTCGTGGGTTCCGACGGCCTGCCCTCCGAGGCGCGCGTGGTGGATCCGCAGGGCGCCGTCAACCGCTTTCGCTTTACTGCCTGGAGCCCGGCCTCGGCACCGCCTTCCGGGGGGTGGTTGCCGGCCCCGCCGGCCGGCCTCCAGTGCGCGCCCGGCGCAGGTGACACCACCGCAGATCCGGGCTAGACTGCGCGCGTGGCGGGAAAGATCCAGTCGATTCAGTACGCGCGGGAGCTGCGGCAGGTCTTCGGGCTGGTGACACAGCGGCTCGGTGACGTCGAGCGGTTCCTCGACCGGGAGATGCAGCACGCCCTGCCCATGGTCGGGAAGGTGGCGGGCTACGTGCTGGGCAGCGGTGGCAAGCGCATCCGCCCGGCCCTGGTTCTCCTCATCGCCCGCATGCTTGGGTATGCGGGCGAGCGCGATGTCCGCTACGCCGCGGTGGTGGAGCTCATCCACACCGCCACCCTCATCCACGACGACATCATCGACGGCTCGGACCTGCGCCGCGGCAAGCCGACCGCCAACCGCCGCTGGGGCAACCAGACCACCGTGCTGGTGGGGGACTGGCTCTACACCCGGACCATGGACCTGTGCCTCGAGCTGGGCGACGTCGAGGTGATGCGCGCCCTCATCGCCGCGACGCTACAGATGAGTGAGGGTGAGATTCTCGCCGACCGCATTCGCGGGCGGGTCGACGTGGATGAGGGTGCGTACATGGACATCACCCGACGCAAGACGGCGGAGCTCTTCGCCTCGGCGTGTGCGGTGCCGGCCCTGTTCCAACCATCCACCCTCCACCTCACCGAGCACCTCCTCGCCTTCGGCCGCAGCCTCGGCCTGTGCTTCCAGCTCATCGACGACGTGCTGGACTACACCGCCTCGCGAACCGAGCTCGGCAAGCCGGCCATGGCGGACCTGCGTGAGGGGCGCATGACCCTGCCCATGATCCTGCTTCTGCCGCGGATGGGAAGCGAGCAGCGTGAGCTCGTCAGCCGGGTCGTCTCCACCGGTGAGATGAGCTCGGAGGACGAGGCGCGGGTGCTCGAGCTGGTGCGCACTTCGGGAGTGCTCGAGGACGTCCGCCGACGTGCCACCGCCTTCGCCGATGCCGCCGTGGCGCGGGCCCGCACCTTCCCGGAGGGCCCGGAGAGGGAGGCCCTGGTGCGCGCGTGCAGCCTCCTCCTCGAGCGCCGCAGCTGAATCGGGTGCGCCCATGACCACGGCGCGAAGCGACTCGACCGGGACACCCGATACCGGTGGCCGGCGGCTTTGGAGCCCGCTTCGAGGGCTCTCCCCCGAGCGCCGGTGGCAGCTGCGCGTGGCGGCAGTGCTGGCGGCGGCAGTGGCGTTGCTCCTGTTGCTGCGCGGCTTTTATCAGCGCGAGCTGTACCACCTGACCGGGGCGGCACAGTGGATGTGGGTGTCCGACGACGTGAGGGAGCGACGGCCGTCGGCGGGGCTGTTCATCCGGACCGTCTGGCTCAACGACCACCCCCAGCGGGCGGTGGCCAAGGTGTGCGGCGACCAGCAGTACGTGCTCTGGATCAACGGGCAGCCGGCCATGGCGGGGCACAACCGGCCGGGCTTCCATCTCGACGTGGTCCCGGTGACGGACATCCTCACCGCGGGCGCCAACTCCATCGTCGTCGAGGCGAGGAGCCCGACCTCGGTGGGCGCGGTCCTCTTTGCTCTCGACCTCACGCCCTCCGCGGAGGGCCGCCGCGCAGGCGACCCGCGGGGCCGCAACGTCGTGGTCTCCGGTCCGGACTGGAAGGTGACCACGCGCTGGCAGCCCGGGGCGTTCGATGGTGGACCGGTACGTGCGACCCAGCCGTGGATCTGGGGCCGCCCGCCGGACCACCCCTGGGCCTACCCAACGCCGGTGCTGCACGAGCGGCCCCTGGTCCAGGCGATGGTCAGCGAGCCCGTGCGCCTAGCGGCTTCCGACCTCAGACCCGCTGGCCGAGGGCGGTGGACGCACGCCCTGCCGCCGGGTTTCGGCGGGCTTCTCTGGCTCGATCTCGCGAAGGGCTCGCCTGCTCCCACGGAGGTGGGAGTCGTCGTCGCGCACGGGGGGCCGGTTCTCCTTCCGGTTGTCGAGCTGGCGGGTCAGGAGCGCTGGTTGTACCCAGGATGGGTGACGGGCTCACGCGTGGTGGTGGAGGGGACGCAGCCGCCGGCCATGCTCGAGCTGGTGGAGGCCATCGACTCGCGCACTCGTTGAGGTGGCGAGGCCACGGGCCCGCCGGGCCCGGATCTCAGGGTCTCGCGTGGTGCGCCGTGCGCGGTCCGACGGCAGTCTGGGTGGGTCCGAGCAATAGGAGGAATCGGATCGGGTCTACGCAACGAAGGCGGGATCCTCTCCTCTTTTCTTCTTGAAATTCTCGCTGTGGTCGAGAGGTCGGCGCAGCGTGGAGCTCAGGCAATACCAACGAGCAAGCGATCGAGCGACTTTCTCGCCCGCTGGTGATGCGGGTGGTTGGCGTCGAAGCCGCACAACGTGATCACCTTGCGGTAGCTGTGGATGGCAGAGTCCGTGTCGTGTCGGCAATGTTGGGCGATGTGCCCCTTCATCAGCCACGCCTCGGTGTGACGCGGATCGAGCTCCAGGATGCGATCGAGAAAGATGTCGGCCGAGGCCCAGCGCTCCTCGGCAATAGCGCGGGCGGCGTGACGACGATACACGTGGATTGCCGCCTCGTTGTTGCCTCCGGAGTCGCGGCTCGGAACCGCTACGGGAATCGCGCATGTTTTCATGACTGATACTACGATGAATGACGGTTCGAGCGTTGTCAAGTTCCTCGGTTCCACACCCCGGGCAGGAGCTTCGCTTTTTCTTGGAAATCGTCGCACCTTTGCTCTGCGTGATTGACCCGTGGCAGTGAAGGTCGTGTCCACGAACAGTTACAGTGACCAGGTTGGGCGAGAGTAGGAGACCATCGGCACCGAAAAGGGGCGTGTAATCGCGCTTCAACTGAGCGGCATTTACGTTGACATCGACTCCGCCATTCCGTTGGAAGGGGTCGGCACGATGGGGCGCAGGGTCATCCGCTCCCGCGTGACCCGGACGAGGGGGGCCTCCCCCTCGTCCACACCAAGGGCCGCGAGCAGGTCCTTCACGGTGGGTGTGGGACCTTCCTTGGCACGAAGGTTGAGCTCGATGCGCAGGGAGCTGTCGGGGAGGATCTCCCATAGGCGCACCCCGTCCTCGACGGCGGCCGGGCAGCTGTCGGGCCAGGGACGGGACCACGGACCCACACGGTAGCGCGCGGCGGCCACCAGCTTGCCCAGCGATGGGGCTCCCGGCAGCAGCGCGACGGCGTCGTAGAGCTCGACTCCGTCCGGGAGGAGACGGTTGACCGCCTCGAGATGGGTGGGGCGCAGCGGTGCGGTGCAGTCCACGTCGAAGGCCTCGGCGAGACCTTCCTGGCCCACCGCCAGGGCGCCTCCCATGGACAGGCGGACGTGGGGATTGAAGCCCTCGGTATAGCGCACCGGCAGGTGAGCCGCCCGCAGAGCCCGCTCCAGGGCGTCCATGAGCAGGCGGTGCGAGAGGAAGCGCGCGTCGCCGTGCTTGCCGAACGTGATGCGATACCGGCGGTAGACCGGGGGCTGCGTCAGGGCGGGACGGCTTGGCGGTACCCGGGGTTCGGGACGCAGGCGGTAGGCGGCGGCCTTGGGCCGGTCGGCCTCGGGCATGACCTCGCCGATGAGCGGTAGGCTGCGCTCGGACAGCTGGGTGTCGGCGCCGTCTCCCGGGATGCCACAGTGATAGCAGCGGCCCCAGCGGCAGTCGTCGGTGGCGTCCTCTCGCAGTGCGCGGCGCATCTCGGCTTTGAGGTAGCCCTTGCGCACGCCGGCGTCGATGACGTCCCAGGGGAGGACCCCGGCGGTCTCGCGGCGGCCTAGCTCGGTCTCCAGGTCAACGCCGGTGTCGGCCAGGGCCTGGCGCCACGCCTCGAGGTTCAGCTGGTCCGACCAGCCGTCGAACACAGCGCCGAGCTCGTGGGCGCGCTCCAGGGTGGTCGAGAGACGGCGGTCGCCCCGCGACAGCAGTGCTTCGAGAGCGGCCTCCTCGGGGTCGGCCCAGCTGAGGCGGGCGCCGCGAATCCGCCGGAAGAGGTCCTTGAGCACGCCGATGCGGCGGCGGAGCTCGCCGATCCCGGCGTATGGCTCCCACTGGAAAGGTGTCCACGACTTGGGTACGAAGCAGCCCACCGACACTTTCACCTCGACCTTGCGCCCGCGTGCCCGGCGACCGGCGCGCGCCAGGTCGTCGGCAAGCCGGGCGAGCTCGGCGAGGTCGTCGTCGGTCTCGGTGGGGAGCCCGATCATTGCGTACACCTTGATCAGGTTCCACCCTTTGGCGAAGGCCGCCTCGGCGGCGTGCACCATGTCGGCGTTGGTGAAGGTCTTGTTGATCACCCGGCGGAGGCGGTCGGAGCCGGTCTCGGGCGCGAACGTGAAACCGCTCTTGCGCACGCTGGAGACGGCCTCGGCCAAGCCTACCGAGAAGGCGTCGGCGCGCAGGCTCGGGAGGTTGATGGACACGCGCTCGTGCGCGAGGCGCTCCGCGAGATTGTAGACGAGGGGCTCGACCTGGGAGTAGTCGGCGGTGGAGAGCGACAGGAGCCCCACCTCCTCGAAGCCGTACTCCTCGGCCTGGCGCTGGAGCCGATCGGCCACGGTGGCGGCGTCGTGCTCCCTCACCGGGCGGTACCAGTAGCCCGCCTGGCAGAAGCGGCAGCCCTGAGTGCAGCCGCGCATGATCTCCATGCCAAGGCGTTCCTGGATGACCTCGGCGAAGGGCACGATGGGCGTCGACGGCTGGTCGGCCGGGTCGAGGGTGTCCACCCAGGTGCGCTGCACCGGGAGCGGCACCGCCTCGTCGCTGCCTTCCCAACGTGCCGCGCTCTCGCCGACGGCGGGATGCCAGCGGTACAGGCTCGGCACGTACACGCCGCGGATCGCGGCCAGCCGACGCAGCATCTCGAGGCGCGACGACCCGGCGGCGCGAGCGTCCCGGATGACGTCGAGCATGTCGTCGAGGGCGGCCTCGGCGTCTCCGATGAGGATGGCGTCGAAGAAGTCAGCCACCGGCTCTGGGTTCGCGGTGCACGGGCCGCCGCCCAGTACCACCGGCTCTTCCTCGCCGCGCTGTGCCGCTCGGCGAGTGATGCCGGCGAGGTCGAGCAGATAGGGGACGTTGATGTAGTTGAGCTCGGTCTGCAGGGTGATGCCCACCACGTCGAACTCGCACACCGGGTGGTAGGACTCCAGCCCATACAGGGGGATTGCGCTGACGCGCATGGCCTCGGCCATGTCGGGCCAGGGGGCGTAGCTGCGCTCGGCGAGGGCGTCAAGTCGCCGGTTCACCATGTGGTAGAGGATGCGCGAGCCTTGGTGGGACATGCCGATCTCGTAGGCGTCAGGGAAGGCCAGGGCCACGTGCAGCGGCACCGAGTCCCACGGCTTGCGCACGAGGTTGCGCTCGATCCCGAGATAGCGGGACGGCTTGCGCACCAAGGGGAGCACCTGGTCCAGTCTGGCCCGGAGCTCCTCCGGGGTGTGCGGCGGGCAGGGCATATGCGTCCTCCGCGAGGCGGTGGCCTCTGGAAGGTGTGATTCTACCCGCCCCCGGCTGGTGATGCAAAGATCCGGAGAGTCAGGAGTTCGACGTCAGCAGACTGGGACGTCGGCCAGTCGTGCGAGGACGGCTGGTGTACACTCTCGAACATGAGAGTCGTTTTCTTTGGAACCCCCGAGTTCGCCCTGCCGTCGCTCGAGCACATCCTGGCGAGCCGGCACGAGGTGGCGCTGGTGGTGTCGAAGCCGGACCGGCCGGCGGGTCGGCACCAGGTGCTCGTCACCCCCCCGGTGGTGGAGCTGGCGCTTCAGCACGGTGTCGAGACCGTGCAGGTCAAGAACCTCAAGGGGCAGCAGTTCGAGGAGACCCTTCAGGGCAGCTGCGCAGACGCGGGAGTCGTGGTGGCCTACGGTAGGCTGATCCCCACCAACCTGCTCGGAATCCCCAGGTTGGGCATGGTCAACCTCCACCCCAGCCTGCTGCCCCGCCATCGCGGTCCCTCGCCCATCCAGTGGGCCCTGGTGAGTGGTGACCGCACCACTGGCGTGTCCAGCATGCTTCTCGATGAGGGCATGGATACCGGTCCAGTCCTACTGCAACGGCGGGTGGAGATTGAGCCCCGGGAGACCGCCGAGCAGCTTTCGGCACGTCTCGCGGTGGTGGGCGCCGAGGTCCTGGTGGAGACCCTGGACCGGCTCGAGGAGGGGACGATCGAGGCGCGACCGCAGGGGGAGCAGGCCGGGAACGTCACGCCGATGATCCGGCGCAACTTCGGCAAGGTGGACTGGGACATGCCGGCGCGCCAGCTGGTCAACCGGTTGCGCGGCTTCACCCCGTGGCCGGGGCTCTACACCAAGTTCCGCGGCGGTCGCCTGAAGATCCACGGCTTGACCGAGGTGGTGCCCCCGCCGTCGGGTCCCGAGGACCCAGGCACGGTGCTCGCGGCCGATACCAGCGGCATCATGGTGCGCTGCGGCCGCTACTCCGCCGCGCTCATCACCGAGTTGCAGCGGGAGGGCGGGCGACGCATGCCCGCAGATGCCTTCCTCATCGGCGAGCGGGTGGCGCGCGGTGAGCGTTTCGGCTGAGCGGCTGACCTCCGCGTCGCTCCTCCTCCGGGTGGACGGCGGCGCCTTTGCGTCCCGCCTGCTCGGCGGCTGCTCGTCGCCGGGTGTCCGCGCACGTGTGCTGGGAACCGTGCGCTGGCAAGGGGAGCTCGACACCGTCCTCGGCCATTGCAGCCGGCGGCCGCTGGACCGGCTCGACTCCGAGGTACGCGTCGTGATGCGTCTCGGCCTGTTCGAGGCTCTACATCTCGGGGTGCCGCCGCCGGTGGCGACCGATGCCGCCGCCCACCTGGTCCGTCGCCTCGGCAAGGGCTCGGCGGCGGCCATGGTGAACGCCGTTTTGCGGAGGGCGGTGCGCGAGGCTGGGTCGATCCTGGCCGGTGCTCCCTCCCACGTCCGTTTGTCGCACCCGCAATGGCTCGCCGAGCGCTGGGTGAGCCACTTCGGCAGCGCGGCCGCCCTCACGGCGATGCAGGCCGGCCAGCTTCCGGCGCCCCTGTGGGCCTGGTTCCTGGGGCCCGATGCCCGCGCGCGCCTGGAGGGCCAAGGTGTGGCCCTGACCCCGCATCCGTGGTGCCCGGACTGCTTCGCCGCCCCGGAGGCGGCCGGAGCCCTGGCGGCGGCCGTGGGCGCGGGCGAGGCCTACGCCCAGGACCCGTCGTCGCAGCTGGTGGCGCGCGTCGTGGCTGGGATGGCCCCGGCCTCGGGGCGGCTGGCCGAACTCTGCGCGGCGCCGGGCGGCAAGACGGCGCTGATGGCACGTCTGGGGAGCTGGCGCCGGGTGGCGGCGGTGGAGCTGCAGCCGAGACGAGCGCGCCTCCTCGGAAAGCTCGTCGCGCGCCACGCACCTGCCGTCCGGGTCGTCATAGGCGACGGCGCGGCGCCGCCCTTGGCGCCGGCGGGCTGGGACGCCGTGCTCCTGGACGCGCCCTGCTCGGGGACCGGCACCCTGCGCCGGCATCCTGAGCTGCGATGGCGCCTCAGCGAGGGCGTCCTGGCGCAGCTCGCAGCGGAGCAGGCCCGGCTGCTCGGCGGGGCCGCCGGCCTGGTGGCTCCGGGAGGCGTCCTCGTCTACGCCACCTGTTCGGTGGAGCCGGAGGAGAACGAGGCGCTCCTTGTCGAGCCGCCGCGCGGCTTCCGTCTCGAGGATCCGCGGCCGGTGCTGCCGAAGGGGACCCCGGTGCGCCGCACCTCGGCCTGGGGGGTGCGCCTGCTGCCGGGCGAGGATCACGACGGCTTCACGATCCACGCACTTCGGAGGGTGGCGGGCTAGCTAGCCCGGAGACGCTCCGGCCCCGGTTCCGGCGCCTGCGACGAGGGCGGAGTGCGATACTCCCCATCCCCGCAGGCGGAGCGCCTGACGCGCTCTCAGGACGACCCCGCTCGGTGGGCGACCCTCCATGTGAGCAACGGAGAGCGTCCCGATCACCTCGAGGCTCCTTCACTCCCGGAGAATCGGTACAATCGCCGCAGTGAGGCGTCCCTTCATTCTCGCGGTTGGCGTGCTGGCGTGGCTGGGGTCGGGCCTTACTCTGCCGCTCCATGGAGCGCCGGCGGCGGGCGACGTCGAGCCGGGCCGGGTGGTGGTGTTGGGCTTCGGCGGGGCCGACGCGCGGCTGGTGGAGCAGTGGATGGCCGAGGGCGACCTGCCGCATCTGGCGGGACTCGCCAACGCCGGCGGCTACGCTCGCCTGACACCCACCCTGCCGGCCCAGGACGAGGCATCCTGGGCCGCCTTCGCCACCGGGCGCGACCCCGGCGACAGCGGCCTGTTCGACGTGGTGGCCCGCGATCCGGCCAGCTACCAGATTCGCCAGGAATCGGTGGACCGGAGTCTGCGTCCGTTCCTGTGGGGTGATCGCAACGGTGCGGTGGTGCTCGGGATCGGCGCGCTGGGCGGATGGCTGCTCGGCTTCGTCGTGGCGCGGGTGCTGCGCCGCCGCGGAGCCTGGCTGGTGGGGCTGGCTCCGGCCATGCTGCTCGGCACGGTGGGCTGGTGGGCCGGGACGCACTGGCTTCCCAATCAGGTGAGCGAGGTGACGAGCCGACGACGCGGCACGCCGTTCTGGGAGGTGGCGGGTGACGCGGGGATCGCCGCGGTGGTGGCGAGGCTGCCGGCCTGCTACCCGCCGCGTCCCTGGCCGGGCGGCCGGCTGCTCGCCGGGCTCGGAGTGCCAGACGCCCGCGACACCGTGGGCACACCAACCCTGTACACCATGGATCCTCAGCCGCTGGCCGGCGGTGACCTGTTCCCGGTGGAGGTCATCGCCCTCGACCCGGGCGCCAAACGGATCGCGACGCTGGTGCCGGGACCTCCCGATCCCCTGGACCCGGGCGCCGGGCGGGTCGATGCGCCGCTTGTCCTCGAGGTGTCCGCCGATGCCGTGACCCTCGATCTCGGAGGCCGGCCGGTGAGCCTCGGGCCTGGCGACTGGAGCCCGTGGCTGCCGGTCGACTTCGCCGCCAGCCCAGTGTTCACGGTGCACGCCCTGGCACGCTTCCGTCTGCTTGGGATGGAGCCGCTGGAGCTTTACCTGGAGCCTCTCCAGCTGGATCCGTCGTATGGGTCCCCGAGCATACTGCTCTCGTCGCCGCAGGATTTTGCGGCGGAGCTGGCCGCGGCGGTGGGGCCATTCAAGACGGCGGGCTGGGCCGTGGACACCTGGGGTGTCGCTGCGGGCGCCGTGAGCGAGGATGTCTTCCTCGAGGATCTTGTTGCCACCAGCGCCTCCTTCCGCCGACTGCTGGCCGGGTTTCTCGCCGGCGACGACCAGCTGCTGGTGCAGTACTTCGAGTTCCCCGACCGGGCCGGGCACATCTTCGGAGCGATGCCGCCGACGCCGGCCCCGGTAGCCGCGGCGAACGCCGATGCCGGGAGCGGCGAGCGACTGCTCGGCGTCTACCGGACCATGGACGACGTGGTCGGCCAGGTCCTCGCGAGCCTCGCTCCGGACGATGTCCTCCTGGTGCTCTCGGACCACGGCATGACGCCGTTTCGCCGGTCCTTCGACCTCAATGCATGGTTGCGTGACGCGGGCTACCTCGCGGCAGCACCGGCGAAGGCCTCGTCCAAGCCATGGGTGGGGGTCGACTGGGAGCACACACGCGCCTACGCGGTGGGCTTCGGTGGCCTCTACCTGAACCTGCGTGGCCGGGAGGGGCGGGGCATTGTGGCGCCGGGCGAGGAGTACGAGTCGCTGCGCCGCCAGCTTGCCCGGAGCCTCGAGGCGATGGAGGACCCGGACACCGGAGAGCATCCGGTGGCGCGCGTCGTCACCCGCGAGGAGGTATGGGGCAGCTTCGACGCGGTTGAGGCGCCGGACCTGGTGGTGACCACGCGCCCGGGCTACCGCCTTGCCTGGGCGCAGCTGGCGGGTGAGGTGCAGGGACCTGTGCTGGCAGACAACACCCTGGCGTGGCGGGGCGATCACGCGAGCGCCGATCCCGAGAGCGTCCCCGGGGTGTTGTTCGCCAACCGCCCCCTGGATCAGCAACGAGTGCGAATGCTCGACGTGTACCCCACGATCCTCGGCCTGCTCGGACTGACACCGCCGGAGACGGGCAGGGGCGTCGCGTTCATGCGCCGGGACGAGCGCCGTTGAGGCGGTTGGTCTGGGCGCTGCTCCTGGCCGCGACCGCGACGCTCGCCGCGGCCGCCAGTCCGCCCTCAAGCCCGACAGCCTCAGAGCTCGAGGCCGTGCGAGGGCGGATCCGTGCGCTGGAGGCGCGGCTTGCAGACCTCGACCGGAGCTCGGCCGACGCCCGCGAGCAGCGCGAGGGGCTCGAGGCTCAGCTGGAGCTCGCCCAGGCCAGGGTGGAGGAGAGCTCGGTGCTGCTGCGCCGCACTCGCGAAGAGGCCGTCCGCCTGCGCGAGGCGGTGGCCGACCTCTCCGCCGATCTCGACCAGCGCCGGGAGCTGCTGGCGCGCTACCTGGAGATGGCCGCGCTACTAGGTCGGCCCGGACCGCTACAGCTGTTCTACGATGCCCTGGGCGGCGGCGAGCTCGAGCAGGCTCTCGACACGGTGGCGGTGCTCACCTCCGGGCAGGTGCGGCTCATGGAGGAGTACGGCCGGATGCAGCAGGAGCGCACCGCGCGCCTCGCCGAGCTGAGCCAGACCCTCGAGGACGCCCAGCGCGATTCCGAACGTCTCGCCGCCCACGAGCGCGACCTCGAACGCGTACGGCAACGGGTGGAGGCTCGCCTCGCCACCTTGCAGCGGAGCCGCTCCAGCGCCGAGCGGCAGCTCGTCGACCTGCGGGAGCGGGCGACGGCGCTGGAACGCCTCCTGGGCCTCCTCGCCGAGCGCGAGCGGCCAACCGGGAGCGACGACATTCGTCGCTACCGCGGTGCGCTCCCCTGGCCGGCCGGAGGAACCGTGGCGGAGCGATTCGGACGTCACTATCTGCCACGCTACTCCACCTACACGGTGTGCAACGGGCTGCGCTTCGATGTGCCGAGCGGCGTCGCGGTCGGGGCAGTGTTCCCCGGGGTCGTGGCCTACGCACAGCATTTCAAGGGCTACGGCAACATGGTGGTGCTGGACCACGGCCACAGCGTGTACTCCCTGGTGGCCGGGCTTGCTACAATCCTGGTGCGGCGCGACCAGCGGGTGGAGATGGGTGCGCGCCTCGGGTTGGCGCCTCCACCGGACGGCAACGGAAACCTCTACTTCGAGATCCGGGTGGGCGGAAAGGCCGAGGACCCGCTTCGCTGGCTGCGCCTCAAGGAGGGATCGTCCTGACCATGACTCGGACCCGCATCGTTTTTCTCATCGGCTCGGTACTGGTGGTGGCACTGTTCTCCGGTCTGCTGCTGGCGGCCCGCCGGCCTCCGGAGGCGCTTTACCGTGCCCTCGGCAACCTCGCCGAGGTGGTGCACCTGGTCAAGACGCAGTACGTGGACGAGGTCGACCTCGCCGAGCTCGGTGAAGGGCTCGAGGTGGGGATGGCCGAGTCGACCGACCCCGACGCCGCGGTGCTCGACGACAGCGAGGTCAAGCCCTACACCGAGTCCCTCGCGTCCCCACCGCCCTTTGGGCTGGTGCTGGGCACCCGCCTGGCGGCCGCAGCGGTGCGCCAGGTGCTGCCAGGCTCGCCGGCCGAGACCGCCGGCCTCGGCCAGTGGGAGATCATCGAAGCGGCCGACGGCAAGCAGACGCGCATGGAGCCTCTATGGAGGCTCCGCCTCAATCTGCTCGAACACCAGCGACGCGGCGAGAGCGTCGAGCTCACGGTCATGAACCGCCACGTCGACGAGCGACGCCAGGTCACCCTGGTGCCGCGACCCTGGCAGGTGAAGCCATCGGCGCGACAGGAGCGTGACGGCGTCACCGTGCTTACCGTGACCTCCCTGCCGCCCAGCGCAGCGGCGACCATGGCTCGCGACCTCGAGGCCAACCCTCTGGTTCTCGACCTGCGCCACCTTTCGTGGGGGAGCGAGGATACGGCTCTGGCCGTGGCCGACCGCTTCGCGGCCAGCGGGAAGCTGGGCGAGTGGGTGGGGGACGGGCCGGGAGTCAGAACTTCAGCGCCTCGGACGGAGCGGTGCTGCCGCCGCCGGTAGTCCTCGTGGGCCCGCGTACCGAAGGCGCGGGAGAGGTCCTCGCCAGCGCGTTGCAGCGGGCGGGAGCGACCCTCGTGGGTGCTGAGACGGCCGGTCACGCGCCCCACATGATGCTGGTCAACGACGGCGACATCCACCTTTGGATTCCGGTCGCCTACTGGCTCAAAGCGGACGGCTCGCCGTTGGACGGCAGCGGTCTGAAGCCGGACGAGGAGATTGCCGCCACCGACGAGGGCGACCCCGCCCTCGACCGCGCCGTGGAGCTCGCCGGACAGCTGCATGCCGCGGCGGCGTAAGCGGCCCGCCGGGCTCCGGCGGGCGCTGGTGGCTGCTGCACTTCTGGCAGCCCTGGCGGTGGCGGCCTGGCTCCTGGTCCGGGGTACGGGCGCACGCCGTGCCGGGCCCGGGCGACCCGCCGCCGCGGCGGAGCACGGCGATCGCCTGCGCAAGCTCGCGACCCGCCGTGGCGCGCGACCCGACGACATCGCTGCCGACCGCTCGATCCGAAAGGAGCACGGGGTCTTCGTACGCAGTTGGCGTATCCTCCTGCCGGATGCGCGGGCGGCAGGCATGCTGGCGCAGGATCTCGAGGCCGAAGGGCAGCGCTGGCAGGCCGCGGTGACGCGGCCGCCGGCCGCACGCGGTGAGGTCGCCCGCGTGCGCCTCGACCTCGGCGTTGAGGCCTTCGACGTCCACCTTGCGGTGCGCCCGCGACGCGCCGCCGAGGCCACTCCGGTACCGGTCGCGCCCACCGCCACCGCCCGGCCGCAGCCACGACCCGGCGCCACCGGGAGGCTGGCGATCCTCCTCGACGACGCCGGCCAGAGCCTCGACCTGGTGCCGGCGGCTGTTGCCCTGCCGCAGCAGGTGGCCGTGGCGGTGCTGCCTTTCCTGCCGCACTCGGCGGACACCGCCGCCAGGATGCACGAGGCTGGTCACGAGGTCTGGCTGCACCTGCCCATGGAGCCGGGCGACTACCCCCGCGACAACCCCGGCCCCGGCGCCATCCTGGTGAGCATGAGCGAGTCCGAGATCCGCATGGCGGTGCGCTCGGCCCTAAACAACGTGCCGTTCATCGTGGGCGTCAACAACCACATGGGTTCCAAGGCGACGGCGGACCTCCGGACCATGACGTGGGTGATGCAGGAGATCGGCAGCCGCGGGCTCGCGTTCATCGACTCGCGAACCACCGCGGCCACCGTGGCCGAGGATGCGGCCCGGGCTCAGGGCATTCCCGCAGGCCGGCGCCGGGTGTTCCTCGACAACTCGGGCAGCCCCGCGGCCATCCGGGCCCAGCTGGACGAGGCCGTCTACCAGGCCCGGCTCGAGGGCCAGGCCATCGCCATCGGCCACCTCCACCCCACGACGGTGCGCGTGCTCGCGGCCGAGCTCCCCGGGCTCGGCGAGCGCGGCGCCGTGCTGGTGGCACCGTCGAAGCTGGTGCACTGACCTCCTGGCTCGAGGGCTTCGATGTGATTTTCACAGGCCGTATGTCCCGTGGAGCGAGCGACAGGGAGTGGAGCGCCCGGAGCAAGGCGGGCGCCGCTCGCCGGGAAGCGTCGCCGGTGGCAGCAGACCCCTGGCGAGAAATGCGGGCTAGAGCGGCAGGCTGGGGTCGAAGAACGTGCGGAAGAGGATGTAGACGCCGAAGCCCACCAGCGCGACGCCGAGGATGACGAGCAGCCACTTCTGCAGGCGCGGTGAGACCACCGTGCGGCCGCGGTGGAGCGCCCAGAGGAACGCTGAGTACCAGAGCACGACGCCGCCGATGAAGGCGAGGAGCAGGAGGGTGAGGCCGAGCCGGCCCCAGTGCCGGGCCGCGTGAATGAAGGCGGTGCCCGCTGTGGTCCACCAGATCCAGTATCCGGGGTTGGCAGCGGCCACCAGGAGCCCTGCGAGAAAGGGGCCGTGCAGGTGTTCCTCGCGCTCGGCCCGCCGCTTGCCCCGCTCGCTCACCAGACGGTTGGCGTCGCGCGGCGCCAGCACCAGCATCCCGAGCCCCACGATGACGAGTAGGAAACCGGCCACCGGCATGAGGTAGCGGGTGCCGCCGATGCGGAGGAGCAGGGGCTGGAGGCCGAAGGCCAGGGCCGAGAACACCGCCACGTCGAGGATCGTCACGGCGGTGAGGAAGATGGCGGCGGCCCGGGTGCCGCGGGCGACGGCGTACCGGCTGGCGGCGATGGTGATGGGGCTGGGCACCACCACCGTCACGAACGAGACCACGAAGGCGGAGAAGATGACGGCGGGGAGTGAAGCGGCGCTCACTGCTGCGGCCTCCGGTGCCACACGCTGCCGTGGGGCGTATCCTCCACGGTGACGCCGAGCTCGGCGAGTCGGTCGCGAAGGGCGTCCGCGCGGCCCCACTCGCGGGCTGCCCGGGCGGCCTCCCGCTCGGCCACCAGGACCTGGATCTCGGCATCGCCGGTGTGCGCTGACGGCATGCTCGGAAAGATACCGAGGACCCTGTCGGCCTCGGCAAGAGCGGTGTCGAGCTCGGCGCGTACCGGGGTAGACACGCCGCCGCCGTCGAGGGCGGTGTTCACCTGGCGGAGCAGCGTGTGCAGCGCCCCCAGAGCCTGCGCGGTGTTGAGGTCGTCGCCGAGCGCCTCGCGCAGGCTCCGGCGGAACGCCCTCACGTCGGCCGCCGCCAGCGCCCCGTCGCCGTCTGCGGCGGGGGTGTGTTCCAGGCGCCGCAGCACGTTGCCGATGCGCTCCACCGCCTGACCGGCGGCGTGCAGCCCGTCGAAGGTGAAGTTGAGCTTCTGCCTGTACGGCACCGAGATCAGCAGGTAGCGGATCGTCAGCGGGTCGTGGCCGCGCTCGAGGAGGTCTCTGAGAGTGAAGAAGTTGCCCTGGGACTTGGCCATCTTTTCGCCCTCGACGATGAGGTGCTCGGCATGCAGCCAGAAGCGGGCGAAGGGACGCCCGGTGGCCCCTTCCGACTGCGCGATCTCGTTCTCGTGGTGCGGAAAGACGTTGTCCACCGCCCCGGTGTGGATGTCGAAGGACTCGCCGAGCAGCGCCATCGCCATCGCCGAGCACTCGAGGTGCCAGCCGGGGCGGCCCGCTCCCAGCTCGGTGTCCCAGGCAGGCTCGCCGGGCTTGCTCGCCTTCCACAGGACGAAGTCGCGGGCGTCGTCCTTCTCGTACTCGTCCACGTCCACCCGTGCGCCCGCACGGACCGACTCCGGTCGAATCCCCGAGAGCTTGCCGTACTCGGGGAAGGTGACGATCCGGTAGTACACCGAGCCGTCCGAGAGGTAGGTGTGCCCCTGCGCCTCGAGGCGCTTCACCAGCTCCACCATCTGCGGCACGTAATCGGTGGCACGGGGGTAGTGCTCCGCGCGCTCCACGTGCAGGGTGTCGAGGTCCTCGAAGAAGGCCGCGATGTAGCGGTCGGTGTAGTCACGCAGGCTCAGGCCCTCCTCGGCGGCGCGGCGGATCGTCTTGTCGTCCACGTCGGTGAGGTTCATGACCTGCACCACCTCGTGGCCGAAGAGGCGCAGGGTGCGCCGCAGCACGTCCTCGAAGAGGAAGGTGCGGAGGTTGCCGATGTGCGCGAAGTCGTACACCGTGGGGCCGCAGGTGTACATGCGCACCGGCCCCGGGGCCACCTGCTCGAACCGTTCCAGTCGGCGTGTGAGCGTGTTGTAGAGCTTCAGCACGTCCCCCATCCAAGATCCTCCGCGCGTGATTGTACACGGCCCGCGGCGGAGGCCCCGGACGCACGACGGGCGGGGCCGCACGGCCCCGCCCGCTTTATGTCTGGGCTCTCGGAGACGGAGTCAGGCGCCGCCGCCGTGGTTCTTGACGCTCACCGACGAGGCCGTGAGCACGCGGCCGTCAAAGGTTCCCTTCACCTCGGCGGAGTCGCCCAGCACCAGCTCGTCGAGGCTGGCGATGCCTTTGAACGCGGTGTCGGACCCGACGACGACCTCGACGTCCTTGGCGCCGTGCTGCAGGAAGAAGCCGGAGTCCGTGAGGGCGGTGACCAGGCCGTGCCAGGACACCGACGCGTTGCCGTTGCCGCCGTTGCCGTCCTCCTCCAGGGCCACGGAGGAGGCGGTGATGGTGTTGCTGTTGAGCGTCCCCTGCACCTCCACGGCGTCTCCGGGAGCGAGGTCGGCGATGCCGTCGACCCCCGCGAAGGTCGTGTCCTCGGTTGCCACCACGGCCAGCTCCTTGGCGCCGTGCTGGAAGAGGAAGCCGCTTGCGGTCATGGCGGTGATGGTGCCCTTGAACTTCACCGGGTCGCCTTCACCGCTCGCGTCCTGGACGCTCACCGAGGTGGCGGTGAGGATGTGGCCGTCGAACGGGCCCTCGACCGCGACGATGTCGCCCAGGGCGAGCTCGTCCACCGAGGCGACGCCGTCGAAGACGGTGTTCGCCGTGACCACCACCTTGATCTCGCGGGCACCCAGCTGGAACAGGAAGCCCTCCGCCGTGAAGCCGGTGACGAGGCCGGTGAAGCCCGCCTCACCGTCGCCCTCGCCGTCGCCCTGGTCGGAGACACCGGTGAAGCTGCCGGACAGGATCGTGTCGCCGGCGCTGGTCGCCCACTCCACCAGGCGGAGGTCCTCCACCGGTTGCATCTCGGGAGGTAGCGGGTCGTCACCGGAGCAGGACTTGAGCTCCAGCGAACCCTGCCCGGAGGCATCGGACGTGACCACGCCGGCGGCGAAGCCGTCCACGACGACCGAGTAGGACTCGTCGGGCGCCAGGCCCGTGCCCCAGGTGGCGAACTCCTGGCAGTCGTCGGCGTGGCGCTCCACCTTGGCCACTCCGGCGGCGCCGCCTCCCGTCACGTCGGTGAGGTCGATCCGCTCCTCGTACACGGCGGGGCTCGTCGGGCCGGCGCCGTTGTTCTGCGTGACGAAGGTCCCCTCCAGGGTCGCGGCCAGCGACTCGCCGATGACCACGGCTGTCGTCAGGTCGACCGCCGCGGGCACCCCCGACGGAACCGGACCCGAGCTGTGCGCCGTGTCGCCGAGCCGGACGCCGGCGTCACCGAGCGCGTCGGTGGTGAGAACGGCGAGGACCTCGCCGTCGACCTCGACGGTGAACGTGGCTGACGGCGCGAGGCCGAAGAGGAGGATGTCCGCGCGGCGGCTGAGCCCGTGACCTGTCTGGCGGTCGCTGACGGCGACGCGGCCCCACCCGCTGGCGCCGCCCACGGGCACCAGGGCGGCGGACGCCCTCAGGTTGCCGTGGGTCTGCTCACCGCTGACCGTGGCCTGGTGGGAGGACGCTCCCGCCGTCAGGGCCACGGCGAGCGCTCCCACCGTGGCAAGGGTTGTGAGTCCAGAGGAGAGTGTCTTCATCGTGTGCCTCCTTGCTGCGGGCGGGCCTCGCAGCGCTTTCTCATTCCGCGAATGAGAACACTATGGGAGGAAGTGCGGAGGGGTACCGTGACTGGGCTCACAGGCGCTGCGACGAGGCATCGCGTTGAGTGACACCGCTCACGGGTGGACCCCAGGAGCGGGCTCCACC
This sequence comes from uncultured Acidobacteriota bacterium, assembly GCA_963844845.1. Taxonomy (GTDB): domain Bacteria; phylum Acidobacteriota; class Thermoanaerobaculia; order Thermoanaerobaculales; family Sulfomarinibacteraceae; genus CAWJPW01. The sequence goes on from CAWJPW010000003.1 coordinate 831,010, forward strand.
AGATCCCGACGAGCCGCCCCGGAGCTGCGGGTCCTCTGACCTGACCGGCAACAGGGCGGAGCAGCGGCAGCGGCGAGGGCGAAGCAGCGCTGTGTCTGGATCGGGCGACGTGGCCGGCGGCGGAGCTGGCCGTCGCGATGACGAGAGACACTTGACGCTAGGTGAGGAGATCCTCGCGAAGGTAGGTGAACTTGCCCTTGTGTACGAGCCCGAAGTTGTCCTCGAACTCCTTCATGAGGCGTGAGATCGTCTCGCGGCTGGTGCCGATGGAGTGGGCGATGTCGGCCTGGGTGGGACGGCGCACCACCACCCATCCGTTGCCGAGCCGCTGGCCGTGATCACGGGCCAGGGTGAGGAAGTAGCGGGCCAGGCGACCGGCGACGTCCACGTAGGCCAGAGACTGCATGGCGGCGTTGGCGCGGCGCAGCCGCTGCGAGAGCAAGGCCAGCAGGCGCCGTGAGATCTTGGGCTCGCTTGCCAGCAGGTGCTGGAACTCGTCGCGGTGAATCACCACCAGCTCGATGGCCGTGTCGGTGACGACGGTGGCCGAGCGTGGGGCGGGGTCGAGGAGGGCCATCTCGCCGAACACCTGGCCGGGTCCCAGCACCGCGAGGATGAGGTCCTTGCCGTCGGACGACGTGACCACGATCTTGACCTTGCCGCGCGCGATGACGTAGACGGCGTCGGCGGCGTCGCCGGCATTGAAGATCACGGTGTCGCGGGGGAGTGAGCGCTCCTCGGCGAGGGCGGCGATCTGGTTGAGCTCGTCGGCCTCGAGCTCTGCGAAGAGCTCGATTCGGGCGAGCAGATCGAGGGCTCGTTGGGTCATGATGTGGCCTCCGCGACCAGGGCGAGCACGAGCTCCGTGACGGCCGCACCGCTCACCGGCTCGGGCACCGGGGTGCACGCGGCGGACTCCGGCTCGACGCACCACGTCGGGGCGGTGACGCCGAGCAGCTGGCTGAGCCGCTCGAGTGAGCTCTGCAGCTCGCGTGGGCTCGCCGGCCGCTCGGGGAAGAAGCGGTGATCGAGCAGGTCGGCGTGCAGCAGACCGGTGGACACCGACGTGAGGATCTCGCGATAGGAGGGAAGCTCCACGATGTCCGAGAGAAGGGGCGCGCGTGTGCCGGCAAGGCCTTCGATTTGGGGGGCGAGGTCGACCAGAAGCACCGCGAGCTGGGCGCGGTCAAGCGATACGGCGGCAATGGCCTGCTGCACGTAGGGCGGCAGGTTGGCGATCCGCCAACGCAGCCTGGCGCGGGACAGTGCCGCGTTCCGCCCCGCGAAGTCGGGCGGCAGCGCCTGGTAGGTGGCCATGGCCGCGCTCCAGTCGCCGGCGGCCTCGGCGACTCGTCCGTCCAGCATGTGAGCGCGCGGCGTGTCGAGGCCCTCGAGCAGCGGCGCCGCATCGGCGGCGCGGCCCGTGTCGACGAGGACCTCGGCCTTTGTGAGTCGTGCTTCCTGGTTGTCGGGCTGGATCGCGAGCACGGCGTCCAGCGGGGCCAGCGCCGTCGCCGGCTCGGGCCCGGCGGCCAGCTCGCGGGCGGTGGCCAGCCGGTCGTCCACCAGGCGCCGCTGGAGGCCGTCGGCGCGCTCACGCCATGCCCGCACAGGCCAGAGCTCGGCACCCCGGGCCGCGGCGTGCAGGGCCGTGGCCTCGTCGCCGGTGGCCTCGGCCACCTGGGAGAGGACGATCCAAGCCGCCGCGTAATCGGGTTGCGCCGCCGTCAGCTCGGCCAGCTTCGCCGCCCCGGCGGCGGTCGGTTCGGTGACGGCGGCGGCCTCGAGCGCGAGCAGAAGGGCCGGGGCGGCGTCGCCGGCCTGAGCAGCGGCCTGGGCGGCCACGTCAGGCTTGCCCGCCGCCAGGTGCCGCATGCCGGCCTCCACCGCGGCGCGCTGGTCCGAGGAGAGGGTCGGGACGCCCGGGCCGGCGAGTGGTGACGGGTATTGGAGCTCGGCCCCCTGCGGTGTGCGCATGACCGACGGGGCGCACCCCACCAGGTGGGTGAGTAGCGCCGCCAGAGCGGCCACCGCGAGGAGGTTACGCCCCGTGATCCTCATGCGCCTCGGAATGCGCCTCGGAGTAGCTCGTGGAGAGCGCGATGCTGGCGATCGCGTGCTTGTAGACCAGCTGCTCGTTGCCGTGGCTCTCCAAGACGATCGCGTAGCGGTCGAATCGCCGGAGAATCCCGGTGAGTCGCTTGCCGTTGACGAGAAAGACGTGGATTGTGCGGGCTTCCTTACGCAGCTGGTAGAAGAACGGGTCCTGGACATTGATGGTGGTTCCCGGCTTCATGTCTCCCCACTTTCGTGACGGTGTGACTCCCATAGTGTGATAACAGCATCATCGCCGTGAGCTTCCAGCGGGGGAATCCAACTGACAATGCCGACGCAACGATTCCGCAACCAGGTGAGCTGCCTCTTCGCCAAGTTGCGGCTGGCCCGTTTGGTATGCTCGACCGCTTCGTCGAGCGGCACCTCGCCGGCCAGGTATGAAACGACCTCCCGGTAGCCAATGGCCTTCAAGGCGTGGGCCCCGGTCGGTACTCCTGCGGCCAGCAGCTGACGAACCTCCCCCACCAGACCGGCAGCAAACATCATGTCCACGCGCTGATCGATTCTACCATACAGGGCCTGGCGAGGACGCTCCGGGACGACGACAAGAGCATTGTAACGCCTTGCTTTTCGCTGCTCTGACCAGTGCGAGGTGAGGGGTGTTCCGGTGAGCTCGAAGACCTCGAGCGCTCGCAGTACCCGCTGGCGGTCGCCGGGGGAGATGCGCGCGGCGGCGGCGGGGTCCACGGTAGCGAGGCGCTCGCGTACCGCCGCCGGGTTCCGCGCCCACGCCGTCTCGAGCCGCGTCCGCAGCGCGGTGTCATGGGGCGGTGCGGCGAACAGGCCGAAGAGCAGCGCCTCCACGTAGAAGTGGGTTCCTCCGGCCACCACCGGGGTGGCGCCCCGCGCGCGGATCTCGGCGATGGCGGCGTCGGCGGCGCGCTGGAAATCGCCGGCCGAGAAGCGCTCGCGCGGATCCACGATGTCTACTAGGTGGTGAGGCACGCGGCGGCGGTCGGCACGCGACGGCTTGTCGGTGCCGATGTCGAGGCCGCGGTAGGCGGAAAAGGCATCGGCTGAGACGATCTCGCCGCCCAGGCGCTCGGCTACCTCGAGGGCGAGGCCGCTCTTGCCGGAGGCAGTGGGGCCGGCGATCACCAGGAGCGGTCCCGGGCTCACGGGAACGGCCTCCACTGGCCGTTGGCGGCGCTCGCCCCGCACCACCCGCAGTGGGCGGGGTCGCGCCAGCGCAGGTGCGCACGGCGCAGGCGGTCGAGGGTCTCCCGGTGGGGGTGGTGCTGCAGGTTGCCGGGGCCCGCCGGCACAAGCACCAGCTCCGGTGATGCCGCCCGCAGCAGTGCCTCCGAGCCGGAGCCGCGGCTGCCGTGGTGGGGGAGGAGCAGCACCGAGCAGCGCAGCCGGGTGGTGCGCGCGAGACGCTCCTCGGTGGTCCGCGCAATGTCCGAGGTGACGAGTACGGTGCCGGCGGGCATGGCGAGACGGGCCACCAGCGAGCGCTGGTTCTCGTCGCCCGGCGGGGCGGCCGCGGGCGGCCACAGGGTCTCGAGACGGATGCCGCCGCCGAGGCCGACGGCGGCGCACCGCACCGTGCCGACGACCGCCACGCCGCGGCGGCGAGCGGAGCGCAGCAGGGGCACCGCCGCCGCCGCGCTCTCCATCCAGCGAGGGATCACCAGCCGCCGCACCGGGAGTTCGTCGAGCACCGCGGCGAGGCCGCCGACGTGGTCCTCGTCGGTGTGGCTGGCGAGCACGGCGTCGAGCCGGTGCACGCCGAGATCGGCGAGGAGCTCCACTGCCTGGCGGGGGTAGCGGCCGCCGTCCACGAGCACGCGGCCGCCGGGGCCCTCGAGCAGCACGGCGGCGCCGCTGGACACCGGCAGAAGGGTGACGCCGCCGCCGGCGGGGGGGGCGGTCGGGTGTACCAGCAGGAGCGCGGCGAGCACGGCGCCCCAGGCGAGCACCCCGGCTCGAGCCGGGCGACCGGGCGCCAGCGCCAGGGCCGCGGCGGCGGCTGCGGTGGCGAGCAGGATCGAGCCCGGGTGGGGGGCGGTGAGCTGGAGGCCGCGGGCGAGAGCGCCGGCAGCGAGGATGGCGTGCTCGGCGGCCCCGACCACCGCCAGTGCCGGAATCGCTAAAGGCCCCCAGAGGGGTGCGAGGGCCAGTGCCGTCACCGCCGCCAGCAGCAGCGGGGCGAGCAGCAGGGGAGCGATGGTGTTGGTGAGAAACGCGCCGGGTACCAGGGCGCGGAAGTGCGCCGCCACCAGGGGCGCGGCCGCCAGCTGGGCCACCGCCGGGACCGCCACCACCAGGGCGGCACGGCGCGGCAGCGGCAGGCGCGCGGCGAGAGGGGGCGCCCAGCGGATGAGGGCGGCGGTGACCACCACCGTGAGCTGGAAGCCGGGGTCGGCGGCCAGCCCCGGCGCCGCCAGGAGCAACACCACCACCGTCACCAGCACCGCCGCCAGGGGCAGAGGGGCGCGACCCAGCAGGCGCGCCCCCAGGTAGACCACGCCCATGAGAGCCGCCCGCATCGCCGAGGGCGGCGCTCCCGCGAGGAGGGCGTACAGCGGTAGGGCCAGGAGCACGCTCAGCCGCGCCCCGGTGGGGGTGGCGCCGGCGGCGAGGGCGAGGAGCCAGACCGCGCCTCCCACCAGGCCCACGTGCAGGCCGCTCACGGCGAGCGCGTGGGCCAGCCCCGAGCGCCGCCACTGCTCGCGCCGCGCGGTGGGCACGAGGTCGCGACGGCCGAGCGTGAGGGCCGCCGCCAGCTCGGCGGCGCGGACCCGGTGCGGCCGGGTTCCGGCGGCCTCCAGGAGAGCGGCTGCGGCGCCTGCGCGCACAGCCTCGAGGCCGTGGGGCGGCGCAGTGACCTTCACCAGGCGCGGCGACGAGGCCACCAGCAGCGGACGCCGCTCGGTGGAACGCACCGCCGCCAGCACGGTGCAGGTGCTGCCCGGCGGCGGCAGCGCGCCCGGCTGCACCGGCCCGCGCACCTCGAGGGTGCAGCGGCGGGGCAGCCACACCGGCGCTCCGGCCTGGTGTGCGGAGCGCACCCGGACCTGGGTACGCCACCCCCAGCGCCCCTCGCTCCAGCCCCGGGTGAGAACCACCTCGGTGCGCAGGGCGGTGGCCGGAACCGCGGCCAGGCGCTCGGCCAGGGCCACGCGGTGGGCCTCGTCCGCAAGGCCCCGGGCGCCCCCCAGAGCGAGGCCGGCGAGGGCGAGGGCGGCGACCTTCGGCGACCGGCTGGCGAGGCTCGCCAGCAGGAGAGCCGCTCCGGCCAGGCCCAGCAGCCAGTGCAGCGCCGGCAGCCCCGGCCGCGCCGCCAGTCCGGCGGCTCCGGCCCCGGCGGCGACGCCCACCGCCAGCCCCCAGAGCGGCCAGAGCTGGGTGTCGCCCCGCCTCGTCACGCGGGCTCCAGCAGGGAAAGCACCTCCACGTGGTGAGTGGAAGGGAAGAGGTCGATCAGCTCCAGGTGGGTGAGCCGGTAGCCGCCTGACTCGAGCGCGCTGACGTCGCGCGCCCAGGTGGCAGGATCACAGGAGAGCATGAGGATGCGCTCCGGGCGCCAACCGGTGACGCGGCGGCGGAGGTCGTTGGTGAGCCCCGTGCGGGGCGGGTCCATGAGCGCCAGGGCGGCGGGTGGGAGCTCCCGGTGACGCGCCAGATAGGCCTCCGCTGTGGCGCCGATCACCGTGGTGGCGTCGGGGAGGTTGCGGGCCGCCGCGCGGGCGGCCGGCCGGAACGGCTCCACCACGACCACGCGGCGGGGCGCGGCGGTCACCGCCGCCGCGGCGAGGAAGCCGACGCCGGCATGGAGGTCCCACGCGGGCACCGGCGCGGCGCCCGCCAGCTCGGTGATGCGCCGGAAGAGCCAGGGGACGAGGTGGCGGTTGCCCTGGAAGAAGGCGCCGACGGGCACCTCCAGCGCGACCGGCAGATCCATGGTCACGCCGCTGACGCCCCATACGGAGGTGAGCCGCCCGCCGGCGTTCAGCAGGTGCAACCCGTCCACCGCCCCCGCCACCGCGGCGGGCGGGGGGACCCATTCGCGACGCGGCGCCGGGCCTCCCTTGGCCGGGCGCAGGGCGGCCGCGGCGGTGGTCCCCGCGAGGTCCTCGAGCCACTCCAGGTCCACCGGCGCCGGGCAGCTTGTCGCCAGGGCGGCGGTGAGGGGCTCCAGAGCGTCGGAGAGGCGCTGGGAGAGCACCCGGCAGCGGCAGGCTCCGGCGGCGGCGACCCGGTGGGAGTGCGGGCGATAGAAGCCCAGGTGGGCGGTCGTGGGGTCCCAGTGCAGGCGGGCGCGGAGCCGGTACGCGGCGGGCGAGGTGCGCACGGTTGCCGCCGCCAGGCGGGCCGCGAGCTCGGGGAGGCCGCGCGCCGCCCCGGCTGCCACGTCGGCCTTGAGCGGTCCTCCGGCGACCGGGTCCACGTGCGACCAGTCGCAGCCGCCGCAGGAGGCATCCGCGGCGAGCGGCTCGCCGCTGCGGGCCGGGTGGGGATGGTCACACAGCGTGACGGCACGGGCGAACACCACGCCGGCCCGCTCGCCCTCGCGCTCGGCGGTCACCGTCTCCCCCGGCAGGGCGCCGTCGATCAGCCACACCCGTCCCTCGTGGCGAGCGAGGGCGCGTCCGCCGCCGGCCAGGCGCTCGGCGGTGAGCCGCACCGTCACGGCAGCTCCAGCCTGGGGAGGCGGAGCATTTTGCGGAGCATGCGGTCGCGGTGGGCGGCCACCGCGCTCGCGGACGCGGATGTCCCCGCGGCCGCTTCCGCCTGCTCGGTGAGAGCGTGCCGTTCGTCCGCTTCGAGCGCCTCGTGGCAGGCGGCGAGGAGTGTCGTTTCGAGGGCGTAGAGCTGCTCTTCGGCCGCGGCCGCCGGTAGCTCGGCCACGGTGGCGATCTGCTCGCCGACCGTGTGGAGCACCGCCGCCACCCGTGGCCTCAAATCCGCCTGCTCGGCGGCGGCCTCGGCGAGGTGGCGGGCCAGCGCGCGGACGGCTGCCACCGGCGTTTCGGTGGCCGTCGCCCCCGCCTGCCCGTCGCCGACGTGCGCCGCGGCGAGACGGTGGGCCTGCGCGCGTACCGCGTGGCGGCAGTAGCTCAGGCTCACCACCGGCTCTTCGTCGCCGCGCTCGCGGCGTCGCGCCACCACGTCGTTGATGCCGGCGCGGACGGCCGCCAGGGGTACGCCGTCGCGCCACCAGCTGCGCAGCAGCTGGAAGTCCTTTGGCGAGAGGGTGTGGGGTACGCCGCGCAGCGCCGCGAAGAAGTCCTCGATCGCGCGGTAGTACTCCAGCTCCTGCTCGTCGATCCCAGCATCCGGCATGGCGCCAGTGTAGTCGAGCGCCCGGTGGCCGCCACCCTGGTGCGCACGGTTGGGCGGGCCGCCACGGCGTCCGGTCGTGCGCAGCCCCGGGCGGTGCGTTCTCACCTCGTGGTCCGCACCCCGTGAATCGACCACCCCGGGGCGCAGGTGGCGCGTCTCGGTGAGGACTCTCCCGGACCGGGTCCCCACCTCATCCGTCTTGTGACCACCCCGGAGCGAGCCGCACGGGCATGGCCAGGCGGAGAGCGGGTACAATGCCCGCGTCGCGATGAGTGCACCTTGCCGCCGACGCTGCCGAGACGCGGTCGTCCTCAGCCTGCTCACTCTCGTCGCACAGGCGGCGGGGGCCGGGCCTTGGAGCCGGCTGCCCGAGGCGGTCGCCCGTCTCACCGAGCGGCCCGCCGACGCCGGCGCAGCGAGAGTGGTGGACGAGGCCGAGCGGTCGGTGCTGGCCGAGGCCGAGGCGGGCCACCTCGCCGCCCTGGACGAGCTGCTCGGGGCGTACGTGGAGCTCGTCTCCCCGCTGCCCGATGGCGAGGTCCGGGTGAGGGCGCTCCGCGGGCGCGTGGGCCGGGAGCTGGTGGCCTACGGTGACGAGGTGCGTGCCCTGGACCCCACCGCCGCCGGCACCGCCTGGACCCTGGCTGCCCGGGTGACCTCCGATCCGACGGCCGCGGAGCGTCTGGCGCGGTTGCTCCTGCCTCCCCGCGACCCGGACGCCGGCGACGTCTGGCAATCACCGGTGGATGGAGCCGAACTGGTGTACATGCCGCCGTTTCGTTTCCTCATGGGGTGCACGCGTGGCGACGACGACTGCAGCGACGACGAACGGTACCTGCGCTGGGTCGAGACCGGCGCGCTCTGGATGGACCGTTTCGAGGTGAGCAACGCCCGGTACCGGCGCTGTGTCGAGGCGGGACGGTGTACGCCTCCCGCCGATCGGGTGGCATTCGACGATCCGGCCCGCGCTGCCGAGCCGGTGGTGGACGTCACGTGGACTCAGGCGCGGGTGTACGCGAGCTGGGCCGGCCGGCGGCTGCCCAGCGAGGCCGAGTGGGAGCGGGCCGCCCGCGGCAAACGCACCGATTGGCGCTTTCCGTGGGGCAACTACCGCATGCGCGAGCGGGCCAACCTGGAGGGTACCGCCGGCCGCGACCTCTTCGCGGCCCTGGCGCCCGAGGGCTCGTTTCCGTGGACCGGCTGGGGCGTCTTCGATCTCGCGGGCAACGCCTGGGAGTGGTGCGAGGACACCTACCACGCCAACCTGATCACCGCGCCCAAGGACGGCAGCGCGTGGGTGACCGGGGGCGACGAGAGGGTGCTGAGGGGTGGTTCCTGGCGTACGCCGGTGGCGGAGTCCCGGGTCTCCGCGCGCTGGTCGCAGGATCCCCTGGTGACCGCCGACGACATCGGCTTCCGCTGCGTCGTCGGCCCGAGCAGTGGGCTGGACGCCGCGGCGGTCGCGTCGCTGGCCTCCGAAGCCTACCCGCTGCGCAGCGACGCCGGCAACGCACTCACCGCCGCCGACCTGGACGCGGCGGACCGGCGCTACCTGGAGCGGCGCGGAGTGACCTGGATGGTGCTCGAGGGGAGAGTGTGGGACGCGCTGCCGCGGGCGGTGAGCCTGCTCTCACGTGACCCCTCCGATCCGGTGGCGCGTGACCTCCTCGACCGCGTGGAGGAGGAGCTCACCGCGGGGGCGGTGCGCGGCGACGTCCAGGTGGTGCGCAAGGCGCTTGAGCGCTACCGAGAGGCGGTGGGAGGCGACGGCGCGCTCTCCAGGCGCCTCGCCGAGCTCGACCGCGCCGTGGCTGCCGCCCTCAAGACTGCGGGGCGGGAGCGCCGCGGCCGTGGTGACGAGGCGGGTGCTGCCGAGTGCTTCCGGCTGGCGCGCCAGCTCGAGCCGGACGATCCCGAGCTGCGCCGCCTCCTGCGCTCGCTGGTGCCCGAGGCCGGGGCGCGGCGGGTGTGGGAGGGTGACGGGCGGGAGATGGTGTGGGTACCGGCGGGCAGCTACCTCATGGGGCGCAGCCGCGGTGACGACCTCGCCGGGCAGCGAGAGCAGCCTGCTCACACCGTCCGTCTCGCCGGCTTCTGGATCGACCGCACCGAGGTGACCAACGCCGCCTACGCCCAATGCGTCGCCGCCGCAGCCTGCACTCCACCCCACCGCACCGGGCGCTACGCCGATCCAGAGTTTGCCAGCGACCCGGTGCTCTGGGTCGACTGGGAGCAGGCGCAGCGCTACGCCGCGTGGGCGGGTAAGCGCCTCCCCAGCGAGGCCGAGTGGGAGTACGCCGCGCGCGCGGGTGCGACCACCCGTTACCCGTGGGGCGAGGAGTGGCAGGAAGGACGTGCCAACGCCTTCGGCATCAAGGGAATCGACCGGTGGATCGGGGCCGCGCCGGTGGGTGTCTTCCCGCCCAACCGGTGGGGGATCCTCGACATGGTGGGCAACGCCGTCGAGTGGGTGGAGGACGTCTACCACTCTCGCTACGACGGCGCCCCTACGGACGGGCGGGCCTGGGGTCGGCTGCCCGGCGAGCCGGCCCACCCGGACCGCGTGCTGCGGGGCGGCTCGTTCCTCGACTTCCCGCCCGGGGTGCGGGTCTCCCAGCGCGACCACCGCGCGCCCGACGACTGGGGCCGCACCACGGGGTTCCGCTGCGCCGCGAATCAGTAGAACCCCCGCCCGCCCGCCCGCCCGGTGAAGAGTAAAGAGTAAGTGCTCCGGGCGGCGGGGGTTCCGTGGGGAAACGTCTTTGGATTGCCCTGGACGAGTGTGCAAGGATGCGGGTCCCTTGCGGAGATGCCCGGGCGCCACTGCTGCGGGGTGGGTGGGGGTACTCTTTACTCTTCACCCTTCACTCTTTACTCTCAGCCAGTTCCCCGAACCCCTCGCGGAAGCTCGGGTACCGGAACCGATACCCCGATTCCAGCAGCCGGGTGTTGCGGCAGCGCTTGTTGCCGCGGCGGGCGCGGCGGGTGCGGGAGGAGCCCGATGGCAGCACCTGCGGCGCCGGCGCCCCGGCCGCAGCTGCCAACCAGCGCAGCAGAGCACAGCGCTCCGCCGGCTCGTGGTCCGCGCCCAGGTAGAGGGGGCCCGCCGCGTTCAGGGCCAGGAGGTGCGCGATGGCGCCGGCGCAGTCGTCGCGGTGGATGAGGTTGGAGTACTGCGGCGGCGCCTCCACGCAGGTGGCCTCACCGGCCACCACGCGATCGAGCAGCATGGTGCGGCCGGGGCCGTAGATGCCGGCCAGGCGTAGCACCACCGTCGGGAACGGCGCGGCCCCCACCAGCGCCTCGCCCTCCAGCAGCCGTCGGCCCGAGAAGCCCACCGGCTCGGTGGGGGAGGTCTCGTCCACCCACTCGCCGTCCTGCTGGCCGTACACCCCGGTGCTCGACACGAACAGCAGGCGGCGCGGGCGCTGGCCCTGGCCGACCAGCGCAGCCAGCAGGTTGCGCGGGCCGTCCACGTAGGCGGCACGGTAGGCGTCGTCGTCGAAGCCGTCGGCCGACGCCGCGTAGACGACCCAGTCGAGGCTTTCAGGGAGGCCCGCGAGGCTGGCAGGGTCGGCGAGGTCGGCGGCGAGGGGCAGCAGCCCGTCGGGCAGACCCTCCGGACGGCGCCGCATCCCCCACACCACGTGCCCGGCGCCGACGAGACGCCACCCCAGCTCGCTGCCCACGTACCCGCATCCCGCGATGAGAACCTGCATCAGGCGAGTGTAGCGCGTACCATGGCGGCATGAGCGGGGAGCGCGCCGCCTACGGTGGCCCGGGATGGTCGCCGCGGAGCACGTCGCTGCGGGACGAGCTGGGCACGGTGTGGGCGCGCTGCGGCGTCGCCTGCGAGTGGGCCCCGCTGCGGCAGGTGCTGCTGCACCGGCCGGGGCCCGAGCTGGCCGCGGCCGCGGCCGACCCCGACGCCTTGCAGATGCTCGCGCCCCCGGATCCCGCCCGCGCCGCGGCCCAGCACGACGGGCTCGCCGCCGCCTACCGCGCCGCGGGCGTCGTCGTGCACCTCATGACACCGCCGGCGCCGCCGCCCCCCAACCTCATGTTCATGGCCGACTTGCTCTTCATGACCCCCGAGGGGGCGATCCTGGGGCGGCCGGCCTCCACCGTGCGGGCAGGGGAGGAGCGCCTCGCTGCCGCCCGCCTCGCCGACCTGGGCGTGCCCATCCTCGGCTCGGTGCACGGGAGCGGTCACTTCGAGGGCGCCGACGCCCTCTGGCTCGACCCGGGCACGGTGCTGCTGGCCCGCGGCCGGCGCACCAACGCCGAGGGCGCCCGTCAGGTGGCGGGTCTCCTGGCCGAGCTGGACGCGGCCACCGTCGTGGTCGATCTCCCGCCGGCCTCCATGCATCTCATGGGCGTGCTGCGCCTCCTCGACCATGACCTCGCCCTGGCCTGGCCGGGCCGGGCGCCGGAGCCCGCCGTGGCGGCGCTGGCCGAGCGCGGCTTCACCGTGCTCCAGGGGCCGAACCTCGGCGAGGCGGTCCGCGGTTTCGCCCTCAACCTGGTGCCGCTGGGACCCCGCCGCGTCCTCATGCCGGCCGGCAACCCGCACACCCGCGCGGTGCTGGAGTCCGCCGGCGTCGCCTGCCGCGAGGTGGCGGTGGACGAGCTCGCCAAGGCGGCCGGCGCGGTGGCCTGCCTAACCGGGGTGCTCGAGCGGACGGGCTGATCAGCGGCGCGGTCCCGTAGGGACCAGCTCCATGTCCTCCCACCACGGGGGCGTGCCCATCGCGCCCGCGGCAGGGCTCTCCTCCGGCGCCGGGCGCCGTAGGCTGGGCGACACCGCAAGGAAGCTCCAGCCGTAGACGGTGCCCCCCGAGGTGATGCTCACCGTGTAGATGTGGCCGGCCGTCAGGGCGTTGCGCGGCATGATTACCACCGCATGGCGGGCGGCCAGCACGTTGCGGCCCAGGCTTTGGTAGGTGGAGTCCGGGTTGCTGTAGTTGGTCTCGTCGACCTCGCAGTGGGTCAGCGGCGACGCCCCGTCCAGCACGCTGTGCGCGGTCACCGACGGTGTGCCGCTCAGCTGCAGGATGAGCGGCGGCCCGGTGGGGGTCGTGTAGCCCGAGCAGCTGGTCAGGGGGTCGGGGGCTTCGCCGCCGGTGTAGGAGAGGAGCCAGGCCCGCCCGCCGTCGCCCGGGAACTTCAGCGGGAAGGTGGTGCCGGGCGGCACTCCGCCGCGCCCCCTGAGCACGTCGAGGGTCGCGGCGGCTTGCCACGTGCCGATGGCCTCGCGGTAGCTGCCGAAGCCGGTGGTGGCGAGCCTGGGGTCGATGACCCCCACCGCGTGGAAGGGCCCGGTCATCCACAGGTCGAGGAAGTAGTCGTCGGTGGTGGCGGTCGAGGAGCTGACGGCCACGTTGCCGCTCTGGCCGGCGGCGGCGCCCTCGGGGGTGTACCAGTCGTTGAGGGAGTCCTCGTAGTGGGTGATCTCGTCGTTCTTCACGCAGTAGCGCGAGTGCTTCCAGCAGCCGTCGGACCAGCCCGTGTCCTCGCCCGGCCACTGCACGCCCGCCTGCGCCCGGAAGCGGTCCAGGTACTCCAGCCACGCCGGCAGGCTCGTCGTCGACCATGCCGACAGGTCCCACGACTCGAAGCCGTCTGAAAAGACCGCCTGACCCGCACCCAGCAGGGGCCACGCCAGGGTCAGCGAGAGCACAGCCGTGATCCGCCCGACCATCGTCCACCTCCCGGCTCGGCTTCCAAGGTACCACTGAGGGGTGCGGTGGCGGGCCACGGATGTGGCATGACGAAGTGACGAAGCCTGGGTAGAGTGGGGTATGCCGAGGCGGCCGAGGGTGGAAGTGGATGGCGGCGTGTACCGCGTGTACAACCGGCTGGCGAGCGGCGAGCGTGTGTTCGCCGAGGCCGAGGTCGCCATCGACTTCATCGAGCGGATCCGGACGACCAAGGAGCGGGACGGTTGGACGGTGTTCGCGTGGTGCGTGATGGCGAACCACTACCACCTGATCATCAGGCGGTCCGCCGTGGGCGTGGCTGCGGGGCTCCACTCCCAGTGCGCGGAGGAGTGGTGAACCGAAACTTCGTCACTTCGTCACTTCTTCATGCCCGGCACCGATGCAGGCCTCACGGCCTGGGGCCCAGTGGAACTGCGTCGCCATGACAAATGGCCTTCTGATGGGTGGCATGCCCAAACCCCGGCTATCGCTCATCGCGTGGGTCATTCCTGGCGTTGTTCGACCTCTTGTACTAAATTGAGGCCAGAACGACCATGCGCCCGAAAAGCCGTCTACCGGTTTGCACTAAAGGAGGGGTCCGTGGCACGTGACCTTCTTTCTTCATTTGCAGTCGTCATCGTTGTGCTGTTTTTGCTGGTGCCGAGCTTTGCGGAGGAGCTGCCGCCAAATAGGCAACTCAACCAGAGTGGCTGCTCAGATCTGGCCATCGGTGTTCCGGGCGACACTGCTGGGGCGGTGGCCGGCGCCGGCGCCGTCAACGTCCTCTTTGGCGTGGCCACGCTCGGCCTCGATGACGCCGGCAACGAGCTCTACAACAAAACCGACTTCATCGGGCAAACGCCGGCCGCCGGTGATTCCTTCGGCTGGGCCCTGGCGACCGGCGACTTCAATGGCGACCACCTCGACGACCTGGCCGTTGGTGCACCGGGTGAGACGGTCGGTGGTGACTTCGAGGCCGGGAGGCTCTACACCTACCGTGGAAGGTCATGGGGTCTGACACCGGCGGGCATCTGGGATCAGGACAGCGGGACGGTGAGCTGCTGCGCCGCTGAGGCGGAGGACTTCTTCGCTTATGCCCTCGCGGCGGGTGATTTCAACGGTGATGGTTTTGATGACCTGGCGGTGGGCGCCTGGGGCGAGAGCCTGGGCTCGTTGGACGATGCCGGCGGAGTTCACATTTTCACCGGCGACGAGAGCGGGCTGACCTCGGTCAATAACCAGTGGTGGACCCAGGGCTCGAGCAACATCGCTGGCACGGCCGAGGCCGGGGACCGCTTTGGCTTCGCCCTGGCGGCGGGTGACTTCAACCGCGACGGATTCGACGACCTCGTCATAGGCGTTCCGGGCGAGAACAACAACACCGGTGTCGTACACGTGCTGTATGGCTCGGCAGGCTACCTCAGCTCCACAGGCAGCCAGACCTGGGATCAGGATGACGTCGACGGTGTCGGGGCGAGGCTCCAGAATGAGTACTTCGGTTGGGCGCTGACCACCGGCGATTTCAACGGCGACGGTTTCGACGATTTTGCCGTTAGTGCGCCATTCGAAAACCTCCCTCCGGGCATCGGAAGTGCAGGTGTGGTCCACGTCTTTTATGGCTCGGCAGGTGGCATCACCGCGGTTGGCAGCCAGACCTGGTCGCAGGATTCCGATGGCATCCAAGGATCGGCTGAAACCAGCGACCGTTTCGGCTTCCGCCTGGCGGCCGGCGACTTCAATCATGACCATTGTGACGATCTGGTGGTCGGAGTGCCCTATGAGGACCACAGTGGACCGCCGTTCCTGGAGTCGGCCGGACTGGTGCAGGTCCTTTATGGCTCCCTCGCTGGCATTACTGCCAACGACGACTACTGGCATCAGGACACCACTGGAGTGATCGACCCGGCCGGCGAGTACAACTACTTTGGCGATGCCGTGGCAGTCGGCGACTTCAATTGCGATCTTTATGACGACCTCGTCATCGGCGTGCCGGGTGAGGAGTTCGACGACCCGCCCGACTCGGGGCACGAGGGCGCTATCAATGTCCTCTACGGCTCGGCCTCGGGTCTGACCACCGACGGCACTCAGTTCTGGGCCCAGTACTACTCCTGGGTCACCGGGACAGCCGAGGATGACGATCGGTTTGGCAAGGCCCTGGCCGCGACAAGGGGACCGCTGATCTTCGATGATGGCTTTGAGTTCGGCAACCCCAGTCGCTGGGATTAGTGCCACCCTTCCTGGATGCAGCCGACGACTCTCCGGCCCCGGTGGACAACGCCTGGGGACGAGACATGAACAGGGTCCCCTCATTCCGCTCAGGGGGTGGTCGCGGGCCACTTTGCTGTGCCGCCGGACTCGAAGTCGTCGCAGAAGACTTAGAGGCCGGGGGCTTCGAAACGGAGTGTGCCCTGACTCGAGGAGCGAACGGTGGCGCCCTCGATGCTCGCGTTGGACCAGCTGAGCCGGGTGCCGTCGAGAAGCCACTGATAGTCGGTATCGGGCGCCAGATTCGCAATCAGAACCGAGCTCGGCTCGTCGAGCTCCACATACGCTTCGCCGGCGAGCAACTCCTGCTCCCCCATGGCGAAGAGCGCGAGCCAGGGGCCGACCTGGGCGCCCTGCACTCCCGCTCCGGACACCAGCCGAGCCGCGAGTTCCGGCGCGTCCGGGTCGCTGAGCTGAAAGACGTGCAGGAAGGTGTCGAACAGCTGTGCCGCCATGGGTGCCAGGCTTTAGGAAGTTGGGAAGTTGCTCCACATCATCAACTTCCCAAGATCCAAAAGCCTGGCACCGAAGGGCCGTCACCAGCCCTCCGGCCGCCCTCCGGTCTGCTGACGGTCCGCTGCCCGGGGGCCCTCCGCCCCCTCCCTCGGGCCATCGTCAACCAGGGGCACCTCGTAACACTACGTGTCCCCCAAAGCTGGTGAAGGTAGGCGTCCATTGACACCTGACGAGAGACGGAGCTTTGCGCGGCGAGCGTACCCGGCCGGAATCGAAGCTGGAGCGGCGGCCGAGCGCTCGGGTACGAATATGGCCGGCGACCGAGGCATCTCGCACCGGCAGGGGGAGACGCATTGGGAGGAGGGGTCGCTCGCACTCTCGACTGTCTCTGTTTCGAGGCACGGATCCGACGTCATCAGACGGCGGCCGCCGGTAGGCGACCTCGTGGCCGCTGTGTGCGCGCGGCTTTCGGTAACGCTGCAGGAGCTGAATGGGCCGAGACGGACGCGTGAGCTTGCCGCTACGAGGAGACTTTTGGTCGCGATGCTGCTCGAAAGATGGAGCGTGCCGAGGTGAGAGCTCGCAACGGTCTTGGGCCGCAACGCGGAAGTGTTGAGCCACTGGCTGGCAGAGTGCCGCGCCAGGCGGGAAAGCGACGGTGATCTGGCGCGGAGCCTGAAGGTCCTTGATCAGTCCTTGCAGGTACGATTCTAGAGTACTGAGGGATGATGAATCGAAACTTCGTCACTTCGTCATGACTGGCACGGCAAGCGGGTCTCGATTCGGCTAGACTCTCGAGACATGAGCGAGTTGTGTCGAGTTCATGGAACGGCAGCGTCACGCCGACGCCGACAGAAGGTCGCGTCGTCGCAGCCTCGGCCGGTATGTGGCGTGTTCCGCCGGTGCGCACCATCTGCGGTCGAGCAGGCGTCTCCAGCTGCCGACAGCCTGGTGGCATCGGGTCCGCCGCGGGCCGAGCCGACAGACGGCCGGTGGTCGATCGAGAGGAGAACGAGGATGATGGTGAACAGGCTCTGGTGGGTGCTGGTTGTGGTCGGGATGGTCGCCGGCAGCGCTCCCGCGACGGCGGCGGTCCCGCGCGATGATGCGTACTCCGACCTCGTGATCGGCGTGCCGGCCGAGGATCTGGGCGCTTCCTACGTCGGTGCGGTGGAGTGTGTCGGTGGGAGTGCGGCGGGCCTGACGCCCGACGGCGCCACGTGGTGGGCGCAAGGCATGTCAGGTATCGGCGACGTCGGCGAGGAGCTTGATACCTTCGGCGCGGTGCTCGCGACGGGGGACTTCAACGGCGACTCTCTCGCCGATGTCGTCGTCGGGGTGCCGTGGGAAGACCACCCCGGCACGGGTGGAGCGTTCTCCGACGGCGCAGTCCACGTCATCTACGGGACCCGCGACGGCTCGATGGAGACGGAAGTGTGGCGCCCCTACAGCGCCGGGCTCCCGACCCTGCCCTTACTGAGTTACGCGTTCGGCTCCGCGTTCGCCACCGGCGACTTCGACGCCGATGGGTTCGACGAGCTGGCGGTGGCCGTCAGGCGCGATGGCGGCGAAGGCGGCTCGGTGGTGGTGATCGCGGGTTCCGCGGCCGGACTGACCGCAGTGGGCAGCCAGCTCTGGCACCAGGATATCCCCGGAGTCGACGGCACCGGCGCTGGGACCGACCGTTTCGGCGCCGCTCTCGCCGCCGGTGACTTCGATGGCGACGGCTACGACGACCTGGCAGTCGGGGTTCCGGGCAAGGCGGTCGGCGGAGCGGTTCACCTCTTCTACGGCTCATCGGTGGGACTCAGTGCCAGCCGCGATGACCAGATGGATCAGTCGGACATCGCGGGAGAAGCCGAGAGCAATGACGATTTCGGCGCCGCGCTGGCGGCAGGCGACTTCGACGCCGACGGTCGCGACGACCTCGCGATCGGCGCGCCGCTCGAGGACGTCGACCTCGTCGTGGACTCTGGAATGGTGGTGGTCGCCTTTGGCGGACCGGTCGGCATCGACGGCCTCAGGTCCCAGGTCTTCGACCAGACCGTCTACAACGCGGAGGGCGGTGCCGACGGCGGCGACCTCTTCGGCTCGTCGCTGGCGGGTGCGGACTTCGACGGTGACGGCCACGACGACCTGGTGGTGGGTGCTCCGCACGAGGCCGTCAACTCCGCGTATCGCGCGGGATCGATCTTCGTGGTGAGCGGCGCCGACGCCTTCGCCGACAGCGGCGCGCATTTCAACCAGGGGACAGGTGGCATGGCCGGGGCCGCCGAGGCGGAGGACTCCTTCGGGTACAGCCTCGCGGCGGGCGACTTCAACGGCGACGGGTTCGCCGACGTCGCGATCGGAGTTCCGGGGGAGGATCTCGGTGCCGTGGCCGATGCCGGCTGTGTCCAGATCATGTATGGGAGCGCGGTGGGTCTCGGGTCCAGCGGCAACCACATTCTGACCCAGGATCAGCTTGGTACGAGCCCCGCGGAGAGTGGTGACTCCTGGGGCTTGGTCCTCGTGGCGGTGACGAGCACCGAGCTTTACTCCGACGGCTTCGAAGGCGGCGATCTCGAACGCTGGTCGGCCTCCCTGCCATAGATCACGGGTTGGCAGCGGTCCGCGATACAGATTTCGGTCAACCGTCGCGCCGGAATCGGGTACTCTCGACGGCGAGTTCCACCTCAGCCGACAGGGAGCACCGTGCGCCGCGAGTCCTTCGATCGTGAGTTCATCCTGCAGACGCTGCAGACGCTGGTCCGGATCGACTCGCGCAATCCGGGCCTCGAGGCCGGTGCGCCCGGCGAGATGGAGCTCGCCCTGCATGTGAGATCGCTCCTGGAGGCTTGGGGCCACGAGCCCGAGCTGCACGAGATCGGAGAGCGCCGCGCGAATGTCGTCGTCCGGCGTCCGGGCGCGGGGCCGGGTCCCTCCCTGATGATCAACGTCCACCTCGATACCGTCGGCACGGCCGGGATGGAGGACCCCTTCTCGGGTGCCTTCCGCGACGGCCGCGTGTACGGCCGGGGCGCGCAGGACACCAAAGGTGGGATGGCGGCGGTTCTCGCGCTGGCCCGCGCGCTCGGCGAGTCGAACGAGGAGCTCGCCGGCGATCTCGTGCTCGCCTTCGTCGCCGACGAAGAGGACGCCAGCATCGGGACCGCCGACCTGGCCGCCCGGCTGCGCACCGACGCCGCCGTCGTGATCGAGCCGAGCGGCCTGGACGTGGTGGTCGGCCACCGGGGGTTCGGGATCTTCCGTATCGACACGCGGGGGCGCACGGCCCACGGCGGCCGGCCGGACCTCGGGATCGACGCGAACCTGCACATGGGACTGGTGCTGGCCGAACTCGAGAAGCTGCGGCAAGAGTGGAAGCATCGGTGGCGCCATCCGCAGCTGGGCTCGGCGTCGCTGCACGTTCCGGTCGTTGGCGGTGGCCGCCACCTGTTCGTGTATTCGGGTGCTTGCCAGGCCTCCGTCGAGTGCCGTACGGTGCCGGGTCAAGCCGCACGGGAGACCGAGCACGAGTTGCGCCGGGCGGTGGAACGGGCGGGAAGCGGACGCACGGATTTTGACGCCAGCGTGGAGCCGGTGATGTGGCGCTCGCCGCACGCGATCGACCCCGACCGGCCGATCGTACAGGCGGTGCGGGCCGCCGGCGAGCGGGTGCTGGGCCGCGAGCTGCGCACCGGCTGGCACGGTTGGTGGGAGGACTCCGGGCTGCTCGGCGAGGCCGGGATCGACGCGGTGGTCATCGGCCCGGCCGGCGGGGGATTGCACGAGGAAACGGAGTGGGTGGATCTCGAGTCGGTCGTCCGGCTCGCCGGGGTCCTGCTCGAAACGACACGCGCCTACTGCGGCGCCCAGGGAAGGGATGCGAAGCATGGCTGATCGGAAACGCGAGCCGGGAATCGGAACCCTGGCCGTCTGGAGCGGCGAAGAGGGAGTCACCTGGCAGGGCGCCACCCAGGTGCCGGTGGTACACAGCGTCACCTTCGGCTTCGACGACCTCGACGAGTGGCTGGACGTGGGCTCGGGCAAGAAGCGCGGTCACATCTACAGCCGCAACACCAACCCCACCGTCGAGGTGTTCGAGGAGAAGATGCGCCAGATCGAGGGCGCCGAGGCGGCGACCAGCTTCGCCACCGGCATGGCCGCGATCAGCAACACGCTCTTCGGGCTCCTGGCGCCGGGCAAGCGCGTGGTGAGCATCCGCGACACCTACGGCGGCACGAGCCGGATCTTCCTGGAGTTCCTGCCGAAGTTCGGGATGGAGGTCGAGCTGTGCCCGACCGACGACCACGAGGCGCTGGAGACGGCGATCGGCAAGGGCTGCGACCTGCTCTACCTGGAGACGCCGACGAATCCGACGATGAAGATCCTCGACATCGAGCGGCTCGCCCGCGCAGGACACGCGGCCGGCGCGGTGGTGGTCGTCGACAACACCTTCGCCACACCGGTGAACCAGCGGCCGCTCGAACTCGGCGCCGACCTCGTCGTGCACAGCGCGACGAAGTTCATCGGCGGCCACTCCGACGCCATGGGCGGAGTGTTATGCGGGCAGAAGGACCTCGTCGGCGAGGTGTTCCGCTTCCGCGAGATCAACGGTGCGACACTGGCGCCGCCGGTCGCCTACTTCCTGATCCGTAGCCTCAAGACGCTCGAGCTGCGCGTGCAGCGACAGAACGAGAACGCGCTCGGGCTGGCGCGCTACCTGCGCGAACACGCGGCGGTCGACGAGGTGTTCTATCCCGGTCTGGAGGACGATGCAGGCCATGCGATCGCCCGCAAGCAGATGAGCGGTTTCGGCGGCCTGGTCAGCTTCTCTCTGCCCGGCGACATGAAGGATGTCGGCCGCTTCCTCGGCCGCCTGCGCTACGCCCACCGTGCGGCCAGCCTGGGCTCGGTCGGTACGCTGATCGGACCGCCCGCGGTGACCAGCCACGTCGAACTCACTCCCGAGGCGCGGGCCGAGCTGGGCATTCCCGAAACGCTGATCCGCTGCTCGGTGGGCATCGAGAATCTCGACGACCTGATCGCCGACTTCGAGCAGGCCCTCGGGTAGGCGTGCGGCGAGGCTTGCGACGTGCGGGGCCGCGCCGTCCGTACGCGCGCGGCCATCATCGGTGCACGACGAAGTGACGAAGTTGGTTTGGGAGAAGAGCCGGTGCCACCCTCGGCATTATGCTCGCAAGGGCGCCAGTGTCTGCATCGGTGTCAGAGGTCGTGTCCGCTTCCGGGGCCGCGCCGGAGGCCGGGGCAGCGTCCGGGGTGGGGTCCGGGGTCGCGCTGGCGGGACAACGCGCCCCGGGGAGGCCTCCTGGGAGATCTTGGTCACGGGGAGTTGAGGGTTGACGACCAGGCGGTGGTGCCTGCCGACTCGTAGGGGTCGACAAAGATGACCGCCGCGAAGGTCGCGAAGCAGTAGAGGCGGTTCAGGTCGTCGCATCCGTCGACGGCGTCGGTGGTCCAGCTCCAGTGGGCGCCGGCCGGGGTCCCTGCCTCGCCCAGCACCGCCGAGGAGCTCGACGTCCAGCTCGAGCAGTGGTACGGGTCGGCGGTTCCTGATGTGGTGGTACCGGTCCAGCTCTGCGAGGTGGCGACGTATACCCCGGTCTCGTCCACGGCGATGGGCGCGTCGAGGACGCCGTCGGTGAGGTCGGCCTTGGAGTCGGCCACCTTGATGCCGTCAAGGCGGATCCACGGCCCGTCGAAGCTCGTCCGGGCGGCCGCGTCGGTGGTCGACGTCGACAGCCAGGCGAAGAACTGGCTCGGATGTGGCAGCCCCGCCGTGGCGGCGAGGTTGCGGCACACGTGGTCGGCTCCCGCGAGGCCGGAGTAGCCGTCGGAGAGCGTCCAGCTCTGCATCCTCCCGACACTCTCTACCGAGGTGGCGAAGACCAGCGCTCCGCCGCTGCGGTGAGGCGGTAGTGCGGGTCCAGCGCCGCTCTGCAGGCACAGCAGCGGGTGGGCGTCGTCGCAGTTGGTGGCCAGCCCGGAGGTCCAGCCGTCGCCGCCGCGGGTTGCCGCCCGAGGCCGGCTGCGCCACGGTTACGGGGTTGCGCTCGACCACTCACCTGTGTCGCCGCCCTCGAAGCGCCCAGCGAAGATCCCGTAGTCGGGCAGCACCGCCACCGCGGTGCCGTAGCGGTCGCCGTCTTCCGCGACTCCGCTCACGTCCGGGTAGTCCTCCGACAGGGCCGTGTCGATGGTGCTGATGCCACCGGCCGAGCCGAAGATGATGTGCACCGAGCCGGCATCGACCAGCATGCCGGTGCCCGGGTTGAAGTCCTCGCTGGGGACACCCACCAGGAGGTCGTCGTAGCCGTCGTCGTTGAGGTCGCCCGCGGCGAGCGACCAGCCGAAGAGGTCGCCGTCCTCGGAGATGCCGGTGAGCCCGGCTTGGCTCTGGTAGAGGATGTCGTAGGCGTCTTCGTAGGGAATGGCGAAGGTGCTGCCGTAGAAGATGTGCACCATGCCGGCGTTGTCTTGGAAGGCCACGTCCTCGAACGGCGCTCCGACGGCGAGGTCGTCAAAGCCGTCGCCGTTGAAGTCTCCGGTGGTCAGAGCCGAGCCGAAGAGGTCGCCGACCTCGCACTCGGCGCCGGACGGGTCGCCGTAGCACTGGGGGAAGGCGGTGCGGTTCCCCGCGGTGGTCCCGAGGCCGCCCGCCTCGCCGTAGACGATGTACACCTCGCCCGCGTCCTCCGCCATGTAGGAGAAACCGGGTGAACTGATGGCCAGATCGTCGAAGCCGTCGCCGTCGTAGTCGCCGACGCTCAGCGCCTCGCCGAAGCTGTAGCTCGGCCCCTCATGAATGGCACCGTACAGGCCGCCCGGCGTCAGCAGCACGTCGCCGTCGGTGGAGAGGCCGGTGCTGGAGCCGTACAGGACGTTCACGATACCGGCGTCGGTCTCGGAGATGTCCTCGTCGGGGGCGCCCACCGCGAGGTCGTCGAAGCCGTCGCCGTTGAAGTCCCCGGCGGCGAGGGCCGCCCCGAAGCGGTCGTCGTACTCGGGGTTGCCGGCCACTCCGGTGGCTCCCTGGGAGAGCGGCTCCGCCCAGTTGGGCGCCACCAGCCCGGTATGGCTCCCGAAGAGAACCACCAATGCTCCGGCGTCGTCCTCGCCCGCGACGTCCTTGCCGGGGATCCCGATGGCGAGGTCGTGGTAGCCGTCGCCGTCGAAATCACCCACCGCGAGCGCGGCGCCGAAGGCATCGTACAGGTACGACGACCCGGCAACGCCGGCGCTCTCCTGGTGGAACACGGCGTCGTCGATGGAGCCGTCACGCGTGCCGTAGAAGACGTGGACCATGCCGGCGCCCAGGCCGGTGATGTCGCTGCCGACGTTCTCGTCAGGGATGCCGACGACGAAGTCCGCCAGGAGATCGCCGTTGAAGTCACCGACCGCCAGCACCTTGCCGAACTCGTCGTATTCCTCGGCCACGTCGTCGACGTACGGCGTCGACTGGTCGAGGAACACGCTGCCGGTCCCGGTGATGCCCGCGGCCGCGCCCGGAACGATGCCCACGCCACCGCACGAGTCGATGGTGTCCCCGCTCAGCAGCTCGATGTCCTCTTTGGGGATTCCGACGACCACGTCGGCGTAGCGGTCGCCGGCGTCGGCGGTGGGGCCGCAGAGAAGGACCGGCAGACAACCCAGAATAAGAACTCGCTGCACGACGGTGGTGGTGCGCATCGGGAACCTCCATTCGGTATGATCCGAGGTTGGCCGACGCCGACCGATGCGTCCATGGACGAGCGCGACATTTCCATGACCGAGCGCGACATCTCACGGCTTTGGGAGCGACGAGGTCGGCGTCTGGTGGGCTGAGGCCGGCCGGGGCAGAGATCGAGAGGTGGCATGGGCGCCGCGAGGACGACGGTGGGTTGCCCAGGTTGCGGCGGCACAGTGCGCGGGTTGGGGAGTGCACGTCGTCGCCTCGTCACGCCGGGTGGCGTCCACGCCGAGGCGAGGCTACCCTGTTATCGGTTATCGGTTATCGGTTATCGGTTATCGGTTATCGGTTATCGGGGCTCCGGGGGTGTGTTGCACGAGGCGGAGCTCCTGGGGCAGTAGAGGAACAGCACGTTGGCAGAGTCTCACCGGGGACGACAGCTCATGATCGGCTTGCTGTGCGGAGCCTGCCTCCCCCTCCAGGTAGGCTGCGGCCGCCAGGGGAAGGCGGAGCTTGGGGCGAAGGCCGACTGCAACGTCGTCCTGATCTCCATCGACACACTTCGGCGGGATCACCTCGACCTCTACGGGTACGATCGACCGACCTCGCCACATCTCGATGAGCTCGCCAAGGAGGCCGTGGTCTTTGACGAGGCCGTGAACGTGGGAGGAGCCACGCTCCCGATCCACATGTCCATGCTGACCTCGCTCCACCCTCTCGTACATCGCGTCACCCCCTACACCGGTCAGTCCCTGGCCGAGGAGCGGGTGACGTTGGCGGAGAGCTTGAAGGCGCAGGGCTACGACACGGCGGCCTTCACGGACGGCGGGTGGGTCAGGGCCAAGTACGGTTTTGATCAAGGGTTCGACCTGTACGATGACAAGGGGTGGCACTTCGTCGAGACCCTCCCGAAGGCACGTCGTTGGCTCGGCGCCCATGGTACCCACAGGTTCTTCCTGTTCCTGCACACCTACGACGTGCACTCCGGCAAGAAGAAGCTGCCCTACGACAGCCCTGAAGAGCGCTACAACCTGCGCTACACGCGAGACGGGTACGGTGGTTTCGACGGCTGCATCGAGGACCTCTGCGCGTCGCGGCTCCTGGTGTCGCTCAACACCCGAATCCTCCAGAACGGGCTGGATCCTCACACTGTTTTCTCCCAGGACGAGCTCCAGCACATGATCGATCTCTACGACGGCTCCATCAACTACGTGGATGACGAGCTTTCAGGGTTCTTCCAGTTCTTGCGCGAGTCGGGGATCTATGACAATACGCTGGTGATCGTCACCGCCGATCATGGCGAGGAGTTCCTCGATCACGGGCTCTTTCTCCACCATGAAGGTGTCTATGGTGAGATTGCCCGAGTTCCGCTGATCATCAAGTTCCCCGGCGCCGCGTTCGGCGGCGTCCGTTTCTCCGGCCTCGTGTCGTCGGTCGATCTGATGCCGACCGTCCTGGATGTCCTCGGTCTGCAGCCGCCGCCAGCGAGCGATGGTCTCAGCGTCGTTCCACAGCTTCGTGCGGGGGCTCATGCCCGGAAGTACGAGGTCATTGCGAGCGCACTCCGCAGCAAGGCGCAGCCGCCACCGCCGGCGAGCGACGGTCACGACGTGCTTCCATGCCCGCCTTCGGGAGCTCGTGCTGCTGAGTACGAGCTCATGGCGAGTGCGATCCGCACCGAGGATTGGAAGCTCGTCGTCAGCAAGCGGGAGCTCTTCGACCTGCGGGCAGATCCCCGAGAGCGGGACAACGTCATCGCGGACCATCCCGAGGTGGCCAAGAGGCTGCAGGAGATCTGGGAGCACAGGGTGAACGAGCTGATGGCAGAAGGCGATGCGCTGGATGTGCATGATCAGCGGGCGGATGTCGCGACATTGAGCCCGGCGGAGAGAGAGACGCTGCGGTCCCTGGGCTACCTCAACTGAGCAAGTGTCCTGCTCGGGAAGCCCGGTGAGCTACTCGCGCACGCAGCGCGGTTGCTGGTAGGGCGCGACCACGAATCCGTCGCGATGCGACCTCAAGGAGGAGCAACGCAGGCAGAGGCGGCGATGGCAAGCGAGGAGCCCGTTGGGATTCTCCAAACTGGGGACTAGGGGCGGGCGCGCCTAGCGGTGCTGGCAGCTTGCCCGAGACGACTGACAGGATTCTGACCCGGAGGACCTGCAGGCCTTTCTGTCGGCGCACGACCTCGCCTTAGCCATGAGCTTGGCGCTCATGGTGCTGTACCTGGGCCTCGGGTTCATGGTGGGGATCGTGGCGGTGTGGATGTACGCCGCCGTTCGTCCCCGCTACGGCGCTGGCCCGAGCACGACGCTGCGGATGGCGGTGTGGCTGGTGTGGTAGTCACCGGCACGGTGTCGATGATGTCGTTCGGGCTGATGCCCGACGCGGGCTCGGTGGTGACGGTGCTGGCCACCGGACCGGTCTCGTGGTGGCGCAGCAGCTCACCGGCGAGCAGGGCGCCCCACAGGAGGGCCGGCGCCGCGACCAGGACCCGGCCCGGGACGTGCGTGCCGGCGGATCAGCGGCACCGAGGCGGCGCGGCCGGCGACGTAGACGAGCAGGACGGTGGCGGCGGCGAGCAGGACAGAGCCGAACATGGCAGGGGCGGACGCTCTCGTTCCAGTCGGTTCGAGTCCCTTCGCTCCCTGAGGCGGCGGAAGGGGGGTTGGCGAGGCCGCACAGCGCACCGGGCCGGTCACCCGGGGGGCGCCCGCCCGGTGCAGGTGTGGTGGTGCCACGAAGAACGCCGGGCCCGCAGGCCCGGCGTCGGTCGAGACACGAGGGTTGGTGACCCGGTCCTAGTGTCCTGTTTGGAAAACCCCAATGGGCTCTTCGCCGGTCATCGCGGTCCCTGGCTGCGTTGCTTCTCCTCGAAGGGGCGTTGCCACGACTGCGCCGTCGTGCCTCGCCGGGATCCTCGCTGGCCGCGCGAAGAGCACCTCGGACTTCCCGAACACGAGACTAGTGGTCGTGATGGTGGGGGTGGTCGTGCGAGCCGCTGCTGTGGCCTTTGGGGCTGCCCCAGCTGCTGCTGCCACCGGAGCAGTTGTTCTCACAGGAGTTGTTGAAGGAGTCGAGCTCGGAAGCATAGGTGGCGGCGACGGACTTCTGGCTCTTGTTGTCGAACGATGCGTGGAAGTCGAGGTTGCCCGACGGCAGCACCACGTCCTGCGAGCACAGCCACGCCTCGGCCGTGTCGATCATCGGGACGCCGCTGGCATTGCCGGTGTTGAGCCTGGCCGCGATGAGCTGGGCGAAGAACATCGAGAAGTCGGTGCCGTTGGGGCCCTTGGAGTAGCCGTCCCCGTTGAGGAACGCCTGGCCGTCCTCGGTTCCGCTGGCGCCGTCCTCGGTGATGACCTTGCCGCAGATCGTCACGCCCCGCCCCAGCCACCCGTGGTTCTTGTAGAAGCCGATGGTACGCGTGCAGAGCTGCAGGGGGCCGTTGCTCATGTCGCCGTACTGGTAGATGTAAGGCGAGCCGTCCTTGTACATGGGGTGGGGGCTGCCCGGGGTGTCCTGCGCATTGAGGAGGCTCTGCGTGTGGACCTCGCTGGCGTGGGTGGAGCCTGCCATGTCGCCGAAGCCGTTGGCGCGGATGGCGACGCCGGTGAAGAAGTCGCCGGGCGAGTTACCCATGTAGGTCGCCGGAATGTGATCGGTGATGGCCTGCATGTTGAGTTTGTAGAGCCCCGCCGGAGCGTCGGCGCCGTTGGGCGTGTTGGTCCACACGTATGCGCTCCCGGCGGCGGTGAAGGCGAGATCGGCGCCCTGCTCATGGATGGTCGTGCCATTGGCCGAGTTGGCCACCGGGCCGATGGGAGTCGCCTCGGCGGTGTGGAGGTTCACGGTGTAGAAGAGGTCGGTATCCTGGGACGCTACGTAGAGGACTCCGGCGGGGGAGAACCCGGCGAGCACGATGCCGGTGAGCTTGTCGCCCCCGCTCATGACGTAGTTGACGTCGTGCCAGGTCTCGTGGGCGACATCGTAGTAGCCCATCATGCCGTTGCCCGTGTAGACGCTGCCCGGCGAGTACTTGTCGATCCCATAAATTCGGCTGCCGTCCGGTGTGCACGCGAGGGCGTCGATCTGGTTGAGGTAGA
Organism: uncultured Acidobacteriota bacterium; assembly: GCA_963844845.1. Classification (GTDB taxonomy): domain Bacteria; phylum Acidobacteriota; class Thermoanaerobaculia; order Thermoanaerobaculales; family Sulfomarinibacteraceae; genus CAWJPW01. The sequence goes on from CAWJPW010000003.1 coordinate 858,612, forward strand.
TCGTGCCGTTGGCGAGAGGCGTAAGGTTGGCGTGATCGGTGACGGCATCGATCTCCACCGAGAAGAGGTACGACACGCCGTCGTCAGGCTTGGCGCTGTCGGAGAGGTACATGGTGTCCCCGGGGTTGGTGAGGGCGGCCGCGCCTCGCGGCAACGCGATGGTGAGCACGAGCGCGATGCCGAGTGCGGTGAGCAGGGTCGTACGGTTCGATGTGCGAAACATGTTGTCAGTCTCCTTCCACTTCAGTTCGTTGTTGTGTCGCAGGTATGGGTCCGAGCGGAGGTCGCCGTGGCCACGTTCGGGTGGATGCTGCCAGCCCGAGCAGCTGTGCACCACGGACGAGCTCCGATGCCAGAATCCAGAGACTCTTGGGGGCCCAGGGTGTTCGCGGGCCGAAGGGCGGCCAGGATCACCCCGCTCGAGCGCGTGCCGGTGGGGCGCCGGACCCTCACTGTGTCCTCCGGCCTTTTCCGCGCACCGCGCGGGTGAGCTGGGCCTTTGTTTCGGTCTGCCAGTCGTTCGCCTGTGACTCGAGAACCTCCGCGAGCCAGGCAAGGGCGGTGTGGATGCTGGTGAAGTGCCTCTCGTGGGCGCTTTGTAGCTCGAGGGCGTCGAGGCGGATGCTGGCCTTCTGGCCGCCCTCCCGAGGGTCCGCGATCAGCCGGATCAACACCGAGGTCGAGCGGCGCCGGCTTAAGGGCTCGGTCTCGGCAGGGAGTGGTCGCGTGTCCATAGATTATGAAGATAAGAATCAAGCGTCAGGAAAGCGTCAGGAGATTGCATCTCGAAAGCTTTTTCGCCGCGGCGATGCTTGAAATCCGAATCTGAACACCCTCTTGAGGCCTGGAAGCGGTACCATTTTGGGCATGGCTGATCTCGACGTGCGCCTGCTGGGGCGCTTCGAAGTCCGTGTCGGTGAACGGTTGGTGGGAGGCTTCGAGTCACGGAAGGTGCGCGCTCTTTTTGCCTACCTGGCGCTGGGAGATGATCAGCTCGAGCCGAACAGGGCGCGGGTGGCAGCTCTGCTCTGGCCCGACCAGCCGGAGGCAGTTGGTCGCCGCAACCTGCGCCAGGCCCTTTACAACATTCGGCAGACACTGACGGGCGCAGGCCTACTCCAAGGCGCCGTGGTGAGCGAGGGCTCGGGTCGGTTGGCGTTGAACCCCGACATCGACCTGGCAGTGGACGTGCTTGATTTCGAGCGCCTCATGGCGCGGGGGTTGAATGGCGGAGGGGCTCCAGGCGCCGAGGCGCTCGCCCGCGCGCTCTCCATCTACCGGGGGGAGTTCCTCGATGGCCTCTACCTGGAGGATGGCCTGACCTTCGAGGAGTGGCTCCTGCTGCGGCGGGAGCGGCTACGGGACCTGGCCATCGATGGCGCGAGGGCACTGGTGGCGAACCACCGTGAGCGGGGCGAGGACACACAGGCGGTCATCACGGTGCGTCGTTGGCTGGAGCTGGATCCGCTCTCTGAGGAGGGGCACCGTTCGCTGATGGAGCTGTATGCCCGCTCGGGCAGCCGCAGCCGGGCCCTCGCCCAGTACGAGAGCTGCGTGAGCCTTCTGCGGGTCGAGCTCGGCGTCGAGCCGATGGCGGAGACGAAGGAGCTGCTCGAGGCGATTCTCGCGGAAGAGGTCGCACAGGCTGGAGGTATCCAGCCCGTCGGCGACTCACGGCCAGCCATTCCGCTGGTGGGGAGGCGACAGGAGTACGCCTGCCTCCGCGAGAGCTGGCGGCGGGTGGACGGAGAGGGGGGCCGCATCGTCGTGGTGCAGGGTGAGGCCGGCATCGGGAAGACACGGCTGGTGAAGACCTTCATCCATGGCGTGGCGGCCACCGACCAGGCGTGCGTCCTGTTCGGGGGTTCCTTTCGAGGCGGGTGCGTGCCGGCCACCCTTGGAATGCTCGCAGACATCTTTCGCTCCGCTCGCGGCTGCGACCCGACGACATGGAGCGCGCTGCTCGACGGCGATCCTGCGCTGAAACGCTATGTGAGCGCGCTCCTGGACGGAGGTTCCTCCGGAGGAATGGTCGGGCGGGACGCGGAGCAGGGTGGAGGACCGTGGGGGCCGGGCTGGGCGCTCTCGACGCTGGTGCAGAAGTGGCCCGAGGTCTGCCGCCATCGTCACGATGGAGACCACCGTCTGATCCTTCTGCTCGAAAACCTGCATTGGGCCGACGACTCCACTCTCGAGGCCATCCGTGGGCTGGCGAGTTGCCTCGCCGACACGCGGGTGTGGGTGGTGTGTACCCTCGACGTGGGTGTCAGGACGCTGACCGCCGAGGAGCTCGCCGGTGCCCAAGCGCGCTCGCGTGTCGACATCTTGCGGGTCGAACGCCTGGAGGATGCGGCGGTCCGCGAGGTGGGCGAGGCACTGGTTGCCGCGAGCGAGGCGGAGGAGGTAAGCGACTTCGTCGCAGCACGGAGCGCGGGCCTGCCCCTTGCAGCCGCGGAGCTGCTGAATCTGCTGTGCGACGAAGGACTGCTGGTGAGTGCCAACACCTCCTGGCGACTTGCAGGACGCCTCGCCGACGGTCCGCCCGACGAGCTGGGCTCGCTGGACGAGGTGCTCGCGAGGAGGATCGCCGCGCTGTACGGTTCGTCACGCCGGGTGGCGGTGGCGGCCAGCGTGATGGGCCAGCTCTTCGACGTGACGACCCTCGCGGCGGTGGTCAACGAGTCCCTGGCCGTGCTGGAGCCGGTGCTGTACGAGCTCCTCCAGCGCGGGTTCGTACGCTTCCTGCCCACCTACTGGTTCGAGAGTCGCCGCGAACGGGACCTCGTGCTGTGGGGCAGGGGCGCGCGGCGAGGGGTCTTTCAGTTGGGCAGCAACGGGCTGGCCGGCGCCCTCGTGCAGTCGATTCCCTGGGAGCGTCGGGTCGTTCTCCATCGTCGCATCGCCGATGTGCTGGCGGCGGCAGGTCCCGGGTCGGATGGCACCGGGCACGCCGAGGCAGTGGCCGGCCACCTGATCGCGGCGGGGGAAGAGGAGCGCGCTCTCCCGTGGATCGCGCGAGCGTGCGAGCGGGCTCTCGCCCTCGGGGCGTTCGCGTCGGCTGCCGCCGCGGCCGAGCTCGGTCTCGGGCTCTGCGCTGGCGTCGAGCCTGCCGAGCCGCGCTGGAGGGCGACCTTCACTGAGGCTGCAGCAGCCCGGAGCAGTGGCGCACACGGTCGAGGGTGATCCGGAGGGAGGGCGGAGCGGTCCGTGAGGCCGGCGCCCGACCGACGAGAAGGAGGCAACCGAGGAGATGCAGACACGACCCCTGATCGTCGCAGGTATGCATCGGTCGGGCACCTCCCTCGTGGCCTCGTTGTGTGTGGCCTTCGGAGTGGACATGGGTGCGGAGCTGCTGCGGCCCGACGCCAATAACCCCACCGGCTACTTTGAAGACATCGACTTCATGGGCTTCAACGGGAGGCTCCTGGAGGCCTGCACCCGATCGGGCGATGGTGGCCACCGCGATTGGGGCTGGACCGAGTCCGAGGAGCTGGATCTCACCCCCTTGGCCGGCGCCGGAGCGGAAGCGGCGGCGCTCGTGGCGGCCCGCGCCGGGAAAGGACTTCCCTGGGGGTGGAAGGACCCGCGGACGACGTTGCTGCTCGACTTCTGGGATTCGGTGGCGCACGGCGAGGCCCGATTCATTTTCGTCTACCGCAACCCCTGGGACGTGGCCGATTCGATGCAGCGCCTGGCCGCGCCGGTGTTCCTCGAGCACCCCGAGTATGCGTACCGGATATGGGCCTTCTACAACCGGCGTCTGCTCGATTTCGCTCGTCGCCACCGCGAGCGCTCGGCCCTGGTGTCGGCGACCGCTCTCGTCGAGCGGCCGCGTGAGGTCGCCGCCGTGCTCAAGGAGCGGCTCGGGATGACTCTGGGGGACGCCGGGAGTCTCCCCGTCATCCACCGGGAGCGGCTGCGTACGCTGCCCGAGGACGACCCGCTCGTCGCCCTCGTCGCCGCCACGTCGCCGGATTGTGTGGAGCTGCTTTGTGCCCTGGACAAGGAAGCCGACCTTACAGCACAGCTCCCCCGCGGCGACCGCGCCGGGGCTTCGGTACAGCCAAAGGTGGAGGGTCGCGATGCGCTCTCGGTGGTGATTCCCTGCTGCAACCACGGGCAGTTGCTCATCGAGGCCGTGGCCAGCGTGGAGCGGGCCGCCCACGGCAGTCGCCTCGCCATCGTCAACGACGGCTCGACGCAAGCCCGCACGCTCGAGGTGCTGGACGTGCTCCGTCACCGCGGCTACGTGGTGATCGACCAGCCCAACCGGGGTCTGAGCGCCGCGCGAAACGCAGGAATCGGCGCGCTCGGCGGCCGCTATCTCCTCCCTCTGGACGCCGACAACCGGCTGCGGCCGGGCTTCGTCGATGCAGCGTTGTCGGTTCTCGCGGCCGACGCCGGGGTGGGCGTGGTCTATGGCGACTGGTGGGAGTTCGGGATGCGCAACGGCCTGCGCATGGCGCCGGAGTACGACCCGGAGCGCATCCTCTGGTCCAACTTCATCGACGCCTGTGCGGTGATGCGCTGGGAGGTGTGGGAGTGGCTCGGCGGGTATGACGAGAGCATGGTGACGTGGGAAGACTGGGACCTCTGGATCCGTGCCAGCGTTGCCGGTTGGCGGTTCCACAAGCTGCCGGGCGTCACGTTCGACTATCGAGTGCGGCCTGGCTCGCTGATCTCCGAGACGGACGCGCCGGAGATCGCCGAGGCTCTCGTCGCGCGGGTCGTCGAGAAGAACCGCGAGCTCTACCTCCGCAAGCTGCGTGAGCGGGTGGAGCTCATCACGTGGTGGCCTCTCGGCCTCGAGCGGGGACGCGCCACGGCCGAGGCCCGGGCCTCGGCCGGCGAGGATGAGCTGCAGGTCGAGCGTGCCGCGTCCGAGGACCTGAGAGCCGATGTTGAGAGGCTCAAGGAGGGCATCGCCGGGCTCGAAGCCGAGGTCGCCCGTTGGCAGGCCGAGAGGGAGGAGTGGCGGCAGAAGAGTATCGCCACCGCGGCGGAGCTGGTGGAGGCTCAGCGGGAGCGTGATGCTGAAGTGGCAACTAGCGTGGTCGTGAAGGCTGAGCGGGACGCGGCGCGAAGCCAGCTCGAGTTCCTGAGTGCTGAGCGGGATGCTGCCCGAAGTCAGCTCGCGCTGGTGATCGCCGAGCGGGACGCGGCCCGCAGCGGGCTCGAGGCGGCGGAGCGTCATGCCGAGCACCGGGCCGCAGAGCTCGGGCGCATCACCAGCACGCGCGGTTGGGCCGTGCTGAGCTGGTACTGGCGGCTCGCCGAGCGGGTCGGGCGGTTCCTGCGGCGCGGTCGAAGGCGGCACGAAGAACCGGAGATCCGCAACCCGGCGCCGTGACCCCGCGCGGCGGGTGCAAGCCGACGCCGGCGGCTCTCGGGGCTGCAGTGACAGACGACGAGGGCGCCGGCAGCGGCTCCGGGCCCGCGGTGGGCCCTACTTCTCTTCCTCCCGCGGCATCGGCTTGCGCGGCAGCGGTTCGTCGCGCATCGCCGTGTCATAGAGGAACGACGCGAGGATGACCGCCGCCTGGCGGAGGTCGTCCTGCTGGACCCGGTCGAAGACGTCCATCTCGGTGTGGTGGGTGCGGGCCATGTAGTCGAGGGGGTCCTGGATGAACTGGAAGGCCGGGATGCCGACCTGGTCGAACGGCACGTGGTCGGTGCCCCCCACCGCGGCGGGGGAGACGGTGACGGCGCCGAGGTCGGCAAAGGGCGCCAGCCAGGCGGCGAAGATGGGGGCCACGGCGGCGTTCTCCTGGGTGTAGATGCCGCGGATGCGGCCGGCGCCGTAGTCGAGGTTGAAGTAGGCCGACAGGGTGGCGTGCTCCGGCTCGAGCTTGAGCGGGCCCCGCTCGGTGCGCAGGAAGGCGGGGAGCGCCGCCTGCTCGGGGTCGGTGGGCTCGGGGCGGCGCGCCAGGTGGTCGGCGACCCAGGCCGACGAGCCCAGGTAGCCCTGCTCCTCGCCGTCCCACAGGGCGGCGCGGATGGTGCGCCGCGGCTTCACGCTCAGCGCCTTCAGGATGCGCATGGCCTCCATCACAACGGCGCACGAGGCGGCGTTGTCGGTGGCGCCGGTGCCCGCGTGCCAGGAGTCCAGGTGGGCGCCCGCCATCACCGCCTGGTCGGCGAGGTCGGCGCCTTGGATCTCGGCCAGCGTGTCGATGCCCTGGGCGCCGTCGACGAAGCGGGCGTCGACGGTGAGCTCCAGCTCCACCGGCTCGCCCAGCTCGAGAAGGCGGCTCAGGGTGTTGTAGTGCTCCGCCGCCATCACCAGCTGGGTGACGCCGGGGTCGTCGCCGTCATGCCAGGCGTGGCTCCCGGTCACCTGTACCAGGCCGCCGTCGTGGGGGCTGAGCTTCACGGTGGCGAGGACCCCCTCAGAGCGCAGGAACTCGGCGAGCAGCGGCCGGAAGGCGAGCTCCTTGCGAGCCCGCTCGCGCCAGTTGCCGTGGTGGCGGTCGCCGAGGTCCAGCTGCCGCATATCGGCCAGCTCGTCGGCGCCGTAGCGGTGAAAGGGCGCCTCTTTGGGGGGCTCGAGCGCGCGCGGCTCGTCGAGGAGGACGACGGCGCCGGCGAGTTTGCCGCGCTGCGCGTCCAGATCGTCCTCGCTGGCGAGGTTGGCGCGCACCACCCGGCCGCGCACGGTGCCGCCGGTGCCCGGGGTCCACGCCACCGGGTAGGCCAGCAGCGGCGCCTGGCGCGGCGTCACCAGGTCGACCTCGCAACGGCTGAAGGTCCAGCCGCGGCCGAAGGGGCGCTCATCGAGATGAGCGTTGACGAGGCCCCAGCCGGCCATGGTGTCGCGCGCCCACCCGGCCGCCTCGCGCAGTGCGGGAGAGCCGGTGAGGCGGGGGCCGACGACCTCGGTGAGGTGCTCCAGCAGCTCACTGACCTGGGAGTGGTGGAGACCCTCGACGCGGATCCGATTGACCATGTCGAGGTCTACCGGCTCGCCGGCGCAGACCAGCAGCGGCACGGTCACGAGAAGGGCGCAGAGGACCACGGGAAGGCGTCGGAACATGGCAGGCTCCTTGGGCAGATCGGCGGTTGGCGGGGCGTGGGCCCCGAACGTCTCCATAGTCTACGACGTTCCCACCGGGCGGTTGCGGGAATAGCCGGGGTCCGGACGGTCATTGTGGGGCGATGAATGAGTACGGGTCGCGTCTTTTTCGTCATGGCCGCCGTCGCGGTTCTTGCCGCGTCGGCGGGCGCCGCGGCACAGGTGCAGCCCCAGGTGCGGGCGGAGCTGGTCGCCGACGCGGCCCGGCTGGTGCCGGGAAGCGTCGTGCACGTGGGCGTGCGGCTCGAGATTGCGCCGGGGTGGCACGTCTACTGGCGCAACCCCGGGAACGCGGGCCTTGCCACCGCCGTCGAGGTCGAGGCGCCTGAGGGCCTCACACCCGGGGCGCTCGAGTGGCCGGCACCGGCGGAGTTCGATCAGCCCGGCGGCATCGTGGGCTACGGCTACGAGAATGAGGTGCTGCTGGCGCGGCCCCTCACGGTGTCGGCGTCGGCACCCCCGGCGGCTGCACCGGTCACGGTGCGGGCGTCGTGGCTAGCCTGCCGCGAGCGCTGTGTGCTGGGCGACGCCACGCTGCGGGCAAGTCTGCCGGTTCCCGACGCCGAAGCGGCGCGGGCTCGTGCTCTGCTCAAGCAGTGGCGGCGACGCCTCCCGGCCCCGGCCGCGGCGGGTCCGCGGGCGACGGTGCGCGGCGGGTTGGGGAGTGGTGGACAGGAAGGCGCGGTGACGATGTGGCTGCAGTGGCGCCGTCCGCCGGGGGAGGTGTCGTGGTTCCCGGCCCCGACTGAGGGCCTCGAGATCCGCGATGTGCGGGTGAGGACCCGCGGCGACCGTACGCGCATCGACTTCACGGCGGCGCCGCGGGCCGGCCAGGGCACGCCGGAGGCGGTGCTCGCCAGCGTGGTGGTGGCGAGGGGACGTGGTAGGGAGAGCGAGGGCTTTGCGCTGCCGGTGCCGCTCACGGCTACCGGTGGTTGACGGTGCGGTCACCCAGGCCGCGCGAGGGGAGGACTCGATGCGACGACTCGGGTATGTGATGAGCATCCTGGTGGCGGCCGGCCTCGCGGCGGGTCCGGCGTGCGCTGCCGGGGATGCCCCGGCGAAGGTGGGTCAGCCGGCGCCGGCGTTTCAGCTCAGTGATCAGAGCGGCGGGACCGTCAAGCTGGCGGATCTCGCCGGCAGGGTGGTGGTGCTGGAGTGGATCAACCCCCAGTGCCCGTTCGTCCAGCGCCATGCCAAGGCGGGCACCATGAAGAGCCTGGCCGAGCGCTACGCGGACCGCGGTGTGGTGTGGCTGGGCGTCAACTCCACCCACTTCATGGACCGAGGCGACGACCGCGCCTGGCATGACGCCAAGAGCCTGCCGTACCCGGTGCTGGGCGACCACGATGGCGCGGTGGGACACCTCTACGGAGCCACTACGACTCCGGACATGTTCGTCATCGACCGCTCGGGCATCCTGGTGTATGCCGGCGCCATCGACGACGACCCCCGCGGCAGTAAGGGGAAGGAGGCCACCAACTACGTGGCCGCGGCGCTGGACGAGGTGCTTGCCGGCAAGCCGGTGGCAGTCCCTGACACCAAGCCCTACGGTTGCTCTGTCAAGTACGGTTCCTGAGCTCCTGTTCGGAGATTCCCGATGGACTCTGCGCGCGCCATGGTGGCTTCTGGCGGCACTGCTCCACCTCGAAGGAGCGTTGCCGGGGCGGCGTCGTCGCGCCTCGCCAGCGGCCACGATTCCTGCGCGGGCAGCCCACACGACCCCCCGGACGGGCTGCGAGGGGTACTCCCACGGCGCGCGTTTCGAGGAGGAGGGATGAAAACGGTGGGTCCGTGGCCTCTCGATCTCGGCAGGTGACAGGGGTGGCCGTCACGAGTGGGCGTCCTCGAGATCGAGAGGAGCATGGTATCGTCGCCGCCATGTCGGCGCCGGTCTCGATTCGCTTCACCGACGTGGCCAAGCGCTACGACGCCCGGGTCGTGTTCCGCGGGCTCTCGGGCGTTGCCGATCCGGGCGAGGTGCTGACCCTCACCGGCCCCAACGGCTCGGGGAAGTCGACGCTGCTCACCATCCTCTGCGGCCTGCTCCGGCCCACCCGTGGAACGGTGGAGTACGTCGAGGGTGGTGAGGTGCTCGCGCGCGACGACTGGCGAAAGCGGATCGGCATCGTGGCGCCGGCCATGGGCGTGTACGAGGAGCTCACGGCGATGGAGAACCTGCGATTCTACGCGCGCGTGCGGGGGCTCGGCCCGGCCGAAGCGCGCTGTCGCGAGTGCCTGGAGATGGTCGGCCTGGATCCCTCCCGCGAGACCACCATTCGTGGCTACTCCACCGGAATGCTGCAGCGGGTCAAGATCGCCCAGGCGATGCTCCACAGCCCGCCGGTGCTGTTCCTGGACGAGCCCGGCTCCAACCTCGATCCGGTGGGGCAGGACTGGCTGGAGGGCTTCGTGCGCGACACGGTGGCCGCCGGCCGCACCGTGGTGCTCGCCACCAACGACCGCCGCGAGATGACCTGGGGGACCCGCCATGTGGCGCTCACTGGCTGAGACCTGGGCGGTCTTCGGCAAGGACCTGCGGGCCGAGTTCCGCACGCGGGTGGCGCTCAACTCGTTGGGCCTGTTCGCTGCCACCACGCTGGCCGCGGTCTCCTACACCGTGGGCCCCTACAAGATCGCCGAGGCCGACCGCCCCTACCTGCTCTCGGCCCTGATGTGGATCGTGCTGTTCTTCGCCGCCATGGCGGGGCTCGACCGCAGCTTCGTCAAGGAGGAGGAGACCCACACCGCCGCGCTGTTGCGCCTGTCGGCGCCACCCCTGGTGGTGTGGGGCGGCAAGCTGCTGTTCAACATCGTCCTTCTGTACGCGCTCATGGCCCTGCTGGTGCCGCTGTACTGCATCCTCATGGGGCTCAAGGTGGCGGCGGTAGGTTGGTTCCTTCTGATCCTCGCCACGGGCGGGTATACTCTTGCGGTCACGACGACCATGGTGGCAGCCATCATCGCGCGCGCCATGAGCCGGGGAGCGCTCTTCTCGGTGCTGTCGATACCGCTTCTGCTGCCGCTGCTGATCTTTCTGATCCAGGGCACCAGTGCGGTGGTTGAGGTGTCGCGCGACACGGTGGTCGCCACCCTGCGTGCGGTGGTGTCGCTGGGGGGTGTCATGACGGTGGTGTCCATCTTCCTCTTTCCGGCGGTGTGGAATGACTGAGAACCGACGGCTCGGCGAGGTCCTGCGTTGGGTCCTGTTCCTGTGGATGGGCCTGGTCATCTGGGCGGCGTTCTTCTACGCCACGCCCGCCGAGGGCTTCATCGGCCAGTCCAGCCGCATCGTCTTCTTCCACGTGCCCACGGCGTGGGTGGCGACCCTGGCTTTCCTGGTGTCGTGCGTCGCCTCGATCCGCTACCTGCGCGGGCGCGATCCCAAGGACGACATCCGTGCCCAGGTGGCCGCGTCCCTCGGGCTGCTGTTCGCCTTCCTGGCCACGGTGACGGGTTCCATCTTCGCCCGGCTCATGTGGAACTCGTACTGGAACTGGGATCCGCGTCAGACCTCGATCACCATCCTGCTGCTGATCTACGCGGCCTACTTCGCGCTGCGCTCGGCGGTGCACGACCCCGAGCGGCGTGCCGCCCTCGCGGCGGTGTACGCCATCCTCGCGTTCGTGACCGTTCCGTTCCTGGTCTTTGTGGTGCCCCGTATCTACTGGTCGCTGCATCCCGATACGATCATCAACATGCGTGGGACGAACGAATTTGATCCACGTTACACTCAGGTGCTGATGGCGTCGCTCGTGGGATTCACCGGTTTGTTCATATGGTTGTATACTATCGAATGCCGGGTCGAGCGGATTCGGCAGCGCCGCCAGCGGGAGGAGCTGGAATGAGTGATCTCCTCGGAGTGATGCTGGTGACCTTGATCATCTGGGTCGCACTCTTCGGCTACGTGTACCGGGTTGACCGCAAGGTGCGGCGCCTGGAGGAGCAGTGATATGACTGATTCACGACGTCAACGTCGTGTGTGGTACGTGGTGGGCGGGGTGCTCGTCGTGGCCTTCCTGGCTTTCGGCGCCACCTCGTTCAAGTCGAGCCTCACCCCCTACGTCTCGTTCGCCGAGGCGATGGACAGCGCCAGCCAGGTGCAGGTTGCCGGCGCGCTCGTGCAGAAATCCTCGAAGTACGTCGAGGCCTCACAGGAGCTCGAGTTCACGCTCCGCGAGCCCTCCGGGCGCACCCTGCCGGTGGTCTACAAGGGCACCAAACCCGGCAACTTCGAGGACGCGACGCAGGTGGTCGCCATCGGCACCTTCCAAGACGGCGCCTTCCACGCCGAGCAGCTCCTCGTCAAATGCCCGTCCAAGTACCAGGGCATCGAGGAGCAGCGTTCCTACACCAGCTGACCCACAACGGCCGGATGACGACGTCGGGACGGGACGAGTGGATGACTGAGAATAGGAAGCTTTCTTTCGAAAATCAGACCCGCCGGGCGACACCGGCGGGTCGTGGTATGTGAGGGAATCGGGGGGATCATGTACTACCCGGGGACCATTCTGATCTGGGCGGCCTTCCTGCTGGGGCTTGCCTCGACCGTCGGCTTCGCCCTGGCAGTGCGGGGCGAGGACGACGGCTGGAAGCGGCTGGCCCGCCAGGCCTACGGGCTGATGACCCTCGCGGTGATCGTCGCCGCGGGCCTGCTCATGTACCTGTTCATCACCCACGACTACCGGCTCTTCTACGTGACGGCGTACTCCGACAACAGCCTGCCGCTGCAGTTCCTCATCTCGTCCTTCTGGGCGGGTCAGGAGGGCAGCTTCCTGCTGTGGATCTTCTGGGGAGTGCTGCTGGGCCTGCCGCTCATGCGCTTCGCCCGCCAGTACGAGACCAGGGTGATGATCTTCTACAACGTGACCCTGCTGTCGCTGCTCATGCTGCTGCTCAAGCAGGACCCGTTCCGCTTCCACCGCGGTCTCGCCGCCGGCATGGCGCCGATGGACGGACAGGGGCTCAACCCGTTGCTGCAGAACCCGTGGATGGTAATCCACCCGCCCATCATGTTCCTGGGGTACGCGTCGCTGGCGATCCCCTTCGCCTTCGCCCTGGCCGCCCTGTGGATGCGGCGCTACGACGAGTGGACCAAGGCGTCGATGCCCTGGGTGCTGGTCTCTTTTGTCACCCTCGGAACCGCAATCATGCTGGGCGGATACTGGGCCTACGAGACCCTCGGCTGGGGCGGCTACTGGGGCTGGGACCCGGTGGAGAACGCATCGCTCGTGCCCTGGCTCGCCACCGCCGCGCTCACCCACGGCATACTGCTGCAGCGCGGGCGACAGCGCTTCCGACGCATGAACCTGGTGCTCGCGGTGCTCGCCTATCTGCTGGTGGTCTACGGCACCTTCCTGACGCGCTCCGGCGTCCTCGCCGACTTCTCGGTGCACTCCTTCGTCGATCTCGGCATCAGCGGCTGGCTCATCTTCAATATGGTCTTTTTCCTCTCCCTGTCGGTGGGGATGCTGGTCTGGCGCTGGCGCGAGATTCCGTCGGAGGTGGGCAGCGAGCCGTTCTTCTCGCGGACCATCTTCTTCGTTCTCGGCGTGCTCCTGCTGATAGGCACCGGCCTGATGGTGCTGCTCGGCACCTCGGCGCCGCTCATCACCCGGCTGTGGACCAAGCCGTCCCAGGTGGGACCGGACTTCTACAACCGCATCGGCATGCCGCTGGCCGTCGCGTTCGGCCTGATTCTCGGCATCATCCCCTTCCTGGGCTGGCGCAAGACGGCGTCCGGCGCCATGGGCCGGGCCCTGGTGGTGGCGCCGGTCACCCTCGGGCTCACCGGCCTCGCGGTGGCCCTGGGCGTACGCTCGCCCGAGTCGGTGATCTACGCCGCCGCGGTCTTCTTCGCGCTCGCCGCCAACCTCGTGATGACCTGGGAGAAGGTCAGGGCGAAGCACTGGCCGGCCGCCGGCGGCGCCATCGCCCACGTGGGCCTCGCCCTGATGCTGCTGGCCTTCCTCACCACCGGGCTCTACGACAGCACCCAGAAGGTGCGCCTCAAGGAGGGCACCCCCACCAAGGTGTTGGGCTACACCATGACGTTTCGGGGCGTGGAGAAGCCGAACCCCGCGGCGCGCGACGCCATGGTGGTGGAGGTGACCGACCAGCGCGGCGGATCGTTCGTCCTCAAGCCGAAGATGTGGGTCAACCAGAAGACCAACCAGCTGGTGGCCAACCCCGACATCAAGGCATTCCTCACCCGCGACCTCTACCTCGCGCCGGTGGAGTACAGCCCCGGCGAGGAGGCTCCGGTGAGCGCCCGACTCACCCTCAGCAAGGGCGAGCCCGCCGAGTTCAAGGACTGGAAGCTGACCTTTACGGACTTCGATCTCTCCCACCAGAGCGCCGTGCCCGGCGCCGTCACCGTGGGTGCGAAGGTGCTGCTGGAACGACCGGGACAGGATCCGGTGAGCCTGGTGCCGAGCGTCGTCTCCACAGGGCAGGGCGTCCAGGCGGTGCCGGTGGAGATTCCGGGGCGGCCCGGGGCTCAGCTCCGGCTGCGCGGCATGAACGCGTCCTCCGGCGTGGTCCAGGTGGACCTGCTCGGTCTCGGCGGCGGCATGGCCCGCTCGGCGACCCTGCACAAGGGGGAGAGCTTCGCGTACCACGGCATGAAGGTGACCTTCTCCGACTTCGATCTCTCGGACTTCGACCCGCAGGCGGGCAAGATCAACATCGGCGCCGTGTTCCAGGTGGAGAAGGACGGCCAGACCGTGGAGGTGGAGCCCACCTACCACGGCGGCGGCCAGGCCGCGACCCCGATCATCACACCGGCGACCATTCCCGGCAGCGGCGGCATCGCCCTCAACCTCGGACGCATGGACGCCGAGGGCGGCGCGGTGGAGGTGCAGGTCTTCGACCCCAACCTGCCGCCGCGTCCGCCGGCGCCCCAGAGCCTGGTGCTGGACGTCTCGGTCAAGCCGCTCATCGGCTTCGTCTGGGGCGGCACCCTGCTGATCATCGCCGGGATCCTCATGGCGCTCATGCAGCGCCGACGCGACGTCGCGTCGATCCCGGTGGCCGACGAGTAGACTCGCCATCCGACCGCGAACCACCACGACGGGCCCGGTCCACCGGGCCCGTCGTTTCGTGCGGGTACACTGGCCGGGTGCACGTGCCCGAGGAGCCGTCTCAGCCCGCCCCGTCCGGTGGATGTCTACGCGCCGCCGTCTCCGTCCCGTTGCTGCTGCTCATCGCTCCGGCGGCCGCTGCGCTGCGGTGGTGGCAGGGAATGCGCCGCGGGCGGGGAGCCCGCGTGGAGTGGCGGGAGCACCGCGAGGCGAGTGAGCTGGCGGGGGACTTCGCGGTTCTCGACCTCACGGTGGACGTGCCCTCCGACCGCGAGCGCGCGGCGCGCAGTGCGGTCACGGAGCTCGTGGTGCGGGTGGCGGAGGCGCTGCGGCGAGACGACGACGCGTACCACCAGGTGGTGCGGCTGCCGTGGGAGGATGAGCCGCGGCTCGAGGCGCTGGGACCGCGGCTGCAGCTGCTGGGCGAGCGTTGCGAGCTCGCCATGGGTCACCTTCCGTTTATCGGCCGTACCCTGGTGTGGCTCGCGCTGGCGCGCCAGCACAGCCTGGCTGAGGCGGTCGACCCTGAGGCCGCCGATCCCGAGGCGGCGGGCGAGCCCGCGCTCCTGGTCGGGCGCGCCGGGGCCCGTTGGTCGGCGACGGTCTGCGTCTCGCGGGGCGGCCCCGCGGCAGTATTCCGGGTCCTGCTCTTCATACCCCCTGAGGCGCGCCTCCGGATGGAGGGACTTCTCGCCCGCCTGCGTTCACGGCTGTAGGGGGTGTCCGACGTCCCTTGCCGCGGTACGGAGAATGTGGTGAAATTCACAAGGGCCACACCGCCGAGGTTCTTACCGTGCGGAGGGCCCGGGAGGAGTGGCGTATGGACATCGGTCTGGTCAAGGACCGCCGGCCTTTCGAGCATCGTGTGGGCCTTACCCCCGGGAGCGTCAAGGGACTCGCCGCCAGTGGGCACCGCGTCTACCTGGAGAGCCGGGCCGGCGTCGAGGCCGGCTTCCCGGACGAGACCTACCAGGCAGCGGGGGCCACCGTTGTCTACTCCGAGGAGGAGGTCTTGCTGCGCTCGCAGCTGGTGCTCCGCCTCTCGCCGCCCGCGCCGGTCGAGTACGAGCGCTTTCAGCCCGGCCAGGTGGTGCTCTCGTCGTGGCATCTCGCGGTGGCCCCGCCGGAGAGCTTCAACACCCTCCTCGAGCGTAAGGTCACCACGGTAGGCTACGAGGTCATCGAGGAGGACGACGGTCACGCTCCGGTGCTCGAGGCCATGAGCGAGATTGCCGGCCGCCTCGCCATCATCATCGGCTCGGGCCTGCTGCTCAACGAGTTCGGTGGCAAGGGGATGCTGTTCGGCGGCTCGCCGGGGATTCCGCCCGCCTCGCTGGTGATCCTCGGCGCCGGGACCCTCGGCACCGCCGCCGCCGAGTGCGGCCGCGGCCTCGGCGCCCACGTCGTCGCACTCGATCGCAACGTCAACGCCTTGAGGCGCCTGCAGGCCCGCGTGGGCCACGAGGTCCCCACCATGATGGCGACCCACTCCAACCTGGAGAAGGCGCTCGAGTTTGCCGACATCTTCCTGTGCGCGGTCGCGGTGCACGGCGAGCGGACACCGATGCTCATCAGCCGCGAAATGCTGGGGCTCATGAAGCCGCGCTCCATCCTCATGGACCTCTCCATCGACCAGGGTGGCTGCTGCGAGACCTCGCACCCCACCGACTTCTCCAACCCCACCTACACGGTGGACGACATCATCCACTTCTGCGTGCCCAACCTGCCGTCGACTGCGTCACGGGCCTCGACCCGGGCCCTTACCAATGCCATCCTGCCCTTCGTCGAAGAGATCTCGGCCAAGGGCTTCGATCAGGCGGTGAGCGAGAACCGCGCGCTGCGCCGCGGCACGTACACATACAACGGTTTCTGCGTGCGCGAGAGCCTCGCCCACGCCTTCCACGTGCCGTACCAGCCCGTTGCGGGGAGCTGAGGGGTGCCCATGAACTGGATGGAGACCTATCGTCGTCGCGTGACCTCGGCGGGGGAGGCGGCCGGGAGCATCCGCTCGGGCGACCGGGTGTGGGTCCATCCCGGTTGCAACACTCCCAAGCTGCTCATCGACGCCATGGTGGCGCGGGCTGACGAGCTGAGCGACGTCGAGGTGGTGCACATCCTCACCTTCGAAGATGCGCCCTACGTGGCGCCCGGCATGGAGAAGCACTTCCGGCACCGCGCCCTGTTCATGGGCGCCAACGTGCGATCCGCCGTGAACGAGGGCCGCGCCGACTTCGTGCCCATCCACCTCTCGGAGATCCCGAAGCTGATCATCAGCGGGACCCTTCCCGTGGACGTGGCGCTCATTCACATCTCGCCGCCGGACGAGCACGGCTTCTGCTCCTACGGCGTCGGCGTCGACGCCACCAAGACGGCGGTGGAGCGCGCTCGTACCGTGATCGCCATGGTCAACCAGCAGATGCCGCGTACGCTGGGCGACAGCTTCGTGCACGTGTCGAAGCTCACCCACGTCGTCGAGGTGGACCAGCCGGTGATCGAGCTGGCGATGGCCACCGAGATCTCCGATGTCGCCCGCCAGATCGGCGGCAACATCGCGTCGCTCATACCCGACGGCGCCACGCTTCAGATGGGGATCGGCGAGATCCCCGATGCGGTGCTGCTCTTCCTCAAGGACAAGCGCCACCTCGGCGTGCACACCGAGATGTTCTCGGACGGCTTGGTCGAGCTCTTCGAGATGGGGGTTGTGACCAACGAGCGTAAGACGCTGCACCGCGGCAAGATCGTCGCCTCGTTCGTGCTCGGGACCCGCAAAGCGTTCGACTTCGTGGACAACAATCCGTTCATGGAGTTCCACCCCACGGAGTACGTCAACGATCCGTTCATCGTAGCCCAGAACGAGCGAATGGTGGCGATCAACTCGGCGTTGGCGGTGGACCTCACCGGGCAGGTGTGCGCCGACTCCATCGGGACGCGGATGTACTCGGGGTTCGGCGGCCAGTTGGACTTCATCCGCGGTGCCGCCCGCGCCAAGGAGGGGGTGCCGATCATCGCGCTGCCGTCGTCGGCGAAGGGCGGTACGATCTCACGCCTGGTGAACACGCTGGCGCCAGGGAGCGGCGTGGTGACGACCCGGGCGGACGTGCACTACGTGGTCACCGAGTTCGGTGTCGCCGACCTCTACGGCGCCAGCCTGCGCGAGCGCGCCGAGCGCCTCATCGCCATCGCCCACCCCGACTTTCGCGCCGACCTCGAGCGGGCTGCGAGGGATCGCAAGCTCCTGTAGAGCTCCGGAGGTCGTGCAGCCGCCGGGGCACGCCGGCCGCTTCGCGGCCTTTCGGCCACTCGGTCGGCGCCGCTGCACACGCGAGCGTGTGCACGGCACCTCCCTCGCGTCCGGCCGTGGCTGCGCCACGGCGACGTGCCCCGGCGGCCCGGTACGCCCGAGGGCATGCTCCGGAAGGACAGAGAGATTCCACTCTCTCTGTAATGAACAAGTCGCGCCGGCGCCGGCCCTCTGGCCGCGCTTTGCTTCCTCATCTTCGTCGGGACGATCACGAGATCAGTCCCTCCTCGATTCGGTCGCGAATCGCACCCAGAGCACCGACGGCGGCGCGACTCGTCGGCTCGGCAAATGCCATGAAAGCGTCTGCCGCCTGACGGCGGCTGGGCCGCGGCTTTGCCGCGTCCCGGGGAGTGGCTCCTGCGGCTTCTGCTACGGCCCGCGATGCGGCGCCCCCCGCGGCGGCTGCGCCGCCACGCGGAACGCCACCTCGCGGCCCTCGCGACGAATCCGCCCGCCACTCCCCTTCACGACGCCGTGTCCCACCCGCCCACTCGGTGCCGTCGCCTGCGGCGACGGAAAAGGGCGCTCCAACCATTCCCTGTCATCCTGAGCAAGCGGCGGCCCGAAGGGCCGGAGCGCGTCGAAGGACCCCCTGGCCGAAGCCGGCAGAAGCCTGCGGCCAGAGGCGGGGTCCCACCGGGGCACGCCGGCCGCTTCGCGGCCTTTCGGCCACTCGGTCGGCGCCGCTGCACACGCGAGCGTGTGCACGGCACCTCCCTAGTGGCCGGCCGTGGCTGCGCCACGGCGGCGCGCCCTGACGCCGTCACCGCTCCGGAGCGCACGCCCTCCGCCGGGCGTGCCGTCCCGAACACTTGTCCTGGAGCGCTTCCTCGTTTGCAGCGCGATCGCGGAAACAGTGTTGGGGGGGGCAAGCATGGCCCTTGGCATCCGGAGAAGTAGGCGCGCGACTTTCGCGCGCCCCGCATCCCGTTGATGCGGAGAACGCCGTGTCGGTAAGCCGTGGCCTATCAGTGAAGAACGCCAAGGGTGCCTCGGGCGGTCGGGACCACCTCTTTCCCCTACTCCACGATCACCGGTATCGTCGTCGGATCTCCGGTGCCGCCGTCAACCACCGAGGCGTAGGCCCACACGCGGCCGCTACCGGCGAGGACCTCCACCACTGCGTAGGCCGGCGTGGCGGGCGGTGCGCCGGCGCGGGCGAAGATGTCGTTCTCCTGGTACCAGCCAGAGCCAGGAACCGAGCTGGTCACGGCCGAGCCCAGCTGCGCGCCGGAGGCGCCGTACAGCCGGGTGCGGACGCTGCAGGCGGCGCTGCCGAGGTTGACGAAGCCCACGTTCGTGCGAAACGTCGCGGACTTCTTGATCTGGGGGAGCAGGCCGGTCTGGCCGTAGGCAAGCGCCTGGTACGACTCCACCCCCGGGAGGAACTGGCCGTAGGTGCCGGCGGGGCCCTGGTTGTAGGTCCGGGCGGTGACGGTGACCGGCTGGTTCGAGACGACCTCCACCGCGCCCGAGGTGCTGCCACCGAGGCCGAAGAGGCTCACGGCCACGTCGTTCCACTCCTGGATCGCGCCGGCAGCGAGGGTCACGCTCCGCCTGGTGCTGCCGCTGCCGTGATGGTAGGTGAGGGTGAGCTGCGTGCTGCTCGAGCTGCGGTTGCACACCGCCAGGCTGGACCGCCACGCACTTCCGGCAGCGCCCGGGGCGTGGGCGATCCCGGCGACCATGTAGGTCGGGTGGGCGGCGCCGCCGCCGCCTCCGACGATGACCGTGACTGTGTCCACCCAGGCCGATGCGGAGCCGCAAGCGCGGGTCGCCCGTACCCGGTAGTAGTAGGACGTCGGTGCGCTCACGACGTGGCTGCGGGTGAGGGAGGTCGCGGTCTGGCTCAGCGTGGTGGGCGACGAGAAGGCGGGGTCGGTGGCCTCCTGGATCTCGTAGCCGTCCGCCGAGGCGGCGGCGCCCCAGGAGAGGGAGTAGGTGGCCCCCGAGGAGACGCTCGTGCTGCTCGCGGTGAACGATCCCGGCGTGCCGGGGGCGCTGCAGGCCGAGGGCGCGGCACCGAGCCACACGCGGCCGGTTCCGTAGTCGGTGTCCTTGCCGGCCTGCCCCATGTCGACGGCGCGGTTCTCGAGGAAGGAGCGCACCTGGGCGGCGCTCCACCCGGGGTTGGCCGACCACACGAGGGCGGCGGCGCCGGCGAGATGGGGGCATGCCGCGGAGGTCCCGTTGAAGGAGTATCCGCTGGCCGTACGTGTCCCGTACGAGGCGGTGGAGACGTTGGCAAAGCCGGCGAGGTCAGGCTTGAGAAGACCTCCGGAGAGGGCTCCGCCCGGGCCGTTGGCCGGTCCCTTGGAGCTGTAGATCTCCAGGGGGAAAGGGCTTACCGCGTCGAGAGCGGCTACCGCCACCGCGGACGGCGCGTCGGCCGGCGAGATGAGCGACCCGTCGGGGACCTGGGCCGTGAGGGAGAGCGGGAGCGGGAGGTCGGCGAAGAGCTCCATCTGCACACCGGTGCCGCCACTGGCGCGCTGTATCGCGAAACCGTAGTAGCCGGCCTGGGTGGTTTCGAAGTCGATCTGCTCGACCGGGTACTGGTCGGCACCGCCGGTCTGGTAGTCCTCGGACTGGGCCACCACCGAGACGTTCTGGCTCGATCCATCCCACCGCACGAGGTAGAGGTCCAGGTCCGTGGACGGCCGCGACCACTGGTTCCAGACCAGCGCGGCGGAGATCTCGAAGCCTGACGGGGCCCAGTAGAGGTCACCCTGGTAGGTGATGTAGTCGATGTTGCTGCCCTGGGAGAAGTCGTGAATGTCGTCGGCGTCGCCGTCACTCCACCAGCCCTGCCAGTGGCCCAGGCGCTCGTTGCCTGCGGCATTGAACCAGAGGTGGCCGGCAGACGACCACGACTCGATGTCGCTCCACCCGGTGCCATCGTTGGGGGTCGCTGTGTAACCGGCGGACATGGACGCCACGTCGACTCCGGCTCCGGCCAGCCAGCTGAGGGCGTTGCTGCGATCGACATCGGTCTGAATCAGGGCGAGATAGAGCTGCTCGACGTCGGGAACGATGTCGGTGACGATCTCGGCACAGGCGGTCCCGTGCGGGTTCGCGGCATCGAGCTGAGCGGCGCCGAAGGCCTTGAACTTCACCCGCGACGCCGGCGGCAGGTCGGTGCCCAGCAGGTCCTGATAGCCACCGAAGCCGGGGTCGATGATCCCGACCCGGATCCCCTGCCCGCGATACCCGGCGGCGTGCCACGCCACGGCGTTCATCGCCGCGACGCCCTCGCTGGTGCGGGCCGTGAGGCTGGCCTCCAGACCGGCCGGAGACGGCGGCGGCTCGGGGGTCCGCAGGTAGATCGGCCGGCGCACGCGCCGTACGTCGGGGTGGGCGGCCAAGGCGGGAAGCATGACCGGGGCCACGTGGGCCTGCACCCTCGTGTCGGCGACGGATACGAGCATGGCCCCGAGGCCCTCGAGCCAGCCCGCCACCTCCACGGATCGACCCGCGGAGCACTCTGCGACGACCTGGACGAGCCCGTCGCGAACGCGGAAACCGGCCGCGCGCGCGGTGGCGAGCGGGTCGGTACTGGTGGCGACGCGGTCGAGCCCCTGCGCGAGCGACGGGTACCAGCGGGTCGCTGGCTTGCTGACCGGGACCAGTCTTACCATGGGCGGCGCAGGTACCGGCTGGGGCCCCGGCTCGGTGGCCGTGCCGACGGCGCTGGTCAGTATGGCGGCGAAGCTCACGACGGTGCGCATCAGGCGGCTGTGTCGGTGCATGTCGTCCCTCCCGGGGAGCAGTAGTTGGGAGGCTAGTGTCCTGTTTGGGAAGTCCTATGTGCTACTCGCGCAGCCAGGGGCCGCGCTGACAAGCGATGAGTCCATTTGGATCCTCCAAACAGGACACTAGGCCGTCTCCGGCTTCATCGGCTCGAGGTCCCACACCTTGTCGGCGTACTCGCGGATGGCGCGGTCGGAGGAGAAGCGGCCCATGGCGGCGATGTTGCGGATGGCTCGTGCCGCCCACGCCGGCGGATCGGCGTAGAGAGCGGCTGCTCGGGCCTGGGCGTCCACATACGACCGGAAGTCGGCGAGGTGGAGGTAGCGGTCGCCGTGCTCCATGAGAGACGACCAGATCGCCCGCAGGGCGTCCGCGTCCTTGCCGCCGAAGAGCCCGTCGCGCAGAGCGTCGAGGACCTCCGCGAGCTCGGCGTCGTCGCGGTAGAGATGGAACGGCTTGGCGCCGCCCCCTACACGGAGCTCCTCCACCTGGTCGGAGGTGAGGCCGAAGATGAAGATGTTGTCGTCGCCCACCGCGTCGCGGATCTCGATGTTGGCGCCGTCGAGGGTGCCGATGGTGAGGGCGCCGTTGAGGGCGAGCTTCATGTTGCCGGTGCCCGACGCCTCGGTTCCGGCTGTGGAGATCTGCTCCGAGAGGTCGGCGGCGGGGATGATCCGCTCGGCGAGGGTGACGCGGTAGTCGGGGAGGAAGACGACCCGGATTCGTCCGTCGACGTCGGGGTCGCCGTTGACCGCGTCGGCCACCGCGGTGATGAGGCGGATGATGAGCTTGGCCATGTGGTATGCGGGCGCTGCCTTGGCGGCGAAGACGAAGGTGCGTGGCACGATCTCCTTCGACGGGTCGTGCTTGAGGCGCTGGTACAGCGCGATGATGTGCATCGCGTTGAGGAGCTGGCGTTTGTACTCGTGCAGGCGCTTGATATGCACGTCGAAGAGGGAGTCGGGACTCACCTCGACGTTGCACAGGGCCTCGATCAGGACGGCCAGCTCTTCCTTGTTGGCCCGCTTCACGGCGAGGAACTCGGCCTGGAAGCCCGGGTCGTCTGCGAGCCCCTCCAGCTCGCCCAGGCGCTCGAGGTCGCGAACCCAGCCGTCGCCGAGGCGCCGGTTGATGATCTCCGTGAGCCGGGGGTTGCAGCCCAGCAACCAGCGTCGCGGCGTGATGCCGTTGGTGATGGCGAGGAAACGGTCCGGGTCGAGCTCGGCGAAATCCCGGGCCACGTGCCGGATCAGCAGCTCGGTGTGCAGCTTGGCGACGCCGTTGACGCGGTGGCTGCCGTGCATGGCGAGGTTGGCCATGCGGAAGCGCTTGTCGCCGTCCTCACTCACCAGCGAGAGCCTTCGCATACGGTCGAAGTCCCCGGGATGGCGGCGCCCCACCTCCTCCATGAAGCGTCTGTTGATCTCGTAGATGATCTGCACGTGGCGGGGCAGGAGGCTCTCCATGAGGCCCACCGGCCACGTCTCCATAGCCTCGGGCAGGAGGGTGTGGTTGGTGTAGCCGCAGCTCGCCCGCGTGATCTCCCACGCCTGCTTCCAGCGCAGACCGGCGCGGTCGATGAAGAAGCGCATCAGCTCGGCCACGGTGAGGGCAGGGTGGGTGTCGTTGAGCTGGAAGGCGACGGCGTCGGGGAAGAGCTGCCACGCCTCACCCTTCCTCATGCGGAAGCGGTTGATCACGTCCTTCACCGAGCAGGCCACCAAGAAGTACTCCTGCAGCAGGCGCAGGCGCCGCCCCGACTCCACGTCGTCGGCCGGGTAGAGCACCTTGGTGATCGCCTCCACCCGCTCGCGTTCCTCCACGGCCCGCACGAAGTCGCCCTGGGAGAAGATCTGAAAGTCGAACTCCGCCGGCGCCTTTGCTGCCCACAGCCGGAGCACCGAGACGGTGTCGGTGCCGTAGCCCGCCACCAGCACGTCGTGCGGCACGCCGTAGTAGAGACGCCACCCCACCCACCGGGGGATGTGCTTGCGTCCCTCACGCAGCCACTCCACCCGCCCGCCGACGCGGATCGGCACAGTCAGATCGGGCCGGGGGATCTCCCAGCCGTAGCCGCCCTCGAGCCAGGTGTCGGGGCGCTCCACCTGCCATCCCCCCCGCATTTCCTGGCGGAACATGCCGAAGTCGTAGCGCAGGCCGTATCCGAAAGAGGGGTAGTCGAGGGTCGCCAGCGAGTCGAGGAAGCAGGCGGCGAGCCGGCCGAGGCCGCCGTTGCCGAGCCCGGGGTCGCGCTCCTCCTCGGCGATCGTGTCGAGGTTGAGGCCGAGGAGCTGCAGCCCCTGCCGCGCCGGCTCGAGCAAGCCGGTGGCCAGCAGATTGTTGCGCAGCAGACGGCCGAGGAGGTACTCCACCGAGAGGTAGTGGACCGTCTTGGGGCGCTTTTCCTGGTACGTTTTCTGGGTGAGCACGGCGCGGTCGATGAGCGCTTCGCGGACCACAAGCTGGAGCGCCACGAGGTGGTCGGCGGGGTCCGATTGCTCCAGCTGGAGCCCGCGGGTGTAGCGCAGGTAGTGGAGGAAGCGGTCGCGAACCGACTCGGGCGACGACTTCAAAGGAGACTCAGGGGCGGACATGGATCGCACCTCCAATGCGAAGGCGCGCCAAGGGCGCCGACCGTCAAGACTAGCACAGCGCCGGGCCCGCTCGAACCGCGGGGCGCACCCCCGCCGCGTCAGTCTCGAGGGAATGTAAGATGCTCAGTGGAAGAGAGTTCATTTCCGGGCGCGCGGCCTGCTGAGCGCTGTGTCATGCCCCGCGGCTCCACGTGGCCGCGTCGGTGCGGTGCGGGTGATCGGAGCTGCGGTGGCGTCGGCCGACTCGGTGGCCGGCGCTGAGTGCCTGGGGAATAGCGTGCAGCGAAGGGATGCTGAGGTGTGACATGGAGCTGACGCGATCCTCCGGGGTGCTGCTCCACCCCACCAGCCTGGCCTCACCCTTCGGCATCGGCGACCTGGGCGCGGGAGCGCAGGCCTACCTCGACTTCCTCGCAGGGGCAGGGGTGGGCTGGTGGCAGATCCTGCCCCTCAACCCGCCGGGGGCTGGAGCCTCGCCCTACTCGGCGTCGTCGTCCTTCGCCGGGAACACCCTGCTGGTGAGCCCCGAGCGCTTGGTGGAGGACGGGCTCCTCACCGCCGAGGAGGCGGTACCGGCGCAGCGGTTCCCCGATCGGCGGGTGGCGTTGGAGAAGGTGGCGGTCGCCAAGGAGGCGCTCTTCGCCCGGGCCTTTGCCCACTTCCGCCAGGCACCGCCGCGGGGGCTCGAGGAGCAGCTCGCCGCCTTCACCCGCACTCACGCCGGTTGGCTCGAGGACTGGGCACTGTACGCGGCTCTCAAGCGCGCTCACAACGGCGCGGCCTGGCACCAGTGGCCCGGTGAGCTGGCGCTACGGCGCGACGATGCCATCCGGCGCTGGCAGGCGGAGCACGGCGACGCGCTGGCGTACGAGCGCTTCGTGCAGTTCCTCTTCTTCCGCCAGTGGTCCGGCGTGCGCGCCGCGGCGGCTGCCCGCGGCATCCGCATCCTCGGCGACGTGCCCATCTTCGTCGACTACGACTCGGCCGACGTGTGGGCTCACCGCGAGCTCTTCCTCCTCGACGAGCACGGCCGCCGCACCGCGGTGGCGGGGGTTCCCCCCGACTACTTCTCGACCACGGGGCAGCTCTGGGGCAACCCCCTGTACCGCTGGGACCGCATGGCCGAGCACGGCTACGACTGGTGGATCCGCCGCCTCCGTCACACCCTCGGGCTGGTGGACGCGGTGCGGCTGGACCACTTTCGTGGCTTTGTGGCGCACTGGGAGGTGCCCGCGGGCGAGGAGACCGCGGTGCACGGGCGCTGGGTGCCGGGGCCGGGCCGCGACTTCTTCGCGGCAGTCGGGGCCGCGTTGGGTGGGCTGCCCTTCGTGGCCGAAGACCTCGGTTACATCACCGACGACGTCTACCAGCTGCGCCGCGCGCTCGGATTGCCCGGGATGATCATCCTGCAGTTCGCCTTCAACCCCTCGGACCGCAGCACCTACCTGCCCTACCGCCACCACCGCGAGCTGGTGGTCTACACGGGCACTCACGACAACAACACGACTCGTGGCTGGTGGGAGGAGGACGCCGCCGGCGATGAGCGCGACTTCGCCCGCCGCTACATGTCCAGCGACGGGCACGAGATTCACTGGGACATGGTACGTCTGGCCATGGCCTCGGTGGCGCGGCTCGCGATCGTGCCGCACCAGGACCTGGTGGGTCTCGGTTCCGAGGCGCGCATGAACCGTCCCGGCGTCGCCGAGGGCAACTGGCGCTGGCGCCTCACCCGCGCCATGCTGGCGCCGGACATTCGCGAGCGCCTCGCCCAGCTGGTGTGGGTGTACGGCCGCCGCGGCGAGGGCTGAGCTACAATCCGCCAGTGACGGCACGCATCGCCATGTTTCTCTCCATCGTCCTCGGCATCTGGCTGCTCGAGCACCTCTACGTGGGGTGGCGGCTGCTCGGCCTGCCCCTGCTCGCCGGGCCGGTGGCGCGCCGAGGGGCCCTGGCGGTGCTCGTGCTGGGCTTCCTCTCGTACCCCCTGGGCCGCATCCTCGCTCGCACCAGTTGGCAGGGCACCGCCTTCCTGGTGGAGTACGTCGGCGCGCTGTGGATGGGCACGCTCTTCCTGCTGCTCGCCGCCCTCCTGGTGATCGATGTGGTCACGCTGGGCGGTTTCGCGTGGCGCAGCGGCGCGCCCTGGATGCGCACCGGCGCCGCGACGCTGGCCCTGGTGGCGGCCGCGTGGGCGTGGTTTGCCGGCACCTGCCCGCCGCGCGTGGTGGAGGTTGAGGTCCCCATGGCGGGCCTCCCCGCCGCGCTCGATGGCACCACCGTGGTGCAGATCTCCGACGTCCACCTGGGCGATCTGGTGACAACCCGGTGCCTGGACCGCATCGTCGCCGAGACGAAGGCGCTCGAGCCGGATCTCGTGATGGTCACCGGCGACCTCCTCGACGGCGACTGGCACCGCGTGGACGACATCCAGGGGCGCCTGCGCCGGCTGCGTGCCCCCATGGGGGTGTACTCGGTCACCGGCAACCACGAGTACTACGCCGGTGTCGAGCGTTGCATCGCCCTCTTCAAGGACGCGGGGTTCATCTACCTGGAGAACCAGAACGTCGAGGCCGCTCCCGGCCTCTGGATTGCCGGGGTCCCCGACGACCGCGGCGCCCGCCAGACCGGTCACGCCCCGGCCGATCTTCCAGCCGCCTTGCACGGCATTCCCGACGGGTCCGCGGTGATCCTCCTCCAGCACTCCCCCGACAAAGGGACGGATCAGACGGCTGCCGAGGCGGGTGTGGACCTCATGCTCGACGGTCACACCCACGGCGGCCAGATCTGGCCCTTCCACTACCTGGTGGCGCTGCAGTACCCGCACCTCTCCGGTGTGTACCAGGTCGGCGCCATGACCCAGGTGGTGAGCCAGGGCGCCGGCCGCTGGGGCCCGCCCATGCGGCTCTTTGCGCCCTCGGACATCGTGCGCGTCACCCTGCGCTGCGCCGCCCCGCACGAGTGACCACGGTCCACGCCGCGGCGCCGGGTTGCGGCCTCGGCGGCCGGTCTCGCTGCGGAGTGCTCTGAGGAGACGAAGAAGGGGCCGCCGCGGTGTCCGCGACGGCCCCGGTTCAGGGTCGCGTGAGGCGAGGCCCGGTCAGGGTGCGAGGCCGACCGTGCTCGACCAGAGCAGTGTGTCGCCGTCCTCGAAGCCGTTCTCGAAGATGACGAGCGAGCGCACCTCGGCGCTGGCCGAGTTGTCGGCGGTGTAGGCGTCGGTGTTGGGCAGGGTCGGCGTCACCGTCGCGGTCGAGGTGACGATGCCGCGGAACGGCGACGGCATGGTCCCGCTCACGGTGTAGACCACGCTGCCGGAGGCGGGGACGTCGACTGTGTCGCTGATGTCGCCGCTGCCGGAGGCGGTGCACGAGGCGCCGCTCGAGGCGACGCAGGTCCAGGTCGCGCCGAGGACCTCCAGTGGGACCGTCACCGAGACAGCAGCGGCGGCGGCGGTGGCCGGCCCGTTGTTGCCGACGCTCACCGTGAGGGTGACCGGCTGGCCGTCGTCGACCACGGGCTCGGCCGCCGTGATGGCGATGGAGAGATCGGCCTCGGCGGTGACCAGGAGCGGCACCGCGACCGTCTCGTTGTCGAGCGTGGCGCTGGCCTGGAAGCTCCCCGCCGTGCTGCCGGCGGTGTACACCGCCGCGGCCCGGCCGAAGGCGGTCTCGCCCGCGGCCGGGAGGACGCTGCCGCCGGTGGCTTCGAAGTCGACCGGCGTGCCGTCCATCACGAAGCCGCCCGCTGAGGTGTCGGCCCCGTCCGAGTCGAGCCGCAGCGACGCCGTGAGGCTGCTGGTGGTGGTGATGGGGACGGTGGCCGGCGTTGCCGAGAGG
>CAWJPW010000004.1:0-71349 GCA_963844845.1 uncultured Acidobacteriota bacterium
GCTCCTTGCTGCCCTCGAGGCGCAGCGGTTGGCAGAGTTGCCGGCGGCAGTCTTTGTGCGCGGCTTCGTGGTCCAGTGTGGCCGGGTCCTCGGTTTGGGCGATCCCGAGCAGTTGGCTCGGGAGTACGTTCAGCTCCTGGGGCGTACGGACGACAGTGGGGGGTAGGCGGAGCCCCACCAGTGCGACGTGCCGGCGTGGAAAGCGACGACCGTCTCCTCGTACTCCGTCTGAAGAATCCGATCGCATGTGAAGAGTCCATCGGGACTTTTCAACCAGGCTAGTCCGCCTTCGGTGCGGCCTCCTCGGTGAGGCGCCAGCTCTGCAGTACCGTGACGACCTCGTCGGCGCCTTGGCTGCCCGGCAGCGTCGTCCGGCTCTGGACCACCATGCGCGGTCGGTCCGGGACACCCAGTAGGTTCCGCCACCCCGCCCTCCATCATCGGGGGTCACGGCCACCTTGAAGGTCGCGAAGGCGCCCGCCGGGAGCTCGAGTTCGGCGGTGCCGACGACTTTCACGTCCCACTGCCGCGAAGCGTGAGCGGCGAGGTCGAAGGCGTCGAACGAGGTCTCGTAACCTTCGGTCAGCGGCAGCGAGACCAGGACGGCGTCGAGGGCTCCGCCCTCTCCGAACACCGGACCGGGCACGGAGACGGCGATGGGCTTGTCGGTCTTGACGTTGCCCTCGTGGCCGCGGACCCAGCCGTCCGAGTAGCTCAGCTCGAGGGAGCGGCCACCCTTGTCGACGGAGCGGTGCAGCGGCCGGAGGGTCGCGGGGTCGAGGTAGACGACGTCGGTTCCGCCGCGGGACTCCCCCAGCGTTGTCGTGGCCACACGCCACACCCGGTGGCCGGACAGGCTCGCCGGGCCCACGACCCGGGTGCTGTTGACGGTGATGCGGTTGTTGCCGCCCATGGCGATGGTGGAGTGGTACTCCAGGCGCAGGGGCTGCAGCGCCGCGGGAGAGAGCGCCGGCGGAGCTGGCGGGACCTGCTCGGGGGTCACCGTGCTCCGCGTGTCCTGGGCATGGGCAGGAGACGCGCCGGTCACCACGAGCACGGCGGCGGCGAGAGCCACCGCGGCGACGGTACCGATTCGTTGTTGGTCAATCATGCTTCCTCCTCGGCCGCGAGGCGGCGCCGGGCGCCGCCACCGGGGCGGCAGCCCGTACCCGTTACAACGGTGCGGGGTCCGGGGTCCTTCCTGCCGGCCGTGACGGCGCAGGGACGGACGTGGTGCACCCGGAGGCGTTCCGCAGTACCATCGGCCGGCAGCCGATGCACTTCGAACCCTCTGGCGTCGACGTCTTCCCGCTGATTCCTCCCCTGGTGGCCTTCGTGATCTCGTTGTTCACCTCCATGGGAGGGGTCTCCGGCGCCTTCCTGCTCCTGCCCTTCCAGATGAGCGTTCTCGGCTTCACCGCACCGGCGGTGAGCAGTACCAATCAGCTCTACAACGTGGTTGCCATTCCCGGCGGCGTGTGGCGATACCTGCGCGAGGGCCGCATGCTGTGGCCCCTCACCTGGGTGGTGGTGGGGGGTACGCTGCCGGGCGTCCTCGTAGGCGCAATCATCAGGCTGCGGTGGCTGCCCGATGCCGTTCGGTTCAAGCTCTTCGCCGCAGCGGTGCTGCTCTCGATCGGCGGGCGCGTGGTGTGGGACCTCGCCCGGGGCTCCGGCAAAGGTGCCACCGAAGCGGAGGCGCGTTTCGCCGCAGCAGTGCAGAAGGGGAACAGCTTCGGTGGGGTCACCGGCTGGCGGTTGTCCTGGGCCCGGGCGGCGTTCACCTTCGCGGACGAGGAGTTCTCGTTCTCGGTCCCCGGGGTGTTCGCCATGAGCCTCGTGGTGGGCGTCGCCGCCGGCATCTACGGCATCGGAGGAGGTTCGATCCTCGCTCCTTTCTTCGTGGCCGTCTTCGGGCTCCCGGTTTACACGATAGCCGGCGCCACGCTCATGGGCACCTTCGTCACCTCGGTGGCAGGGGTGTCTTTCTACCAGGCGCTCGCGCCGCTTTACCCGGGCGTGGCGGTGGCGCCCGACTGGGGCCTCGGCCTCCTCTTCGGTGTGGGGGGACTTGCCGGTACCTACTGCGGCGCCCGCCTCCAGAAGCACGTCCGGGCCAGGGCGATCAAGTGGATGCTGGGAGGGGTGATCCTGTTCACCGCCGTGAAGTACGTCGTGTCGTCGCTGCCGGCGCTGATGCGGTGAGTCAATCGGCGGGGCCGGGAACGGCTCACGCACTGGTTGTGAGGGCGCAGGAAAGGGGCGGCCCGGCGGGCCGCCCCTTTCTGGTTGCGATCAGGCTCCGGTCAGCTGACGGGCCGGCCCTCGTGGTCGAGGACGACCACTGGGCCGAGGTCGAGCGCCTCGAGATCGGAGCGGATGGCGGCGGCGTTCCCCACCACGACCACCGCGAGGTTGGCCGGATGGAGGGTGCGGAGCGCGGCCTCGTTGGCGGCCGCCGGGGTGATTTTCTCCACGGCGATGGGGAAGGCTTCCAGCGAGTCCGTCGGGAGACCGTAGACCTCGGCCTCGGCGAGTTGCCGGGCAATCTGCGCCGGCGTTTCGAAATGCCGAGGATAGCCATTCACGATGGCCCCGCGGGCGTAGGCGACCTCGTCAGCGGTGAGCGGGCGCTCGCCGACGACGTCGGAGATCTCGCGCACCACCTCGGTCACGGCGGCCGCCGTGACCTTCGAGTCCACCGGCGTCGACGCCGTGAACATGCCCGGGGCGGCCGAGTACTGGAACCCGCATCGGGCGCCGTAGGTGTAGCCCTTGTCCTCACGTAGGTTGAGGTTGAGGCGGGAGACGAACTGGCCGCCGAGAGCCATCGAGAGGACCTCCAGCGCGGCGTGGTCGGGGGTCGTGCGGCGGACACCCACCTGACCGGCGGCAATTACGGACTGGGCGGCGCCGGGCTTGTCGACGATGTAGATGGTGCGGGCGCCGTGCTGGGGTGCGGCGGCGACCTCGTGGGCCGGCGCCGCCCCTGCCTTCCAGGCAGCGAGCGTGTCGGTGAAGGCCTTCTCCAGCGCGGCGCGGGTCACGTCGCCGACCACCACCAGGGTCGAGTTGGCAGGGACGAACCACCTCTGCCAGAATCCCTTGATGTCGTCGAGGGTGATGGCTTCGATGCCGGCACGGCTGCCCGAGGACAGGTGGCCGTAGGGGTGGTCTCCGAAGAGGACGCGCTGTAGGGCGACCTGGGCCAGGTACCGGGGCTGGTCCTCCATCTGGGCGAATCGCACGAGGCGGCGGACCCGCTGGCGCTCCAGCTCGGCTTCCGGGAAGTCCGGACGGATGATGACGTCGCTGAACAGACGCAGCGACTCGTCGAGGCGCGGCGTGAGGGCGGTGAGCGACGCGAAGACGGCGTCGTCGACGGCTCCCACCGAGACCTCGGCGCCCGCGGACTCGATGGCGTCGGCGAGCTCGGAAGCGCTGCGGCCGCCGGCGCCCTCCTGCATGAGCACCGCGGTGAGTGAGGCGAGCCCGGGCCGGTCGGCCGGGTCGGCTGAGCTGCCGCCGCGCACCAGCAGGTACATGGCGACGGTGGGCAGCTTGTGCTGCTCGACCAGGACCACCTCGAGGCCGTTGTCCAGGGTGAACCTCGTGCGGGCCGGGATCGCCAGGGAATGGTCGGCGCCGGGGCCCGGCATCCGGGTACGGTCCACCGAGGTGGCCTCCTCGCTGGTGGAGGCGGCCACGGCAGGCAGCGGGCGCACGTTGGCGATGAGACGTGCGCCACGGAGGTAGCGGCGGGCGGTGCCGGTGACCGCCTCGGGTGTGAGGTCGAGGTAGCGCTGGAGGTCCCAACGGAACATGTCCGGCTTGCCGAGGTAGTGGACATAACGGTTCATCTCGTCGGAGATGCCGTAGAAGCCGCCGATGCTCTGCATCTGGTTGACGAACTCGGAGGTGATGGCGGTCTGCATGCGCGCCAGCTCGTCGGCTGTGATGCCCTTATCCAGCGCGTCGGCGAGGACGGCGTCGGCCGCCGCCTGGAGCTCGGTGAGGTCGTGACCCGGGCGTGGGGACAGCACCACGCGGAAGGCGCCCGCGATCTCGGACGACGAGTTGTAGGCCACCGCGTCCTGGGCGATCTGCTGCTCGTACACCAGCGCCCGGTAGAGGCGCGAGGTCTTGCCGCCGCCGAGGATGCGCGCGAACACGTCGAGCGCGGCGTCGTCGGTGGAGAAGATCGGGGCGGTGGGAACCGCCACATAGAGGCGCGGAAGCTGGACCCGGTCCTGGACCTCGAGCACCACGTCGCTATGGAGCTGCGGCACCCAGCGTCGCAGCTTGCTCACCGGGGGTCCCGGTGGAATCGCGCCGAAGTGACGCTCCACCAGCTTCTTCATGGTGGCGGGCTCGAAGTCACCTGCCACCACGAGGCTGGCGTTGTTGGGCGTGTAGTAGCTGCGGAAGAACTCCTTGACGTCGTCGAGGGTGGCTGCTGAGAGGTCGGCCATGGAGCCGATGGTGGTCCAGCTGTAGGGGTGGTTGGGTGGGTAGAGGACCTCCTGCATCTTCTCGTGGACGGTTCCGTAGGGTGCGTTCTCGTAGCGCTGCCGGCGCTCGTTCTGGACCACGGAGCGCTGGTTGTCGAGCCGCTCCTGGGTGGCGGCCTCGAGGAGGAAACCCATGCGGTCGGCCTCGAGCCAGAGAGCGCGCTCGGCGTAGGCGGCCGGGACCAGCTCCCAGTAGCGGGTGCGGTCGGTGTTGGTGCCGCCGTTGACCGCGCCGCCGATGTCCTGCAGGGCCTTGAAGTAGTCGTCGTCGAAGTGCTGTGAGCCCTGGAACATCATGTGCTCAAAGAGGTGGGCGAAGCCGGTGCGGCCCGGCTTCTCGTTCTTGGAACCCACCTGGTAGTTCACGTTTACCGCCACCAGGGGGACGGCGTGATCCTCCACCAGGATCACGGTGAGGCCGTTGTCGAGGCGGTACGCTTCGTGGGCGATCTGGGGTAGGGGGTTGTCCATGGCCGCCGCCCAGCCTGCCATGAGCACCACGACGGTTGCAAGGATCCGTCGCATCAATACCTCCGGCTGTCGCGCCGTGTCGGCCTCATGGCCGCTTCGGGTGGTTACGCGACAATCCATGAGTTGTTGCAACATTGACTGAGATTGCTGGTGCAGGCTCTGGAGCTCGGGAGGCGCGGGCCAGACAACGGCGGGGGGGAGGTGGGAAGGACGCGCCGAGGGACCGGACGAAAGGCCCGCTCCCGCCTTGTCGTGTTGCCCGTGAAGGCTGACGTGGGCCAGAGGGATGCCCCGGCCGATGTGACAGAGGCGGGGGGGCGCCGGAGCAGCTGATCGATGAGGACGAGTAGGATTCTCAAGGCTCTGCTATCATCGCCGCCGTGCGCAGGCGGCAGGTAAGGCCGGAGGTTTCGCCGGGCGGCGCCCGGAATCGTCACCCCATGGGTCGGCGGTTGCTGTCGCTGGTCCTGCTGCCGCTGTGCCTCGGCGCCCTCAGCGTCGCTCCGCTCGGCCATCTTCCCAGCGACCACGAGCGTTCGCAGATGGTGGTCGCGGCTGGGTTCCCGACGGGACCGCAACCTACCGGGCTGCACGCCGACGCCGGCGCGGTCCTCCAGCCACACTGCCTCGGATGCCTCATCGGGACCGGCTGGAGCGCGCTGATCACGGCGCGCCGCGCGGTGGCGACGTGTGCACCTACGGCGCGCATACGACCACCCCAGCGTCGTGCAGACGCACCGCTCACCAGCGGTGAGCCTTCCGCCCGTGGCCCACCACCCTCCCTCCCGGCCTGATCGACCCGGTCTCACGACAGCTTGACTCACGATTCGGGAGGGATGTCCCGTGACAACTACGCGACTCCGCGGCCTCGCTGCGGCATGTCTGATCGTACTCTTCAGCGGGCTGGCAACGGCCCAGACAGCCTCCACGCCGGCGAGCGCCGCCACCGAGCCGGCTCAGCAGATCGAGGCCCTCACGCGGCAGCTGCAGACCATGCAGCAGCAGATGAACGACCTCAAGGCACAGCTCGAGGCCCTCAAGGCCCAGCAGAAGGAACGCGCCGAGCAGGAGCAGCTGGAAGCGCTGCGGGCGGCGGCCAAGACCGCGGCTGCGGCCGCCTTCACGGCGCCCGCCCCGCCCGAGGGGGAGCAGCGCTTCACCTCACGTACCCGGATGCAGCCGGAGCTCAACCCCGAGATCACGGTCATCGGCAACATGCTCGGCTTCGCCCGCTCCCGCGGCCAGGACGGCTTTTCGGCAGGGGAGTGGGAGCTCGACGCCCAGTCCTACCTCGACCCCTACAGCTTCATGCACCTCACCCTCTCGGCCTCCGAGGGGGAGGGGGCCACCGTCGAGGAGGGTTACATCAAGTGGCTCGGCCTGCCCGGCCACCTCACCCTTACGGCCGGGCGCAAACGCCAGCAGTTCGGGGTGCTCAACCGCTGGCACCCCCACGCCCTCGACCAGGTGGAGCTGCCCCTGGTGATCCAACGGGCTTTCGGCGAGGAGGGTCTCATCGGTACCGGGGTCTCGGTCGACTGGCTGATGCCGCACCTGTGGGCGAGCAGCAACGAGCTCACGGTGGAGGTCACCAATGCCGACAACGAGGTGGCGTTCGCGGGCCAGGACTGGCAGCACCCGGCGGTTCTCGCGCGGCTCAAGAACTACTGGGACCTCACGGCGGACAGCTACTTCGAGCTCGGCCTGAACGCGCTGCACGGTCCGGCGGACTCCGGAGGACACCTCGGGCACGATCTCTTCGCCGCAGATCTCACCTACAGCTGGATCCCGGCGGCCCAGTCCACGTACCGGGGTGTGCTGCTACGCGGCATGGTCCTCGACTCGCGCCGGGACCTCCCCGACGGGAGCCGCCGCAAGGCCTGGGGGGGCTACGCCTACGGCCAGGTGCGGCTGGGCCAGCGGTGGTTCACCGGGGTGCGATACGACCGCGTCCAGCAGGGGCTCGGCGAGGGAGAGGACGTATGGGGCGTGTCGCCCTACCTGACCTGGTGGGAGTCCGAGTTCGTGCGGCTGCGCGCTCAGGCGAACCTCCGTCACGAGCGCCTCTCCGGCTGGGACCGCGAGCTCCTGCTCCAGATCACTCTGGCGGCGGGCCCGCACCGTCACGACAACTACTGAGGGAGGACGTATGAGGAAGACATCCCTGCTGCTCGCCGCCGTCCTGCTGGTCGGCGCCGCTGCCGAGGCCGCACCGCTGCGGGTGGTGACCACGCTGCCCGCCTACGCGGCCATCGCCCGCCAGCTCGGTGGTGACCGTGTCAGCGTCCGGGCCATCGCCCCGCCGGACGCCGATCCACACTTCATCAAGCCGAAGCCTTCCTACGCGCTGATGCTGCGAAACGCCGACCTCTTCGTGAGCACCGGCCTCGATCTCGAGATGTGGGTCCCGGCGCTGGTGGAGAAGGCCGGCAACCGGCGCATCGTGGAAGGGGGACCCGGCTACGTGTCCGCCTCCACCGGCGTGACCCTGCTGCAGAAGCCGACGACGGTCTCCCGTCTGGGCGGTGACATCCACGTCTTCGGCAACCCGCACATCGCCACCTCGCCCATCAACGCCAAGATCATCGCCCGCAACATCACGACCGGGCTGTGCAACGTGGACGCTGCCGGCTGTGCCGCCTACCGCGCCAACCTGGCCGCCTTCGAACAGGACACGAACCGCCGCCTCTACGGTGACAAGCTGGTGGCGGCCCTGGGTGCCGAGGTGCTCGACCAGCTGGCCCTCTCCGGGCAGCTGATCCCCTTCCTGCGCGAGCACGGGCAGCTCGATCTCCTGGGCGGGTGGCTCGCCCGGGGCATGGCCTTCCGGGACCACGAGATCATCTGCTACCACGAGCAGTGGGTCTACTTCACCCGGCTGTTCGGGCTCAAGGTCGTGGACTTCGTCGAGCCCAAGCCGGGGATCCCACCCACCGCACGCCACGTGGCCGAGCTCATCGACGAGATCCAAAACGGGCACGTCAAGGTCCTGCTCTCCGCCGACTACCACGACCCGAACGCCCCTCGAGCCATCGCCCAGCGCACCGGCATCACCGTCGTGAGCATGCCGGTTCAGCCGGGTGAGGAGGGTGTCGTGACCTTCGCCGACCTGATCGACCTCTGGGTGAACCACCTCGCCACCGCCTTCGACGGTGAAGGGGCCTCATGATGGAGATGCTCGCGTTCCTCGCCGCGCCGTTCGCCGCCTGCTTCGTGCTGGTGGGGATCCACTCGTACTTTGGCATTCACGTGATCGAGCGGCGGGTCCTTTTCGTCGACCTGGCGGTGGCGCAGTTCGCCGCCCTCGGCGCGGTGGTTGGCTTCGCCTTCGGGCATCATCCGGGCAGCAGCGGCTCGACCCTGTACAGCATGGCCTTCGCGGTGGTAGCGGCAGGGGTCTTCGCGGTGACGAGGATGCGGCACGAGCACATTCCCCAGGAGGCGATCATCGGCATCACCTTCGTGGTGGCGTCCGCCCTCGCCATCCTGGTGGCCGACAAGGCGCCCGAAGGGGCCGAGACCATCAAGGAGACGCTGGCCGGGACCCTGCTGTGGGTGACCTGGCCCACGGTGATCAAGGACCTGGTGATCTACTCGGCGGTGGGGCTCTTCCACTGGCTGCTGCGCGACCGCTTCCTGCTCATCTCCCTGGACCCCGACGAGGCCTTCCGGAGGGGCTGGTGGGTGCGCTGGTGGGACTTCCTCTTCTACCTCACCTTCGGCGTGATCATCACCTTCTCGGTGCAGATCGGCGGCGTGCTGATGGTCTTCAGTTACCTGGTCATTCCTGCCTGCGTGGCCATCCTCACGTGCCGGACCATGCGCGCCCGCCTCCTGGTCGGATGGCTCGTCGGGTGGGTGGCCTCGGCTCTGGGCCTCCTCGCCTCGTACGCCTGGGACTTTCCCACCGGCCCGGCCATCGTGGTGGTTCTGGGCATGGGCCTGGCTGTGGCGGGGGCGGTGGAGCTGGTACGTCGCCGGAGGGACCCGGGAGTCGAAGCAGAAAGCGCGCTGCAGTCGTCTCAGGCGCAAGGTCGGGTGACGTAAAAAGGAAGCAGCTGAGGGTCCTGCCCCTGGGTTGGTGGGGGCTGATGGTGGCGTGGGCGGCCGTCGCGCCGGCCTGCCGAGAGGACTGGACAACACCCTCAACTCGGTGCGGCGCGTCGGACGACGGGGCGCCCCACGCTTCGCTCTTTGCTCTTCAGTCCTTACCATCCGTGAACCGTGCCGCGTGCGTGCCGCCCCGCTCGCGGAGCAGGAGCGCTCTCCTCTGCTCCACGTTCCTCCGCCAGATGGGAACGAAGGCGGCGAAGTCGCAGAGGAGGTCATCGAGCTGGCCCATGAGTCGGCCCATGCGCTCGGCAAAGACCTCCTCTATGGCAGCGGTGCTTTGGCCGTCGCCGCCGCCGGCGAGCCGTGCCAGTGCCGCCACCGCCGCATCGTGCACCTCGCGTATCGAGTGGGCGAGCTGGGGGATATCCTCCGCGTAGTGCGACAGGAGATCGAGCTCGTCCAGGCGGATGCCGCGGAGACCTCGCACCCGCCTGATGTCCGGGACGAGGGAGGCTACGAGCCCGTCCAGGAAGCTCTCGGTGAGGTCCCAGGCGGCCGGCTCGGGCAGGTGCCCGCCATCAGCCAGGCCGCGGGCGGGCCGTCGCAGGAGGATGACGCGCTCCCGGTCGACACGCAGGGCGCGGTCCTCCAGGCGCGCCACCGACTCGTGCAGCCACTCGGCCTCGTCCACGTCGCGGGTGAAGCTGCGCGAGAGGAAGTAGTCGGCGTCGTGCTGGCTGCGCGGGTCAGCGGCCATGAAGTTGCCGAAGATGTCCTGGAGGAAGTCCAGGAGCTTGCCGATCGCGACGCACAGGAGCTTGCGGAGATCCTGGCTTGCTTCGTCGGGAATCTCCTCGGGGTGGTTGTCGAGCTCCTGCAGCACCGTGCGGTCGAGCATGCCGAGGCCGTACTCTCCGGCCTGTCGGGCCGACTCGAGGGCCGGGATGCGGGAGGGCCCGCGCAGCAGCGGCACGACCTCGGAGCGTAGCGTCTCGGTGACCCCCCGGACCTGGCTCCAGATCTCCTGCAGGCGGCGTGGCGAGCAGTGGAGGATGGCGTAGTTGGACTCGTGCACATCCTCCAGGCCGCGGATCGCGGCGAGCAGGACCCGGATGCGCGGATTCTGCCAGGTGATGCGCTCCAGCGCCCACTCGGCGGCCGTGACACCCTCGGGAAGGGTGACGTGAAGGCTGAGGCGCGGACGCCTCGTGTGGTTGTCCCGTCGTTGACGCATCAGGTTTCCTCGGGTCCCCGGCCCGTCACCAGAATAGTCTGTCGGGTGCCGGACTGGAACACTGGGGCAGCATGGTGCACTCCCTTGGATGCGGACGAGGCGGTTTGCCGGGAATGGGCATTGCGGTGTAGCGTGCTCCAATGAACGTGAACGGGCGAACGATACGGATTGCGGTGCTGACCAGCGGAGGCGACGCGCCGGGCATGAACGCGGCGGTACGGGCGGTGGTGCGCACCGGACTCGATGCGGGCGCCGAGGTCGTCGCGGTGTACGAGGGTTACAGCGGCCTCGTGGATGGGGGTGAGTACCTCCGCCCGATGGCCTGGGACTCGGTGGGCGGAATCCTCCCCAAGGGCGGCACCGTGATCGGCACTGGGCGGTGCCGCGAGTTCCTCTCGCCGGACGGGCGGTATCGTGCGGTACGGACCCTGCTACGCAACGAGATCAGCCGGCTCGTGGTCATCGGCGGAGATGGGAGCCTCACTGGAGCGCTCCGGCTCCGCCACGAGTGGGCCGAGCACGCGGCCGCACTGGTGGCCGCGGGCGAGGTCGCGCCCGCGGTGCTCGGCCGCCACCCAGGGCTGATCCTCACGGGAGTTCCGGCATCCATCGACAATGACATCTACGGCAGCGACATGACGATCGGCGCCGACTCGGCGCTGCACCGCATCACCGAAGCCGTGGACAGCATCTCGAGCACCGCCACCAGCCATCAGCGAACGTTCGTGGTGGAGACCATGGGTCGGCGGTGCGGGTATCTGGCAGTGATGGGAGCGCTGGCCACGGGCGCCGACTGGGTGTTGATACCGGAGACTCCGCCCGAGGTGCCGGACTGGCGCCGAACGATGATGGAGAGCCTCGAGGCCGGGCGGCGTGCGGGGCGCCGGGACAGCATCGTGATCGTGGCCGAAGGCGCGCAGGACGCCGACGGACGCCGGATCACCTCCATCGACGTCCGTGACGCCCTGGAGGAGCTGCTGGGTGAGGAGGTGCGGCTCACCATCCTCGGCCACGTCCAGCGCGGGGGCTCGCCGTCGGCCTATGACCGGTACTTGAGCACGGTGCTGGGGCACGCGGCAGTGACACAGACGCTATCGGCGACGTCCGAGGAGGTGCCGCAGATGGTCGGGGTGCGGTCGGGCGCGATCGCGCTCACCTCCCTTGAGGAATGCGTGGGCGTAACCAGAGAGGTGGTCGCCGCAGTGGACGCCCGCGACTCGGCCCGGGCCCTGCAGCTGCGTGGCGCCGGCTTTCGGGAGGCGTTTCACACCCTCAGAATCCTGGTGCGGTCGCTGCCGCATCCGCCCGAACAGGGGCAGCGTCGGCTCCGCCTGGCGGTGGTCCATTCCGGCGGCCTCGCTCCCGGGATGAACACCGCCGTGCGGGTCGCGGTGCGCATGGGGCTCGATCGTGGCCACACCATGCTGGGGGTGCGCAACGGCTTCGCTGGCCTCATCGGCGGCGACCTCGAGGAGATGGGGTGGATGAGCATGCGCGGGTGGGCCTCGCTCGGCGGCGCGGAGCTGGGGACCAACCGCAAGATCCCGGCGGGCAAGGATCTGTACGCGATCGCGCGGACCATCGAGCAGCACGGCATCGACGGGCTTATGGTGATCGGGGGATGGAGCGCTTACGAGTCGGTGTCCCGCCTGTTCGCTGAGCGGGACGACTACCCGGCCTTTCAGATGCCCATCGTGGTCCTCCCCGCGACCATCGACAACAACCTTCCGGGTGCCGAGATCTCGGTGGGGGCGGACACCGCGCTCAACAGCATCGTCAGCGCGGTGGACAAGATCAAGCAGTCGGCGGTGGCCTCGCAACGGTGCTTCGTGGTCGAGGTGATGGGGCGGCACTGTGGCTTCCTCGCCCTCATGAGCGGGCTCGCCACCGGGGCGGAGCGGGTCTACCTCAACGAGGAGGGGGTCACCCTCGACGACCTGCGCACCGACCTGCAGCACCTGCGAGAGGGCTTCCTGGGCGGCAAGCGGCTCGGGTTGGTGATCCGCAACGAGCTCGCCAATTCTATCTACACGACCAACTTCATGGCGTCGCTCCTGGGCGAGGAGGGCGCCGAGCTGTTCGAGGTTCGCCAGGCGATCCTGGGTCACCTCCAGCAGGGTGGCAACCCCACGCCTTTCGACCGCATCCAGGCCAGCCGGCTGGCCGCTCGCTGCACCGAGTGGATATTGGAGGAAGCCATGGGCGGCCGGGACGGTGTGGTGTTCATCGGGGCGGCCGGTGGCGCTACCGGGATGACCAGCTTCGAGGACTTCCCGCGGCTCATCGACGCCGAGCACCAGCGGCCCCGGGAGCAGTGGTGGATGGCGTTGCGGCCCATCGCCCGGATCCTCGCCCAGCCAGGTCCCAGCGCGGACGTACCACCTGGCGGCTAGCCGCCAGGTGGTGGGCTGCCGGTGACCTCGTACCAGATGGTGGCGGCGCCGCGAGTGGCGAGGAGGCGGGCCACCTCCACGGTGGCAGCGGCCGCCACGGTCCACGCAACCGCCTCGGCAAGGCTCACGTCGTGGGCGCTGGGGTCGACAGGGGGCTCCTCGCCGCGGGCACGACGCCAGCCCGCGGTGAGGGCGCGACGGGCGAGCACGGCGGCAGTGATCGCGGCCCCTGCGGCGACCATCGACCATGCCTTGCGTTGGGCGAACCTGGTGATCGAACCTGCCATCGGGGACCTCCGGCGGCGGCAACCTCGCTGGGGCCGGGGCCATTCCAGGGAGCTCGATCTCGTTGGGCTGACCTGGTCCCGTGCAGTGAAAGGACATCTCATGCAGTACTCGCGGTTCATGCATCTCGAGGACGCGCTGGCTGCGGTGGACCAACTGCTCGGCGACGATCACCTCGCCGCCCCGGTACGAGCCGCATCCCGTGCTCGGGCATAACCGAAGAGGGACGCGCTACTCTGGGCCGCGGCACGAGGAGGCGGCATGAGCACTCTGACCCTGGTCATCGGCGACAAGAACCTCTCGTCCTGGTCCATGCGGGCGTGGCTCGCCCTCAAGCGCACCGGGGCGGACTTCCAGGAGATCCTCATTCCCCTGGACCAAGCGGACACGAAGTCACGGATTCTCGAGCACTCGCCGTCGGGGCGGGTACCGTTGCTGCGCCACGGCGAGGTCGTGGTGTGGGACTCCCTGGCCATCTGTGAGCACCTGGCGGAGGCCTTCCCCGAGGCCCGGCTCTGGCCTGCCGACCCGGCGGCGCGCGCCACCGCCCGAGCGGTCTCGTCCGAGATGCACTCGGGCTTCCAGGCGCTGCGTACCCACATGCCCATGAATCTCCGCGCCTCACTGCCCGCTCCGCTGGATGCTCCGGGGCTGGTCGAGGACATCGAGCGGGTCACCACGCTGTGGGAGGAATGCCGAGCGCGTGCTGCCGACGCCGGCCGATTCCTCTTCGGCGGCTTCACCGTCGCCGATGCGTTCTTCGCCCCGGTAGTGAGCCGCTTCCGCACCTACGGGGTGGCCCCCGGGGGCGGAGCAGGCGCCTACATGGAGGCCGTGTGGTCCGAGCCGGTGGTCCGGGAGTGGGCGGACGCGGCGCTGGCCGAGGCGTGGAGCCGGCAGGACCATGAGTGAGGCGCAGCAGCTGCCGGACGTCTCAGGCGTGACGCCCG
This sequence comes from uncultured Acidobacteriota bacterium, assembly GCA_963844845.1. Lineage (GTDB taxonomy): Bacteria > Acidobacteriota > Thermoanaerobaculia > Thermoanaerobaculales > Sulfomarinibacteraceae > CAWJPW01. The sequence goes on from CAWJPW010000004.1 coordinate 13,898, forward strand.
AGCCGCCTCGTCCGTTCGGGCTGGGCGCCACCATGGGGCTCGGGCTCGCGGTGATGGTTGTCTTTATCGGAATGCAGGTCGCGGTTCTCGCGGTCTTCGTTGCGGTGAGGATGCACAGCGGCACGGCAGGGAGCCTCTCGGACGCGATCCAGCACCTCGGCGCCAATGGTCTCGTCCTCGCCGTCTCCTCGCTGGCGTCCACCGTGCCGGCGCTGGCCATGCTCGTGCTCATCTGCCGTGCTCGGGGCTGGACGGCCAAGGCGTACCTCGGCCTGAAGCGGCCGGCCGCCCCTCAGCTGGTGGTCTGGCTCGGGGTGCTGGCGGCGGCGGTGCTCGCCTTTGACCTCGGCAGCCTTCTCGCGGGCGAGGCGGTGGTTCCCGAGTTCATGACGCAGGCGTTGCGTAGCGCCGGTTCGTTGCCGCTTCTCCTCCTCGCCCTGCTGGTGGCCGCCCCCTTCTTCGAGGAGCTCTTCTTCCGCGGGTTCCTGTTCAGAGGCCTGCAAGCCTCGGCCCTCGGCGGCAGCGGCGCGGTGATCCTGACCGCCGTGGCATGGGCATCGCTGCACCTGCAGTACGATGCCTTTCACATGGGGATCGTGCTCCTGAGCGGGCTCCTCCTCGGAGTCGCGCGGCTTCGCACCGGGTCCGCCAACCTGACCGTGATCATGCACGCGGCGATGAACCTCATCGCCGTGATTGAGACAGCGGTAGTGTTGCACGGCTAAAGGGCACGCGGCCATGCTAGCCTTCTGCGTCGACCGCGGAGCCGGTTGTTCGGAGGGCTGAAGATGGTGGGTCGCTCGTTCAGGTTGATGCTGACTGGAGTGATGCTGACGATAGCGGCCGCTCCCGCCGGGGCGCGGGCGCTGGAGCGTCCGTCGATCGTGGTGGTGACGGTTGACGCATTGCGGGCGGATCGCGTCTCCGCCTACGGCTACGAGCGCCCGACGACCCCGAGCATCGACCGTATTTTGAGCCGGGGCGTGCGTTTCACGGCGGCGCACACGGTGGAGCCGCTCACCGCCCCGTCGCTCACCTCGATGCTCACCAGCCTGCCGCCAGAGGACCACGGTACGACCCGCAACGGCCTGCGCATGGCGCCGGGTCTCGGCTCGCTGCCCAAGCTCCTGGCCAAGCTCGGCTGGCGCACCGCGGCGTTCGTGGGCAACTGGACACTGAAGGACAACCTCACCGGGCTGGGCGAGCACTTCGAGGAGTACGAGGGCGTGTTTTCGCGACGCCGGTGGTTTGGCCTGTTCAATCGCGAGGCCACCGCCGAGGACCTCACCGACGCGGCGCTGGAGTGGGTGCGGGGCGAGCAGGCGCAGCGCGGTGCGGCCCCATTCTTTCTCTGGGTTCACTACGTCGAGCCCCATGCACCGTACCGCTACCACTCGGAGGAGGGCGCAAGGCTGGGCATCTCGGAGAACGCCGGTCGGAGCGGTCGCTACGACACCGAGGTCGCGGCCGCCGATCACCAGCTCGGCCGGCTGTTGGACCAGCTGCACAAGCTGGTCCCCGCCGAACGTCTCATGGTCGTCGTCGGCGCCGACCACGGCGAGAGCCTGGGTGAGCACGGGTACTGGGGACACGGGCGGCACCTGTACGAACCGACGCTGTGGATTCCCATGGGGCTCTCGTGGCCCGGGCATGTCGAGGCGCGCACCAGCGACGCTCCGGCGCTGATCACCGACCTCGCGCCGACGGTGCTCGGGCTGATGGGAGTCCCGGTCCCCGGGGCGTTCACCGGGCGCGACTGGAGCGCTCCGCTGCTGGGCGGGCCGGCGGGCGGGAGCGATCGCCTCGTGTGCGTTCAGGCCCACAAGGGCGCAGTGAAGCTACGCCACGAGTCGGACCGCGCGCGCTCCCAGGGCCTCCTCGAGGTGGGCGCCGTGCGCGGTCACCTGAAGGAGCTCTACCGCCTGGAGCCTGGCGCAGTCTCCCGGTACGACCTGAAGGCCGACCCCCGTGAGACCCACGATCTCGCGCCTGTCGGGGCCGCTCCCTCCCGGGACCTGGAGGTCTGCATCGGTACGATCCTGGAGGGCCTGGGGCGCGCTGACGAGCTCGGCGCCGGAGTGCTGGACCAGGACAGCGTGCAGCGCCTCAAAAGCCTCGGGTATCTGGAGTAGCGGGCCCGCGACTCTCGGCGGTCCTGGGGTGCTGAGGAATGCTCGCGCGGGAGAGCGGCGGTGGGAGAGCGCTCGAAGGCATGAGCCTGGGCCGAGCCTCCGCCATGAGCCTTCAGCGAAGCATGACAAGCGAGTCAGGGCAGCTGGAGCTCGGCGAGGACGGGGCGGTGGTCGGAGCCGCCGATGGGGAGCCTGCGGGCGGTGATCCGGGCGCCACGGGCGAAGAACCAGTCGACGTCGGGGACGAGGAGGCGCGGGGATGGCGCCTGGGTGAACCCCGCCCGGCGCAGCCGGCCGGCGGACTCCTCGAACGGCCCGAAGAAGGTGTTGAAATCGCCGGCGGCAACGAGGACGTCGGAATGAGAGGCCTCGGACGCAGTGAGCGCGAGCTCGAGCTGGCGCAGTCTGCCGCGCGGGCCGGTGGTGTTCTCGAGGTGGAGGTGAGCGACGCGGAGGAGCCGGGGACCGAGGCGGTAGTCGGTGAGCACGGCCACGCGGGCGATCCGATGTGCCGGTCCGAGCTTGGGGCGTGAGACCGGAGGCAGGGCCAGCAGCGTGGTCGCGACCGGTGCCTGCCACGACGCGGTGAGCTGGCCCGACGCCGTGAACGGGTAGTAGGAGCAGCGCTGCAGCACCCGGTGCATCGGTGCAAAGGTGAGGTGATAACCGGCCAGCGTATCGCTCACTTTCGCCAGCTCCAAGAACGCCTCGTGGGGATACACCGGAACCTCCTGAAGCAGTACGAGGTGGGGGCGGTGCTCCTGCACCAGGGCTGAGAGGCCGCGGGCGAGGGGAGCGAGGTCGTAGCCGCGATGGACGTTCCAGGACAGCAGGCGCAGGGTTCGAAATCCGTCCGCAGCGGGCGGTCCGGATGCCAGCGCTGTACGCGTGGAGACGGGGGGCGCCTCTCCCGGCTCACCATCGGGCGGATGTAGCAGCGAGTGGAGCAGGTCGAAGACGATACGCAGTCGGGCGGCGTGCCTCTGGCGCGCGAACCCCGTGGGGCGCCGCGGTCTCCTCCCTGGCGTCCGCATGGCGCTAAACCACCGTCAGGTCCTCGGGGGTCACGGTGAGGTTCTCGGCGCCGTCCTCCCGCACCACGTAGGTGTTCTCGACGCCGACGGCCCCGACCCCTGGGAAGAAGAACTTGGGCTCCACCGCGATGACGTGGCCGGCCTGAAGCGGCATCTCCTGGCGCGGCGCCAGGACCGGGAGCTCGTCGAGCTCGAGGCCCACGCCGTGGCCCACGAAGTGGACACGCTCGGCGCCGTAGCCCATGAACCGCTCCTCGAGCCCGGCGTTCGCCGCCACGGTGAGACAGCGGTCCCACAGCTCGGCTCCGGTGGCGCCCGGGCGGGCCTCTTTCTCGATCATGCGGTGCATCGAACGGGCGACATCGTGGGCGGCGGTTAGCTCGTGGGGGAGGGGACCCACCGAGAAGGTCCTGGTGGCATCGTGGATGTAGCCGTCGCGGGCGAGAGCGAAGTCGACGCACACGGGCACTCCGCGTCGGATTCGGCGGTGGCTGGCGCCGTAGGGCGCCGCCGGGGTGACACCCGCGCCGCCGAAGGGGGTGTCGGCGAAGCTGAAGGCGAGGGCGCTCGGGCCTGCGAGTACGTGAGCCCACGGGCACTCGAATCCGGTGGCGGCACGCCACCTCAGCATGCCCTGGAATCCGTGCCGGCGCTCGGCGGCCTCCACCACGATGGAGAGCTCGAGCTCCGTCATGTCCTCCCGCAGCGCCTCGGCCACGGCGGTGAAGACCGCGTCAGCCGCACGCGCCGCGCCGCGCACGGCCGCGATCTCCAGCTCGCTCTTGCGCGCCCGGATGATGCGGGTCGCCGGGCCGGCATCGCTGATCTCGCCGACCCCGGGGAGCAGCCTCTGGTAGCGGCGGAACAGGCTCACCGGCAGGATGTCCAGCTCCATGCCGATCCGTTCCGCAGCGCCGATGACGCCGGCCAAGGAGCGCAGACTGTCGAGCTGGCGGATCTCGACAAGGGCGGACTCGGCGCGGGCGCGCTCGAAAACGCGGCGGACCAGCAGAATCGGTTCGCCCGCGGCGGGCACCCAGAGGTGGGCCTGCTGGGCCGTACCGGCGAAGTAGAGCAGGCTGGTGGTCCCGTGCAGAAGAGCTCCGTCGACCTGGTCGTCGGCGAGGCGGTGCTGCAGCTCGGCAATACGCCGTGAGAGCTCGTCGGCTGGTACGAACGGCATGAAACCTCCTGTGGATCGGCCCGACGGGACCGGTCCCCATCGTAGAACGGTCTACGGGGAGCCGGCATGCCGCCGGCTGCGACCCCCGGGAGCCTTCTGGTAGATTGGCGGGAGAGGTTGCCAGCGGTGACGGAGGTCGGCGATGTCCCTGCCCCTTCCGGAGTACGAGTCCTTCGACGCCCTCGGGCTCGCCCGGCTGGCGCGTTCGGGGGAGGTGTCGCCCAGCGAGCTGGTGGAGGCGGCCCTGGTTCGCATCGACGCCCGCAACCCCGCGCTCAACGCGGTGGTGCACCGAGCAGACGGTGCCGCCCGGGCGCAGGCGCGCGGGCCGCTACCCGAGGGACCGTTTCGCGGCGTTCCCTTTCTGCTCAAGGACCTTCTCGCGGCGTGGAAGGGTCATCCGCTCACCTCCGCGTGCCGCTTCCTGGCCGGCTTCGTCCCGGACCATGACAGCGAGCTGGTGCGGCGTCACCACGCCGCCGGCCTGGTGCTTCTGGGCCGAACGAACACGCCGGAGCTCGGCATCATGGGGGTCACCGAGCCCAAGCTCTACGGACCCACGCGCAACCCGTGGAACCTCGCCCACACCCCGGGGGGCTCCAGCGGCGGCTCGGCCGCGGCGGTGGCAGCGGGCCTGGTGCCAATGGCGCACGGTGGCGACGGCGGCGGCTCCATCCGCATCCCGGCGTCCTGCTGCGGGCTCTTCGGTCTCAAACCGACGCGGGGGCGCAACCCCCTGGGGCCCGATGTGGGCGAGGCGTGGGCGGGGCTGGTGCAGGAGCACGGGCTGACCCGCAGCGTGCGCGACAGCGCCGCCCTGCTCGACGCCACCTGCGGGCCGGATCTGGGTGCGCCCTACGCCGCCCCGGTGCCTGAGCGGCGATTCCTCGAGGAGGTGGGTGCTCCCGCGGGGCGCCTGCGCGTCGCCTTTTCGACCGGGTCCCTGTTCGGGGAGCACACTCATCCCGAGTGCCGGGCAGCGGTGGAGGAGTCGGCCGCGCTGTTGAGGGAGCTGGGACACGACGTGGAGGAGGCCGCGCCCGAGTTCAATCGCGATCAGCTGCGCCACGCCTACCTGACGGTGGTGGCGGTGGGCACGGCGCGAGGGATCGATCTCGCGGGCTCCGCCGTGGGCCGGCGGCCCAAGGCCGCCGACTTCGAGCCGGCTACCTGGCTGCTCGGGCTCATCGGCTGGAAGCTGAGTGGCGCCCGCTACCTGGCCGCCCTGGATCTCACCTACGCCGCCGCGCGTCAGGTGGCCGCCTTCTTCCAGCGCTACGACCTCCTGCTCACCAGCACCATGGCCTATCCTCCCGCGCTCATCGGTGAGCTCGACCCCTCCCGGGTCGAAGCGGCGGCTATGGCCGTGCTGCGCGCCGTTCCCGCGAAGCGGCTGCTACTCACGGCCCTCGACCGCCTGGCTGCGGAGGCGCTGGAACGCACCGCCAACACGATGCTCTTCAACCAGACCGGCCAGCCGGCCATGTCGGTGCCGCTCCACTGGACCAACGATGGCCTGCCCATCGGCGTACAGATCGCCGCCCGCACCGGAGCCGAAGCCACCCTGTTCCGCGTCGCCGCCCAGCTGGAGGAGGCCCGGCCGTGGTTCGGCCGGCGGCCACCCCTCTTCGATCCCGCGGGCTGAGGTCATCGACCGCTGCAATGTGGGTGGCCGGAATGAAGCGCGCCCGAGCCTCCAGTGGCCCTCGAGTGATTCGCGAGCCCTCACTCGTCTGCCGAGGTCGACAGGAGTTGGGCGAGGGCATGGGCCTGGGTCACGGGCAGCTGGCAGCGAAAGTCGCGGCAGGCGTAGGCAGTGGCCTTACCCGCCACCGTTTCGTACGCGGCGGCGAAGGGCGCGACTCGCCGCACCGTCTCGCCGGCAGGTCCCTGAGGCACCAGAAGGACCCCTGTGCCCGGCGGCGCGTGGGTGCGGGTCGCGGCGAGGAGGTCGCGGGTGTCCGCGGCGCCCGGCTCGCCGACCACCACGACCTGGAGGGACGGCGAGGCGGCCTCGTCCATGACTGTGAGCAGGAACGAGAACCCGGCGGGCGCCTGCCGGAGGGCCGCGGCGAAGGCGGGGGGGATGGCGGCGGCGCGCTCCTCGAGGTCAGCGCGGCCGGTGAGACGGGCGAGGCGCACGAGGACCAGCGCGGCCACCGAGTTGCCCGAAGGGGAGGCGCCGTCGTAGGCGTCCTTGGGCCGCACCAGGAGCGGTTCGGCGTCGGCGGCGGTGAGGAAGAAACCGCCGTCGTCGTCGTCCCAGAAGCGCTCGAGCATCGCCTCTGCGAGCTCCACGGCCAGCACGAGACGAGCGGGCTCGAGAGTGGCGTCGTAGAGCTCCGTGAGGCCCCAGCACAGGCAGGCATAGTCGTCGAGGAAGCCCGGTACCGCCGCCTCTCCGGCTCGGTAGCGGTGGAGCAGGGTCCCATTCGGGAGGTGCAGACGGGTCAGCAGGAAGTCTGCGGCGGCGGCTGCTCGCTCCACCCAGGAGGGCTCGCCCAGTACGGCTCCGGCGCGGGCGATGGCGGCGATTGCGAGGCCGTTCCAGTCGGTGAGGATCTTGTCGTCGCAGAGTGGCCGCGGCCGTCGCGAGCGCGCTGCCAGCAGAGTGTCGGTGATCCTGGCCATCCGCTCCCGCAGTGACGCCTCGTCAAGCTCGAGCCGGCCGGCGGCGTCGGCGAGGGAGTGGGGCAGGTGGAGGATGTTGCGGCTGGTCTCACCACCGCTGACCTCGTCGCGGAAGTTACCCGCCTCGGTGACGCCCCACACCTGAGCCGCGAGCTTCACGTCCTCGGGGCCGAGCTGTTCGGCAAGCTCCGCCAGGCTCCATACGTAGAAGCGGCCCTCCTCGCCGTCGCTGTCGGCGTCCTCGGCCGAGTAGAAGGCGCCGCCAGCGTCGGTCATGTCGCGCTCTAGGTAGCCGACGATGTCGCGCACGAGCTCGGCGTGGCGGGGGTCCCGGGTCGCGCGGAAGGCCCCGGTTCCGGCGAGAAGCATCATCGCTTGGTCGTAGAGCATCTTCTCGAAGTGCGGTACCAGCCACTCGCGGTCGGTGGAGTAGCGGTGGAAGCCGCCGCCCAGGTGGTCGTGGATTCCGCCCCGCCACATGGCATCGAGGGTAGTCTCGACCATCGCCAGGGTGTGGGCGTCGCCGGCCTTTCGCCAGCGCCGGAGAAGAAGCAACAGGTTGTGGGGCGATGGGAACTTGGGCGCTGAGCCGAAGCCGCCATGGGCGGCGTCGAAGCGCACGGCGAGTGCGGCAGCCGCCTCGGCCACCAGCTCCCCGTCCACGTCGCCGCTGCGGGGCGCAGCCGCAGCCTCCAGGTGGCGGGTGATCTCCGCCGCCGAGCTCTCGAGCGTGGCGCGCTTCTCCCACCACATCTTCCGGATCTTCGGCACCAGCTCCATCACCCCGGGTCGCCCCCAGCGACCCTGGCGGGGCAGGTAGGTTGCGGCGTAGAAGGGCCTGCGGTCGGGGGTCATGACGATGGTGAGGGGCCAGCCGCCGCTCCCGGTGAGGAGCTGGCAGACCGTCATGTAGACTTGGTCCACGTCGGGGCGCTCCTCGCGGTCGACCTTCACGCAGACGAATGCGTCGTTGAGCAGCCCCGCGGTTTCCGGGTCCTCGAAGGACTCGTGCGCCATCACGTGGCACCAATGGCAAGTGGCATAGCCGATGGAGAGGAAGACGGGCCGGTCCTCGGCATGGGCTCGGGCAAACGCCTCTTCGCCCCACGGGTACCAGTCCACCGGGTTGTCGGCATGCTGCAGGAGGTAGGGGCTGCTCTCGCCCGCGAGTCGGTTGGCCATGGTGGTGCCCGCAACCTCCGCTGCATCCCCTCCTATTCCGAGCCGCGGAGGGTCTCGACCAGGGCCCGGAGGTCGTCGGGCAGAGGCGCCTCGAACGCAACTCGGGCACCGGTGATCGGGTGGTCGAAGGCGATCCGCCACGCGTGTAGGGCCTGCCGGGGGAAGGCGCGGCAGGCGGCGGCCGCGGCAGGCTCGGTGACGTTGCGCCACTGGCGACCGGCGTAGAGGCGGTCGCCCACCAGGGCGTGGCCGGCGTGGGCCATGTGCACTCGGATCTGGTGGGTCCGGCCGGTGACCGGGCGGCAGGCCAGGGTCGCCGTTCCGGGGAAGGTCTCGAGCACCTCGTACAGGGTTCGGGCTTGGCGGCCGGACGCCACTACCGCCATGCGCTTCCGCTCCGACGGATGGCGACCGATGGCGCCCTCGACCACCCCCTCGCGCCCCTCGGGTACCCCGTAGCACACCGCGAAGTAGGTCTTGGACACGGTGCGCCGGCGGAAGGCCAGGGACAGGCGCTGGTGGGCCGAGTCGCTCTTGGCCACGACCATGACCCCGGATGTATCCTTGTCGAGGCGATGGACGATGCCAGGCCGCTCGACTCCGCCGATGGCGGACAGGTCGGTGCAGTGGTGGAGCAGGGCGTTGACGAGCGTGCCGGAGGGATTGCCGGCGGCAGGGTGGATCACCAGCCCCGCCGGCTTGTTGACGACGAGGATGTCCTCGTCCTCGTAGACGATGTCCAGGGGAATCGCCTCGGGCGCGGCGTCGGGACGGGTGGCCTCCGGCTCATCCACCTCGATGAGATCACCGGAAGCGACAACCGTGGAAGGCTTGCCGGCTCGGCCTGCCACCAGCACGCACTCGGCGTCGATGAGCCGGCGCGCATGGGATCTGGTCCACTCGGGATGGAGCAGCGCCAGCGTGCGGTCGAGACGGAGTCCCGCGCACGCCTCGGGCACGGTGAAGCTGTGCCGGGTGCTCACCGTCCCGGCGCAGGGTTTTTGCGGCGCCGTGACAGCCATGCGTGGATTCCCACGCCGGTCGCCACCATCAACAGCCCGATGAACTGGCTGGTGGAGAGGAGGCCGCCGAAGACGAAACCGCGGATCTCGTCGCCGCGGGTGAACTCGAGGAAGAAGCGCCCGCCGCCGTACCCGATGAGGTAGGTGGCAAAGACCCGCCCGGCGGTGAGGCCGCGGCGGAAGAGTGCGGCGAGCACGACGTAGAGGGCGAGGTCGAACAGCCCCTCGTAGATCGGGTAGGGGTGCAGGGGGACGCCCAGCGGTGTGCCCACGTTGGCCTGGGCCTGCGGGTTGGTGTACGTGATCGCCCACGGCAGCGAGCAGCGTGCGCCCCAGCAGCAGCCCGCCATGAGACAGCCAACCCGGCCAATCGCCTGGCCCAGCGCCACCGACGGCACCAGGACGTCTGCGGTGGGTAGGAAATGCAGGCGGTAGCGCCGCATCAGCACCGCTGCTGCGGCGATTCCGGCGAGGAGCCCGCCGAGAAAGACGCCGCCGGCGCGCAGTACGCCGCCCAGCTCGGCGGGGTGCCGCAGGTAGCGCGGCAGCTCGACGATGACCAGGAGCAGCTTGGAGCCCAGCAGGGCCCAGATCACCAGCCACAGGGCCAAGTCGACCAGTCGGGGGGCGTCCTGCCCGGACTGCTGAGCGCGCAGCTTGAGGGTCCACACCGCCAGCGCCACGGCGACGATGAGCATGACGCCGTAGGTGGGAATCTGGATGAAGCCGAGGTCAATCAGGATCGGATGCATCGTTCTCCTCGGCCCCCGCGGGTCGGCGCCGCAGCTCGTTGGCGACCAGGAAGACCGCCCCCACCGTTATGGCGCTGTCGGCGACGTTGAAGTCCGGCCACGAGTACACGCGCTCGCCCAACTGCACCCACACGTGGATGAAGTCCACCACCCAGCCGTAGAGCAGACGGTCCACCAGGTTGCCCACTGCTCCGCCGAGGATGAGGCCGAGCCCGACGGCGGCGAACGCCGAACCGTGGGCGTGGCGGTAGGCGATGACGGCAATGAAGACCACCGCCGCGAGGATGACGATCTGCAGCAGCCGCTGGCCGAGCGGGCCGCCGTCGGCGAAGAGGGAGAAGGCGATGCCCCGGTTGTGGACGTGAACTACCGCGAGGCCAGGGAAGACCGGGACGAAACCGCCCTCGGGGAGCGTTCGCAGCACCGCCATCTTGGTGATCCGGTCGAGGACCAGCACCAGTGTGGCGAGGAACCAGGGTAGCGTCCGCCGCATCAGGCTTTCTCGGCGGGAGTGGCCCGGCCTTCCGCGATCAGCCTGGTCACGACGCCGTGGCAGCGCGGGCAGAGATCGGGAGCGGCGGGGTCCTCGACGAGTGTGGGGGCGCGCCGCCAGCAGCGAGCGCAGGTGGGGGCGTCGTACGGCCTGGAACCGACCGCCAGGCCGGGGTAGGCGGGCACCGCCTCGGCACCGTCAGCCTCACCGCCGGCCGCCGCCGAAACGATGAGGAGGTCGGCGAGGTTGGTGCCGGTGGCCGTGAGATCGTCCTCCAGCGTGCGCGCGTCGCCCACGAGGACGACCTCGGCCTCCAGGGCCTTGCCGATCACCTCACGTTGTCGAAGTGCCTCGAGCTGGCGGTAGACGACCTCGCGCAGGCCCAGGAGGCGCTGCCAACGGAGATCGTCCTCGGCGTCCTCGACGACCTCGGGAAGGGTGGCGAAGCCGGCCAGGTGGACCGACGCCTCGTGCTCGCCGGGAAGCTGTTGCCAGGCCTCGTCAGTGGTGAACGAGAGGACCGGCGCCAGCAGGGTCAGGAGAGAACGAGCCACCTCATACAGCACCGTCTGGGTGGCGCGGCGGGAAGGCTCGTCGGGGTGCTCGCAGTAGAGGCGGTCCTTGAGGACGTCGAGGTAGAGGCTGGACAGCTCCACGGTGCTGAAGTTGATGACCCGGTGGTAGATGGACGAGAGCTCGTAGGTCTGGTACGCGTCCAGCACGCGGTCCGCCAGCTCGCGCGTCCGGCGCAGCATCCATGCGTCCATGCCGCGCACATGGGAGAGGTCAACGTGGTGGCTCTCGGGCTCGAAGTCGGCGATGTTGGCGAGGAGGAAGCGCACCGTGTTGCGGATTTTGCGGTAGGCGTCGGCGCTTCGCGTCATGACCTCGTCGGAGATCCGCATGTCCTCGCGGAAGTCCACCATCGCGGTCCACAGACGCAGTATGTCGGCGCCGTACTTCTTCATGATCTCCTGGGGCATGATCATGTTGCCCCTGGACTTGGACATCTTGTGACCGTTTGCGTCCACCACGAAGCCGTGCGTGAGCACCTGATCGTATGGTGCCCGGCCCTTGAGGCCCTCGGCCATCACCAGGGAGGACTGGAACCAGCCGCGGTACTGATCCTGGCCCTCCACGTAGAGGTTCACGGGCCACCACAGCTTCCAGCGGTCGCTGTCGCACACCGCCAGGTGGCTGACGCCAGAGTCGAACCACACGTCGAGGATGTCCGTCTCCTTTTCGAAGCGGTTGCGGCCGCACCCCGGACAGACGTAGCCGGCGGGCAGGAGCTCGGCGGGCTCGTGGGTGAACCAGGCGTCCGCGCCCTCAGCGAGGAAGAGGCCGCGGATGTGGTCGAACACGCTCTCGTCCACCACCGGCTGGTCGCAGCCGGTACACGTGAGGATGGTGATGGGCACGCCCCACAGGCGCTGTCTGGAGATGCACCAGTCGGGACGGTTCTCGACCATCCCCTCGATGCGCGCCTCGCCCCAGCGCGGCAGCCAGTCCACGCCCCGGACCCCTTCCAGGGCGCGCTGGCGAAGATCGTGACGATCCATGCGGATGAACCACTGCGGGGTGGCGCGGAAGATCACCGGGGACTTGCAGCGCCAGCAGTGGGGGTAGGAGTGGGTCACCTTCCCGCCCGCGACGAGCACGCCGCGCTCCTCGAGGCGCTCGACGATCTTGGGGTTGGCGGCGAAGACGCTGTCACCGGCCCAGTCGGGCACGGCGTCGGTGAAGCGGCCCCCGTCGTCCAGCGGGGCGTAGGGCTCGAGGCCGTAACGGGCGCCCACCTGGAAATCCTCGAGGCCGTGCCCCGGGGCGGTGTGCACCAGGCCCGTGCCCTGGTCGAGGGTCACGTGGTCGCCGAGGATGAAGAGCCCGTCACGGTCGAGGAAGGGGTGGCGGTAGTGGGCGCCCTCGAGGTCGGCGCCGCGGAACTGGCGAACGGTCTCCAATGACTTCCAGCCTGCGAGCTTGGCGGTGGAGTCCGCCAGTTCGCTGGCGACCAGGTAGAGGGCACCGTTGGCCCGCACGACGGAGTAGTCGAAGTCGGGATGAAGGGCGATGGCGAGGTTCGAGGGCAGCGTCCAGGGGGTGGTCGTCCAAATCAATGCCGCGGCCGGCTCGTCGGTTCCGAGCCCCAGGCGCTCGCGGGCGTCCGCTCCGAGGGCGAAGGCCACGGTGATGGATGGGCTCGTGTGGTCCTCGTACTCAACCTCGGCCTCGGCCAGGGCGGTGCGGCAGGACGGGCACCAGTGCACGGGCTTGAAGCCGTGCTCGATGTAGCCGGCGAGGAAGAAGCCGTGGAGCGCCGACGCGATCTCGGCCTCGTAGGCGAAATCCATGGTGAGGTAGGGATCATCCCAACGGCCGAAGACGCCGAGGCGGGTGAACTCCTCGCGCTGCACGGCAACGAACTTCTCGGCGTACTCGCGGCAGGCGCGGCGGATCTCGCTGATGCTCATGTGCCGTTTGCGGGAACCGAGCTGCTTGTCGACCTGGTGCTCGATGGGCAGACCGTGGCAATCCCAGCCGGGGACGTAAGGAGCGTCGTGGCCCTGCATGGTGTGGGCTTTGACGATGACGTCCTTGAGGATCTTGTTGAGGGCGTGGCCCATGTGGATGTGGCCGTTGGCGTAGGGCGGGCCGTCGTGGAGGAGGAAGCGCGGGGCTCCCCGGCGGGCGGCGCGGATGGCGTCGTAGAGGCCCATCTCCTGCCACCGCTGCAGCATCTCGGGCTCGCGCTGCGGTAGGTGCGCCCGCATGGCGAAGCCGGTCCGGGGAAGGTTGAGGGTCTCGCGGTACATTGCGTCTCGCCTCCGGCATGCGAGCCTACGCGGCGCCCGTCGGCTCGTCAAGGCGACCGGGCGTCATGTCACGCAGCACCACGGGTTGTCCTTACTGACAGGGGCTGGGATGCTTCGGCGGAGTGTACAGCCGCCGGGGCACGCCGGCCGCTTCGCGGCCATGCCGGCCACCCGCCGGCCGCCGCGCACGGATGCAAGCATGTGCCGGTACGACCATCGCGTCCGGCCGTGGCTGCGCCACAGCGGCGTGTCCCGGCGGCCCGGTGCGCCCGAGGGCATGCTCCGGAAGGGTAGAGAGATCCCACTCTCTCTGTAATGAACAAGTCGCGCCGGCGCCGGCCCTCTGGCCGCGCTTTGCTTCCTCATCTTCGTCGGGACGATCATGAGATCAGTCCCTCCTCGATTCGGTCGCAAATCGCACCCAGAAAACCGACGGCGGCGCGACTCGTTGGCTCGGCAAAGGCCATGGAAGCGTCTGCCGCCTGACGGCGGCCGGAACGCAGCAAAGCTGCGTCCCGCCGGGGGACGGGTCGAGCGCCTTCTGCTACGGCCCGCGATGCGGCGTCCTCCACGGCGGCTGCGCCACCACGGGGAACGCCACCTCGCGGCCCTCGCGACGAAGGCGACGCCGTCCCCCTCGTCGACGCCGTGTCCCACCCGCCCACCCGGTACCGTCGCCTCCGGCGACGAGGGATGGGGCATGGAATCCTGGGGTTCTCCGGGGCACGTCGGCCGCTTCGGGGCCTCTCGGCCACTCGGTCGGGCCCCGGCAGCCTCAGCGCGTCGGGTACGGTGCGCTGCTGTGTAGGCGCGCGACTTTCGCGCGCCACCCTTCGCGCTGGTGTGGAGTACATCGTGCCGCCGGATCGCGACCGACCAGCGGAGGAGGCTCACCACCGTCCCAAAGCACAGGCCCTCCGGCGGGCGTGCCGTCCTTGACGTCTTCCCTCAAGCGCGCTCTCCCTTGTGGCGCGTTGGCGGGAAACGTCAAGGGGGGCTCCCTCGGCCCTTGGCGAACGGAGTAGTGGCCCCAAACGACCAGGCAGGCGACTCGGCGCTGTGGTCGCGAAGGGGGCCTGTTGCCGCCGCCGGCAGCTTCTGCCGTTGCCGCCCTTCGCGGACGCGCCGACGGGCGGCGGCACGGCGCCGCCCGGGCGCCGGTGCCCGGAGCAACCCCTGCCACCATTCCCATGCCCTCCGCAGAAGCCACCCCACCCGCACCCCAGAGCCAGGTGTTCTCCGGCGGGCGTGCCGTCCTTGACGTCTTCCCTGGAGCGCGCTCTCCCTTGCGGCGCGTTGGCGGGAAACGTCAAGGGGGGCTCCCTCGGCCCTTGGCGCCCGGAGTACTGGCCCCAAACAACCAGGCAGGCGACTCGGCGCTGAGGGCCCGAGGGTGGCCTGCTGGCCGCGCGCCGGCGCACGTCGTTGCCGCCCTCGCGAACGCGCCGACGGGCGGCGGCCCAGCCGCCGCCCGGGAGCCGGTCCCCGGAGCATCCACAACCACACTCCCCCGGCGCTCCTCGCGGCCGCCCACCTCCGCCGCTAGCTACTCCGCCAGGATCGCCTCGACGCGCTGGACCACTTCGGCGGTGGAGAAGGGCTTCGTGATGTAGCCTGCTGCGCCCACCTCATGGCCGCGGCGGATGTCCTGGGCGAAGCCGCGTGCGGTGAGCATGATGACCGGGACGTCGGCGATGTCCGGTTGACTCTTCAGCCACTCGGCGAGCTGGAATCCGTTGGTGGGGGTGGCAAGGGCGACGTCGAGGAGTACAAGGTCCACGGTCTGCGTGCGAAGCAGCTCCTGGGCCTCCTCGGCAGAGGTGGCCTCACAGGTGCTGAACCCGGCCCTGCGCAGCTTGAACGAGAGAATGCGAAGCAGGTACGGCTCGTCATCGACGACCAGAACGCGGCGCCCCATCCCTGCAACTATACGTTCCGGGCCGATTTAGCGCAACGGGTCGCCCTCGAGCACAACCAGTGCCACCGAGACGCCCGCGTCATGGGAGATGGAAAGATGGATCGTCTCGACTCCCAGAAGCCGTGCGCGCTCAAGGGCGGGGCCGTAGAGCTCCAGGCGGGGGACGCCGGACTGGTGACGGTGCACCGCGAGGTGTCGCCAGGCGATGCCGCTACTGCGGCCGGGACGCAGCGCCTTGAAACCTGCCTCCTTGGCGGCCAGGAGCCCGGCCACGTGGCCCGGGTCGTTGATCCGCAGGACCTCGGCGTGGGCGAAGCAGCGCGCGAGGAAGCGCTGCCCGTGGCAAGCGAGCATCCGCTCCACGCGCGGCCAGCCCACCACGTCGACGCCGACCCCGAGAATCACGCGGCCCTCTGGGGAATCGGGACGAGGAACTCGGCCGCCAGGAGCATGAGGTGAAGAACACCGAAGGCGGAGATAGCCCCGCGGACGGCCGGCGCATCGAGGACGAATGCCAACTTGGGAGGGAGATCGAGAATGAGGACGGACCAGATGTCGGTCCAGGGAACCAGCAGGAGTAGAAGGCCCACGTGGACCAGATAGCCCACGTAGACGACCAGAGCCAGGAGTCTGAGCGCCTTCACCGGGCCATGGTAACAGCCACCGCCCAGCGGTGCGGCGATGGCTGCTACCATGAGTGCGGTGCTTCGTCTGCTGTGGGCCTCGCCGCTGCCGCCGGTGCGCTCCGGGGTGAGCGATTATGCCGCGGAGCTGTTGCCCGCTCTGGCGCGACTGAGCCACGTTCGCGTGGTCACGCCGCCCGGCTGGGCTCCGGCCCCGGATTGGAGCCTCGATCCCGCGCTCGAGATCGTCGACGTCGCTGCCCCGCCGCTGGCCGGAGAGGTCACCGTCGTCAACCTCGGGAACAATCCTCACCATCAGTGGTTGCTCCCGCTCCTGCGCCACCCTCGCGTGGTGGTGGTGGCACACGACCTCGTTCTGCATCACCTGCTGGTGGAGTCGACCCTCGCCGGTGGTGACAGTGGCGCGTATGAGCGGCTTCTCGTGCAAGCGCACGGTGACAGGGGCGCCGTGGTGGCCGCCGCCCGCGGCTGGGGTCTGACCGGGGCGAGAGATCCGTTTCTGCTGCCAGCCAGGAGGGCGTTCCTGGCCGACGTCGACGGTGTCGTCGTGCACTCCCAATGGGCCGCCAGGCAGGTGCAGCGCGACCTCCCCGGTCGCGCGCTGGTGGTGCTGCCCATGCCGGCGCGGGATCCCGGCGTGGTGGACCGAGCTGCCGAACGGGCACGGCTGGGCGTAGGCGACGACGAGCTCATCCTGATGCACCTGGGCTTTCTCACTCCGGCCAAGGGGCTTTGGGAGATCCTCGCCGGTCTCGGCGCCGCTCGGCAGCTGGGGGTTCCCGTACGCCTGGCGCTGGTGGGGGAGGGTGATGCCCTCGAGGGCGTGGTCCGAGTGGCGGCGGACGCCGGGCTCGAGGAGTGCATCACCACCACCGGCTGGGTGGACGCCGAGACGATGGTGCGCCTGCCGGCGGCGGCAGACCTCGGCGTCGTCCTGCGGACACCCTCGGCGGGGGAGACCTCGGCGGCTGTGGTCCGCTTCTTCGCCGCCGGCACGCCGGTGGCTGTGAGCGGGCTGCATCAGTTCCTGGAGTGGCCGGTGGCGGCGGCCCCGCGGGTGACGCCGGGTCCTGCCGCTGCCGCCGAGCTCACCCGGGTGCTGCTGCGGGCGTGGCAGGAGCGCGATACCGCAACGGCCGCGGCACGGCGCCGCGCTGCCCGTGCCGCCTGGCAGGCCGGTCACCAGCCCGACGCGGTGGCACGGGAGCTCGTGCGGTTCCTGCACAGCTTCGCATGAACTGAGGCGTCGGGCCGAGGGCGAGTGGGGGCTAACGCAGCGCCCTCGGCGCCGCCTGGACGACGAGCGCCGAGTTGAGCAGCTGGTTGGCAGCCGCGGCGGACCTGGCGAGCCCGAGATTGCCCTGGAGCTCGGGGCTTTCTGACCTTGCGGCGACCGCCCGCTCGAGCATCGTCACGGCATCGGCGTAGCGTCCCTGGCGGTAGGCGGCCACCGCTGCCAGGTTGAGCAGCACTGGATCGTCAGGATGCTCCGCCAGGGATGAACGGAGAAGCGTCTCGGCGGCGGCGGGATCGCCGCTGCGCAACGCCACGAGGCTGCGCAGGATCGGCAGGTCGGGTTCTCCTGCCAGGTCGGCGGCGTCGAGAGCTCGGCGCGCGTCTTCGAGACGGTCGGTGGCGAGCAGCGCGAGCACCCGAGACCGCTGGACATCCGCGGGATGGAAGCCGCCCTGGACGGCGCTCTCAAGGTGCTGCAGAGCCCGCTCCCCAGAGCCCTGGGCGAGCAGGGCTTGGCCCAGACGGGCCTCCACCTGCGGGTCGTCCTGGAGGAGGTTGGAGGCCGAGCGCAGGGCGGCGAGCGCCTTCTGGTCCTCGCCGCGCAGCAAGAGCAGCTCGCCGTAGGCCAGCTGCACCTCCGGCAGCAGGGGGTTCTCCTCCAGAGCGCGGGCCAGCTCTCCGAGCGCTCGGTCGGCGCGGCCCACGCGCGCGTCGAGCAGCCCCACCGCTGCCCAGGCACGATCGGAGTTGGGGAAGCGCTGGGTGAGCTCCTGGAAGGTGTCGAGGGCGGCCGAGGTGTCGCCCATGGCGAGCAACACGTCGCCGAGCCTGAGCTTGAGCTCGAGGTTATCGGGCTGGAGGGCGAGGGCGCTCTTGAGGGCGAACTCCGCTTCCTGCCATCGTGCTGCGCGCTGGGCGGCCTCGGCCAGCAGCTCCAGTGCGGCGACGTTGGAGGGCTGTCGCGAGACCGCCTCGCGGAGCAGCTGCAGGGCAGTGTCCACGTCACCCTGGTCCAGGAACTGGTTGGCGCGAAGGATAAGGTCGGGCAGGGAGAGGGTCTCGTACTTCGGCGCGGACCGCCCCCCTGCCAGTCCGCCGGACTGCAGCTTCGAGAGCAGGGCGGCGGCCTCCTCGTTGCGCCCGAGCTTCTCCAGGAGCTGCAGCTTCAGCGGCAGAAGCCGGGAATCGCCGGGGTAGGCATCGAGGAGACGGTCGGTGTCCGCGAGCGCTCCCTCGAGATCATGGCCGTCGGCCACGCGCTGGTCGATGCTGGCCAGCTCGGCCTCGAGGTCGGGCTGGGGTTGCTGAGCGCTGGGGGTAGCACGCGGAGGGGGCTCACGCTTGGCTCTCTCGAAGAGGTCGAGGAACTCGCGGGTGTAGTAGTCAGGCACCAAGGTGAGCTCTGGGTCGTCCACCAGTGCCGCTCGGAGGTGGGTCTCGACGCCGTCTTTCCGCCCGAGGGCAAAGAGCGTCCACGCGATGCGCACGTGCAGCTGAGCCCGGTGCGTGGGGTCCGTCGTCTCGCTCAGAGCCTTCTCGTAGAGGTCGGCGGCGCGGCTGAAGGCGCCCTGCCGATAGGCTTCCAGGGCCGCCCTTTCGCTGGGGGTGGCCTCGTCGGCGGTGCCGATCCCGGCCACGGCCATCAAGACGGTGCCGACAACGAGATAGAGGATGATGTGAAGGCGTCGCATGGCGTCACTGTAGCGCCCCGGGCGGGATGGGACAAGGGGGAGATCTTCCCGTGCCTTCCTCGATCTCCTCTTCGCGGAGCACAAGGTTCTCACAAGCCTCGTCGCGTGACCGCGAGGTGCCCGTCGCTGCGGTGGCGCCAACGTGGCCGCGCCCGACGGCCGAGCTGCCTGCATCGAGGACGCCGCCGAAGGGAGAGAGCCGGCGACGTCAGGCGTCCCGGCGGTGGGGGCAGAAGACCACCGAGCCTACTCTTCCGGCCTGACGATGGCTATGGCAGCCGGGCCGGGAAGGCGAGGCACGTCGACCGAGCCGCGATAGACCCGGCCGTCGGGCCAGCGCACCACGAGCTTGTGGCGGCCCGACGGGACCTTCACTCGGGTGAGGGGAAGTCGCCCCAGCTCGCCTCCGTCCAGGTAGGCGGTGGCGCCGGGCGGAGCGGCCGGGTCGTAGGCCACGGTGAGCTGCCCGACGTCGACGCTGAGGGCTACTGTGCGCGTCTGCCAGGTCACGGTCCGCTCGAACCGTTGCTCGGGGAAGCCCGGAATCGACACGAGGAAGACGTGCCGCCCCTGCTCCAGAGTGAGGGACCGACTCTGGATCTTCTCGGGGCCCAGGGTCTTGCCGTCGAGCCTCACTTCGGCCGGAGGATCGACCACCAGCTGGATCTTCACCGGGCCTGCCGGCGTCGCAGTGGGCTCTGGTGTCGGCGTCGCGGTGGGCTCCGGCGTGGGAGTCGCCGTGGGCAGGGGGGTGGGCGTGGGGGTGGGCGTGGGCGTCGGTGTGGGAGCCACCCAGGGTGCTCCCTGGGTTCCGAACACGGCATGCTGGGCGGCTGGAGAAAGGTAGAGCACCACTCCACCGGTGAGCACCAAGAGCAGGAGAGCGAGGAAGGTGATGAACACCGGCCCCACGTGCCGCGGAACTTCCTCGACCAGGTCTGGTGAATGGCTCAGCGAGGCCGCCTCCGCCGAAGTCGGGCGAGGGGTGCCCGGCACTCCGCGCGTGGGAGGCTCGTCGGTGGTACCGCTGTCGCCGACCATGCGGGCGACGACGGCGCGCAGTACGCCGGTGGTCTGCTCCTCGGAAGGGTCGGCTGGCTGGGACTGCGAGTCCACCCGGACCTCGCGCAGGGCATCGCCCAGCTCGTGTGCGGTCTGGTAGCGGAGGGCCGGGTCCTTCTCCATGCATCGGCGAACGATCCGATCCAGAGCCGGCGGGCACTCCGGGGCGAGCTCCAGTAGGGGGGGCGGGTTCTCGTTGAGGATGTTGAAGAGCACGTTGGAGAGCGACCCGCCGCTGAAGGGGCGCTTTCCGGTGATCAGCTCGTAGGCCACAATACCCACCGCGAAGACGTCGGTACGGGGGTCGACCTCGGCGCCTTGGATTTGCTCGGGGGCGAGGTAGCCGGCGGTGCCGAGGGCGATGCCCGTCTGGGTGAGCTTGCTGCCGCCCTCCAGAGACTTGGCGATGCCGAAGTCCATGATCTTGACGACGCCGCTCTCCAGCACCCGGATGTTGGATGGCTTGATGTCGCGGTGGACGATGCCCCTCCGGTGGGCGAAGTGCAGCCCCTCGCACACCTGTATGAGGATCGAGATCGTCGCCTGAGGCTGGTCCAGCACTCCGGCCTTGAGCAGCTGGTCGAGGTCGTACCCGGTGAGGAACTCCTGGACGATGTAGGGGACGTCGTCCTCGAGCCCGAAGTCGAACACCAGCGTAATATTGGGGTGCACCAGATTGCCCACGAACTGGGCCTCCTGGTAGAACCGCTGACGAACCTCGAGGTCTGGGGTGGCGCAGAGCTTGATGGCCACCGGGCGCTTGATGAAGGGATCCCAGCCGCGGTAGATGACGCCGAAGCCGCCGCTGGCGATCTGCTTGACGATCTCGTACTTGCCGATGTGCTGCGGAGTCTGCACGAGCCTACTCTAGCGCATGCGGCAACGCGGGGTAACCGTCGGGCACGGTCTCAGGATCGTCCACGGTGCCTGAGGAAGAACGAGAGCTCTTCGAGGTGGATCTTGAGGTCGACGGAGTTGACCAAGACTCCCTCGGGTCCCTGCACGTGGGTCGGCGCAAAGTTGAGCACCGCTCGCAGCCCCGCCTCGATCATGCGGTCGCACACGCTCTGCGCCGCCGGACCGGGTGTGGTGATGACGCCCATGGCGACGTCTCGCTGGCGCACGATCTCGGGTAGACGTGCGGCGTCCTCCACCAGAAGGCCGGCGGGGGTGGGCTCACCGATCTTGTGCGGGTCCGAGTCGAGGACCCCGACGACGAGGAAGCTCGCCCCGGAGAAGCCCGAGTAGTGGCACAGGGCGATGCCGAGGTTGCCGGCGCCGACGATGACGAGACGGCGCTCACGGTCGAGGCCGAGGATCTCGACGAGGTACTGGCGCAGCTCGCGGATGTTGTAGCCGACTCCGCGCACGCCGAACTCGCCGAAGTACGCGAGATCCTTGCGGATCTGCGCGGAGTTGAGGTGAAAGCGGCGCGCCAGGTCCTGGCTCGACACGGTCTCCAGCCCCAACGCCTCCAGCCGCTCAAGACAGCGCAGATACACGGACAGGCGGGAGATGGTGAGCTGGGAGATCGTGCTGACGTCGAGATGGCGCTTGAAGGCCATGGATCACCTCATGAAGAGCTGTACGGCCGCCTCGGCCGCCGCCAAGAGCGGGGCGGGGTACAGGCCGATGCCCACAACGCCCAGCGCCGCCACGGCCGAGGCCGTCTTGAGCGAGAACGAGGGGACGAAAGCGGGCTTGCGCTTGGGCAGAGCCTGCATGTACATGACGTACACCACGCGCAGGTAGTAGAACGCGGACACGAGGGAGTTCAGCACGCCGAGAACGGCGAGCCACACCAGCCCCTGGTTGACGGCGGCGCGGAAGACCAGGAACTTCGCGGTGAAGCCCACGAGAGGCGGTACTCCGGCCAGGGAGAAGAGGCAGATGGTGAGGGCGAGCGCCGGAAGCGGCCGCTCCCAGCCCTGTCCGGCGAGGTCGGACAGTAGGTGAGGCTCGTTGTCCCGCTCCGAGAAGAGGGCGATGACGGCGAACGCGCCGACGTTCATGAAGGTATAGGCGGCCATGTAGATGAGGACCGCAGCGGCGCCGTCGATACCGGCGACGATCACGCCGACCATGGCGTAGCCCATGTGCGCGATACCCGAGTACGCCAGCATCCGCTTGATGTCGCGCTGCACGATGGCGACGATGTTCCCGAGGGTCATGGAAGCCACTGCCATCACCCCGGCTGCCCAGAGCCAGTTGGGGGAGAGCTCGAGGAGATGCATGCCCACGGCGATCCGCAGCAGGACGATGAGGGCGGCGCCCTTGGGCACGACCGAGAGGAAGGCCACGACCGGGGTGGGGCCGCCCTGGTAGACGTCGGGCGCCCAACCGTGGAAGGGGAAGAGCGCGATCTTGAAGCCGAGGCCGCCGACCACCATGGCGAGGCCGATCCAGAAGAGCGGGCCGGGGGCGCCGGTGGCGACGGCGCGGGCCATCGCCTCGAGGTTCGTGGTGGCCGTTGCGCCGTACAGCAGGGCCACGCCGTAGACGAAGATGGCGGATGCGAAGGCGCCCACGATGAAGTACTTGAGACCCGCTTCGACCGAGATCTGGAAGTCCTTGAGGAAGGCGTTGAGCACGTAGAGAGGGATCGACAGGAGCTCGAGGCCAAGGAAGAGGGGGAGGAAGTCCACCGCCGAGGCCATGACCATTGCTCCCACCGTCGCGAGCAAGAGGAGGGAGTAGAACTCGCCCCGCTCCTGGTTGTTGCGGCGCAGGAAGGGTCCGGCGATCCAAACTGTGAGGAAGGCGGCGGCGAGCATGTAGAGGTCGACGAAGCGACTCACCGCATCGACCTCGAGCATCCCGCTCCACACCGAGCCTGTAAGAGGGAAGGTGAGGCGGACCCAGGCGGCGGCGGCCAGCGCGAGGAGCGAGAGCCAAGCAGCTGAGCGGCGCGCCCGCGGTGCGAAGGCCTCTGCCAGGAGCAGGAGGCCGGCGGCCACCGTGAGGATCAGCTGCGGAAGAAGAGCGAGGAGATCGGACTGGGTCGGCACGGCGGACCCTCCTTAGTGGCCGAGCAGGAGGCCCACCGCGGCCTCCATCGGGGACAGGAACGTGGTCGGGTGGATCCCGATCCAGACGATGAATACGAGCAGCGGGGCGACGGCCAGGAGCTCACGCGCGTTGATGTCGCGAAGCGAGAGATTCTCGCTGTTGGCGAAGGGGTTCCAGAAGACCCGCTGGACCATCCACAGCATGTAGACGGCGCCGAATATGATCCCGAGCCCGGCCAGCACCACGGCCACGGGGAAGCGCTGCCAGCTGCCGTTGAGGATGAGAAACTCACCAACGAATCCGTTGAGACCCGGGAGACCGATGGAGGAAAGCGTCACCAGGAGGAAGACGCCGGTATATACCGGCACAACTCCGGCGATGCCGCCGTAGTCGGCGATGAGCCGGGTATGGCGGCGCTCGTAGAGGACGCCCACCAGGAGGAAGAGGGCGCCCGTGGAGAGCCCGTGGTTGACCATCTGCAGGATCGCTCCCTGCGTCGAGGCGACGGTGCCGGCCGCGAGGCCCAGCATCACGAATCCGAGGTGGCTCACCGACGAGTACGCCACCAGCTTCTTGATGTCCGGCTGCACCATGGCCACCCAGGCGCCGTAGAGGATGCCGGTCACGGCGAGCACCACCATGAGCGGCACGAACGCGTCCCAGGCGGCCGGGAAGAGCGTGTGGTTGAACCGCAGGAAGCCGTAGGTCCCGAGCTTCAGGAGAACGCCCGCGAGGATGATGGAACCGCCGGTGGGCGCCTCCACGTGCGCGTCGGGGAGCCAGGTGTGGAACGGGAACATGGGAACCTTGATGGCGAAGGCCAGGGCGAAGGCCGCGAACACGAGCATTTGCGGGCTGGCGAAGAACCCTGCGCCCATGGGCAGCTTGGGCGCGGTCTGCAGAATGTCGCCGTAGGCGAAGCTCCACGCTCCCGTGAGCAGGTGGTGATGCCAGGCCACATAGAGGATCGCCACCAGCATGAGCATCGAGCCCACCATGGTGTAGATGAAGAACTTCACAGCGGCGTAGATGCGGCGCTGGCCGCCCCACACGCCGATGATGAAGTACATCGGCACCAGCATGAGCTCCCAGAACACGTAGAAGAGGAAGAGGTCGGTGGCCACGAAGGCGCCGATCATCCCCGTGGTGAGGAGCAGCAGGCAGATGTGAAAGCCCTTGACCCGCTCTGAGATGGAGGTCCACGAGGCGAGGATGACCACGGGTACGAGGAGGGTGGTCAGCAGTACCAGAAGGAGCGAGATCCCGTCGATCCCGAGGGCATAGCTGATGCCGTACTGGGGGATCCACGGCAGGCGCTCAATCATCTGGAAGCCGGGGGTGTTGGCGTCGAAGCCGGTCCACAGCAGGCACGACACCGCGAACACTGCCAGCGACACGGCGAGGGCGAGCCAGCGATGAAGCCGCTCGAATCGCCCGGGCACCAGGCCCAGGAGAACGGCGGCCACGCCAGGACCCAGCGCGACCAGGGAGAGCAGGTGGTCAGTCAGCACAGTCTCCTCCCACTACCACAGGACGGCGGCGAGGATGAGCACGCCGAGAGCTACGGAGAGTGCGTAGTTGCGCACGTTGCCGGTCTGCAGGAAGCGCAGCAGATCACCAGTCAGCTCGGTGGCGAAGGCACTTCCGTTGACGCAGATCCCGTCGATGAGCACGGAGTCGATGACCTTCCAGCAGAAGGTCGCAAAGCGCTGGATCGGGCGGATCACGAGCGCGTCGTAGATCTCGTCCACGTAGTACTTGTCGAGCAGCAGCCGGTGCGCGAGCGGGAAGCGCTCGGCCAGGCGTCGTGGCGCAGCGAAAGCGTTCTCACCGATGTAGAAGCGGCGTGCGACCAGGATGCCGGTCACTGCCACCGCCAGCGACGCGAAGACCAGCAGCCATTCCACGCCGACGCCTACGGCGTGGTGCTCCACGGCTGCCGCCGCCCCGTGCTCGGCGCTGCCGATGGGGATCAGGATCGGCTCGAGCCAGTGGTCGATGAGGTTCCACGCCGAGCGCCCGGTGAACAGCTTCGGCACGCCAATGAGGCCGCCGACGACGGAGAGGCTGCCCAGTACCACCAGGGGCAGCGTCATCGTGGGGGGCGACTCGTGCACGTGGTGCTCGGCCTCCTCACCGCCGCGGAACTCGCCGTGGAATGTCATGTACACCGCTCGGAACATGTAGAAGGCGGTCATCATGGCGCCGGCCACGCCGAGGAACCAGAGAAGGTAGTAGACCGAGCCGTGGCCGTTGAGGTTGCCCGCGCCGGCCTCGAAGGTCTTGGCGAGGATCTCGTCCTTGGAGAAGAACCCGGCCAGCGGGAAGATCCCGGAGATCGCCAGGGTCGCCGCCAGGAAGGTCCAGTAGGTGATCGGCATCTTCTTACGCAGGCCGCCCAAATGTCGCATGTCCTGCTCGCCGCCGCAGGCGTGGATCACCGAGCCCGAGCCGAGGAAGAGACAGGCCTTGAAGAACGCGTGGGTGACCACGTGGAAGATGGCCGCCACGAAGGCGCCCACGCCGGCGCCCAGGAACATGTAACCCAGCTGGGACACGGTGGAGTAGGCGAGCACCTTCTTGATGTCGTTCTGGGCGAGGCCGATGGAGGCGGCGAACAGCGCGGTGACGCCGCCGATGACCGCCACCACCAGGAGCGCGGTGGGCGAGATGCGGAAGAAGACGTTGCAACGCACCACCATGTAGACGCCGGCGGTGACCATGGTGGCGGCGTGGATCAGGGCCGACACCGGCGTCGGACCTGCCATGGCGTCGGGGAGCCAGACGAAGAGCGGAATCTGTGCCGACTTCCCGATCGCCCCGACGAAAAGCAGCAGCCCGATGGCGGTTGCAGCGGCGCCGTATGCCGCCGGGTTGGCGGCCGCGGTCGGGAACATGTCGGTGAACTCAACCGAGCCGAACACCGCGAAGCAGCTGAAGATGGCGAGGAGGAAGCCGAGGTCGCCGATGC
Source organism: uncultured Acidobacteriota bacterium (assembly GCA_963844845.1). GTDB lineage: Bacteria > Acidobacteriota > Thermoanaerobaculia > Thermoanaerobaculales > Sulfomarinibacteraceae > CAWJPW01. Next base: position 39,674 of record CAWJPW010000004.1, read on the forward strand.
GGTTGACCACGAAGGCCTTCTTGCCGGCGGCGGCGGCCCATTCCTTGTCGAAGTAGTAGCCGATGAGGAGATAGGAGCACAGCCCCACACCCTCCCAACCAACGAACAGGACCACGAGGTTCGAGCCCAGCACCAACATGAGCATGGCGAACATGAAGAGGTTCAGGTAGGCGAAGTAGCGCGCGTATCCGCGGTCGGACTCCGAGTGCATGTAACCGATGGAGTAGACGTGGATGAGGAAGCCCACGAAGGTGACGAAGGCCAGCATCACGGCCGACAAGCGGTCGAGCTGGAAGGAGGCGTCGACGGTGAAGCGCCCGGCGGCGATCCAGGTGAAGTACTTCTCCACGAGGATCACCTGCGGATGCTGCGCGTACTGCCAGAGCGCCCAGAAGGTCGCCACCGTGGCGGCGCCCACCGAGCCCACGCCCACCGCGGTCACCGCCGGCTTCTTGAGCCGGAGCACGCCGAGCAGCAGGTTCAGCAGGAACCCGGCGAGGGGGAGGAGGGGAATCAGCCATAAGGTGCCCAGCATCAGGGTCCTCCTACCAGCGCAGGATGTTGGCGCGGTCCACGTCGATGGTGTGCTTGATGCGGTTCAGCGCGATGAGGAGGGCGAGCCCCACCGCCGCCTCCGCGGCTGCCACACCGATGACGAAGAAGACGAAGACCTGGCCGGTGAGGGCCGCGGCCGCGCCCTGGCTCGAGTAGGCCAGCGCGAAGGCCACGAAAGCCAGATTTGCGGAGTTCAGCATGATCTCCAGGGAGAGGAAGATGGCGATGCCGTTGCGGCGCAACAGCACCCCGATGGTGCCGATGGTGAAGAGGACCGCCGACAGCACCAGAATCCACGTGTGCGGTACGGGGAGGGTAGCAGGGGTCATCGGGAGTCCCTCCGGGTGAGCACCAGAGCGCCCACCAGGGCAGCGAGCAGCAGCACGCTCACGAACTCGAACGGGAAGAGGTAGGTGGTCATCAGCGCCCGGCCGATGGGATAGGCCGTGCCATCCTCTGCGCCGGGGATGACCGACCCGTATGCCGGGGCGAGGCGCGAGGCTGCGAGCACGACGGCGCCGCCGAGGCCCAGGGCTGTGAGGGTGCCGAGCAAAGCCTGGAGCGGCCGGCCGCTGCCGAGACGCTCCACCGAGCGGATGTTCAGCAGCATGATCACGAAGAGGAAGAGCACCAGCACCGCGCCCGAGTAGACGATCACCTGGATGGCGGCGAGGAAGTCCATGCCCAGTACCGCGTACGTCGTGGCCAGCGCGAAGAAGACGATCACCAACGCGAGAACGTTGACCACCGGGCTGCGGTGGGCGATGGCGACCAGGGAGAAGAGCACCGCCACGGCGGCGGCGACGAGGAAGACGTAGACGACCATCGCGGGCCCCCTAGGAGATCCAGCCCAGCGCCATGGCCACGCCGACCCAGAGGAAGTTGAGCACCGAGAGCGGCACCATGACCTTCCAGCCGAGGCCCATGAGCTGGTCGAAGCGGAAGCGCGGCAGGGTCCAGCGCACCCACACGAAGAACCACAGGAAGAATGCCACCTTGGCGGCGAACACGGCGATGGAGAAGAGCGCCCCTGCCCACCCGTGGAAGGGCACCGGGAGGTAGGGCAGGAAGTGCCAGCCGCCGAAGAAGAAGACGACGATGAGGGCGGCCGACGTGACCATGTTGATGTACTCGCTCATGAAGAACGCGGCGAACTTCATTGATGAGTACTCGGTGTGGTAGCCGGCCACCAGCTCGGCCTCGGCCTCGGGGAGGTCGAAGGGGAGCCGGTTGGTCTCGGCGAAGGCGGCGATCACGAAGGTGATGGCGCCGATGGGCTGGACGAGGACGTTCCACAGCCCGTTCTGCTGGGCGATCACGCTGGACAGCTGGAACGAGCCCGTGGCCATCAGCACGCCCACGACCGAGATGGTGAGGGCGAGCTCGTAGGAGATGATCTGCGCCGAGGAGCGGATGCCGCCCAGCATCGAGTACTTGTTGTTGGACGACCAGCCCGCCAGCACGATGGCGTAGACCCCCAGCGAAGCGATGGCGAAGAGGTAGAGCACGCCGATGTTGAGGTCCGGGGCGACGATGAAGCCGTCCACGGCATGGCCGAAGAGCTCGAGGCCCGGGTCCCACCCGAAGGGCACGACGATGAACGTGCACAGGGCGACGATCAGGGCGACGGCGGGGGCCAGGAGGTACAGGAGCCGGTTGGTGCCGGCGGGAATCAGGTTCTCCTTGGTGAGGAGCTTGACCGCATCGACAACCGGCTGCAGGAGCCCCCATGGTCCCACTCGGTTGGGGCCGAGACGGTCCTGGATCATGGCCGAGCCGCGTCGCTCCACCCACACCATGATGGGGACGGTGGTGAGCAGTACGCCCACCACGACGGCCAGCTTGACCGCGGTCACCACGAGCTCAGCCGACATGGGGGACCTCCTCGAGAGCGGGAATGCCGGGCTCGCTGGCGAGGCGGCGGTAGGTCATGCCCGCGAACGCCGGAACCTCTGCAGCCAGGGTCTCGAAGACGTGGCGGGGACGTACCGAGGGTTGCTCCTCGAGGTCGCGGGCGACGGCCACCAGCCAGAGGATCTCCCAGGTGGCCTTGGCCTGGCCTCGCGGGTAGAGCCCGCGGCCGGCGAGCTGCACCCGGCCTGTGGAGGAGGTGTAGGTCCCTTCGCTCTCCAGCCAGGAGGCCACTGGCAGCACCAGCTCGGCGGTGCGTGACAGCGGGGTGTGGGTACGGGCCATGACGGTGAGCCGCTGCCCGGTGACGGCGTCGGCGGCGGCATCCGAGGCGAGCCACGGGTGGGCGTGGGCGTCGAGCACCAGGAGTGGGCCACTGCCCTTCGTGACGAAGTCGGCGAGCCCCTGCTCATCCACCGTCGGAAGCCCCATCAGGCGGGCGCCCGTGCTGTTGGGGTGGGCATCACGGCTGTGCACCCACTCGCCGCGGCCGTTCTTCACCTTGTGCGGCTCCCCGTCGTGCACCGGCACCACGATCGCGAGGCCGGCCCCGTCCACGAGCACGCGTTTCACCAGGAAAAGCGCTTCGTTCGAGAGGTTTGCCGAGGCCACTACGCGGGTGTCGGAGCCGGGGGCGGCGAGCTCTGAAAGGCGGGCGACGGCGTCACGCCAGCCCACAGTGGCCGCCCCGTCACCGGAGGTGGGCCGCTCGACGTCACGACCGTTCAGACCCTCGGCCAGGAGCCGGCCGTAGTCGCACATCCACCAGCCATTGATCTCGGCGTTCTCGCGGGGAATGAAGCGATGAACGACTCCCTCGTGCTCACCGATCCAGATCGAGCAACCGATGGAGCAGCCGAAGCACATCGACGGGGTGTCCTCGAGCCTCCACACCCGGGCGCGGAAGCGGAACTCCTTTACCGTCAGGGCGCCCACCGGGCAGACGTCGGCGGCGCACGCCGACCAGGGGTTGTCGAAGGGCTCGCCGTCGAAGGTGTCGATGTAGGAGTGATTGCCGCGTGACTTCATCGTGAGGTCGCCGGTCTCCGCGATCTCCTGCGTGAAGCGGACGCAGCGGGTGCAGTGGATGCAGCGGTTCTGGTTCTGGACCACGTGCGGGCCGATGAGCCGACGCTCGAAGCCGGGGTAGGTGCGCCGCACGTCCACCATGTGGGTGGTGTCGGCACCGTGCGCCACCGAGTAGTCCTGGAGGTAGCACTCGCCGGCCTGGTCGCACACCGGGCAGTCGAGGGGATGGTTCTCGAGGAGGAACTCCATCACCGCCGTGCGCGCCTCGCGCACGCGCTCCGAGGCCGTGTGTACCGCCATCCCCTCGCGCACGGGCGTCGAGCAGGCGGTTGCCAGCCGGGGCATGCCCTCCACCTCTACGAAGCAGATGCGGCACTGCCCCACCACCGAGAGACCGGGGTGGTAGCAGTAGGTGGGCACCTCGATGCCCAGCTTGGCGGCGGCCTCCACCAGGTTGGTGCCGTCAGGCACCTGAACCTCGCGTCCGTCGACGGTCAACGTCACCATGGGCTCGCTCTCCTAGATGCCGAACGTGCCGCGGCCCGAGCGTACCGGGAGCACCGGAGTCTTGCGCGCGGGCAGCGGCTCGGCAGCCGCGATCTTGGCCTCGAACTCGGTGCGGAAGTGCTTGAGGAACGAGGCGATGGGTCCACAAAAAGCGTCGCCGAGCGGGCAGATGGTCATGCCCTGGCTGGCGTAGCGCGAAATCCGCTCGAGGGTCACCAGGTCGCGCGGCTGACCGTGCCCACGGTTGATACGGCGGAGGATGTCCAGGGCCCAGTCGCTCCCCTCGCGACACGGCGTGCACTGCCCACACGACTCGTGGGCGTAGAAGCGTTGGAGGTTCTCCAGCGCCCACACCATGTCGACCGTCTCGTCCATCACGATGAGGCCGCCGGAGCCCAGCATCGAGCCGGCGGCGGCCACCGAGTCGAAGTCGGCAGGGGTGTCCAGCAGGTCGGCGGGCAGCACCGGGCATGAGGATCCGCCGGGGATGAACGCCTTGAGGGCCTTGCCGTCGCGCACCCCGAGACAGTGGTCCTCGATGATCTCGCGGAAGGTCACGCCGAGAGGCAGCTCATACACGCCCGGGCGGTTGACGTGGCCGGAGACGCAGAACAGCTTCGGCCCGGTGTTGTTGGGACGGCCGATGCCGGCGAACCACGCTGCGCCGCGCTCGACGATGTGGGGGACGCACGACAGGGTCTCGACGTTGTTGACCACCGTGGGGCAGCCGAACAGGCCGACCACCGCCGGGAACGGCGGCTTGAGGCGGGGCAGACCGCGCTTGCCCTCGATGGACTCGATGAGAGCGGTCTCCTCCCCGCAGATGTAGGCGCCGGCGCCGCGGTGCACGTACACTCCGAGGTCGTAGCCGGTCTTGAGGATGTTCCTTCCGAGGTACTTCTTCTTGTAGGCCTCGGCGATCGCCTGCTCGAGCATCGCCGCTTCCTCGACGAACTCACCGCGGATATAGATGTAGCAGGCGTTGGCGCCGAAGGCATAGGCGGAGATGATGATCCCCTCGATGAGCATGTGGGGGTCGGTGCGGATGATCTCGCGGTCCTTGAAGGTCCCGGGCTCGGACTCGTCGGCGTTGCAGACGAGATACTTGGGTTTCGGCGAGTCCTTGGGCACGAAGCCCCACTTGACCCCGGTGGGGAAGCCGGCGCCGCCGCGGCCGCGCAGACCGGCGCTCTTGACCTCCTCGATGACGTGGCCGGGATCCATGATGAGCGCCTTCTTGAGCGCCGAGTAGCCACCCAGGCGGAGGTAGGTGTTGATGGAGCGTGAGTTCTCCTCGCCCCGTGCGCGCAGCAGGATTGGTTCCATCATGCCCCCGCTGGTCACTCGAGCGCGTCGAGGAGCGCGTCGAGCTTCTCGACCGTCATCTCGGTGTGGTAGTCGTCGTTCACCTGGATTACCGGCGCCTCGCCGCAAGCTCCCAGGCATTGCACGTCCAGCAGGGTGAAGCGGCCGTCCTCCGTGGTCTGCCCGAAGTCGATGCCGAGCTTCTCCTTGAGGTGCTCCACCAGGGGCGAGGTGCCACAGAGCTGGCACGACAGGGTCGTGCACACCTGCAGCAGGTAGCGGCCGGGAGGCTCAGTCTGGTACATGGTGTAGAAGGTCACGACGCCCTGTACGAACGCGGGTGTGAGGCCGAGGTGGTCGGCCGCCGCGGTGGCGATCCCGGGGGAGATCCAGCCCCACCGCTGCTGGCAGAGCCACAGGGTGGGCAGCAGAGCCGCCTGCCGCGTGGGATAGCGACCCAGGAGCTCGTCGATCTGGCCCGTCATGGCCTCGTCGAAGTGCACCTCGGCGACGGCCTCGGCGGGTGTGACCGAGAGGGGCGCCGGCAGGGAGGGGGAGCTCACTCGTCACCTCCGGTCTCGCCGCCGAGCACCGGTGGGCGCCGGCGGCCCCAGTCGAAGACGCCCTTGCGCCACAGGTAGACGTAGGCGAAACCCAGGAGCGCCACGAACGCCAGCATGTCCCAGAGCACCACCGACTGGTTCCGGGAGAGGAACTCGCGGTACGTGATCGCCCAGGGATAGAGGAAGGCGACCTCCACGTCGAGGACCACGAAGACAAGGGCGACGACGTAGAACTTCACCGAGATGCGCTTGTACGCCTGGTCGAGAATCGGCACACCGCTCTCGTAGGACTCGCGCTTCATCGTCGAGGTGCTCCGGGAACGCTGCCCGAGCAGCGCCGCCACGCCGAGCAGGCCTCCGGCCGTGAGCATTGCGAGTCCTACCGCGAGCAGGACCGGGAGAAACTGGTTGGCCATCAACCACCCCCCATGTGGCCAATTTCACAAGACGACGCAATCCTAGCGGCCCCCCCTACAGCCGTCAACTTGAGGGTGACGAACCGCCGAGGTCGGGGCGCGGAGAGAACGGGGCGGGTATCATCTGCAGACATGACCCACGAAGGGGAAGACCCCCGCGATCTCGAGGCCCTCTACCGTGAGGTCATACTTGACCACCATCGCCGGCCCCGGGGACGGCGACCACTCCCGAGCCCCGAGGCCGAGGTCCTGCGCGAGAACCTCACCTGCGGTGACGAGGTCCGGGTGCAGCTGTCCCGCGAGGGAGGCGTCCTGGTCGGAGTGGCCGTGCTCGGCCGCGGGTGCGCGCTGTCCATCGCCTCCGGCTCGCTCATGGCCGAGGCGATCAGCGGCCTCACGGCGGCCGCCGCGATGGAGCTGACCGACCGGGTCCGCCGCCTCCTCGACGACCCCTCGGCGGCGGGAGAGGATCTCGGGCCGCTGGCCGCCTTGGCGGGGGTTCGCCGGTTCCCCGTGCGCCTGCGCTGCGTGCTGCTTCCGTGGGAGGCGCTGGAGAAGGCCGTCGAGCGCCTCGGGACAGCTTTCACAGGCTGATCTTTCGAGACGATCAACCGACCTGGTGACGACGAGCCGCCGGTCGCACTCCGTCCAGCTTCACAGGGGGTGGACGGGAGGCGTCCAGTCGAGCGCGTCACCGCCCGGTTGCGCTGTCTCCCCGGGCACCGGATACTCCCCTTGCATGAGCGTGCTCAACGGGGTGGTGCCAGCCTTCCTCATCATCGGCCTCGGCGTCGTCGCGCGGCGGCGGGGATGGGTGGACGAGCCATTCGTCCGCCAGCTCAACCGGGTCATCTACTTCCTCGCCATTCCCGCTCTCCTGCTGCGTATCCTCGGCAGAGTCGACCTGGGGGCCACCTTCTCACTGCCACTCGTGGCCGGGTGCTCGGCCGCGTCCATCCTGGTGGGAGCCGCGGCCTGGCTCGTCGCACGGTGGCGCCGGGAGCCGCCCGAGCGCTCCGGCGTGTTCATCCAGGGGGCGGTGCGCGGGAACCTCGCATACATGGCGTTTCCGGTGATCTTCGCCGCTGCCGGGGACCGGGCTCTGACGGTGGCGGCGGTGACCGCGGCGGTGCTGATACCCCTCCAGAACATCCTGGCGATCGGCGCGCTGGCCGCCGCCACCCGCAGCCGGGGTCGCGAGCTGGTCACGCTGCTGCTGCTCAATCCGGTCGTTCTTGGGGTGGCCGGAGGGCTGGTGTGGGCGGTCTCCGGCTGGCGCGCGTGGACGTGGCTCGACACCTTCCTGCAGCTGCTGGGGTCGCTCGCCATGCCCGGGGCGCTTCTCACCGTCGGCGCGCAGCTCCGGCTGGAGGGCGTGCGCCTCCACGCGCCGTCGGCGGTCACGGCGACGCTCCTCAAGCTCGTCCTGGCGCCGGCACTTGGTCTGGCTCTGCTTTCCTGGCTGGGGGTGTCGGGTACGGCACGACTCGTGGGCGTGCTGCTGCTGGCGGCGCCCACGGCGGTGGCCTCCACGGCCGTGGCGCAGGAGATGGGGGGCGATCTCGAGTTCGCGGGCTCCATCGTCGTGATATCCAGCCTGGGTTCGTTCGCCGGTTTCGTCGTGTGGGGCCTTCTGGGCTAGTGTCCTGTTTGGAAAATCGCAATGGACTATTCGCTTGTCAGCGCGGCCCCTGGCTGCGCGAATAGTACATAGGACTTCGCGAGGCGCTCTCTGGCCGGCTGGCGGGTCGGGGCGAACGAGGGTACTCTGACGCCATGGAAGACCCCGACGTCATCGAACGAATCGTCAGGGCGGCGCTCAAGCAGGGTGGTGAGCGGCTCGAGCTGGTGGCAGGACAGGCTGCTGTCATGACCCGTAGCGGCGAGCGGCTCAAGGCCGGGCAGGAGCTCGATCCGGGAGCGCTGGATGCGTGGTGGGGAGCGATCTCGAGCCCGGAGAACGACGCCAAGCTTGACCTCGGTCTCGAGGTCACCGTGCGGCTCGAGCGAGGCGGCGACGCGCTGCTCGTCGCGGCACGGCGCAACGACGGTGTGCTCAAGGTGAGTGTGACACGTGGCGGAGAGACGCCCGGTGAGGCGGCCGCGGTGAGCCCGGTGGACGGTCCGGTGAAGGCCGAGTCCGCGGTGGCCGTCAGCGCGGAGCACCCCCTCGACCGCCTGCTCATCCAGATGGTCGAGCTGGACGCCTCCGACCTCCACCTGTCCTCGGGGGTGGCGCCCATGCTCCGCCTACACGGCGACATCAGGCCTCTGGGGGGCTTCGGCGCGCTGACTTCGGATCACATCCAGTTGATGTGCGACGACATCGCCCCGGCCAAGAACCGTCGCGAGTTCCGTGAGCTCAACGACACCGACTTCGCGTATGAAATCGAAGGCCTGGCGAGGTTTCGGGTCAACATGTTCCGCGACCGGAAGGGCGCCGGGGCGGTGTTGCGGCAGATCCCGGCCGAGATTCAGTCGCTGGAGAAGCTGGGCCTGCCCGAGTCGGTCAAGAACCTGTGCCAGCTGACCAAGGGTCTCGTGCTGGTCACCGGGCCCACGGGCTCGGGCAAGTCCACCACCCTGGCGGCCATGGTGGACTTCATCAACGAGACCCGTACCGAGCACATCATCACCATCGAGGACCCCGTCGAGTTCGTCCACACCAACAAGCGGTGTCTGGTGAACCAGCGCGAGGTCTACAGTCACACGCAAGGTTTCAAGCACGCCCTGCGTGCCGCCCTACGGGAGGATCCGGACATCGTCCTGGTGGGCGAGATGCGCGACCTGGAGACCATTGCCATCGCCATCGAGACCGCCGAGACCGGCCACCTCGTGCTCGGCACCCTCCACACCACCACGGCGATCTCCACTGTCGATCGCATCATCGACCAGTTTCCGGCGGACCGTCAGGATCAGATCCGGATCATGCTGTCGGACTGCCTCAAGGGGGTCGTCGCTCAGAGCCTCTGCCGCCGGGCTGAAGGAGGGAGGGTGGCCGCCTTCGAGATCCTCCTTGGTGTACCGGCGGTGTCCAACCTGATCCGAGAGGGCAAGACCCACCAGCTCGCCTCCATCATGCAGACCGGTAAGCGGCAGGGGATGATACTGCTCAACGACTCCCTGGCGGACCTGGTGCGCAGGGGCGAGATAGACACCGGGGAGGCGATGCTGCGGTCCATCGACAAGGACGGGCTGCGCGGCCTGCTCAAGTCGGGATCTCAGGGACAATCCCAGGACTGACTCGCCCGGGCGCGGCGAGCAGCAGGCAGTCGCGCGTGCCGCGCGAGCCGGCAACGGAGGAGCGATGGAGCACCAGGTCATCCTGATCCTCGACTTCGGATCCCAGTACACTCAGCTCATTGCCCGGCGCCTGCGCGAGCTCGGCGTCAAGACCGAGGTGGAGCGCGGCGATCTTCCCGAGGAGCGCATCCGCGAGCGGCGGCCGCTGGCGATTGTGCTGTCGGGGGGGCCGGCGAGCATCTTCGAGCCCGGGTCGCTGCGACCGTCGCAGGCGGTCTTCGACCTGGAGGTGCCGGTGCTGGGGATTTGCTACGGGATGCACGCCATGGCCGCCATGCTCGGAGGCTCGGTGCGGCCCTCCTCGCGGCGCGAGTACGGCCTCGCCGAGCTCGAGACGACGAGCGAGAACAGCTCCCTCCTCGCCGGAACGCCGCAGCGGCAGCCGGTGTGGATGAGCCATGGTGACTCGGTGGCGGCGCTCCCCGAAGGATTCACGGTGCTCGCCCGCACCGAGAACACCCCGGTGGCGGCGATGGCTGACCCCATCCGCCGCCTCTACGCCCTGCAGTTCCACCCCGAAGTGCGGCACACTCCTCACGGGTTGGAGATGCTCGAGAGCTTCATTGCCGCGGCCGGCGCCCGCCGCGACTGGACTCTCAGCATGATCCGCGAGGAGCTCGTGACGACGATGCGACGACAGGTGGGGGATGGGCGGGTCATCTGCGGCGTGTCCGGGGGGGTGGACTCCACTGTCACCGCCGTCCTCCTTCGTGAGGCGGTGGGGGAACGGGTCGTGCCGATCTTCGTGGACACGGGGCTGCTCCGCCAGAGGGAGGCCGATGAGGTCCAGACGCGGTTCGCGCGCTTCGGGCTCGAGCTCGACCGCGTGGATGCTTCGGAGCGATTCTTTTCGGCCCTCGACGGGGTGGCCGATCCCGAGGAGAAGCGCAGGATCATCGGCCGCGAGTTCGTCGAGGTCTTCGAGACCGAGGCCCGGCGATTCCCCAACGCACGCTTCCTCGGCCAGGGCACCCTCTACCCCGACGTCATCGAGTCGTCCGGGGTGCGGGGCACGGCTGCCGTGATCAAGACCCACCACAACGTCGGCGGCCTCCCGGAACGCCTCGGCCTCGAGCTGATCGAGCCGCTGCGCGACCTCTTCAAGGACGAGGTGCGGCGGCTGGGCGAGAGTCTCGGGCTGCCGCACGAGTTTGTGTGGCGGCACCCATTCCCCGGGCCCGGGCTGGCCGTGCGCATCCTCGGCCCGGTGACGCCCGCGCGGGTGACCACGCTGCAGCAGGCCGATGCCATCGTCATCGAGGAGATCCGGCGCGCCGGCCTTTACGACGCCATCTCGCAGGCGCTCTGCGTGCTGCTCCCAGTGCGTTCAGTGGGGGTCATGGGCGACCAGCGCACCTACGAGGAGGTCCTGGCTCTACGCGCCGTGGCCACTGAGGACTTCATGACCGCCGACTGGTTCCGCTTTCCGCCCGAGGTGCTCGACCGCATTGCCAGGAGGGTGGTCAATGAGGTGGCCGGCATCAATCGGGTGGTGTACGACATCACGTCGAAGCCGCCGGGCACGATCGAGTGGGAGTGAGACTTCTCCGGGAGGAACCTGGCTTCGCGGGACAGGCGATGAGGTGATGAAGTGGTGAGGGTCTCCCGTTGGAGCGGCGGGGTGGTTGGGGAACGGTGGTTGGGGAACGAAGGGTGACTTTCCACTGGAGAGGGACGTGATCGGGGGGTGTCATGGCTGAGCAGTCTGGTATGGGGCATATCGTCTGGGCCGACGTGACGGTCGGAGACGCGGTCGGGGTGCGTGACTTCTACCGTGAGGTCGTGGGCTGGGATGTGGAGCCGGTCGACATGGGTGGCTACGCCGACTTCTCCATGCTGACTCCCGGCGATGGCACCCCAGTCGCGGGGGTCTGTCACGCCCGCGGTGCGAACGCCGACCTGCCGCCGCAGTGGCTCCTCTACGTCACCGTCGCGGACGTGGAGGCAAGCGCGCGCCGGTGCGTCGACCTCGGAGGCGAGGTTGTCGTCGGTCCCCGCCCGCTCTCGGGCGGCCGTTTCTGCGTCGTGCGCGACCCCGCCGGCGCGGTGCTTGCACTCTACGAAGCGCCGGTGGAGCACGCGGCCGCCGCTGCAGCTGGCTCGTAGGGACACCCCTGGAGAGAGATGCAGGCTACCCCTTCCTCCTGCTCCTCTTCTTCGTTCTGTTACGATACCTGCCGCTGCCGGTTCAGCTTTCACCCGGCGGCTGCCGGCCCTGGTGGCCGGACCGCGCGAGTGGTCGCGCGGGAGAACGAGGAGGTAGTTCCATGGCACGCAGGAAGGTCGTGATCATGGGAGCCGCCGGGCGCGACTTCCACAACTTCAACTGTCTCTTCAGGGAAAACGAGGACGTCGAGGTGGTCGCGTTCACCGCCACCCAGATACCCGACATCGACGGCCGAGCCTACCCCGCCGTCCTCGCCGGGAGTCTGTACCCCGACGGGATTCCCATCCGCCCTGAGGAGGAGCTGGAGCAGATCGTCCGCGAGCAGAAGATTGAAGAGGTCTGGTTCTCGTACTCGGACGTATCGCACCAGTACGTGATGGACAAGGCTGCGCACGTGATCGCCTGGGGGGCGCACTTCGGAGTATGCTCCGTCACCCGCACAATGGTGGAGTCGACCAAGCCGGTGGTGGCCATCACCGCTGTGCGCACCGGCGTCGGAAAGTCCCAGACGACCCGTTACGTGTCGCGCGTCCTCAAGGCGCTGGGCAAGAAGGTCGTGGCGATCCGCCACCCCATGCCCTACGGCGACCTCGCTAAACAGGCCTGCCAGCGGTTCGAGACCTATGAAGATCTCGACCGCCATCAGTGCACTATCGAGGAGCGTGAGGAGTACGAGCCGCACATCGACAACGGCTTCGTGGTCTACGCGGGCGTCGACTACGAGATGATCCTGCGCGAGGCCGAGAAGGAGGCGGAGGTCATCCTCTGGGACGGCGGGAACAACGACACCCCGTTCTACAAGCCCGACCTCCACATCACGCTCGTCGACCCGCACCGGGCCGGCCACGAGTCGACGTACTATCCGGGCGAGAGCAATGTCCTGATGGCGGACCTGCTCATCGTCAACAAGGTCAAGACCGCCGATCCCGAGAAGATCGACGAGGTGGTCGCCAGCTGCAAGCGCCTCAATCCGGCCGCGCGCCTCATCAAGTGCTCGTCGGAGATCACGGTGACCAACCCGGAGCTCATCCGCGGCAAGCGCGCTCTGGTTGTGGAGGACGGTCCCACGCTCACCCACGGTGGCATGACATACGGTGCGGGCTGGTTCGCCGCCAAGCAGGCGGGGGCGGCCGAGATCGTGGACGCACGGCCGTACGCGGTGGGTACCATCAAGGAGACCTACGCCAAGTACGCCAACGCGGCGCGCATCCTCCCCGCCATGGGTTACGGCGACCAGCAGGTCCACGAGCTTGAGGAGACCATCAACGCCACCCCGGCAGACGTGGTGGTGGAGGGGACGCCTATCGACCTCAGCCGGATCATCAACATCAACAAGCCCATCGCCGGAGTCACTTACGAGCTCGAGGAGACCGAGCCCGGGGTGATCGAGGAGATGGTGAAGAAGGCCATCGGCGGCTGACGCCGCGCGACAGTGGCAAGCTCGAGGGCGTGGCGGTCAACCGCCACGCCCTCATTTTGTTGGGCGCCGGGCCTAGCCTGCATATCTCACCAGCTGTCTGCTGCCGCGTTCGATACGCCGCACTCTGAGGCACGTTCCTGGACTCGCTCGGTGCCAGTCCACGCTGCCCGCTACGCGGGCCCAAGCCTGCGGCTTGACCGGGCCTGCGGTCCGGAGCGCGGGTCCCTACGTATCTGCAGTACGCGTCCCTCGTTCGTCCTGCGAAAGTACTCCATCCCACGACGGCCCGGATGCCTCGTGACGTGACCTGGTGAGGGCTGCCGCTGCGCACGCTGGGGTGTGCCCACCGTGGGGTGGAAGAGTGGACGGACCGCAGGGGTTGCCAGCGATGGAGGCTGCTGTGGTGTTCGACGAGAGCTTGCTCGCCGGGGGTGAGATCCCCGAGGTCATTCCGCTGTTTCCACTCGTGCACACCGTGCTACTGCCGGGGGAGGTACTGCCTCTGCACGTGGTCGAGCCCCCACACCAGGAGATGATCCGCGATGCGCTGGCTGGAGCCAAGGTGCTGGGGATCGTCGAGGGTCTCACTCCGCCCGGTGAGCTGCCGTCGGCATGCAATAGGGTCCGCCAGGTGGGCTGCGCGAGCCGCATCGTCCACCACCAGAGCCTGCCGGATGGACGCTTCTTGTTGTGGGTCGTGGGAGTTCAGCAGTTCACGATCCTCGACGATTTGGACGCGGCCGTCAGCTACCGGCTCGTGCGCGTGCACGTCGAGCGCCCGCGCCCGCCGACGCTGGAGGACACTGCGATGGTGGCCGCCTACCGCGGCCAAATCGTCCCGGTCCTGGCGCGCCTGGTCGAAGAAGGCGAACGCCCCGGAAGATCCCTCGCGGAGGGTCTTGAGGAGGCGAACCACTCACAGCTCATCGCGGTGGCCGCTCTGGTCCTCGAGCTGGGATGCGACCAGCGCCAGCGACTCCTGGAGGCGGACACGCTGGTGGAGCGCTACCATCGCCTCTTCGAAATGCTGCGCGACGAGGCGCCGGAGGCTCTCGGGTGCGGCTCTGATGACCTTCACTAGTGTCGCGCCCGGAAAATCCAAATGCACTATTCGCTTGTCAGCGCGGCCCCTGGCTGCGTTGCTCCTCCTCGAAGTAGGGTTGCTACGACCTCGTCGTTGCGCGCTGCCACGAGCACACTGGCTGAGGGGGCAGCACATGGGACCTCACAAACAGGGCATGAGTGCCCTGAGATCCGTCAGACGCTTCCGGCGGATCAGCCTTCCTGGTCGCGTTCGCAGATGTCGGCGAGGTGGCGCAGGAGGGCGCGCAGCTCGGTGGGGCCGGGGAGCGAGAAGCGTGCTTTCGACCGCCGGGAACCCACGTGGATGCTCCAGGAGGTGGGCGGGAGCTGCGCGAACATCTCCTCATCGGTGAGATCGTCGCCAGCCACCAGCAGGAGGTCGGCGGCGGGGAGCCGGCCCAGCAGCATCAGCAGGGCGCTGGCCTTGTTCACTCCCGACACCCGAACCTCGACCACCTTGTTGCCGCGCAGGATGTCGTGAGCCGGCTCGAGGTGAAGGTCCTGGAGGCGCCTCACAACCTCGCGCACCATGCGGTCGGCGAGCTCCTTGTTTACCGTGCGGTAGTGCCATGCGACGGAGCCTGACTTCACCTCAACCAGCGAGCCTGGGGTCTGCTCGGCGAAGTCCTCGAGGATGTCGGTGACCCGCTCGAGCCAGCTCGGGGGATGCCCCTGGAGGATATCCTCCCAGTTGCCGGCGCTTGGCCGCAGCCAACGGCCGTGCTCCGCCACCAGGCTTGCCTCGAGCCCGCCCAGCCAGTGCTCGAGCGTGCCGCGGTCGCGGCCGCTGATCACCGCCAGCTCGACACCCGAGAGGGCCGCGAGGCGCTGGAGGAGCGTAAGGAGATGGCGGTCGGGCTCGGCAGCATCTGGCCGGTTGACGAAGGTCCGTAACGTGCCGTCGTAGTCGAGGATCACCATGCGCGAGGCCGCACTCCGCCAGGCCTCGTCGAGCTCGGCGAGACGATCGCCCTTGAGCCGGGGAGGGTGGAGGCGAGCCGAACCGCCGCCGGTGCGGGCAAGCGCGCGCACGAACCGTTGACCCCAGCGCTTTACCGGGTTGCGCCAGACCCGCTGGCGCAGCTGCTCCATCCGCCAGACCCGTTCGCGCCGCGACATGGTGAGGGCGCGGTGGAGCTCACGCGAGATGGCTTCGGGGTTGTAGGGGTTAACCTGCAGAGCCTCGGTGAGATCGGCAGCAGCGCCCGCGAACTCGCTGAGCACCAGCACCCCCGGGTCATTCTCCACCTGGCAGGCGACGTACTCCCGCGCGACAAGGTTCATCCCGTCCCGCAGCGGCGTGATGAGCGCCACCGCCGCCTGGCGGTAGAGGGCCACGAGGCGGGGGAACGGGATCGGGCGATAGAGGTACTTGATGGGGGTCCAGTCGGGTGAGGCAAAGCGGCCGTTGACCCTTCCGACGATCTCGTCCACCTGTCGCTTGAGCTGCTGGTAGCTCTCCACACCGGAGCGGCTGGGAACCCCCACCTGCAGCATCTCCACCTTCTCGCGATGCGAGGGGTAGCGCTCGAGGAAGCGCTCGTACCCCAGCATCCGCTCGGGGATGCCCTTGGTGTAGTCCATGCGGTCGACGCCGAGGATGAGCCGGCGGCCACGGGCCTGGCTTCGCAGAGTGGCGAGCTCGTCCAAGGTCTCGGGGTCCTCGGTGGCCGTGGTCTGGAAGCGGGCGGGGTCGATGCCGATGGGGAATGCCCCCAGATGGACCGTCCTCCCGTTGACCGGGAGGGTGTCGCCGTCACTTTCGACACCGAGGAGGCGCCGGGCGGTGCTGCGGAAGTGCCGCAGGTAGTCGTAGATGTGGAACCCTACGAGGTCGGCGCCGAGGATGCCGCGCATGAGCTCGCGTCGCCACGGGAGGATGCTGAAGATCTCCGAGGAGGGAAACGGGGTGTGGAGGAAGAAGCCGATGGTCGCCTCGGGCAGACGCTCGCGCAGGAGCTGCGGCAGCAGCAGGAGGTGGTAGTCGTGCACCCAGATGAGGTCACCTTCACGGTACACCTTGGTGACCGCCCGGGCGAAGCGTCGGTTTGCCTTTTCGTATGCCTGCCACGCGGCCTGGTTGACCTCCACCCGTTGGAGCAGGTAGTGGAAGAGAGGCCACAAAATCGAGTTGGAGAACCCGCGGTAGTAGCCGTCGACCAG
Source organism: uncultured Acidobacteriota bacterium (assembly GCA_963844845.1). Classification (GTDB taxonomy): domain Bacteria; phylum Acidobacteriota; class Thermoanaerobaculia; order Thermoanaerobaculales; family Sulfomarinibacteraceae; genus CAWJPW01. Next base: position 56,096 of record CAWJPW010000004.1, read on the forward strand.
ATCGGGCTCGAGGTGGACGGGGATCAGACGCCGCTGCTGCAGGAGTTGATCTGCCTCGCGCCGGGTGCGGGAGTCTGCGGGCAGCTCTCCGGGCCAGCCGACCCAGTAGCCATCACCGCCCTCGTGCATGGGCCCCACCGCGGTCGCCAGGCCGCCGGCCGAGGGAATCAGTCGCACGTCGCCGTCCGAGACCTCCAGCGTCGCCGGGAGCCGGTTGGAAACCAAGAGGAGCCGCTGTGGTGGCACAGGTACACGGGCCGCGGAGCGGCCTCCCTGGGCTTGGTTTTCGTGCCTTTGGCTCATCTCATTTCCTTCCGCGGTCGCCACTATCTCGTCGAAGCTAACACGCTCCCGGATGAGGGGATTTCGTCGCGTCACCCGCGGTCGAGTCGGAGCACCCACGCGTCATCGCGAATCAGTGGGATCACCTCGCCGCTGCTCAGCCCGAGGTCACCTGCGGACACCCGCACGCGGGGCTGCAGCTGTGGCAGGTAGACCCGGTCCTGGTGCACTACGGCGGCGGGGGAGGAGAACTGGCCCGGGCCGACCACCCCGCCGAAGTGATCGCTTCGGCCGAAGGCGATGTGGAGGCCCAGCTTCTCGTCCAGGAGGATCTCACCCACCGGCTCCACACCCATCTCCCCGAGCACTCCCAGCCCGAGCTCGGCGAGGTTGCCGTAGGCGGGCTCTGAGGCCAGCGTCTGCGCCTCGTGGTGGGCCGTAGGGTTGTCGCCCAGCGCCTCGACCGCGCGGTTCTGCTCGATGAGGTAGGTCACCACGTCGTCGCCCAGCTGAACCGGCAGCTCGCCGCGGCTGCGGCTGGGGTCGCCGGCAAGCTCCCCCTCGTAGGGCACGATGTAGCTCTCGCCCGAGGGCAGATTGCCGGCGGTGCCCGGCTCGTGGAGGAGCCCCCCTGATGCGTGGGCGGCGCGGTGGCGGAGGTCGAGGCTCAGGTGTGCCGTGGTGGTGCCGTCCACGACGAAGTCGAGCTCGGCGGCGTTGGCCATGTCCAGGTAGGTCTTGAGAATGCCCACGCGGCGGTTCACCTCGTCATAGTCCAGCCGGAGCGCCGGTACCATGGCCGGGCTGAACCCCGGCATGGTCGCGGCACGGAAGCCGTGGCGGCGCGCCGCCACCTTGAGCGGGGCGGTGGCCGAGAACTGCGTCGGTGCGAGGATGATCGTGTGGGTGTCCAGCACCACCGGGAAGGGCTCGCCCTCGCCGACCAGGGCTCTCGCGTCCGGGGGTGGTGGGCCCAGGTGGGGCCACGCGTGGCTCGGGAGGTCGGCGTTGTTCTGGCCCACCGCCGGATACAGGTACAGGCTGACCGGGAGACCGAGGTCGTCCGCCATCGCTCCAAGCTCGTTCGCCCAGCCGGCGGCCATGGTGCGGCGCACCGCCCAGGCCTCGTGGTCGGCCGCCGCGGTGCGGGGGAGGTCCACCAGGATGGCTACGCCGGAGTCGTCGGGCCGCGGGCGGAACACCCGCCGTACGAGGTCGAGCAGCTCGCTCCCGCTGAGGTTGTCGTACACAGCGCCTCCAGTATTTCGATTTACTGTAACCATATGGGATCGCGCGATGAGCGGCAAGCGCACGGCGCCCGAACGGTGCCCCGCGGGCGCCCGTCGCTGCGCAGCCGCAAAGGCGGCCCGCGATGCTCGACGTACAGGCCCCACTCGGGCGAGCACGAGGCACGGTCCAGGCGGCCGCGACGCCGTGACCGCCCTCACACGCCGCCCGGCATCCTTCCGGTGCTCGGGTGACCTGTGCAGAAAATCCCCCGGAATCGAGAAGGGGTGCGTAGAATGATGAGGGTACAGTACCCGGCTGGAGGCCGCGATGCGTCGTTGTGTGGTTCTGGTGTGCCTCGCCTCTCTCGTCCTGACGGGTGCCGTGACGGCTCATGCCGGGGACATCGACCTCGCTCCCGCGCTCACGTTGGGGGAGTTCGAGACCCTGGTGACCCATCTCGCCGACGCCATGGAAATGCCTGGTGCACCGGCTCATCCCCTGGGAATCACCGGCTTCGACCTCAGCGCCGGCGCCTTCTGGGTTGGCGCCGACAAAGACGCGGACTGGTGGCGGCACGGTCTCGGCGGCGCCTCCGAAAGCCTGGGCGGGCTGGTGGGCGCCCGCGTGGTGCTGCGCAAGGGGCTTGGCTTCGGGATTGACGTGGGTGGTCAGGTGGGATCGGTGGCCGGCGAGATGTTCTGGACGGGTGAGGTGCGCAAGGCGCTCCTCGCGGGCGGCGTCATCGAGCCTGCCGTGGGCGTCGGCGCCTCCTGGTCGCGGCTGGACGCGGGTGACCTGTCGCTCGACGTCGCCTCGTTGCGGCTCACCGCCTCCAAGGGCTTCACCATCTTCACCCCCTACGCCACCGCGGGCGTCAGCAGGCTCTCGGCGGACGCACGCTGGGGTGACCCGGCGGTGAGCCATTCGCTGGACAAGACGACCTTTCTCGCAGGGGCGGGCGTTCAGGTCAACCTGATGCCCCTGGCGCTCCGCGTCGAGCTGCGCCATGGCGAGAGTACCGTGGTCTTCGCCGGAGCCGGGTTGCACTTCTAGCGTCCTTTTCGGGCAGCTCCGTGGGCTGGTCCCGCAGCCCGCGCGGCGCCGAAGTCGCAGCGACGCTCGTTCGAGGCGAAGGCGGCGTCGGCGACGGAGCTTCACAGCTCCTGCACCAGCGCTTTCCCGTGTCACCGGGCAATGAGCCGCGGACGACGCGAGAGATCCCGAAGCCGTTGTCTCCTCGAACCGGAGGGCGGAGGGGTGCTACGCTCGGCAGATGCGTCGTGTCGGTGAGGTCCGGCTGCCCTTCGACCATGCTCCCGAGGCCCTGGATCGGGCGGTGGCGGAGCTGGGAGTGGCGGCGGGCAGTGCGTGGCAGGTGCTGAGAAAGAGCCTCGACGCTCGCCACAAGGACCGGATCGTGTGGGTCTACGGCATCGGCGTGCCCGAGCCCGGCGGCGATGAGGAGGGGGAGGCCTTTCATCGCCGCCGCGCGCCCGACCCCCGGCCGGTGGTGATCGGCGCCGGTCCCGGGGGCCTGTTCGCGGCGTACTGGCTCGCGCTGCACGGGGTCCGCGCGGTGCTGTTGGAGCAGGGCGAGCCCATGGCCGAGCGCGTGGTGACCATGGCACGCTTCATGCGCCACGGCGAGCTGAACGAGCGCTCCAACCTCGGTTTCGGGGCGGGCGGCGCCGGCGCGTACAGCGACGGCAAGCTGCTCACGCGCATCCGTTCGCGCCACATCCCTTTCGTCATGAGGACCTTCGTTCGCTTCGGGGCGCCCCCGGAGATCGTGCACCTGGCAAATCCGCACCTGGGGTCCAACCGCATTCGCCGCGTCATCGACCGCTTCATCGCGCATCTCGCCGACCTCGGCGTGGAGCTGCGCTTCCGGACCCGCGTGGCGTCGCTTGTCTTACGCGGAGGCGAGGTGGCGGGGGTGCAGCTGGAGTCGGGCGAGGAGGTTTCGGCCGGTCAGGTCCTGCTGGCGGCCGGGCACTCGGCCCGCGCCCTTTATGACGAGCTGCTCCGGCTCGGCATCGGCCTCGAGTTCAAGCCTTTCGCGGCAGGCGCCCGGCTCGAGCACCCCGCTGCCCGCATCGCCGAGATCCAGTTCGGGGCCGCCGCCGGCCACCCGGCCCTGGGCGCGGCCCACTACCGTCTCGCGCACACATGGCACGAGGCGGGCACCGCCCGCGCGCTCTACTCCTTCTGCATGTGCGCCGGGGGCCACGTCCTCAACGCGGCCACCGAACGCACCGGGGTGGTGTCGAACGGGATGTCCAACTGGGGCGAGCGCGGGCGCTTCTCCAACGCCGCCTTCGTGGTCAACGTGGGCGCCGACGACGTTCCCGGGGGCGACGTCCTGCGCGGTGCGGCATGGCAGCGTGAGCTGGAGGAGGCGGCGGCGCGCGCCGCGAACCCGAATGGCGGGTGCCACGCCCTGCCCGGCCAGCACCTCGTCGACTTCCTCGAACGGCGGCCTCCGCGTCGACTGCCCGAGACCTCGTGCCCCAACCCGGTGCGGCCGGCGCCCTTGCACGAGCTGCTGCCGGGGTTCGTGGTGGACGCGATGTCCCGGGGCTTCGCGAGGTTCGCCCGGCAGATGCGCGGTCTGCTCTCGTCGGAGGCGGTCCTGATGGGCGTGGAGACCCGGACCTCGGCGCCCGTGCGCATCGTGCGCGACCCGGGCACCCGCCAGTCGGCTGGTGCCGCCGGGCTCTACCCCGTTGGCGAGGGTGCCGGTTACGCGGGCGGCATCACCTCGGCGGCGGTGGACGGCATCGACTCCGCCCAGGCGCTGCTGGACACCCTACCGGTTGCCGCGTCGAGCCCTGGGGCGCCCCCGGACTGATCGGACCTCCTGTCAGCCGCCCTCGTTCAGTCGAGGTCGATGTCCCGGATGTGGGGCTTGTCCGCGTCCTTGTCGTTCTTGCTCTCCTCCATGAGCTTGCGGAAGCGGTCCTCGAGGAGACGCTCCTTGGACTGCTCGGCGCGCAGCGCCTCGGCCATGCGGTCGGCAGCGCGGCACTTTTCCGCCTCGAGCTCCCTGAGGCGCTGGTCGAAGTCGGTCTTGCGGCCCTCGACTACGGGTGCGGCGTGACGCACCACCACTCCAGCGTGGACATCGACGTCCAGCGTCGAGCCGCAGTGCGGGCAGGTGACAGTGACGTGATCGCTCAAGGCTTCCTCCCGGTCTTCTTGGCCAGCTGATTGGCGGCCACCAGCAGAGGATCCCACACCGGAGCGAAGGGAGGGGCGTAGGCCAGGTCAAGACCCTGCACGTCGGCCACCGTCATGTGGGTGGCCAGCGCGGTGGCGAGAACATTGGCGCGCAGCGCGGCGCCTTCGGGTCCCACAAGCTCGCCACCCAGCAGCAGGCCGCTGGGACCGTCGGCCACCAGGGTGACCTGGATGGGTCCGCCGCCCGGGAAGGCATGCGCGCGCGAGCGCTGGCGGATGGTCACCGACACCGGCTCGAACCCCTCGAGTCCGGCCTGCTCCAAGCCGAGCCCGGAGCGCGCCACCTCGAGGTCGAACACGACAAAGCCGGCGGTGCCGACGACACCGGGGAAGCGCTCGCGCCCGCCCACGGCATTGGCGCCGGCCACCCGTCCCTGCTTGTTGGCAGTGGTGCCGAGGGGAATCCACGTGTTGCGGCGCAGGACCCGGTGGTAGGCTTCGGCGCAGTCGCCCGCGGTCCACACGCGGGGATTGGAGCTCTGCTGCTGCTGGCTAGCCCACACTGCGCCGGTCTCACCCAGGCGCAGTCCGGCCGCGGCCGCCAGCTCGGTGTTGGGACGGATGCCCACCGCCTGGATCACGAGCTCCGCGGGGAGGCGGCCGTGGTCGGTGAGCACCGCCGCAACCCGTCCGTTCCCGTCGGGCTCGGCCCCCTCCACGCCGGCCCCGGTCTCGACCGTGACCCCGTGGCGCTCGAGCTCCTCCCTGACCGCCGCCACCGTATCGGCGTGCCAGCCGGGGAGGATCTGCGGCTGCTTCTCCACGATCGTCACGGCGATGCCGCGGTTGGTGAGCACATGCGTCATCTCCATGCCGATGTAGCCGGCCCCCACGACCACGGCGTGCTCCGGCCCACGGTCTACCAGCTCCTTGACCCTGCCGCCGTCGGAAAGGTCGCGCAGCACCTCCACCCCCGGCAGGTCGAAGCCCGGCAGCGACAGGCGCACCGGCCGCGCTCCGGTGGCGATCACGAGGGCGTCGAAGGGCTCCCGCCGCTCGCCCCCCTCCTCGAGGTCGCGAACCACGCCGTGCCCGGCGTCGAGGTCGATGGCCACCGCTTCGTGGTGCAGCCAGACCTTGATGCCGCGATCGGCGAGAGCGCGCTCCGCGGTGAGAACCACGAGGTCGTGCAGAGGGCGCTGGGGGTCCTCGATGTTGTAGGGCATGCCGCAGGCGCCGTAGGAGATATAGGGCCCGCGCTCGAGGACCGTGACCTCCGCGCTCGGAGCCCGTCGTTTGGCCTGGCTGGCGGCGCTCATGCCGGCAGCGACGCCTCCCACCACCAGCACGCGTGGGGCGGAGCGGCTCATCGCTGACCTCCGCTCTGCCGGTCCGCCGCCGGGCGCGGGTCGATGGTAGCCCCCTGGCGGCTGCCGGATGATTCTTCCAACCAGGCGGTGTGGGCGTGTCGAAACATGCGACACCTCCGTTGCGGCCGTGTAGCTCAGTCTACCACCTGCGTCTCTTGGTTCCAGTCGGTGGTGGTATCCTCGCGTTTGGGGACCTTTGTCGGCTTTCAGCGAGAGCGGTGCGCCGGTCCCCGAAAGGCGGGCAGCATGCGCACGGTAAGAGCGGCCGCGGCGACGGCGTTGATCGTCCTGCTCGGGCTTGCGGTGACAGGGTGTGAGCAGACAACCCCGAGCCCCGAGGAGCGGACCGCTATCGAGCAGGCGGTGCAGGTCTACCTCGACCACCTTGCCGCGGCCTACTCCCAGCTCGACGCGTCCGAGCTCCAGGGCTTCGCCGCCAAGGGGGAGATCCAGTCGGTCGCAGGCGTGCTGCACGATCTCGCGGCGTCCGGTGACCGCGTCGAGGCCAAGCTGCTGCACGTCGAGTTCGAGAAGGTCGAGATCTTCCGCGTGGTGAACGCCACCGTCAAGACCATGGAGGTCTGGGACGTGGGCCGATTCGACCGCTACAGCGGTCGCGAGAAGGGTCGCAACCCCTCGGCCGTCCAGCATTCCATCATCCAGCTGCGCAAGATCGACGGACAGTGGTTGGTCACCGCGCGGCGGGTGCTCGAGACCACCAAGGGCAAGTCCCGTTGGACCGTACCCAGCCCCGTGCCTACACCGTTGGGCGAGGAGACGCCGGCGGGCTCCGCCACGGGACAGGAGGGGCGGTGACGCATTTCGGGGTGGTGGTCATCGTTGGCCGCCCCAACGTCGGCAAGTCCACGCTCTTCAACCGGCTCACCCGGAGCCGACGGGCCCTGGTGCACGACCTGCCGGGCGTGACCCGCGACCGCATCGTGGGCGAGGCGCGCCGTCCGGGAGGCAGTCGAGTGACGGTGGTCGACACCGGTGGTCTGCTCATGGAGGACGAGGACCGCTTCATCCCCCTCATCCGCTCCCAGGCCGAGGCGGCGCTCGAGGGCGCTGACGCCGTGCTCTTGCTGGTGGACGGGGACAGCGGCCTGGTGCCGGAAGACCACCAGCTCGCCTCGTACCTTCGCAACCTCGGCGTGCCGGTCGTGCTGGTGGTCAACAAGAGCGACCGGAGGGACGTGGAGCTTCAGGCGGCGGAGTTCTTCGCCCTCGGTCTCGGCGAACCGGTGGCGGTCTCGGCGCAGCACGGCATGGGAATTGCCGAGCTCTGGGAAGCGCTGGAGCCGCATCTGGGTGTGCCGGGAGAGGAGGCGCCGGACGACAGTGAGGACGAGCCCGACGCGGTGTCGAGCGATATGCCGCACGAGTTCCGGGTCGCCATCGTCGGTCGCCCCAACGTCGGCAAGTCGTCACTCCTCAACCGGCTGGTGGGTTCATCCCGGGTGTTGGTGAGCGAGATTCCCGGCACCACCCGCGATGCCGTCGACGTGCTGGTGGAGCGGGAGGACGGTCGCTTCCGGTTCATCGACACCGCCGGAATCCGCCGCAAGGGCCGCACCGACCGGGGCCCGGAGGTGCTGTCGGTGGTGATGGCACGGCGACAGCTCGAGCGGGCCCACCTCTGCCTCGTGCTCATCGACGCGGCGGAGGGTCTCTCTCGCCAGGACGCGCACGTCGCCGGCTACGCATGGGAGGCCAACCGGGCGGTGGCTCTGGTTGTGAACAAGTGGGACCTCATTGACGACCGCGCCGCAGCCCGCGCGCGGATCGAGGGCGAGATCGAGCGCGGCCTGCGCTTCCTCCAGCACGCACCGCGGGCGTTCGTGTCGGCGACCACCGGCGAGGGCGTGGCCGGCCTGTTCCCGCTCATGAGTCAGCTGGGTGCGGGCTTCCGCCTCGACATCACGACCTCCGACCTCAACCGTCTCCTGCGCGCGGCCTGGGAGCGGCGTCCGCCTGCAGCGCGGGGTCGGGCCGGGGCCAAGCTCTTCTACGCGACCCAGGTGAAGCAGGGGCCGCCGACCATCGTTCTCTTCACGAATCTCACCGAACAGCCGCACTTCTCCTACCTCCGCTACCTGGAGAACTCACTCCGCGAGTACTTCGATTTGGCCGGGGTTCCCATCAGGGTTATGATCAGGGGACGCGGGGATTGAGGCGGGACATGGTCTTCTTCAACTATGCACTGCGCAAGCTCAACGCCAAGATCGTCTACTACGGTCCTGGCTTGTGCGGCAAAACCACCAACCTGCAGTGGATTCACGACCACATCGAGGGCGGCAGCTGCGGCAAGATGGTCTCGCTGGCCACCGAGGGCGACCGCACCATCTTCTTCGATCTGCTGCCCCTGGACATCGGCACGATCCGGGGCATGGACGTCACCCTGCAGCTCTACACCGTGCCCGGCCAGGTCCACTACAACGCCACCCGCCAGCTCGTCCTGCGGGGAGCCGACGGCGTCGTGTTCGTTGCCGACTCGCAGCGGGCGATGCTCGGCTCCAACCGTGAGTCGTGGGCGAACCTCAAGGAAAACCTGCGCATGCAAGGGGTCGAGCTGACCTCGTTTCCCCACGCCATCCAGTTCAACAAGCGCGACCTGCGCGAGATCATGTCGATGGAGGATCTCGACGACGAGCTCAATGAGTACGCGGCGCCGATCTTCGAGTCGGTGGCCGTGCAGGGCATCGGTGTCCAGGAGACGCTCGAGGGCATCGTCAAGCTCGTGATGCGCAGCCTGCGCGACCGCTACGAGGTGCTGACCCAGCAGGGGGCGTCCGGCCAGGTGTCGACACCGCGTCGCCCGGCGGCAGCTCCCGCCACACCGGTGCAGCGCACGGACGCGCCGCCGGGCGCCGATGCCCCGCCGCCGCCGCGCCCCGATGCGCCCGAAGCGATCCACGAGACCTCCGAGGAGAAGGCGGCGGTGACGCACCCGGCGCTGGAGGAGGAGTACCCGCCCGAGATCGCCGCCGCAGCCGCAAAGCCGCCGGCTCGTGACATCGAGTCGACCGGGGTCTACGACTACTCCGGGGGAATCGTGGCCGGAGATGCCGGCCCTGGCGCCCTCGCCCGGCGAGGAGCGTCCGGCGGAGGGTTCGGTCGAGCCCGATGACGGCTGGCGTCCCGAGGAGGGAGCCGCGGCATGGAGCGATGACGGCGGCGCGGCGGTAGCGGATTACGACGACGAGGTCGAGGAGCTCGAGGTCGAGGCGGCGCTGGGGGCGCCGGCGGAGAGAGCTGGAGGCCGGGGCCGGGGTGGAGTTGGCGACGGACAATCCTGACGCCGCCGAGCCGGTGTCGGCCGCCGCAGCCGCCGGGAAAGGCGCTGAGCCGCTTCTCGACTTCAACGGAACCGACGGGCGCCGACGAGAGGGACGGCATTGAGGGGGGACGCAGCGGTGGAGGCGGAGCCTCTCTCGGTCTCCCAGCTCAACGCGCCCGGCGAGTTCGAGGGCGAGGAGCCTCGAGCCGGCCTCGGCGCCGGTGGCGACCGAGGGCGAAGAATCTCAAGAGGAGGGCGACGGCTCGCTGGTCAGCGAAGGCGCGCGGACGGACTGAGCATGCGGCGGATTATGCGCCCGAAGAGGAGCTGTTGGCGCCGCCTGACGCTGCCCGAGGAGCCGGCGCGTGACGTCTCGGCCGAGATTCTGAAGGTCCCCGAGCCGGGTCGCCGTCGACGAGGCCGACGGAGGCTCCGCGCTCGGCGATATGTTGCCGGTGGCAGCGGATGAGCCCTTCGCCGTGCCCGGGCCGGTCGTGGGGGAGGAGGCCGGTGGCAGCGCCGCCGAGAACGGCCCGTTCGGGCCCGCCGATTCCGACTGGCAGCCGGAGGCCGTGGGCGATCTCTTCGCCGCCGACGAGCCCGCACCTCTGGCGCCGGGAGCCATTCAGGCACCGCCCGAGGTCGCGGCGGAGCCGTGGGGAGACGGCGTCTCGACAGGGTTCTCCGACACGGTGACCGGCGCAAGGGACGACGAGTCCACCGAGGTTGACGAAGACGACCTCTTCGTCGACCGCGAGCCCCCTTGCCCATCGCCGACGTGCGGCGGGAGAGGGAGTCGACACCCGTCAGCGTCGTGTGGAGCCGGAGGCGAGGTAGCCTCGCAAGATGTGGCTGAGAGCCCGGGGGACGACCGCGTGGTGATGGTGGGGGAGGGGGATCCCTTCGCCGACCCCTTCGAGGCTGAGCCCTCGCTGCATGCCCCTGAGCGGGTACGAGCGGCCGGTTCGGCGGTGCTGGGACCCGCGAGGGGCTCGGCTCTACGGCCCAGCGTGGCCGGCGTCGAGGTGCTGCCCGGCGACAACCAGCTGCACGTTCGCCTGGAGGGCACCGGAGCCCTGGCGGAGTCCGGACAGGTTCGGGAGCTTGACATCGTGGTACCGGTTCCAGGAGGCTGGATCGGCAACCGGCGCGTCACCCTGCAGCTGCGGCTGACCCTCACGCCGGCGACGGAGAGCAGCGAATGACGGGACCCGTACAGATCCCCGAACGCCAGGAGCAGTTCAAGCTCAACGAGGTGTGCAAGCTGGCCAACGTCCAGCCGTACATGCTGCGCTTCTGGGGGACCGAGTTCGCGCAGCTCGAGGCTGACAAGAGCGGCACCGGCCAGCGCCTTTACAGCCGCGACCAGGTGGAGCTCATCGTCGAGATCCGGCGCCTCCTGTTCGACGAGGGCCTGACCATCGCGGGAGCGCGTAAGCGCATCAACTCGGGGGAGACGCCGGCCGCCGCGGCGCCGGAGCCGGCTCCCAGCGATGAGCCTGCAGCGAAGCCGGCGACCAAGGCTCGGCGTGCGCCATCCCGGCGCGCGAAGGGCCCCGCAAAGGCGAAGGGAGAGGCCGGCGCGGCAGCTTCCGAGGTTGACAATGACGACCCGGAACGCGTACAACGTCTCCGGTCAACACTGCGGCACGTGCGCGACGAGCTCGCGGGAATCGTGGCCCAGCTCCAGCCTGAAGAGTAGAGATCGGGACGTAGCGCAGCCTGGTAGCGCACCTGAATGGGGTTCAGGGGGTCCGGAGTTCAAATCTCCGCGTCCCGACCATCCTTTCGAGTCACTTCCGCCGTCCGGTTCCGGGCGGCGTTCGTGCGTTGTGGGGCCATGGGAGCCGCCGCCGCCTCGCTCCGCGAGGCTTGCGTGCGTTCGGCGCGGCCCGGACGGGCGCGAGCGTCCGCCGGACCGTCGCCTCCCGCCCGCGCCGGCTGCGCCGGCAACGGCGGCCACGGCTCGTCGGGGACACCATTGCGAAGAATCGGCCTCCGGCGTCTTCACCTGTGGGGTGGCGGCCATCGCTTCGCGATGACCGCGACGCGGCGGAAGCTGCGTGTGGTTGTAGGCCGCCCCCCGCCCTCTCCGGCCTCCGGCCTCCGACCCCCACGACCACAACCACCCAACGCAGCTTCTCGCCACATTCGGGGGGTCCGGAGTTCAAATCTCCGCGTCCCGACCATCCTTTCGAGTCACTTCCGCCGTCCGGTTCCGGGCGGCGTTCGTGCGTTACGGGGTCATGGGAGCCGCCGCCGCCTCGCCCCGCGAGGCTTGCGTGCGTTCGGTGCGGCCCGGACGGGCGCGAGCGTCCGCCGGACCGTCGCCTCCCGCCCGCGCCGGCTGCGCCGGCAACGGCGGCCACGGCTCGTCGGGGACACCATTGCGAAGAATCGGCCTCCGGCGTCTTCACCTGTGGGGTGGCGGCCATCGCTTCGCGATGACCGCGACGCGGCGGAAGCTGCGTGTGGTTGTAGGCCGGCCCCCGCCCTCTCCGGCCTCCGGCCTCCGACCCCCACGACCACAACCACCCAACGCAGCTTCTCGCCACGTTCAGGGGGTCCGGAGTTCAAATCTCCGCGTCCCGACCATCCTTTCGAGTCACTTCCGCCGTCCGGTTCCGGGCGGCGTTCGTGCGTTACGGGGTCATGGGAGCCGCCGCCGCCTCGCCCCGCGAGGCTTGCGTGCGTTCGGTGCGGCCCGGACGGGCGCGGGCGCCCGCCGAGCCCCCGCCTCCCGCGCACGCCGGCGGCCACGGCTCGCCGGGGTATCCATGGCGAAGGATATGGAGCCACCTGCCGTTTGCTCGGTTTCGACGTCGAGCTGACCTCAGGGCAGACCTATCGACGCGATGTGAACAGGGCGAGAATGCTCCTGGCAGCCGTTGCGGTGGAGCGATGGCGCCAGAGTCCGAAGGAGCTGGGCGGGGTGGTGGGGAGGCGTGCCGATGTGCTCTCGCGATGGGTTCATTGGGGAGCCGAGCGAAGAATCACTGACCCGACGTTCTCCGAGGACTACGAAGCGCTTGACCAAGCGCTCGCCGAGTCGACGAACGGCCCGTAGGTCTCAGAAGTGTCGAAAGTGTCTGCGCTGGCACCGCAAAAGCGCCTTTCCGCCACGACCGACGATGGGACAACCCTATTTGACAGTGGCGACTACGCCTACGATTCAAGGGGCAACATCACCGGGATCGGAGGAAGTCAGTCTGCCACCTCGTGGGTGTATCAGTACGATGCGTTGTCCCGCCTGCTCCACGCGACGCCCGATGGGGACGAGTTGCGCAAAATGGACTTTGCGTACGACGATTTCGGCAATCTCCTCGGCGGCGTCACGGCGAGTGCCGAAACGAACCGGCTACAGGGCGGCTTTGTCTATGACGAGCGAGGGAATGTGCTGGAGGAGCCCGTAGGGACGTGGGTCCGGCATCTCAGCTGGGATGTGAACGGCCGGCTGATGAGCGCGTGGGCGGACGGAAGCGGCGCCCCCGCCAAGTCCTACGGCTTTGCCTATGACCACAGTGGAGAGAGGGTGTTGAAGTACGAGGTCAGCGGCGGGGCGGCTCCCGGCGTCACTGACGCTACAGGTGTCAAGGGACATCCACTTTCCCGCAGTTGGGGGACACCCAGTTTCCCGCACCGGCTCCAGGGGTGGCCCATAGCTGGAGGCGGTGATTCCATGACGCTGGGGCGAGCAGCTCAGGCGGAGGGGCGGAGCCCCGGAGCCTGAGCTGCCGGCGCGGCGCGGCCCCTACCCCTCGCCGATCTGCTTCTCGATCTCGCGCAGCCGGAAGCTACGCCCGTCGATCTGCACCACGTGACAGCGATGCAGGAAGCGGTCGAGGATCGCCGCCGCCAGGGCATCGTCGCCGGCGAGCATCTCCGGCCACTCCCGGATCGACTTGTTCGACGTGATGATCGTGCTGCCTCGCTCGTAGCGGTAGCTGACCACCTTGAAGAGCAGGTGCGCGTCGTGCCGGTCGAACGCCTGGAAGCCCAGCTCGTCGATGACCAGCACGCTGGTGTTCATGTACTTCCGGCGACGGATCCGCTTGTTGGCGTTGGCGTCGTCCCGGCGCAGCTGCTCGATGAGCTCGTCGGCGCTCATGAAGGCCACCGAGAAGCCGTTCTGGATGGCCTTGATACCGAGGCCGGTGGCGAGATGGGTCTTGCCCACCCCGGGCGGGCCCAGCAGCAGGACGTTCTCCCTCCGCTTGGCAAACTCGCAGGTGGCCAGCAGCTCGATCTTGCCCTTGTGGACCCCCCGCTGAAAGGCGAAGTCGAAGCTGTCGAGCGTCTTCGCCATAGCGAGACCAGAGAGCTTCAGTGAGGTGCGCACCCTCCGCTCCTCGCGAAACTCCCTCTCAGAGCCGCACACGAGCTCCAGGAAGCTTCCCAGGGATAGCTTGTCCCGGACACCCCGCTCGATCAGCTCCGGCAGGATCGCGGGGACGTGCTCGAAGCCCGTCTCCGCAAGCAGCTCACGGGTGCGGTCCAGCTCGGCTGCACCGCGGCTCATGTCAGCCTCCCCAGCAGGGTGGCGTACTGCTCGATGGGACGCTTGGCCGCCTCCCAGCTGCGCTCGACGACGATCTGCTTGCCCAGCCCGCCCAGGGGACTCGGGCGCATGACTTCGTCGGTGGAGGCACCTTCGTAGTCCGCCTGGTCGATGAGCAGCAGGGCTCGGGTCCCTCGCGGGTAGGTCTTGACGATCTGGTGGCTCGCGAGGACCTGGACCTTGTTACCGACGCCTCGTACCTGGACGTAGTGGCCGGCATGGACGAAGGGCACCGAGTACTGCCGGCCTTCGAAGCTCACGAGGCAGTCCCGGCTCACCTGACGGGTGACCTGGGTGTCGAAGGGCTCGGGAAGCGTCGCGGGCAGCGCGCCCAGCGCGAGCTTCTCCTCCTGCCAGGTGTCGAAGATGCTCAAGCCCGTGCGCGGGCACACCAGCCTTCTGGCACGATCGAGCACTCTGGAGTCAGTCGCCCGCTGGAGTGCCTCGAGGTCCGCGAAGCGGTCGTCAGCCCGCACCTGGTGCCAGCGCACGTCGCGCCCCTTGCGCTCCACCTTGCCTTTGTCGGTGGGGGTCCTCGGCCGCGCGAGGTTGACCAGGAAGCCCATCTGCTTGGCGTAGGCTTGGTAGCCCTGATTCACCTCGGCCCACGGCCCGGCGCCCCTGCCCGCCGCCGTCTTCTCGTTGTCCGGCCGCAGGGACAACGGCACTCCGCCCAGCCTCCTGAATGCCCCGTTATGGCACCGGATCCACCCCGCCATGTCCTTGTGCTCGCTCCACACCACCGCCCACATCCGCGACGCCGACAGCACCATGAGGAAGGCCCACAGCCGCACCAGACCACCCAGGTCCTCCACCCACACCGGCACCTGCACCCAGTCCACCTGGGCTTGACTGCCGAAGCTGACCTCGACCCGCCGCGTCGGACGGACCCGTGGCTTGCTGCTCCGCCGCCTCACGTAGCGCAGAACGGCCTTGTAGCTGCCTGCAAACCCGTGCTCGACCACCAGCTGCTCGTACAGCCCCGTCACCGGCTCGGGTCGGCCACCTATCTCGACCTTCTCCTGCTGAGTTGCCATCCACGAGGCTATGACCCCGGCTAGAGGCTCGCACGCCTCCGGCTGCCGCCGTCGACCATCCTCAGCCGCGCTCCTCAGCCGCCCCAGCCGGTACCGCAGGGTGCTCTCGTCCACCTCGAAGTCCCGCGCCAAAGACCTGATGCTGTGCCCTCGCTGTTCCATTACGTCCGCCGCCATGACATCCTCTCCTCGGAGCTTGGCCATCCGTCTCCCCTCGAGGCTCTTACGTCTACCTCAAGGGTGACTCGGCCAAGCTCCTTCTTCACGTGCGGGAATCTGGATGTCCACTAACGACCCTTGTAGCGTGTCCCTCTACA
>CAWJPW010000005.1:0-254651 GCA_963844845.1 uncultured Acidobacteriota bacterium
TTGTAGCTTCTTCGACTTTTCAGTTGCGTCTTGCTGCTCCATCAGCGGAGTCGACCTGCGCGACGACGCCATGGCGCGTCTAGCCGGACTGGGCGGCCGTCCGACGACTCTGCAGGAGCTCATGGCGAGCTCCGATATCGTCATCGCGACCACCGGCGCGCAGGGGCTCATCACGCCGGCGATGGTCCGGCCCCGCCAGGCGATTCTCGCCCTCTCGAACCCCAACCCGGAGATCCGGCCGGAGCAGGCCCTTGCGGCCGGAGCGATCTTCGCTGCGGATGGACGCTCGGTGAACAACGCGCTCGCCTTTCCAGGCCTCTTTCGCGGCGCTCTGGACGCTGGGGCTCGCTGCATCAACAATCGCATGAAGATCGCCGCCGCCGAGGCCATCGCCAACGAGGCGGAGCAGGGCGACCTCGTCCCCAACCTCCTCAAGGAGGGCCTCCACCAGCGGGTCGCGGCGGTGGTCGAGCGGACGGCCTACCAGAGCGGCGCGAACCTCAACAAGGAGGACTGAGCGCGGGCGCCCGCAAGGTGCGGCCGGAAGCATTCGCCGCCTTCGTCGGGTTGTGAGCGGGCGGGGCGCCCAGCCCCCGAGGAGGAGTCAGCCGAGATGTACTCGACGCGACCGTACCGCACTCCACCGGGAGGCTTCGGTCTCCCCGGACGGCCACCCACGGATCTCATCGTGGTTCTCGCCGTCGTGTTCGTCACCTTCGCGCTGCAGTTCTTCCCCGGGGTCGGCGTGCTACCGGCTCTCATGCGGCTCACCCCGGCGGTGTGGCAGGCCGGCTTCCTGTGGCAGCTTGTCACCTACCCCTTTGCCGGCTTCGGCGCCCCGAGCCTGTGGTTCCTGGTGGAGCTCTTCGTGCTCTACTGGTTCTCGTCGGAGGTCTTCACGATCCTCGGCCGACGGTGGTACTGGAGGCTGCATGCCTGGAGCCTGGTGGGGGCCGGGGTTGCGGCCGTCGCAGGGCAGCTGTTGGCGTCGCTCGTCCTGGGGCGCAGCCCCTCGGCTTTTCCCTTTCAGCTCATGCAGGGGCAGCGCATCCTGGTGGTGGTGGCGGTGGCCGCCTTTGCCGTCCTGCGACGCGACGCCACCGTCTACCTCTTCTTCGTGCTGCCGGTGCGCGCCGGGTGGTTTCTGTGGATCGAGGTTCTCATCGCCTTCATCGCCTTCCTCGGCACCATGGACGTGGCCGGCTTCATCGGAGTCTGCGCTGCCACAGGCATCACCTGGGGCTTCCTCACCCGAAGGGGCCCGCGTCAGCTGCTCAAGCGTGCTCGACTGAGCCTGGATCGGGCGCTCGTGGAGTGGCGGCTGCGCCGACTGCGCCGGGAGCGGCCGTTCCGCGTCGTCGACGACCGCGACGAGGGCCCCACGGTCCACTGACGAGAATAGCGAGACAGGATCTCCTTTGAAGCGAGCTAGCTGAGAGGGTGCGTGACGAGGAGGGAGCTCTCGTGCTAGCGTCCCCGGGTGATCGCCGAAGCGCTCATTCGCTGGTTCGTGGCCGAACCGGAGGCCGTGTCCGCTCCCGCCACCCGGCAGAGGTACGGCACGCTCGAGGGCGGAGCGAGCATCGTCGTAAACCTCGTGGTCTTCGTCGTCAAGCTGGTGCCCGGTCTGCTCATCGGCAGCATCAGTCTGGTGGCCGATGCCTTTCACTCGCTGGGGGACGTGCTCAGCTCGGCGGTGGTCATCTGGGGCTTCCGGGTGGCGGCCAAGCCTCCGGATCGTGAGCACCCCTTTGGCCACGGCCGGTTCGAGAGCATCGCTTCGCTGCTGGTCGCGGTCCTGCTGCTCCTGACCGCCTGGGAGTTCGGCAAGGCGTCGGTGGCGCGGCTCCTCGACCCTCACCAGGTGCATGCCTCGCCTGTGTTGCTCGCGATCCTGACGCTGACCCTGGTGCTCAAGGAGTGGCTCTCACGCTTCTCGCTTCGCCTCGGCCGTGCCATCGACTCACCGGCTCTCATCGGCGACTTCTGGCATCACCGCTCCGACGTCATCGCCACCGCGGTGGTCATCGCTGCGCTCGTCGCTGCGCGGTTCGGTTGGTGGTGGGTGGACGGTGCCGGGGGGGTTGTGGTTTCGCTGTTCATCGCATGGGCCTCTCTCACCATGTTGAGGGAGTCGGTGAACCCTCTGATCGGAGAGGCGCCTTCTCCCTCGGTGCTCCAGGCGGTGCGCGAGGAGGCCTGTGCGGTCGCCGAGGTGGAGGAGGTTCACGACGTCATCGTCCATTACTACGGTGAGCTGCTGGTGACGTCGCTGCATATCGAGGTGCCGGCCGAGATCTCGCTGGTGCGCGCCCATGAGGTCGCCGAGGAGGTGGAGGACCGCGTCAACCAGCGGCTCGCTGGCTGGACGGTGGTGCACGTCGACCCCGTGGACCGTCAGCATCCGCTCTACGCTAAGGTCTGGCGGGCTCTGAAGGAGGCCGCGGACGGATTGCCGGAGGTGCAGGACTTTCACGATCTTCGCATCGTCGGCAGCCAGGACCACGCCTTCGTCATCTTCGACCTGCAGGCCAGCGACGGCAAAGAGGCGCAGGCCGCCGCGACTCTCCGTGCGGCTCTGCTGGAGCGTTTCCCTTGCGTGGACAAGGTGGTGGTGAACCTCCGCCCGCGCTACGTCTACTAGTACCCTGTCTGGAAGCCCCAATCGACTCTGCGCACGCGTCCTAGGTTTCTTTGAAAGGTGGCACCCCTCCGCGAAGGTGACGTTGCTACGGCCACGTCGTTGCTGCTTCCCGGTAGCCGCGCGGTCTGCGAAGGCACCGTCGTCCCTCCCGGGAGGAACCCCCGGGGCTTGCGCAGAGCGCGTCGGAATCCCATCTTCTAGTGCGACCCCTTTGCGTCACTGCGGAACTCTCTGACGGGTTCGGGCGGGGTGTCGTCCGAGGAGATGGGATTTGATCTGTCATTGTTGCGAAACGCATCTGGACAAGCGGATGAATAACTTAGGAATCGAAACGAGATTTTCTCTCAATTCCTTCATTTGCAAGGGCTTGACATCGCGAAGGGGCCCTGTTGATATTGCCGGCGTGGTTCTATTCAGCATTGGCGGCTCGACCGGAGCTCGCATCGTTCGCGCTCGGGGGGGCCTGAGAGGAAGAGGGAAAGAAGGAGGTTGAAGAGATGCTGACGGTGCAACGTGCGCTACTGCTCGTGGCCACGGCGTCCGCGCTGGTCGTTCCAACGCTGCGCCACGGAAACAACGAGGCTCCCGTGACCGGAGACCGGTCGCAGGCGCTCTACTCACCCTCGCAGGTCGAGTACTACATGACCGACGAGGAGATCGCCTACGTCCGCCCGGGGTTCAACATCGAGGTGGACAGCGTGCAGATCCCTGCTGACGGCCACCCGGTGGTCGAGCTCTCGTTCTACGACGACTTCGAGCAGCCCCTGGACCGCGAGGGCAAGGTGACGCCGGGCGAGCTCTCCATCAACTTCATCCTCGCCAGGTACAACGCCTCGAGCTATGACTTCACAGCCTACACGACGCGCTCGGTCACGAGCCCGATCACCGGCGACACCGCAGTGCAGGCGTCCAGCGACAGCGGCGGCACCTGGACGGACCTCGGTCTCGGCCACGCCCGCTACCGTTTCGGTACCGCGGTGCCTGCCGGCTTCGACGCGAGTGCCACGCACACCATCGGCATCTACGCCGAGCGGGACCTCGCGGACATCATCGGCAAGGCGTACTACGCCAACGTCGAGTACGACTTCGTCCCCGACGGTTCGGAGGTTACTGCGCGCTGGGCGGCCATCTCCAACGACCAGTGCAACTCCTGCCACCAGGGCCTCTCGGCCCATGGCGGTTCGCGCCGCGACGTCAAGCTCTGCGTGATGTGCCACAGCCCGCAGTCCTCGGATCCCGACACCGGCAATACCGTGGACTTCAAGGTCATGGTGCACAAGATCCACATGGGTGAGAACCTGCCCAGCGTGGAGGCCGGCACTCCGTACCAGATCATCGGCTACCAACAGCGAGCGCACGACTACTCCGACGTGGCCTTCCCGCAGGACATCCGCCACTGCGCCTCGGCGTGCCACGGCGTCGCGAACCCGCAGAGCTACATCTGGTACACCGAGCCCTCGGCCGAGGCCTGCGGCTCGTGCCACGACAACGTCAACTTCGACACCGGCGAGAACCACCCCGCCGGCGCCCAGCCTGACTCGGCGTGCGCCAGCTGCCACCTGCCCGACAGCGGCGGCGAGTTCGACGCCTCCATCAAGGCGGCGCACGTGATCCCGGTCGACTCCACGCAGGTGGCCGGCCTGAACATGGAGATCCTCGACGTGGTCGACACCGTCCCCGGTGACACCCCGACCATTACCTTCCGGCTGTTCAACGACGACGGTTCGCCGGTGGATCCCGCCAGCCTTGACAGCTTCAACCTCCTCGTGGGTGGTCCCACTACCGACTACACGCAGTACTTCCGCGAGAGCGGCAAGAGTGCGACGGCTTCCGGCGGGGCCTACCTCTACACCTTCTCCACGCCGATTCCGGAAGACGCGATGGGCACGTGGACGTTCAGCGCCGACGCTTACCGGTACGTGGATGTCGAGAAGGGCCTCGGCGTCACCGAGGAGGTCCGCGACGCGGCTTTCAACCCGGTCTTCTACGCGACCGTCACCGACGAGACCGCCCATGCCCGCCGCGAGGTGGTGGACCTGGACAAGTGCAACAAGTGCCACAATCCCCTGGCGCTGCACGGCGGACAGCGCTTCCGCATCGAGGAGTGCGTGATCTGCCACAACCCCGAGGAGACCGACGCCGAGGTGCGGCCCGCCGACGCCGGGGCACCGGAGGCGATCCACTTCAAGTGGATGATCCACCACATCCATCGCGGTGAGGCCCTCACCCAGGACTTCACGGTGTACGGCTACCACGGCAGCATCAACAACTACAACGACGTCCGCTTCCCGGGCGATCTCCGCAACTGCGACGCCTGCCATGTTGATGGCGCTGACGAGGTGCCGCTGCCGGACGGCGTTCTCGCCACCAACCGGCCGCGCGACCCCTACTTCGGCGGCGAGATCCCGCCGACCGCCTCCGCTTGCCTTTCGTGCCACGACAGCGAAATTGCGGCGGCCCACGCCTACGTGAACATCGCGCCCTTCGGCGAGGCGTGCGCATCCTGCCACGGTGCCGACCGCGACTTCTCGGTGGACCGGGTTCACGCCCACTGAGCTGGACGAGACAACCCGCGGCGTGTCGGAACTCCGGCACGCCGCGGTCTTCGCGAAAGGTAGGACGCGCATGAGAATCCCGAACCGCACGCTGATCCTCCTCGGCGCGATTGTGCTCGTCGCCGCGGCGGCCGTGCCGGCATCGGGCGCAGAAGGGACCGACGCCATCACCGGCGTCCCCTGCGCCATGTGCCACGACGTGCTGAGCCAGGAGTTCGTGAACAACCCCCACGCTTCAGTTGCCTTCCAGCGCTCGCGCGAAGCGGTGGGCAAGACGGTGTGCGAGGTCTGCCACGGTAACGGTGACAAGCACATGGACGAAGGCGGAGATCCCTCCCTCATCCAGGTGCCCGCCGGCGAGGCGTCGCAGAAGCTGTGCCTCACGTGCCACGCCGACCAACTGCACACCTCCATGATGGCGAGCGGTGTCCACGCCGCCGCCAAGGTTTATTGCACCGACTGCCACAAGGTGCACCAGGGCGCCGGCGTCCCGCGGGCACGCCTGCTGCGCAATGGCCCCGACGACCTGTGCGCCTCGTGCCATCCGGCGCAGGCGGCGTCGTTCCGCAAGCCGTTCGCCCATCGTCTCGGCGCCGGCGGAATGGACTGCGCCACCTGTCACGACCCGCACTCGGGGGCGGAGAGTGGGGAAGCGAGCCTTCGCCTCGGTCGTACCGGGGACGGCCCCTGCGTCACCTGCCACACCGAAAAGCGGGGACCGTTCGTGTTCCCGCACGTCAACGGCGTGGCCGGCAACTGCATGAGCTGCCACGAGCCGCACGGTTCCAGCAATCCAAAGCGGCTGATCCGGGCGCGGGTGGCCCAGCTCTGTCTGGAGTGTCACAGCGACCTCCCGGGGACCACCCTGGGCTCGCAGCCGCCGTCCTTCCACGATCTGCGGAGTCCGCGCTACCAGAACTGCACCACCTGCCACGTGGCGGTGCACGGCTCCAACAGCTCGCCGGCCCTGTTGAGATAGGAGGAAGCCGATGTCAACGCGTCGACTCGTACTCGTGGCTTCGCTCGTGACGCTGACGCTCGGCTTCGGAGTGGCCTCGGCTCAGACCCCCCGGTTCGAGTTGGAGGCCGGCTACCAGTGGCTGGACCTCAGCGGCAACGAGGATATGTACCGCTCCCAGGTGAACCAGGACGACGGGTTCATCCTCGACCACTTCTCTCTCTCCTCCATCGACCCGTCCGGCAACGCGACGGCGGTGGACCGCCTGCGCATCGATGCCGCCGGCTTCGGCGGCAGCCCCGACGGCCACTTCCGGCTCGAGGCCGGACTGGCCGACACCTACAGGCTGCATCTGAACTACCGGCGTGCGAACGTCTACAGCGCCCTGCCGGGCTTCGCGAACCCGTTCGCCGGTGAAGGAGTGGTTCCCGGTCAGCACACCCTCGACCGGACCCGCGACAGCCTGGACTTCGAGGTGGAGGTCCTTCCCGGACACACCATCTCGCCGGTGGTGGGCTACCGCTGGTACCGCTACGAAGGTCCTGCCCGCACCACCTACCACGTCGGCGGCGACGAGTTCCAGCTGAGCTCGAACCTCGACCAGACCGAGGACGAGTTCTACGCCGGAGTGGCCTTCCACGCCGGCACGTTCAACGGCATGGTCACGCAGGGCTGGCGGAGCTTCGACGCCACCGAGGACCTGGCCCTGTTGCCCGGCGCGGGGGAGGGAAACAACACCTTCACCCTGCTCGGCGTCGATCCGACGATGGACAGCTACCAGCGGCATTCGCACGTCAAGTCCGACACGACTCCGGTCACGACGGCCTATGTCACGGGTCTCATCAGTGACGGCGTCCGTGTCAAGGGGTCGTTCATCCGTTCCGACTTCGACGTGGACACCACCGACCAGGAGAACCTGTCCGGAAACCTCGTTTCGTACACCATCAACCGCTTCTTCGCAGGCCTCGACGAGACGGCGGGCTCCAAGTCGAAGAACTCCATGTGGCGGGGCGACCTGCACCTCGAGGCCAGGCTCTCCAAGGTCTTCACGGTGAGCGGAGGCTACGCCGCGCGCCACCGCGACATGGACGGGAGCGCTCTGATCTCGAGCATGTACACCGATACCACGAACTTCGCGGGCTTGGAACCGGCCGACGTGCAGAACCTGCTCCAGGTGGACAACGCCTTCAAGCGCGACGAAGACACCTTCGATGTGCGCGTCGACGCGCGCAACCTCGGACCATTCCGGGCGTGGGGTACCTACGCCAACGTGACGCAGGATGTGGACCTCAGCGAGGCTGCTGCCGAGATCGTCGTGCCCGGCGGGCAGAGCGGCAGCTTCAGCCGTCAGATCGATCGCTACAGCGTGGGCGCGGGCGTCACCAGTGGAGGGGCCAGCGCCACCGTGGAGTGGTTCTCGGACTCGGCCGACGAGGCGGTGGTCCGTACTGACTACCTCGACCGCGACCGCCTGCGGGTGCGGCTGGGTTACGACTACAAGAGCCTCTTCCGAGTCCTCGGTACCGTGGAGACGATCCGCGCCAAGAACGACACGGTGGGAATCGCCTACGATGCGGATACCGACCACTATGCGGTTGCCCTGGACGTCATGCCCTCCGACCCGCTGACCTTCCGGGTCTCCTGGGACCGCTACAAGACCGACACCTCGGCGCTGTACCGGGTACCGCAGTTCTTCACGGTGGACACATCCCTCTACAGCGACAAGACCGACGTCTTGGAGGGCGGCCTGTACTACCGGAAGGGCAAGCTCAGCGTGGACGGCGGCTACTCGACCCTGTCCAACTCGGGCTCACTGCCGCTCGACCTCGACCGCGCCTTTGCGCGTCTCGGCTGGGACTTCACCAAGACCCTCGGCGGCGTTCTCGCCTTCGACTGGTGGGATTACAGCGAGGACCTCTTCTCGATGGCGGACTACCAGGCCAAGCGTTACGCGGTCCTGCTGCGCTGGCACAACTGACCGCCCCCGAGCTCACGGAACCCGATGAACCGGCGGCCTTCGGGCCGCCGGTTCGCTCTTCATGGGCGGGCGCCGCAGGCGCGGCCGGGCGCGGTCAGCGGGACGCCGGCGGCCGGCAGCACGGCCTCGGCAAGGTGGCAGTGGTGCGACGAGCTCCGGCGCGCAGCCTCGTGCCGCCCCGCGAGCCGCTGTCCATGGCTCGGAACACAGGTGGCCGGGACCGAGACGATGCCCTGCGGAGCAGGGGCCGGAGAGGTCCTATCCGGCGCGGTTCCGGTAGAGCCGCTCGTCGACCACGGCCGTCATGCGGCTGATGTCGAGATCGCGGCCGAGGAACTCTCGCATCCGCTCGGCGTGCTCGCGGGGCTGCTCGAGCACCTCGCGGTACGGGACCTCAAGAAGCTGGAACTTCGGATAGCGGCGTAGCCGGTAGCGCACCTTCCACAGGTGCTGCTCGTACACGGTGCGCATGCGCTCGTCGTCGGAGTCCTGGGGCTCGCCGCGGCGCTCGAGCATCTTGCGCTGCGAAGCCAGGACCTCCTCGAGGTCGCGGATCATGAACAGGACCTGGTAGTTGTTGTCGTCCGGGAGGTGCTCGAGCAGGTAGGAGATGATCTTGATGGCGTGGCCGCGGGCGGCGCGCAGCCAGGTGTTGTCCTGGCCGAGGTGGAGGTCCTTGACCCGCTCGTCCTCGAAGTACCCCTTGGGGTTGTCCTCGTCGGCTGTTCGTTGGCCGTCCTCCACCAGGGGGACGCCCCCGGCTGCGAGCATGCTCATGGCCATGGAGGTGCCGGAGCGGGGGAGGCCCGATACGACCACGAGAGGATCACCGAAGCGGGTCCTGCGGTAGACGCCGCGAACGCGTTCGAGCACTGCCATAGATAGCTTCTCCTCCAACCGACTCCCGAGTGCCGGCGGGCGGATTATCGCACGATCGTTGTCCGGCGTGCGGTTGAGAAGGGCATCGGGAAGGGCTATACTTGCGAACCTCGTCCAGCCACTCGGCGGATGGAGGAGTAAGCCACTGTGAAAAATGCATTTAAGTCAAAGAGGGTAAATTCGGACTGTGGGCTGGACTTGCGCATGATTCGCGATAAGGATGTGCGTGCCGCCGGGAATCCGGGCGCGAAGCGGACTGGCCTCCGACGAGACCTCGTCGTCGTCGCGGCGGCCGTGGTGCTCCTGGCGATCGTGCGGCCGGCAGACGCGTACATCGGACCTGGCGCCGGCTTTGCCCTCCTGTCGTCGTTCATGGTGCTGTTCGTCACTATGATCCTGGCGATGGTCTCGCTGCTGTCGTGGCCGTTCCGCACTCTGTGGCGGGCCCTGCGCCGCAGCAAGCGGCCCAAGGCATCCATCAAGCGCCTGCTGGTGGTGGGCCTCGACGGGCAGGACCCGCAGCTCACCCGCCGGATGCTGAAGGAGGGCAAGCTCCCCAACTTCGCCAAGCTCGCGGAGCAGGGGTGCTTCCATCCCCTGGCGACGACCTTCCCCTCGGTCTCGCCGGTGGCCTGGTCGTCGTTCTCCACCGGCGCCCATCCCGCCAAGCACAACATCTTCGACTTCCTGAGCCGCGACCCGCGCACGTACCTGCCGGTGCTGTCCTCCACTCACATCGGGAGCGTCGACCGCTTCCTCAAGATCGGCAAGCTTCGTATTCCGCTCCAGAAGCCAGAGCTGCGGCTGATGCGCAAGTCCAAGCCGTTCTGGACCATTCTCGGGGAGCGTCGGATCTGGAGCACGGTTCTCCGTGTGCCCATCACCTTCCCTCCCGACCGCTTCTACGGGGCTCAGCTGTCGGCCATGTGCGTGCCCGACCTTCTCGGTACCCAGGGGACGTTCCTCCTGCTCACCACCCGGCGCTCGGGAGAGAAGTTCAAGGAGGGTGGTCTGCGTCTCCCCCTTGAGGGCGCGGACGGCAGCTACCGCGCGGTGATAACCGGCCCCGAGAACATGTTCAAGGAAGGCAGCCCGCCCCTTGAGCTGCCGGTGGAAGTGGACGTGGACCGCGAGGCCGGTCGCGCCACGGTGCGGGTGAGCGGTGCGACGGTGGAGCTGGTGCTGCGCACCCTGTCCGACTGGGTGACGTTGACCTTCAAGGCGGCGCCCGGAATCAAGGTCTCGGGCATTACCCGTCTGATGCTCACCGAGGTGGGCGAGCACGTCTCGGTGTACATGACGCCCATCAACATCGACCCTGAAAAGCCGGCGATGCCCATCTCGCACCCCTCGTACTACGCCACCTACCTGGCCAAGCGGGTGGGGCCCTACGCCACTCTCGGGCTCGCCGAGGACACCTGGGGACTCAACGAAGGGATCGTGGACGACGATACCTTCCTCAAGCTCACCTACGACATCGACGCCGAACGTCAGGCGCAGTTTTTCACCGCCCTGGACCACCTGCGGGAGGGGGCGCTGGTCTGCGTCTTCGACGCCACCGACCGCATTCAGCACATGTTCTGGCGGTACCTCGAGGACGGCCACCCGGCGGCGCAGAATGTTGGTGAGGGGGCGCGGTTGGATGCGGTGGAGGAGCTCTACCAGCACAACGACGCCCTGGTGGGCAAGGTGATGGAGAAGCTGGGGCCGGACGACGTTCTCATGGTGTGCTCCGACCACGGGTTCAACTCTTTCCGGCGGGGCGTCAATCTCAACGGCTGGCTCCTCGAGCACGGCTACCTGGCCCTCAAGGAGGGCGTGGACGGCTCGGCCGAGTGGTTGCGTGACGTGGACTGGTCGCGCACCAAGGCCTACGCCCTGGGGCTCACCGGCCTGTACCTCAACATCAAGGGTCGCGAGGGGCAGGGGATCGTCGAACCGAAGGACGTGCCCGCCCTCAAGGCCGAGCTCATCGCCAAAGTGAGCGGCCTCGAGGACGCGGAAGAGGGGAAGGTCGGCATCGTCGAGCTCTTCGACACCTCCAAGCTCTACCAGGGCCCCTACCTCGGCAACGCCCCCGACATGCTCATCGGTTACAACCGCGGCTACCGGGTGTCGTGGGACTGCGCCACCGGCATGGTGTCGGGGCTGGTGTTCAGCGACAACCCCAAGGCATGGAGCGGTGACCACTGCATCGATCCTCGGCTTGTGCCGGGAGTGCTCTTCTGCAACCGGCCCATCGACCGCGACGACCCGGCCCTCATCGACATCGCACCCACGGCCCTGAAGCTCTTCGGCCTTGAACCGCCCGCCCACATGGACGGCCGCGCTTTCGGCCTGGGGGCGCCGGCGGCGGACAAGGCCAAGGCGGGCCGGAATGGGAAGAGCAAGAAGAAGGAGAGAGCAGCATGACGCGCTGGAACCGCACCCTGCGCGCCCGCACCGGGCGCGCGGTGCTCGGCATGGCCGCACTCGTCGTCGTCGCCGGCGGCACGCTCCTGGTGACAGGGGGATGCCGCGAGCGGGCGGCGGAGGCCGCTGGGGGACCGAAGGTCATCGTGCTGGGATTCGACGGCATGGACTACGGTCTCACCACGAAGCTACTGGCGCAGGGGCGCCTGCCCAACTTCGCGCGGCTGGCCGCCATGGGCTCGTTCCAGGCCCTGGGTACCTCAGTGCCACCGCAAAGCCCGGTCGCCTGGTCGAACTTCATCACCGGTATGGACGCCGGTGGCCACGGAATCTTCGACTTCATCCACCGTGATCCCAAGACGCTGCTCCCCTACCTCTCCACGAGCCGCACCGAGGCGTCGGAGCGCAACCTCAAGCTCGGCAAGTGGCAGATCCCACTGTCGGGCGGCAAGGTCGAGCTGCTGCGCCACGGCGAGGCCTTCTGGGAGGCGCTGGAGAAGCACGGCGTCCGCACCACCGTCATGCGGATTCCCGCCAACTTCCCGCCCTCCGGGACCGCCACCGAAGAGCTCTCGGGCATGGGCACGCCTGACCTGCTGGGCTCCTACGGGACCTTCTCGTTCTACACCACCGATCCCCTTGCCTTCCTCGGTAGGGACGTCTCCGGGGGCAATGTGTACCCTGTGGACGAGCGCGATGACGTTATCGAGACCGAGCTCCACGGTCTGCACAACCCCTTCAGGGTGGACGGCGCCGAAACCACTGTTCCATTCACCGTGACGGTGGATCCGGTGGAGCCGGTCATCAAGATCGAGGTTGACGGCAACGAGGTCGTGCTGAAGAAGGGCGACTGGAGCGAGTGGGTGCCGGTGAGCTTCCCCCTTGTGCCCACGCAAAAGGTGCACGCCATCGCCCGTTTCTACCTCAAGGCGGTGCGGCCGGAGCTCGAGCTCTACGTGACTCCTCTCAACCTCGATCCCAACAAGCCAGCGCTGCCGATCTCCACCCCAGACGACCTCGCCGGCGAGATCGCCGACGCCACCGGCCGCTTCTACACCCAGGGGATGCCGGAGGACACCAAGGCCTACACCGACGGCGTCTTCGACACCGACGAGTTCATCGCTCAGGCGACGATGGCCGGCGAAGAGGTGGAAAAGGAGTACCGCTGGTTCCTCAGCCGCTTCCACGACGGCCTGTTGTTCTACTACTTCGGCAACTCGGACCAGATGTCGCACATGCTGTGGCGACCGATGGACCCGGAGCACCCGGCATACGATCCGGTGAAGGATGCCCCCTACGCCGATGTGATCCCTCAGGTGTACGAGCGCTTCGACAAGGTCGTGGGCTACACGCTGGACCACATGGACAAGGACACTGTCCTCGTGGTCATGTCCGACCACGGCTTCACCACCTGGCGGCGTGCCTTCAACCTCAACTCCTGGCTGCGCGACAACGGCTACCTCTCCGTCCGCGACCCGTTCATGCGCAAGGACCCGGGGATGTTCGCCAACGTCAAGTGGGCGCGGACGAGGGCGTACGCGCTGGGGCTCAACGGCCTCTACATCAACGTCCGCGGTCGTGAGAAGGACGGCATCGTCGATCCGGCTCAGCGCAAGGCGCTGATGGATGAGCTGGCGACGAAGCTGGCGCAGGTGGTCGACCCTGCCACCGGCGAGCGGGCCATCCTCAAGGTGTACAAGCGTGACGACTACCGCTTCAGCGGGGAGCGCGAGGTGGGACCGGACCTCATCGTCGGCTACAACCGCGGTTACCGGTCGTCCAACGAGTCTGCGCTCGGCGAGGTGCCGCGCGACCTCTTCGAGGACAACACCAGCGAGTGGAGTGGGGACCACTGTATGGATCCGTCGGTGGTCCCGGGTATTCTCTTTTCCAGTAGGCCCTTGGGGTTGGAGGCGCCGCGGCTCGACACGCTGGCTGCGGGGATCCTCGCGCTGTACGACATCCACGGGTTCCCGCCGGAGGCGCCAGCGGCAGACGCGGGCGCCGCGGCGAACGAGGGGAGGTAGGCATGTTCGGATATACCAAGGTGAAGCTCGAGAAGGACCTGGTCACGAAGATCAAACGCTACGCCGACATCGCCGGTTACTCGTCGCCAGAGGAGTTCATCACCCACGCGTTGGAGAAGGAGCTGGCCCTGCTCGAGGATGCGGACTCCGAAGAGGAGATCAAGAAGCGCCTCCAGGGGCTGGGCTACATCTCGTAGGAGCAGGAGAAGCATGTCGCTGATCAACACCGTGCTGCGCGCCGTGGTGGACGGGATTCTCTACCCGTTCCGCTCGCTTCCCCCGATCGTCGGGCTGACCGTCATCTCGCTGCTGGCCGCGGTGGGCATGCTGATCGTGTTCAAACGCACGTCGAACCAGCCGGCGCTGGAGCGGGTGAAGCGCAAGATCCACGCGTGCCTGTTCGAGATGCGCCTCTTCAGTGACGACCTGCGGGCGATCATGCGCGCCCAGTTCGAGATCCTGGGGCACAACACGCGGTACCTTGGGCTCTCCGTCGTGCCCATGCTGTGGATGATCATTCCTTTGGTGCTGCTGGTAGCCCAGCTGCAGTTCCACTATGGCTACGAGCCTCTCGCCACCGGCGGGCGTGCCCTGGTGAAGGCGACGCTCACATCGGAGGCGGCGGCAGGGACCGAGCGTCCCGATCTCAAGCTCGAAGTTCCCGCCGGCCTCACTGTGGAAACCCCAGGAGTGTGGGTGGCCGCGGAGCGGGAGATGGACTGGCGCGTGGCGGCCGAGGCCCCGGGCGACTACCGGGTGACCGTGCGCGCCGCCGACGGGACGATCGCGGCCAAGGACGTGCAGGTGGGCGAGTCAGCCATACGCCGGCGCTCGCCGGTGCGGCCCGACGGGAACATCCTCGAGCAGCTGATCTACCCGGCCGAGGCGCCGTTGAGCGCCGGACCGTTTCAGTCGCTCTCGGTCACCTACCCGGGCGCGACGGTATGGCTGCTGGGCTGGCACACCCATTGGATGGTGGTGTTCTTCATCCTCACCATTGTGTTCGCGTTCGCGCTCCGCAAGCCCATGGGCGTGACGATCTAGCCTGCATATCTCACCAGTTGTCTGCTGCGACGCCCGATACGCCGCAATCTGAGGCACTTTCTTGGACTCGCTCGGTGCCAGCCCACGCTGCCCGTTACGCGGGCCCAAGCCTGCGGCTTGACCGGACCTGCGGCGCCTACTCTGAAGGCGGAGCTGTCTGCGCTGTGACCTCGCGGGGGGCGGGGAGACGCTCTGGCGGAATCCCCAGGGCGTGGGCGATGGTTCGCAGCTGCTGCTGAACCTTGCGCTGGTTCTCCGGACCCATGCGGAGGAGCTGCTTCTGCGCCTCGCTGAGGCTCTCCAAGTCCCGATCGGCGAAGGCGTAGGTGACAACCTTCTGCTGGAGCGCGATTGGGCCCGAGACCACCGGCGTCGCCAGGAGGTTGCGGACCGCGAGCTCGAGGACGCTGTCGAAGGTCTCGCCGGGCGGACCGATCTCCGCCCATGCTGCGTTCACCAGGGGGCCTGCCTGCCGATAGAGAGTGACCGTGCGGGCGGGGTCAAGGGAGGCGAGCACCGTGGCGACAGCATCGTAGCGGTGGTAGCTGGCGGGGTCGACGTACGACTGCCCGTTTTCGTCCTCGCTCACGAAGCGCTTCTCGGGCTTGAGGAACTCGAGCTGCTGCCGGGGGCTCTTGCCCTCAGCGATCATGGCGACGCTAGCCACGAAGCGACGGACCAGGTCCTGGTGCTGGAGCCATGGGCCGAGCCGAGGGTCGCTGGAGAGGCTACCCGCCAGGTCGCGCACGGCGGGATCGCTGGTGGGAAGAGTGACTCCCACGAGCTGCTCTGGCAGCTCGGGGGTCGGAGTGGAGATCGGCGTGGGACTGACCGCAGGGGTGGTGGCCACAGCGGTGTCAGTGGGTGGCCGGCGCAGGAGGAGGACGGCGATGACGACGACGGCCACTGCCACGAAGGCGGCGACAATGATGAGGGGGCGCGAGGTGGTACGGCGCTCGGTGTTCTCGTCCATGCGGCCTCCCGGCCGGGCGGCTCCCGGCACTGACCGACTGTAGGTCGGCAGCCACACCCCTGTAAACCCTTGAGGCGGTACGCATGGGTTTGTCCGGCCTCATTGCGCATGCGATGAAACAGAAGCTCCGCACCTCGTGTTACTCCGGGGTGATGCGACGATACGGACCTGCGCTGCCAGATTTCCTCCCGGGGCTCACCAGGTGAGTCCCCAGGCGTTGTGGCCGCTCCTCGTGTACCTGGGCCTCGTGCTCCTGGTGGTCTGGGGGATGGTTGGCGTCTCCGCCCTCCTTGGACAGCGTCACCGTGAGCGGGCCACCGGCCAGCCCTACGAGTCCGGTATCGTCTCCACCGGTAGCGCCCGCCTACGTTTCGGCGTGAACTTCTATCTCATCGCGATGTTCTTCGTGATCTTCGACCTCGAGGCGGTGTTCCTCTTCGCATGGGCGGTGGCGCTGCGTCAGGCCGGCTGGCTGGGCTTCGCGGAGGCGATGGTGTTCGTGGGCGTCCTCGTCGCCGCCCTGGCATACCTCTGGCGCCTCGGAGCCCTCGACTTCGGGCCCCGTACATGGCTGCGCCCCACGAACGGCAAGGAGAGCTGAGACCGTGCCCTGGTCCTTGAGCAAAGCAACCGGTGCCCAGAGCGCCCCCGGGCGCGGCGGATTCGAGTCGGCGGTGAGCCGCATCCTGGCCATGGCCAGGCTCCAGGACCTGATTGCCTGGGGGCGCAGCAACTCGATGTGGCCGTTCAACTTCGGGCTCTCCTGCTGTTTCGTGGAGATGGCCACGTCGATCACCAGCCGCTACGACATCGCCCGCTTCGGGGCGGAGGTGATCCGCGGGACCCCCCGGGAGGCGGACGTCATGGTCATCGCCGGCACGGTCTTCAAGAAGATGGCCCCGGTTGTGCGCCGCCTGCACGAGCAAATGATGGAGCCGCGGTGGGTCGTCTCCATGGGCTCGTGCGCCAACTCCGGCGGGATGTATGACATCTACAGCGTGGTCCAGGGGGTCGACAGCTTCCTGCCGGTGGACGTGTACGTTCCTGGGTGCCCGCCGCGGCCGGACGCGTTCCTCCAGGGTCTGATGCTGCTGCACGACGCGGTCGGAAGCGAAAAACGCCCCCTCACCTGGGTCGTCGGGCCGCAGGGTGTGCAGCGGGGGCCGCGCCCCAGCCAGCGCGATCTGAAGCGGGACGAGCGCGCGAAGATGACTGACCTCAGGCCTCCGGACGCGGTGCGATGACGACGGCTGCGGCGCTCCAGGTGGCGGACGAGGTCCGCGCAGCCCTCGGCGACGGGACGATCACGGAGCAGGCGACCGCGGACGGGATTCCGACGCTCTGGGTGGACCCCTCGCGTGTGGTCGACGTGCTGCGCCACCTCAAGGAGGGCGTCGAGCGCCCCTACCGGATGCTCTACGACCTCACGGCCATCGACGAGCGCGAGAGACGTCACCGCGAGGGACAGCCGGCCGCCGATTTCACCGTCGTCTACCACCTGCTGTCGTTCGAGCGGAACCAGGATGTTCGCATCAAGGTGGCGCTGTCCGCGCCTCAGCCCGAGGTGCCCACGGTCACGCCGGTGTGGGCGGCCGCGAACTGGTACGAGCGCGAGGTCTGGGACATGTTCGGAATCCGCTTCGGCGGACACCCGAACCTGCGCCGGATCCTCATGCCGCCGACCTGGGAAGGGCATCCCCTGCGCAAGGAGCACCCGGCGCGGGCCACCGAGATGGAGCCCTATACCCTGCCGGACGACAAGCAGGACGAGGAGCAGGAGGCTCTCCGCTTCCGGCCGGAGGAGTGGGGGCTCTCCGAGGAGGGCGGCGACGTCGACTACATGTTCCTCAACCTCGGACCCCAGCACCCCGGCACCCACGGTGTGCTGCGGGTGATCCTCCAGCTCAAAGGCGAGATCATCCACGCCGCCGTGCCGGACATCGGCTACCACCACCGCGGCGCCGAGAAGATGGCGGAGCGCCAGTCGTGGCACACGTTCATCCCCTATACCGACCGTATCGACTACCTCGGCGGGGTGATGAACAACTTGCCATACGTCCTGGCGGTCGAGCAGATGGCAGGCATCGAGGTGCCCGACCGGGTGCAGTGCATCCGGGTGATGCTCTGCGAGCTCTTCCGCATCATCAGCCATCTAGTGTGGTACGGCACCTTCGTCCAGGATCTCGGCGCCATGTCGCCCGTGTTCTACACCTTCGCCGATCGTGAGCACGCCCTCGACATCGTCGCCGCCATCTGCGGCGACCGCATGCATCCCAACTGGTTCCGCATCGGCGGGGTAGCTCAGGATCTGCCAGCCGGGTGGCGGGACATGATGCGGGCGTTCGTTGTTCGCATGCGCAAGCACCTCGGCGAGTACGATGGGATGATCCTCAAGAATCAGATCTACCGGGCGCGCACCATCGGGGTCGGCGAGATCACCCTCGAAGAGGCCGTGGAGTGGGGCGTCACCGGCCCCATGCTCCGGGCCTGCGGCCTCGAGTGGGACTTTCGCAAGAAGCGCCCCTACTCGGGCTACGAACACTTCGAGTTCGACGTTCCCACGGCGCCCCGGGGTGACTGCTTCGGTCGCGCGGCGGTGCGCGTCGAGGAGATGCGGCAGAGCCTGCGCATCATCGAGCAGTGCATCGACGGCATGCCGCCGGGTCCGTACAAGTCGACGCATCCCCTCACCACGCCGCCGCTCAAGGCCAACACAATGATGGACATCGAGACGCTCATCACCCACTTCCTGGGGGTGAGCTGGGGTCCGGTGATTCCTCCCGGAGAGAGCTTCGTGGGCGTCGAGGCCACCAAGGGGAGTAACGGGTACTACTTGGTCTCGGACGGCGGCAACATCTCGTATCGCACCCGTATCCGCACGCCATCCTTCGCACACATGCAGCTGCTCCCGCTGATGAGCCGGCAGCAAACGATCCAGGACCTGCTTGCCATCCTCGGCAGCATCGACTTCGTCCTGGCCGACGTGGACCGATGAGGGGAGAGGGAATGCTCAGCGATGCCGAGCGCGCCGAGATCGAGGAGGAGCTGGCGCGCTACCCCGACAAGCAGGCCGCCTCGGTGGAGGCCCTCAAGGTGGTGCAGAGTCACCGGGGCTGGGTCTCTGACGAGGCCCTGGGCGAGGTCGCCCACGTGCTCGAGATGACACCGGCAGAGCTCGATAGCGTGGCGACCTTCTACAGCCTGCTCTTCCGTCGCCCGGTGGGGGATCACGTCGTGCTCGTGTGTGACAGCATCAGCTGCTGGGTCGTGGGCTACGCGCCCATCCTGCGGCACTTTAAGGAGCGCTACGGCATTGCGCCGGGCGAGACCACGGCGGACAATCGCTTCACCCTCCTGCCCATTCCGTGCCTCGGTGCCTGCGACGGAGCACCCGCCCTGATGGTCGACGACGACCTGCACCTCGACGTCCGCGACGGCGACCAGCTGGAGGAAATCCTCGAACGCTATCCCAAGAAGGAGGGGAGCGATGGCTGAAGCGCGCCCCCTCACGCGCAACATCCGCCGCGGCGAGGAGCCGCTGGACATCGCGGCCTACGAGGCTGCCGGCGGTTACCGGGCGGTGCGCAAGGCGCTCGAGGAGATGGCGCCGCAGGAGGTCACCAAGGAGGTCAAGGAGGCCGATCTGAGGGGGCGCGGAGGGGCCGGCTTCCCGGCCGGCGTGAAGTGGGGCTTCGTGCCCATGGGCGACGACGCTCCGCGCCCCAGGTACCTGGTGGTCAACGCCGACGAAATGGAGCCCGGAACGTTCAAGGATCGCCTGCTTATGGAGGGCGACCCACACCAGCTGCTGGAAGGCATCATCTGCGCGGCGTACGCGATCCAGGCGGAGGTCGCCTACATCTTCCTACGCTGGGCGTACAAGACGTCGCAGCGCCGGCTCGAGAAGGCCATCGCCGAGGCACGTGAGCGCGGTTACCTGGGAAAGAACATCCTGGGCACCGGCTTCAACCTCGAGGTGCATCTGCACAGCTCGGCGGGACGCTACATCTGCGGCGAGGAGACCGCGCTGCTCACCGCAATGGAGGGCAAGCGCGCACTCCCCCGGGCGAAGCCGCCCTTCCCGCCGGTAGTCGGCCTGTGGGGCAAGCCGACGGTCGTCAACAACGTCGAGACCCTTTCCTGCGTGCCGCACATCGTCCTCAACGGGGCGCCCTGGTTCAAGGGCCTGAGCCGCTGCCACGACGGTGGCACCAAGATTTACGGAGTCAGCGGCAACGTGAAGCGGCCGGGGGCGTGGGAGCTGCCGCTGGGGGTTACCATGCGCGAGCTCATCGAGGAGCACGCGGGCGGCATGAAGGATGGCTACCAGCTCCGCGGTGTGCTGCCGGGGGGCGCGTCCACCGACTTCCTCACCGCCGAGCACCTCGATGTCTGCCTGGACTTCACCGAGGTCCAGAAGGTGGGCAGCCGCCTCGGAACCGGGACGGCCATCGTCCTTGACGACCGGGCCTGCCCGGTGGGCTTCGTCCGCAACCTCATGCGCTTCTTCGCCCAGGAGTCGTGCGGCTGGTGCACGCCGTGTCGTGAGGGGTTGCCATTCACGGTGCGCATCTTGAGCGCGCTGGAGGCGGGGCAGGGAATGGCGGGCGACCTCGAGGTGCTGGACGTGCACGGCAAGGCGCTCGGTCCCGGGCACACGTTCTGCGCCCTCGCCCCGGGGGCGGCGGAGCCCCTGGCGAGCGGGCTCAAGTACTTCCGCGAGGACTTCGAGCGCCACATCACCGAGCAGCGCTGCCCGTGGAGATGAGCTGATGGCGAAGATCTGGATCGACGGCAAGGAGTTCGAGGTGGATCCCACCCGCAACATGCTGGAGGTCTGCTTGGAGCTCGGCTTCGACCTGCCGTACTTTTGCTGGCATCCCGCGCTGGGCTCGGTGGGCGCGTGCCGCCAGTGCGCGGTGAAGCAGTTCAAGGACGACAACGACACCGAGGGTCAGATCGTCATGGCCTGCATGACGCCGGCGGCCGACGGCTCGCGCATCTCGGTTGCGGACCCCGAAGCGGTGGCATTCCGCGCTCAGGTGATCGAGTGGCTCATGCTCAACCACCCGCACGACTGCCCCATCTGCGACGAGGGCGGTGAGTGCCACCTCCAGGACATGACGGTGCTCACCGGGCACAACTACCGGCGGTCGCGCTTCCCCAAGCGGACCCACCACAACCAGTACCTGGGGCCGCTGCTCAACCACGAGATGAACCGGTGCATTCAGTGCTACCGCTGCGTGCGCTTCTACCGCGACTACGCCGGTGGGCGCGATCTCGACGTCTTCGGGGCGCACGACCACGTCTACTTCGGTCGGGAGGCCGACGGGGTGCTCGAGAGCGAGTTCAGCGGCAATCTCGTGGAGATCTGCCCCACCGGGGTCTTCACCGACAAGACCCTCAAGCGCCACTACACCCGCAAGTGGGACCTCCAGATGGCCCCTTCGGTGTGCGCCCACTGCGCACTGGGATGCAACGTGACCCCGGGCGAGCGCTACGGGACCCTCCGCCGTATCGTCAACCGCTATAACCACCAAGTCAACGGGTACTTCCTCTGCGATCGCGGCCGCTATGGCTACGAGTTCGTCAACCACGAGCGCCGGATCACGAAGCCGCAGGTGCGTGACGAGGATGGGGCGCTGGCTGAGGCAGACCACCAGCAGGTGCTCGCCCGCGCGCGCGAGCTTCTCTCAGAATGCGACCAGGTGCTCGGAATCGGCTCGCCGCGCGCGTCACTGGAGACCAACCTCGCCGTGAAGCGACTGGTGGGTGGCGAGCGTTTCGTCCAGGGCGTTGCGCGCCGGGATGCGAAGCTCGCCGCCACCGTGCTCGAGGTGCTGCGCCGCGGGCCGGCGCCGGTCGCCTCGCTGCGCGACGCCGAGGAGTGCGACGCCGTCGTCGTGCTCGGCGAGGACGTTCCCAACACCGCGCCGCGGCTGGCCCTGAGCCTGCGGCAGTCGGTGCGCAATCGGCCCATGGAGATCGCCGACGAGCGCAAGATCCCCCGCTGGCACGACAATGCGGTGCGGGAGGCCGTCCAGAACGAGCGCGGTGCGCTCTTCCTCGCCACCCCCGACGCCACCAGGCTCGACGACGTAGCCCGGCGCCTCTTCCGCGCCGGCCCCACCGAGATTGCCCGCCTCGCCTTTGCGGCGGCGCACGCGCTGGACGCGGAGGCGCCGGCGGTGGAGGGCCTGGACGACGCCACCGACGCCCTCGCCCGTGAGATGGCGCGGGCCCTGCTGGCCGCGGACCGGCCGCTCGTGGTCGCCGGCGTCACCCTGGGTGATCCCACCGTGATCCATGCCGCGGCCAACCTGGCCTGGTCGCTGCGCAGGAAGGGCAAGGAAGCGCAGATCCTCATCACGCTGCCCGAGTGCAACACGCTGGGCTCGGCGATGCTCGGGGGCGGTGACCTCGAAGACGCCCTGTCGGCGGTGGAGGGCGGCGCACGCGTGGGTCTGGTCGTGGCCGAGAACGACCTCGCACGGCGGCTGCCCGACGACGAGCTGCGGCGGCTGCTGGAGGGCGCCGCAGTGGTAGTGGCTCTCGACTTCATCGAGACGCCGGTGACCCTGGCCGCCGACCTGGTGCTGCCGACGGCGGTGCCCGCCGAGGCGGACGGGACGCTGGTGAGCAGCGAGGGGCGTGCTCAGCGTTTCTTCCAGGTGTACGACCCGTCCGGCGAGCTG
Source organism: uncultured Acidobacteriota bacterium (assembly GCA_963844845.1). Taxonomy (GTDB): domain Bacteria; phylum Acidobacteriota; class Thermoanaerobaculia; order Thermoanaerobaculales; family Sulfomarinibacteraceae; genus CAWJPW01. Next base: position 22,166 of record CAWJPW010000005.1, read on the forward strand.
ATGCCGGGGTGGCGTTGGCTGCGTGAGCTGGGCGTCGAGCTGGGCTGGGGTGAGATGGCGTCCTGGGAAAGCCTCGATCACGTGGTTGCCGCCATCGCCGGCGAGGACGAGCTGCTGGCCGGCGTCACCGGTGCCGCCCCCGGAGCGGCGTTCCGCATGGCCGGGGGGCGGGTGCCGCGTCAGCCGGCGCGCTACAGCGGGCGCACCGCCATGCACGCCGACGTGACCATGCACGAGCCGCGGCCGCCGGCGGACCGCGACGCGCCGTTCTCCTTCTCGATGGAGGGCAGCCGGCGTCAGCCACCGGCGGCGCTGGTGCCGCACTTCTGGGCGCCGCACTGGAACTCGATCCAGGCGCTGAACAAGTTCCAAGAGGAGATCCCGGGCGAGCTGCGCGGCGGCCCGGCAGGGGCACGCCTCATCACCGCCGGAGCCGGCGACGGCTACTTCGAGGACGTGCCCGAGATTCCGGCGGACGTTTGGCGCGCGCTGGCGCGACCCGTGATCTTCGGCTCCGAGGAGCTGTCGTCGCTGGCCCCGGGGATCGCAGAGCTCGCGCCCGACGCCGCCCTCGGCGTGTCCGCCGAGGATGCCCAGAGCCTCGGAGTTGCAGACGGCGACCTGCTGGTCCTGACGGTGGCAGGGGCACGACTGGAGCTCCCGGCGCGGGTGAGCGCGCAGCTTCCTCGCCGCGTGATCACGGTGCCGGTCGGGCTCGCCGGCATACCGGTGCTCCCGCTGCCGGCAGTGGCCGACGTCACGAGGGGAGCCTGAGGTGGCCGAGCCGTGGCGTTCCCTGGTGATCGTCGGCGGAGTGCTGTTCGTCGCCCTGAACCTGAGCGCGGTGCTCATCTGGGTGGAGCGGAGACTGCTGGGTCTGTGGCAGGACCGCTACGGTCCCAATCGGGTCGGTCCCTTCGGGCTGCTGCAGGTGGTTGCCGACATGATCAAGATCTTCTTCAAGGAGGACTGGATCCCACCCTTCGCGGACAAGCCGATCTTCGTACTGGCCCCGACGATCATCCTCACCACCGTGCTGATGACCTTCGCCATGATTCCCTTTGCGCCGGGGATCTGGGTCGTCGACATGGACATTGGGCTGCTCTTCGTCCTCGCCATGGCCTCGCTCGGGGTCTACGCAGTGGTCCTCGGCGGCTGGTCCTCGGCCAACAAGTACTCGCTGCTGGGCGGATTGCGCGGCTCGGTGCAGATGCTCTCCTACGAGGTCTTCATGGGCCTCTCGCTCATGGGGGTGGTGGCGATCACCGGATCGTTCAACCTCAAGGACATCGTCGAGGCGCAACGCGGCCTCTGGTTCGTGGTGCCGCAGTTCTTCGGCTTCGTGACCTTTCTGGTGGCGGGCGTTGCCGAGTCGCACCGGCTGCCGTTCGACCTCCCGGAGGCGGAGAGCGAGCTCGTGGCGGGGTTTCACTCCGAGTACTCGGGGATGAAGTTCGGCATGTTCTTCGTCGGCGAGTACGTCGGCATCACGGTGATGTCGGCGCTCCTCACGACGCTGTTCTTCGGCGGCTGGCTGGGCCCATGGCTACCGCCCCTCGTGTGGTTCCTGCTCAAGATGTCGGTGTTCATCGGGCTCTTCGTGCTGCTGCGGGCGGCGCTGGCCCGGCCGCGCTACGACCAGCTGGTGGCCTACGCCTGGAAGGTGATGCTGCCGCTCACGCTCGCGAACCTGGTGGTCACCGCCGCCGTGATCCTGGCGAGGGCCGCGTGATGCTGCTCCCGTCCTCGCCGGCGATTCCTCGCTGGGGCGCTCGGTCGCTCTCCGTGTCGCGATGCTGGCAGGGGTGGGTGAGGGCGTGTCGTACCCGTTCCGCGTCGTTCTTCACTCACCGCGCCGCCCACGGCGTTAGCGCGAAGGCTGCACCATGCTGAGTCACCTCCGCACCCTCTGGCGCGTCTTCCTGCACGCGTTTCGCGAGCGCGAAACGGTGCAGTACCCCGATGAGATGCCGGCCCTGCCGCCACGCTGGCGCGGACGGATCGTGCTCACCCGCGATCCCGACGGCGAGGAGCGCTGCGTCGCCTGCCACCTTTGCGCCGTCGCCTGTCCTGTGGACTGCATCTCGCTGCAGGCCGCCGAGCGCGAGGACGGGCGACGCTACCCGGATTTCTTCCGCATCAACTTCTCCCGCTGCATTTTCTGCGGCTTCTGCGAGGAGGCATGCCCAACTTACGCGATCCAGCTCATCCCCGACTTCGAGATGGGGGAGTACCAGCGCCACAACCTGGTGTACGAGAAGGAGCACCTCACCATCTCCGGTGAGGGCAAGTACCCGGGCTACAACTTCTACCGCGTGGCCGGTCTGTCCATCGCCGGCAAGGACAAGGGCGAGGGGGTCAACGAGGAGCCGCCGACGGATCCGGGGAGCCTCCTTCCCGGCTCGCCCGGCTTCGAGGAGTGAGTGATGCGGCATGCGGTGACTCTGATCCCGACTTCCGACGACGCCTCCGTGCGGAAGGGGAGGATCTTGTGCTGATCCCCTTCTACCTCGCCGCATCGGTGGCCGTGCTCGCCACGCTGATGGTGATCACCCGCAAGGAGCCGGTCCACGCACTGTTGTACCTGGTGGTCTCGCTGCTCGCCTCGGCCGTAGTCTTCTACATCCTCGGCGCCCCTTTCGTCGCTGCGCTCGAGGTCATCACCTATGCCGGCGCCATAATGGTGCTCTTCATCTTCGTGGTCATGCTGCTGAACCTCGGCCGCCGCACGTGGGAGCGCGAGGCCGCGTGGATGCGGCCGCGAGTATGGGCGGGCCCGGCGGTCCTGGCCGTGCTGCTGGGCCTCGAGCTGGTGGGGCTGGTGGCCGGCGGTGGGCCCGCCACGGCGGGCGGAACCTACGTCGGGCCCAAGGCGGTGGGCACCGAGCTCTTCGGACCCTACGTGCTCGGCGTCGAGATCGCCTCGTTCCTCCTCCTGGCCGGGCTGGTGGGGGCATACCACCTGGGGCGCCGCGAGGAGGAAAGGGAAGGGGAGGACTCATGACCGCGCTGCTCCCGGCGACCCAAGGGCTGATCCTCGCCGCGGTGCTCTTCTGCCTCGGCACGGTGGGTCTGCTGGCACGTCGCAACCTGGTGTTCATGCTCATGTCCATCGAGATAATGCTCAACGCCGCCGGCCTCGCGTTCGTGGTGGCAGGCGCCAGGTGGGGCGTGGCCGACGGCCAGATCATGTTCCTCTTCATCCTCGCTATGGCGGCGGCGGAAGTGGCGGTGGGGTTGGCGCTTCTGCTCCGCATTCACCAGCAGACCGGGACAGTGGACGCTGACGCCGTCAGCCGGATGCGGGGCTGACGTGGTGGGCTGGCTCTGGCTCGTCCCCGCGCTGCCTCTCGCCGGGTTCGTCGTTCTGCTCCTCGCCGGACATGCGCTACCCCGACGGGGAATCGCCCTCATCGGCGCTGGCTCGGTGGGCGCCGCCTTCGCCGTGGCGCTCGGTGTGTCGGTCTCTTTTTTGAGTGGCAATCCGGGCCCCGAAGGGTTCGTGCAGCAGCTCTGGCGATGGATCGACGTCGGCGGCTTCACCCCAGGCGTCACCCTACGCCTGGACGCCTTGTCGCTGGTGATGATGCTGGTGGTCACCGGTGTCGGCTTCCTGATCCACCTCTACTCCACCGAGTTCATGGAGTCCGACGCCAGCTACGCCCGCTTCTTCGCGTCCATGAACCTGTTCGTAGCGGCCATGCTGACCCTGGTGCTGGCCGACAACCTGGTTCTGCTCTACCTGGGCTGGGAGGGGGTCGGGCTGTGCTCGTACCTGCTCATCGGCTTCTGGTACGAGGATCCCGCCAACGGCCACGCTGCTCGTAAGGCATTCGTCGTCACCCGGGTGGGCGACACCGCCATGGCCATCGGCCTCTTCCTGCTCTACACCCAGCTCGGGACCATGAGCATCCCCGAGCTCATGGTGCGCGCAGCTCAAAGCTGGCCGGTGGGCTCCGGGATGGCGATTACCGCGGCGGCCCTGCTGCTGGGCGGCGCGGTGGGCAAGTCAGCGCAGCTGCCGCTGCAGACCTGGCTGCCCGATGCCATGGCCGGACCGACGCCGGTGTCGGCCCTCATCCACGCCGCCACCATGGTGACCGCCGGCGTCTATCTCATCGCCCGCACCCACGTGCTCTTCGAGCTGGCGCCGCCGGTCATGCTCGCGGTGGCGTGGGTGGGCGCCGCCACCCTGCTGATGGCGGGTTTCGCCGCCCTGTCGCAGCGCGACATCAAGCGCGTGCTTGCCTACTCCACCATCAGCCAGATCGGCTACATGTTCCTCGCCTTGGGCGTGGGGGCGTGGTCGGCGGCCATTTTCCACCTCATGACCCATGCCTTCTTCAAGGCGCTCCTCTTCCTCGGCTCCGGCGTCGTGATCCTCGCCCTGCATCACGAGCACGACATTTACAAGATGGGCGGGCTGCGGCGGCAGATGCCGGTGACCTTCTGGACCTTCCTGGCAGCCAGCGCGGCGCTGTCGGGGTTTCCCTTGATCAGCGCCGGGTTCTACAGCAAGGACCTGATCCTGTCGCAGGCGTACAGCTCGCCGCAGGGCGGCTTCTGGCTGTGGCTTGCCGGCCTCGTGGGCGCGGTCCTCACCGGCATCTACATCTTCCGGGTCGTCTTCGTCGCCTTCCTGGGGGAGGGCGAGCACGAGCTCGGGCACGTGCCGCGGGTGCGTCTCCTCCTGCCGCTGGTCGTGCTGGGAGTGCTGTCGGTGATCGGCGGCTTGGTGGAGACGCCTGACTTCCTCGGCGGAGTGCACGTCTTCTCCGGTCTTCTCGATGGTGCGCTCCCACCCATGGCGGGACACGCGGCGCCAGGAGTCGAGCACTGGCTCGAGGGCGCGGCGGCGGCCGCCTCCCTGCTCGGCATCGGCATCGCCTGGCTCCTCTTCGGACGTCGGCGCGAGCTGGTGGCGCGGGCGGCTCAAAGCCCAGCAGGCGCAAGCGTGAACCGGCTGTGGGCCTCGGGGTGGGCCTTCGACTGGCTCTACGACCGACTCCTGGTGCGGCCCTTCGTTTGGATCGCCCGGGTCAATCGCGACGACGTGGTGGACTCCATCTTCGACCTGATCGCCTGGCTGGCCCAGGGCCTGAACCGACTCCTCAGCCTCACCCAGTCGGGGCGCCTCCGTTGGTATGCCGCCGGCCTCACGGCCGGTGCGGTGCTCGTGCTGGCGATCGCGGTGCTGTCATGATCGTGCTCCTGACTCTTCTGCTCCTGCCGCTGGCCGGCGGCCTGCTGGCGTGGCTCGTCGCCCGGGTCAGCGACCCGGCGGCGCGGTGGGTGTCGGCCTCGGCGCTGGGCGCGGGCCTGGTCCTGTCGGTGACACTCTGGGCGTCGCGTGGCCCGGGCGTCGCGGCCGGACACTGGCTCTTCGTGCTTGACCGGGCGTGGATCCCTCGCTTCGGAATCCGCTTCCACCTCGCCATGGACGGGCTCAGCCTGATCCTCATCGTGCTCACCTACTTCCTCGGCCTCGCCGCGGTGGTGGCCTCGTGGCGCGGGATCACCGGGCGGGTCGGCTTCTTCCACTTCAACCTGCTGTGGGTTCTGGCGGGGGTCGTTGGGGTGTTCCTGGCCCTCGACCTCTTCCTCTTCTACTTCTTCTGGGAGCTGATGCTGGTCCCGATGTACTTCCTCATCGGCATCTGGGGGCACGAGCGGCGGGTCTACGCATCCGTGAAGTTCTTCCTCTTCACCCAGACCGGCGGGCTTCTCATGCTGGTGGCCATCCTCGGCCTGGTCTGGGCTCACCAGAGGGCTACGGGAACGCTGACCTTCGACTACCTCGACCTCATCGGTACGGCGCTGTCGCCGCGGACCGCGTTCTGGCTGATGCTCGGTTTCCTTGCCGCCTTCCTCATCAAGCTACCGGCATTCCCGTTCCACACCTGGTTGCCGGACGCCCACACCCAGGCGCCGGCCGCCGGCAGCTTGGTCTTGGCCGGCCTGCTGCTCAAGACTGGCGCCTACGGCCTCATCCGCTTCGCGGTGCCGCTCTTCCCCGATGCCGCGGCCCGGTTCACTCCCGTGGCTATGGGGCTGGGCGCCATCGGCATCCTCTACGGCGCCATCCAGGCCTTCGGCCAGAACGACCTCAAGCGGCTGGTGGCCTACACCAGCGTCAGCCACCTGGGCTTCGTGCTCCTCGGCGTCTTTGCCTGGAACCAGCTGGCGCTGCAGGGGGTGGTCATGCAGATGGTGGCGCACGGACTCTCCACCGGCGGCCTCTTCCTGCTCGCCGGCTTCCTCTACGAGCGCACCCACACCCGGGACATGGATCGCATGGGCGGCCTGTGGACGACGGCGCCGCGTATGGGCTTCGTCGCCCTCTTCTTCGCCCTCGCATCGCTGGGACTGCCGGGTCTCGCCAACTTCGTGGCCGAGTTCCTGGTCCTGCTCGGATCGTTCCGCGTGCAGCAGGGCATCACTGTCCTCGCCACGGTCGGGCTCGTGGTAGCCACGATCTACTCGCTCTGGCTGATCCAGCGAGCGTTCCACGGCACGGCCCGGGAGGAGTGGAAGCTGACCGACCTCGGGGTGCGGGAGATGGCGGTGATGGTCGCTCTCATGGCCGTGCTCGTGTGGCTCGGGGCGTTTCCCCAGGCGGTTCTGGGAACGAGCGGCCCGGCCCTGGCAGGCATCCAGCAGCTGGCCCGGATGGCTGGAGGTTTGGGATGAGCCTCAGCGACCTTCTCTCCCTGCTGCCGTTCATCCTCCTGGGCGCCACCGCGGTGGCGGCGATGCTCGGCATTGCCGCGAGGCGCAGCCACGGCCTGACCGTCGGCGTGGTGGTGACCGGCCTTTCTGCCACCTTCGCCAGCCTGTGGGCGGCGGCCACGGTGACACCGCGCGTGGTGACGCCGCTCCTGGTCGTGGACCGCTTCACCCTGGTGTACGTGGGCCTGCTGGTGGCGGGCGCCGTGGCGGTCACGCTGCTCGCCTGGGGATACCTCCAGAACCGGGACGAGCACGCCGAGGAGTTCTACGTCCTCCTGGTCACCGCCACCTTGGGCTCCGCGGTGCTGGCTGCGAGCCATCACTTCGCCTCGCTCTTCCTCGGCCTCGAAACCCTCAGCGTGTCGCTGTACGGTCTCATTGCCTACCGGCGCTCGTCGCCGCGCTCCACCGAGGCGGGCATCAAGTACCTGATTCTGGCGGCGGCCTCCTCGGCGTTCCTGCTCTTCGGCATGGCCCTGGTGTTCGCCGACGTGGGGACCATGGATCTGGCGAAGCTGGCCTTCGTCGCCCGGACCGAGGTTACCGCCCTGCCGTGGCTCGACGCCGGGATGGTGCTGATGCTGGTGGGGATCGGCTTCAAGCTGGCGGCGGTACCCTTCCACCTGTGGACGCCGGACGTCTATGAGGGCGCCCCCGCGCCGGTGACGGCCTTCGTGGCGTCGGTCTCGAAGGCCGGGGTGCTCGCTCTGTTGCTGCGCTTCTTCCTGGGGCTGAACGGGAGCACACTGCGACCGGTGGTGGTGGTGCTGGCGGTGATGGCCATCGCCTCGATCCTGGTGGGGAACCTGCTCGCGCTGTTGCAGCGTAACGTCAAACGAATACTGGCGTACTCGTCCATCGCCCACATGGGCTACATCCTGGTGCCCTTCGCGGCCACCGGAGCGCTGGTTGCCGAGGCGGTGACCTACTCACTGCTCACCTACTTCGTGGCAACCATCGGCACCTTCGGAGTGGTTGCGGTGCTGTCGGGCGACGGGGAGGACCGGGACGACCTCGAGGACTACCGCGGCCTCATGTGGCAACGGCCGTGGCTTGGCGCCTTCTTCGCACTGATGCTCTTCTCGCTGGCCGGGATTCCGCTGACGGCCGGCTTCCTGGGCAAGTACTACGTTGTCGTGGCGGGTGTGGGCGCCGACGCCTGGGCGCCGGTGCTGGTACTGGTGGCCGGAAGCGTCGTGGGTATCTACTACTACCTGCGGATCATCGTGACCATGGCGAGCCCCGCCGAGGGCGAGGCGCTGCCGCTGCCGTCGTACACCGTCGTGGGCGGCGTGACGCTGGTGGCCGTCGCGCTGCTCGTCCTCTGGCTCGGTCTGCTTCCGACGCCGTTCATCGAGCTCATCCGGCCAGCGGTCGCCGGATTGGTCTAACCCGCAGATCTCACCAGAATTCTGCTGCGACCGCAGAGACGCCAGCCACAGCGGCGCCTCTCCCTTTGGCGCCGCCTGCGACGTGCCGCAAGCACGCCTCGGCGGCACCTCGGTCGAATCGCTACCCCGACTGGCGTTTTCGCGGTCTTGCGATGAACACTGGTGAGATATGCGGGCTTAACCCAGAGGATCTCCGGCACGGGGACCACGCTGGCCGATTCCGGGGGTGGCGGCGGGAGCACCTTCAGAAACGGGCGCGCACGATCTGATTCCAGGCGAGGCGCGCAAAGAGGCCTTCCAGGTGCCGGTCGATGAACGTGTCAATCGTGACGGCGGCACGGGAGCCGAGGCGAGCGACGAGTCCCAGCGGGAGCACGACCTGGGCGAAGGGCGTCGAGAGATGACCCTGGAAGACGACCTCGACCTCGCGGAGACCTGCGTCCTTCACCAGTGACGTGAGCTCCTCCGGCCCGAAGAAGACCTGGTCGCGGGAGTATCCAGGATCGATCACAAGTCGCACGGATCGCAGAATGGCGACTATGGGATTGCTCCGCAGCGGCTCGACGAGGACCAACCGAGCAGCTGGCTTGGCCAGCCGCGACAGGGAGGCGAGCACCTGAGGGAGATTGCTCATGTGGTGGAGCGCGCCGATCGCGAGCACGAGGTCCGCTTGTTGGTCCAGCCAGTCCACGTCCTTCACATCGGCTCGAAAGAACTCCGCGGCAGGATTGTCGCGGTTGAGGTGCCGTGCAGCCTCCACGAGCTCCTCTGACTGGTCGATTCCGACGTAGCGGTCATAGGTGCCGGCGAGGTGCGTTGCTGGAGCACCGACGCCGCAGCCGACCTCCACGACCGTGCCGAGGTGGCCGCACTCGCACAGTAGGGGCGCCAAGGCGGTTCGCAGCTGGTGGGCACGTGCGTGTGCCTCGCGGGATCCATGTCCTTGCGAGCGTAGGCCTCTGCGATCTGGTTGAAAAGCTCGCGGTCGCGCACTCCACGATCGTCGACGGTGCCTTCTCCCGTGGACGGCGCTGAGCTCTCCACGCTCGTAGTGTATCGCTGGGCGGGGGCAACGCCCAGCCCGTCCTATCGCTGGCGCCGTCGGGCGATCGGATGCGGCCGCAGGTCACGAGCTGGGGCTCCCTGTCCCGACCTGCAGCTCGGAGCATCGACCCTACCGAGCGGTGAGCACGACGAGGGTTGGATGGTTGGTCATGCCCGGACCGGTTGCGAGCCCGTTCAGGCGGGTGTTGCGCGGCTGTGTGCCCACTCTGGTACGTCACCTGGACCTTGGCACGGCCGCCGGTGAGCGAGTGGGATTCCCGTGCCGTATCACGTCAGTCCCCAGGTATCTCCAGGACCATCGCGCCCTCGATCTCCCCTTCGCGGAGGCGGCGGAGGGCCTCGTTGGCCTGCTCCAGGGGGAGGACCTCGTAGCTGGTCCTCACCGGAACCCGAGGGGCGACCTCGAAGAAGTCGAGGCCGTCCTTGCGGGTGAGGTTGGCCACCGAGCGCATGATCCGCTCTCCCCAGAGAATCTCATAAGGAAAGCTGGGGATGTCGCTCATGTGGATGCCGCCGGAGACCACGGTGCCACCCTTGACGACGGCGCGGAGGGCAGCGGGGTAGAGGGCGCCCACCGGGGCAAAGATCATGGCCGCGTCGAGCTCCACCGGGGGCTTCGTATCCGATCCGCCGGCCCACACCGCGCCGAGGCTGCGGGCGAACTCCTGGGACTCGGTGTCGCCGGGCTTCGTGAAGGCGTAGATCTCCTTGCCCTCGTGCACCGCGATCTGCGCCACGAGGTGGGCGGCAGCGCCGAACCCGTAGATGCCCATGGTCCTCACGTGCTCGCCGGTGAGACGGTAAGTGCGGTAGCCGATAAGGCCGGCGCACAGGAGAGGAGCCACCTCGGCGTCGTCATAGCGCTCGGGGAGGCGGAAGCAGTAGCGGGCGTCGGCCACGGTGTACTGGGCGTAGCCGCCGTCGATGGTGTAGCCGGTGAACCTCGCGTTGTCGCAGAGGTTCTCCTGGTTCCTCTGGCAGAACGTGCAGGTGCCGTCGGTCCACCCGAGCCAGGGCACGCCGACGCGGTCACCCTCCGAGAAGCCCTCGACGCCGGAGCCCGTGTCCACCACGCGAGCGACGATCTGGTGGCCGAGGATGAGCGGCAGCTTGGGCTCGGTGAGCTCGCCGTCGACGATGTGGAGATCGGTGCGGCAGACGCCGCAGAACCGGACGGCGAGCTGCAGCTGACCCTCGTCGGGTTTCGGTACGGGGACCTCTTGCCGTTCCAGGGGCTTGCCCTGCTCGGTGAGGACCATCGCGATCATGCTGTCGGGGACCGGCATCGAGACCTCCGATTCGGAGAGCGCCCCGGGCGGTGCCGAAATTTCCCCCGTCCTGAGACGGGGGCGGCGCTATGCTGAGCGGAGCCGGAGCGGAACATCGGGCCGGGGCCTCTGGTTGTCGCGAGGGAGTCCTGGCGAAATACGCCATGAAAGGTGAGGCGATGAAGGTCGTGACGGTCGACGAGATGCGCTCGATGGACCAGCGCGCCATCGAGGAGTTCCAGATTCCCGACGAGATCCTCATGGAGAATGCCGGCGAGGCGGTTTACTTCGTGATCCTCGATCAGCTGGGGCTGCGTGGCCGGCGCTTCGCCATCCTGTGCGGCTCCGGCAACAACGGCGGCGACGGTATGGTGGTGGCGCGCAAGCTCGCCTCCCAGGGCGCCGCCGTGGAGGTCGTGACTCTGGGCGACCCCGACGGCTACCGCGGCGCTGCCGGCCTGCACTGGAACGCGGTCAGGGCGGCGGGGCTCGACGTGTCTGCCAGGCCCGGTGGGGAGGAGCTCGCGGCGATTCTCTCTCGCGCCGACGTCATCGTCGACGCGCTCCTCGGGACCGGCCTCACCCGCGAGGTGGCCGGGGCCTACCGCGCGGCGGTGGAAGCCGTGAACGCGGCCGCCAAGACGGTGGTCGCGGTGGACATCCCGTCGGGGATCGACGGCGACACCGGGGCGGTGCGCGGGGTTGCGGTGCGCGCCCAGCACACGGTGACGTTCGGCCTGCCCAAGCGCGGCAGCCTGCTCTACCCCGGCTACGGGCACGCTGGCCAGCTCTGGGTGAGCCACATCTCGTACCCGGTCGAGCTCTCGAGCGGCGATGACGTCAAGGTGACGGTGAGCCGGCCACCGCAGCTGCCGCCGCGCCGTCAGGATGGGTACAAGGGGAGCTTCGGCGATGTGCTCTTCATTGCCGGCGCCGCCGGCTACTTCGGCGCGCCCACCTACTCGGCGCTGTCCTTGCTGAAGGCCGGCGGCGGCTACGCCCGCCTGGCGGCGCCGCGCTCGGTGACGCCTTCACTGGGCGCCATCGCCAGCGAGCTGGTCTTCATGCCGCAGCCCGAAACCGCCGCCGGCAGCCTCTCGCTCGACGCCGTCGCCGGTCTCCTCGAGGCGGCGGCAGGCGAGGACTTCGTCGTGGTCGGACCGGGGCTGTCGCTGGAGGAGGAGACACAGGACCTGGTGCGGCGGCTGGTACCTGAGATCGACGCACCCCTGTTGGTGGACGGTGACGGGCTCACCGCAGTGTCGCGGGATCTCGATGCCATCCGCCGCCGCCGGCACCCCACGGTGCTCACGCCACATCCCGGCGAGATGGCGCGGCTCACCGGGATGGCGACCCCGGGGGTGCTCGCGGATCCCATCGGTGTGCTGCAGCGGACCTGTGCCGACCTGGGGGCCGTGATCGTTCTCAAGGGTGCGCACTCGCTGGTGGGCCGGCCCGACGGTCGGGTGGCGATCAACCTGACCGGCAACTCCGGGATGGCCTCCGCCGGCAGTGGTGACGTGCTCACCGGCACTGTCGCGGCGATGGTGGGGCAGGGGCTCGAGCTCGCCGACGCGGTGGCGGCCGGTGTGCTGATTCACGGTCTCGCCGGCGATCTCGCGGCCGCGGCAATCGGCGAGGACGGCATGACCGCCAGGGATCTCCTCGAACACATCCCCGCGGCGGTCGCGGCGTATCGCCGTGAGTACCGGGACCTGGTGGAGGAGTACGGGGGCGTGATTCGCACCGTCTAGCCGTGCGGTGCTGCTCGGGGGTGCGAGAAGCCGGCGGCGCTGGCGGTTGCGGATGCTGCGGAGACCGGCTCCCGGGCGGCGGCTGGGCCGCCGCCCGTCGGCGCGTTTGCGAAGGGGGCAACAGTGGAGGCTGCGTGACGGCAACGCGGCCCCCTTCGCGCCCTGCGCCGAGTCGCCTGCCTGGTTGCTTGGGGCCACTTCTCCGGGCGTCAAGGGCCGTGGGAGCCCCCCTTGACGTTTCCCGCCAGCGCGCCGCAAGCGAGACCGCGCTCCAGGGAAGACTTCAAGGACGGCACGCCCGCCGGATGACCTGTGCTCCGGGACGGTGACGCCGTTGGGGCACGCCGCCGTGGCGGAGCCACGGCAGGCTGCGAAGCGGCCGGCGCGCCCCGGTGGCTGGAGAACCTGGGCTTTCGCTGGATGAGTGACTCGGTCGACCAGAGCTCCAGAGGTCAGCTCGATGGCGTGGCGGCCATCTCCTCCGCCTCGGGGCGGGGGGCGTTGCGGTCGGGGTCCCAGTAGGGGGAGAGGCGGCGGAGGTTGGTGACGATCCCCGGGAAGACCTCGATGACGCGCTCGATCTCCTCCTCGGTGGTGTAGCGGCTGAGGCTGAAGCGCACCGAGCCGTGGACCGCCGTGAACGGCACCTGCATGGCCCGCAGCACGTGGGAGGGCTCCAGCGAGCCCGAGGTGCAGGCCGAGCCGGACGAGGCGCAGATGCCGTGGGCGCTGAGCTGGTACAGCATGCCCTCGCCCTCGACGAAGTGGCAGGCCAGGTTCAGGGTGTTGTCGAGGCGTGGCGCCCCCCGGCCGTTGACCTCCGCCCAGGGAATCCGCGCGGTGAGCTCGGCCTCGAGGTGATCGCGAAGTGTGCGGATGCGAGCCTCGTCCTCGGCGCGCTGCTCCACCGCAAGCTCCAGCGCCCGCGCCAGACCCACCACGAAGGCCACGTTCTCGGTGCCGCCACGGCGGCTGCTCTCCTGGTGCCCGCCCAGGAGCAGAGGGCGACAGGCGGTGCCGCGGCGCACGAAGAGGGCGCCGACTCCCTTGGGGGCGTGCAGCTTGTGGCCGGAGAAGCTGAGCAGGTCGACGTAGCGGAGGTCGTCTCGCAGGGCGATGTCCAGCTTGCCCGTGCTCTGGGTGGCGTCGGTGTGGAAGACGATGCCCGAGTCGGTCTCCTTGGCCAGGCGGGAGAGTTCGGCCACCGGGAAGACCACCCCGGTCTCGTTGTTGGCGTGCATCACGCTGACCAGGAGGGTGTCGGGGCGGAGAGCCCGCACGAAGTCGCGGAGGTCGAGCCGGCCGCTGCGGTCCACCGGGAGGAAGGTGACCTCGCAGCCCTCGCGCTCCAGCTCCTTGCAGACGTTGAGGACGGCCGGATGCTCCACGGTCGTGGTCACCACGTGGCGGCGGGTGGGGTTCGCCTTGAGCACGCCGGTGATGGCGGTGTTGTTGCTCTCGGTGGCACACGATGTGAAGAGGATCTCCTCGGGCCGCACGCCGCCGAGGAGCTTGGCGATGCGGCGGCGTGCGCCGTCGAGGGCCCGCGCCGCCGAGGTGGCGGCGTCGTACATGGAGCTGGGGTTGAAGTAGTCTTCGCGCAGGTAGGGGAGGAGAGCCTCGAGCACCTCGGGGGCCACACGGGTGGTGGCGTTGTTGTCCAGGTAGATGACGTCGCTCATGCCCGGCCTCCCTGGATCGTCATACCGAGATCACCCGAATCCGCTCGTCTACCTGGTCCTTGAGAATCTGCTCCACCAGGATCTTCATGGTGCTGTCGGAGCTCATGCAGTGGGCGCAGGCACCTTGGAGTCGACAGTAGACGATGGTGCCCTTGACGTCCACCAGCTCGAGCTCGCCGCCATCGGCGCGCAGCCGCGGCCGGACCTCGCGCTCCAGCACGCTCTCGATCTTCCTGGCGAACTGGAACGGCGAAAGGTCGGACTTGGCAGGCCCGGTGGAGACCCTGGCCTGGGGCAGCACCGGAAGCTCCTTGAGGACCGCCGGCTGGCGGCCCCAGATCTCGTCGAGCATGTCCTGCAGTCCCCCGGGAGTGTAGTGGCAGGACATGCAGGCACCGCCGGCCTTCACCGCATTGGTGATGTCGGCGATGGAGTGCAGCTCGAGCTCACGGATCTTGCGCCGCAGGTAGGGCTCGGTGAGGCCGAAGCACTTGCACACCACCCGGCCTTCCTGCTCCTGACGGGTGATATCGATGCCCAGGGCGCCGAGGTCGACGCCGCGCTTCTGAGCCCAGTTGAATACGGCGGCCTCGAGCGCCTCCGCGCCCATCACCGAGCAGTGCACTTTGGCCTGGGGAAGGCCCCCGAGGAAGTCGACGATGTCGCGGTTGGTGACCTTGAGAGCCTCGACCGGGGTGAACTTCCCCTCCTCGATAATGGCGCACAGTGCCTCGGAGGCGGCGATGGCGGAGGTGCAACCGAAGGTGAGGTAGCGCGCCTCGACGATGCGGTCCTGAAGGGGGTCAGATGCGTGCGGCTCGACTCGGAAAGTGAAGCGCAGCGCATCGCCGCAGGAGATGGAGCCATGCTCGCCGAAGCCGTCGGCGTTGGCGATCTCGCCCATGTGGGTGCCCGGCTTCCCCTGAACCGCGTCCATGAAGAGCTGGACGGTCTTCTCGCTGTAGTTCCAGGTCATCAATTCCTCCTGCCCGGGGCGGAGGCCGACCGGGGGGGTCAGGCGCCGCACAGGCATTCGCGGGCTGCTCCGGCCCGCGACGCCCGATGATAGCTCATTCCCCGGCACGCAGGCGTGGAGGGAGTCGCAGTTTCCCGGGGGGTAGCTTCCGGGGCGGGGGCGGCGACCGCGACCGACACCGGGACCGCGTCCGAACCCGCGACCGCGGCCGTGGACCACGACCGGGACGGTGGACCACGACCGGGGGCAGCAATGAGGTCAGCGACCGCTCGTCAGACGGAGCGTAGCCTCAGCCCGCCAAAGCCTTCAGACGCTCCCGCATGAGTCCCTCGAGGAGCGGCACCTTGTACCCGTTGTGGTTGAGCGGCTCGGCGCCGTCCACCGCGGCGGCTGCGGCGTCGGAGATGGCCCTCTCGTCCAGTCGGCGTCCTGTGAGCGCCCTCTCCACCGAGTGCGCGCGCCACGGTACCGGGGCCACTCCGCTGAGGAATACCCGGGCCTGGCGCACGACATCTCCGTCGAAGGCCAGTGCCAGCGCAGCCCCCACCAGGGCGAAGTCCCACGCGGCGCGGGCGCGGACCTTGCGGTAGGAGCTGCGCAGCCCGACCGGGGGGGCCGGGAGCACGACCTCGGTGATGAGCTCGTCGGGCTCCAGCACCGTCTCGCGGTGAGGGTCCACCGACGGAGGTACGTGCAGCTGGTCCACCGCGACGACGCGGGAGCTGGATGCGCCGCTGATGCGCACGGAGGCGCCCAGAGCGGCCAGCGCCGGGGCCGGATCAGAGGGGTGTACGTAGAAGCAGCGATCGCCGCCGAAGATGCAGTGGTACTGGTTCTCGCCGCCGTAGGCGAAGCAGGTCTCGCCGCCCTTCCGCAGACAGTGGAAGTCGCCGCGGTAGTACCAGCAGCGGGGCTTCTGGCAGAGGTTGCCGGCGATGGTCCCCTGGTGACGCAGCTGCGGGCTCGCCACCTGGGCGGCAGCGTCGGCGAGGGCGCCGAAGCGTTCGCGCACCAGCGGGTGCTCCGCCACCTCGGTGATTGTTGCGAGGGCGCCCAGGCGGAGCCCGCCGTCCGGGGTCTCCCGGATCCCACGGAGCTGCTCGATGCGGCTGATGGAGACCACGGTCTTCGGTTCGAGAATGTGCTCTCGCAGGCAGCCGAGAAGGTCGGTGCCGCCGCCGTGTACCCGGGCCGTGCCGGCGGCAAGCTGTCGAATGGCCTCATCCAGGCTGTTGGGCCGGATGTAGGCGAAGCTCGGCATCATGGCTCAGCCCTCCTTCCGTGCTGTGCGGAGTGGCTCGACGAGGGTGACGGGGTTGATGACGGTGTCGAGCATGCGCACTCCGGTGGCGCTGGCCACCGCGTTGGCGATGGCGGCCGCGGTGGGGATGG
Source organism: uncultured Acidobacteriota bacterium (assembly GCA_963844845.1). Taxonomy (GTDB): domain Bacteria; phylum Acidobacteriota; class Thermoanaerobaculia; order Thermoanaerobaculales; family Sulfomarinibacteraceae; genus CAWJPW01. Next base: position 38,423 of record CAWJPW010000005.1, read on the forward strand.
TGACCGGTTCGCCGAGGCCCTTGGCGCCGGTGGTGTTGGCCTCGGGATCGGGCAGCTCGATGGGGACGGCGGTCATGTCCACGGGGACGTCCAGCATGGTGGGCAGCTTGTAGTCGTGCCAGTTGCGGTTGACCATGGTCCCGGTGGCGGTGCGGTCGAGGACGCGCGCCTCGGTGAGGGCGAAGCCGATGCCCATGGTGAGTCCGCCGAACACCTGGTTGTCATAGGTGAGGCGGTTCATCACCCTTCCGGAGTCGTGCGCTGCGACGAAGCGCAGCACCCGGACTTCACCGGTGCGGGTGTCCACCTCGACCTCGCAGAACTGGGCGGCGAAGGGGCTCACTACCTTGCCGGGCGGGTTGGGCCCCCGGTAGCCGATGCCGACCACGACGCCGCGCCGCTGGAGGCCCTCGAGGTCAGTGACCTTCAGTGACTTCTCGGCGTCCGTACGGTGGTGGATGGCGCGGTCGGCGTAGATGAGCTCACTCTCGTCGACGCCGATCTGAGCCGCCGCCATGGCGAGGAGCTGCGTTTTCACCGCCAGCGCGGCGTCGCGCACCGCCGGCGACTCGGTGGGCACGGTCTTGGAGCCGCCCGAGGGGGTGGCAAACTGGGTGGTGCCGGTGTCGGCGTTCTCGATCTGGATGGAGTCCACCGGGATGCCGAGCTCCTCGGATACCACCATCGCCATCACCGTCTTGGTGCCGGTGCCGATGTCGGAGGCACCCATGTTGAGGTTGGCGGTGCCGTCGGGGAACAGCTTGATGAGGATGGTGGACGGAGGTCCGCCGCCGCCGGCGATCCACTCGCAGGCGGCCATGCCGACGCCTCGGCGCACCGGTCCGTCGCCCTGCTCAGCCACCCGCTGGCGTGCCTCCGCCCAGCCGAAGGCACGGGCGCCTTCGCGGAGGCACTGAGCCAGCCCTGTGGTGGTGTAGGGCGGGTTGCCGTCGCGCCCCTGGCTCGTAAGGGGAATGTTCCTGAGCCGGAGTTCCACTGGATCCATGGCGATGGCGTCGGCGAGCTCGTCGAGCATCTGCTCCAGCGCCCAGGCGCCCTGAGGGTGTCCGGGCGCCCGGAACGGCCGCGCCGGCCCGGCGTTGATGAGGACGTCGGTGGTGTGGGTGCGGACGTTGGCGCAGGTGTAGAGGTCGCGCGCGAGCCAGTCGAGGAGCGAGGCACCGCCGGCGGGGTAGCCGCCGGAGGCCCCGACACCGTCGAACTCCACGGCGGTGAGGGCGCCGTCCCTGGTGACGCCGGCCTTGACCCGCATCTGCGTTGGCGGTCTGTTGCCCGCCGTCAGGAAGGTCTCCTCGCGAGTGAGAAAGAGCTTCACTGGCCGGGCAGTGCGCTTCGCCAGCAGGGCGGCGATGACCGAGTACTTGCCGGCCTTCAGCTTGGAGCCGAAGCCGCCGCCCATGTAGTGGCCGATGACGCGGATCTTGGCCAGGGGCAGGCCGAGCACGGCAGCGACGTCGCGCTGCACGGCGTAGACCCCCTGGGTGGACTCCCAAAGCGTGAGCTGGTCGCGCTCCCAGCGCGCCACGCAGCCATGCAGCTCCATGGGCGTGTGGAGCTCGCAGGCGGTGTGGTACGTGCGTTCCAGCACCACGTCGGCGGCGGCGAAACCAGCGACCACGTCGCCGCGCTCGGAGCGGCCCTCCCCGGCCTTGTTACCGCCCTTGCCGATGGCCGGCGAATCCGCGGCCAGAGCCTTGGTCTCGTCCACCACCCAGGGCAGGACCTCGTACTCCACGCTGATGGCTCGTAGCGCGTCGGCCGCCTGCTGGGGCGTCTCGGCGGCCACCGCCGCCACTGCTTCGCCGGCGTAGCGGCAGTGAGGCTCGAACAGCTTGCTGACGGTCCGCCCGTAATGCCAGTCAGGGTTGGCGCCGGGTGTGGCGCCGTGGATCACCCCGCGCACGCCGGGCAGTCTTTCTGCAGCGGCGGTGTCGACCTTCTTCACGCGAGCGTGGGCGTGGGGGCACCGGAGGATGGCGCCGTACAGCATGTCGGGCAGGAGCACGTCGGAGGGGTAGACGGCGCTGCCGCTGACGCGCTCGTAGGCATCGACGCGCGGCAGGCGGCGCCCCACCACCTCGGTGGCGCCCCAGGGCCTGGGTTTTCCCTCCGGCTCAGGGGTCTCGGGGGTCCGGCCGCTGACGAAGTAAAGGCTGGGATCGCGCATTACGCACCTCCCCGCGCCTTGCGGGCGTCCCGCTCGTGCTCCACCGCGTGGACGATGTGGACGTAGGCGCCGCAACGGCAGAGATTCCCGCTCATGCCGTGGCGGATCACGTCGTGACCGGCGTCGGGATGCATGCGCAGCAGACCTTCCGCGGCCATGATCTGGCCGGGGGTGCAGTAGCCGCACTGCAGCGCATCCTCCTGCACGAACGCGGTCTGCATGGGGCCAAGCTCCTCGCCGTTCATCAACCCCTCCACGGTAGTGATCTTCATGCCCTCGGCCTCCAGCGCCAGGGTCATGCAGGCGTAGCGAGGAAGGTCGTCGAGGAGCACGGTGCAGGAGCCGCACTCGCCGCGCTCACAGCCCACCTTGGTGCCGGTGAGGCCGAGGCGCTCGCGCAGCACGAAGAGGAGGGTCCACCGGGGCTCCACCAGGAGCCGGTGGATGCGGCCGTTGACCTCCAGGGCGAGCGGGACCATTGCGCCCGACTCCACCGGCTCGGTGGAGGCCGCCTGCCGGGCCGGGGCCCCCACCGCCGTGGCCGCCACCACGCCGGCTCCCAGTGAGGAGAGGAAACCGCGCCTGGTGACGCCGGTGGCCGGATCGTCGGGATGGCGGGTGTCGTCGTCGGACATGGGCACCTCCTCGCCGAATCGAGACAATGTCTATGTTGTACGTTTCGTACTCGTACCGATCCTATCATTCCAGTCCCCCGGCCTCAGCAGGGACTGGGAAGGGGGAGAGGGTGGACGGTGCACCGCGACGGGGCTGGCATTGGTGTGACAACCCGAGCCGCTGCTCACAGCCCGCTGGCGGGTCGGCGGGCTGGTCAGCGACGGGCGCGGAAAGGGCTCGAAAGCCGGTGCCCTGCACTGCGACCCGGCCGGGCGATGCCGGGAATGCACGGGCAGCCTTTGCGCCTACCACACAGCAGAGAGCGGAGATGGCTGCTACCTTCGGCAGCGGCTCTGGTGACGGGGAGGGGACCAATGCGGGTTCTTGCAGGTGACATCGGTGGAACCAACAGCCGGATGGCGGCCTATGAGGCGGATGGGGAGCGGCTCGAACTGGTGGCGCGCCGCACCTTTCCCAGCGAGGGGTACGACGGTCTCACGCCCATCGTCCAGGAGTTCCTGCACGAGGAGGAGCTGGAGTGCCGACGCGCCTGCTTCGGGGTGGCCGGACCGGTGCGGGGAGGAAAGGTCAGGACCACCAATCTGCCATGGGTCATCGAGGCGGATACCTTGGAGGCGACCCTCGGTCTCGAGCGCGTCTTCCTCCTCAACGACCTGGAGGCAGCGGCGTGGGGCATTCCCGCGCTGGCGCCGCGCGAGCTTGTGACCCTCCATGAGGGCTCTGAGGAAAGTGGGAACCGCGCCCTCATTGCCGCCGGTACGGGTCTCGGCGAGGCAGGCCTCTACTGGGACGGGAGAAGGCACCAGCCTTTCGCCACCGAGGGCGGGCACGCGGACTTCGCTCCCCTGGACGATGGCGACGCGGGCTTCCTGGCCTTCCTCCGGCGGGAGTACGGCCACGTGAGCTGGGAGCGGGTCGTCTCGGGACCCGGTTTGGTCGCCCTTCACCGCTTCCTGGCTGAGAGGATGGGGCCTCCGGCGTCGGCGTGTCCGGTGGCCGAGGTGGGAGACGGAGACGACGTGGCCGCGGCGGTGACCCGAGGCGCCGTGACGGGCGACTGCCGGGTATGCGCCGAGAGCCTCGATGCCTTCGTACGCCTGTACGGCGCCGAGGCCGGTAATCTCGCTCTCAAGCACATGGCCCGTGGCGGCGTGTTCGTTGGTGGCGGCATTGCCCCCAAGATTCTCGACACGCTCCGCGACGGGCGCTTCATCGAGGCTTTTCTGGCGAAGGGCAGGATGCGCTATCTGCTCGAGGAGATGCCGGTGAAGGTCATCACGAACGACCACGTGGCCATCCTCGGCGCTGCGAGGAGAGCAGCCCATCCGTAGGGGGGGGCAGGGCAGGGAACGCTCTGGAAAGGCTCTCGTCGAGGCCGGCAGCTTGCCCGGCCCCGGGTGGCTGACTGCCCGTGGTGGCGTTTGGTCGGCTGCGTGCCGAGACGCCCGGGCGTCATGGGGAAGGGGGCTCCGGCGACATCTGTTGAATGCTGACAGGGCCGGCGGACGGGCGGAGTACAGTCGACCGTACCTGGCGCTGGGCTCGAAAGGAGTGATCGTGACCCAAAGCACCGAGCAGATTCCCGGTCCCAGCGGTGCCGGTGTCCCGCCGTCGGACGCGCACAGCCTCGACGAGATGACGGTCGAACAGCTTTCCATCAACACAATCCGTACGCTCGCCATGGACGCCGTGCAGAAGGCGGGCTCCGGACACCCAGGTACTCCCATGGCGCTCGCGCCGCTGGCGTACGTCCTCTGGACCCGCTTCCTCAAGTTCGACCCCAACGAGCCCGAGTGGTTCGACCGCGACCGCTTCGTGCTCTCCAACGGGCACGCGTCGATGCTGCAATACGCGGTGCTTTCTCTGGTGGGCTACGACCTGGGGATCAACGATCTCGAGGATTTTCGCCAGTGGGGCAGCCGCACGCCGGGGCACCCCGAGCGCGGCGTCACCCCGGGTATCGAGACCACTACCGGCCCCCTCGGCCAGGGAATCATGAACTCGGTGGGCATGGCCATCGCCGAGGCGCACCTGGCGGCCCGTTACAATCGTCCGGGGCACAAGATCATCGACCACCAAACGTACGCGTTCTGCTCCGACGGCGATCTCATGGAGGGCGCCTCCAACGAGGCCGCCTCCCTCGCCGGTCACCTGGGCCTGGGCAAGCTGACCTGGATCTACGACGACAACCACATCACCATCGAAGGCGACACCGCCCTCGCCTACTCGGACGACGTGGCGCAGCGCTTCGAGGGCTACGGGTGGCATGTCCAGGATGTCGGTGACAAGGCTGAGGACCTCGACGCACTCACTCTCGCGCTCGCCAACGCCAACAAGGTCGCCGATCGCCCCTCCCTGATCATCATGCGCTCGCACATCGCCCAGGGGGCGCCCACCAAACAGGACACCGCGGAGGCACATGGCTCGCCGCTGGGCGAGGACGAGATCCGGGCAACCAAGCGCGGCTACGGCTGGCCCGAGGACGCGCACTTCTTGGTGCCGGACCGCGCGCTGGAGCACATGCGCAAGCTCGGCGCCCGCGGCGAAGAGACCCGCGCCCGATGGGAGAAGCGGTGGCAGGCCTATCGTGAGGCACATGCGGAGCTGGCGCGCGAGTTGGTGGCGGCGCGAGGCCATGAGCTTCCGCGGGGTTGGGACGCGGATCTGCCCGCCTTCGTACCGGACGACGGGCCCATGGCCACCCGCAACGCCGGCGGCAAGGCCATCAACGCCTTCGCCGCGAAGGTGCCGTGGCTGATGGGCGGCAGTGCCGACCTGGCCGGGTCGACCAAGACCCTGATCGACGGCGAGAGCGACTTCGAGAAGGGGCGGTACGCCGGCCGCAACATGCACTGGGGGATACGTGAGCTCGGTATGTGCGGCGCCAGCAACGGGATGGCGCTGCACGGCGGGGTCCGCCCATTCGCCGCTACCTTCTTCATCTTCACCGACTACGCGCGGCCGGCCATCCGTCTCGCAGCCCTCATGGAGCTGCCCGTCGTGTACGTGCTCACCCACGACTCCATCGGATTGGGGGAGGACGGACCCACCCATCAGCCGGTGGAGCAGCTGGCCTCGTTCCGGGCGATGCCCAACATGACGGTGATCCGACCTGGTGACGCCAGCGAGACGGTGGAGGCGTGGCGGGCGGCGATGGCGCATACCGGCGGCCCGGTCATGCTGATCCTCAGCCGCCAGAAGCTGCCGATCTTTGACCGCTCCAGGCTGGGGGCGGCGGCCGGCGCGCGACGAGGCGCCTACGTGCTCTCGCCCGAAGAGGGCGCTCGCCCGGAGGTGATCCTCATCGCCTCCGGCTCGGAGCTTCACATCGTGCTGGAGGCGAAGAGGCAGCTGGCGGAGCGCGACGTGGACGCCAGGGTGGTGAGCATGCCGAGCTGGGAGCTCTTCCGGCGACAGCCTCAGGCCTACCGGGACGAGATCCTGCCGCCTTCGGTGACCGCCCGCTTGGCCATGGAGGCCGGCGCGTCGCAGGGCTGGTGCGAGTGGGTCGGTGACGCCGGTCAGGTCATCGGTGTCGACCGTTTCGGTGCCAGCGCCCCGTGGCATGAGCTGTACAGCCACTACGGACTGACGCCCGAGCACGCTGTCGAGCGTGCCCTCGGGCTGTTGGGGAGCCCAGGTCGGTGAGCTCCCCGGGCAATCGACGCGGTCACGGGGCGGGGCTTCACCCTGCCATGATATCTCTCCCTCCTGAAGGGGTGGAGCGCGCTCCGAACCGTCATTTCACGATAGAAACCTGCCAGTGCGCCGTCGCCGGCACCGCGTGAGCATCGTCTGAGAAGGAGCCGCCATGAACCCCCTGCACGAGCTGATCGAACACGGCCAGAGCTGCTGGCTCGACAACCTCACCCGCACCATGATCCACGACGGCACCCTCGCTCGTCGCCTGCGCGACGATGGGCTGCGCGGCGTCACCTCGAACCCGGCGATCTTCAACAAGGCGATCTCCGGCGGCACCGCCTACGAGGGGCAGATCCGCGAGCTGGTGGGGGAGGGCCTTCCGGTGGAGGCGATCTACGAGCGCCTCGTCGTCACGGATGTCCGGGACGCCTGTGACGTGCTCCGAGGGGTATACGACGAGTCCGAGGGCAGAGACGGGTTCATCAGCCTGGAGGTCTCCCCGTACCTCATCCACGACACCGAGGCCACCATCGCCGAGGCCCGCCGCCTGTTCCGATCGGTGGACCGCCCCAACGTGCTCATCAAGATTCCCGGCAGCCAGGCCGGCGTCCCTGCCATCGAGCAGATGCTCTACGAGGGCGTCAACGTGAACGTCACGCTGCTGTTTGCCATCGATGCCTACGAGGCAGTGGCCGAGGCCTACGTCCGTGCGATGGGGCGAAGGCTGGACGAGAACAAGCCGGTGGAGAGGGTGGCGTCGGTGGCGAGCTTCTTCCTGAGCCGCATCGACGTGCTTGTCGACCAGCTCCTGGGACACCGCATCGATCCTGCCGACACAACCGGCGCCGGTCCGCGTCCCGAGCAGCTCCTGGGCAAGGCCGCAGTGGCCAACGCCAAGCTCGCTTACCAGAGCTTCCAGAGGATTTTCTCCGGCGAGCGGTGGCGACGCCTGGACGCGGCGGGGGCGCGGGTGCAGCGGGTGCTGTGGGCCTCCACCAGCACCAAGGACCCGCTCTACTCTGATGTCCGCTACGTGGAGCCGCTGATCGGACCTGACACCGTGAACACCATGCCCGATGAGACCATCGCGGCCTTCGCCGACCACGGACGCGTCGCCTCGGGCACGGTGACCACCGGCGTTGACGAAGCGCGTCACGTGATGGACGCCCTCGCCGAGGTCGGGATCGACATGCAGGCCGTCACCTGGCAGCTGCTCAACGAGGGGGCGCAGAAGTTCATCGATCCCTTCGACAGTCTCATGGCCACCATCGAGCGGCAACGCCAGCAGGTGCTCGGCGGCGGACGCCGGAGCTACGACGCGGGGGAGAGCGGGGCCGGGGCCCGCGCCGCACTGGCGTCGTTCGACCGGCGCCAGATGGGCCGTCGGCTGTGGGCCAAGGACCCCACGGTATGGCACGCCAGCGGCGACGCCGCGAAGGTCGTCCGCAACCGGCTGGGCTGGCTCGACAGCGTCGCCCTGTTCCGCGAGCGAGCGGGCGAGCTCACCGCCTTCGCCCACGCCGCCAAGGACGAGGGCATCCGTCACGTGGTGCACCTCGGGATGGGCGGCTCGAGCCTGTGCCCCGAAGTGGCCCACGAGATCTTCGGAGCGGCCCCGGGCTGGCCGGAGCTCATCGTCCTCGACAACACCGACCCCGACGCGGTGCGCGACGTGGAGAAGCGGATCGAGCTCGGTGCGAGCCTCTTCATCGTCGCAAGCAAGTCCGGCACCACCACCGAGACGTTGAGCTTCTACCGCTACTTCTGGGAGCGCACCAGGCAGACCGGTCTCGAGCCGGGTCCTCACTTCGTCGCCATCACCGACGCCGACACGCCGCTCGAGGAGGAGGCGAAGGCGCAGGGGTTCCGACACGCATTCATCAACCCCGGGGACATCGGCGGCCGCTACTCCGCACTCTCCTACTTCGGCCTGGTGCCGATGGCGCTCATGGGCATGGACGTGGGCGAGCTGCTCGCGCGCGCACACCAGGAGGCCATCGGCTGCGGCGGCGTCGTGCCCGGAGCCTCCAACCCCGGGGTCCACCTGGGCGCAGTGATCGGCATGCAGGCGAGGGCAGGGCGCGACAAGCTCACCTTTCAGCTGGGCCGGCCGGTGGCCGCCTTCGGCTACTGGGTCGAGCAGCTCATCGCCGAGAGCACCGGCAAGCATGGCCGTGGCATCCTGCCGGTGGAGGAAGAGGAGCTGGGGGAGCCCGGCGTGTACGGCTCGGACCGCCTGTTCGTGGGGTTGACGCTCGCCGACGACGGCCCCGACGGCGGGCTCGACCGCCTCGCCGCGGCGGGCCACCCGGTTGTGCGGATCGCCCTCGCCGACCGGCTCGACCTGGGTGCCCAGTTCTTCCGCTGGGAGATGGCCACCGCCGTGGCCGGCGCAGTCATCGGGGTCAACCCCTTCGACGAGCCCAACGTGGCGGAGAGCAAGAAGAACACCCATGACCTCCTGGAGCAGTGGAAGACGGAGAGGGGCTTCAATGTCGGCGGGCCCAGCGCCAGCGGAGACGGCCTCGAGGTGTACGGCGGCGCAGGCGGGTCGCCGGGCGCCGTGCTTCGGGGCCTTCTGGACGGCGCCTCGGCGGGGGACTACGTGGCCTTGCTTGCCTACTTCACCCGCCGCCCGGAGCGCCACAGCCGCCTCCAGAAGCTGCGCCACGTGATCCGCGAGCGCCGCAAGGTGGCCACGACTTTGGGCTATGGCCCGCGCTACCTGCACTCCACCGGTCAGCTGCACAAGGGCGGTCCCGATACCGGCGTCTTCGTGGTCCTCACCGCCGATCCCTCGGCCGACCTGGCGATCCCGGGATCCGAGTACGGCTTCGCCACCCTGCGGCGGGCGCAGGCGCTGGGGGACTACCGCTCCCTGGTGGACCACGGTCGGCGGGTGGTGAGGATCCACCTGGGTCGCGACGTGGAGCGTGGCCTCGAGACTCTCCTGGAGGCGGTGGAAGGAGGCGGACGATGAGCGGCGGCGACCAGCAGATCACCTCGACGGCCACCGGCCTGGCCCAATGTCATGCTCCCGATCCTTGCGTTGCCGTGATCTTCGGGGCGTCAGGCGACCTCACCCGCCGCGAGCTGATCCCTTCGTTGTACGAGCTCTTCCGTGAGGGCCTGCTGCCCGAGCCGTTCGCGGTCGTCGGCTTCGCCCGCCAGGAGGTGAGCGACGAGGAGTTTCGGCAGGCCATGCGCAAGGCGGTAGGGGCGACGGGATCGGCGGGAGGACGGTGGGGCGACTTCGCTCGGAGCCTGTACTACGTCACGGGCAACTTCAATGCCGACGCCGGTGACGACTACACGCGGCTGGCGCAGAAGATCGCCCGGGTCCGCGACGAGCGCGGCATTCCCGACAACGTCTTTTTCCACCTCGCGACGCCGGCCGGCTTCTTCGGGACCATCGCCGAGAGGCTCGCTGGCTGCGGGCTGGCCCACTCCGAGGACGGTTGGCGACGGCTGGTGATCGAGAAACCGTTCGGTGAGAACCGCGCCTCGGCGCGCGAGCTGGACCGCCAGCTGCGCTCCGTCTTCGAGGAGGAGCAGATCTACCGGATCGACCACTTCCTCGGCAAGGAAACGGTCCAGAACATGCTCGTCTTCCGCTTCGCCAACCCGTCCTTCGAGCCCATCTGGAATTGGCACTTCATCGACCACGTGCAGATCACCGTGGCCGAGGACATCGGTATCGGAACCCGGGCGGGGTTCTACGAGTCCACCGGCGTAGTGCGTGACATGGTGCAGAACCACCTGCTCCAGCTGCTCGGCATGGTGGCCATCGATCCCCCCTTGCGCTTCGACGGCCCTTCGCTGCGCGACGAGACCGTGAAGGTGCTCCGGGCCGTGCAGCCGCCGGGCCCCGAGGGCTGGGTGCGCGGGCAGTACGACGCGGGCACCGTGAACGGCGAGAGCGTCCGCGCCTACCGCGATGAGGACCACGTGGATGACGCGTCGGCCACCGCCACGTTCGCAGCCGTGCGCCTGACCATCGACAACTGGCGATGGGCCGGCGTCCCGTTCTACCTGCGCACCGGCAAGCGGCTGGGGCGCAAGCTCACCGAGGTCACAGTCCACTTCAAGCCGACGCCGCACCTCATGTTCCCGTCGGCGGGACGCGAGCCCACCCAGTGCCACATCCTCACCTTCCGCCTCCAGCCGGAGGAGGGGATTCTGCAGACTTTCGTGGCCAAGCAGCCCGGTCCCGAGATCGCCCTTACGCCGGTCACCTCACGCTTCCTCTACGCCGAGACCTTCGGGGTCAAGGAGCCGCCGCGAGCGTACGCTTGGCTGCTGCACGACGTGATCCAGGGGGATCAGACGCTGTTCGCGCGCTCCGACTGGATCGACCAGGCATGGTCCATCGTGGACCCCATAGTCTCCCGCTGGGAGGAGACCCCTCCTGAGGACTTTCCCAACTACGAGGCCGGCAGCATGGGGCCGGACGCGGCAGTGAAGCTCATCGCTGGCGACGGCCGTACGTGGGACGACTAGCTACTCCTCTGCAGGAGCACAGATGGAGCGGGTGACGGAGAGGTCTTGGAGGGGGCGGGCTCAACGAATCGGTGCGGGTCGAGTGGGGTGTGCCTCGTTGTCGGCTGGCAGCGGGCGGATCGCCACGGCGACGGCGCCGGGACCGGCATGGCTCCCGAGGGCGGCGCCGGTGTTCACCACCGGTATGTCGGCAACCCCGAGACGGCGCTCGAGCTCGTCGACGATGCGGCTCGCCGGCCCGGCGGCGTTGGCGTGGGCGACCATGACCCTGGCGGGGCTGCCCTTGGCGAGGTGGGCGGCCCGGCGCGCCATGGCGCGGAGGGCGCGGTTGAAGCCGAAGGTGAAGCCCGCCAACCCGATGGAATGATCGGCCTTGAAGGTGAGGATCGGATTGAGGCCCATCATTTCGGCCACACGGGCGACGCCGGGCCGCATGCGACCTCCGCGCACGATGTGATCGAGGGAGGGCAGGGCCAGGAAGACCCTCACCGTCCCGGCCACCTCACGGGCCACGGCGGCCGCTTCGTCGAGGTCGGCGCCGGCGGCGAGCGCTTCGCCGACCGCCTCCGCCACCAGCCCTTGGGCGATGGAGATGTGGCCGGTGTCGACCACACAAATCCGCTCGGGGTCGACGTCCGTGGCAGCGCGCAGCGCAGCCTGGTAGGTGCCCGAGTGGCGAGCCGGCAGGTGGAGCGACACGATGCCCTCGTAGCGCTGGAGCAGATCCTCGTAGGTGGCGCGGAAGCGGCCAGGGGAGGGCTGTGACGTGGTCGGCAGAGCTGCTCGGCTCGCCAGACGCTGGTAGAACTGCGCCGGGGTGAGCTCGACGCCATCGAGGAAGCTCTCGTCGCCGAAGTTCACGGTGAGGGGCACGCTCACCGCAGCGAGCGCGAGCCGCTCCCGCTCGGGCAGGTCACAGGTGGAGTCCACCACCAAGGCGACTGGGGAAGTCCTGATTCCCACCTGCTGCAGCAGCATGTCGTCGACCTTGGTGTGCTCGAGCGTTCCGTGGGCGGCCAGAAGCGTGAAGAAGCGCTGGGGCAGGTTGGTATGGAGATGCACTCGCAGGCGGGAGCCGCCCCCGGCCACGACCAGCGAGTCGCCCAGATCAGCCACATCGTGGCCGACCACCTCTGGATCCAGGCCGGTGCCGGTGAGGAGTCCCTCGGAGCAGTAGCGGAACGCCGTCTCGAGCTCCGCGTGGGCGGCCACGGAGGTCGAATCGAGCTCCAGCGTGAGGCCCTCGCCGTTCCAGTCGGCGGCGTGTCGGTCGTGGAGTAGGGTCGAGATCCCTTCGAGGAAGTAGACGAAGCCCTGAGCCCCGGCGTCCACCACCCCGTGCTTGCGGAGGACCTCCAGCTGCCGCTGGGTTGCGGCCAGCGCCTCGCGAGCGCTGACCTGGGCGCGTTTGAGAAGCTCGGCGAAGTCGTTGACTCGCGGCGCGTGCTCCTGGGCGGCCGACGCCCAGGCGCGCAGCACCGACAGGATGGTGCCCTCGCGCGGGGTCTGTAGCGCCCGCTGGGCGGCTGCTGCGGCGTGAGCGACGGCGGCGGCGAACTCCTCGGTGGAGACGTGTACTCGGTCGTGCACGGCATCGGCGAGGCCGTGGAGAAACTGGGCGAAGATCGCGCCCGAGCTGCCTCGGGCGTTGTCCAGCGCCGCGTCGGCAGCGGCACGTGCCGCCGCCGAGACCGAAACGGGCGGCTGGCCGTTGCAGCTGGCGGCTGCGGCCCGGAGGGTGGCAGCGAGGTTCGTGCCCGTGTCGGCGTCCGGTACCGGGAAGACGTTGATGCGGTTGAGAGCCTCCTGATGCCGCGCCACCGCCAGAGCACCAGCGCGGATCGCTCGGGCGAGCCGCGGCCCGTTGAGCTGGTGCACACCGGTGCCGACCATGCTCCCTTCGGCGGGCTGAGACCCGACGGCGCTGTCGTCAACTGTCACCGGGACCCCTCCCAGCAACTATAGCATCGGGTGAAGACCGCATCTTCCCGCTGCCGACGCGGTTTGCCGTAGACCGCTCACCGCACGTGGACACGATTTCGTCCGGCCCGTTTCGCGCGATAGAGGGCCTGGTCGGCTGCCTTCAGAACCTCGTCGGGATCCGCTTCGCGCCCCCGGCTGGCCGCCACCCCTGCGCTCACCGTCACCGTCACGCCGCGGCCGCCGCCTGAAGCAGGCTTGCGAGGTTTGCGCGACGGACGGTCCGGTGCGCGAACGACGAAGGGGGATGCCTCGATCACTGCTCGGACTTCGTCCACGTAGGGCGCCGCGTCAGCGGCGCGTCGTCCCGGGAAGACGATGGCAAACTCCTCGCCCCCGTAGCGAAACGAGCGCCCGCCTCCGCCGACCCGGGCGAGCTGAGCGGCCACCATGCGCAACACCTGGTCGCCGACCTCGTGACCGTAACGGTCGTTGACTGCCTTAAATCGATCCACGTCGACCATGGCGACGGCCAAGTCACCGTGGACCTGGGCGAGCGCGTCGTCCAGGGCTCGTCGCCCCGGCAGCCCGGTGAGGGGATCGTGATAGGCGAGCCGGTAGGAGGTCTCGATCATGGCCAGGAGGACCGTGCCGGCGGCTGCGGTCAGCAGCGTCGCGGCGCGCACAGGGTCAACGGCCGTGGCGGCCGTTGTGCCGGCCAGCGCGGCCCAGAGCAGGCCAGCCTCCGTTGCCGAGCGGCGTACGGCGAGGGCGACGAGGATGACCACGCCGGCGACCACCAGTGCTCCAAGGCGCGCCTGCGGCGTCGCCAGCGGCACGACCCAGGGTGCTGGCTCGGCGCCCCCAGCCAGCAGAGAGCCGAGGACCAACGGCTGGAGGACCAGGGCACCGAGATGGAGCAGCGGGCCGCGGGTCATGAGCGGACGGTCGGGCAGGGGAGCCAGCGCCGCGAGGTTGAGCGGCAGCACGACGGCCAGGAGTGCGTGTGCCGGCGTGGACGGGTCCAGGGGGACCAGTCCTTGTCGTAGGAGCAGGCTCGACAGGGCCACTGCCACCGCCGCGAGGGCAGCGCGGCTGGCGCGGAACCGCCAGGCCAGAATCACCGTGAGCACCGCCAGGAGCTCGGGGAGACGTTCCACCAGGGGCTGCGACGCTGGTGTCACCCAGTCTGCTCCGGCCACCCACGCTGCCAGCACCAGCCCGGCACCGGCGAGGAAGGAGAAGCGGCCCTCGCTCACCACCACCTGCCCGCGCGGAGGTACAGTCGAAAAGTCCCTGCAGCGGCGTAGGGGGGTGGGCTGCGCATCGTGCTCTCCGACTACCTTAGCTCACGGCGTCGCGGCTTCACAGGGGGACCGGGTCCGGTCACAATGCCCTCATGCGGATCTTCGCCCTGGCCGACCTCCACCTCTCCAGCAGCGGCGCCAAGCCCATGGATGTCTTCGGCTCCCACTGGAGCGATCATCCTCGGCGTATGGCGGAGGCCTGGGACCGACTGGTGGAACAGTCGGACACCGTGCTGTGCCCCGGTGACCTTTCCTGGGCCACTCGGCTCGACGAGGCGGGACCCGATCTCGCTTGGATCGGGGCCCGCCCTGGCCAAAAGATCCTGGGCAAGGGCAACCACGACCACTGGTGGAGCAGCATCACCAGGGTGCGCGAGGCCCTCCCGCCCGGCTGCCGGGCCCTACAGAACGATGCCGTCGATCTCGGGCCGGTGGTGGTGGCAGGCACCCGCGGCTGGGACGTCCCCGGCAGTGAGACCTTCGGCCCGGACGACCACAAGATCTATCTTCGCGAGGTGGGGCGTCTGCGTATGTCGTTGGAGGAGGCTCGCCGCATGGCCGGCGAACGCCCGATTCTCACCGCCCTGCACTACCCGCCGTTCGCCTCGGACGGGAGCGCGACCGGATTTACCGAGCTGGTAGAGGCACACCGGGTGGAGGTGTGCGTCTACGGGCACCTACACGGCGCCGAGGCTCACGCCACCGTTGTCGAGGGCTCGGTCCGCGGGGTCACCTATCGCTGCGTGGCCGCCGACTACGTCGACTTCCAACCCGTGCAGGTGTGGCCGCTTCCAGGCGACCCCGAGCTGGACTGACCGGGCCCTTCCGGTGTGAGCCCCGGCCGCTTCGTGGCACGGCACTCTCGTCCGTCTGCGGAACCTCACGAGCCCCTCCCTGCGACCCCGATAGCAGCGCCGCGAGCCGCGCGCAGCTCACGTCCTCACGTGGTGTGTCGGCCTTCGATCGCGCGGGCGGTGGAAGCGAAGAGGGGCTGCATCGGTTGTCGTGAAGGGGTTGCGGGAGGGACGCCGGAAGCAAGCTCGTCAGCGAACGGCTGGCGCTGGGGTGTGGTGCGTGGCGAAGGTCACGATCCAATGGCTGGGCGAGGGGTAATGGTGGAAACCTGGGTGATCGGTGATGTCCACGGGTGCTTTGGTACCCTCGAGCGGCTGGTGGCACGGCTGCCCGGTCAGGATCGGCGACGTCTCCTGATGGTGGGCGATCTGGTGAATCGGGGACCGTCCTCGCTCGCAGTGCTGCGTTGGGCGGTGCGTCAGCCAGAGCTCGTCGCTGTCCTCGGCAACCACGACCTTCATCTCCTGGCGCGAGCCGCCGGCGTGGTCGAAGCGCTCCCGGGCGATACGCTGAATGAGGTCTTGGGAGCGCCGGATCGGGATGAGCTGCTGGCCTGGCTCTGCCAGCAGCCGCTGCTTCATCGCGAGGGCGACACGGTCGTTGTTCATGCCGGGGTGTGCCCCTCCTGGGGCCCCGATCGGGCCATGGGCTTGGCCGAAGCCACCGCCCGGGAGCTCGAGGGCGAAACCGGAGTCCGTCTGCTCGAGAGATTCGTCCGCAACCAGGGAAACGGCTGGCGGTGCGACGAGTGCGGTGATCCCACGGGGGCCGCGCTGGCAATCTTGAGCGGAATTCGCACCGTGCGTCCGGGGGGAGGACCCTGCCGCGGCCATACCGGGCCGCCGGAGGAGGCCCCCGACGGCTGCCGCCCCTGGTTCTCGCTCCTGTCTTCGTCCTGGCGGGGGCTCACGGTGGTTTTCGGTCACTGGGCCGCCTTGGGGTTCAGGCGGTTCGAGGGTGTCGTCGCGCTTGATTCGGGCTGTGTATACGGGGGCCGCCTCACAGCGGTTCGCCTGGAGGACGGTGTCGTCCTCCAGCAGCCCCTCGCCAACGTCGATCGGACGCGCATGGAGGCGACCGCGCGTGGGGCTCCGCCGTGAGACTGGCTCCACTCATTCTGGCGGTGCTGCTGACTCCCACGGCTTCCGCGTCAGATGACACCGAGGCCGCGCCGCAGGTCGTCATCTTCAACAACGGTAAGAGCTTGTCAGTCAGTATGATAGTAGAGCAGAAAGGCCAGGTCCGCTTCGAAACGGCTCGCGGTGAGGCCTTCGTGGTCGACCGGAGCCTGCTTCGAGTCGAACAGATGGAGGAGGTGAACGCGGCGCTTCAAGCACTCACCGGCGCGTGCGCCCAGCCGGGAGCAGCAATCCCGACCCTGTCCCCCCAGGCTGCCGTCGTGCTCAACCGAGTTGGTCCGGAGCTGCTCGGCCGGTGCTGGCCGACAGGCCATCCCGACGGCAACACCTCGGTGAGCAACGTGGGGGGCCCGCCGCGAACCCCGGCACCCGCGCACCGCGTGGTGCGTACCGGCGCGGGGCTCAGCCCGACACCGCTCGTCACGCCGGTGCCGGTGACGACGACGGTGGCGGAGCCGGTGACGCCCACTCCAGAGGCGCGCGTCACGGCACGGCTGATCTCTCCAGAAGGAGAGGATGTCGTGCTCTCCGACGCTCCCGACGCGTGGAACGGGGCGCACGTTCTGGTGCGGGTGCCCGCCGGGACCGCTGCGGTGGTGCTTGAGGAAGCCGACCTCCCGGTGGACGAGTGGTCGCTGGTGCGGTTCCGTGTACGCATTGTGGAGGGCGAGCACGCCGGTGCCGAGGGCTGGGTGTTCTACCAGGATGTGGAGAGGGAGCCATGAACGCCTCGGGCTCGCGGAGCCGATGGCTGGGGCCGTCGCCGCGACTTCCGGCCCGCCGGATCGCGTCCCTGGTGCCGAGCCTCACCGAGGCGGTGTTCGTGCTGGGAGGGGGCAACCTGTTGGTGGCCCGTACCGACTGGTGCGTGAGCCCAGCTGAGGGAGTTGCCGGGATCGAGATCGTCGGAGGTACCAAGAACCCCGACGTGGCACGGCTCCTCGAGATCGGCCCCGACGTCGTGCTTGCCAATCGCGAGGAGAACACCCGTCGTCGAGTCGAGGCCCTCGCGGAGCACTTGCCGGTCTGCCTCACCGACCCACGAGGGCCGGACGACGTGCCTGCTCTGTGGGAGGAGCTGGGCGCCGTGACCGGCGCCACGGACGCTGGCACGGCCCATGCCGGCGAGGTCCGGAGTGAGCTGGCTGCCGCTCGCGCAGCGGCGGGCGACGGGTCGCCGCTGCACTTCGTCTACTGGGTTTGGAAGGACCCCTGGATGGCGGCCGGGCATGACACCTACATCTCGCGTCTGCTCGAGGCGGCAGGGCTCGTGAACGCGCTCCCGTCAGCCGCCACGAGGTTCCCGAGGGTGGATCCGCACGCGGTGGAGGGGCGTGTCGCTCATCTCCTCTCGAGCGAGCCGTACGGCTTTGTGCTGCCCCGGGACGCTGAGGCGCTCGGGCCCGTGGTGTCCCGCGAAGGAAGCGGCTGTCATCTCACCGGAGGGAGCGTGGTGCTGACCGTCGACGGGCAGCTCTACGGATGGTACCCGGGTCGTACGGCCGGCGCCCTGCGCGCCGCCGTGTCATTGCGGCTGGAGCTGACCGAGCAGCGGGAGGGGCCCTGTGAGAGCACCCGCTGAGGTCTGTACAGGGTCGTGTCCACGCAGCGGACGGCGGTCGAATCGGAGGGTCCTCTCATGCCGTCGCCCAGGTCGGGTCGGCGACATGTAGAAACCGTCGTGGGCCGGGGCGGGCTCTCAGAAGGAGAACGAGGGCAGCCCGGACGGTGTCAGATCGCCCTCGAAAGCACCCGGGAGTAGTCGGCGCAGCGTCACCGGGGTGACGCGATTGGTGAGGTCGATGCCGCGGCCCGCGGCGGCCGTGACCCTGAAGTAGTTGCCGGTGAGGCCGGTCCAACGAGCGGCCCCGCCGTCGTCCTCGTAGTCCTCCCAGAGGACCTCCACCGTGCGGCCCAGCCACCCACGCATGCAGTCCGCCTCCAAGCGGGCGCCCAGTGCGTGCATCTCACGGCTGCGCTCCTGCGCCACGCGTGTGGGCACCTGTCCGGTCATGGTTGCGGCCCGTGTGCCGTGGCGGGGGGAGTAGCGAAAAACGTGCAGCCGCGAGAATGCCATCGCCTCGACGAAGCCGATGGACTCGGCAAACTCCTCGTCGCTTTCACCGGGGAACCCAACGATCACATCGGTGCTCACTGCGAGGTGAGGGACCGCCCGGTGCGCGTGCTCGACAAGAGCGGCGAAGTCTCGCCGGGAGGTGTGCCGCGCCATCCGCCGGAGGGTTGCGTCGCAGCCGCTCTGGAGCGGGAGGTGGAGGTGAGGGAGGAGGCGGGGATCGGAGAAGAGGTCGAAGAACTGCGTGTCGAGGTCCCAAGGCTCGAGGGAGGAGAGCCGCAGGCGGGGGATCCCGGTTTCTCTCAGAATCCTGCCCACCAGGGCGGCGAGGCCGTGCTGCTCCCCGAGATCGTGTCCGTAGGAGCCCAGGTGGACCCCCGAGAGGACGGCCTCACGGTAGCCGAGCGCAGCGAGGCGTTGGATCTCGCCGACCACGGCGTCGGAGTGCAGGCTACGACCGGCCCCACGCGCGACGGTGACGATGCAGAAGGTACATCGGTTGTCACAGCCGTCCTGAACCTTGACGAAGGCCCGGGTTCGACCATTCGTCCCCGGGGGAGGGAGCGATATGTACTCTGAGGAGGGGAGGGGGTCCGCATCGCTGAGCAGCCCGGCGGCAGCCAGGGCCGCCGGGAGGTCGTCCTTCTCCTTGTTCCCGATGACGAGGGCGGCGCCGGCGGCTGTCGCTGCGTGCGGCTCGAGCTCGGCGTAGCAGCCGGTGACCACCACCGGCACACCAGGGTGGCGGCGGCGGAGCTGACGGATGAAGTGACGTGACTTGCGCGCCGCCACGCTGGTGACCGTGCAGGTATTGAGGACACACAGGTCCACCGGCTCGCCGGGTCCCACCACGCGGTGGCCAGCCAGCACCAGCTGCCGGGCCAGGGCCTCCATCTCGCTGATGTTGAGGCGACAGCCCACGGTCTCCACCCGCACTCGCATCGCACCTCCAGCAGGCAGGCTACATGATGTTGACGAAGTCTCTCAACCGCGGGACGGTGAGCGGCTCCACGAAACGCGCGAACCCCGCCAACGATTCTGCGTATCTCGATGCGGAGGTCGTGATGTCACTGCTTTCCCTCCTGGGCATTTCGCGGTCGAACATTGGCGGGGCTGACGAGCAGGCCGAGGCGATCCGCCGCCTCATCGACGAGCTCGAGTCGCTGGAGCCGCGTACGGCCCACTACCTGGCGTCGTTCGCCTTCTTGCTCGCTCGCGTCGCCGACGCCGACCGGGTCGTGGACGAGCGCGAACGGCGTCACATGGAGACGATGGTGCGCGAGTGCGCCGGCCTCCCTGAGGCGCAGGCGGTGCTGGTGGTGGAGATCGCGCGGCACCGCGAGCGGCTCGCCGGTAGTGGTGAGCAGTACGCGGTGGCGCGAGAGTTCCGTCGCGTGGCGAGCGAGGAGCAGTGCCAGGCGCTGGTTGAGTGCCTGTGGGCGGTTGCCGGCGCGGACGGTCGTGTCGGCGCGAGCGAGCGCGCGGTCGTGCGTCAGATCGCCTGCGAGCTGGGCCTGACCTCGAGCGGGCTGGGCGGGTTCGAGCGGCCCCACGATGAGCGGCTCCAGACCCTCTCGTCGCTCCTTCACCCTCAGGCGCGGTGCGTGTGATGGCCGGAGGGGGGCGCGCTTTGCTCTGCGACCCGCCGATACCCGGCGAGGACTGCATCGGGTAGGCGCGCCGGTCTCCCGCTGGCGCGATCGACGGCCAGGTGCTCGGTGCTACCAGTGGCGAGGAGCTGGCCGTCAGCGGTGCGGACCACGCGGTAATCGAAGGCGCAGCTCCGGGAGCGCACGTCCCGCATCCGGGTCCACACGGTCACCTCGTCGTCGTAGTGCGCAGCGGTGAGGTAGCGGGCCTCGGCACGCGTGAGGACGAGCGTGATGCCCGAGCGCTCCAGGTCGACGTAGGGCAGGCCGACCTGGCGTGAGAGCTCCGAGCGTCCCTCCTCGAACCATGGCAGATAGGCGGCGTGGTGAACGATGCCGGCGGCATCGGTCTCAGCGTAGCGGACCCGGAAGCCGGCGGCGTACCAGCCGGGGCCGGGAGGAGACAGCGTGTGCATGGAGGTGATGGTAGCGCAGACATCGTGCCTCGCGGGAATAGTAACGATTGGTTCTGAGATTCAATCAATCGTACGAAAGGCACGGTCGATGTCGGCATCCACAGGCATGAACGAGCGCTCGGGCCCGGCAGCCGGCGCCAACGCTCTTCTCCGTGCGGCGGCGGCGGGACGCGCGCACGAGGTGGCGAGCCTCCTCGATGCTGGGCAGCCGGTGGACGTGCGGAGCGGCAGCGGTGCGACGCCGCTGCTCGTGGCCGCAGTTGCCGGACACGAAGGAGTGGTCCACCGGTTGCTTGCGGGCGGCGCGTCGGTGGATGCCACAGACACCCAGGGGCTCACGGCCTTGATGGTAGGGGCGGGCTACGGTCACGCCGTGATCGTGCGACATCTCCTCGCAGCGGGCGCGGACGCTTGCCGCAGCAATTGCGAGGGAACCACCGTCCTCATGTTTGCCGCCGCCACGGGTGAACTGCCTATCGTCGAGGACCTGCTGGCCGCGGGCGCGGATTTGGAGGCGGTGGACTCTGACGGTGTGTCCGCTCTCATGGTGGCTGCTGGATACGGGCATGAGGGCATTGCACGCCTCCTGGTCGGGCTCGGGGTAGCGGTGGGTGCGCGCAACCGCGCCGGTCTCACGGCGGGAGCGCTGGCTGCGCGCGCGGGCCACGTCGAGCTGGCTCGCATCCTGCGGAATCGGGCTGGGACGCGTGCGAGCCGGCAAAGCTGGGAGCTCCACGCGCCTCCCGGCTGGGACGACGAGGACCCTACCATTCACTGACACCGCAAACGGTCCTCCGAGCCGTGGGCGAGTGAGAGCATTTGTGCCGTGGAGCTCGCACCAGACTTTGCTGGCGCTGCCGGTGTTGCCGGGCTGTGGTGGTAACCGTGCACCCCTCGCGCCGGCGGCCGGCTGCCCGAGGATGAGCGGAGCGGGGGCTGCGGGCGCCACCCAGGCCTTTCAGAAGCCTCTCCCAGGCATGAGGCTGCCTCGCGACGAGTCCCCGTGGATCACGCCGGTGAATCGACCCGGCAGATCATCCCCTTCAGGTAGAAGGACTCTGGAAACGACAGGAGCACCGGGTGGTCCTCGGGCTGGCCGAGCACATCGATCATCCGCGTGTCCCGACCGGCATCGGCAGACGCCTGGAACACGGCGCGCTGTAGGAGATCGGGGCTCATCGCCTGGGAGCAGGAGAAGGTGGCGAGCAGCCCGCCGGGGCGCAGGAGCTGGAGTCCGAGCAGGTTGATGTCCTTGTAGCCCCGCAACGCGCCCTCGAGCTGCGCGCGGCCGGGAGCGAACTTGGGAGGGTCCAGCACCACCACGTCGAAGCGCCGGCCTTGGTCGCGCAGTCGACGCAGCAGGTGGAAGGCGTTGCCCTCGAGGAAGTGGCAGGGGACGGGCTTGAGCGCGTTGCGGGCCACGGCGGCCTCGGCCAGAGAAAGCGCCTCGGCGGAGGCGTCGAGATTGGTGACGGCGCGGGCGCCCCCGCCGACAGCGGTCACTGCGAAGCCGCCGCTGTAGGAGAAGACGTTGAGCACCTCGGCGCCTTCACAGCGTTGGCCGACGCTGCGTCGGTTCTCGCGCTGGTCCAGGTAGAAACCGGTCTTGTGGCCCCTCCTGACATCCGCAAGAAAGCTGAGCCCATGCTCGGCAATCTCCAGCACCTCGGGTGGCTCCGCACCCCACAGTGGACCAGCTTCGGGAGCGAGCCCTTCCTTGCGCCGTACCGCTTCATCTGAGCGGTTGTAGACCCCGTGCGGCTCGAAGAGCTCGACCAGGGCCGCAACGAGCAGGTCGCGCCGCCGCTCGGCGGCGAGGGAGAGAAGCTGCAGGACGAGCCAGTCGCCGTAGCGGTCGACCACCAGGCCGGGGAGACCGTCGGCCTCCGCGTGGACCACGCGGTACGCCGTTGTACGGGGATCGGCGACGAGGTGTGAGCGTCGCGCCACCGCCTCGTGTATGCGCCTCCGCCAGAGCTCGTCGTCCACCGGCTCGTCCGCGAACGTGAACAGGCGCACCACGATCTGCGAGGAGCGATTGATGACGCCGCGGGCGAGAAAGGCTCCGACGCTATCGCGCACGTTCACCACGTCACCGTCCTCCGCCTGGCCCTCCACGCGCGCCACAGCGCCGGAGAAGACCCACGGGTGGCGGTTCCGCACGGAGCGCTCGCGCTTCGGCTTGAGGATGACGGAGGGATGGGTCGAGTGCATCGTCACGCGGTGCGGATCTTGTTCTTGAGGATGTACACCTCGAACGCGAGTGCCGCCTTGTTGGCGAGGCGGCGGAGCTCGGCCACCGGCGCGCCGGCGACACCGGCCTCGAGGTTGTCACCATAGAGAAAGGCGATCACCTTGCCACGGAGGGCTATGGGTACGACCAAGCAGGCGGCAGGCTCGGCGCCGCCGAGGCCGAGGATGAGGTCGAGGTTGCGGGGCATCGAAGGGAGTACTCCGAGCCAGAACCCGGCACCCTGGAGCAGCCCGTGGAAGACCGATGGCCCGCTCACCGGAATGCTGATGGCTCTCACGGTGTCGGCAGCGACACCCTCGCCCTCGCCTCGCCAACCGACGACGTGGTCCTTGCGCACGATGAGGAGGAGACGGCGCCGAAAGTGGTGGGCGGCGAAGTCGAGCAGGGCATCGGCGATGTCCTCGCGGAGCTCGGCGCGCTGGAGAGCGCTCGCGGCTTCGGCCAGGCGCTCCTCGGTGGTCGGCTGGGTCGGTTCGGTGCTGCCGGACGGGGCTGCGACGACCTCGGGCTCAGGGACCTCTCCCTCTGGAGTGACGCTGCCAGTCGTGGGTCGGCTCAGGGAGGGGAAGAGCTCGAACTCCTCCGGACTGATCTCCAGCTCGACCTCGCCGGGTCGCCGAGCCGGGCCGGCAGACTCGCGCTCCGGCGAGCGCGTGAGGGGCGTTTCCGGGGCGCGTGGCGGGACGGTGGGCGGGGTGGTTGAACGGTGCCTCATCGGCGGTGCGGGTCGATGGCTTGCCGATACCTTGCCTCGGGCCCCGGCAAGCTGGCGCGACACGGACTCGAGGGTGACCGGCAGCTCGGCGTCGTAGTAGGTCGCAAGGGCCTCGTAGAGACGAACTTCGACAGCGATGAAGCTCGACACGCGGCAGCCGGTGAGAAGCGCCACCTCGTCCTCAATGAGGAGATCGCCGGGCCGCAGGCTCGCCACCGACAAAGTCCTGCCGTCGAGCCGGAAGGGGACAACCTCGTAGCGCTGGGCTGCGCGCGGTGGCAACAACCGGATGACCTCAGGAGGAATACCCACGAGGTCGAGCGGGCGCAACGCGCGCGTGTTGTGGAAACGCCCGAGCGCCTCGAGAAGGGTGGGCTCATCGAGCGCATTGAGCTGCAGGAGCACGCTGTCAGGGCGACAAGCGGAGAGCGCGAGCAGCTCTTCCGCGCGCGTCCCGAGCTCGGGACTCAGGAGGTGCTCCGCGACCATCTGACGTATGAAAGTGTGGTCACTCACGCGCGGCTTCCTCCCCGTGGACCTGTCGCTCGCTCCCCATTCTAGCCCGTGGCAGGCGGGCGTCGCGGATGCCGGACCGGCGGGCGCACGAGCTCGACGATGCTATGCTTTGCGGGTGAATTCCGGGGGCACCATGGCTGCGGGCTTGGAAGCATACCTGGTCGTGCTGGCCGGCTCCGTGCGCTGCGCCATTCCCCTCGAGCGAGTCCGCCACGTCGCCCGGGCCATGACAGTGTGGCCGGTGCCGGGTTCGGCGCCCGAGCTTGCCGGGCTCGGACAGTTCGGGGGAGAGCCCATCGTCGTGCTCGACCTTCTTCGCCTGCTCGAGCCTGATCACGGACTCGAAGCGGGAGACGGCGAAGGTGTGGTCGTGCTGGTGTCGGCGGGAGGTGAGGGTGGCAGTGAGGAGCTCGTGGGCCTTGCCGCCAGCTACGCGATGGACATCGTCCGGGTGCCGCATCAGGCCGTCGTGCGGACCGGGCGAGGGTTGACACCGGGTGAGCTGGCCCTCGGCGATCATCTTGTGCGAGTGGTCGATCCGCTTGCGCTGGCTGCCCCATGAGCCACGGCCGGTGGCTGCTCATGCGCGGACACGACATCCTGTGGGCGGTGAGCAGCGATCGCGTGCGAAGCGTGGAAGGCGCCTCCGCGGGGGTGAGGGTGCACCTCGAGCGGCACGTTCTCGCCGCGGACAGCGTGCTGGCGGCCGCAATCGAGCTGGTGGTGGCTGGAAATGGCGCTGTGGCACGGTGCATGCTGCCACCGGGCTGCCTGGGTCTCGCGCTTCATCCTGCCGGGCCAGTCCTGCTCGTGGATGCCGAGGCCCCGCCCGCGTCGCTGTTGAGCATGGCGACTGTGTCTCGTATGGAAGAGGAGGGTGACAATGGTGTTCGGGGAGAGTGACGGGGAACGATCCCTCGTGCTGGGCGTAGTCCTGATGGCTGGGATGCTCGTGCTCGGCGGCGTGTTGCTGACGGTGGCCGTCGCTGTGGGCGCTCACGCCTGGCAGCTCGGTTTGTTCATGGTCCTCGCGCTGGTCGGGGTGGGGGCGTACGTCGGAGTGGTCTTCCTGCCGGCGCTGAGGCGGATGCGCGACGCAGCTGCCGTCAGGCGCGTCCACGAAGGCGAGAGGGGGGCCGTGTCCGGCGCTCTTGCGCAGCTCCGCATGGGCGACCTGGTCGCAACGGTGGAGCCGGCTCGGGAGCTTGCCACTGATCTGCGCGGCGCGGTGGAGGCAGCGGTACGGTCGCTGTCGACGCTCATCCAGCAGATCCAATCCAGCTCCGTGGAGGTGGCGACCGCGGCGCGCACCGTGCAGGAGACCGCCTCGGAGCTCGCGTCGGGCTCGTCGGAGCAGGCTGCAGCAGTGGTGGAGATCACGTCCACGATGGAGGAGCTGGCGCGGACGGCGGGGCAGATCGCCACCAACGCCGCGTCGCAGGCCGAGCAGGCGGTCAAGGCCGAGCAGGCCGGAGATGCTGGCGCGGTGGCGGTGGAGGCCGCAGTGTCAGGCGTTGAGGCGGTGCGCGCTCGGATGGACGTCATCGCCAGTCGCACCGACGCCCTCGGCAATCGTTCCCGCGAGATCTACCGGGTGCTCGAGCTGATCACCGAGATTGCCCAGGAGACGCATATCCTCTCGCTGAACGCCGCCATCGAGGCCTCCGCTGCAGGCGAGCACGGGCAGCGTTTCTCGGTGGTGGCGGACGAGGTCCGCCGGTTGGCCGAGCGCTCCCGCGAGTCGGTGGACTCGGTGCGGGAGCTCCTCGAGGAGTTCACCGGCTCGATCCGGGCCACGGTGGTGGCCACCGAGGAAGGCAGCAAGGCAGCCGCACAGGTGCTGGAGCAGAGCCGCTCGGCCGCATCGTCCATCGAGCTGCTGCGCGGCGCACTGGCTGACACCGCGGGTGCCGCGCGGGAGATCTCCCTCGCCACCGAGGAGCAGCGCACCGCGTCGGACCAGGTCGTGCTCACCCTCAAGGAGGTGAGCGAGGTCATTCAGCGCATGGCGGACGGGCTCCGACAGTTTTCCGGCACAGCCGAGCGCCTCAACGAGCTTGGGCTCTCGATTCAGCTGCTGACCCAGTCGTTCCGCATCGACAGCGCGCGCTCCCTCAAGCACCAGGCGGTGCGCTGGGCCGGAGGGCTCGGTGAGCTCTTCGACAACCTGGACGCGGCGGAGAGCCGCCTCGAGGAGGTGGTGAAGCACAGCCCCTACCTGGAGCTTCTCTATCTGGTGGACCGCGAGGGTGCGATGGCGGCCTACGTGGTCAACCGGGAGCTGGTGGGACGCCACGATGTGCCCAACACGGTGGGAGTCGGGCAGAGCTATGCCGACCGGCCGTGGTTCCAGGCGGCGCTGCGCAGCGGCAAGGGAGCCGTGACGCCGGTGTACGAGTCGCTGCTCACCGGCGAGCCGTGCTTCACCATCGCTGCGGCTGTGTTCGATACCGCCGGCCAGCTCATGGGCGTGGTGGGCGGCGACGTCAACGTACGTAGCTGGACGAAGATCTGAAGCCGTGGCCCAGGATCTCGACGATCTCCTGCCGCTCTTCCTGAGCGAAGCGCGCGACCGGCTCGAGCGACTTGTCGAGGTGGCCGAGAGGGTAGAGGACGAGGAGGATGCGGCAAGGTCGGCGCGTCGAGAGCTGCACGCGCTCAAGGGTGCCAGCAGGATGATGCGCCTGATGGAGTTCTCGGAGCTCTGCCACCAGGCCGAGGGGTTTCTCGATCCGCCGCGACCGGGCGCGGCGTTGCGCCTCGTCGAGCTCCTGGATCGCCTGGTGGCGCTCCTTGGCGGGCTCGGGGTGGAGGCCGCGAGCCCATCCCCCGAGGCCGAGGCGATGGCGGCAAGGAGCGAGGCGCCTGGCGCCGGCGGCGATCCGGCAGCGGCGCGGGAGATGCGGGTGCCGACCCGGGTTCTCGACGTCCTTTCGGACGGAGCCACCCAGGTGCGTATCCTCGCGAGCTCGGACGAGGAGATGCTGAGCCGGCTCCTCGAGCTGGCCTCCGTGGCGCGGCACGGCGTTGCCTCTGAGGATCCGCATCAGGTGCTGGCCAGCCTCGCGCCTGCTCTGCGACACGTTGCCCTGGAGCTGGAGGGACGCCAGCGCCGCCTCCACTACCTGGTCGAGCACCAGCTCGACGCGCTCCTGCGGTTGCAGGTTCAGCCGCTTCGCCCGTTCCTGCTCACCCTCGCGCGCCACGCTCGCGACCTCGCCCGTAGCCTCGGCCGCGACCTCGAGGTGACGGTGGAAACGGCTGACAGCCAGCTGGACCGTCGCCTGATGGGGGCGTTGGAGGAGGCGTTCCTTCACCTGGTTCGAAACGCCGTGGACCACGGGATCGAGCCCGCCGCAGCCCGTGAAGCGGCCGGGAAACCGGGTGCCGGGCAGCTGCGCCTCGACGCCACGGCGGCCGGTGACCGGGTGCACCTGCGGGTCGTGGACGACGGTGCCGGGATCGAGCCGGAGCGTGTGTTGGCCGCGGCGCGGCGCCAGGGGCTGGTGAGCGCAGAGGAGGCCGAGCGCATGGGGCCGGGGGAGGTGCTGCAGATTCTCTTTCGACCAGGGTTCTCGACCCGCGAGGAAGCCACCCAGGTCTCGGGTCGCGGGGTCGGTCTTGATGCCGTGGCCAGCGCGGTGCGCCAGGTGGGAGGCGATGTCTGGCTGTCGTCGATCCCTGGCCGCGGCACCACCGTCGAGCTCGAGGTACCGATGGCGAGGCGCGGTGAGCGGGTGCTGGTGCTGCGGAGCGGAGTCGTGAGGGTCGCGTTGCCCGCTGGGCTGGCAGTGGCGTTCAGGCGCCCGACCTCCGATACGGTTTTGGAGGAAGACGGCCGACGCATGGCGAGGCTCGGAGACCGGCTGCTGCCGGTGCACTCCCTCGGCGCGCTGGTGGGTGAAGGACGCGACCGGGACCGCCTGCTCATGGAGGTGCGCGTCAGTGGTGCGACGGTGGTACTCGGGGTGGAGGCGGTGGAGGGGGAGGAAGAGGTCCTGCTGCGGCCCCTGCCGGCATTCGCCGGCATCAGCTCCCTCTTCGAGGCCATGGCTCTGTTGCCGTCCGGACGGGTTGTCCCGGTTCTGGCGCCGCACCTCATCGGGCAGACCACACCCGGACCAGCATGTGCGGCGAGCCGTCGGAGCGCCGTTCGCAGCCTGCACGTCCTCCTGGTGGACGACTCGCTGGTCACGCGTGAGATGCTGAGATGGCTCCTCGAAGAGGGTGGCTTCGAGGTCACCGGCGTGGGATCTGCGGAGGAGGCGCTGCGGCTGCTCTCGGACCACGACTACGACTGCCTCGTCACCGATATCGAGATGCCCGGCATGAACGGGCTCGAGCTCATTCGGCGGCTGCGCACGACGCCGCAGCGGGCCCAGCTGCCGGTGGTCGCGGTGTCGACCCGGGAGCGTTCGGAGGATCGACTGGCCGGACTCGAGGCGGGAGCTGACGCCTACATCACCAAGCAAACGCTGAATGCCGCCGAGCTCAACGGCCTCGTGCGACGGCTCGGGGGAGGG
Source organism: uncultured Acidobacteriota bacterium (assembly GCA_963844845.1). Taxonomy (GTDB): domain Bacteria; phylum Acidobacteriota; class Thermoanaerobaculia; order Thermoanaerobaculales; family Sulfomarinibacteraceae; genus CAWJPW01. Next base: position 66,757 of record CAWJPW010000005.1, read on the forward strand.
CGGGCGTGAGCGATGTCCGCGTCCTGGTTGTGGACGACTCACCCACGGTGCGCGCCGTGCTGCGCCGGATTCTCACTGCGGCTGACGGCGTCTGCGTGGTGGGCGAGGCCGGCGACGGTGAAGCGGCGATCCGGGCCACCCTGGGGCTGTCACCCGACGTCGTCCTCATGGACGTCGAGATGCCCCGCATGGACGGTTACGCCGCCATCGTCGAGATCATGGCCAAACGGCCCACTCCCATCGTCGTGCTGTCATCACGGGCCCGGCGCGACCAGATGCTGTGCGCCTTCGAGGCGATGCAGCGTGGCGCCGTGGCGGTTCTGGCGAAGCCTGGCATACCGGCGGAGTGGGATGCCCTGGCGCGGGAGCTCACCGACACAGTCCGGCATCTCAGCGGAAATGGTGAGGACGTCGCGACGTCCCCGCAGCCGAGCGTCAGCGCCCTGCCCGTCAAGGGCCGCGTGATCAGGTACCTGGCAGTGGGGGCCTCCACCGGAGGTCCGGCCGCGCTGCGGCAGCTCCTGGGTGGCCTGGGGGCGGGCTTCGGCGCGGGTGTCGTGGTCGTGCAGCACATCTCGCCGACCTTCGAGACCGGCCTGGCGGAGTGGCTCGCCGGTGAGCTCGACCTCGACGTGGCAGTGGCCCGCGACGGGGAAGAGCTACGCTCCGGTATGGTGCGAATTGCTCCGGATGGCGGCCACCTCGGGGTGGCTGCCGGTGGCGTGCTTGCCGTCGACCGCCACACGCCGCCCCGGCGTGGTCATCGGCCGTCGGTGGACGAGCTCTTCCTCTCGCTGGCCCGGATCTATCCGCGGTACGTGGCGGCCGTGCTGCTCACCGGAATGGGGCACGACGGGGTCGAGGGCATGCTCAGGCTGAGCGAGGGTGGTGCGCTCACATTTGTCCAGGACCAGGCGAGCTGCGCGGTCTTCGGTATGCCGCGGGCCGCGCTGGAGGCGGGTGCCGCCACCCTGGCGCTCCCGCCCGACGAGATCGGTCACCTGATCGGGCGCATTGCGCGCGGGGAGGAGAGCGGGTGAGCGGAGAGCGAGTGCTCATCGTGGATGACAGCGCGATCTCCCGGGCGCTGCTCCGCCGTTCCCTCGAAGGCGCCGGCTTCATCGTGATGGAGGCCGAGGACGGCGTGGTGGGAGCTGTAAAAGCCCTGCGCGAGCTCCCCGCGGCCGTGGTGACGGACCTCGAGATGCCGGTTTTGGATGGGCATCAGCTGGCGCGCCTGATCAAGCATGACCCCGCCACCGCCCACATACCGGTGGTGATCCTCACCAGCCACGACGAGGCGGCCTCTCGCTTCTGGGGTCTCGCCACCGGAGCCGACGCCTACGTCACCAAGGAAGACCTCGAAGGTGTGCTGGTACCCACGGTGCGTGAGCACCTGAGCCGCAGCCGGGCCGCGCGCGGGCACGCGGAAAATCCCCCTCGAGGCCCGATGGACGTGCTGGTCAGAGTTGTGCGCCAGCTCGATGCCGGTCTCCTCGAGATGACGCTTGTCAACTCCATCCTGGAGAGCGGGATCGAGCATGCTTCGCTGGAGGCAGCCGCCGCGGCGGTGCTCGAGCTGGCTGCCAAGGTGATCGACGCCACGCTCCTGGGGCTCGCTGTGGCTGAGGATCGCTCGGTGAGCGTGTACCTCTTCGCTCCAGACGGTGTCCTGACCCGCCAGCTGACTGACGATGCGGCGCAGCAGGTGCTTGAGCGCATTCCCGGCGTCACGGGGAGCTCTCTGGTTGTGCAGGTAGTCAACCGGGGTGGCGTTTCCCAAGACGGCGAGGTTGCTCCGTTGCGGCGCCTCGCGACCTTCCCACTGCCGCTGCGCGATGCGGTGGGCTGCTTGGCGGTGTGGCCGCGCGACTGGGACGGGTTTGCGGCGCTGCCGCAGCAGCTGCTGGCCAAGGTGGCTCCGCACGCCGGGCTGGTGCTCGACAATGCCCGGCTGGCCGAGCGCCTGTGGGAGCTCTCCACTCTCGACGGTCTGACCCGGCTGCTCAATCACCGCACCTTGTTGGAGCGTCTGCTCGAAGAGCTGGTCCGCGGCGAGCGGTACGACCAGCCGGTTGCCGTCGTGATGTGCGACGTCGATCGCTTCAAGCAGGTGAACGACACCTACGGACATCTGGTCGGTGACACGGTGCTACGCGAGGTGGCGGAGCGGTTGCGGCGGGCGCTCCGGACGGTGGACGTGGTGGGGCGTTACGGGGGCGAGGAGTTCCTCGCCGTGCTGCCCAACAGCGAGATGGAGCCTGCGCTCGTGGCCGCGTCGCGGTTGTGTGAGGCGCTTACGGAGGCGCCTTTCCTGCTGGTCGACGGGTCCAGCGTGACTGTGACCGCGTCCTTCGGGGTCGCCTGTTCGACGGAGCCCAAGGTTGGTCATCGCGTTGAGTCTCTGCTCGCCGCCGCCGACACGAGGCTGTATGAGGCCAAGGCGGCTGGCGGCCGGTGCGTGAGGCCGTGAGCGTCGAGGAGGTCCTCGCACGTCTGGTGGAGGAGGTGAGTGGAAACGTCGTTCCCGGCCGCGAGCTGGCCCGGCTCGAGCGAAGGGCCAGCGAGCAAGCTCGCGAGGCCGGGTTCACCGATCTCGAGACCTTCGTCCGTCACCTCGCCAGCCACCGCTCCGGGGCGCATTGGCGCAGCCTTCTCGAGTTCGTCACAGTCAACGAGTCCTACCTCTTTCGCGCCCCGCAGCAGTTTGCCGCTCTGGCCGAGGTCATTCTCCCCGATCTGGTGGCGGCCCGACGGACACGGCGCAGCCTTCGGCTGTGGTCGGCAGGGTGTGCCCGCGGAGAAGAGGCGATCACCCTGGCCATGGTGTGCGCCGAGAGCCCACACCTGGCCGGATGGAAGTGGGAGATCCTCGCCACCGACGTGGACGATGCAGCCCTGGTTGACGCCCGCGCCGGGCGGTATGGTGCGCGGGCGGTGGCAAAGGTGCCCGCTCCGCTGTTGGAACGCTACTTCGGTCACCAGGGATCCAGCTGGCTCGTTCAGCCGACCCTTCTGAGCCACATTCGCTACGAGCACCTCAATCTGGTGCACGAGCCGTTGTCGTTCGCCGGAGACTGCTTCGACGTCATTCTCCTGCGCAACGTGCTCATTTACTTCCGCGAGGCGTCACAACGGCGCGTTGCAGCGGCCATGGCGGAGGTTCTCTCGGCCGACGGCGCCCTCTTCCTCGGACCCAGTGAGTCGCTGTGGAAGCTCAGCGGTGACCTGGCGCCGGTGGATCTGGGCGGCTGCTTCGTCTACCGCCATCGCACGACCGTGGCGGCCGACGCTCCGCCGCGGCCGGCAAGAACCGTCCCCGACCCTGCGGAGGTGCCGAGACCAGAGGGCCCTCCACCGCGGGCGGCAACCCCTCCCGCACTGTCGCCGCAGGACGTGCCGCCCGAGCCGTCGCCGGCACCTTCGCACCGGGGGCTTGTGCATGCTCTCGCCGACGGCTGGCTGGAGGTGGCGGCCGGCTTGAGCCGGGAGCGCCTCACCGACGCGCCGGACGATCCGGTCGCGCACGCGCTCCACGGATTGCTCGAGGACGCCCAGGGCAGGACCGAGGACGCGGTCCGGTCATATCGGGCTGCGCTTTACCTCGAGCCGGGCCTGTTTCAGGTTCGCGTACTGCTCGCTCGTGCGCTCGCTCGGCTCGGGTGGAGCGGCCGAGCCCGCCACGAGTACGGTGAGGTACTCGTGATCCTGGACCGTCACGAGGGCCGCAACCTGCCGGACGGCGAGCTGCTCGCGCTCCCCTCGGACGTGCAGGCGGCGGTCCTCGCCCGCGACGCGCTCGAGCAGCTACCGAGGGACGACCGTTCCGATCTTTGATTGGCGCGTGGACGGGGAACGCTACCAGTCCACCTCGACCCGCCTCGGCTTACCGCCGAAGCGGGAGACGAGGACGAAGCGGTTGCGCTTGCCGAAGTTGTAAAGGTCGCGGGTGCACGCCACGTCGTCACGGCAGTAGGCGGCAATCTTGTCCACCTCTCCGCTACGCCACCACTGCAGGGCCTGGAGACCGTCGGCGCTCTTGCCCACCCCGAGGGTGGGGGAGGCGACGCTGTCGAGCTTGGGGCGGAAGCCCAGGCGGCTCTCCAGGTCGAACATCAGGTCGAGCGTGGGGAGGCGCTGCAGATCCTCTGACGTGTAGCCGCGCAGCACCTCGTAGTCGAAGCCCTTGACGTTGTAGCCGACCACGAGCTCGGCTTCGCTCAAGAGAGCGACCAACTCGCCGATGGTGTCCTCGGTACACACCAGGTACTCATCGCGGTCGTAGCGGTAGGCGACGCCGACGGAGACGCCGAGGCGGTGGAGCTGGCTGCGCCCGCCGACCTCTTCGAAGGAGCGTTGCGTTTCGAGGTCGAACACCACGACGAGCCGATCCCTGGAGACCTCGCGCTCGGGGTTGGTCTCGAACAGACCCATCTGCCCGTCCCACAGCTCCACTGCGTACCTCCTGCCGTGCCGGCCGGGTGAGTGTAGCATGTGGCGGTGCGCATCAGCGTCCACCCTCCGCTGGCCATTACCGTGGCGGCGAGTAGGCCGTCGGGCGAGGGGCTCGCCCACCTCCACGCGGCTCTGTGGCTCGAGGTGTGGCTACCGGAGCTGGAGATCCGACGACGCGGTCATCTCCAGCTCCTGCGCGGGCTGGAGCCGGGCACTCGTTGGTGGACGGCCGATCTGGGGGGACGACCCCGGACTCCGGCTCCAGGCGATGTCCCCGGTCTGCCCGAGTCCGCAGCGGAGGACTTGGAGTGCTGGCTGACCGCGCATGAGCTGGTGCTCTATTGCGTTCCACAGCTCGGTGCGGTGTCCGAGCTCGGCGAGAGCCGCGAGGATTTCAGCGCCCGGGTGCGCGCGCTGCTGCGTCCCGAGCTGATGCGGCGCATGGAGACGGCAGAGGTCGAGAGTCGGCGCAGCCTGGCAGGTACGACGGGCCGGCTCGCCCGCGCGGTCGAGGAGGTCGTCGTCGTGAACCTTGCCGAGCAGGTGCAGGCAGCCGAGTTGGGGATCCTCGTGATTCCCGCCCGTGTTCCGGTGGGGGAGGCGCGGGGCGCTCCGGTTCTACGGCGGCGCGGGAGCGTCTCCGGGTGAGGCGCCGGGGTGCACACGTCCCGGCGCTCGTGGCGGCAGCCACTGCGGCGATACTCACGGCTGCCAAGCTGGTGGTGGGCTTCTCCACCGGCTCGCTCGTGGTGCTGGCGGCAGCCGTGGACAACCTCATGGACCTTGCGTGCTCGACGTTGAACGCCTACTTTCTGCGCCTGGCCGACAAGCCGGCGGACGACGAGCACCGGTTCGGTCATGGCAAGGCCGACGCCCTCTCGGCGGTGATCCAGGCGACCATCATCGGTATGGGCGGTCTCTACATCGGCGCGCGCGCCGTGTCGAAGATGTGGACCGGCAACCAGGTGAGGGGGACGACTGCAGGTATCACGGTGTCTCTTCTGTCATTGGTGGCAGCCGCCGTCCTCGGCCTGTACCTCACGCGCGCCGCGAGACGGTTCCACTCGGTGGCTTTGCGAGCCGACGCCTTTCACTACTTGAGTGACGTTGCCACCAACACTGCGGCGGCCACAGCGTTGTTGCTGGTGAGGTTCACCGGGCAGGCGTGGTGGGACCTCGTCGGTTCGGTGGCCATCGCCGGTTACATCGTCCAGCAGGCGTTGGCAATGCTACGGGAGTCGGCCGACGAGCTCCTCGACCGTGGGCTGCCGCACGATCTCGAGCTGGCCGTTGTGGAGATCATTCATGGAATGGGGCCCGAGGTTCGAGGCCACGAAGACCTGCGCACGCGAAGAGCAGCTCATACCGTGTTCATCGAGGTGCATCTGCTCCTTGACCGCGGCATCTCTTTCACCCGTTCACACGACCTGACGGAGTCGTTCATCGAACGGGTACGGAAGGAGTTCGGTGACAGCGCCCAGGTGATGGTCGACACGGATCCGGTCTAGCTAGCTAGCCCGCGTGACGAGGTGCCGAGGGAGCCACGGCCGGCGCTGCTGAGGCTGGCGGGGGAGGGGATGTCTGCAGGAGAACGTCGTTTCGATAGAGGCAAATCATTGAACATAAGACACCTATGGTGTTCTTACGTCCTTGATCCCGACATCCTTTGGCTCTGTTCTGACGATTTCTCTCATTTGAAGATGGCTCGCGGAATGAGGGTCAGCGGTGTACCATTCCCGCCATGGACCTCGCCCGAGTTCCCGTCATCGTCACCGAGCTGGCCGTGCTGCTCTTTGCGGTCTCCGTGCATGAGAGCGCTCACGGTTGGGTGGCCGACCGCTTCGGCGACCACACTGCCCGTCAGCTCGGACGTATCACGCTCAACCCGATCCGTCACATCGATCTGGTGGGCAGCATCGTCTTTCCGCTGATTCTAGCCGCAATGGGCGCGCCGGTGTTCGGCTGGGCGAAGCCCGTACCGGTGGACCCCCGCAACCTGCGGAATCCGCGCCGCAGCATGAGCCTGGTCGCTGCGGCAGGCCCGCTTTCGAACCTCGCTCTTGCCGTGGCGGCAGTACTCGGTCTCGTGGTCCTCCGAGTCTTCAACCCCGGCGTCCCGGAGATCGTGGGGCGGGCTCTGTCCGGGCAGCCCGTGCTCCAGGGCGGCATGCTGGCTCCGCTGGTCTGGGTCCTGGTGTCACTGCTCATCATCAACCTCCTCCTGGCGGTCTTCAACCTCCTGCCGGTGCCGCCGCTGGACGGCTCGGGCATCCTCGCGGGGCTGCTGCCGCCACGCTGGGCGATGGCGTACCGCCGCGTGGGTCCCTATGGAATGGTCGTGATCCTGGCGTTGCTCTGGTTCGGCGCGCTCAACGGCCTCTTCAGCGCTCTCTTCCACGCGATGAGCCGCGTGCTCTTCTACCTGCTGGGCTCGTGAGCGACGCGGGACCCACCGAGCTGATGGCGCGGGAGCGGCCCGAGCTCCCGGTGGAGCTGCCTGCTTTCACCGGGCCCCTGGACCTGCTGCTTCACCTCATCCAGAAGAACAAGATGTCGATCTACGACATCCCCATTGCGAGCATCTGCAATCAGTACCACGAGCACCTCCAGACCATGCAGGAGCTTGACCTCGAAGTGGCTGGCGAGTTCCTGTGGATGGCCTCGTGGCTGGTCCAACTCAAGTCGCGCACGCTGCTGCCGCGCGTGACGGAGGAGGAGGACCCCCGGGCAGAGCTCGTCGAGCGGCTCCTGGAGTACCGGCGGGTCAAGGAGCTGGCGGCGCTCCTGTGGGACCAGGACGTGGTCCGGCGTTGCGTGTGGCCGGCGCAGGCGAGCCCGGCGACGGTTGAGCCTGCGGGCGAGCCCGAGCTGGACTGGGAGGAGGTGGACATCCGCACGCTGGCGCGAGCCTACCTGGAGGCGATGGACCACTTTGCCGCGACTCACCCGCCGCCGCTGGCGATTCTCCCGTTACGCTACACGGTGGAGACGACCATGCGCGACCTCTACGGCGAGGTGCTGCGGGAGGGGCTGGTGCCGCTCCTGCGCCACCTGCACACGCGATCCGATCCCGAGGAGGTCGTGACGTTGGTGGTGGCGACCCTCGAGCTGGCGCGCCTCGGGGGCATCCGAGCTGAGCAGCGTCGTCGCTTCGCCGAGATCTACCTGCGGCCGGGTCCGGCCCGCCTCGAGGTGGAGAGGATGTTCACGGGGGAGGCAGGCGATGGAGCATGAGCTGCTGCGTGCGGTGGTGGAGTCGGTGGTCGCCACGGCGCGAGGGCCGGTGGCCGCGGACTCCCTGGCGGAGGCCCTGGGGGAGGACGGGGTCACGGCGGAGGCCGTGGAAGCCCTCATGGCCAATCTGGCCACCGAGATGGACCGCCCCGACCGCGGCCTCAGGCTAGAGCGGGTGGCCGGTGGGTGGCGCCTGGTGACGCCGCCGCAGCTCGATCCCTACCTGCGGTCGTTCCACGGGGCCACGGCTCGGCAGCGCCTCTCGCAGGCCGCGCTGGAGGTCCTCGCCATCGTCGCCTATCGGCAGCCGGTGACGGCTCCGGAAATCAACTTCATTCGCGGCGTGAACTCCGGCGGCGTGCTGCGCACTCTCCTGGATCGCAAGCTGCTGCGGGTGGCCGGGCGCAAGCAGGTTGTTGGCAAGCCGTTCCTCTACCGCACCACCAAGGAGTTCCTGATCCACTTTGGTCTTGACGGTGTTGGAGACCTGCCCGATCCCGACGATGTTCTTGGCGGCGAGGACGAGAGCGCAGCGGCCGATTAGGCGCTCGCTACGCTCCTTGCGCAGGGAGCGCGGATCCTGCCCGGAAGCGACGAGAGAGTCGTCACGGTGCCGCCTCGAGGAGACGCACTGCCGCCAGTGGACGCGATGGCACTGGACGAGCCCGTCGAGATGACCAATCCCGGACTGCAGAATCCAGCTCGAGGCTTACGACCACCTGGGACGGGAGGGCGCTACATCTCCATCCGGCCGAGGCCGGGCGCGGGTGGGGGAAGGACTCGCGCCGGGATGCTCGGCCACACGGCCGTGCCGACGTCGGCAAGGAGGCGGCGAAGACGTCGTTCCAGCGTCTGGAGGGCCATTTCGCGGGTGTAGGCAACCCACAGGACGCCGCCCGCTAGACAGGTGAAGGCCGCCGGCAGCCCGGTCCACCAACCGCCCATCAACCAGACGGTCACCGCGATGAGGAGGACCGCTGCGAGCCCCACCGCGTGCGCCTCGTGGGTTCGGCGCGGAACGCACACCAGCCGAACGGCAGCTTCCTCGCTGGTTGCCAGCGCGAGCGCCACGTCCTCGTCAACCTCACGGGCGATCAGGCCGAAGACGAGCGTCCGCCATGGCAGCTGAACCTGCCATACGCCTGGTCCGCCGCGGGTGAAGGTGACGCCGGCAGACTGCAGGGCTGCGGCGACCAGGTCGTCGGCCCCGGGTCGTGGCTGGGAGGGGACCGCCGTGTGATAGCGCAGCTCGAAGCCCGGCGGGAGATCCCGCATCATCTCCGGAAGCAGTCTTCGCCAGCCCATCGCTGTGGAAGTATACGCGTACAACGCCGGGCTATACTTGCCGAAGTTCGACCCGGAGGCCCTCGATGAATGACCGGGATGGCCGCGTTCCCGCAATTCGTGTGCTCATGATGCCGCGCGATACCAACCCCGCAGGGACTATCTTCGGGGGCGTGATCCTCTCGTTTATCGACCAGGCGGGCGCGGAGGAGGCCAAGCTGCACGGCGCTACTCGGGTGGTGACCGTCGCCATGAAGGAGGTCGTTTTTCACGAGCCGGTATTCGTGGGCGATCTGGTCTCCTTTTACACCAGCCTGGTGCGTGTGGGGCGCACCTCGGTGACGGTGCGGGTCCTGGTGGAGGCCGCACGACAGCTCAACCGCCGTGAGCTCGTGCAGGTGACCGAGGCCGAGATCACCTACGTCAATGTGGATGATGCGCAACGGCCGACGCCGCTTCCTCCGTGGCCCCAAGCTCCCGACGCACCCGGAAGCTGATGTCTTTCCGCCAAGGGCACGCCGCCGTCGCCGCCGTCCGAGAGCTGCTTGCCCGCGCGGTGGCCGCAGGGGTGATCCCGGGTGGAGTGGCTGCGTGGCAGGTGGGGGACGAGCCCCCGGAGGTGGTGACGGCCGGGTGCTCGGTGGTGCGTCCCGTGCGCCGCCCGACCAACGCCGACGTCCGCTACGACCTCGCTTCCTTGACCAAGCCGCTCGCCACCACGACCCTTATGTTGCTGGCACGCCGCGCCCGGTTGATCGATCTGGACGACAACCTGGGTGATATCCTGCCGGAGGCCGAGGGCCGGCCCGCGGGGGCGCTACGGTTCGGGGAGCTGCTCAGTCACACGGCGGGGCTTCCGGCGTGGGTCCCGTTGTACGCCCTGGCTCCGCAGGGCGGCCGTCAGGCCGTGCTCGAGACGATCCTCTCCTTGCCGCTGGCTGGCCGTCGTCGGATCGTGTACTCCGACGTGGGCTTCGTTCTGCTGGGCCTGGTGCTCGAGCGACTTCTCCACGAACCCCTCGCCGAGGCATTCATGCGCAGGGTAGCGTCACCCCTGGGATGTGCGGGTGCCATTGGATTCGCCCCGCTCGCGGCGGGTGACGCCGTCGCCGGTGGGGCGGCTTCGCCGTCGGTGGAGGAGGCTCTCAGCCGAGATGCGGGCTTTGCCGCCGAGGTCGTGCCGGCTCCCGCGACCGGCATGCCGGACGACGGCAACGCCCGTTTCCTCGGGGGCGCCGCCGGCCACGCGGGGCTCTTCGGAACGGCGGTCGCCGTTCTCGCGGTCGCCCGGCAGTACCTACCGGGGGCCGACGGCCTCCTCACCGACGACGAGATCCAGGCGGTCACCCGCGCCTCGATCCCACCGGGGGACCTGGTGCGCTCCCCCGGTTGGCAGCTGGCGGGTAGTCGGGCCAGCTCGGCCGGCCGGTCGCTGTCTCCAGAATCATGGGGTCATACGGGCTTCACCGGCACCTCCGCGTGGGTGGACCCCTCGCGCCGCGCCGTGCTGGTGCTGCTCAGCAACCGCCACCACCCGACCCACCGCGGCGTCGACCTGCATCCGCTCCGGCGGCGATTCCACGCTCTGGCGCTTGGCCTAACACCACCGAGGTAGCGTGGCCGCACTCGGGGTGTCGGCATGCCGACACCCTTGCAAACAGGACACTAGGTTCGCAGCGTGCTGATGCGGTTGACGGCGAAGAGCGAAGCGAGGGCGACGGGCGCCCACGCGCCCACCAGTGGGGGTAGGATGCGCGCCTCGCTCATCTTCCCAAACAGCGCCACGACGAGGAAGTAGCCGATCCCCAGGCCCAGGGCAAGGGCGACGCCCTGCATGGTGGTGGCGCGACGCCCGCCTCGGTTGAGGCCGAACGGTAGGGCGAGGAGCACCATGATGAACACGGAGAGCGGGTACGTCAGCTTCTGCTGGAGGCGCACGATTAGCTTCACCGGACGATAGCCGGAGGCTCGCAGCTCGGCGATGTAGTGGCTGAGCTCCCGGAACGACATCTCCGCGGGTTGGCGATACTCGTGTCCGAAGTAGCTCGGGTCTTCAGAGACTGCCAGCTCGAGAGGTGAGGTGATGCGGCTGAAGTGGTCGGTTCCGTCCGGGAAAAGCTGGCGGAACCAGCCCGAGTCGGCCACCCAGCGGCCGTCGCGGTACTGCACGCGGTCGGCAAAGAGGTGAAAGCGCAGCTGCATGTTCTGATCGAAGCGAAACATGGTGAAACGCACCAGGGTCTGGCTCGTGGGGTCGTAACGCAGGAAGTTGTAAAGGGTGCTCCCGTCCCGCGAGAAGAGCCATTGGCGGTCGGTGGCCGAGTACGACCGTGCAACCTCGCGTCCCTTGATGCGGTCGAGGAGGCGCTGTGCCTGACGGTTGGCTCGCGGAACGACGGACTCTTGCAGCATCCACAGTCCGGAGGCGGATGCCGCCGCAACCAGGAGTACCGGGACCATGACTCGATAGAGGGAGATGCCGGCGGCCTTCACAGCCGTGAGCTCCAGACGGCGCTCGAGCATGGTGAGGAGAATGAGGACGGCGATCATCAGCGCGAAGGGCGCGACGTCGAGAATCACCTGCGGCAAGAGGTTCCAGTAGTAGGCGAGGAAGGTGCCCAGCCCGGCGGTGTGTTTGGCGATCTCGTCGATCTTGTCGGCCAGGTCCACGACCACGTAGAGGGCGGAGGTGCTGGCCAGCACCAACGTGAGCGGCGCCGCCAACCGGGTCACGACGTAGCGGTCGAGGAGGGTGGGAAAGCGGGTCACCAGCTGGCGTCGCTGGAGCAGGGCCGGAATCGAGCCGGTAACCGGTCGCCGCAGCTCCGCGCGGGCCATGGCGCTGCGCCGTCGGCGGCGGCCCCACCACTGAACTGCACTGGCCAGCCAGCCGGTGTCGCGACGCTCGCCCAGCCAGCGGCCCGTGCGGCGAAGCAACACCAGGGCGAGCACGGCGAGGGCGAGGTTGGGTAACCAGATACCCAGCCACACCGGCGTCTTGCCCTGACGGGCGAGCAGCTCTCCGTTGTTCAGCATCACGTAGTAGACGAGGATGACGACGATGGAGAGGATGAAGCCGCGCCCGCGGCCGCCCGAGCGCGAGCCGACCCCAAGTGGCAGGGCGATAAGGGCGAAGGCGACGCAGGCCATGGGAATGGCGACGCGCTTCTGGAGCTCCACCAAGGCCTGACGGCGTTCCGTGGGCTGACCCTTGGCGGTGAGCGCGGGCCCTGGCGACGATTCCACGACAGTCGCCACGAGGTCGCCGGTCGCACGCTCCCGCATGCCGAAGCTGATCTCCTGGGTCGTCTCCTCCTTGGGGAAGAGGCGATATAACCAGGATTGATTCTCGTTGATCCTGTAGGTCTCGGGCTTTGCCGGGTTGAACTGGTGGGTGACCACGTCCTCCAGCAGCAGCCAGGGCTCGCCTCGTGACGTGGGAGCGTCGGGGCCAGGTCCGCCGGGCGTGCCCTCCATACCGCTGGGAATCTGGTTTACGAGGAGGCCGCGCCGGGCGACGATGAGGCGCTCATATCCGGGGTTGGAGCGGTCGAACATGATGACGTTGCGCCAGTAGCTCGTCTCCCGGTCAATGCCTCCAACATAGAGGAGGACGTTCGGGAATCCCTCGTAAAAGACCCGTGGCTCCACCCGTGCGAGCACGTTGGTGGACGAAAAGAGCCTCGCACGCAGCTCGCTCAGCTCGCGGTTCGCGGCGGGCATCACGTCCATCGTGAGGTAGCCGTTGACGCCCGCCAACAGCAACGAAAAGAGCACGATGGGGCGGAGTACACGACGCAGCGATACTCCGGCCGCCTGGAGGGCGGTGACCTCACTGTCGGAGTTGAGGCGACCCATGGCGATGAGCACCCCAAAGAGATAGCTCATGGGAATGGTGAGCACCACGACGTGAGGCACCGTCGCCGAGAGGAGCTGAAGAGCGTCCTTGAGCGACACGCCGCGCACGAATATCTCCTCCATGAGGCCGAAGATCCCACGCATGAGGAGCAGGAAGGTGTAGGTGACGAATCCGAGCCCGGTGGGCACGAGAACCTCGCGCAGGACCATCCGGTCCAACACTCCGGACACAAGCCACCTCTGACGTCCCTCGCTTCCCGCCATGGTCCGGAGAGTCTACACGGTCTCGAGGTCGGGATGCACCTGGGCCGGTCGCTGAGATGAGCTTCCCACAGGTGATGGGGGCGGGGTCGGCAGATCCACAGGTTTTCCACAGGGCGCCCAAAGTTCCACAGCATAATGGACAAACGCAACGTCCGATAAGATATATTATGTCAACCTGGAAACGTGAAGAAGCGCGAAATGCCGGACCTGTTGCTCTCGAGCCGGCTTGTAATGGAGAATTACGGGGCGGTCGATCGCACCTATTGGTCCTTCGCGCTCTCGTGCTGCTCACGCAGCTGACGCAGGACCTCCTCGAGGGCAGCGATGATTTCGCCTGGCTCGGGTTCCTGCTCGGTGCGGAAGGACAGCGATACGCTCACCGGACGGGCTTCGGACTTGAAGCGCAGGACGAATGGCCTGGGACGCGCGGAACGCCGGGCCTGCTCCTCGCCACCGTCTTCCGCGTTTGCCATGTCATGCCGACGGTCACGAAGTGCGGCACGATCCACGTTGCCACTTGCAATGGCGTCAACGAGCGCGAGCATGGCCTCCGGTGATGGTGCCTTGGCGATCTCCAGCAAGGTTCCCTTGGCGGTGATGTCGGCATGCCGACATAGCTCGCGAATCTCCGGTGGAATGTCGAGGATCTTGACTGTCTCGGTTATGGTCACGCGGGCACGCCCCACCGCCTTCGCGATCTGCTCGTGCGTGTAAGTGTACTTGTCCACCAGGGTGCGAAAGCCCTCCGCCTCCTCGAAGGCGCTGAGGTCCTTGCGCTGGAGGTTCTCCACCAAGGCGATCTCGAGGGCCTGCTGGTCGTTCACGGTGAGTTCGATGCAGGGGATCTCTTCGAGGCCCGCTTCGAGAGCCGCATGGAAGCGTCGCTCTCCGGACACCAACTCATAGCTCAATCCATCGTCGCGCCGCCTGATGAGCAGAGGTTCGAGAACCCCATGCGTGGCGATGCTGGCGACTAGGTCACGCAGATCGCCGAGGCTGGTGCGTGGCTGGTCCTGGTTGCTCACGATGGAGCTGACCGCCACCATGCGGCCGATTCCCTCCCCCATGCGCTGCGTGAGCTCATCCACGAAGTGTCGGTCGTGGCGCATCCGGCGCTTTGGCGGCAAACCACGCTTGGACGTCATGTACACTCCAACCCGAGCCGGTTCTGGCGACAGGTCATGCTACGAACCCACACGCTGCAAGACCTCCTCGCACAGGCGATAGTACTCGTACGCGCCGCTCGAGTCGGGTGCGTGCTGGAAGATGCTGCAGCGGTGTGCTGGTGACTCCTCAAGCCGGACCGACTTGCTGATCTGAGTCTCGAACACCAACGGGCCGAAGACCTCGGTGATCTCGTCGATGACCTGGCGCGCGAGGACGGTCCGGCGATCCACCAATGTGACTAGGACGCCGAGGAGATGCAGCTGGGTGTTCGGCCTCAGCTTGATCTTGTCGATGGTCTCCAGAAGATCGTCGGTGCCCTCGAGGGCAAAGTAGGACGCCTGGATGGGGACCAGTACGTGGGTGGCCGCGACCAGAGCGTTGACGGTGATCAGGCCGAGGGTGGGCGGCGTGTCGATGATGATGGCGTCGTAATCCCCTGCTATGGGATCCATGCGGTCCTTGAGCCGGTATGGTGCGTCAAGCTCTCCTACCAGGCTGACCTCCAGCTTGGCCATGCCGATGCGGGAGGGCGCGACCCAGAGGTTCGGCACGTTGCTAGGCACGACGATGTCCGCCATGGGGAGGGTACCGGCGAGGACGTCGAACATGTTGTGCTCAAGCTCGGCGAGGTCCACGAAGGACATGGAGGAGTTCGCTTGGGGGTCCAGGTCCACGAGGAGCGTGGTCAAGCCCTTCTGGGCCAGACCGGCGGCGAGGTTGATAGCCGTGGTGGTCTTTCCGACCCCGCCCTTCTGGTTCGTGATTGCTACGATCATTGAATGGTGAGGCCTCCAGCTTCGGTGGAGGCTTCACTATAGGTTCGCCTCCGGAAGGGTGTCAATACACACACTTCACCCATCATGCGAGGGAATGCATGTTAACAACATTTAATAGAGCGTTTACATTTCGTACTCGCCGAGGTCCTCAGGTCGAAGCCGCTCCAAAATGGCGCGCATGGCCTCCTCGCTGTCTCCCTCGGTGGCTTGTGCCTGGCTGAGCACTTTGGCGCTGACGAAGATGGGGGCGCCCGTTCGCAGCGCCACGGCCAGGGCGTCAGAGGGGCGGGAGTCGATCTCGACGGATGTGCCATCACCTCGTCGGAGCGTGAGCGTGGCGTAGAAAACGTTCTCGCGCAGGGTGTGAATGTGGACCTGCTCGAGAGTGTGCTGGGTGCTGTCCATGAGCGACACGATGAGGTCGTGGGTCATGGGCCGGGGCGTGGTCACGCCCTCGATCTGCAGAGCGATGGAGTTCGCCTCACAGACGCCGATCCAGATCGGGAGGAAGGGGCCGTTTGCCTCCTGCTGGAGAATGACCACCGGCATGTTGGACACGGGATCCATGACGAGCGCCCTGACCTGCACACGAACGGGCTGGGTGGAAGACGGAGGGGTCTCACTCATCATTCCAATGTGCTTGCCCGTGACTGGGCTGTCAAGGAGAGGGTTCGAACGGCGCTCATTGGGGCCGAGAAACCTTGTGGCAGCGCCGTCGACAGATCCGGCGCCGAGTGAAGCGTGCGGGTTGGGAGGGCTTTGGGCAACCGCCTGGGGGTGTTCGGCTCGGGAAGGTCTACTCGATCAGGCGGAGGCGGCGCTGGCTCCCGGCTGGGGGTGGAGAGGCAGGCGGCGAGCAGCCGCGGGTGGCTCGCCCACGAGGGAGTGGGCCCCGGCGCGGACGATCCTCACGTCGACGATGTGGCCGATGCGCTCGCCGTCACTCTTTGGAAAGTTGACCACACGGTTGTCCTCCCCTCTCCCCTGCCAGTCGTTCGGCGAGCGCCGGCTGTCCCCGTCGATGAGCACCGGCACTACCGCCCCGACCTTCGCTCCGTTCAGCTCCGAGGAGATCGCGTCGCTGGTCTCGAAGAGGCGCTGTAGACGCTCCTTCTTGACCTCCTCCGGGACCTGACCTGGGTATCGTGCCGCTGGGGTGTGTGGCCGCGGCGAGTAGGCGAAGCCGAAAACCTGGCCGAAACGAACCTCCTGGATCATGCCCAGCGTGGCCGCAAAGTCGTCGTCACTTTCTCCGGGGAAGCCGACGATGAAGTCGGTGGAGAGGTTCACGTCCGGTACTGCCGAGCGTATGCGATCCACAAGCTGCAGGTACTGCTGACCCGTGTAACGGCGGTGCATGCGCTCGAGGATGGAATCAGAGCCCGACTGGACCGGTAGGTGGAGGTAGCGCGAAAGGTGAGGGTGGCTGGCAAGCACCGCCAACAGACGGTCGTCGAAATGGCGGGGATGAGATGTGATGAAGCGGACGCGGGCGAGGCCGGGGATCGCCGCCACCCTCTCGAGCATGTCGGCGAAGCCTGCGCCGGTGGCGGGACAGCGATACGCGTTGATGGTCTGTCCCAGAAGCTCGACCTCCCGCAGGCCGGACTCGGCCAGCGAGCGGACCTCGTCGAGGATGCTCTGCAGGGGACGGCTGCGCTCGCGACCGCGAGTGTAGGGAACAACGCAGAAGGTGCAGAACTCGTTGCAGCCTTCGATCACCGTGACCATGCCGCGGGTCGAGCTGGTGCGGAAGACGGTGTCAAAGCCGTACTCAGCGGCGGTGTCGAAACCGGTGATGACCGCCCGCTGGCCCTGAGCTGCGAGGCGCAGTGCCTCGCCGGTACGATGAATCTGGCCGGGGCCGAGCACGAATGTGACCGCGCGCGCACGCGTGAGAATTCGCTCGCCCTCCTGTTGAGCGACGCATCCGCAGACTCCGATGAGCGGCGCAGGTGACAGACGCTCGAGCTCGCCGATGCGGCTCATAATCTTGTGCACTGGCTTCTCGCGCACCGAGCAGGTGTTGAGCAAAACGAGGTCGGCGGAGTCGGCGCCGGCCGCCGGTACGAGCCCGGCACCGCGGAGCTGCCCTTCCAGCCTCTCGCTGTCGTGCTGGTTCATCTGGCAGCCCCAGGTCTCGATGAAAAACGTTCGCATTCCGGGTCTCCCTGCTCGCTCAACGCCTGCATTCTATCGTGTGCAGCAGCGGTCGTCACGAACGCTGACTTCTGGGGCGCCGAGAAGGACACTACGACTGCTCGCCTCGATCATCGCCTGCGAGGCGGCGGGCATGACCTGCCGAGGAAGCGGGCTATGGCGCGGGGCTGGGCGCCGGGCTGGGCGCGGCTTGGCGCAGGTCGCGGAACCATCCCGGCTCGGCTCCGGCCCGGCGGGCCTGGTCGAGGATCTCCGGGAGCTTACGGCGCTCATCCGCGATTTGCTTGTCGAGATCGTCGCGCTCTCGGATCGCCGCATCGAGCTTCGGTTTGATGACGCCGTCGCGATATGCCGGGTCATCCCAGGCATAGAACTGGTTCCACAAGGCCGGAATCTCGGAGTCGAGCTCTCGGCGCCTGCTCTCCATGGCGGCGACCTTCTGCTGCTGGCCGCTGTACCGCTGCCGCCACATGTCGCGCTCACTGTCTTCTGGGGAGCCGGCGGGACCGAGGCCCGGTTCCCCATCCGCGGCCGGTAGTCGGAACTCGTCCGGACCGGGCGTGGAGGTGACCGTGGTGATGCCACCCCTCGCGGCGTAGCTGGCGAGGTTCTCGTTGGTGATGAGGACTGGTTGGCCGTGGCCACCCTGGTCCTGGAGGCGCATCCGGCGGGCGAGGTCGGCGAGCGTACGGGGTCGCGGGGTGGCGGTCGGAGTTGGCGATGGATGCGGTGTCGGACGCGGGCGCGCTTGGACCATACAGGTCGCAGAGGCCACGGCGGCCGCAACCAGGAGGTGTCGGACTGAAGTTGCGACGAATGCGCGAGCCATGTCTTCCTCCACGAGATCAGGCGTGGCTGGTCCCCTCCCGCCCATAGCGATCGGCGAGGCGGACGACGTCTTCGAGATGCGGGGTGGAGACCTCGAGGACGCGGCAGTCCGAGCGGGCAGTCATGCGGTGCAGGGTACCCGGGGGGATATGGAACACAGCGCCCGGCTCCAACACCAGGGTCTCGAGGCAGTCCGCCTCGTCTCCCGCTTCAAGTTGCATCGAGCCGTCGAGCACGCGCAGGGTCTCGTCCTTGGTGCGGTGGTACTGCAAGCTGAGCGCCTCGCCGGCACGAATGAAGAGGATCTTGCCCACGTAGTGGTCGGTGAGGGCGAAGATCTCCTCGTGGCCCCAGGGTTTCGGTACCGTCCGCACTGACACTACGGCCATGTCTCCTCCCCTATACCCGAATCTTGATTTTTGCGAGCGCGATGGCAAGGCGCTCGAGGAGAAACTCCTCCACCTCCCGCGCCGTGACCATCCGGAGCGCCTGGCGAGCCATGCTCACGGACTCCCGATACGAGAGCTGGCGGATCAGGCTGCGGACCACCGGGATCGACTGCGGGTTCATACTGAACCTTCGCAGGCCGAGGCCGACAAGGACCGGTACCATGAGCGGGTCCGCGGCTGTCTCACCACAGATGGCGACCTCGATGCCCTCGGCATCACCCGCCTGGATCACGGCTTGCACCATGCGCAGGATGGCCGGGTGAGTTGGCTGGTAAAGGTCGGCCACCTGATCGTTGGCTCGATCGACGGCAAGGGTGTACTGGATGAGGTCGTTGGTGCCGATGGAGAAGAAGTCAACCTCGCGGGCGAGCTCGCGGGCGAGCACGGCGGCTGAGGGGACCTCGACCATGGCGCCCAAGGGCACCTGCTCGGGGATGATGTAACCCTCACGACGAAGCTCCTCGCTGAGCTGACGAATGAGTAGCCGAGTGACCCGAATTTCCTCGATGCCCGAGATCAGGGGAACCATGACTCGCACGAGACCGGGTGCGAACTCGCCGGCGACCCGCAGCAGGGCGCGCAGCTGGGTGCGAAAGAAGCCGGGCTGCTTGAGGCACAGGCGTATGCCCCGTAGGCCCAGAACAGGGTTCCCCTCGGGGCTCCCGATGACCTCCCGGGCCAGCTTCTTGCCGCCGAGATCGAAGGTCCGGATGGTGACGGGATGGTCACTCATCTGCTGCACGAGATCGCGGTAGAACGCGAGGTGCTCTTCCTCGGAGGGGAGGGCCGGGCTCATCTTCATGTAGAGGAACTCGGATCGGTACAGACCGATCCCGTCCACGTTCCACTTGATCGCCTGCTCGACCTCCACCGGAAGGTCGATGTTGGCGAGAAGCTTGAGCTTGCGTCCGTCACGGGTGATGGTTGGCAGGAAGCGGACCTCGAGGAGCTGCGCTTGTTGCTCCCGGTGCTCCCGCTGCCGAGTGCGCGTCTCGCTCACCTCGGCGGGGTCGGGATCGAAGTCGACCTTGCCGTCGAATGCGTCCACCGCCAGCAGGCGGGAGCGCCGCGCCGCGTCGCACGCGCCGTGCATGCCAACGATCGCCGGGATACCGAACGAGCGGGCGATGATGGTCGTGTGGGAGGTGACACCACCGGTCTCCAGAACGAAGCCGAGGATCCGCTCCAGAGGGAGCTGTACCGCCTGCGAAGGCAGGAGGTCGTCCGCGACCAGTACGACCGGGTGCTCGAGGTCGTCGATCTGACGTGTATCGAAGCCTTGCAGGGTATGCAAAATCTGGGTGGCCACGTCGAGCACGTCCAGCTTGCGTTCGGAGAGGTAGACGTCACTCAGGTTCTCGAAGCGGGCCACCAGCTGGGCCACGACCTGTTCTAGGGCCCACTCGGCGTTGACCAACTCGTCACGGATCACCCGTTCCACCGGTTCGCTGAGCGAAGGGTCGGAGGCGATGAGCTGATGTGCCTCGAAGATGGCGGCGTACTCCTCCCCCATCTGCTCACTCGCTCGTTCCTGGTTCTTACGAATCCGGTTTACGGTCTCGGTAACCGCAGCGCGCAGTCGCTCGACCTCGCTCTCCACCGCCTCGGTTGCGATGGGGATCCGCATAGCCGAGAAGGGACGGGTTTCGTGCACCACCGGCTCGCCGATGGCAATGCCAGGGCTCACCCCCATCCCGGTGAGCTGCGTGCGGCTCATTCGCCCTCTCCGAAACGATCAGCGAAAAGCTCGAGAAGGGCGTGGACAGCCTGGTCCTCGTCCTCGCCGTCGGCCCGGATAGTGACGTAGGTACCCTTGGTTGCGGCCAACGTCAGCAAGCCCAAGATCGACTTGGCATTGACCTCCTCGTCGTCGCTTCCGACGAAGACATCCGAGCTGAAGCCGGCAGCAGTGTGCACGACCTTGGCTGCGGCTCTCGCATGGAGGCCGAGCTTGTTGCTGATCTGGACCTGCTCCTTCTTCATCCAACATCGCTCCCTGGAGACATGGGCCCGGGATGGAAACGGAGGTCGGCTCGAGGGCGACCGGGCCCCTACATTGTATCGGGTGAGCCGTCGCCAGCGGTCTTGGCAGGCACCGGGTTGCGGTAGCGCAGGAAGTCACTGGCGACGTGGATGCTCTTTTGCCCCGCGCGCATCAGCCGCTCCGCCAGCTCGTGCAGCGGCATCTCCTGGCCGCGCAGGCTCGCGAGCTTCACCAGCATCGGCAGGTTGACTCCGGTGACGACCTC
Organism: uncultured Acidobacteriota bacterium; assembly: GCA_963844845.1. GTDB lineage: Bacteria > Acidobacteriota > Thermoanaerobaculia > Thermoanaerobaculales > Sulfomarinibacteraceae > CAWJPW01. The sequence goes on from CAWJPW010000005.1 coordinate 87,481, forward strand.
AACCTTGTCTGGCACCAGGAAGGGCAATGCCAGGTTGGTTGCGGTGCCGCCGAACATGTCAGTGAGCACAAGCACGCCGCTCGCCTCTTTCTGCATCTGGGAAAGCTCCTGCTTGACCATGCGGCAGGCATCGTCGGAGTCGGCGTCCCACGGTAGCGCCAGGGCGGCGAGACCCTGCTCGAGGTGAGGGTCGATGGTCCGCGCCGCCTTGAGCAGCTCGTGGGCAAGTTCACCGTGTGAGAGGACGAGAACCCGGATCATGTGTTCCTCCAGCGGTCCTTGTCGCGATGGTGCAGCGTCACGTTGTAGCCCTCCGCTCGGACCGCCCCGGCAATGCGTCCGCCCATGAACACCGACCGGTGCCGGCCGCCGGTACAGCCCAAGGCGATGCCGAGGTGGGTCTTGAGCTCCTCCCCGTAGCGCGGCAGGAGATACAGAATGAGGTCGATGATGCGCTTGAACGCTTCCTGGACCTCGGGGAACTGCTCCATCCACTGCTCCACCGCGGGGTCGTCGCCGGGCAGCGCCCGCAGTCGCTCGACGAAGTAGGGATTGGGCAGGAAACGGACGTCGAACACGAGGCTGGCCGCCGGGGGCACGCCCTGAAGGTAGGAGAAGCTCTCGATGTCGAGCGCGAGCAGCTGGCGGGGGTCGTCGACACCACCCAGGTCGAGAGCCTGACGGCGCAGCTGATGGGGGTTGAGACGCGTGGTGTCGATGACGAGATCGGCCACTCGGCGGACCTCGGTGAGCACTGCCTGCTCCTCGGCGATCGCCTGCTCGAGGCTCTCGCCGCGCAGCGGGTGCGGCCGGCGAGCCACTGAGAAGCGCTGGAGCAAGGCTTCCGGCGAGGCCTCTACGTAGATCACGCGGACGGCCGGCCAGCGGTTGCGAAGCTCGGCATGGACCCCGGGAAAGCGGAGGGCGAACCCCTCGGTGCGCACGTCCAATACCACCACGAGGCGGCTCATGTGCGCCTCGGAGCGTGCGAACAGCTCCGGTACGAGCTCCAAGGGGATGTTGTCGACGCAGAGATAGCCGAGATCCTCGAGACTCCGGGATAACACGGTCTTGCCCGAACCGGAGAGCCCGGTAATCACGAATGGGCCCATGAACGATCGCTCATCCTTCATCGGATTCCTGCTCCCCAGCGGCGCGACGGTTCACTGCCTCGATGAACGAGCGCTCGTCATGGACGCCGCGCTGCGCGAGGATGCACTTACGCACCGCCGTCTCCACCATGATCGAGACGTGGCGGCCGGGCGCCACCGGCATGGTGTACATGGGGACGTCCACCCCGAGGATGCTCAGGGTTGAGCTCCAAGGCTGGCCGGTCTGCATGAGCTGCTCCCGCCAGCGCTGCTCCTCCTCCCGAGCCTCCTTGCTCAGCTTCACGAGCCGGATGACGAGGGAGATCAGCACTGATGGCGACGCAGCGGTCATGCCGAAGTGCTTGCGAACATCGATTATGCCGACGCCACGCAACTCGAGGAAGTTCTCCAGGTGCTCGTGCGGATAGCCGCGCAGGCCCTCCCGGTGGCTGCGCCGGACGACCACAATGTCATCGGCCACCAGCCGGTGGCCGCGGTAGACCAGCTCGAGGCCGCACTCGCTCTTGCCGATTCCGGGGTCACCGATGATCAGCGTGCCGAGGGAGAAGACGTCCACCAGGACCCCGTGCAGGTGCACGGTGGGAGCCAGTGCCTCCTCCAAGTAGGCCGAAACCGACTGGATGACGTCCGAGGTCGGCTGGCTCGTCACCATGAATGGACGCCCGCGCTCATCACATGCGCGGAGCACCTCTTGGCTGGGTCGCAGCCCCTTGGCCGAGATGACTCCGGGGATCTCTCGGTAGATCAGCTGCAGCAGGCGGCGTTGTGCCTCGTCCTCACCCAGGGTCTCGAGGTAGGCGTACTCGGACTCGCCGAGGATCTGGAGACGGTTGGGCTTCACGTAGGGAAGGTAGCCGGCCAGTGCGAGACCGGGCTTTTGTATGCGGGGGTTGGTGACAGTGTTGCGGTCGAGGGCGCCCGCGCCTGCTACGACCTCCAACCCCAGGAAGCTCAATTTGGATGCCTCAAGCAGGCGCCGCATGGAGACGGGCGCCGGAGTGGTCACAATCCCTCCGCCGCGGCAACCTTCTGGATCGACTGGATGATCTCCGCGGTTTCCCGCGCAGCGAGGAGATCACGGCGAAGGTCCTTGCGCTTCAGCACCCGTGCAATCTGGCTGAGCACCTGGAGGTGCGCCGCCGGCTGATCGGGGGGTGAGAGCACCACGAAGAGGAACCGCACCGGCTCGCCGTCGGTGGCACCGAAGTCCACTCCCTGCACGAAGCGCGCGAGGGCAAGGTAGATCTTCTTGGTTCCCTGCAGCTTGCAGTGGGGGATCGCAAAACCGTCTCCCACAGAGGTTGATCCCAAGCGCTCGCGATCCAGGAGGGCTCCCAGGATCTCGCGGCCCGAGATGTCGAGGTCGGGTGAGATCCGTTCAGACACGGCCGCGAGAGCCGTGTTGATGTCGTCAGCCTCCAACTGAATGAAGACGCGCTCCGGTCCGATCAATTGCTGAAGCTTCACTGTATCGCCTGTGTATGTCTCACAGCTCCGGTGTAATAAGGCCGAGATTGTTGTCGCGCCGACGGTACAGCACGTTCACCTTGGAGTTCCCGGCGTTGAGGAAGACGATGAACTCGTTGTGCGATTCCTCCAGCTGCAGCACGGCCTCGTCGATACTCATGGGCTTGATGGTGATGGAGCTGGTCTTGACGATGCGCGGCTCGCCTCCGGCCAATGAGTCGGACTCGAGCACGTCGAGGTTCCAGTCGGGCACCGACAGGCTCTCATCAGGGTGGCGCTTGCGGCCCTTGAGGCGCGTCTTGGCGCGTCGGGCCTGGATCTCCAGCTTGTCCACCGCCTCCTGGACGGCGCTCATGGACTCCTTGGCCTGACCCGTGGACATGATATCGAAGTCCTTGCCCTTGATGAAGATGCTCGCTTCGATCAGGTGGCGTTGCTGGGCCAGCTCGACGCGAATGTCGAGCACGTCGTTGAAGTACTTCATGAGCTTCGCGAGCTTCTTCTCGGTGAGCTGCCGAACCTGGTCCGTGAGCTCCACCTTGCGCGCGATGTATTCGACCTGCATGCCTCGCTCCTTCACTTGACTCAGAACACTCGCTTGCGTTTTTCGGATGAGGGAATCGCCAGCTCCTCGCGGTACTTTGCTACAGTCCTTCGCGCCAGGCGGATGCCTTCCCGCTGCAGCAGCTTCATGATCTTCGAGTCCGACAGGGGATGCTCGAGATCCTCTGACTCGACCAGCTTGCGGATCCTTTCTTTCACGACCAGCGACGAGACGTTCTCCCCCCGTGCTGAGTCCACGCCCGAGTGGAAGAAGAACCGCATCGGGAAGAGGCCGCGAGGAGTGTACATGTACTTGTTGCTCACCACACGCGAGATGGTGGATTCGTGCATCCCGATGTCCTCCGCAACCTGGCGCAGCACCATCGGCTTGAGCAACTCAATACCACGGTCGAGAAAATCCCGCTGGAAGCTCACGATGCTCCGGGCGACCTTGTAGATGGTGCGCTGGCGCTGGTCGATGCTCTTCATCAGCCATACCGCGCTCCGCATCTTGTCCTTGAGATACGACGCGGCTTCGGAGTCCAGCACGCTGCCCTCGAGCAGGCGCGCGTACTGGGAGTTCACCCGCAGGCGCGGAAGCCCGTCGTCGTTGAGGCTGATGACGTACTCGCCGTCGACCTTGCGCACATAAACGTCAGGCTCGATGTAGGTGTTGGTATCGCGGTGGTACTGTCGTCCAGGCTTGCGTTCGAGACGCTGGATGACGTCGAGCGCGGGCCTGAGCTCGCCCAGATCCACGTGCAGCGCAGTGGCGATCTTCTCCCAACGCTGATGGAGGAAGTCATCCCAGTACTCGCACACCAGCGCCCGGGTCCGGTCCAGCACCGTCCGCTCCTCGGGGTCCGCGGTGGCGAGCAGCAGATCGACCTGGAACGCGAGGCACTCCTGAAGGGTGCGCGCTCCGATTCCGGGCGGATCGAGCGAGCGGACCGTGATCAGTGCGCGCTGCAAGGTCGCCTCGTCCGCCCCGGTCGCTGCGAGGATCTCGTCGTCGCTGGCATGCAGGAAGCCGTCCTCGTCCAGGTTGCCGACGATGAACTCGCAGATGTTGGTGAGCTCTTCGGGGCACGACAGCATGTGAAGCTGCCACATGAGATGACCGAAGAGCCCTTCGGGTGCCGAGACGACGTTCTCGAGCGGGGTATCGGCGGTGTCGGAGTAGGCCATCGACGGCCCTTCGCTCCGGGCATCACCGAGGTAGTCCGAGAAAAAGGCATCCACGTCGATGTCGGCGTAGGTCTCCTCCGGGCTCGGTAGCGGCGACTCCTCGCGGGCGGTCTCGGCCGGTGTCGGGGTCGTGTCGCCTTGAGAGGGAGCCTCGATGCCTTCACCCTGAGCCGGTTCCTCCTGGCCCTGCTCCTCCACCTCGAGCATTGGGTTCTCGAGAATCTCCTGGGCCAGCGTCTCTTCCAGCTCGATTCTCGACAGCTGCAACAGCTTGATCGCCTGCTGCAGTGAGGGAGTCATAACTAGCCTTTGGGCCAGCTTGAGGCGGAGCTTCTGTTCCAGTGCCATCGATCAGAGTTGAAAATCCTCTCCGAGATAGATCCGGCGGACGTCTGCGTTCTCGGCGAGCGTCTGTGGCACTCCCCCAGCAAAAATCCTGCCGTCCTTGATTATATAGGCGCGGTCGGTGATCTTCAACGTCTCTCGGACGTTATGATCGGTGATCAAAACACCTATCCCCAATGACTTGAGGTGACGTATGATGCGTTGGAGGTCTATTACCGCGATGGGATCGATGCCGGCGAACGGTTCGTCGAGGAGGATGAAGGTTGGGTCGATAGCGAGAGCGCGCGCGATCTCGAGGCGGCGCCGTTCGCCACCGGAGAGGGTCTCCGCTGCCTGGTGGCGGCGCTCCTCGAGCCCAAACTCCTCGAGCAGCTCGTCGATCTTCCCGTGTGCCTGGTGGCGCTCGACACCCAGTGCCTCGAGAATCAACCAGATGTTGTCCTCCACCGAGAGCCGACGAAACGCGCTCGGCTCCTGTGGCAGGTAGCTGATCCCCATGCGGGCGCGACGGTACATGGGCTCGCTAGTGATGTCGCGGTCTCCGAGCACGACCCGACCCTCCTGCGGCTCCACGAGACCGACGATCATGTAGAACGTGGTGGTCTTACCCGCCCCGTTGGGTCCGAGGAGGCCCACAATCTCGCTCGGTGAGATGGCGATGTCGACGCCATCCACAACCCACCTGCCACGGTAGGCCTTGCGAAGACCGTGCGCCGCCAGATCGAGGGCCTTGGGGCTCAGGGCTTTTCCTCCGGGTGGTAGATCGTCTCCGAGGGGTTCTCCGAGGTGCCCGAAACGGTGACCCTACCACTGGCCTGATTCCAGGTCAACTCGGTGCCGGACACGACGTTACCGGCGCTGTCAGTGAGCGCGACCCGGGTCCCCTCCATGGTGACGGTGTCAGTTTCGGCGTCGTAGTGGGCGCTGTCACCGGTCATCCGGCGGCCTTCCACCCGGTCGACGATCTCCACCTGGCCCCTCGCGTCCAGGGTCGAGATAGTGCTCCCCGTGGTGAACGCCACCTTGAGCTCCTGCGCCGACAGCAGGTGGACGGGGTCGGTGTAGCGGACGCCACCGCTGTACACGGCGCTTCCGGTGTCGTGGTCGTAGGTGAGCGAGCGCGCCACCACCAGGGCGTCCTCGTCGCCCCCTGCCTGCTCGTCGAGCTGCTGTGCCGGTATGGTGGTGCGCACATGCCCGGTGGCCTCGAGCGACTCGCTAGATGGTCGGTAGCGAATCTCGTCGGCCAGCAACAGCCGTCGGCCCTGCCATACCCGGGCATCGTCACGCAGGATGAGGAGCTCGCCGTTCTCGAGCGCCCGCAGTGAATCAGAGGCGAAGTGGAGGGGACCGGCCTCGGCAGTTCCATCCGTCCCCATGAGGCTGGCGTCCTCGACCTGGCCCTGGACGCCCCCAGTGGCGCTGGCTCGGCCCTCGGTGTCGAAGAGCTGGACCTCCTCCGCGTTGAGCCAGGAGGCGCCAGAGATCAGCACCGCGCGCTCCTTGGCCGTGTCGGCTGAACCGCGCAGCATCACCATCTGGCGTTCGGGCAGGAAGCGCGCGACGTCGCCGCGTCCCTCCTCCTCACCCGAACGCACGACCACGTCGCCGGTCATCTCCATGTGACCCGGGCGACCGTTCTCAAACCAGACCTGCGCGTCGTGCGCAGCGGCAGTGCGGGTGGGGCCTTCGAGGGGTATCTCGGTGACGCAGACAACGACCTCGGCCCACAGCTTCTGGAGGCCCTCGGGCCCAACAACCGCTCGCAGGCGCCAGGTCCTGATGGTGCGCTCGAGGAAGTCGGGCAGTCCGCTCATCTGCAGTGTGACCCAGCGCCCGTCGGTGGTGGCCGAGACGTGCCATCGCCCTCCGCTGTCGCGGTTGGCCACCACCCGCTCCGCCCACCCCGATGCGGTACCGCCGTCGCCGCCCGCCGATGCGTCGTCAAGGACGACTCCGCCGCGCATCTCGAGTCGCTGCGGTGTCCCCTCATTGCCGTCGAGCACTACCACTGCAAACGGGGCGGTGAGCGAGGCGCCTTCCTTTGTCACGCGCCCGCCCGCAGGCAGCACGATGCGCCCTTGTTGGCGCAGGTAGCGCACGCGGGGCGCGATCAGTATCCCACCCTCGCGCAGCTGGAGACGGACGTTGCCGGTGAGCTCGAGCTGGTCGTCGGCCAATCCGTAGCTGGCGCCGGCCGCGCGGCCGACCAGCTGTGGGTTGGCGAACACGACCGGGGCGTCTGTGACGAAATGGCGAGTCGCTGAATCGAAGTGCCCGCGCTCGGTATCGACAAACGCCCCGTTTGCGAACTCCACGTGAACTGCACCCTTGAGGCGGGCGTCACGGGTCTGCAGGTTGAAGCTGGCCCGGTCGCTCGACAGGAGCGGACCCTTGTGACCGTCCGAGTAGAACTGCAGCCGCACCCCTTCGATCTCCTGCCAGCCAGTCGACATGGAGAGTGTGCGTTGAGCGGTGAGCTCGAACACGGTCTTTCCTGCCACCGACTCGGTGTACTTGAAGTTGTGGTAGACGCTCACTGTCTGCTCGCCGACGGTGGCTGCTGGCTCGGCGCCCACCTGGCCTGTGGTGACGTTCACCACCTGGGGTTTGAGCAGGCGCACCCGTCGCACCGCCATGATGGCGACCGCAACCAGGATGACGACGATCAGCACAGTGGTAACCAGGCGAAGCCAGGAACTGATTTGGAGCTTCATGATCTCGCCCGTTTCCCAAGCCTGGGTTGCGCCGCTTTCGGGCTCGCCGGCGCCGTACCCTGCCGCCGTCGCATGTCAGCGCTCGAGAAACGCACCCATGGCGCGGTACTTCTTGTACCTGCGGGCGACGAGCCCCTCTGGCTTGATCCGCCTCAGCTCCTTGAGGTGCTTGCGAATCGCCGCCGCCACGGCGTCCGCGATCGCCACCGGGTCCATGTGGGCGCCTCCCGCAGGCTCCGGCACGATCTCGTCGATGACGCCGAGTCCCTTGAGGTCGCCGGCCGTGAGGCGCAGGGCGCTGGCGGCATCGGCGGCGCGCCCCTGGTCCTTCCACAGGATGGCGCTGCAGCCCTCCGGTGAGATCACCGAGTAGATGGCATGCTCAAGCATCACGATCCGGTCGCCCACTCCGAGCGCCAACGCGCCTCCCGACCCGCCCTCACCGGTCACGACCACCACGATCGGGACGGGCAGTTGGGCCATGGCCAGAAGATTCGAGGCGATGGCCTCGGCCTGACCCCGCTCCTCGGCATCGATGCCCGGGTATGCTCCCGGCGTATCGATGAAGCACACCACTGGCCGGCCGAACCGGGCTGCGAGCTCCATGATCCGGATCGCCTTGCGGTAGCCTTCGGGGCGTGGCATACCGAAGTTCCGGCGCACCTTCTCGGTGGTGTCTCTCCCCTTCTGGTGTCCCACAACAGCCACCGGCAGGCCGTCGAAGAGGCCGAAACCCGCGACCACTGCAGGGTCGTCGGCGAAGCGACGGTCACCGTGAAGCTCGGTGAAGTCCGTCATGATGCCCCGGATGTAGTCGAGGGTGTAGGGCCGCTCGGGGTGCCGGGCGAGCTGACAGCGCTGCCAGGGCGTCAGGCCGCTGAAGATCTGTTGGATGGTGACGTCGAGCTCCCGCCGTGCCGCGTCGAGTACGTCCTTTCGCTCGAGCGAAGGCTGCTCCACTTCGAGATCACGAATGCGTACCCTGAGGCTCTCGACCGGCTCGAGGAAGCTGGGTGTTGTCGCCGCCATTGCGTGACGGTAGCAGAGGCCACGGAGAGGGTCAATTGAGGATGGAGCCACCGCGCGAGCACGCGGCGCCTGCGGTCATGCGCCGAACTTCCTGAGCTTGCCAGCGTGGGCAAGCGCCAGCGGCAGGAGGTAGCGCAGCCTGGCGTGCCCCAGTCCGCCGCCGGCGCATGGACGCTCGCCAAACCGGGTCACCGCGTCCCGCCGCACCGTGGCCGGAGCCCATAGCAGGCTCGGCACCGGGTGCCAGGAATGGGACATCATGGCTGCCGGCGTGGAATGGTCGGCGCTCACCACCACGACGTCGGGACCCGGTTCGAGAAGCGAAGGGATGAGTCGATCGACCTCCTCGATGACCGCCTGCTTACGCTCGAAGCTCCCGTCCTCTCCAGCCTTGTCGGTGTACTTAACGTGCAGGAAGAAGAAGTCGTTGCCCGCCCAGGCCGCCGCCAGCGCGGCGGGAAAGTCGTCGAGGCGCTTCGGGGGGTCGAGAATCTCCATGCCCACGAGACGAGCGAGCCCACGGTACATCGGGTACTGTGCCAGGCACGCCGGGCGCAGTCGAAAACGCTCCGACAGGGTGGGGAGATTGGGACGCTGGTCGAAGCCGCGGAGAAGGATGCCGTTGGCCCGCTCTTCGTTCGCGAGCAGGTCTCGCGCCTGGAGGAGGAAGCGGGAGACGAGGCCGGCGGTGTGCTCGGACTCGGGATCATCGCCCCGAGGCTCGAGGGGTGGTACTCCGGTGTCCTGCGGGTCGGTGTCGCTCACGTGTGCGCCGAGTGTCGCACCGCGTAGTACCAGCAGACCGCGGTGCTCACTCTCAGTGCGGAGAAACAGCTCCACTCCCCCATCACCCAGGTCGACTCCCTCCCGCAGCCTCGCGATGATTCGCTGGTTCTCCTCGGTGCTGATGCGGCCCGCACGGCGGTCGGTGATGAGGCCGTCCGTATCGAGGGTGCAGAAGTTGAACCTCGCGGCGATGTCATGTGGTTCGAGTGGAAAATCCACCCCCAGCGCCGACAGGACTCCTCGGCCGACCTGGATCTCCAGAGGGTCATAGCCGAACAGCCCGAGGTGGCCCGGTCCGGACCCGGGAGTGATCCCCGGTGCCACCGGGTCGAAGAGACCGCTCGCCCCTTCCTCCGCGAGGCGGTCGAGGTTGGGCGCGCTCGCTGCCTCGAGGGGGGTGGCACCGTGCCGGTTCGGGATGTCTCCGAGGCCGTCGAACACCAGGAATAGGATCTTCGTGTCGCTCTGCTCGGACAGCTCGTGGTAGGTTCGGTCTTCCAGTGACCAGCTCATGACTCCTCCCTTTCGGGGCGGCTCGCCGCCGTGAGAAATAACCTGCACAGACCCGAGAGGTTTCCCGCTCCGCCGCTGGTGGGTGGCGCTGTTACTCGTGCGCGCGCAGCAGCACTACGGTGATGTTGTCGTTTCCGCCCCGCTCGTTGGCGGTAATGATGAGACGACGGCTCATGTCCTGCAGGCTCTGCTCGCTGCCGAGCACGTCGGCGATCTCGTCGTCGGTGAGCATCGAGTTGAGGCCGTCGCTACACAGTAGGTAGATGTCGTCGTTGTCTATGGCGGTCTCGAGCACGTCGACCTTGGGATCGGTGTTCCCACCAAGTGCCTGGGTCACGACGTTTTTCAGTGGGTGGGAGCGGGCCGCCTCCTCGGAGAGAAACCCGGCAGCCACCTGCTCGTGAACCCACGAGTGGTCCTCGGTGAGAAGCTGGAGCCGGCCCCGACGCAGCCGGTAGGCCCGGCTGTCCCCGACATGGCCGACCACCAGTGATTCTGCTCCCGTGGCGTGCATGGCCACCACCACGGTGGTCCCCATTCCCTTCAGTCCCTCATCGCGCGCCACCGCCCGGCTCACCCGCTGGTGGCCGGAGAGGATGGCATCCACCAGGCGGTTTGCCGCCGGGCTCCGCTCCGAGTCCCAGTGCTCGGGCCAGGTGTCGTGACTGTCGCCGGGCTCCCGTCTGAAGACCCGGACGATTTCGTCCGCGGCAAGGCGCGAGGCCACCTCACCGGCAGCATGGCCGCCCATGCCGTCGGCCACCAGGAAGAGACCAAGATCCGGCTCGAGAAGGAACACGTCCTCGTTAAGGCGGCGCTTCATGCCGACATCGGTTCCGCCCCAGGCTTCAAGCTCCATTCGAGCCCCCGAGTTCGCGCCCACCCGCCATCACCCCTTCCGCCACAGCCTGGTCAGGAGGCCGTCGCCGCTCGAGGAGTCGTCCTCGCGCCCGATCTGGTCCAGGACCTCGTTGGCCTTGGTGTTCGAGGGGTCCAGGGCAAGAGCCTCTTCAGCCAGCCTCTGCGCCCGCGCCTTCATGCCGGCGTCAAGAAAGAGGTGGGCGGCGCCGGCCTTCAGCGTGGCGTTGTTCGGCTCCAGCTGTGCGGCCCGCTCCACATGGCGCAGGGCGTCACTGGTCCGACCGGGCATGCGGGCCAGGGTCAGACCGAGGAAGTAGTGCGCCTTGAAGTTGGTGTCATCGTGATCCACCGCCATCCTCAGGTCGGTGTGGGCGTCGTCGAGGCGTCCGTCCTTGAGCGCCTGGGCGCCGCGGCCTGCGAGGCGGCGCGAGAGCTCCTTGGCATCGACGCCGCTGCTGCCGCTGCCGTTTCCCTGCAGGAGCTGGTCATCGTACTTCGCGCGGGCGGCTGGGCGGCTGAGCACGTTAAATGCCTCGGTGATGGCCTGGAACCTCTCCTCGGCTACTCGCCGCGCCTCGCCCTGCTGACGGTCGGGATGATGGCGCAGGGTAAGGCGTCTGAATGCCGCACGAATCTCGTCTTCCCTCGCATCGGGGCGAACGCCGAGAACGTCATACAAGGTTACGCGATGGCTCATGTGTTTCGCCTGCCGCTGGTCCCGAAGCTCACGGGGCTCCAGCCATGATTACCACAGGTTCCCAGGCGGCGCAACGGCGTCTCGCTTTCGTGGCTCGCGCCGGCTCAACGCCGTCGGGAGAGCATGTTCTCGGCCTGGACCCGCACGGTCCTGCTGATATTGCGATTATGCGAGAGTCCCTTGAGGTCGCGCATCGACAACCGGGCAAGAAACGCGAGAGTGACGCGGGGCGGTGTCCTCGGGTTCTGGGCGAGCGCGTGGATCACGCTGTACTGCCTGAGCCACCTCGGGTTCTGGGCGATGACCCGAATCACCTCGTCGGACACGCTGCGCGACGCGGCGAACTTCTCCACCTCGCTGTTGGTGAGCTTGGGGCTGGCCAGCACCGCGCGCGCCACCAGCCGGTTGCGTGAGTTAACGAGAATCGCGCGCTCATCGCGTGATCCCTTGAGGGCCACCATGATCTTCTCGTGAGTGTTCATGGTGAGAAGCCGGACAAAAGCACGGCTCGCGCCGGCGAGCTCCTCCTCGGCGCCGGGCGGAAGGTCGTCTTCGGGCTGGTCTGGCACCGGCAGCTCGTCCTCGTCTGGAACGGTGCAGCCGATCCTCTTGAGGTCTTCGAGCGCCTGTCTGAGCACGGGCCCGGGCGCTGGCGACTCGAGCTCCTCGTTTCGTTGGGCCGCCGTCACCGCCTTGGCAATGAACTCCTCTTCGAGCTCGCGAACGCGCCGCAGCACCACCTGCGTCGCCTGGGGGTTGGCCCGGAGCTCCTCGAGAATCTCCAGGCAGCCCAGCACCCTCGTCTGGTTGGTGATGATGATGTCCTGAACGGTTCCGCCCCCGTGGCGTGCGAGCAGGCGGAGGGTGTCGTCCGCAATCGTTCGGCTTCTTGCCACGAGTTCCCAGACCGCCTCCTCACGGCGCACTCGGGCGACCAGGTCCAGCTCGAGGGGGTCGAGCTCCGAGCTCGAAAGCCACCGGGTGATGATCTCCACGGGCTCGCCCTTCACGGACTGTCGTGCCGTGTCGGCAAGCTCCGCGTCGGGGTCCATGGTGAGGTTGAGCTGGAGGCGTAGCAGATCGTCGCGTGACACGGGCAGCAGGCCCTGGGCGGCGAACAGGCGGATCTGACGCGCCACGCGGCCCTTGCGGATCCCTTCGAGCAGCTGAGCTACGGTAGTGAGCCCTTCACTCATCCGGTCGTGTCCGCGCCGCCGATCACGTGGGCTCCGGCGGGCGTGAGCTCGAGATGCACCACCTCACCGGGCCGGCCGAGATCGCGATAGGCGTGCCCGTTCACTTCGACACTGGCGGCCCCTGCACTTCCAAGAGTCAGCAGGACCGGTCCGGGGAGATCGAACCGAGCCTCGGAACCACCCGTGAGGAGACGCTGCTCAGTGCGGCCTTCGCCATCACGGTACCGGATCCAGCACTCTTTGCCGGCGCCGACTCGAACGGCGACCCTCAACGTCGCCGACGACGGCACCTGGGCAAGAGCGGGGGATGGCGAGGGGGCAGCCGTCGCAATCGATGGCGACGGGAGCGCTGGCAACGACGGTACCAATGTGGCCGTGGCACGCGGCGTGACGGCCTGACCTCGGGTCACGCCGGTTCGCGCCTGCCACACAACGACGGCCACGGTGGCGAGGATCACTCCCGCGAGCGCCAACGGGAGCCAGAACCGCCACTGGAACGAGGGCGTGGGCGCCGGCTCGAGCACCTGCAGCGTGGGGTGGACACCACTCGCCAGGTTGAAGTGCTCCCAGGCGACGTTGAACCATGCCACCAGGCGGTCGGCGTCGAAGCCGATCACGCGGGCGTACTGCCGCACGAAGTTGCGCACGAAGACCGGCTCCGGGAGGTACTGGAACTTGCCCGACTCGAGGGCCTCGAGAATGCGCACGGAGACCTTGGTTTCCGCGGCGACTTCCTGCAGACTCACCCCCGCGCCTTCGCGCAGGTGGCGCAGCTCAACGCCAAACGTCTTGGGCTCGGTGGGGAAGGTCTCGTCAGCCGGCGGCATTAGTCCGCGATTGTACCATCGTCACTTGCGTTTGCTGCAGTCTGATGACGAGTGAGAAGGGACCGTGCACCCTCTCGCACGGCGTCAGAAGTCCGCGGTCGCCGCGAGAGATCCTCGAGGTCGGGGCGGCGGAGCTGGACCAGGAGGCTGAGCGCGAAAGGCACCGGGATGTCGGGGTGTGCAGCGAGGACTCTGCGGACCTGGTACGAGGGCCCCCAACGGGGATGGCGAAACACCGCGACGATCACCTCCCGCGGCGTGGTGGGTCGGTTGAGCAGAAGCAGGATGTCGTTCTCCACCACGCGGCGGTTGTCGAGCAGGGCGGCGAGCACCGGAAGATCGCCGCTTGCCATGAGACTGGCGAAGATGGGTCGGTGTGCCATGCGAGCCAGGGCCACCTTCTCCCCCAGGCTCATGTGATGGACACGTTCGACCAGCCGCCGCTCGGCCTGTCGCCGCACCGCGGGCGGCGTACGGGGCGTCTGTGCCACGTGCAGCAGACCCAACCACGGCAGGGTGGCAAGGAGGTTCAGCGCTGCGGCGTAGGGAAGCCCCGGGAAGGCGGCGAGCCGCTCGCGCACCACGTGCGCTCCGAGCCACTGGCGAGTGCTTGCGACACGGGCGGCGATCTCCGCCGTGCAGAACGGATTGCGAAGTGCCTCGAGAACCTCGAGCTCATCGAGCTCGCCGCGCTCCACCAATGCCTTCAGCTCGGCGGTGTTCAGCTGGGCGACGCGACTCACCGCCTCATCGTATCCGAACCGTGTGGCTTCACGTCTCGTCGCCGGCCTCAGGCGTTGCCGGGGCCAGAATCGCCCCGATCTGCTGGCGCAGGTGCATCACCTCGATGGCGGCTACGCTGGCCTCGTCCGCCGGCATGTGCGCAAGCGAGTGCTTGCGAAACGCAAGGCGTGTGAGCAGGCGGGCGATTACCGTGCGCTCCTGACGTGACGCCCACCAGTCGGAGCGTAGCCGACGCCGGTAGTAAGGGATCACGTCCACGACCCAGGCGGGCAGAGTCCCCCACTCCACCTCCTGGCTGAGCTCGCGCAGGAGGATGCGGTGCTCCCCGGACAGGAAGAGAGCAAGGACGAGGAGGTAGACGGCGTACAGCGGCAGGATCCCGAGCACCCAGAGGCCCGAGCTACCGCCCGACACCCGCAGCCACACGAGGCTCGAGTTCCACAGACCGTGCAGCAGCACGGCGGATACCGCTCCTGTGACCGCCCACGCGAGCCGCTCGGCCCACCTCCGAGAAAGGTAGGCGACACCCAGGAACCCGCCGAAGGCCGCACTGGAGAGAGCGTGGACACCAGCGCTGAAGAGAGTGCGTGCGAGGACAAGGCCCGCGAGCTCGCCGGAGCCCTGACCGGCGGACAGAGCTGCCGCGGCGTAGAGAGTGTTCTCGGTCACTGCGAATCCGAGGCCGACGGCCGTGCCGTAGACGATGCCGTCGGTGGGGTTGTCGAACTGCCGCGAGAAGGCCACGACTCCCAGCACGCCCACTGCCTTGGCGAGCTCTTCCACAGCAGGGCCGGCCACAATCAGGTTGAAGAGATCGCCGAGAGCAGCTCCGTGGAGCCAGCGGAGCACTCCACCCGTTGCCAGCTCGCCGGCCAGCGCGAGCAACGGGGCCACCGCCATGCCCCAGGCGAACACAAGTGCGACGAGGTGAACCGGCTCGCGGTCGTAGCGGTCGAGCCACCATACGAGGGCCATCACCAACAGAAGGAGGGCGACGGAGCAGGCCAACGCCACGAGGGCGGCGGCGACCGCGGCAGCTGTCACGGGTGAAGGAGCCCCATGTCCTCCAACGGGTGCGCTGCAAGCCAGGTACGGGTCGCCTCGACGTCCTGGCGAATCTGCGCGACCAGCGCCAAGGTGGAGGGGAAGACCCGTTCCTCGCGGAGGCGGTGGAGGAAAAAGAGGCGCACCTGCTCGTGGTACACGTCAGCGGTGAAGTCCAGAAGGTGGCTCTCCACGGTCGTAGAGTAGTTCTCGTAAACCGTGGGGCGGACGCCGACGTTGGTCACCGATGCGAAGGCCCGGCTGAACGACGGGATGAACACCGCGGTGACGTACACGCCGTGTGCCGGGAACAGCTCATTCTCCACCGCGATGTTGAGGGTGGGGAATCCGAGCTTGCGCCCGAGCCGCTCGCCCCGGAAGACGCTTCCGTCCACTGCCGGAGGGCGGTCGAGGAGCCGCCACGCCTCCTCGACCCGTCCGTGGGCCACTGCCTGCCGGACCCGGGTCGACGAAACCACCTCGTCGTCCAGGGTCAGCGGCTCGATGCCGTCTGCCTCGAACCCGAGCTCCCGCCCCATGGCCACCAGGAGGTCGACGGTACCTTCGCGACCGGCGCCGAAGCGGAAGTTGGTTCCGATGTGCACCTCCCGCACCGCCAGCCGGTCCACGAGCACCTCCCGCACGAAGACCTCAGCCGGCATGCGCGCGAGCTTGTGGGTGAAGGGCGCCACCAGGGCAGCGTCCATGCCAGCCTGGTCGAGCAGCTGAAGACGCTGACCGAGGGTGGTGACCAACCGCGGCGCCTGCTTGGGTCGGAGCACCTTGAACGGGTGGGGTTCGAAGGTCATCGCCAGCGCGCTCACGCCGAGAGCATCGGCGCGCTCCCGCACCTGCCGGAAGATCGCCCGGTGACCGAGGTGGACGCCGTCGAAGTTGCCGATGGTGAGCACCCCGCCGCGCGGGCACTCGTCGTTGCCGAGGGGATCGCGGAGGATCTGCACGACTCCCTCAGCCCACGACGGGCAGTGCCACCGGGCGCCGCGCCGGAGCCATGAGGCTGCCCACCACTCGGCCCACCAGATCGTAGGGATGCGCCTCAGTCACCTCAACCTCGACGAGCTCCCCGGCCACCGCAGCACCGTCGTTGATGAGCAGGCGGCCATCGATCTCCGGCGCCTGCCGGGCGAGCCGTGCCTCGGTGAGCAGCTCCATTTCGGGTAGCGGGCCGGCGACCAGCGCAGCGAGTCGCTGCCCGATGAGCGCACGGTTCCGTTCGAGGGCGATACCCTGCTGCAGCTCCATGAGACGAACGCGCCGTTCCTCCTTGACCTCCTCCTGAACCGGGTCGCCCAGCTCCGCGCCGGGGTTCTCCTCTTGCCAGGAGTACGTGAACGCGCCAAGGTGATCGAATCGCATCGCTTGGACGAACTCCAGGAGCTCCTCGAACTCACGCTCTCCCTCGCCCGGAAAGCCGACGATGAAGGTGCTGCGCAGGGTAAGGTCGGGAACCGTACGGCGTGCCCGCTCAATCATCGCGCGGTAGCTCGCCGCATCGCCTCCCCGGCGCATCGCTTTCAGGACGCGCCGGCTGGCATGCTGGAGCGGAATGTCCAGGTATGACAGGAGGCGCGGCTCGCGCGCCATGAGATCGAACAACCCCTCGTCCAGGGTCGCCGGGTAGGCATAGAGGAAGCGCAGCCACGGCAGGGAGGTTTCGGCGAGCAGTGACTCCAGTAGGTGGCGCAGCCCGTGCTCGGCGCCGAGGTCTTCGCCGTAGCGGGTGGTGTCCTGGGCGATGAGGACGAGTTCGCGAACTCCCTGGAACTCGAGATGTTGGGCCTCGGCTACCAGGTCGTCGGCGGCACGCGACCGGAAGCGGCCGCGCATGCGGGGGATGTGGCAGAAGGAGCAAGGATTGTTGCAGCCTTCCGCCACCTTTAGGAACGCGTACCCCGAGGTGGAGAGAAGCCGCGGGTGCTGATGGTCGTAAAGACGCATGGCGCCGTGCTGGTCCGGCAGGTGGATGGGGATCTCCTCCCCCGCTGCTGTCACCACCCGCTCGAGCTCGTCGAGTCCGATGAACTCGTCGATCTCGGGGATCTCCTCGGCCAGCTCGCGGGCGTAGGCCTGGGCCATGCAGCCGGCAACCACCAGGCGCCGCACCGTGCCCGCGCGCTTGGCTGCGGCCACCTCGAGAATCGCGTCGATGGACTCCTGCTTGGCATCGACGATGAAGCCGCAGGTGTTGACGATCACCACGTCGGCGCGGGTGGCGTCGGCTGTGATCTCGGCTCCCGCCGCGCGCAGATGACCGAGCATGACCTCCCCGTCCACCAGGTTCTTGGCACAGCCGAGCGCGATCATCCCAACCCGCAACGGTCGGGACGGTCGGCCCGGTTTCTTCGGGCGCATCGCCATCGCACCTCCAAGGGCGTGATTCTAACACTGCTTCTGCGCTCCCCCAGACGGGCGAGGCGAGCTGGAGAGCCCGCGCACATGGGGTGGAGACGGTGGGTCTTACCGCAGATAGCGCAGGACTGCCTCGGCAGCGCGCCGCGAGGCGCCGGGCTCCCCGAGACGCCCCCGCACCCTCTTGAGCGCCTGTCGCTGGCGCGGTCCGCCCTCGCGCAGCAGAGCGGCGGCCTCGTCAGCGAGCCGGCTCGGAGTGAGGTCCCACTGCAGAAGCTCCGGCGCCACGCGCTCCTCGGCGATGAGGTTCACCAGCCCCACGTGCGGTACCCGCACGAGCAGCCGAGCCAGGAGGTAGGAGAGAGGATGGAGACGGTATCCAACGGCCATGGGTACGTCGAGGAGTGCACACTCCAGGGTCGCCGTGCCCGAGGCGGTCAGGGCGGCCGCGGCGGCGGCCAGCTCCCGCCGCCGTCCCGCTCCGACCACCCGCCGGAGGCGGGACGGCTGCCCGTGAGTCCCCAACACCGTATCGATCACCCCTCCCATGCCCGGGGCCTCCACCAGGATCGCCTCGCTGACGACGTCCTCGGGCAGGCGGCGGAGCGCCGCCAGCATCACCGGCAGCAGCTCGCGCACCTCCATGGCACGGGAGCCTGGCAGCAATGCCAGACGCCCCGGGTGTGGCGAGATCGCTTCGCCGAGGATGCCCTCGCGGGCGAGGTCGTCCACCAGCGGGTGCCCCACGAAGGTCGCGCGGACTCCGTACGACGCGTAGAAGTCCACCTCGAAGGGAAGGATGCACAGGACCTCGGCGGCGAGCCGCCGTACCGCGTGCACCCGCCGGCGGCGCCATGCCCAGAGCTGTGGCGACACGTAGAGCACGACGGTGATACCGAGCCTTCTGAGGCGCTTGGCCAGACGCAGATTAAAGTCGGGAGAGTCCACCAGAACCGCCACGGCGGGCCGGCGTCGGGCCGCCTCGTCCACCAGGCGATTGAGGATGGCCGCCAGCCGCGGCAGCTCGCGGAGAACCTCGGCGAGACCCATGTGAGCCAGCTCGCTGGTGGCGACGAGACAGTCCAGGCCTGCCTCTTCCAGTCGCTCCCCGCCGACGCCGAAAGCATCGACCTCGCCTGCGAGCCCGCGCAACGCCTCCAACATGTTGCCGGCGTGGATGTCTCCGGACACCTCGCCCGCCACCACCATCAGCGAGCGTGAGCCGCTCACCGGTCGAGCCTGAATGGTGAGTGGACGGGCGGCGGAATGGCAACCGAGCGGCGCGCGGCGCCCCCGCAGTGACGGCTCATGGAACGGGGAACATGATCCAGCTCAAGGCGAGGGCCCCGAGCAGCATGATCAAGAAAGCCTTGATGAAGAACCGGCGTCGCTCGGCGGGTCCTTCCCGCCACAGGAACGTGAAGAAGACGGCGATGAGGAGGGCGTGCCACACGAGGAGGAGGAACTGGTCCATCAGCTCTTCACCCCCCGTGAGATGTCCGAGACGTCGAGGACCGTGAGCAGGTTCATCAGCCCGGCGGTGATGAGAAAAGTGTTGCCGTAGAGAAAGCCCCACGACGTCACGTCACCGTGGCCGAGGCCCAGCACCCTTCCCACGACGTACAGCCCACCGTTGCCGAGGCACGCGAGAAAAGCCAGCCACGAGAACGGCGCGCCGGGCCGTGGGACTGCGAGCTCACCGTGGAGCACCAGCCCGGTCACGAAAGCAGCTACGATCACCGCCGCGAAGACGGCGGCACGGACCCGGCGTCCGAGCGCCAGGTGCCCCGCTCCCGGCACCAGCCAGGCGAGGATCAGTAGCCCCAACGGCGCCCGCCGTGTCGCCTGGGACGAGCTCTCCGGGTCCTTGCTCATCGTCAACCCTCCAGAATCTCGCCCAGCGCCGCGGTCAACTTGCTGTGGGTCCGGTCCAGGTCTTCGGGAATCACCCGGGTCCCGCCCACAATGCTCACGAAGCTCGTGTCACCACGCCACCTGGGGATCACGTGAAGGTGGAGGTGCTCGGCGATCCCGGCCCCCGCCGCCTCTCCCAGGTTGAATCCGAGATTGAACGCGTGCGGATCGTAGACTTGACGCAGCGCCTGCACGACCGATTTGGCGGCCACCATGATCTCACCCAGGGTGGCTGAGTCGAGTTCGTCGAGATTCCCGACGTGCCGCGCCGGGGCAACCATGGCGTGACCGGAGGTGTAGGGAAATCGGTTGAGCAACGCGAAGCAACGGGGCCATCGCCACAGGGTCAAGGTGGTGCGATCGTCCCGACTCGTGAGGGCCTGGCAGAAGATGCAGTCGCCCTCGGCGTGGGTGTCGGCAGTGGTCACGTACTCCAGTCGCCAGGGTGCAAAGAGCGTCTGCACGCTACTGGTTGAGCAGGGCCTCGCGCAGGTGCTTGCCCGGCTTGAAGTAGGGGATCCGCTTCGGTGGAACCTTGACCTGGTCGCCCGTCTTGGGGTTGCGCCCGATTCGGGAGCCGCGCTGACGGATGCGGAAGGACCCGAATCCACGCAGCTCCACCTTCTCGTCGCGATGCAACGCCGCGATGATGCTCTCCAGAACAACCTGCACGATCTCGTCGGCCTGCTTGCGGGCCACGTCGGCGTTGTCGGCCACGAGCTCCACCAGGTCCGCCTTCGTCATCGTCATGCTCCTCTCCTTCACCTTCTCGACATGATCCCCCGCACGACCGAGCACGAGCCGGCGCCGGGGGAGAGGGCAAGATCACTACCCGGACGTGCTCTTCTTACCGGCCGGGGGCTCCTCCTCCTCACCTGCGGTTTCCGGCTCCTCGGTCTCCTCGGCGCCACCGTCGGCCTCGGCCTCCTCGGAGACTGCCTCGGCCGCCACTTCCTCTTCGGTGGGCTCATCGGCCTCGGCCGCCTTCGCCGCCACGGGCTCGGGCGCCTCTTCCTCGATCTGGGCCTGCTCGTCGACGGGCTCCTCCTCCGCCACCTCCGCCTCGGACTGCTCCTCGGCTGCGGCGGCCTCGACCTCCGGCTCCGCCTCGGACTGCTCCTCGGCTGCGGCGGCCTCGACCTCCGGCTCCGCCTCGGGCTGCTCCTCGGCTGCGGCGGCCTCGGTCTCCGGCTCCGCCTCGGGCTGCTCCTCCGCTGCGGCGGCCTCGACCTCCGGCTCCGCCTCGGGCTGCTCCTCCGCTGCGGCGGCCTCGGTCTCCGGCTCCGCAACCTCCTCCTCGTCTGACGAGAGCAGGCCGCTCGCCTTCAGCGCCGCGGCCATTGCGGTGTCAGTCCGACGATCGGCGGCGGGGGATGCGGCCTGGACGGCCTCCTCCTCCGAGAGCTCCTGCTCGAGACCGTGCATGGAGAGCCCAATGCGGTTCTCGTTCCAGTCGATGCGAAGAATACGGCAGCGCACCGCCTGGCCGGGTTCGAACGACTCGGCAAGGCCCAGGCCGGTGTCGCGACCGATCTCGGAGATGTGGCAGAGCCCCTCGACGCCGGGGGCGAGCTCCACAAAAACGCCGAAGTCGGTCACGTTCGTCACCTTGCCCAGCGCCACGTCACCCACTGAGTGCGAGTTCGCGAACTCCTCCCACTCGTTGGGCAAGAGCTCCTTCATCGACAGCGAAATGCGCTGGTTGAGGACGTCGATGGAGGTGATGATCGCTTCGACCTCCTGTCCCTTCTGCACAACCTCGGAAGGATGGTTGATGCGACGGGTCCAGGACATGTCGGAGATGTGGACCAGTCCATCGACGCCGGGAACGATCTCCACGAAGGCGCCGAAGTCGGTGAGGTTCCGCACCACACCGTGGATCCGGCTGCTGACCTGGTACTTCTCGGCGACCGTCTCCCACGGGTTGGGCTCGGTGGCCCGCAGTGAGAGCGAGAGCCGGCGTTTCTCCGGATCCACCTCGGAGACCACAACATCGACCTCCTGGCTCACGTCGAGCACCGAACGGGGGTTCTTGATCTTTTTGGTCCACGACATCTCGCTGACGTGCACCAGGCCCTCGACGCCCTCTTCGAGCTCTACGAAGGCACCGTAGTCAACAATACTCACGACCTTACCGCTCAGGCGCTTGCCCATCGGGTACTTCTCAGGCACCAGGGTCCAGGGATCCTCGAATCGCTGCTTGTACCCCAGGGAGACCCGCTCGCGCTCGCGGTCGAAGCGCAGGACCACGACATCGACCTCATCGCCGACCTGGAAGTAGTCGCGGGGGTGACCCACACGGCCCCAGGAGATGTCGGTAATGTGGAGCAGCCCGTCGATGCCACCGAGATCGATGAACACCCCGTAGTCGGTGATGTTCTTGACCACGCCGGTGACCACCTTGCCCTCCTCAAGCTCCTCCATGGTCTGGACCTTGGCCTTGGTCTGCTCCTGCTCGAGCACCGCCTTGCGCGAGAGCACCACGTTGGAGCGGCGGCGGTCGAAGCTGATGATCCGGGCCTCGATCTCTTCGCCGATGTACTCCTCGAGCGGACGGTTCAGGCGAAGGTCCACCAGTGACCCGGGAAGGAAGGCGCGCACGCCGATGTCCACCGAGAGGCCGCCCTTGACCCGCTCCACGACGTGACCGCTGACCGCTTCCTCTTGGCGGAACGCCTTTTCGATGGCGTTCCATACCTTGAGCTTGCTGGCGCGTTCGTGGGACAGGCGCAGCTCCCCCTCGAGCTCGTCGATGCGTTCGATGAAGACCTCGATCTCATCGCCGATCGCGATGGTGAGCTCGCCGGATTCCCGGTCGCGGAACTGATGGACCGGTATGGTGCCCTCGGACTTGAAGCCGACGTCGACCATCACCTCGTCATTGGTGATTGCCACGACCGTGCCCTTTACCACCTCGCCTTCGCGCAGGTGCTGAAGGGACTCGGCAACCAGCTCCTCCATCGTGAGCTGCTGGTCGGTGAGCTGCTGGTCCATGTCCTCGGAGTTGTCACTGGAGTCGTTCGTATCAGGATCGAAGTTCAACGCTCTTCCTCCCCTTGAGGCGCACCGATGGTGCGCTCGAATCTACCGTAATTTCGTGACTTTATGGCGTCACTCAGGTTGCTGTCAAGCACTTCCGGGCGACGGCGGCGGAGCTCGTCCATGAGGCGGTCCACGACAAGCGGGATGTCGAGGCCCGTGGTGTCTACGACCACGGCCCCGGAGGCCACCTGGAGGGGGGAGTCCGCTCGTGACGAGTCCTGGAGATCGCGCCTGGCTTGCTGGACCCGGACCTCGTCCAGGCTGAGCCCGGCCCCCGCCTCTCCGAGGTCACCCAGCCGACGCCGGGCTCGCTCCTCGGGTGTGGCTGTGAGAAAGACCTTGAGGTCGGCGCCGGGAAAGACGACCGTCCCGATGTCCCGGCCCTCCATGACGCCGCCGTGCTTCTCGCCCATACGTCGCTGCTGGGGAACGAGGGCCCGGCGAATCTCGGGCAGCGCCGAAACGGCTGAAGCCATCGCCGAGGCCTCCGGAGTTCGGATCTCCCGGCTCACGTCCTCACCGTCAAGCATCACTCGGAAGCCGTCGTCGTCGGCGCGACACTCGACGGAATGCTCGTCGAGCATTGCGGCCATGCAAGCCCCCGTACCGACGTCAAACGGCGTCGTGAACCCGTGGCGCGACGCCAACAGCCCGACGGCTCGGTACATGGCGCCGGTGTCGAGGTACGGGATGCCGAGCCGTTTGGCCAGCGCACGTGCGATTGTGGACTTGCCGGCGCCAGCCGGCCCGTCAACGGCAATGACCAGGGAATGCTTGGGGGAATGTAGGGAGGTCTCGGCCACCGATTACGCTGTCCTTCTGCCGGGAGGGACCCGGGACGGCAATTGTACTCGATCTGGGGGTTCTGTCCAGGGGTCAGCGAGAGGTGGAGCCGAAACCGCCGGAAAGCCGTGCCTCAGAGGGGCTGCCGGGCCTGTTCACCGAGATGCCACCCCCGAGCAGGGGAAGACCCGAGGGGACCGCGGCGGCCCTCCCTTGGTTGGTGATGAGGAACTCGCCACCGTTGCCGCTCCGGACCAGACGCACGGGCGCCGGGGCGACGCGACCGCCTCGGTAAGGGCGCCCCAAGTAGAGACGCATGATTCGATCGACGTAATCGGTGGTCTCTGCGTAGGGGGGTACGCCGCCGAAGCGCGCCACCGCACCTTCGCCTGCGTTGTAGGCGGCCAAGGCAAGAGTGAGGTCACCGCGGTAGAGCGCCAAGAGACGGGCAAGCTCGCGCACGCCGCCGCGGACATTGTCCGCTGGGTCGAACGGGTCGTCCACCGCGAGCCGTCTCGCCGTCTCCGGCATGAGCTGCATGAGGCCGAGGGCACCCCTGCGGCTCACCGCACGGGGGTCGTACCCAGACTCCACCTGGATCACGGCGTGGATCAGACGCGGGTCGACTCCCTGCTCGGCGCTGATCTCGCTGACCAGCTGACGCACTGAGGCGACGCGGCCGCCGGATTCGGCGGCCGGTGCAGCTGCCATGACCGCGTCCGGCCGCGCGATCGCAGCAACCAGCAGGATGAACCAAAGGGAGCCATGCCTCGACATCATGGTAAGTATAGCGGAAGACCTGCACCCACTCGTCGGTTGCGGGAGTGACGAGGAGGTCAGCCGATGTCGGCCAGCAGTCAGCAGCACCCGGAAGCCGATCCGTTCATCACCGTCATGCGGGCTCAGGGAGCCCCCGAGCTGGCCATCCGGACGTTTCTCCATCACTTCGCGGCCTACGCCGGAGGTGGCTCGTCGGGGACCCTGAGTCGCACCGAGATTGCGGCAGTGGACGAGCTGCCCGAGGCGGAGGCGCTGAGCCACTACGCCGCCGCGGGTGTTGCGGCGACCGGGCGGGCGGCGGTCGTGAAGCTGAACGGCGGGCTCGGCACCAGCATGGGCCTTGATCGGGCCAAGTCCCTCCTGCCGGTGCGCGACCACCTCACGTTTCTCGACCTCATCGCGCGCCAGCTCCTCTCCCTGAGGCAGGAGCACGGCCATCCGGTTCCGTTGGTCCTGATGAACAGCTTCCGCACCGACGAAGACAGCTTGGCAGCGCTTGCCTCCTACCCTGAGCTGAGGCTGGAAGGGCTGCCACTGACCTTTCTTCAGCATCGGATTCCCAAGGTGATGGAGGCGTCCGGCACGCCAGCGGCGAGCCCCGACGACCCGGAGCTGGCATGGTGCCCGCCCGGGCACGGCGACCTGTACACCGCCCTGGTCACCTCGGGCACCCTCACACAGCTGCTCGACGCCGGCGTCGATGTGGCGTTCGTCTCCAACGCTGACAACCTCGGCGCTGTTCTCGACCTGAGCCTCCTGGGCTTCATCGTCGAGGAGGGGGTGGACTTTCTCATGGAGGTGGCCGCCCGGACCCCGGCCGACCGCAAGGGCGGTCATCTGTGCCGACTCTCGGACAGCCGGCTCGCCTTGCGCGAGTCGGCGCAGTGCCCGCCCGACGAGCAGGATGAGTTCCAGGATATCGAGCGGTACCGTTTCTTCAACACCAACAACGTGTGGGTCAACCTGCGCTCGTTGGTGCGCCTGCTGGACGAGCACGACGGAGTGTTGCCGCTGCCCACCATCGTCAACCGCAAGCGACTAGATTCGCGAGACCCGGCGAGCATCCCGGTGGTTCAGCTGGAGAGCGCGATGGGCGCCGCCATCTCGCTGTTCCCCCATGCCGCCGCGGTAAAGGTGCCGCGGACGCGGTTCTCGCCGGTGAAGACCACGGACGACCTCCTCGGCGTCCGCTCCGATGCGTACCAGCTCACGCCGGACTGGCGGGTGGTGCTGCAGGGCGATCGTGTCGCCCCGCCCCACGTAGTTCTGGACTCGCGGTACTACAAGCTGGTGGACGAGTTCGACAGCCGCTTTCCGGAGGGGCCGCCGTCGCTGCGTGCGTGTGAGGCGCTCGCGGTGGAGGGCGACGTGCGCTTCGGCCGCGAGGTGATCGTGCAGGGCCGCGCGCGGGTAGTGGCCGAGGGCGGCCCCGCTGCCATCCCCGACGGCGCAGTCATCACCGGCGAGGTTCGACCCTCCCCCATCGCTGAGTAGCCGCCTCCGCGGGACGGTCTCGAGGCCTGTCGGAGGGCCTGCTCCGGGAGGGTAGAGAGATCCCACTCTCTCTGAAATGTATAGGTCGCGCCGGCGCCGGCCCTCTGGCCGCGCTTCGTTCCGTCGCCTTCGTTGGCATGGCCACGAGGCCAATGCCTCCTCGGCTCGGTCGCGAATCGCACCCAGAGCACCGACGGCGGCGCGACTCCTGCCGTTGCAGCAGGCCATGGTAGCGTCTGCCGCCTAACGGCGGCTGGGCCGCGGCTACGCCGCGTCCCGGGGAGTGGCTCCTACGGCTTCTGCTGCGGTCCGCGATGTGGCGCCCCCTGAGTCGGCTACGCCGCCCCAGGGAGCGCCACCTCGCGGCCCTCGCAACGAAGCCGCCCGCCACTCCCCTTCGCGACGCCGTGTCCCACCCACCCGCCCAGTGCCGTCGCCTGCGGCGACGGAGGTCGGGGCGATGGGATTTCCGGGGTTCTTTGGGGCACGCCGGCCGCTTCGCGGCCTTTCGGCCACTCGGTCGGGGCCCGAGCGCACGCGAGCGTGCGCCGGGTCCCTCCCTCGCAGCCGGCCGTGGCTCTGCCACGGCGGCGTGCCCTGACGGCGTCACCGCCCCGGAGCACAGGTCCTCCGGCGGGCGTGTCGTCCTCGACGTCTTCCCCGGAGCGCGCTCTCCCTTGCGGCAGGTTGGCGGGAAACGTCAAGGGGGCTCCCACGGCCCTTGGCGCCCGGAGAAGTCGCGCCCTGGCCGGTTGATCGCGTCCTGCGGTCCCTGGCCAGTCGGAGCGTTCTCTACCCCCTTGCCGGGTGCTCTACAATGACGCCTCCACTGGAGGGGTTCATGAGTGATGACGGCCAGCAGTTGAAGCTTCCCGAAAACGCCTACCGCGAGCTGAAACCGGGCGAGGTCTACACCCCCGTGATCCCCGGCGAGAAGAGCGTTCTCGAAGTGACCATCCGGTCCGTGGGGATCGGTCTCCTCATGGGCGTGCTGTTCTCTGCGGCGGCGGCCTACATCGCGCTGAAGCTGGGCCAGGGCATCGAGTCCGCCATCCCCATCTCGATTCTCGCCATCGGCGCCTCGGCGCTGCTGGCGCGTCGCTCGACGCTGCTCGAGAACGTCAACATCCTGGCCATCGGCGCCACGTCGGGGATCCTGGTGGGCGGCTCGGTGTTCACCATGCCCGCCATCTACGTGCTCGGTCTCGAGCATCGCTCGTCCTTCTTCCAGATCTTCATCGTCCCCTTCCTGGGCGCGGTGCTTGGTGTGGTCTTTCTGATCCCCTTCCGGCGCTACTTCGTGGCCGACATGCACGGCAAGCTGCCCTTCCCGGAGGGGACCGCGATCACCGAGATCCTCATGACCGGTGAGCGCGGCGGTCAGCAGGCCAAGGTCCTCGTCTCGGCCATGGGCGTTGGCTACCTCTTCGACCTCGTACCGCTCACGTTCGGCGCGTGGCGCGATGTGTTCACCACCGGCCTCATCCAGCCGTTGTCCTACCTCACCCACCGCGTCAAGGCGATCTTCGCCCTCAACACGTCAGCGGCGGTGCTGGGCCTCGGCTACATCATCGGTGTCCGCTACGCGGCGATCATCTGTGCCGGGTCGTTCCTCGCGTACTTCGTGCTCATCCCCCTGGTGGGCTGGCTGGGCCAGAACATCCCGGTGTCGATCACCCCGGGGCTGCCTGCGCTGGCCTCCATGTCGGCAGAAGACATCTTTGCCAACTACGTGCGCTACATCGGCATCGGCGGAATTTTCATGGCCGGCATCCTCTCCATCGTCAAGATGTCGCCGGTGATGGTGCAGGCGCTGGGCAAGGCCTTTGCAGAGATGCGCAAGCTGCTCTCCGGCGGGCTCAGCCGCGACGTGGACCGGGTGGAGTCGGACATCCCCATGGGGGTCGTGGCGCTGCTCACCGTCGCCATCACCATCGCGATCTGGCTGTACTTCCGGTTCTCGGTGCTGGCCGGTATTCCGGACGCGACCCGTCTTTCCATCCTAGCCCTCGTGCTCACCCTGGTGATTTCCTTCCTGTTCGCGGCGGTCTCGGCGTGGGCGGTCGCGATGATCTCGGTGACCCCGATCTCCGGGATGACCCTCACGACCTTGATCGTCGCGGCTGTACTCATGGCCAAGCTCGGCCTTTCGGGTCCCGAGGGCATGCTCGCCACGCTGCTCATCGGCGGTGTGGTATGCACCGCGCTCTCGATGACCGGCTCGCTCGTCACCCAGTTCAAGGTCTCCTACTGGCTCGGCGCCACCCCGCGCCGCATCGAGTGGTCCAACATTGTCGGCTCGGCGGTGGCCTCGGTGACGGTAACGGCGATGATCATGCTCTTCGCCAACGTCTACGGCTATATTCACTCGCCCGCCCATCCCAACCCCATGCCGGCACCCCAGGCCAACGCCATGGCGGCGGTGATCCAGAGCGTGATGAGCACTACCGCGGCGCCGTGGCTCCTCTACGGAGTGGGCGCCGCCATTGCTCTCATCGTCGAGATGCTGGGGATCTCGTCCCTGGCCTTCGCGCTGGGGATGTACCTCCCCATCGAGCTCAACACACCGATCCTCGCCGGCGCGCTGGTGGCCGAGCTTGTGCGGCGCTCCGCACCCGACGAAACAGTGAGAAAGGCCCGCCATAACCGGGGCACCCTCATCGCATCAGGTCTCATCGCCGGCGGAGCGTTGGCCGGAGTGACGGACGGGGTCGCTCGAATGGTGGCCGAATGGACTGGTTTCACGATCTTCTCGTTCGAGAACATACAGGAAATGGGGAACTGGCTCGGCCTCATTATGTTCGGTTTGCTGTCCGCCTACGTCATCTGGGACGCCTCACGTGCCAAGCCCGAGGAGGGCGCAGGCCCCGAGATCTCGATGTAGCGCCGGGAGGGCGCTGCACCTGAGTGAGTTCGTTCCGGGCCGGAAATACACTGGGTCGGTCGCACGTCGAGGGTGAATGGTCTCCTCAGCGATCCGGGACGGATCACGGCTTGATGCCCACGGGATAGACAAGGGGTTGGGCGCCGCCTGTAGGGAAGGGCGCGAGGCGGCTTCGCGCGGACTGCCCCAGCTGGAGCCGCACAACATAGCGTCCGGGCTCCGAGGGAGCCCGTATCCACACTCGCCGGTCGACTGAGTCGCCGGGACCGAGGCGGAAGGCCAGCCATCGTGCCGTCGACGGTTGCTCCATGGTGGGCGGCGCGTCGGCGGGTTGAATCACCGCTGAGAGCAGCACCGCGTACTGACCCCCCATGCCGCCCACCGAGCTCCACGCGATGCCGCTGCGATTGGTAATCCTCACCCGAAGGATGTGG
The DNA here is from genome assembly GCA_963844845.1 of uncultured Acidobacteriota bacterium. GTDB lineage: Bacteria > Acidobacteriota > Thermoanaerobaculia > Thermoanaerobaculales > Sulfomarinibacteraceae > CAWJPW01. The sequence goes on from CAWJPW010000005.1 coordinate 116,251, forward strand.
ACCGAGCCGCGGCGCCAGCCTTGCGCCGCCGTAGGCTGCCACGTCAGCGTGGCGTGTGCCTCCGCATCAGAGAGCACGTGGTCCATGCTCACGCCGGGGATGGGTGCGGGCAGAAGACTCGGTGGCCGTGGCCCGGCAAGCGCCGCCATCACCGGCTCCGAGCGCAGCGGATCCCACAGCCCGAGCAGGAGACCGCTGTCCCCACCCGGGAAACAGGTCGCGCCCACCAACTGGATCACCACGGCGACTCCCACTGCGGCGGCGAAGACCGCTCGTCCGAGGACATGCTTCAGCGACTCGAGCGGCGCTGCCAGGAGCAGCACGAGAAGAGGGAGACCATCGGTGAGGTACCGGGGCCCGTAGCAGTAGCCGGCGAACCAGAACTCTAAGGACGCGACGCCCAGAAGAGTCACGAGCCACGCTGCCCCCAACAGCAAGACCTCGCCACGGCCGAGCCGGCGCGGCCAGCGCCACCGTACGAGCAGGAGCAGGAAGAACGGGCAGAAGACCAGCAACCCGCGGTTGCTCAACAGGAGGCCGGCGAGGTGCGCGAGGGAGAACGACGCCGGTGCCAAGTCCTCAGGCCCGCCGGGAAACGGTGCGTGAACGTACCCGCCGAGAGGTGTGCCGAAGGTCGCGACGTTGAAGCCGACGAGGAGCGCCGCAACCGCCGCAGCGCTGGCAGCGAAAGGCCAGAACCTCCGCCAGCCGGTGCGACGCAGGACGATGAGCGCGATCGCAGCCGAGTACACGATCGCCAGCGGACGAACCGCGGTGAGGAGGCCGGCGAGGAGGCCCAGGGCCGCCCCTGCGCGGGCGGTCGCAGGGTGCCGACGGACCAGCATCAGGAGCGTCGCGGCCAGGAGCAGCTCCGCTGGTCCGTGCTGCCACAAGGCTTGACTGGAGATCGTCCAGGTCGGGGTCGCGAAGGCGTACACAAGAGCGAGGACCACCGCCCCTGCGGCTGACGTGATCTCCGCGAGAGCCAAGAACAGCACCGCCACCGACAAAGCTGCGACCACCGACGCGCTGACCTTCTCCATGAGCTCGCGCACGGCTTCCCCGACGCCCGGGTCATCTGGGCGGAGTCTGGGGATGAACAACGTGGGTGCGTAGAGCGGCGAGACCAGCAGCGGGATCGCGATGGGATAGACCGGATACCAGTGCCCGTTCCTTCCTTGGGCCATCGAGTAGCGGATTCCCGGCGGCACGCGGTCGGCCCAGTCGTCGAGCGCCACCCCCCGGCCGTGCCACAGCCCGAAGGGAATGAGGCTGGCCGCCAGGCTGTCGTAGGACGCCACCGCCCGCCCGTTGAGGTTGAACACCATGAGGGCAGTCAAAAAGAGGAGTAAGGCCGGCTTCCATCGACCCCGTCGAGCAGCTCCCGTCTGAGCCGCGGCGGCCTTCGTTCCGCGCTCGTCGCTGCCGTTCTCCCCACGCGCGCTTGCGAGCGCTCCAGGATCGACCTGCCGCGCCAGCAGATGGCGTATGAGGCAGGTGACGAACCTGGGCCATTCCCTCCAGATCTTGATGTGGCTCGTCCCGTATCGCCGGCGGTCCTCGTGGGTCGGCACGTTCACCACCCTGAGGCCGCTGAGAAGCATCTTCAGCACCATCTCCTGCTCGATGGTGTGCGTGTTCTCCCGCAGCCCCAGTTGCAGCGCCGCCTTCCTGTCGACCGCCCTGAAGCCGTTCAGCGTGTCGGTGAGCTCGACGCCGAAGCGCTGGTTGATGGCGATGTTCATGGACACGTTGCCGATCGTGCGGACGAGCTGGCCGGGGGTAGCGGACAGCTCGTCGCTGCCGCCCGCGAAACGACTGCCGACGCAGAGCTCGGCTCGCCCGTCTGCGACAGGAGAAACGAGCCTTGGGATGTCGTCAGGATCGTGTGATCCGTCGGCATCCATGAGGACGACGATGTCGGCGTCAACCAGCTCGAGGGCGGCCCGGACGGCCGCGCCCTTGCCCACTCCCGGATCGGAGTGCACCTCGGCCCCGGCGCTTTCGGCAACGGCGGCGGTGGTGTCGCGGGAGCGCCCGTCCATCACGACGACTCGCTCGGCGTGGCGTCTCGCTCCGGCGACGGCATCTCCCACCGACCGCTCCTCGTCACGGGCGAGGATGACGACGGCCACCGACGAGCCGCCGGAGCGGGATTCCTCCTCCTGTGCGGGGATGTGAAGCTCGTTCGGACCGTCTTCGGCCCCGTGCTCGAGAAACGGGAAGATCTCCACCTCTTTGAACCTCGACTTTTCTCCTGGAAGGTCGTGCCAGATCCCGACTGCGTTGAGGGCCCACCCGTAACAAGGAGGATATCATCGGCTACGTCGCCCCTGCCAAGCGGGGTCCGGGCGCGAAGACGGCGACCTCGCCTTGACACCCGCGCCGCCCCTTGCTAGATTGTCGCTCCCCGAGCAAGGGGCTGCTGAGCGGGAGTAACTCAGCGGTAGAGTGCGACCTTGCCAAGGTCGAAGTCGCGGGTTCAAATCCCGTCTCCCGCTCCAGATCAACCCCTTGCTCTCCCCTTCAGAACTTCAACTTTCGGCTTGACGACACCACCCTCGTCTCGTAGAATCACGCTCCCTGCCGAGGCGACGTAGCCAAGTGGTAAGGCAGGGGCCTGCAAAGCCCTCATTCGGCGGTTCGAATCCGCCCGTCGCCTCCACTTCCCCCTCCCCCTCTCACATGCAGCGCACCACGGAACCGAGGATGCGCAGGCACACTGCCGGCGCCGCGCCATGAAGCACGAGGCCCGGGCATTTGCCCGGGCCTCGTGGATTCTCGCTGCGAGGATCGCGTCAGTCGGTCTTCTTGAGGGCGTTCATGAGCGCCTGGCCGAACGCCGTGGTGCCGGGCTTGCCGTCGCCCTTGTCCATGTGCTGCTGGTAATCGCGTCGCTCGAGGTCGCGCTTGTAGGCGCGAAGTGACAGCGAGATCCGGCGCCGCTCGGCGTCCACCGAGAGGACGGTGGCGTTCACCGGTGCCCCCGGCTCCATGGCGTTCTTGGCATCGACGTTTCGGCCCATGCCGAGCTCGGAGGCCGGGATCAGCGCGCTCACACCAGGCTCGAGCTCCACGAACACGCCGAAATCGGCGCCATTCTCCACCACGCCCTCGACCACCTGGCCTTCCTGGTAGCGCATGGTGATGCGCTCCCACGGATCATGCTCCGGAATTGGGCGCAGGGTGAGGCCGATCCGCTGGTTGTCCGGGTCGACGTCGCGGATCCAGCCCTCAACCACGGCACCGACCTCGAGCTCTGCGGAAGCCAGCTCCATGCCGGGTGGCAGCTGGGTCACGTGAAGCAGTCCGTCGACGCCTGGCTCCAGCTCGACGAACGCGCCGAAGTCAGCCTTGCGGACCACGGTACCGCTGAACCGGTTGCGCGCCGGATACGTGCTCTCGGCATTCTGCCACGGGTTCTCCTGCAGCTGCTTCATCGAAAGCCCGATGCGCCGCTTCTCGCGGTCCAGCTCGATCACCTTGACCTCGACCTCGTCGCCCACGGTCACGACCTGCTTGGGGTGACCGACACGGCGATGGGAGAGCTCCGTGACGTGCACGAGCCCGTCCACCCCGCCGAGATCCACGAAGGCGCCGAAGTCGGTGATGGAGCGGACGCGGCCGGTGATCACCGCGCCTTCTGTGAGCCGGTCCCACGCTTCGGCCTGGAGCTTCTCCCGCTCCTCCCGCTGAAGGGATGCGCGCGAGACCACCAGCCTGTGGTGGTCGGCGTCGAACTCGAGCACCTTGAATGTGTAGCTCTGGCCCAGGTGGCGGTCGAGATCCGGCGAGCGGAACTCGTCGATCTGGGACACGGGGCAGAATCCGCGTACCCCCGCCACGGTGATGTCGAAACCGCCCTTGCGGCGGCCGACCACCTTGCCCTGAACCGGCGATCCATCTTCGGCGGCAGTCGCCAGCTTCTCCTTGGAGCGCATCTCCAGGGCCATCCGCCGGCTGACGCGGATCTCGTCGCCTACGGAGACGACGACGACCTCGACGGGATCGCCGGTGCCCAGCTCGTCGAGCTCGGCACGCTCCAGCACGGCCTCGGACTTGCCACCGATGTCGACAAGCGCGACGTCGCCGTGGATGGCGGCAATAATCCCCTCGACGACGCTACCCGCCGCCACCGGGTCGGCCGTCAGGCTCTCCACGAGAGCCGCTTCGAAGTCTTGGATTTCCTGGGAGTTTTCGGTCATGGCAGGCCTCGCTGATCGGGAGAGTGCGCGTCTGTGATCAAGCCACGCGGGCGAGAGAATAGCACAGCCGACCCGAACCCGCGAGCGCGGAGAGCACCCTTCGCCCCTCTCCCTGTCGGTGCCGGCTGGCGGCCGGGGGGCGCTCCCGAAGAGGCCAGTCCACTGCCGGTCGAAACGCTGCGCTCAGCCCTCTCGGCGCCACACGACGCGCCCGCCGACGATCGTAGCCTCGGGTGCGCCCCTGAGCTGCATCCCGGCGAAGGGCGTGTTTCGCGAGCGCGAGCAGAACGAGCGCGGGTCCACGGTGACCCGGGAGCGCAGGCCGAGAAGAGTGACGTCGGCGGGCGATCCCTCGCGCAGGGTGCCGCCGGGCAGGCTGAAGATCTCCGCCGGTCGCGTCGACATGAGTCGCACGAGCTGCAGCAGGCCGATGACGCGCCCGTGCACCAGGCGATCCAGTGCCAGGCTCACCGCGGTCTCGAGGCCGACGACTCCGAACGGGGCATCGGCGAAGTCCAGGTCCTTCTCGTCCTGGTGATGTGGTGCGTGATCGGTGACGATGGCGTCTACGGTCCCGTCATAGATCGCCTGTCGCACCGCCTCGACATCCTGCTCGGTCCGGAGCGGCGGGCTCATCTTCCAGTTCGGGTTGTAGTTCGAGCTGGCCACATCCGCGTCGGTAAGGGTGAAGTGGTGGGGAGTCACCTCGCAGGTGACCTCGATTCCCTTACGCCGCGCCATCCGCACCAGGTCGAGGCTGCCGCGGGTGGACAGGTGGCACAGGTGGAGCCTGCCCCCGGTGAGCTCGCCGAGGAGCACGTCGCGGGCCACCATCGTCTCCTCGGCCACCGCGGGGAGGCCGTGGAGACCGATGCGGGTGGAGACCTCGCCCTCGTGCATGGCGCCGCCTGCCGCGAGCTCGAGGTCCTCCTCGTGGCCGGCGATCGGCACGCCGAACGAGCGAGTGTACTCCAGGGCACGGCGCATGATCTGTGAGTTGGCGACCGGCCGGCCGTCGTCGGTGAACGCCACCGCTCCGGCGCTCACCATCTCTCCTATCTCGGCCAGCTCCTCCCCCTTCAGGCCTCTGGTCACCGCACCCACCGGGTACACCCGTGCGAGACCCACGGCCTCGGCGCGTTCGATGATGTAGCGGGTCACCGACGCGTTGTCGTTGACCGGGTCGGTGTTCGGCATGCAGCACACCGCGGTGAAGCCGCCTGCCACCGCCGCCCGGCTGCCGGTCTCGATGGTCTCCTTGTGCTCATACCCGGGCTCGCGCAGGTGCACGTGCAGGTCGATGAACCCCGGCGCCACCACCAGCCCCCCGGCGTCCAGCACCTCGGCGTCCGACGGGACGTCGATCCGCTCCGCCACACGGGCCACGCAGCCGTCCTCGATGAGCACATCGAGCCCCTCGTCGAGGCTCTGCGACGGGTCCACGACCCGGCCGTTACGAATGAGAAGTCGGCTCACCGTGTCCTCCCGCCAGGAGATAGAGGATGGCCATGCGAATGGCCACTCCGTTGGTCACCTGTTCCAGGATCACCGAGCGCGGCCCGTCGGCCACGCTGGACTCGATCTCGACGCCCCGGTTCATGGGACCGGGGTGCATCACGATGGCGTGTGGCGCTGCGCGATCCAGCCGCTCCGGAGTAAGCGCAAAGAAGTCGTAGTACTCGCGCGTCCCCGGAAAGCTCGACCGTCCCTGACGCTCCTTCTGGATGCGCAGCATCATGACCACGTCGGCCCCCTCGAGGGCCGGCTCGAGGCGGTGGAAGACGCGCACGCCGAGGCTCCCTACCGCTACCGGCAGCAGTGACGCCGGCGCCACGAACCGCACCTCCGCGCCCATGGCAGTGAGTAGGAAGGCGTTGGAGCGGGCCACCCTTGAGTGCCGGATGTCACCTGCGATCACGACCTTGAGCCCGGCAAGCCGGCCAAAGTGGCGGCGCATGGTGAAGGCATCGAGGAGCGCCTGCGTGGGGTGCTCGTTGATGCCATCGCCGGCGTTGATGATCGACGCGTCCACCATCGCTGCCAACCGGTGCGGCGCCCCGGAGTTCGGGTGGCGGATGACGATGAAATCGGGGGCCATGGCCATGAGGTTGCGGGCCGTGTCCACCAGCGTCTCGCCCTTGGAGACGGAGGAGGTCGAGGCTGAGAAGTTGAGTGTATCGGCCGATAGCCGCTTCTCGGCCACCTCGAAGGAAAAGCGTGTGCGGGTGGAAGGCTCCATGAAGAGGTTCACCACCGTGCTGCCGCGCAGGGTCGGAACCTTCTTGATGGGTCGGCGTGCAACCTCAAGCAGCTCCTCGGCGGTGTCGAGGATGAGTGTGATCTCGTCCGCACCGAGCGGCGCGATCCCGACCAGATCCTTGCTCTTGAGCCCTTCGGCTCGCTTAACCGCCATGGCGGTTCTCCTTTCCAATCCAGACGCCGTCCACGCCGTCCACCTCGGCCAGCCCCACCTGGACGTCCTCCGTGAGCGACGTGGGCACCATCTTCCCAACCACGTCAGCGGCAATGGGCAGCTCACGGTGGCCGCGGTCGACGAGAACCGCGAGGCGTACGCCGCGTGGCCGTCCGTAGTCCATCAGAGTGTCCAGCGCCGCCCGCACGGTGCGGCCGGTGAAGAGTACGTCGTCCACGAGGTAGACGATCTCGTCGTCGATGGACTCGGGGAGGAAGGTCTCCTTGAGCACCGGCTGCCGATGGGCCGGGCGCCACGGTCCCACGTCGTCGCGGTAGAGAGTGATGTCAAGGCGTCCCACTGCCAGGTCGAGGCCGGAGCGGGAGGCGATAATCCGCGCGAGGCGCTGTGCGAGGGGGACGCCTCGAGAGTGAATCCCCACCAGCATGATGCGCTCACCGTCGCGCTCGACGATCTCCGCCGCCATCCGCGCCACCGTCCGCTCCATCCCCTCGGCGTCCAGCACTTGGACGCGGGTCTGCTCTGGCGTTGGCCCCGTGTCGGTCATGGTTCCCCCAGGCTCACCGGTGTGGCAAAAAAAAAACTTCCCGCCAGGGAAGCTCGAGGTCGCTCGTGTGTCCCTGCGCCTCGCATCGGACGCGATGCTATCACAGGCATGCCGTGATTCACAGACCAGCAGGCCGGGGACCGTGCTGCACCCGCGTGATCGTGTGGATGCCGCCGCGGAGACGGTAGTCCAGGACGACCTCCATCCACTTCGGGCCGCAGCACGCGAGCAGGTCCTCGAGGATGCGGTTCACTGCGTGCTCCTGGTACACGCCCACGTTCCGGTAACTGAAGATATAGTACTTGAACGACTTGAGCTCGATGCAGTCGTCGGCGGGGACGTACCTCACGGTGAGTGTGCCGAAGTCCGGCAGCCCCGAGAAGGGGCACACAGTGGTGAACTCGTCGGTCACGATCTCCACTACCGCGTCCCGCCCTGCGTACTCGTATGGAAAGGTCTCCAGCTCCGCCGGCCGGATCGCCTCCACCCCGTCGAATGGATAGGTATGCCCCTCAGCCTCCACCATGGTCCCCCCAGAGCCTCCCGCGACTTACCGCATGTGCAGGCGCCGACGCGGATGGTAGCAGATCGCCGGCCTCCAGGATGGTAGGATCTCTTCGTGGTTCCCACCCAGATCCGTGTCGCCGGCAAGGTTGCCGTCGCTGGCGTCCTGGTGCTGCTGCTGGGAACCGCCGGGTACATGGTCATCGAGCACGTGTCGTTCTTCGACGCCCTGTACATGACCACGATTACCGTAACGACCATCGGCTTTGAGGAGGTGTTCCCTCTTTCGCCGGTGGGCCGGGTGTTCACCATCTTCATGGCCTTCGCCGGGGTGGCCGTGATCCTCATGGTCGCGTCGGAGATAGCGCGGGTAGTGCTGGAGGCCGATCTTCGCCGCGTCTTCGGCCTGCGCCGGGAGGGTTCCATGACAGATCGCCTGGAGGATCACATCATCGTCTGCGGTCACGGCCGCATGGGCCGGGCGGTGGTCGAGGCGCTGCGGGAACGCCGGGTTCCCTTCGTGGTGGTCGACTCGGATCCCGAGCGACTCACCCGCATCGAGGAGGAGGGCGTGCCCACGGTCCACGGCGACGCCACCCAGGAACGTACCCTCCTCAGCGCCAAGATCCTCACTGCCAAGACCGTCCTCGCCTGCCTGCGGGACGACGCTCACAACGTGTTCGCCATCCTGTTGGCCCGTCAGCTCAACCCGCAGATCACCATCATCGCGCGAGCAGTGGAGGACGAGTCCGAGGAGCGCCTCCGCCTGGCCGGCGCCCACAAGGTGATCAACCCCTATCGTCTGGGTGGCACGCGTCTCGCCTACACCGCCTTGAAGCCAACCGTCGTGGACTTCCTCGAAGCCTCGTTGCCGGGCACCTCCGAGGATCTCGAGCTGGCCGAGATGCTGGTGCAGCCAAGCTCCGAGCTGGCCGGAGACACCCTCGCCGGGGCGAACGTGCGCAAGCGCTTCGGAATCATCGTGGTTGCGCTCAAACGCGAGGGCCGGAGCCTGTTCAACCCCGAGCCCGACATCCGCATCGAGGCCGGTGACGTGTTGGTGGTTTTGGGACCGATCAACGCGCTGGAGCGCACCGAGCAGGCGCTGAAGTAGCCGAGGGACCAACCAAGACGGCGGGGCACGAAGGCCGGTCGCCGTGCTGTTGCGCTCGGTCCGTCTCGTCCGTCACCCCTCGCTTTGGGGTCGAAAGGTGAGGCTGTGGCGATCCTTGACCACGCCCGGGAAGGGCAGCACCCGGTTGTGCATGACGACGTAGACACCGGCCTCGAGCAGCCGCGCCGCAAGGAGTGCCTCGGTGACATTCTGGAGGGCGTCGGAGTCGCGGAACTCGTAGGGGCGCATGGCCCCGGTGAGGATCACCGGAATCCTGCATGTCTCCCCGAGCTCGCCGTGCAGCAGCTCACCGGTCACCGACAGGGTGTCGGTGCCATGCAGGATGACGATGGCGTCGGAGCTGGGCATGGCGTCGCGGACCGCTGCCAGGATGACCCCACGGTCGCCCGCGTCGAGGTCGAGGGAGTCCTTCCCCATGACGTCCACGTGGCGAATGAAGAGATCGGGCAGGCGCAGGTTCAGGAGCAGTTCGTCGAGCACCGAGCGGATGTTGCGCAGCGACCCCTCGCGCTCGTCGTAGGTCTTGGCGATGGTCCCACCGGTGGTGAGGAAGGTGATCTTCATGGCGCCTCCGCGCCACGAACTCTAGCCTGCATTTCTCACCAGGTCACGTCACGAGGGCGCCGAGTCACGAAAGGGCCGGCGATGGCTGGCAGATCGGCGCTCGCAGTAGGGAGCTGGTGAGAAATGCAGGCTAGAACAGACCGACACCCCAGAGATCGTGGAGGTGCACCACGCCGTCAACGCGGCCGTCGGCGTCCGTGACCATCAGCGAGGTGATCCGGCGCTCTTCCAGCAGGCGCAGGGCGGCGGTGGCGAGCTCGCCGGCGGGGATGCACGCGCCTCCGGAGTGCATGACCTCCCCCGCCGTGCGGTCCAGGGGATCCCGCTCACGCTCCATCAGGCGCCTCAGGTCGCCGTCGGTTATCACGCCGAGCAGGCGACCGGCATCGTCCTGCACCGTGGTCATCCCCAGCCCCTTGCGGCTCATCTCGTAGATCACGTCCTTCATGGCCGTGGCGGTGAGCACTCGCGGAACGTCGTCGCCGGCGTGCATCAGCTCTCCTACCTTGAGGAAGCGTTTCCCCAGGCCCCCGCCGGGATGCAACCGTGCGAAGTCCTCCTCGCGGAATCCCTTGCGCACCGACACCGCCATCGCCAGAGCGTCGCCCAGGGCAAGCGCCGCAGTGGTAGACGCGGTGGGTGCCAGGTTGAGGGGGCACGCCTCGCGGCGTACGCCGAGATCGAGGTGGACGTCGGCCGCCCTGGCAACCGGAGAGTCCGGGTACGAGGTCATGGCTACCAGCGGCACGCCCAGCCGCTTGAGTACCTCCACCAGGCGCAGGAGCTCGTCGGTCCCTCCGGAGTTGGACATGGCCACGACGACATCTTCGGTGGTGACCATGCCGAGGTCGCCGTGGATCGCTTCGGCAGGGTGCAGGAACATGGCCGGTGTGCCGGTGGACGCCAGAGTGGCGGCGAGCTTGCGGCAGATGATGCCAGACTTGCCCATGCCCGTGGTGACGATTCGTCCGCGACAGCCCACTACCACCTCGACGGCCCGCTCAAAGGGCTCTCCCAGGGTCTCCACGAGGCGGCGAATTGCGTCGGCCTCCGTGAGCAGCACCTGACGTGCCACGTCGAGGGTCACGGAGCTACCTCCCGCGTCGCCTGTTCAACGGCCTCGACCTGGCGGACGAGGACCTCGAACTCGGGCAGGCTCAGCTGGGTCGTGGGGTCGGAAAGTGCCCGCGCCGGGTCGGGGTGGACCTCGACGAAGAAGCCGTCCACCCCAGCCGCCGCGGCGGCACGCGCCAGATACGAATGGAACTCCCGCGCACCGCCGGTGGCGTGACCGAGGCCGCCGGGGAGCTGCAGCGAGTGCGTGACGTCGAACACGACCGGAGCGGTGCGACGCATGACGGGGAAACCTCGGACATCCACGATCAGGTTGTGGTACCCGAAGCTCGTGCCGCGCTCGGTGATGGTGACTCGCTCATTGCCGGTGGACCACACCTTGGCCACCGCGTTGGCCATGTCCTCGGGGGCCATGAACTGCCCCTTCTTGATGTTCACCGACGCGCCGGTGCGCCCGCACGCTAACAGCAGGTCGGTCTGCCGACACAGGAAGGCCGGCACCTGGAGCACGTCCACCACCTCGGAGGCGGCCGCGGCCTGCCAGGGCTCATGGACGTCGGTCACCAGCGGCAGGCCGGTGCGGGCCTTGACCTCGGCCAGAGCCGCGAGCCCGTCGTCGAGCCCGGGCCCGCGAAAGCTCTCCAGCGACGAGCGGTTCGCCTTGTCGAACGAGGCCTTGAAGATCAGCGGCACGGACAGTCGCTCCGCGATCTCTGCGAGCCGCTGTGCCATCTCGACGGCAAACTCCATCGACTCGATGACGCAGGGCCCAGCGAGGTACACGGGCCGGGCACCACCGCCCACCGTCACGCCCGGAGCCAGCTCGAAGCCACCGCCCGCCATGGTCCGCGTAGTCTAACACCCCCGTGGCGAGACCCTGGCTCAGGCTCTCAGGCCTCCACCGTCGTTTCCGCCTCCTCCAGCACCGTTTCCTGCGGCTCCGGCGAGGCCTCCACACGGCCGGTCCCGGCGTCCCCCACCGCACCCTCATCCTCACTCTCGTCATGCCGGCGCCGCTTGAACTCGGCGGCGGCGGCGATGAACGAGCGGAACAGTGGGTGCGGCTCGTAGGGGCGGGACTTGAACTCGGGGTGGAACTGACAGCCCAGGAACCACGGGTGGTCGGGAAGCTCGATCACCTCGACGAAGATCCGGTCCGGAGACTTGCCGCTGGTGATCAGTCCCTTCTCCTCGAAGAGGGGCACGTACTCGGGGTTGACCTCGTAGCGGTGACGGTGGCGCTCCCACACCTCGTCGGCGTGATAGGCGCCCCAGGCCAGCGAGCCGGGTTTGAGGCGGCACGGGTACTTGCCCAACCGCATGGTCCCGCCCATCTGGTCGACGCCGACCAGCTCGCGCATCTTGTAGATCACCTTGTACGGAGGCGCGGTGACGAACTCGGTGGAGTGCGCGTCGGCGAGCCCGCACACGTTGCGCGCGAACTCGATGATCGCCGTCTGGAGGCCGAGGCAGATGCCGAAGAACGGCACCTTGCGGCCGCGAGCGAACTCGATGGCGCGGATCATTCCTTCCACCCCGCGCTTGCCGAATCCTCCCGGGACCAGGATGGCGTCCACCTCGAAGAGCTTCTCCGGATAGCCCGAGCCCTCGAGCTCCTCGGCGTCGATGAACACCAGGTTCACCTTCACGTGGTTGGCGAGGCCGCCATGGCCGAGCGCCTCGTTGAGGGACTTGTAGGAGTCGGTGAGCTCCACGTACTTACCGACGATGCCGATGGAGACCTCGCCCTTGGGATTCGCGAGCCCGTCCACCACCTTCCGCCAGCGCGTGAGGTCGCGCTTGCCCCGGGGCAGGTTGAGGGCGTCGAGGACGTACTCGTCGAGGCCCTCCGCGGCGAGCTTGAGGGGAACCTCGTAGATGGTGTCGGCATCCTGGGCGGGGATCACCGCGCGCGGTTCGACGTTGCAAAAGAGGGCGATCTTCTCGCGCAGGTCGGCGGCCAACGAGCGGTCCACGCGGCACAGCAGGATATCGGGCTGGATTCCGATCTTGAGCAGCTCCTTCACCGAGTGCTGGGTGGGCTTGGTCTTGAGCTCGTCGGATCCTTTGATGTACGGCACCAGGGTGACGTGGACGTTGAGCACGTTGCCGCGGCCCTGCTCGCTTCGGAACTGGCGGATTGCCTCGAGAAACGGAAGCGACTCGATGTCGCCGACGGTCCCGCCGATCTCCACGATCACGAAGTCCACGTCGCCGCCCACGGCGCGGATGTTCTCCTTGATCTCATCGGTGATGTGCGGGATCACCTGGACCGTCTTGCCCAGGTAGTCGCCGCGCCGCTCCTTCTCGATCACCGCCTGGTAGATCTTCCCGGTGGTGAAGTTGTTCCTGCGCGCCATGGTTACCGACGTGAAGCGCTCGTAGTGACCCAGGTCGAGGTCGGTCTCGGCGCCGTCGTCGGTGACGAAGACCTCGCCGTGCTGGAACGGTGACATGGTCCCCGGGTCGACGTTGACGTAGGGGTCGATCTTGAGCAGGGTCACCGAGTACCCGTGCGCTTCCATGAGAGCGGCCAGCGACGAGGCCGAGATCCCCTTCCCGAGGCCGGATACCACGCCGCCAGTGACGAAAACGTACTTGGTTGCCATGTTCTTCAGTCCTTTCGCGTTGCTGCGGGGGCTGCCGGCGAGCGGCCGTGGAGCAGCTCCTCCGCCCTCGCGAGGTCCTCGGGGGTGTCCACTCCCCATGCGTCGTAGGGTGCGTCGAGCACCAGGATGTCGAGCCCGTCCTCCAGCGCCCGCAGCTGCTCGAGTCCCTCGGCCAACTCCAGCGGTGACGGCGGCAGGGCGATGAAGCGCTCGAGGCCCGCGCGCCGAAAGCCGTAGATCCCGAGATGCAGCCGCCACAACCGGGCTGCCGCCTCAGGATTACGCGGGAACGGGAGCGCGGAGCGCGAGAAGAACAGCGCCCGGCCATCCGTTCTTCGAACGACCTTGACCGCGTTCGCGTCGTTGCTCCGCCCGGCGGGAAGAGGCCGACACAAGGTGGCCACGAGCGCCTCTGGCCGCGCGCGCATGCCATCCACCAGATGATCGATGTTGCCCGCTTCGAGGAGAGGCTCGTCCCCCTGCAGGTTCACCACGATGCTCCAGTCGCGTCGGGCCGCCACCGCCGCCGCGATGCGATCGGTACCCGACGCGTGGTCGCCGGTCAGCACGGCCTCGGCTCCGGAGGCGGCCGCCGCCGCTGCGATGCGTTCGTCATCGGTGGCCACCAGCACCTGGTCCACGGTTCGCGCTGCCAGGGCCCTGCGAACCACATGGGCGATCACCGGCTCCCCAGCGAGAGCCGCGAGCGGTTTCCCAGGGAAACGCGTCGACCCCCAGCGGGCTGGGATTGCCGCGATCACGGTATCAGCCGACTTCGCCATCCTGTGAACCGATGCTAGTTTCCCTCCCCCGAGCCTGTCAAGACCGCGAAGGAACTTCAAACAAGTGCTTGTTGGGAGTCTCTAAGTGCTTAAGCTATGGGCATATGACTTAACCCGCGAGGAGAGGCATTAATGCTGGCCACGGCTGGAAGCGAGGTTCATCGCGCCAGGCTCAATGTTCGCTTGCCGCTGCATCGCCAGTATGATACAAACGCACGTATGAGAACACGCGAGCGCCTTCTCGCCAACGCCGCTGACCTCTTTGCCCAGCACGGTTTTCGTGGCGCCTCGGTGCGCGCCATCTGCGACCGGGCCAATGCCAACCCCGGGGCCGTCTCCTACCACTTCGGAGGCAAGCGGCAGCTGTACCGCGCCGTCCTCCGCGCAGCCGCCGAGCGCCTCAACGACTCGGCAGACCCGAGCGTGCCCGTCCCCGGCCCCCTCCCCGCATCGCTCGAAGCTCAGGTGATCCGCCTCTACAGGGTCCTCGACGCCGACCGCACGACGACACGGCTCCTCCTCCGCGACCTTGCCGACGGCGGAGAGGCCCTGACCGAGGCCCTCTCACCCGCCCTGCGCGCAGCCATCGATGCTCTGCTCGGCGCCACCGCCGTCGCCGACGAGCCCGGTGGCGAGATCACGGCCCGCCTCCTCTTCCTCGCCGCCGCCGCTCCCCTCCTCCTCGTCACCGTCGCGTGGCCGGTATTGCAGCGACCGCTGGGTCTCACCGCTCTGTCACGGGAGGAGGCCCTGCGCTCCCTCATCCGCTGGGCTGTCGTCGGCGCTGGTTCGTCCGTGTCCGCGCGCGCCTGAGCGCCTGCGTCGTCGCTCGATCACCACCAGCTTTCTCAAGAGGACGAGCCCGAGGAGCGAGACGAGCATGCCACCGCGTCGAGCCGGCGAGCCGCGGAGCCGCCCCTGAATCAGGTGGGACCCGGGCTCCAGCGTTACGCTGACCAGGCCGTGCCTGTTGCGGAACGACGTGGCGGCACCGTCGCTACGTATCAGCCAGCTCGGCCACCACTGTAGCGGCAACAGGGTCTCGCCTCCGGACCCGTCCACCGCCAGCTCCCAGGCTTCTCCCCCACCTCCCAACCGTCGTAGAACAGCTCCTTGTCGTGCCAGTGCCCCCAGGCTGGTCCCCGCGTCGAACCCTCTGCTCGCCATGCCGGGAGACGAGGGCAGGATCGGGGCAATCCCGTATCGCACAGCGGCCCTTCGCGCCAACTCGGCTCCGCTCATCTGCGGCCCGAGCGCGGGCTCAGGAGCGGCCATCTGTACCGGGCACAGGAGCACGGGCAGTAGCAGGATCCCGAGGCCGAAGACCCGGCGGGTCCCCTCCATGTGTCCCAGCAACGCGACTCCCGCGATCGTCGCGGGCCCGAGAAAGCGCCATGGGAACTGCAACCCCGCCATCCCGGGCAGGTGCCACAGCGGGACCGCCAACGGCGTTGTGAGCACCAAGGCGGTGCAGCACGCTCCCGCCAGTGCACGGCTCCGCGGGGTGCGGGGCGCGGGGCTCCAGGCCCACACCAGCAGCACGGCGGCCAGCGCGAGCGCGGTCGCCAGGAGCACCGGACCGAGCTCGCGGTTGCCGGACAGAGAGACCACGAAGTGCTCTCTCCAGTCGTAGAACGGCCCCCCAACCAGCTTCTCGTGGTTGAAGAAGCGAAGGTCGGCCACCAGCGGCCACCACAGCACCCCGCCCACGAGCAGCCCAGTGCCGACCCAGGCCGCCGCGCGCATCGCGCTCCCGACGCGCGAGCGTAGGCCAGCCGCAACCCAGCCGGCCGCCAGGAGCCACGCGATCTGGATCACCATGCTCACCTGACACCCGGCAACCACCGCGGTGAGAAGCGCCAGGGCTACTCCCTGCCGGTTGCCGCGGGGCCCGGGCGGCAGACCGAGGAGCAGCACGCCTGCAGCAGCCGCGAGGGCCCACACCTCGGTGGCGCTGGCCCGGGCCATCACGGTGACCACCGGGTAGGGTGCGAGCAGCCACACCCATGCCCCGCGCCGCTCGTGCGCGACGTCGACGCGCCGGAGCACCAGCCACCCGGCTAGCAGGGCGAGCACCAGTGACAGGCCCAGCGCCTGCGAGCCTTCTCGGGTCATGGCGGTGAGCGCGCCGTCCAGGCTCAGCACCAGGGGGGAGTAGACCGCGGGGACGAAGCTCCCGGTGCCTCCGTTCCAGTCCTCGTGGAAACGCGGCCACCATGCCCCGTGCGCCCACGCCCGCGCCTGTTCGACTCCGAGCACCGTGTGGTGGTAGGCGTCGTCGCCGGCCGGCGGCCAGCGCCACAGGAGGCAGGCCACGGCTGCGAGCGCTCCCGCCACCAGCACGACGCGGGCGGTCTCACGCATCGCCCACCACCATTCCCGGCCTTCGCCGCCCCGACAGGGCCGCGCCCAGCGCGGTGAGGACCGCGGCAGCGAGACCCACCCGTGACCACGGGCTTCCCGCCCAGTCGACCCGGACCACGTGCCGCCCCGCCGGCACCGACACCGCCACCACGCCCCCGAGATCCTGAGCTGCGGCGGCGCGCTCATCGACGGTCGCTCCCCACCCCGGGTAGGCCAGGAGACGCAGGGCGAGCCACGCGGGCGCCGGCGATTCCACCACCACCTCGCGCTTCAAAGGCGACCACCGCACGACCTCTGCCGTGCCCATGGGTTCCACCAGGGCCCTGTCTGCCTCTCCGAAGCGTGCCAGGTTCGCGCCCAGGTGCTCCCACGACGGGGGGCGATTCTGGGCGGCATCCACCAGCAAAGGGTTCCCTCCCATCGCCGCGTGCACCTTCATTCCCGCCGCGACCCAGCCGTCGCTCGCCCGCAGGTGCGGGTCCGGCACCGGCACCGCCAGCCGTAGCAGTGCGAGCGGTGCGAGCAGGCACACCGCGGCCACCGCGCGGCGCCAACCTCTGCCTGCCAGAAGAGGCCTCGCGGCGAGGAGCGTGGCGGGAAGCAACAGCCGCCACGGGAACTGTAGCCACGCCAGCGGGCTCAGAGCAGACCACAGCGGGCGCGCCGGCCAAGCCGCCAGGAGCACGCATCCCGCGATCATGACGGTGCGACGGGGCTCCCGTCGCCACCAGCCTCCGGCGAGGCAGGCGGCGAGGAGCCCCACCGCGATCCACCCGAGACCGACGGCATCGTCGAGACCGTGTGCCGACGCCGAGCCAAGCACGTTGCGCGCCGGCGCGAAGATACCCTCCACCAGCTCCCCTCGCGAGCCGGCGTCGGCCATCTCCGACACCAGCGGCAGCCAGTGCCACGCGGTGAGGCCGGCCGCCACTGCCGCGGCGACGAGCCACCCCCCGAACTGGCGGCGCCCGCGGTCCGCCAGCACCGCGGCTCCCACCACGAGCCCCGCCATGAGCGTCGACGGCGCGTGCATCAGCCAGAGCAACGCCAGCACCACCCCGCTGGCGAGCGGCCGCACGCGGTAGGCCGTGACTTCTTCGAGCAACCACCACAGCAGAGGAATCGCGAGGACCTCCGACCAGGCGGTGCGACCCCAGAGGTCGTAGATCACCATGGGAGACGCGAGCACCAGCAGCCACTCGCCCAACCCCCTGTTGCCGCGCTCCCTGAGCAGCAGCACCGCGAGCGCGGCGAAGGCGAGCACCGCCCCGGCGCGGAGCCCTCGGCCCGGCGCGCCCAGCAGCAGGCCGAGCGAGCCGTCCAACACCGGCCCCAGCGGGCTGTACAGTCGGATCCCGGGGCTGCCGAACCCGGCGTTGAGGTCGGGAAGCCAGAGGGGCGGTTGCCCGGCGGCGAGGCAGCGCATCACCTGCTGAGCCCACACCACGTGTACGTAGAGGTCAACGCCGCCAGGAAGCCAGGGTGCTGCGACCAGGACGCACGCCACCACCACCAGAGTCGCGGCCAGAACGAGCTTCGCGCTACGCCCGCTGGTCGCGGAGCCCAGAGACCATCTCACGAGGCGGCCGCCACGCCCACCGTGAAGGCCAACAGGAGCTGTCCCGCGTAGTACGCCGGCAGTCCCCAGGCCCGGTTGAGGAAGGCCCGCCGCACGAAGCGGTCCCGCGCCACCGACAGGTCCGAGAGGTAGAAGAGCACCGCCCCGACAGCGATGCGGGGATCGGCCCCGCCCTCCACGGTCACCGCGAGCGCGCCCCACACCATCACGGAGATCACCACGACGTAGGCCAGTACCGCCGAGCGCAGCGATCCGAGATGTGGCCACAGCCAGCCCGTGGCGAGCGCCGCCGCAGCCACCACCGGCGCCAGCCAGCGCCACGACCATGACGAGGCGGGCAGGATGCTGTGGAACGCGACGATGTAGGCGACATGGCCAAGGAGGAAGGTCACGAGTCCGGGGAGAAAGAGGCGCTCGGAGAGGAGCAGCAGGTCACCGGCGAAGCAGAACCCGAGGGCCACGAGCACCCATGCGCCGTAGGTATCACCGGCCGCGAAGCGGAGGGCGGCTACGGCAACGAAGACCAGCGAGGCAAAGGTCTTGGAGACGGCCCGCAGCACGCTGTGGCCCGCGCGCTCGGCGACGAGGAGGGAGGCCACCGCCCCGCCCATCGCACCCAATGCCAGCCAGCCAACAGCAGTATCCATGGCCCCTCCGACGGTTAGTCTGCCAGCTCCTCCTCGTGCTCGTGGAAGAGAACGTTGCGCTCGGCCAGGCGATCCATGACAAAGCGATAGCACTCGGCGGAGCGACCGAGGACCTCGGGTGGCGCCACTCCCGGTTCACTCCAGAGCCCGGCGGCCATTGCCCGCACCACCGCGCTGCAGGTGTAGCCGGTGGTCCGGGCCATCGAAGTGGCGCCGGTCACGGGGTCGAGGCGGTCGAGGAGATCCCAGCTGCGACGTATGCGACGACCCCCGCGCCTTCCCTCGACCTCCACCCGCATCACCGTGAGGTCTTCCTCGCCCGGCTGCAGCTGCCAGGCTGGGAAGAGCAGGCGGGCGGTGAGGTCCAGGGGGCATACCTTCGCGTCGCCCACCGCGACCGGCTCCTCGCCAAAGAAGCCGGTGTCGCGCAGCATGCGCATGCGCTCGGCGTGACCCGGGTAACGGAGCGTCTTCTCCTTCATGAATGGGATGTCCGGCATGGTGGTGACGAGGGTCCGCAGCCCATCGCTGTTGAATGCCTCCAGGGTGCCGACGCCGGCGAAGTCCATCAGCTCCAGCTCCGAGAGCGCCGGTCGGACCACCACCTCGCCGTGCTCCACCAGACGCGCCGGCCGGGTGTACTCGGCGATGACGTCGATGGGAGAGAAGACCGCGCGGTACTCGTACGGCCAGCGACGCTCCACCGGCAGACCACCCACATAGCAGGTGAAGCGCTCCACCGCTTCAAAGGTGGCGGCGACGTGACCGAGGATGAGGTTGCCACAGCCCGGAGAGACACCGCAGTCCACCAGCACCGGTACACCCTGCGTCCGGGCGGCTCGGTCGAGGCGGAAGGGATCCTCCTCGAAGAACGAGATGTCCACCACCGGCACGCGCGCCTCGATGAGGGCCGCCACGGTGGCGAAGCCCATGGGTCCCGGCACCGCCCCCACCGCCAGGTCGAAGCCTTCCGCCACCCGCCGTACCTCGGCGGGATCGGAGAGGTCGGCGAGCAACGGACGGACGCCGAGGCGGCCGGCGAGCTCGTCGAGCCGTTCCCGTGAGACGTCGGCCACCGTCACCCCCCAGCCGTCCTCCGCCACCAGGTCCTGGGCGATGGTTCCGCCAACCCGTCCGCCACCGAGCACCACCACGCGCATCGCAGCCTCCCCACCGGGCGTTCTTGCGCCCCGCAGCTTTCAGGAGGGTAAAGAGTAAGGAGTGAAGAGTAAAGAGTCTCCCACCAGTGAGGAGGTGATGAAGTGATGAGGTGCCCGCACCCGCCCCTCGACCTTGAAGGCCGAATCTCAAGCGGATGATATCAGCGTGCAGCTGTCCCACCAGCGAAGGCAGGTAGGGGATTTTCTGGAGAACAGAGCGCTTCGGCGGGCGTGCCAGCCCTGACAGCTTTCCTGGAGCGCGTTCTCATTGGCGTATGCGCATACGGAAAGGTGTCAGGGCTGGCTCCCACGGCCTTTGACGATCGGAGAACTGGCTCCGGGAGCGAAGGAGGCGTCTCGGCGAAGGGCCTGAAGGAGGCCGTGATGCCGTCAGGCAGTTGACATCGTTGCCCCCTTCGGGACCGAGCCGACGCACGGCGGCTTTGCCGCCGTGCGGGCGCCGGAGCCTCGCAGCAGGAATCGCTCCGGAGGGCTAGCGCGCCCGCCGGAGCGTCCTGTCCTCCGGAGCGGCCTCGGGCTTCCTTCGCCACAAACCCCATCACCTCGTCACCCGGCAGATGAACGGAAGCAAAGGCTGACCCCGAAGCTTGATTTATGCTTTATTTACACCTACATTGAAAGATACCCCCTGCGGGGCGAAAGCGTGGCGATGATGAAACCGGAACGCACAAGGACGCAAGGAGATGAAGTGACGAAGCGTCGTTCGCAGGGCGGCCTCGCGGCGCTCGAGGCCGCCCTGCCGGCCGAGCTCCGCGGCACCCTGTGCAGCGCCGGCGAGCTGATGCGACGGCGCCAGGTGGCCTTAGGCCGCGAGCACCTGACCACCGGCGTACCCTCCCTCGATGGCCTCCTCGGCGGCGGGCTCCCCCGCGGTGCCCTGGTGGAGCTGGTGGGGCGCGGCTCATGCGGGCGGTTCGCCGCGGTGCTGGCGACACTGGCCGCCGCCACCGGCGCCGGCGAGACGGCGGCTCTGGTGGACCTGGGCGGCCAGCTCGACCCCCGTGCCGCCGTGGCGGCCGGAGTACAGCTGGAGCGGCTGCTGTGGCTGCGGCCGCGCTGGCTGCCCGACGCTGCTGCCGCCGCCGAGACCCTCGTCGGTACCGGCTTTGCCGTGGTGGTACTGGACGCCGGTTTGCCGCCGCTGCGGGGACGAACCGCCGCAGCCGCCTGGCTGCGCCTGGCCCGTGCCGCCGCCGGTCACGACGCCGCGGTGCTGGTGGCGGCACCCTACCGCCTCAGCGGACCGGCCGCCCGCGCAGTGGTGACAGTGGGCCGGGGCCGCCCCCGCTGGCACGGCACCTCTCCCGCCTATCGGGTGCTGGCCGGGATCGAGACCCGCCTCCTGCTGACCAAGCGTCGGGGAATCGCCCCCGGTGAGACCGGCACGGCCGCGTTCCTCCTCCCCGAGGCGGCCGCGACGATCGAAACGCCGAGACCGCGCGCGACGGAAGAGCGGCGGCGCACCGCTGCAGGAGAGCGTAGATGAATCTCGCCAGCTGTCCTTCCCCGCGAGCCCCGATCCTCCCAGAGCGGTCCCTGCTGCGTGGTTCCGCCGCCGAGGCGTCTACTCAGTCGCTGCGGCCACTGCTGCGGAGGGTCGTACCCGTGCGGAGCCACCCTTGACGTTTCTCGCGGCCACGTTCGGACCGAGAAGGCGCTTCAGGGAAGACGTCAAGGATGGCACCGCCGCCCGACGTCCCCTGCTCCGAAGCGGTCTCGGCTCTCCCCTCCCCACACGCCCAGCTCTGTCGTCACATGGTGGGGCTGGCGGACTCTTCACGCTTTACCGGGCGGGTGGGAGCCCTCATCACCTCATCACCTCACGAGCGTCCTCTCCCGTGCCCCGCCCGTCATGACCCGCATTCTCTGCCTCTCCATCCCCCTCTTCCCGCTGGCGGCACGGCTGCGCTCGGAACCCGAGCTCAGCGACGAGGCGGTGGCGGTGTGCGAAGGCAACGACGGCGCCGCCCGGGTGGTGGCGGCCACCCGCCGCGCCCGGGTGGCCGGCGTCCGCCCGGGGATGGGACTCAGCCAGGCACGGGCGCTGCTGCCGAGGCTCATCGCCCGCGGCCGCGACGCGGTGGCCGAGGCCGCGGCGCGCGAGGCGCTGATGGAGGCGGCGGGCAGCGTTTCGCCCCGGGTGGAGGACACGGGTGGCGATACCGCCTTTGCCGAGGTCTCGGGCATGGAGCGCCTCTTCCCCGGCCCCGATGGCGAGCAGGAGCTCGCTGCAGCCGCCGTGCGGACCGCCCGGCAGTTGCAGCTCCCGGTCCGCGCCGGGCTCGCCGCCAGCAAGCTCGCCGCCCGGGTGGCGGCCGGCTTTCCGCCCACGGTGGTGCCGGCCGGAAGCGAGGCCGCGTTCCTCGCCCCCCTTCCGCTGGAGCGTCTGGAGGCCGACGCCCGCATTCTGGAGACCCTCCACCGTTGGGGGATCCGCCGGGTGGGCGAGCTCGCCCGCCTCCCGGCTGGGGAGGTGACGGCGCGGCTTGGGCCGGCCGGGCTGGCTCTGCACCGCGCCGCCCGCGGCATCGACCCCGGCCCGCTGGTGCCCTCGCCGCCGCCGGCGGTGCTGGGCGAGGGGATGGAGCTGGAGTGGCCGGTGGTGGCGCTGGCGCCTTTCCTGGCGGCCCTGGAGGGGGCGCTGGAGCGCCTGCGCGGACGCCTGGAGCGCCAGGGGCAGGCCTGCGCCGTCCTCGAGGTCGAGCTCGTGCTGGAACCGGAGGGAACGGTGCGCCGCACCGTGCACCTGCCCGCTCCCACCGTAGAGGTGGCGACCCTGAGCGAGCTGGTGCGCCTCGAGCTGGAGGCACACCCTCCGGGCGGCCCAGTGACCGCCTTCACCTGCCTCGCCCATCCCGGTGCCCGTCGTCGCGCCCAGCTCACTCTCTTCGGCCCCGCCGAGGTCCACCCGGACCGCCTGGCCACAGCGGTGGCCCGTCTGGCGGCCCGTCTCGGCCCGGGGGCAGTGGGCTCACCGCGCCCGCTGGACGACCACCGCCCGGAGGCGGTGACCACGGTTCCCTTCGACCCGCCGCCACCACCCACCGTGCGCCGTTCGCCCTGTCGCGGCCGCGGCCTGCTGGCGGTGCGGGTGCTGCGGCCGCCGGTGCCCCTGGAGGTCATCACCCGACACTCCTCCGCCCCCTGCGCCCCGGCGATACCGGTGGAGGCCTTTCGCCCGGTCTCGCTGCAGTCCGAGAGCGGGGCGGCGCCGCGCATCCAGGGGCTGGTGCGGGTGGCGGCGGGGCCGTGGCGGCTGGAAGAAGGCTGGTGGCGGGACGACCCCAGCGATCGCGAGTACTGGGACGTGGAGCTGGCGGGCGGCGACCTCTATCGGATCTACC
The DNA here is from genome assembly GCA_963844845.1 of uncultured Acidobacteriota bacterium. Lineage (GTDB taxonomy): Bacteria > Acidobacteriota > Thermoanaerobaculia > Thermoanaerobaculales > Sulfomarinibacteraceae > CAWJPW01. The sequence continues at coordinate 139,220 of CAWJPW010000005.1, forward strand.
GGGACGCCGGCAGCGGCGACTGGTTCGCGGACGGCCTCTATGACTAGCCGGCGGAGCGAGCCCTGGGCGGAGCTGCACTGCCTCTCGGCCTTCTCCTTCCTCGAGGGGGTCTCGGAACCGGAAACCCTGGTGGAGCAGGCGGCGACGCTGGGGATCGGCACGCTGGCCCTCACCGACCGCAACGGGGTGTACGGCGCGCCGCGTCTGTGGAAGGCGGCCCGCGCCGCCGGCATCACGCCCCTGGTGGGAGCCGAGGTGGTGCTGGACGACACCCCCGCCGGCTGGGCTGCCGACCTCGCGACCCCGGCCACCGAAGATCACGGATCCCCTCCCCCACCCCGCCGCGGTCCCCTCGGTCTGGTGCCCGAACCGCCGCCTCCCGGCACACCGCTGCCGCGTCTCACGCTGCTGGCCGCCGACCGGTGCGGTTACCGCAGCCTCTGCCGCCTCCTCACCACGGCGGCGCGCGGCCGGCCCAAGGGCAAGGCCCGCGCCACCTGGGGAATGGTGGAGCACCACGCCGCGGGCCTGCACTGCCTCACCGGCGGCGCCGAGGGGCTGCTCGCCGCCGCCCTCTCAGGCGGCGGTCTCGCGCCGGCCCGGCGGCGCCTCGAGCGTCTCGCCGCCCTCTTCCCCGGCCGTCTCCACGTGGAGCTCCAGCGTCATCACCTACGCAACGAGGAGCACCGCAACCAGGCCCTGGTGGAGCTGGCTCGTGGTTGCCGCCTGCCCCTGATGGCGAGCAACGGGGTGCGCTGGGCGCAGCGCGAGGACGCCCCCCTGGGCGACGTTTTCACCTGCATCCGCGAGGGTACGCCCCTGGCGCGGGCGGGTCGTCTGCTTGTCGCCCAGCGCGAGCGGCATCTGAAGGGTCCGGACGAGATGGCCGCTCTCTTCGCCGACCTCCCGGCGGCCCTGGCGGGAACGGCGGAGCTGGCAGCCCGGCTCGACTTCACCCTCGACGATCTCGGCTACTGTTTTCCGGACTACCCTTTGCCTCCGAGCGAGACGCCGGCCTCGCACCTGCGTACGGTGACCTGGAACGGGGCGCGGGCCCGCTTCCGCCCCCTCACCGCCAGGGCCCAGCGACAGCTGGAGCGTGAGCTCGACCTCATCGAGAAGCTCGACCTCGCCGGCTACTTCCTCATCGTCTGGGACATCGTGCGGTTCTGTCAGAGCGAGGGGATTCTGGTGCAGGGCCGCGGCTCTGCGGCCAACAGCGCGGTGTGCTACGCCCTCTCCATCACCGCGGTCGACCCGGTGAAGATGGAGCTGCTGTTCGAGCGCTTCCTTTCGGAGGAGCGCGGCGAGTGGCCGGACATCGACCTCGATCTTCCATCGGGCGATCAGCGCGAGAAGGTGATCCAGTACGTGTACCAGCGCTACGGCCCGCACGGCGCCGGCATGACCGCGGTTGTGTCCACCTACCGCGGGCGCTCGGCGGCGCGCGAGCTGGCCAAGGTGCTGGGGCTCTCGGCCGAGCAGGGCGACCGCTTGTCGCGCCAGCTCGGGCGCCACGCCGCCTTCGAGTTCTCCGAGGGGACGCGGGACATGGACGCGGAGCTCGAGGCCGCCGGCCTCGACCCGGAGGCGACGGTGGCCGGCACCTTCAAGGACCTCTGGTGGCGGATGCAGAACCTTCCCCGCCACCTCGGCCAGCACTCGGGCGGCATGGTGGTGGCCGCCGGCCGCCTCGACGAGGTGGTGCCGCTGGAGCCGGCGGCCATGGCGGGGCGTACGGTCATCCAGTGGGACAAGGACGACTGCGCCGACCTCGGCCTCATCAAGGTGGATCTCCTGGGGTTGGGGATGCTGGCCGCCTTAGAGGAGGCGGTGCCCATGATCCGCGCCCACGAGGGCGTCGAGGTGGATCTCGCCCACCTTCCCCCCGACGACCCCGCAACCTACGCCATGATCCGCCGTGCCGACACCGTCGGGGTGTTCCAGATCGAGAGCCGGGCGCAGATGGCGTCGCTGCCGCGCAACGCCCCCGAGCGCTTCTACGACCTGGTGGTACAGGTGGCGATCATCCGCCCCGGTCCCATCGTCGGCAACCTCACCAACCCCTACCTGGAGCGGCGCCAGGGGCTGCAGGAGGTGTGCTACCCCCACCCCAGTCTGGAGCCGATCCTCAAGCGCACCCTGGGCGTGCCCCTCTTCCAGGAGCAACTGCTGCGCGTCGCCATGGTCGCCGCCGGCTTCTCCGGCGGCGAGGCCGAGGAGCTGCGCCGGGCCATGGGCTTCAAGCGTTCGCGCGAGCGCATGCAGGCCATCGAAGCCAAGCTGCGCCGCGGCATGGCCGAACGCGGCCTCGACGGGGCTGCCCAGGAGGAGGTCGTCCGCGCCATCACCTCCTTCGCCCTGTACGGCTTCCCCGAGTCCCACGCCGCCAGCTTCGCCCTCATCGTCTACGCCAGCGCCTACCTCAAGGCTCACCACCCCGCCGCCTTCTACGCCGCCCTGCTCAACGCCTGGCCCATGGGCTTCTACCACCCCTCCACCCTGGTCAAGGACGCCCAGCGCCACGGTGTCGAGGTGCGCCCCGTGGACGTGCAGCGCTCCGGCTGGCGGTGCCGGCTCGAGGACGGCGCGGTGCGGCTCGGGTCGCGCTTCGTCAAGGGCTTCGGCCGCATCGCCGGCCTCGCCGTCCAGGTCGAGCAGGCGAGGCGCCCGTTCACCGATACCGCCGACCTCGCCGGCCGCTGCGGCCTCGGCGAGGGAGAGCTGGCCCGCCTCGCCCACGTGGGTGCGCTGGCGCCGCTGGGGCTGGCCCGGCGCCAGGCCCTCTGGCAGGTGGCCGAGGTGGCGCGGCGCTCGGGGCCGCTGTTCCGAGGTTTGGCGCCGATTGCGGCGTCGCCGCTGCCCGAGATGACCCCATGGGAGGGCACCCTGGCCGACTACGCCGGCACCCACCTCACCGTAGGGCCCCATCTCATGGCCCACCTCAGGCCGCGGCTACGCCGTGAAGGCGTCTGCTCCACCGGTGAGCTCGAGCGCCTGCCCGACGGCAGCCGGGTGCGCACCGCCGGGGTGGTGATCGTGCGGCAGCGGCCGGCCACCGCCAAGGGCTTCGTGTTCATGACCCTCGAGGACGAGGAGGGCATGGTCCAGGCGATCGTCCGCCCCGACCTCTTCCGCAGCCAGCGCGCCCTCATCGTCGGTGCGCCGGTGCTCGAGGTCGAGGGCATCCTGCAGCTGCGCGGCGGCACGCCGTCGGTGAAGGCCGAGCGCTTCCGCCGCCTCGAGGTGGCGGCCCCCGATCTCTCCCACGACTTCCACTAAGCGGCAGTCTCGAGGATCACTATTGACAACACCCTGACGGAGTCAGGCTGGCGTCCCGGGGCCGCGTGTGTCAGTCTTGATCGACACCTCGTTGGAGGGCCGAGGAGAGTGGGAGCGACAGGGGGCTCATGTCGACCGTCTCCACCCGTCTTCGATTCCGAGTGACCCGTCTCGTGGTGGTGCTCGCCGTCACCGCCTGGGCGGTTGGCGCCCTGGCGCTTGATCCCGCCACATCCCCCGAACGCTACTCCCACCGCGCATGGACCACCGAGGACGGTCTCCCCCAGGATACCGTCCAGGCCATCATCCAGGATGATCGGGGCTATCTGTGGCTGGGCACCCAGGAGGGGCTCGTGCGCTTCGACGGGGTCCGCTTCACCACCCTCTCCACCCGCACCTCGCCGGCCCTTCCCGTCAACAACGTACTGACGCTGCTCACCGACTCCCGCGACGGCTCGCTGTGGCTGGGCACCCGCGGCGGCGGTCTCGGCCACCTCGAGGGCGGCCGCCTCGAACTGTTCTCCGAAGGTGCCGGGCTCGCGAGCGACCAGGTCCGCAGCCTCCTCCAGGATCCCGACGGGGGCCTTTGGCTGGGCACCCGCGGCGGCGGCCTCCAGCACCTCGCCGCCGACGGCACCCTCTCCCCCCTGTCGAGGCCATCGGCAACGCCCTCGTTCTCGGGCTCTGCCGCTCGCGCGACGGAACCCTCTGGGTCGCTACCGAGGGCCGCGGGGTGTGCCGGATACGGGATGGCGAGACCCGCTGCCTCACCACTGCCGACGGGCTGCCCGCGAACTACGTGTGGTCGGTCTACGAGGACCGCGCCGGAACCCTGTGGATCGGCACCTACGGCGGTGGCCTCGTCCGCTTCGAAGGCGACCGCATGCGCGTGTACGGTACCGACGACGGGCTCACCAGCGACCGCGTCACGTGTCTGCGCGAGGACCGCCACGGCAACCTCTGGATTGGCACCCACGGAGGCGGCCTGAACCGCTTTCACGAAGGACGCTTCGACGCCTTCACGAGGCGAGACGGTCTCACCGACGACGCGGTGCTGGCGCTCTGGGAGGACCGCGAGGGCAGCCTCTGGATCGGGACCGTCAGCGGAGGTCTCAACCGCCTGAAGGACACCCTCTTCACGGTTTACGACGCTCAGCGAGGGATCACTACCCCGATGACCCGAACCGTTCTCGAGGACCGCCGCGGCCGGCTCTGGATCGGCACGTCGGGCGGCGGACTGTTCCGGATCGATGGTCAAGCGGTCCGACACTTCACCACTGCGGACGGCCTCCCGGTCATGGACGTCTTCTCGCTGTGGGAGGAACCGGGCGGAGCGATGTGGGTTGGGACCTACGGCGGCGGGGTCGCCTGCCTCGACCAGGGCCGTACCGCCACGTGGTCCACCGCCAACGGGCTGCCGCACGACACCGTCTGGGCGATCACCGGCGACCATTCCGGGAACGTGTGGATCGGCACCTACGGCGGCGGGCTCGTGCGTCTCCGGGACGGTCACATGACCGTCTTCACCACCGCGGACGGCCTCCCCTCCGATCTCATCCGCACCCTCCTCGTGAGCCGCGATGGAACCCTGTGGATCGGCACCTCCGGAGGCGGTCTCGCGCGCTATCGCGACGGCGCCTTCACCAGCTACGGCGCCGCCCAGGGCCTCAGCAGCCGAACTGTGCTCGCCCTCTACGAGGACCCGCACGGGCTCCTCTGGGTGGGTACCGCCCGCGGACTCGACCTCCTGAACGGTGACACGCTCCGCGCTGTCACGACCCGCGACGGACTCTTCGACGACATCGTGTACTGCATCCTCGAGGATGCTCGCGGCAACCTGTGGATGAGCTGTAACCGCGGTATTTTCCGAGTCGCCAAGGAGGAAGTGCTGGCGGTCCTCCACGGCGCCAGTGCCACCGTGCACTCCACCGCCTACGGCCGGGCCGACGGGATGCCGACCTCGGAGTGCAACGGCGGAAGCCAACCCGCCGGCTGGAAGACCGCCGCGGGGGAGCTCCTCTTTCCGACTCCACGGGGGGTCGTGGCCCTCGACCCGCGGCGCCTCGCCATCAACCCGGAGCCGCCGCCGGTCTTCGTCGAGGCGGTGGTCGCCGACGGAGTCCGTCACGGCGTGGATGCGCCGGTCCTCCTGCCGCCCGACACGCGCAACCTCCAGATCGACTACACCGCCCTGAGCTTTCTGGCACCGGAGAAGGTCGCGTTCCGCTACCGCCTCGAGGGCAGCGACCGCGGCTGGACATGGGCGGGGGATCGGCGGACCGCCTTTTTCTCCCACCTGCCACCGGGGCGATACACATTCCGGGTCACCGCCTGCAACAACGACGGCGTGTGGAACCAGGTGGGTGCCTCTCTCGCCATTCGCCTGCGGCCGCGCTTCTACCAGACCACCGCCTTCTACGCGGCCGGAGCACTATTTCTCGTGCTCGTCGGGTTTGCCGCCGCCTACGGACGTGTGGTCTCCCACCGTCGTCGCGAGCGCGAGCTGGCGTCACTTGTCGAGGCTCGCACCTACGAGCTCAAGCGGGTGACGCGCGAGCTCGAGGCAGCCAATCGACGCCTCGAGATACTGTCGCTTCGCGACCCCCTCACCGGTGTAGCCAACCGCCGCCGCTTCGATCGCCTGCTCGAGCTCGCCTGGGGGCGTGCATTGCGTACCACCACGCCGCTCTCCCTGCTCATGGTGGACATCGACCACTTCAAGGCCTTCAACGACCGTCTCGGTCACCCCGAGGGCGACCGCTGCCTGCGCCACGTCGCCGAGTTGCTGGCTGTGGGCGCCCGGCGCGCCACTGACCTGGTGGCGCGCTACGGCGGCGAGGAGTTCGCCGTGGTGCTCGAGGGGGTCGCCGAAGCCGGCGCCCACGAGGTTGCCGAGGACCTCCGCCACCGCGTCGAGGAGGCGGAAATCCCCCACCCTGCGTCGCCGGTGGCGTCAGTGATCACCGTGAGCATCGGCGTGGCCAGCCGCGTTCCTGCCGTGGGGAGCGTCCCGGGCGAGCTGCTGGGGGCCGCCGACCGCGCCCTCTACCGGGCCAAGCACGAGGGCCGCAACCGGACCTGCCGGGATGACAGTCGCCGCTGACGGCGGGGGTGCTTCCGTCCTCTCCCCGAACCACGCGCACGGAAATGTCACAATGGCGCTCGCCATGAAGGGAGGCGCTCGTGATCGAGAAGGTCGACATCCATGAGCACGTCAGCCTGGACGACTACGCCAGCTTCGCCTATCTGGCCGGGGCGGTGGCCGAGCTGCGGACCGAGGCGCGGGCGCTGGTCCCGGCGCTTGCGGGCCGCACTGTCTGGATGGTGAACTCTACCGCCCGGGGCGGGGGGGTCGCCGAGATGCTGCCCAAGGTGGTCGACATCCTGCGCGAGCTGGGTGTGCGCACCGAGTGGCTGGTGATCGGCACTGACGAGCAGCCCTTCTTCGCACTCACCAAGCGGCTTCACAACATGATCCACGGCGTAGGAGATCCAGGGTTCAGCGCCGACGAGCGGGCGGTCTACGAGTCCGTCAGCACGACGGTGGCCGCCGAGCTGGAGCCGTTGATCGCACCCCGCGACATCCTCGTCGTCCACGACCCCCAACCTCTGGGGGCGGGGGCGCTGGTCGCCCGCTCCACCGGGGCGCCGTCGATTTGGCGGTGTCACATCGGTCTCGACCAGTCGACGTCGGCAACACGCTCGGCGTGGGAGTTCCTCGAGCCATTCTCCACCGCGTACTCTCACGCGGTCTTCACGGCGCCGGAGTACATCCCCCCCTATCTCGCCGGCCGCAGCTCCATCATCCACCCCGCCATCGACCCACTGAGTCACAAGAATCGCGAGCTGTCGGTCACCAAGCTGGTGGGCATCCTGTGCAACTCGGGCCTCATGATCGATCACCATCCGGTTCTGACGCCTCGGTTCGAGCACGTCGCCATGCGCCTCCAACCCGACGGCTTCTTTGCGCCCGCGGTCCAGGGTGACGAGGTGGGCCTCGTGTACCGGCCCACCATCACCCAGGTGTCTCGTTGGGACCGTCTCAAGGGCTGGCGGCCGCTGGTCGAGGGGTTCCTGCACCTCAAGCGCCGCCTGGTGAAGCGCAGTGGCAACAGCAACCAGATCGACCGCCGCTTCGAGATCGTGCGGCTCGTCCTCGCAGGGCCCGATCCAGCTGCCATCCAGGACGATCCCGAGGGGCGCGAGGTCCTCGATGACCTGCGGAGCTTCTACACCGGCCTCAACGCGTGGGAACAGGATGCCGTCGCGCTCATCACCCTGCCCATGCAGTCGCGCAAGGAGAACGCCCTCATGGTCAACGCGCTCCAGCGCTGCTCGAGCATCATCGTGCAGAACTCGCTGGAGGAGGGCTTCGGCCTCACTGTCACCGAGGCCATGTGGAAGCGGGTCCCGGTGCTGGGGAGTTCCGCCGCCGGCATCCGGCAGCAGATCCGCGACGGAATCGACGGCCGCCTCACCGAGCAGGCCGAGGATCCCGCCGAGATAGCAGAGAATCTCGCGGCGATGCTCTCCGATCCCACGGCGCGCGATCACTGGTCGCGAAGCGCCCAGCGGCGAGTGCACGACGAGTTCCTGGTCTTCAGCCAGGTGAGGCAGTGGCTGCGCAGGCTGGCGGAGATGGTCTCGGCGTAGCGAGTCGGCGGGGCTCTCGAGGGCGAGTGTTCAAGAGTCGGAACGACCTGTGGGTATGGGAGCAGTGCGTCGTCCCCTCGGATCGACTTGACCGTCGTCAAGGCGGAGGGCCCTCCGCCGTAGGAGAATCAGCTCGAGCCCGATCAGGGCCGAGGAGACGCCATGACGACTACACCTGGAGCCATCCCACCCGCGGAGGCCGCAGCGCTCGAGGCCCTCGTGTCACCCGCAGCCGGCGCCATCGTGAGCCGGACCCTCGCCCGCAGCTCGGGCGGGTCGCTCACACTGTTCGCCTTCGATGCCGGCCAGACCCTGTCCGAGCACACCTCTCCGTTCGATGCCTGGGTACAGATTGTCAGCGGCGCGATGGAGCTCACGATCGGTGGCGAGTCGGTCCCGGTCGTAGCTGGCGAGGTCGTGCTGATGCCCGCCGGTGTGCCGCACGGGCTCAAGGCTGCAGAGCCCACGACGATGCTCCTGGTCATGCTCCGCGAGCTTCCAGGGGCCACAGACAAGGCGCAGTGACCGCGCGCCGAGCGCACAGCTTCGGACGAATCTGCAGCGCTGCACAGCAGGCGCGCGTTGCCTCGGCTTCTTCGAACCCTACTTCCCTCCTGCGAGGTACGCCATGACGATCCGCGAAGTCATCACCATCGACGAAGCGTTGTGCGACGGGTGCGGTCTCTGCATACCTTCGTGCGCGGAGGGGGCGCTGGCCATCGTGGACGGCAAGGCCCGGCTCGTCGGCGACCGCCACTGCGACGGCCTCGGCGCCTGCCTTGGGGAATGCCCCCAAGGGGCGATATCGGTCGTTGAGCGTGAGGCCGAGGACTTCGTCGGCCCTGCGCCGAACCCTCCCGTGTCGGCTCCGTCGCCGCAGCCGTCCGGATGCCCCGGATCTCGCGCTGCGGCCTTCGTGCCGTTCGCGCCGGGGGTGGGTCCCGGCACACCTCCGGTTCAGCCCGCCCCGTCGTGCCTCGGCCACTGGCCCGTGCAGCTCCACCTCCTCACGCCGTCGGCGCCGTTCCTGGCGAATGCCGACCTCGTGCTCGCGGCGGACTGCGCCGCCTTCGCGGCCGGCGACTTCCACGAGCGTTTTCTGCGCGGCAAGGCTCTCGCCATCGCCTGCCCCAAGCTCGACACGCGGCAGGAGTCCTACGTCGAGAAGCTGATCGGCATGATCGACGCCGCCGCCATTCGCAGCCTCACGGTGGTGATCATGGAGGTGCCCTGCTGCGGAGGGCTGGTGCGCCTCGCCCAGGCGGCGGCCGGCCGCGCGAGGCGCCAGGTTCCCATCACGGTGACGGTCCTGGGCACTCGCGGGAACGTGATCGGAGAGCAGCGCGTGGCGTGAGCGGGTGAGCCGCCGGACGGGGCCAGCTACCGAGCCGACAGCCCCCCGTCCACCACCAGCGACTGACCCGTGACGAATGAGGCGTCGTCGGAGCAGAGCCAGAGCACGGCATTCGCCACCTCGTCGGGCTCTCCCAGACGACCCATGGGTATGGTTCCCGCACTCTCGGCAAGGGTTGCCGACGCCTCCTCTCCCGAGAGACGGTGCGCCACGCGCTCCAGCATCGGTGTTCGCGTGGGCCCCGCACACACCGCGTTGACGCGGACGCCGCCTTCCGCGTGCTCGACGGCGGCCGTGCGGGTCAAGGCCAGAACCCCCTGCTTGCTGGCGGAGTACGCAGATGCCATGGGTGCGGCCGCCAGGGCATTGATGGACGACATGTTCACGATGGCGCCGCTCCCCTGGCGGCTCATCTGACGCAGCTCTGCCCGCAGACACGTCCAGAGCCCCCTGAGGTTGATCGCCATCAGGTGGTCGAACTCCTCCTCGGAGATGTCCACGAGCGGCAGCCCGGGTCCCTCCACGGCGGCGTTGTTCACGGCACAGTCGAGCCGTCCCCACTCGCTCACCGCTGCTGCGACCATGGCCTCCACTTCAGGCACGCGGGCGACGTCCGTTCGTACGAAGCGCGCCTGGCCGCCTGCGGCGCGGATTCCGGCCGCGACCTCCTCGCCCAGCTGGGCACGGCGCCCGGCAACCAGGACTCTGGCGCCCGAGCGGCCGAACGCTTCGGCCACCGATCTCCCGATTCCGGAGCTGCCGCCGGTCACCAGGCACACCCTGTCGACGAAGCCGTCCATGATACCTCCTGTGGCTACTCTCCGAAGATGAAGCAGCCGACCGATGCGATCAAGGCCTCGCCGGAAAGACCGGCGGGCCCGCTACGACCCCCACCGTGGCTCCCGGCCTCTCCTCGCGCCAGCGATCGAGGACGCTGTCGGGGTCGGCTGCAGGGTGGAAGCCCAGGCGCCGGCAGAGCTCGGGGGCGAGGCGCGACACCAGGTGAACGCGGACTCTGGCGGTCTTCTCCACGATCCGAAGCGTGGTGTGGCCGTACTGGATCCACTGCCGGCGGAGGCGTTCGATGACGGCCGCCGGACGGGGATCGGCCAGAAACGGCTCCATCTCCGGCGATCCCGGCCCGCCCGAGAGCTCGGCGGCGAAGAGCACCTCGCCGTCGTCTTCGACAAAGCGGCAGGCGGCGTCAAGCGCCTTGTGCGCCTGGATGAGCGTCTGGTCGGAGGGCGCCCCACCACCGCACGCGACCATCAGACCGACCCGCCGCAGCGGCACCTCGTGCCACTGCCGAGCCCGGGCGACCGCCGCGTCGAAGCACGCCTGCGGCGCACCCGCCGCGGCCCACGCTGGCTCGCCATCGCGCCCCGGCACGAGACACACTGCGAAGTCGGGAGGCCGAAACGCCGTGACGGCGGCGATCTCCTCGGCTACCGGATTACCGGCGAGAATCCCCGGCTCGCAGGCGGGGTTGCGGCGCGGCTCGTCTCCGTCGAGGTCGAGCACCCGGGCGTGGTTGACCTGGATCTCGTCGTACCCCGCCACACCCGGGAAGATCATCTTCGGGCCACCGCCGAAGCCCGCGAAGTAGTGATGCTGCACACCGGCCACTGTCACCACCAGCTTCGCCTCCACCACCAGGCGGTTGAGTCGCACCGGGGTTCCGTCGGCGAGCCGCCCGACCTCAACCAGCTGGCTCTCGTCCCGGCTCGCGTGCTGCACCAGCCGGACCCCCGCAGGGAGTGGACCGACCAGCTCGGCAAGGGCGCCGGACGAGGTCGGCGGATGGGTTCCGCAGGCCACGAGCACCGTGGTTTGAGACGGCGGCACCGCGGCCTCCGCGAGCTTCTCGAGGAGCAGAGGCAGGAGGTCTTTGAGGCAGCACTTGCGGGTGGCGTCGGGGACCACCACCACCGCTGTGGACCGCGAACGTGCGAGCTCCTCAAGGACGGGGCTGGCCAGCGGCTCCGCCAACGCCGTCGCGACCAGCTGCCGGGGGGACGTGGAGGCGCGTGGCGCGGTCGGCTCCAGCGGACGGACTCGTAGCCCACGAAGATCCGCGGCCACCGTCTCACGTCCGTATGCAAGCTTGACAATCATCGGCTCAGGATACCATCGTGGAGCCAACAGCCATGGGCCACGGTCCGCCTACGCCGCGGGGAGGAGATGGATGCCGGAGGTGCTCACCAGACACGAGCGACGCTTTCTCCTGGACCTGGCACGCCACACGCTAGTGACACACTTCCAGGGTCTCGAACGACCCGAGCCGGACCCTCCGGCGGGCCCACTCACCGAGGCACGCGGCGCCTTCGTCACCCTCACCACCCTTGACGGTTCTCTGCGCGGCTGTATCGGCCACGTGGAGGGAGTCATGCCGCTGTGGCGGAGCGTGCGGGACAATGCCCTCGCCGCTGCGCTCCACGACCCCCGCTTTCCTCCTGTGACGGCCCCCGAGCTGTCCGGGCTCCACCTGGAGGTCTCGGCGTTGTCGGTTCTCGAGCGCGTCGACCCCTCAGCCGTGATCCCCGGCCGTCACGGCGTCATGGTGGAGCGCGGACTCCACCGCGGACTGCTGCTGCCCCAGGTCGCCGTCGAGCATGGCTGGGATCGCGTGACGTTGCTGGATCACACCTGTCGCAAGGCGGGTCTTCCGGCGGGTTGCTGGCACACCCCCGACACCACGGTGCTCGCGTTCACCGCCGAGGTGTTCGGCGAGTGAGGGGTGCCTCCGTTGAAGAGCGAGGTCGTGCTCAGCTGAGCCGGCGCTGTCAGTGCGCCACGGACAGGGGGGAGGGCGGGGGTTCACGCTCCACCCCGAGCACCTCCTGCTCGTAGGCAGCCACCGACGCGAACATGCGGAAGGGTCTTCCTACTGCCGCGTCGGGGTCAGGCAGGGGGACCGCCTCGCTGATCTGCAGGAGCAGGTCGAGGAGGCTGCGGAAAGCCTCGATCGTCGACGCCGCCTCCGGCATCAGAAGCTGCGGGTCGAACGACGAGCTCAGCAGACGGACGGTGCGCAGCGCCACGCGGTCGCTCCACGGTCCGTCCAGGAGCAGGTCGACCAGCAGCACCGGAGGCGACCCCTGGATACCCGCTACCGCCACCGCCTGCAAGCGAGAGAGCGGCACCGAGCGGGTCTCGCCCTGGACGCTGACCACCAGAGAGTCGCCGACCAGCGCGGTGGGTACGCCGTCCATGCGCTCCAGGCGGTGGGCGACGACCCGTGGTTCGATGACCGGCTCGGGCGGGACATCCTCCTCCCCGGTTGTGCCCTGCTCGATGGCGGGCGCCGAAGGCAAGGGCGGAACCGGAGCGTCCGCCAGGGGGGAGGTTGGCAGCGAAGACTCGGGCAGCGCGCCCTCCAGCTGCCCCAGCTCCTCGAGAGCCTCGGGCGGAAGCTCCGGATGCTCGCGAGCGGCGCGGATGACCTCAGCCGTGCGGGGGCTGCCCAACTGAGCGGCTACTCTGGCGAGCCGCAGCAGGATGGCTCCGCCGGTGGCGGGGCCCGCCTCGGCGAGTGCTGCGTCCAGCGCGTCCGACGCGTCCTCCTGTAGACGCTGTTGGGCAAACTGCTCGGCCATGCGGGCCGCCAGAGAAGGCTCGGGTATGGCAGCCGGCGCATGCTGGCGGAGCTCCCGCCAATGTGATTCCGCGATCTCGACGTCTCCGTTCCTCAGGGCGTCGCGGATGAGCCGCTCGGCCACCGGAGCGGCCTCCCCGGCAGCCCCCTGCTGCACCGCCAGCGTCCAGTACATGAGCTGGGTATCGGGGTTGCGTCGGACCTCGTCACGGAGAAGCGCCAGCGCGTCGTCACCCCGCCCCTGGTCGCGTAGCTGAGCGGCTTCCTCGACAAGCGGGTTGGCCACGAGGGTGATCTTCGACTCGATGGCCGGATGGATGAACCGCTCCTCGACACGGAGGAAGCGGACCGCCAGCGCGATCGCGACGCCGAAGGCGAACCCCCACACGTGTGCCCAGTAGGCCACACCTCCGCCTCCACCCTCGGGGTTCGCAGCATCGGTGCCCGTGGCCCAGACCACTTCCCTCAGGAACCACAGCGGCAGCATCAACCAGGCGGGAGCCGAAAACGTCCCGCGGAAGACGAAGCCGATCCAGTAGAAGAACCTGATTCGCGATGTCCAGTAGCGGATGAAGAAGGCGCCCATAACCCCGGCGATGGCGCCCGAGGCGCCGATAAGGGGGCCCTCCATCTGGGGGTAGCGCAACGCGAACATGCCCGCCGAGAAGACGCCGGCCGCCAGGTAGAAGGCGATGTAGAGGGGACGGCCCCAGACATCCTCGATGAACGGACCGGCGAGGTAGAGGAAGAAGAGGTTACCGAGCAGGTGGAGCAACCCTGCGTGCATGAACATGTACGTAATGAAGGCGAGCACGTGGATCTTCGCGGGGATGAGACCCCACTCCCGGTAGGGTGCGGGCACCACGGCAGCGAAGAAGCGCTCGGTGAGCTGATCCAACTGCCGCTGCTCGGCCGCTTCGTCGGCCGGATCGTCGGGCCTCGCCGCAAAGTGTTTGGCGGCCTCGCGAAACGCCTCCTGCTCCTCCTGCGTCTTGCCGTGAAAGAAGACCCCCTTCAGCCCGGGGTCCAGCTCCAGGTAGGGATGGCTCATGTAGTACTGGGCCACCTCGTCGAGGCGCTGGCGGGGATCCCCTTCGTGAGTTCCGGCCAGGGTGAGCACATAGGCCAGGATGCACAGCACCATGATGCCGAAGGTCACCCACGGCAGCCTGCGTACCGAGGTTTGCTCGTGCCCCAGAGGGATGAGCATCCCGGGTCCCCTCTCGTTCGTGCGACGGTTGGCCTTGGGCTAGTATACCCTCCGTGGCTGTTGCAGCCCTGATCCTGGTCGAGCCGGCCGCCCCCGGCAACCTCGGCGCCGCGCTGCGGATCGCCGCCAACTTCGGCGTTCCTCGAGTGGACCTTGTGCGCCCGGGCGTGGCGCCCGACGACCCCGAGGTACTCAGCTGGGCGTGCCGCGCTCAGAGTCACCTCGAGATCGCATGCCATGACACTCTCGACGTGGCGGCCGCGCCATTCACCAGCCTGGTGGGCACGGCGTCGGGCCGCGGGCGCGACGCGCTCCCTCTCATCGCCCCCCACGAAGCCGCTCGCCTGGTGGCCGCACGGGGGGCGCAGCGCGCCGCTCTGGTATTCGGCAACGAGACACGCGGACTCGCTCGTGCAGACCTCGATCGCTGTGACCTCGTGGTGCGCATTCCCACCCAGCCCGAGTTTCCGGTCCTCAACCTCACCCAGTCAATCGCCATCCTCCTGGGAGTGATGTCGTTGGAGATCACGGGCCCCGTACCCGGTCTGCCCGAGCCGGCCCCCGAGGCCGAGCTCGCCGCCCTCATGTCGCACCTGCGTCAGTCTCTGCTAGCCATCGGCTTTCTCGATGCCGCCAATCCCGAACGCATCCTCCGCAAGCTGCGACGCCTCCTCGGCCGGGCGGGAGCGACGTCGAAAGAGATCGCCATCCTGCACGGCATCTGCCGACAGATGGAGTGGGCCAGGAGCGCCCCTCCCCCGCCGCCCGATGAGGAGGGGAGGAACTGATGGGGTGTCGCAGCATGAGTTGCCACTCTTCCGCGGACCTTGGAGCGTGGACAAGCGTGGGGTTACGCTAACGACGATCGGTGGTCTCATGCTCTAGGCGAGCGGCCTGGGCAAGCAGGCGTTGGTCGGTGGGGAAGCGATCGAGCGCGCGGGAGAGGCGCAGCGCGGCGTCCATGTACTCGTGATGAGCGAGGAGATACTGCACCAGCACCGCGGCCACATCTGCGCGCTCGGGAGCGACCTCGACGGCGCGCTCGAGAGCGAGCCTTGCGTCGCGCGGCTGATTCGCGGCCTCGGCGGCGCGTGCCACGGCCAGCAGGACTCCCAGATCTGTGGGTGCAACGCCCCAGGCGCGGCGCAGCAGCTCGAGCGCACGCTGAGGCTCGTCGCGGCTCGTGGCGAGCCGGGCGAGGGCAAGGTAAGGCGACGGTGAGTTGGGGCCGAGGGCAATGGCGGTACCAGCGGCCTGGTCCGCCCCGGCATCGTCGCCGCTCGCCGCGCGGGCCAGGGCCACCACCGACCAGGCCCGCACGCGGAGGCCCACCGGAAGCGACGTGTGCTCTGCAACTGCAGCGGCCAACGTCGCGGCCTTCAACGGCCGACCGTCTTCGAGCGCCCAGCGGGCCAGCTGCACCCTTACCTCGGGGTCCCCGTGTACGGGTGCCAAGACGTCGGCGGCCTCCTGGCCGCGGCCGCGGCTCCGGAGCTCCTCCGCGAGACTCAGCAGCGCGCTCGTGCGTTCGCCCGGATAAAGTGCCGCCCGTCGCCGCAGGCCCTCGAGCCGAATCCAGTCGTCGTCGCCGGGAACCACCTCCACAGGGGGGTGGCGGAAGCGCGGGGCCAGGGCCTCGGCGTCAGCCAAACGATCCAGCGCCTCCTCGTAGCGGCCTGCATCGATGTCGAAGATCGCTGCCACACGCAGAAGGTAGGGCGACGTGGGGTCCCGTCGCACCGCCTGAGCCACCAGCTTCCTGGCGTCGTCACTTCGGTTCTCGAGCACCGCCGCACGGGCGAGGTTGGTAAAGCCGTCCGGATCCGCCGGCAACCAGGCACATTGCGTCTTGCCGATGCGGTGCAATGCGCGCGCCGCGAGTGCTGGCGGCGCACCGGCCAGAGCAGCGCCGCCGAGGCGGCGAAGCCACGCGGGAGCGGCCGGCAGTACGACGGCTCGATCCGTGGCCGCGCGCTCGGCCGCCGCCGCCGGGCTCGAGGCCGCGAGACCCTCGAGGGCTCGCCACTCCCACCAACCATCGAACGCCACACCTCGCACCAGAACGGCTGCCAGCGCTCCGCTCAGTACGAGAGTGCGTTTTCTGCGCCCGGTCACGGCGTCCCTCCCCGCCCACCTACGGGTGCCATCTCCCGCTTCGCGCGTGTCAGCTTGGCACCTATCCTCATGCCCCCGACCAACGACTCCTCCGCCGCCGCCGGTGAAGAACCCCGACAGACCCTTGCCCACTGGGGTTCTGGAAAGAATCTTACACGCATCGGGAATCCTGGCACGCGGTTTGCTATTACAGGAAGTGCGACCAGTCGAGACCTGGCGCACGCATCATACCTCCTCCTTCTTCCTGCGGACCGCGAGGTCCGCTCCTTTTTTTTCCCGAGTCACCTCGTGATCCTCAGAAGAGGGTCACTTCAGGTTCAGGACCTTGATGTGGTAGAGGAGCGTCTGGCGCGAGATGCCCAGCTCGCGGGCCGCCGCCGAGCGGTTGCCGTCGTGACGCGCTAGGGCCTCGCTCAGGATGCGGCGACGGAACTCCAGCAGCGCCTGCTCGTAGCCGCCGCGGGGCAACGGGAGCCGGCTCGGTCCCACCTCAAGCGGCAGGTGTTCGGGCAGGACCACCCCCCCCGCGGCCCGGACCACCGCCACCTGGACCACGTGCTTGAGCTCCCGCACGTTGCCGGGCCAGACGTGCCGCTGCAGCAGATTTTCCGCGGCCGGCGACCAGCGTGAGCGCGGCAAGCCGTCACGGGCCACGCCCTGCTCGGCGAAAAGCCGGGCAAGCGCAGGGATGTCGTCCGGGCGCTCGCGCAGGGGCCGGATCTTCACCTCCGCGGAGGCGACTCGATAGAAGAGGTCCTGGCGGAACGTGCCGTCGCTGACCGCGGCCCGGAGGTCGCGATGGGTCGCGCACACCAGGCGCACGTCCACGTGGTGGGTGGTTGTGGCGCCCACCGGTCGGATCTCCATGGACTCGAGAAAGCGGAGCAGCTTGACCTGCAGGCTCGGATCGAGATCACCGATCTCGTCGAGGAAGAGGGTGCCCCGGTCGGCGGCGTCCACCAGGCCCCGGCGGGCGCGGTCGGCTCCCGTGAACGCGCCTTTCACCACACCGAACAGCTCGGCCTCGAGCAGGGCGGCCGGGATCGCTGCGACGTTCACGGGCATGAACTGACCGGCCCGCCCCGAGAGGTGGTGAAGCGCACGCGCCGCCACCTCCTTGCCCACGCCCGTCTCACCCAGGAGGATAACCGGCAACAGGCTGGGAGCCAGCGAGCGAAGCTCGCGCCGCAGGTCGACGGTCGCGGAGCTGACCCCGTGAATCCCGGTCGCCGCAGCCTCGGGATCGGGATCGAGACCAGCCGCGGCGGAGACCCCTTGGGACAGTGTGCTCGTGAGCAGACGCCACAGGCCGTTCGTCCCGGCCTCGCCGCCCAGGGGCGTGATCGTCAGGTCCCCACGCCGCAATGGAGCTCCGCGCGGTCCCTCCCCCAGGCGCCGCGTCACGCCCTCGTTCTGTGTGACCTCGAGACCGGTGAGCCCTAGGCAGCGTAACAGGGCTTCGGCGGCCTCTGGATCCAGACCGGCGAGGTCAAACCCGTCGAGGAGAGCCGCCAACGCCTGAAGAGCCGCGTCCGGCACCCCGCCTTCCCCCGCGAGGCGTGCGGACCAGCCGCTCAGACCGTGATCGGCGAGGCG
The DNA here is from genome assembly GCA_963844845.1 of uncultured Acidobacteriota bacterium. Lineage (GTDB taxonomy): Bacteria > Acidobacteriota > Thermoanaerobaculia > Thermoanaerobaculales > Sulfomarinibacteraceae > CAWJPW01. The sequence goes on from CAWJPW010000005.1 coordinate 157,025, forward strand.
TCGGGCCAACCTCTTGCGCTGCGGGCCGGCGAGCCACCACTGGCGCCCGAGGAGACGCTCGAGGATGGCGACGGCAAAAGCGTCCCTGAGGTCGTCGGTTCCGTCGACGTCGACCGTGGCACTCGCCTCGCCGCGCCTCACCCGCGCCGCCAGTCGTGCGCCCCGCCACACACCCCAGCCGTCATCCGCCGCGTCCGGGGGGTGGGTGCCGTGGGCGACGGCCTCGGCCAGCCCCCTCCAGGCCGCCCCCTCCTCCCCGCCGCCGCCGAGCAGCTCTGCGGCTCCCAGAGCGTCACCGTCGAGCAGTCGGATGACTCCCTGCAGGAGGACCAGCGCCTCGGAGGTCCCAGAGCCCGCCTGCGTGGCGCGGCTGTCCAGAGCCTCGACACGCTCACGCAGCTCGTCCTCGTCACCGGTTGCAAGCGCGAGCCGGGCCAGCTCCAGCTCGAAGACGGGATCCTCGGCCTCCCCGCTCCCGTGCAGTCGTTCGCCGGCGCGCGCGACCCGCAGGCGGTCGAGGTCACCCACTCCGAGGTTGAACAGCACGTGCTCGAGGCGCCGGCGGAAGCCCGCCGCCTCAAGCAGGCGCAGGGCCCGCAGGTGCTCCCGCTCGGCATCATCGCTGCGGCCGTCGAGGAGCGCGGCCGCTCCCAAGTCAAGGTGCACGAGTCCGAGGCGCCCGGGCGACGTCACGTCGAGCAGGCGCCGGAACAGTCGCTCGCCAGCTCGGGCGCGCCCCTGCCACAGGAGCATCACCGCGCGGCAGCGCAGCCACTCCCGCCGCAGACGCGGATTGCCCCCCACCAGCCCCCGCCGCCACTCGCGCTCGCGCAGGCGCTCGGGCTCCTCGATCAGCGTGCGGCGAAGCTCCACTGTGGCCCGCGCCGCGCCGCGGAGCGCGCCCGTGCACCGGTCCAGAACCCTGCCGGCGTCGCCCCATCCGCCATGGACCCGTGCGATCTGAAGCGCCCGGAGGGCAACCTCGGCGGCGGCGTGGGGGCAGCGCTCGACCTCGTCGTCGGGTGGCAGCGCCCGCGAGGCCTCGCCCGCGTCGGCCGCTTCCAGACATCGTTGCCAGGCGCGCCGGGCGACTCCCTGGCAGGCGTGCAGCACCGACCGCATACCGGCGAGGTCGAGCTCCAGCATGAAGGCCTCGAGGAGGACATCGAGCAGCTCGGGGCCGAGGGCTTCGGGATCGACCGGTGCCAGAACGGCACGAACCGCGCTCCCGTCAAGCTCCTCCACGCGCTGCCGCGCCCAGGCGGCGAGAGGACTCGCATCCTCACCACCCAGTGCGAGGTGGCGTAGCCGGCGCGGGTCGTCTTCGCGCAGCAGCGCCGCCACCTCGATGTGAAGAGGGTCGCGGGTCAGTGGCACCGGTGCCGGCGTGGCCCAGCGGTCCCCGCGGCAGACCGCGAGGCCGGCCTCCCTCTGACGCCGCAGCACGGCGGGACGAACTCCGGCGTGGAGGACCACGAATCCCTCCGGGAGCCCCTCGGGCAGGAGTGCGAGCACGCGATGCACGCGGGGCGTCGATCCAACCGTCACGGTTGCGGCGGACGCGCCTTCGCGAAAACGCTGTGCGGCGGCAAAGGTGAGCGCCGCGCGATCCTCGGGCATGAGGGGATCGCACGCGTGCACCCGGGTCTCCACCTCCCTGCGGGCCTGCTCGGCCGGGACCCCCAGCAGGCGTAGGTGGAGGTCGAGCCGGTCGCGCTCGACGAGCCGCGGAGCTGGCGGGTTCCAGCCCGCGGGAAGCTCTCCCACCGCCACAGCGCTGCAGCCCGGACGTTCCACCCACCGGCCGACGCACTCGAGGTCACCGGCCGAGAGATGCCCTGAAAGAACAAGGACGCCACGGCCCGCTGTTGGCGGGAGCGGCCCGGTAGTCTCGTCGTCACCCAGTCTTCGCAGCCACCAGGCGGGCCTCCCCTCTCCCCTCAGCCGCGCCCAAACCGCCGCCCCGAGGCGGCTGCTCAAACCCACGTCGACCAGCGTCCAGTATGCCGCCTCCGGGCTCTCGGGGAGAGCCGGCATCCGCCAACGAACGCACCAGAGCGAGCGAGCAGTGGCGCCATCCAGGGGCTCCGGCAGGTCCTTGAGCAGCCCCTCCAGACATGGCTCGAGGAACGGGCTGCGCTGCTGGCTCAGCTCGCGCACGCGCGCTGCAGAGAGACCCGCTGAGGTTCCCACCGTCTCGAGGCTCGCATCACGGATGCGGCGCAGAGCCTGCTCGCCCCCGCCAAGACGGTGCAGAAGGGGCGAGAGTGGAACTGGTATGCCCCCGAGGACGGCGCGGGAGACCCCGCCGTCCTCCTCCAGCGTCGCGTGGCGAAGCGCTCCGAGGCCGGGCCAGAGGTCGAGCTCGGCGAGATGCGCGGTCACTGCCAGCAGCTGGACCGCGTAGGCCAGCTTTTCGCGTTCACTCTTCTCGTGCCGGGCAAGCAGCGGCCGCGACGGGAGGCGCCAACCTCGCGTGGCGCAGGGACCGGGCACCGGAATGGCAGGGTGGTCGACGAGGAGCGCATCGGCCATGGGAAGCCTCATCCAGCAGGCTCCGGCCACTGCTCCCAGAAGCGCGGGAACGACTTGGCCACGCAACGGGCGTCGTCAACCACCGCAGGACCCGCCCGTAGAGCCGCCACCGCCAGCGCCATGGCAACTCGGTGGTCATCCGCGGCGGGGAGCTCGAGGGCCTCAGGATGCCTGCCGGATCGAGGCTCGAGTCCACGGCCGAACCGCGCGGCCACCTCACCACCCTCGACCACGATCTCCGCCCCCAACGCACGCAGGTTCGCGACCATCACCGCCAGGCGATCACTCTCCTTGTGGCGCAGGTGCTCCAAGCCGCTGAGCCGAGAGCCCGGCGGCGCGCAGGCGGCCACCGCGGCAAGGGCGGGGAAGAGGTCGGGCGTGTCCTGAAGGTCAGCCACCACCGGTCGCATGACCGGTCCGGTGGCCACCACACCGTGGCCGTCGAACCGCACCTCGACTCCCGCGGCACGAAGGATTTCCACCATTGCTCGATCGCCCTGCGGGCTGTCTTCGCGCACACCGTGCACACGGACCCTGCCCCCTGCCACCGCCGCTGCCGCGAGGAAGAAGGCCGCGGCCGACCAGTCGCCCTCGACGGTCAGATGCGCGGGGTGCAGTCGGCCTGCGGTCACGCGCCAGTGGCGACCCGAGGAATCGTGGGTGACCTGAGCGCCGAAGGTCCGCAGTACCTCGCTGGTGAGCAGGAGGTAGGGGCGCGACGGTATCTCGCCCGCGAGCTGGAGTTCGAGCCCCCGCTCCATCAGCGGCGCCGCGGTCAGGAGGGCGCTGGCGAACTGCGACGATGCGCCGGTTTCGAGCTCGAGGCGGCCGCCGCTGAGGCGCCGTCCCTTCACCCGCACCGGAAGGGCGCTCGCGGCAGCGTCGATGCCGGCGCCCAGGCGGCGCAGTCCATCGAGGAGTGGCGCCATGGGCCGTTGGCGTAGGCGCGGCGTGCCGTCCACCACGACGATCCCGGGGGAGCTGGCGAGGAGGGCGAGCAGGAGGCGAGATCCGGTTCCGGAGTTCCCGAGATTGACCGTCACCGACTCACGGAGCGGCCGTCGCGGTCCGATCTCCACCGAGTCAGCCCAGCTCACCACCCAGCCGCAGCCGGCCAAGGCCCGGGCCAAGAGACGGGTGTCCTCGGCGTCCAACGGCGAGTGCACGACTCCGCCGCCCGCCGCGGCGGCCGTCACCAGGGCTCGATTGGTGATGCTCTTGGAGGGAGGCACGACAGCGACTGCATCGAGCGGAGCGACTGCAGCGCCGAGACGGCGCGGTTCCTTCATTGTGCTGCCGGGTCTGTCGCAGGGTCGAGGCTCATTCCCTCATTGTTGGAACGCCCGCGAGAGGTGTCAAGCGTTGATCCACAAACGTCCACGTGCCGTCGTCGTCGATGCACAATGCCGCTCCGGTCTCGAGCCACGCCGGGACGACCATCGCTCGCTTCTCTCCCTCGCCCAACTCCCAACCGGTGTGGAAGTGGCCCCACAGGACGAGATCGATGCCCCGGGCCCATGCCTTCCTGGCCCGCTCCTCGAGCGCCTCGACCGGCTTGCGGTAGCGGAAGCTACGGTTCGTGTCCGCGAGCCGCGCCTCCATCGACTCGACGATGTGCACCGCCACGCGGCGCGGCAACAGGCGTGCCCACAGCCGCGCGATGCGCGACTTCGACACCGCGGCCCAGAAGAGGTAGCGGCGGTCCTCCCGGTTGATGCGGTCGCCGTGCACCATGAGCACCCGCCGTGGCCCCGCTGATACCTCATAGCGGGTCACCGCCAGGTCGCAGAAGGGAGCAAGCTCGGGCGCGTCGAGGAAGAAGTCCCGGTTCCCTTCAACGAGAACCACGCGCACGCCCAGCCGGCGGGCGTCGGCCCAGCTGCCCAGCACCGCCCGCACGGTTCGGGTCCAGAACTTGGACATCCCGATCAGGTATTGAAAGGCATCGCCCAGGTAGACGAGCTCGCCGTAGCCGGCCTCCACGGCAGCCCTCACGAGCACGCCCATCTCCTCCGCGTCGTGCGGTCGTTGACCCACGTGGGCATCGGCGATCACCAGGCGGCGCACCGGCACATGCTAGCAGCCTCCGGACACGGCCCTGACGTGCGCGCGGGTATTGAGGGTGCCCGGCGAACCACCTATACTCAGCCCCCACGTGGAGGGTTCACCATGTCCGCAAAGCGTTTCCTCGTCACTGCTGGCCTCATCATCCTCGGAGTCGTCGCCTCCGCCGTGGCCGCCGATCTCGAGCCTGCCGCCCGCGGCCGACTCGATGGCGGCGTCGTGGCAGCATGGGACCAGGGAGCGACGAGCTTCCGCGTCATCATCCACCTCGAGGAGCCCCCCGACGTGCGCCTTCCCATGGCGCCACGCGGCGTGTCCCAACCCGCGTCTCGCTTGGAGGCTGTGCGCCGCACCGTCGGGCAGGAGCTCGAGCGCCTGCGGGTCGAGGTCCCACAAGCGGACATGGCGGTGACCCAACGGTTCCGGCTCCATTCCTCGTTCGCAGCGAAGCTGAGCCGCAAGGGCCTTGCCGCTTTGGCCAGGGACCCGCGGGTGGCTCGCATCGAGAAGGATGTCGTATGGCGTGCCCTCACCTCCGATGGCAAGGCGCTGATCCACGCCGACTACCTGCAGAACCTCGGCTACACCGGTGAAGGCACCTCGGTGGCGATCGTCGATACCGGCGTCGACTACAACCATCCCACCATGGGAAGCGGTGCGATTCCCAACGGTAAGGTCCTGTACGGCAAGGACACCGCCGACAACGACGACGACCCGATGGACTGCGGCGACCATGGAACCGGTGTGGCCTCGATCGCTGCGGGCCTCCCCTACACCTGGAGTGCGGCTCGGCACTTCGATGGGGGCGTGGCGCCCGGAGCCGGGATCCTCGCCTACAAGGCGAGCTCGGATACGGAGTGCGGCAGTTTCTACTCCAGCGACGTGGCCGCCGCCATCGAGGACGCAATCCTCGAGCGCGACGCGTACAACGTGGTTGCCCTGAACCTCTCGCTCGGCGGCGGCTTCTTCAACGGGCCCTGCGATCCGCGGACCACCTACGGCACCGCCATTGACGATGCCACCGCAGCAGGAATCGCGGTGCTTGCGGCCTCCGGCAACGAGGCCAAGAAGGGGCAGATCACGGCGCCGGCATGTGTGACCAATGCCATTTCGGTTGCATCGGTGTACGACACCTCCATCGTCGGGCTCTCCTACTGTGGAGACGGACCGAGCTGTGCTCCCTACCTCTGCACAGACTCCATGGTGAGCGCCAAGACCGTCACTTGCTACAGCAACACCAACAGCTATCTCGACCTGTTCGCGCCGTCCGAGCTGGTGACCGCGGCCAAGGCAGGTGGCACGACCGAGAGCTTCGGCGGCACCTCCGCGGCGACCCCCTACGCGACCGGTTCGGTGGCACTCCTTTACGACGCGATCGCGGGCATGAACCCCGTACGCGCCCGCCTCCTCCTGGAGATCACCGGCGATCTGGTCACCGATACGGCCGACGACGTGACTCGTCCCCTCATCGACCTCAGCGCCGTCCTCGACCATCCAGGCGTGGGCGTGGGCGACGAGACGATGGTCCCCGTCCCGGACGGTACCGGAACCTCAGCTGTCTCGCACCTCACGCTCACCGACACGGGATTCATCGAGTCGGCGCGGGTACAGGTGAAGATCGCCCACCCGCGGCCCGAGCAGCTGGTCGTGACGCTGGTCTCGCCCGACGGGACCCGAGTGACACTACATGACCACGGCCCCGGTAACACGCCGGCCGGTACGTTCGACTACACCGTCGGCACCAACGGCATCTATACGGTCTACCCCGGCGAGGTCGCCCCCGAGCAGAGCCTCGACGTCCTCAACGGGCTCCAGGCCGCCGGCACCTGGCGGCTCGAGGTTTTCGACGACACCGCGGGGCCTGCCACCGGGGTGGCTCCGCGGCTCACCGGATGGGCGCTCCAGCTGACCACACGGCAGGCGCCGCAGCCGCCCACTACCGCCGCCTTCGCGGTGCCCGTGGCCGCCCACGCCTCGGGTGAGAACGGGACCTTCTGGGTGACCGACGTGCGCATCCTGAACCCGTCGTTCGGAGCGTCGGCGAACGTCGCGCTCTACCTGATCCCCAAGGGTGCCGACGGAACCAGCAGCTTCCAGCAGACCAACCTGGAGATACCCGCCAACACGGTAGCGAGTCTGCCGGACATCGTGAGCGAGCGCTTTGGCTCCACCTCGCTGCAGGGCAACCTCGTCTTCCAAACCGACGCCAGCGGCCTCCTCGCCACCTCCCGCACCTACAACACCGGGGGAAGCACGGGGACCTACGGGCAGTACATCGGGATGGTACCTGCGGCCTCAGCTATCGCGAGCGGCAGCGGGCCCTTGGTGATGACCCAGCTGGCAGACGGCCCAACCTATCGGACCAACCTGGGTTTCTCGGAGCTGACCGGCCACCCGGCCGACGTCAGGATCACGCTACACGCCGGCGCCAGCGGTGCGGTCCTGGGGACACCGGCCGTCTACACCGTGCCGGCGTTCTCGAACCAGCAGGTCAACGGGCTCTTTGCCGCTTTAGGGGCGCCCGCCAGCGACAACGCCTACGCCACCCTCGAGGTGGTAGGGGGCAGCGGAAGGGTGACGGCCTACGCGTCGGTGGTGGACAACCGAACAGGTGACGCCATCGCCATTCCCGGCGCTCGCGCAGCGTCCGCCGAGTCGTTCGTGATCCCCATCGTCGCCAAGAAGGGTGGCGCTGCCGGCACCAACTGGGTCAGCGACCTCCGGATATTCAACCCGGGACCGGCCACCCAGCTCACTCTGGAGTTCCGACCCGAAGTGGGGACCGCGGGCGCCAACGCCACCGCCACGGCCACCGTGGGAACCGGCCACCAGCTGGCTGTCAACGATGTGCTCGGGACGCTGTTCGGGCTCGGGGATGCTTCCGGTTCGCTGAGGGTGGCCGCGCAGGACCCCAGCAGCGCCTTGGTCATCACCTCTCGTACCTACAACCAGACGGCCTCGGGCAGCTACGGTCAGTTCATCGGCGCCGTGAGCGGAGGGATTTCGAGCGGCGGCTCGGCAACCCTCATCAGCATCGACCAGTCCGGCGCCTTTCGCAGCAACATCGGCGTCTGCGAGGTGAAGGGCGGCACCGCGCAGGTGCGTTACGTCCTCAAGGACGCGAGCGGCTCGACGCTGGGCGTGGGCTCGTTCACCCTTGGACCCTACCAGGTGAAGCAGGTCAACAGCGTGTTCGCTGCGGTGGGAGCCGCCACCCAGACGAACGCGCGCGTCGACATCTTCCTCGACAGCGGTGACGGCGCCATCGCCGGCTATGCCTCGGTGGTCGACAACCTCTCGGGAGATGCCATCTACATTCCCGCCTCTCCACTATGATCCAGCTCTTAGGTACGGCCGAGTCGGCGAGCGGAAACCAAGTGATCGTTGTCACTTGTGACTACCTTGCCTGCACGTTAGCCTCTCACGTGAGGGATGCTCGTCATGCTCGTAACGCGTCATTGCAGGCTCCTGCGTCGCCTCCTCGCAGTGGTGGTGCCACTGTTCGTATGCCACACCTCTCTTCTCTCTGCGGCGTCTCTCCTCACGATGCTCACGGGGCAGCCGGTAAGCCTCGATGGAAGGGCCAGTGAGGGTCACCCCACGGGCTACGATTGGTACGTGACACTCCACGGCGCGTCGCGCTCAGAGACGCCATACAGCGAGGAGCCAGTGCTGACCTTTTCCCCCAGTCAACCAGGCGACTGGGACTGCACTCTGGTGGCGCACTACGGCCACACGGTCGAGGGCACGCCGTACACCTCGGAGGCCACCGCCACGATCACGGTCCATTCTGTCATCGCTGCGGTCAGTGTCCTCCCGGCTGTCGGCCTCTCCGACGCTACCGTCACTCTCGACGGCAGCGGGTCACTGGTCGCCACCGGTGTCACCCCTGACGTCACCTGGGTCGTCTCGGGTCCTGCACTCTACCTCGATTGCCCGAACGAAATGGTCTGCTCGATTCCACCCAACAGTCTTCTGCCCGGAACCTATACGGTGGAGCTCACCCTCCGCGACCCCGTGACTGGCGACACGACGATCGCTCGTGTACCGCTGGTCATCGAGCTGTCAGGAGTCAGCGCCGACTTCGAATGGACGCGGTCCCCTCTCGCCCCTTCAAGAATCACCTTCAACGCAGCATTGAGCTCCACCTACTCATCTATTGCCACTGCTACGTGGGACTTCGGCGATGGAACTCAGGAGAGCAGCGGCTGCACCCGCCTCATCAACTGCAGCAGGGTGTATCACAACTACGAGGTCGAGGGCATTCACCACGTGACGCTCACGGCCTACGACCTCCAGGGCCACAGCAACGTCGCGCGACACTCCGTGGCTTCCGGTGACATCATCTTCTTCACGGACTTCGAGTCTCCCGAGCTTACCGACTGGTCGGACGCCGTTCCCTAATGACCTGTCGAGACAAACGAGAGGGCGGGTCCCGGCCCGCCCTCTCGTCACGACTGAATTTCGCCGCGGCCGCTCAGCCGTTGCGCCGCGCGAACTCGTTCATGAACTGGACGAGAGCGTCCACACCGGCCGGCTCCATGGCGTTGTAGATGGATGCCCTGCAGCCACCCACCGAGCGATGTCCCTTCAGGCCCACCATACCTACCGCCTTGGCCTCGGCCACGAACTTCGCCTCCAGCTCCTCGGAGGGCAGCCGGAAGACGACGTTCATCACCGAGCGACTCGCCTCCTCCACCGGACAGCGGTAGAAGCCGTCATGCGCGGCGATGCAGGCATACAGACGGTCCGCCTTGTCGCGGTTGCGCTGCTCCATGGCGGCGAGGCCTCCCATGTCCTTGAGCCACTTGAGCACATGGCGGATGACGTAGATCCCGAAGGTCGGCGGGGTGTTGTAGAGGGAGTCCTTCTCGGCGTGAGTCGAGTACTTGAGCAGCGTCGGGAGCTTGTCGTTGGCGTCGGCCAGCCAGGACTTCTTCACGATCACCACAGTGACGCCCGAGGGCCCGATGTTCTTTTGCGCGCCGGCGTAGATGAGAGCGAAACGGTTGGCGTCGAAGGGGCGCCACAGAAAGTCCGACGACATGTCGGCCACCAGCGGAGCGCTGCCCATCTCCGGGAATGTATGCCACTGCGTGCCGGCAATGGTGTTGTTGCTGGTGATGTGGACGTACGCGGCCTCACCGTCGAGGTCCATCTCGTCGCGTCCGGGAATGCGGGTGAACGCGTCCCCCTCGGTGGTCGCCGCCACCCGCGCCGAGGCGACGATATTCGCTTCCTTCAGGGCCTTTTTCGACCACGAGCCGGTCACCACGTAGTCCGCGGAGCCTCCGGCGGGGATGAAGTTCATGGGGATCATGGCGAACTGCAGTGAGGCGCCGCCCTGCAGGAAGAGCACCTGGTGGTCGTCATCGAGTCCCAGGAGCTCACTCATGAGCGACATGGCCTCGTGATGAAGCGCGTCGTACTCCTTGGAGCGGTGCGAAATCTCCATCACCGACATGCCCGTTCCCGCCCACTCCGGCAGGTCCTCCTTGGCGCGCAGGATAACCTCGCGGGGCAGGGTGGCGGGACCGGCGTAGAAGTTCCAGACCTTGCTCACGGCAACCTCCTCGTCAGGCCGTCTGCTGGACGAACTCGTCCAGGATGCGGATCACCACGTCGCCGATGCGCAGCATGTTCTCGGCGCTCGACGCCCCCAGGTGAGGGGTCATGATCACGTTGGGTGCACGGAGCAGCGGCGACGACGGGTCGGGCGGATCGGAGTACCACACGTCGGTGGCATAGGCCCGCATCTTACCCGACGTGAGCGCTTCGGCCACGTCGTCCTCCACGATGCAACCGCCGCGAGACGTGTTGACCAGGACCACACCGTCCTTCATCTTCGCGATGGTCTCCCGGTTGACCATGCCGCGGGTCTCGTCAGTGAGCGGCACGTGCAGGGAGAGGTAGTCCGACTGGGTGAGCAGCTGCTCCAGGCTCACCAGGTCGACGAACTCGTGCCCCTTGAGGATCGGATCGTAGCCGGTGACCTTCATACCGAACGCGCGGGCGCGGAGACCGACCTCGGTGCCGATGTTGCCGCAGCCCACCAGGCCGAGGGTCTTGCCGTTGAGCTCGGAGCGCTTGAGCTCCTTCTTCAACCACTTTCCCTCCTTCATCGAGGTGTGCGCCTCGACCAGACGGGTGGGCACCGCCACCATGAGGGCGACGGCGAGCTCTGCCACTGCAACCGCCGAGGCCTCGGCGGTGTTGAACACCCGGATCCCCTTGCCACGGGCATACTCCACGTCGATGTTGTCGAGGCCGACGCCCCCGCGGATGATCAGCTTCAGATTGCCGGCCTGGTCGATGTACTCCCGTGTGCACTTCGTCTTGGAGCGCACCAGGACGACGTCGGCCTCGGTCAGCTGCGAGGTGTCGGTGGTGACCTCGCCGAAACGTTGTAGCTTGTCGGACAAGGTCGAATCGAAGGCGTCGGAGATCAGGATCTTCATCGGGTCCTCCTGCTGGCCCCCGCTGCGGCGGGGGTCATGGTCTCATTCGTCGAGGGGCCGTGCGATCAGGCCCGAGCGCAGCTTGGGCTCGAACCAGGTGGACTTCGGCGGCATCACGAGCCCCGCGTCCGCAACCGCGAAGAGCTGCTCGATGGATGTGGGATAGAGGGCGAAAGCGATCTTCCAGTTCCCGCTGTGCACCCGGCGCTCGAGCTCCTCGAGGCCGCGGATTCCGCCCACGAAGTCGATACGTTCGTCGGCGCGGGGATCGCCGATGCCGAGGATCGGCGTGAGAAGGTTGTTCTGCAGGATCGCCACGTCCAGGCTGCCCACCGGATCGCCCGCCGGATAGCTACCCTCCCGCGCCTGCAGGCGATACCAGCGCCCCTTGAGGTACATGCCGAAGGTCCGCGGCCGCACCGGGCGCCCGTCCTCGGCCGCCGCCACTTCGAAGCGCTCCTCGAGGCGCGCGAGAAGCTCCTCCTCGCCAAGCCCCGCGAGATCGCGCACGACCCGGTTGTAGTCCATGATATTCAGCTGGTCGTGCGGGAAGACCACCGCCAGGAAGTAGTTGTACTCCTCGTGACCGGTGTGGTGGGGGTTGCGGGCGCGACGAAGCTCCCGGACGCGTACCCCTGCAGCCGAGCGATGGTGGCCGTCGGCCACGTAGAGGGCCGGCACCCGGGCGAAGGCGCGCTGCAGCGCTGCCACGTCGCCGGGCTCGGCCACGACCCACACGGTGTGCTGGATGCTGTCCGGGGTAGTGATGTCGTAGGTTGGCCTCGCTGATGTCAGGCGGCCCACCAGCTCGTCGATGTCCGGCTGTGCCCGGTAGGTGAGGAACACCGGACCCGCGTTGATGCCCGTCTCGTCGGTATGCCGGGTGCGATCGTCTTCCTTCTTCTGCCGGGTGTGCTCGTGTTTCTTGATGAGGTCCGCCTCATACTCATCCACCGAGCACCCGGCGACCACTCCGATCTGCGCGTGGTCCCCCATCCGCTGACGATACACGTAGAGAGCCGGAATCTCCTCGCGCACCAGGATGCCCTCATCCACGAAGCGGTGCACGTTCTCCGCGCCCTTGGCGTACACGGCGTCGGCGTAGAGGTCGGTGCCGGGCGGCAGGTCGATCTCGGGCTTGTTGATGTGCAGGAACGAGTACGGGTTCCCATCGGCCATCGCCCTCGCCTCGTCGCTGGAGAGCACGTCGTAGGGAGGGCTCGCCACCCGCTCGGCCAGATCGCGTGGGGGTCGCAGAGCTCGGAAAGGTTGCAGGCGCGCCATGGGCCACTCCTCTCGGCAGTCAGGGATCCGGCGTCCAACGCCGCTTCGTGAAATTTAGCACAATGACTGGGTTCGCAGCCACCCGGGATCGTCCCCTCCGCCGCCCTGTGCCCACTCCGTTCCAGCCCTACGATCCGATCCGCCAAGACCCGTAACCAACCACCGTTCAGCCGCATAGTTGACACAGGAATTCAGGGTCCCTATTCTCCTGTTGGAGCGTTCGAGTACGTGAGCATGAAGCGAAGTATCACCGCTGCTGTAACGACCGCGCTGCTGGTTCTCGCCAGCGCGCTGCCCGCGCAGGCTGCGGCGGCGTGCCTCGCGGAGCTCAGCGCCCCGGCGGCGATGCCCAGCTGCTGCCAGCACGCGGCCCCCCACAAGATGACCTGCGAAGGTCAAGTGGGGGGATCCCGGGCACCCCTCACCATGAAACGCCCCTGCTGCTGCGACCACGAGCCGGCAGCGCCACCGTCGCCCACCGAGACCGCGACCACCGTACCCAACGAGCTGTCTGCCGCGCTCGCGAGCCCGCTCACCAAGGTGGCGATGAACGTACCCACGGCGAAAGGCTTGAGCCCGGCTCCGACCGCAGACGTCGAGACTGACGAAACCCCACCCGTCTTCCTCCTCGCCTGCTCCTTCCTGATCTGATCCTTTCCTCAGGCCACGCGAAATCGCGTCCAGGAGCGCCTGGCCCTTTCTGAAGGGCCGGGCACCTCTCAGGAAAGGAACCAAGCCGTGAAGATCACTCAAGGACCAGTGCTGGTCGTTACCTGCTTGGCGTTGGCCATGACCGGCGCAGCGCAGGATGTGCCCTCCAGGCCATCCTCGCCACCGCCCACCCAGACTGCAGCGCCATCGGCAGAGAGCTCTCCGAGCTCGGCTCTCGTCGTTTCCATCGATGACTCCCGGTTGAAGCTGCTCGTCACCGACGTGCTGGAGCGCAACCCGAAGCTCGCGATCCTCACCACCGAGGCACACGCCGCAGCCGAGAAGGCTCCGCAAGTGCGAGCCCTTCCCGATCCCGTGGCCGGCGTCACCGCCTTCCTCATGAGCCCCCAGACCCGGGTGGGACCGCAGCAGGCGGCACTCAGCCTCTCGCAGCACCTCCCGTGGTTTGGCAAGCTCCGGTTGCGCGAGCAGACCGCCATCGCCGAGGCCGCCGCCGCCGAGGCAAGAGTGGAGGCCGAGCGCCTTCGCCTGGTGACCGAGGCCCGCCGTGAGTACTACGAGCTCGCCTTTCTCCACGCGTATGAGCAGGTGGTCACCAGCGACCGGGCCACGCTCGGCCACTACGAGGAGCTGGCGCGGGCCCGCTACGCCTCCGGCGTGGGCCACGAGGAGGGCGTCGTCAAGATCCAGGCCGAGATCACCCGCGACGACACGCGGTTGCTGGACATCAGAGCCCGGCGTGCGACCCTCACAGCGTCGCTCAACGCTCTCCGCGATCAGCCCGCGAGCACTGCTTTGCAGGTGACCGGGATTCCGGACCTCCCCGAGCTCCAGCTGGCCCTGGCCTCCCTGAGCCCCATTGCGGTCGCCCGCCGGCCCGAGGTCGCCGCGGCTGACGCCGCCATCCAGGCGGCCCAGGACCGCATCGACCTCGCGGGGAAGGCCTACGACCCCGACGTCACCGTGGGCCTCAACTACGCGTTGGTGGGCACCCGGAGCGACGCGGCCGGGCGCGCGAACCCGCCGGAGGACAACGGCCAGGACATCCTCGGTCTGTCGGCCGGCATCAACCTGCCGGTCCACCGCCGCAAGCTCGCCGCCGGGGTCGAGGAGGCCACCGCCAAGCGGTTGGCAGCCAGTGAGACCCGCCGCCAGGTGGTCGCCGACATCGAGCAGACGCTGGGCGATCTCACCACCCGGATCCCTCTCATCTGGCAGCGCCTCCATCTCTTCACGGCCGTGCTCACTGTTCAGGCCCGGCAGTCGCTCGCGTCCGCCGAGGCCGGGTACGAAGCCGGCACCCTCAACGCCCTCGACCTCCTCGACGCCGAACGCGTCCTGCTGGAGGTTCGCACCGCCACCGAGCGGGCGCGCACGGACTACGCAGTGGCCGTGACTCAGCTCGAGGGCGCCGTCGGCGCGCCCGTCCGACCTGCAGGGGAGAACTGACATGAACGAAACCCACGGCACCTCGCAACACCGCCCTCTCCGGCGCGTACTCGCGCCCCTCGCCTGGGTTGTGCTCGGCGCCGGCCTGGCGCTGCTCGTCGTCGCGGACCCGTTCCACCTCATCCACCGGCGAACGGTGGGCTCCCCCGAGGCTCCGGTGATGGCCGCCACCACGCCCGGCGCCGCCGCCGACGGCGACGCCCACCATCAGCTCTGGACCTGCGGCATGCATCCCCAGGTCATCGAGGATCACCCCGGCACGTGCCCCATCTGCGGCATGAACCTGGTGCCGCTGAAGAGCAACGGCGAGAACCAGGAGCCCGCGAGCGCCCCGGGCGTCGCCGGGGAGGAGAATGTCTCCGCTCGCCAAGGCGCCACGGCAGCCGCCGCCTCCGAGAAGGGGGCCTCCGGCAAGCGCAAGATCCTCTTCTACCGCAACCCCATGGACCCGTCGATCACCTCGCCTGTGCCGCGCAAGGACGACATGGGGATGGACTATGTGCCGGTGTACGCCGACGAGGCGGAGTCGGCGGCGACCAGCGGCGCTACCGTCACCATCGACCCCGTCGTCCAGCAGAACATGAACGTGACCACCGAGACGGTCCAGACGCGTGACGTCTCGCGCCAGATCCGCACCGTCGGCTACCTCGACTACGACCAGGAAAAGATGGTCTCGGTCACCACCAAGTACCCGGGCTTCGTGGAGAAGGTCTCGGTCAACTACGTGGGCCAGCCCGTGCGCAGAGGCGAGCACCTCTTCGACGTCTACGCCCCGGAGCTGGTGCAGACCGAGCAGGAGCTGCTCTCGGCCGCCCGCTACGTCGAGCAGATGAAGAACGCCCCGGCGGACGCCCTCAAGCGCGCCCGGGCCCTCCTCGACGCTGCCCGCACCCGCCTCTCGTACTGGGACATCGCCGACGACCAGATCGAGCGGATGATGGCCAGCGGCAAGGTCTTCCGCACCCTCGCCGTCGTCGCCCCGGCTTCGGGCGTGGTGACGCAGCGCATGGACGGCCTCGAGGGCATGGCCATCCGCCCGGGCATGGAGCTCATGCACATCGCCGACATGTCGACGCTCTGGCTCACCGTGGAGGTGTTCGAGGACCAGCTCCCGTGGGTCCACGTGGGCAGCCCCGCGAACGTCAAGCTCACCTACTTCCCCGGCGAGTCCTTCACCGGCCGGGTGCGCTACATCGAGCCGTCGGTGTCGGAGAAGACCCGCACCGTTCAGCTCACCCTCGAGGTCCCCAACCGCGGAGGCCGACTGCGCTCGGGCATGTACGCCACGGTGACCTTCTCACCGGTGGCCGCTAAGGACGCCATCGCGGTGCCGTCTGACGCCGTCATTCGCACCGGCGAGCGCAACGTGGTGATTCTCGCCCTCGGCGACGGCCGCTTCGCGCCGCGCGACGTGGTACTCGGCCCGGCCGGCGAGGGCTGGGTGCAGGTGCTCTCGGGGCTTTCGGCCGGCGACGAGGTCGTCACCTCGGCCCAGTTCCTCATCGACTCCGAGTCCAACCTGCGCGACGCCATCCAGAAGATGATCGAGACCAAGCGCCACGAGGCGCAGGGGGGTGGCGATGCTCAATAAGATCATCGAGTGGTCCCTGCGCAACCAGTTCATGGTGATCGTGGGGGTCGTGTTCGCCATCCTCGGCGGGATCTGGGCGATCCAGCACACACGCCTTGACGCCATCCCCGACCTCTCGGACGTGCAGGTGATCGTTTACACCAAGTACCCGGGGCAGGCGCCCCAGGTGGTGGAGGACCAGGTCACCTACCCCATCACCTCGAAGATGCTGGCGGTGCCGTACGCCAAGGTCGTCCGCGGCTACTCGTTCTTCGGTTACTCGTTCGTGTACGTGATCTTCGAGGACGGCACCGACCTCTACTGGGCGCGGTCGCGGGTGCTGGAGTACCTCAACGGCATGGGCGGCCAGCTCCCCGAAGGGGTCTCACCCCAGCTGGGGCCGGACGCCACCGGGGTCGGCTGGGCGTTCATGTACGTGCTCAACTCGCCCAAGCGCTCGCTCGCCCAGCTGCGCTCCTACCAGGACTGGTACCTCAAGTACGGGTTGACGTCGGTGGACGGCGTCTCCGAGGTGGCCTCCATCGGCGGCTTTGTGCGCCAGTACCAGATCGAGGTCGACCCGGTGAAGCTGCGCGCCTACGGCGTCTCGCTGCAGAAGATCAAGATGGCGGTCAAGCGCTCCAACAACGACGTCGGCGGCCGCCTGGTGGAGATGGGCGAGAAGGAGTTCATGGTCCGCGGCCTCGGCTACGTCAAGCAGGTCAAGGACCTCGAGCAAGTCCCCCTGGGGGTGGGCCCGGGGGGCACCCCGATCCTCGTCAAGGACGTCGCCCACGTCACGATCGGGCCCGAGATCCGGCGCGGACTCGCCGACTGGAACGGTGAGGGCGAGACGGTGGGCGGCGTGGTAGTGGTGCGCTACGGCGCCGACACCCTGTCCACCATCGCCAAGGTCAAGACGCGCCTGGCCGAGCTCAAGCAGGGCCTGCCCGACGACGTGACGATCTCGGTGGCCTACGACCGCACCGGGCTCATCGACCGCTCCATCAAGACCCTGACCCACACCCTGCTCGAGGAGTCGGTCATCGTCGCCCTGGTGTGCATCGTCTTCCTCTTTCACTTCCGCTCGGCCTTCGTGGCGATCTTCTCCATCCCGGTGTCGATCCTGCTCGCCTTCATCGTCATGAAGATCCAGGGGCTGGGCGCCAACATCATGAGCCTGGGAGGGATTGCCATCTCCATCGGAGTCCTGGTGGACGCCTCCATCATCATGGTGGAGAACGCCCACAAGCACTACGAGGAGTGGCGCGGCAAACGCTCCCACTTCGAGATCATCCTGCGCTCGGCCCAGGAGGTAGGCCCGACGCTCTTCTTCAGCCTGCTGGTGATCACGGTGTCGTTCTTGCCGATCTTCACCCTGCAGGCGCAGGAAGGCCGGCTGTTCAAGCCGCTCGCGTTCACCAAGACCTACTCGGTGGGCCTCGCCTCCCTCGTGGCGGTGACCGTCATCCCGGTACTCATGTACTGGTTCGTCCGCGGCAAGATCCACTCCGAGGAGACCCACCCCATCTCCAGGGTGCTGCAGCGCGTCTACACCCCGTTCCTCAACCTCGCCCTGCGCTGGCGCTGGGCGGTGGTGCTGGTCTCGATCATCCTCGTCGCCGTTACCTGGATTCCCATGCAGCGGATGGGCTCCGAGTTCATGCCGCCGCTGTGGGAGGGCGACCTCCTCTACATGCCCACCACGTTTCCCGGGATCTCCATCACCAAGGCCAAGGAGCTGCTGCAGCAGACCGACAAGATCATCAAGACCTTCCCCGAGGTGGAGTCGGTCTTCGGCAAGGTGGGCCGCGCCGACACGGCCACCGACCCCGCTCCCCTCTCCATGCTCGAGACCACCATCCGGCTCAAGGATCCGTCCGAGTGGCGGCCGGGGATGACCAAGGACAAGCTCGTCGACGAGATGAACCAGGCGATTCAGTTCCCGGGGGTCACCAACGCCTGGACCATGCCCATCAAGACCCGCATCGACATGCTCTCCACCGGCATCAAGACCCCGGTGGGGGTCAAGATCGCGGGGCCGGATCTTTCCGAGCTCCAGCGCATCGGCAAGCAGGTCGAGGCCGCAGTGAAGCCGCTGCCCGGGACCCTGTCCGCCTATGCCGAGCGGGTCATGGGCGGCAACTACCTGGACTTCGACATCGACCGCGAGGCCGCGGCCCGCTACGGGCTCACGGTGGGTGACGTGGAGGACGTCATCTCCTCGGCCATCGGCGGGATGAACGTGTCGTGGACGGTGGAAGGCCTCGAGCGCTACCCCATCAACATCCGCTACCCGCGTGAGCTGCGCGACAACGTCGAGCAGCTCGGCGAGATCCTGGTGACCGCGCCCACCGGCGCCCAGGTGCCCCTCAACCAGGTGGCCACCATCCGCCTCCACCAGGGGCCGCCGGCCATCAAGTCCGAGAACGCCCGGCCCAACGCCTGGGTGTACGTGGACCTCAAGGGGATCGACGTCGGCACCTGGGTGCAGCGGGCGCAGAAGGTGGTGGCCGAAGACGTCAAGCTGCCCGCGGGCTACACCATCTTCTGGTCCGGGCAGTACGAGTACATGCAGCGGGCCAAGCAGCGCCTCCTGGTCATCGTCCCCATCACGCTGTTCCTGATCTTCCTCATTCTCTACGTCAACACCAAGTCCGTCGTCAAGACCGCCATCGTGCTGTCGGCGGTGCCGTTCTCCATCGTCGGCTCGGTGTGGCTGCTTTACGCCCTCCACTACAACTGGTCCATCGCCGTGTGGGTCGGCCTCATCGCGTTGGCAGGGCTGTCCGCCGAGACCGGCGTGGTGATGCTGCTCTACCTCGACATCGCGTTCGACCGGTGGTCCAGCGAAGGTCGCATGGCAAGCTACGCGGACCTCGTGGAGGCCGTCGACCACGGCGCGGTCAAGCGCATCCGGCCGAAGATGATGACCGTGCTGGCCATCCTCTTCTCCCTGGGCCCGGTGCTGTGGGCCAGCGGCGCCGGCGCCGACGTCATGCGGCGCATCGCGGCACCCATGGTGGGCGGTGTGCTCAGCTCGTTCATCGCCGAGCTCATCGTCTTCCCGGCCATCTACTTCATCTGGCGGTCGATCAAGCTCACGCGCTCGCCGCTCTACGCCCACAGTGGCAGCGGTCCCGCGCCGACCAGGGACTGAGAGGAAGAGCCATGAAGGAGATCAAGGCGTACATCCGAGTCGTCAAGGTGGACGACGTCATCCACGCGCTGCGGGCGGGAGGAGCTCCCGGCATCACCGTCGCCCGCGTGCACGGCGTCGGCTACGGCTACGAGGCGTACCTGTTCACCCTGGCGCCCTCAGAGCTCAAGAAGACCTCCGAGGTGGCCAAGCTCGAGGTCGTCTGCGAGGACGACTGCGCCGATGCCGCCGTCAGAATCATCGTCAACGCCGCCCGCACCGGCGACCCGGGTGACGGCATCGTGTTCGTCACCCCCGTCGAGCGGGCCGTCAAGATCCGCAGCGGAGCCGAAAGCTCCGCTGCGCTGCAAAAGTAAGGGAGGATCCCATGCGTCGACTCGCTCTCTTCGTTACCCTGGCGGCCCTGGTGGCCGTTCCCAGCCTGGCAGTCGCCGGCCAGAGCGTCACCGCCTTCGACACCATCACCACCCACTACGAGGCCATCCGCCAGGCGCTCCTGCACGACAGCACCGCTGACGTGGCGGTCCACGCGAGGGCC
The DNA here is from genome assembly GCA_963844845.1 of uncultured Acidobacteriota bacterium. Taxonomy (GTDB): domain Bacteria; phylum Acidobacteriota; class Thermoanaerobaculia; order Thermoanaerobaculales; family Sulfomarinibacteraceae; genus CAWJPW01. Next base: position 176,755 of record CAWJPW010000005.1, read on the forward strand.
ATCGCCGCCGAGGCCGCCGCCCCCACTGCCCGGTTCGACGCGGCCCAGGCCGACGTACCAGCCGACAACTCCTCGGAGTGCACTGCCCTGCTGCCCGAGGTGGAGAAGAGCGCCAAGGCTCTGGCGGCGTCCACTGATCTCGAGGCCGCTCGTGCGGCCTTCGGCGAGCTCTCCAAGCCGATGGTGCGCTACCGCGAGATGGCCACCGGCAACCGGCCCGAGGTGGTCTACTGCCCCATGGCCAAGAAGAGCTGGCTGCAGCCCGCCGGCGAGATCGGCAACCCGTACCTCGGCCAGAAGATGGCCCGCTGCGGCAACGTCGTGTCCAAGTAGTCCTTCTCCTGTCTGCCCTCCGGGCCCGCCGCGGCGCGGGCCCGGAGGGCCCTCTTGACCAAGGGAGCGAACCATGGCCCGCGATCCGGTATGCGGCATGCACGTAGAACCGAACACATCAGAGCACAGCGCCGAGCACGGGGGGCGGACGTACTGGTTCTGCTCCGCACGGTGCCGCGAGCGCTTCGTGGCAGACCCCGATCGTTATGGCAGCCAGGAAGGTCCCGAGAGCCCGTCTCAGGAGCACGATCACCCCGCAGGCCACGGCGTCCACGCCCACGCCCATGCCGGGCACCAGGGGCCGGCGGCGGGCGGCGGTGACTACACCTGCCCGATGCACCCCGAGGTGCGGCAGAAGGACCCGGGCGCCTGCCCCCAGTGCGGCATGCCCCTGGAGCCCGTGACCGTGGCGACCCCCGGCCAGAAGGTGGAGTACACCTGCCCGATGCACCCCGAGGTGGTGCAGGACTCACCCGGCAGCTGCCCCATCTGCGGCATGGCCCTGGAGCCGCGCACGGTCACCCTGGAGGAGGGCGAGAACCCCGAGCTCAAGGACATGACCCGGCGCTTCTGGGGGGCCACCGCGATGGGGCTTCCGGTGCTGATTGTGGCCATGGCCGAGCACATCCCCAGCATCCACCTCGCGGCGTTGGCGCCGGAGCGATTCTGGGTCTTCTTCCAGCTGGTGCTCAGCACCCCGGTCGTCCTGTGGGCCGGCTGGCCTCTCCTGGAGCGCGGCTGGCGCTCGGTGGTCAACCGCAGCCTCAACATGTTCACCCTCATCGGCATGGGAGTAGGCGTGGCCTACCTCTACAGCCTCGTTGCGGCCCTGGCGCCGGGCCTCTTCCCAGCGTCCTTCCGCGGCGCCAGCGGGCAGGTCGGCGTCTACTTCGAGGCCGCAGCCATGATCACGGCCCTCGTGCTCCTGGGCCAGGTGATGGAGCTGAGGGCGCGCAGCCAGACCTCGGCGGCGATCAAATCGCTCCTCGGTCTGGCGCCCAAGACCGCGCGCCGCATCGAGGCCGACGGAACCGAGCACGACGTACCGCTGGAGAAGGTGCAGCCCGGCGACCGCCTGCGCGTGCGTCCCGGCGAGAAGGTCCCGGTGGACGGCACCGTCAGCGACGGCACCAGCTCCGTGGACGAGTCGATGGTGACCGGTGAGGCCATTCCGGTGGAGAAATCAGCGGGCGACGGGGTCATCGGCGCGACCATCAACGGCACCGGCTCGCTCGTGATTGAAGCTGAGCGGGTGGGGGCCGACACTCTCCTCTCACGGATCGTCCAGATGGTGGCCGAGGCGCAGCGCAGCAGGGCGCCAATCCAGAAGCTGGCCGACCAGGTCGCGGGCTACTTCGTCCCGACGGTGCTGGGCGCCGCGGCGGTGACCTTCGTGGTGTGGGCAGCGTGGGGGCCGCAGCCAGCCATGGCCTTCGCGCTCGTCAATGCTGTGGCGGTTCTCATCATCGCCTGCCCCTGCGCACTCGGCCTCGCCACTCCCATGTCCATCATGGTGGCGAGTGGCAAGGGCGCCACCGCCGGGGTGCTGTTCAAGAACGCCGAGGCCATCGAGGTGATGCGCAAGGTGGACACACTGGTGGTGGACAAGACCGGCACCCTCACCGAGGGACGTCCCCGCCTGGTTACGGTGTCAGCAGCGTCCGGCGTCGAGGAGGCCGATCTTCTGTCCCTCGCGGCCAGCCTCGAGCGCGGCAGCGAGCACCCCCTCGCAGCGGCCATCGTCGCCGGCGCCGAGGAGCGAGGTGCGGTACTCGAGGTCAGCTCGAACTTCACCTCGCACACCGGCAAGGGCGTCGTGGGAACAGTCAGCGGGAAGACGGTCGCCCTCGGCAACGAAGCGCTCATGGAGCAGCTTGACGTGTCGCTCGAGCAGCTCAGTGCCGCCGCAGAAGCTCTGCGCGGCGACGGCCAGACGGCGATGTTCGTCGCCTTGGACGGCCGCGCCGCCGGCATCCTCGGCGTCGCCGACCCGGTCAAGGCGACCACCCCCGACGCGATCCGGCGGCTGCACGAGGAGGGGATGCGGGTGGTCATGCTCACCGGCGACAGCCGCACCACCGCCGAGGCTGTGGCCCGCAAGCTCGACATCGACGAGGTGTTGGCCGAGGTGCTGCCGGACCAGAAGGCGGACGTGGTCAAGCGCTTCCAGGCCGCGGGGCGGGTGGTGGCGATGGCCGGCGACGGCATCAACGACGCCCCGGCCCTTGCCCAGGCGCAGGTGGGTATCGCCATGGGTACCGGCACCGACGTCGCCATGGAGTCGGCCGGGGTCACCCTGGTCAAGGGCGACCTCGGTGGCATCGTACGCGCCCGGGTGCTGTCCCGCGCCACCATGCGCAACATCAAGCAGAACCTTTTCTGGGCGTTCGCCTACAACTCACTTGGGGTGCCGCTGGCGGCGGGTGTCCTGTACCCGTTCTTCGGCATCCTCCTCTCCCCCATCATCGCCGCCGCCGCCATGAGCTTCAGCTCGGTGTCGGTGATCGGGAACGCGCTCCGGCTCCGCCGGGTACGACTGTAGTCCGGTGCTGCTGCTAAGGATGCAAGGAGGTACCAGCGACGCCCGTCGTCAACCCCTGATCACCCCTCGATCAACACGCGCAACACACGCGGACTCGAACGTGTGGAGCCCATCGGTTTCAAGGAGGACATCGAATGAACAGTAAGCTTTGCGTGAGCCTGGCAGCAATGATCGCCGCTGCTTCATTGCCGGGCGTGGTTCTCGCCCATGGCGGCGGCATGATGAGCGGATTCGGAAATGGATCAATGGCCGGCACCGGGATGATGGTGGTGGCCGACGACGGCAGCCTGCTGGTCACCGACATGAACAGCACCATGATGGGCGGTGGCACCACTCAGCCCGCCCGAGCCCTGGTGGACATCGCGCCGGACGGCAGCGAGCGCTGGTCGGTCGACTTCAGCGACGGCTGGCCGATGATGCCGGTCACCCAGGGCAACCTGGTGATCGTCCCGCTGGGGAGCGACTGGTGGTCCGGCGCCGGCATGATGGGCGACGGCGGCTGGGGCTCGAGCGGCCAGACGACCCAGCAGACCGGCAGCGACCAGGCCACCGTCGTGGCCCTGAACCTGTCCACAGGTCAGGAGCTGTGGCGCACGACCCTCGACGGTGACATGGCCGCCATGGTGCAGTTCGCTCCCGACGGGAGCAGGATCTACGTGTCGCTGATGGAGATGGGCGCCGGCATGGGCGGCGGTGGTCCGATGCAGCAGGGCGAGGCGGCCGGCAGCGGCACCCAGGTGACGGCCACCGTGTACGCGCTCGATCCCGCCGACGGCCACACCCTGTGGAGCCACGAGGTGTCCGGCGGCATGGGCGGCGGCATGATGTCGGCGGGGAGGCGGCGGTGAGAGCCCGTACTCTCCTCGTCGTCGCCCTCGCGCTCGCCGCGGCGCTTCCGGCCGCGGCGGTTCCGGGCCATCTCGAGGGCTACGTGCCGGCCGTGGCGAACGGAGCCGGCAAGATGAGCTCGTACTGGACGACCGACGTGTGGATCTACCAGCAGGGCGCCTCCCAGGTGCAGCTCTGGTTCAATCCCGCGGGTCACGACAACACCGACAACCTGAGCGTGGTCGTGCCGCTGGACGGGCCGGTCACGTACGTCCACGACGTGGTCGGCACCGTCTTCGGAACCCAGGGCATCGGCAGTCTCCACTACCTCGCCGACGGTCCGGTGGAGGTCGTCACCCGCACGTGGACCCGCGCTCGGGACGGCGTCGGCAGCTACGGGCAGACCATCCCGGGCATTCCCCTCGGCAACGCCTCGGTGACGGGCAGCGGTCAGGCCGGGGCGCTCCGAGTCCTCGTCAACCAGTCGGCCGGCTTCCGTGCCAACCTCGGCCTCGCCAACGTATCGCCCAACCCGATCACCGTCACCGTCGAGGTCTTCACCGCCGACGGTCAGCCGGCGCCCGGCGGCTCGTCATTCACCGTGGACCTCCAGCCGTTCGACATGACCCAGGTGAACGACGTGCTCGCCCGCCTCGACGCCGGCCCCCGCCAGGGCCTCATCATCCGCGCCGGTATCACGGGCGGTGACGGCGGCCTCGTGGGCTACCTCTCGGAGGTGGACGACACGACCAACGACGCCTCGTACCAGGAGGCTTTCGTCTTCGGACCCTGAGCCCGTCAGCGACGCCGGCGGCGGCGGAGCCGGCCGTCGCGGGCCGGAATTCTCATTCCACAGCGTCGTTGTCTCAGGCGTGGGAGGTTGAACGCGATGAATGCAGTATTGCAGTACGGCGAAGCAGCGACGACGGCGCTGGGCTTCTTCTGGAAGGCCGGTTGGGCGTTCGTCATGGGCTATGCCATCTCGGCGATGATCCAGGCCTTCGTGCCCAAGGCGCGGCTCACGCGGCACATGGGCCGAGCCGACCTGAAGAGCGTCGCATTGGCCACCGGTTTCGGCGCAGCCTCGTCGTCGTGCTCCTTCGCCGCCCTCGCCGCGGCCCGCTCGTTGGTCGCCAAGGGAGCCCACTTCATCACCGCGGTGGCCTTCATGTTCGCGTCAACCAACCTGGTGGTGGAGCTCGGCATCCTCATCACCATCTTCCTGGGATGGCAGTACCTGGTAGCTGAACTCATCGGCGGGCTCGTGCTCGTGCTGGTGAGCTGGGTGCTGATGTCGCTCACCGCGCCGGCGGCCTGGCTCGAGACGGCCCGCCAGCGGGCCGAAGCCACCGCGCCCGACGAGCCCGACGACTTCGACTGGCGGGCGCGCATGCGGAGCCGCGAAGGCTGGCGGCTGGTCGGCCGGCAGTTCGTCGCCGAGTGGAAGATGGTCTGGGAGGAGATCGTCATCGGCTTCACCGTGGCCGGGTTTGTCGCCGTGCTGGTCCCGGCCCGCTTCTGGGAGGCCCTGTTCCTCACCGGGATGGGCGATCGCCTGCCCACCTGGGTGGTCGCTCTCGAGAACGCCGTGGTGGCCCCGGTCGTGGCCGCCGCGACCTTTATCGGCTCGATGGGCAACATCCCGCTGGCCACGGTCCTCGCCGGCAGCGGCGTGCTCTTCGCCGGGGTCATCGCATTCGTCTACTCGGACCTGGTGGTGCCGCCGCTGGTGCGGATCAACGCGCGCTACTACGGCTGGCGCGCCGCGCTCTACATCGTCGCGGTGATGTTCGTCAGCATCGTGATCACGGCGCTGGCCCTGGACCTCGTGTTCAGCCTCCTCGGCGTGGTGCCGGGGGCCCCGCGGCAGGAGATCCAAGACCTCACCCGCTTCGCCTTCGACTACACCTTCTGGCTGAACCTGCTCTTCGCCGCGCTTGCGAGCATCCTCGTGGTCCTCGCCCGCGCCGGGCGGGCCGAGCACGGTGGGCAGGGGCATCATCACCATCACAGCGGTGGCGACGGAGGGTGGACCCCGAAGCGCGTTGTGGCGGTGAGCGCCCTGGCGCTGGTCGCCGGTGGCCTGCTGGTCACTCTCGCGAGCGCTCTTCAGGTGTGATCCTCCCCCGAGCGCGAGCGCGTTGCGAAATCCTCTCGACACGGGGCGTGTTGCCAAGGCTGACCACGTCGGGAAAGGACCACCGCATGGCCACAGACCTGAGCACGAGGCGAGACCGCGACGCCCTGGTCGGCCTCGACGACGACCGCGACGCCCTCATCGAGGCGTTCACTGCGGTACGCCGGCAAACCCTCCATCTGGTGCATCCCCTGGCGCCCGAGGACATGGTGCCGCAGGCGATGCCGGACGCGAGCCCCACCAAGTGGCACCTGGCCCATACAAGCTGGTTCTTCGAGGCCCTGGTCCTCCGCCGGGCAGAGCCGTCGCCGGACTGGTTCGAGCCGGCCTACGCCTACCTCTTCAACTCCTACTACAACAGCCTCGGCGAGCAGTACCCGCGGCCCCACCGCGGCCTGATCACCCGACCGACGGTGGCCGAGGTGCTGCGCTACCGCGAGCACGTCGACGAGCAGGTCGTGAAGCTCGCGGGTCGCATCGGAGAGAAGGAGCTGGAGCGGACCATCCCCATCGTTCGGCTCGGTCTGCACCACGAGCAGCAGCACCAGGAGCTCGTCGTCACCGATATCAAAGCACTGCTCGCCCGGAACCCGATGGCCCCCGTCTACCGCCAACGCCCGGCCGGCCCGACGCGACACGGGGTGCCCCCCATCACCTGGCGCTCCTTCGCCGAGGACGTCTATCCAATTGGCCACCGAGGACCCAGCTTCGCGTACGACAACGAGGGGCCACCGCACCGTGCCCTGGTGCCTGCATTCCAGCTCGCGGACCGGCTGGTCACCTGTGGCGAGTACCTGGAGTTCATGGCCGACGGCGGCTACGAGCGACCCGAACTGTGGCTCTCCGAGGGATGGGCGACGATCCACGACGAGGGATGGAGGGCACCACTCTACTGGGAAAAGCGGGACGGGGAATGGCACCTCTTCACCCTCGCCGGCCGCCGCCGCGTGGACACGGCCGAGGCGATGTGCCACGTGAGTCTCTTCGAGGCCGACGCCTTCGCGCGCTGGGCCGGCGCCCGCCTCCCCACCGAGCAGGAGTGGGAAGCGGCCGCGGCCGCCGAGCCGATGACCGGAAACTTCGTCGAGGACGAGCGCTTCCACCCGACAGCGGCGCCTCCTGGTAACGGCCTCCGCCAGCTCTTCGGCGACCTCTGGGAGTGGACCAGCAGCGCCTACGCCCCTTACCCCGGCTACAAGCCGGCCGCTGGAGCGGTCGGAGAGTACAACGGCAAGTTCATGTGCAACCAGTATGTGCTACGGGGCGGCTCGTGCGCGACGCCGGCGGCCCACATCCGGGCGAGCTACCGCAACTTCTGGCCGGCCCGCACCCGTTTCCAGTTCAGCGGGATCCGCCTCGCCCGCGACGGCGAGTAGCTCACGATCTCCCCGCACCAGGACCGTCAGAACATGAGCCAGAGGTTCAGGTAGAGGGTGTCGTTGTCGGACGCACTCCGACCGAAGCCGTCGTAGTTCGAGCTCGCACCGTTGAACTTCGAGTAGGCGGTGTACTGCGCCGAGAGCTTGACGTTATGCCGCGGCAGGTAGTCCAGCTCGAAGATCACGCCGGAGCTGTCGGGCGATCCGGTGCGGCTACCGTCCACCGGGCCAGGGGCATAGAGCACCGTGTCCCGGTCGCCTCTGGTGGCGAAGTAGGCCACCGTGCCGCCGACCTTGAGCTTCCAGAAGTAGCTCCCGCTCACCCTGAACGTGTCGAGGATGTCGGTGGGGTTTCCCGCTCCCCCACGCGCGTACGACGCGTCCCAGCTCTGACGCTCGTGGATCGCAGTGGTCCTCACGGTCACGGTGTGGGGCCCGCCGGGCTGCCACTGGTACTGCCCGTCCACCGCCAGATCGAGAAAGGAATCCGTGGGACCATCGAGCGGAAGACCCCCACCGGGGTAGACCTCCTCTCGGAGGCCGAAGGTCCCCAGCTCGAGATCGCTCTTCCCCCAACCGTGCGACCATGCCAGCCGCCAGTAGGGCATGACGCCGTGGATCACGTTCACGTCGTCGCTGCCGGGCGGCTCGTTGTTGCCGATCTGCGAGGAACGGTACAGCGTCGCGGCGCCGTAGTAGGTGCTCTTGTACCAGAGGTAGCCGCCGAGACCGGCAACCTGCTGGCCCAGCGTGCCGTCGACCTGCGTCGCGGCTGCGGGAGCCGGCGCGACCCCGGATGCGGCGAAGGGGAAGCCCCAGGCGGGCGTGCTGTTCCACACGTCCTCCACCGTCGGGTTGTTATTCAGGGTGAGGCCGTACAGGAGGTTGCCGCCTGCGCTGCGGCGCGCGAAGCGGACGTCGGCGTTGTCCATGCTGACGTGATCCTCGACCCCGTCGTAGGTCACCTGGAGGAAGGCCCCGAGGTGATCGGCGACACGGCCAGCGAAGAAGAGGCTCATCTGATCCGGGAAGAGGACGTTTCCGTTCTGCGTATCGGGCTGGTTCGCAGCGGTGGAAGTCAACGAGCTCTGGACCATCACCGCGAGCGGCGCCAGCTGATTAGCCTCGAGCTCGGGTCGGTGGCCGTGCCTCAGCATGGTGTATGCCTCGAGCTTGAAGCTCCGTCCGTAGGGCGTCAGCTGAGGGAACACCGTGTGGCAGGCATTGCAGGGTAGGCCGGTCTGGCGGGCGAAGCTGGGAACCGCTTCGGCCAGGGGCAGGACGGCGAGGGCGATGAACGCGAGGGCCACGGCGGTGAATACGGCGACGCGTTGCAGACCGGCCATCCTCGCTCCTCCCCTGTGGCATTCATCTGAGCCCAACCAGCCAGGTTGGGGGACCATTCCGAGGCCGGTCATGACCTTCGCGTCAGCCGTGCGTGTCCGCCTCGGGCAGCTTGACGACCTCCAGCGCGAGGTCGTGCACCGCCGCCACCCGAACCCGGTCCCCAGGGCGCAGCGGACTCCCCGCCGCCTCCGCCTGCCAGACCTCACCGTGACAGTGGACCTCGCCGCGCCCGTCCCGCCACACCGCCACGATCGCGGTCTCACCCACGAGCCCCCGGTCTCCTGTGCGCACCGGCAGGCGAGAGGATCGCCACATGAGCACGAACCCCACTGCTGCGATCGCGACCGAGCAGAGATAGCCCACCAGTGCCGCCGGGAACGGCAGCACGACGAATAGAAGGAGGGCCACGAGGGGAAGGGCCATGATAAGCACCATCAGATGCATCGCCGCCTCCTTCCGGAGCCGGGCCACACCCGCGGTATGCCGGTGGACGTCCTCATGGCCGTGGCGGATAGGCCTCGAGGTAGAAGTACGCGGCCGCCACCTCCTCGGGCGTGATGTAGGGCAGGGCGGGCATCTCGGCCCCCCCCATCATGCGCATCATCGGCGCCGAGCCGTCCTCCACCTGCCGTACCACGCTACCCAGAGCCTCGTCCGCCGGAAAGCTCGCCAGTGACGGGATGCGCCCCTCCATCATCGCGCGGTGGCCGCCCGGGCCGACGGCGTCGTGACACACGTGGCAGGTGCCCTTCACAAGGTGCTCCCCCACCCTGGCAGCCGTCTCCCGGACCAGGCGCGGCTCAGCCGTCGGGCCACCTCCCCCCGCAAGACGGCGAAGGTAGGCCAGCAGGGCGTCGACCTCGTCCCCCCGAAGGTGTGCGAAAGCCGGCATCTTCTGACCACCGGCGCTGAGCCGCTTGCGGATGGTCGCCTCGCCCTGGGCCGCCAGCTGCGCGGCCATCGCCTTGCTGATGGGATGACCCATCTTCTCCATGCGCGCCGTGATGGCGCTGGCGCTGGCGCCACGCACCGGATCGAGAAGCGACTTGATCTCCGGGGGTGCGCCCTCGCCGCCCGGCCCGTGGCAGGACTGACAGTTCAACCTGTAGAGATCGCCGCCAGTGACCTCGAACTCCTCGTTCAGCAGCGTCATCGCACTCTCGCGATCGGAGCGGTAGCGGCCGAGGAATCGGTGCATCACACCATCCACGCCGCTGCCCCCACCCATCATGCCGGGTCCCATGCCCATCCCGTCGCGGCCGCCGCCCGTCATCCCGCCACTCCGTCCTCCGGACGCTTCGCCAACGGCAGCGCCTTCCCCGAGGCTCGGCTCCGTGCGGCTACTCGACGGAGGCCGAGCGTCGCCACCCATTTGTCCCATCCGCGTCTGCTCGACCCGCAGATCGAGGTGCTGTAGCCAAGAGGGCCCCTCGACCGCTGTCACGGTGCCGTCGGCCGGGACCGGCTCCCTCGTTGACGCTCTGGGTGCGCCCGAGCCGCCGGGGTCGGCGCATCCCGCTGCACTCAGCGCGGCCAGGCACGAGCCGGCTACTGCCAGTCTCCGGAGACGAGAGTTCCTAGCCATCCTGCGTCCTTTCGCGTCCCTCTCGACTACTGGAGGGAGACGTTCTTCGTGGTCTCGCCGCTCACCACCACCCTGGCGCTGCCGTCCACTGTATCGTCCGGGGCCCAGGCCTTGAGGGTGTAGGTGCCGGCTGGGACGCCGCTGATCCGGTAGCGCCCGTCTGGCCCCGTGACGGCGAAGTAGGGTGTTGGCACCACCGCTATGAACGCCTCCATGTCGGCGTGGAGACTGCACAGAATCGTCGCCCGGCACTCCTGGTCGAAGGTGTGGCTGCGCGCACCGCCAGGACCCCAGTTGCCGAGGTTGAACGCCCCTGCGCACGGGTCCGGCGAAAAGACGTTGTGGACCACCGTGTCGTGGTTCTGGAAGGCAACAGTCGTCCCTACCTGAACTGCGAGCATGTGGGGCAGGAAGTGCATGTCCCTCTGATCCAATACCGCTCGCACACCGCTCGCCTTGGCGTCGATGTTCGGCGCTACCAGCCAGACCGCGGTGTTCGCGGCCGGCACACCCGCTGCGGACTCCACTGTGCCACTCAGCGTGCCGGCAGCCGCCGGCAACACCACCAGCACGCACAAACCAACGGCTGCTGCTATCCTCGCCACTGCTTGCTTCATCCAGTCCTCCCCGGGCCGCCCACCACCGGTCGCTGACACGACCCATCCGGGTAACCACTCGAGCGGAACCGCCATTTCTTGGCCGCTGCTGCAGCCCAGGATCGGGACGGGGCGGGAACGCCGACGACCCGCGGCGTGTTGCCCGAACGAAGAGCTCGCGCGCGAACAGACCACCGAGGAAAGGACGGCATGTCATTCAGAGACTTGACAAATCATCCCTCTGTGGTCATAGAATCATAGAAGCATAAGCTTCTCCCAAGAAGGGGGTCGAGGAGATGGGGTGCGGGGAACTGTGATCCCGCGGCCGCGACGCACGCATCGGGGCGATGCAGGGAGCATCGTCACGATGGGGTGTATGCCCAGGGCGTCACCCGCACTCCGGCTCTGAGCTCCTCATTCATCTCATGGACCGTGGAGTCCGGTCGGTCGACGGTGGAGCGTTCCGTCGTCCACTGGCAGTCTCACGGATCGACGCCGAGAAAGGAGAGCACTTGATGGCTGACGAGAAGCAAGGAACCGACGGAGCGACCGAGGCTGAGATCGCAGTGCACTGGAAAGAAGAGGGGACCTTTCCCCCTCCCCCGGGCTTCGTTGCCCAAGCGAACCTGACCGACAAGAACGTTCTGCAACGGTTCGGACTCGACAACTTCCCGGATTGCTTCGTCGAGTACGCGGAGATGCTCGACTGGTACAAGCGCTGGGACACCGTCCTCGACTCGAGCAATCCCCCGTTCTGGAAGTGGTTCGAGGGCGGAACGCTGAACGCCTGCTACAACTGCGTCGATCGCCACCTCGGCAAGTACAGCAACAAGACCGCGCTCCACTTCGTACCGGAGCCCGAGGACGAGCCCATCACCCACATGACCTTCCGCGAGCTGTACTGGCGGGTCAACGAGTTCGCGGCGCTGCTGCGCGACTTCGCTGGCCTCAAGCGCGGCGATCGGGTGACGCTGCACATGCCGATGATCGCGGAGCTCCCCATCACCATGCTGGCCTGCGCCCGCCTCGGCGTGATCCATTCGCAGGTGTTCTCGGGCTTCTCGGGCAAGGCGTGCGCCGACCGTATCGTCGACTCGGAGAGCCGCGTGCTCATCACCGCGGACTCCTACTACCGCGGCGGCAAGCTCATCGACCACAAGGAGAAGGCCGACATCGCCGTGAACGAGGCGGCAAAGGAGGGCCAGAAGGTCGACAAGGTCCTGATCTGGCAGCGCTACCCCGGCAAGTACTCGGCCAAGACACCGATGGTGGAGGGCCGCGACTTCTTCGTCAACGAGGTGGTCAAGAAGTACTACCACCACGAGGTGGAGCCGGAGAAGATGAACGCTCGGGATCCTCTCTTCCTGATGTACACCTCGGGGACCACCGGAAAGCCCAAGGGGGCTCAGCACTCCACTGGCGGTTACATGGCGTACGTCACCGGAACCTCCAAGTGGATCCAGGACATCCATCCCGAGGACGTGTACTGGTGCATGGCCGACATCGGCTGGATCACGGGCCACTCCTACATCGTGTACGGGCCCCTCGCCCTCGCCGCCTCCAGCGTGATCTTCGAGGGCACGCCCACCTACCCCGATGCAGGGCGGCCGTGGCGCGTCTCCGTGGAGCTGGGCGTCAACATCTTCCACACCTCCCCCACCGCGATCCGCGCGCTGCGTAGGGTGGGGCCTGACGAGCCAGCAAAGTACGACACGAAGTTCAAGCACATGACCACAGTGGGCGAGCCCATCGAGCCCGAGGTCTGGCGCTGGTACTACAACGTGGTTGGCAAGAAGAAGGCCGTCATCGTCGACACCTGGTGGCAGACCGAGACCGGCGGCTTCCTGTGCAGCACGATCCCGGCGCTGGCGCCCATGAAACCGGGCAGTGCAGGCCCCGGCGTACCGGGCATCCATCCCATCATCTACGACGACAACGGGAAGGAGATCCCCAGCGGCTCCAACAAGGCCGGGAACATCTGCATCAAGAACCCGTGGCCGGGGCTCATGCAGACCATCTGGGGCGATGACGACCGCTTCGTGACCCAGTACTACCGGCGCTACTGCCAGGACCCCAACAGCAAGCGCTGGCAGGACTGGCCCTACTTCGCCGGTGACGGAGCCATGGAGGCGCCCGACGGCTACTTCCGCATCCTCGGCCGCATCGACGACGTCATCAACGTAGCCGGCCACCGCCTCGGCACCAAGGAGTTGGAGTCTGCGGCCCTGCTGGTGTCACAGGTGGCCGAGGCTGCGGTGGTCCCCGTCGCCGACCCGGTCAAAGGCAAGGTGCCGCACATCTTTGTGGCGCTGAAGCCGGGGATCGAGGCGAGCGACGAGATCAGGCAGGCCGTCTCGCAGGCGCTGGCTAACGAGATTGGTCCCATCGCCAAGCCGGGCCACGTGTGGATCGTCCCCGATATGCCCAAGACGCGCTCGGGCAAGATCATGCGGCGGGTGCTCTCGGCCATCGCCAACAACCAGCCCGACGGTGACATCACGACTCTGGCGAACCCCGAGGTCGTGGCCGCCATCCGCAAGATGGGCAGCTGAGTCTCCCTCGGTTCAGTCGAGCGGGGCCGCCTTCGGGCGGCCCTCTCGCTATACTGGAGGGCAGCGACAGGAGGCGACAGTGTTCAGCATCATCGCCGACGCGAGCGAGCTGAGAGAGCATGTTCTGCTGCGGAACGGTCAGAGTGTCCTGCTCCGTCTCGCGCAGGAGAAGGACATCCCGGCCCTCGAGGAGCTTCTCGCCCGGGTTTCGCGGGAGAGCTTGCAGATGCGGTTCATGGCCGGCGTCTCGCAGGTTCCGCGGAAGTTCGTCGAAGCGCTGGTATCGGACGACCTGCGCGATCGCGCCTGCCTGCTCGCGATCATCGGCGAGGAGCCCCATCACACGGTGGCGGGCTTCGGCAACTACGTGGCGCTGGGAGTGCGCAACACCGCCGAGGTGGCTTTCCTGGTGGACGACGACTTTCAGGGCCGTGGCGTCAGCACCTTGCTGCTCGAACGCCTGGCGGGCATCGCGGCAGGAGTCGGCATCGTCGCCTTCGAGGCCGAGGTGCTGTTCGAGAACCAGGCCATGATCAACGTCTTCCGCAGCTCGGGCTTCGAGGCGCGGCAGGCGCTCGAGGGCGGGTCGTTCCACGTGGAGTTCCCGGTGGGCGGCGCCGCCGCTCTGCGCGAGCGAGGGGAGCTGCGCGAGCGCATCGCAACCGCCAACTCCATCGCCAGGCTCATCAGCCCGCGCACCGTGGCGGTGGTGGGTGCGTCGCGCCGCGCTTCCAACATCGGGGGTCTGATATTCCGCCACATCCTCGGCGCCGACTTCACGGGGGCCGTGTACCCGGTGAACCACCAGGCCGAGTCGGTCCAGGGCGTTCACGCCTACCCCTCCCCCGCCGACCTGCCGGAACCGGTGGACGTGGTTGTCGTTGCGGTCCCCGCCGGGCGGGTCCTCGAAGTGGCGGAGCAGTCTCTCCTGCGCGGCGCCAAGGGCCTCATCGTGGTGACCGCGGGCTTTGCCGAGTCCAGCGAGGAGGGTGCCGCGTTGCAGCGGCGCCTGCTCGACCTCGTTCGCTCGCACGGCGCCCGACTGGTGGGACCGAACTGCCTCGGCTTGCTCAACACCGACCCCGCAGTGCGCCTCAACGCCAGCCTCGCCCCCACCATGCCTCCCACCGGGCGCGTGGGCTTCTTCTCCCACTCTGCGGCTCTCGGCATCGTCATCCTCCAGTACGCGGTCGAGCGCGGCCTCGGATTCTCCACCTTCGTGTCGGCCGGAAACCGCGCCGACGTGTCAGGCAACGACCTCCTGCAGTACTGGGAAGAGGACCCCTCCACCGACCTCGCCATGCTCTACCTCGAGACGTTCGGCAACCCGAGAAGGTTCTCGCGCGTCGCGCGGCGGGTTTCTGCGCGCAAGCCGGTGCTCTGCGTCAAGAGCGCTCGGAGCCGCGCCGGCCGCAGCGTGGCCCAGGCGCACATCGGCGCGGCACCGGTGGCCGAGCAGGAGGTCGAGACGCTGTTCCGCCAGGCCGGCGTCATCCGCGTCGACACCCTCGAGGAGCTTTTCGACGTGGCCACTTTGCTCGCCCACCAGCCGCTGCCGGCGGGCAACCGCGTGGCAATCGTCGGCAACTCCGGGGGCGTCGTGACCATCACGGCCGATGCCTGCGAGGCATACGGTCTCTCGGTCACGCACTCGGGGCGACAACGTCTTGGCACTCTCGCCGGGCCCGAACCTTTCCAGGCGGCGGTGCGCGCCGACCTGGAGGACTCCGACGTCGACGCCCTCATCGTCATCTACCTGTGCATCGGCGATTGCGACCCCGAGGTGGTCAGCCGTGCCATCCGCCGCGGGGTCGTCACTGCCGAGCGGCATACGGGCGTGAGCAAGCCGGTCCTGCTCTGCCTCATGGGGGCTGCCGGCACGGTCCAGGTGCCGGTGGCAGGCCGTTCGCGGGGCAACCGCGACGCGGTGTTCCCCTCGTATCGCTTCCCCGAGTCCGCAGTGCGGGCCCTCGCGCACGTGGTGGAGTATGCCGAGTACCGTCGCCAGCCGCCTGGGCGACTTCTGTGGTACGAGGACACGGACGCGGGGGCAGCCCGCGCTCAGGTCGAGGAGATCCTGTCGCCGCTTCGGGGGACGGCTCCTGCGAAGGTCTCGGGGGATACCGCCAGAGCCCTCCTGGATGCCTTCGGGATTTCGGTGGATGAGGCGGCCAAGGCACCCCGAAAGCTCTCCCTCGCGGTGCGCTCGGACCCCGACTTCGGCCCGCTGCTCGTTCTCCGACGGGGATCGGCCCGCCTCCAGCGCCTCACGCCCCTCACCAGCCGTGACCTGCGTGAGCTCACCGCGAAGATGGATCTCCCGCCCGATGGGAGCGAGGCAGAGCTGCTGGGCCGCCTGTCCCAGCTGGTGGAGGAGCTTCCCTGGCTCACCGAGCTCACGGGCACGCTCATCCCGGCGGAGCACGCGGCGGGAGGAAGGGCGGCGCTTGAACCAGACGTGCGAATGGTGTTCAGCCGGGAACCGTAGACGTTTCACCGCACACGGCTGAATCCGGTTCCGGAGGTCACTCATGCTGGTACGCGACATCATGACCAGCCCCGCACTCACCGTCGGGGGCGAGAGCACGCTCGAGGGAGCGTGCCACATCATGCACGAGCACAACATCAGACACCTGCCGGTGCTCGAGGATGGGCGTCTGGTGGGCATCATCACCGACCGTGATCTTGGAGGGTCCTCCTCGTCGTTCTGCGTGGCCCCGGCGGCGCCGCGAGGACTGGTACGGGAGGCCATGACCCAGCCCGTCCGTACCGCGAGCGCGGATGACCCCGTGGAGGATGCTGCCCGCGTCATGCGCGAACTCAAGATCGGCTGCCTTCCGGTGGTGGAGGACGAGCGCCTCGTGGGCATCGTCACCGGCATCGACCTCCTCGACGCCCTGCTCCGCCTCACCGGCGTGCATCGCCCCGGGGGCCGCCTGGAGATCCGCCTGCAGGATCGCCCCGGTGAGCTCGGGCGGCTCATGACCCTGTTCGGTGAACGCCGCGTGAACACGCACTCGGTCCTCACCCACCCGGAGGAGGGCGGGGCGGTGAGGGTTGTGCTGCGGGTCGGCACGTTGGAGACCCGGCCCCTGGCCAACACCCTGCGCGAGATGGGCTTCGAGGTGGTGTGGCCGCCGGAGAAGCCATGGCAGGAGTGATCTTCAACCCAGGCTACGCAGCCTACGACTTCGGAGCGGAGCACCCGTTCTCCCCTGCCCGCGTGGCCATGACGCTCGATCTCCTGGACGCGCTCGACCACCCTGTGACCTGGACCACCGCGCCGACTGCGACCCGCGATGAGATCCTCACCGTCCATGAAGAGCCCTACGTCCGTGCGGTGGAGGCCCTGAGCAGCGACCAGTCCGCCATCGACGGCTCGTCCTTCGGCCTCGACACCGCCGACACACCGTGGTTCCCCGGCATGGACGAAGCCGGGCGCTGCGTGGTCGGCGGCACGCTCGAGGCGGCGCGCCGCATCGCCGACGGGCGCGAGACCTGCGTCCTCCAACTGGGCGGTGGGCTCCACCATGCCCATCCCGGATGGGCCTCGGGCTTTTGCGTCTACAACGACCTGGCGGTGGCCATCCGCCACCTCGTGGACAGCGGGCTGTTCGTCGCCTACCTGGACATCGACGTGCATCACGGCGACGGCGTGCAGGACGCCTTCTACCGGGACGAGCACGTGCTGACCATCAGCCTGCACGAGTCCGGGCAGTACCTTTACCCCGGGTCCGGCGAGATCTACGAGCTCGGCGAGGGTATGGGCCGAGGGCTCGCCGTCAACATGCCGCTCGAGCCCTTCACCGAGGACGACGGCTATCTGGAGGTCTTCGACGCGGTTGTTCCGCAGGCGCTGCAGTGGTTCGGCCCCCAGGTTCTCGTGGTCCAGGCGGGCGCTGACGGGCACTTCGCGGACCCTCTCGCCGATCTTGCGTTGACGACCCGTGGGTACGAGGCGCTTCACCGGCGCATCCTGGCACTGGCTGAGCGCTTTACCCAGGGGCGGCTCCTGCTGACCCTCGGCGGCGGCTACACCTTCCACGCGGTGACCCGGGTGTGGACGATTCTCTACCTGGTGCTTCATGGGCTTCCGGTTCCTGAGGAGATCCCCGAGGCCTGGTCGAGGAAGTGGGCGCCTCGCCTGAAGGGGCGCGTCCCGCGGACTTTGCACGACGCGCCTAACCCGTTCGAGCCGATCCCCCGGCGCCCCGAGATCACCAAGCGGAATCGCGACGTCTCCACCAGGCTGCTCGACTCCCTTGCGCGCTACTGGTTCTAGGGCCGTGGCAGGCGGGCATGGGATCTCACACCTCGGAGGTGCAGCCGCGTCGGCCTCGTCCGCAGAAGAGCGGTGAGTGCAGGTCGGCAGAGCTCGATCGCCAGTCAGACAATACTTGACAAGTGACCGCTCAAGTGTTAGAGAAGCAGCTGCGCTGGAGGTCCTGCTGGTCCTGCCAACGCCCTCTTGGAGGAACGGCATGCCTTTGTACGAGTACCTGTGCAGTGCGTGCGCCCAGCGCTTCGAGCGGCTCGAGAGCTTCGATGCCGATCCCCAGCCCCCGTGTCCCGCCTGCGGCGGCACCGCCAGTCGCCAGCTCAGCGTGCCGGCGCTGCAGTTCAAGGGCAGCGGCTTCTACGTGAACGACTACGGCCGCGGCTCTTCACCGGCGAGCACGTCCTGCTCCGCTGGCTCGGCGACTTGCAGCGCCTCCTCGAGCCCGACCGAGGCCTCGAGCACACCGTGCTGCGGCGGCAAGGGCTGCGCGGCCTGACCAATCGGGACGCGAATCAGCCTGATCAGCTCGCCGGCCCGGTTCCCCAGAGGTTTGGAACCAACGACGCTTCCAGCAGATGGACATGAACACGGTCGTCGCCGGTCTTCGCGGCGATCGT
Organism: uncultured Acidobacteriota bacterium; assembly: GCA_963844845.1. Classification (GTDB taxonomy): domain Bacteria; phylum Acidobacteriota; class Thermoanaerobaculia; order Thermoanaerobaculales; family Sulfomarinibacteraceae; genus CAWJPW01. The sequence continues at coordinate 194,950 of CAWJPW010000005.1, forward strand.
CGCGAGCTCGGCGTCCCAACCGTGCCTGCCGGCTGGCGTGCTCACGACGAGACGAAGGCGGTTGAACCTCCGGGCGTCCCGCTCCGTGCGGCCCGCCTCCACGATGGACGGGAGCCGAGCCCGAAAGCCACCGGTGTCGGCGGGGCACAGAATCCACACCAGGAGCCTCCCGCCCACCTCGAGGACGCCTCTGACCTCGGCCACGTGTGCCAGCCCAGGCGCCTCCTTCACCTCGATGCGCGCCAGCACGTCGTCAGGGCACCCGCAGCCCAGGGTCTCGCGCACGAAGCGGGCCAGGTCGGCGGTCGATGCAGGCTGTCGCGCGAGCATACCGTCCTCCCCTAGCAGGATAACAACGCCTGCAGCACTTTCCTGAAGCCACATGGAGAACCCGCCTTGCCCGCAGCTCGCCCTGGTCACTGCTGAGCGACACGCCCCCGCGTCGTCTCCGGCTAGCCCGGGCTAGAATGATCTCGTGCCTCCACTGCGAATCACGAGCCCGAGCGCTCCCGGTGGCTGTGGCCGTGTCTTCGTGACGCTGTTCTTCGGCGTGTTCCTCGCCGCCGGCCTCCTCTTTACAGGGATGCTCGGGCGCGAGGTCCTCGCCACCGTCGCCACCTGGACGTGGCAGACCGCACCGTGCACCGTGGTCTCCAGCACGGTGACGCAGGACGGCAGCAGCTTCGGCGTCGACATCTCCTATCGCTATCAATGGGAGGGCGTCGATCACCTGGGCACCACATTCACGCAGGGCAGCTACTCGACCTCCGACGTGTCCGCAGCCGAACGCGCGGCGGACCGCTACGCCGTGGGGGCCGAGGCCACCTGCTTCGTCGACCCCGACGACCCCGCACACTCGATGATCCGTCGCCGCTCGCTGTGGTTCGCCTTCACTCTCCTCCTGCCCCTCGTCTTCGTCGCCGTCGGGGTTGGTGGAATCTGGGGGGTCTGGCGCCGCAAGCCCACGACGCCGGCGGGAGATCTCCAGCCACTGGCGCCGGCAGCCACCCGCAAGAGTCGGGTCGCTCGTACCGCTCTGCTCGTCCTCTTCGGCCTCTTCGCGCTGGCGGGCGGTGTCGCCACCTACTTCATGCTGATCCGCCCGGCGGTGCGGGTGTTGGTCGCCCAGGGCTGGGAGGCGACGCCGTGCCGAGTGCTCTCCAGCGAGGTTCGCTCTCACAGGAGCGACGACGGGACGACCTACAGTGTGGAGATCCTCTACCAGTACGAGCTCCAAGGCCGGAGCTTCCGCGGGAACCGTTACGACTTCCTCGGCGGCTCGTCCGGTGGCTACGAGGGTAAGGCCAGGGTCGTCGAAGCCCATCCCGTCGGCAGCACAACGGTGTGCTACGTGAATCCTGACGACCCCCACGATACCGTTCTGGAGCGGGGCTTTCGTGCCATCTACCTCGTCGGGCTCGTTCCGCTGCTGTTCTTCGTGATCGGCGCGGCGGGGTTGACGGCATTGAAGCGCGGACGCTTCTCGGGGCGCACCGCGAAGACCGCTGTACCCGGCGCGGGCGCGCCGGCATCTCCCGCTGCAAGCCCACCGTCCGCACCGGGACCGGTGGAGCTGCGCCCGCAGGCATCGCCGCTCGCCAAGCTCGCAGGCATGACGTTCTTCGCACTTTTCTGGAACGGCATCACCGGCGTCTTCGTGTTCCAGCTCGTGGGGGAGTGGCGCTCAGGGGCTGCCCCGTTGGGAGGAACGCTCTTCATGGTGCCCTTCGTGCTGATCGGGCTGGCCACCCTGAGCGCCGTCGGCTACTTCTTCCTCGGCCTCTTCAACCCCCGCCCGATCCTGCGTCTGCCCACCGGCTCACCGGCACTGGGCGACCGCCTCGACGTGGAGTGGGAGCTGCACGGCAGCGTCGAGCGCATCCGCACCTTCCGGATCGCGCTCACGGGCCGGGAGGAGGCGACCTACCGTCGGGGGACGAACACGCAGACGGACCGCGAGACCTTCGCCGACATCACGGTGTTCGAGAGCAACAGCCCCTGGGAGATGCGCCGCGGTCAGACCGCGGTGGTGATCCCTTCCGACACGATGCACACATTCACCGCGCCGAACAACAAGGTCGTCTGGGCCATCGCCGTCCACGGCGACATTGCGCGCTGGCCGGACATCGACGAAGACTTCGCGGTCGACGTGCTGCCCAGACCGCTGGAGCTCGAAACTTGAGCGAGCTGATCCTGCACCTTGACGGCGACCGCTCAGCCTTCCGTCCGGGTGAGGTGGTGTCGGGCACTCTCAGGTGGCGCCTGTCCGACACCTCCGAAACCCTCACTGTCCGCCTGCTGTGGTTCACCCAGGGCAAGGGCACGGTCGACGTCGGCGTGGTCGACGAGCACCCGGTCTCTGCACCGGGACCTTCCGGCGAGGAGCCCTTTCGCTTCCGCCTTCCCGCCGGTCCCTACTCGTTCTCGGGGCGCCTGATCTCCCTGCTCTGGGCGGTGGAGGCGGCGGCTTCGCCCGACACGGTCGCTCGGGTCAACCTGATTGTCTCCCCTACCTTGGTGGAGGTGCTGGTGGGGCCGCAGCCGGGCCTGGACGGTTCCTGACCCATGAAGCCCCGCGACAACCCCTTCGCGAGTCACCACCTCGAGGCCCTGCGGTTCCGGCCCGTGGGCACCTCCTGGGAGGAGCTTCTCGCTCGTCTCGACACGCTCGGTGGCCGAGCAGTCATCGTGGGTTCCCACGGATCCGGCAAGACGACGCTACTCGAGGCGCTGGCCGGCAGGCTCGCCCAGCGGGGTCTGCAGGCGAGGGTCGTGCGTCTGGAGGGATACGGCCCGGCTTTCCTGGGCGCCGGCCCGTTCGCTCCCTGCGACGCCGTGCTGCTAGACGGCGCCGACCGTGTCGGTTCCATCGCGTGGGCGCGACTGCGATGGCGGTGCCGACGGGCTGCCGTTCTGCTGGTGACGTCGCACCATGGCGGGCGTCTGCCCACGCTTCATCATTGCGTGACGTCGCCACAGCTCCTCGCCGACCTCATCGCGGACCGTGTCGGTGGCCGCTCGTGCCAGCACCTGCGGCTCGCAGAAGACCTCCATCGAAGGCACGGCGGCGACCTCAGAGCGGCGCTGCGGGAGCTTTACGATCACGTTCGTGAGACGCCGGGGGGTGTCGGCGTCAGCTCAGTCGCTTTCGCACCGGCTGGCGGGCCGCGCGGGGCGGCGCCGCCGAGGAAAGCCGCGGCTCAGTGGCCACGGGGACCCCGAGAGCGCTGAGGGGGAGCCGTCGCAGAACCTGGCGGCCGTTGTGGTCGAGCACCGAAACGCCGGAACCCTCCCCCAGCTCCAGCTCGGCCACCTGGGACGCGCGGCCATAGCGCCGGCGAACCTCCTCCACCGCCACCTCATGGGCGATGAAACGGGTCACGCCCAGCCTGGCAAGGCGTGCGACGAGCTGTGGGTCCGTCACTGACCCCAGCGAGGTCAGGATGAGCAGCGGTGCACGCTCGGTAAAGAGCACGTAGGCCCGCATGGCCGATCCCCTTTCGCCCTACCTTGAAGATCGGTCGTTCCCCTCTTGCCGTCAATGGCCGTCGGGCCGAGCGTGACCTGCTACCATGTCGCAATCCTGGAGGAAGAATGACCGCCGTCACAGCCACGAGCAGCGGACGAGACTGGCAACGCATCGGCCTCTGGCTGGTCGGGTCCACCATGGTCTACAACACGCTCGAGGCACTGGTGGCGGTCTGGGCCGGCGTTGCCGCCGGGAGCATCGCTCTGGTGGGCTTCGGCCTCGACAGCGTCATCGAGCTCAGCGCCGGAGCGCTCCTGCTCTGGCGCCTGCGAATCGAGGCGACCGGCACTGAGGCTGCCGAGGTCGAGCACACCGAGCAGTGGGTGCACCGCTTCGTGGGGATCACCTTCTTCGCCCTCTCGGCCTACATCCTGGTGGACGCGAGCCTCGCGCTCCTCCATGCGGAGGCACCCCGCGAGAGCCTTCCCGGCATCATCCTCGCGACGCTCTCACTGCTGGTGATGCCACTGGTGGCGTGGGGCAAGCTGCGCGCCGCCCGGGCCATCGGCAGCCGGGCGCTGGCTGCCGAGGCAAAGGAGACCCTGGCCTGCTCCTACCTCTCGTTCACCCTGCTCCTGGGGCTCGGATGCAACGCTCTGGCTGGATGGTGGTGGGCCGACCCGGCTGCCGCCCTGCTCATGGTGCCGTGGCTCCTGCACGAGGGCTGGGAGGGGATCCACGGCGAGGACGACGACGGCTGACGTCAGTCGCCACCTGCTCCACTGCCGCCGACGAGGATCTGCAGGCGCTCCCACTCGGCGAGGAACTCGCACAGGTTGGCCTTCTCCTGTCCCAGTGTGACGAGCAGATCGCGGACCCGCTGCTGCTCCTCAGCGTACTCAGCCGCGGTGAAGTGGCCGGCGAAGTGAGCCACCCTGAGCCACACGAGATAGGTGGTGACTGCGTCCAGCTCGTTGTAGTCCACGATACGCTGCAGCTCTCCCGCCAGCCACAGGCCGGCCACCTGGTTGCCGTCGACGTCCATCTTGCCGGGAATCCCGGACAGGACCGCCAGCTCGTGCAGGGACGGCGTGCCCTTCCCCCAGCCGCCCAGCACGTCCCGCAGGTCGACGTGCGCTTCAGCGCTGCGCGCGAAGTAGTCGATGCCTTCCCACGGTTTGTCCGGTCGGGAGCAGAAGCCGGCCGCGCGGAGACCGAGGATGACGCCGCGCTGCACGAGGATCTTGAGGTCGGACTGACCGGAGTTGAAGCCTACCAACTGCGGTCGATAGCGTCCGACGGCGTCCAGAAAGGTCCCCACCACGCCCACCTCGGTAGCCTGAGCGTCGTCTGCCGGGTCCCGCGGCAGCGACATGAGGCGCAGGGTGATCTCACCGCCTGGCTCCACACGGCGCTCCACCGCGGCAATGGACACCACCCGGCACACAACCGTCTTGAGGAACGGTGTGGGATCCTCCTCAGTGGCGCCGCCGGCGAGCCACATGGCGTCCAGCACCTCGGCCGGGTCGGTCACCTCGTCGGGGACGCCGTAAAGCAGCCGACCTGCCGTCGGGTCGGGAACCCACTCAGCGTCGAAGGCCCACACCCGGTCGGTGACGGTCTTGAACATGCCGCAGCCTCCTCACTGGAGTCGAGACCATTATGCGGCATCGCGAACGCCGCCCCGAGATCAGGTCTTGACTTCCGGGGGGCGACGCCGTCACGCTGGCGGCGCCAGGAGGGTCGATGGTCAACGAGCCAACCAAGGTGATCTACTCGATGAGCGGGGTGAGCCGCTTCCACGGTACCCGGCAGGTCCTCAAGGACATCTCGTTGGGGTACTTCTACGGAGCCAAGATCGGCGTGATCGGCCTCAATGGCGCCGGCAAGAGCTCGCTGCTCAGGATCATGGCAGGGGTCGACCAGGACTTCCAGGGTGAGGTCGTATGTGCACCCGGCTACTCGGTGGGCTTCCTGCCGCAGGAGCCGCAGCTGGATCCCGAGGCCAGCGTCCTCGACATCGTCAAGGAGGGTGCGCGCGAGGCGGTCGACCTCCTCGCCGAGTTCGACACCATCGGCGAGCGCTTCGCCGAGCCCATGAACGACCAGGAAATGAACGCGCTGCTCGAGCGTCAGGGCGAGGTGCAGGCGCGCATCGACGCGCTCGGCGCGTGGGATCTCGACAGCCGCCTCGAGCTCGCCATGGACGCACTCCGTTGCCCGCCCCCCAAGACCCCGATTCGCGTGCTGTCGGGGGGTGAGGTGCGGCGGGTGGCGCTGTGCCGCCTGCTTCTGCTGCAACCCGACATCCTCCTCCTCGACGAGCCCACCAACCACCTCGATGCCGAGTCGGTGGCCTGGCTGGAGCGCCACCTCAAGGGCTACCAGGGCACCGTCATCGCCGTGACCCACGACCGCTACTTCCTCGATAACGTCGCCGGCTGGATTCTCGAGCTCGACCGCGGCCACGGCATCCCGTGGAAGGGCAACTACTCGTCCTGGTTGGAGCAGAAGCAGGATCGGTTGCGGCGCGAGCAGAAGGCCGAGAGCCAGAGGCAGAAGACCCTCGAGCGCGAGCTGGAGTGGGTCCGGATGTCACCCCGTGGCCGGCATGACAAGAGCAAGGCCCGGGTCAAGAGCTACCAGGCTCTACTCGCCCAGGAGAGCGACCGTCTCGCCCGCGAGCTGGAGATCTACATCCCGCCCGGCCCCCGTCTCGGCGACGTAGTCATCGAGGCGCAGGGGGTACGCAAGGCGTTCGGCGACCGCCTCCTGGTGGACGACATGACCTTCACCATTCCACCGGGTGCCGTGGTGGGCGTGGTTGGGCCCAACGGCGCCGGCAAGACGACGCTGTTCCAGATGATCACCGGGCAGGAGACGCCCGACGCCGGCCTTCTCCGGCTCGGCGACACGGTGGAGCTTGCCTACGTGGACCAGAGCCGAAGCACCCTCGACCCTGACCGCACGGTCTGGGAGGTCATCTCCGAGGGCAGTGAGTCGGTTCGCCTGGGCCGTGCCGAGGTGAGCTCGCGCGCCTACGTAGGCCGCTTCAACTTCTCGGGCGCCGACCAGCAGAAGCGCGTGGCCGATCTCTCGGGCGGCGAGCGCAACCGCGTTCATCTCGCCCGGATGCTCAAGCAGGGCGCCAACGTGCTTCTTCTCGACGAGCCCACCAACGACCTCGACGTGAACACCCTGCGCGCCCTCGAGGAGGCGATCCTCGCCTTCGCCGGCAGCGTGGTGGTCATCAGCCACGACCGCTGGTTCCTCGACCGCGTGGCCACCCACGTCCTCGCCTTCGAGGGCGACAGCCGTGTGCTTTTCTTCGATGGCATGTACTCGGAGTACGAGGCCGATCGCAGGGCGCGCCTGGGCGCCGCCGCGGAGAGGCCGCACCGTATCACCTACCGTTCCCTGACCCGGACCTGACCGGTCCGTGCCACGACACACCGCGGTGTGGACCGCGGGGAGGTATGACATGCGCCACCTGACAACGTCCGTGATCGTCGTCCTCGTCGTCGCCACAGCGCTCGCCGGCGGGCGCTCGGCGGGCGCCCAGACCACTACGCCTGCCGCGACCACCCCCACCGCGACCGCCCAACGGGAAACGCCTCACGAGATACCCGGCCAGTGGCTCCGTGACGTCCAGAAGCGGCGTGACGAGATCGCCACGCGCCACGAGGCCATGATGGTCCGTCTCGACGCGCTCTCCAAGACGATGAACCAGGCCACCGGGCAGGCCAAGATCGACGCCATGGCCGCCCTCCTCAACGAGCTCGTGGCACAGCAGAAAGCGACGCTTGAGAAAGCCGGGGCGCAGACCACGGGCCGCTTCGAGCCGGCGCGCCGGCGGCGGGTGCCGCCGGGCGCCCGCAACCGAGTCGCGCCAGCCTCGCAACCGACGCCGCCTCCGGACGGCAAGAACCCAACTCCTTGAGCCGTAAAGGCACAGCGATCGCAATGGCTGGCGTCACAGGGAGGATCCCGTGCTCGAGCTGCTGAGGATCTCTTCGCTTCCCAACCTCCACCCGGCGGTGGTCCACTTCCCACTCGCCCTGGCGCCGGCCGCCTTCCTCTTCGACCTGATCGCCATCGCCGTGAGGCGCCGGCTCTGGCTCGATCGCACCGGAACCGCGTTGTGGGTGATGGCCGGGCTCGGGGCGCTGGCCGCCTACCTGGCCGGGCTCAACGCCGAGGATCACGTCGCCGGCAGTCTCGCGCCCCGTGCCGAGGCGGTGATGTACGACCATCGTGACTGGGCCCTGCGAGCACTCATCATCATGGGTGCGGCGGTGTTCCTCCGCCTCCTCGTGGCCTGGCGGGAGCGCGGACGCGGCCACGTCGCCGTCACGCCCCTCCGCGCCGTTGCACTGCTGGCCGGCGCCCTCACCCTGGTGCTGCTCGTGGTCACAGCCGACCACGGCGGCAGTCTCGTGTACCACTGGGGCGCAGCGGTGACCCCGGTCTCCACGAGTGGTGGTTGAGTGGTTGGCCGAGAGCGGCCGGCACCACGCTGCACAGAACCGGCACGTGGAAACTAACCCTAGCTCAGACCTCAGGTTGCGCCAACGGGAGCGTTCGGCTAGCCTGAACTGTGGGCCCCCGGTCGCGGAGGCCCCGAATTGGGGGGGAGATGAAGCGCATCGACGGCGGCCGCCGGTTGTGCCGGTCGCGCACGGCCCCGACGAGCCGTGAGCCCTTTGTCCAGCCTCGTGGGTCGGGCTGCGATGAGTGACCCGCGGCGCCACGCCGGCCTCCGACAGCTGGTGGAGCGTACCTGGGAGCGCAATCTTCTCTTCTCCGTGCTCGTCGAGCTTACCTATCGCTGTAACCTCGACTGCTTCTTCTGCTACAACGACGTCGGCCTCGGCGGTACCCCCCTCACCACCGACCAGTGGCTCGCCTTCTTCCGCGACCTCGCCGCGATGCAGGTCCTCAACCTCACCCTGAGCGGCGGCGAACCTCTCGCCCATCCCGAGTTCTTCCGCCTCGGCAGCACCGCCCGTGACCTGGGCTTCGCCGTGCGTATCAAGACCAACGGGCACGCGATCACCCGGTCCGTGGCGCGCCGCCTCAAGGACGAGGTCGACCCGTTCAACCTCGACGTCAGCCTCCACGGCGCCAGCGCCGCCACCCACGACCGCCAGACTCGCGTACCCGGCAGCTTCACCCGGCTCCTGGCCAACCTCCAGATCATGCGCGCCGAAGGCCTGCGCGTACGCGCCAACTGCACGCTGACGCGCTGGAACGAGGATGAGCTGGAGGCGCTCTTCGCCCTCGCCGACCGGCTCGGCCTCACCCTCACGGTGTCCCCCCAGGTTTCGCCCCGCGACGACGGCGACCGCGCGCCGCTGGGGATTGCACCATCGCCGGCGGGCATAGCGACGCTGTACCGCCTGCTGGCGGAGCAACGTCGTGTCCGGGTCGCCGACGAGGATCCCGCCCCGCAGGCGGCGTGCAGCGGCGAGCACCTGCCGTCCCTCACCACCAAGAACTGCGGCGCGGGCTCCGGCGGCGTGGCCGTGGATCCCATGGGCAACGTGCTTCCCTGCGTGCAGTGGCGTCGGCCGGTGGGGAACCTACACGAACGCTCCATCAAGGAGATCTGGGCCGACTCGCCGCGCCTCGCTGAGGTCCGCGGGGTGACGGCCGCTGCGCGGGAGCACCGCGACCGCCTGGCAGCTGCACGCAGCCAGCCCACCCTGTTCTGCCCTGCTCTGGCCGAGACGCTCACCGGACATCCCCTCGGCGTCTACCCCGAGGTCGCACCTGAAGCGGGAGGTCGGTTCCCGGCAAGCGACGGCTCGGTTCTCCCGATGCTACCCGACCACGCCTCAATACCGTTCCTGCCCGAAGTGTGACTGAAGAGGACATGAGAGCCGCACTCGACGCCTCGTCGTCCGCTCCGCCGCGACGAGAGAGGCGGCCCTGGACGGCCCCTCGCATCGTCTCGCGGCAGCCGCTCGAAGCCATCGCCGCGGCGTGCACCCCCTCCACCGAAGGCGGGTCCGGCAAAGCCGACCCCACCCGTGGCACGCCCGGCTTCTGACGCTACGCCTCGGCAGCCGGCACGATGAGGCCGGCAGCCACGGCATCTTCAATGAATCCCTCGAGGTCGGTACGCAGCCGGGCGACGGGCGCCTCGAACTCCTCCACAAGCCGCGACGCGATCGCGCCGAAGCTCTCGCCATCGTCCACGAGACACAGCACCCGCGCCGCAACCTCGTTGAGGATCAACACCTCGCCCGGCCCCTGTCGCAGCACCACGGCCTCATCCTCGACAACCCGATAACGCACGTCACGACAGAGCTCGAACCGGCAGTTGTCGTCCATCCTCACACCTGCCCCCCGGCGATCTCGCTCATGATCCGTATCACTCCCGACTGCCGCCCGAACGTGAGCACACCGGTGCCCACCGTCACGGTGGAGCCATCGCGAACCGCCGGCGCCGTGTAGCTGCCGCAGACCGTCACCGCCACCGGGCCAGAGGCCGCCAGTCCCGCCGACGCCTGGGCCCGTCGCCTCCTCCTCTCAGCCATCGAGCAGTGGTCGCCGTCCCCCACGCCGTCGATAGTAGCAGGCGGTCGCCTCCCGGGCGCGGCTGACCACGGCGACCGTCGTGGCGATGACAACAGGGATGTGTCGCCGACCAGCGCGAGCGGAACGCCCTTCTCGCAGAGGTCTACTCTCCACTCGGAGGCGGCCGCACCACCGACGCCTCGTCGACCAGCCGTGGTGAGGTGTCGAGCATGACCGCGACCCAGCGGAGGTCCTCGGTGTTCTCCAGCAGGATCTTCACCACCATGGTGAGAGGGACCGAGAGCAGCATCCCTAAAGGCCCCCACACCCAGCCCCAGAACACGAGAGAGAGAAAGACGACCAACGGTGAGAGACCCAGCCGGCGGCCCATGAGCTGCGGCTCGACGACATTCCCCAACACCATGTTCACCGCGATGAAGCCGGCGGCCGCAAGCAGGGCTCTCCCCGGGCCGAGCTGGAGCAGGGCGAGGAGTACCGGCGGCACGGCGGCGATGATGGAGCCGAGGTTGGGGATGTAGTTGAGGAGAAAGGCGAGCAGGCCCCAGAGGAGTGCGAAGTCCACGCCGAGGATGGCGAGCCAGCCCCCCAGGACGATCCCGGTGACCACGCTCACCGCGGTCTTGATCCCCAGGTAGTGCTGAACCTCCACCATGACCTTGGTGAAGCGTCCCAGGTCGGCGCCCGGCCGTCCCAGCGCCGCCCGGACCTTGCTCGGCAGACCGGCCGCTTCGAGCAGGATGAAGACGAGGATGAGAAACACCATGACCACGTTGGAGACGGCGGCGGCGAGGGTCTTGAGCGTTCCCGCCATCATCCCCATCACCGAGCCGACGCTCACGATCGATGAGAGGCGGTCCCCGGGGAGATCCACTCGGTGCATCCGCAGCCAGGTCGCGGCGGAGCGGAGCAGCGCCGTGAGCCGGGCCTGGTACTCCGGGAGAGCTGCGGTGAACTCGTTCACCGAGCCCCCGATCATCGCCCCCACCCCGACCAGCACGCCCATCACCGCCACGACCACCAACAGCACTGCCAACACTGTCGGTAGCCGCCGTTGCAACCAACGCACCGCGGGTACGCAGAGGATGGCGAGGAACGCGGCGATGAGTAGCGGGATGAGGAGAGTCTGAGCGGCCCGCAGCCCAGCCACGACGACCACCACGGCCGCTGCGGTCAGGAGCATCCCTGGACCGCCTGCACGCACCTCCGACGAACTCATGGGAGAAGGATAGCGGAGGGACCCCCGACCCGCCACCCCGGGGGACTCAGGCTCAGAGGTGCTCTCTTCCTCCCCAGCCTCTAGGGCGACGACGAGATTGGTGCGGGGCCCCATCCTCTCCAACGAGTTCCGCTCGACACGACTGACCCCAGGGCCACAGGCGGTTGGTCATTGCGATCTCGTGACCGCGACCGGAAGGATCGTCGGCGACACCGAGCCCTGGGAAACGGCCTCAGCTGGGGGTGGGGTCGGTCCTCTCTACCTCGGGACTCGGCGCGGCTATTTCTCCGGCTCTCCGAGGTAACCCAGCAGCAACGCCTTCTTCTCGTTCATCAGCTCGACGGTCCGCGCCTCCAGCACCAGACGCAGGAGCGGCTCGGTGTTCGACGGCCGCACGTTGAACCACCAGTCTCGGTACTGCACAGTGATGCCGTCGAGGTGATCCACCTCGCCGTCGCCGAAGACGTCGCCAAGGCGGCGGATCATGCCGTCCTTGTCGTCCACGTGAAAGTTGATCTCACCGGTGGCGTGATAGCGGTGGAGCGGAGCCACGAGCTCCGACAAAGGCAGACCGGTCTCACGCAGATGGTTGAGTAGCTCCACCACGGTGAGCAGCGAGGAGTCGGCGGTGTAGTTGCTGCGGTAGTAGAAATGCCCGGCCAGCTCGCCGCCGAAGGGCGAGCCCAGCTCGCGCATGGTGGCCTTCATGAAGGAGTGCCCGACCCTCTCGCGCACCGGTCGGCCACCGGCCTCTGCGATCGCCTCCTTGGTGGCCCAGGACGAGCGCAGGTCGTAGACGATGGCAGCGCCCGGCTCCTCTCTCAGGAATCGCGGCGCCAAAAGCCCGGTGATCATGTCGGCCGAAATGGCGCGGCCCCGCTCGTCGATGAACATGGCCCGGTCGGCGTCACCGTCGAACGCAACACCCAGGTCGCAACTCTGCTCGCGCACCAGCCGCTCCACGTCGACGAGGTTCTCGGCCTTGAGCGGATTGGCTTCGTGGTTCGGGAAGCTCCCGTCGAGCTCGAAGTAGAGGGGGAGGACCTCCACGCCGAGTTGCTCGAGGACGGGAAGGTAGAGAGTCGCCATGCCGTTGGCGGCGTCGGCGGCGACGCGTAGGCGTGGCTCGCGGGCGACGAGATGCGACAGCACGTGCTCGGTGTACGCGGAAAACACCTCCCGCCGCTCCTCGCCGGCGAGGGGCTCGAGGTCCATGGCGACGCTGCTGCCTTCGACCAGCTTCTCCAGGCGTGCGATTCCCGTGTCCCACGAAACCGGGATCGCGTCCCGGCGGGACATCTTGAAGCCGTTGTACACGGCAGGGTTGTGGCTGGCCGTGACCTGGATCCCGCCGGACGCTCTGAAGTAACCGGTGGCGAAGTAGTTCTGGGGCGTGTCGGCGAGACCGATGTCGATCACCGCCAATCCCCGGGCCCGCAGGCCGCGCTTCAAAGCCGCTGCCAACGGCTCCGAGTGGGAGCGCATGTCGCGGGACACCACCACCACCGGCCCCCGGGCGACGTCAGCCTCGTCCAAGAGATCCTGGTAGTGGTAGCCGACCCTGAACGCCGTCCTCTCGTCGAGCTGCTCCGGGTAGGTTCCACGGATGTCGTACGCTTTGAAGATGCCTGCCATTCGTCCTCCGGAGCGCGGTCCTACTTGCTGTCGTCCGCATTTTTGAACACCTGGTTCCGGGCGAACTGCTCCACGTTCCAGGGCGGAGCCCCTCCCCCGAGCCACTGATGGAACCAGTCGAGGTGCTCAAGATAGTAGAAACACATCTCGTACCAGCTGGGCCAGTGCCCGGACCCGGGGTAGACGACCAGCCGCGAGGGCACCTTCATCTTCTGCAGATCGGTGAAGAACATCAGGCTCTGGGTGTAGGGCACTCTGAAGTCCTGCTCGCCGGTGATCACCATGGTGGGCATCTTGAAGTTCAGCACGTAGGACGAAGGTGAGGAGCTCTGATAGAGCTCCGCCTGCTCCCAGGGCGTACCGCACAGGTCGTGCTCGGGAAACCAGAGCTCTTCCGTTGCCGAGTACATGGCGCGGAGGTCGTACACCCCCATCATCGAGGCGATGGCTTTGAAGCGATCGGTGTGTCCCTCGAACCACATCATCATGTACCCGCCGTAGGACCACCCCATGGCTCCCATGCGCTGGGAGTCCACGTAGGGCAGGGCGGCCACGGCGTCGGTGACCTTCATGAGGTCCCCGTAGACTCTGCCGCCCCAATCGCAGCTGATGGCGTCGATGAAGTCCTGACCGAAGCCATTCGACCCGGTCGGGTTGGCGAATGCCACGACGTAACCCTTGCCGGGGTAGACCTGCCAGTCGCCGCGGTAGGCGTCCGTCCACGCCTGCTGCGGCCCGCCATGGACGTTGAGGATCAGCGGGTAACGCTTCGCCGGGTCGAAGTCGTGCGGTTTGACGATGAAGACCTGAACCTTGTACTCCCCGGCCCCCTGCACCCAGAGCTGCTCGGCGGGACGGACGTCCACCTGATCCAGGAGGTCGGCGTTGAACGAGGTCAGTGCCCGGCGGCCGGAGCCGTCCAGAGTGCCGCGGATGATCTCCGGCGGCGCACCGACCCTGCGGGTGGAGTAGACGAACGCTCGCCCGTCGGGAGCCAGCTCCCAGCCGCCGATGGTGCCGTCGGCGAGGACCTGGAGGATGGTCTTGCCCTCGAGGTCGGTGCGGAACAGCGGCGTGCGGCCGCGGACGTCTGCCGCGAAGTAGAGGGTTCTGCTGTCGGGGCTCCAGCGAATCGACTCGGTCCAGTCGTCGAAGCCGTCGCGACCCGTGAGGTAGCGGACTGTCCCGTCCTCACGGCCGTAGAGCGCCAGGCGGAAGAGGTCGGACTCATAGCCGGGAGTGGCCTGGCTGCGAAATGCTATGAAGCGCCCGTCCGGCGAGTACACGGGACTGCCGTCCCAGCCGTGATTTGCTGCGGTGAGGTTGTGAGGGGCCGTCGCGGCCGCGTCGCCACCCACGGCCACCGTCCAGAGGTCCGAGTTTGTCGAGCTCGCCGGATCCGCATCGTGATTGGAGACGTAGCACAGCTCGCCGCCGTCAGGGGAGAAGGCATAGCCAACTTCGCCGCCCAGCGAGAAGGTCGGGCTGTCCCAGCGGCCGGGCGTGAGGTCCCGTGTCACCTCGCCGGAGTCGGCGGCCACAAGGAGAACATGGCTGTACGTCCCGTCCCGCCACTGGGTCCAGTGCCGGTAGAGCAGCCCGTCCGCGGTGTGCACGTGAAGAGGCCCGGCGTCCCTGGACTCGAGAAGAGTCCGATTGCATTCGGCGTCGGCGCCGCACTCCGGGTAGACCTTGGATGACACGGCAATGACGCTGCCGTCGGGCGACCACACAGGGTCACTCGCTCCCATAGGGAAGTCGCTGAGCTGGCGCGCCTCGCCGCCGTCCACCGCCATCACGTACAGCTGAGTCGTGTCCCCGCCGCGGTCCGAGACGAAGACGAGCTTGGTTCCATCCGGAGAGAAGGCGGGCGCGCCGTCGTGATGACGGCCGAAGGTCAGCTGACGCAGCCCGCTCCCGTCTGCGGCCATCATCCAGATCTCCGACCAGCTCTCGCCCTTCTCCAACTCGTAGCGCCTGACGGTGAACGCCACCTTTCCCGTGGCTGGGGCGACAACCGGAGCGCCGACGAATGCGGTCCGGTAGTAGTCGCTGATCTCGAAGGCCCGCTTCGGAGCGGTGGTCTGATCGGTCGCGGCTGAGGCGCCCGCTGCCACCAGCAGGGCCAGACCGAAGGTCGCGATTCGCGCGTGCATCCCGTCCTCCTTGGTGCGTCGCTCGAGACGCGCCATGATAGCAAGGCAGGTCGAAGCCTACTCCAGCACCACGCCCACCTCGGCCAGCGCGCGGCTGGGCTCGAGGCCCAGCGTCGCCGGGGTCTGATAACCCACTGGGGCGCCGCCGCCCAGGAGCCGAGCGGCGCCCATGGCGACGATCTCGGCGGTGAGTCCGTAGGGATCGGCGCCCGTGGCCACTGCCCGGAAACCGTCAGCATCTGCCACCAGCGTGAAGCGGCTGGTACGTCGGTCCTGCTCGCTGGGCCCCTTGCCCTTCGCCGGGAGAAACGGCCTTGCCGCCAACCGCGCGAGGGGCCTCATGACCGCTCCCGCGGGGCCTACGAACCGTAGTGCCGCTGCGGTGGCGGCAGGCATCCTCACCAAGCTGAAGGCCGTGTCCACTGTGCCGCGCCGGCTGAGGAATATCGGTTCCCCGAAGGGCATCCAGGCGCAGGTACGGCCGCCGAAGGGAAACACGACCCGCCGCCGCAACGACCCGGTTCTCCGCTCCAGCAACCGCCCGCCCTCGAGGCTGTGACCGCGAACGCCCAGCATGCCCAGGATCGAGAGCGCTGTACCGCGGCTCACGTGCCCAGCCGTGAAGCTGTAGGCAACCGTCACATTGCTGAAGTGCTCCGCGCCGGACCGGTCCATGGCCACCGCAGCGATCCAGTCGCCCACGGCGAACTCCATTGCCATCGCGCTCACGGCGGTGCAGCCCGCCATCGTCGCAGGGCCGTCAAGCTCTCGCGCGATCCGGAGAATGAAGGGCTGCTCCCCGGTTGTGTCGAGGTAGTGCACCCCCGCGCTCACTGCAGCCTCGGCCACTGTCCAGCCGTTCCTGAGGAACGGTCCGGCGCAGCTCACCAGCACGCGTGTGCCGCCGCCAACCACCAAAGACAGGGACTGTCGCCGACGCGCATCGGCCACCAGCACGTCCTCGGCGCCCAGCTCATCCGCCAGTCGCAGCAACCGCGCGCGATTTCGTCCGGCCACTGCGAAGGGTAGGCCCCGGCGGGCGAGCGCACGGCACACCAAGCGGCCGGTGTAGCCGGTGGCGGCAAACACCGTGATGCGATCCCCCACGCCCACCTCCCGATCTCGTGCTCGGCCAGTCTACCGCGAAGCGAAGCAATGGTGGGCGGCTGGGCTAGACTCGGATCATGTGCGGCCGTTACACCCTGACGCTCAGCGGCCAGGCGCTCGCCGAGGCCTTCGAGCTCGATGACGTGCCCGCGGCGACGCCTCGCTACAACGTCGCACCCACCCAGAGCATGCCGGTCATCCGGGGCGGGGAAGCGGGCCGCCGCACGTGTGCGCTGCACCGTTGGGGACTGGTGCCCTTCTGGGCCGACGACCCCGCGATCGGAAACCGGCTCATCAACGCGCGCTCGGAGAGCGTCGCCGGCAAGCCGGCATTCCGCGCTGCGTTCCGGCATCGCCGCTGCCTGGTGCCGGCAGACGGCTTCTACGAGTGGCGCAGGGAAGGCGGCGGCAAACAGCCGTACCTGATCCGCTTCGGCGACGGCAGGCTGTTCGCGTTCGCCGGGCTCTGGGAGCACTGGTCGCCCTCGGACGGCCAAGTGCTGGATAGCTTCACGATCCTCACGACGTCGCCTAACGATGTGGTGAGGCCCGTACACGACCGCATGCCAGTGATTCTCCCGCCCCAGCACTACGACCGCTGGCTCGGCTTCACCGAGGCCAGCGCAAGCGAGCTTCAGGCCCTCCTCTGCCCGCACCCGTCCGAGGGCATGGAGCTCCATCCGGTAAGCAGGCGGGTGAACTCGCCAGCCAACGATGATCCGCAGGTCGTCGAGCCTTCCCCGT
The DNA here is from genome assembly GCA_963844845.1 of uncultured Acidobacteriota bacterium. Classification (GTDB taxonomy): domain Bacteria; phylum Acidobacteriota; class Thermoanaerobaculia; order Thermoanaerobaculales; family Sulfomarinibacteraceae; genus CAWJPW01. The sequence goes on from CAWJPW010000005.1 coordinate 211,820, forward strand.
AGTCTCTCGACGACCTAGTGGGTCTACCGCTCGACTACCGCCGGAGCACGCCGACCGCTTCGCGGCCACCCCGGCCACGCCCCGGCGGCGCGACTCAGGCAGGCGACTTGGCGCTGAGGGCCCGGGGCGGCCGTGATGCCGCGCGCCAGCGCCCGTCGTCGCCGCCCTCGCGAACGCGCCGACGGGCGGCGGCACAGCCGCCGCCCGGGAGCCGGTCTCAGGGAGAGCTATACTCCCAGGCATCAATTCAACCGGTGCGCGCCCCTGCCATCGTAGAGGCGCACCGGCTGCGGGAGGCTTCATGACTGACGCAAAGATGTGGTACGTGGCCGTGGGCGGAGAGAGCATCGGGCCCATGGGCAAGGAGGACCTTCTCCAGCAGCTGAAGGCGGGCCGTTACAATGCCCAGACGCTGGTCTTCACCCAGGGAATGTCGGGTTGGACGCCGGCCGGGCAGGTCGCCGAGCTGCAGGGAGGCGCCGTCGAGGCGCAGGTGCCGCCGGCGCCGATGTCGGCGGGTGCGGCTCGCCGCGCGCACGAGGTCGACTTCGAGGTCTTCGGTGAGGAGATGCAGTTCGTCGAGGTGGAGCTGGATCCCGGCGAGACCGCGGTGGCCGAGGCCGGGGCCATGATGTACATGTCCCAGGGTATCGAGATGCAGACGATCTTCGGCGACGGGAGCGGGCAGGGCGGAGGCGGCATCATGGGCGCGCTTATGTCCGCCGGAAAGCGTGTCCTGACCGGTGAGAGCCTTTTCATGACCGCGTTCACCAACAACGGCCAGGGCAAGCAGCACGTGGCCTTCGCCGCCCCCTACCCGGGCAAGATCATCCCCATGGACCTGCAAACTATGGGCGGCCGCCTCGTGTGCCAGAAGGACGCCCTGCTGTGCGCCGCCAAGGGCGTCGCCATCGGCATCGCCTTCCAGAAGCGCATCGGTGTGGGCCTGTTCGGCGGCGAGGGATTCATCATGCAGAAGCTCGAGGGCGACGGCATGGCCTTCGTCCACGCCGGCGGCACCATCGTGTCGCGTCAGCTCCAGCCGGGCCAGTCTCTGAAGGTCGACACTGGCTGCATCGTCGCGCTGGAAGCCACCGTCGACTACGACATCCAGTTCGTGGGCGGCGTCAAGTCGGCGATCTTCGGCGGCGAGGGCTTCTTCTTCGCCCAACTCACCGGACCCGGCAGGGTGTGGCTGCAGTCACTCCCCTTCAGCCGGCTTGCCGGCCGGATCTGGCAGTCGGCGCCCCAGGCCGGCGGCAAGGACCGTGGCGAAGGTTCCATCCTCGGCAAGATGGGGGGCATCGGCGGCTTTTTCGACGGCGACTAGAGTTCGTCGCGAGCCCGCGAGAATGCCAGTCAGGGTGGCGATTCGACCGAGGTGTCGCCGAGACGTGCTTGCGGCACGTCGCAGGCGGCGCCAAAGGGAGAGGCGCCGCTGCGGCTGGCGTTTCTGCGGTCGCGGCAGACAACTGCTGAGATATGCAGGCTAGTCGGGGTCTCCGTCGCCTTCGCTGCGCGAGGCCGCAAGAGACTCTGCAGCGAAACGGGACAGGGCGTTGAAATAGGGCTCGATGCTGGGGATATAGTGGCGCTCGTCGCGGGCGTGGGGTCCGATGCCGCTCTGCCCCCACACCACTGCGTTGCCGCCCGGCGCGAAGCGCGCTGAGGTACCGGCCAGCTTGCGTCCGACCCGGGCCGGTGCTCGCGATTCCGCCGCCACCGCCTGCAGCAGGCGTCCGAGGTGAGGGTTCTCCGCCGGGCATGCGACACCGCCCTCGCTCACCTCGACCTCCAGGTCGAGAGCAAGGTCGTGGCAGAGCGCCCGTGCCCCACCCATGAGCCCGATGAGATCGTCGTCGGGGATCGGGCGCACCTCGGCGCCCAGCACCGCCTGGGCCGCGGTGATGTTGTACACGCCCGCCTCGCCCGCGTTGAGAAACGGGAAACGAGCTGCGCTCTCCCAGCCGTCGAAGCTGGAGATGGTGAGGTGGCGCGAAAACAGACGCATGAGACCGTCACGAGCCTCCAGGAGACGATCCAGGAGGCCCTGCGGTGGTCCGCCGGTGCCCGTGTGGCGTCGCTGCCCGTGGGCCACGACGCGGAAGCGCACCACGCCCCGGTTGGCGGTGCAGACCTCCCCCATCGTCTCGTCACCGCGTTCGCCGGTGCGTTCCCCCACGATCATGAGCTCGGGCAGCCAGCCGTCCACGTCGACCAGGTCCGCGAGCACGTGAGGGGTTCCGAACGGCTCCTGCTCGCCATTCTCCTCGTTGCCCACCAGCAGGAGGGAGACCGGCGGCCACGGCGGACCGGCGGCGAGGGCACGGCGCATCCACACCATGAAGGTGGCAACCACGGTCTTCATATCCGCGGCACCGCGCCCCCACAGGTAGTCACCCTCCACGTGGGGCTCGAACTGCGAGTCGTCAGGCTCCGGGCGGACGACGTCGAAATGGCCGGAGAGCACCACCCGCCCACGTCTGGCGCCGGGGAAGGAGGCAAGCACCGAGGGGTAGCGGCCGCCGTCGAAGAGGCGCACGCGGGCCCCTGCGTCGCTGAGCCACCCCGCCACCACCCGACCGCACCGACCGACCTCTTCGGTCCTCTCGTCGGGGCAGTTGGTCACTGACGGGATCCGCACCAGCTCCGCCGCCAGCTCGAGAACCTCACCCAAGACACCCTCGGCCGATGCGATGAGAGGCGTGGCCGGCCGCTCGAGCCGCACCGGGAGGGCGACATGGGTGCGGCCCTGCTCCCGCAGCCCCTGCATGAGGCCTGCGAGCTTCGCACTCTCGCCTCCCGGCACCGCTCGCGCGGCGATGTCGGACGCCTCGGCCGCCACTCGCCGGTTGCGCTCGGCGATCCACTCCAGCACCAGCTCGCGCGGCACCACCAGTGCGCCCGACGACGCGTGGCGGGGTCCGTGCAGCCGCGCCTGGAGCCAGCCGCGCAGCTCTGACGCGGGGCTCGGGCCACCTCCGGCCATGGCTCCCAGGGGCTCGAGGCTGTCCGCGTAGCCCAGGGCCTCGGCCAGGGGCCTCAGCTCGGTCAGGGTGGCGCCGAGCCACTCCCTCACCCCCACCCGTTCGCCGGTGAACGGATGCTCCACCTCCGCGGCGAGCCCCAGTCGCGCCGCAGCGGCCTCGTTACGCCGGGCGCGGGCAATATCGGCGCCGCCGTAGGCGTAGTCCGCGCCGTAGCCGGGGTCGCCGTAGATCCGGAGCATCAGGAGCTCCTTGAACGCGACCTTGGCGACCGCAAGCTCCAGCGAGTCGCCTCCCTCGTCCGTGCGCACCTCGACCCGGTTCATGGGCAGGTCGACCCGGGCACAGAGGTGCTCCACCATGAGGGCGCGCTCGGCCTCCTCCAGGCCACCCATCTCCGCGCCGGAGTAGATTCCACGGCGGTAGAGCTCCCGCAGATCGGCGCTCGTGGCGAGGATGTTCCGGTTGACGGGGTCGATGTCGGAACGTGCCCTCACCGGCGTCCAGTTGTTGCCGCCGAAGCGGACGCCGCTCCGCACCAGGTTGTAGGAGATGCGCAGGTAGTCGTCGTGGCTTGCGTAAAGACCTGCCACGTCGAGGTTGGCGGGGTTTGGAAAGGTCAGGAGGCGCTGCGACTCCACCTCCGTGAGCACCACCTCCGGCGCGCCGTCCACGAGCTCCCAGGTGAGGGGCGAAGCCGCAGACACCGCCGTGAACAAGGGGCAGAACGGACGCAGGAGGCGGGTTGCCCTGATCACGGCCGCGTTGCGGTAGTGCTCCAGCGTCTGACCCTCACGCTCGCTCAGGCTGAGGTGGACGAAGTCCCACGACAGCAGCGCCTCCGGGAAGGAGTGATTGGTGTGCACGCCCGCGGTGGCGAGCTGGCGACCGAACAGGGCCACGCAGTGCGCGAGGTAGCGCGTATGGGCGAGGTTCCAGCCTCCGGGGATGCTCTCCTCGCTCACCGCCACATCGGCGGGAATGTTGCCGTTGAGGAGGACGAGGGGCTCGCCGAAGGAGAGACTGATGTCGGCGACGGTGTTGAGCAGTGCGGCCTCGAGCAGCCGAGCCTCGGCGGCGGCGCCCCACGGGCTGTAGTACGGCCGCGTCGCCACCTCGGTCATCCAGTGGAAGACCTCGAGCTGAAAGCGGTCGCGGACGAACTCCGGCAGGCGGTCTTCGTGCAGGTAGTCAGCAAAGGAACGTCGCTCGGGCCCGTAGCCCACGAAGAGCACCGGCTCGAGCCGCTCGTCGAGGATGTTGTACTCAACCTCGAGACCTGAGGTCCCGGACTCGAACGAGGCATCCTTCGACGCATCGAGGGCCAGCCGGACCTTCTCACCGAAGCGGCGCCAGTGCGCTGGACCGGGATTCGTCATCGGCCGCCCCCCACCGGAAAGGACGTCCCCTCCGCCCTCACGCCCGCGCCGTACCCTGCCGCGCCAGCGTCTCCAGCGCATACCACAGCCGCTCTGCAGCACCCGCTGTCACCGCCGGCGGCAGAGCGTAGGAGAAGCGAATCCAGCGCGCTCCGAACTGCGAGAAGTACACGCCGGGAACGACCGCGATCCCGAACGCCTCAGCCAGATGCGCACCCAGCGCAGCGCTGTCCTCGAGGCCCGCCTCGTCGATCCAACGGCCGACGTCGAGAAAGGCGTAGTACCCCTTGCCGAGAATGTGCCGGATGCCCTTGTCGGCGAGGAAGTGCCCGAGCACCTTCCGGCTGGCGTTGGTGGGCTCGACGATGGCGGCGGCGGCGCGATCGAACCCCATCCGGTAGGCGGCGACGGCCACCGCCTGGCTGTGGAACGAGGGGATGACGCCATGGGATGCACGGCTCTGGATGAGCTTCACCACCCGCGTGGCGGCAACCAGGTGGGCGTTGCGCACGTTGCTCGCACCCAGCGACTTGGTGATTCCGTCGAGGATCATCACCCGCTCTCGCTCGCCCTCGTCGAGGGAGGTGAGGAAGCGGTTGAGGTCGTTGGCGGCCTCGTCGCTGACGCGGTGGTAGATCCAATCCAGGAGCACGAAGGGGACGCCGGCGGAGAGGGAGGCCCGTACCAGCTCGAGCTGAGCGTCGGGGTCCTTCGTCCTGCCGGTCGGGTTGTCCGGGCTGGTGATGACGACCCCGGCGAGGTGCCGCCCCAGACCTCGAGCGGCGGCCACCGACGCTCGAATCCCGTCGGGAGTCAGCTCCCATGCGTCGGCCTCGCTCCCCGGCGCGAGCATCACGTTGGCGCCCACCGAGTAGGGCCCCCAGTTGTAGGAGATCCACGGCACCCGGGTGGTGAGGACGAAGTCGCCGCGCCGCCCGTGTCCCAGGTACTGCATGGCTTCGTAGGCCTTGATCAGGGCATCCCGGCCGCCCTGGCAGGCGATGATGTTGGCAGGCCCCCAGCCGGTCGCGGCATCCAGACCCCAGTAGTCCTCCACCACTGCACGGCGGAAGAGCTCGGTCCCAAATGGCTTGTCGTAGGCCGTGCCGTGCTCCTTCTGAAGCCGGTGGGCCTCGTCGAGAAGCCCCTCCCCCACCCCCGGCAAGCTGGCTCCGCCATCGCCCTGGCTGGCGTCGAAGACCTCGGCCTCCGGGTGGAGGTTCCGGTACACCTTGAGCCCGTCACCGATCTCGAACATCCGGCTGCCCGGGATCGTCCTCATGGTGGCAGGGCTCGGATCGGCACCTGCAAGCTCGTTTTCACGGACCACCAGGGCCGGCTCGTCGTCGGGGGGAAGAACGTCTCGCACCGAAGCCTCCATGCTGCTGCCCGCCTGCGCCTGACTCTCCGCCACGGCTCAGACCGGAGGTTTGAGTCTCCATACACTCCCGGGATCTTGGCTAGTTTAGCAGGGCTCGGCGCTCCCGGCGACGCCCGGGCGCGGTAGGATCGACTCCGTGGACTTTCGCCGACACGAGACTGCCGGGCTGCTGCTCGCTCTTGCAACGGGCACCGGAAACCTGGTCGCCGAGAGCCTGGTGCATCGCAAGACCGCCTTCATCCTCGTGGCGGTTCCCCTCTGGCTCGGCTGGGCGATGCTGCGGCTGCGGCGGGACCCGGGAGCCTGGCGGGCCTGGGGCTTCCGCCTCGACACCTGGCGCGCGTCCGCCCGCGCGGTCACACTCTTCGTCGCGCCGGCGGCCCTGCTGCTGCTCGCCGCCGCGCCCTTGCTCGGCCACTGGCCCTTCCCCGTCGGCTTCTGGCTGGTGCTCGGCCTCTACCCGGTGTGGGCCGTGGCCCAGCAGTTCCTCCTCTGCGCGGTGCTCACACGGGGCCTCGCCCACTGGCTCCCCCATCGTGCGATTCCGCCCGCCGCCGGAGGCCTCTTCGCCCTTGCCCATCTGCCCGACCTGCCCCTCGTGGGCCTCACCCTCGTTGCCGGCACCATGTTCACCGCCCTGTACCAGCGCCGACCCAATCTCTGGGTTCAGGGCATCGGCCACGCCGTACTCGGGACCCTTACCTACTACGCGGTCCTGGGCCGCGACCCGGCGGCCGCGCTCCTGTCAGGCTTCTGACCGTCGGCACACTTTCCGAGACCAGCTCGATCGGCTGGCCGGGGTAGGCTAGAATGCCGACTTCAAACCAACCCCTCGGCTGGCCCTCTGCACGGCTCGCCGACCCGGAGGCAGCTGTGCGACGACCCGTTCGTTTTCCCGTCCTCGCCCTACTCACCGCGACCAGCCTGGCGCTGGGCATCCCGGGCCTTGCGCCGGTGGATGCGCGGGCCGAGTCCCTGCGGCCCGAGCGAAAACTCGACAACCCAGTCGATCGTGACGGCGACGGTGAGCTGGGCGAAGCCGACGCCATTCGCCAGCGGGTGCGCGCCTACCTCGAGCGTCACGGCGACCACGGTGTGATCACGCCCCAGGAGAACCTGCGGAAGGCCCGATGGGCCTACAAGCGAAGCCTCCAACAGCGGGGCGACGCGCATACCGAGTCGATCTCGGGCGATGGCTGGGTGAGCCTCGGCCCCAACAACGGTGCCGGCCGCTTCACCGCCATTGCTCCCCACCCTAGCGTCACCGGGACACTGCTCGCGGGCGCGGCGGGCGGCGGCGTCTGGCGTACCAACGACGGCGGGCAGACCTGGGTGCCACTGACCGACGGTATTCCGGACCTCTCGGTCGGGGCCGTCGCCTACGCCCCTTCGGATCCGAACGTCGTCTACCTGGGGACCGGCGAGGGCGGCTATGCCATCGACTTCATCCCCGGTATCGGACTGCTGCGCTCCGAGGACGGCGGCGACACCTGGATTCTCCCCGAGCAGGTGGTGGCCACGAACTTCTACCGGATCTCGGTGGACCCACGAGATCCCGACATACTCGTGTGTGGCACCAACCAAGGGCTGATCCGCTCTGTGGACGGCGGGGTCACATGGAGCGTGCCGATCCCGCGTAATCCGGGAGGTGGCGGCACCTCTCTGGTGGTCACCGACGTCGCACGCGGTCATGCCGAGCCGGACCTGATCTATGCGTCGGTGTGGTGCCTCGACGAGTCGTGCCCCGCCGGCATCGCGCGGGTCATGCGCTCGTCCGACAACGGTGTGACCTGGACGCCAGCAGCCACTGGCCTTCCCTCTCCTGACAGCGACTGGGGACGCAACCGCCTGGGTCTCGCCCTCGCGCCCGGGAGTGATGCCGTCCTCTACGCGGCGACCAACATCGCCGGTGACGACGGCGGGGCGCCGCCCGCGCGGGTGTACCGCACGAGCAACGGCGGCCAGTCGTGGACCGCCACCACCAAGCCACCGGCCTATCTCGGCGCCCAGGGCTGGTACGACAACGCCATCACCGTGAGCCCCTCGAGCACGGACCTGGTGGTCGCCGGCGGCGTATGGTACGTGCGCAGCACCACCGGAGGAAGCGGTTGGCTGGAGCAGAACCCCTACGAGCAGACGGGCCTGCCCCACGTCGACGTGCACGACCTCCAGTGGCAGGGTTCGACCTTGTGGGTGGCCAACGACGGTGGGGTGTGGAAGTCCGAGAACAGCGGCGTCACGTGGATCGACTGCACCTCCGGGCTCATCACCCGCCAGTACTACGGCATCGCCATTGACCCGGTGCACCGCGAGCGGGTTATCGGGGGCGCCCAGGACAACGGCACCAACCGGCGGCGCGACATCGGCGACGATTCGTGGGATGACGTGCTCGGCGGCGACGGCTTCGAGTGTGCCGTGAATCCTCTGGTCCCGAGCATCGCCTACGCCACCATCTACAACACCAGCATCTATCGCTCACTTGCGGGCGGAGCGGCCCGCTCGTTCGTCACCGCCACTCCCTACTTCGGCAATGACGAGAACGCGCCTTTCATCACGCCCCTGACCATGCGCCCCGACACGCCCTGGGTCCTCTACACCGGAACCGATCGAGTCTGGCGCACCGAGAACGCGGCCGACTCGTGGCAGCCGCTCGCCACCACCGTGACCGACGGTTTGTGGAACGACGTCGAGATCTGGAGCATTGCCGCTACGCCGGCCGACCCCGACGTTCTCATGGTGGCCAAGGGGGCCGACGTCTACCGCAGCGACGACAGCGGCGCGTCGTGGACGCCCTCGCCCCTCGGCGCTGGCGGCCTTCCCGGTAAACGGGTGATCCACGTCGAGATCTCTCCCTTCGACCCGGATCTCGCCCTCGCGTCCCTGTCCGGCCAGAGCGCCGGTCACCTCTACCGCACCACTGACGGCGGGCTCACCTGGACCCAGTCGGACAGCGGCCTGCCGCCCTTCTCGGTTCAGGTGACGCGCTGGGATCCCACCGACGCATCGGTGGTCTACGCCGGCACCGATGTGGGGCTCTACAGATCCACCGACGCCGGTGTGAGCTGGCAGGCCTACGGCCAGGGGTTACCTGCCGTCTCGGTGCACGACATCCGCGTTCTCCCCGACGGCTCGATGCTGCGGGTCGGCACCCACGGCCGCGGCGTCTGGGAGCTTGACATCCCCAGAGATGCCAACATCTCCCCGTCGGTGGAGATCACCTCCCCCGCTTCCGCGCTCTCGCTCAGCGCCGGCCAGTCGGCAAGCTTCAACGCGACGGCCAGCGATGCCGACGGCGACGCGATCACCGCCACCTGGCTGTTCACCGATCACTGGCAGAGCAGCACCGGGGGGCACGGCCAGGGAAGCCTCGAGACCGGCGCCTCGCATACGTTCGACATCGGAGGCACGTACCTGGCGGCGGTGAGCATCGACGACGGCCGCGGCGGCCGGGCGTCGGCAGCGGTAACGGTGAGCGTCGACGACCCCGCCAATGACTGCAAGACGCCGCGGACCATCCCGGCGGCCGGTCCGTTCCCCTACGAGGTAGAGATCTCCAATGCCGCCGCCTATCGCGGTTCGGACGACCCGAGCCCACCGTGCGTATCGGATCCGGGAGACTCCAAGGCGGGAACCTGGGGATCCATGTGGTTCGAGTTCACGCCCACCGAGAGCCACCGCTACAGCCTGTCCACCTGCGGCTCGGGAGCGGACTCCGTGCTGACCGTATGGACCGGCGGAACCTGCGGGCCCTACACAGCCGTCGCCGGCGGCTGTAACGACGACGACGAGGCCACGCACTGCGATGGCGGCCGCACGGACTCCTACGTGGATGTGGATCTCGACGCCGGCACCACGTACCGCGTCATGATCGGCTCCTACTCCAACAGCTCAAAGGGCCGGATCAACCTCCAGGTCGCGTGCAGCGACTGCGCTCCGCCCCCGGTGGAGCGTGTCTACCTGGTTCCCGCGGCGGCCCACAACGGCGGCGTCGGAGGGACCTCGTGGGTGACCGACCTCAACCTCACGAACCCCGGCTCCAAGGCGGTGAGCGCGGACCTTGCCTTCCTCCCTGCGGGCGGCAACAACGCCGGCGCCACCGAGGTCCAGGTGCATGTGCCGGTCGGCGGCGCACTGGAGCTTCCCGACGTGGTGGCCGTGACTCTCGGCGCCAACGGGTCCGGCGCGGTGAGGATCCGCAGCGACGGAGATCTCCTGGTCACCTCCCGGACGTACAATGACGCACCGGGCGGAACCTACGGGCAGTTCATCCCCGGGGTCGTCGCCGGTGCGGGGCTCGAACCGGGGCAGTCGCAGCTGCTCGCGGGTCTCGAAAGCGATGAGGCCTACCGCACCAACATCGGCGTCGCCAACGCCAGCGATACGCCCGCCGCCGTCACCATCGACCTCTTCGCAGCCGACGGAACCGCGCTGGCATCGAAGGACGTTTCCCTGGCCCGCTGGGGTTGGACCCAGGTCAGCGGTATCTTCGCGGGGGCGGGTGTGAGCGACCTCGCATTGGGCTACGCCGTGGTGCGTAACACATCCACCAGCGCCGTCGTCCACACCTACGCGTCCGTCGTGGACGCCCGTACCGGCGATCCCACCTACGTCGCCGCCGCTCCCTCGGCTGTCCCGGGTGAGCCTGTATGGATCGCGGCCGCCGCGCACACCGACGGCGTCGGCGGGTCGGTGTGGCGGACCGACGTGGTCCTCACCAACCCCCTCGGGGGTGACCCCGCCGCGGGCGAGGACGCCGCCGTCATCCTCGAGCTCCACCCCACCTCCGGCGAGCCCATCTCGTACGCCGTGACCGTCCCGGCCGGCACCTCGGTCCGCCTCGGCGACGCCGTCGCCGCCGCCTTCGGCGGCAGCGGTGCGGGTGCGATCCGCGTGGTCTGCACCCAGGGTCGGGTGACCGCCGTCAGCCGCACCTACAACCAGGCCCAAAACGGCACGTATGGCCAGTTCATACCCGGCGCCCTGTCCGGCGATGCCCTCGCCAGCGGTGAGGACGGCCTGCTCCCGCAGCTCCGGCGTACCTCCGCGTTCCGGTCCAACGTGGGCTTCGTGAACCTCGCGGCCGAAACGCTCAAGGTCCGGGTTGACTACCACCGCGCCGACGGGAGTCTGCTGGGAACCCGGCACTACACCGTGGCACCCAACGCCTACTTCCAGCAGACCAAGGCCGTGCCCGGCACCGAGGACGTGACCGGGGTGAGCGCCACGGTACGGGCCGAGACCACAGGGGCGCGCTACCTGGCCTACGCGTCGGTGGTGGACAACACCTCCGGTGACCCGGTCTTCGTGCCCGCCGTGCGCTGGTCCGAGTGATTCAACCTCGTTCGCCACGGGACCCCGGCTCATCCGGGGTCCTGCGGTGACCGGGCCAACGCTCGCGCCACGCATGAAGGCGCGCCTTCGCCTTCTCCTCGACCTCCGCCATACGAGGGTGGCTCCCGCGCACGCGGTCGAGGCGTCGCCGGAGCCACTCGGACTCGCGCGAGAGCACCCAGAGACCCGCAACCAACAGGAGAATGCCCTGCAGGAAGGGCAAGAAGAGGCCGGCGATGCCGAGGACGATGAGGATCCATCCCAGCACCAGCATGGCGGCACGATGAAGCGAGACACGCATCTCGTTTTCCTTTAACCTGCACCGAGCCCCGAGATTCCCGTCAGGACGAGAGGATGACCTTTCCCGTGGCGTGAATCGCAGTGAGGGCGGCGCGCACATGCTCGAGATCTCCGGACGCTGCGAGGCGTGCTGCCACCTGCTGGGCCAGCTCGACCAGGTCCCGGTGTGCCGCGAGGTCGGCGAAGCGCAGACCGGCACTTCCCCACTGGCGCAAGCCGGTGAGCTCACCGGGACCGCGCAGCTCGAGGTCGGACTCGGCGATGGCAAAACCGTCGTGGGAGTCCACGAGCACCTGAAGCCGCCGCCGACTCGCCGGCGAGAGGGCCTGGGTCTCTTCGTCGGCGAGGAGTACACACCACGAGGGGCGATCCCCCCGTCCCACCCGGCCCCGCAGCTGGTGAAGCTGCGAGAGACCGAAATGCTGCGGCGACTCGATCACCATGACTGTGGCCTCCGGGACATCCACTCCGACCTCCACCACCGTGGTGGCGGCGAGCACCTCGATGCGGCCGGCCCGGAAGTCCTCCACCACCCGGTCGCGCTCATCCCGCCGCAGGCGGCCGTGGAGCGCCCCCACCACCACGCCGGGGAGGTGGGTGCGAAGGTGCTCGACGGCCGACGTCAGGGAGCGCACCGCGGAGGTGGCGTCGTCGTTGATGCGGGGGTACACCACGTACGCCCGTGCGCCTCGTCCCACCTCCTCGGTGATGAACTCGCCCAGCCGGGGCCACGACTCGCGCTCCCGGATCACCGTCCGCACCGGATGACGTCCCGGCGGAAGCTCGTCGAGTACGACCAGGTCGAGGTCGCCGTGGACGGTGAGGGCGAGTGAGCGGGGGATCGGCGTCGCCGTCATGACCAGGAGGTGGGGACTGGAGCCCTTGGCGAGGAGGGCCTGACGTTGCGCAACGCCGAAGCGCTGCTGCTCGTCCACCACGACAAGCCCCAGCCGTCGGAAGTCGACGCTGCTCTGAATCAGGGCGTGGGTACCCACAACCAGCTCGACCTCTCCGACCGCCACCGCGGCGCGGACCTCTCGTTGCTTTGCCGCCGGCAGCGAGCCAATGAGAAGGGCTGGTCGGCGACCCGCACGCGCGAGCAGCTCCGTAAGGGTGCGGTGGTGCTGCTCCGCGAGCAGCTCGGTGGGCGCCATCAGCGCCACCTGCCGACCGGCTTCAAGGACCGCCAGGGCGAGCAACGCCGCCACCACGGTCTTGCCCGAACCCACGTCACCCTGGAGGAGCCGCGCCATGGCGTGGGGTTTGCGGAGGTCTCCCAGCAGCAACTCCAGCACTCGCCGCTGGGCGCCGGTGAGGGTGAACGGCACGAGCTCCTGCTGCCAGCGGTCCAATCGCGCGGGGGCTACCGCTAGCGGTGTCACCGCCTGGTCGCGGCGCTGGCGGCGGCACGCCGCCACCGTCGCCGCGAGCCCCAGGAGCTCGTCGAACGCCAGGCGCCGGTGCCAGGGATCGTCCCCCGTGTTGAGGGCCTCGACGAGCGCCGCACGGTCGGCCTCGGCAGCGGGGCAGGGCGGCGCGTGCAGGTACGTAAGCGCCTCTCCCAGCTCCGGCAGCCCGAGCTCCCGCCTGAGCGGCTCCGGCAGGGGATCCTTCACCGCCGCGCCGGCCACCAGCGCGCGCGTCATCAGGGTCCGCACGCGCCTGCCGGCCAGGGAGCCCACGCGACCGTGGACGGGGACCACTGCCTCGGGGTTCTCTCCCTCCTCGATCAACGAAAGCTCGGGGTTGTGAAGCTCGAGCGCGCCGCCGCGGCCGCAACGAGGTCGGCCGTAGAGGCAGACCTCAGTCCCCGGGGGAATCCTCTGGGCGATCCACGGGAGGTGAAACCACACCACCCGGAGACGCGCACCTTCGTCCTCGACCACGGCCTCGCAACGGTGCCCGCGCCGACTCCGACCGCGCACCGCCCGCACCGAAACCACGCAGCCGCGCACCAGCACCGGTCCGTCCTCCTCCTGCACAGCAGCAACGGACCGCGCGCCCGCGCGGTCCTCGTAGCGGCGCGGCAGCTGCAGGAGGAGGTCGAGGACGCTGCGAATGCCGACAGCTGTCAACTCGGCCTCTAGCCGCGGCCCTATCCCGCGCAGTCGCCGGATCGGGTCGCCCGGCCGCAGCTCGGGCTCAGGTTGCAGCGCTCTCCACCTCGAACTGGCAGCGAACGGTCCCGAGGATGAGGGTGTCACCGGATCCGATGGGATAGGGTCGACCGGTGGAGAGGCGCACCCCGTTGACAAAGGTGCCGTTCATGGTGCCGACGTCCTCAATCACGCTGAAAGACCCGTCCTCCTCGCGCCGCAGCCGGGCATGGCGACGCGACACCGATCGTTTGGGGTCCACCGTCGAAAGATCGATGTCGGGGTGGATGCTGGTGACCGGGTCGCTACGGCCGATCGTCGTTTCACGCGTGTCGACGAGCGGGAAGGCGGTTCCGCTCGACACCTCCACGAGACGAACGCTGGGATCGGGCGCGGCCCGCGGCCCTTCAGTGATGCCGGAGACCTCGAGGTCCACCTCATGCCCCACTGCCTCCTCGAGCATCCGCGTGGTCTCGCGCAGTCGCCGCACCAGCTTGCGCATCATGCGGATGGCGATCTCGGGGTTGTGCTCGAGGATGAAGATGAAGGCCGCCTGGTCGATCATCACCGCGTCCACGTCGCTCTTTGCCACGGCGGTGGCCGAACGTGGGGACTCCTCCTCGAGCATGCACATCTCGCCGAAGAAGTCTCCCTTGCCGAGGAGGGCGAGCACCCGCAGCTCCTTGCCCATGCGCTTCTTGATCTCCACCTCACCGGTCTCGACGATGTACATGGCGAGGCCGAGGTCGTGCTCCGAGAAGATCACCGACCCCTTGGGAAAGTGCGTGCGCAGCGGTTCGAGGGAGTCGTGTGCCGAGGACCCTCCCGGCGCGGTGGTCCTGAACTTGGCCATCAGCTCCTCCACAGAATGTGGCCGGCGCGGGTGTCGATCTCCACCTCGGCGCCCACGGGAAAGGCGCGGTTATCGGCACCGTGCCCGAAGGGAAGTCCAGTAACCACCGGAGCATCAGGCGGAGCGGCCTCGCGCATGAGCTCCCGCCAGCGGCCCCTCTCGCAAGGCTTGCCGCAGCCTCGCAAGCTCCCACCAATCAATGCTTTCACGTTGCGGAATCTAGCAGAGGCAGCGAGGTGGGTCAACATGCGGTCGAGGCGGTAGATGGGCTCCCCAACGTCCTCGAGGAAGACGACCGCTCCGTCCCACAGTGGCTCATTGGGGGTCCCGACCAGGCTACACAGCACCGCGAGGTTGCCCCCCACCGCGGTACCCGATGCGCGCCCCGGGCGCACCACAGCCGCGGGCGGAACCGAGAACAGAGAAGGCCCGCCTGGTCCGGCGGTGAGCAGCCGCCAGAGATGCCCTGCGTTGCGTCCGCGAAGCAGGTCTGCCGCCACCATGGGCCCGTGCAGCTGCACACCCCCGCCCGCGGCCAGCATTCCGGAAAGAACCGCCGTGACGTCGGAGTAGCCCACCACCACGACGTCCGCCGCCACCAGGCGGGGCCACGGCATTCGCGCCAGCAGCCGGGTCGAGCCGTACCCACCACGCGCCGCCAGCAGCACCCTGGCGCCGCGGTCGAGGACATCATCAAGGCCGGCCAGCCGGGCATCGTCGCCCCCTGCCAGGTAGCCCTCCGGGCCACGAGAGGCGAGGTTGGAGGCGCACATCACCGGGTGACCACGCTCTCGCAGCCAGTCGACCCCAAGTGCGAGCCGCGCCGGGTCCACCGGCCCGGACAGGGCAATCACGCCGACGGGCTCGCCGGGTTGGAGGGGAACGAAGGTGCGGCTCACCTCCCCAGGATACCCGAGGGGACCGGTGCGGGCAGCCGAAAAGACCGGTCGGAGGAGGCTGTAAGCCGGATTCTGTGCCTCCTTGGAGGCGGCGTCCATTCCTCTGGGCGCTCCGTCACCGAAGCGCTCAAGCAGCCTACCCGGGGACCTCCCCCGCCGAAGCGGGTTGCGGGGATGGGCGACCCTCGGCCCCCCTATTTGGCCTTGCTCCGCATGGGGTTTACCGTGCCTTCCCCGTCACCGGGGAAGCGGTGCGCTCTTACCGCACCCTTTCACCCTGGCCCCCGGCCGACCCGGGGGTGGACTGCTCTCTGTGGCACTTTCCCTCGCGTTGCCGCGGCCGGGCGTTACCCGGCATGCCGCCCATCGGGAGTCCGGACTTTCCTCCCCTCGCTGACGCGAGCAGCGGACGCCCGCCTCCTCCGACCGGTCTCTCAGTATAGCTCGCTGCCGACCCAAGCGCTCCTTCACCCGAGTCTCATCCCGGGCCGCTGTGGTCTCAGCTCAATGACAACGAGTGACAGGCCTCGCGATCGCGGTGTACCATGCGTGTACTTCGCCCCTCGGGGCATTCATCTCGACTTTCGGAGGAGATCCCATGAAGACCAAGCTCGCCCTCGCCGCGTGTCTCATTACCGCGGTCGCCGCTGGCGTTTCGGCCCAGACCACCGTCTTCATCAACGAGATCCACTACGACAACACCGGCGGCGACAGTGGAGAGGCCGTCGAGGTGGCAGGACCGTCGGGCGCCAACCTCACCGGATGGTCTCTGGTGCTCTACAACGGCAACGGAGGCGGCAGCTACGGCACCATCAATCTCTCGGGCACCATCGCGAACCTGTGCTCTGGATTCGGCGTGATAAGCGTGTCCGCCCCTGGGCTCCAGAACGGTTCGCCGGACGGTATCGCCCTCGTCGACTCCAGCAGCACCGTCGTCCAGTTCCTCAGCTACGAGGGACCTTTCGCCGCCGTCGGTGGCCCGGCAGACGGGCTGACGAGCACCGACATCGGCGTGGCGGAGGCGGGCGGGTCGGCGGTGGGCGACTCGCTTCAGCTCACCGGTACGGGGTCGACCTACGAGGACTTCACCTGGGCGGGATCGTCGCCCAACACCTTCGGTGCCTGCAACACCGGTCAGACCTTCACCGGGGGAAGCACCGGCCCGACCGATCCCGTCATCAATGAGTTCGTGGCCAATCACACCGGCACCGACATCAACGAGTACGTCGAAATCAAGGGTGACGCCGACACCGACTACTCCGCATTCACGCTCCTGGTCATCGAGGGGGACTCCACCGGCGCTGGAGCCGTCGACAGGGTCTACCCGATCGGGACGACCAACGCGGCGGGCTACTGGCTCACCGGTTTCCTCAACAACCAGATCGAGAACGGATCACTCACCCTGCTGCTCGTGGAGGGGTTCTCCGGCGCGGCCGGCGACGACCTCGACACCGACAACGACGGCACCCTGGACACCTCGCCGTGGACCCGGATCGTCGACTCGGTGGCCGTCAGCGACGGGGGCGGCACCGACAGCTGGTACTCTCCGGTCGTCCTCGCACAGGGCTATGACGGGCAGTCATTCACCCCGGGCGGCGCGTCGCGTATTCCCGATGGCTCCGACACCGACTCGACGGGCGACTGGATACGCAACGACTACGATGGTGCGGGCCTCGTCGGCTTTGTCGGGTCGCCCGCCTTCGGCGAGGCGTTCAACACCCCCGGCACAGTCAACGTGGCGGTGCCGTCGCCCCTCCTCATCAACGAGATCAACGCCGATCCCGACTCCTCCACGGGCGACGCCAACGGCGACGGAACGGTCGGCTACGCCGACGACGAGTTCGTGGAGATCGTCAACACCACCGCGGGCGATCTCGACGTGTCGGGCTGGACCCTCTCGGACGGCTTCAGCGTGCGCCACACCTTCCCGGCGAACAGCATCGTCACCGCCGGTTGCGCGGTGGTCGTGTTCGGTGGCGGCACCCCCACCGGGCCCTTCGGCGGTGCCCTCGTCCAGACCGCGAGCACCGGCACGCTGGGCCTCAACAACGGCGGCGACACCGTCGCCCTCATGGACGGATCAACGATCTACGCCAGCTACGCCTACGGCAGCGAGGGCGGTAACAACCAGTCGCTCACCCGCGACCCGGACGTCGTCGGCGGTGAGCCGCTCGTGCAGCACACAACCGCTACGGGGGCTGTAGGACGGCGCTTCTCACCCGGCACCCAGGTGACCCTCCTGCCATTTGCAGGCTGCCTGTGGAGCCCTCCGGTGGTGGCCATCCATGACATCCAGGGCCCGGGGATCACCTCCCCCTACGCCGGGCAGATCGTGACCACGAGCGACAACATCGTCACCGCGGTGGGCGGGGACGGCTTCGTTATCCAGGCCCCCGATGCCGCGACCGACGCCGACCCGGACACCTCCGAGGGGATCTACGTCTTCACCGGGGCGGCCCCAACAGTGGCGGTGCGCGACCAGGTGGACGTCACCGGTGCGGTCACGGAGTACTACGACCTCACCGAGATCAGCCTGCCCACCGACGTGACCGTCGACTCCTCCGGCAATCCGCTCCCGGCACCCGTCGTGCTCGACATAACGGTGCCCTCCCCGAATCAGCCCTGGCCGACCGTGGAGATGGAGCGTCTCGAAGGCATGCGGGTGAGCGTTGCAGACGGCTTCGCGGCCTCCGGCAACCAGAGCTTCACCAGCGATCCCGTGGCCGAGCTCAAGATCACCTCCGCCGGAAGCCGCCCCTTCCGAGAGCCCGGCATCGACTACGAGTACCAGATCGCCGGCCTTCCCGTATTCGACAGCAACCCCGAGATCTTCGAGCTCGATCCCGACCGCCTCGGCCTCGCCAACGTCGAGGCTGTGGGAGGCTCGACCTTCTCCGCAACGGGCGTGATCGGCTACGACTATGGCGACTACGAGCTCTGGCCCACCGAGCTTACGATGACGTCCGCCGCGCTGCCCCGCGCCGTCCGGGCCCGGGTCACCGGCGAGCTGACCGTCGGATCGCTCAACCTGCTCCGCCTGTTCGACGACGTCGACGACCCCGATGACGTCAACGCCGACGGTTGGCCGCGCCAGGACGTCGTCGTCTCCACCACCGAGTACCAGCGGCGCCTGCGTAAGGACTCCCTGTACGTCCGCACCGTGCTCGGGGCTCCCGACATCCTCGGCGTCCAGGAGGCCGAGAGCCTCAAGGTGCTCGAGGACCTGGCGGCCCAGATCGCCGCCGACGACCCGACGGTGTCCTACTCCGCCTACCTCGTCGAGGGCAACGACTCCGGGACCATCGACGTGGGCTTCCTGGTCCGCGATACCGTGTCGGTCTCGGCGGTCACCCAGCTCGGCAAGGACGAGACCTACACCTTCGGCGGCGGCACACCCGAGATCCTCAACGACCGTCCGCCGCTTCTCATCGAAGGCAGCTACACCGGCAACGGAAGCCCGTTCCCCCTCGCGGTCATGGTCGTGCACAACCGCTCACGCAACGGTATCGACGACGCCTCGGACGGGCTCAAGCGCCGCACCAAGCGCCTCGAGCAGGCCAAGTCCATCGCCGACAAGGTCCAGGCGTATCAGACCGCCAACCCGACGATTCCCCTGGTCCTCGTGGGCGACTTCAACGCCTTCGAGTTCACCGATGGCTATGCCGACGTGCTCGGCGAGATCGCCGGTGACGTCGACCCCACCGAGAGCGAGCTTCCGGTCGACGACCGCGTGGACCCCAACCTCACGATCCAGACCCTAGCGGTGCCCACTGCCGAGCGCTACTCGTACGTCTACGACGGTACCGCGCAGGCCTTCGACCATGCCCTCACCTCGCAGGCGGCCGCGCCGTTCGTCCGCGGCATGGAGTACGGTCGCGCCAACGCCGATGCGCCCGAGGACTCGGACGTACTCGACAACAGCCCCCTGCGCTGCTCCGACCACGACGGCTTCGTGCTCTACCTCATGACCGATGCCGATGGCGATGGTACTGCCGACGACGCCGACAACTGCCCCGTTCTCGCCAACCCCGACCAAGCCGACGTCGACGGCGATGGGCTCGGCGACGCGTGCGACGCCTGCGAGGACACCCTTGCACCGGCGTTGAGCGGCGTTCCTGCCGGGCCCACGTTCTTGCAGGGACAGGCGTCGGACTGCAGCGGCATCAGCGGAATCACCCTGGCGCCCGGCGCCTCCAACCTCTCCCTCCAGGCCACCGGCGCCCCCGGCCAACCCGAGTGGACCTTCCGAGTGGCCCTGGTCGATCCAGGTCAGCAGGGTGCCGGCACCGTGGTTGCGACCGACGCGGGAAGACGCAGCAGCAGCCTCGAAGTCCGGCTTCCCAACCAGAGCGTGGGCATACCCGCCGCCACACCGGCGGGCGCAGCCGCACTCGCACTCCTCCTCGCCCTCGCCGGAGCAGCTCTGATACGGCGCGTATGACCGACCCACCGGGCAGGGCTGCGTGCGCGCAGCCCTGCCCGGGCGCACAACGAAACGGGGACGGACTCTGTCCGTCCCCGCCTTGCGTTGTGCACCGCCCCCGACTCGAGCATGCCCCTGCTGGGACGAGCCACGAACACACCGAAGCCGTAGCGGACAGTTCGGAACTGAAGATGAGCGCGGCGCCGAAGAGGGCCTTTTGCTTTCTTCGCGCTACCCCGGCGTGTCGAAACGCACGTCCACGTCGAGGCGACGGAGCTTCTTGAAAAGACCCGCCCGGCTCAGGCCCAGCCTCTTGGCCGCCTCCGTGCGGTTGCCGCCGCAGTCCACGAGGACCCGAGCCACGAGCCAACGCTCGACCCGCTCCCTCGCCTGAGCCAGAGGCAGTGAGGGAAGCTCGTGGAGGGCCGGGACAGGCACGCTGCCGACCGGCTCGAGGCCCGCGGACGGTGAGGGCGTCTCGAACTGGTGCAATCGGGCTCGCCCGAGCACCGCATCCACTGCCGCCATCAACGCTCGCATGTCGGCCACCGCCGGAGGATCCTCGGTGAAACGAACGAGCAGGACGTAGTTGCGGCGCAGACTGGCGAGCAGGGCCTGCTCCCCCTCGGCGGCGAGCTGGCGCACGGTATGGCTGCCCTGCGACGAGGCGTGCTCGCGGACCAGCTGCCCGAGCGTGACCTCGGCTCCGAGCAGCCGCCCCAGGTCTCCGGCGCTGGCGGCCATCGCCACGGCCCGGTCGTCGTCGCGATAGAGGACCATCGCGCCCTCGAAGGAGAGCCGCGCCACCGCGAAGTCGAGGAGATCGCTGAGATCGCCGCTCCGGGTGGCGTTGGCCGTCTGCTCGAGCAGGTCGACCATGTCCTCCATCGATGCGTCACTCCGGTAGTGCATCGTGTCCTCGCGCTCCGGCTCGGTCTCGAGGGGCAGGTTGCTCCCACTCTCCGGACTCTCACGGAGACCGAGCTGATCGAGCCGGTAGCTCCCGCTCGTCACCTCGAGAATCACCATGGCCGCCGACGACACGTTGAGCTGGTCGCCACAGCGGAGCTCGCTCGCGGCCACGCGCTGACCGTTCACGAACGTCCCGTTCTTGGAGTTGAGGTCGGTGACGTGGAAGACCTTCCCCAGCTCGCTCACCTCGAGGATCGCGTGATGCCGCGAGACGTCCTTGTGCCCGAGTACAACGTCGTTGTCCGGACGGGAACCGATCCGGTAGGCTCTTCCGGGCTGCAGCTCGTACCTCTGCTCACCCTGCTCCGGGCGGCTGTACACGAGGACGTAGTGTGTCATGTCTTCTCCACCCCGTTAGCGGGGCTCGACTTGTCTCCTGACCGTGCTGGATTGTGACATTGCCGAGAGGGCATTACAACTGGGGCCTCCGTCACGCGACCCGCGACGAACGGCTGACCAGGTATCCCGAAGGAGATCCCGGCACGAAGCGAAACTGCAGCCGCACGTCCCCCTGGTTGGCCTCGACCACTGCCGCCCCCTCGGAGACGCTGCGCAGGCTACGGCTGGCACTCTGCATCACCCGCGCTCGCAGCAGACGCGACACCTCCTCCATCTGCGCGAGATCCTCGAGCAGAAGCGTGATACGCAGGCTGCGCTCGAGGCCCACCATCAGCTGCCGTACGACCTCGTCGAAGGCAGCAGCCATCGCTTCGAGGCTCAGGCCGCCGCTCCCGAGCAACCCCAGAGGCTCCAGCGCCAGGGATTGGAGGCCGCGGCGAGCCGCATCGGCGGCCACCGCCAAGAGGGCCCGCTGGACGTCACCCGGCCGGGCAGACGGCCGTTGATCAAGGTCGTGCACCACCGCCTGATACATCCAGTATGGCCGCTGTTCGCTGGGCCTGAGCACGAGATAGCGACCCAGCGGAACCGGCCTGAACGCGGCCAAGGCAAGGTAGGCGGAGGCGAGGCTGTCGCTCTCGTCGAGGTCGAGGACGGGCGGCGAGCTCAGCACCAGGTTGCGGTCCTCCTGAACCACCAGGGCGTCGGGGGTGAGACGTCGACCCGGCGAGTCGTGGAGGTCGAGCTCCCAGCGCACACACGATGAGACAGTCACCCGATCAGTCTACTCCACCGGATCAGGCCGGCCCCAGACGCACACCCGGGGCCGCACCCTACAGTGCACGGCGGACCAGGTCGGCGGTGACCACCAGCCTGTGCCCCGATCCCTCGCGTTTCTCGAGGCCCTCGAACTTCCACGGGTCGAACTCCAGGCGGTTGATGATCTTGCCGAAGATGGTGCGGAGCGCCCGGGCGCCAGTACGGGTGTTCTTCTCCGCCTGCTCGGCGATCAGGGCCGCCGCCAGGTCCTCCATCTCGAGCTCGATGTCCATCACCTCGAAGTAGCGCTTGGAGCGCACGAACGGGGAGTCCACCGAGCGCAGCAGGATCTCCTTGAGCACCTCGCCGGAGAGATCGCGCAGCAGCACCACGTTGTCGAAGCGGGCCATGAACTGCGGCACCATGCCGTAGGTGAAGAGGTCTTCGGGCTTGAGAAAATCGGCCAGGGCAAAACGCGTCTCGATGCGCACCTGCCCGTCGGCGGTGCGGATCGCCTGCGATTTCATCTTCTCGCCGCTGCCCGGCTTGGCGACTCGAAAGTAGACCTGATCGTAGAGGCCCTCGAACGCACCGCCACAGATGAACATCATCCCCTTGGTGTCGATGTCCAGGGTGACCGGGCGCTCCTCTCCGTCCACCACGGCGTGAGTCCGGAAGGCCACTCGCTCCCCCTCCATGAGGGTGAGCAGGCCCTGCTGCAGCACCACACCCAGTGGGTTCGGTTTCCCCGCCACCACCGCTGCCATCTTGTCGATCTCGTCGATGCAGATGGTGGCGCGCTCCATGGCGCTCTTCAGCGCCTCCACCGTCGAGTCGCTGCCGAGAATCGCTCGCGCGCGCTGCTCCACCGCCGCCAGCAACCGGTCGGGTCGGAACTCCAGGCGATCCGGGTCCACCAGCAGGTTCGCGTTGATGATGGTCATGGCCCGGAACCGGTCGTACTCGGCAACGTCGTGGTAGAGGCGCTGAACGTTGTTCATGATCGTCGTCTTGCCGGTACCCGAGCTGCCGATGAGCAGCAGGTTGCCTGGCACCTTGCCGGTCACGTGCTTGTAGATCGCCACCGACACGTAGCGCAAGGCGCCGTCCTGTCCCAGCACTCCCCGCCCGAGCTCCTGGAAGATCTGAGGCGGAGTGATCTCCTCGAGGCCGCGCAGAGACCCAGCCGACTGCTCGGCCGCGCTTCGGTCAGACGTCATGGATCCTCCCCTGTCTCCGGGTGAACCATCGCGAGGTCCGTCCCCCATTCTCAGCTCCCCTCGACGACCCAGACGCCATCGCTCGGCACCAGCGCCACGTCGTCGATCATCACCCGGCGCCCACAGCCGCCAGGCCGGAAGTCGGCAACGATGTCGACGTGCTGCGCGGAGCGGTTGAGCACGCCACGCTCCTCCAGCCGGCGCAGACGCTCCCGTCCCTCCGCGCCGCCCGGGTCGTCCACGAAGCAGTCCTCGTAGCTGGCGCCGATCGCAATATGCAGCGTTCCGCCGACCTTCTCCACCAGCAACGGGTGCTTCAACGCGCGCTCCAGCCCGGGGTTCATGCCCAGCGCCACCTCGCCCAGCCGGTGCGAGCCTTCGTCCGTCTCGACGATGGCCGCGAGCTGGTCGCCCCCCTCCGCTGCCCTGTAGCTCACGATCCGTCCGCCGCTGAAGGCCAGCTCGATGCCCCGCATGTCGCGGCCGCCGTAGTTCACCGGAAGGTCCAGATAGATCTCGCCCTCCACGCTGCCGGCGTCGGGGCTGGTGAAGATCTCTCCGTCCGGGAAGTTACGCAGACCGTACGAGAGGCGAGGCAGGCCCTCGTTCAAGGCCATCGTGAGCACCAGCTCACGACCGTCGTCCGGGTGCTCGGTCACCACCGTCATGGTTCGGCCGTTTTGGAACAACGGCGCGAGCCGCTCCTCCGCCGCCCGCAGCGGGCGCGGATCGGTGGTTGATGCCTTGACCAGGAAGCGCGTGTACTCCGCCAGATCCATACCCTCCATCGCGGCAAATGCCGGCGTCGGGTAGAGCGTCAGCACCCACGGCTTGCTCAAGCGGATATCGGCAAAGGCACGATCGGCGGCGGCGAGCCCGCGCACCTGCTCCGGCGTGAGACCCGTATACCTCGCGGGGTCCTCTGCGCCGAGCACCTCCACGTACTTGGTCATGCTTTCGTAGCGCCCCCGGTGCCACGCCGGTACGCGCTCGAGCTGCTGAGGACCTGCGTGCCTCGCCACGGTGGCCGACCACACGCGTCCCCGCTCGTTGTCAGGCGGCACGAGGTAGACATCGGGGACCGCCCCGGCGTTCGCCACGCGACGCTGGAGCGCCTCGAGGAGCGGCCAGCAGATCCGCTCGCCTTTGAGCATCACCCGGTCGTCGGGAGAGATCCCTCCGAGGGAGTGGTCGAGCAGCAATGCGGCCCAGACCTCGAGATCGTCAGCAGCGATGTAGGCTTCCTGCACACAGCCCCCTCGCGCGCAATGCGCGCATATTGTAACGAACTTCCGGGCGCGGACGACGCGCCGAGTGCCCTGTTTGGGAAGTCCGATGTGCTATTCGCGCAGCCAGCGTGGTTCCTGGCAAGGCGCGACGACGAAGTCGTAGCAACGCTACTTCGAGGAGGAGCGACGCAGCCAGGGGCCGCGATGACAAGCGGTTAGTCCATTGGGACTTTCCAAACAGGTCACTAGCGCGAACCCCCCTGGTATGGCACCGGGACCGGCGGCGGCTGCAGCGTCGGCCGCTCCCGCAGGGGTTGGGGCGGTCGTTCCACGCCACCGGCTCGCGCGACGAACACGGGAATCCTCAGCGGGGCCCCACCAGGTTCGTCGGTGGTCACCGTGACCGTTCCATGAACCACGCCGGGGACCTTCTCCGCATCGAGCCCCGGAGCCAGCACCACCGTGACACGGTGCTCGGTGGCCTTCTCGTTCCGGGCCGCGGAGTGAGCGACGAAGAGCTCGGGGTTGCTCGACTCCAGCGACCGCACCCGAAATGCCCGGCCCCGGTTATCCACGAGCCTCACACCCATCTGCGATGGCGTCCGCCCCGGCTCTCCCACGACGAAGCGCAGCTGGCGTGGCTGGACCTCCACGACCGGGCGAATCCGCACCGCCACGGGGTAGGTCACCACTGGGTCCTTGTCGACGTTGACGGGAATGCTGAGCCTCACGATGCGGACGCTGGCGTCGTCCTGGGGCGAGACCTTGAGGACCAGCGAACGCTGGCTCGAAGGGTGCCCGTCCGCAGCCGGCATCACCGTAGCCTCCAGCAGCCCCGGAGGGTTGGAGGTGACGGCGCCGATCTCCAGAGGCTTCCCGTCACGTCGGCTGAGGGTCACCGTCGTCGTCGCCCCCTGCCCCACCACCGCGTCCACGGCCGCCCGCGAGGCGGGCTCCGTCACGACCAACGGCTGAACCGTGAAGCTGAGCTGCAGCCGCAACGGCTGGACCCCTACCTCGTCGGTCTCCACCAGCACCGATTTCGTCAGATGCCCAGCCTGGTTGGCATGGGTTGCAACCTTTGCCACGAGCTTTCCCGACCCACCTGCCGGGATCACCGAGTCGAACTCGGCGACAGTGCAGCCTCAAGAGGGTTTTGCCTTGATGATTTTGACCACTCGGTCGCCGGGGTTGTGGAGCACGAAGGTCGCCACCGCGGGCTCACCTGCGGGGACGGTGCCCAGCTCCACAGTCGCACTCTCTGGCTTGAGCACGGTGGTCTTCGGCGGCACCGGCGTCGTCTGGGCCAATCCGCTCACGGCCCCCAGGGGCGCCGCGGCCAGGAGCAAGGCGAGGGCCGCACTTCGTGTCGTCATCAAGGCCTCCATGGTGTCACCCGTGGTGCAGGCGCACCGCAGGTCCGCACGGATTGTATACGAGACTCGGGGTAACGGTGTCAGTTGGAGAGCTCTACCGCGCGCTGCCGCAGCTCCTCAGCCCTGACCTTGTAGCGCTCGGCAAGACGGCCGCGGCCCGCTCGTCGCGCCCAGCGCGCCAGCGCCTCGTAGGTCTCGGGAACAGGCCGGAAGCCCCGCCGCGCCCGCCGTAGGTGCTTGTGGGCCGACTCGAGATCACCTCGCGCCATCTCGGTGTCTGCCAGGGCGATGAGCGAGAACGGGCTCGACGGCCCCTCGGCGGCCGCGTCGAGTGCCGTCCTCGCCTCGTCGCTGCGGCCCAGCTGGGTGTAAAGGTAGGCGAGATTGGTGAGCGCCGAGGGGTTGCCCGGGTCCGCGACGAGCGCTTTCTGATACGCCGCGAAAGCACCCTCGACGTCGCCCGCCCGACGCCGCGCGACGCCCAGGTTGATCCACGCGGCCGCCAGGTTCGGCGCAAGGCGGGCTGCCTGCTCGAACAGAGAGCGGCTGCCGGCAACGTCGCCATGTTGAAGGCGCATGCTGCCGCGATTCACCGCGAACATCGCGCTGGCAGCCACGTCGTCGACGATGACGTGCCGCACATATGGCACCTCGGAGCTGATGTAGAAGTCGAACAGGTGCATGGTGCCCGCCTGCGTGAATCCGGCGACCACGTGCCGATTCACGATAACGAGGCTCTCTTCCTTGGCGACATCGAGGACCCGGTCGACGGAGACCAGGAAGGTGCGGTAACCGAGGGTCCGCGACAGGGCGACGAACAGGGACGTGAACGACAGGCAGTTGCCCCGTCGTTCGGCAAACGCCTGCTCCGCCGTGAGGTTGATGTTCTCGTCGTAGGTGAAGTCAAACTGGCCGGGGTCGAACAGCACCTGCTGCAGTCGGCGCAACGTACCGAGCTCGCCGGACGCCTGGCTGGTGACGGCCCGCGCCCAGCTGGCCATTTCCGGGGTGGCGGCGAAGGGGTACACGACCTCCTCGGGATCCAGCCCGCGCGCCCGCACCTCGCTTCGCCAGCGATCGTGCCCGAGCGCCAGCTCCCCGGGCCCGGTGCTGGCACAGCCGCCAGCCGTCACCAGCACCAGCGGAAGCACGACGCGAGCAGCGATCCTCTTCATCCAACTTCTATACGCGCGGCACACCGCCGAGGTTACGAGAACTACGAGAACGACGGAGGATTCTCACGCAGCCAGCCGAGGTAGCGCACCAGGAGATCGAGCTCGGTGGAGTCGAGACGGTCGCCGTATGCAGGCATGCTGAGCACCGGTCCGGGGAGACCGGGGACGGGTGTGTGCGTCGGAGTCGATCCCCGACGAAGAATCTCCTCGAGCCCGGCCGCCTGCGCCGCGACGAAGTCCGGGCCGAAGAACCCCGGCACCCGTCCCTTGAGACTCCCAGGGTTGGCAACACCGCCGCCCCCGAGGACACCGTGACAGCTGAAGCAGCCCATCTGCACTGCGATGTCGTGCCCGGCCGCGAGCTCCTGATCCTCGGGAACCCCCACCAGCCCGGTCATCCCCCCCACAGCGACCGCCACATCCTGCCACTCCCCCGCGCCCAGCCGACTCCCGAACGCCGGCATCGCCTGCAGCCTGTCACCGACAGCCGGGCGCCCGTTGAGAATGGCGTCGCGCACCACGAGCAGCGAGGGCGGCAACGAGCCGTCCGCCCGCCAGAGCAAACCGCCCCCGGCCTCTCGGTGACAACCGGTGCAGCCCTGTGCCTCGAGCAGGGCGACGCCACGCTGCACCGCGCTGCTGTCCTCGCGCCCCCACCACCAGCGGTACACCGGTAGTGCCAGCACCGCGACCAGCACCAACGCCGTCACCACCCAGGCGAGGATGCGGCCCGGCCGCACCGACCGCTTTCCGCGGGTCGAGCTCTTGCCGCCGCGCGCCCGCTGCTGTCGAGCCATGAGCACCTCCGAGATCGCGGCCGGATTGTAGCGCTTTCCGCCTCATGAGCGCTCCGGCATAGAATGCCCGGGTGTCGCTGGACGTCGATCTCGAGGCCCGCCGGGTGCGGGCCAGCGTTCGCGACCTCCTGGGCGAGGGGGCGCAACGCGTCATCGGGCTCTCAGGGGGAGGCCTGTCGAGGCTGTGGATTGGGCAGGAGCTGCACCGCCGGGTGCAGGCGAGCCTGGCTGCTGCGGAGCGAGGCTACCGCAGCGAGGTCCCTGCCGCGGCCACGTTCCAGCTGGACGGGTGGACTCTCGAGCTGGAGGGCCGGGCCGATGGACTGCTGGCGCGCGATGGACTCGTCGTCCGGGTGGACGAGATCAAGACGCTCCACTTCGCCGTCGATCTCTACAACCTGTACGCCAACGAGCGGCTCGAGCGCTTCCGGCAGCAGGCGCGGCTGTACGCCCTCATGCTCTCCCCCGCCGAGGCCCCGGCTGCGGTGCGTCTCATTCTGGTGGACATCGTTTCCGGCGATGAGCGGATCGAGGATGTCCCGTTCAGCCCGGACGCCTCCCTCGCCTTCCTGCGCCAGCAGGTCCATCGCCTCCTCGCGGCGGAGCAACGACGAGTCGCACGCCTGGCGGAGCTGCGCATCACTGCCGCCGCGCTTCCCTTCCCTCACCCGGAGCCGCGCCCGCTGCAGCTCACCGTCGGCGAGGCGGTCGACAGCGCCCTGGCGGCCGGCCGGCACCTCCTCCTGGCGGCGCCCACAGGCACCGGTAAGACGGCGGCGGTCCTCCATCCCGCCCTCCGGGCCGCGCTGGCTCGCGGGCGTCGGCTCTACGTCCTCACCGCGAAGACCCTGCAGCAGCAGCTCGCGGTCGAGACTCTCCGCTCCATGCAGCGCCACGGCGCACGCTTTCGCAGCCTGCAGCTGCGCTCCAAGGCGAAGATGTGCATCAACTCCGAAATGGTGTGCCACGAGGAGTTCTGCCCTTACGCGCGCGATTACGCCCTCAAGCTGGTCCGCTCCGGCCTGCTGCCGACGCTGCTCGCCAGCGACCACGTCGATCCCGACGTGGTGCTCGACGCGGCCCGCCAGCACGAGGTCTGCCCCTTCGAGGTGACCCTCGACCTGCTCGCCGACATGGACGTCGTCGTGTGCGACTACAACTACGTCTTCGACCCCACCATCGGCCTCGCCGCCCTGCTCCACGAGGGGGCCCTGCGGCACGCGATCCTGGTCGTCGACGAGGCCCACAACTTGGTGGAGCGCAGCCGGGAGTACTACTCGCCCGCTCTCACCGAGGCGATGCTGCGCCGCGCTGAGGCGTTTCTCGCCGCGCGCACGGCGCCGGTCTTCCGGCGCCTGGCCGAGCTGGTTGCGACCCTCGCCGAGCTGCTGCACACGACCGTGGCCGACGCCTTGGAGGAGGCGACCCAGGAGGACGCCGTCGTGGAGCTTCCGGGCGCCGACCTGGCCGACCTTCGGCTCGCTCTCGACGCCGCAATGCTGCAGTACTTCCTCTACAAGCGGGAGCACGAGCTGTGGCTCGCTGACGATCCCCCCATGGAGGTCTTCCTCACGCTCACCCGCTTCCATCGAGTGCTGAGCCTGGGCGGCGACGAGTTCGTGCACCTCGCCTCCCGCGGTGGCGCCGAGGGCGAGCGCATCCGCATCGTGTGCCGCGACGCCTCGCGGTTCATCGGCGAGATCCTCGAGGAGAGCGCCGGGGTCGTCGCCATGTCGGCAACCCTGGAGCCTTTCGAGTTCTACCACGACGTCCTCGGCTTCGACCGTCATCGCACCGATACACTGCGGGTGCCCTCGCCGTTCCCCCCCTCGCACCGCCTCGTCCTTGCCATCGACGAGGTGGACACGAGCTACCGCCGCCGCGCCGCCCACTACGACGACATCGCTCGTTGGGTGGGCGGCCTCGCTCCGCCCGGTCACAACGTGCTGGCATTGTTCCCGAGCTACGCCTTCCTGCGCCAGGTGCACGACCGTCTCCCCCCCACCCCACACCATGTTCTGGTACAGGAGCCCGGCTCCAGCGACGCAGTGCAGCGGCGCTTCCTCGCGGCCCTGTCCAACGGCGAGGCCCACCTGGTGCTTGCGGTGCTGGGAGGCGTCTTCGCCGAAGGAGTCGACTACCCAGGCGAGATGCTGTCACAGGTGATCGTGGTGTCGCCGGGCCTGCCGCAGTACAACGCCGAGCGCGAGCTCCTCAAGGCCTTCTACCAGGAGCGCTACGGCCGTGGTTTCGAGTACGCCTACCTCATCCCTGGCCTGACCCGGGTGGTACAAGCGGCCGGGAGGCTGATCCGTTCCGAGACCGATCGCGGCGTCATCGCCCTGGTGTGCAGGCGCTTCCTCCAACCGCAGATGGTCAGGCTCCTGCCCCCCGACTGGGTCGACGGCGACGCCGAGAGCCTTCGCCTTGCGGACCCCATTGCCGCCGTGCGCGCGTTCTTCGGTGACGATCGAGCGGGCTCTTGAGCGTGCGATCAGTCGCGACGAGAAGACGAGAACGGGTGCTGACCGCACGTCGTCGGGCCCAGCGCGGGGGAAGAGCGATGCCGGGCAGCGGCGATGGCCGGCGCGTGGGCCTCGCCTCTGCCGCCCTCAGTCCCTGTCCGCCAGCTCGATCCCGATATCCTGGGGCAGCACCCAAGCGCCTCCCCGCGCCTGGAGCGTGAAGGGACGTCGCACCAAGCTGAGTCGGACCCGATGGTAGAGGGGAAGGTAGGGGCGGTCGAGGGCCACCCGCGTGAGCGCCTTGCGAAGCAGCTCGAGACGGCGCGACGAGCGCGGCTCAGTGGCCGCCTCCTCCAGCCAGCGATCGACCTGGACGTTGGAGTACCCGGTACCATTCTGCAGGCCGAAGCGGCGCTTCGCCTCCCGCGTATGCACCACCCCGTCCAAGAAGTCCGAAGCATCCGCGAAGGGGAAGTTCCAACCGAACAGGGCGATGTCGCCGTCGCCAGCCATCAGCCGCCGGTAGAAAGTGTCCCACGGGTAGGCCACCGGCCGCACTCGCAACCCGACCCGGGCCAGGCTCGCCGCCACGAAGTCCAGCGCCTGCTGCGGCACCCCGGCATGATCGAGCGCGAGCTCCACGTCGGCGCCCACTCCGGCCTCGTTGAGGAGCCGGCGTGCGCGCTCCGGGTCGGCGGCGCTGAGTCGGCCGGTTGGGCTGAATCCGAAGACCTCGGCCGGGATCACCGAGACCGCCGGCTCGGCGTCACCATCTGCGTAGGCGGCCTGAACCAGCTCCCGCCGGTCGATGGCCGCGTCAATGGCCTCGCGAACCCTGGGATCACTGAGCGGCCAGTGTTGCACGTTGAGTCCGAGGAGAGTGGTCGCCAGCGAGGGCGCTCGCACCACCTGCCACTCGCCTCCGAGGTGATGCGACCGCACGAAGTCGATGGAGGCCCTGGCAATGATGTCCAGGCCGCCCTCCCGGATGGCAGAGATCGTGTCCTCGGCACCCACGAACAGCACCCTCACCCGCTCCACCGCGGGAGGTGCTCCCCAGTAGCCGTGCCAGCGCTCGAGGAGCACCGGCCCATCCACCGTCCCGGCCCGCCACACGTACGGCCCCGTCCCCAGGGGCAGCGAAGGGCTGCGGCCGTAGGGCACGATGGGGGCCATGGCGAGACGAGTCAGGAGCAGCGGGAAGGCCGCCTTGGTGATGACCTCGACCACGTCCGACGTGCCCTCTGCCTGACGGACATCGGCCACCGCCGTGAGGTAGCTGGCCACCGCCGAGTCCTCATCCCAACAGGCACGGCGTAGCGAGCCGACGACGTCCTTGACCGTAAGCTCGCGGCCGTCGTGGAAGCGCACACCGTGCCGCAGCGTGAAGCGCCACGTCGTGGAGTCGGGCGTGTCCCAGCGCTCGGCCAGGTCTGGCTCCACCTCGAGATCCGGTGACAGCGTCACCAGCGGCTCGTACACTGCGAACAGCAGGGAGCGGGTCACGGCGTCGTCGTGGGCATGAGGATCCAGGGTCACGATCCCGGTGGGATAGGCCAGCCGAACCTCGTCCGGAGGCGGGGCGGCGCGATGGCATGCCGACAGCAACACGACGAGCATCGCGACACCGATAACGGTACAACGCCCCTTGCCTGAGCTTCGAAGCATCGCTATCAGTCTACCTCGAGACGGCGCCAGGGCGCCGTGCCCCGCCCCTGCGAGGACGTTACAATCACCCCGAAGGAGGTTCCATGCGCAGCATCCTTCTCGCGGCGATGACGGTCCTGCCCCTGCTCGCCATCCTCAATCTCGCGCGCTCCACCACGAGCCTCCGCGCCTTTCAACGCCAGGTCCCTGCCCTGCGCTCCACGCACGACGTCGAGCGCTTCAAGGAACTGGCGGCGCAGCAGATGTACGCTGCGTTGCTGCAGATCGGCCTGCTCGGGCTGCCCGTCGTGATCCTCCTCGTGGGCGTCGCCGGCAAGATCCTGCTTCCTGCCGACGCCTTGCTCTTCCTGCTCGTACCCTCCCTGGTGATCCTGGTCGTCGCCTCGCGGCTCCGGGGGTTGGAGAGGGCGGTGAAGTCCACACCGGCGGCCGACGACGAGCTCGCGCGCCAGCGCGACGCCGTCGTCACCACGTGGATGAAGAAGGCGGTTCCGGACTGGTGACGACGACTCACGTGTTGGGGGCCGGGTGGGCTCTCCCGTGACCTCCCTACGGCCTGCGAAACCGGTGGGCTACGCCGCCCTCCTGGGCGGCAACCCCGACTTCCGCAACCTCTGGCTCGGCCAGATCGTCAGCCTGTTCGGTGACTGGTTCACGTTCGTCGCCTCAGCCACTCTGGTGGCCGAGCTCACCGGCTCGGGCCTGGCGGTGGGTGGGCTGTTCGTTGCCCGCATGCTGCCGCCCTTCCTGGTCAGCCCGGTGGCGGGCGTCGTGGCCGACCGCGTCGACCGGCGCCGACTGCTCATCGCCACCGACCTGATCCGGGCGGTTCTCGTCCTCGGCTTCCTTCTCGTCCGTCAGCCTGCGCAGGTGTGGCTGCTCTACGCCCTCACCGCCCTGCAGCTCGCGGCCAGCGGCTTCTTCTTCCCGGCCCGCAACGCCATCCTCCCCGCCCTGGTCCGCGACCACGAGCTCGGCACCGCCAACGCCCTGTCGGCTACGACCTGGTCGGTGATGCTCGCCTTGGGCGCGGCGGCGGGGGGGGCGGCGGCGGGCGCCTTCGGTCCCCGTCCGGCCTTCGTCATCGACTCGTTGAGCTACCTCGCATCGGCGGCCCTTCTCGCTCGCATCGGTGCGGACGTCCGGCCCGACACCGGGGGCGACCGCTCGCTCCGCGGTGCCCTGACGCAGTATGCGGACGGGCTGCGTTACCTCGCCCGACACCGCGAGGTCCTGTTCATCGCCCTTCACAAGGCAGCCTTCGCCCTCACCATGGGCGGCGCCCTTCAGGTCATCCAGGTGACCCTCGCGCAGCGCCGCTTCGTCATCGGGGAGGGAGGTGGTACGGCCCTCGGCCTCATGTACGCCGTGGCCGGCGTGGGCACCGGCATCGGCCCACTCCTCGCCCACCGCCTGTCCCGCGACCGCGTCCCCTCGCTGCGCCGCGCCATTCTCGCGGCCTACCTCCTCACCGCTGCCGGGCTCGCGGTGATGGCGCCGCTGGCGAGCTTTGCCCTGGTCCTCCTGGGCATCTTCGTGCGCGGTCTGGGCGGCGGCATCAACTGGGTCGCCACCACCCACCTGCTCATGCGCCTCGTGCCCGACCGCGTGCGCGGGCGGGTATTCGCCACGGAGTTCGGGCTCTTCACCCTCGCGCAGGCGACCTCCACGGCGGTCGGCGGCTGGGCTCTCGACCACGCGGGCCTCTCCCTTTC
This sequence comes from uncultured Acidobacteriota bacterium, assembly GCA_963844845.1. GTDB lineage: Bacteria > Acidobacteriota > Thermoanaerobaculia > Thermoanaerobaculales > Sulfomarinibacteraceae > CAWJPW01. The sequence goes on from CAWJPW010000005.1 coordinate 245,184, forward strand.
TGCGATGCTCCTGGTCCTCGTCGCCGCCCTCCTGGTGCCCGCCATCCTGTGGGCCGTTTGGCTGGCGCGACACCCCGGTTGCGCCGAGGTCGACAGCCCCGTCGCTGATTGACAGCGGTCGGGCCTGGCAACATGGATTTCCTGAGACCTCGGAGCGAGGCATGCCGAGCCCGGAGCCGACGCGGGCTCGAAGCCTACGAGCTCCGACCTCGTGATCGAGAGGCGTCTCCAAGATCGCCTGAGGAAGCGTTTCGTCGTTGCCCTGTTCTCCCTAGGCGGAGGCAGCCATGATCGATCTCTACACCTGGTCCACGCCCAACGGCTACAAGGCGTCCATCGCCCTCGAGGAGATGGAGCTCGGATACCGGCCGATCCCCGTCAACATCGGCCGCGGCGAGCAGTTCACCCCCGAGTTCCTGGCCCTCAATCCCAACAACAAGGTCCCAACCATCGTCGACCATGACGGCCCGAGCGGCGCACCCTTCGCTGTCTTCGAGTCGGGAGCGATCCTCATCTACCTTGCCGAGAAGTGCGGGAGGCTCCTGCCCACCGAGCGCGCGGCGCGCTCGCGGGCGCTCCAGTGGCTGATGTTCCAGATGGCCAACGTCGGCCCCATGCTGGGCCAGGCACACCACTTCCGCGAGTACGCCCCCGAGCAGATCCCCTATGCCATAGAGCGTTACACCAACGAGGCGCGCCGGATCTACCGGGTGCTCGACCGCCGCCTCGCCGACACCGAGTTCCTCGGCGGGGACTACTCCATCGCCGACATCGCCACCTTCCCGTGGATCCGCTCCTCGACGAGCCACGGCCAGGTCCTGGAGGACCATCCCAACCTCGCGCGGTGGTTCGCCGCAGTCGCAACCCGTCCAGCCGTTCAGCGCGGTCTGGAAGTACCCGTCGGGGGGGCCTCGGCACCCATCGACGACGAGGCCCGCGAGCACCTCTTCGGCGCCGGCCAGTACCGGTGACGACCTGCGGTGGCCGCCCCTTCGTCCGGTGGCCGTCGCCTTTGCCTCGTGAGCACATCGGGAACCTGTCGGGCGCGCCTTTCGCGCGCCGAAGGCGGGCCGGCCTCCGGACCCCGACGAGCGAGCGCGGTGCTCCGTACACCGCAGAGAGGATCGCACGATACGAACGCGTCGGCGGCCCGGCCCGCGGGTCCCGATTACTCTGGGGGAACGGAGGAGGGTTCGGTGCACCGACGAGCAGGCGAGAACCGGCATCTCGTGGTCGCCGCGGCATGTGCCGGACTGCTCGTCGGCCTGCTCGCCATCGCCCAGATCGATGACGGCTTCCAGCCCCATCGCGCCTGGCTCGACCTCGAGCATCCCGAGCGCTTCGCGATCGACCTCGGGGCAATCTCGCCCAGCCCCATCGCCTACTTCCAATGGCAAGGCCGCACGCCCCTGGTGCTCGATCTCGGCCTCCTTCGCCCCGGTGACCACCTCACGTTGAAGCTCCGCTCCGACAGCGTCCCGGTGACGGTGAACGTCGAGGTCGACGGCCGGCTCGCGGCAGCTCTGGCCGTAACCACCTCGTGGCAGCAGTTTGAAGCGCCCGTTGGTGCCGGCGGCGCAACCGTGACCTTGCATCAGACTGGATTCGCGCCCGCGCCCGTCCACGTGTCGCGCATCAGCGTCTCGAACATTCGCGGGGCGCTCGAGGGTCCAGCGCCGATCTGGTTCACCGACCACCACGCCTGGACCGGGCCGGTCCCGTTGGCCGCCGCAGGCCTCATGGCGTTGCTTGCAGTCCTCCTGGTGCTCGCGTGGGGGCGACACCGAGGCACGTGGGGTGGTCTGTGGCGCGTGACCCCCGCCCTTGTCGCCTTTACCGGCACCTTCCTGTGGTGGCAGGCCGGCGGCCACCGGCCGCACGTGTCGAGCGCCGCATTCCTCGCCTTCCTGCTGCTTCCCACGGTGGTAGCAGGCCTGGCGGCGGGCGCCCGCCGGCTGCGCCCGTTTCCGGGGGCTGTAGTACGGCGCGCCGCGGCAGCGGCGTCGGGGCCCGGGACATGGCTCACCGCGCCGCTCCTCGGCGAGCCTGCGGCAACCTCGCCACCCTCCTCGCGGCGCCCACTGGCGCTCCACCTCGGAATCACCGCGGTAGGTCTCGTCATCGTTGCGACGGTGACGGTTGGAGACTTCCGAGGCCCCGTGGTCGGCAACGGCGACCTCAACCAGTGGACCCACCAGGCGAGCTACCTCGCGCGCAACCTCACCTTTGGGCTCCTGCCTCACCTCGACCTGGTGAACGACCAGCTCTTCTATCCCTACGGCGGCGACAACGTCTACCAGCCCTGGGCGCTGGAGATGAACCTCGCCACCCTCATGGGTATCCGAGTTGCGCCGACCTGGGGCTGGCTGCAGCTGTACTTCCTCCTCACCCTGGCGATCACTGCGGTGGGCGGATACCTGCTCCTAGCGCCCGAGGTCGGGCCCCGACGTGCCTCCGCCGTCGCCCTCGCAGTAGCGTTCTGCAACTTCTACGCTCTCGGCAGGTTCCCGGGGCAGCTGGGCGTCGCCTGCGTGCACTGGACGACATTGAACCTCCTCGCCGATGCAGTGTTGGTGCGCCGCGTGGTGCAGAGGCGTCCGCTCGGCGCACGCTTCGTGGCGCTGCGCGTGCTTCTCTTGGTCCTCGCCCTGGGCCAGGACCTCAGCTACGTCGCTGGAATCGCCCTCACGTCGTTCCTCGTCGTCAGCGTCTACCTGGCAGCTCTGGTCGCGGTGCGCTCCGGCTTCAGGCCGAGAAGGATCCGGGAGTGGCTGCTCCGGCAACACGCCGAGCTGACCGGCTCACTTCGTCGCCACCCGGTGCAGGTGGGGGCGATCCTCGCGGCCGCGGCGGCCGCCAGCTGGCTGTGGTTGCCGCTCACGCTCGATATCGTGCACGCCTCCGCGCTTTACGACTTCCACGGCGTACCCACCGGGTCGTGGTGGGCGAACCCCCTTCGCCTCATGGCGCCGGTGCTCCCGGGCGTGCAGGGATGGCTGGAGCGCAGTCTGGGCGACAGCCCGGCAGGTCTCTTTGCCGCCAGCCCCGGTCTCCTCTTCGTCCTTCCCGCCGCGGCCGCGGTCCTCGCCGCGTGGCGCCGGCGCTGGATGGAGCTCGCTCCCTTCATCGCCCTGCTCGTCCTCTTGCTCACCTTCCAGCCGACCCGATTCACCCTGCTCAGGGTTCTCCCCTGGTGTGCGTTCGCCCGCGTCAGCGGACGGTTCTCCGTCGCCTACCCGACAATCCTCGCGATCCTCGCCCTGACGCTTCCACCGAGCCTGCTGCGCCGCCCATTCACCCGCGTTGCCGGGATCCTCCTGGTGCTTCTCGCCGCCGCCGAGATCACGACCGCGTACGCCTCGTGCTCGCGGTCCGAGGCGCTTGGCCTGACAGATCCGGCCTTTCGCCGTTTCGCGGCAACGATCCGCCACACCCCCGGTGAGGCGGTGCTGGACTGGCCCTTCTGCCTCGTGGGTGGCAACGGCGTGGGAGGCGACAGCACCGGTTCGTTCTACGGCCGACTCTCCGGCATCTCGGTGCTCCAGTCATTTCACGGCAAGAAGATCGTCGGCAAGTACTTCGGCCGCCTCCACCCGGACCAGCTCGAGCCCTACCTCTCGGCGGGCTGGGACCGCATGTTCATGCCCAACGACCTCAACAGCCACCGGGCGCGGCGCCAACGCCGCGACTTCACGCCCCAGCAGTGGGACTTCCTCCACGACTTCTTCACCGCCAACGACTTCTGCGGGATCATCCTGTACACCGATCTACTCCCACCCGAGACCGTCGCCGGCTTCCACCACCGCTTCGGCAATCCGGTGGCACGCTACGAGGGCCTCCAGTGGGGTCCCATGGAGTTCATCCCCAAGCCGGCCGCCCTGCGTACTCTGGTGAACCGGGAGCGCGGCCGCACTCTCCGCCTCGCCGACTTCGCCGTGGCCTGGAAGCCGGGGCTCCGGGTGAGCCCCCGCGATGCCACGGTGGCAGATTTCCTGCGCCGCGGCTGGGTCGACGACCACACCGAAGGCCCGGTCGCGGTCATCCGCTTCGCTCTCGCCCGGATCGAGCCCCTGGCTCTCACGATGAAGGTGAGGAGCTTCGGCCAGCAGCGGGTGATCGCCTCGCTCAACGGAGCGCCGCTGGGCCAGGTCGTCCTCCGAGGTGCGCCGCAGGTCATCGCGACGCGGCTGCCGGCGGCGCAGCTCGCCCACGACAACGTCCTGAGGCTTGACCTGCCGGACGCTCACTCACCCGCGAGCGCCGGCCTGGGCCCGAACCGGCGGGAGCTTGCGCTGGGACTCGAGTGGATGCGCCTGGGCCCCCACCCTGCCCCGGTGCTCACCCTGGGGCAGACCCTGCCAGCCGACGCTCCCTTCGCCGACGAGCACCTCCGCAGCGGCTGGTCGACGCCGGCCCATGGCGCCCGTACGACGGTCGGTGACGACGCCGAGATCCTCTTCGCCGTGCGCGAGGTGCGCCAGCTGATCCTGGTGATGTCCGCCTCGACCTTCGGCGAGCAGCGCGTCGCCGTCGATCTCAACGGCGTGCGCCTGACTACGCTGAAGGGCCTTGCCGAAGCTCCGCATGAGGTCGAGGTCACGCTCCCTTCCCGGCTGCTGCAGGTCGACAACCGCATCGTCCTCCGGCTCCCCGACGCCCGCTCACCGAAGAGCCTCGGCATCGGCAGAGACCCGCGGCGCCTGGGCCTCACACTTCACTGGCTGAAGCTCGTCGCCTCACCGGCTGCGGAATCGATGCGTGGGCCCACCACCCCGGTGACGACGGCGCACCCCCACCGCCGCAGCGCCCACGGCTCGCGAAACGCGGCCTCCTCGTCCTCCGGGTCATCACCTCTGTAGGCCCCAGCCACACCGACGCCCAGCTCCTCGGTGGCCAGTCGGGCGTCACGGAGGGGCCCTGAGGCCCGCCGGCGGCTCCACCTGGGACGACCAGCCCGACGGCTTTCTCCTGCACGCCCGCCGGTGACGTCGTAGAGCTGGAGATCCCCGGACTCATGAGTATGTCGGCATATCGCTTTTGATCCTGTCTCGAGGTGGACGTACCATGGAAGCCGACGAACAGAAGGGAGGTCGCATGGCGGAGCAACCTGAGGGATGCGCGCGGGTCACCGGCGCCGTCCTGGGCGAGCCTGCACCGCAGGCCGCCGAACCGCCAACCCCCGGCAAACCGGCCACGGAGGAGCCCATGACGGCACGCGTCGGACAGAAGGCACCGGACTTTAACGCCCCCGCCTACTACAAGGGCAGCTTCAAGAACGTGCAGCTCTCGGATCACTTCGGTAAGTGGATCCTGCTCTGCTTCTACCCGGGGGACTTCACCTTCGTGTGAGCCACCGAAGTGTCGGCGGTCGCCGACAAGTACGAGGAGCTGCAGGCGCTGGGCGTCGAGGTGTTCTCCGCCTCAGTTGACAGCCACTTCGTCCACAAGATGTGGAACGACTACGAGCTCACCAAGATGGTCGACGGCGGGATTCCGTTCCACATGCTCTCCGACCAGGCCGGCAACATCGGCCGAGCCTACGGGGTGTGGGACGAGGCTCAGGGCATCGAGCTGCGGGGCCGCTTCATCATCGACCCTGACGGCGTCATCCAGGCCATGGAGGTGCTCACGCCACCGGTGGGCCGCCGCATCGCCGAGACGATCCGGCAGGTGCAGGCCTTCCAGGTCGTTCGGGCAAGCAAGGGCGCCGAAGCGACGCCGGCCGGCTGGATGCCGGGCCAGCCCGTTCTGCGCCCCGGCCCGGACCTCGTGGGCAACGTCTGGAAGGTGTGGAAGCCCAACGAGTAGCAGGTTCAGACACCGCGCCCCGGCGCTCTCGCCGGGGCGCGTGGCGGCCGGGGTCGTCACAAACCGGCCCGGCCCACCGTGAGGAACAGCGGCACCACCACCAGGACGCCGAGGAAGACCCACGTCCACGGATTCGCGAAGTTCACCGTGTACCCGAGGCCGAAGCGCTTCTCCACGAAGAACGCCGGGTCGTCCCGGTTGAAGTAGAGGATGCCCAGCTTCCAGCATTCGTCCGGGGTGCGGTCCCCGACCGGTGCTTCGTCTCGACCCTCCGCAACCGGCGAGGACGCGCCGTAGGACTCGCGGCGAACGCGCACGAGCATGATCGCGCCGACCAGGACGACGCCCAGCATCAGGCCCAGCGGCAGAAAGAACGCCACGGGCGGCGTCTGTCCCTCGCGCAACGGCAGGAGGGACTGCCACGAGCCCGCCAGCGCGAGGGCGTAGCTCGCGGCGAGCAGGATCCCCAGGACGGCCACCCGGAAACGCTCCTCGCGGCGGGCCTTCGCTCCCCGCACATCGATTCGCCGCGCCCAGCACGCAATCCCCCAGGCGATCGCCAGCAGCACCGCGCAGATGAAGGCGCCGGTCACGAGCGCCCCGTACACCGCACCTGCTGTGCGAGCGCCCCACCGGTCGGGCTGGAGCGCGGCGTTCCAGTGCACCGGGATCCGCGCGGGAATCCCGCTCCAGCGCAACGCCAAGACCACCGCCGCGCACCCCAGGATGGCGAACGGCCCGGCCCACGCGGCCAGCCCGCCCGGCAGCTGCACCCGCTGCGGCGCAAGGGCTGCCTCGCGAACCGCCGACGGCGATGCGGCGTGGGGCAGCACCTGCCGGCGGGCTCCTACGAGGGCGGCGATCGCCCCGAGGATGACGTACAGGACGGCCGCTGGAGCAAGCAGCGCCACGCCACCGATGACCCCCATCGCCACCGCGGCGGCCGCCACGAAGGCGTGGGCCCAGAGGTTCAGGCGATACCGCTTCAGGATCCATGACGCCTCCGGCGTGGCCCGGAACGAAGGATCCACCGTGACGGCGAAGAACAGGTCGGGTCGCGTCCAGCCCGGGAGGAAGTGCATCAACAACGCGAGCCCGGCCACAAGCGCCGTCGAGGTCATGGCGGAAACGAAGAGGTCGGTGGTCATGTGCGCCCTCCCTTGCGGGCTCTCGTCCAGCGTGCTGCCATCAGAAGTCGTCCTCGTCGAAGCGTGCCTTCACGGCCGCGAGCTCGCTCGCGATCTCGGCCGCCGGCACGCCGTCGGAGAGGGCCTTGGCGACGAGCTCACGGAGGCCCCTCCCGAGCGCCCCCCGCGCCCTGGGCGAGGGCACCGGCGCCGGCCGGTCGAGGACCTCGGCTCCGTGCCTTCGCCTGAGGTGGATCCACCCCTCCGCCGCCAGCACCCGGTACGCCTCGGCGACCGTGTTGTGGTGCACCCCGAGGTTCGCCGCCAGCTCGCGCACCGTGGCCAGGCGATCGCCCGGCTGGAGCTCGCCGGCCACCAGCACGGCCCGGACGGCGGCGGCGATCTGCTCGTATGCCGGCGTCCGGGAGGCGAGGTCGATGCGGATGGTGCGTGGATCACTCATTGTCTGCTGTCCACAGACAATGTACATTTACTCCGGCAGGGCGTCAAGACCATGGCTCGAGCTGGTGCCATGTCCCACACTCATGCCACTTCCGAGGCCTGCCGGCCGGTCGTCGGCTCGGCGAGCGCCTGGTCAAGCGCCTCAAGGAGGGCTGCGCCGGCCCGGGGCCGAGGGGCACGGGGAGCGGCCGCCGGCCTGGATCTACGTGTTTTACGTCGATGCCGAGGCCGCCGCCTCGCCAAACCCCGTCGTCATCACCAGGCGCACCGCCACCGACGCCGACTCCATCGGGCACTTCGCCCTCAAGGTCGCCCCGAGGCCGCCGTCGGCGCCGAGGGCTCGGCAAACCACATCCCCGAGCGCATCAAGCAGCGTGTAGAGGGACACGCTACAACGGCCGTTAGTGGACATCCAGATTCCCGCACGTGAAGAAGGAGCTTGGCCGAGTCACCCTTGAGGTAGACGTAAGAGCCTCGAGGGGAGACGGATGGCCAAGCTCCGAGGAGAGGATGTCATGGCGGCGGACGTAATGGAACAGCGAGGGCACAGCATCAGGTCTTTGGCGCGGGACTTCGAGGTGGACGAGAGCACCCTGCGGTACCGGCTGGGGCGGCTGAGGAGCGCGGCTGAGGATGGGACTCGCAGTCGCAGTGCCAGGCCCAACAACTTTTGCAAACTCCGACGGTGGACGTCATGGCGTACCTCCTGACTCCAGGCCTTTCTCCGCGAGCCCGCGATCGAGCTCCTCGTACGCCTGCCGGAACTCCTCGTCCGCCTGCCTCGCCCGTGCACCCCGAGCCGCCCACCGCGTGACGTTCTCGGGCCTCCTCCCGAGGAGCTCCCCAAGCGCCTTCGCCTGAACACCCCAGCGCTCGATTGCGACCGCACCGACGAGGTAGCGCAGGCGGCTGGTCTCCCGATCCTGGCTTCCCCCGGCAAGGCGGGCGGCTTCAACGCCGAGCACCTCGCAGGCCAGATCGAGGAACCTCCCGGCGGTCAGTGGCGCCCGCACCAGCCCCGTGCTCCTCCCCTGCTCGTCCAGCCAGGTGCGCGGCGCCACCGGAGTCAGGGGCCGGTCGGCCTCACGCGTCCACCACGGCAGATCTCCCGGCATCTCGCCGATCCACGGCGTCTCTCTCGCAGCTCGCAAGGCGCTCACGTAGGCGCGCCGCGCCTTGCCCAGCGTGTCGCCGTAGAGCGCCAGGACTCGCTCCACGTCGACGAGCGGCTCCTCGCCTGCGCCGAGGAGCTCACGGTGGCCGCAGTACGGGTACTCTGCTGGGTCGTCCACCACCCCGGCGGTAACGGGGTTGAGGTGGATGTACACCACGAGCCTCGCAAAGTACCGCGGCTCCCTGACCAGCTTGGCCTTGTACCGGCTCTGCCACAAGGGGCCGCTGGACCGCCAGCGCCGGTTGTAGACCTGGCCGAAGCGAGACTGCAGATAGCCGATGGTTCGCGCGAGAGGGACCGGCCCCGCCCGCAACGCGAGGTGGTAATGATTGCTCATCAAGGCCCAGGCGAAGACCGTCAGCTCATCCCGGTCGCGGACCTTCCGCAGCAGCTCGAGGAACCGCTCCGCCTCGTCGCCTTCGCCGAAGACCGCCGCCCCACGGGCAAACCGGTTGTATACGTGGTAGATCCCGCCCTCGACAAACACCCGCGGCCGTCTCGGCATGGCTTGAGCTCCTCAGCCCAACCCTACCACCAACTTTGCAAAAGTTGTTGGGCCTGGCACCGATACCCTCAGCTCCAGCTTCCCCACCCGCGTCACCAGCGTCCGCGGGTAGTACCCCGACCTGTACCCCTGCCGCCCCTCCGACCGCTCCCACTTGCCCGCCCCAAGGGCCTCGTCCATCTCACCCTCCAGCGCGGCCTGGACACACACCCGGATCACCTCCCGAAATCCTCGTCCTCGCTCAATAGCGCTTTCCAGTCACCCTCTACCGCTATACGCTTGCTTCGGGCCATGTCGCTCCTCCTTGTGGCTCGGGTTTCTCGTCAATCCCCGAATCTACCGGAGCCTCATGGCCCTCTTCGTTTTTGCAGAACTTTCGCGACACTACCCGG
>CAWJPW010000006.1:0-4329 GCA_963844845.1 uncultured Acidobacteriota bacterium
CGGCTGTCGGCCGACGCGCTCGCCTGGGTGGGGGACAACGACGTCCTCGGTTCCGTGCTCTTCCCCACCGCCGGATTCGTCGACCTGGCGCTCAGCGCCGGTGAGCACGTCGGCTGCGACGGCCTGAGCGAGTTCCGGACCGAAGTACCCCTCGTCCTGACGGGGCAGACGGCGCCCACCCTCCAGGTTTCCGTGGGAGCGGCGGACGAGAGCGGCGCTCGTAGGGTGACCGTCCACTCGCGGAGTCAGGACGTGGACACCCCCGATGTGCTGCACGGCACGGGAACGCTCACGACCGGGGCCGATGCGTCGCCGGCGGCGGACCTCACCGTCTGGCCACCCGCCGGGGCACTCGCCATGGACGTGGAGGAGGCCCAGCGCGTCCTGGTCGAGCGGGGCTACGGCCACGGTGCCGCCCTCGGCGCGCTGTCGGCTCTGTGGCGGCGAGGCGACGAGGTGTTCGCCGAGCTGACACTCGACGCGGAGGAGCAGGCGGCCGAGGGCTGCGCGGTTCATCCCGCTCTGCTGGAAGCCGCCGGTCTCCTGCGGCATGTGGCAGTGGAGTCCGACGACGCCGCGACACTCCCCCGGGTGTGGACCGGAGTCTCCCGGCGGGCGTCCGGCACGGCGACTCTGCGCGCCTGCCTGGCACGCACCTCGGGTGCCGACGGAGCGGACTCGGTGGCCTTGGACCTCGCCGACGCGGCGGGCGATCCCGTGCTGTCCGTGCGGTCGCTGACGGCGGCGCCCGTGACCGAGGAGCAACTCGCCCGGACGGCCGCCGGAACCCGGCCCAACTCCCTGTACAGGCTGACGTGGCAGGACGTCTCCCAGGATTCCGCCGCCTCCGCCGTCCCGACTTGGGCCGTGCTCGGCGACCCCGACCCTCGCTCCACCGGCGAGGCGCACACCCCGTCCTTCGACGGAGTCGGCGCCTTCGCCGAGGCGGTAGAGCGCGGCGACACCGCTGAGCAGACCGTGCTCCTCGCCGCGAGGACCGCCGCCGAGGACTCGAAGGACGTGCTCGTCGGCACCCGTTCCACCCTGGACCGGGTCCGGGAGGCCATGCACTCCTGGGTGACGGACCTCCGGCTCGGTGCGGCCCGGCTCGTCGTGGTCACCGAGGGCGCGGTGGCCGCCGGCGATGCCCGAGGGCTGGCCCAGGCGGCACTGCGCGGTTTGGTGACGTCCGCGCAGGCCGAGCATCCGGGCCGTTTCGGGCTGGTGGACCTGGACGGCTCCACGGAGTCCCCGAGCGGCCCTGCCCGCGGCGCTCGCCGTAGTGAGCGCCGGGGAACCGGACGTGGCGGTGCGGGAGGGGCGGATCCTGGTCTCGCGTCTGCGGACGGTCGACCCGGTACCCCGGTCCCCCTCGGCTACATCCGGCGAATCCACACTGCCGTCCCCGTCCTCGTCCTCGTCCTCGTCCTCCTCGTCCTCGTCGTGGGCCGCGGCCGACGGCACCGTGGTCGTGACCGTCGGAGTCGAGGGGCACAGCGCCCCACTCGCCCGGCACCTGATCGACCACCACCATGTGCGGCATCTGCTCCTCCTCGTGGACGAGTCCGCGGCCGTTCCCGACACGGACGCGCTGGAAGCCGAGGGTGTCCAGGTCACCCGGCGGGTGTGTGATCTGACGGACCGGGAGGCGGTCAGCCGGGCCCTGGCAGCAGTACCCGCCGAACATCCCGTGCGGGCCGTCGTCCACACCGCCGCGACCGCCTCGAACGGGCTGTTCGAGGCCATGGACCGGGAGCGCGTGGAGAGCGCGCTGCTGCCCAGGGCCGGTGCCGCGTGGCACCTGCACGAGCTGACCCGGGACCACGCCCTGACGGCCTTCGTGCTCCTGTCGTCCTCGACCGGACTCCTGCACGGCGTCGGCCAGGCCAACCAGGCCGCCGCCGCCACCTTCCTCGACGCGCTGGCCCGGCACCGGCGCGCGCAGGGGCTGCCGGCTCTCTCGCTGGCGTTCGGACCCTGGAACACGGGGGCGGTCGTGCCGGAGGAAGAGGTCGTGCGCGCCAGGGAACTCGGCATCCCCTACCTGGACGCCGACGAAGGAACCGAGTTGTTCGATCGCGCCCTCGCCCTCGCCCTCGCTCCGACCGATGGCAGCGCGGACGACGAAGTCCTGTTTCCGCTCCGCCTCGATCACCACGCCCTGCGGGCCCGCGCGGAGGAACTGCCCGCCCCGCTCCGCGGCCTCGTGCGGGCACCACGCCGGCCGAGCGGCGCCGACACGGGCCGTGAACTGCGCAGGCGCCTGAGCAGGCTGTCTCCTGATGAGCGCGTCCGCCGACTCCTCGACGCCGTGCGCGCCGAGGTCGCCGCCGTGCTCGGCCACGGCTCGGGCGCCGATGTGGACCCCGGCAAGGCCTTCCAGGACCTGGGCTTTGACTCCCTCGCCGCGGTCGAGCTGCGCAACCGGCTCGCCACGCTCACCGGGATGACCCTGCAGCCGACGCTCGTCTTCGACCACCCGACCCCGGCGGCGCTGGCTGGTCACCTGGCCGCAGCGATCGCCCCTTCGGGCGAGTCGCCGAGCGGGGAGGAGTCCGCCGAGGGGGCATTTCGGAGTGCGCTGGCCCGCGTGCCCCTCTCCCGCCTTCGGGATGCCGGGTTGATGGGGGCGTTGATGGAACTCGTGGATCTCGACGAGGGCTCGCTGGAATCGGCCGGGGCCGACCCCATTGCCCAGATCGACGCGATGGACATCGAGGATCTGGTCGAGCAGACGTTGGATGGGCGAGAGGTTGATGGAGGAGGGGGGAGCGAAAGATGAAGTCTTCTCCCGAGAGGATCGCCGAGGCGCTGCGGGTCTCGTTGAAAGAATCCGAGCAGCTTCGCGCCAGCAACCGCGAGCTCCGCGAGGCGATGACGGAGCCGATCGCGATCCTCGGCATGGCCTGCCGCTACCCCGGCGGCGTCGACTCCCCCCGGGGGCTGTGGGAGCTCGTCGCCTCGGGCGCCGACGGCATCGCCGAGTTCCCCTCCGACCGCGGCTGGGACCTCCCTCTATCCGACCCCGAGCACCCGGACACGAGCTATACCCGCGAGGGCGGCTTCCTCGCCGACGCCGCCGGCTTCGATCCCGCCTTCTTCGGGATCGGCCCGCGCGAGGCGCTGGCGATGGACCCCCACCAGCGGCTCGCGCTGGAGCTCTCATGGGAAGCGCTCGAAGAGGCGGGGATCGACCCGGTCTCGCTGCGCGGCAGCGAGACGGGCATCTTCGCCGGCGCGATCCACGGCGACTACGGCGGTCCGGAGGCGGAGGAATGGGGCTACGGGATGACCGGCGGCACCGCCAGCGTCATCTCCGGGCGCATCGCCTACTCCCTCGGCCTCGAGGGGCCGACGATGACCGTCGACACCGCCTGCTCCTCCTCGCTGGTCGCGATCCACCTGGCGATGCAGGCGCTGCGCGGGGGGGAGTGCTCGCTGGCGCTGGCCGGGGGCGTGACGGTGCTCACCCTGCCTCTGATTTTTGCCGAGATGTTCCGCCAGGGGGGGCTCGCCCCCGACGGGCGCTGCAAGGCCTTCGCCGAGGCCGCAGACGGCGCCGGTTTCTCTGAGGGCGCCGGCATGCTGGTGCTGGCGCGCCTCTCGGAGGCGCGGCGCTCCGGGCACCCGGTGCTGGCGCTGATCAGGGGCTCGGCGGTAAACCAGGACGGCGCCTCCAACGGGCTCACCGCCCCCAACGGACCCTCCCAGGAGCGGGTGATCCGCCAGGCGCTGGCAAACGCCCGCCTGGGGCCCGAGGACATAGACGCGGTCGAGGCCCACGGCACCGGCACCACCCTGGGGGACCCGATCGAGGCCGGCGCCCTGCTCGCCACCTACGGCCGCGACAGGGCCCAGCCGCTGCGCCTGGGCTCGATCAAGTCCAACATCGGCCACACGGGAGGGGCCGCCGGGGTGGCCGGGGTGATCAAGATGACGATGGCGATGCGCGAAGGCGCCCTGCCGCGCACCCTGCATGTCGACAGGCCCTCCTCCCACGTGGACTGGGAGGCGGGGGAGATCGAGCTGCTGAGCGAGCAGCTGCCCTGGGAGCGCGGCGAGCGCCCCCGCCGCGCCGCCGTCTCCTCCTTTGGCATCTCGGGCACCAACGCCCACCTGATCTTGGAGGAGGCCGAGCCGCTGGAGAGTGCTGAGCCTGGTGGGTCTGCTGGGTCTGGTGGGTCTGCTGGGTCTGTTGGGGCTGCTGGTGGTGTGGTGCCGGTGGTGGGTTCGTCGGTGGTGCCGTGGGTGGTGTCGGCGCGTGGTGTGGCGGGGTCGGTGGGTGCGCAGGCGTCGCGGTTGGCGCGTGGGTGCGGGAGCGTCCGGATG
>CAWJPW010000007.1:0-25706 GCA_963844845.1 uncultured Acidobacteriota bacterium
GCTCCGCTCAGGGTGACAGGGTTCGGGTTGGGGCGGCAGGGGCAGGGGCAGGAGGGGCAGGGGCAGCGGCAGGGGCAGCGGGGCGGGGGTGGGGGCGAGGGTCGCGGGCGGCCCGGAGGAGGTGGCATCCGGCGGGAGGGGCGTCGTTGACGGCCGCCGCCGCCGCCCCCTTCGCGAACCCGCCAACGGGCACCGGTGTCCGGAGCCCTCCACGACGGGCTCCTGCCGAGCGCCCCCGCGGGGCAAAGCGCGAGCGATTCTGCCAGGCTGGAGCTTTCGGTGAGCGTTGACGGGCTGTGGCGCCGGGAGCGCTGCACGCCGGGGAGGCCCGATGGTGCACTACTACAAGTCGGACCACCTGGCCCACTTCGGCGACATCGCCGAGGGCAACGACGAGCTCGCCAGGAAGTTCCTCGACTACTACGGATCGGTGTTCGCCGATGGGGCGCTCACGGTCCGGGAGAAGGCGCTCATCGCGCTGGCCGTGGCCCACGCCCTGCAGTGCCGGTACTGCATCGACGCGTATCCAGGAGTGCCTCGAGCAGGGTCCGACCTCGAGCAGATGACCGAGGCGGTGCACGTGTCCACCGCGATCCGCGGCGGCGCGTCGCTGGTCCACGGCCTGCAGATGCTCGAGCATGTGACCAAGTCCTCCATGTGAGCACAACAGGGCGTGGAGCCGACACGCGACCGCCCGACCGGGACGCGAGGGGGCACCGGCGTTCCGTGTGGATGACCCGACAGTGAAGGAGTGATTGATGAGTGATGCCGTCCGCGACGCCGATGAGAGTCACGGCCTGGATGCGGAGCTCCAGAGGCCCGAGGCCGGACCGCGAAGGACCACATCGCTGCGCTCCCGCCACCTGCCTCTGGCCTCCCCGGAGCGTCAGATCGCGCTCCTCGACGGCCTCGACCTGGCCGACGCGCCGCACGGCGGGGACTTCGACACCGCGGTGCTGGCGGCGACGGGCGCGGCCCTCACCGCGGCCGCCATCGAGATCTCCAGATCAACCTCGGCAAGCTGTGCAACATGACCTGCCGGCACTGCCACGTCGACGCCGGCCCCGACCGCTGGGCCGAGGAGATGAACCTGGAAACGGTCGAGGCCTGCCTCGGCGCCCTCGACCGCACCGCGGCCCACACCGTCGACCTCACCGGCGGGGCACCGGAGCTCAACCCCCACTTCCGCTGGCTGGTGGACGAGTGCGTGGCCCGGGCGAGCACGTGATCGATCGCTGCAACCTCACGGTGCTGCTGCTCAAGCGCTGTGCCGACCTGCCCGAGTGGCTCGCCGAGCGCGGCGTGGAGGTGGTCTGCTCGCTGCCCCATTACCGGCGTCGCAACACCGATGCCCAGCGCGGCGACGGGACCTTCGAGAAGTCCATCACGGCGCTCGGAATGCTCAACCGGGCCGGGTACGGCCAGGGTGACCCCCATCGCCGGTTGACTCTGATGGTGAACCCCACCGGCGCCTTCCTCGCCGGCAACCAGTGCGCCATGGAGCGGGAGTGGAAGGAGGGGTTGCAGCGCGAGCACGGCGTCGGCTTCGACCGGCTGATCACGCTCAACGACCTGCCCATCGCCCGCTACCTGGAGTGGCTCGAGGCGAGCGGCAACACGCAGCGCTACATGGAGCTGCTGGTGAGCTCGTTCAATCCCGCGACGGTGGCCGGAGTGATGTGCCGGAACACCCTCTCGGTGGGGTGGGACGGGCGCCTGCACGACTGTGACTTCAACCAGATGCTCGACCTCGAGGTGACCCCCGCCGACGGCGGACGCATGGACGTCCGCAGCTTCGACCCGGCGCGCCTCGAGGGCAGGCGGATCGTCACCGGCCGGCACTGCTTCGGGTGTACCGCGGGAGCCGGGAGCTCCTGCGGAGGCGCGCTGGACAGCTAACAGGAACAATTCCGTTGCACGCCGCGTTGCCGCCTCCGAGTCGGTAGCTGAAAGGGGAGGCACATGGCGGTGGCGCAGCAAGTTGCCGAGGCGATCCTGGCGCCGGAGGAGTGCGATGCGGTAGCGGCCGAAGTGCGCAAGGGGCTGACCGCGTGGCCTCCTCGGCTGCCCTCCAAGCTCTTCTACGACGACCGTGGCAGCCGCCTCTTTGAAGAGATCACGCACCTTCCCGAGTACTACCAGACCCGCATCGAGGTGGCGATCCTGGCGGCAACGGCAGATGCCATCGTCGCCGCCGCCCGCCCCCGCGAGCTCGTGGAGTTCGGCGCGGGGAGCGGACGCAAGATTCGTCTCCTGCTCGATGCCATGGAGCGGGCCGGGGTGCGCGAGCGCTGTGTCCTCCTGGACATCAACGAGCTCTACGTCCGCCGCGCGGCCGCCGGGCTGCGCGAGGCCTACCCGGGCCTTGACGCCGGTGGCGTGGTCGGTGACTTTCTCACCGAAACCGGGAAGGTCGGGTCCGGGCGCGATCGCATGGCCCTCTTTCTCGCAGGCACCATCGGCAACCTCGAGCCGGAGGTTGTGGACCGGTTCCTCAAGAGCGTGGCGCAGACGCTGAGCCCGGGGGAGCACTTCCTGGTGGGTCTCGACCTGGTCAAGGACCCGGCGACCCTCGAGGCGGCCTACAACGACGCGGCGGGGGTGACTGCGGCCTTCAACCTGAACATCCTGCGGGTGCTCAATCGCCGCCTCGGGGCAGACTTTCCGCTCTCGGCCTTCGCCCACGTCGCGTTCTACGACCGCGCCAGGTCGCGCATCGAGATGCGCCTGCGGGCCAGACGGCCGGTGAGGGTGCGGGTACCGGCGTGCGCTCTCGATCTGGAGTACGAGGCGGGGGACGAGATTCGCACCGAGATCAGCACCAAGTACACCAGAGAGTCGCTGCACTCGACGATCGAGGGGACCGGCTTCGAGCTCGCCGAGTGGTACACCGACGACGCAGAGCGCTTCGCCCTGGCACTGCTGCAACGAAGATGACCCGCTGCCGTCCATCCGGCAGGAAGTGAACGGCGCTGCGCGAGCCCATCGCCCGGGAAGAAGCGCCTGCCGGGCGGTCCGCTCGCCCACGCCCCGTCGCCTTGAACCTCGCCGGCACCTCAGTCTGGGGGCGACTCCCCCGGCTCCCGCAGGTTCTCGACGATCCGCTCATCGGCGAAGGACGCCTCCATCGTGATCTCGCCGTCGGAGGCGGCGCCCGCGAGGTCAGCGCGCAGGCGGGCGGCTAGGGCCGCAGGATCGTCTCCGCGCGCACCGACGATCCCCACCCAGGCGTCGCGGCCGCTACGCTTGGCGGCGTACATGCAGTGGTCGGCGAGGGCGACGACGGCCTCCCAATCGGGATGAGAGGGCTCCCCTTCGATCAGCGGGTAGGGTGCGAAGCCCGCCGAGCAGGTCACCGCAACCTCGGCACCGCCCTCGATTGGCGTTGCGGCCGAGCGGAGGAGGCGCCGGACTCGTTCGGCGATGGCCGGACCTTCCGCGCGCCGGCTGGAGCGCGCCACCAAGAGAAACTCCTCGCCGCCCCAGCGCAGCACGGTGTCGCCCTCGCGCACGGCCACCCGAAGCAGCTCGCACACGTGTTGGAGGACCTGGTCGCCGGCGGCGTGGCCGTAGCGGTCGTTGATCTCCTTGAAGCGATCGATGTCGACGATGAAGAAGAGCAGCTCGGGGCGGCCGGCAGGCGGATGACGCCGCCCGGAGCCGTGCGCGGTACGGATCTGTTTCAGCTCCTCGGGCAGGGTCAGCGCGAGGAAACGCCGGTTGCGGGCGCCGGTGAGGGGATCGGTGACGCTCATATCCGAAAGCGCGAGGTTCGCCTCCTCCAGCTCGCGGGTGCGCCGGGCGACCAGGGCCTCCAGCTCGACGTTGCTGCGGCGCAGCGCGCGCAGACGGAGCTGGATGCCGCCGTAGACGAGGGCGATCCCGGCGAGCCCGTAGAGGGCCAGCGCCCACCAGGTCTCCCAGCTCGAGCGGCGGATGCGGAAGGGAAAGACGACCGGGCCGCTGATGTTGCCGGCGGAGTCTCGGCCCCAGACCTCGAATGTGTAGCGCCCGGACGCGAGGTTGGTGAACTCCCGCGTGGTCTCGCTGCGCCAGCGCGTGGGCGCATCCTCGAGTCCCACCAGCTGGCTGCGGTAGCGGGTCGAGGCGCTGCTGAAGAAGGTCACCAGGGTGTAGTGGAACTGCACTCGGTTCAGGTCGTGGCTCAGCATTTGGCCGCGGGCGATCGGATGGTCGTGCCCCAAGGTCACTGCGCGGTCGATGTAGAGCGGTTTGGGTTGGCGGTCGGGCACCTCGTGGCGGGGGTCGAGCATCGCCGCCCCCTGCACCGTGCCCACCCAGATCCGCCCCAGGTGGTCGATCATGGACGCGCCGAAGCTGCACTCTCGGCTCGGCAGCCCGTCGTCGGTGGTGAAGGCAGAGACGGCCACATCGGCTGGCCCCCGGGGGTGGAGTCGTCGCGGCGTGAGACGGGCGACCCCGCGGTTGGTGGTGAGGTAGAGGCGTCCCTGGCGGTCCCCCTCGATGCGGTAGATCACCGCATTGGGAATCGCGGGACTTGTGGTGTCGTCCAGCGTGCTCCATGTGAGCGGCTCGACGTCGGGATCGGTCCACGAAAGGCCGGCCCCGGTACCGACCCACAGCGTGCGGCGGCCGTCGGAGGTGCGCGTGACGTGGAGGCTGCGGACCACGTCGTTGGGGAGGCCGCTGCGGCGGTTGAAGATCGACCACTGGCCGTGGCTGCGCCTCGCGAGGCCGCCGTTGGTGGCCACCCAGAGGGTTCGGCTGCCGTCCGGGTCGTCGGTCTCGAGCAGCGCCTCCACGCGGTTGTCAGGCACGCCGTTCACCGCCGTGAGACGGCCGTGATCGAGGCGTGCGAGACCACCGCCGTAGGTTCCTATCCAGAGAGATCCACCTTCAGCGGCCGGCTCCTGGAGCAGCGCCACCACGGCGTTGTGGGGGAGGCCGTCGGCCGTGGTCCAGGTCCGCCAGCGCCCGTTCTCGAGGCGCGCGAGCCCCTGGTTGGTCCCGGCCCAGAGAACGGCTCGGCCCTGGTTGTCGGTTCCCTCCAGGAGAGAGAAGACCGAGTTGTCCGGAAGACCCGAGGTGCGGTCGTAGAGCCGCCAATGGCCGTCCTCGAGACGAGCGAGCCCGCCGTCGGCGGTACCGAACCAGTAGGTGTGTCCACCGTCTGCGGCCGTGCTCTCCAGGAGACTCATGACCGAGTTGTCGGGCAGGCCCGCACTCTCGTCGAGGGAGATCCAGTCGCCGAGCTTGAGGCGGGCGAGGCCGGTGAGGGTTCCCACCAGGAGAAGACGGGTCCCGGCGGGTCCGCCCACGGGCAGGAGGCTGTAGACGAAGTTGCTCGGCAGGCCCGCCGGCAGCCCCACCTGGGTCCACGTGTGGCCGTCGAAGCGGGCGAGACCGCCTCCCTCGGTGCCCAGCCACAGGGTGCTTGCGCCGTCCGGCCCCCGCGACTCCGTCATGCAGGTGACCGCGTCCGCCGGCAGGCCGTCGGCGCGGGTGAAACGACGCCAACGCCCTCGCGCCAGACGGGCGGCGCCTCCCTCGGTCCCCACCCACAGCGCCTTGTCCCCGGCACGGTACACGCTGAGCACGCGGTCGCTGGGGAGCGCGTCGGGGGCGCTGAAGTGAGCCCACCTGCCCGCGGAGAAGCGGAAGAGTCCGCGACCGTAGGTCCCGACCCAAACCACCGGGCCGGCGCCTGGCTGCGCTTCCACCAGAAGCGACAGAACGGCGGCCTGACCGGGGCCGTTCCGGTCGGCCACCGGCTGGACCTTCCCGTCGGCGAGGATGGCCAGGCCCCGGGATGTGCCGACCCAGAGCTCGGTGCGGCCCCCTCGGTTCACCTCGGCCAGTGCGCGCACCTGGTCGCTGCGGAGGCCGGACGACGTGTCGAAGTCCGACCAATTGCCGTCGTGGAGCTTCTGGACGCCGGCGCCCTCGGTGCCGAACCAGAGGCTGCCGTCGGCTCCGGAGACGACGACGCGAGGCCAGTTGGAGCGGGAGCGCTCGGGCATGTCCACCACCGCCCAGTGCTGCCCGTCGTAGGACGCGGCGCCATCGCGGGTACACACCCAGAGGTAGCCGCGGATGTCGAGGGTCATGGACTCCACGGAACTCTGCGGCAGGCCGTCGCGGTCGGTGTCGACCTCGAAGGCGAGCCGGCCGAGAGTGGCGGGATCGATCTCGACGGCGGCCCGGGATACCGCGGGCACGATCAGCAAGGTGAGAACGATTGCAGCCTGGAGACCTCGGAGCAGCAGCGGGTACCGTGAACGCAGGGCGCGACCTCCTCCGCACGAAACCCGTCCATGGTAGCCGGCATTTCTCGGCAGCACCACTTGGTCCTGCGGAGATTGAGGCCCTGCGCGGGAGCATGCAGCATCGCAGTGCGGGTGCACGCGACCGGGAATGGGTGGCGGCTCATGCGCGCTCTTCAAGCCAGCCGCGGAGAATCGAGGCTGCGGCGCGGAGGGAGGAAGCATGGGAAAGACCGTCATCACCGGAGCCAACCGGGGGATCGGACTCGAGCTGGTGCGGCAGCTTGCCGAGCGGGGCGCCGAGGTGGTCGCCGTGTGCCGACATCGATCAGTGGAGCTCGACGCGCTCGGTGTCGAGGTCGAGGAGGGCATCGATGTGTCTCGGGACCACTCCGGTACGGAGCTCGCCCGTCGGCTCGATGGCGCTCCGGTGGACCTGCTCGTCAACAACGCGGGGATCCTCAGCAAGGAGAGTCTCGACGACCTGGACTTCGATCGTATTCGGAGACAGGTGGAGGTGAACGCTCTCGGGCCACTCCGCATCACGGCGGCGCTTCTTCCCAACCTGCAGGAAGGCTCCAAGGTCGCGCTGGTGACCAGTCGAATGGGATTCATCGCCGACAACGGCTCAGGAGGCAGCTACGGCTACCGCATGTCGAAGGCGGCCTTGAACATGGCCGGCAAGTCGCTGGCGGTTGACCTGAAGGGGAGGGGCGTTGCGGTCGTGGTTCTCCATCCCGGATACGTGCGGACGGACATGACGGGGGGCGGCGGGAACCTCGAGCCGGCTGAGGCAGCCCGTGGGCTCATCGCCCGCATCGACGAGCTCGATCTCGCGAGCTCGGGCAGCTTCCGCCACTCCAACGGGGAGCCGCTACCGTGGTGATTACCCGGGGTGCGAGTGTGAAGGAGGATTCCCGTGACCCTCGAGCTGGACGAGCCGACGCCACGAGAGTGCCGTGGCGGGCCCTCCCCGAGGCTGCGGGAGGGACTGATTCCGCTCTGGTAATTGCTCAGTTGGTGCGGCTTCCGTTGTGCAGTACACTTGAAACGGAAACACCAGGAGGTCCGTGATGAAGATCGACACACGACGGATTGGCGATGTGACGATTCTTGATCTCAACGGTAAGCTGACAATCGGCGAGGGCGACGTGCGCCTCCGGGGCGAGCTCCTCGACCAGCTCGAAGTGGGGCACAACAAGCTTCTGGTCAACCTGAACCTGGTGAAGACCATCGACTCCTCGGGCCTGGGCGAGCTGATCCGCTGCAAGGCCACCGCCGCCCAGCACGCCGCTCAGCTCAAGCTGATCAACGTGAACCTGGGGATCTACAAGCTGTTGACGATGTCGCAGCTCATCGGTGTGTTCGAGATGTTCGACGACGAGGAGAAGGCGATCGCCAGCTTTTCGTAGTCGGGGGTTGCGCCAGCACCTGCGGCGACGGCGGATCCACCCGCCATTGCGGCCTCGTGCGAGGCTCACACGCCCTCCTCGACGTCGCACGGCCGGCACTGGAGGTCGCTTCCGAGGTGGCGCTGCCGGCCCTCCGGCGACTCGACCCACGGACGCCGCAGCCAGGGCGGGCGATGACGGACGTGCTGTGTGTGGCCGCACTCCAGCTCGGCCACCCAGAAGCCCTCGTCGTCGCGGTGAAAGCCCACGATCCGGCGCCGTGCCATTGCTCCGCCCCCAGTCACCGCCATCGTCGCACGTCCGCACTTCCGCGCGGCGCCCGCAGCGGCGCCGCGCCCGAGAGATCCTGGGGAGGAAGTCATGATGACCCAGACCGCCGAGCTCCTGCACGCCATCTTCGGATCGACCTCGGGCCTCCGTCCCCTGACCGTCTGGGAGATGGCGGCCCGCGCAGTGGTCATCTACCTGGTGGGGCTCGCCATCATCCGCCTGGGCAAGAACCGCATGCTCGGCCGTAGCACCGCTTTCGACGTGATCCTCGGGTTCATCCTGGGCTCCCTCTTCAGCCGTGCCATCAACGGCTCGGCGGCGGTGCTCCCCAGCCTGGGAGCCGGCCTGGTGCTGGTGCTGGTGCACTGGTTCTTCGCGTCGCTGGCCTTCCGCAACCAGTGGCTCGGCTACCTCATCAAGGGGCGACGGTCGGTGCTTGTACGAGACGGTCGGCCCGACCTCGAGAACCTCCGTCGCGCCGAGATCTCGGAGCTCGACCTCGCCGAGGAGCTGCGCCTGCGAGCCCAGGTGGAGGAGCCCTCCGAGGTGCGGGTGGCGTACATGGAGCGGAGTGGCCAGGTGTCGGCTCTTCCGCGGCGCGGGCTGCGGGCCGTCACCATCGACGTCGCCGAAGGAGTTCAGACCATCCGACTGGTCCTCGACTAGTGTCCTGTCTGGAAAATCCCAATGGACTATTCGCATGTCTCTGCGGCCCCTGGCTGCGTTGCTCCTCCTCGAAGTAGCGTTGCTACGACTTCGTCGTCGCGCCTTGCCAGGAACCACGCTGGCTGCGCGACAAGCACATAGGACTTCCCAAACAGGACACTAGCGGAGGGTCAGGAGGCGGATACCGACGAGCCCCAGGGCGATGGCGAGGCTACGGATGATCCATGGCCCGCGCACGCGGTCCGAAAGGCGGGCGCCGAGCTGCGCTCCGATCAGCACGCCGATCGCCAGGTAGATCGTGCGGTGGACACCGTGCACGAAGGCGCCGGTGGCGATGTGGGTGGCGGTGCCGGCCAGAGCGACCATTGCCAACATGAAGTGGGAGGTCGCGGTGGCGATGTGGACCGGAAAGCTGAGGACGTAGACCAGCAGCGGCACATGGATGATGCCGCCGCCGATACCCAGGAGGCCCGAGAGGAATCCGACTCCGAAGCTGAGGATGATCCCGACGACCGGCTTGAAGCTGTACACGTGGACGGTACCGTCGGCCTCCACCAAGCGCCGTGTGACCCCTCCGTGCGGTTTTGTGTGTCGCTCGGCGCGGCGGCGGTCGGCGAGGAGCATGTAGACGCATACCCCGACCAGCAGGACTCCGAACACACAGTCGAAGGTCCGGCGCGGCAGGAGCCCCGTCACCAGCGCCCCCAGAACGGCGCCTGGGATAGTGGCCGGAGCGAAGAGCAGGCCCGACTTGAAGTCCACTCGTCGCATGAGGGCGTACGCCTGGGTGCCCGAGAGGGCGTTGAAGAACACCACGGCGAGGGACATGCTGGTGATCACCTCGGGGCGTTCGTTCGGATAGAGCAGGAGCAGCGCCGGGACCAGCACGAACCCGCCGCCGGCGCCGATGAGGGTGCCGTACGCCCCGGTGCCGAATCCCAGGGCGACGAGGCCGAGCGCTTGGAGGACGTGGTCCGGCATCGGGGCTCAGCGGTCCCGGAGGCTCATGGCTCGCCGGACGTGCGAGATGACGAGGTGAGGGAGTGATGAAGTGATGAAGGCCTCCAGCCACCGGGCTCGCTTGTTGGACCGCAATAATGAGAGCAGAGCCTGAGCTCGTTCGCTGAAACCCGCGCCGCGCCGGAATGCTTCCGGGGGGTGGTCGACGCGACGGCGTAGCGAGAGGTCGCCGCTGGTACCATCAGAGGACTCACTTGGAGGCGCAGATGGGTGACGACGGGCTCTTTCTCGGCAAGGACGCAGGCAGCGGCGAGCGGATCCTCCTCGATCCCGACCATCTCACCACCCACGCGGTGTGCCTGGGCATGACTGGATCGGGCAAGACGGGCCTCGGCATCGTCGCCATGGAGGAGCTCGCGCGGCGCGGGGTGCCGCTGCTGGTGGTCGACCTCAAGGGCGACATGGTGGATCTCCTGCTGAGCTTCCCCGGCCTCACCGCCGGGGAGTTCGCACCGTGGCTGCCGCCCGATGCGGTACGGGAGCGGGGTCGTGAGGCCGCAGCGGCGGACACCGCCCAGCGCTGGCGCGAGGGTCTGGAGGGGTGGGGCCTGGGCGCCGCGGACAGCCGGGCCGTCCGTGAAGGGCTCGACTGGAGGGTGCTGACGCCGGGAGCGGCGGTGGCCCCGGTGGACGTGCTGCCGGCGCTGGCGCCGCCCGTCGGGTGGAACCCCGACGGGGCGCCCGATGCCGCTGCGGACCGGGTCAACAGCGTGGCCGGAGCCCTGCTCTCCCTGGTGGGCCGCGGCGGCGATCCACTCACCGACCGCGACCAGGTGCTGGTGGCATCGCTGCTGCTCGAGCTCTGGCGGCGGGGCGAGGCGCTCGACCTGGCGCGCCTCCTCCAGGTCATCGCCGATCCGCCCGTCGCCGCCATCGGCGCTCTGGCGGTGGACACCTTCTACCCCCGTGCCGAGCGGATGCAGCTGGTGCTCGCCCTCAACACCCTGCTGGCCAGCCCGGCGTTCGCGTCGTGGACCCGCGGCACACCCCTCACCATGGAGGCGGTCCTGGGCCAGCCGGGACGGCCCCGGGGCACCGTGGTGACGGTGGCGCATCTCGACGACCGGGGCCGGCAGTTCGCCCTCACCCTGCTGCTCGCCGAGCTGCTCGCCTGGACCAGGCGGCAGCCGGCGTCGGAGTCGCTGCGGGCCCTTCTCTACGTGGACGAGGTGCAGGGAATCCTGCCCCCGCACCCGGCAAACCCGCCCACCAAGGCGCCTCTGCTGACCCTGCTCAAGCAGGCGCGCGCCTTCGGCGTCGGGGTGTGGCTCGCCACCCAGAACCCGGTGGATCTCGACTACAAGGCGTTGGGGAATGCCGGCATCAAGCTGGTGGGACGGCTGGTCACGGAGCACGACCGCGATCGCGCCCTCGAGGGGCTGGACCTGAAGGAACTCGCGGACGGCCGGAGCAGCGATCAGGTCGTGGCGGGCCTGGCCGGAAGGCAGTTCCTGCTGGACGACGTGCGGGCTCGCCCCCGTACCCGGGTGCTGGGCACGCGCTGGGCACTGAGCTATCTGCGCGGACCGGTGACCCTGGCCGAGCTGGCCCCGCTCGTCGGCGAGGCCGCGCCGCGGCGCGACGGGGCGCCGCAGGCGCCCGTCGCCGGCGCGTCGGGTCCTCCGGTACTGGCGACAGCGTTTCCCATCCGCTTCGCGGCGCAGCCGGCGGATCCCGCGTGGCCGTGGCTCCTGGTGCACGCCAGCGTGACGGTGGAACGCCGCAGCCTCGACCTGCTCCGAACCGAGGACGAGCGGTGGCGCGTGCCGGTGGACGATGGCGGTCGTTTTCGTTGGGAGCTCGGAGAGAAGCTGGACGGTGAGGTCGACCTGCTCGCCGTACCGCCTTCCGGGATGCGCTTCCCTGCCGCCGTTCCGGCGGCCCTCGGGCCGGAGCTGAAGGGCGCCCAGCAAGGCTTCGTGAGCTGGCGGACCCTCCAGCCCGCATCGCTGCTCAGCAACCCGGGCCTCAAGCTGGTTGCCGACCCGGGTGAGACCCGGCCCGCCTTCGTGGAGCGCTGTATGGAGGCGGCGGATCGTGCCGACGACTCGGTTCAAGAGCGCATCCGTGCCCGGTTCGAGCGGCGCATCGACTCCGTGCGTCGGCGGCTCGAGCGCGAGCGCGACGAGCTTCAGCGTGATCGTACGCAGCTCGAGGCGCGCAAGGCGGAGGAGAAGCTCGGCATGGTGGAGGGGCTGTTCTCGGTGCTCTTGGGCTCCCGCAGCCTGCGCTCGGCGGCCGGCAAGGCGGCTTCCCGGGCCCGCACGGTGGCCGGCAAGCGACGAATGAGCGCGCGGGCGGAGGGCGCGGTGACCGAGTCGGAGCAGGAGATCGCGCGGTTCGAGGACGAGCTCGAGAGTCTGGCGGCAGAGCTGCAGGATGAGGTCGATCGGGTGGCGGCGGCCTCGGAGGCGACGGCGGCGGCGGTGGAAGAGCTCCTGGTGCGGCCGAGCCGGTCCGGAGTGCGGGTACTCGACATGGCGTTGGTGTGGGGTTCGAAGAAGGCTGAATGAAGAACCGGCCCGGAGCTGTTGAACTGGGGAAGCCGCCGCCGTGCGGCGCGCAGAGGAGGATCAGATGACGGGAGCGATTCGGGT
Source organism: uncultured Acidobacteriota bacterium (assembly GCA_963844845.1). Lineage (GTDB taxonomy): Bacteria > Acidobacteriota > Thermoanaerobaculia > Thermoanaerobaculales > Sulfomarinibacteraceae > CAWJPW01. Next base: position 12,211 of record CAWJPW010000007.1, read on the forward strand.
GCACCAGACCGGAGGACCGGAGGTCCTGCGCTGGGACGAGGTCGACGTGAAAGAGCCGGGGCGGGGCCAGGCGCGGGTGCGCCACACCGCCGTGGGACTGAACTACATCGACACCTACCACCGGACCGGGCTCTACCCGGCCGAGCTGCCCATGACGCCGGGCATGGAGGGTGCGGGAGTCGTCGAAGCGGTGGGCGAGGGTGTGACCGATCTCGCCCCGGGCCAGCGGGTGGCGTACGCGGGCGGGCCGCCGGGGGCCTACGCCGAGGTTCGGCTGATACCGGCGGACAGGCTGGTGCCGTTGCCTGACGACATCGACGACCAGACCGCCGCCGCCATGATGCTGAAGGGCATGACCGCCGAGTACCTGCTGCGGCGCACCTATGCCGTGAGCCCCGGGGAGACCATCCTCTGGCACGCCGCCGCCGGGGGTGTCGGCCTGATCGCGTGCCAGTGGGCCGAATCTCTTGGTGTCAAGGTGATCGGTACGATCGGGTCGGACGAGAAGGCGGAGCTCGCGGCCGCCCACGGCTGTGAGTACCCGGTGGTCTACACGCGGGAGGACTTCGTCGCCCGGGTGCGTGAGATCACAGCGGGCGCGATGGTGCCGGTGGTGTACGACTCGGTGGGCAGGGACACCTGGGAAGGCTCGCTGAGCTGCCTGAAACCGCGCGGGATGATGGTCTCCTTCGGCAACGCGTCCGGGCCCGTCCCACCGTTTTCGCCGGGCGAGCTGTCTGCGCGCGGGTCCCTGTACCTCACGCGGCCCACGCTGATGACCTACACGGCCTCCCGCAGGGACCTCCTGGCCTCGGCCGCGGCCCTCTTCGAGGTGGTCCGTGCAGGGGCCGTGCGCGTCGAGGTGAACCAGACCTACGCGCTGCGCGATGCCGCCCGCGCCCACAGCGACCTGGAGGGGCGCCGAACCACGGGGTCCACCGTTCTGCTCCCGTGAGCGCCGCTCCCGGGCTCCTCGAAAGGCTGCGCCGGCGGCTGGCGCAGCGGCTGTGGTGGCTGCCCTTCGGCCGGGTGCCCGAGGTGACGGCTGGCAGCCTCGCTGCCGAGCTCAGCAATGGCGGACGGCCGCAGCTCCTCGACGTGCGCACGGCCCACGAGTTCCGTGAGGGGCACGTCGACGGCGCCGTCAACGTGCCCGTCTCCGAGCTTCATCGCCACCTCGACCGGCTTCGTCTCCAGCCGGGGCGGCCGGTGGTGGCGATCTGCCTGAGCGGGCACCGCTCCGTGCCGGCGGTCCGGCTGCTGCGGGCCCACGGTTGGCCTGACGTCCGCCAGCTCGCCGGTGGAATGCGGGCGTGGCGGAAGGAGGGTCGGCCGGTAGTACAGCCGCCCGCTCATCGGTCCGGCGATGCGGATGCCCGATGACCGGGCGGGCCCCGCGCACCGGCCGACGCTCCGCGTGAACCGGCGATCTCCGAGCCGGGGAGGACCTCCGCCGGCGGGACCAGAACGAGGCCCCGGCGCCGGCGGCGCAGCGTGACTGCATAGGGTCAGCCCGCGACGCCCGACGCCCCGGACGCTGCTTGTTGGGCGCCGAGCCTGCCTCTATCGACGTCCTCAATGAACCGGATCACGCCCTCCATGTACGTCTTCTGGTCGTCGTACATGTCGAGGTGACTGCCGTCGGGGCAGTAGAGGTAGCGTCCGTGCTGTACCTGGGCGGCCATCCACTTCATGTACTGGGGGTCCATCGTGCCGTAGCGGGCGCCGATCGTCAGGGTGGGCACCGCGATCTCGGGGAGGTCGTCGCTGCGGTCCCAACCCGCCAGGCGGCCGCTCAGACCCATCTCGCTCGGCCCTTGCATGAGCACGTAGATGCGCTCGTTGACGTGGTTGTGGCTGCGTAGGACCGGGTCCGGCCACTGCTCCCGTTCGCGTTTGGAAGAAGAGCGAGGCCTGTGCGGTTGCCGGAGCCGGAGGTGGGCATGCGAGTCTTCGTCACGGGCGCAACTGGCTATATCGGGTCGGCGGTGGCTGCCGAGCTGGCGCGGGCGGGCCACGAGGTCTACGGGCTGGCTCGCTCGGAGGTGAAGGCGCGGCAGGCTGCGGCGCTGGAGGTGCACCCGGTTGAGGGCGACCTCGGAGACCCCGACAGCTACCGCGAGGCGGCCCGCGCCTGTGAGGCGCTCGTTCACTGCGCAGTCGAGTACGGCGCACGGCAGTGGGAGCTGGATCGCCTCACCGTCGACTCCTTCCTCGCGGTAGCTCGCGAGGCCGGCCTGCCACGCCTGGTGCTCTACACCAGTGGCGTGTGGCTGTACGGGACGACCGGAGACGTGATGGTGGACGAGGCGTCGCCCGTCGATCCCCCCGAGGCGGTGAGGCCCCGGGTGGGGCACGAGCGGCGAGTGCTGGAGGCGGCCTCGGGGCGGTTGCGCACGCTGGTGGTGCGCCCGGGCTGCGTGTACGGCGGAGCTGGCGGCCTGACCGCGCCGTGGTTCGCCGCGGCGACCCGGGAGGGATCGCCGCGCATCGTCGGCGACGGGTGCTTCCGCTGGTCGTGGGTACACCTGGCGGACCTGGCGCGCGGCTACCGCCTGGCCGTGGAGTCGCCGTGCAGCGGCGAGGTCTTCAACCTCACCGACCGCAGCCGGCCTCCGGTGCTCGAGTGCGCGCGGGCGGTGAGCTTCGCCTGCGGCGGAGACGGCGCGGTGCGCACGGTGTCGGTGGAGCAGGCCAGGGGCGAGATGGGGGCGGTGGCTGAGTGCTTCGCCCTGGACCAGCACGTGGACTCCTCTCGGGCTGTGCGTCGTCTGGGCTGGCAGCCGCGGCACGGCGGCTTCTCGGACGGGGTCGCGCGGTACGCGGCCGCCTGGCGGGCGGTCGCCGGCTGAGCCCGACGGCGGCCCCGGGCGGCGCGTCAGCGCGGGACGCGCGCCGGAGGAATCGCGGGTGGCGGCGGGGTCGCGCGACGGAAGCCGCGGCCAGGTCGCGGTCGTCCGCCCGCCCGGTCTCGCGGGCCCCGCGGGAAGCACCGGGCGGCCCTCGTGCGGAAGTCCTCCCGGGTGCCGCCGGTTGTCGTGGAAGGGTGGGTGACGACATGCGCTTCCGGGTGCTGACCTACAACATCCATCGCGCCATCGGCGTCGACCGGCGCTTCCGGCCCGAGCGGGTGGTCCGGATCCTCGAGCAGTACGACGCCGACGTGGTGATGCTGCAGGAGGTGGACGAGGGTGCGCGGCGCTCCCGGGAGCTCGATCTCGCGCGCGAGCTGGCGGATGCAGCGGGATACCTCCACCGGGCGGCGGGCTACAACGTCACGTTGCGGCGCAAGGGTCGGTACGGCAACGCCACCCTGAGCCGGTATCCCATCGTCAGGGAGCGTAACATCGACCTCACCATCGACGGACGGAAGCGGCGGGGCTGTCAGCACACGACTCTCGAGGTCACGAGTGAGGACGGGCGGGGGGGGCGGTTGGAGGTGTTCAACCTCCACCTCGGCCTCTCGGCGAAGGAGCGCGAGAAGCAGGTCGCCCTGCTCGTGGAATCCGAGGAGTTCAAGTGCATTTACGGCGGGTGCACCTCGCTGGTGGCCGGCGACTTCAACGATTGGCGTTCGCTGCTGCGGCCCATCTTCACGATCGGCATGCGCTTCCAGGCGGCCACCGACGCCACTCATGGCTCGAACGGGGCGCTGCCCACGTACCCGTCCTTCTCACCGCGCGGCGCCCTCGATAGGATCTACTTCCGCGGGAATCTCGAGCTGGTGCGGTGCTGGCGGAGCCGCATGAAGGTCGCCAAGGTGGCCAGCGATCACCTGCCGGTGATCGCGGACTTCAGGTGCGGTACGCTGCGCGCCGCGCAGCTGCCCCCCTGATGCGTCAGCCGGGCGCCTGATCGGCGACGGCGGCAGAGCAGGTCCGCTTCCTCCCGTGAGCGTCCCGAGCTGTACGTCCCCCCGCGCAGGCGAGAGCTCCGGCCGCTCAGCCCGACGAACGTGGCGACGGCGCCGGCGGGCGCCCCTGGTCCCCGGCGGCGCCTCCGATGAGCTCCCTCCGGTGGTCGGCGATGGCGAGGACATCGTCGAGATCGTCGGCCAGGGCGCGGAAGGCGTCGGGGCGCTGCACGAGGCGGAGGAGGGGATCGCTCTGGGCGAGGCTGAGCAGCTCGGGGCTCGACTCCACGAGTCGCTCCAGGGTGCGCTGGCGCTGCACCAGGGCTTCGAGGCTCTGCTGGCGCTCGGCGAGGGCCGCGAGCGGGTGATGGTAGCGCTCCCAGAACACCATGAGCCCGGCGCCCTGGTCGGCGAGGGTGCGCAAGGGCGTCGCCCGCGAGGCCAGGCTCTCGAGGGCCGGGCGCTCGCCCGCCAGCGCCGTCAGCGCCGCCCTGCTGCCGGCGAGAGCGCCGAGGTCCTGAGCCGAAGCGGCGAGACCGCTCAGGGTCTTGGCCGAGCCGGCCAGCGAATCGAGGGCGTCGTGGTGGTCGGCAAGGGAGGCCAGCGCATCCTGCCGGCTCGCCAGGTCGGTGAGGGCCTCCTCCTGGGAGGCGAGCGTGAGCAGGTTCGCCGAGCGCGGCGCCAGGTCGCTGAGCGACCCCGCCCGCGCCGCCAGCTGGCGAAGCGGCGCGGCGTCGGCGGCCAGGCCGAGCAGGCTGTCGTGAGCCTGTGTCATGTCCACGAGCTGGTCGAGGAAGTGGGCCGGCTGCACCCCGCGCCGGCGCAGACCGGACTGCCAGGCGCCGCTCTGCACGGCCACCGTGGCGAGGTCGTGGAGGTGCGCCTCGATGGCCTCGGGTTTGGAACTTGCTCCGGCTTCGAGGCCGAGGCCGTGGGCGAGAGTAGCCGTCTTGACGGTCGACGCGTCCAGCCGATCGAGGCGGGAGGCAAGCAGAACGCCCCCGGCGACGCCCACGACGAGGGTGACGAGCAGGCCGACGGCGGTCATCCAGCGCGTGCGTGCCAGGCGGCGCTCCAGGGCGCCGAGACGTCGTTCGAGGTCACCAGCCGCTGCAGGTACGGGCGATTCGGGCGTGGGCGGGCGCGGAGACATGGTGTCCCCGCCGCGCTCGAGGTCGACCGAGTGCCAGGGCGAGCCGTCGGACGAGGTGGGGTGTCCCGTGTGCTCCTCGGATTGGAAGACCTCCTCGGCCGGGATGACGGCGGGTCTGTTCCGAGGCACTACCAGGCAGGTGAGCGGGGAGATCTCGGGTGCGAGACCCGCCGGCAGAGTGGAGACGTACGGTCCCTGCCGGAGCGCGGGGTCGCCGGCCAGGAAGCAACCGTAGGCGGTCCGCAGGGGATCGGCCAGGCCATCGGCCTCGTGCGGGAAGGTCGCGGGTTCGGCGGGCCCGCGTTGCACCGCGGCCACGAGGCTGGCGCCGCGCAGATGAGCCGCGGCCGCCACGAAGGGATCGAAGCCGACCTCCGCGTAGGCGCCTTCGGGGAGCACGACTCCGCGAACGTCGGGCTCCCCCTGCTCCCGTGCGAAGACACACCAGCGGCCGACGACCGGGCAGTGCCCCACCAGGGCGAGAGACGCCGGGATCCGGTCGAGGCGCAGCACCTCGCCGAGCACGCGGGCGAGGGGTTGGACCAGGACCGGGTCGTCGGTGAACACCGAGCCGTCTGCGGCGAAGCGGAACGTGACCTCGTTCATTACCGTCCTCCATGCACCCGCAGGCGCCGGGCCCAGTTTAGCCTGCGCATCTCACCACTTGTCTGCTGCGGCGTCCGATACGCCGTAATCTGAGGCGCTCTCTTGGACTCGCTCGGTGCAACCCACCTGCAGTACGCTTCCCTCGTTCGTCCTGCGAGAGCACCCCATCCCAAGATGTCTCGGGAGCCTCGCGACCACTGGGGGTAGCCCGGACCACCGCTACCGGCGGCGGTCCGCGCGCCGGCGAAGCAGCAAGGGACGGCGGGTGTGTGCGATGCCCCCCGCAACCTAAATGTTAGAATCAAGATACGGTGAATGAGAGCCGATTCGAACCGGACGGGCTGAACCCGGAGCGAAGGCTGGGGGTGACCGAGGCCGAGCCCAACGCCGCGAGCTGGGGGAAGCACGGCGAGACGCAGCAGGTGTGGGCCGTCGGCGGCGGAAAAGGGGGCGTCGGCAAGTCGGTGGTGGCGGTCAACCTGGCGGCGGTCCTGGCGCGGGGAGGACACCGCGTGGTCCTGGTGGACGCCGATCTCGGTGGCGCCAACCTGCACACCCTGCTCGGGCTTCCCAACCCCCGCTCGACCCTCTCGGACTTTCTCGCGAGACGGGTTGCCAGCCTTGCCGAGGTCTGTGTCCCGACGGCGGTGGATGGAGTCCAGCTGGTGTCGGGCGCGCGGGCCCTCACCGGTATCGCCAATCCCTCATGGTCGCAGAAGCACAAGGTGCTTCGTCACGTCGAGAGGCTCGACGCCGAGCACGTCGTGCTCGACCTCGGCGGCGGCTCGTCCTTCAACGTCATCGACTTCTTCCTCGCGGCGGATCGGGGGCTGCTGGTGCTGACACCTGAGCCCACCGCAGTGGAGAACGCCTACCACTTCCTCAAGGCGGCGTTCTTCCGGCGGCTCAGCCGCGCCGAACCCCGCGACGTGGTCCGCGCGGCCGTGTCGCGAGTGATGGGTGAGCGGCAGCAGCTGGGTGTCCGCTCACCTCGCGACCTGCTGGCGCGAGTGCAGCGGCTCGAGCCCGAGGCCGGCGCAGCCCTGATGCTGGCCGCCGGCGGGTTCGCGCCGCGCCTGGTGGTCAACCGGGCGCGGACCGCGGGCGACGAGCGGCTCGGCGAGGACATGGCTCTGGCTTGTCGGGACTACTTCGGTGGGGCCGCGGAGTTCCTCGGGGCCCTGCAGGACGATCCCTTCGTGGTGCGCTCGGTGCAGGAGCGGCGCCCCGCGGTTGAGCTCTTCCCCGGCTGTCCGTTCGCCCGCGGCATGGATCGTCTCGTGGGGCACGGCCGCTCGAGCGGTGTACTCGGCCATGTCGTGTAGCCGCCGCAGCACGCGCTCGCAGTACCGGACCCTGGGCCTTGCTCTGGGCGCGCCGCTGGCCGAGGTTCACCGCGCCTACCGGCGTCGACGGGCGCTCTACGATGAGTCCTCGCTGGCCACGTACACCCTGCTCACCGCCGAGGAGCGGGCGCGAGAGCTGGCGCGGCTGGAGGCGGCGTACCGGGCGATTCTCGCGGAGACGGCCGCGCCGGCACCCCTGGCAGCAGCGGTGAGGCCGGCGCCGGGCGGTCCTGCTGTGGACCTGCAGGACGTCACGGCGGCGGGATCACCGGGGGCGACGCTGCGGGCGGCGCGCGAGGCGAGGGGGTTCTCCCTCGACGACCTCGCGGCGGAGACGAAGATCCGGCCGCCGCTCCTCGCTGCCCTCGAGGCGCAGCGGTTGGCAGAGTTGCCGGCGGCAGTCTTTGTGCGCGGCTTCGTGGTCCAGTGTGGCCGGGTCCTCGGTTTGGGCGATCCCGAGCAGTTGGCTCGGGAGTACGTTCAGCTCCTGGGGCGTACGGACGACAGTGGGGGGTAGGCGGAGCCCCACCAGTGCGACGTGCCGGCGTGGAAAGCGACGACCGTCTCCTCGTACTCCGTCTGAAGAATCCGATCGCATGTGAAGAGTCCATCGGGACTTTTCAACCAGGCTAGTCCGCCTTCGGTGCGGCCTCCTCGGTGAGGCGCCAGCTCTGCAGTACCGTGACGACCTCGTCGGCGCCTTGGCTGCCCGGCAGCGTCGTCCGGCTCTGGACCACCATGCGCGGTCGGTCCGTGGACACCCAGTAGGTTCCGCCACCCCGCCCTCCATCATCGGGGGTCACGGCCACCTTGAAGGTCGCGAAGGCGCCCGCCGGGAGCTCGAGTTCGGCGGTGCCGACGACTTTCACGTCCCACTGCCGCGAAGCGCGAGCGGCGAGGTCGAAGGCGTCGAACGAGGTCTCGTAACCTTCGGTCAGCGGCAGCGAGACCAGGACGGCGTCGAGGGCTCCGCCCTCTCCGAACACCGGACCGGGCACGGAGACGGCGATGGGCTTGTCGGTCTTGACGTTGCCCTCGTGGCCGCGGACCCAGCCGTCCGAGTAGCTCAGCTCGAGGGAGCGGCCACCCTTGTCGACGGAGCGGTGCAGCGGCCGGAGGGTCGCGGGGTCGAGGTAGACGACGTCGGTTCCGCCGCGGGACTCCCCCAGCGTTGTCGTGGCCACACGCCACACCCGGTGGCCGGACAGGCTCGCCGGGCCCACGACCCGGGTGCTGTTGACGGTGATGCGGTTGTTGCCGCCCATGGCGATGGTGGAGTGGTACTCCAGGCGCAGGGGCTGCAGCGCCGCGGGAGAGAGCGCCGGCGGAGCTGGCGGGACCTGCTCGGGGGTCACCGTGCTCCGCGTGTCCTGGGCATGGGCAGGAGACGCGCCGGTCACCACGAGCACGGCGGCGGCGAGAGCCACCGCGGCGACGGTACCGATTCGTTGTTGGTCAATCATGCTTCCTCCTCGGCCGCGAGGCGGCGCCGGGCGCCGCCACCGGGGCGGCAGCCCGTACCCGTTACAACGGTGCGGGGTCCGGGGTCCTTCCTGCCGGCCGTGACGGCGCAGGGACGGACGTGGTGCACCCGGAGGCGTTCCGCAGTACCATCGGCCGGCAGCCGATGCACTTCGAACCCTCTGGCGTCGACGTCTTCCCGCTGATTCCTCCCCTGGTGGCCTTCGTGATCTCGTTGTTCACCTCCATGGGAGGGGTCTCCGGCGCCTTCCTGCTCCTGCCCTTCCAGATGAGCGTTCTCGGCTTCACCGCACCGGCGGTGAGCAGTACCAATCAGCTCTACAACGTGGTTGCCATTCCCGGCGGCGTGTGGCGATACCTGCGCGAGGGCCGCATGCTGTGGCCCCTCACCTGGGTGGTGGTGGGGGGTACGCTGCCGGGCGTCCTCGTAGGCGCAATCATCAGGCTGCGGTGGCTGCCCGATGCCGTTCGGTTCAAGCTCTTCGCCGCAGCGGTGCTGCTCTCGATCGGCGGGCGCGTGGTGTGGGACCTCGCCCGGGGCTCCGGCAAAGGTGCCACCGAAGCGGAGGCGCGTTTCGCCGCAGCAGTGCAGAAGGGGAACAGCTTCGGTGGGGTCACCGGCTGGCGGTTGTCCTGGGCCCGGGCGGCGTTCACCTTCGCGGACGAGGAGTTCTCGTTCTCGGTCCCCGGGGTGTTCGCCATGAGCCTCGTGGTGGGCGTCGCCGCCGGCATCTACGGCATCGGAGGAGGTTCGATCCTCGCTCCTTTCTTCGTGGCCGTCTTCGGGCTCCCGGTTTACACGATAGCCGGCGCCACGCTCATGGGCACCTTCGTCACCTCGGTGGCAGGGGTGTCTTTCTACCAGGCGCTCGCGCCGCTTTACCCGGGCGTGGCGGTGGCGCCCGACTGGGGCCTCGGCCTCCTCTTCGGTGTGGGGGGACTTGCCGGTACCTACTGCGGCGCCCGCCTCCAGAAGCACGTCCGGGCCAGGGCGATCAAGTGGATGCTGGGAGGGGTGATCCTGTTCACCGCCGTGAAGTACGTCGTGTCGTCGCTGCCGGCGCTGATGCGGTGAGTCAATCGGCGGGGCCGGGAACGGCTCACGCACTGGTGGTGAGGGCGCAGAAAAGGGGCGGCCCGGCGGGCCGCCCCCTGTTGGTCGCGATGTGGCTGGGGTCAGCTGAGGGGTCGACCCTCGTGGTCGAGGACGACCACTGGGCCGAGGTCGAGCGCCTCGAGATCGGAGCGGATGGCGGCGGCGTTCCCCACCACGACCACCGCGAGGTTGGCCGGATGGAGGGTCCGGAGCGCGGCCTCGTTGGCGGCCGCCGGGGTGATTTTCTCCACGGCGATGGGGAAGGCTTCCAGCGAGTCCGTCGGGAGACCGTAGACCTCGGCCTCGGCGAGCCGACGGGCGATCTGCGCCGGCGTTTCGAACTGCCGGGGATAGCCGTTCACGATGGCCCCGCGGGCGTAGGCGACCTCGTCGGCGGTGAGCGGACGCTCGCCGACAACGTCGGAGATCTCGCGCACCACCTCGGTCACGGCGGCCGCCGTGACCTTCGAGTCCACCGGCGTCGAGGCCGTGAACATGCCCGGGGCGGCCGAGTACTGGAAGCCGCATCGGGCGCCGTAGGTGTACCCCTTGTCCTCACGCAGGTTCAGGTTGAGGCGGGAGACGAACTGGCCGCCGAGGGCCATGGAGAGGACCTCCAGCGCGGCGTGATCGGGGGTCGTGCGGCGGACACCCACCTGACCGGCGGCAATCACGGACTGGGCGGCGCCGGGCTTGTCGACGATGTAGATGGTGCGGGCGCCGTGCTGGGGTGCGGCGGCGACCTCGTGGGTCGGCGCCGCACCTGCCTTCCAGGCGGCGAGCGTGTCGGCGAAGGCCTGCTCCAGCGCGGCGCGGGTCACGTCGCCGACCACCACCAGGGTCGAGTTGGCAGGGACGAACCACTTCTGCCAGAATCCCTTGACGTCGTCGAGGGTGATGGCTTCGATGCCGGCGCGGCTGCCCGAGGACAGGTGGCCGTAGGGGTGGTCTCCGAAGAGGACGCGCTGCAGGGCGACCTGGGCCAGGTACCCGGGCTGGTCCTCCATCTGGGCGAAGCGCACGAGGCGGCGGGCGCGCTGGCGCTCCAGCTCGGCCTGAGGAAAGTCCGGACGGATGACGACGTCGCTGAACAGACGCAGCGACTCGCCGAGGCGCGGCGTGAGCGTGGTGAGCGACGCGAAGACGGCGTCGTCGACGGCTCCCACCGAGACCTCGGCGCCCGCGGACTCGATGGCGTCGGCGAGCTCGGAAGCGCTGCGGCCGCCGGCGCCCTCCTGCATGAGCGCCGCGGTGAGCGAGGCGAGCCCGGGCCGGTCGGCCGGGTCGGCGAGCTGCCGCCGCGCACCAGCAGGTACATGGCGACGGTGGGCAGCTTGTGCTGCTCCACGAGGACCACCTCGAGGCCGTTGTCGAGGGTGAACCTCGTGCGGGCCGGGATCGCCAGGGGATGGTCGGCGCCGGGGCCCGGCATCCGGGTACGGTCCACCGAGGTGGCCTCCTCGCTGGTGGAGGCGGCCACGGCGGGCAGCGGGCGCACGTTGGCGATGAGACGTGCGCCACGGAGGTAGCGGCGGCGGTGCCGGTGACCGCCTCGGGTGTGAGGTCGAGGTAGCGCTGGAGGTCCCAACGGAACATGTCCGGCTTGCCGAGGTAGTGGACATAACGGTTCATCTCGTCGGAGATGCCGTAGAAGCCGCCGATGCTCTGCATCTGGTTGACGAACTCGGAGGTGATGGCGGTCTGCATGCGCGCCAGCTCGTCGGCCGTGATGCCCTTATCCAGCGCGTCGGCGAGGACGGCGTCGGCCGCCGCCTGGAGCTCGGCGAGGTCGTGACCCGGGCGTGGCGACAGCACCACGCGGAAGGCGCCCGCGATCTCGGACGACGAGTCGTAGGCCACCGCGTCCTGGGCGATCTGCTGCTCGTACACCAGCGCCCGGTAGAGGCGCGAGGTCTTGCCGCCGCCGAGGATGCGCGCGAACACGTCGAGCGCGGCGTCGTCGGTGCCGAAGATCGGGGCGGTGGGAACCGCCACATAGAGGCGCGGAAGCTGGACCCGGTCCTGGACCTCGAGCACCACGTCGCTATGGAGCTGCGGCACCCAGCGTCGCAGCTTGCTCACCGGGGGTCCCGGTGGAATCGCGCCGAAGTGACGCTCCACCAGCTTCTTCATGGTGGCGGGCTCGAGGAAGCCGCCTGCCACCACGAGGCTGGCGTTGTTGGGCGTGTAGTAGCTGCGGAAGAACTCCTTGACGTCGTCGAGGGTGGCTGCGGGGAGGTCGGCCATGGAGCCGATGGTGGTCCAGCTGTAGGGGTGGTTGGGTGGGTAGAGGACCTCCTGCATCTCTTCGTGGACGGTTCCGTAGGGTGCGTTCTCGTAGCGCTGCCGGCGCTCGTTCTGGACCACGGAGCGCTGGTTGTCGAGCCGCTCCTGGGTGGCGGCCTCGAGGAGGAAACCCATGCGGTCGGCCTCGAGCCAGAGAGCGCGCTCGGCGTAGGCGGCCGGGACCAGCTCCCAGTAGCGGGTGCGGTCGGTGTTGGTGCCGCCGTTGACCGCGCCGCCGATGTCCTGCAGGGCCTTGAAGTAGTCGTCGTCGAAGTGCTGTGAGCCCTGGAACATCATGTGCTCAAAGAGGTGGGCGAAGCCGGTGCGGCCCGGCTTCTCGTTCTTGGAACCCACCTGGTAGTTCACGTTTACCGCCACCAGGGGGACGGCGTGATCCTCCACCAGGATCACGGTGAGGCCGTTGTCGAGGCGGTACGCTTCGTGGGCGATCTGGGGTAGGGGGTTGTCCATGGCCGCCGCCCAGCCTGCCATGAGCACCACGACGGTTGCAAGGATCCGTCGCATCAATACCTCCGGCTGTCGCGCCGTGTCGGCCTCATGGCCGCTTCGGGTGGTTACGCGACAATCCATGAGTTGTTGCAACATTGACTGAGATTGCTGGTGCAGGCTCTGGAGCTCGGGAGGCGCGGGCCAGACAACGGCGGGGGGGAGGTGGGAAGGACGCGCCGAGGGACCGGACGAAAGGCCCGCTCCCGCCTTGTCGTGTTGCCCGTGAAGGCTGACGTGGGCCAGAGGGATGCCCCGGCCGATGTGACAGAGGCGGGGGGGCGCCGGAGCAGCTGATCGATGAGGACGAGTAGGATTCTCAAGGCTCTGCTATCATCGCCGCCGTGCGCAGGCGGCAGGTAAGGCCGGAGGTTTCGCCGGGCGGCGCCCGGAATCGTCACCCCATGGGTCGGCGGTTGCTGTCGCTGGTCCTGCTGCCGCTGTGCCTCGGCGCCCTCAGCGTCGCTCCGCTCGGCCATCTTCCCAGCGACCACGAGCGTTCGCAGATGGTGGTCGCGGCTGGGTTCCCGACGGGACCGCAACCTACCGGGCTGCACGCCGACGCCGGCGCGGTCCTCCAGCCACACTGCCTCGGATGCCTCATCGGGACCGGCTGGAGCGCGCTGATCACGGCGCGCCGCGCGGTGGCGACGTGTGCACCTACGGCGCGCATACGACCACCCCAGCGTCGTGCAGACGCACCGCTCACCAGCGGTGAGCCTTCCGCCCGTGGCCCACCACCCTCCCTCCCGGCCTGATCGACCCGGTCTCACGACAGCTTGACTCACGATTCGGGAGGGATGTCCCGTGACAACTACGCGACTCCGCGGCCTCGCTGCGGCATGTCTGATCGTACTCTTCAGCGGGCTGGCAACGGCCCAGACAGCCTCCACGCCGGCGAGCGCCGCCACCGAGCCGGCTCAGCAGATCGAGGCCCTCACGCGGCAGCTGCAGACCATGCAGCAGCAGATGAACGACCTCAAGGCACAGCTCGAGGCCCTCAAGGCCCAGCAGAAGGAACGCGCCGAGCAGGAGCAGCTGGAAGCGCTGCGGGCGGCGGCCAAGACCGCGGCTGCGGCCGCCTTCACGGCGCCCGCCCCGCCCGAGGGGGAGCAGCGCTTCACCTCACGTACCCGGATGCAGCCGGAGCTCAACCCCGAGATCACG
>CAWJPW010000008.1:0-287500 GCA_963844845.1 uncultured Acidobacteriota bacterium
ACTATTATGGAGAAGGCAAGTATGCTATTACGACTCCGTCCGGCGGCGCGTGATCGAAGGCCCCCCTCCCGGCACGTATTGGCGAATCGAAGGCAAAGTTTGAAGAACTTGAAAGAGACAGACGGATTTGGTGGGGCGCAGATGGTAACAACACCCCGCGCTTGAAACGGTTTCTTAGCGAAGTGAAGACTGGGCGCGTACCACAGACACTTTGGCATTTTGAAGAAGTCGGCTATACGCAGGAGGCGAAGAAGGAACTTCTCGCGCGAGTTCCCATTGGCAGCCTCGATGTCGTCTTTGAGACCCCTAAGCCAACTCGACTTATTCGACGAATTCTTCAGCTTTCAACGAGCAATAATGAAGGGGCTATCGTTCTCGATTTTTTTGCTGGTTCCGGCACGACCATGGAGGCCGTCTTCCTACAGAACGCCGAAGACGGAGGCGATCGTCGCTGCATTGTGGTTCAGCTTCCAGAACCGGTTTCAGGTATGAATGGCGTGAAGAGCATCGCTGACATCACAAAGGCGCGTCTCAGAGAGGCAGCAAACGCGGTGAAAGAGAACAGTTCCCTGTTTGAGGGGGACCTCGGCTTTCGGGCTTTTCGGCTCGATACCAGCAACATCCGTGCATGGGGTTCCTCGGAACACGACCTCGAGGGCGACCTTCTCGAGTTCGAGGACCATCTCAAAGCAGCGCGCAGCGAGGACGACGTTCTCGACGAAGTCCTTCTCAAGCTAGGGCTGGACCTGTGCGTCCCGATTGAGGTGAGAACCATTGTCGGGAAGCGGGTACACAGCGTAGGGGGCGGGGTACTGATGGCCTGTTTCGCCGAGCAGATCAGCCGCGACGAGGCCGAAGCGCTCGCGGAGGGCATCGGCGCCTGGCACCGGGAGCTTGCGCCCGCCGGGGACACGACGTGCGTCTTCCGCGACAGCGCCTTCGCCGACGATGTGGCGAAGACCAACCTCGCAGCCATCCTCAATCAGCACGGCATCGAGAACGTGCGCAGCCTGTGAGGCCGGCGCGATGAAGCTCCACTTCGAACCCAACCTCGACTTCCAGCTGCAGGCTATCGAGGCGGTCTGCGACCTCTTCCGCGGCCAGGAGATCTGCCGCACGGAGTTCACCGTCACCCGCGACGTAGGCAAGCAGCAGATGCTTATGGCCTTCTCCGAGACCCAGCTCGGCGTCGGCAACCGCCTGACCCTTCTCGACGAGGAGATCGCCGACAACCTCGCGGACATCCAGCTCCGCAACGGGCTTCGCCCGTCGGACTCGCTCGTCTCCGGGGACTTCACGGTGGAGATGGAGACGGGGACCGGCAAGACCTACGTCTACCTGCGCACCATCTTCGAGCTCAACAAGCGCTACGGCTTCACCAAGTTCGTCATCGTGGTGCCCTCCATCGCCATCAAGGAGGGCGTCTACAAGTCGCTCCAGATCATGGAGGACCACTTCAGGGCGCTCTACGCCGGCGTTCCTTTCGAGTACTTCCTCTACGACTCCACCAAGCTCGGCCAGGTGCGAAACTTCGCCACCAGCGCGGACATTCAGATCATGGTCGTGACGGTGGGCGCCATCAACAAGAAGGACGTCAACAACCTGTACAAGGAGAGCGAGAAGACCGGCGGGAGAAGACCGATCGACCTGGTGCGGGCGACGCTGCCCGTCGTCATGTAGAGGGACACGCTACAAGGGTCGTTAGTGGACATCCAGATTCCCGCACGTGAAGAAGGAGCTTGGCCGAGTCACCCTTGAGGTAGACGTAAGAGCCTCGAGGGGAGACGGACGGCCAAGCTCCGAGGAGAGGATGTCATGGCGGCGGACGTAATGGAACAGCGAGGGCACAGCATCAGGTCTTTGGCGCGGGACTTCGAGGTGGACGAGAGCACCCTGCGGTACCGGCTGGGGCGGCTGAGGAGCGCGGCTGAGGATGGTCGACGGCGGCAGCCGGAGGCGTGCGAGCCTCTAGCCGGGGTCATAGCCTCGTGGATGGCAACTCAGCAGGAGAAGGTCGAGATAGGTGGCCGACCCGAGCCGGTGACGGGGCTGTACGAGCAGCTGGTGGTCGAGCACGGGTTTGCAGGCAGCTACAAGGCCGTTCTGCGCTACGTGAGGCGGCGGAGCAGCAAGCCACGGGTCCGTCCGACGCGGCGGGTCGAGGTCAGCTTCGGCAGTCAAGCCCAGGTGGACTGGGTGCAGGTGCCGGTGTGGGTGGAGGACCTGGGTGGTCTGGTGCGGCTGTGGGCCTTCCTCATGGTGCTGTCGGCGTCGCGGATGTGGGCGGTGGTGTGGAGCGAGCACAAGGACATGGCGGGGTGGATCCGGTGCCATAACGGGGCATTCAGGAGGCTGGGCGGAGTGCCGTTGTCCCTGCGGCCGGACAACGAGAAGACGGCGGCGGGCAGGGGCGCCGGGCCGTGGGCCGAGGTCAATCAGGGCTACCAAGCCTACGCCAAGCAGATGGGCTTCCTGGTCAACCTCGCGCGGCCGAGGACCCCCACCGACAAAGGCAAGGTGGAGCGCAAGGGGCGCGACGTGCGCTGGCACCAGGTGCGGGCTGACGACCGCTTCGCGGACCTCGAGGCACTCCAGCGGGCGACTGACTCCAGAGTGCTCGATCGTGCCAGAAGGCTGGTGTGCCCGCGCACGGGCTTGAGCATCTTCGACACCTGGCAGGAGGAGAAGCTCGCGCTGGGCGCGCTGCCCGCGACGCTTCCCGAGCCCTTCGACACCCAGGTCACCCGTCAGGTGAGCCGGGACTGCCTCGTGAGCTTCGAAGGCCGGCAGTACTCGGTGCCCTTCGTCCATGCCGGCCACTACGTCCAGGTACGAGGCGTCGGTAACAAGGTCCAGGTCCTCGCGAGCCACCAGATCGTCAAGACCTACCCGCGAGGGACCCGAGCCCTGCTGCTCATCGACCAGGCGGACTACGAAGGTGCCTCCACCGACGAAGTCATGCGCCCGAGTCCCCTGGGCGGGCTGGGCAAGAAGATCGTCGTCGAGCGCAGCTGGGAGGCGGCCAAGCGTCCCATCGAGCAGTACGCCACCCTGCTGGGGAGGCTGACATGAGCCGCGGTGCAGCCGAGCTGGACCGCACCCGTGAGCTGCTTGCGGAGACGGGCTTCAGCACGTCCCCGCGATCCTGCCGGAGCTGATCGAGCGGGGTGTCCGGGACAAGCTATCCCTGGGAAGCTTCCTGGAGCTCGGTGCGGCTCTGAGAGGGAGTTTCGCGAGGAGCGGAGGGTGCGCACCTCACTGAAGCTCTCTGGTCTCGCTATGGCGAAGACGCTCGACAGCTTCGACTTCGCCTTTCAGCGGGGGGTCCACAAGGGCAAGATCGAGCTGCTGGCCACCTGCGAGTTTGCCAAGCGGAGGGAGAACGTCCTGCTGCTGGGCCCGCCCGGGGTGGGCAAGACCCACTGGCCACGGCCTCGGTATCAAGGCCATCCAGAACGGCTTCTCGGTGGCCTTCATGAGCGCCGACGAGCTCATCGAGCAGCTGCGCCGGGACGACGCCAACGCCAAGAAGCGGATCCGTCGCCGGAAGTACATGAACACCAGCGTGCTGGTCATCGACGAGCTGGGCTTCCAGGCGTTCGACCGGCACGACGCGCACCTGCTCTTCAAGGTGGTCAGCTACCGCTACGAGCGAGGCAGCACGATCATCACGTCGAACAAGTCGATCCGGGAGTGGCCGAGATGCTCGCCGGCGACGATGCCCTGGCGGCGGCGATCCTCGACCGCTTCCTGCATCGCTGTCACGTGGTGCAGATCGACGGGCGAAGCTTCCGGCTGCGCGAGATCGAGAAGCAGATCGGCGAGGGGTAGGGGCCGCGCCGCGCCGGCAGCTCAGGCTCCGGGCTCCGCCCCTCCGCCTGAGCTGCTCGCCCCAGCGTCATGGAATCACCGCCTCCAGCTATGGGCCACCCCTGGAGCCGGTGCGGGAAACTGGGTGTCCCCCAACTGCGGGAAAGTGGATGTCCCTTGACACGTCATCGTCGACGAGCCCCAGAGCGTCGACGGCGGCCTCCAGGGGCGGGGAAGCAGGCGCTCGACGCGATGAACCCATTGTGCACGTTGCGCTACTCGGCCACCCACGTGGACAAGCACCACATGGTTTACCGGCTCGATGCCGTGGACGCCTACGAGAAGCGCCTGGTGAAGCAGATCGAGGTCGCGTCGGCCACCGTGGAGCACGCCCACAACAAGCCGTACGTGCGCCTCGTCACGACGCAAAGCCGCCGCGGCGAGGTCTCCGCCCGGGTCGAGGTGGACTTGCAGACCCTCACCGGTGTAAGCCGCCGCGAGGTGACGGTGTTTGACGGTGACGACCTCGAGCAGACCACCGGGCGAGCGCTCTACGCCGACTGCCGCATCGGCGAGATCCGGGCCGGTCGCGGCAGCGCATACATCGAGCTGCGCGTCCCCGGAGACCAGAGGTTCCTCAAGCCCGGCGAGGCGTGGGGCGACGTCGACACACTGGCGGTGCAGCGCGAGATGATCCGTCGCACCATCCACGAGCACCTCGACAAGGAGAAGCGCCTCCGCCCGCAGGGCATCAAGGTGCTTTCGCTCTTCTTCATCGACGAGGTCGCCAAATACCGCAGCTACGACGAGGACGGCAACGCGGTGAAGGGGCCTCTGGCGCTGATCTTCGAGGAGGAGTACCGGCGGGCCGCCAACCTCCCGGACTACCGCACGCTGTTCCGCGAGGTCGACCTCACCACTGCCGCGGAAGACGTCCATGAAGGGTACTTCTCGATCGACAAGAAGAGGCGTCGGAGGCAAGACGGTCGAGAACATCAGAGGCAATCGCGGATCAAGGCCGATGACGACACGTACAGCCTGATCATGAAGGAGAAGGAGAAGCTCCTCAGCTTCGAGACCCCGCTCAAGTTCATCTTCTCCCACTCCGCGCTCAAGGAGGGCTGGGACAACCCCAACGTCTTCCAGATCTGCACCCTGCGCGACATCCAGACGCGAGCGCGAGCGCCGCCAGACCATCGGCCGCGGCCTGCGCCTGTGCGTCAACCAGCAGGGCGAGCGGGTGCGCGGCTTCGAGGTCAACACCCTCACGGTAGTCGCCATGGAGAGCTACGAGGAGTTCGCCGAGAACCTGCAGAAGGAGATCGAGGACGAGACCGGCATCCGCTTCGGCATCGTCGAGACGCACCAGTTTGCCGGCATCACAGTCGCCGGTCCCGAGGGGATCGCCGAGCCGCTTGGGTTCGAGCGCTCGCAGGAGCTCTGGGACCACCTCAAGGCGGCCGGCCACATCGACGCCAAGGGCCGGGTGCAGGACTCCCTCAGGGAGGCGCTCAAGGACGGGTCGTTTACCGTTCCCGAGCAGTTCGCCGACCAGCTCGACCAGATCACGCGCGTGCTCAAGAAGCTCGCCGGCAAGCTCGACATCAAGAACGCCGACGAGCGCCGCCAGGTCCGCCCGCGCCGGGCGGTCCTCGACAGCCCCGAGTTCAAGGCGCTCTGGGACCGCATCAAGGAGAAGACCACCTACCGGGTGCACTTCGACAACGAGAGGCTCCTCGAGGACTGCACCCGGGCGCTGCGCGACGCCCCGCCGATCCCCAAGACGCGCCTGCAATGGCGCCGCGCCGACCTCGCCATCGGCCAGGCCGGGATCGAGGCCACCGAGCGCGACGGCGCCGCCACCATCACCCTGGACGAGGGCGACATCGAGCTTCCCGACATCCTCACCGAGCTCCAGGACCGCACCCAGCTCACCCGCCGCAGCATCCGCCGCATCCTCGTCGGCAGCCGGCGTCTCGACGACTTCAAGCGCAACCCCCAGGCGTTCATCGACACCGCCGCCGAGGCCATCAACCGTTGCAAGCGCCTGGCGGTGGTGGACGGCATCAAGTACCAGCGCCTGGGCGACGACCACTACTACGCTCAGGAGCTCTTCGAGCAGGAGGAGCTGACCGGCTACCTCAAGCGCCTCTTCGACACACAGAAGTCCGTGTACGAGCAGGTGGTCTACGACTCCGAGACCGAGCGCACCTTCGCCGACCAGCTCGAGAAGAACACCGCGATCAAGCTCTACGCCAAGCTCCCCGGCTGGTTCAAGATCCCGACCCCGCTGGGAACCTACAACCCCGATTGGGCCGTGCTGGTGGAGAAGGACGGCGACGAGCGCCTCTACCTCGTGGTGGAGACCAAGAGCGGCCTCTTCACCGACGACCTCCGCGACCAGGAGCGCGCGAAGATCAAGTGTGGTGAGCAGCATTTCAGGGCGCTCGCAGTGCGCGAACGGCCCGCGCAGTACATCGTTGCGCGCAACATCGACGACCTGTTCAACGCGACGGATGGTTCGTGAAGGAGGCGTCAGCTGTGGCCACCTCAGCAGAGAAGCCGCCTGTTTGGCTTATCGGTTCCGGCGCCTCCAAGGATGCCGGGGTCCGAATGACCGGCGAGGTCACGGAGTTCATCCTCGACGAGCCGTTCTACCGCGACAACGAGGGCAGCTATCAGCCGGGCGACGCACGAGGGCCAGGGTTTCCAAAGCTCGAGCTCACCTGCCTGCTCGTACGAGCCACCGTGCGGTGGGCGTTCGAGTCGGTAAGGCGCGGTGGTAAGGATCAGCCAACCTACGAGGACGTGTACTTCTATCTCGTACAGCTTCGGGACGCCGTATCGGGCGAGTACGAGAACCCGGCGCTGGCTCCCGCCGTCATTGAGTTCACGGACTTTCGCAGGTTCCTCATAGCGCACGAGCAGCCCTATTGGCGGGATACCCCCAGCGAGCACGAGTTGCTTCGCGAGGCGTGCCGCTTCCTCAAGGATGCGCTCCGGCTCGCCGTGACACCAGAGCACGAAGATCTCGCAGTGCTTAGTGGCTTGATCGACGGCCTCAGCGCGGCAGCCACCGCGTCGCACGTCGTCGCCACGTTGAACCACGACGAGATCCTCGAGCATGCGCTCGGTGCCAGCCCGCTCTCGTACCGCGACGGGCTCGTGGACAAGACGCCCTACCTTCGAGAGTTCGTTCCCGAGTCTCTCGAGCTGAGCGACGCAGGGGTTGCCTTGTTGAAGCTTCACGGCTCGGCGAGGTGGACGATCGTCCAGTTTCCCGACGGCCACCAGGCAGTGGGGCAAGTAACCGACTGGGAAGAGTTCGAGAAGGCGCAAGTCGCGAACCCAGGGCTCGACACCATCGAGCATGACCTCCCAATTCTCATTGGCACCCACAACAAGATCATGAGCTACTCGCAGCCCGTCTTCTGGGACCTCATGTGGCGGTTCCGGACGGCACTCAGGGAAGCGACTCGGCTCGTCGTGGCAGGCTACGGCTTCGCCGACAAAGGGATCAACTGGATTCTCATCGACTGGCTCTACGACCACCCAGAGCGCCGGATGGTCGTCATCGACCCGAACATCGAGCAAACCCGCGACCGCTGCAGAGATGCCATCGACCGCCACTGGGACCCGTGGAAGAGCAAGAATCAACTCTTCGAGATCGAGAAAAGGATGCGTGACACCACGTGGGCAGACATTCGGGCCGTACTCTGATGGGACGCCATCGCCCGTCTTTACAAGGCTTCACACGCGGGCCTTTCTCGCCATCATCGCTGCTGACCATGCAAGTTGACCATGCCCCGATCGCTCCTTTGAGATCACCTCGGCTCCTATCGCATTCGCTATCCGATCCCAACAGCAGGGCGAAGGTCGACGCAGAAGGGCGGACGGAGCCTCCGTCCATCAACCCCCTCAGATCGCAGCGACCCCTAGGCGGAAAACCGACGGTGGCTCTTAACCGATGGGGACGTGCTCGCGTTGGGTGCGGCAGCCATGCGCCCCAAGGACGGCGTTATATCGACAACGAACAAAGACGTGAATCCGGTGGGGCTGCTGAGAACCTGGGCTCTACACCTTCAGAAGATCTGAAAGCGGTATTCTTGAAGGTGTACCTGCCGAATACGAGGAGGTGAGATGTGGCCCTGAGCGCACGATTCCTCGAGCCCCTCACAGCTGCTCTTCTCGCTGTGAACAACTACCCGCTCGAAAAGGCGTACTCCCTGCTGCCGCAGCTGAGAGAAGCCGGTTTGACGAATCCGGGAACCGTGGTTGGGCAGGATGAGAGAACTCTTTTCATGCGCCTCAGACAAGCCGGCTACGACCGAGGCGCTCTCAACGGGATCCTGGCAGACCGGCTCCACAGCCTCATGGCCGCGGTGGATAGGGGCGATCTCGATCGCCTGCCGACTCTTCTATCCGAGGGTCGCCGGGAGGACGCAGTCACCCTTCTTTGCAGGGTCAAAGGCATTGGCCGCTCGGTCGCCCTGAACGCGTGCATGATGCTCGAGCAGAGGTAAGGGCCGGCAGTGAGGAGTGCGGGAGCCTCTGCAACCGGCCGAACAATGCCGCACACAACGCAAAGGGTGAGGGGATGCAGGGTTGGCCGATTCGCCGCGTTGAATACCCCTGGCCCACGGCCCATGGCCCATGGCCCATGGCCCACGATCAACTACGCAGCTCCATAGGCCACCTGCCGCGCATGATCCGCTAGGGCGCGCTCCGACTCCAACGTGCAGGGACCGCGCAAGAGCCTCTCCAACAACAACATGTCGACAGGACGAAGGATGACCTCGGCGCGCCGGCCTCCCCCCAGCGGCTCGTGCACCTCGATGCAGGCGTCGCTTGCGGCCGGATCAAGCGTGGGGTAGAGGATGGCTGCTCGGCCCCCGGCCTCGCTGCTGGAGGCGTACATGACCAGCTGGTACAGCATCGCCGGCGGTAGCGTCTGCTCCCAGAGGTCACGGTACTTCGCGTCGAGCATGGCCACCGTCTTGCCGTCGCGCTGAACGACGAAGTCCGGGCGCAGCACCGGGGCTCGGCGGTGCCGCGGATTGCGGCGCGAGTCGTAGGCGAGCATCCCCTCGAGGCGGTGCTCGTCGCGCACGGCATGGCCCGCCAAGTGCTCGTTCAGATGGCGGGAGATGAGGGCCTGGAAAAACCGGTTCATGTCGAAGAGGAACCCGGGCAGTGGAAGGCCTTCGTATGGGCGCAGCGCCGTGCCGTGTCCTGTCATAAGCAACTGAATGATGGCGAGCGCGGGGCGGTAGGCGGCGGTGAGCCGGTTCGCGTGTCGCTCGACCTGCCGCATGAGAGCAGGGCTCAGCGAGACGGGCGCAACACCATCGGCCAGCAACGCCGACAGGCGACGCAGACGGGCACGTAGGGAGAGGTCGTCGGTGAGGCCGGTTGCGTGACGGAGACCCGCGAGAACCGCCCGGTTGAGCGGGATGTCCTCCTGCCTGGGGTAGTAGCTGCAGGGCAGGGCTGGCCGCGCGGCTCCCGCGCGGCGCGCGAGAGCGCCGAAGTCGATGCGGCCGCGCGGGTTCGCGAGAAACGCTTCGTGTCGCCCGTACGTGCGGTGCAGCCCCCGGGAGAGGAGCTCATCGACCTCCGCGCCAAGCTGGTGGATCAACAGATCCTGGAAGGCAGTGCTCTCGGCGCCCTGCGGAAACACTTCCAGCAGCTTCAGATCGCGAAGCCCATAGGCGTACCGGACGAGGGTGAGGAGGGGAAGCCCTTGAAGCTTGGGCTGGATCGTGACGTGAAGCTCACCGAGCCGCACGGCGCCCACGAACGACGTGCACTCGATCCGCAGGCCGTCGCGCAGCTCGAAGGTGCGCAGCTGGTCGGAGGCAGTCAGGCGCGAGGCCAGGCGACGAGCCTGCTCATCGAGGCTGCAGCAAGCCAGGAGAGGCTCGGACTCCGGGGTGTAGGAGCACCACTCGTGGAGGGTGACGGCGTTCATCGGCTCATCGGATCAGGGCGCAACGTCTTCGTCGCTTTCGGCCTCATCGTGCTCGTCCTGCTCGTCGCTCTCCGCGGCCGGCTCCGCCTCGACGGCGGGGCTCGAGGTCGCGATGTCGGGGGCCGGGGCGAGGAGCGCGTTGACGAGGTCGTCACTGCGCCCAGGGTCGAACAGCTCGTACCGGACTCGCTGTCGTGGCCTGTCGACGAGCTGCTTCCCGAGCACTCTCTCGAGCGCGTCGTAGTTCTCGTAGCAGTACTCCTGGAGAAGCGGAACGATGTCGTCCTGGACGATGCGCGCGAGCCGGGCGAGATCACGCACCGGCCGATCGCCTTCCATGAGGTAGGCGTGCCCGACCTGGAGGTTGCGGGCGTCTCGGCCGACGTGCTCACAGATCCGTCGGTTGAGGGCGGCCAGCCAGGGGCCGAGCGGAATTCCAGCGACGACCGTCTCTCCGAGCACCGAGGTATCTGGCAGAAGCTCGACGAAGCCGAACCGACGCCGCAGGGCGGTGTCGAGGAGCGCGATGGAGCGATCGGCGGTGTTCATCGTGCCGATCAGGAAGACGTTGTCGGGCACGGTGAACGGCGCCTCAGAGAGCGGCAGCAGGATCGGCCTGGCCTCGCTTGTCGCGCTCCAGCACCGTGAGCAGCTCGCCGAAGATGCGGGGGATGTCGCCCCGGTTGATCTCGTCGATGACCAGGAGGAAGCGGCGACTCGGCTCGCTCCGGGCATCGTCGCACAGGCGCTTGAAGATCCCGTCGCGCCGCTCGAAGGTGAGCTGACCATCCGCCGTGAGGGGACGGTAGCCCTCCAAGAAATCCTCGTAACCGTAGGCGGGATGGAACGTACACATGCGCACCAAACCGCGGTGGTCTTGCTCCTCACCGGTGATGACCGCTTGTTCAGAGGGCGGGAGCTGCTCGAAGAGCCTGTCGAAGGCCGCCAGCGAGGCGAGGTCGAGGGCGGCACGGCGGGCCCAGTAGGTCTTACCTGTGCCCGGCGGCCCGTAGAGGATGACCTGGCGCTTGCGCTCGAGCACAAGCTGGATGTGACGCGGAATGCCGCTGAGAGGCTGGCTGTGACGCTGGCCGGTGGCGACCCCGACACGGGGATGCATCGCCCTTGAAGCCAGAAACTCGCGCTCGACCGTCACTTGGGTTTCGGGCTTGCGAAGTTGGTACAGGGTAGTGCGCAGCCCCTCACGTTGGGGCTTCTCCCACTCGTCCAGCGAGAGCCACTCCACCTCGCGGCGGTGGGGGCACTCCGAGCCGGGCTCATAGCTGTACGGGCCGGCTACTCGGGCGATGCCAAGCGTTGTCGCCCCGTCGGCGGCGAGGACTAGGTCGTTCTCCTTGACACTGGCAATGAAGTTGAAGAGCTGCTGAACCTCACGGCCAACAGACTGCGGCGTACCGGGATTGCCCGCAGCCATCCGTTCGCGCAGGGATTCCTTGCCTTCCTTGTCGGGGCCGATGTCGGACAGGTCGCCGATTTCAGGCCACCCGACTGCAACGAATCCCCCCTCTCGCATCGCGCTCCACCACCTGCGCGGGTGCTTGCCATCGCTCGTTCCCACCCGCCAGTACCTGTGGGGCTCGCCGTCGCGGCTATTGAGCAGTCTTGTCAGCTGAACAGGCAGGATGCCAAGCTCCCGAGCGGCGGCGATGAATCGGCCGGCGCAGCGGTAACGACCTTCTCCCTCTGGGGGCTTCTCCAGGAGCTTGATGAGGTGGAAGCGCTGGTAGTTGGCGACGTGGTAGTCGTCGAGCCTCTCAGGGAAGAGAAGGCTAAAGTACTTGTGCCCCCATGCGGTGTCATTCACATCCGGGGCCACGCGGTCCATTTGGGCCTGAAGCTCGGCATAGATCGCATCGACTTCACCGGCAGGCAGGTCATTGAGGAGCTTGACGCCTGCGAGAAGCTGGTCGCGGTGGCGTCTGGGCGATTGCGATTGCCTCCTCTAGGGTCAGCTCGCGTTGGTTCTGCGGGGTCCCCGTCATCCACACGCCGGTCTCCGCCCGCTTGTAGAGGCCGAACTTGAGCGCGCTGCCTCCGGCAATGCTACCGAACAGCATCGTCGGGAACTCCTCGTCGTTCTTGAACTCGAGCCAGTAGACGAGGCTGTCGTAGTTCCCGTGCTCATGCATGGTCGTCAAGAGTGCTTCGCCATCGAGGTTGGCCAGGACGTCCGGGCCGAAGCGTCTGCGGAATGTGGCGTAGTACGTGTCGAGCTTCGCCCTCGAGGAAAGCTCCCCAGAGCTGCGCGTACTCTCGAGCAGGTCGGTTAGATCCTTTTTGATTCGTTCCTCGAGCATCACTGACCCCCATCGAGCAGCAGCGTGGCTGTCTCCGTATGGTTTGCGTGCACCAGGGGCACTACTTAGCACTTTCTCACATTCTGCGCCCGGCTCGGCCGGTGCGGGTTAGGACGCGGTCAAGTGTGACGCGGTGACACCAAGACGGCCCAGGGGACGTGGGCCACTCTCGGCAGCATCGAGCCCAGGTTGACTCATGTGCCGGGAGAGCTTGGCAAGATGCACGGTCTTGATGCCAGGTTGGCAAGTCGAGAAGGCCCCGTTGGGAGCCCTGTTGCACCTTGGGCAAATCGGTGCAGGTTGTAGACTGGTCGATCAGTGGCAGATATTGGCCAACAGCTGCGAGAGGTGCTTCCGATAGTTGGGCGACGCTCCGTCGTGATGATTGCGTGCTCGGGCACCAAGCGGGATGGGGGCCGCCCATGGCTCGCCCAGCCCGAGACATTCGCAGACCTCCTACCCGCCGCTGAGCGCCAGAGGCTCCTTTTCGCCAGGCGCTACCTCGCGAAGCAGCTCGGCATCGTGGCCGGCCCAGATGTGGGTGGCGACTCGACCGCGGGTGCCTACCTCCCGGCCCACGAGCGCTATGCAGGGAAGACCTATGCCGGTATTGGTGAGCACCTGTGGCCACATCAAGGGTCCCACCAACTTCTGATTATCTCAGCCCTCTACGGGGCGATCTTCTCCTGGGAGCTGATCCAGAGCTACGACCTCGAGATGGGGCAATCGTTGGGGAACCGGCGGCGAGCATGCAGCTTCTGGCGGGAAAATGGCCTGCCAGGGTGGCTGGCCCGCTTCTTTAGCTGCGAGCAGCCAAGCTGCGTAGTCGACCTTTTGAGCTCGGACTATCGTAAGGCGGTCCGCGGCTACCGTGCGGAAGACACCCTCGTCTCACGGTTCGAGTATCCAGGACGAGGTACAGGATCTTTGTACGATCGTGCTCTGCACCTTTCGGCGCTTCTCTCCAAGATTCAGGAAGCGCCATGAGCCGCATCGATCAGCTGAGAACCTTCTACGGCCTGCTGGAGAGACTCGACGCCCGCGTGGGCGGACGGCGAGTGCTAGGGCAGTGCGATGGGCGCATGCCGTGGCCAACGCGGGGCGTCTACTTCCTTTTCGAGCCCAACGAGGAACGCTCGACGACCGGCTCGGGGCTGCGGGTAACCCGCGTCGGCACCCATGCCATAACTGGAAGGAGCTCCACGACTCTCTGGAGCCGCCTCCGCCAGCACCGCGGCACGCTTGGCGGCGCTGCCCCCGGGGGCGGCAATCACCGGGGGTCGATTCTCAGGCTTCACATCGGAGATGCCCTCGCAGCCCGACATGGCATCAGCTGCCCTACCTGGGGCCTGGGATCATCCGCCTCGAGGGGCATCCGCGAGCAGGAGCGTGGGCTCGAACAGCTGGTAAGCCGTTACATCGCGAGAATGCCGGTCCTGTGGCTGCCCATTGAAGGGTTGGGGAACGAGCGACAGCTTCGCGCTTGGGTCGAGGTGAACACCATCGCCTTGCTGAGCAACCTCGACCGCGAGGTCATCGACCCACCCTCGGAGAGCTGGCTCGGAGGTTGGAGCAACTCGAGTGAGATCCGGTGGTCTGGGCTCTGGAATGTGAAGCACACGGACACCGAGCCGGAGCTTTTTCTGAACACCTTCGAGCGTCTCGTCGAGAAGAGTTGAGGCCCCTGAGAGCCCGAGGTAGTTCGACAGCCCTAGGGAGGTTCCCTTTGGGCCGATTCCGCGTAGGTTCATGACGAAAATTGTTCCGAATAGCTACAGGTCTTCCCCTTCTTGGCCGGAAAGGTGCCGGGCACATGGATCTTGCGTTACCATCGGGGGCGCCACCCTCGGCATAGCGGCGCTGCAACAATGCCGAAGGTGATACCCCTCGAGCGGTCCGGGCTCCGGGTGAAGGAAATCGCGGCGGCGCTCGCCAAGCATCCGGCGACGGCGACGGGCTGGGTGATGCGGGGGGCCCGGGCGCAGGCGCGAGAACCCGGAGGAGGCAGCCCGTATGGAGAAGCTCCACCAGCCCCTGTCGCAGCGGAGGGGCGAACAACACCAGATCCATGTGCCCGGCACCTTTTGCGGCACCTTTTGCCTCGGGCCGATGCAGCGCCGCGGCGCTGCATCGGCCCGAGTTCCAGGTTCAGGCCCGTGATCGCGACCTCGATTCCAGCTGTTCCAGCAGTACGAGGTTCCCCAGAGCGTTGAATCCGCGTCTCGCCCCAACTACCATGGGGTGCGTGAAAAGGAAGTTCCTAGCCCTGATTCCGCGCCCCCGGCGAGCTGCTCAACCCGGCCAACGCGCTCGAGGCGTGGGGGGTCGAGGTTCAGAGCTGACGGGCTCAGCGGTCACGGCTGGTGAAACCGAGATCTCTTCGCCTCAGGTGGAGGAAGCCGAGGCCGGGATCGCAATTGGTCCCGCAGACTTGTTGACCTTCGTTGAGAAGCTCCGCAGGGGCGCGATCTGGAGTGCGCAAGCTCACTGTCGAGGTGCCTGCCGGGTGCTAGCCTGACGCCGGAAACAACGCGAGCGGTGTGCCGTGAGCACACCCCAATTGAAAGGAAGCTCAAGATGAAACGATGCTTGTTCTGGCCGGCTGTTGTCGTCGTCATCCTTTCGACCGGTTGGGCTCATGCCCTCAGGATCAGTGGCACGACCATCGTCGTCCCCGTGGTGATCCACGCTCCCGGCGCGCAGTCCACGCAGTGGCGGACGGATCTTTGGATCTCGAACTCGAGTAGCGTCGAGAAGGATGTCACCGTGACCTATTACCCGAACGGTGCTGCTTCGTCATCGTTTGCGACTCACATCGGCACCTACCAAACGATCGAGATCGACGATGTTGTCCTGGCCCGCTTTGGCATGGACGACAGCAAGGGTTTACTGATGCTCACCACCGGCGGCAGCTCCGGATTCTCGGCTCGAGCGCGGATCTTCAACAGCGGAGATCCGGCTGGCGAGTTCGGCCAGTTCGTACCCGGTATCGCGCTTCGCTACTTGAATCGCCAGGGCTACATCCCAGGGGTGACCGGCGTCGACGGCAACCGGGCCAATGTCGGAATTGCGAACCCCTCCGACCATACGATCACCTGTTCGGTCGGTTTCTACCACGGAGATGATTCCTACCTCGGAACGACGACGATCACGGTGCCCGCGACGTCGGTCGTCCAGGTCAACGACATCTTCGCTGCAGCGGGCGTGACGCCCGTGCACAATGTCCAGCTTCGAATCGACGGTGGCGATAAGAACAACCCCATCTATTCGTACGCATCGATCGTGCGCGACGGCACCGGCGACGCCATCTTCATCTTTGGGACCTCACCAAACGACTGAGAACGACCAACCAGAATCTCAACGCCGGTGTCGGAGCCGTCAGTACCCGCGTTGGGTCCGGCGTTTGCAGCGGTGCCACCCTTCGAATTGTCGCATTGGGGCCGACGTCCGTTAGACTGATGGTGTCCCGTCCGCGCATGGGAGGCTCCTATGCCGCGACGACCACGACTGTTCGTTCCCGGCGCCACGTATCACGTCTACTGCCGCGTCGCGCGCGGTGAGCTCGCGTTCGACGACACTCGCGAAGCCGACGAGTTCGTGACGGCTGCTCGAGAGGTCGGCGAGCTCCATCGCTGGCGGGTCCTGGCGTGGTGCCTGATGGGCAACCACTACCACCTCGTCGTCAGAACAGGGAGCATCCCCCCCTGGCGCTCGATGCTGCGGCTCCACTCCCAGGTGGCCCGTGGGTTCAACCGCCGCCATCGCTACCTCGGGAGGCTGTGGCAAAGCCGCTACCGGGCGCGAGTCGTGGACTCGCAGAGGTACTTCGGCCACGTTGTCGCCTACGTGCATCTCAACCCGGTCGCGGCCAGCATCGTCAAGGATCCCGCGGATTACCCACTCAGCGGGCATCGCGCCCTGCTCGGCGCGAGGAATCCCCGGCTGGTGGACGTGCGCGCGGCCCTCGACGGGTTCGGCGGGCGGCCGTGAGCCGCGCCCGCGAGCGCTACGGGGTTGGTTGCGCGCCATCGCCGAGACGCGATGGCTACGCTCGGGCGATCCACTCGCTGCCCTGGTGGGGGGGTGCACCTCTCTTGTTTTCGCCGTCCGAGATATGGCGAGCGCAGGCTTGAGTTTATTCTAGAAATCACGTAGAAGTTGGAATAAGATGAGCACACAAGGAGCGGTATCTGCGCATGCCTGAACATCGCTCGAGCCGCGCCGGCCGCTACATCCGGCAACCCGCCGGCTACTCGGCGTTCGTACCCGAGCCCCTGCCACCGGCGCCGCCGGTGGCCCTGGAGGGCGAGCTGCTGCGGCTCCTCTCCGACGCCGACCGCGCCCTGGGCCGCCTCGACGGCGTCGCCACGATTCTCCCCAACCCCGACCTCTTCGTGGCCATGTATGTGCGCCACGAGGCCGTCCTCAGCTCGCAGATCGAGGGCACCCAGAGCACCCTCGAGGACGTGCTGGAGTACGAGGCCGACGCCCGCGGCCGCCGCCAGCCCCGGGACGTGGAGGAGGTCGTCAACTACGTCGGCGCCATGAACCACGGCCTCGAGCGGCTCGCCACTCTGCCCCTCTCCGTGCGCCTGCTGCGCGAGGTTCACGCCTCCCTGCTCGAGGGCGTGCGCGGCGAGGAGCGCCAACCCGGCGAGCTCCGCACCACCCAGAACTGGATCGGGCCCGAGGGCTGCAGCCTGGCGGACGCCGAGTTCGTGCCTCCGCCGCCGCACGAGATGAACGCCGCACTGGGGAGCCTCGAGCGCTTCCTGCACGCCCGGGAGGGCCTGCCGGCGCTGGTCCACTGCGCCTACGCCCACGCCCAGTTCGAGACGATCCACCCGTTCCTTGACGGCAACGGGCGGGTGGGCCGACTGCTCATCACCCTGCTGCTGTGCGAGCGCGGCATCCTGCAGCGCCCGCTGCTCTACCTCTCGGTGTACCTCAAGGCCCACCGGGCGCAGTACTACGACCGGCTCCAGGCCATCCGCAACGACGGCGACTGGCCGGGCTGGCTGCGCTTCTTCCTCACCGGCGTGGCGGAGGTGAGCCGCTCGGCCGCCGACACCGCCCGGGCGATCCTGCGCCTGCGCGAGGAGCACCGTGCGGCCCTGGCCGCCAACGCCAGCGCCACCCAGCTCCTCGACCTCCTCTTTGACCGCCCCATCGTCTCGGTGCGCATGGCCGAGCGGGCGCTGGGCTGCTCCTACACCACCGCGGCGAGCCTCATCAGGCGGCTGGAGCGTGACGGCATCCTCGAGGAGATCACCGGGCAGCGGCGCAACCGGCTGTTCCGCTACGCCCCGTACCTCGACCTCTTCCAGCGCCAGATGCTCCCAACCCCCACCGGGCCGGCGCGGACCACCGAGAGCGAGGAGAAGGCGTGATAGGGCAACCCCCTGGTTGCTGCCGGATAGGTGCCTGGGCCGACGGTCGTGACGATTCCGAGCGTTGCAGTGGGCTGACGATCCTGCCGGCCGGAGCCAACGCCTCTTCTCGGGATTCGGTGTCACGTACAACAAACCTCACAATCTGACCGCACCTACGGGACGATTGGAGGTTGTACGAGTTGTCGTACGCGGCACCGCCTTCCGGCACCGCCTTCATCACCCACCCTCCTACCCCGCCGCCACCTTCATCTCCTCGAACAGCTCGGCCGGCATCGGGGTGGCGAGGCGCCAGGTGATGGACATGGGGCGCTCGCCCTCGTGCTTCATGTAGGCGGCTGAGCCGAGGAAGGTGTAGGCGGCGGTCTCGCCGCGGTCGTCGCTGGCGCGGCGGCGGACGAAGAGGAGGACGTGCGAGCCGCGCTCGGCGTGGTGGATGTAGCGCTGGCCCACCTCGCTGTCCTCGCGGGTGCGGTTCTGGGACTGCCAGTGGAAGAGGGTCGGCGAGATCGGGTAGTCGGCGTACATGGTGGTGGGCGAGTAGTCCTTCTCCGACTTCTCGAGGGTGACGAAGAAGAGGTCGCAGCGGGTGGGCCGGTGCCAGTAGACGCCTTCCCGGGGGAGGGCGAGCTTGCCGGTCTCGGGGCTCGTCACCGCGAAGGCGGCCATGATCTCGGCGAGCTGGTAGTCGGCGTGGAGGCGGAGCGGCGCCGCGATCGGCAGTTCGTGCGGGGCGGTGGGCCGGCGGGTGGCGTCGTCGAGGAGCTCGAGCAACTCGTCGAGCTCGGCGGCGAGGGGCGCGTGCGCGAGCAGCTGGTGCAGGACGGCGGGCTGCTCGGCGAGGGGCCGGCGCTGGGTGTCGAGGACGGCCGCGAGCATGAAGAGGAGGCGATGGTCGGGCTGCTCGAGGTCGAGGGCGACGGGGACGGCGCGGCTTTGCAGGAGGTCGCGCCAGGTGCGGAAGCGCTCGGGGTCGTTGACGTGGAGGAGGCGGGAGAGGGCGCGGGCGAGGCGGGCCTCGTGCGGGCCGGGGGCGGGCAGGCGGTGGCCGGCGGCGCGGCGCAGGGCGGTCCAGCCGCGGCCGCCTCTGGCGTAGAGGTCGCTGAGCTCGACGTCGGACTCGCCGAGGAAGCGGCGCAGGGTGACGGGGCCGGCGAGGGCGCGGAGGTCCTCGACCAGGCCGGGCCAGCTGGCGCCGAGGCTGTGCCTGAGGTTCTCGAGGACGGCCTCGCGCGCCTCGCGCTGCAGGTGGATGGCGCAGCCGGGCGGCAGGCGCGGGAAGCCCTCCTCCACCTCGCGCTGGATCTGCCGGCGGGTGCCGCCGAGGATGGCGCGGAAGCGGCGGTCGAAGCGGAAGCTGCGGTGCATGTGGCCGACGAGGTCGATGGCGGTGAGGCACTCCTTGCCCTCGGCCAGGCGGAGGCCGCGGCCGAGCTGCTGGAGGAAGACGGTGGCGCTCTCGGTGGGGCGCAGGAAGAGGACGGTGTCCACCTCGGGGACGTCGACGCCCTCGTTGAAGAGGTCGACGGTGAAGACGGCGTTGAGCTCGGCGGAGCGGAGGCGGGCGAGGACGGCGGCGCGCTCGCGCTCCGGGGAGTTGGCCGTGAGGGCGGCGGCGGGGATGCCGGCGGCGTTGAGCTCACGCGCCATGAACTCGGCGTGGGCGATGGTGACGCAGAAGCCGATGGCGCGCATGGCGCGGGGGTCGGCGACGGTCTCGGCGACGGCGCGGAGGACGCGGCGGGCGCGGGCGGTGTCGCCGGTGTAGAGGCGCTCGAGCTCGGAGTCGACGTAGCGGCCGCGGTGCCAGGTGAGGGTGCGCAGGTCGGTGCCGTCGGCGACGCCGAAGTACTGGAACGGGCACAGGAGCTGCTGGTCGAGGGCATGCCAGAGGCGCAGCTCGGCGGCGAGGCGGTCGTCGAACCAGTGGGTGACGGAGGCGCCGTCGGCGCGCTCGGGGGTGGCGGTGAGGCCGAGGAGGAAGCGCGGGCGCACCCGGGCGAGGAGGCGGTCGTAGGTGGGCGCGGCGGCGTGGTGGAACTCGTCGACGATGACCACGTCGAAGAAGGCGGGGTCGAGCTCGTCGAGGCGCTCCTGGCCGAGGGACTGGATGGACGCGAAGACGTGGCGGCCGCCCTCGGGGAGGTGGCCGGCGTAGAGGCGCTCGCCGAAGGCGGCGTCCTTGAGGACGACGCGGAAGGTGCCGAGGCTCTGGTCGAGGATCTCGCGGCGGTGGGCGACGAAGAGCAGGGAGAGGGGACCGTGCTCGCGGCGCAGGCGGCGGTAGTCGAGGGCGGCGACGACGGTCTTGCCGGTGCCGGTGGCGGCGACGACGAGGTTGCGGGTGTGGCCGCGGGCGCGCTCGGCGGCGAGCTGGTCGAGGATGGTCTGCTGGAAGGCGTGCGGGCGCACGTCGAGGTGGAGGGCGAGGGCGTCGGCGGCGTCGCGGCCCCGCTCCTCGGCGAGGGCGGCGGTGAGGCGGCGGCGGTCGCGCTCGGGCTCGTACTCCTCGAACTCGCCCTCCTGCCAGTACTGCTCGAAGGCGGTCTGGAACTGGCGCAGGACGTGGGGGGTCTCCACCTGGGAGAGGCGCACGTTCCACTCGAGGCCCTCCACCATGGCGGCGGCGGAGAGGTTGGAGGAGCCGACCAGCGCGGTGGAGTAGCCGGAGTCGCGGTGGAAGAGCCACGCCTTGGCGTGCAGGCGGGTGCGGCGGGTGTCGTAGGAGACCTTGACGGTGGCGCCGAGGGCGGCGAGGTCGTCGAGGACGCTTGCGCTGGGTGGCGCCCATGTAGGTGGTCGTGAGCACCCGGAGCGCGCCGGGGCGGCGCTCGAGGAGCTCGCGCACGCGGTCGCGCACCAGGCGCCAGCCCGACCACTTGAGGAAGGCGACCAGGAGGTCGACGCGGTCGGCCGAGGCGAGCTCGCGCTGGATCTCGAAGCTGACGGTGCGGTCGCGCGGGCCGTTGACGAGCAGGTGGCTGGCGGCCAGGGGGATGGAGGGCCGCGGCGGCGGGGCGGCGGGGCCGAGGCCGGCGGCGGCGGGATCGACCAGGGCGAGGAGCTGGCGGGGCGGTGGAGCCACCGCGTCGTCGGCGAGGACGGGAGAATCGGCCAGGCGGGTGCGCAGGAACTCGACGAGGTCGTTGACGAGGGCGAGCTGCTGCTCGGGCTTGCAGCTGCCGAGGAGGGGTGTGAGCAGGTCGCCGACGAAGCGGGCGAGCACCTGCGGGGCCTCGGCGCGGTCGAGGGCGGCGACCTCGTCGCGCCAGCCGCGGCTGCGGAGCTCGTCGAGCACGGCCGCGAGCCGCCGCGTGATGAGCTCCTCATAGAGGCCGGGGGGGCGTGAGTTCGTCATGGGCAGATGCGGTCAGCTCTCGTACCAGCCAATGTAGCACCGCGCAGAATGGTGCGAACCGAGGTCTGATTTCCTCATCTGTTCTACCATCGCACCATGACGTGCCCGTTCTGCGCGGTGCCAGAAGGCGACCGGATCCTCGAGAACGAGCTGGTGATCGGCTTCTTCGACCGGTTCCCGGTGAGCCCGGGGCACGTGCTCCTGGTGACCCGGCGGCATGTGGCCTCGTGGTTCGAGGCCGGCGAGGAGGAGCGGGCGGCGCTGATGCGGGGGGTGGACGAGGCGGTGCGGCTGATCGAGGCAACGGCGGAGCGGAGGCCCGACGGCTACAACGTCGGCTTCAACACCGGGGAGGCCGCCGGGCAGACGGTGATGCACCTGCACGTGCACGTGATCCCGCGCTATCTCGGGGACGTGGACGACCCGCGCGGCGGCGTGCGCGGGGCGGTGCCGCACCGGCGGATCTACGAGACGGATGGCGGATGAGCAACGGCGAGGGGGACGCGATCCGCTTCGCCGAGCGGCTGCTGGCGCTGCTCGAGGAGGGCTCGTTCACCGCCACCTACAAGTTCGCGGTGCTTCTGGGGCTGATGGACCTCTGCCTGGAGCACAGCAACCGCTTCGGCGAGCCGCCGGACTCCGTAACGACGACGCAACTGGCGCACAAGGTGATCGAGCTCTACTGGCACCAGACGGCACCGTTCGAGCCCGAGGCCGGCCTGGTGCTGCGGCAGAACTCCGGGCCGCCTGCGGTGATCCTGAGCGCCATCCGGCAGTTCCGCGACCGCTGGGCACCCGACCCGGGCTGCACGCTGCACCGCGCCCGGCTGGCGGCGCCCGAGCCGTTCGCGCGGCTGGTGGACCAGGTGGAGTGGACGCTGGTGCTGATGCCGCTGCCCAAGGTGCAGCGATTCGGCGGCCGCGAGGAGCGCTTCGTCTACGACATCGGCTGGGACGACGACGTCAAGAAGGGCACGTGGCGCGATACGCACGCCTTCGACAACCGGATCTGGTTCGTGGGTGACGCGGCCCGCCACCTCGTGCGGCTGACGCCGCTGCTGCGTCCGCTCATCCAGCAGAGGTGGACGGAGATGGTGGGCCGGCTGAACGGCCTCGAGGTGGCGCGGGTGGAGTCGTTCCTCTTCGGCGCCAGCCGCACCGCGCTGGCGCCGGTGCGCACGTACCTCACAGAGCTGCAGTCGGGAGGGTGCTTCTACTGCGGCGGGCGGCTGCGGGCGGCGGGAGAGGTGGACCACTTCCTGCCGTGGTCGCGCCACCCCGACGACCGCCTCGACAACCTCGTGGTGGCGCACCGGCGCTGCAACGGAGACAAGCGGGACTTCCTCGCCAGCGCCGCGCACCTGCGGCGGTGGGCGGAGCGGCTGGACGAGCGGGAGCGGGAGCTGCGGCAGATCGCCGATGACGTCGGGTGGCCCAGAGAGACGGTGCGGACGCTGGGCGTGGTGCGAGGCACCTACCTGCGGCTGCCCGACGAGGTCACGCTGTGGCAGGGGGTACGGGAGTTCGTGCCGGCGCGCCATGCCGAGCTGGTGCGGGCGCTGGGCGCGGCGCCAGGGTGAGAAGGGTCCTGGTCCGTTGTCGAGCTGTGGGACGGGCGTCGGCATGGCACGGGCTTCGTGTGGTAGCCGTGCCAGGCATTGGGAAGTTGGTAGGTTGAGCGCGGTGGCTGGGAACTTCCCAAGATCCTGAAGCCCGGCACCCGTGAAGCACTGGGCCTCCACTGGAGCGGCGAGTGGACCGCCGAGGCGGTGCCCGGGACCTCCTACATCTCGGTGAACCACGCGATCAAGCGCTTTGGGCCCGCCTGTCGCGACTGCCATGCGCCGCACGGCGTGATGGACTTCAAGGCCCTGGGCTACTCCACCGACCGGGCGGTCGCCCTCGACGCGCCACGCTGAGGTCGGCCGATCGGTGCGAGATGGAAAGAGGAGGCCGGCCTCCACATCGCCCGGCACCCATCAGCCAGCACAGCGACAGGGGCCCCGCGGGGCCCCTGTCCGTCGGCCGAGCCGGTTTTGGCTCAGAACTTCATCGGGATGGTCGTGGCGTCGCCGGTGATCGGATCGATCACCGAGGCATAGGCCTGCACCCCCGACCCGGCAGTCACCTGCACCACCGCGTAGCCGGACTTACCGGACGGGAACTTGGCGGTACTGTCGTTGACCCTGCCGGGGGCGACCGTCAGCGAGACCGGGCTGCCGATCTGGTAGCCGTTAGAGTCGAAGTAGGTCACCGACACCTGGGCCTGCGAACCGCCCATGTTCTGGAAGCCGAGGTTGGTGCGCCAGCCGCCTGACGCGACCAGGTGCATGAGCACGAAGCTCTCTCCCGCCGAAGCACCCTGCGACGGCTCCAGCCCGTCGAGAAACTGGCCGTCGGTTCCGGCCGCTCCCCTGTCGTTGTAGGTGCGCGAGGTGACCGAGATGGGGCGGTCCGAGGTGACCTGGATCGATCCCTTGGTCTGCCCGAGCTGAGCGAGGATGTCGTGGTAGACGGCCTGGGCCCCGAATGCGACCTGGTCCGTGGCCGACACCGAGCCGGCGTTGGTGTGAATGGTGATGGTGATGTTGGCTGCGCCGCTGCCGCGGTTGAGCACGCCGAGATCCGTCCGCCAGAAGGTACCGCCCGCGCCGCCGGTCGAGGCGCCGACGGCCACCCACAAGGAGCTGGCGTTGCCGCCTCCGCCGCTGTCGTTGGCGGCGCCCTCGAGGCGGACCTGCCCGAGGTCAGCGTCATCGCTCGGGTAGCGCAGGTCGTCGTAGTGGTCGGCGCCGACCTGGGCCACACCGATCGCATACTCATAGTTGGCCGGCGCCCCACTGCCGCTGATCGTCGTCCCGTAGGCGTCTCCAGATGAGACGCCGGCGATGGTCTGTGGCCCGACGGTCCGCACCCTGACCCAGTCGCTGGCTCCTGCCAGCCGGTTGTAGATATCGTACTCCACGGACAACGACCCGCTGCCCCCGGACACGTCCGCGTCCCACATCAAGTCGGCCTGGCTGGCGTAGCCGTCGCCATCGTTGTCGACCACGTTCTCCCACCAGGCGTCATAGATGGAGGCGGTCAGCGCGCTGACCCCGGCGGTCGCGCCAGCGGCCGTGGGCGCCAGCCGGAGCAACCCCGTCCCGGCGGGCCTCACCATCCCGGCTACCCCGCCTGGGGCCGTCCCGGCTGTTGCGTGCACCAGCAGGATTGCGCCGCCGACGGCGCCCGCGGGCTCCGGTACCTGCCGCTCAGCTGCCTGTGAGGGCAGGCTCAGCAGCCCACAGCTCAGCACTATCGCGAAGACAGTCCTTCTCGTCATGATGCCTCCCGAGTCCCCTCTGAAGTTCTCCTGCAGCCACTGCGAACGGAGCCGAGCGACTCCGTGACGGTGGCACCTGGGCCGAGCTCCCGATGCGCTGCTCAGCACGGTCTGCTCGGGTGGCAGCCGTCACCGCCGCCAACCGAACGAACCAGTACGCGACCATCGGCGTGGTACTGCCACAGTGCTCACGGGCCCTTCCTCTCGACCTCGATGTCCCAACACCTTCAAGGGTAGGTCTCGGGTGCGCCCGCCGAGAAGCGCACTAACTACCTGGAAACGGTACCGTGAGCCGGGTAGGAACTACCCTTGCACAGGTGCCGGGCGTGACGAAGTGCGCCTCCGTGTCGCTCGAACGATGAGGCGTGCCGCGGCGGGAGCCGGCAGCGGCGATGGGGCGCAATCCCGAGGTGCTCAGCCGCTGCTCGAGCACTGGGTTGCAGCGACTGGGCGGTGCCACCCTCTGCACAGCGCCATTGCGTCAATGCCGACCGCGGCACCCTCCCAGAGGGTGGTCAGGAGGCGGTTCGCTCGAGGCGTTCGGCGATCCACACCTTGATGATCGACTGGCGGGTCACTCCGAGGTGCCTCGCCTCGCGGTCGAGCGACTCCACCATCCAGGAGGGGAAGTCGACGTTGACGCGACGCGTCTCCTCACCCGGGCGCCGAGTCTTCGTCAGGTCGAGGTCGCCGCTGACGTCGACGCCGCGGTCGAATTTGCGGTCAAAGCTCTTCGCTTTCATACATCCTCACCTCTTCCTGTCGCGCCCGGCGTACCGAAATGATTCGGACCCGCTCGTCGCGGAAGGTGACCACCGCGGACCAGTGGACTTCGTCGATTACGCCGATGACCAGGTACCTCGGCTCGTCCTCGGTTCGCCGCCGGGATCTCGAGCCGGCGGACGTCGTCCCAGAGGAGCTGCGCCCTGTCGAAGTCGATGCCGTGCTTGGCTCGGTTGCCTGCGCTCTTGCGCGGGTCGAACTCAAACTCCACCACCGCTCCCCCGTAGCAGTAACGGTATAGAATCTATACCAAAGACCTCTCCTGTCAAGCCTCGGCCGGTGGGAGGCATTCGAGCATCTCCAGACGCGTTGGCGCGTTTCCTTGCAAGGCCAGGGGTTCCAGCTGTCATCGGGCTGCCAGGTTCAGCGGTGCCACCCTCGGCATAGCGGCATTGGGTCACAGCGGTGCCACCCTCGGCATAGCGGCATTGGGTCACAGCGGTGCCACCCTCGGCATAGTGGCATTGCATCAATGCCGACCGTGGCACCCTTCATCAGCCAGGCGACGCGGCGGGCGATGACCTCGGTCTTGCCCGACCCGGGCCGGCGACGATGAGCAAGGGCGAGCCGCGGTGCTGCACCGCGGCTCGCTGAGCGACGGTGAGGTCCGCCAGCGGTACGGCTGTGCTTGCGCTCATCCCTTCGTCACCATGGGTGCCACCCATCATCATCCATCCATTCACCCATCCATTGGGGCCGACGTCCGTTAGACTGATGGTGTCCCGTCCGCGCATGGGAGGCTCCCATGCCGCGACGACCACGACTGTTCGTTCCGGCCGCTACCTATCACGTCGACTGCCGCGTCGCGCGCGCTGAGCTCGCGTTCGACGATTCTCGCGAGACCGACGGGTTCGTAATGGAGAGGCGCTCGCGAACGACCGCAAACCTCTTGCCCTCGGCGAGCTTGCTGCTCGCATCAAGGCAGCGTTCGGGCATCTCATTGCAAACCTCACCAGCCGCCTCCCTGAGACCCCCAATGCCACAATGCGAAGGTTGGCTCTTATCTAGTGCTCCAGAAAGGTGCCAGGCACATGTATCTGAAAGGTGCCAGGCACATGTATCTTGCGTTACCACAGGTGGGTGATGGGTGGGTGCCACCCTCGAGCGGAACGGGCTCCGGGTGAAGGACATCGCAGCGGCGCTCGGCAAGCATCCGGCGACGGCGACGGGCTGGGTGATGCGGGGGCCCGGGCGCAGGCACGAGAACCCGGAGGAGGCAGCCCTTATGGAGAAGCTCGGCCAGGCCCTGTCGCAGCGGAGGGGCGAAGAACATTAGATCTAGGTGCCCGGCACCTTTCCGGCACCTTTCTCGAATGCGATGGCCCATCGATGACCGGCGACTCACTGTGGAAGTGTGTAGGTGGTACCTATCCGGCAGTGGCGCCCTGCGCCCACCCCCTGGTTCTCACGGCACGGCGCTCGACCACAGCACGGTGGAGCCCATCTCGAAGCCGTCGTCGAACACCGGGGCGATGTAGACGTTGAACGACGCGCCAACCGGCATCGACGAGCCGTCAACGTTGCCGAAGAGGAACGAGAACAGCCACCCCACGCCGACCCAGGCGTCGTTGTAGGTGCCGATCCACCTCTGGGTGATGAAGATCCTATGGGGACGCGACTGGTCGATGCCGGCACTGTCGAACACGGTGTAGTTGCTGTTCACGTTGCCGGCGGTGGCAGTGTGAATGTAGCTTTGATCGTCCGGGCCGGGCACGAAGACGCTGAAGGTCGCCCCCAACGGCATGGTCTTCGAGGTGTCCTCGTAGAAGATGGTCCATTTCCCGGCGGTGGTGTCATACCAGGTGCCGAAAGGGAACGGCACCGGAACCCCGGTGCTCGACCGCTCCCGCGTCACGATGGGCATGGCCTCCGGGTGCCCATTGAGGCGAGGGTCGTCAAGCCGCGTGAGTTGCCCGGTCGTGTTCCCCGCGGTGGTCAGGTGGCGAAAGCCGCTGTCGCCGTCAAACCCGAGCACCCAGAAGTGCGCCGTGCTCGGAATCGTCGGACCGTTGGCGGAGATCTTCCAGCGGACCGTGTCGTAGTAGACGTCGACTCCGTACTCGGCGTTGAAGTCGCTCGGGCTGACGATGAGCAGTGCACCAGGATTGTTGTTGAGAAACGGGTTGTCGAGGGTGATGCTCGTCGTCCCGTCTCCCTGGGCCACCATCTGGGCGTGGACGCCGGCCGTCGACAGCGGAGCGACCAGCATGAAGATGACTACACCGAGGAATGCTCGAGAGAACCTCATCGCGCCTGCCTTTCGCCGATATATATGCTAATGAGACGCTATACGCGTGAGGTCTATTCCCGATGGATGCGGTACCACGTACACAGTTCCACACTTCCTGGCTTCAGCGCCTCGTGATTCACCAGAGAAATGGTCGAATGCGATGGCCCGTCGATGACCGGCGGCTCACTGTGGAAGTGTGTAGGTGGCACCTAACGGCACCCAACCGGGTGACACCGGAGATGCGTGGCACTGCCCGGTCCCGCATGTGCGGTTTGCCGGTCCGTCCTCGTTGAGGGGAATAGGAGCTCGGAAGCCCCCGTGACGACGCGTTGGCGAGGCTCGGCCAGCGGAACGCTGCGCCGGGAGTCGGTGCGAAGAGCGAGGGCGGTGCCACCCTCGGTATTGCAGCATTGCATCAATGCTGACCGTGGCACCCTCCCTGCCGGCGCGCCATGCCGAGCTGGTGCGGGCGCTTGGCGCGGCGGCGGAGTGAGGAGGACCCTGGGCCGTTGTCGAGCTGTGGGATGGGCGTCGGAATGGCAAGGGCTTCGTGTGGGGGATCCTTCGACTCCGAAAGGAAAGGTGCCAGAAAAGGTGCCAGGCACATACATCTTGCGTTACGGCGGGTGCCACCCTCGGCATAGCGGCGCTGCAGCAATGCCGACGGTGGCACCCTTCGAGCGGAACGGGCCCCGGGTGAGGGACATCGCGGCGGTGCTCGCCGAGCATCCGGCGACGGCGGCGGGCCGGGTGATGCGGGGGGGCCGGGCGCAGGCATGAGAACCCGGAGGAGGCAGCCCGTATGGAGAAGCTCGACCAGGCCCTGTCGCAGCGGAGGGCAGAAGAACAGTAGATCTATGTGCCCGGCACCTTTCAGTGTCCTCACGCCGCGACGCTGCGAGCCGGGCGCGGAAGGCGCGAGAGCGCCGCCGTTGGCATCGCTGCGACGTCCCTGTGTTGAGGGTGGCGCCTGCCGGGCGCCGCCGGCTCGCGGCCCGCGGCGCCCGTCACCGACTCACGGCGGCAGCACCCAGGCGTCGGTGTCCCCCAGCTCGAACCCGTCGGCGAACACTATCGGCCGCATGCTCACGTCGTCGAAGTGGATGGCGAGCGCGCCCCCCGCCTCGTTCTTGTGGTTCCACAGGTCGAGCCGCACGGCGACGGCGGCCAGTGGCGCGAGCACGTTGACGCTGTTGCGCCTCCAGCCCGCATCCGACGTTGTCACCTGGTCGGTCCAGATCGGCGCACCCACCACGGTGCTGCAGTCGGGATTCTCCCAGAACCAGATCTGGACGTAGCCGCCCCCGGTCGTCACCGTGCCGTCGGCGATCCGGATCGCGTCGCTGATGAGGTACTGCCGTTCGGTCGGCAGCAGCGCAATGCACTGCGTCGTCAGGAGATCTCCCGCGGCCGAGGGGAAGGTGTTGGTGATCAGCGCCGACCCCGAGGACGGGTCATTCTGCACATCGAGGACGACGCGGGCGAGGTCGCCGTAGACCTGATTCGCCAGCTCCCAGCCGCTGGTGTCGACGTCGAAGGTCCCATTCGTCACCAGCTCCTGCGCCCCCGCGACGCAGGCGGCGAGCGCCAGTGCCAGGAAGGCCACCGTTGCGCGGTACATCCTGTTCTCCCTCCCTCGCCGAGTCCCCGGCCGGTGCGCGGGAAACCGCCCCGGACCGCGGCGACTCATGTTGAGTCGGCCACCTCGGACGCGATCCGCTTACACCGTGTGAGCACACCGCGCCGGGCCGACCGCCATGACAGGACCAGGATCTCTGTCCCCATCATACCCCCAGGGCGCCCCATCCACCAGCCAATCATCGCGGCTCGTGTCGCGGCACTCGAAGCTCCGATGCAACCACCTGAGGGAGGCCACTGCGGGTGCCACCCATCAGAAGGCCGTCTGTCAAGGCGACACAGTTCCACTGGGTCCCAGGCCGTGAGGCCTGAGCGGCCTATTACCAGCGCGCCCTTTCGTCTTCTCGTCATCTGATCGTCCATGCAGCCTGGTCTTCGGTTCTTGGTGTCGGTCAATAGCCGCACCAGCCACCCATCAGGATCGAGGTGTCGTGTCCAGAGGTGGTCCCCGAATCCTGGACAGTTTCGCAGCGATCTTAAGGTGGACTCGTGCCGAAAGGTGCCTGGCACATGAACATTTCCGGTAGCAGCGTCATCGATCCAGGGGCGCTGCCGCGGGGTGGCCACGGAGGTAGCGCCACTCGTGCCAGGTGAGGAAGACGACGACGAGGTCGACCGCCGTGAGGAAGAGCAGGAGCACCGAGCCCGTGAAGGTGTAGCGGTAGACCTGGTAGGCGATGAAGCCGAGGAACACGGCGATCGCCGCCGGGTAGTACCAGAGCCTCGTTCGAAGTAGCCCGATGACGAGCCAGAGCTTGACGACGCCGTGTGCGAGCAGGTAGACGGCGGCGAAGGTCCGGGCCCCGATGGAGAGGTGCTGCGCCATGTGGAGGAGGGCATTGGCGATGACGTCGCGGGAGTCCTCGGCGAGCTCTCCGCGGGTGACTGCCACCGTCCATCGGAGGAAGAGCTGGTTGGAGACGAACCACGTGGCGACCCCGCTGACGATCTCGACGGCCGCAAAGACGGCCTTGGCCCAGAGCGTCACCAGGAACGCGATGTGGAGCGTCCGCTGGGACAGGCGCTTCATGAGAGCTTCCCGATATCTGGAACCGGCACGAACTCCGTAACCGGCGCCTGCACCGCTTCAATCCCCGCCGGGTCGAGAGGGGGGGCTCCCATGGGTGCCACGGCAATTCAGCGGAATGGGTGCCTGGGCCGACGACCCTGACGATTCTGTATGGCGGGTACCACCCTCGGCATAGCGGCACTACAACAATGCCGACGGTGGCACCCCTCGAGCGGTACGGACTCCGGGTGAAGGACATCGCAGCGGCGCTCGGCAAGCATCCGGCGACGGCGACGGGCTGGGTGATGCGGGGGGCCTGTCAAGGGACATCCACTTTCCCGCAGTTGGGGGACACCCAGTTTCCCGCACCGGCTCCAGGGGTGGCCCATAGCTGGAGGCGGTGATTCCATGACGCTGGGGCGAGCAGCTCAGGCGGAGGGGCGGAGCCCCGGAGCCTGAGCTGCCGGCGCGGCGCGGCCCCTACCCCTCGCCGATCTGCTTCTCGATCTCGCGCAGCCGGAAGCTACGCCCGTCGATCTGCACCACGTGACAGCGATGCAGGAAGCGGTCGAGGATCGCCGCCGCCAGGGCATCGTCGCCGGCGAGCATCTCCGGCCACTCCCGGATCGACTTGTTCGACGTGATGATCGTGCTGCCTCGCTCGTAGCGGTAGCTGACCACCTTGAAGAGCAGGTGCGCGTCGTGCCGGTCGAACGCCTGGAAGCCCAGCTCGTCGATGACCAGCACGCTGGTGTTCATGTACTTCCGGCGACGGATCCGCTTGTTGGCGTTGGCGTCGTCCCGGCGCAGCTGCTCGATGAGCTCGTCGGCGCTCATGAAGGCCACCGAGAAGCCGTTCTGGATGGCCTTGATACCGAGGCCGGTGGCGAGATGGGTCTTGCCCACCCCGGGCGGGCCCAGCAGCAGGACGTTCTCCCTCCGCTTGGCAAACTCGCAGGTGGCCAGCAGCTCGATCTTGCCCTTGTGGACCCCCCGCTGAAAGGCGAAGTCGAAGCTGTCGAGCGTCTTCGCCATAGCGAGACCAGAGAGCTTCAGTGAGGTGCGCACCCTCCGCTCCTCGCGAAACTCCCTCTCAGAGCCGCACACGAGCTCCAGGAAGCTTCCCAGGGATAGCTTGTCCCGGACACCCCGCTCGATCAGCTCCGGCAGGATCGCGGGGACGTGCTCGAAGCCCGTCTCCGCAAGCAGCTCACGGGTGCGGTCCAGCTCGGCTGCACCGCGGCTCATGTCAGCCTCCCCAGCAGGGTGGCGTACTGCTCGATGGGACGCTTGGCCGCCTCCCAGCTGCGCTCGACGACGATCTGCTTGCCCAGCCCGCCCAGGGGACTCGGGCGCATGACTTCGTCGGTGGAGGCACCTTCGTAGTCCGCCTGGTCGATGAGCAGCAGGGCTCGGGTCCCTCGCGGGTAGGTCTTGACGAT
Source organism: uncultured Acidobacteriota bacterium (assembly GCA_963844845.1). GTDB lineage: Bacteria > Acidobacteriota > Thermoanaerobaculia > Thermoanaerobaculales > Sulfomarinibacteraceae > CAWJPW01. The sequence continues at coordinate 31,275 of CAWJPW010000008.1, forward strand.
CTGGTGGCTCGCGAGGACCTGGACCTTGTTACCGACGCCTCGTACCTGGACGTAGTGGCCGGCATGGACGAAGGGCACCGAGTACTGCCGGCCTTCGAAGCTCACGAGGCAGTCCCGGCTCACCTGACGGGTGACCTGGGTGTCGAAGGGCTCGGGAAGCGTCGCGGGCAGCGCGCCCAGCGCGAGCTTCTCCTCCTGCCAGGTGTCGAAGATGCTCAAGCCCGTGCGCGGGCACACCAGCCTTCTGGCACGATCGAGCACTCTGGAGTCAGTCGCCCGCTGGAGTGCCTCGAGGTCCGCGAAGCGGTCGTCAGCCCGCACCTGGTGCCAGCGCACGTCGCGCCCCTTGCGCTCCACCTTGCCTTTGTCGGTGGGGGTCCTCGGCCGCGCGAGGTTGACCAGGAAGCCCATCTGCTTGGCGTAGGCTTGGTAGCCCTGATTCACCTCGGCCCACGGCCCGGCGCCCCTGCCCGCCGCCGTCTTCTCGTTGTCCGGCCGCAGGGACAACGGCACTCCGCCCAGCCTCCTGAATGCCCCGTTATGGCACCGGATCCACCCCGCCATGTCCTTGTGCTCGCTCCACACCACCGCCCACATCCGCGACGCCGACAGCACCATGAGGAAGGCCCACAGCCGCACCAGACCACCCAGGTCCTCCACCCACACCGGCACCTGCACCCAGTCCACCTGGGCTTGACTGCCGAAGCTGACCTCGACCCGCCGCGTCGGACGGACCCGTGGCTTGCTGCTCCGCCGCCTCACGTAGCGCAGAACGGCCTTGTAGCTGCCTGCAAACCCGTGCTCGACCACCAGCTGCTCGTACAGCCCCGTCACCGGCTCGGGTCGGCCACCTATCTCGACCTTCTCCTGCTGAGTTGCCATCCACGAGGCTATGACCCCGGCTAGAGGCTCGCACGCCTCCGGCTGCCGCCGTCGACCATCCTCAGCCGCGCTCCTCAGCCGCCCCAGCCGGTACCGCAGGGTGCTCTCGTCCACCTCGAAGTCCCGCGCCAAAGACCTGATGCTGTGCCCTCGCTGTTCCATTACGTCCGCCGCCATGACATCCTCTCCTCGGAGCTTGGCCATCCGTCTCCCCTCGAGGCTCTTACGTCTACCTCAAGGGTGACTCGGCCAAGCTCCTTCTTCACGTGCGGGAATCTGGATGTCCACTAACGACCCTTGTAGCGTGTCCCTCTACAGGGCCCGGGCGCAGGCACGAGAACCCGGAGGAGGCAGCCCTTATGGAGAAGCTCGGCCAGGCCCTGTCGCAGCGGAGGGGCGAAGAACATTAGATCTATGTGCCCGGCACCTTTCATTAGATCTATGTGCCCGGCACCTTTCATCCTTTCCGGCACCTTTCCACTCTCGGAAGTTCCTTGGTGGAGTTCACCGAGGTGGACTGAGAGCAGCTCGTCGTCTGCTCGTCCAGGCTGCTGACTGTCTGATGAACACCACGAGAGACCGCGCCCTCGAGCAATGAGGGATGTCCATTGCCGCCAGGCGCGGAAGTGGCAAGGCCGCGGTGGCGGTGGCCTGCAGGCTCGCCTTCATTCACGAGGCCACCCCGTCATTGGCGGGATGACCCTTTCTTCTTTTCTTTTCGGCACCTTTTGGAGGAACTAGCTGCTACCCGCCGCACAACATTATGATACCGGATAACGATGAACTCTCAACAATGAACAGAAGTTGACAAGCGTTTGCAAACAGCGTATTGTCAAACGAACTCAAGACTCGCGAGTCCTCTGCCCACGTTTGTGAAACGACGGGAGAAGTACCGTAGATACCTCTCGATCCAAGTTGACGAACAAGGTGAAGAAGTGGCTTCTGATGCTCACCTCCTGCGTCGTTCTTCTGATGCCGACCCAGGGTATCGCCGACTCCGGCGGGCTCGACCCCTGCGAAACCAGAAATCAAAGCTGTGACCAGTGTCTTGACTGCTGTGACTATCGGTACGTTGAGGCCCTGGGGATGTGCCGGTGGATCCGCTACTTCTGGCCTCCTGCTTATAGCCAATGTCACGCCGAGGCGCTTCATCAGTGGATGCTCTGTGCCGAGATGTGCGAGATCGACTGGTTCGGATGCGGGAGAGAGTAAGATGCTATGTGCTGCAGTTCTTCTGTCGAGTGCGTTCCTGGTCAACCCGCCGACACCCGTCTCTTGGGCGGTCTACGCCGAACGTGGCGGCACGAAAGACACGGCGGTTCTGCGTTTACACCTCGAAGCGGTGAACGATGAAGCGGTCGAAGACTCGCGTCGCCCTGACTGGAAAGCACTTCGCGAGAGAATCAACCGCGGCTACAAGGACGCCTCGCCACGTGAGCGAATCCGGATGGCGATGAATGTCCTAAAGTTCTCCGGGGTCGACGGGATGCGGTTCTTCGATGCCCTCTACGTGAGGATCGGGCCACACCTGCTGACGGAGGACTTCATTCTCTACCCCGGTGTCGGAGGAATCTACCGGCTGACCGACCAGCTGACCGGCGAGTATGTCGGGGTTCTGACTCTTCTCGATGGCAAGAGCCGGGGCGACATCATCGAGGAACTCCTGCGCACAGGATCGACGACGGTTCTCGAGAAGCACCGGCGGGAGCTTCAGGAATCTAACGAGGCGACTGAGACAATCGTCGAGGTCAATGGCAACAGGCGCTACTTGGCCGAAGGTTCGAACCTGGAGGCTAGCAGCGATGCGCTCGTGAGCCTGTGGCCTCAGCTCTCAGAGGCGGCAGCAACGCGTTTGGGCTGGCTGCTCCAGCTCCAGGAGGCTGCGCTGGGCCGAGTCGGAGATGGCCCCGGATCTATGATCATGCCGCCGCCTCTCGAGCCCCCTTTCGATGTCGCAGCACTTAAGTTGGCGTCAAAGGCCCCGACGGTTGAACTGAAGATAATCTCGAGCGCGCGTGCTCCACGGCTCGAACTTCCCATCGAGGACGCTCTCGAGCCCTTTAGGACCGGGAAGCATTTCACCCTCCCAGACATGACACTCACGTTCCGGAAGCAGGTGAAGGCCCTATTCTAGGGGCACCGCGCAAGACCGGCCGAAAATGGTACGGCGCCCTGGGCGAGTCCCGCCCAGGGCGCCGTGTCTGAAACGGATGCAACGCGTCCGAATCTGAGATGGTGCCAGGCACATAAATCTTGTGTTTTCATGATGGGTACCGCCCTCGGCAGAGCGGCGCTGCAGCAATGCCGACGGCGGCACCCCTCGAGCGGTACGGGCTCCGGGTGAAGGACATCGCGGCGGCACTTGGATGGAGGTGCCCAGCCCCTTCCCGGCACCTTTCAAGGCTCCCGGTGAGCAATCCTCCGACTCCGGCACGCCCGGCGGCGGGACCTCCGCTCAGGATGACAGTCTGGTGTCCTGTTCGGGAAATCCTGATGGTTGATTCGCTGGTCATCGCGGCCCCTGGCTCCGCGACCAGCACATAGGACTTCCCAAACAGGACGCGAGGGTGTGGATGGCACTCCTCCTGCTCCCGGGGGCGCCGGCGGCAGCGGCATCGCAGCGTTCGGCTCGGGGCGGCAGAACCGGCTCGTAGGGGTCGAGGCAGACCGGATCAGGGCTCTTAGCGTGCGCAGCGGCGTGGCCATCGTCCTCGCACGGAGGGCCGTCGGCTTCCGACGATGCGGTGATGCGGTACGCGATGCCCGCTTGACTTCTCGAATCTCAGCGCATATATACATGCCGTGAGGTTGAAGAGATGATGTCGCGAACCGGAAAATACGCGCTCAACATCCTTGGATACCTGGCCGAGCACCACGGTGACTGGATCCAGGGGAGCCAGATTTCCAGCCACACGGGGATCCCCCAGAACTACCTCTCCAAGATCCTCAACCAGCTCCGCAAGCGCGGGTTCGTGCTGAGCCAGAAGGGGTGGGGCGGAGGGTTTCAGCTGCGAGAGGATGCCGCTGCGACCCCGATCCTGCAGGTGCTGGAGGTCTTCGAAGGAGAGCGGACCGAGGGCGAGTGCGTGTTCGGCTTTCGCCAGTGTGACGACGGGGATCCCTGCTCGCTCCACTCCTACTGGGAGTCCATTCAGAGCTCGTACAGGGACATGCTGAGCTCCGTCACGATCGCGGATCTTCATACGGGGCGGAAGGCATGAGCCCTCTCTTTTTTTATATCAGCGCATTACCGCATCTGTTGAGCCATTGTGATTGAAAGGGCGGACCGTGGGATGCATGGGGTGATCTCGGCCTACCTGTCAGAACGCCAGCGTATGGAATCAAGCGCAACGCGCATCGGCTGTGTGGAACACCTGTCGCAGTACGGCGGGAAGACGAGGGCGGCGGTCGGCCGTGGTGAGCCAGGGCCGCCCAACGGGGAAGAGACAGCGATGAGCTCGAGCTACCGAAAAGGGAGGAGGAGAGCATGAACGACGAGGAACAACGCAGACCTTTGTCGCCCTGGTGGAGGCACGCCGTCATTCTGGTCATGATCTTCGGCTTCACGATCCTGACGGTCGTGACTGTCGTCACCTACACGAACGCACCGCCAATACCGGAGAAGGTGGTCAACCAGGCGGGTGACGTCCTCTTCACCAAGGACGACATCGAGGCCGGGCAGAGCGTCTTCCTGAAGTACAACCTCATGGAGCACGGCACGCTCTGGGGGCACGGGGCGTACCTGGGGCCCGACTACACGGCCGAGTACCTTCACAAGGAGGCCCTGATCGCCAGGGATGACCTCGCTGGTGAGAAGTTCTCCGCGAAGTACGCGGAGCTCGCTCCCGAGCAGCAGGCCTTCCTCTCCCAGGAGCTGAAGGGGGAGCTCAAGAAGAACCGGTACGACGCCGCCACCGGTGTGCTGACATTCTCGCGGGGGGAAGAGGCCGCCTACAACGCCCTTCTCCCCTACTGGAGCGAGTACTTCACCAAAGGAGATGAGGCGCCCGGTCTCCCGTCCGACTACGTCGCGAGCCCCACGGAGCTCAGGGACCTGGTCTCCTACTTCGCCTGGGCCACCTGGGCGACCGTGGCGAACCGGCCGGGCAAGGACTACACCTACACCAACAACTGGCCCTACGAGCCGCTCGTCGGGAACCACCCTTCGAGCCAGGCCTACATCTGGAGCGCCCTGAGCCTCGTGACCCTGCTGGCAGGTCTCGGAGTCGTACTGCTGGTCTTCGGCAAGTTCCACTTCCTCGGATGGGAGGGGGAAGAGGGCGAGTTCAAGCTCCTCAAGCCTCCCACCCAGTCGTGGACCCTCACGCCGAGCCAGTGGGGGACGGGGAAGTACTTCCTCATCGTGGCGCTGCTGTTCCTGCTCCAGGCCCTCGCCGGCGGTGCGCTCGCCCACTACAGGGTCGAGCCGTACGCCTTCTACAGCCTGAGCTGGGTCGTGAAGTGGCTGCCCTACAACCTCCTGCGCACGTACCACCTGCAGCTGGCCATCTTCTGGATTGCCACAGCATGGGTCGCCGGTGGGCTCTTCTTGGCGCCCTGGGTCGGCGGCAGCGAGCCGAAGGGGCAGAAGCTGGGCGTCAGCGTGCTCTTCGGCGCACTGCTCGTCGTGGTGCTGGGCAGCCTGGGGGGTGAGTACCTCGGCATCAACAACAAGCTGGGCAACCTGTGGTTCTGGCTCGGCGACCAGGGCTCCGAGTACCTCGACCTGGGCCGGTTCTGGCAGCTCCTCCTGGCCGCGGGACTGGTCTTTTGGCTCTTCCTGATGTTCCGGGCCCTGCGGCCTGCCATCAAGAAGGAAGGGAGGTCGGAGCTGTCGGCCCTGTTCCTGTACGCCGCGGTGGCCATTCCGCTCTTCTACCTCCCGGCGCTCTTCTACGGCCCCCACACCAACTTCGCTGTCATCGACAACTGGCGCTTCTGGATCATCCACCTGTGGGTCGAGGGCTTCTTCGAGCTCTTCGCCACCGTGCTGGTGGCGATCATGTTCCGGTACATGGGGCTCGTGAGCACGCGGTCCGCCACCCGGCTGGTGTATCTCGACGCGATTCTCTTTCTGGTCGGGGGCATCGTCGGGACCGGCCACCACTGGTACTTCACCGGCCAGGGCGTGCTCAACATGGGTCTCGCGGCGTGCTTCTCCGCGCTGGAGGTCGTGCCCCTGACGCTGCTGACGCTCGACGCCGCAGGGTTCGTCCAGCTGCGCAAGCGGAACCAGCTGGCAGACGGGACTGACATGGCCTCGAAGCAGAAGTGGGCCATCTACTTCCTGATCGCGGTCGGCGTGTGGAACTTCGTCGGCGCGGGCGTGTTCGGCTTCCTCATCAACACCCCGATCGTCTCGTACTTCGAGATCGGAACGACGTTGACGGCCAACCACGGTCACGCCGCCATGTTCGGCGTCTTCGGCATGCTGGCGCTCGGCGTCCTGGTCTTCGTGCTGCGCTCCATGCAGAGCGACGAGACGTGGGCCACGACGGAGAAGCTGGTGAGGTTCGGGTTCTGGGGGCTCAACGCCGGCCTCGCACTGATGGTGGTCCTCGACCTCTTCCCGGCGGGAGTCCTCCAGCTGTGGGACGTCCTCAACAACGGCTACTGGCACGGCAGGAGCCTCGCCTTCACCATGAGCGGATCGTTCCACACGCTGGAATGGGTCCGGATCGTGGGCGACGTCACGTTCATTCTGTGCGGGGTCGTGCCCATCGTCCTGGCCGCGGTCCGCTCGTACGTCAAGCGGGATCTCAAACCCGCGATCTCGGACTGATCACGCAAGGGTGTCGGGTCGACCCGGGCGGGTAACCGCCCGGGTCCCCTTTTTGCGGGCTAACTGGGAAAGGTACCGGGCAGATGTGTCATGGTAACGCCAGATGCATGTGCCTGGCACCTTTCCTTTCTGGCACCTTTCTGGCGCCATTGCAGTATTGCCGAGGGTGGCACCTCCTCGTGCGCCGATGCGGAGCCTGACACCTATCTATCCGGAGTCGCCACCGGCGGCGGGGGGGTCGGGTCGGGCGTAGGCTCGGCCGGCTTCGGCCTGCCGGTCTTCAACCACAGCGCCCGTTCGGCCACCCTGCGGCCGAGCGCCTCGCCGTGGGCGAGGAACCGCGGGTCGACCGCACCGTCGCCTTTCTGGTCGAACGGCGGCTCTTCGGTGATCGCAGTCGCTCCGAACGGCTCCGTTCCTTCGCCGCCGACGATGATCAGGCCGCGCTCCAGCAGCGAGGCCACGAGGTGCATCGCGGTCAGCTCCTGCCCGCCCGAGATCCAGCCCGCCGTGACGAAGACCGCGCCGACCCGGTCTTCGAGGCCCTGGAACGGCCAGGTGACCAGAGCCTCGAGCACCTGCGGCGCGGCGTTCGCGTTGTACACCGGGCTGCCGAGGATGATGGCGTCGGCCCAGCGCAGATCGTCCGCGTCCGTTGCGTCGATGGTCAGCAGGCGGACGTGCGCGCCGGGCACGCTCCGCGCCCCCTTGGCGACGGCCTCGGCCATCGCCTTGGTGTGGCCGGTTCTCGAGAAGTAGGTGACGACCACGTTCTGGGCACGCGCGGACGGCGCGAAGCAGAGAAGGAGCGGAAGAAGGAGCACTCCGGCCACGCTTCGATGTCTTCGCATGAGATCCCCTCGTTCAGACTAGCGCATTCGCCGCATCCCCAGGGTGGCAGATGGGATGCATCGTATCCGCTCGCCCCGGCTTCGCGACCCTTCGACCCGTCACAGAGCGAGGGCCCTGGTGCGGTGTCGGGTAGACCCGGGCGGGTAACCGCCCGGGTCTACCCGACACCGCGTCGCACCGCGTCCGCGTCGGCTGCCGACCTGCTGACCCTCACCATCGAAGGACGCCACAAGGCCGCGCTGGCGGTGTTGCACCCCGAGCGGGCGTGAGCGACCGGGAGGGGGGGGGGGTGCGTCAGGGCGCTGTCGCGCTCCAGAAGGCGGTTTCCGCGCACTCGAACCCGTCTTTGAAAACGGTGTCGAAGCTGATGATCACCGCCGCGATGCCGCGGTTGACGTCGGTCGCGCCTGGGATGGTACTCATCATCGCCCCCTCATCCCAGACGGCGATGAAGCCGCCTGATCTCAGGGCGGCGAGCCCGTGCTCGCCGAGATCGGTGCCGACGCCGGTGAGGACGCCGCCGTCGGCGCCGAAATCCGTGTCGTCGACGAGATGCCACTCGATCACGCTGCGATTGCTGTGGGTGAGCACGAATCCGTTCCACGGCAGTGCGGCCACCCGGGGCCGGCCGTTCCCCGAGCCTCCCAAGTCGGTGAAGCTCTCACCTGCGTGGCACCTGGAAACTGATTCCGCCACGATGCCGAGGCCGTCCTCCCAGGCCATGAGGTAGTTGTCGGCGGCGTTGACGGCGATGTCGGGTCGTGCCACCTCGGCATCCCATGCCTCGAGCGTCTCTGCGGGGTGAAAGCTGCCATCCGCGTTGACAGTGCGGCGGCGGATGTCGCGGTCGTCCGCGGGGGGGACGAACGGCGACGGATCGCTGCTGAACATGGTGTAAAAGCCGCCGGAAAAAGGACGTTCCGCCACTGCCGGGTCGAACTGCCACCCCGTTCCGTTGAGGTTGATCTGGAACTCGCTCCCAATCCGCTGCCCGGTGACCGCATGCTTCGACGCCTCGATGCGCATGTCGGTGTCGTCGCCCGGACCGCTCAAGCTCGCCCACACCACGACGAAACCCTCGGCGAGCGGCGCCACGTCCGGGACCTCCATAATGGTGTTGGTGTACTGGCCCACGAAGGCATCTTCGCTGAGGGTGGTGGCGGCGGGGGTGACTACCTGGGCGACGATGGAGTCGTAGTCGGGGTTGCAAATGTCGAGGATACAGGTATCGGAGGACCAGACCACTGCGAAGGCGCCGGCGGCCAGTGCCGCGACCTGCGGATTCTGTTGGGTTCCAGCGGTGAATGTGTTCAGCCGGGTGTCGAGGGTGCTGGTGCCGTCGGGAAACCACATGCGCCAGAAAATGTCCCCATCTGTGGTTGGGTTCTCCCAAACCACGAGCATCGCCCCGTACTTGTTGACGGCCACCTCGGGGTTGGTCTGGTCGCCGGCGGTCACCAGGGTGTTGACCTGGAATCGTGTGCCGTAGGTCGCTGCGGCGTCGGCGAATCCAATCCCAAGTACCATGCCTGAGAGGCATAGCGCACACACAGTCCAGCAATGATGCAAAGCGCGCATGAGGGTCTCCTTCACTTGATGACGATAAAGCGATGGCTGCCTTGCGGCCATTGTAGTACAGACGAGCCCTCGGGCCCCGGCGGTGGTCGACGAAAGCGACTACTCCCGTTCGCCGGGGAAGAACGCGAAGCTCGGACGGTCGTTGAAGGCGTCGCTCGCCTTCAGATAAAGGTGCCCAAAGGTGCCAGGCACCGAACTGCCGATTTGTTGGAATCGCGGTGGAGGAAAGGAGCCGCGAGCGGGAAGGACCTTCGAGGAGGGGCGGATCTACCACGTCTACAACCGAGTGGGCGGTGGATGGATGGCGTTCGACGACGAGAAGCTCGGCGAGCGTTTCATCGAGATCGTCCGTCAAGTCGTGGATCGGGATGAAGCGACTTCGTTTGGCTGGTGTCTACTCGGCGACCACTACCACCTGATCCTCCGGGCATAAATACGCAGATCGGTGCCTGGCACCGTTACCGTTACCGTTACCGTTACCGTTACCGTTACGACCTCGCCGCATCGCCGGCCGCGCGGGACGTTGGCCTCCGGCTCGGCTCGAGCCTCACACCTCGCTCGTGTCCCGTCGGGCGTCTGGCACGATGCGGCGGACGAGGGGGCCGATGGTGAGGCCCTGGACGATGATGGAGAACACCACGACGATGTAGGTGATGGCGACGAAGGCGGGGCGGGCGGGAATCTTGGGGAGGGAGAGCGCGAGGGCGACGGAGATACCGCCGCGCAGGCCGCCCCAGACCAGCACCCGCACGGCGCCGGGGGTGAAGGTGCGACCGAGGCGCAGCACGCTGACCACACCGCCGACGCTGAGCGCGCGGGCGAGCAAGGCGGCGGGGATCATCGCCAGCCCGGCGAGCAGATGGGCGGCGGTGAAGGGCACCAGCAGGACCTCGAGCCCGAGCAGGGCGAACAGCACCGCGTTGAGGCCCTCGTCGATCAGCTCCCAGAAGTCGTCGAGGCGCTGGCGGGTGGTGTCGGACATCGCCAGAGCGCGGCCCTGGTTGCCGATCAGCAGGCCGGCGACCACCATCGCGATCGGGCCCGAGATGTGGACCGCACCGGCGACGGCGTAGCCGCCGAACACCAGCGCCAGGGTCAGCAGGGCCTCGACCTGGTAGTTGTCGACGCTCTTCAAGAACCAGTAGCCAACCAGGCCGAGGACAAACCCGAACAACGCCCCGCCGAGGGCCTCCTTGGCGAACAGCAGGCCGACGTCGGCGGGGGTCAGGCCGTGGGCGCGCTTGACCAGCTCGAGCAGCACCAGGAACACCACCACCCCGACGCCGTCGTTGAACAGCGACTCCCCCGCCACCTTGACCGCGAGGCTCTTGGGGGCGCCGACCCGGGACATGATGCCGAGCACCGCGATCGGGTCGGTGGGCGAGATCACGGCGCCGAACAGCAGGCACGCCAGCAACGACGTGGTCAGCCCGACCCAGTCGAGCACCAGCCAGGCGAAGCCCCCCACCAGCACCGTCGAGAGCGCAACGCCGACGGTGGCGAGGGAGGCGATGGTCCACTTCTGCTCGCCGAGGTCGTTGAGGTTGACGTGCAGGGCGCCGGCGAACAGCAGGAAGCCGAGCATGCCGTGGAGCAGGACCTGCTCGAGGTCGACCGACGCCAGCAGGTGCGCGGCCTGCGTCTCGAGATGGAGCCCGGCCGCGCTGGCGAGCAGCACCACCAGCGAGCCCGCGAGGGTGATCACCATGATGCCGATGGTGTTGGGCAGGCGCACGAAACGGTAGTTGAGATAGCTGGCGAGCGCCGCCACCGTCACCAGCACCGCCGTGATCGCGAAGAAGTCCATCGGGTCTCCGGGGGGATGATAGCGCGGCCTCGGGAAGCCGCCAGCCGAAAAGTGCCACGAAACGTGCCAGGCACATGCATCTGGCTTTACCAGAGGTGATAGGTAGGTGGCACCCCTCGCACCCCTCTCGCTCGAAGATCAAGGCGATCCTCCGTCGACAGCGCCGAGCCGGCTCTCTAGACTGGTGGTCACGTCATGCACGGGCTCCAGAAGGCCACCGAGATCGCGGGCGCCCTCGCGGCCGCGCACGAGCTGGGGATCATCCGCCGCGACCTCGAGCCGGGTACCGTCACGCTCACGGCGGAGGGGGCGCGGCTGCTCGACGCGCGGGCGCGTGCGAGGCAGAGCGAGGTCGAGGCCGCATCGGTGCATCCGGCGACGGGTCAGGCGAGGCGCGGCGAGCGGGCCGCGGAAACCTATGCGAGCGAGGGAACATGAGGCCATTTTTGACCGATCACGAGCGGACGACGTTGGATCAACGTATCGCCGACGCCGAGCAGCGGACCGGGGCCCAGATCGTGCTCGCGGTCATCGGGCGCAGCGACAACTTCACCGAGCTGCCCTGGAAGGCCTTTGCTCTGGGGGCGGCCTTCGCGGGCCTGGTGGCGACCCTGTACGCCCTGCTCCGGCCGGCGTGGATCGAAGGCCCGGTCACCCTGCTCGCCGTCGTCGCGACGCTGGCGACCGGCGCCGTCTGCGGGCTCGCCTGCGTCGCCTTCCCCCGTTTTGCGCGGCTCTTTCTCGACCCACACCGGGCTCAGGCGGAGGCGCGCCAGTACGCGCAGTCCCTCTTCCTCGAGCGTGAGCTCTTCGCCACGCACGGGCGCTCGGGCGTGCTCCTCCTCGTCAGCATGTTCGAGCGGCAGGTCGTCCTGCTGCCGGACCGCGGTCTCCGGAGCCGCCTGAGCGAGGCCGCCTCGCAGGCGATCGTGGGGCGCGTGGCGGCGGCACTCGCCGTCGGCGACGTGGGCGGCGCCCTGGAGCAGGGGCTGAGAGGAATCGAGAAGGCGCTCGGGCTGTCGGGAGGGGACACTCCCGTCGAGGACGAGCTCCCGAACACGATCATCGAGGAGCAGGGGCCATGAGAGCGACCCTCCGTTCGGCACTCACCGCCGGCGTGCTGCTCACCGCACTCGTCGCCGGCAGCATGGACATCCCCTACCTCACCGGCCGCGTCAACGACAACGCGGGAGTCCTCAGCGAAGGCACGCGGCAGGCGCTGAGCGAGCGCCTCAAGGCCTACGAGGAGAAGACCACGAACCAGGTCGTCGTGCTCACCGTCTCCTCGCTCGAGGGCGAGAGCGTCGAGGACTACGCCGTGGCCGTCTTCAATGCGTGGAAGCTCGGCCAGAAGGGCAAGGACAACGGCGTGCTCGTGCTGGTGGCGCCCAACGACCGGTCCATGCGCATCGAGGTGGGCTACGGCCTCGAGGGAACCCTCACCGACGGCGCCGCCGGCAGCATCATCCGGAACGCGATGGCGCCCCGCTTCCGCTCCGGCGACTTCGACGGCGGCGTCGAGGCGGGCGTCGATGCCATTCTCACGGTGCTTCAGACCGGCACAGCGCCCGCGCTCGCTGAGCGCGCCGGTCAGGGCGGGGGAGCCTCCCCGGCGTTCCACATGGACGTGCCCGACCTCCCGCTCATCGAGCGGCTCCTCCTGGGGGCGTTCATCTTCGGCATCATCGGCCTGTTCACCGTGATCGGCGTGGTGACCCCAGGCATGGGGTGGTTCCTCTACGTCTTCCTGATCCCGTTCTGGGCCATGTTCCCCATCATCGTGGTGGGAACCTCGGGCGCGTTCTACCTGCTCGTGACCTACCTGGTGGTCTTCCCCGTGGCCAAGGTGGTGCTCGGGAGGTCCGGCTGGTACAAGAAGGCGGCGCGGGACCTCCGCAGCAAGGGCCGGGCCTCCATCGGCGGCTTCTCGATCTCGTCGGGCGGCTCCGGATCGTCGTGGAGCAGCGGCGGGTCGAGCTCCAGCTTCTCCGGCGGCGGCGGGTCCTCGGGCGGCGGCGGAGCGTCGGGAAGCTGGTAGGCGGGAGGCCGACGTGGTACCGCTTCTGATGCTGCGGATCTGAGGTCTGGCCGGGGCGGCGCAGCGGGCGCTTCTCCCTGCGCCATGAAGGAGTGAGCGGCCGCGATCAGGCGTCAGTGCTCTCGGCCAAGCCCCTCAGCTGACGCACAAAGCGCGCTGCGATGCGCCCCAGTACGACGCGCAACAGGGGCTCCTGCAGGCGCCCCGAGAAGCCCAGTGGCATGTACTCCATGTGCAGCGGAAAGGTGCCTGGCACAGGAATCTTGCGTTACCACGACACGTCTGGCCGGCACCTTCCGAGGCCAGAGCGACGCGTATCACCCCCTGACCTCGTGTCATCTCGGTAGAGCCGTCGGCTGGGCTCGCGCGCGGGCCGCAGCAGAGCGTGAGATCGTGACGAGTCGCTCCTGCCCGTGGCAGGGTTGCACCCCTCCGATCGGTGGCTCAGTCGGGCTGCTGGCCGACCAGGCGGGCGAACGCGGCGGCCCGGTCCCGGGTCCAGCTCAGGCTCGGCTGGTCGGAGGTGGCTGCGCCGCTCGTTGCGAGGAGTCCAGCGGCTTCCTCCCGCTCCCCCGGCGTGGACGGGCGCTTCCGCAGCAGGGCTCCGGCCAGCTCGACCCGAGCCGCAGCGACCCGCCAGTGCCCGGCGGGAAGCAGCTCCCGCCACAGCGCCAGCCCCTCCCGAAGCAACTCCTCGGCGGCGTTGGAACGGCCCAGGTCGCTCAGGACGGCGCCCAGCCCGACCAGCGTCTCGGCGACGTGGCCGGGCACGGCGCCGCGGCGCTGCTCCTCGAGGGCCCGGGCGAGCAGCGCCTCCGCAGCGCGGGCGTCGCCGTTCCGATGCAACGCGATACCGAGCAGGCTGCGTACCCGTGAGCTCGCCCGGCTGTCCTCGCCGGTCGAGCGCTCGAGCCGCTCGAGACCGTCGCGGTAGCGCTCGATGGCGTCATCGCAGCGGCCCAGCGCCACCTCGAGCGACGCGGCGTTGGTCTCGACGGCGATACGGTGGGGAGCATCCGGGTCGAGGCTGCGGCTGGCGATCGCGACCGCCCGGGCGAGCACCGGTGCGGCCTCGCGGAAGCGTCCCTGGTCCATCAGGACCTTGCCCAGGTTGGTGAGGTTGTCGGCCAGCCCCGGATGGTCCGGCCCGAGCAGCCGCTCGTTGACGGCAATCGCCTGGCGGTAGAGGCGCTCGGCCCCCGTGTAGTCGCCCAGCCGATGAAGGGTGATGGCGATGTCGTTGCGGGTGCCCGCGACCAGCGGATGATCCTCGCCGTGCACCGCGACGAGGCTGGCGAGCGCCGCCCGCTTGAGCCTGAGAGCCTCCTCGCGGCGGCCGCTGCGGTCGAGGAGGCCCGCGAGGTCGAGGCGCTCGACGGCCGCTCCGGTGTCGTCACCGAGCGCCTCGAAGATGAGCAGCGAACGGCGATGGTCGGCGGCCGCCTCGGCGTGCTGGTCGCGGGCCTGGTGCCAGCGGCCGAGCTCGGCGAACAGGTGCCCCGCCTCCTTCGTCTCGAGCGCCCCCTCGCGCTCGAGCATGGCCCGAGCCTCGTGCAGCAGCCTCCCCGCCTCTTCGGCGCGGCCCTGGCGCCGGTGGATCGCCGCCAGCCTCCGCAGCGCACGGGCGATGGCGAGCCGGTCGACGGGCCGGGCGGTGCGCAGAAGCTCCACCGCCTGCTCCAGGAGGGCCGCCCCGCGGGCATCCTCGCCGAGGCGGCCGTAGGCCCATCCGATGATCGACTGCATCTCACCCCGCACGGCGGGCTGGTCGCGGAGCTGCGTACGCACCCGCGCCTCGCCCCGCGCGAGCAGCTCCCTGGAGCTCAGCTGACCGGCCCCTTCGCCGTAGGGATCAGCGGCGCTCAGGAGGCTCTCGAGCAGCTCCGCCACCGACTGCGCCTTCTGCGCCTCCAACCACGCCCGGTCGCGTTCCTGCGCCGCGATGCGCCCCTGCCCGGCGATGACGAGCACGGCGACAACCGTCAGCCCCGCGGCGAGGGCGGCAAGCCCGACCGCGATCCGGTGGCGGGCGACGAACCTGCCCAATCGGTAGCGGGCCGACTGCGGCCGTGACTCGATCGGCCGGCCGAGCAGGTAGCGTCGGATGTCGTCGGCCATCTCGGCGGCCGAGCCGAAGCGCTGGTCCTCGCTCTCGCGCAGCGCGCGCTCGACGATCACTCCGAGATCGCCTCCGACGGCCGCGTGCGGTCCTCCGGGAACCCCGGCGTTTCCCGGCACGGCCCCCGTGAGCAGCCGGTGGAGCACAACGCCGAGGGAGTAGACGTCGGTGGAGGTCGATACCGGCCGATTCTGCAGCTGTTCCGGCGACGCGTACCCCGGCGTCCTCGGCTGGAAGCTGGTCCCCAGCTCTCCCTCCGGCCGGTCGAGGAGCTTGCCGACGCCGAAGTCGAGGAGCTTGACGGTACCGTCCGACGTCACCAGGATGTTGCCGGGCTTGAGGTCGCGGTGGATGACGAGGTTCCGGTGCGCGTAGTGCACCGCCGAGCAGACGTCGAGGAAGAGCTCGAGCCGCTCCCGCCGGCTCAGCGATCGGTGCTCGCAGAAGCTGTCAATGGGTTCTCCGTCGACGAGCTCCATCACCAGGTAGGGGTACCCGTCCGCGGTCATCCCACCGTCGAGCAGGCGAGCGATGTTCTCGTGCTCGAGGCGTGCCAGGATCTGGCGCTCGGTGCGGAAACGACGCTCTCTCTCGGGGCTCTCCAGACCGCGCGGCATCACCTTCAAGGCCACGCGCTTTTCGAAGTGCTCATCGGCCCGCTCGGCGAGGTAGACGACGCCCATGCCACCGCGCCCGAGCACTTCGAGCAGCCGGTACCGGTCGATCGTGCGGCCCACCTCCCGAGCCGGCGACCGGGCGTCGGCCCGCTTCCCCACGGCCGCGTCGTGCGCCGCTCCGTCCCCAGGGTCGAGAAGGAGGTCATCCAGCAGCTCGGGCATCGCGGCCGCGAGGCCCCCGTCGAGCACATCACGCCGGGCCCCGGTGTGGGCGAGCAGCGCCTCGACCTCGCGTCGCAGGCTCGCGTCGCCGCCGCAGAGCTCGTCGAGCAGGTGCTCCGGCACCGTGGGCACCCGCCCTTCGGCGAGCCCGTCGCGCCTGTCCAACAGCCGGTCGAGAATATCCTCGACACGTTGCCAGGCGGCACCTCCCTCTGACGACGGGTTCATGCACCGTCAACCATATCAAGCCGCGACCGGGCTGCCCTCCACCGCGACGGCCGCCGAAACCCCCGAGCCCCTCCGCGGCCACCGGCGTGGCGGGTTTCCGTATTGATTCTCGATAAAGAGGTGCGGCCGGACCCCGAGGGCCGCGAACGGAAACGGAGGTCAACGAGCCATGCGCCTCATATCGATCCTCAGCCGACCGCCGGCCACTATCTTCCTCTCGACGCTCATGCTGCTGCCGACGGCCCCGGCACTCGCCCAGCACGACTGCGTTCCGTACACGCCGACGCCGGCGAGCGGGAACTTCGACAACAATTGGTCCGACTCTGCCGATCACGACGTGTACCAGTTCACCGTTCCGGACGACCCGGCCGGGGGCTACGTCACCGTCGAGCTCACGACGACGGCTCCCGCCCGACCGTGGCTCAACGTCAGCTACCAGCAGGCGGGTCCGGCGATCTCGAGTGGCGGTACCACCGACGCCAACCCGCAGGAGATCACCGTGGTTTTCGAGGTCGCAGCCAGCCAGACCTACTGGCTCGAGGTGTTCGAGTTCCAGCACCCGCCCGAGGAGGATCACCCCTGGCCCTATCAGCTGAGCTGGACTTTCACCAGCCGACCCGACTGCTACGAGCCGAACGACGGGGTCCCCAACAGCTGGCCCGCGCCGACTGGGACGGCCCGGCTGATCCCCCTCGAGCAGGTGATCGAGGCCACCAGCATCGCTGGGCACCTCGGGCCAGGTATCGCCGCCGGCGACGCGCACAACTTCGACTGGTACGAGATCATGCTCGCCTCGTCGAGCGAGATTTCGATCGGTACCCTCCAGGTGCCGACCGACCAGGCAATCAAGCTGAGGCTCTGGGACTCGAATGGCGTGGTGAGGCTGGAGACCGGGAATCCGGTCGTCGGCAGGACGATTCACGCGGGCCCGGCCCTGCTCGCGCCGGGCTCCTACTACCTCGAGACCTACCCCTTCGTACGCGGTCTCGGCTCCGTCAGGACATCGCCGGGTCAGGCGGTTCCTTCGCACTTCGACCGCCCGTACCAGCTCGTGGTGACGACGGAGCCGCTCGGCACGGGGTGCGGCTTCTACTCAGTGTTTTGCGACGACCTGGAGACCGGCGACACCACCGAGTGGAGCAGTCACGTCCCACCCTGAGGCCATGAAACCGGCGGTGTCTAGCCCGAAGCTCCCAGACCCTCGAGCTCGCGCCGGAGCCACGCACGGCACTTGGCCCAGTCGCGCTGGACGGTGCGCAGCGACACGGCGAGCGCGCGGGCGGTCTCCTCTTCGCTCAGGCCGGCAAAGAAGCGGCACTCGAAGACCTGTGTCAGGCGGGGGTTGTTGCGAGTCAGACCCGCGAGCGCCTGATCGATGGCAAGGAGGGTGTCGGCCTGGCGCTCAACTCCGACCTGGAGCAGCTCGAGCGACACCGGCGCCACGCCGCCGCCGCGCTTGAGCGTGGTCCGCTGGCGAGCGTGGTCGACCAGGAGCTGCCGCATCGCCCGCGCCGCCAGGGCGAAGAAGTGGTCGAGGTCGTTGGGCTCGACCCGCGACTCGTCGAACAACTTGAGGTAGGCCTCGTGAACCAACGCCGTAGTGTCGAGCGTGTTGCCCGGACGCAGGCGCGCAAGCTGCATCCGGGCGATCCGTCGGAGGTCTTCGTAGATCCGAGGCAGAAGCTGTTCGAGCGCACGGTCATCACCGTTGCGGTGGGCAATCAGCAGGTCGGTGGGATCCGGCCGAGACCCATCGGCCCGGGGTTCGCCGGGCCCGGCCCGGTCGGTGCGGGCGCCGCTGTCGTCTCCGGCTTCGGCCATGATCCAGTCTACAGGGTACGTCCGGGTGCCACCCGATAGACGACCGCTTCTCGATTAAAGGTGCCTGTAAAGGTGCCTGGCACAGGTATCTTACTCCACGTTGGCGCAGATGGCGTAGGCGCGGGAGGTGCCGTCGCAGCCGTCGAAGGCGCACGTGTAGGCGGTGGTGCCCGCCGCGGTGATGTTGTTGGCATCGCTCGGGAAGCTGGTCCTGATCTTGGCGCCGAACCTCCCACAGCCGCCGCCCAGCACGTGCTTCCCGGGAGAGCAGGCGGCTGCGATGTACAGGCCCTGGCAGGACCCCTGGACGACGAGCTCGTAGCCGAAGCTCAAGGACCCGCCGAGGTACACGGTGCCGCCGTCGTGGTTCAGGTACAAGGGCGCCGCGGAGCCGCCGTTCCGCGCCATGATCTCGTTGCTATCGAGGGCGATGTTGGGCCCCGCCGTGGAGCCGATGATCACCGCGCCGCCACCGGCGAGGTTGGCGTCGGGGCTGCCGGTGACGCTGAGCGGCGCCTCGGCCTGGGCGACCCCGATCCCCACCTGCTTCCCGCCGCCGGGGTTGATGAGCAACTCGGGATCACTCAGGGAGTTCACGAAGATCCGGTCGTCCTGGACGTAGAGGCCGTGCAGGGGCGTCCCGACCCGGAAGGAGCTTCCCAAGGCGACCGAGAGGTTGCCGTTGACCTCGACATCGCTGTCCACGGTGCAGACGGTGGCGGTCCCGGCGATCTTCTGGCGGGGCTCGAGCGCAGTGAACGGGCCGTTTCCCGCCGGCCGCACCCGGATCTCGAGCCAGGCGCCGCCGTCCGCGAAGGCGTCGTGGCCGAAGTCGAGGTCGGCCTGGAGAAGCCCCTTGCGCACCTCCTGCCCGAGGCGCGTCGTGCTGCCGATCAGTGTCCCTCCCCGGCGGGCGTCGTACAGGTCGTAGATCACGTCGAAGGTGCCCTCGGCCGGCTCTCCCTTCTGCTGCAGGCGGCCGCGGTAGGTGAACTCACTTCCAAGGCTGAGCTCGGCGGCGTCTTCGGCCAGCACTACCGGAGCGAGAGCGGCGGCGGCCAGCACAGCCACGAGGCGGGCGGTCTGAAAACGGATCATGGTCGTTCTCCTCGTCTCTGCGGGGCTCAGGGAATCCACGAGCTCCACTCGTTCAGATCCCCGGTCTCGAACCCGTCGGCGAACAGCCCTCCGCAGAAGCACGTGCACGACGCCGCCAACGCGAGAGACCGGCTTGCGCAGGGTGCGAGCAACTGGAAGTCGCCGCCCTCGGATCGGTGCGCCTGTGCACCGATCTGATCGAGCACGAACTCTCCTCCGGCGGAGCTGTCTGCACGGACCGACGGCAGGGGGCGGGCGTCGCGCGCCGGGAGGTCGTTCCTCTCCGCTGCCGCCGCACAGGCCCCGGCAGCGACCCAGGCGGACACGAGCACGCACAGGAACGCGATACCCGAGCCGAGCGGCGTTCGGGCGACGCGTCCGACCCCTTGGCGGCGCCGCCTCGGCGTGAGTCGAATCCTCGCCGTCATCGTTCTCTCTCGCTTTCAGGTTCTCCTGGATTATAACAGATATCAGGAATGAGACCGTGAACCACTTATGGATTCACCTCGCGGCTCTGCCGGCGACGCGGAAGAGCACCCCCCGACCGGCGGGAGGTCACCGCCCGCACCCCCTCGGCGAGCTGCGGCGGCACCTGGGCCGACGACCCCGGGCTTCGGTCACGTCGCCCGCCGGCCACCCCGGCGCGGCATGCGGCCCCCCGTACCACACGACCGGACCTCGGCCATGGGCTGCAGTCACTTCACGTTGCTGAAGCCTTCTGCTGACGACGTCTCGGGCATGTTGCCGGAGCTGGTCCATGTGCCCGTACGCTCGGCGGGGCTCGGTAGCAGCTGCGGCGGGCACCGCCCGGCGGGCGGTGCCGGGCGCGCGGAGAGGCGCCGCGCCTCCCCCCGCTCCCGCTCTGGGTACGGGCTCGTGGTGCGGGTTGAGGGGTACCCCTGTCCCGCAATGGAGCGAAGCGTGGCCCCTCTGCCGCTCTTACGGCACCACCACCGACCAGCGGAAAGGGCCGCCCAGCTCGAAGCCGCCGCAGTAGACGCTGGCCTGCTCGGAGGCGCCGATGTCCACCGTGCCGCTCTGCCACCGGGCACAGCGGTTGACGTCGAGCTCGCCGACGCCCGGCGCGGTGTTGGTGCCCTGGTCGATCGCCGGCGAGTCGGCCAGGACGCCGTAGTCACCGCCCGCGGCATCCACGAAGTGAGGGTCCGTCCCCACCAGGTTGGTGGTCGTGCTGACCCCGGTGGTCAGGCTGGTGTCGGTGTCGTTGAGATCGGCGATGGTGTTCGCCAGCGACACGGACGACGTGTCCTGCCGCTCCAGATGCACCCCCTCGAAGGTGTTGCCGGCGACCGTCAGGTTGGTGAGGTCGAGCTCCGAGGTGTCCCTTCCGTAGCCCGTGATTCCGCCGCCGTTGCCGCCGGAGATGACCGAGTCGCTGACGTGTCCCAGCGTGGACGCCCGGGTGTCGACAATCAGCTGAGCGCCGAGCGTCGAGTAAGCCGGGGCCGGGCTGCAGATGTTGCCCACCCAGTGGTCGCGCCGCATCAGGATCTGGCTCGTGGAGGCGGGAGCGTAAGCGCCCGCCGCGACTTCGCCGCCCGGCGCCATGCAGACCCCGGAGGTCATCCCCGTGTTCTGGGTGACCACGGAGTCGTCGAGGACAAGGGATCCGTAGTCGCTCGCCAGCGCCGAGATTCCGGCGGCGGTGACCTGGGCCCCGCCGTCCGCGCGCGCGGTGTTGTTCTCGATGCGGCTGGCGATGATGAAGGCCGACGCCATCCCGCTGACGGTGATGTCGAGGCCGCCGCCGGACGCAATGGAGGCGCTGGAGTGCGCGAAGTTGTTGCCGACGACGCAGTCCACCAGCTCCAGCTGACTCGTGCCGTCGAGAACCGCCTTTACCCCGGCGCCCTCGGCGGTGTCCGAGACGGCCACGGTGTTGCCGAAGATCCTGCAGTTGTAGAGCTCGACGGAGCTGCTGGACGCCGGGTGCAGCCACATGCCGGCCCCGCTCCCGGAGGTGATGACGCCGTTCGTGAAGGTCAGATCGTCGAACACCAGGCTCCCGCCGCCCGGGCTCAGGTCTAGAACCCGGCCGTTCGCATCGCCGTCGATGACGGTGGCGGCCGGGTCGGTGGTCCGGTTGACGAAGCCCGACACATACCCGCCGATCACTTCCACGGTGCCGGAGGTGAACGTCGCCGGCACCGTCAGGTGCTCATGGTAGGTACCGGTTTCGACGAGGACCGGCTGGTTGCCGCCGAGGCTGATCGCCTGGTCGATGCCGGCCTGCACCGTCGGGTACGCGCCGTCCGGACCCACGGTGACCACCAGAGTCGCGCCCGCCGAGCTGGCGATCAGCAGGGCTCCCACCGCACAGCACAGACTCACCATCCATCGCATTGCTCACGCTCCTCTCACAGCGCGCCGCCGCCAGCCGAGGAGAGCGCACCTAACGCGAGTCCCGCCGTTCTCGTGCTGGCAGTAGTGCAATGAAGAATCATTTCATTGAGAATTAACTCTCAAGGCGCCCGCATTCCTTCCCATGCCATGGGTGCCACCCATCGATCTGTCGAGCGCTCGAGAACGCCCGCCGGCGTCTCGTCCCGGACGAGTTTGGTGCTCGCTTCGAGGCGGCCCCCGGGCATTCCATTGCGGACCGCGCCAGCCGCCACCGAGGTCCCAAACTCACCCAGGCCGCATCGAGCTGACGGTTCTCGCGGTGGCTCGCTACGGCCTGCGCTCGTGCGAGGTCGCCGGGCTGCTCGGCAAGTGTCCCCGCGAGCCTCGGTCGATGGCTCCGGGAGGGGCTCAGCCTCCAACAATCGGGTGCGAGGTTCCGACGCCGTCTCGATGCCCTCGACCGCGCGCTCTCCCAGGCGTCTCGCTGCGGCCCCCCCAATGCCGCAATGGGATAGGCGGTACCGCTGCTCGCGAACCCACGGCCCGGTTCCTGCGTTGACGTCCTCATGGAGGAGGTCCGCATGCACTCTCGTCGTCCCGTTGTCGTTTTCCTCGTCGGCGCCGTCGTCGCACTTCTCGCTGCCGGCTGCGCCAGCACCACCCCGCCCCCGCCCGACACGGTCGCCCTCCAGCTGCACGGTGCCAGCGGCGAGGGGCTCACGGTGCGGGTCTCGTCGCACTTCGTGCGCGAGGCCGTGGAGTCCGCCCTCGGCTCCTCGCTGGAGTGCCACGACACCGTCGACCGCGACCTCGCCGCCCTGCTCGCGGAGCTCGACCGCAGGGGGCCCCACGCCCGGGCCACCGTACGCCGCGACGGCGACGTACTCAGGGGATCCCGACGCGGCCGGAGGCTCGATCTGAGCATCAAGGGGGATGACGGGGACGCGCTCGAGATCCGCATGCCCTGGGCCGTCGCCGAGTGCCTGCTCGGACGCGCCACCAGCCTGCACGACGCGCTGGCGTCGAGCGGCGGGCGTCCGGTCCTCGAGCTCCGCGTCGCCGGGGCGGACGGCGGCACGTTCAAGGCGTCGCTCGAGTGATCGCGAGCACCAGCCTCGGCTGACGAGCCGTCCCGCACACCACAGGCAGCGGCCGGCGAAGAAGCCCCAGACGAGCTCGCCACCCGCCGCGTCGTGGCAACCGGGGTCGATGAGCCGGCGCAGCAGGTGGCCGAGCGGGCTGGCCGGGTGCAAGGCGTCCAGGTACGATAGACGAGAACGAGTCCTGCGATGCCTGAAAGCCCCGGAGGCTTCGTGATCGACCAGCAGGTGGGTCAGTTCCGGATCACCGCTTTGCTCGGCAAGGGCGGTATGGGTGAGGTCTACCGCGCCGAGGATCTCCGGCTCGGTCGCGAGGTGGCCATCAAGGTGCTGCCCCCGGAGGTCGCCGACGACCGGGCGCGCATGGCGCGCTTCGAGACGGAGGCGCGGAGCCTGGCCGCCCTCAACCACCCGAACGTCGCCGGCGTCTACGGGATCGAGCAGCATGGCGAGCGCAGCCTGCTCGTGATGGAGCTGGCCGACGGCGAGGACCTCTCGGTGCGGATCGGGCGCGGGGCCCTGCCCCTGGACGAGGCGCTCGACCTCGCCCGCCAGATCGCGGCCGGGCTCGAGGCGGCCCACGCCCGCGGAATCGTCCACCGGGACCTCAAGCCGGCGAATGTCAAGGTGCTGCCCGACGGAACGGTGAAGGTGCTCGACTTCGGTCTCGCCAAGGCGTTCGGCGACGAGCCCGGGGTCGGCGGGGAGCCGGATCTCACGAGCTCTCCCACCCAGCTGCTCGCGCAGACGAGGGAGGGGACGATCCTGGGTACGGCCGCCTACATGAGCCCGGAGCAGGCGCGCGGCCGCGCGGTGGACTGGCGAACCGATATCTGGGCCTTCGGCTGTGTGCTTTACGAGATGCTGACCGGGCGAGCCGCTTTTGCCGAGCCGACGGTGGCCGACACCCTGGCCGCCGTCATCCACCGCGATCCCGATCTCGGAGCCCTCCCCCCGGGCGCGCCTCCCGCACTCCGCGATCTCATGCGGCGCCTGCTCACCCGGGACGTGCGCAGCCGGCTGCAGGCGGTGGGTGACGCCCGGATCATCCTGGAGGAGTGCCAGAGCGGCGCATCGACGGCGATCGCCGCCACGCCGCCGCGGAGCCGAAGAGCGTGGCTCGCCGTCGGCGTCGTGGCGGCGGCCTTGGCCGTCAGCGCCGCCGCGACATGGTGGCTCGCGGGCGCTCGGGGGGCCGCGGCCCGCCAGGCGCCGGAGCTGCGCCTGCGGCTGCCGCTGCCGGCGGAGCACCCGCTGAGCTACTTCGGGGGCTCGCCCCTCGGCCTGGAGTTCACGGCGCTGGACCTGAGCCGCGACGGCACCCGCCTCGTCTACCTCTCGCAGACGCCCGCCTTCGACGGTGTCGTGGCGCTCGACCTGGCCAGCGGCCGGGCTCAGGCTCTCGCGGGCACGGCCGGCGCGTACCTCCCGCGCTTCTCCCCCGACGGAGCGTCGGTGGCCTTCCTGGCCGACGGCATGCTCAAGCGGGTACCGTACGCCGGCGGCGGCGTCGACGTGCTCAGCCCGGCCCCCGACAGCTCCGACCTGCTGTGGAGCCGCGACGGCAACCTCTACTGGATCGCGAACCAGGGGATGTCCTTGCGCCGCATGCGTCCAGCCCTCGGCGCGCCGGTGGAGACGGTGGTGGAGCCCTGCAGCGGGTGCCGCTCCGTCGCCGACGGACTCGAGCCAGGCGAGCTGCTGCTGCGGGACTCAAATCAGCTGGTCCGGCTGCGGTCCGGAGGCGAGCGGATCCCGCTCGACATCCCCAGCAGCGACGTCCGCCTGCAGGACGACGGCTCACTCCTCTTCACGGGCTCCGGACGCCTGATGGTGACCCGGCTGAGCTCGGGCGGCGAAGCGAGCGGCCCGGCGCCCCGCACCGTGCTCACCGGGCTGCGCACCGCGACCACCGGCGCCGGCCAGTACGCACTCTCGCGCAATGGCACGCTGGTGTACGCCGCGGGCGGGGACGCCGGGCTCGCGTACCTGGTCCGCCGCGACGTGGACGGGCAGGTGAGCCGGCTCCCGTTCGCCGCCGCGGCCTACGGCGCCATGGACGCCCTGCCGGACGGCAGCCGGATCGCGATCCTGGCCGGCGCCGACGGCGGCACCCGGATCCGTGTACTGGACACGGCCAGCGGCACAGTACAGTTCATCGACCCTGGTGCCCATCCGACGGGCCTCACCTGGGAGCCGGACGGATCCCACCTGGTGGCGGCCACGGTCCGCGACGGGAAGTGGAGGATCGTGGAGCACACCGTCGACTCGGCGGCGGAGCCGGCCGAGCTGCTCTCGGCTCCCCACCGGCTCTACCCGGGCGACTGGTCGCGCGACGGGCGCTTCCTCCTCCTGGGCGAGATCGACGGCGCGAAATCGTGGGTCTCCGTGTGGGACCGGAGGGAGCGCTCCCTGACCCACCTGACGGCGCCGACCACCGGGCTCGTGTGGTCGCCCACCTTCTCCCCGGACGGACGATTCGTCGCCTACACCGCCATCGGCGCGACCGGCTCCCAGGTCTACGTCATCCCGTTTCCCACCGGCGACAAGCTCTGGCTGGTCTCGGCCGGGGGGAGAGGAGCCGCAGTGGCGGGACGACAGCCCGGAGCTCGTGTTTCGCCGCGGGCGCGGCTGGTACGGGGTCACCTACCGCAGCGAAGGCGACGCCCTCGATTTCAGCTTCGAGGCCCCGAGGCTCCTCTTCCAGGGGCCCTACCTCAACATCGGCGGCATGGAGTACCGGGTCCTGGCGGACGGCAGCACGATCCTGCTGGAGTCGGCGATCCCCGAGCAGGGCGCCGACCACCTCGAGGTGATCGTCAACTGGCGCCAGGACGGGTGAGGCGGAGTGAAGCGCGCTCAGGCCCCGGGCGCCAGACGCTCCGGCTGCCATTCGTAGTAGCCTCGGTACCGGGGACCGGATCTCTCCGGCACCCCGGTGTTGAGAGGAGGGGTGGCGTGCTCGCAGCGTTCCGCGGCCAGGTGCAGGCGGTAGCGCTCGTGGCGGTGGCGACGCTGACCGCGGGCCACATGGCTGGAGCAAAGGGGATCGCCCCGCTGTCCTTCCAGGTGGTCGCCGACGTCGCCCTGCCGGGCGGCGCCACCCGCATGGACTACATCTCGGTGGATCACGCGTCGCACCGGGCGTACCTGGCTCACATGGGTGACGGTACGGTGGTGGCGGTGGACACCTCCGCCGCGAAAGTGTCGGGGGTCGTCGCCGGGACGCCCACGGTGCGTGGCGTCCTGGCGGTTCCCGACCGCAACCTCGTCTACGCCGCCGCGGCCGGCTCCGGCGAGATCGTCGTGATCGACGCCGACACGCTCCAGGTCGAGGCGAGGATTCCGGCGGGGAACGTCGACGGGCTTGCCTACGTCCCTGACTCGAAGCGCCTTTTCGTGACCGATCAGCACGGCGGCAACTGCGTCGTCATCGATACCGCGACCAACACTGTCGTGCAGAGAATCGCGGTGGGAGGCGACCTCGGCAACACGCGCTTCGAACCCGTCACGGGCGACATCCTCGAGGCGGTCGGCGCCAGCAACGAGCTGGTGGCGATCGATCCACGGAGCCTCGCTGTCACCGGCCGCTGGCCTCTCCCCGGAGTGAAGGGCGCACACGGCGTCGCCATCGATTCGTCGACGGCCACCGCGTTCGTGGCCGGCGAGGAAAACGCCTCGGTGTGTGCCTTCAGCCTGAGGGAGCATCGTGAGAAGGCAATCGCGAGCGTGGGCGAGGGCGTGGACGTGCTCGACGTCGATCCGGGCACGCACCGGTTGTACGTCGCCTCGGAGTCCGGCGTGGTGTCGGTCTTCGACGTGACCCGAGGGGGTCTCCAGAAGCTCGAGCAGGGCCACTTCGCACGTGACGCGCATGTCGTGGGGGTCGACGCCGCCACCCACCTGCTCTACTTCCCTCTGCAGGACGTCGCGGGGCGTCCCGTCCTGCGCATCGTGCGGTACCGGGGTCCATAAGGTCGCACCTCATTGAGCTTCGATGAGACCACGCCACCGGGACGCTCCCTCAGGGTGCCGCGAGCCCGAGGGCGCCAGCCGGGGCGGGAAGAGCCCTGGGGCCTGAGGCGGTGCACGGGTCGGGTTGCGGCGGCAGAGGCTCGCTTCGGCGCGCGGGCCGCACGCTCGGCGGGGGTCGGTGGCGGCCGCGGCGGACGTGCTCGACACCCAGCTGTCCGCCCTCCCCCTCGACCTAAGACCGACCAAGGTGAACGGCCTGGCAAAAGAAGACCCGGGCCCCACCGCTGCGTGGTCCCGGGTCACCTCGAACAGATCGTGGTGTCTTACGCGCGAGGGCCGCGCTCGGGCCGTGGATTTGCGACGTTGACCTTGAGGTTGTTGCCGTCGAGGGGCTTCTGGTCGAGGGCGGCGATCGCACCCTGCGCTTCGACCTCGCTGGACATCTCGACGAAGCCGAAGCCGCGCGACTGTGTGGTGTCGCGGTCGGTGATCACCGCCGCCGAGACGACCGTGCCGCACTGCTTGAAGTGCGTGCCGAGGCCCTCAGAAGTTGTTGCGGACGCGAGACCGCCGACATAGAGCTTTGTTGCCATGTGTTCCTCCAGATGGCCCAGGGATTGCTGGGCCGGTCACCTTCCGCAGTTCAGGTCTCGCCTCGGACCCGCGGAAGGTGCCGCCTGGAGGTGAGGCCGGTGCCGCGCCCGCTGGCGCGATGCCCGGTAGAGGAATTAAGTATATACGAAAATATTGCAATAGCAATATTTATCTTCTTCAGCGCCCCGTGTGACGATCCGACATTCCTCCAGGAGTCTACGAGCCCGGCCGGCGCTCGGCGCATGCCGCAGTACAGTGCGAGATTGTGATGGGTGACCCCCTTCGGCGCCGGACTTCGTACAATGCGAGCCACAATGGGCCGGGGAGGCGTCGGCAGGGACGCCGGCGGCTACACCGCGAACAGGGAGGCCGGACATGACGCTCAAACACATCGTGGCGGTGGCGTTCGGCCTCGGACTGCTGGTCAACGCCTCGCTCTTCGTGCCGCAGGCGGCGAGGATCCTCAGGAGCAGGAGCGCCAAGGACGTCTCGCTGATCACCTTCGGCGGCTTCAACGTGCTGCAGGCGGTCGGCATCGCCCACGGTTACCTGCAGCACGACCCCTACCTGATGTGGGGCATGGTGGCGAGCTTCCTCGCGTGCGGCGCCGTGACCATAGGCGCCGTGGTCTACCGCCATCGCTGAGGTCTCTAGTTTCCTGTTTGGAAAATCCCAATGGACTATTCGCATGTCTCTGCGGCCCCTGGCTGCGTTGCTCCTCCTCGAAGTAGCGTTGCTACGACTTCGTCGTCGCGCCTTGCCAGGAACCACGCTGGCTGCGCGACTAGCACATAGGACTTCCCAAACAGGACACTTGTCGAACACGCGCGCGCCGGCGCACGAGCGTAGCCGGTAGCCCGGGCTACAATCCCGAGCGGGCGCTGTGCGTCCAATGACATCGGCCTCGGGCTTGGGAGCGTGGTCGGTTGTCGGCAGGCCGTGGGCTCGGCAAGAGGTCGTGGGAGGCGCGGATGAGATCCGCGCCTCCACTCCCCCACCCACCCGCGGTCATGCCCGCTGCTTCGACCAAGACGTGGTGTGAGGTACATCAGGAGGAGGTGAGCTGACATGGTCGCGACGAACCCTGAGGCGATCCTCGGGCTCGGCCGGTCGTTCATGGAGTCGCGCGTGCTCCTGACGGCGGTGGAGCTCGACGTCTTCACGCCCCTGGCGCATCGGGCGATGACCGCCGGGGAGCTCGCGAGCGAGCTCGGAACCGACCTGCGCGGCACGACGACGCTGCTCGACGCAGTGGCCGCCATGGACCTGCTCGAGAAAGAGGACGGCAGGTACCGCTGTGCCGGCGACGCCGCCGAGCTGCTATCGCACGAGTCGGCCCGTTCGGTGCTGCCGATGCTGCGGCACTCCGTCGCGCTGTGGCGACGCTGGTCCGAGCTCACAAACGTGCTCCGCCGGGGCACGCCGGCACCGCGGCCGGCGGAGCCCGAGCAGCGGGAGAGCGACAGGGAGGCGTTCATCGGCGCGATGCACACGGTCGGCTCCCGGATGGCGGCGGAGGTGGTGGCCGCGATCGGTCCGGGCGATGCGAGGAGCCTGCTCGACATCGGCGGGGCCTCGGGCACCTACACCCAGGCGTTCCTCGAGGCGAGCCCTGTGCTGCAGGCGACGCTCTTTGACCTGCCGCCAGTGATCGAGATGGCGCGCCGGCGCCTGAGCACGACCGGCGTGATCGAGCGCGTCCGCTTCGTGGCCGGTGATTTCGAGCAGGACGAGCTGCCCCCCGGGCACGATCTGGCACTGCTGTCCGCGATCATCCACCAGAACAGCGCCGAGCAGAACGTAGAGCTGTACCGGAAGGTCCTCCGGGCCCTGGCGCCGGGCGGCCGGCTGGTGATCCGCGACCACGTGATGAGCGATGACCACACCCGGCCCCCCCGAGGCGCCCTCTTCGCGGTCAACATGCTGGTCGGTACGGCGGGCGGCGGGACGTACTCCTTCGCGGAGATCCGAGCCGGTCTCGAGGCTGCGGGCTTCACGGGCGTCCGCCTGCTGCAGCACGACGAGCGGATGAGCGGCCTGGTCGAGGGCTTCCGGCCCGAGTGAGGTCACGCGGCCCGTGCCGATGGCGGGTGCGGGTGGCTACCACCCTCGGCATAGCGGCACTGCAGTCTTGCCGACAGTGGCACCCTCAAGGAACCTCCGCCTTGAGCCCGCATACCTCACCAGCGTTCGTCGCGAGACCGCGAAGACGCCGGTCAGGGTGGCGATTCGACCGAGGTGCCACCGAGGCGTGCTTGCGGCACGTCGCAGGCGGCGCCAAGGGGAAAAGCGGCGCTGTGGCTGGCGTTTCTGCGGTCGCAGCAGAATCCTGGTGAGATGTGCGGGCTGGTCAGGGCGTTGTCGCCGACCAGAAGTCCGTGCTGCCAGCCTCGAAGCCGTCCCGGAAGAGGCCCGGCCCGAAGTCGAGATCGTCCCATCGCGCCACCGACTCGTCGGTACCCGCGCTCACCATCTGGATCGACGGCCGAATCCGCCCGGCGACGGCCCCTGCGGGCGCCGTGGCAATGCCGAAGTGGTAGTGCCAGCCTCCCCCAGCGTCGAAGTTCCAGCTCGAGGCACCAGTCCCCACCACGTTTTCGCTCGCGTCGACCCAATCCACCGAGAGGAAGGCCCCGTTTCCGGGAACGGTGCTCGGCACACGGCTCCATCCGGACAGCACATAGCTCTGGCCCGCGGTTACAGCGACCACCTGGTAGAGTCCGCTGGAACCTCCGTTGTTGAAGGTGCTCCCCTCCTCGAGACACCCTGGCCCAGACTCCGGCCCGCCGTCCGTACCGATCCAGTCAGCGCGATTGTCCGGGGGTCCGAAGAAGGGGTTCTCCCACCCCGAGAGATCGCTCGCGAAATCCGGGTTGACGAGGTCGTTGGCCACCGCGGGCACCGCCGGCACCGCCAGCGACACGCCGAGGAACACCACTGTGACGATTACCATGACTCGGGATCCGCCCATCCTGCCACCTCCCTTGGCGATGAACTCTCGCCGCGGCGCCCCGAATGCGGGCAAGCGCGACGCCCCTCCTTGAGGCAAGAATCCGCATGCGACCGGTTATCAGTAGAGTCTCCGCCGCGGAGTTGCGGCATTCCCTGCGACACCGGTACGCCACGGAGGTGACCTCTTGGGTGCCACGCACCGCGTTCGTTCTACCGGCCACCCCCACCGGTTCACCAGTGCGGTACGTGGCGCCTCCGTACGCACACGCCGGAGCCTGCCCGGACACGTCGGCGCCGCTCATGGGACGGTCGCGCTCCAGCGCGACGAGCCTCCGGTCTCGAACCCGTCGCCGAAGATGAAGGCATCGCCGCCGTAGACCACCTGGACGAGGCCGGCGCCGCTTTGGCCCGCGACCTCCCGGCCCGGCAGCCCGAAGGCGACGTCGGCGTGGCCGGCTCGACCGAAGTCGCCGATGGCGATGCTGAGGCCGAAGTGGTCGCCGGTGACGCCCGGGGCCGACGCCAAACCCGCCGAGGAGAGCATCACCTGGCCCGGATAGGTGAGCAGTCCCGAGGCGCCGCCGTACACGAGGTGCACGATGCCCTGGTCCGCTGTCGAGCCCACGTCCTCGTAGGGCACGTCGATGGCGAGATCAGCGCCGATGCGTTCGTCGAGGTTGCCGGCCCTCAGCACGGTACCGAAGCCGTCGCCGGCCTCCGGCGCCGAGAAGGTGTCGACCACCCATTGGGTGAGCTCCTGACGGTTCGTCGGGTCGAGGCCGTCCTCTCCACCGTAGGTCACCACCACCCGTCCCGACAGGCTGCTCTCGCCCGGTACACCGATGGCGAGGTCGTCGTAACACGAGATTCCGAAGCAGATGAAAGCCTGGTTGAAGTCCGCGGCCGCCAGTGCGGCGCCGAAGCGATCGGCCGTCTCCGGGGCATCGCCGAGGTCACCGTCGTCCAGGCGCGTGCCGCCGCTCTCCAGCCCTGCCGTCGATCCGTGGACGACCCACACCTCGCCGGCGTCCGCATAGGTCAACCCGCCCACGGCAACGTCCCGGTTCGGCACGCCGACGGCGAGGTCGTCTTTGCCGTCGGCGTCGAAGTCCCCCGCCGCCAGGGCGCTGCCGAAGCCCGCCCAGCTCTGGGCGCCGCCCAGCCCGCAGCAGTTCTGGCGGAGGAAATCCTGCCCCGTGGTCGTGAGCCCTCCCGGCGAGCCGTACAGCACCGAGACCGCGCCGGCGCCCGCAAACGTGGTGCTGGACTCGTAGTCCTGATAGCCCGGCGCCCCGGTGGCAAGGTCGTCATAGCCGTCGCCGTCGAAATCACCCACCGCGAACGACGTACCGAAGTACTCGTCGGTGTTGCTGGCCCCGGCGACACCCGAGTACCCGAGCGCGAGGAAGCCCTGCAGGGCCCAGGCACTGCCGTCCCAGCGCCGCAGCACGACACGGCCGTCGGCGGGGTTCAGAAGCTGGTCGTAGGGGATGCCGATGGCGAGCCATGGCCGGTCCCCGTCGTCGAAGTGCCCGGCGGCCAGCACGGCACCCTGATAGGCGCTGTCGACGGGGTAGTCCCATACCGTCACCGGCGGGCCCAACCCACCCGGGCCACCGAAGAAGCTGACCACACGGCCGCCGTCGGTGTGACCCGAGCCGTCGTCCCAGGCGGGCGCCGCCACCACGAGATCGGTGTAGCCGTCGGCGTTGAAGTCGGCCGCCACCGACGCGAAGCCCAGGTGAGCGTTGGCCTGCGGCACGGCGTCCGCGAGCGCCTGATCGCCGGAGCCCCACACCTGGGCGTCGACCGGTGTGCCGGTCAGGAGTGCTCCGATCATGACGAAGTTGACGGTGATGGACTTTCCAAGACGCATGAAGAACGGACCTTTCATTCGTGACTGCTTCTTTCACCAACAACGGCGATTGAACCTCCGATGCCGTTACAGTGGCCGGCCGGGAAGAGGTACCGAAAAGGTGCCGGGCACCAAAAGGTGCCGCAAAAAGGTGCCGAAAAAAGGTGCCGGGCACATGAATCGAAAAAGGTGCCGGGCACATGAATCTGGCGTTATCGTGGGAGGAGGGAGGTCGGGATGCCGAGACCGGGACGAGTGTTCTTCGACGGGGCCGTGTACCACGTGTACAACCGGCTGGCCCGTGGCGAGCGAGTATTCGCCGAGGACGAGGCGGCCGAGCGGTTCGTCGGACTTCTACGGGAGGTGACAGCCCGCGACGGGGTGACCGTTTTCGCCTGGGCGCTGCTACCGAACCACTATCACCTGGCGCTGCGTACGGGGCCGGTGTCGTTGGAGCGGCCGATGAAGAGCCTACAGCAGCGAACAACGCGGCGAGTCAACGCCGAGAGGCAGGTGTTCGGGCCGCTGTGGCAGGGCCGGTATCGGGCCAAGCTGGTGAAGGATCAACGGTATCTCGACCAGCTGCTTGTCTACATCCACCTCAACCCGGTGGTCGCCGGCCTGGTGGAAGACCCTGCCGACTACAGGTGGAGCGGCCATCGGGAGATCTTGAAGACGCGCCCGAATGCGGTCGTCGACGCTGACGAGGTGTTGCGGCTATTCGGGAGCACGAGGCGGAGCGCACGCGCGACGTACGTGCGGACGCTGCGGGGGGCTCGCGATGCGGAGTGGATCGGCGCGGGGCCGGGGGCTCTCCCCTGGTGGCGTCTCGGCCGGCCACCCGCATCGGAGAGCGAGGACCCTGACGAAACCGGGAGGATCGCCAGGGTCGAGGCGCAGGAACGACGGCGACGTGAGAGGTCGAGGTTCGAGGCGGGTGAGCTGCTCCGGCGGGGAGGGGAGCTCCTCGGCGTCGGCTTCGACGACCTCGCCGGCAGGAGCAAGGCGCCGGGGGTCGTTCGGGCGAGGGAGCTCCTGACCGTGCTGGGCGTCGAGCGGTACGGGCTCCGGGTGAAGGACATCGCGGCCGCGCTCGGCAAGCATCCGGCGACGGCGACGGGCTGGGTGATGCGGGGAGTCCGGCGCAGGCACGAGAACCCGGAGGAGGCGGCCCGTATGGAGAAGCTCGACCAGGCCCTGTCGCAGCGGAGGAGCGAAGAACACTAGATCTATGTGCCTGGCACCTTTCTTTTCCCTTTCTTCTCCTTTCTGTGCCTGGCACCTTTCCCTTTCTTGAGGGCGGCCGGGTGAAGGTTGGGGCGGCACAGGCTCCGTGTGGGGGGTGCTTCGACTCCGTCGCCGCCTGCGGCGGCGACTCCGCTCAGCATGACAGGCTGTTGGTCGGGGCTCGCTTCGTGGAATGGGGGCTGTGCGCTCGCCCGGGGTTGGTGGTAGCTGCGGCGGGCTGCACTCGGCGGGCGGGCCTGGTGGCGCGGAGAAGCTTCGCGCGTACTCCCCCCCCACCCACCCCCCGGAGGACCGGGGCCGGGGCGACGTCCGTGACGCTGTGTGAGGTTGGCATGGGTGAGGGTGTCGGGTAGACCCGGGCGGTTGCCCGGCCGGGTCTACCCGACACCTAACAGGAAAAGGAAGACGGCCCGCGCCGGGGCGCTGGCCGTCGGGTGAGCGGTCGGTTGCCGAATCAGTAGCCCATGTCGCCCATACCACCATGCGGCATCGATGAGTCCTTCTTCTCGTCCGGGATCTCCGCCACCAACGCCTCGGTGGTAAGCAGGAGGCCGGCGATCGAGGCCGCGTTGAGGAGCGCGTTGCGGGTCACCTTGGCCGGGTCGATGATGCCCGCCTTGATCATGTCGGTGATCTTACCCTCCTGGGCGTCGTAGCCGATGTCGCCGCCCTTGGCGCGGATTTCGCGCACGATCACCGCCGCCTCATCGAGACCGGTGTTGAGGATGATCTGGCGGGTCGGCTCCTCGAGCGCGCGGAGCAGGATGCGGGCGCCGGTCAGGGTGTCGCCGGTGAGCTCCTTCTGCAGCTTCTCCACCTCGGCCTGGGCGCGCAGCAGGGCCACGCCGCCGCCGGCCACGATGCCTTCCTCGACCGCCGCTTTGGTGGCGTGCAGGGCGTCCTCGACGCGCGCTTTCTTCTCCTTCATCTCGGTTTCGGTGGCGGCGCCGACCTTGACCTGGGCCACCCCGCCGACCAGCTTGGCGAGGCGCTCCTGCAGCTTCTCCCGGTCGTAGTCAGAGGTCGTGTCCTCGATCTGGCGCTTGATCTGGCTGACCCGGCCGAGCACGGCCTCCTGCTTCTTGGGGTCCTCGTCGTCGACCACGATCGTGGTGTCGTCCTTGTTGATCGTGATCTTCTTGGCGCTGCCGAGGTCGTCCCAGGTCACGTTCTCGAGCTTGATGCCGAGGTCCTCGGAGACCATCTTGCCGCCGCTGAGCACGGCGATGTCCTCGAGCATGGCCTTGCGGCGGTCGCCGAAGCCCGGCGCCTTGACCGCGCACACCTGAAGTGTGCCGCGCAGCTTGTTGACGACCAGGGTGGCAAGTGCCTCGCCCTCGATGTCCTCGGCCACGATGAGGAGCGGGTTGCCCTGCTGAGCGGTCTTCTCGAGGATCGGCAGAAGATCCTTCATCGACGAGATCTTCTTCTCGAAGATCAGGATCTTGGCGTTCTCGAGCACGACCTCCATGCGCTCGGCATCGGTGACGAAGTAGGGCGACAGGTAGCCGCGGTCGAACCGCATGCCCTCGACGACCTCGAGGGTGGTGTCCAGGCCCTTGGCCTCCTCGACCGTGATCACGCCGTCCTTGCCGACCTTCTCCATCGCCTGCCGGATGATGTCGCCGATCTCCGTGTCGGCGTTTGCCGAGATGGTGCCGATGTGGGCGATGGCGTCCCCCTGCACCGGCTTGGCCAGGCTCTCGATGAAGTCGCCCGCCTTGCGGGCGGCGAGGTCAATGCCGCGCTTGAGCTCCATCGGGTTGGCGCCGGCCGTGACGTTCTTGATACCCTCGCGGTAGATGCACTGGGCGAGGACGGTGGCCGTGGTGGTGCCGTCTCCGGCCACGTCCGAGGTCTTGGACGCGACCTCGCGAACCATCTGGGCGCCCATGTTCTCGAGCGGGTCGGTGAGCGTGATCTCCTTGGCCACGGTGACCCCATCCTTGGTGATGGTCGGCGACCCATAGCTCTTCTCCAAAATCACGTTTCGGCCCTTGGGTCCAAGCGTCACCTTGACTGCGTTGGCGAGCTTGTTGACGCCGGCCAGGATCTTGGCGCGGGCTTCCCCGGCGTAGACGATCTGCTTGCCTGCCATGCTCTCCTCCTTCACTTCTTCACGATGATCGCGAAGATCTCGTCCTCGCGGACGATGGTGTGCTCGACGTCGTCGACCTGGATGTCCTGGCCGGAGTACTTGCCGATCAGCACACGATCGCCCTTCTTCACGGTCATCGCGATCCGCTTGCCGGTGTCGTCGAGCTTGCCGCCACCGACCGCCACCACCTCGGCTTCCTGCGGTTTCTCCCTGGCCGTGTCCGGGATGATGATCCCGCCGTGTGCCTCCTCCTTCGGCTCGATCCGTTTCACGAGCACCCTGTCCGATAGTGGTTTGATCTGCATGTCTGGATCTCCTTTCGACTTAATTGCGGCTTGTGGAGCCACCGGCTTGGCGTCACGGTGGTGACTCTCAGTGGTTCCCCCCGCTGCCTGACGCGCGAGACGAGCGACCTGCTGGGTCGAGGAATGGGGAGCTCAAGCCCCGTGCGCACGCCTGGTCACCACTCCGAGAGGTGCACCAGCTGTCTTCCCTGGTTCTTCCCCTGCAGCATCGCGATGAAGGCGTAGGGCGCGCCCTCAATGCCCTGGGTGATGTCGTCGCGATACCTCAGCTCTCCCTGCTCCAGCCACCCGGCCAGGCGCTCGAGCCCCTCGGGGAACCTCTCTGTGTAGTCCGAGACGACGAAGCCCTGCACCTTCGCATGCTTGACGATCAGCTGAGAAAGCCAGCGCGGCCCCAGCTCGGGATCCTCCAGGTTGTACTGCGAGATCTGCCCGTTGGCGCAGATCCGCGCCCCTGTGTTGATCAGTCCCATGACCACGTCAGTGAGCGGCCCGCCCACGGTGTCGAAGTAAACGTCAATGCCGGCGGGGCAGAGCGCCTCGAGCGTGTCGCGGCACTGCGCAGGGGTCGTGTAGCCGAACCCGGCGTCGAAGCCGAGCTCGTCGACCAGCCACGAGATCTTCACGTCGGGCCCCGCCACTCCCACGGCGCGGCACCCCTGGATCTTCGCGAGCTGACCGACGAGCATCCCGACCGACCCCGTCGCCCCGGACACTACGACAGTCTCCCCTGGCTGGGGGTCACAGATGTCGAGGAGGCCGAAGTAGGCCGTGAGTCCCGGCCTCCCCAGCACGCCGACGGCGGTCGAGATCGGGGCGAGACCGGGGTCGATCTTCCTCAGCTCGGGTCCCCGGGCCACGGCATACTCCTGCCATCCCAAGTCGCCTTCGACGGCGTCACCCACCCGAAGCCCCGGATCGCTGGAGTCCACCACGAGGGCGACTGCTCTGCCGGGCATGATGTCGCCGAGGGCAACTGTCCGGCCATTGGAGTGGCCATCGCTCATCCTCTCTCGGGTGGAGGGATCGAGCGCCAGGTAGACCGACCGCAACAGCACCTCGCCCGCGGCGGGTGCGGGCAACGACGAGTAGACCAAGTTGAAGTCCGACACCCGGGGGAGCCCAACCGGCCGCGAAGCGAGCGTGATCTGTCTGTTGACAGTGACCATCGGAGTTGAAACGACCCTTCTCCGACCGCTAGGCGCCGTCTCGCGGGCGCTTTCTTGCAAAGAGCGCCCAAGCAAGGACGACGAGGACCACAATCAGGACTGGGACGAGCCAGTAAGGCCCCACTCCGCCCATCCCCAGCCATCCTCCTCCGTGCATCATGGCCGACTCCCTTGCTGGACGTC
Organism: uncultured Acidobacteriota bacterium; assembly: GCA_963844845.1. Classification (GTDB taxonomy): domain Bacteria; phylum Acidobacteriota; class Thermoanaerobaculia; order Thermoanaerobaculales; family Sulfomarinibacteraceae; genus CAWJPW01. The sequence goes on from CAWJPW010000008.1 coordinate 68,162, forward strand.
CTTCCCGGGAGCGGGAGCGTAGCGAGCAGGCTCCTTGTCGAACTTCGCCTTGCAGACAGGGCAGCAGAACACGTGAGTCTGGCCCGAATAGGTGCTCTTGAACGGTGATTTGTCGTGAATGGTCATTCCACAAACAGGGTCTTTGGCCATTTCGAGCTTCTCCTTCCAGGCCTGTGGCGGGCGGCTTCGGACACCGCCCGGCAGCGGGCCGGGGCGGCGGGGGCTCCACTCGAGACGCCCCGCCGTCCTCAAGCTCAGCTCTTGGGCTTCTCTTGGCCGCAATCAGGTGCGGGAGCTTTGTCCATCTTCATCATCGGGCACTTCATCCCGCCCTGGGTGTCGTGCATCTTCATGTGATGCGCCATGTGCGCCATCATCGCGGGCTGCATTTCCATCCTCATCGAGCGGGAGGCCTTTTGCTGGGCGACGAGCTCGTTGATGACGGCCGCCATCGGCTTCTCCATGGCGTCGGGCTCCTTTGAGTCCTTGGCGGCGTTCATCTCCGCCACCAGCGTGTCCAGTGTGGCGTCCATCGCCTTGAGCTTGTCCTGCATCTCCTGCCTCTTGGCCATCATGGCCTCGCACTCCGCCTTCATGTCGGCCTCGCGCTTTGCCTCCGCAGCACAGTCGTGGTGGTGGCCTGTCATGGGGGCCGCCTCAGGGCTGGTGGCGGTCGGGGCGGTCGGGGCGGTCGGCGGCGTCTGGGCGCCGGCGCCCACGGCCAGCGCGAGCACCGCCGCGGCGATGATGCCAGGAACGAGTATCTTGATGTCGTGCCTCTTCATCGTAGGGCTTCCTTTCCAGCGGTCCGGGGGCCGCGGGTCGTCGTTGCTGTGGCTGGGGTCGGACGCCGATGGACGATGGCTACGCCTTTGAGCGTACAAGGAGCAGAGCGCCGCCCACCACGATGGCACCGACACCGGCCCATACCGGGATGTTGACTGTTTTCTTGTCCTTGATCGACAGCTCGAGCGGACCAATCTTGGCGTCGTGGGTCGTCTTGGTGTAGGTGATGCCGCCGTACACCAGCCCGATGATGCCGGCGACGATGAGCAGGATTGCGACGATCTTGAGTGCGCTCACAGTGACTCCTTCTGCTTGGCCACTACGAGCTGGCCTGCTCCTCGGGCACTCCGACTCGACGCACCCGCGACGCGCTTCAGCGGGCGGGGTGTGGGTCGGCGCAGCCGGGTACGCGACGTCTGAGCCAGCTCACAGGGACGGAGCTTGGCAACCGCCCCGGCCTCCCCTCCTCCGCCTGCCACCGCCGGAGAGCTTTCGACCAGCGAGGCCCGCACGATGAACCGGTTGGGCGCGTGCCCGACGTAGTGAAATGGATAGCACGTGACCAGGGTGAGTACCGTGTCGTCCGTCGGGTCGAGGACCCAGGTGTCCTGCGGACCCACCACCTCGGTCGAGTCGACTGCGTACTCGTAGGATCGCCCGAGCGTGACGATCCTGATCCTGTCCTGGAGACGGATGTCCCGCAACGGACGGAAGAAGGAGTCCCGGTGGCCGGCGAGCGCCATGTTGCCGCGCTCGCCGGGTCCGGCTGTTCCAGTAATATGGCCGACCGCGATGGCCAGCGTGGTGTCGTCGTCCCCCTCCCGCATCATTGCTGCGACGCCGATCCGCGGGATCTCGATACGGCCGAGGACGAGCGGATCCACACTGCTCCTCGTGTCGGGAACGTGTTGCAGATCCACACTGCTCCTCGTGTCGGGAGCGTGTTGCAGTTCAGTCACTTCTGATGGAACAGAAAAAAAGGCGCGCTCCTGACGCGCCTGATACGTTACGCTCATCAAGGTCGCCGCCAGAACCCAGCTGACGAGCCAGAAACCGACGACCCCGAGGGCCATCTCGCCCCGGCGGAGCCACCGAGCGGCACAGGAGACCTTGGTCACGCCACTCGTCTCGCAATCACGCCAAGACCGAGCGCGCCCAGGAGCGAGAGAAGCCCGAGCCCGGCGTACAGCGGGACGTTGCTTGCCGTCTGAGGCAGCTTCTCGGCGACCTTCACCGGCGGCTCCTCGGGAATCGTGGTCTCGTAGGGCTTGACCTTCTTGTCCGGGGTCACCACCACCAACGGGGCGGTTTCGAGGTCTGCTTCCTTTACCTCGTCCGGGACTGCGACCACCGGCTCCTTGGCCAGGGATGCGAGCTCCAGGGCGCGGCTCTTGGGGTAGACGATGTCGTGACCACCGCTGGTCGGCGTGGTGGCGTCGAACCAGGTCCTGAGCGCCTTGTTATGGGTGGCGCTGGCCGGGTAGTAGACGTAACGACCCTCGGTGACCTGCAGTCCCTCCGGTCCCTCCTGGTGAGGAACCGAGAGCAGGGTGGTGAAGAGCTCGGTCCGGTCGGCGTTCCAGACCTGCAGCATGTTGCGGTCCCAGCGCCCAGGAATGACGCTGATCTGGTACTCGCCGGGCTGCAGGGTCGTGCTACCCACGTCCAGCGGCTCGGTCACCGTGAAGTAGCCCGTCTCGTTGAACTCCGCAGTGCCCTGTGCGCTCGCCCGGGTGACGAAAGCGCTCCCGAGGAGCACCGTGCACAGGCCGACAGTCAACCAACTCATAGTTCGTTTCATCGCAGTAACCTTGCCTTTCTTGGCTCGCATCTTGTCCGGTTTGAACTGCTGCAAGTACTTGCACCGAAGATAGTTCGACAGCTCGTTCACATCACCGCCTGCGCTGAACGAGCTGCAGGATCACGATGATGACGGCGATGACCAGCAGCACGTGGATCACCCCGCCCATCGTGTAGGAGGTGACCAGGCCGAGCAGCCAGAGCACGAGCAGAATGACTACGATCGTCCAGAGCATCAGAAACCTCCAGCCCCGCCGCGCCTAGTACTTCATCGCGCCGACGAGGAGCTCGTTGTTCACGTCCTTGACGCCGGCGGTGCCGCGCGCGATGCGCTCGGCGTCGCTCTTGATCGTCTGGGAGCTGACGCGGCCGATCAGCGTTACCACCCCTTGCGAGGAGCTCACGTCGATGTCCCCGGCCTTGATCTCGGAGTTGGCGATGAGCTTCGACTTGACCTTCGAGCTGATCATCACGTCGTCGAGCCAGCTCCCGACCGTCCGCTCCCCGACCGTGAGATCGTCCACCACGCCGCGCACGCCTTCCGTGCGCCACGCGACCCGCACCGCTTCCCGGCGGGCCTCCTCCGTGTCCACCACCCCGGTGAGGTACACGACTCCCTCACGGGTCTGGACCTCCACCTTCCGCGCCTTCACCTTGTCGTTGGATTGGAGCGACTCCTGGATCACCGAGGTGATCCCCGAGTCCGCATGCCGGGTGCTCTTGGTCGTCATCGACGAAGCACACCCGACCAGTGCCAATACCGCGGCCCCGACCAATGAGCCCGCTACCACGCCATATCCTCGCCTCATGTTGCACCGTCCTTTCGTGAACGTATCTCCAAGCTAGGCCTTTGATCTCTCTCCGGGAAGCGCACTTACTACTCGAAGAGGGGGCTGCGGACCGAGTAGAAACTACCGCGCCTGCGAGGCCCAGCAGCTCCGGGGCTCTCGGTACTCGGCTCACTCTCCGGAGCTTGGCCGAGCCGGGGAACCGCGCCGGCTACCGGTGAGCGCCGTCGACCCGCTTGAAGTCGATGAAGCCCCGCTCGACGTCGGTGTGCACGAGCTGCACCTGGACGCGATGGCCGACGTCGAGGCCGGCCGAGCCCTTGACCAACATCCCTTCAACCGGCGGTCTGAAGATGCGCACCCAGGTGCCCTTGGCCGACGCACCGGTGACGATCGCGTCGAACCGCTGTCCGACGTGCGAGGACAGCAGTAGCGCCGCCGCGGACTTGGCGACCTGGCGCTCCACCTTGTTGGCGGCGTCCTCCTGCGCGGTGCAGTGGGTGGCGAGGCCGGCAAGCTCGTCGGCGTCGTAGGGCGGCGCCGCTGCCGCCAGCGCGGCCTTGACGAGGCGCTGTGTGATGAGGTCCGGGAAGCGGCGATTGGGCGCGGTCGAGTGAGTGTAGTCCTTGACCGCCAGGCCGAAGTGACCGGGCGCGGCCTGCCCCGGCCGCTCGACGACGTACTCGCCCGCTCCGAGCAGCTTGACCACGGCCAGCGACAGGTCGGGGAAGCGGAGCGGATCGGCGGCCTGGCGCCTGGCCAGGAAGACCGCGAGGGACCGCGCGTCGGGTGTGGCGGGGAGCCGCTCACCGGCCTCCGCCGCCAGCTCGACGATGCGCCCCCAGCGCTTCGGCGTGCGCACCACCCGGCGCAGCGAGGGGAGTCCCTTGTTCGCCAGGAAGCGCGCGGTTACGCCGTTGGTCGCGATCATGAGGTCCTCGATCAGCTCCTTGGCGCGGTTCTTCTCCTCGGCAGCGAGATCGCGGATCTGTTGCGCGTCGAACACCGCGCGCGCCTCGATGGTCTGCAGCTCGAGGGCACCGTGCTCGTGCCGGAGCGTCCGCAGCTTCTGCGCAGCGGCGTCCTGCAGGCGGAGGTTGGTGTCGAGGCCGGAAACCGCGGCGGCCGCGGCCGGCATCGGTCCGTTGCCGTCGAGCCAGGCGGCGATGCTGTCGTAGGCGAGCTTGGCGTGGTTGTGGACGGTCGCCAGGTAGAGATCGGCGCCATCCAGGGAGCCGTCCTCTCCGATCGTCATGTCAACCACGACCGCCGGCCGATCCTGTTGGTCGGCGAGCGAGCTGAGGTCGGTGGACAGCCGCTCGGGCAGCATGGGGAAGATCTCGGCCGCCGTGTAGACCGAGGTCGTGTTCATCTGGGCGTGAGCGTCGACCGCCGAGCCCCTGGCCACCCGGGCGTCCACGTCCGCGATCGCCACCAGAACCCTGACCGCGCCGCCGGAGAGCGCCTCGGCCACGGTCAGCTGGTCGAGGTCGAGCGAGTCGTCGTTGTCGATCGAGGTCCAGCCCAGGTGACGCAGGTCGCGCGCCCCGGCTGCGGGCGCAGACGGCGTCACCATCCTTGCAAGCTCCGCCATGACCGCTGGCGAGAAGTCAGGTTGCAGGCCGCGGTCGAGCATTGCCCGGTGCGCGATACGTCGCAGCCTGGCGCGGTCGGCACGGTTGTCGTTCGTCATGGCGTGATCGTCCGCCGCGCCTGGGACAGGGCACGGGGCAAGCCGTGGCCGCGGCCGGTGGCGACGGTGGTCGGGAGTGCGGGTTGCTTGCCCATCCTGGTCAACGTGCTGGTCCCGCGCTCCGGCTCTCTCGAGCCGCTCCAGCTCGCGGCCGTCATGGGAGGGACGAGCATCGAGCCGGCGCAGCGTCCGCCCGCGAAGCTGCAGGACTGCTTGGACCGGTCATGGCCCAACCAGCCGCGGGTTCCGGGTCGCACACCGTTGCCCTCGCCAGCGAGGACCATCGCCCAGGGTGCGGTGCCGTTGGCGGTCGAGATGGCCATACGAGGTTCCCCCTGCTCACGAGCTCGTGTAAAAGGGACAAGCGGCGATTCGTGCGCCTGCCCCAAGTTTGGCTCCCGAGCACGCCATCGGGGAGCGCATTTTCCACCCAGGGCGGGACCGAAACGTGGGTAGAAACTACCTCGCCCTGCGCTTGCGGTAGCGTCGGATCAGGGCGTTGGTCGAGCTGTCGTGTGTGAGTCGGGAGTCCGTCTTGCTCTCGAGGTCGAGGATGATGCGTTGGGCGAGCACCTTGCCGAGCTCGACCCCCCACTGGTCGAACGAATCGATGTCCCAGATGGCGCCTTGCGTGAACACGCTGTGCTCGTACAGCGCGACGAGCTTCCCCAGCGCTGCCGGGGTCAGTCGGTCCAGGAGGATGGTGTTGGACGGACGGTTGCCCTCGAACGTGCGGTGCGGCGCCAGCCAGGGCGGCGTGCCCTCGGCCTGAACCTCCTGTGAGGTCTTGCCGAACGCCAGCGCCTCCGCCTGGGCGAAGACGTTGGCGAGGAGCACGTCGTGGTGGCGGCCGAGGGGGTTGAGCGGCTGGGTGAACGCGATGAAATCGCAGGGGATGATCTTGGTCCCCTGATGGATCAACTGGTAGAAGGAGTGCTGGCCGTTGGTGCCAGGCTCGCCCCAGTAGATCGGTCCGGTCTGGTAGGCGACCTCGGTTCCGTCGAGCGTGACGTGCTTGCCGTTGCTCTCCATCGTCAACTGCTGCAGGTACGCCGGGAAACGCTTCAGGTACTGCTCGTAGGGCAGGACCGCGACAGTGTCGGCGCCGAGGATGTTGCTGTTCCAGACGCCCAGGAGTCCCATGAGCACCGGCAGGTTGGCCTCGAAAGGGGCCGTGCGGAAGTGCTCGTCCATCTCGTGGAAGCCGTCGAGCATGGCGCGGAAGTGCTCGGGCCCGATGGCGATCATCGTCGAAAGTCCGATCGCCGAGTCCATCGAGTAGCGACCTCCCACCCAGTCCCAGAACTCGAACATGTTGGCGGTTTCGATGCCGAACTTCGCCACCTTCTCGGCGTTGGTCGAGACCGCGACGAAATGCCTGGCCACGGCGGCAGAGTCGTTCAATGCCCCGAGGATCCAGTCGCGGGCCGTGTGCGCGTTGGTCATCGTCTCCAGCGTCGTAAAGGTCTTCGACGCGATGATGAATAGCGTCTGGGCGGGATCGAGGTCGCGGGTGGCCTCGGCGAAGTCGGTGCCGTCGATGTTGGAGACAAAGCGGAAGGTCAGGTCGCGCCGGCTGTAGTGTCGCAGGGCCTCGTACGCCATCACCGGCCCCAGGTCCGAGCCGCCGATGCCGACATTGACGACGTTGCGGATCGGCTTGCCGGTGTGTCCCTTCCACTCCCCGCCACGCACCGCGATGGAGAAGTCGGCCATTCTGTCGAGGACCGTGTGCACCTGGGGCACGACGTCCTCGCCGTCCACAACGGTGGATTGCCCTTCCGGTGCGCGCAGGGCCACGTGCAGAACGGCCCGGTTCTCGGTGGCGTTGATCCTCTCCCCCTGGAACATCGCGTCGATGTGGGGTCGCAGGCCGGACTCCTCCGCCAACTGCAGAAGAAGCGTGAGCGTCTCGTGGGTGATGCGGTTCTTCGAGTAGTCGAGATAGATCCCGACGGCCTCGGTGGTCATGCGCTCCCCGCGCTGGGGATCGTCGGCAAAGAGCTGGCGGAGATGCAGCTCCCGGATCTTCTGGTGATGAGCCTCGAGGGCCTTCCAGGCCGGGCGCTTCGTGAGCGGCGCGATGTGTGGCTTCATGTTCGTCCTTCTTTCGAGGCCCGATGGGGCGGCTCGTTCAGGCACTCCCTGACGGCCTGTGCGACGCACCGCAGCAGGCCGCGAGTAATGTTGTCGAGCCAGAGGCTCTGGCCCATCTCGTGGAGTCGTCGAGTCGCCTTCATCACTCCTCCTGGTGCGTCTCCTGATGCGGTTCTCACGAGGGTCGAGGGTTGTGCCAGCAGCCGTCTGGTGCGATCAGCGCGTGCGCCGCGCGCGGCCCCCAACTGCCACGCCTGTAGGGGTGGGCTGAGTCGTGGGCCTTGAGGACCGGATCGACCACCGTCCAGGAGGCCTCGAGTGCGTCCTCGCGGGTGAAGAGCGCTCCGTCGCCGGCCATGGCGTCACTCAGGAGCCTCTCATAGGGCGCCTTCGCTCCCGGTTGCTCCTCGGACAGGAAAAGCTCCCGCTGGTCGCCGACGAACTCCTTGCCCGCACGCTTGACGCGAGCCGCAAGGGCGACGGCCGAGCTCGGGGAGAGCCTGAAGCGCAGGTAGTTGCCCAGGCCGGTCGCTGGCGCAGAGTCGGCGAAGAGCCTCTGCGGTGGCGGCTTCAGCTCCACCAGGACCTCGGCCGCAGTTGCCGCGAGGCACTTGCCGGAGCGCAGGTACCACGGTACCCCCTGCCAGCGCCACGAGTCGATGAAGAGCCGCAGGGCGCAGAAGGTCTCGACGTCGGAGCCCTTCGCCACGCCGGGCTCTTTGCGATAGCCCGCGTACTGGCCGCGCACCACGTCCTCGGGCTCGAGGGGGCGCATGCCCTGGAACACCTTGGCCTTCTCGGAGTGGACTGCGTCATAGCCCCTGTGAGCCGGCGGCTCCATGGCCAGCAAGGCGACGATCTGGAAGAGGTGGTTCTGGATCACGTCGCGCAGACAGCCGGCGCTTTCGTAGAACGCGCCCCGCTTCTCCACGCCGAAGTCCTCGGCCAGGGTGATCTGGACGCTGGCCACTGTGTTGCGGTTCCAGATCGGCTCGAGGAACGAGTTGGCGAAGCGGAAGTAGAGGATGTTCATGATCGCTTCCTTGCCGAGGAAGTGATCGATGCGGAAGATCGACTCCTCCGGAAACACCGAGCGCGCGACGCGGTTGAGCTTCCGAGCTGAGGCCAGGTCGCGTCCGAAGGGCTTTTCGACGATGACGCGTGCGTGCTCGGCCAGGTCCGCGGCGCCCAGGCTCGTGATCACCGTCTCGAAGAGCGAGGGCGGAATCGCCAGGTAGTGTGCCGGGCGCCGGGCACCGCCCAGCGCCGTCTTGAGCGCCGTGAACGTGCCCGGGTCGTTGTAGTCGCCACCCACGTACCCGAGCAGCGACAGGAGATGGTCGAAGGCGCCTTGGTCGTCGATCCCTCCCGCCCGCTCGATGCTGTCCTTCACGCGCTTGTGCACGTGCGCCAGACTCCACTTCGGCGAGGCGACGCCGATCACCGGAACCTTGAGAGCACCGTGTTTCGCCATCGCGTAGAGCGCCGGGAAGATCATCTTGTGGGCGAGATCGCCCGTCACGCCGAAGACCACCAGAGCATCCGAACGGGGCGCGGCCATCAGGAGCCTCCCTCCGGCGCCGCCGTCTTTTCTTCGTGGCCGCCGAACTCGTAGCGCAGGGCGGACAGCACCTTGTCGGCGAAGTCGGCCAGCTTCAGGTCGTACACCACGCATCGGTGGCCGGCCCGCAGCAGGCGCCGCACCATGTTGATCCCCATCCGGCCCAGCCCGATCATGCCCAGCTCCATGTCATGCTCCTTTCTCGGCGACTGCGCCGTGCCTGCCGCGTCGTTCGCGGTTGTCTACCTGAGGGGTTTCATCCTTCCGAACCTCCCGCTCTGCCTGATTCCAGTCCTCGGCTGCTCGACCGTCCCCTCGGCCGCGTTGCTCGTACAGCTCATAGGCTCGCCCGGCGATCCGCGGCCTCAGGCTTGCCGGTTTCCCGGGTTTGACAGGATCGAGAATCCGGTATGCGAGCAGCTTCAGGCGGTCGTTCACGAGAAACCACACCAGCGCATAGCCCCAAACGAACAGCGCCCAGCCCCAGCCGAGCGGCGTCATGAACAGACCGTAGACCGCGATCAACGTCGCCACGATCTGGGTGCCGACCACGGCGACCCAGAGAATCCGCGCGGGGCGTATCGACCAGAACGGACCGCGGGTGCGCGTCAGGAAGATCGTCAGGTGCCCCGCCACGGAGAGCTTCAGGTACATCAGCGTCTGGATATGCGCGCGGTCGAAATGAAAGACGCGCTCACCCAGGAAGAACAAACCGAAGGCCGAAATCACCCCGATGACGCCCAGCACCGTGGAGATCCCCAGCACGAGGCGCATGTTCCAAGCCTCGGGCTGATCCTTGTAGTGCACGTTGTCATAGGCGATCGACAGGATGGCGCCGTCGTTGAGCAACGCGAGCATCACGATCATCACCGCGGTCACCGGATAGAAGTTGAAGATCAGGATCGCCAGCGTCATGAAGAACAGCACGCGCAGCGTCTCGGCGATGCGGTAGATTGCGTAGCTGTTCATCCGCTGGAAGATGCGGCGGCTCTCTTTGATCGCGTCGATGATCACCGAGAGGCCGGGCGTCGTCAGCACGATGGCCGCCGCCGCCCGCGCCGCGTCCGTCGCGCTCGAAACGGCAATGCCGCAGTCGGCCTTCTTCAACGCGGGAGCGTCGTTCACCCCGTCGCCGGTCATGCCGACGATGTGGCCACGCTTCTGCAGGACATCGACAATGTGGAACTTGTGCTCGGGGAACACCTGGGCGAAGCCATCGGCGTTCTCGATGGACTCCGCCACCTCTGTGGTCTCCTGCTTCTTCGAGTCGCCCAGACTGCTGGCATCGAGAATGTCCGCACCCATCGCCAGCTTCTTGGCGGTTTCCTTGGCGATGGCCAGCGCATCGCCCGTCACCATCTTCACCTTCACGCCCATCGCCAGCGCCGTCGCGATGGTTGCCTTGGCATCGTCCCGCGGCGGATCGAACAGGGGCAGCACGCCGACGAACTGCCATTGCCCGTCGTCCTCGGCCCGCGCCACACCCAACGAACGGAAGCCGCGGGCCGCGAACTCGTTGACCGCCTCATCGACGGCAGACTTCACCTGCCCGGCATTGGCCGACAGCTCCAGGATCACCTGCGGTGCGCCCTTCGTCACCTTGAACGTCTTGCCGTCCTCGGCTTTGACGGTGGCCTCGGTGCGCTTGTGCACGGGGTCGAAGGGCTGGAAATGAACCACCTGGTAGCCCTTCAATGCGTCTTTGTCCTTCAGGCCTCCCAGGACGGCCAGATCGATGGTGTCGTTGTTGTCCGCGCGCGACGCCAGCGCGCCGTCAAGGATGACGTGATCGGCAGGGACATCGTTCACGCTGAAGGGGTCGCCCAGCGTCAGCTTGTTCTGGGTCAGGGTGCCGGTCTTGTCGGCGCACAACACGTCCACGCCCGCCAGCTCTTCGATGGCCACCAATTTGCTGACGATGGCCTTCTTCTTGGCGAGCAGACGCGCACCGACCGCCATCGTGACCGACAACACCGTCGGCATCGCCACGGGGATCGCGGCCACGGTCAGCACCAGCGCGAACTGCAACGTGGTGAGGATCGGGTCGCCGCGGAAGATCGCGACGGCGATGATCAGCGCCACCAGAGCCACCGCGAGGATGATCAGGTAGTTGCCGATCTTCAAAACGGCCTTCTGGAAATGGCTGACGGTGTTCGCCTCCTGCACCAGTTGCGCGGTCTTGCCGAAGTAGGTGCTCCCACCCGTGGCGTAGACCAGTGCGCCGATTTCGCCCCGGCGGATGATCGAACCGGAGAATACCGCCTCGCCTGGTTCCCGCGTGGCGGGCAACGACTCGCCGGTCAGCGCGGACTGATCGACCTCGAGCGGGTCACCCTCCAGCAGGCGCGCGTCTGCCGGCACGATGTCGCCCAGGCGCAGGCGGATCACGTCGCCCGGCACCAGCTCACGCGAGGCCGGGGTGATCCACTTTCCATCTCGTCTCACCCGAGCCTTGACCGCCAGCTTGGCCTTGAGGGCCTCGATGGCGCTGCCCGCCTCGCGTTCTTCCCAGAATCCGACGACGCCGTTGGCCAGGAGCAGGACGAGGATGATGCCGAAGTCCGGCCAATGCCGGGCAACCGCCGAGAGGATCACGGCCGCCTCGATCATCCACGGGATTGGGCCCCAGAAGTACGTGAGGAACTTGAGGAACGGATTGGTCGTCTTCTCCTCGATCTCGTTGGGCCCGTATTGAGCCAGCCGCTGCTCCGCCTCGGCTTGGGTCAGGCCGTCCGGCGACGAGCCCAACTTCGCCTGCATCTCCGCCATGGGCAGGGATCTCAGATCGTCCTTCGCATCGGGTCGGGCATCGGACTTCACTTCCGGCTTCGATTCGGGAGCCTTGGGCTCGTCCGCCTTGGGTTTCATGATGGGTATCCTCCTGGCCCCTGCCGCGCCGCAGCTCTCCTGGGTTGCGGCATGCCTCTCGTTACGCTCATTTCCTTTCCATCGAGGCGGTGTATTCGCCGCGGCGCGCAGCCCGGTCGCACCAGGCGCGGTGATACAGAGCGCGCTGGGCCGCCGACACGTTGGCCTCCTCACCGTGCCAGATGTCCAACGCCGGTTCCTGGATGGCGCGGGCGAACGAAAACGCCAGCGCCCAGGGCAGTCGCGAGTTGAACCTCGCGTTCATGGCGTTCAAACGGGCGGACGCCAGCTCGCCGGATTGGCCGCCCGAGAGGAACGCAACCCCCGGAACGGCCGCGGGGACGGCTCGCAAGAGACACCGCACCGTTGCGTCGGCCACCTCGTCCACCGGTTCTTGCGTGGGGCAGGTCGATCCCGGAAGCACCATGTTGGGCTTCAGGATGATGCCCTCCAGGTTCACCCGCTGTCTGTAGAGCTGGCTGAAGACGGTTCGCAGGACCTCCTCCGTGACCTCAGCGCACCGCTCCAGGGTGTGCTCACCGTCCATGAGCACTTCCGGCTCGACGACGGGGACCAGTGCGGCTTCCTGGCACAACGCGGCATAGCGAGCCAGCGCCTGCGCGTTGGCCTCGACGCAGCCCCGGCTGGGGAGGCCGTCGCCCACGGCAATCGCCGCGCGCCACTTGGCGAAGCGGGCGCCCATCCGAGAGTACTCGGCCAGGCGGTCGCGCAATCCGTCCAGACCTTCGGTTACCTTCTCTCCAGGGTGACCTGCCATGTCCTCTTCGCCGAGGTCGACCTTGATGCCGGGGATGATGCCCGCGTCGGTGAGGACTCTGACAAAGGGAGTGCCGTCCTGCGTGTGCTGACGGATCGTCTCGTCGTAGAGGATCACGCCGCTGATGCACTCGCCGAGGCCGGGCGTGGTCACGATCAGCTCCCGATAGGCGCGCCGAGCCTCCTCGGTCTGAGGGATCCCCACCCTGGCAAATCGTTCGTTGCAGGTTGGAGTGCTCTCATCCATCGCCAGCAGCCCCTTGTCGCCGGCGACCAGCGCCCCCGCGGTGTCGATCAGCTTCTGCCCATTCATGTTCACGCCCCTTGAAGCAACAGGATCATGCCGCCCAAGGTCGCGAGCAGTGTGACCCAGAGCCCAATGGCGATGCGCGTGGCTTTCGCGGCCCGGTCCTTCTCCCACCAGGTCGCTGGACGAATGCCCTGCACCAGGAAGGTCGTCACACCGGCGAGGTTCACGCAGATCAGGTTCATCAGAAACAGCAACAACGCGCCCACGGCCAGCGTCGCCTGCCCACCGCCCAGCAGCAGCCCGCAGGTCACCAGCGGCGGCAACATCGCCACCGCCACCATCACGCCGATCAACGCCGCCGACACACCCGTCGTGAAAGCCAGCGCGCCCGCGCAGCCCGAGGCCAGTGCGACCGCGATGTCGCCCAGCCCAACTCCGGTGCGCGACGCCACCTCAGGGGTTGCGGGGTTGACGTGCAGCAGCACGCCGATGATCACCGACAAGACCATCGTCGTCCCGATTCCGGCCAGGGCTGTCAGGAGCGCGCGCCGAAGCAGCGACACGTCACCCAAGGTCGTGCCGAGCGACACCGCCACGTTCGGCCCGAGCAGCGGCGCAATCACCATCGCTCCGATGATGATGGCTACGCTGTTGTAGTACAGACCGACGGCCGCAACGATGGTAGACAGGGTCACCATCGCCAGGTAGACGCGGGAGCACCGCGCAGCATCTTTGATGTCCTCGTAGAGTTCCTCCCGACTGATTCGCTGTGGCGTTTCTTTCTCGGCCTGCGCTTGCTCTGGTGTGGTGACCGCTTCCGGATCGGCGCGCGGCAATGTCGCTTCGACAGGAAGAACCACTACCCGATTCCCTTCGTCATCGGCGAAGCGGTTCTCCAACAAATCCAGGACGGTCTCAGTTTGTTCGGCGTCCACCAGAACCCGCATGAGTACGCCCTCGTCCGCCAGCTGGAGCTGTCGGTGCTCGAGCACCTTGAGCTCCTTGAGAAGCGCGCGGGCCTCTGCACCGTCCTTCTTCCGTCAACACCATCTCGATCAGGCGCAGCGCCATCGCTGGTTCATCCTTTCCACTTCCAGTTCCGGATCTCCGGCATGTCCTGGCCGTGCGTGTCGATGTACTGCTTGTGCTCGATCAGCTTGTCCTTGAGCTGCTGCTTCAGGTAGACGCCTTTGTCGCCGGTTTGCGGCAGGCGGTCGATGACGTCCATCACGAGGTCGAAGCGGTCCAGATCGTTCAGCACCGTCATGTCGAAGGGCGTGGTGATCGTGCCCTCCTCCTTGTAGCCGCGGACGTGGATGTTGTCGTGGTTGGTGCGGCGGTAGGTCAGCCGGTGGATCAACCACGGGTAGGCATGGAAGGCGAAGATCACCGGCTTGTCCTTGGTGAAGAGCTCGTCGAAGTCCATGTCGGAAAGCCCGTGCGGGTGCTCGGTCCGTGGCTGCAGCTTCATGAGGTCGACGACGTTGACCACCCGGATCTTCAGCTCGGGCAGATGCTCGCGCATGATGGAGACGGCGGCGAGCGTTTCCAGCGTGGGCACGTCGCCACAGCAGGCCATGACCACGTCGGGGGCAACGCCCTGGTCGTTGCTGGCCCACTGCCAGATGCCGATGCCTTCGGTGCAGTGCTTGACGGCAGCGTCCATCGTCAGCCACTGCGGCGCCGGGTGCTTGCCCGCGACCACGACGTTGACGTACTGGCGGCTCCTCAGGCAGTGGTCGATCACCGACAGCAGGCAGTTGGCGTCCGGCGGAAAGTACGCCCGCACGACCTCGGCCTTCTTGGTCATGACATGGTCGATGAACCCGGGATCCTGGTGGGTGAAGCCGTTGTGATCCTGGCGCCAGACGTGCGAGGCCAGCAGGTAGTTCAGCGAGGCGATGTTTCGCCGCCACGGCAGGTGCGACGTGACCTCCAGCCACTTGGCGTGCTGGTTGAACATCGAGTCGATGATGTGGATGAACGCCTCGTAGCAGTTGAACAGCCCGTGCCGACCGGTGAGCAGGTAGCCCTCGAGCCAGCCCTCACACTGGTGCTCGCTGAGCATCGAGTCCAGCACGCGTCCCGCGGGCGCGAGCCACTCGTCGTTCGGCTCCGTCGCGGCGTCCCATTGGCGGTTGGTCGCCTCAAAGAGGGCTTCCAGACCGTTGGAGAGCGTCTCGTCGGGACCGAAGACCCGGAAGTTCCGCTGCTCCTGGTTCAGCTTGGCCACGTCGCGCAGGAAACGCCCGAGCACGTGCGTGTCGCCGATGCCGCTCACCCCCGGCGAGGGCACGTCGGCCGCGTAGTCGCGGAAATCCGGCATCCGCAGGTCGCGGAGCAGCATGCCGCCGTTGGCGTGGGGGTTCGCGCCCATGCGTCGGTCGCCCCTGGGCGCCAGCTCGGCCAGCTCCGGCTTCAGGCGGCCCTGCTCGTCGAAGAGCTCCTCCGGCCGGTAACTCCTCAGCCAGTCTTCCAACAACGTGAGGTGCTCTGGATGGGTGGCCGGGTCGGAGAGCGGCACCTGGTGCGCCCGGAAGGTCCCCTCGATCTGCAGGCCATCCACCACCTTCGGCCCCGTCCAGCCCTTGGGTGACGCGAGGACGATCATCGGCCAGCGCGGGCGCGTGAGATTGCCGTGGACGCGGGCATCCTGCTGGATCTTCTTGATCTCCTCCACCGCCGTGTCGAGCGCGGCGGCCATGGCCTGGTGCATCGGCTCGGGCTCGTGTCCCTCGACGAAGTAGGGCGTCCACCCATAGCCGCGGAGCAACTGCTCCAGCTCCTCGCGCGTGATGCGCGCGAGGACGGTCGGGTTGGAGATCTTGTAGCCGTTGAGGTGCAGGATCGGCAGCACCGCGCCGTCGGTGACCGGATTGAGGAACTTGTTGGAGTGCCACGCCGTGGCCAGCGGTCCGGTTTCCGCC
Organism: uncultured Acidobacteriota bacterium; assembly: GCA_963844845.1. Taxonomy (GTDB): domain Bacteria; phylum Acidobacteriota; class Thermoanaerobaculia; order Thermoanaerobaculales; family Sulfomarinibacteraceae; genus CAWJPW01. The sequence continues at coordinate 83,709 of CAWJPW010000008.1, forward strand.
TCGCCGTCGCCGACGACGCAGGCGACGATGAGATCGGGGTTGTCGAACACCGCCCCGAACGAATGGCTGAGCGAGTAGCCCAGCTCGCCGCCCTCGTGGATCGAGCCAGGGCACTCCGGCGAGGCGTGGCTCGGAATGCCTCCGGGAAACGAAAACTGAATAAAGAGCTTGCGCAGCCCGGCCTCGTCCTGGCTGATATCGGGATAGACCTCGCTGTACGTGCCCTCGAGGTAGGTGTTGCCCACGACGGCCGGGCCGCCGTGCCCGGGGCCGGAGACGTAGATCATGTCGAGGTCGTACTTCTTGATGACCCGGTTCAGGTGCACGTAGATGAAGTTCTGCCCGGGGGTCGTGCCCCAGTGCCCGAGCAGCATGTGCTTCACATCGAAAGCGCCAGCGGCCGCTTCAACAGCGGATTGTCGAAGAGACGGCCAGCGCCAGCGGCCGCTTCAGCAGCGGATTGTCATAGAGGTAGATCTGCCCGACCGACACGTAGTTAGCGGCGCGCCAGTACGCATCCATCCGGTGGAGCAGCTCCGGGGAAAGGGCTTTGGTTTTCATCGTGTGCTTCTCCTTTCGCAGCCACCAAGGTCGAGAACGCGGCACACCGCCTCGGCGAGCTGGCAGTGAACCCGTTGGTCACGTGCCCGACCGGGACTTCGTCGAGCGGCCAATGGGGATGACGAGGCGCAAACAGGTGCCGGCTCACCACCCCTTGCAAGAGGCTCACGCCATTGACCGCCGGGCTGCCCCGGATCGCCAGGTAGGCCATGTTGAAGCCCTCGACCTGGGTGGGCAGGTTGTGCATCGGGTGGACGACCCGCGTTCGTCTGCTCATGATGTCTCAATCGATTTCCGTTCGGCCGCAATTCCGGGCCACTGAGGCGCCGCCAGTGCATCGTCGACGAGGGTCTGCGCTTCCTCCAGGACGCGGCGCAGGTGATCCGGCCCGCGGAAGCTCTCAGCGTAGATCTTGTAGATGTCTTCCGTCCCCGACGGACGCGCCGCGAACCATCCGCCTTCCGTTATCACCTTGAGTCCACCGATGGGCGCGCCGTTGCCGGGCGCGCGGGTGAGGATGGACTTGATCTTCTCCCCAGCCAGATCGGTGGACCGGACCTGCTCCGCCGAGAGCTTCCCCAGCATCGACTTCTGCTCCGGGGTCGCCGCCGCCTCCACCCGATCGTAGGACGGCTCGCCGAAATCGCGGGTGAGCTCGCGGTAGATCTCGCCGGGATCGCGGCCCACCCGCGCCGTGATCTCCGCCGCAAGCAGAGCCGCGACGATGCCGTCCTTGTCAGTCGTCCAGACGCTGCCATCGCAACGGAGGAAGGACGCGCCCGCGCTCTCCTCCCCGCCGAAACCGAGCGAGGCGTCGAGCAGGCCATCCACGAACCACTTGAAGCCGACCGGCACCTCGTAGAGCGTGCGTCCGATCTTCGCGGCGACGCGGTCGATCATCCCGCTGCTCACCACCGTTTTCCCGACCGCCGCCTGCGCGCCCCACTCCGGCCGGTGTTGGAAGAGATAGAAAACGGCGACCGCGAGGTAGTTGTTGGGCGGCAGCAGTCCTGCGCTCCGGGTGACGATCCCGTGCCGGTCGTGGTCGGTGTCGCAGGCGAAGGCGATCTCGAAGCGGTCCTTCAGACCGATCAATCTCTGCATCGCATAGGGTGATGAAGGATCCATGCGGATCTGGCCGTCCCAGTCGAGGGTCATGAATCGGAAGGTCGGGTCGACCGCCTCGTTGACGATCGTGAGGTTCAGCCCGTAGCGCTCGGCGATCGGCGTCCAGTAGTGGACCCCGGCACCGCCGAGGGGATCGACGCCGAGGTTGATCCCTGCGGCGCGGATGGCATCCATGTCGATCACGTTGGCCAGATCGGCAACGTAGGCATTGAGGTAGTCATGCCGGTGCGTCGTGGAGACGAGCAGCGCCTTCTCGGCCGGAACCCTCTTCACGCTCCGCAGGCTGCCTTCGAGAAACGCGTTCGCCTTGGCCTCGATCCAGTCGGTGACGGCGCGTTCCGCGGGCCCGCCGCTCGGCGGGTTGTACTTGAAGCCGCCGTCGTGTGGCGGGTTGTGGGAGGGCGTGATCACAACTCCGTCCGCGAGCCCGGTCTTGCGCCCGCGGTTGTACGCGAGGATGGCATGAGATATGACCGGAGTCGGGGTGTACTCGTCCCCCTCCGCGATCATGACCTCCACCCCGTTGGCCGCCAGCACCTCCAGGGCGCTCGCATGAGCCGGGACGGAGAGCGCGTGCGTGTCCATGCCGAGGAACAGCGGCCCGTCGATCTTGTGCTGCGCGCGGTACTGACAGATCGCCTGACTGATGGCGAGAATGTGCCACTCGTTGAAGGAATTCTCGAATGCCGAGCCGCGATGCCCCGAGGTGCCGAACGCAACCCGCTGCCCAGGCACCGAGGGATCGGGCCTCGCGGAGAAGTAGGCGGTGACCAGTCTCGGTACGTCGATGAGCATCGACGGTTCGGCGGGCGTTCCTGCGAGAGGGTTGACCTCCACCGCCGTTCCTCCATCAAGCCGCGAACAGGCTCGCGCGCATGTGATCCACCCCCCGACGTGTGCAGCACGTGCTTCGCCTTGCACGTGCTCATCCCTTCTACTGCTCGTGGACCCTGCGGAAAAGCGCACTTTCTACCCGCGAGCAGTACGGCGACATGGGTAGTAACTACCCTGCCCTCGATCGTCGACCCCGGGCCATCGCTCAGCGGGCGACCGGCGTGTGCTACCTTGCCCACACTTCAGGGAGGAGCCGGTGCACTCGCTGCTGCAGGTGGTTTCCGGTCTGGGATGGGAGCTGTCTTCGTGGACCGCGCTCCTGGTGGTCGCCGAACTCCTGACCCTGGTTACCATCCCTTCAGTCCTGCTCTCGCGCAGGGGGCAGCCCCTGGCCGCCCTCTCCTGGACGCTGGCGCTGGTGGCAGTCCCGGTGCTGGGCGTGCTGGCGTGGTGGCTCATTGGGCGCTCCCATCTCGAACGGAAGGGCCTGCGTCGGAAACGGGCCCACTGGCAGGTGCGCAAGGGGTTTGCGTACCTGCGGCCCGAGACGCCGACGCTCCCTGCAGAGGTGGGCGATGTCTTCAACGCCATCCGGCGGCTGCCCGAGGCGGAGGCGGGCGGCCTCTACCCCCCGCTCGCGGGAAACCGGGTGACGGTCCTCAAGGATGGAAGCGAGACCTACGCGGCGCTGGCGCGAACCATCGCTGCCGCCGAGCACCACCTCTACCTCCTCTTCTACACCTTCGAGCCCGACGCGACGGGACGGCGCTTCCGGGACCTGCTGGTCGAGCGTGCGCGGTCCGGAATCCGCGTGCGGCTCCTCCTCGACGCGATGGGGAGCTTCCGCACCCGGAGCTCCTTCTTGCGGCCCATCGAGGAAGCGGGCGGCGAGGTCGCCTTCTTCGCCCCCGTGAAGTTCTTTCGTCGTTCCCTCTCCTTCAACTTCCGCAACCACCGCAAGATCTTGGTGGCTGACGGACACACTGCCTACACCGGCGGACTCAACATCGGGGACGTCTACCTCCGGAACTGGCGGGACGGGGGGCTCCTGCTCGAGGGGCCCGTCGCCAGTCAGCTCCAGGAGGTCTTCCTGGACGACTGGTACTTCGCCACAGGGAGAAACCTCGCGGACCGTGACCATCTGCGCTGGTGCGAGGCCTCGGGCTTGGGTCCCGGAGAACGCGGGGCGGTCTGTGCGGTGGTGGCGGGGGGCCCGGACTCCCAGCACAACCTCACCCACGACACGTTCTTCCTCGCCCTGACGCGGGCGCGGGAGCGGATCTGGATCACCACCCCCTACTTCATCCCCGACCCGGCGATCCAGGCGGCGTTGCGCACGGCCGTCTACAGCGGGGTGGACGTGCGGCTGCTGGTCCCCCGGCGCTCCGACCTACCGTGGACGCGTCTCGCGGGGCGCTCCTACTTCCCGGACCTCGCGGCGTCGGGTGCGCGCATCTGGGAGTACCTGCCGACGGTTCTGCACGGCAAGACCTGGGTCTTCGACCGCGACTTCTGTGCGGCGGGGAGCGCCAACCTCGACACCAGGAGCTTCAAGCTGAACTTCGAGGTGACCTGCTTCATCCGGGATCCCGCCGCCAACGCCAGGATGGCCGAGCTCTTCGAGCAGGACCTGGCGAAGAGTGCCGAGGTGACGCTCGCGTCCCTGGCGCGGACGAGCGCGGGGCAGCGCCTCCTCGAGTCCGCCCTCAACCTCCTCAGCCCGCTGCTGTGACGCCAGTCAGGGACGAAAACCACCTGCCGGACTTCAATCCGTCGGCTGGAGGGCGAGCTCCATCGCCTGACGGCGGTCACTGTGGCAGGGACTTCATCATTCCCTGCATTCGGGTGATCTCGGCACCCTGGGATCTGATGATGTCCCGGGCGAGCTGCATCGCGTCGGCGTCGCTCCCGGCCGCCTGGCACCTTTTTCGACCACGATGTCGTGGATGGGATCCTGCGACACTTCGTGAAGGCCGAAGCGCGGTCTCCTCGCGGCCCACCGGGCGCCGCACCTCTCTCCGCCGCTTCCTGAGCCCATTTCGGCTGCAGCCGCCGGTGCGGGGTGTGCTCGTGGCGGCGGCAACGGGGTCAGGGATCGGGGTTCGAGGGCGTTGTTCCGGGACGAACTCTCCCGGCCGCCGGTTCCTGCCGGTTCAGGAGGCCGGTCGACGCCTGAGAACTCATCCTGCGGCCCGAAATGGCGTCCAACAACGTGTTAGCATCAAATCGAACGAGAGGAATTTCCTATCCCTGAGGTTGACGCTCACGCGCGGCTGGAGGATGCCGTAGCCCGCCGTGACCCTGCGGAGGTCGGCGTCGACCACTGGCCGGTTGAGCGGGTGCGAGATGATCCCGATCAGGGTCCTTGCGGCGCCCCTCGGGAGTCGCGTGTCGGCGTCGAGGGTGAGGACGTAGCGCACCGAGGGAAGGATCGACAGGTCCCCGACCGTGACCGAGAAGCCGCTGTCAGCAGAGGAACGCAGCATGCGGTTGAGCTCTTCGATCTTTCCCCGCTTGCGCTCCCAGCCCATGAAGACGTTTTCTTTCGGGTTCCAGCGCCGATCGCGGTGGAAGAGGTAGAAACGGTCGTTCCCATCAGCCACGTGCCGGCGGTTGAGCGCCTCGATCCCGGCCACTGCCGCGGCCAGGACCTCGTAAATCGAACGAAAGGAATTTCCTATCCCTCGCCGGGAGAATTCCAGACTCTGTACTCCGGACGCCACCGCAGGAGGAACCAATGAAAGCTGACTTCGCCAGAATCGGGCAACAGATCGCACTGGGTCTTGTCACACTCCTCTGCTTCGCCTCGACCGGCCAGTCGGCAACTTGGTATGTCGACGGGGATCATCTGACCTCGGGGGATGGGACGTCCTGGCATGAGGCCGTGCTGACCATCCAGGAGGCTGTCGGGCTGGCTGCATCCTGGGATGAAATCTGGGTCAGGAAGGGTACCTATACTCTCACTTCGGCAATCACCATCAATGACAAGGACGTTCGCCTCTATGGCGGCTTTTCGGGCCATGAGACGTCGAGGGACCAACGGGACTGGGTCGCAAACACGACCACGATCGATGGCGCTGGAAAGTCCGGGCAATGCATGTTCATCATCCAGGACCTGCCCACCATTGACGGCTTCACCATCCGCAACTGTGCCGACGGCGCGATCTTCATGGAGCACTGCTACAGCGAACGCCCGCTTATCCGGAACATGGTGTTCGCCGACAACGGAGGCCCAAGCCTCTTTTCCGGTGGAGCCCTCGCCCTCGCCTACTCTTCGCCAATCATCACGAATACGTCATTCTGGGGCAATCAGGCAGGCCTCGGAGGCGCAATCTATGCCTACTGCGATTCATCGCCCCACATCACGAACAGCACCTTCTCGCAGAACAGCGCCTCGAACGGCGGCGCCATCTACGCCAGCGGCTGCTTTTCGGAACCATCAATTCCTGTCGTTTCCAACAGCATCCTCTGGGGCGACTCGGCGTCCAGTCAAGGGCCAGAGATCGACGGCGTCGGTCCAGTCCTCGTCTATTACAGCGATGTCGATCAAGCAGGCTACGACGCCAGCAACAACAACATCCGCCAGGACCCACTCATGTTCGGATCCGAGCGACCTCATCTTCGGCAGGGATCGCCTGCAATAGATACGGGAAACAACACGGCCATCTACATTCCGGCAGAAGATTTCGATGGTGACAGTCGAATCATCGACGGTGATGAGAATGGCTCTGCGATAGCCGACATGGGAGCGGATGAGTTCGTGCCCGGCGCGACGTTCGGCGTCTGGTACGTAGATTCAGATGTCACCACTTCCGGCTCGGGAACCAGCTGGGATCAGGCGCTGAAGACCATCGAAGAAGCCGTGTCCAACGCAATCGCAGACGACGAGATCTGGGTCAAGGCAGGTACATATACGCCGGCTGGTGGCGCTGTCATCGCTCCGATACACATAACGCAGGCGAACATTGGTCTCTACGGCGGCTTCTCTGGCGGAGAAAGCCAGCGCGATCAGCGTGACTGGCTGGCCAACGAGACGATCATTGACGGGCAAGACGGCTTTACCCGCACCATCCATGTCTCTGGTTCCGGGGGTGGAGCGACCATCGATGGCTTCACCATCACCGGTGGCGGCAGCACCGCCGCGGTCGAGTTCTTCTATGTATCGGGCCTGAACACGGTGGCCAACTGCAAGTTCACCGCGAACAGTAAGAACAGCGTCAAGAGCACGAACTCGAATCTTCAGGTTCTGAACACCAGATTTGTCAGCAACCCTTTCAACGCACTCAATAGCAGCGGTTCGGGAACGTCGCTGACGGTCAGAGATTCGCTCTTCAAAGACAACACAGCGACCGCGCTCTCCGCCCTCAACGCGACATCGATCGACCGATGCAGGTTTATCAACAATTCAACCGCCTTCAATGGGGCGGCGATGTATGTCAGCAGCGACGGCGCACTCGTAGACGTTGCGAACAGTCTGTTCGTCGGAAACCAGGCGAACGGAGCCGGCACGATCGGCGGTGCGGTCTATATTCACTACAACGGCCTCCTGGGGGTCAGAGGAAGTACCTTCTACGGCAACTCTGCGGCCGGGACCAACGGAAGCGGCGGCGCTATCGGTTCAGTAGACTTCAATACCGTCTATGCCGTGGACAATTCGATTCTGTGGGGCAATTGGGCGACGCTGAACTCTCCGGAGCTCCGAGGCAGCCCACTGGTCACCTATAGCAACGTTGACCAGGATGGCTTTGCGGGAAACGGAAATGTCCGACAGGTACCGATCTTTGCAGATTCCACTGATCCTGACCCCGTCAACTGGGACTTTCGCCTGGGCAGCGCATCCCCGGGTATCGATGCCGGTGACAACTCGATTCCCGTAAGCTGCAGCACTGATCTGAACGGTCAACAGCGGTTCCTGGATGATCCCCTGGTCACCGATACCGGCATCGGGTCTGGCTCCATCGTCGATATGGGGGCGTACGAACGCCAGGTCGGCGCCGTCGCCGATCAGTACGACCTAACGATGGCCGTTGTCGGCAACGGTACCACCATCCCGGCCGCAGGCGTTCACAGCTATCCCGTCTGTTCAACGGTCGATGTCGAGGCCGTAGCGGATCCGGGATGGTTGTTTGTGAACTGGACGGGAAATGTCGCCGACACTCTCGCCCGGCAGACTCACATCGCCATGACGGGAGATCAGAGTGTTACAGCCACTTTTTTCGAGGACGTGGCGATCTTCGCTGACGGCTTCGAATTGGGCAGCACCTTGTCGTGGTCTGACACCGTGCCCTGACGGAGGTTTGATCAAGGATTGATGCGGGCCACACTCCCTGGGATAAAGGTGCCTGATAAAGGTGCCGTAAAGGTGCCTGGCACCGCTTTGTATGACTGCTCTCGAAAATCGCATTCTGCTGCACCTGCAGGACGGGCGGCGCATTCCCGTTGACCCGCGGGAGATCTACGTTCTCGAGGCCGAAGGCGGCGAGACTCTGGTGCGGACGCGGCATGCACAGCCCCTCACCGACGTCCGACAGCTCAGTGAGCTCATTGATGCCATTGAGCCCGTCGGCTTCGCCCAGATCCACCGTAGTTGGGCGGTCAATCTCCGCCGAATGCGCTCATCGAGTTCCTCGATGAGGATGACCGCAGCTTCGCCTCGCATCAGGGTTTCGTCACGCAGCGCTGTCGGTATGTATCTGGCCACGATGGCGAAGTGGTACTGATCCGCCGTTGTGTGGCGGATTATCCGCTTCCTGATGGGTGGCACCTCCATGGAGTCCGCCCTCAACCTCCTCAGCCCGCTGCTGTGACGCGACCCGCGCCGAGTACGACCCGCACCCGATGCACGCCCCCGTCGTCTGAGAGCGGGATCGCCGTCGGGTCGACGGGCGATCCGTCGAGCTCCACGCTCGCCACGCCCCGGCAGCGCCGCTGGGGGTTCTCCACGACGATCGTGTAGTGCGCCGTCCCGAAGCGCCAGTCGATGGAGTAGGTCGGCCACGACGACGGGATGCACGGGTTGATCGAGAAGAATGCGCCGCGGCGAACCAGCCCGAGGATCCCTTCCAATCCAGCCCGGTAGAGCCAACCGGCCGAACCGGTGTACCAGGTCCAGCCGCCGCGCCCCCGGTGCGCCGGGTGATCGTAGACGTCTCCCGCAACCGAATAGGGCTCGGTCATGTACTGCTCGACCTGGCTCGCCGTCCGCGAGTGGTTGATGGGGTTGAGCATGTGGAAGAGCTCCACCGCCTCGTCGCCGCTACCGAGACGCGTGAGCGCGAAGACGACCCACGCCGCCGCGTGCGTGTACTGCCCTCCGTTCTCACGGACCCCAGGGATGTAGCCCTTGATGTAACCCGGGTCGAGAACCGAGTGGTCGAAGGGCGGCGTCAGCAGCAGGACGATGCCCGCACCGCGCCGGACCAGGTGGGTGCGCACGGCGTCCATGGCGCGCACGGCGCGCCTTGCCGGCGCGGCGCCCGAGAGAACCGCCCAGGTCTGGGCCACCGAGTCGATCCTCCCCTCGTCGTTTTGGGACGATCCCAGCGGCGTGCCGTCGTCGAAGTACGCGCGGCGGTACCACTCGCCGTCCCAGCTCTGCTCCAGCATGGTTGCCAGACGCTCGCGTTCGGCGTGGTAGCGCGCCGCCCGGGGCGCCTCGCCCCGTTCCTGGCACAGGGGGATGAAGGCTCCCAGTACGGCATTGAGGAACCAGCCGACGAAGATACTTTCGCCGCGACCCTCGGGACCGACGTTGTTGAAGCCGTCGTTCCAGTCACAGCTCCCGATCAGTGGCAGACCGTGCGCGCCGGCCGTCAGCGCCCGATCCACGGCCCTGGCGCAGTGCTCGAACAGCGTGCCGGTCTCGCGGGAGATCGCCGGGATCCCGTAGGCCTCGGGCTCACCGGGCGGAACCGCAGGCGCCCGGAGGAAGGGCACACGCTCGTCGAGGACGGGGCGGTCTCCGGTGGCCTTGACGTACTCGGCAGTCGCGTAGGCGAGCCAGAGCAAGTCGTCCGAACACCGCGTGCGAATGCCCTGGCCGCCAGGGGCGCTCCACCAGTGCTGGACGTCCCCCTCCACGAACTGGCGCGCAGCCGCTCGCAGGATGTGCTCGCGGGTGAGGTCCGGCCGCGTCAACATGAGCGCCAGCACGTCCTGGAGCTGGTCGCGGAAGCCGTACGCACCACTCGACTGCGAGTAGCCGGAGCGAGCCCAGACGCGGCATGTCAGGTTCTGGTAGAGGAGCCACCTGTTCACCAGGAGGTCGAAGGAGTCGTCGGGCGTGCTGACGCGCACGGCGCCCAGCGTGTCATCCCAGGACGCCTCCACTCGGACGAGCTCCGCCTCTGCAGCCTCCGCACCGCCCGAGCCCGCGAACCGCCCGAGGAGCGCGCGGACCTCGGCTGCGTCCCGCCCCTGCCCGAGCAGGAACACGACACGCCGTGTGGCCCCTGGTTCGAGGTCTACCACCGTCTGTAACGCCGCGCACGGGTCGAGGCCGGCGCCGAACCGGTTTGACAGCAGCGGCCGACCGAGCGCGGCCGCATGCGAGAGCGAGCCGTTGCGGCCGATGAACTCGAGTCGGTCGCCAGTCGCGGCGACAAGCGGCTCGCTCGCGGCGGCGAACGCGACACGCGACCTCTCCTGGCTGTACAGGTCGCGCGCCAGGACCGCGCTCGTCTGGTCGTCGTACTCGGTCGCGATGAACCTCGGTCCACTCGCAATCGGTGGGCCGAGCAGCCATTCGTTGTAGGAGAAGATGGTGAGGCGCCGCGGCCGGTCGGAGTGATTCGTCACGCTCAGGAGGGAGAGCTTCACGGGCTCCTCCCGCGCCACGAAGACCGCCAGCTCGTGCGCGATGCCATCAGCGGTGCGGCCAAACCGCGTCACCCCTGCCGCGTGACGCACAACCCAGCGCGGCGAGTGCCGCGTTCGCCTGATTGGCGAGGGCGTGGCGCCCCACAGGGCGCCGCTGTCCTCGTCGCGGAGGAAGATCGCCTCGGCGGTCGGGTCGGTGACCGGGTCGTTCGCGAACGGCGTGAGCCGGTTGTCCCGGCTGTTCTCTGCCCAGGTGTGGGCCGCGCCGCAGGTTGTGACAATGCTCCCGAAGCGCGGGTTGGCGAGGACGTTGACCCAGGGGAGCGGTGTCTCCCGATCGCCCTCGAGGACGACGACGTACTCGCTGCCGTCACGGGTGAAACCGCCGAGACCGTTGTCGAGGAGAAGCGGCGGTGGCTCGGGGCCAGCTCCCAGCGGTCCAGCACCGACTGTCCCTGGGGCCTCGTCGGTCGGCACGCGGTCGAGCGGGAGGGGCGGCTCCGGCTCCGAGCGGTCGAGCTGCTGCTCCAGGGTGCCGCGGTCGCCGGAGAGAACCGCCTGGGCGACCACGCTCAGGAGGACCTTCTCGGCCTCGGAGATCGAATCACCCTGGAGAAGAAAAACGCCGCCGGGCATGTCCTTCCAAGCACTCCACGGACCGCCGTCGACGAGCTGCGTGAGCTCCAAGTGCATCTCCTCGCGGTAGCCTGCCGAGTGTTCATTCAGGATCACCGCGTCCGCCTTCAGCCCCTTCAGGCGCCAGTGCTCGTGGGCGGTCAGGACCTGGCGAACGAGCTGCACGTCGTCCGGCTCCTGGACGCGGACGAGGACGATCGGCAGATCGCCCGAGATACCGAACCGCCACAGGCCGTTCTGCCCGAGCGTGTTCTTCGCCAGGGTCTCCTCGTCGGCGCGGAGCGACGCGTCGGAGAAGAAGACCCGGGACGCGAGCCGCTCGGTGAGCTGGGCCTGTTCGAGCGAGATGCCGAGGTGCCGCTGCGACATCTGTGCCTGCGTGTAGGCGAGGGCGAAGGCGCGGGCGGCGACGCCGTGGTCGTGGTACTTCTGTGCACAGGCGCGTGCGGTCGGCTCGTCGGCGGCAACGCCGGTCGTGAATGTGACCCGGGCGAACCCCCCGGGTGCGAGCCGGAGCCGGGTCCGAAGGCTCAGGATCGGGTCGAGGACCGCGCCGGTCGTCCCGGAGAGCGCACGCCCGTCCATGGCCTCGGGGTCGTCGGGGCCGCGCCCGCGCCCCAGGAAACGCATTCGATCGGTCTCCCACTCGACTTGTGCTTGCGTCGGTCCGTGGATGGCGAGGACGTGGAATCCGACCAGCGTCGGGTCCTGGGGGCCGCGGCGCCGGCGGTGAGCCAGGAGAGCCGTGTTCTCGGCGATCCACTCCGTCTCGACAAACAGCTTGCCGAATGCGGGGTTGGCGACGTCTTCGGCAATCGCCCCCAGACCCAGCTCGACGTAGCTCGTCAGCTCGATCTCGCGGGGACGGTCGCTCAGATTCGTCAGCGAGACGCGCCGGACCTCGGCATCGTCACCTGGTGAGACGGCGACCTCGAGGCGCGTTGCGATGCCGTGATCGAGCCGCTCGAAGGTCGCCTTCTCGGCCAGGAGCTCCACCAGGTAGGTTTCGGGCTCCTTGGCCGTGGGCTGGTAGGCCGCTGACCAGACGGCGCCCATGTGGACGTCGCGCAGATAGACGAACTGGCTTCCCGGGTCGCGGGTGCGGTCCTCCCGCCACCGCGTCACCGCACGGCCGCGGCAGAAGCTCGTTCCCCCACCCCCGTTCGTGACGATCGCGACATAGCTGCCGTTCGACAGGATCTGCGCACGTGGGTACGGTGTGTGAGGGGAGCGGAGCCGGCGAGGTGCGCGTACCAGCGCGGGCGGCTCGGCCGGGGTCTCCTCCGCCGGTCGCGGCTCGATGACGGGCGCCTCGCGTGGGATCCGCTCCTGCAAGAGGAGCTCGGTCGCCTGGACGCGCCGGTCCGCATGGAACCGGTCGACCATCAGGTCGCCGAGGAGGACGTTGGCGATGGCGACCAGCGTCATGCCCTGGTGGTGCGCCAGGTGGATCTTCACGCTGACTCCAGCTCCCTCTCGCGTGGCCCGCGGGTCGCCGATCTCGGCCGGCTCGCGCGCCGTGTAGTCGACCGCGTCGTAGTATCCGAACGGCCCCTCGGCTCCCTCGCGCGTCAGGTGTCGCAGGTTTCGTGCGGCCCGGACTGGCTCCAGGAGAGCGGCCAACGCGGTTGCGTAGGGCGCCACGACGAGCTCGTCGGCCAGCCCACGCTTCAGGCCGAGGCCGGGGACACCGAACTCCTTGTACTGGTAGTTGCCGAGCCGGTCGACCAGATCGTAAGCGGACTCGGAGATTCCCCATGGAACGTGCCGCTCGCGGCCGTAGCGGATCTGCTTCCTGACGACCATGCGGCAGCTCTGGTCGAGGAGCGTCCCCGGATACGTTCTCATCAGGAGGAGCGGCATCAGGTACTCGAACATCGTCGCGCCCCACGAGACGAGGGTCGGGACGCCTGCCACGCTGACGACGAGCCGTCCCAGGTGGAACCAGTGGCTCTGCGGGACGTCGCCCTTGGCGATGGCGAAGAAGCTCGCCAGGCGCGCCTCCGAGGCCAGGAGGTCGTAGTAGGAGCTATCCGCTCGCCCGGGCCCGCCGGCGTCGGCCAGACGATAGCCGATCGAGAAGAGCTGACGTCGCCGATCGTAGAGGAAGGCGAAGTTCATCCCGTCTGCGAGGGCCATCGCGCGCGCGGCGACGTCTGACAGCCGGGGGGCCAGGTCCGATCGCGAGGCGGCCAGCTGCCGGCACCCTTCCGCGACAACGAGCAGCGCGCCCGCAAGGTTGCCGCTGTCCACCGTGGACACGTAGCGCGGGAGCAGCGGCGCGAGGTTCTCGGTGTCGTACCAGTTCAGGAGGTGCCCCTCGTGCTGCTCCAGCGCTTCGACCGTGGTCAGCGTCCGGTCGAGTCTCTCGGCCATCGCATCCGCCGGCAGCAGGCCCAGGTCGTGCGCCGCAAGCGTGGAGAGGAGGCCCATGGCGATGTTGGTCGGTGATGTCCGGTGCGCCACTGCGGGCGATCGATCCTCCTGGAAGTTGTCGGGAGGGAGCCAGTGGTCGTCGGGCCCGGCCAGGGTCTCGAAGTAGGCCCAGGTCTGTCGAGCCACCGTCCTCAGAAGATCACGATCCTCGGGCGAGAGCTCCCGCCGGCGCGTCACCATTGGCTGGCTGAGCCAGTAGGCGCACGCGGGCGCCGCGGTCCACAGGGCGATGAACGGCAGTGCAAGAGGCAGTGCGGCCGGACGTACGGCGATGGTGACGGCGAGCAGCCCCAGGCCCGCAATCGGACTCGCGGCCATCTCGACGAAAAAGGAACGGATCCCTTCCCGCAGGAGGCCGGCGGCGCGTGCCCCTTGCGCGGCCGCCGTCTCCCAGTCGAGGAGGCGGCGCCTCGTGATCACGACCCGGACGAGGGTCAGGGCGATGGCATGCACCATCCGCCAGGCGTGGAACGGGAGGAAGACCAGCGTCAGGAGCGCCTGAGCGAAGGCCGTGCTCAGCTCCTCCACGAGGCCGCGAAGGTAGACTCGAGCCGGCTCGCGCGCGGGGCGCCGCTCGAGGAGTTGGAGGAGGGAGTCGACGAGCGGGAACCCGACCAGCGCGAGACCGCCCAGGGTCCAGACCAGCGGGCGCCCCGGCAGAAGGGTCCATGCGGCCGCGAAGAAAGCGAAGAGCGCGGGCGCCACGAGGCTGCGCCGCAGGTTGTCGAGGATCTTCCACTGACTGATCAGCGGCAGGTGGTTCTTCGCGAAACCCAGGGGTGTCGGGACCACCGGGAAGAGCCAGGCCAGAATCTGCCAGTCGCCGCGCACCCAGCGGTGCTGCCGCCGGGCGTGCGCGAGGACGTTGGCGGGGTAGTCGTCCACCACCTCCACGTCGGAGACGAGTGCGGTGCGTGCGTGCAATCCCTCGAAGAGATCGTGCGACAGCAGCGCGTTCTCGGGGACGCGCCAGCCGACGGTCGCCTGGAAGGCGTCGACGTCGTACAAGCCCTTGCCGGTGAAGATGCCTGCGCCGAAGAGGTCCTGGTAGGTGTTGGAGACCGCCGTCGTATAGGGGTCGACGCCGATGTGCCCAGCGTACACTCGTGCGAAAAGCGACCCGCCGGCGCTCGCGAGGTTGACGCTCACGCGCGGCTGGAGGATGCCGTAGCCCGCCGTGACCCTGCGGAGGTCGGCGTCGACCACTGGCCGGTTGAGCGGGTGCGAGATGATCCCGATCAGGGTCCTTGCGGCGCCCCTCGGGAGTCGCGTGTCGGCGTCGAGGGTGAGGACGTAGCGCACCGAGGGAAGGAGCGACAGGTCCCCGACCGTGACCGAGAACCCGCTGTCAGCAGAGGAACGCAGCATGCGGTTGAGCTCTTCGATCTTTCCCCGCTTGCGCTCCCAGCCCATGAAGACGTTCTCTTTCGGGTTCCAGCGCCGATCGCGGTGGAAGAGGTAGAAACGGTCGTTCCCATCAGGCACGTGCCGACGGTTGAGGGCCTCGATCCCGGCCACCGCCGCGGCGAGAATCTCGTCGTCACCGGCAACCTCGAGGGTTGGCGCGTCCTTGAAGTCGCTCAGGATCGCGAAGTGGATCCGGGGGTCGAGGTTGCCGAGCGCCTGCACCTCCAGGTGCGCGAGGAGGCGCTCGACCTCCCCCACGCTGCCGAGCAGCACGGGCACGACCACCATCGTGCGGGCGCTGTCGGGGATCCCATCGCTGAAGTCGAGGCGTGGAAGCCGGCGTGGCGGCACCAGCGCGGCCACGACCCGCTGCACGAGGAGCACCGCGAGCTCGCTTGCGGGGAGCAGTGCGAGGAGGGCCGCCGCCGTCGCCATCGCGGTGCCCCCCACGGCGCCGGCATAGGCGTACGCACCGAGCACGCCGACGCCGGTCAGCAGACCGATGCCGCCGAGGTACGCCGCGGTCGCATGGGCGAAGATCCCACGGCGGAGCCGCTGGAAGAGGCGCGGGCGGGACGCAACGTCGATCTCGAGGTCGCGCCGGCCGAGGCCGATCAGGTGATAGCCGACGTGCGCAGCCCGGTCGCCGACTCCCTTCTGCTGGGCGGTGCGGCGAGCGCTCTCGACGGTCCTCAAGGCAACGCGCACCTGTGCCCCGCCGGTCCGCTCGGCGAGATCCTCCACGGCGTGCCGGTAGCGGTCGCGGCTCGCGAAGTCCATCCGAGGGTAGACCCCGGCCGGGTCCCGCCGCAGGATCTCCTCCAGCGGACTGACCAGCTCCACGAAGCGGCTCCAGTCGAGCGTCGCGCAGAAGCGGAGGCTCGTCACCGTGTTGCCCATGGAGACCTGGTCGGTCGCCTCCTGCTGGCTTTCAGATCGGACGGCATCCTCGGGCGTCGTCCCCCGTGCGGCAAGCGCCTGCTCCACTGCAGCCGCGAGCGGGGCCGCGCGGGGGTCGTACTCGCGCATCCGCTGCCGAAGCTGCGCCACGAAGGCGGTCGGGAGCGGGTCGGGCAGAGGGCGGTGAATCTCACCTCTCTCCAGCCGTGCGAGGGCAACGTCCGCATCCATGCGCGCCGTCCGCCCGGCGACGATTCCGTCTATCAGGAGCCGCAGGTTCTCGATGAGCGCGAGCTTGAGCATGATGGGCCAGGCCCAGAGCTCGCCGATCGTCAACGGCGCCACGGTTTGAAAGGCGAGGAGGAAGCGCGTGAGTCGATCCGCGTCGAGCCGTCCGTCGCTGTGCAGGATCAGCTCGAGCGCCATGGCATGAATACGGGCCTCGCCCGAGAGCTCGCGTGCCGCGAGCTTCGGCAGTTTTCGGTAGTACTGAGAGGGGAGGCCGTGCCGCACGGCACGCACCTCCGACTCGACGAGGTGAAAGTTGTCGAGCAGCCACTCGGCGGCCGGAGGAACGGCGACGCCCCTACGGACGTCGTCAGCGAGAGAGCGGTACGCCGCTTTCAGGACGAGGATGTTCTCTTCCAGCCGCGGCAACACGTGGTGCCCGACCGAACGGGAGACAGGCGCCAGCGTGAAGGCGGCGGCGAGCGTCTTGGCTCGCTCCTCGAGCCCCTCGAGGCTCAGGAGCTCACCTCGGAGAGGTATGCCTCTCGCTGGACGGCGCCGTCCGAACAATGATCACCTCCTGTGTGGCCTTCAGCGAGCGGCGGGGGCCGTGCTTGCTGCCCGTAGCGCCGCGGCGTCGCGCTCGGAGACTGTCTCCCCGCCGACCGTCGCGCGAAGACGGGCCTGTCCTGTCCCGGCCTCCGCGTAGCCCGGCGACACCTCGTTCTCGAGCGCTTCCAGCTGCGCACCCTGCTCGGAGAGCCAGGCGAGAATGGCCTCGTTTCCGGCGTCACGCCTGGGCGGGACGAGGCGCCGGTCCATCTGGGAATGACCTGGGGCGACCGCCGGCCGGACCGTCCAGCGCTCCCTCTCGGCGTGCCAGCAGAGCTGCTCGGCAAGGTCGAACGCGCGCTCGCGAAGGTCGTCCTGCCGCGCCTTCAGCTCCACGTTCTCGCGTTGGATCGCGTCGAGGTCGTGCTGCGCCGGAGCCGGGTTCGACTCGGCGAAGCCCCCGCAGACGACGGCGAGGGCGATGAGGCTGACAAGGGCGAAAGCCCCCAGCACCCACCCCGCACCGGGCACGACGAGCTCGAGGTCGGCAGGCACCTCATGCCTGCCCGGTCGCTGTGGCGCGACGAGGGCATAGCGCTTGGCGCCGGCACGAGCACCGGGATCGGCCCGCCGCACAGCAGGCAGAGCGCCGACAACACGGCGCACAGCGGAGAACCTACCGGCTCCTGCGCGTTTCATGGGCCCCTCTCCCTTCCCCGGCACTTCTCATATGGTGCGCCTCCATTCCCGTGGCGGGGAACCGCACTTACTACCCGGGTGACACGCGGGATTCCGTATGAACTACCCGGCCGCAGAGCCCCATGTCGGGACGCGGCCTCCCTCGCCGGGCGCACTCCGGGTGAGTACGCGGCCGGCACCCGGGGACCACCCTCTTCAGCGGCGCGTCGCGCTCCGCGGCCCAACCGCGCTTCTTCCCGCTTGATTGCTCCCGATCGAGTGGTTCCTACTCAGCCTTCAGCTGCGCTTTCGGGTAGTAAGTGCGCTTCCGGAGGGGCGGCCCCGGGCACTACCTTTGAGACCGAGTCAAGAGGAAGGGGGTGCTCATGAGCAGTACCACGCTGATCATCGTGATCGTTCTCCTGGTGCTCTTCTTCGGTGGTGGTGGCTACTACTGGCGAAGGAGATAGGGCTGTGCATCGACGATTGCACGAGGTCCAGACGATGGGAACCCAGCCTGATCGCAGCGGGGGAAGCGCCCCGGCTTCGCGCGCGCGGCTGACGTGTCGGCGGCGGTTGCTCGTGGGGCTGGGGGTCATGGCTGGGCTGGGCTGGCTTGCCGCCTGCGCCACCGCCCCACCGCCGACCGTCGGCGGCGCCGCAGCCGCCCGCGGTGGCCCTGTCCGGGTGATAGCGACCATCCGTGAGCACGGTCCATGGATGGACGAGCGGGCCGCCGAGGGCGTGCGCCTGCTCGAGGCGGGCCGGGCGGAGACGGCCCCCGCAGTACAGCTCCCCAGCCCCGAGGCGGCAACCCTGACCGCCCCTCTGAGGGGGACCCTGGCCCCGACCACTGTCGGCCGGACCGACGCGACCGAGGACGCCATTGTCTCCATCTTCAGCGGCAACCCAGGCGCGCTCCTCGCGTTTGCTGCCGTCGCCGAGCGCCGGCACGACTGGGAACGGGCCATGCGCCTCTATGAATCGGTGCCGGACAACGAACCACAACGCACCGCCTCCCTGCTCCGAGCCAAGCTCGGGTGGCGCCGCTCCAACCTGCCGCGGTGCGCCCAGCAGGCCATCGCTTCAACCCGGCTGACCCGATCCGAGCTGGCCATCCTGGTGGTGTCGATGGCGCCGCAGCTGGAGATGACCAGGGGCGCCAGCTCGCCGGTCCTCTCCGACATCATCGACCTGCCCTGCTACGGCGACGTTGTGACCGCGGCGCGCCTGGGGCTGCTCGACGTCGACCGTCTCGAGCACCGGTTCTTTCCCGCTCGGGCGGCGCGACCCGAGGAGGTTCGCGGCGCCGTCGCCGGCCTCTGCCACCTCCTCGACATCGTCGTTCCGGTGTGGTGCGGGGACACCGGGGCACCGGTGGGCTGCACCCCGCTGTCTCTGCCGGTGCGGGGGGCGCAGGTCGCCGAGCTGGTGTCCAGGCTCACCGAGACCGAGAAGCCGTAGTCTCGGGCGCAGCCCATCCATGAGAACTTGGTGCGAACGGCCCTGTTAGCCGCCTTCTGCTGGCCTCACCGTGACTACCCGACGGGGTGCCCGGCTCAGGCGCGCCCCGTCTCCTCTTCTTCGACGCCGACCGGCCTGTCGACGGCGCCGAAGAGCTGCTCGATAGGGAGATCGCGCGAGCGCAGACGGCGCGGCCGGCGGGTGAGGTAGTTTTTGCGCACGCCGAACGAGAGCAGCGCCCGCTCGAGGAGCCGGTGACCTCGGAAGAGGCGTGACATGACGGTGCCCACCGGAATCGCGAGAATCGCAGCGATCTCCTTGTAGGAGTGCCCCTCGATGTCGGCGAGAAGGACCACCACCCGGAAGACGAACGGGAGCTCCGTCAATGCCCGCCGCACCTCCTCGTCGAAGGAGGCCTCGACGAGCTCGTCCTCAGCGGTGCGGATCACCACGCCGACGGGCGAGGCAAGCTCCGACCTCGGCGTCGCTTCGAGGTCGGCGATCGCCACCATGATCGGCGACTTCCGGCGTCGCCGATAATCGTTGATGAACGTGTTCCTGAGGATCGTGAACAGCCACGCCCTCAGGTTGGAGCCGACACGGAAGGTCCCATAGTACCGATAGGCCTTGAGGTAGGTGTCCTGCAGCAGGTCATCGGCGTTCTCCGGGCTGTGGGCGAGGCGAAGCGCCGCTCTGCGCAGCTGCGCTCGATAGGGCAGCTCGCCACTACTGAAGTCCCACACATCCTGCTTCTCCATTTCACTCTCCTCCGACTGACTACCTTCACCGTAGCTCGCACGTGAAGCATCGAAAACCGCACTTACCACCCAGGTCCGAAGCACTCCTCTCCGTGGAAAATGCGCATCTCTCCTCGACGTCTCCCGGCGGACAGAGCGAAGGCACGCGCTCCACTGGCACGCTTACCTCAGAGCGCTCGGCTCGGCCAGGGTGCTGGTGGGTGCGCCGGCGCCGCCTTCGTTCCCGCTCGAGACCCGCGCGTTCGGCGTCGCCCTGGGAGCTCACGTCCCGTAGGGTGCGGCGCTTGATGTCCGGGGCGATCCTTCCCGCGCTTCGTCGCTCAACTCGTGACACGGACGCTGCCCGACAGCCGCCGCGAGACCCCAGGTACGACAAATCCACGTGGCAGGGAGCACTGCCCATCCGACATGCGCCTCAAGCCTGGCCCTACCCCCCTCTGTGTCGCGAAGCGAACTCACGACCCGGAAGCAGGACCGCAACGTGGGCAAAAGATACTCGTCGGGCGGCCACCGGCTATCACCGACGGTCGTGGGGGCGGCCGTGCCGTCGTCGTTTCAAGACGATGCGCGGAGGAGCGCCGCGAACTCGACCGGCTCGAGCGCAGCAGCGAAAAGGTGCCCCTGATAGGCGTCGCAGCCGCTCCCGCGGAGGACCTCAAGTTGGGCAGGTGTCTCGACGCCCTCCGCGAGGACGCCGAGCCTCAGGCCGTGCCCGAGCCCGATGACGGCGCTCGCGACAGCCTGGTCGGTTGTGTCGTCGGCGATCTGGCGGATGAACGAGGAGTCCAGCTTGAGCCGGTCGATGGGGAAGCGCCGCAGATGGTTGAGCGAGGAGTAGCCGGTGCCGAAGTCGTCGAGGGCGAGCGTGACGCCGAGGGCCCTGACAGCCTTGAGTGTGCTGATCGCAGTTTCGAGGTTGGCCATCATCGAGCCTTCGGTGATCTCGATCTCGAGCAGGCTGGGATCGAGACCGGTCTCCGTGAGAGTCGCGGCGATCCGCTCGGCGAGGGGTAAAGCGGAGATCTCCTGTGCCGACAGGTTGACCGCCACCCGGACCGCAGGCAGACCCTCGACCATCCAGTCGCGTACCTGGCGGCAGGCCGCGCCCAGTACCCACGCGCCAATCTTGTCGGCAAGCCCCATGTCCTCGGCGAACGGGATGAACTGGGCGGGGAAGACGAGCCCGTTCTCAGGGTGACGCCAGCGAATAAGGGCCTCGACGCCGACGATCTCGCCGGTACCGATCGATAGTTGCGGTTGGTAGTGCAGGACGAACTCGTCGCATTGAAGCGCCCGGCGCAGGTCGCTCTCGAGGCGGAAGCGGTCCGCCGCGGCAGAGGCGAGCTCGGTGGTGTAGAACTGCAGGCTGCCTCGACCGTGCTGCTTGGCGCAACGCAAGGCGACGGCGGCTTGATCCATGAGGGTGGCGAGCTCGTTACTGTCCTCCGGGCAGAGGCTGACCCCGATGGAGGCGGTGCCGAAGAGCTCCTCTCGACCGAACCTGAACGGGGTGACCAGCGCGTTGAAAACCCTCTGCGCGACCGCCCCGGCGCTGCTGGCGTCGGACAGCTTCGTGAGCAGCACCATGAACTCGTCGTTTCCCAATCGGCCGACGACGTCGTCGTCCCGCACAAAGAGGTCCAGTCGCTCGGCCACTCTGCGGAGCAGCTCGTCACCGGCGGCGTAGCCGGGAGTGTCGCTGAGATGCTTGAATCGGTCGAGCTCGTAGCTGAGGAACATGACTGCCACATGGCCGCCGCTGAGGCGGGCTCGCTTCAGTGCGCGCTCGCCCCGGGCCACGAAGAGCCCCCGGTTGGGCAGGCCGGTGAGCAGGTCGTGTTGGGCGAGGAATTCGAAGCGCTCCTCGCTCGCCTTGATCGTGCTCCTGTCCGAGAAGACGCCGACGTAGTTCACCACCTGATCCTGCCCGTCGCGAACGACGCTGATTGAAAGCAGCTCCGGGTAGGTCGTGCCGTTCTTCCGCCGGTTCCAGATCTCGCCCTGCCAACGCCCGCTGTCGAGCATCGACGCCCACATCTCCTCGTCGAACTCCGGGTCCTGGCGACCGGACTGGAGGAGGCTCGGCTGCCGTCCGACCACCTCTGTCGCGTCGTAGCCGGTGATCTCGCAGAAGGCCCGGTTCACCGCCTGGATACGAAACTCAGAATCCGTGATCATGACACCGTCTGCGATCTCCTCGATGGCCACTCCGGCAAGGAGCAGGTCGGGGCCGGCGACCTCGATCTGCGGGCGGCCATCGGCCTGCTCCATGCCGACTGTGGGCAGGCGCTGCTTGAGCCCCGCAGAAAGCTCGGCCGCCTCTCGCACCAGTCTGAGATTCTCGAGTCGCGCCTGGGCGATGCCGACGACCTGCCAGAGCAGCGGCAGCAGCGCCGCCAACTGGGCCGCGGTCCGCCGCTGGTCGGCGGCGAGCAAGAGGAGAGGGGGGTCGGAGTTGGGCCAGGAGGGCAAGAGCATCACGCTCGAAGGCACCAGGCCACCGCCAGGGATCGACAGCGCTTCCGGGGGCATGATCCACTCCCGAGAGCCGTCCCCCCCACCGACGAGCGCATCGAAGTGGTGCCCGAAGGCGTGCACCTCGGCGCCGGTCGGCACACCGTCGGCAAAGGCGGCGTACTCGTAGCGAACCACCAGACGGGCACCCTCCGGCTCGACGAAGGCGCAGTACGCAACGTTCTTGAGGACCGACACCCGTTCGAGGACGGTGGCGAGAATGGCCGCAGGGTCGTCGCCTCGCCCGATCGCCTCGGCAACCAACCTGAGCGCCAGGGTATCCTCGTCCCGCTCGGTAAGGCGCTGGTCCTCGTCCTTGAAGACCTGCAGGCGAGCCTCGAAGTCGCGGCCGTGTCCATCGAGATCGTCGGCCGGCCGCGCACCTTGCGAAGAAGGCCTGGATCTTCTCGGCGTGGAGCTCCGGCTCGTCGACCTCACCAGCACCTTTGGTCTGTTGTACGGAGCCATCGGCTACACCTTTCGCGCGCCCGGGCTCACTCCCGGTGAGGCGGCCGCGATGTCGGCTGCGGGTCTCATGAAATGCCGTCCTTTCCGCAAACTTACCTCGAATTTAGTCCTTGGATCCCACACCGGGAAGCGCACTTACTACCGATGAGCAGGACCGCGACGTGGGTAGAAACCACCCTTCGGGCGGCCACCCACGATCGGCAGCCCCGGTGCCGCCGCCACTCCGCTCGCTGGACGGTCACGGCGCGCACGGCGAACGTCGAGGTGAGGGGGCGCGACCCGCGGGTCAGGGCGTGCTGGCGCTCGCCTGGGATGCCGGATGCTGTGCGGGGCCCGACGGCGCGTCGGGCGCGTCCGACGTCCAGGCGACCTTGCCCGCGACGGCGATCCAGTCCGTGCCACTGTCGACCGTCTCGACCGTGAAGGGGAGGTCCCGGGGCATCTGGAAGAGCGTGATGTCCGCGTAGGTCCTCGTCAGGAGCGGCCCGATGACGTTGACCACCCATCCGGCGACGCCCCGGCAGCGCGGCTCGATTCGGACGTTTTGGAGGACGAAGCTGCGGCTCGCGACGTCGACGACGATGTCGGCCTTCCCCTGGGCTTCGCAGAGCTGACGGAAGAGACGGCCGTCGGGCTCCTGCTTCTCCACCGTCACGTCGAGGTCGACGAGGAAGCAGCTTCCGCCGCACGGGCCAAAGCGCTGCGGCTCGACCCTGAACTCCACGTCGCGCATGACCGGTGTGACGTCCTGGCTCCACGCGGCACGCAGGACCTCGAAGGCGGCCTGCTCGACGGGGGGCCACGGCACCGTGAAGCGGTAGTCCCCGGTGACCGTGCCTTCGCCGCCGGGGCCCGCCTCCTCGAGATGGAGCGTCGTCGTGAACGAGCCCTGAAAGAGGAGCGGGACACTCCGCTTGCCGATCTCCGCGACCGGGTAGCGCACCACGAGTGGGTAGTCCATGCGGTACTCGGCCGCGAGCTCCACGGCGCCGGTCGCGCGCCCGTTGACCACCGTCACCGCGCCGGCGTGCAGCTTCACATCGCTCAACGAGACAACCACTCCATCCCGCTCGATCCGCCCCGCCTTGCCGAGCAGCTGTGCGTCGACGATCCCGGAGTACCGGCCGTCCGGCTGCAGCTGCAGATCGCGGACGACGAGGTGCGAGGGCGCCTCGACGTCGACTCGCGGGCCCCCTGGGATGTCGAGCTCCCCGCCGGTCAGGTCGGCGGCCAGGCTGTCAGCGGCGAGCGTCGCCTCGAGCGCGCCGCCACTGTCCGTCGCGAGCCGGAACGTGCCGCCCCGCAGCTCGCCGTGTGAGAAGGTGCTACGGCTGCCCAAGAGGGCGACGGCGCCGTCCTCGATCTCGCCGTCGACCCGGCCGACGACCTCGAGCTGGGCGGGCTGGCCGTCGCGGGGCGGCCGGTAGAGGCCCTTGGTGATCGCGAGGCGCACCGGCGAGCCATCTCTCGGCTGCGCGGCGGTGTGGAGCTCGACCAGGTCGCTGAAGCTCAAGGGACGGCCGCCGTAGGCAGTGATCTCGGAGTCGTGGATCCGTACCTCGCTCACGAGGTCGAGGAAGGAGGGGCCGGGAGGCCGGGCGGCGCCGCTCGGAGCAGGCGTCGAGGCGCCCTTTGCGCCAAGCACCTCGCCGCGCATGACCGACGGCACATCGGTGCGGAGCTCGAGCTTGCGCAGGGCCGACCTGGCGAGCCCCCGAAACAGCCAGACGACGGGTCGCCAGATTCCGCGGCCGCGGAAGGTGGCGTCGGTGATCCCCTTGCCCTCCTCGAAGCGCAGGCGGGTGACGAAGACCTTGGGTCGCAGGTGGGCCCCCCTGACGAGCAGTCGGCCCCCGGCGACCGTGAGATCGAGGCGGCTGACGTGCCCTGCCACCGCCGTGGCGACGACCTCCGCCTTCGGCGATCCGACCACCTCCACCGCCCACGCATCGGCCACCGGCACACGCCCTTCCCGCAGGTCGATCTCGAGACGCAGGGTGCCGGTGTCGGTACACCCGGCGATCTGGTCGAGCACGCTCCGCGCGTCCGACGCCAGGATCGGCTCGAGGGGTGCGATCGCCACCGTCGCCGGTGGGGAGGCCGAGGGCGTGGGAACCTGGGCGAACGCGGGCGCCACGAACTCTGCCGCGAGGAGTGCGGTGATCACGGCGGCGCACCTGAGTGCCGGGGGGCTTGCCCGGGCCGCCGACCGCGGCGCGCGGTGGACTGCCGGTGACCTCATTGCGGCTCCCCAATGATCGTCTCGGCCGGGTGCGGCAGGGTGTAGACGCTGTGCACGAATGGGCGCTCGGCAAAGAAGTAGAACGCATAGATGAGCAGGTGGCCGGTGGCGGCGGCGGCGAGACCGGGGAACGAACCGTACAGGAGCGCGTAGCCGTAGCCCTGGAGCTGCCCCACCGAGTACATGGGGTTGCTCAGGAAGCGGTAGGGTCCGCCGCCGCAGGCGGGGGCGAGCGGGCGTCCGAGGAACATGTCGCGGAAGTAGTACGCGTCGACGCCGACGGTGAGCGTGGCCCACAGCTTGACAGTCAGGCCGGCCGCGAACAGGACCAGGCCCGCAGCGAGCACGAGGTGCACGGGCACCGCCCGCTCCAAGCTCGGCAGGTGGAGCGCCGCCATGCAGCCGACACCCAGCCCCTGGTTGAGGAACATCAGCCCGGCCACGGTTTCGTAGGCTCGGAAGGCGCGCTGCTCGCCGAGGCGTTGGACGGCGCGCGCGGGCAGGCTCGACGTGAGAATCAGCGCGTTGCCGCCGTAGTAGAAAACCAGCGTGAAGAGGAGGTAGGGCAGCGTGAGCCGCCAGTCGGCGCGGGTGATGAGGACGTGGGCGAGGGCCACCGACGCGACGCTCCCGGCCGCCCACACGATGTTGAGGTGCTCGAGCCGCCACCCGGCCATCGCGAACACCGTCGAGACCAGCCGGACGACTTTCCGGAGCGCTCCGGGTCCGTGCCGTGCGGGTCGACTCGGGCGGGCAGCCCCTTCAGGAGTCTCCTGGAGGTCGTCCTCTTCGGGGGGCAGGCGAAGGTTGCTCATGAATCACCTTTGTCGGCGCTCTCCGATATCCTCGACGCCGAGGAACCAGAGTCCTGATTGACGGCGCTGGCTTGCTGGCAACAGCTGCCGATCCAACACACAGCTCAAACCTAGTACGCCGGCGCTCCGGCGGCATGCGCAGTTTCTACCCGAGAGTACAGCTGCACGCTCGGTGGGAACTACGAGGCCGGCTCGCCGGCGCCGTCAACCCTGTCTGTACGAACGTCGGCTCGCCGGCGGCGTGGTGAGCTGGCACTGCGTCTTCCGACAACCACGCGTGCCATCGTCGAATCCAGCATGGACTTCACCCGGACATGGACGGAGCACGCATTCGCGCGACGGTCGAAGGTGTCGACCGCGCATCGTGTACGTGGTTGTTACGGAGTTTCCGGCGTTTCCCAGGTAAGAACTTCGGTGGTCGCGCATGGACAGTTGGAGCTACAAAGGGAGGTGGGAAATCTGCGCCCGGGGGGCGGAACCGGAACCTTCACTCGGGAACCAGGCACCCGGTTGGACCTCGTCCCTGGCGCGAAGGAAGGTGGTGTAGCCATTCACTCGTCCTCCTCTGCAGCAACCGAGGGGCGCGCGAGCGGCCCCTCGTGCTCGTCCCGCGTGGGCGCGACGCGGGTGAGGCTCTCCCCCTACCCGGGGGCACGACGCCGAACGCGCTGCCGGCCTTCACCCGCGATGAAGGTGGGCGAGGTGCCATCCCTCAGGATCAGTCGCCGGGGTGAAACCGGGTGGGGTTGCAGCGTGCTGTGTGCCGCTGCGGTGCCCCGACGAGCGGGTACCTGCTGGCCGCGCAGGCTGGTGGTATGCTCGGAGATGTCTCGTTCCCACACACTCCGCGTGCTCGTCCCGGTCGCGCGGGCGATCTTCTCGGAGCGGTGATGACGTTGCAGCGGGAGGTTGAGGCCACGAGAGAGCTTCCGGTATCGAACGGCAAGGGGAATGGCCGCAGCGACGAGGCCGCCGCGCTGCTGACGGCGGCACGCGCAGTGCTCGAGAACCGTGCCTTCGCAGACGCTGCAAGGGCCGTCCTGGGGGCGTGCAAGACGATCCTCGGTGCCGATGCCGGGTTCGTCGCCGTGAGCCCGCCGCCCCCTTCGCGGGGGCAGGGGCTCGAGGTCGCATGTCAGGATTCCGGCGGCCTCGAGCTCAGCTCGGCAGCCGGCCTGTCCGCGCCCCTTCGCCGCCTCTGCGCGCGCGTTTCCAAGAGCGGCCGGACCGTCATCGCCAACGATCTGGCGAAGGGAGCGAAGAAGGCGTCTGCTGCCGGGGGTCCAGCCACCCTGACGAGTGCGCTCGTCGCGCCGATCGTGATCGCCGACGAGGTGGCGGGGCTCGTCGGGCTGGTCAACAAGCCCGAGGGCTTCTCCGCCGTCGATGCCCGGCTCGCCGAGGTCTTCGCCGAGATGGCCGCCGTGGCGATGCTCAACAGTCGCACCGTCAACGGCCTCGAGGAGAACCGGGATGCCCTCGAGCGCAAGGTGCACAACGGCGCAACGCAGCTCCTACAGGCCGAGGAGAAGTTCCGGACGCTGGTCGAGAACCTGCCGGACATCGTCGCGCGCTTCGATGCCGATCTGCGCTATCTGTACGTCAGCCCCGCGGTCAGCGATGTGACCGGCCGGCCACCCCGGGACTACCTGGGCAGGACGAACGAGGAGCTGGGAATGCCGCCGCGGCGGATCGAGGCGTGGAACGACGCCTTGCGGACGGTCTTCGCGACGAGCCGGTCCGAGAGGCTCGAGTTCGCACTCCCGACCGAGGACGGGCCGCGCCGCTTCGACTGTCGGCTGGTTCCCGAGCTCGGGCCGGGAGGCGCCACGCTTTCGGTGTTGAGCGTTGCTCGGGACGTGACCGATCGCTGGCTCGCCTACAAGGCCGAGCGGCACGCCAGGAAGACCGCCGAGGCGCTTCGCGAGGCGACCCTCGCCCTCAATCGCAGCCTCGATCGCGAGACCGTGCTGGCGACCCTCCTCGACCGTGTGCGCCAGCTGGTCCCCTTTGACCGCGGCCGCGTCATGGTTCTCGACGAGGGGTCGCGGGTCAGCGTCCGGGCGGTCTTCGACGGCACGCGCGTGATTCCCCTTCTGGCCGAAGCGCGCCAGGAGTTCGAGGCGACCGCCCACCCGATCCTCCACGGGCTTCTGACAAGCGGCGTCGCGGTCCTGATACCCGACATCCGAGCCGAACCCGGCTGGAGCCTGCCGGCGGAGCGGGAGGTCGAGACGAGCTGGATGGGCATCCCGCTGTTCGCTCGCGGCACCGTGTTGGGCGTGCTCTCGCTGTTCAAGCGGGAGGTCGGCTACTTCAACGACGAGCACGTGAAGCTGGCCGAGGCGATGTCGTCCCAGGCCTCGGTGGCGGTGGAAAATGCCATTCTCTTCGAGCAGGTGCGGGAGTCGACGGTGCGGATGCGTACGCTCTCCCGCCGCCTCGTCGAGGCCCAGGAGAGCGAGCGCCGGAGCATCGCCCGGGAGCTTCACGACGAGGCGGGCCAGGCCCTGGCCTCCCTGCGCTTCGGCCTCCGCCTGCTGGAGAGGGACATCGACGAGGGCGGATCCATCACCGAGCGGGTGGCGGAGCTCAAGCAACGCACCGACACCATCATCGACGGCCTGCACACGCTCGCCGCGGGCCTGCGCCCGGCGGTTCTCGATCACGTGGGGATCGAGGCCGCCCTCCGCGAGTACTGCCGAACCGCCGCCGCCAGGTTCGGTCTCAAGGTGCGTTTCAAGGACCTGTCCGCGGCAAGCGAGCGCCTTCCCACCGAGGTGGAGACGGCCCTCTACCGCATCGTCCAGGAAGCGATCACCAACGTCGTGCGTCACGCCCGCGCCACCCGGGTCGACGTGCTGGTCGAGCGGAGCGGCGGTCACGTGAGGGTGATGGTCGAGGACGACGGCATCGGGTTCGCGACGGACCAGGTGCTCGGTGAGGATCACATCGGTCTCCTCGGGCTGAGGGAGCGGGCCGAGTCCCTCGGCGGGGTCCTGACGGTGGAAAGCGCGCCCGGGGCAGGAACCACGTTGGTAGTGGAGGTGGACAGTGCCGATCCGCATCCTGATCGCTGACGACCACGCGGTGGTCCGCTCGGGACTGCGAGCCCTGCTCGGCGCCGACTCCGATCTCGAGGTCGTCGGCGAGGCGGCGGACGGCATCGAGACGCTGCGTCTCGTCGGGGAGCTCCACCCCGACCTGGTGTTGCTCGACATCACCATGCCCCCCGACAGCGGCATCGCGACCGCGAGGCGGCTGAGGGAGGAGCACCCCGAGGTGTCCGTGCTTTTCCTCACCATGCACGAGGAGGCGAGCCTGCTGCACGAGGCCCTGGGCACCGGTGCCGCCGGCTACGTGATCAAGCGCGCCGAGGAGTCCGAGATCGTGGACGCGATCCGTGCCGCCACGCGCGGCGACATCTGGGTGTCTCCCGCGATTACCCGAGCTCTCCTTCGCGAGCCCCTCGCCACCGAGCGGCGCCCCGGCGCGCGAGGGATGGCGCTGACGCGCCGCGAGCTCGAGGTCCTCAGTCTCCTCGTCAAGGGCAACACCAACCGGCAGATCGCCGAGCTGCTCGGCATCTCGATCCGCACCGTCGAGACCCACCGCGCCAACCTCATGGACAAGCTCGGAGCATCGAGCCGGGTGGACCTGGTGAACTTCGCGGAGGAGAACCACCTTGTGTAGCCCGCGCGCCTCTCGGGTCTTCGGCAACGACCGCGGATGCGCTCGCCGGCGCGGCGCCTCTCCCGGCGGCGGTGCCTGCGACGGAGCTGGGCCGCGCCTCGGCGCTGCCTTGATCGGAACACCACGCTGACAGGCACTTCCACGGTCTCGCGTCGAGGCTCCGGTGGGGGAACGCGGGCTCGGGGAGGTGGCGGACGAGGGAGTCCACACAGGGCCGAGATCCAGGCACTCGAGCATCGGTGCTCGATACCCCACGATGCGCCTTGATCTCGGCGCCGGGCCCTTGGCGGGCTGGCGGGGTCAGCGAGCCTCCCGTTGCGTGCCGCTCGTCTCTCGGTGCGCGTCTGCGGGGGGTGGGTGGGCAGGGGGGCGGCAGGGGTCCTTGAGAAACGCCCGGAGGTCGCGGGCGAAGTCGAGCGGCTCGTCGAGATGCGGGAAGTGCCCGGACCCGGGGTATGTCGTCAGGGTGACGCCGGTGAAGCCCACGAAGGCCGTGCGCCCGTGGCTGACCGGGATGACTGGATCATCTTCGCCCCAGAAGAGGGCGATGGGAGGCAGCGTCGCGACCTCGCGAATGCGATCCATTGTCTGGACATGTTGGCCCGAGAGGTTGATGACGCCGGCAACCGAGCGCGCGAAGGCTCGGTCGGTGCCGGGGACGCGGTTCATCGCGGCGGCGTGGTGGATCTCCTCGGGCTCCGGGTCGCCGAAGGCCGCGCCGGCATGGCGCATCGCGAAGGGAAGGACGTGGCGGATCACCAACGGCGTGAGGGTGCGCCCGAGCCCCGGGAGCGTCGCGAAGCGCAACCCCATCCCCACCTCGCGTCCGAGCCCGCCCGGCGCTACGAGCGCCAGGCGGACCATCTTCTCGCGCTGCTCGAGCAGCATCCACTGCGCGATCCCACCGCCGAAGGAGTGCCCGCACAGGTGTGCCCTGTCGACGCCGATCGTCTCCATCCATGCGGCGAGCGTGCGGGCGTACCAGGTCAGCGTGTAGGGCGCATCCGGCCTGTCGGAGAGGCCGTGACCGGGGAGGTCCGGCAGGAGGACGCGGAAGTCCGCCGCGAGCAGCGGAGCAACCCGGCGCCAGCTCCGATGCGATTGCTGGAAGCCGTGGATGAGCACCAGGGGGTCGCCCGCCCCCATCTCACACCAGGCGATCGAGGTGCCGCCGGCATCGCTCGAGCGCGCCTCGCCGATCATCTTCATTGCCAACCCTGGTCGGGTCGCGTGACCGGCCAGCACTAGTCGTCGATGACGAAGGTGACCATCATGTTGACCTGGTACTCGGTAATCGAACCCTCCGTGACCCGGATCTGCTGCTCCTTGACCCACGCGCTGCGTCACGTTGCGCAGCGTCTTGTTGCGCCCTGGACGATTCCTTGCTCGATGGCATCCTGGAAGCTCTTGGTCGAGGTCGAGCTGATCTCAGAGACCTTGGCGATGGACATCTCATCCTCCCACCTGGTTCGAGGTTTGGGTTTCGGGGTAGCCCCCCGAAGTGCTCGGGGCCTTCGGCTCCCCACGATCAGCGCGTCACCCGGCCCAGGCCGCAACCGGAGCTCTGGGCGGAGGGTCGCCCGGGGGCGCCGTCACTACCTCCGTCGGGAGAACAGGTGAATGATCGCCACGAAGAGGGCGGCGCCGATGATCGACCAGAGGACCGGGAAGGGATGCCCGCCGATGGTGACCATGAAGGGCTCCGGGAGGCCGAGCTTCCCGGCGACCCAGGGCCCCAGCAGGGCGCCGATGAAGCCGAGGACTATCGAGACGATCAGCCCGCCGCGCGTGCTTCCCGCGATGGCCTTCCCGACGGCGCCGCAGACGGCGGCGATCACGATGAGAATCAGGAGTGACGGGAGTGACATGGACATTGCAGTTTCCTTTTCTTTCGCCTTTCGAGGCGTGAGGAGACGAACTCGCGCGCCCGCGGCCCTCGTCGGTTGTGCCTCTCGCCGGCGGCGGGAGGCGGTCGCGAGGGAGAGGGCGGCCTACTTCTTGAACGCCTTGGCGGCACCGTCGGCGAGCTCACCGGTCTTGCGGCGCGCTTTGCCGAGGCTCTCCTGGACCGCGCCCGCAACCTGCTCGCGATCGCCTTCCAGCTCCAGCGCGCTGTCGCCAGTGACGATGCCGACGATCTCCTTCCCCTGGCCCAGCAGCTCCATATCCTTGCCACGCGCTTCCTGTCGTCCCATGGTGTCTCCTTTACGGACTCCGAGGATCCTCGTCGTGACCGAAGCCGGGCGCACGAACGCTTCAGAAGCCTTAGTTGTCGACGTTCGGCGCCGCGAAGTTGAGGCGCGGGTAGTAGGTGCGCAGCGCCTCCATGAGCTTGGTGACAGCGGCGTTTGATCCCGTGTCCTGGTGGCTGTCGCGGAACCGGTAGCGGTCGCCCCTGCTGATCTGGAAGTTGATCTCGTAGCAGAAGTTCCCGGTGGCTTTCGCGTCACAGGTGAACCACACCTTCTCCAGGCCTGCGATCTCGAAAGTGAAGTCCGCGCGCGGGTGTCGGCTGGCCTCCCACTTGAGGGTGTCGGCCTGCAGGACCAGGCGGCCCTCGCGGTCCTTCTTCCAGAACCCGCTTCCTCAGGTGTACCAGGTTGTCGAACACCAGCTCAGAGGGGGCACAGCGGCGGCCGGGGCGGCTGGCACGGGCGTTGCCCCAGGGCGGGTCGCCATCAGGGCCGCGATCGTCGACTCCGGGGCGTCGTTCTGCTTGAGGTAGAGGAGGTCGTTGACCGAGAGGTTGTACGACTGTCCCGACTGGCGCACCTGCTCGGCGATGTTGGCCTCGGAGATCCCGGAGGCGATCAGGCGCACGGTATCGACCAGGCGGACATCATCGGGTTTGAGTGCCGCTGGAGCCGGCGCCAGCGCCGGGATACGGGCCCAGATCGCGCTGATGACCGACCCCGGCACGCCTGCATCGCGTAGCGTGACGAGGTCCGCGGCCGTCACGGCGACGGTGTTGGCCGGGCTGTTGACCATGGCGATCAGGCCAGTGGCGGGAGCGCCGGCCTGCTGAGCGGCCAAAATCGAGCTGACGGTCAGCTCGTCCGCGCCGGCCGCCATCGCGACAAACAGCAGCAGTACCGCGCCGAGAAGAGCGGGAAGAAGTGAGCGTTTCATCGGTCACCTGCCTTTCCTTTTAACGCACCTCGAACATAATCCTCTGGCGTTCCTCCGAGAAGCGCACTTTCCACCCGGGTGCACCGCCGCAACTCAAGTAGAAAGTACGCGGCCGGTAACAGTGGCGAAAATGCTCATGGCAGGTCTGGAGGATGTCGGACGCGAGGAGAAGGGCTGCGTCGCCTCGCCGTCACCGTTCCCAAACGGCCCGCCGAAGGCCCCCTGGACCCGGTCCCGGATAAGGCACCGTCCGACACGCGGTCTTCAGAGGATCGCAGCCCGCAAAGGCGAACGTCAGAATATGAGAGGGCGACACGCCGCACACAGGAGTGCATGAGATGGATGTTGGCTATCAGCTCCAGCGCGACCTGTATTGATCGGCATCGAGCCATGCGCGATCACTCAAACCCGAGGACCGGAAGGAACCTGGCATGGTGAGGTACCTCTACGAGTACGGAGGCGCGATGTACCTGCCGAGCGGCCAGGCAAACACCGGGGTGGCCCCTTTGGGTGTGCGCTGGTTCCCCGAGGCGAATTGCGGTGGAACCCATGTTGGCGGGCAGCCACGTCAGACCCTCTACGATCTGGGTGTCTGGGTGAGCAAGGGAGAGACGACCGCAGCACCCGACGGCGCCGTGAACCGGTTGCGGATACCGCAACTCGAAGGGTGGCACCCTAGTACACCGTCTGTGGGCGGCCGTGTGCCGGCGGTTCTGCACCTCATGGCCCGGGCTCCGGGGCGGGGGAAGCGGCGTGGGAGTTCTGCACGTGTGACACCCTGGACGCCCTGACACAGGGGCCGCCTCGGCTCAGCCTGTCCTGCTCATCCCCTCTGAGGTTCTCGTTTGATTCGTGGTCGCTCGAGCTGAATACTGGACAATTCCTCTTACTCGTATTAAATTCAACCCATGAACACTCCCTCAGACGCCGCCGCCCGCAGCAAGCGAGAGGCCCGGATCGAGCGCCGGCGGGACCAGACCCGTGCCGAGATCCTCGACACCGCCCGTGGCGTACTGCTCCGCAGCGGACTGGCGGGCTTCGCGCTGGCCGACGTCGCCGAGGATCTCGCCCTCACCAAGCCCGCGCTCTACTACTACTTCGACAGCAAGGAAGCGCTCCTGTTCGAGCTGCTGCTCCGCGAGTGGCTCGAGGGGGCGGCCGAGGTGCAGGCGGCGGTGGAGGAGACCCGGAACGGCGCCGATGCCGTCGAGCGCCTGATGCGCACGGTGTTCGAACGTTACCGGGAACGTCTCGAGCTCTTCGTGCTCTTTCACAAGATGGGGCCGGGGGGCGACTTCGCAGGAGTCATCGGGCCCGAGGGGCTCGAGCGCCTACGACCGGTCAACGACATGTTCTACGGCGGCGCCGAGGCTCGTCTCCGCGCCGACCAGCGAGCCGGCGACTTCCCGAAGGACCGTGACCCGCGGCGCTTCGCGTTCACCGCTCACACGGCCGTCTTCGGGCTCCTCATGATGAAAGCGATCGCGGCGTCCGCCGATGATCCTCTGATTCACAGCGACCACGACCTGATCGAGGACCTCTGCACCACGTTCCGTGATGCAGCACTCCGGGGAGGTGCGACATGACCTTTGAGAACCCGGTCTTTGTGACCTACGGAATCGCCGCGACCATCATGATCCTCAAGATGATGGGGCAGGGATGGATGACCGTCCAGCGGATGATGAAGATCGGCGGCGGGTTCCTCAACCCCGAGGACACCGGCAAGGGGTGGACGAACCCCAAGCCCCGTCCCGGCCAGCTCGACCCCGACGACTACGTCGAGCGATCCCGACGCATGCACCACAACGACACCGAGAACATCCCGGTGTTCCTGGTCGCCGGGCTTCTGTTCGCGCTCACCCAACCCGCACTCTGGGTCGCCCAGCTACTGCTCTACGGGTACGTGGCCTCTCGCCTGGCCCACTTCTGGGCCTACCTCACCGCCAAGCCGCACGAGGTCCGCGCGACGTTCTTCAGCGTCGGCTCGCTCATCGTCATCGGCATGGCGCTCTACACGTTGGTCTACGCGATCGTGTAAGGAGGCATCAGCATGATCACCAACTCCGAGTCCAACACGAGCATCGTCGAGATCGGCGACGCCATCTACCGCATCAGCACGCCGGTGCCGCCCAATCCTGCGCTGCCGGCGGGGTTCACCTTCAACCAGTTCCTCATCGTCGACGACGAGCCCCTCCTGTTCCACGCCGGGCTCCGCAGGATGTTCCCGCTGGTGCGGGAGGCCGTCGAGGCGGCGATCCCGGTGAGCAGGCTGCGCTACCTGGGAATCTCGCACTTCGAGGCCGACGAGTGTGGCGCTCTCAATGAGTTCCTGGCGGTGGCGCCCCGTGCAGTTCCGCTCTGCAGCTCGGTGGCGAAGCTGGTGTCCGTCGACGACGTCGCCGACCGCGAGGCGGTGGGCCTCGGCGACGGCGAGCAGCTCTCCCTCGGCCACCACGTCGTCACCTGGTTCGACACGCCCCACCTGCCCCACGGATGGGACTGCGGCTACCTGTTCGAGCGGAGGTCGTCCACCCTGTTCTGTGGCGATCTCTTCACCCAGCCGGGCGCCGACCACCCACCACTCGTGGAAGGCGACATCCTGGGGCCCAGTGAGGCCATGCGGGACGCGATGGACTACTACGCCCACGCCAAAAACACCGGTGACCTCATCGCCAAGCTCGCGGCCAACGACCCGACCACCCTGGCCTGCATGCACGGTTCCTCGTGGAGCGGCGACGGCCGCGCGCTCCTCGGCCAGCTGGCTGCGGCCCTCCGCTGACGGCCCGGGCGCTCGACGAGCCCCGGCGCCGCGTCGGCGTCCGGGGCGGGGGCCGCGTCCGGCGCGGCGTCCGCGTCAGGGGCCGGGGCCGGGGCCGGGCGAGGTTGCCCCGGTAGGGCGGACACAAGTGCGCTGTCGTCGTCGAGCCTGTGGAGGCGGTGGGAAAGGCCCTGTGCCATGCTCGGGCGAACGCCTTGGTGGGGGGCGGGCGCTGGCCATTCAAGCTCCAGAGATGTGTCGCGACCTCGGCCGTCAACGCGGGCGCGAGCAAGAGATTGTGCACAATCGAACGTGAGGCACACCACGGCACGATCAACACTGTCTGGTAGGCCCGGCCGGTTCCCCGAGTCGCCGGGTTCCACCTTGAACGACGGCCTGAGGCGGCCTACAGTGCCAGCACGGATGCTGAGCATGGGGCGTCGATGCGCGGTGGTGATGTGGAGCCTCGTCGGCCTTGCGGCGCTGGTGGGCTGCGGGAGGCCCCTGGCGCCTGCGCACGCTGGGGAGCAGCCGGCACCCTCCGGTGCGACGGCGGCGTCAACGGTCGCAGTCGGCGATCTCCCCGAGCAAGCCGTCGACACGCTGCGGGCCATCGACCGAGGGCCGCCGTACCCCTTCCGCCGGGACGGCATCACCTTTCACAACCGCGAGGGGCGGCTGCCGCATCGGCCCGACGGCTACTACCGGGAGTTCACAGTGGTGACGCCGCGCGCGCCCGATCGGGGGCCCCGGCGGGTGATTACCGGCGCCGGCGGTGAGAGGTACTACACCGCTGACCACTACCGGACCTTCAGGGAGATCACGCGATGAGCGACGACTGGTTTGAAGCGCCCGGGCTCGGCAGTATTGCGGCGCTGCTCGAGGCGGACGGCTGGATCGTCGTCGTCATCGATGGTGAGCGGATCGACGGCAAGGGAGCCCTCCTCGCCGAGCTGGCCCGGCAGATGGCCTTCCCCGACTACTTCGGCGGCAACTGGGACGCCCTGCAGGACTGCCTCACCGACCTCTCGTGGCTGCCCGCGGCCGGCTACCTGGTCATCCTGCAGGCCATGGAGGCGCTTCGAAACAGGCACCCCGACGACCTGGCCACCGCCTGTGAGATTCTCGCCGCGGCCGTGGACCGTTGGAGGGGCACCCAGACACCGTTCTTGGTGCTTTTCGCCTGAGGACGATCCTCCAACGATCAACCGTCACGGGTGCCGCTGCTCACTCTCTGGCGTCGTGAGGACCCCGGGGCAGAGTGACGGTGTCCCGTCTGCGGATGGGAGGTGTCCCATGCCACGAGCCCGGCGTTGACCTCCGGGTTTCCGTGCGCGCATGGGAGGCTTCCATGCCTCGCCCGCCCCGGCTCGTGGGGGGGAGCCGGCGCGATCCCCCTGCGGCGCGCCGTCACCCGTTCCCGGCCCCTTGGCCGCCGTCAGGGCGGCGATTCGCTTCTCTGCCAGCGCAGCGGCCGGCCGGAATGTGAGAAAGTGATCTGAGGCAATCGCAAAAACCGGAGCCGAGAAGGGAGGTCTCGATGACCAGCTTCGCGCGGCGTTTGATGATCGCGGGCCTGGCGGCCGCGCTGGCGGCGGCGACCGGGCTCGCCCAGACCGACCGCGAGGGGTGTGCGGACCATCCGCTGCTCTCGCGGATGACCGGCTACTTCATCGGGAGCTGCAAGAAGGAGGCCTTCGCGAGCCACGAGTTCCAGACCGCCGACGGCAAGGTCGCCGCCGAGGGCCGTCTCACCTTCCTGGAGTACCGAAAGCCGAAGGACGCCGAGCCCACGTCCCGGCTCGAGGTGATTCGCAACTACGTCAATGCGGTGCGGGCGCTCGGTGGAACCGTCACCTACGAGGGCAGGTACTCCGCCTCGATGACGGCGACCGTGGGTGACCGGAAGGTGTGGGTCGAGGTGCGGCCCGATCCGAGCCGGTCGTACCAGCTCTATATCCTCGAGGAGCAGGCGATGGAGCAGCAGGTGGTGGCCGACGCCAGGACCCTCCTGACCGGCCTCGACCGCTCCGGCCGGGCCGTGGTTCCGGGGATCCTGTTCGACACCGACGAGGCTGTCGTCAAGCCGGGGTCGGAGCCGGCGCTCGAGGAGGTGGCCCGGCTCCTTCGCGACAACCCGGCCATGACCGCATTCGTCGTCGGGCACACCGACACGGTGGGGAGCTTCGAGCACAACATGGATCTCTCGAGCCGGCGCGCGGCCGCAGTGGTCGCAGCCCTCGTCACCACCTACGGCATCGCGCGCGACCGCCTCACGGCCCACGGCGTTGGGCCGCTCGCGCCGCTCGGATCGAACGACACCGAGGACGGCCGCGCCCGTAACCGCCGCGTCGAGCTCGTTAGGCGCTGACGAGCCGCGACCGCTCGCATCACCTGCTCGCCGGGCGGCAACCCTGGTCCTGGCGCGCGAAGACCGAAGGGGGCCTGAAGGGGGCCTGGCACATGAAAGGCCAGCTGGCCCGCGATGTCGGGGGGCCTCAGCGTGCTCATGTCCACCGGCGCTCTCTTCTGGAACCTGGCCGGGCTCGCCGCCACCGGGAGTCAGCCTGTGCTGGCGAGCCTCCCAGTCTGGTGCTCCGCCGTACCTGGGCCGGGTGGCGGGCGAACTCGCGGTGGTGGAGGCAGGGTTGGCGCCGGTGGCAGCCTCGACGCGGAAAGGTGCCGAAAGGTGCCTGAAAGGTGCCTGAAAGGTGCCTTGAAAGGTGCCTGGCACATGAATCCGGCGTTTCCACGGGAGGAGGGAGGCCGGGATACCGAGACCGGGACGGGTGTTCGGGCCGCTGTGGCAGGGCCGGTATCGGGCCAAGCTGGTGAAGGATCAAAGGTATCTCGACCAGCTGCTTGTCTACATCCACCTCAACCCGGTGGTCGCCGGCCTGGTGGAGGACCCTGCCGACTACAGGTGGAGCGGCCATCGGGAGATCTTGAAGACGCGCCCGAATGCGGTCGTCGACGCTGACGAGGTGTTGCGGCTGTTCGGGAGCACCAGGCGGGGCGCACGCGCGGCGTACGTGCGGACGCTGCGGGCGCTCGCGACGCGGAGTGGATCGGGGCTGGGCCGGGGGATCTCCCCTGGTGGCGCCTCGGCCGGTCACCCGAGTCGGAGAGCGAGGACCCTGACGAAACCGGGAAGATCGCCAGGGTCGAGGCGCAGGTACGACGTCTACGTGAGAGGTCGAGGTTCGAGGCGGGTGAGCTGCTCCGGCGAGGAGGGAACCTCCTCGGCGTTGGCTTCGAGGACCTCGCCGGCAGGGGCAAGGCGCCGGAGGTCGTGCGGGCGAGAGAGCTCCTGACCGTGCTGGGCGTCGAGCGGTACGGGCTCCGGGTGATGGACATCGCGGCGGCGCTCGCCAAGCATCCGGCGACGGCGACGGGCTGGGTGATGCGGGGGGTCCGGCGCAGGCACGAGAACCCGGAGGAGGCAGCCCGTATGGAGAAGCTCGACCAGGCCCTGTCGCAGCGGAGGAGCGAAGAACACTAGATCTATGTGCCCGGCACCTTTTGGGCACCTTTTGGGGCGGCACCTTTTGCGGGCACCTTTTGCTTTCCGCAATGCGAGGGGTGTTACCCCAGCAGGTTTGCGCCTGCGACCGAGTAGGCGTAGCATCGGCCTCAATGTGAGGGAGATTCCTCTCCATTTCGAACTCGACAGTCACGGTCGAACACAGTAGGTGATTGGAAGGGCCGGTATGCCGCGTCGTCTTTATGCGCCTGTTCTCTGCCTGCTCGTGCTCTGCACGGGGGTACCCGCCGTCTCAACCGCCCAGTGGAGCGACCCCGGCGTCTTCTGGAGTGACGCGTGGGACGACGCTCATGGGCTCGACATCGATGACTCAGGAACGCGTCTCGTCACCTTGATCCCTTACTCCGGTAGCGACGAGAACAACCGGTCGGTGGAGGTGTCGGAGCAGGTGCTCGGGGTATGGCAGACGCCGATCGTCCTGGCTCGGAACGGGCATTTCTCGGACGAAGCGGTTCAGCAGCAGCCGCAGATCACCACCCCGGTCATCAGCGGCGACGGCGAGACCATCGTCTACCTCGGCTACACCGGTACGGCCTACGCGGTCTACATAAGCTACCGCCAGGAGGGGACCTGGACGACACCGGCGGTGCTGCCCACCGGCCTCGACTCCTACCACTACTGGCTGAGCCTCTCGCGGGACGGCAGCACTCTGGCTCTCAGCAACTACCCCTTCTCCGGGGACCTCCACGTCTATGTCATGACCCGGAATCAACAGGGCTGGGGAGCACCGGTCCAGGTGGACAGCGGGTACACGGGCGGGCAGTTCCCCTCGCTCAGCGCCGACGGTACGCGGCTCGTCTGGGTCAGCAATGCCAGGGTCACGTACTCCCACCTGCAGGATGGAGCCTGGAGTACGCCCCAGGAGCTGACCTCCAACATCTGGAGCGAGTACAGGGTCGAGTATCCGCAAATGGCCGCGGACGGTGCCTCGCTCTACTACTGGTACGTGACATTGGAAGCAAACGGCGCTTCGTATACGAAGGTGTCCCAGGACCTGTACGTCATGCGTCGCTCGGGTGACACCTGGCAGGCACCCGAGAAGGTCAACGGCGATCCGGTGACTCCGGCCGAGGACGTGGTCGTCGTGGCCACTGCCGACGAGCACGCGACCCGGTTGGTCTATACGCGCCCCGTCATCCACAACGACGTCATCGACTCGTCGAGCCTCGAGGTCAGCGAGTGGCAGGGTGGAACCAGCTGGTCGGCCGCCTCGCTCGTGGTCGAAGACGGGTTCGGAAACTACAATCGCTTCCCGAAGCTGACGCCGGACGGGCTCACGCTGCTCTTCGACGGCCGGGACCGGTACACCCCTTCCTACGTCGAGCGCGGGCTGTGGGAGATGCACACCACTGAGGCGCCGCCGGCGGGCGACGTGATCTTCAACAACGGCTTCGAATCAGGCTCGACCTCGCTGTGGTCGGCAGTCGTAGGGTGACCTCCGGCCGGGCCGTGTCCGTATCAATGCCGTACCGGGATGGGTGGCACCCGCCGGTCAGTGACCCGAGGCCACGAGGGTGATGTTCTCCCGGCGCGCGGCCACGACCCGTGCTGCGAAGGGCAGCGCCAGGTGGGCGACGACGCCCGCCAGCACCACAGCGACGGCCGCCGCCGCCGGCGCCGCCCAGGTCCGGCGGGTGAGGAGAAAGGCGCCCACCGCCATCCCCGCACCGGGCAGGATGACGATGAGGGTCCCGAGCATGTTGAGGACGGCGGCGACACCGTGCGGCTGGGAGCCGCGGCCGATGGCGGAGAGCTCCACCGGCTTCGGGAAGAGGGCCGAGAGGATCGCGGCGAGAGGCGCCACCGCGACGTGCGCGGCCAGCCCGGCCAGGACCGCCGCGATGACGAACGGCAGCCGTGCGGCGGAGTCGACGAGAAGGAGGGCCGCCGCCCCGGCGGTGGTCGCCAGGGCGACCAGCGCGGTGGTCGCCACCAGCTTGGCCGCCAGCAGCGTGCGCGTCGACACCGGCAGTACGCTCTCGAGGAGCTGACCACCGCGGATCACCGCGAACTGGTTGACCGAGAGGACGGCCACGCTCAGCGGCCCGAACAACGCGAGGAAGACGACGGGCATCGGGCCCAGCGGCACCGGGCTCGCAACCCCGGCGTGCCGGCGGAAGGCGATGGCCATCAAGGGCATCATGAGCGCGGGCGAGACCACCGCGATCTTGCCCCGCACGGTGCGCAGGTGGGCGCGGGCTTCGGCCGACGCGAGGGCAAGTAGGGGGCTCGCAGCAACGGCGGGCCGCCACCCGATCGCGGCCGCGCCGGCACCGGTGCGGCCGCTCCCTCCCGAGGACGACGAGGTGAGGAGCCGCTCGAGTATCGCCTGCGAGAGCAGGATCAGCGCGCCCGCCGTCACCAGGAGGAAAGCGAGAGCGACTGCGGCGTCGCGGCGGTCATGGGTCGCCGCGCCGGCGAGGGCCGTGCCGTAAAGGCCCGGCGGCGTGTAGCGAACGACAGGAGGAAGGACCAGCGCATCGCCCACCACCGCCCGGGGCGCCGCGGTGCTGGCGGCCGGACGCCCCTCGGGGCCGCGCTGGAGCAGCACCTGGGGCAGCAGGCCCGAGACCGACAGCAGCAGGACGACGACGAGGGTCACCAGCTCGGCGCGGCCCCGCCGGCGCGCGACCAGCTGCATGCCCAGCGCCATCGTGCTGCCCAGGGCGGCCACCGTCGCCAGGAGGAGGATCCCGGCGGCAGCGGCCAGGAGGCCGCCGGTAACGGCGCCGCCGGCGATCATGCCCAGCGGCAGCAGCACGGTCGCCGGCGCGAAGAGGAGCACGACCGGGTCGAGCACGGAGCGGAGCAGCTCGAGATTGCTGAAGACCGTCCTCGGCACCGGCAGGAGACGAAGGAGTGTCGCCGACCCCGACCCCGCCTCACCCATGGAGAGGAGCGGGCGGATCACCACCCACACGGTGGGCACGGCCACCATCGCGGTGGCGGCGATGGTGATGCCGACCACCGCGCGGCCGCCGTCCGCCAGCGTCCAGCCGGCCATGGCCCCACCGGCCGCCACAATGAGTGCCGCGGGCAGCAGGAGCAGCCCGATGAGGACCTTGAGCGCGATCTCGCTGATGCGGGAGGCCCGCTCGACGGCGTCCCGCTTCCCGCTCTCGAGCACGCGGTTCACCACCAGGCGCCACTGCAGCCAGGCCAGGGTCCGCAGCAGGCGCCAGCTCACGCCAGCCACTCCAGGGCGTGGGCGCCCGCCGGAGGCGCGCCCACGGCGGCGATGAACGCCTCCTCGAGGGACCGCCCCGCGGTGACCTCGGCGGTGGGGCCCTGGGCGACCAGCCGCCCTTGGTGGATGATCCCCACGTGGTCGGCGAGGCGTTCGATGATCTCGAGGATGTGCGAGGTCAGGAACACCGTTCCGCCGCGCGCGGCGAAGCGCTGCAGGAGCTCCTTGATCTGGTGCGAGGCGAGGGGGTCGATCCCCTCGAAGGGCTCGTCGAGGAAGAGCACTCGGGGCGCCGGCAGCAGCGCCACCGCCAACGCGAGCTTCTTGCGCATGCCGTGGGAGTAGTCGGCCACCAGCTTGCCGGCGGCGTTGGCGAGGCCGAGGAGGGCGAGCAGCTCGCTCCGGCGCTGCTCGGCGACTTCGGAGGGGAGGCCGTGGACACGAGCCACGAGGGTCAGCGTCTCGGCCCCGGTGAGGCGCTCGAAGAGTGCCTCGTCCTCGGGGATCACGCCGGCCTGGCGCTTGATATCGAGATCGTGGGAGCGCGGATCAAGGTCGAGGATGCGGATGCGGCCCTCGTCCTGCCGCAGCAGCCCGGTGAGGCACTTGATGG
The DNA here is from genome assembly GCA_963844845.1 of uncultured Acidobacteriota bacterium. GTDB lineage: Bacteria > Acidobacteriota > Thermoanaerobaculia > Thermoanaerobaculales > Sulfomarinibacteraceae > CAWJPW01. The sequence continues at coordinate 126,072 of CAWJPW010000008.1, forward strand.
TCGTGGACTTGCCGGCTCCGTTGGGACCAAGGAAGCCATAGAAGGCGCCGGCGGGCACCGCCAGGCCAACGTGGTCGACGGCGACCGTGTCACCGAAGCGCTTGGTGAGGTCGGCTGTCTCGATGGCGTACTGCATGGCGCGGAATTGTAGCGCCTCCCGGCCGGATGCGGCCCTCCACGGTGCGGCTGTGGGCGCGGTCGCCCCGGTTGGGATCGGGGCGGTGTGGCGACGCTCCGCGCCCCCACCGGCCCTGGCGAACCGGGGCGACGCCGGAGGCAGTGCCGGCCGAAGGCTCCAGGGTCGGACGCCGCCGCCGCGGCGACATCCGCGGCGGCGGCGCCAGGGAGGGGCAGCTCGGGAAACCCCCGTCCCACCATCTCGTACACTCACCCCAGTGAAGGAGGAGGAGATCATGCTCGAACAGGCCCGGGGTTCGTTCAGGACCGTGGTGTGTCTTGCCGCGGCGGTGGTGTCATTGGCGGCGCTGGCGGCGCCCGCCTCAGCGCAGACGAAGCTGCTGCGCTTCCCGGACATCAACGGCGACACGGTGGTGTTCTCCTACGGCGGTGACCTCTGGAAGGCGCCGGCGACGGGCGGGACGGCGGTGCGGCTGACGGCCCATCCCGGGCTCGAGCTGTTCGCCAAGTTCTCCCCGGACGGGAAGTGGCTCGCCTTCACCGGGCAGTACGACGGCGACGAGCAGGTCTACGTGATGCCGTCAGAAGGCGGCGAGCCGCGCCAGCTCACCTACTACCCGGCGCATGGGCCGCTGGCGCCGCGTTGGGGGTACGACAACCAGGTGTACGGGTGGTCGCCGGACGGCACGCGGGTGCTGTTCCGCTCCATGCGCGATAACGACGGCGGCCGGGTGGAGTCGGGGCTGTACACGGTGCCGGCGGACGGCGGCCTCCCGGTGAAGCTGCCGATGCCCACCTCGGGCGCCGGCGACTTCTCGCCGGACGGGACGCGCATGATCTACTCGCCGCTCTTTCGCGACTTCCGCACCTGGAAGCGCTACTCCGGCGGGTGGGCGCAGGACCTCTACATCTTCGACCTCGCCTCGGCCGCGCTGACGCCGGTGGCGCACTCGGTGCGCACCGAGCGCGACCCCATGTGGATCGGCGGCGCCATCTACTTCGTCTCGGACCGCGACGGCACCCTCAACCTCTACCGCTACGACGTCGCCTCCCAGAAGGTGGCAGAGCTCACCCACGAGACGGTGTGGGACGTGCGCTGGGCGTCCTCGGACAACAGCGCGAGGATCGTCTACGAGCTCGACGGTGAGCTGCACATCTACGACACCGCCTCGGGACAGGCGAGGAAGCTCGACATCACCGTCCCCGACGACGGCATCAACCGGCGGCCGGGGCGCTACGCGGTGGCCAAGTTCGTGGAGGACTTCGACCTTTCACCCGAGGGCAAACGCGCGGTGTTCGTGGCGCGCGGCGACGTGTTCTCCCTGCCCATCGAGAAGGGGCCGACCCGCAACCTCACCGACACCTCGAACGCCCACGACCGCTCGGCGGTGTGGTCGCCGGACGGGAAGACCATCGCCTTCATCTCCGACCTGTCGGGCGAGGACAACGTCTACCTTGTGGCCCAGGACGGCTCGGGCGAGCCCGAGGCCCTCACCTCCGGCAACGTGGGCCAGCTCGGCGGCCTGCACTTCTCGCCGGACGGCTCGCGCCTGGCATTCTCGGACTGCGATGGGAAGACCTGGGCCCTCACGGTGGCCTCGAGGAAGCTCGTGGAGGTGGCGGACGACGAGTACGGCCGCGCCGGCGGCTCCGCGTGGTCGCCGGACGGGCAGTGGCTGGCCTACACGCTGAACAACTGGAACGGCTACAGCTCGCTGTACCTGTACAACGCCGACGACGAGCGGTCGCACCGGGTCACCGACGAGACGTTCGACGTCGGCGCACCGGTCTGGGACCCCGCCGGAAACTACCTCTACTACCTGTCGGACCGCGAGTTCGCGCCGCAGATCTCCACCGTGGAGTGGAACTTCGCCGGCAACCGCACCACCGGGATCTTCGCCATGGCCCTGCGCAAGGACGTCAAGAACCCGTTTGCGCCGGAGTCCGACGAGGTCACCCTGGAGGAGAAGAAGGGCGACGCCGCGGCGAAGGACGACGGCAAGAAGGAGAAGAAGGGCAAGGGCGGGGAGAAGAAGGAGGCGCCCAAGCCGGTGACGATCGACCTCGAGGGACTCGCCGGTCGGGCAACGCGGGTGCCGGTGGAGGCCGACAACATCACCGGGCTCGCCGCCACCGACGGCTTCCTCCTCTACTCGACGCGGGGCGCACCGTTCTACGGCCGCGAGTCGTACGCGCGACCGGTGCTGCACGTCTTCGACATGAAGAAGCGCGAGGCCTCCGACCTCGCCCAGGGCGTGGGCGGCTGGGCGGTATCGGCCGACGGCGCCAAGGTGCTCGTGCAGCAGGCCGGCTCCTACACGCTCCTTGACGCAAAGCCCACGGCGAGCGACGGCAAGAGCGTCTCCACCGCCGGCATGTACGTCGACCGCGTGCCGGCCCAGGAGTACGCGGAGATGTTCGACGAGGTCTGGCGCAAGTACCGCGACTTCTTTTACGTCCGCAACATGCACGGCTACGACTGGAAGGCCATCGGCGACCGCTACCGCACGCTGCTGCCGTACGTGGCGCACCGCTCCGATCTCAACTACGTGCTCGGTGAGATGGTGGCGGAGCTCAGCATCGGCCACGCCTACATCCAGGGCGGCGACTTCGAGCTGCCCGAGCGGCCCAGGGTGGGGCTGCCGGGGGCGCGCTTCGAGCTCGACCAGAAGGCGGGGCGCTACCGCATCGCCACGATCTTCGCCGGCGAGAACGAGGAGCCGAAGTACCGCGCGCCGCTCACCGAGGTGGGGGTGGATGCACACGGAGGCGACTACGTGCTGGCCGTCGACGGGGAGGACCTCGAGGGCTCCGACAACCCCTACCGCCTGCTGCGCTACAAGACCGACCCGGTGACGCTGACGCTCTCGTCGACACCATCCGGCGACCAGGCGCGGAAGGTGACATACACGCCGATCTTCAACGAGTCGAGCCTCCTCTACCTCGACTGGACGACCCACAACCGCGAGATGGTCGCCGAGGCGACCGACGGGCGGGTGGGCTACATCCACATTCCCGACATGGGGGCCGACGGAGCGTACGAGTTCATCAAGTGGTGGTACCCACAGATCCGCAGGCCGGGGATGATCGTCGACGTGCGCGCCAACGGCGGCGGCAACATCTCGCAGTGGATCATCGAGCGGCTCGCCAACCCCCTGCTGGGGACACGCTTCGGACACTTCTCCGACCACCCGAGCACCTACCCCTACGCGGCGTTCTACGGGCACCAGGTGTGCCTGATCTCGGAGACCTCGGCGTCGGACGGCGACATCTTCCCGGCGCGCTTCAGGAAGGCGGGGCTCGGACCGCTCATCGGCAAGCGCACCTGGGGCGGTGTCACCGGGATCAGCGGCGTCGGCGCGCTGCTCGACGGCGGGGTGGCGTTCGTGCCCCTCCAGGGGACCAACGACGTGGACGGGAGCTGGATCATCGAGGGGCACGGGGTAGACCCGGACATCGAGGTGGAGAACGACCCCGCCGCGGTGATCGCCGGGCACGACCCACAGCTCGAGCGCGGCATCGCGGAGGTTCTCAAGGCGATGGAGAAGAACCCGAAGCACCTGCCGACGCGGCCGGCCGACCCGGTAAAGACCGAGTGAGGTGAGACCAGGGCCCGCGGGCCCCGACGTGGAGCGAGAGGGCACGCCTGCGGGCGTGCCCTCTTCGGTTCGGGGGCGGCGTCCGAGGCCGGGGTCGGGACCGCGGCCTGGGCTGGGGTGGCGTCCGGGGCCGGGAGCAGGGACCGGGGCGGCCCGGCCGGTCTGTCACACCCCCGGAGGCGCTCCCATGCCCGTGCAGGCGCACGACCTTCCTTCGCGCGCCACGCCGCGCACGTCGCTCATGATGAACGGCAGGCCACCCGTGCTGCGGCGGGTGGAAACCATCCCGGCGGCCGGACCGCAGCCACGCTCTTGAATCTTTTCGAGAACGGTAAGAGGATTCATGACAGTCACAAGGAGAGCAATGAACGAAGACGCTTCCCGAAGCCCGCTCGCCGCGGCTCCAGGCATCGCCGTCACGCGCCACCGCTGGTTGGCCGCCCTCCTCGCGGCCGCCGTTCCGGCCATGGTGTGGGCTGCCCCCCCGATTCCGCTCCTCGTGGACAGCTTCGAGTGCGGCGCCGCCACCCGCTGGAGCGTGAGCGTCGGCCTCACCGGCTCCCCCGCCGCACCGCCCACGGGCGTCATGGCGCCCACGGTCCCCCGCACGTCCTGCACATGGACAGCACGGATAATTGCCCGGGTCCAACGTCGGACCAGCGGCCTACGGCATCGCGGCGTCTTTGCACCGGGGTCTGGAATGTGCGAAGCTCGTATGAAGACTCAGGCACAAGTCGCCAGGGGAGGTGTTCATGAACCGGAAACCCCTGTCGGTCGTGAGGGCCGTAGTGGTCACGCTGGTCGCGGGGTTCGGAGGAGCGCCAGTGCTGGCCCAGTCGCCGCTTCCCCAGGTCCCGGCCGACTCGGTGTGGCGCCAGGACGTCTCGCAGGCGCTGCCGCCCGCCGACTCCCAGGCGATCATCGGCTGGTTGGCGAATCAGGGCGGCTGGGGCAGCGGCACGATGCGCATCGACTTCAGCATGGAGGTACTGCACGCCGACGGCTCGACCCCACGGCTCGCCTTCGCTCCCACCGGCGACTTCTTCGCCCCGGACTGTGACGACGTCCCGGTCCCGGTACCGGTGGGCGGCGCCCTCGAAGGCGAGAGCGGCTACGAGTGCACCGCCGACGGCGACTGCCACCTGCTCGTGGTCGACGACCCCGGCCGGCGGCTGTACGAGATGTGGCGAGCGAACATCGTCGACTCGACGTTCACCGGCGGCTGCCTCGCGGTATGGGAGCTGGGCTTCCCCTACGGCCCCGAGGGCCGCGGCGAGCAGTGCACCTCGGCGGACGCGGCGGGATTCCCCATCGCGCCGCTGCTCTTCGGGCCCGACGAGGTGCAGGCCGGCGTGATCGATCACGCGATCAGGTTCATCCTGCCCAACCCGAGGATCCGTGCAGGGGTGTACGTGAAGCCGGCCACCCACGCCGGTTCACCCTCGGGTCCGGTCGCCGCGGTCCCCTACGGCGCCCGGCTCCGGCTCAAGGCGTCGTACAACCTCAGCGACATCACCAACGTCAACGCCCGCGTCATCGCCCAGGCGATGCAGACCTACGGCATCGTGCTCGCGGACGGCGGTACCATCGCGCTCACCGCCCAGAGCGACCGCTTCACGACCGCCAAGTGGGCAACCCTCGGCATCGACGGCTACTCCTTGAGCGACCTCGACGTGACGGACTTCGAGGTCGTGGACACCGGCGAGCCGATCATGCTCGACTACAACTGCGTCAGGGTTCACCCGGTGTTCCGGGACGGGTTCGAGCTCGGCGACGTGAGCCGCTGGCAGTAACGGCCGCGCTTGGTGGCGATGCTCTTCGCGGCCGGCCCGGCCGAGAGCCAGGTGACCTCAACGGGTGCATGGCATGACGAAGTAATGAGGTGTGGATGCCGTGCCACCCGCTCGCTGGAAAAATGACAAGCACACTTGACATCACGCCACGCGTGACCCATCGTGGGTATGGAAAGCGAGCTTGACATGTCACCCGAGGTCCACAACCGAGTCAAGGAGCTCCGCAACCAGCGGGGCTGGACCCAGCAGGAGCTGGCGGAGGCAGTCGGCGTCTCGCGCCAGAGCGTCAACTCCATCGAGCGCAACCGCTACGTCCCGAGCCTGCCGCTGGCCCTCACCTTCGCTCGGGTCTTCGGGACGCCCACCGACGAGATCTTCTCGCTGGAGGAACGAACATGAGCTTCCGCCTGCCATTCGTGCGCCTCGACGAGCGCTTCCTCGTGCACCGGCTCCGCTCCACCAGCCTCGCCGGCGTCCTCGGTGGCCTCACGGCGATCTGCCTCTTCGCCTGGCGCTTCTACGTCGACCACGTCTGGAGCTGGGACCTCTTCGCCGTCGCCGTCACCATCGTGGGCGTCAAACTGGCGGCCATGGCCTGGTACCGGCTCACCGACTGACACCGCAGGGAGATCGTAATGCTGCTCGGGAATCGCCACCTCAAAGCCACCACAATCATCGCCGTGGGCGAGCTCTCACTCGTCGCCGCGCTCGTCGGCGCGCGCTTCGTCCATCCGCCAACCGACTTCTGGCAGGGTTTCGTCGCCGGCGTGTGCGGCGCCCTCCTCGGTGTGTCGATCGTCTTCAACCTGTACGGGCTCGTGCGGGTCGGGCGCGGGGCGCTGCGGGGAGACTGATCGGCGCGCCTGACCCTCACTGCCACAGGTCGGTGTTGAGCGAGCGCCGCCGCTCTCGCAGGACATCAACTTTGCGAGCTGCGCCAGCTTCTTCCCGTTTTCCAGCCCCGCGTTCGACGCGACGTTCGCGAGCCAACTGCGCGCTTGGCACACGAGCCAGCCGTCGCCCATAACCGGCACCTGTGCCGGGGTCAAGGGGAGACTGATCGAGCGCCTCACCTCGGCCGCCACAGCACGTGCTGATCGAGCGGCGCGCACTGCATGGTCATCGGTGCGCGGTACGACATTGAGCGGCAATGCCGTTCCCACGCAGGCAGCTCCGCCCCCGGTGCGCCGCGGCCGCCGGGCGGTGCGACAATCGCTGACATGCCCATCCACGCCCGCTGGGGAGGAGCCTGAGCCTCGGCGTGGCCCTCCTCGCAGCCTGCCGCGCCGCACGCGAGACGGCACCCCTCGCGGTGTGGCGCGAGCCGGTCACAGGAATGGTGTTTCGCTACGTCCCGCCGGGGCGTTTCCCCATGGGAGGCCTCGCCGGCGTCATCGGGCGGCAGCCGGACGAGGTGCAGCACGAGGTGGTGATCACGCGCGGCTACTACCTCGGCACCTACGAGGTCACGCAGGGGGAGTCGAAAGAGATGACGGGGGAGAACCCCAGCCAGTTCCCCGGGTGCGGGTCCCGCTGCCCGGTGGAGACGTGAGCTACGTCGTCATCCAGGCGTTCATCCGAGACCTCGAGCAGCGCTCGCCGGGGAACGCTTCCGGCTTCCCACGGAGGCCGAGTGGGAACTGCCGCCGCGCCGGCACACGCACGCCATTCTCCACCAGCGCCACCTCAGCCCCGCGCAGGCCAACTTCGACGGCCGCTACCCTACCATGACGGCCCTGCCGGCGCCTTCCGCGGCAGCCCAGCACGGGTCGGCAGCTACCTCCCAACCCCTGGGGTTTTCATGACATGCACGGCAATGTCTGGGAATGGTGCGAGGACTGGTACGGCACCTATCAGACGGGGAGGCACGCGACCCCCACGGTTCCGCCAGCGGCAGCCGCCACGTCATCCGCGGCGGCAGCTGGTGCTTCGCCGCCAACAGCGCGCGCAGCGCCTGCGCTACACGCACGGGCCACAGGACGACGGCTACATGGGGTTCCGCCTGGTGCGTGAGGCGGCTCCGCCGGACGCCATTTCGGGTGCCAACGCCGTGAGCCGGAAGCGTGAGCCGGCACTGAAGGTACGGGAGCTCAGCGCGGTGCTATCCTTGGTCTCAACGGCATCTCCGCCAAAAGGAGCGCGACGCAAGCGGATAGGGGGTTTGTATGAGATAGTGTTTAGTGTTTTGATGATATTTGCTCGAGCGGTTTTAGTGTATGAGCTTAGGTGTTGATAGGGATGTTGATGATGTTTTGGTGGTGATGTTGCTTATTCTTTACTTAGAGGTGGATTCAACGACAAGAATGGTGTTACTACTAGTCACGGTGTAGAACAGCTCGGTGACGGCGATTGGTTAAAGTGACGCTGTGGATGGATTCGGAGTGTTTACTTTCAGCTTCGAGATATATTCACGGTTACGATGTGTAGGTTATGAATTTAAGAGATGTTCTAGAGAGGAGTCTGTTTAAGACGGTTAGAGTAGGGTAGGATTAGAGTGATATGATCAGCTTACGAGGGTTGATGTCACAGGATATCAACTTCGAGAGCTGTGATAGCTTCTTTTTGTTTTATAGCTTGCGTTAGACGAGATGTTAGAGAGATAACTGTGCGTTTGGCACAAGGGTTTGTAGTAGCTTATAACTGGTATTGTGTTGGAATAGATTACGGTGATGGTGTCGCTAGCGGTTACGTCACGGTGGATAAGTTCAGATAGTGTACGATGAGTAATATGTAGAGCTATGGTTATTTCGCTTTGGGAGGTGATGGTATCGCTACGGATTAGAACGTGTTGCTCGGTGACTGGATGATGATAGATGTCGCTAACAACTTCATGGAGGTTGATTGGGTGATGGTTATAGAGGTGAGCTTTAGCGATATGCTAGTGACTACATGGGGTAACTACATTTTCTACGGCGCGCTCATGGTGGTAGTGTGGTTGATAACTGTGAGCTTTTTCTCACTACTGGGGCGTTTGCTACATGGTAGAGCGCTCTTGGTTGTGAGTGTGGCGAGACTTTGGTTAACTTGTGGCGCTTTTCACTTGTGGGACTCTCTTAGAACTTTTCTTTCTCGACGACACGTAGGTGGTGGGTTTCGACGTTGTCGAAAACTTGCTAGATTTCACGGGCACGACTCTCTTATTCGTCGTTGCTTAGGTGGAGGTGGGTGTTGGTGGGGTATTGGTTACGGCTAAACAGGGTTGGATCTATTTCAACTTCAACTCGCTTACGGTGGGAGGTTTGTTAGGTGGTTAGCGATAGGTTTGGGTCATGTGGTATAAGACATAGAGGATTAGGGTTGCTTCTCGGTAGGGTGGTTGGGGGTGTAGCTAGGGTAGCTGCAGAACGCTGTGGTTGGTTTGTTGGGTTTGGGAGGTGCGCTATGAAGACCACGCTCACTGCGGTGCTCGTCCTCGCGGTAACCACGGCGGCCGTTCCGGCGGGCGGCATGGGCGCCTTCGACGAGGTCCCCGCCGCGACGCTCCTGGTGCCCTACTTCGAGGTGGACCTGAGCCCCACCTACGACGGCCCGGTGACGATCTTCAGCATCGGAAACGCCTCGGCCACCGCCGTGCTCGCGCACGTGACCTGTGAGACCGACAGCGCGGTACCCACCCACGCCTTCGACATCTACCTCACGGGCTACGACCTGGAGTTCGTCGACCTGCGGCTCCTGTTCGACGGCATCACGCCCGTCACGGCCGACGCCGGCGCCGACCCCTCCGACGTCATCAGCGCACACGGCGCCTTCTCGCAGGACATCAACTTCCCGGGGACCTCGCCGCCGTGCGGCGGGCTCTACACGCGCATGTCGGAGGCCGACGTCGCGGCGCTACGCGCCGCCCACACCGGCCAGGCGTGGCGCTGCTGGGCGGCCAGTGCGGCGCCACGGACCACGGCGACGACATCGCCCGCGGCTTCGTGACCGTCGACACGGTCAACCAGTGCAGCACGCTGCTGCCCACCGACGCCGACCTACTTCACGAACGTGACGACCATGCAGAACGTCCTCTTCGGTGAGTACTGGATCGTGAACCGCGCCCAGAACTTCGCCTACGGCGACGCGCTCACGGCGCTGGAGGCGAGCGCCACCGACCCCAGCACCGACGGGGCGGGTGACTACACGTTCTACGGCCGCCTCGCCACCGTGAACGGCAGCGGCGCCGACCATCGCGAGGGGCTGCCGACCACATGGATGGGGCGCTTCGCCAACGGCGGCGCCTTCTCGGCCGGGACAGCCTCGCTGGTGTGGCGAGACGCGTGGCCGATGGTGCCATTTGCCTGCGCGAGCTCGCCGCCCGAGCTGGACCAGGCCCAGCTGCTGACCTTCGACGAGGAGGAGAACCCGTTCAGCATGGCGACCGCCGGCGTCTTCGGCCTCGCCGCCCAGCGGGTGGAGCTGGCCGACCCGGCACAGATCCCCCTGTTCCTATACTTCGGCTACCTCTACTACGACCTCCAGCGGGGGACGGCCAGCGGCCCATTCGGCGTCCTCTGTCAGGCGCTGGTGACCCACGTCTTCAGCGCCGCGGTCGCTTCTCGGGCGCCTACGCCGCGTGGCCGCTGGACACCGTAACCGCGCCCACACGCCCCTGGTCGATGCGGAGTGCGCAGACGGCAAAGACAACGACGGCGACGGGCTGATCAGACTACCCTGCGGATCCGGGCTGCGCCGGCCTCAGCGGCATCGAGGCTCCCCGGTGCAGTGACGGCATCGACAACGACGGCGACAACCTCATCGACTTCCCTGCTGACCCTCAGTGCATTGCGCCCTGGGATCCCAACGAGCAAAGCTAGGAGGGCGCCATGAAGAGCATCACAGGGCCCCTGCTGACCGTCCTCCTCGCCGCCCTCGCCGCTGGCTCCGCCGCGGCTCAGACGTTCCCTTGTTTGACGGGAGGCGGCGCCGGCTGCCGCGGGCTCATCCGGGACACCCAGGGCGCCACGTCCCTGCAGTCCACGTCAACGTGGTCGCCACCGGCGCCTGCACGAGCATGCCGGTGAGCTACGTGACCGCGCGCGTCAACGTTCTTCACGACTGGATCGGCGACGTGGACATTTCGCTCACCAGCCCGTCCGCGACGACGGCCACTCTCAAGGCAGGCACGACGGCCTCAGCAGCCCCGCCGACGACCTGCACCAGCTCTTCCTGGCGCCATCTCTCGACGGCAGCCCCGCTGCCGGCGCCTGGACCCTCGGCCTGCGCGACCTCAGCTACTCGGGCATGGGCGCTCTCGACGACTGGACGCTCTACCTGGTGTGCGGCGCGGTGCCGGCGGTGGTTATCTCCGCACCGACCCCGCTCCGCGGCGGAGAGCCCACCGACGAACGGCAGCTTCCAGGTCACCGCACGGTGGTAACCGCCGATCCGCTGACGGTGACGCTGCAGTACTTCGGCTCGGCCACCTCGGGGGTCGACTACACCACGCTACCCGCGACCGTTACCATCCTGGGCAACCAGCCCAGCGTGCTGATCCGGTGGCCCCGATCCCCGACGTGATCGCCGAGGGCTTCGAAACCGTCGAGGCGACCATCGTCTACCGGTGTTGTACACGATCGGCAGTCTGGACACCGCCGTCGTCCGGATCTTCGACCAGGCCAGAACATCCCACCCTGGACTGGGCGGGTCTGGGCTTACTCGCGATGCTGCTTGCCGTGCCGGTACCGTGCTGACGCGGCGTCGTCTCACATGACCAAGGCCGGCACCCCGGCAGATGGCGCGTGCCGCCTGCCGGGCCGTGCTCTCCTCGCTCTCGCAGGAGCTGCCGCTCACACCTCGGCCGGCCGGCGCCCGGTTCCCCGGCACCCACCGCGGCCACGACCGTTCCGCTGGCCTTGCACGAGCTCGACGACGGCCTGCCGCGGTCCGGTCAGTGGCGCAACGGCTTCGACCTCGCCGATCTCGACGGCGACGGCCACCTCGACCTCCTCCTGCCGCCGCCGCGCAAGCGCCGAGGCCCTCCGGTGGTGGTCCTGGGCGACGGTCGGGGCCATTCCACCGCTGGCAGGAGGTTCGCTTCCCCGCCTCGGCTACGACTACGGCGCGACGGTGGCGACCGACCTCGACGGCGACGGCCGCATGGACGCCGCGTTGGCGGTGCACCTGTCCGGTCTCCTCGCCCTGCGCCAGGTGGCGCCGGGCGAGTTCGTGGACGCTTCCGCCGGCCTGCCGTGGGGACGGCCGGGCAGCGGCTTCTCCAGCCGCAGCCTGGCGGCGGCCGATCGGAACGGCGACGGCCGCCCGGACCTAGTCGCCCTCGGCGAAGGGATCGACCCGCTTCGGGGCAGCCGCCGGCCCCGGGGCCCTGGGCCTCGCGGTGTTCCTGAACCGCCGACCGGATGGATACCGCTGGCGCCGCCGCACGTCGGCCGCAGCTTCGGCGACGGCCTCGCGGTGGCCGACGTCGACGGCGACGGGCGGCCCGATGCTGTCACCTCCGCCGGGGGGACGAGCGGAGCGAACTCCTTCACCTAGGAAAACTTACGGCTGGAACGACGTGGAGGTGAAGGATCTGCGCAGGGGTGTGTGGTGGGTGGCGTCGACTACGGCGACGGCCGCGCCGAGGTGCTGCTCACCACCCTCGCTCCGGCCGGCCACCACTGGGCATGGGCGGTGCACCTCCTGCACTGGGACGGGGCAGGCCTCACCGGGCGCGTACTGCTGAGCGGCACCGGCCGCACCCTCTTCCGCGCCGCCGCCATCGCCGACCTGGACGGCGACGGACGGTCCGAGGCGGCGCTGCTCCAGGAAGACGGCGGGCTACGGGTGATCCCCGTTGCGCAGCCCGAGGCCGGGATCCTGGTGGCGGCCCCGGGCTGGCGGGCCGGCTGCTCCGGCTACGGTCTCCGCGTGGGCGACCTCGACGAGGACGGCCGGCTCGACGTGGCCGCCAGCTTCGCCGGGGAGGGCTCGCCCCTGGCCCCCGACGCCCCCTGCACCTCGGACGGCGGCATCCCGGCGTGGTCGCTGCAAACCAGACAGTGAGGCGAGGCGCCCGGGCTGGACCCAGGCACGGTCCGATGTGGCGCTGAGGCCGGCGGCACGAGACGACCCCGTTCTGCGGAGCAGGCGCCCGACCCGGGCCGGCATGAGTCGGCGGCCATCGCTGTTCACTGGTGCGGAGGGCGACTGACGCAGCCGTACACCGGAGTCGGGAACACGGTCCGCGCCGGCGCATCCCGCACGATTGGAGGCGACCATGGAGTACGCACGACTCGGGAACACGGGGCTCGAGGTCTCACGCATCTGCCTCGGCTGCATGAGCTACGGCGACCCCGCCGCCACGGTGGAGGGCGCGAACCTGCGCTGGGAGTGGGCCCTCGACGAGGAGAAGTCGCGGCCGTTCTTCAAGCGGGCCCTGGAGCTCGGCATCAACTTCTTCGACACCGCCAACGTCTACTCCTTCGGCGCGAGCGAGGAGATCACCGGCCGGGCGCTGCGTGACTTCGCCCGCCGCGAGGAGGTCGTCATCGCCACCAAGGTCTGGGGGAGAATGCGCCCCGGCCCCAACGGCGGCGGGCTCTCGCGCAAGGCGATCCTCTCCGAGATCGACGCCAGCCTGAAGCGGCTCGGGACCGACTACGTCGACCTCTACCAGATCCACCGCTGGGACGACGAGACACCCATCGAGGAGACCATGGAGGCGCTCGACGACGTCGTCCGCGCCGGCAAGGCGCGGTACGTCGGCGCCTCCTCGATGTACGCGTGGCAGTTCGCCAAGGCGCAGCACGTGGCCGAGCGGCACGGCTGGACGCGCTTCGTGTCGATGCAGAACCACTACAACCTCGTCTACCGCGAGGAGGAGCGCGAGATGATCCCGCAGTGCCTCGACCAGGGGGTCGGACTGATCCCGTGGAGCCCCCTGGCGCGGGGCTACCTGGCGCGTCCCCCGCAGGCACAGGCGACGAAGCGGTCGGAGACGGACCGCTTCGGCAAGACGCTCTATGCCTCCATGGCCGACGCGGACGGGCACGTCATCGCCGAGGTCGACACCATGGCGACGAAGCGCGGGCTGCCGCACGCCCAGGTCGCCCTCGCGTGGCTTCTGCAAAGGCCCGGCGTGGCCTCCCCCATCGTGGGCGCCACCAAGCTGGAGCACCTCGAGGAGGCAGCGGGGGCGCTCGAGGTGACGCTGTCGGCGGACGAGGTCGCGGCGCTGGAGAAGCCCTACCTGCCGCACGGAATCGAGGGGCACGGCTGAGGCGCCGGCGGGGACGGCGGTGGCGGGGCTGCCCATCTGCCGGCTCCGGACACGGGTATCCTGGGCGGTGGAGGTGGCCATGCTTCCGTCCCGCGAGCTCGACGCGGCGGAGATCCGCGTCCTCGGCGCACTGCTCGAGAAGGAGCAGACCACGCCCGAGTACTACCCCCTCACCGTCAACGCGCTCCTGGCAGCCTGCAACCAGCGCTCCAACCGCGATCCGGTCATGGACCTCGAGGCGGGAGACGTGAACGCCACCCTCGACCGCCTGCACGAGGAGGTCCTGGTGTGGCGCGTGGAGGGCACCCGCAGCGAGCGCTGGCGGCACAGCCTTGACCGACAGTGGGAACTGGACGGGCCGCGCAAGGCGATCCTGACCCTGCTGCTGCTGCGCGGCCCGCAGACCCCCGGCGAGCTACGCGCCCGCAGCGAGCGGATGCACCCCTTCGCCTCCACCGACGAGGTGGTGGCGGTGCTCGAGGACCTCGCCGCCGGGGCCGAGCCCATGGTGCGGTTGCTACCCAGGGCGCCGGGCCAGAAGGAGGCGCGCTGGGCCCAGCTCATCGGTGGCGCTCCCCAAGGCGTGGGGCCGCAGGAGCGACCACCGGCGGCCGACCCTCGTGAGCCGCCGCTGCGCGATCGCGTCGCTGAGCTGGAGGCGCGGGTCGCCCGCCTGGAGGCGCTGCTCGGGACGAACGCCGGCAGCTGACACGCCGCGCCGATCAGTACGCCGGCTGACACCGCCCGGGGCGAGGGCGGCGAGCGCCGGAGAACCTCTGTGCAGCAGCCGGCGAACGAGGGAGCGCTGCCGTCACACCGGTCGGGAGCGGCTCGACGCGGGGATCCTCAGCGTCCTCGGCCCACCGTCCCCGACCAGACCAACCTGTCGCAACACGCGAAGGCGTCTGAAAAGACGACGCCTCGCATGCGCTGCCCGAGTACCCCATCAACAGCTGGGCCACTCACCAGTGGTCGCCGCAGGTCGCCTACTCAAGCACCCAGCAGGAGTTGTTCGTCACCTGGACCAACGAGGATCAGTCCGCCGCGGTAGCTCAGTACATCTCCGGAGTCCGGCTCTACGCGGCGAGCGGGTCACCCATCACGGCGCCGACGGTTGTCGCGTCAGGTGCCGAGGATCGCTTCGAATCGGAGAGAGCCTACAACCGGACCCGCAACGGGTACCTCGTCGTCTACACCCTCATGAACGGCTCCCAGGGTGACATCTGGGCGGTCTGCATGGATGCCGGCGGCACGATTCTCGGCGGCGGTGAGTTTGCCGTCGCCGCGTGGTCCCTCGGCGAGGAGGACTCGAAGGTCGCGGCGTCGCCGACCGCCAACACGTGGCTCGTGGTGTGGCACAGCCTCACCGAGAACGGCGACAAGGACGTCTACGGGCGGTTCGTCAACGGCGACGGGACCATCGACGGTGCCCCGGCCCACTTCAGCAACTACACCATCGGGCGCTGCCCGTCGGTGACCTGCCTCGGCGAGAGCTCCCGATTCTTCGTGGCGTGGTCGCAGCAGTGCTCGAACCCGACCGGCCCCATCGGCGTGTGGCGGCAAGCGATCGACGCCGACCACAGCCTCGACGCGTTGGTTGCGCCGTCGATTCCCTACTCCGGCGAGGTGCCCGACTGCGCGCGCGTGGCCGTCACGGGTGGCGGCAGCAGCTGGCTCGTGGTCTGGGACGCCGCCCGGGCCATCGGCGGCTACAAGGACATCCGTGGCAGGAACGTGTACGGTCCCTTCAACGACGGCTTCGAGAACCGCAGTGTCGCCCTCTGGACGAGCTGGGTGTCGTGACGATCCCGCGACCACCGCAGGCACATTCTCGCACCGGCTCTCGGCGGCGGTCGCCGGGCGGGTCCGGAGCGCACGGGCCGACAAGGAGCAGACGACAATGAAGTACCTCCGTATCCTCACCGCCATCGTCGCCTCCGTGGGCATCGCCACCGCGGCGTCGGCCACCACGGTCCAGGGGACCCTCTCCTACGACGACGAGCCCATCGGCTCGACCTTCACCAACTTCGACCACGGCCTCGTCGCAGCCCGCAACTCGGAGACCCAGCAGTGGGTCTACGGCACAGCCGACCCGGCCACCGGGTCCTACTCCATCTCAGGGCTCACCAGCGGGCAGTGGTTCGTCCGCGTCCTCTTTGGCGCCGACGAGATCGACGGAGTCTTCGCTCCGTCGGACGAGGTGACCGGCTACAGCTACGTCACCGTCGCCAACGAGCCGACGCTCAGCTTCGACCTGGTAGGCTACCTCGCCTACCGGATCATCCAGCCCTTCGACAGCACGCAGCCGTGACAGGGACGGATCGCGGACTGTCCCCAGGGACCCGCGGTCGCCAGCGACTTCACCTTCGCCTGGGCGCCGGTACCCCGAGCGGTCCGCTACTCCGTCGACGTGCTCCATCTCGACTGCGACGGCCTGCTGACCACCGAAACCCTCGACACGACCTCGCTGTCGGTCGCCATCCACCAGGGAGTCGCGCCGCGCGAAGCAGAGCTCTTGGTCCGGCTCCGGGCCATCTCGGCGGGCGATCGACAGCTCACCATACCGCCGCACATCAGCTACGACAACGGCTCCGCAGACGGAACGTACTTCCATCCGTCGGAAGCCGACGAACGGGCCGTGCATCCCACGAGCTCCGTCTTCGTACCCCAGGTGGCGCATCTGCCGGGTGTGGCCCCATCGTTCTGGACCTCGGACCTGATCCTCACCAACCCCACCGCGAGCGATGCCCTCATCAACCTGACCTACACGCCCCGCGACGCGAACGGCCTCACGGACTACTTCACCGCCACGGTCACGGTCCCGGCACACGCGTCCCGGGTGCTCGCCGACGTCGTCGGCTCGGTCTTCCACCAGGCTGGGGCCGGTTCGCTCGAGGTCTCCCCCTCGGCGGTGGTGGTCGTTTCCCGGATCGCCACGCCCGCCTCAGCCGGCGGCACCTACGGGCAGGGTTTCCCGGCGGTCACCCCCGACCAAGCCGCCTCACTCACGGGGTCGGTGACGTCCCTTCTCGCGGGCGGGGTTGCCAAGGGTGCCTTCCGCTCGAACCTCGTGCTGACCGAGGTCTGGGGCGAGGCGGTGAGCCTCGAGGTGCGCCTCAGCGACCGCGACGGGGCGTCCCTCGGGACCACAGCCGTCACGCTGGAGCCGTTCGAAACCACTCAGATCAACGACGTGGTGGGAAAGGTGGCCGGGCTCAGCAGCCTCACCGAGGGGCAGGTGCTGGTGACGGTGACGGCGGGCTCCGGGAAGGTCGCCGCGGTGCTCTCGATGGTGGACAGCACCTCACAGGACCCCACGACCATCGTGCTCCAGCCGCGCTGACCGACCAGGCGAACCATCCGACCCGCCTCCCCTGGCGCCAGGTCGGTGCGGCCTCTGGTGACCTGCCGGGGCAGTCACGGCCTGGAGCCCGCTCGTGTCAGTGGCCGCTCAGGGGCCGCCCCCTGCCGTCATACTTGACGCTGCCGGCGGCGGCGAAGGAGACGTTGATCCACGCCGAGCCACAGGGATGCTGGCCGACAATAAGCTGGTACACGGCAGTGTCCGGCTTGCCGAGGCGGGTGACGGCGTCGTCCCACAGCGCGGGCAGGCGGTCGCGGTCGAGGGCGCCGGGCGCGAGGCCGGCGGTGCAGTCGAGCCACCGGGTGTCCACCGGGGTGGGTCCGGTGATCTTCCCGCCGCGGATCATGTACTGCTCCACTGCTCCGGAGGCCGTGCTCACCGACACGCTGACCACACCGGAGGCGAAGGCAACCAGCTGGACGATGGCCGGTGGGTCGGGGACCGCGTCGAGCAGCGCGTCGAGGGAGGCGGCAAAGGTCCGCGCCGGTGCGGAGAGGGTACTGCGCTCCGCGGCGGTCACCGGCGGCCCGTGCGGGACCGGCGGGCGGGCCGCGGCGGCCACGGGGCGCCGGGCCGGGGTCGGCGCCGGCGGCCGCGTCGGGACCGCCGGGCGGGTCGGCGTCGGGCGGGTGACGACGGGGGCATCGTAGGGCTCGCCGCGGGAGACCGTGACCTTTCCTCCCGGGGTCGGGCGCGGCCGCTCGTCGCTCTCCGGTGCGAGCCCGGCCCGGGTGGGCGGCAGCGGCGGCACCGGCGGAAGGTCGTAGGCGATCGCCAGGTCGAGCCATCGGCTCACCCGGTCGAAGTCGACCCTCGCCACCGCGCCGTGAAAAGCGAGCACGTCAGAGCTGACGCCGTGCTCCTCCCGGTGGGACGACCAGGACGCCTTCTCCAACCGCCGCCCGGCACTGTCGTAGGCACGCAGCGCCTCGAGGGGCGAGAAGGCCGGCGCCTTTGCGGTGGCGCCCTCCAGGACCTCGACGAAGGGCCCGTCGATGGTGACCGCGCCGCCGGCCTCGCCGGCCCTGACGGTGTGCGTGGCCACGGCGAGGGGGTAGCGCACCGTGATGGTACCCACGGCGCGGCGGAGCTCGGCGGGGGCGGAGCCGTCCGCCGCCAGAAAGCGGACCTCAGTCATCCTTTTCTCGGCGTCGAAGAGGCCGCGCTCGAGCTCGTAGTCGTGCCCGCCGTCGAGCTCCGGTGGAGGCATGTCGACCTCGGCATAGACGCTGTTGTCGACGTCGGGGAGGTAGAGCTGGACCTCCGGCGTGTTGAACCCGAAGGCGGCGTAGTTGCGCGAGGAGACCACGAGCACGCCGCGCTCCACCTCCGCCGCGCTGAGCTCACGGAACGCGGGGCGGACGTCGGTCGCGGCGTAGCGGGGCTGGGCGAGGAAGTCCCCGCGCCGGTCGCCCTGGGCCAGCGCCGGTGCGGCGACGACCAGGACCAGCGAAAGCGCAACGAACGCTCGTGTCATTGGTTGCCTCCGGTGGCTCCAGTATAGGACGCCGTGCCACGAAGAGTGCAGCGGCTCGCCCTCGGCACACGGGAGTTGATGCTCTGGTGCGCGACGCTCGCCGCGCCCGCCGGCTCCTGCCGAGCCCAACCCAGCCGGCCGCGGAGCTCCTTGACGCGAGTTTCGACCTCCGGTTCCGGCCCGCCAGCGCCGCTGCACACGCGCCCTCTCAACCGGCGACGAGGCCGAGGAACGCCGCGACCACCCGCGGGTCGAAGTGGCGCCCCGCAAGCTGACGCAGGTGTTCCCGCACGCGCTCAGCCGGCCACGCCGCCCGGTAGGGCCGCCGGTGGCTGAGCCCGTCCCAGGCGTCGACCACCGCGAAGATGCGGGCCGCTACGGGAATCTCTTCGCCCACGAGACCGCGCGGGTAGCCGCTCCCGTCCCACCGCTCGTGATGGCTGAAGGGGATGTCGAGCGCCGAGCGGAGGTACTCGATGGGCTGGAGAAGGTCGTGGGCGAGCACGGGATGGCTCCGCATGACCTCCCACTCCTCCTCGGTGAGCGGGCCGGGCTTGAGCAGGATCCTGTCCGGAATCGCCATCTTGCCGATGTCGTGCAGCAGCGCGCCCCGCCGCATGTCGTCCAGCTCGTCCTCCTCGATGCCCATGGCCTGTGCCACCTTGAGGGTGAGCTCGACCACCCGGGCCGAGTGGCCCTGCGTCTCGCGATCTCGGAGCTCGAGGGCGCGCGACCAGCCCTCGAGCGTGGTGTCGTAGGCGCGAGCGAGATTGCTGTTGCTGCGTTCGAGCTGATCGAGAAGCAGGTGCCCGTCGATGGCGATAGCGAGCTGACCCGCGAGAGTCTCGAGGAAGTCCAGCCATTCGCCATCGGCCTGATGTGGGGTGCGGCAGAAGACCTCGAGCACGCCGTAGACCGTGTCTTTGACCACCAGCGGCGCGGCGAAGCCGCATTGGAAGCCTTCCGCGACGAGAGCGCGGCAGGCCCGACAGCTGCCGCCGGGGCCGGGCTCGCTGATCAGCTCCCGCTGCTGTGCGGCACGACCGGATCGGCACTCGCCGAACATGACCCGGCCGTGGGGCGCTCCGGCGGGGAACCCCTGCCACGCCACGGGGATCAGCACCTCCCCGTTGCCATCGACGCGCAGAACGAGCGCGGCGTCGACACCGAGCTGCGCCACGGCCTGCTCGAGAACCACGCCCATGGTGGCGTCGAGCTCGCGCCCTGCCGCGATCGCCGAGTCGATCGCCCGCAGCGCAGCGAGCCGCTCAAGCTGCCGCCGGATCCGCTTCTCGGCCTCCCGGCGCTCAGTGATGTCGCGCACAGCCGCGACCCGCAGCTTGGGCTGGCTCGCCGACAGTGGCTTGCCCTGAGTCTCCACCGGGAAGGTGGTCCCGTCCTTGCGTACCGCGAGATGCTCGTAGACCTCGTCGCGCCCCGCACGGAGGGAGCTGTCGACCTCCGCGGCCGACGCCGGTGCCACGAGCTCCATGACGTGGCGCCCGACGAGCTCGTCGGGCTCGAAGCCGAGCATCTCCGCGAGGCGCAGGTTGACATCGACGATGCGCCCCTCGTCGTGGATCCCGATCCCCTCGAATGCGGACTCGGCCAGCCGGCGGAACCGTTCCTCGCTCTCGCGGTGCGCCGCCGCCGCTCTCAGGCGTCCGAGGGCGGTGGCGATCTGGCCGGCGACCGTGGTCAGGACCCGCTCGTCGTCCGCGGTGAAGGCCGCGAGGGTCCGGCTCTCGGCGTTGATCACCCCGATGACCTCGCTGCCGAGCAGTAGGGGAACGCACAGCTCGGAGCACAGACCCGGCTCCCGCACCAGGTAGCGGGGGTCGCGAGCGGCGGCGTCGACCCGAAGTGCCCGCCCGGTCGCTGCCACCGTTCCGGTGATCCCGACCCCGAGCGGGATCGGCGTTCGCGCCACCGCGGGCGACGCCACGCGGTACGACGCCGTGTAGCGCAGCGCCCCCGCAGCAGCGTCCACGAGGAGGACGCCGCAGTCGTCGGGGTACAGGGCTTCGCGCACGATCTCGGTGGTGCGCTCGATGAGCTCGTCCTCGTCGTCCGCCCCCACCGCCACCTGCCCCACTGCACCCAGCACCTCGAGCTCGCGCAGCGTGCGGCGGATCGCGGCCTCGGCGTGCCGCCGCTCGGAGACGTCGCGGGAGTTGAGGACCACGCCGCGGATCTCCGGGTGCGCGAGCTGGGTGCTGCCGATCCCCTCGAGATCCACCCACGAGCCGTCCGCGTGACGCACCCTAAACTCGATGGGCTCGCCCCTGCCCCGCCCGGCGGCGGTCCGCTCGAAGGCCTCGCGCACCCCGGGCACGTCCTCGGGGTGGACGATCTCGAACGCGCCGCGCCCGACCAGGTCGCCGGGGCGACGTCCGAGGATCCGCTCGGCGCTCGGGGTGGCGTAGGTGATCGTCGTCTCCGCATCGATAACGGTGATGAGGTCGTAGGACTGCTGCACCATCGAGCGGAAGCGCTCCTCGCTGCGCGCCAGCGCCGCTTGCGCCCGCCCCGCGTCAACCAGCTCCCGCGAGATCGCGTCGGCCATGAGCACGACCATCGCCAGGAAGGCGTACTCGACCAGGTAGATGGACTGGAGCAGACCGAGACCAACGGCGGCGTCATTCACGGCGGCGGCGAAGAGCACGGCGGTGGCGGCAAGGAGGTGCGTTCCGCGCTGACGCCGCCCCGAGCGGCGTAATGCAAGAGCGGCCCAGAAGGCGTAGCCGAACACGGCGAACCCGAGGAGCTCGAGGGGTATCGCCAGCGGGCCGGTCTGCGCTTCCTGGTACGTCACCTGGAGCCCTCCCGGGAGCGCCACGTGCTTGACTGCCGGCACTCGACGGATGAGCGCCTCGCCACCCGTGACGGCGACGGCGCACCAGATCAACGCGGCAGCGCTGCCCAGCACCGTCAGCAGCTTGCCGATTCGTCGACCCGAGTAGTCAGCCACGAAGATGAGCAGCGCCAGCGAGCCGAGGGTCAGGGCAGCAAACTGGGCGAGCTGCCAGGTCCGTCCCCCCGCCGGCGAGCCCGCGTTGTAGAGAAAAGCGCTGCAGACGTCGTAGAGCCCGATGGCAACGGCGAGACTCGCGAACGCGAGCAGCTCCCGCGAGCGCCGGGTGCGCAGAAAGATCACTGCGGAGTGCGCCGCCACATAGAGGTTGACGGCCGCAAGGGCGAGCGGCGGGATCGACCACGCGTTCACTGACGACAAAGCCTTAGAACTCCGACTCTAACACAAGCGACGTGCGGTCCGACGTGCGGCGTGGTGCCGTGGCTGTCGACAATCGCACGGGAGCAGCGCCTCCACCGGGAGGCCTCGGGCTCGCCGCAAAGACGTCTCCGGCACACGACCATGGGCAAGACGGCCTGCGACATCTGTGCGGATGCCATCTTCAGCTCCTACGGCTGATCATCAGCAGCGGACAGGTTGTCCTCTGGGCAATCTCCAGCACCTTCTCGCCAAACACCTTGTGACGCCGGGCGAGACGCTGCATGCCGAGAATCAGGAGGTCGCTGTCGCCGGCGCGCGCAACGACCTCCGCCACCATGTCGTCGGTGAGAACGACCGCGGCCTTGCTCACGCCGCGGGCCTCGTCGCGGGCAAGCCGGCGCAGCTCGCGGCGCGCGCGTCGCTCGGCGCCGGCATCGGTGGTCGAGGGCAGGACCCGCAGGTAGGTGACCTCGCGGGTTGCGGTGCGGGAGAAGTTGCCGATGAGGCGTGCCCGGATCGGGCTCTGGTCGCGGCGCCCCCCGGCGGGGACGAGGATCGTGCGGCAGTCGTCGATGGTCCAGGTGCTGGGCGCGCGCAGGATCACCACGTCGCCTTCGACCCGGCTCATGAGCTCCTCGAGGGGCCCTGTCATGAGAGACTCGCCGAGGGATCCAACGCCGAGCAGCAGGCTGTCACATCGGTAGCGCTCGGCGACGCTGGTGATCTCGTCCCAGGGGTGATCGCTCAGCGTGATCAGGGCGTCTGGTCGGAGCTTTCCCGCGAACGCGGCCGCCAGCGCCCCGCCGAGGATCGACTGCGCGTCCACCAGCTGCCGCGGCAGCTCCCCGCCCGTCCACGCCTCCGGGGGGCGGACCACCGACAGGAGGAGGACCCGGGCCACCGAGTGCGGGGCGAGGGCGCCGGCCAGAGCCACCAGAGTCGGCGCGCTGGCGGGGTTGGCGATCGGCACCAGAACCAGCGGGCTGCGGCCGCGCAGGCGCAGGAGCTGGGGATCGAGAGCCTCGGCCGAGGCATCCACGACTCTGGCGCCGGTGGCGAATCGGGTGACGTACAGGATCGCGCCGAGGCTCAGCCAGAGCGCCGCCAGCGCCCCTGCCGACGGCACCGCCACCGACTGGAAGAGGCCCAGGGCGACGCACGCTACGCCGCCGACAACCGGCACCAGGGGAAACGCCGGAGTCCGGAACAGGCTGATGGTGTCGGCGCGCTTGCGAGCGAGGTAGGCGATGGCGTGGGCAAGGGCGAAGCTGGCGAGGAAAACGAGGCTCGCCATGGCGCCGGCGGCGGCCACGTTGGGGACCGCCACCAGCACGAAGGCAACCGTGGCGGCGGTGAGCTGGATGGCCGGTATGGGGATGCCGCTGCCGCGAGCGAGGCGGTCGAAGCGGCCCGGCAGGGTGCGGTCGGCGGCCATGGCGCGGGCGAAGCGCGAGGCCGCGAGCAGGTTCGCCTGCAGCGCCGACAGCATGGCCAGCAGCCCGGCAACCACCACCAGCCAGTAGCCGGTGGGCCCGAGGAAGTTGCGCGCTGCCACCGCGATGATGGTCTCGGGGTCGCGCGCGGCGGCGGCGGTCACCGACTCCCCGGGAGTGCCCACGGCCACCACCAGGAAGAGCAGGGGCAGGTAGATGACGAGCGCCACGGCCAGCGAGAGGATCATCGCCCGCGGAATGTTGCGCTCGGGCCGCTTGACCTCGCCCCCCACCGCGGCGATGAGGTCGAAGCCTTGGAGGGCGATGAAGGTGTAACCCATCGCCTGGACCAGGCCCTGGCCCCCCCGGTGCAGGAACGGTCGGAACCGCGCGGCGAGCTCCGCGACGGGGGGCGGGTGCACCATCATCACCCAGAACCCACCGGCGATGACAATGGTGAACATGACGACCTTGCCCACCGTCTCCCATCGCCCACCGCCGGCGGCCGAGCGCATCAGCCGCCAGGTGTAGAAGGCGACGGCGGCGAGCGCGTAGAGCAGCATGGCGAAGCGCGCGCCCAGCCAGCCCGGCGGTGTGCCGCCGGCCGCCAGCACCGCCTGCTCGAGAACCGGCACCAGGAACACCGCGAAGCCGAGGGCATAGAGGACCGCCGCAACCACCGAGGCGAACCACACCACCCAGCCGACGCCGAACGCGGCCTCCACGGTGAGCACCTTGCGCGCGTAGGT
The DNA here is from genome assembly GCA_963844845.1 of uncultured Acidobacteriota bacterium. Lineage (GTDB taxonomy): Bacteria > Acidobacteriota > Thermoanaerobaculia > Thermoanaerobaculales > Sulfomarinibacteraceae > CAWJPW01. The sequence goes on from CAWJPW010000008.1 coordinate 150,060, forward strand.
GTACGTGCCGCCGGACTCGGGAAAGCGGGAGGCCAGCTCGGCGAACGACAGGGCCGTGAGCAGCGCGATGGCGCCGTTCAGAGCGAAGGCGAGGATGGCGCCGGGCCCGGTGGTCGCGAAGCCCACACCGGCCAGCGCCAGCACGCCGCCGCCGACGATGGCGCCGACCCCGACGCCGGTTGCGTCGAGGAGGCCGAGGGTGCGCCGGTCCGGTGTGCTCGCGGAGGGCATGCTCCATTGTTGCACTGCGCGCTCGGCCTCGAGCGGCCGCCACAGCGCGCGGGTGCCGGTGGCAGCATCGAGCAGCCGGTACCGGCGCGCGGCCTCCCGCCGGTCGAGCGTACCGTCCCGGGGTTGCCCGGGAGTGGCCTGCACGACGGCGCGGCGTCGACGGCTGCCAGGCTCGGCGCTGGCGCGCATTGCACGAGCGTCAGATCACCGACGGCGGCCCCCGGACCCCGCGCTGTCACCCCGACAGAATCCGCAACCACCGCACACCGTGTACCCCACGGCGCCTGCCTCGCCTTCGCCACATTCTGCCCCGAGATCTCCTCACGCCCGCCCCCGGAGCACCGCAGCGGCCAGCGATCCTCGAAGCAAGAAAGGAGGACGGAGGCCATGCAACACCGAAAGCCATCCCGTATCCCCCGACGAACCCGGCTGTCCCTCGCGCTGTTGGCGGCCCTGCTGATCGCCCTCCCCGCCGCGGCCGACCTGGACGTGGTGTTCGTGCTCGACACCACCGGTTCCATGAGCGGGGAGATCCGCGAAGTGCAGGAGCGCGTGCGCGAGCTGGCGGTCTCCCTCGCCCATGCCCGCGAAGGCCAGGAGATCCGCTACGGCATCGTCGCCTATCGCGACCGTGGCGACGCCTACGTGACCCTGCCCTTCAACCTCACCAGCGATGTCGGCGCGGCCGAAGGGTTCCTCGCCTCGCTGCGCGCCGACGGCGGCGGCGACGGCCCCGAGTCGGTGGTCGCCGGCATCGCCGTGGCGCTGCGCGAGATGTCGTGGAGCCGCTCCGCGGCGGTGGAGCGACAGGTCTACCTCATCGGCGACGCGCCACCGCACCTCGATTACTCCGACCAGCCCACCCCCGAGGAGCTCATCGCCGAGGCCCGCGCTGCCGGCATCGTCATCAACACCATCGGCTGCCGCTCGCTGCCGTCGCCTGGGGTCGAGTTCTTCCGCGCCCTCGCCTATGCCACCGAGGGCCGCTACCAGCACATCGGCCGGGTCGCGCGGGAGCGCGCCGGCGAGCTCATCGACACGCTCTCGCGCTCGGCCACCGCGGGATCCGATGTCGCGGCCGCCACCGGGCGCGAGCTCGAGGTCTCCTGGCGGGCGCACGAGGACGGCGACTACACCGACATCCTGGTGCGCCAAGGTGGCCCCGGCGGCGCGCCTCAGAGCTCCGACGGCCCCGGCCTCGACCCATGCACCCTGGAGGTTCAGCTGCCCCCGGGCTTCGCCCTGGTCGGCCTGCCCCGCGTCTGGCTCGGCGGCGGCCGCCTCCAGGTGGAGCTCCGGCTCACCGAGGGCCTCGGCGGCCTCGAGCGCTTCGCCCTTGGGGAGTGCCCACCGCAGTCCACGCCCATCGATGTCGCGCTCGGAGGTGACTGACATGAAGTACAACGCTGCCGCCCTGCTGCTCCTCGTAGCCGCTCCCCTCGCCGCCCAGGAGGACGTCCCGGCCGGTCTCTTCACCGCGGCGCGCCAGCTCCCCCTGGTTTCGCAGTCGGTGGTCGTGTGGATCGACGGCGGCGAGGCCCGGGTCGAGCTCACCCAGGTCTTCTTCAACGACGGTCCGGACCTGGCCCAGGCCGACTACCGCCTTCACCTCCCGCGAGCCGCCGTAGTCACCGGCTTCGGCTTCCGGCGCGACGGCCGCTTCCTCGCCGCCGAGCTCAAGGAGCGCGAGCAGGCCCGCGCCGCTCATGCCGCGGCGGCGCACTCGGGGCGCCCCACCGCGCTCATGCAGCGCGAGGGGACGATCCGCTCGTTCTCGGTGTACCCGGTGCTCGCCGGATCCCAGCAGCGCGTCACCACCACCATTGCGCTGCCGGTGGTCACCGAGCGCGGACGCTCCCACCTCCGCCTGCCCCTCGACACCTTCCTTGGCCACGCCCGCCTCGCCTCCACCGTGCTCGTCCACACCGCCACCCGTGAGCCGCTACGAGGGCTCGGGGTCACTGGCGCCAAGGCAGTCGAACGGCGCCGCGGGACGCGCGCGAGGGAGATCGCCTTCTCCTCCGACCATTCGGTGGATGTGTGGTGGGCCACCGAGGCGCCGCCACTGCTCAGCGAGGCCGAAGGGGTCGAGCTGGACGACGGGTCCTACGCCCTGCAAGTCCGCCTCGCCCTCAACCAGGCTCCGCCCGGGCTCACTGCGCCCGCCGGAATCGTCCTCCTGGTGGACGCCTCGCCCTCCATGCGCTGGCGCGCCCGCGCCCTCGACCGCTTCCTCGGCCGGGTCCTCGACCAGGCCCCGGCCCCGGTCCGGGTGGTGGCGGTGGCGGACTCCGCCGTGGAGATCACCGACTTCGACCGCCACGCCATGCTGCGTCGGCTGCTCGGCGGCGAGGCCGGCTCCACGACGACCTGGGAGGGGCTCACTGCCGCCGCCGCCGCCGCCGGCTGCGGCGACCCCGCCGTCCGCTGCGTCGCCGTGACCGACCCCCAGGTCCTCGACCTTCCGGCGAAGCGGGAGCTCGCCGCGGTCTTCCTGGCCGATGCCGACGAGCTCGCCTACTTCGGCGACACGCTGGGCCCGGCAGCCCTCGTCCACCAGCCGGACGTCGACCCCGCGGCCGAGCTGGACGCCCTCGCCGACCAGCTGGTGCTGCCGGTGCTCGAGCTGCGCTCCCTCCGCCAGGCGGGCGAGGAGCTACTGCCGTCCGGACAACCCCGGCGGGTTGCCCAGGGCGGCCTCCTGCGGGTGCTCACCGCAAGCCGCAGCGCCACGCCGCTGCGCCTCACCCTGAAGGTGGACGGCCGCGACCTCGAGCGCGACGTCCCGGTGGCGCTGCTCGATCCCGCCGGCCGGGCGGGGCATGCCGTCCGGCAGGCCTTCTACCGCCAGCAGCTCGACGGATGGACCGCCGAGTACAGCCGTCTGCGCGACCCCGAGCTCAAGCGGCAGATCGTCGAGGTGAGCCTGCGTGAGGGCATCCCCACCGAGCTCACTGCGCTGCAGGTGGCTGCCCCCGAGAGCGTCCTGCCGCGCACCGGCACCTGTGCGCCCCTGCTGCGCACCGCCGGCCTGCTCCTCCTCCTCGCCAGCCTCCTTCCCCTCCTCGTGGCGCGGCGGTGGCAGCCGTGAGGCCGCTGCGCACCGCCGCCGTGACCATGGCCCTGGCCGGGGCACTGTGCCTCGGCCAGGGCCTCTACATCCCGGCCAAGGCGGCCGCCGCTCAGGTCCTCCTGCGATTGGCCTGGGCACGCACCGGTGCCACACCGGCGCGCCCCTGGCCGTGGGCCCACACCTGGCCGGTGGCCCGCCTCCTCGTCCCCCGCATGGGCATCGACGAGATTGTCCTCGCCGGCGCCGAGGGGGCGGCCCTGGCCTTCGCCCCCGGACACGTGGACGGCAGCGCGGCGCCGGGGGAGCCGGGCAACGTCGTTCTCGCCGGCCACCGCGACACCGTCTTTCGCTTCCTCCGCGAGCTCCGCCTGGGCGACGAGCTCTGGCTCGAGACCGGTGCCCACCGACGGCGGCGCTTCGTAGTCCGCGAGACAGCGGTGGTGCACGAGGACGACACTCGAGTGCTGGCGCCCGCCCGCGACGTGCTCACCCTCGTCACCTGCTATCCCTTCGACGCCGTGCGACCCGGTGGCCCCCTGCGCTACGTGGTGCGCGCCGAGGCAGCGGGTGTGACTGCCGGTCCACCCTCCGCCGGACGTCAGCAGGTCGCCGGGCGCACCGCCGTCACCTCGGCGCGAGCCCGGAGTGGGTGGCAACCTCCCAGTCCTCGGCGACCTTGTCGTCCTCGATGCGGCTGATCACGATGCCTTCCGTGGTCCACGGCTGCCCGGAGGGCGGGATGCCGCGGAAAGCACCCGTCTGGGTGCCGCGGCTGGTGAATCGCGTTACCACGCGGTCGCCCTCGGCGACCTGGTCCTCGACCACTGCGTGACGGTCGGCGGAGGCCGCCAGGATCGCGGCCGCCGCCTCACGCACGGCGTCGGGCCCGTGCAGCTCGAAACCACCGGCGCCGTGGTGCACGTAGTCGGCGGCGTAGAGCTCCGGGATCGCGTCCAGGTCACGGCCGTTGATCACCTCGTCGAACCAGCGCCGGACGACGGCCTTGGCGGCCTCCTGCTTCACTTGTCCGGGCGGCGGCCAGTGACCGAGCTGCGTCAGGGCCGCGAGGTTGTCCCACTCCACCCACATCTCGGCGATCTTCCCGTCCGCGATCCGCAGGATGCCGATGAACGGGAGCGCCACGTTGCGCCCGCTCGGCGGGAAGGGACCCATGGGCCCGGTCTGGGTTCCGGAGTAGAGCGCCCGCACCGCCACCATGCCGCCGTCCACCAGCAGCTGGCGGATCTCCTGCCGGGCGTCCGGCACCACGGTGAGATCGTGGCGCAGGAACGCTTTGAACTGCTCCAGGCTGTGGACCTCGATGCCGGGTGTCGCGGCGCTGTGCCGCTCCACGTCGACTGCCACCACCTCGTCCAGGGCGGCGAAGTCGCGGTTGTTGACGGCGTCCACCATCCGTCTCACGATCGCCTGGTTGTCTGGCTCGCCGGCGCCAGCCACAGCCGTGGCCGCCACCACCAACGCGAGCCCGATGCTCCACGCAGCACGGTGCCTCATCGTTCCCCCCTTCGCAGCGGGCGCTCGTGTCCGTTGCCGCACTTCCTCCCTATGGCTGGATGTTCTGGTTCATGCAGAACAGGTTGTCGGGATCCCAACGCTGTTTGGCTACCACGAGGCGGTCCCAGTTCCCCCCGTAGGCTGCGCCCACCCGGTCGGTCTCGTCCTCGGGCATGAAGTTCACGTAGACGCCGCCGGTGGCGTAGGCCGCGGCGTCGCGGTAGAACCCACGTGCCCACGCGATCCCGGTGTCGTCCTCAGCGTCTGACTCCCAGCGACCATGCACGTTGACCACGAACTCGGCCTCCCGGTGCGGGTAGGCGGTCGCGTCCGGAGCCATGCGATTCACCTGTCCCCCCAGCTGCCCGGCGAAGATCTCGCAGTGTGGTGAAGGCACCGTCGCGGCCGCGCCCACCAGCAGCTCGATGAGACCGTCGCTGATCTCCCGGAAGTTGTGAGACTTCCAGTAGTTCCTGGCGCCCGGCGTGAGCAGCGGGTCGAACGCCTGCTGCCAATCGGCAAAAGGCTGCACGCCGATGTGCTCCCCGAGCGGCGTGCCGAGCTTCCGCACCGGGGCGAGCACCCGCTCCCCCTCGGCTGGATCACCGGAGTGGCACATGGCGAGCACCACCACTCCCTTCCCGTGCGCCTCCGGCGGCAGGAACGGCAACGGCGGCGCCTGACGCAGGACCGCCCACACCGCGGTCTCGTCGCCGAGACTGGTCGCGAAGTCACGGTAGTTGAGCAGCACCTGGCGGCCCTCGTCGAGAGAGTAGACGACCAGGCCGCTCAACAGCTGCGGACCCACCTCGTGGAGGCGGAAGACGAACTCGGTGACCACTCCGAAGTTGCCTCCACCACCCCGCAGGGCCCACAGCAGATCGGAGTTCTCGTCCTCGCTGGCGCGTACCACCGCTCCAGCGGCGGTCACCATCTCGGCCGAGATGAGGTTGTCCGCAGTGAGGCCGAACTTGCGGCTGAGCCAACCGAACCCCCCACCCAAGGTCAGCCCGGCGATACCCGTGGTGGAGTTGATGCCGGTGGGCACGGCAAGACCGAACGCCTGGGTGACGCGGTCCACGTCGCCGAGGGTGGCCCCCGGCTGCACCCTCGCGATCCGCGCGTCCGGGAGGACCTCGACCGCCCGCATCAGCGAGAGGTCGATCATCAGCCCACCGTCACACACGGCGTTGCCCGCGATGTTGTGCCCGCCCCCGCGAACCGCCACCAGAAGCTGGTGACGACGCGCCAGGCGCACCGCGCTCCGGACGTCGCCGGCGGTACGACACCGGACGATGAGCGCCGGACGCCGGTCGATCATCGCGTTCCAGATCGTCCGCGCCTCGTCGTAGCCTGGCTCGCCCGGCCGCACCACGCTGCCGGACAGCTCCCCGGCCAGGAGCCCGAGATCAGCCTCGGGTACCGAAGTGACACCATTCGCACGCGTCGTCAGCTCGACACTCGCCACGATCCACCCCCTTGTTTGTCCCGTCTGAGAGGATTATCCTTACTAAGCTAGGTTCTGCGACTCATTATGATCACCACTTCCGAATGGCTCTTTCCGATTCTTCCCACAGGGGGAAGACGGCGGGTGCTCCGCATGGAGCCCGGGGAGGGACGACGATGAAGTACACGGGAAGCTGTCACTGTGGCGGAATCGCCTTCGAGGTCGAGGGCGAGCTGGACGGTGTCACGGCCTGTAACTGCTCAATGTGCTCGCGCAAGGGCTCGCTGCTGTGGTTCGTACCGCGCGACCGGCTGAAGCTGCTCACGCCGGAAGCGAGCATGGCCACGTACACCTTCAACCGCCACGTCATCAAGCACCACTTCTGCCCCACCTGCGGGATCCACCCCTACGGCGAGGGTGTCGACCGGAAGGGCAACGCGATGGCTGCCGTCAACACCCGCTGCCTCGAGGGCATCGACCTCGAGGCACTACCGGTGCGCCACTTCGACGGCCGCTCACTGTAGGGCCGGACGGCGGCACGGGCAGCACCCCGGGCGCCACAGGGAACCACGGTGGCGGGAGAGGGCGGCAGGTTCGTGCCCGTGGAACGCCCCATGCCGGACCCGGCTTCCCCGCTGGGCTCGGCCGGCGACGACCTGCCGCCGGCTCGCACCCGACGGCCGCCCGCCCGACTCCGTCCGCGCCCTCAGTAGCGAAAGCAGGCTGCTCGAAACCGACACGTCGGTGGCGAGGCACCACCCGCGGTGAACCGCCCCCACGGCCGGGCCGCGGCCCCCTACTGCTGCGTCGTCGCGCTCGAGCGCGGCACCGCGACGACCACCGGAGCGGAGACAGCCCGGGGGGCGCGAACCACCCGGCGGCGCAGCCTCGCTCTCGCCGACGGGGCGCCGCCCACGGCACCGCCGCCGCCGTGGTCACGCCCGGCAGACACGGGCCGGGGGTCGAGGCTGCGCGCGCGCCGGAGCGAGCCCAGACCGGGGTCGGTGCGGAGCCGGTCGCGCAGGCGGGCGTCGTCCACCAGCCGCACCCGGGGGTGCTTCCCGGCCCGCTCGGGGATCACGCCGCTCAGTACCGGCCGCGTCCCGGGGGGAACCGCCGCGCGTCGCGAGAACCGCGACCGCCTGGTGAGCCAATCGCTCTCCCTCAGCCAGTTGGCGTACCAGTCCCATGTGGGCAGGGGCGAGAAATAGAGAGCGGTGGCGAACTGCGGGCCGCTGCCGGCGAGGGGATCCCAGAACCACTCGGCGTGCCAGCCCAGCGGTACGCTCCACGCCCAGCGCAACGAGTTGTAGCGGTTGTTGAGGAACCACAGCCAGATCTCGAAGCTGCTCCTGTGGTCGAGGCCGGCGGGCAGCACCGCCGCCGCGCGCAGCAGGCCGACGTCGTAGCCGCCGACCCAGAGGTCGTCCACCAGCCAGCCGCTGAGCCAGGGTAGCGGCCCCGCGTGGGTCACGCGCCGCCACTGCCGCTCGCCGTCGGGCCCGGTGTGGGCCACCATGGGGGGCAGCTGGTCCACGTGCGAGAAGATGTCGGCCCGCACCAGGGTGGCGCGCCACTCCTCCTGCCGCTGACGGGTCCAGGCGAGCAGCCCGGCGTCGCCCTCCCCGCCAAGGGAGAACTTGCTGAACAGGGTGGCGTGGTTGACCACCGTGGGCTCCGGCCCGGCCACCGTGGCCACGGCGGTACGCTGCTTGCCCGGGTCGGCCTTGGTGATGCTGTAGGTGCCGCCCGCCGGCAGCAGGAGGGTGCCCGCGCCGGTGATCAGGTTGAGCGGTGCGGCGGTCTCCACCACGAGAGTCCCTCGTCCGAGGAAGAGTGCGGTGCCGTTACCCTCGGGATCCGAGGCCTCGAAGTCGAAGTCGGTGCCGCGGTCAAACCAGAAGAGGTCGCCGTTCAGGGTCTGGAGCTCGAGCCGGCTGTTGCCGGTCTGAAAGGTCGCACCCACCAGGACGAGGGAGTCGAGGTCCGGGGTGACCGTGGTGCCCCCGAGGGTCACCCGGACGCCGCTACCTTCGACGAAGCGGACGCGGCCTGCTGCGAGGATTGCGACGTCCGGTGAGGTCGGGGTGGCCTGCGCCACCGCTGTAAGCATCATCGCAACTGCTGCGATCACGTACACGGCTCGTCTCATGCGGTCCTCCTCGTGACGGCGCGACACGGTCGAAAGGGACCTGAACCGACCCCTGCCTCCGCACCAGTGTGCACCAGAGAGGTCGCAGCGTCCTTCGAGCAGGACGGCCCGCCGGGTCGTGAGCCGCCTCCGGACTCCGGAAACTGCGCTGCGACCAGGGTATCTCCATCGTTCACGTCCGAGGAGAATGCAACCTCCATGCCGGCTAGCCGGCGTCGAGGCCGGCGTGGCCGGCGGCGACGGCGCCCAGCGCCGCCCAGTCGGCGTCGCCGTCGCCTCGGCCCACGGTCTCCACCAGTCCGTCGCGGACCAGGCCGGCGAGCGGCATGGGCACACCGAGCTCCTCCCCCGCCGCCAGCGCCAGGCGGGCGTCCTTGAGGCCCAGCCGGGCGGTGAAACCGGCCGGCCGGTAGCGGTGCTCGGCGATCATGCCGCCGTAGTTCCGGTACACCGGCGTAGGGTAGAGCGTGCCGGTGAGGATCTCCAGGAGCTGGCTGCGCGCGACGCCGCCCTTCTCCACCAGGGCGAAGGCCTCCCCCAGCGTCTCGATCATCGCCATGAGGGTGAAGTTGCCGGCGAGCTTGACGAGGTTGGCCTGCTCGGGCCGCTCGCCGATCTCGAAGACCCCCTGAGTAAAGGCCTCGAGGGCAGGACGGGCAAGCTCGAGGGCGGCCGCCGGACCTCCGGCAAGACCCCAGAGCTTGCCTGCAGCGGCGGCGTCCGGCCGCCCGAACACCGGGCACGAGAGATAGGTTTGACCGGCCTCGGCGTGGCGCGCACCCAGGTCGCGCGCGCCGGCGATGCTGAGCGTGGTACAGGCTACGTGGACACCGGAGAAGTCCGCGGCGAGGACGCCGTGGTCGCCCTCGAGCACCGCCCTTTCGGCGGTGTCGTCGCTGAGCATGGTGATGAGGAGCTCGCTCCCCGCCACCGCCGCCGCGGGATCATCCGCCAGCGTTGCGCCCTGCTCGACGAGCGGCGTCGCCTTTCCACGGGTGCGGTTGTACACGGCGAGCCGGTGTCCGGCGGCCAGCAAACGCTCGGCCATGGGCAGGCCCATGCTGCCGGTGCCGATGAATGCGATGTTCACTGCTGCTTCCTCCCTCCGCCGCGCCCGTGGGACCGGGCGTGACGGTGAATGCAACCCTCGCGAAGCGCCTCACACTCCCGCGGCCGGCCCGTGCGACAATCGACTCCAGTGCTCCAAACCGTAGGCGTCCCCCTCTGGCTGCTGCTGGCGTTGCTGCTGCTCGCCGCGTGGTCGGTGCTCGACCTCCTGCTGCTGCCCAGCGTTCGCTGGTTCGTTCGGAGGCGCGTCGACCGGGTGCTCGAGGAGGTCGGTCAGCACCTCCGCATCCGCATCGAGCCGTTCCGGCTCACCAAGCGTGCGGTGCTCATCGACCGCCTCCTCTACGACCCCCAGGTCATGGAGGCGGTGGAGGCACACGCCCGCGAGAACGACATGCCCCGCGAGGTCGTCATGGCCTCCGTGGAGCGCTACGCCCGCGAGATCGTGCCCGGCTTCAACGCCTACCTCTACTTCCGGGTCGGTACCTGGCTCGCACGGCGTTTTGCCCAGACCCTCTACCGGGTGCGTCTCGGCTTCGCCGACGACGAGGCCCTCGCCGCCATCGAGCCCAAGTCCACCGTGGTCTTCGTCATGAACCACCGCAGCAACATGGACTACGTCCTGGTGGGCTACCTGGCGGCCTCGCGCACGGCGCTTTCGTACGCCGTCGGCGAGTGGGCCCGGGTGTGGCCGCTGCAGACTCTGATCCGCTCCATGGGCGCCTACTTCGTCCGGCGCCGGTCGCGCAACCCCCTCTACCGGCGAGTGCTGGCGCGCTACGTGCAGATGGCCACCGCCGCCGGCGTGACCCAGGCGCTCTTCCCCGAGGGCGGGCTGACCCGCGACGGACGCCTCCGGGCGCCCAAGATTGGCCTTCTCGACTACATGCTGCGTGCCTTCGACCCCGCCGGCGAGCGCGACCTGGTGTTCGTGCCGGTGGGCGTCAACTACGACCGGGTGCTCGAGGACCGCACCCTGCTCCTCGACCTGGACGACGAGGCCGAGCGCCCGTCGGCGCTGCGCTCCGCCACCATCACGGCCGGCTTCGTCGCCCGCAACCTCGGCCAGGTGCTGCTCGGCCGCTGGCACCGCTTCGGCTACGCCTGCGTCAACTTCGGCACGCCGGTGTCCATCCGCCGGCTCTGCGTCGAGCAGGGACTGGCCCCGGCCGAGCTTGAGCCGGAGGCCCGCATCGCCGCGGTCACCGGCATCGCCGCCCGGCTCATGGAGGCCGTCGCTCGCGTGATCCCGGTGGTGCCGGTGTCCATTGTCGCGGCGGTCTTCCAGACAGCCGCGGGCCCGCTCACCGAGCTCGAGCTCAAGGCAGCGGCCCAGAGCCTGATGGCCCGTCTGGAGAAAGCCGGCGTGCGCCTCTACATCCCCCGCAAGGACCGCGAGTACGCCATCCAGGTGGGGCTCAGGATGCTGGTCCTTCGCCACCTCGTGCTCGTCCGCGACGGCTTCTTCATCGCCGCCCCTCACGAGCAGACTCTGCTCGACTACTACGCCAGCTCCATCGCCCACCACATGGCTGCGGCGGTACCGCTCGGCGACGACGAGGATCGATCCGAGCCAGCTGGCTGAGGGCGCGCGGCGGCTCATCCCGTCGGGCACGACGAAGCAGAGTAGCGTGGAGAGGCCCGCCGAGGCGAGCTCGACGGCGTCCAGGGGGCGGCCTCACCGGGATCTCCGGCCTGGCCGCCTCCATGAATTGCGCATGAGACGCTTTCTTGACATCGGAGAGGCTCGAGCATACCTTCAAAACTGCCCGCCTGGAGTGCGAGTGCCATCGGCAGAAACGGGGGAAAACAGCATGGCGACTCTCTTCGTGCGACACAACGTGGCCGACTTCGAGACCTGGAAGAAGGCCTACGACGCCTTCGACGCCGAGCGGCTGTCCATGGGCGTGACCGGTCACAGCGTCTACCAGGCCGATGGCGACCCCTGCGACATCACGGTGTACCACCACTTCGACAGCATGCAGAAGGCAAAGGCCTTCGTCGAAAGCCCCCGCGTCAGGGAGGTCATGCAGCAGGCCGGCGTCCGGGGCACGCCCGACGCCTGGTTCACCAACCGGGTGTAGGCGCCTGCCTGGATCGGCGCCGCGCCTGCCGCGCCGCGCCGGTCGCTCCCCGGCAACCGGGCTCAGTGCGTCGATGGCCGGTCCGCGAGGTCGGCGGCCACCGCCACCAGGTGGGTGAGCTCGGCGATCTCCCGCACCGGCAGCTCGCCCCAGTAGCGCGCCGCCACGGTGTCGCGCAGCGCCTCGGATAGCTCGAGCACGGCGCGCCGCAGGCGCTCGTCCTCCTGCTCCCGCGGCACATCGCCCGTCCCCTCGTTCAGCTGCGGCAGACCGGTCAGGCCGGGAGGATGAAGGAGCGGGAGCGACCGGAAGGTCGAGCCCCCCAGGCACCTGGCACGGGGGGGCCACGGCCTGCCGGCCCGCTGATGAGCGACAATCGAGTGGTGGAGGCACTCGGATGATCGCCCGGCTCAAGCGACTCGTGGGTACACATCGGGCCCTGAAATGGGTCCTCCGCTTCTACCCGCCCTACCTCGGCGCCGGAGTGTGGGTGCGGCGCATCAACCGCGACCTCTCGCGCATCGAGGTGGTGATGCCGCTGCGCTTCTACAACCGCAACTACGTGGGGACCCACTTCGGCGGCTCGCTCTACTCCATGTGCGACCCCTTCCTCATGCTGATGCTCATCGAGCGGCTGGGCCGTGGCTACGTGGTGTGGGACAAGGCCGCCACGATCCGCTTTCGCCGGCCCGGCCGAGGGCGGGTCCGAGCGGTCTTCGAGGTCGACGACGAGCGGCTGGCGGCGATCCGCCGCCGCGCCGACGAGGACGGACGCACCGACGAGGTCTTCACGGTGGCCGTGAACGGAGCCGACGGCGAGGTTGTGGCGGAGGTGGAGAAGACGATCTACGTACGGCGCCACGATACTTGAGCCCAGCCCAGGCGCCCCCTCCGCGCGCGTGCCAGGTGGGCTCGCATGCGCTACCTTGGTTGCGAAAAGGAGCTTCACATCATGATAGACGACACGACCGAAAGGACGGCGAAGCTCTTCGCGATGTTCAAGGTGGCCATCGAGGACGAGCGCCGGGCCCAGACCATGTACCGCGAGGTCCTGCGCGTCTGCCACGACGAGGTGATGCAGACGGTGGTCGAGGACCTCTATCACGACGAGGTCCGCCACGAGGAGAAGCTGCTCGCCCAGTACCGCCGCCTGCGCGACCTCGTGGGTGGCGAGGACGACGAAGCCGCGATGCCCACGCCGCGGTGAGCAGCGGTGGGCTGATGCTCGGGCTTCTGCGCAGACGCCGGCGCGCTCGGGTGCTCTCCCGACCCTTCCCGCAGGAGTGGCGGATCCGGCTGGAGCTCGACGTGGCCCTGTGGCATGCGGTCCCGGTGGAGCTTCGGGCCCGGCTCGAGGACGATCTGAGGGTCTTCATGGCCGAGCGCTCGTGGGAACCGTGTGGCGGCCTCGTTCTCGACGACGAGATGCGCGCGGTGATCGCGGCGCAGGCGTGCGTCCTCTCCTTGGGCCGCTCGGTTGACGCCTTCGACCACGTACGCTCGATCCTCGTATACCCCCACACCTACTGGGCGACCGACGAGTGGGAGGACGAGGCCGGAATCGTCACCGAGGAGCTCGACCAGCGCCAGGGCGAGGCGTCGGAGCGCGGCACCGTCGTGCTGTCCTGGCGGGAGGTCGTCACCGACGCACGCACCCTCAACGGCCGCAACCTGGTGCTCCACGAGATGGCGCACCAGATCGATCTGCTCGATTCCCTTCCCACCGGCTCCGCCGCGCCGGCGCGTCTGCGCGACACCTTCATCGCCCTGTTCGATGCCTTCCGCGCCGAGGTGGAGGCCGGCCGTCGAGTGAAGGGGCTCGACGCCTACGGTGCCGAGGACGAGGCCGAGTTCTTCGCCGTGGCCACCGAGGCCTTCTTCGAGCGCGGGGCCTCACTCAGGGCGAACCACCCGGAGCTCTACGAGGTGCTGGCGGGCTACTACAACCTCGACCCGGCGGCGTGGCCGCCGCCCCTGTGTGGCGCTCTCACCGGCAAGAGCGGACGTGAGCGCCGTCGCCGGCGCCGTGCCGAGGAGCGCCGCCTGCGCAAGCAGGAGCAGAGCGACCCACCCCACGGCGTGCCGGGCGGGTGATCGCCAGAGGCTACTTCGACCCAGCCCTTCCCAGCATGCCCAGCTGATCCATGAGGAAGGCGTCGATGTGCGCGCTGGTGGCGATGCGCTGGTCGAGGCTGGCGTCGAGGCCGTGGCCGGCGCTGTAGTCGACCCGTAGCAGCACCGGCTCCCCCGAGGTGGTGTCGGCCTGCAGCCGCGCCGCGAGCTTGCGCGAGTTCATGGGATCCACCCGGGGGTCGTTGGCGCCGGCGGTGAGGAGCACCGCCGGGTAGCGCGTGCCGGGCTCGACGTGGTGGTACGGCGAGTAGGCGTAGAGCGCCCGGAAGTCGGCCTCGTCCGTGACGGTGCCGTACTCGGGCACGTTGAACTGTCCGTTGGGGGTGAGCTCGTTGCGCAGCATGTCGTAGACGCCCACCGCCGAGACCGCCGCCTTCTGCATCGCCGGGTGCTGGGTGATCATCGCGCCCATGAGGATGCCCCCGTTGGAGCCGCCGATGATCGCCAGCCGCTCGGGGTGCGTGTAGCCGTTGTCCACCAGCCAGCCCAGCACCGCGGCGAAGTCGTCGAAGGTGTTCTGCTTGTTTCGCCCGCTGCCTTGACGGTGCCAGTCCTCCCCGTACTCGCCGCCACCGCGCACACCGGCCTCGACGAACACGCCGCCGTGGTCGAGCCAGATCCGCAGGGTGGGGTCGAAGTGCGGCGTCCGCGAGATCCCGTAGCCGCCGTAGGCGGTGGCCAGCAGCGGATTGTCTCCGTCGCGCTCGGTGCCCTTCCTCATGACGATCACGAATGGCACCCGGGCGCCATCCTCAGACTCGGCGAAGTGACGCTCCACCACGGCGTCGGCGAAGCTCACGGGGGCCTCCGAGCGCATGGCGGTGACTCGGGTCTCGCCGCTGGCCGGGTCGAAGAGGTACCAGGCGGCGGGATCGGTGTAGCTGGTGCGCCAGAAGAGCACGCCCCGGTCGGCGAAGGTCCGCAGCCCGGCCACGGTGGACACGGTGGGAAGCGAGGGGCCGGCGGCCGGCTCACCGGAGGGGAGCCGGAAGGTCCGCAGCTCGGTGGGCCCGCCCACCTGGTAGGTGGCGTAGAGACGATGAGCGGTGGGGACGAAGCTGTTGCCGAAGTAGAAGTCCCACTGCAGCGCGCCCTCCTGCTCGGGCACCACGACCGTGGCGGGTGCAAGGGTGGTGGCGTCGGCGGGCAGGCGCAGGATCTTGCCCCGGGGGGCGTCCTTCAGCGAGATGAGGTAGAGCGCTCCGTCGGGCCCGAACTCGGCCCCGGTGATCTGGTCGTCGTAGGTTGTGAGCTGGGTCCAGCGGCCGTCGGGGGTGTGCAGGTAGTGCTGGAAGCGCCCGCTGTCGCCCTCCTGGACGACGGCGAGGAGACGGTCGGTGGCCGCGCACGGAACCAGCAGGGTCTCGGCGATGCGCGGGAAGTCGCGGCCGAGCTCGTAGCGGTCCTGCGCCACCGGCGTACCGAGGCGGTGGAACCACACCTGTTGGTAGAAGCTGAGGTCGGCGGTGTCGCGCTCGCCCGGGTGCGGGTAGCGGGTGTAGAAGAGACCGCTGCCGTCGGACGTCCAACGGGCGTCGCCGCCGGCGGTGCCGTTCTGGACTCGCGGGATGACCTCGAAGCGCTCCTGGCCGGTGGCGACGTCGAAGACGTGCAGGTCGCCGGCCTCGGTGCCGGCCTTGGACAGGCTCACCGCCACCAGCTTCCCGTCCGGCGAGGGCCGGAACCAGTCGATGGCGGTGAGGCCCTCGGGGTCGAGCTGGTTGGGGTCGACCACCGCCTGGGCGTCGGCCACCGCGTCGGGACCGTCGGCCACCACCAGGAAGGGCTGCTGCTTGGGGGGCTCGGTCTTCATGAGGAAGAGCCGGCCGGCGGCCTCGGTTGGGCTGCCCCACCGTACGGTCTTGGCGCGGAGGATCTCGCCCAGGCGCTGCTCGAGCTCCTTCTCGCCGGGAATCCCGTCGAGGTAGGCGCGGGCGACCTGGTCCTGCTGCTTCATCCAGCTCTGCACCGCGGGGTCGCCGCCGTCCTCGAGCCAGCGGTAGGGGTCGCTCACCCGGGTCCCGAAGTAGGTGTCGGTGACCGGTTTTTCGGGGGTCACGGGGAGCTCCGCGCGGAGCTTCTGCCAGCGTGCCTCCGGCGTCCCCGCCATGTCCGTCCTGCCCGACCCAGGGCCCTGAGCCGCACAGCCGACCAACACCATCATCCCCACCAACAGAGCACTTCGCATGTGTCGTCCTCCTCAGCGGTCTGCGCCGCCCTGGGGCTCCTGAGCCGTGCGGCCGCCCAGACCGTCGCTGGACAAGGGTATGGCGTCCGCGGCCGTGCCGCAACGCGGCCGGCCAGGAGCATCGCCCGCCTGGGGGGACCAGCGCGCAGTGAACGAGGCTTGCGCCTGGAAAGGGGACGACTAATATTAATACCTATGATCATTCATGAATCACCCTTCGCGGCGCCCCAAGGCGCCGAACATCTGGCCTCGAAAGGAAACCCGCACCCACGCCGGCGCGCGGCACACTCGCCCTCGAAAGCGGAGTGAACTCGACCGACTCGGTGCATGACAGGAAGGGAAGAGAGACGAGATGAGAATCACAGCTCACGGATCGGTTCTTTTCGTGGCCCTGCTGGCGGCCAGCACCGCGGCGGCGGCAGCCCCGGCGCGGACCGCCGCGTCCGGCACCGTCCGGGTGATCCGCCAGCCGGCCACAACCGCGCCCGCCGACCGCAGCGGCGAGGCTGCATCCAGCGACGCGTCCCGGGCGCCGAGCGCTACGTTCACTTGCACTCCAAGCGGCGTGGGGGTGTTCGAGACTCGCATCCACGTTCACTGCACCACGGCGGACGCCAACGGAGTGTCCTACTTCGCCTACCGGAACACAGATGCGGCACAGACGGCACGAATTCTCAGCGTCCTCCTGGTCGCCTATACGACCAACAGCTACGTAATCATCTACTACGACCCCGCCGACACCAGCGGCACGGCCTGGGGATGCCAAGCGGGGGACTGCCGGGTGTTCACCGGCGCGTCGATGGTGAAGTAGGCGCGCCATGGATGCCACCGGAGCTCCTCCGTACGCCCCTGCCGGCGATCGCCGGCGGAGGCTGTCGCTCCTCCTCGCCATCGTGGCGCTTGCCGCTCTGGTCGGCGCAGCGGCACTCGCTGCGCCCGCCGCGCCACCTCCGGCCGCCGCCGGAGTCGGTGGAGCCGGCACGGCCGCGAGCCCGGCTCTCATAGCGACTCCTGGACCGACTCCTGGACCGGAGGCAACGCTCGCAGCCACCACGATGCTTCTCGACGACTCGGCGCGGTACATCTTCGAGGACGGTTTCGAGGGCGACAGCACAGCCCGCTGGTCCCAACACTCACCCTGACGACTGCGCACCGTCGTCCGCGGGGCGCCTTCCGGCTTTCGACGGGGTGGACGGGGAACGGCCTCGCCGGCCTGAAGCCGCCCACCCCCGCCCGGAGGTGGCCGAGCCCCAGCGCGGCGGCCGCTACAATGTCGGTGCGCCGAGCGCCGACGGCCCTCCGCCCCTGATGACCATTCCGCCCCGGCGGCGCGCCGTAGGTGACCCGGCAGCCCGGTGACGGGCCAGCGCCCACTCGTGAGCTTCGTGCTCCTCGCCCACAACCAGGAGCGGTTCGTGGGCGAGGCGGTGGCGGCGGCGCTGGCGCAGACCTACGAGCCCCTGGAGGTGGTGCTCTCGGACGACGCTTCAAGCGACGCCAGCTTCCAGATACTGAGCGAGGCGGCGGCGGCCCACCGCGGGCCGCACCGGGTGGTGCTCAACCGCAACCCGCGCAACCTCGGGGCGGCGGCGCACACCAGCTGCGCTGCCGCACTCGCCTCTGGCAGCCTGCTGGTGCTCGCTCACGGCGATGACGTCTCGCATCGCGGCCGCACCGCCGACTGCGCAGCCGCCTTCGCGGCACGCCCTGAGCTGGCCGCGGTGATGACCCGCTCGCCGCTCATCGACGCCGACGGGAAACCCATCACCTCGTTCACGCGCCAGGGCTCGCTCTACCTCGAAGCACCGGTGGCCAGCCACGAGGCCTGCACCGCGCGCTTCGCCCGCACCTTTCGCCCGAGCCTGCTCGGAGGCGCCACCACCTGGCGACGCGACCTCTTCGACCGCTTCGGGCCCATCGACCCGGGAGTTCGCGCCGAGGACCTCGTCCTCTCCTTCCGGGCACTCCTCGCTGGCGAGGTGGCGGCGCTGGATGAGCCCGGCATCCACTATCGCATCCACGGTGCCAACCTCTCCCTCACCGACGGTCAGAGCCCCGCGAGCTGGGCGCGGGCACGGTTCAGCGAGGAGGCCCGGGTGACGTGGCTGCGGGTGCAGCAGAGTCTCTACCCGCAGATGGCGCAGGATCTCCGGTGCGCCGCCGGGCTCGGCCTCGTGGACTTCGACCCGGCGCCGCACCTCGCCTGGATGGCCAAGCGGACCGCTATCCTGGCGCTCCTGGCAGCGCAGCCGCGTCGCAACCTCCCGGGCAGGTCGCTGATCGCCGCCCGCGTCCTCGCCCGGAGGCCCGGCCTGGAGGCGGCCCGCGCAGCCCTGTTGCGGGTGCTACCGGAACGCGCCGTCACCGCCCTCCGCCGCCTCAAGCCCTGAGCCGGCTCAGCCCGTGTAGGGGACGCCGGTGAGGAGCTCGCGGACGATCTCACCCGAGTGGATCTCCAGCAGGCTGCGCGGCGCCGAGAACTCCAGGATGGGCCGGTCGTCGGTGTTCACGGGGGCGCCGGCGGAGAAACGCTCCGCCATGGCGGTGTCGGCGGTGAGCAGGGGCAGGAGCTCCTCGAGGTGCCCGAGGCCCGACGGTGCCAGTTCGGCCTGGATCTCGGGCAGCGCCAGCCGGCGGGCGAGCAGCTCGGGGGCGAGGCGTATCGGACGGGCCGAGCCCAGCACCAGCATGTCGGGCTCGTCCA
The DNA here is from genome assembly GCA_963844845.1 of uncultured Acidobacteriota bacterium. Taxonomy (GTDB): domain Bacteria; phylum Acidobacteriota; class Thermoanaerobaculia; order Thermoanaerobaculales; family Sulfomarinibacteraceae; genus CAWJPW01. The sequence continues at coordinate 168,655 of CAWJPW010000008.1, forward strand.
CCCACACCAGGACGTTGGGGAAGACCTCCATGTAAGTGTGCAGGAAGACGCGCACGTCGTCCACCGAGATCTGGTAGAGGTGGATCCACTGGCACATGATCCCCTCCCGGCTCAGGTGCGCGCGGGCCGAGCGGAAGAACTCCCGGGTGAAGAGGTTCGAGCACCCCGCCATCCAGAGGTTGGAGGGCTCCGAGGTGATGACGTCGTAGCGGCCGACGGCGTGCTCGAGATAGGTGCGGCCGTCGGCGATGACGAAGTGCAGACGAGGGTCGTCGAGCGCCCCGTGGTTGACGTCGGCGAAGTAGAGACGCGCGGCCTCGGCCACCGCCGGCTCGATCTCTACGCAGTCCAGGCGAGGGATGGGATAGCGTTCCATGCTGCCGAGGGTTGTGCCGCTGCCGAGACCGAGGACCAGCGCCGAGCCGGGCATCGTGGGCGAAAGGAGCACCGGCAGGTGCGCCAACAGCAGCTGGGTGCGCATATCGCCGGTGCGGTTGTTCGAGGCGTCGGCCTTGCCGTTGATGAGCAGGCTTCTGCTCCCCGGGCTGTCCTCCACCACCGACACCGTCGAGGTCACGCCCTCGCGGAAGTACAGCACCCGCGCCCGCTCGAAGTAGTGGGGCTCGATCCAGGACGGCGGCGGCGCCGGCCACCTGCCGATCTCGCGCAGGAGGCGGTCGCCGGGCGTCGGCGGCAGCGGGGCGTCGGCGGCAGCGGGGCGGTTGCCGGCGAGCACGTAGGCGCGCGAGTAGATGCCGAGGTTGAGCAGACTGCTGTCCCAACGCGGCACGATGAGGAGCAGGCCGAGGGCGGCGGCGGCCCACAGCCATGCCGTGCGGCTCAGCGTGCGGCTAACCCACAACGAGGCGAGGCCGAGCAGCAGGTTGACGACGAAGGCGAGCCAGATGGTCCGCTCCATGCCGATGGCCGGGATCAGCACGAAGCCCGCCAGGAACGCCCCGGCGATGGCCCCGAGGGTGTTGCACGCGTAGACCCGGCCCACCTGCCGCCCCATGCCCTCCATGGAGTTCACGTAGGCGGCGTTGGCGGCCGGGAACGAGGCGCCCAGGTTCACCGTGGTGTAGAGCATGGCGAGCAGCACGAGGACGAACTGGAGGAGCTGGTAGTGGGCGAAGGTGCCGGTGAAGAGGCGCAGCCCCCAGACGATGAACACCGGGATCTTGGCGAACACCACCAGGAAGAGGACCACCGAGAGGGCGACGCGCAGCTGGATCTCGCCGAACGCGCGCAGGGCCCCTTCCTCGGGACGGCGGCGCCGGGCGAAGTGAAGGCTGCCGAACGCGATCCCCACCAGGAAGGCGGCGAGGATGGAGGCGAAGGAGTACACCGACGAGCCGAAGAACGAGGTGAACGCCCGCATCCACACCACCTCGTAGGTGAGCGAGGTGAAGCCCGAGAGCAGGGTGCCCCAGAGCACGAAGCGGGCGGCGCGGGTCGCGGTGGGGCCGACCGGCGGCGCGTTCTCCTCCGGCTCCGGCTCCGGCTCCGGCTCCGCCGCGGCCGGTGGGGCGTCGGCACCTCGCTGCAGCACCACGCACCCCACCAGGATGAGCAGGTTCACCGCAGCGGTAAGCCAGGTGGTGGTCCGGATGCCGAACACGGCGATGAGGATGAAACCCGCCAGCACGGTTCCGATGACGGCCCCGGCGGTGTTGACGAAGTAGAGGATCGACACCCCCTCGCGGAAGGCCTCGAGGCGGGAGATCGCGTAGCGGGTGATGAGCGGGAACGTCCCGCCCATGAGCACGGTCGGCGGCAGGAGCAGGAGCCCGGCGACGGCGGCGCGGGCGAGGTTGAGGGCGAGGCCGTGACCCAGCGAGGCGTCCAGCGAGGTCCACACGCCCTCCACAGCGCCCAGGAGCACCGGGAAGAGCACCGCGTACAACCCGATGCCGCCCTCCAGTAACCCATAGAGAGCCACGGGCCGGCGAACACGATCGGCGAGGGTGCCGAACAGCACACTGCCCACGGCGAGGCCCAGGAAGAAGACGCTGAGCACCGTGCTCGACGCCAGCACGGTGTTGCCGAAGACCAGGGCGAGCATGCGGAACCACACCACCTGGTAGACCAGGCTGGTGAGCCCGGACAGCAGGAAGAAGACCCATACCAGCGTGGCTGCACGGCCACGGCGAAGAGCGCCCATGGTGCTCCGATCCCGAGCCTCGAGGATGCCGGTCGCGGCCGGCTCCCGCCCGCCCTGCGGACACGCGGCTCCGAAGCTGCGGGTTGGCGCCCTCGGGGAAGCTCGCCCCGTCACTCCAAGCGATCCTACCACCCCGCGGCGGGATGGACGCACCTGCCGCCGGGCGCCGGAGGCTCGAGCGTGGCGGCCTCAGGCACGCCCAGTCCTCCGAGCTCACACCGGACGACGATTCGTAACGGTGCGCGAGTGCGACACTCCTCGCACTCTGGTGGCGGAAGCGCCCGAGCGGGTCGCTCTCCCCGAGACGACCGCTACTATGGAACCAGACCCGCGCGGCATCCGCGTGCCGTGGCCGGGCACCGCCGCCGGGAGGGTATGGGATGCAGGCACCCGTCCAACGTGGCTGGCCGTCACTGGCCGCAGTCGTCACGCTCGTGGTTCTCTCTCCGGCCTGTCGTGAGGGGGCGCCGCCGCCGGCGCGCCAGGTGGCGCTCGGGCCCATGGCCACCTGTGTCACCGGCCCGCAGCCCGTGTGTGCCGGAGACCAGGCGTTCCAGGTACCCACCGACCTCACTCCCCTGGCCACCGCGCGCAGCATCTCCTTCGGCCTGCGCCACGGCTGCCTGGTGGACGGGGGAGGGGCACTCATGTGCTGGGGTGACGGCTCCGAGGGCCAGCTGGCGCTCGCGCCGACGGCGCTCCCCGAGCGCCACCGGGGGCGGGCGTGCCGCCTGGCTCCGGCGGTGCTGGCAGGAGCACCGCCCATGCGCTCCGTGGAGGCGGGCTGGCTGCACACCTGCGGCCTCTCGGCGGCCGGCGAGGTACTGTGCTGGGGCGACGACTCGCTGGACCAGCTGGGGCGTCCGGCCTCCGGCCCGGGCGTCGCCCCGGTGGCCGGCCTGGGGCAGGATGTCGTCCAGGTGGCAGCGGGAGGCGTCCACACCTGCGCGCTGCGCCGCGACCACACGGTTATGTGCTGGGGCGACGGCTCCGAGGGCCAGCTCGGCCAGGGGACGGCGGTGGACTCCGGAGCACCCGTCACCGTGGCGGGGCTTCCCTCCCCGGCCGTGGAGATCGCCGCCGGCGCCTATCACACCTGCGCCCGCCTGGAGGACGGGACGGTGGCCTGCTGGGGCAACAACCGGTTTGGCCAGCTCGGCGACGGCACCCGGACCGCGCGGAGCACTCCGGCGTTGGTGCGGGGGCTCGCCGACAGGGCCCTGGCGGTCGCCACCGGGGACTCCTTCACCTGCGCCCTGCTGGAGGACGAAACGGTTCAGTGCTGGGGGTCCAACGAGCTCGGCGAGCTGGGTACGGGTCTGCTCTCCACGCCACTGGCCGACGAGGGACCGCCGGCACCGCCGACGACCGTCCACGGCCTCGACGGCGGCGTCCTCGCTCTGTACGCCGCCGGCAGCCACGCCTGCGCCGAGACCCGGGGCTCCGGCCTGGCGTGCTGGGGCGCCAACGAGGTTGGCCAGCTGGGCGACGGCACCGTCACCACCCGCGACGCCCCGGTGGTCTGGCAGGGACGCCGCGCGACCCTTCCCCGGCCCACCGCGGGCAGCGGACCTCCGCCCGAGACCGGCCTCGACGTCTCCTACCACAGCGGCCGCGTGGACTGGCACGCGGCGGCGGCGCACGGGCACGGCTTCGCGCTCACCCTGGCCACCGCCGGCGACGACTTCCGCGATCCGTTCTTCGCGGCCCACTGGGAGCGCATGCGCCAGGCCGGCCTGATCCGCGGCGCCTACCACTTCTTCGTCACCGCTGACGACCCGGCGGAGCAGGCCCACACCTTCTTGTCGCACGTTACCTTCGAGCCCGGCGACCTCGCCCCGGTGGTGGACATCGAGACCCTGGGCGGTACGCCCCCCGCCGACCTCCCCGATCGTCTCCACACCTTCCTCGCCACCGTCGAGAACGCAGTGGGGGTGGCACCGATCCTCTACACCGGGCCGGCCTTCTGGAACGACCACATGAACGACGCGTTCGGCGGCTACCCGCTGTGGATCGCCCAGTACGGGGTCACCCAACCCACCGTGCCGACGGGCTGGAGCGGCTGGCACCTCTGGCAGTATCGCGGCAACGCGGACCTCCCCGACGTCGCCCCGGTGGTCGACCTCGACCGGCTCCACCCCGAGGTGGACATCCGGCGCCTGCTGATCCCGCCGGCGCCGGCCTCCTGACTCCGCGAGGGGCCGGGTAGGGTGGGAGCGACGGAACCGTCAGCGAGACGGCTGTGGACGACGGCCCGGCTGAGGAACGGCGACGACCCGGGCGTCACCACCTGTCGGGTCCGGCCGAGGTGTCCCGCCCGGACGTCCGGGTTGCCCTTGACCGGAACGAGCTCCATCCCACCGGAGCCCAGACCGTGCCGGCGGGGTGGGCACGGGGCGGCGACGGCGCGCGGCCGACCACCGAGTAGGAGGTGCGCGTGAGGGACGCGTCGGTCACCGAGCCCGCGGTCGCGTACCGGCGCCCGGGTCCGCACCAACCTGCTCAGCCTCCCCTGCGAGGAGTGACCCGGCGAGTCACGGCGCCACGGCCGACCACTCCGCTGGGCTGCCCCACTCGAAGCCATCGGCGAAGAGCCGGAGCTCGGGGGTGCCGGCGCGGCGGAAGGACCCGCGCCCGGTGGCCCACTGCACGCGTGCGCCCGCGCTGCCCGGCAAGTCGTAGGCGACGACGCCGGCGCCGACTGTCTCGAGCACTGCTTCGAGCTCACCGTCGCCGTCGATGTCGGCGAGGGTCGGGGCCTCCAGGGCGCCGCCCCAGGTGGGCGCGTTGGGGCCCATGGGAATGGCCTCGCTCCACAGGAGCGTGCCGTCCGCCGCGAGCACCAGGAGACGCCCTGCCGCGCCGCTGCCCTTCTCCGTCCATGACGCTGCCACAACTTCGGCGCTGCCGTCACTGTCGAGGTCGGCCACCACCGGCTCCGAGACGAGTCGGTCGAAGCCCTCGTCGGGGTCGTAGAGCACGAACGGCCAGCTGCCGTGCTCGGTGCCGTCGAGCCAGAAGGCGTGGAGCTTGCCGGCGAAGTCGGCAAACAGGATTTCGGGGGTGCCGTCGCCGTCGAGGTCGGCCACCACAGAGTTGGGCATGGCGTTCTCGATGACGTTGTAGTCGAGGCTCAGTGGGGCGCCCAGGCTGACGGGCACCCGGGTCCAGTCGTAGAGGCCGTTCGCGAAGCGGCTGCGGTCGGGCTCGAGGACGTAGACGCCGGTGAAGAGCGTGGTCTCGGTTCCCCCGGTGCAGTCGTAGGTGCGGCCGGTGAGCACGATCTCCGGGGTGCCGTCGCCGTCGAGGTCGGCGACAGTGGCCGGGCCGTCGGCGAAGTTGGTGCGCCAGCTCTCAGCCGGCGTGCCGTCACACGAGCCGTAGCCCAGGGCCTCGGTCGCGGGATCGACCCAGAGGCCGACCTCTCCCCACACCCTGGCGCCGAAGGCGGTGGCCTGAAGCGGCGTGCCGTCGGGCTGGTAGGCGCATGCGTAGTGGACGTCCGAGGGCACGAGCACCTCGGGGAGGCCGTCGCCATCGAGGTCAGCGAGGGCGGACGTGTCGTTGTACACGCCCCAGGAGGAGCCGGCGGTGCTGGCGTCCCGCTGCGGCCAGCCGTCCCGCACCGCCCCGCTGTGCTCGAGGAGCCAGGCGTTGAGGCTGCTGCCCTGCGCCGCCGTCACAAGGAGCTCGGCGGTGCCGTCGCCGTCCACGTCCGCCACCGACAGGCCGCGCAGCTCGGCGGTGGTCGGCTGCACCGGCCAGCCGGGGGCGAAGTAGCCGTCGGGCTCGTACACCGACACCCAGCCGCCACCGTGGGCGGTAGCGATCTCGGGCAGGCCGTCGCCGTCAAGGTCGGCGACGACGATGCCGGGCCAGGTGCGGCCGACGCTGGAGGCCGCGGGCTCCGAGCGGTCGTGCCCCGAGGCGACCCGCCACACGAGGGTGCCGGTGGCGCCGTCGAGGGCGACGATGGAGTAGCCCGAGGCGATCACCTCGGGGGCGCCGTCACCGTCGAGATCGGCCACCGCCGGCGAGGAGTACCAGCCGGTCTCGCACCAGCCGGCGTAGCAGCCGCCCAGCTGCCACTTGAGCACCGGCTCGGGCACCGCGGCCCAGGCTGCTCCCGCTGTCAGGATGACGAGCCCTCGGAGACACGCCAGCTCGAGCGACCTCATGGTGGCCCTCCCGCGTCGGTAATGACACTGCGAATTAAAACTACTGCAGAGATTCTAGCACTGGCCACCCTCGGCGCTGGACCGGCGGCGGACCTCACCGGCGTTCTGCGGCGGCAACACCGTGAAGGTGCTCTCCCTCCCAGGCTCCGACTCCAGCTCGATCCTACCTCCGTGCAGCTCGGTGACGCGGCGCACGAGCGCGAGGCCGAGACCGGTGCCTGCCACGCGGCGGGCGGCTCCGGCATCGAGCTGGCGGAAGTCCTCGAACACGGCAGCCTGGTCCTCGGACGGAATAGCGATCCCCGTGTCCTCAACCGCCAGGCTCGACGAGGCCCGGCGGGTCACCTTGTTTCGGATTGTAGCCCGGAGCGGCATCCCCGAGGTCGCCCGTCAGCTCCCTGGGTGCCCGCGCCCAGCCGCACCCCGCTGCGACGTTCCTACGCCTCGCCCCCGGGTCACTCGGCCACCGGCGGGCGGCAGGGAGCGCCCGCCTGGTAGACCACGAGATCGGCGCGGAGGGGACCGAGCATGTCGATGGCGCCGTCGGCGACCGCCTGATCCACCACCTTCTGCTGCCACTCCGCCGCCTCGTCGCAACGACCAAGCTCGGCGAACGCCTGGGCCACGAGCTGGGCGTAGCGCGGGTTCGGCTGGCCGTCGTAGATCTGCCGAGCCAGCTCCAGGGCGCGCTTGCCGTCCCGCACCGACGCGTCCGGCGAGGCGGCGAGGAGACGGGCCAGCGCAAAGGCGATGGCGTCGCTGCCGGGCATGCGCCGCAGGCCGGCCTCGAGCACCGGTCGCGCACGGGCGAACATCCCCAGACGCACCAGCGCCGCCGCCCCCTCGAGCACCGCCGACTCGCTGGCAGGATCGAGCCCCGCGACCCGCTGGAAGTGGGTCAGCGAGCCGGAGTCGTCGCCGGAGGCGACGTAGGCACGGGCGAGAGCCAGGTGCACCTCGGCGTCATCGGGCAGCGCCACCACCACATCCTCGAGGTAGGGCAAGGCGCCGGCAGCGTCCCCCTGCGCGAGGAGCAGGACGCCGAGATTGAACTTGGCGGTGGTCTGATCGGGGTCCAGGGCCAGCGCCTGGCGGTAGCGTGCGACGGCGCCCGCACCGTCACCCAGCTGCGACAGCGTGGTCCCGAGGTTGACGAGCGCGCCGGCATCGTCGGGGGCGGCGCTCACGGCCGCGGCGAACTCATCGCGGGCCTCCTTGAAGCGACCGGCGGCGAAGGCCGTCTTGCCGCGGAGGATGTGCACGGTCGCTCCCACCGTGAGCGCCTGCAGGCTGTCGAGCAGGGGGTCGTGGGGTCGGACGCCGACCGTTCCCCGCAAAGCCAGCTGCTGCTTGGCCTCCTCGGTCCTGCCCAAGCGCCGGTAGGCCATGGCCAGGCTGTAGTGCAGCCGGTTGGCATCCGGCTCCGCCTTCAGGGCCGCCTCGAGGTACGACGCGGCGCTGGCATCGTCGTGCCGGCCGAAGGCGAGCTGGCCGAGCCCAGCGAGCACCGACGGCGAGCCCGGGCTGAGGGTCAGCGCCGCGCGGTAGGCTGCCTCGGCCTCGTCGAAGCGGCTGCGCTCGAGCTCGACGTTGCCCAGGTACACCAGGGCGGCGAAGTCATCCGGTTGCAGCGACCAGGCCGCCTGGAAGTAGCTGGTGGCGGCCTCCAGGTCTCCTGTCTTGCGGCTCACGTCGCCAAGCAGGTGGGGCCAGCGGAAGTCCTGCGGCTCGAGCTGACCGGCGTTGCCGTAGCAGGCGGCGGCGGCATCGAGGAGACCGTAGGCATGGTAGAGCTCGCCCAGCCGCCCATACGCGGCGGCCAGCTGCGGCGCGGTGGCGTGGACGTCCGCCAGCGTGGCCTCGAGCTCGGCACGCGCGCGCTGGAGCTGGTCCGCCACCACCGCTTCGAGGTCGCCGACGTCGGGGGCGGGTACCGCCAGGAGGTTGCCCCGGAGAGTCGCAGAGACGGCGGCCGGCTCGACGGCCGGGGCGGCATCCTGAGCGAGCATGGGAGAGGCCGCCGGCACCAGGCTCAGCAGAAGACCGAGGATGACCCAGTTGTTTCGCATCAGCCGTCACTCCTTCCGGATGTCCTTCTTCCGTTTGCCCGCAGGGGCCGTCCCCTCGTGCAGCGTGGTGTAGCGGTCCACGGCAGGGCCCGGCCAGCTCTCGGCGGTGCCGTCGGGCCACTGGACGCGCACCGCCTTGACCGAGGTCGCGGCGCCCAGCCCAACCAGCACACGCGGATCGCGGGCCGAGCAGAAGCTCCCGTCGGTCCGCACCCGCCGCCACAGCGAGCGTCCCGAGGGGAGCGTCACCTGGACGCGGGCGCCGAGCGCGTCCCGTGCAGGCTTCCCGGTGAGCAGCTCGAGCCCCAGCCAGTGGCTCCGGCTACCGACGCGGTTGAGAAGCAGCCGGGTGGGCCCGTTGTTGTTGGCCACCACCACGTCGGTGTCGCCGTCGTTGTCCACGTCGCCGAACGCCGCGCCACGGCTGACGTCGGCGAGCGCGAAGCTGGCACCGGGGTTGGTCACCGGCTCGAACGTCCCCCGGCCGGTGTTGCGCAGCAGGTAGTTGGGCTGGCCCAGGGGGTAGGGGTCGCCGGCGCGAACCCGCTCAGGCAGGCTCAGCACCGCGCCGTCGAGAACCAGGAGGTCGAGCCAGCCGTCGTTGTCGAAGTCCAGCCAACCCGTCCCGAACCCCGTCTTGCTCAAGCTGATGGAGGCGAGGCCGGCGGCGCTGGTGCGGTCCTCGAAGATACCGGTTCCGTCGTTGACGAAGAGGGTGTTGGTCTCCTCCATGATGTGGGTCATGAAGAGGTCGTCGTCACCGTCGTCGTCGAAATCGTCGGCATCCACGCCCATGCTCGCCTCGGCCTTGCCCTGCGCGTTGACCGCGGCCCCGGACCACAGGGCCTCGTTGTGGAACGTCCCGTCGTGGTCGTTCACCCACAGCTGGTTGGGGTCGCCGTCGTTGGCCACGTAGATGTCGACCCACCCGTCGCGGTTGAAGTCCGCTGCCACCACCCCGAACCCGGCGCCGAACTCCTTGGCGATGCCCGCCCTCGCCGTAACGTCCTCGAAGGTCCCGTCGCCGCGGTTGTGCAGGAGGCGGTCGGGGACCGGATGGTACGCCTTGGGGCCGCAGAAATCGCGCGCGCTGCTCGACGAGTAGCACGCCCGCTTGGGGTCGCTCTCGAAGTCCAGGTAGTTGGAGACGTAGAGATCGAGATTGTCGTCGCGATCGTAATCGAGGAAGGCGGCGCAGGTGCTCCAGCGCCGGTCGTCGGCGCCCGCCTTGCCGGTCACGTCCTCGAAGGTCCCGTCGCCGCGGTTCCGGAGCAGCTGATTGTGGCCGAGGTTGGTGACGTAGAGATCGATCCGGCCGTCGTTGTCGAAGTCGCCGGTGGCCACGCCCATTCCGTAGCCGGTGGCCCGGATGCGGCTCGCCTGGGTGACATCGGTGAAGTGCAGGGTGCGCGTGCCGTCCGCGGCGACCTTCAGGTCGTTCCTGAAGAGCCGGTCCATGGGCGGCTCCGAGCCGCGCCACGGGAAGAGCGCCTCCGACATCTTGTCGCCAAGGAGGCTCCCCTGCACGAGGTACACGTCGAGGTCGCCGTCACCGTCGAAGTCCAGCAGGCCCACTCCCTGCCCGGTGATCTCGGCGATGGTGAAGTTGCCGGTCATCCCGTTGAAGTGGGTGAAGTCGAGACCGGTGGCCTTCGCCACCTCGTCGAAGACAGCACCGGTGCCGGAGCCCCCTCCGGAGCCTACCGTCCCCGCCAGGATCACCAGCAACGCGCCCCCGGCGGCCATCCAGCGTCCCAGACGGACCCGGCGGGTAGACATGTGTGCATCGGCCATAGATCGTGAAGCTCCCATCACCGAGGATACAGCGGTGCCTGGAGTATAGACCCCTCGCCACCGGCGGCGGACCAGCTCTGCCGGCAGCGCCGCCGTGCGAACCCGCCGGACGGGATCTCGGGGCGATGGTACCGACAGGGGGGTTGCCAAGATGTGATCTGCGTCATATAATGCGAACGAGTCTACGGAACAAAAAGTAGAACCAGGGCGCCACCGCGCACGGAGCCACCCATGAATAGAGACAGAGAATCTTTTGCGATCACTTTCTCGAGCACCTTACCAGTGACAGATTCTCGACTAAGACGTATTATCGTACGAGAGCACGGAACCCATCCGGTGGACCGGAGTGCCGCTTGTGGCGTCCTCCGGAGCACCTTCCCCGATGGCAACGCGGATGAGCCGGCCCGCTCGATCATCCACAGCGCCTTTCGGGGGCGATTCGAGCGCCACGAGATCCCGCCGACGGGAGCACCAAGGAGAGTGACCATGACCGCACGACAGAGCAGAACCACCTTCACAGCGATCCTCATCGGCTTCCTGATGCTGACAGTCCCCAGCTGGGCGCGGGCCGCAGACACGGTGCAGGAGATGCGCTCCCCCTCGGCGATCACCTTCTCCTCGTCCGTCCCCTGGGAGAATGCCGAGCTCTCGGTGTCGGGGCCGGCCGGCGTGACGAAGTGGATCATCGCGGCGGGCGGCCCGCTGGAGATCGACGCCTCCGCGCTGGCCGACTGGGCCAAGCAGGCCGGGGTCGACGCCGACGGTGAGTACACCTACGAGGTGACCTTCGCGCCGGTCCTCGACGACGCGACCCGCCGGGTCCTCGCCGAGGCCCGCGCCAGCGGCGACGACTCGGCGGTGAAGCAGCTTCAGGAGCGGGGCGTGCTCCCCGCGGAGCCGATCATGGCCAGCGGGCACCTGCGGCTCGAGAACGGCGCCATCGTCGTCGACTCGGGCGCGCCGGAGCCGCAGGCCACTGCATCGGTACGGCAGCCCGTCGGCGCCGAGCACAGCTCGGGTACCGTCCAGCCGTCGGCACCCGACGCCACCGCCCAGGGCATCCAGGACCCGGGCAACCGCGACCAGGTCATCGCCGACGACCTCATCGTCGTGGGCAGTGAGTGCGTAGGGTTAGACTGTGTGAACAACGAGAACTTCGGATTCGACACCCTTCGCCTCAAGGAGAACAACACGCGAATCAAGTTCGAGGACACGTCGGTAGGGAGCTTCCCCAGCACCGACTGGGAGCTCACCGCCAACGACTCCTCAAGCGGCGGTACGAACCGCTTTTCCATCACCGACGTCACCGGTGGCAAGACCCCCTTCACCGTGGTCGCCGGAGCACCGTCCAACTCCCTTTACGTCAGCTCCAGCGGCAACGTCGGCATCGGCACATCGACTCCGGGGAGCATCGAGCTGAATATCAAGGACGGTGACTCGCCGACGCTCAGGCTCGAGCAGGACGCGAGCTCGGGCTTCGCGGCGCAGACCTGGGACGTCGCCGGCAACGAGACCAACTTCTTCGTCCGCGACGTCACCGGCGGCTCCCAGCTGCCGTTCAAGATCCGCCCGGGCGCGAAGAGCAACAGCCTGGTCATCAGTAATGACAGCAACATCGGAATCGGCACGCTGTCACCCGCCGCCGCCCTGAACGTGGTGTCGTCGAAGGCCGACGACCGCGGTTTCCTCGACGTCACCGCCACGTCGGGCACCACGGCGAATCGGATCATGCTGTACCTCACAAACAACGGCAAGGTGGTGTACCGCCTCAAGGACGCCGTCAGCGGCGCCGAGTGGGCCAACGTGATGGGCGCCTCCGGCTACGTGTTCAACAACGTTAACAATGCCGGCGACGAGTTCCGCATCAGCAATGCCGGCGACGTCTACATCACCGGTGACTTCTACTCCAACAGCACAAAGCTCAACGTGCCCGACTACGTCTTCCAGCAGGGCTACGAGCTGATGCCCATCCCCGAGCTGGGCCGCTTCGTCGAGGAGAACCACCACCTTCCCGGTGTTCCGTCCAGCGACGAGATCGCCGCCGCGGGGACCGTGAACATGAGCAACCTCCAGATGCTCCTGCTCCAGAAGGTCGAGGAGCTGACCCTCTACACCGTCGCACAGCAGAAGCGGATCGACGAGCTTGCAAAGAAGAGCGACGAGCTCGGCCGCGACAACGAAGAGCTGCGTGCCCGGCTCAGCGCGGGCGCCGCGACGGTCGCCAGCGAAGGTGCGTCGCAACGCCCGTGAGCTGACAACATCTCGCTCAACCCAAGGGGCTCCACCGTGGTGGGGCCCCTTTTCTTCGCGTTCGCCTCAGGCGCCCGATGGCTGCCGGACGCGGCGGGTCCGTGGCTCGTCTTCCCGCAGCAGGCCAGGAGCGCTCACCCGCATGGCTCCCCCCTCTCGGCGATCGTTCTCAGGGTTGCACTGACCCCTCAGCCGGCGCCACCGTGGCGGCCCTCGGTCACCACGAGGGTCCGGTCCACGCCCGGCACCGCGATCTCCTCCACCCGCCCGTCCGGCCAGCTCACCCGTAGGGGACCCGCCTCGCTGGCGTCGGCGAGCCCGAAGGTGACCACCGGCTCCACCTGGGCGAGGTAGCTGCGGGTGGGGACCTGGCGGCGGCGCAGGACGCGGTCGCCCACGGTGAGCTCGAGCTCGGCGCCAATGGCGTCGCGATTGCTCGCGGTGCCCTGAAGCCGTACCCGCAACCAGTGGTGGCCGGTGGCCTGGTCGTTGCGCAGCACCCGCGGGGGACCGCCGTTGGCGGTGAGTACCAGGTCGAGGTCGCCGTCGCCGTCGATGTCGGCGTAGGCGGCGGCGCGCGCCGCCATCGGGCGGGCGAGGTCGCCGAGCGCCTCCGGCGGCGCCTCGACGAAGGTGCGAGCGGCCGCCGGGCCGGCGTTCCAGAAGAGCTGGGCCGGCTGGCGGTATGACTGGCTCGCCTGGACCCGCGCAATGTCCGGCTCGAGGTGGCCGTTGGCCTGGAGCAGGTCGAGGCGGCCGTCGAGGTCCACGTCGAGGAGCAGCAGACCGAAGGTCAGGACCCGACGGGTGGAGCCACCCACGCCCTCGCCCATGGCCTCGTCCTCGAACTGCCAAGGGTCCCTCTGGGCCACGTAGAGGGAGGACATCTGGTTGGCGAAGTTGCCGATGGCGAAGGCGAGGTGGCCGTCGCCGCGGAGGTCGCCGGCGTCCACGCCCATGGCGCCGGTGGCGGCGCCCATGCGGTCGAAGGCGACCCCGGCGGCGGTGCCCATCTCCTGGAAGCGACCGCCGCCGAGATTGCGGAAGAGGAAGTTCTGCACCGTGTCGTTGGCCACCAGGATATCCAGGAGACCGTCACCGTCCACGTCGGCGAAGGTGAGCCCGAGGGCCTTGCCCAGGGGCTCGCCGGAGGCCGGGTTCGTGACCTCGAGCCCGGCGGCGGCGGTGACGTCGGTGAAGTGCCATCCGCCGTCGTTGCGGAAGAGCTGGAGCGGGGCGCCGGCGAAGGCCATGGGCGGCCCGTAGGCGCGATGGACACCGTCGAGGGTGAAGTTGGCGTCGAGATCGAGCGCCCGCGACCACCTCACGTAGTGGCACACCAGCAGGTCGAGGTCGCCGTCACCGTCGGCGTCGAAGAAGCCGGCGGCGGTGCTCCAGGCATCCACGGGGCCGGCCACCCCGGCGGCAGCGGTGACGTCCGAGAAGCGCCCGCCGTCGTTGCGCAGCAGCCGGTCCGGCCCCAGCGCGGTGAGGAACAGGTCGGGGTCGCCATCGTTGTCCACGTCGCCCACCGCCGCACCCATGCCGTAGAGGCTGCGGTGGAGGCCCGCGCTGCGCGTGACGTCCGTGAAGCGGCCCGTGCCGTCGTTGGCGAAAAGGTGCGGCGTCGCGTCGGGGCCGCCGCGCGCCCACGGCCAGTGCCGCGCGCTCAGGAGCAGGAGGTCCGGGTCCCCATCGGAGTCGTAGTCGAGGAAGGCGGCGCCGCTGCCCATGGTCTCGGGGAGCAGGTGCTCCCCGGTTGCACCGGTGACGGGGCTAAAGTCGACGCCCGCCGCGCGGGTGACGTCGGTGAAGGGCAGCGGCGGGCGTTCCACCGCGCGGCGGTCGACCGCGGCGGGTGCCTCCAGGTGCTTGGCGCGCACCGCTTCGGCCGGCCGGTGGGTCCGCACGATCACCACGGCGGCCACCGCCAGCGCCGCCGCGCCCAGCACCAGAAGCGAGCGCCGGAACGCCACCGCGATGATGCGGTCGTCGCCGGTCGGGGGATGGGGCCCGGACATCCTCACTCCGCCGCCGCGCCCGACGCCGCCAGGTCGTAGATCACCACCGGGTCGGCGGCATGGTCGGCGGCCGGGTCGGCGCGGCGGGCGGCGGCCACGGCGCGGTCGCGGGCGTTGTCGTCGGGTCGGTAACGGGCGTGGGCGGCGCCGTGCTCGGCCACCATGGCGGCGTCACCCAGCTGCGCGCCGATCTGGCGCAGGCCCCAGTGGGCGCCGAGATTCTCGGGGTCGAGGGCGAGGGCACGACGGAACGCCTCCTCGGCACGGTGAAGATAGGCGGCGCGGGTCGGGCTCGCCGCGGCGCCACGCTCGCGCAGCGCCCGCTGGTAGAGGGCGTCACCCAGGAGGTCGAGAGCCCGGTAGTCAGCGGTGAAGTCGAAGCCGCGGCCCGCGGCCTGGGCGAAGCCGCCCTCAAGAATCTGCTCGAGGTCGGCGATGGCGCCGTCGAGGTCGCCGTTCTCCAGCTTCACCTGGGCGCCCAGCCAGAGCACGGTCCACGCCCGCGCCGGCGGGTCGAAGGCCACCGCCCGGGCGAGTGCGGCGGGGGCGTCGTCGGTGACTCTCCCCTCGCGCAGGTACACCCTCGCAAGGTTGACCGGGCCATCGGGCCGCCCCAGCGCCTCGACCCGCTGAAACGCCGCCTCGGCCTGGCGCAGCTCACCCCGGCCCGGGGTGAGGAGGAGGCCGATGCCGTAGTCGTTGACGCGCTCCCATTGGGGCGCCGGCGGCGCCTGCTCGGGGACCGCCGGCCCGCCGGCCACCGGCAGCACCACCCGGTCAGCAGCCAGCTCCAGCACCGGGAGGTCGTTGACGTACCCGGGTCCGAAGACGTGGTGCATGTACGTGGTGTCGAACTTGCGGTAGCGCAGGCGGACGGTGAGCTCCACCGGCTCGCGGGCGCCGGGCGGCACGAGCAGCCGGTAGTGAACCGCCGCGCCGGCCCCCGGTGGAATCTGGTGGTTGTAGAGCGGTACGAAGATGTCCTCGGGGTTGCGGCGATCGATACGCCGGCCCTCGCGGTCGAGCACCCAGGCGTTGACGAAGTGCGCCCACCGGTCGACGCGGCGGTCGGCGCTCACGGCGCCGCTCGTGCCGATCACTCTCCCGCCGCTGGACGCCGTCACCTCCAGCCACAGCTGGTTGGAGTCGGCGGTGCCCTGGGTGAGGTGGTGGCCGACCCCGAGGGTCCGGATCACCACCTCCAGAAGGTAGGTGGCGCCGGGCTCGAGGACCGGAAGTTCGGGGCGCAGGGGGCCCAGCAGCCGCCCGTCGACTGCGCCGCCCTCACGCAGGGCGAAGAGGTCCACTCGCGCGGCCTTGCGGAGGAAGGCCGCCTTGTCGTCGGCGCCGGCCTTGTCGTCGCTCATCCCCGCGAGCCGCGCCACCGCGGTGTTGGGTCCGAGGAACAGGTGGTCGTGCACCGCCAGGCGCCCGGAGCCGTCGAGGTCGCGGGCGGCGAAGTCGTCGGAGGGGCGCGGAGGCATGTGGCAGCCGGCGCAGCTGGTCACTGCCTTCTTCGGGTAGTAGAAGCTCGCCACGCCGTGCCCCGACACCCCGCTGAGCAGGTAGGAGTCGTAGTGGTCCTGGCCACGCAGCCACTTGTAGTGGTTGAGGGACTCGGGCAGGTGGACCTTGTGACAGGTGCCGCAGAACTCGGGGGTGCGGTGGAACGGCTTGAGGAAGGTGCGCTTGTGCAGCTCGGGCTTGGCCTTGATCAGCTGGCGGTTGACCCACCGCAACGCGGCACTGTGCGAGCGCTCGAAGGGGTACGACACCGGCTCGGCAATGGTGTAGTCGGCGTTGCCGCGCGGCGAGTTGATCCGGGTGATGGCGTGGCAGGAGGTGCAGGTGATCCCGGCGCCGCCGGTGGGATCGTGCTCGCCGTCGAAGGCGGGATCCGAGAACCGCCCCGAGAAGAGCGGGACCGGATCATGGCAGCCGGCGCAGAAGCGCGAGGCGTCGACGTTGCCGTCACGCTGGAGTGCCATCTTCCGGGTCTCGTTGACGGAAAACCGATACGGGGGGTTGTTGAACGACGACAGGTGGTGGACGCTGGCCAACCAGCGCTCGTGGATCCCCGGGTGGCACTCGCGGCAGAACTCGTCGTTGTCGAGCACGTCGGCCGGGATGGGGCCGCCGCTGGCGGTGCGCGCCAGGGCCGGCGAGAACTGGCTGCCCTCGTCGCCGGTGGGTGCTACGGCTTCCGTCGGGCGCCGGGTGGTGAGCCCCTGCCAACCCACCAGCAGCACGGTGAACAGCACCGCCACGACCGCCCAGCGGCGCCCCGACCGCCAGCGGAGACGTGGCCCGGCGAGGCGGTGGAGCACGAAGAGCCAGGCCACCGCCAGGGGTGTGAGGACGTGCGCCCACCATGCCACGGCGCGCAGCGTCGGGTTGCGGAGCTCGAGGACCCCCTCGAGCCGAATGAGGAGCACCCCACTGGCCAGCAGCACCAGCGCCGCGGCACCCAGCCCCAACCCGGCGCGCACCGCCCGCCGGTTGGGATGGCGCAGCGCCCGCGAGAGGTGCAGACCCATGAACGCCAGCGCCGGGAGCAGGAGGAGGAGACCGAGCACCAGGTGCCCGAGGAAGAGAGCGAGGTAGACCGGCCCTTCCAGGCTCCGGCCGGTGGCGAGCCCGCCCAGCCGCACGGCCAGGAGGTACAACGAGTTCACCGCCAGCAGGGCGACCAGACCGATCACCACCCCGAGCAGCGGGCGCAGCCGTCGCCCAACCACCTCGCGCACGGAACGGCGACCGCCCGCCGGAGAGCCAGGGGGTTCGAGGTTGAAATCCCGCATCAGTGAGTAAGGATACACCGTCTCAGACGAGCTCGTGTGTGCCAGAATCGACCCGGAAACGGAGGATCACGATGGCGACCCCTCGACAGAACTGCCTCGGCGTGCTCGTGGCAGCGCTTCTCGCGACGGGGGCCGGGAGCACGGCCTGCGGTCGCCGCCCCGCGGTGACTCCCGCCACCGCCGCCCAGGTGAATCGCGGTGTGGCCCTCATGGGTCAGTTCGACTACGACGGCGCACGCGCCGCCTTCGCCGCCGCCGCCGAGCACAGCCCCGACCGCCCGACGGTGCTGGTGGACCTCGCCATCGCCACCCTCAACCGCCAGCAGGAGGGCGACGAGGAGGCCGCCACTGCGCTCCTCCGGCAGGTGGTGGAGGATCACCCCGACGACCTCCGCGCCCGCTACTGCAGTGGCCTCCTGATGCTGCGCGGCGGCAACGCCGCCGCTGCACTCGCTCACCTCGAGCCGGTGGCCGAGGCCGACCCCGGCGACGCCGACGCCGCCTACTGGACCGGTCAGTGCCTCATGGACCTCGAGCGCTTCGACGAGGCGCTGAGCTGGTTCCGGCGCGCCCTGGACCGGGACCCGCGGCTGCGCTCGGCCGCCTACCGCGCCTTCCAGGCGCTGCAGCGGCTTGGCCGCCGCGACGAGGCCGGCGTCATGCTGCGCCGTTTCCAGGCGCTGCAGGACGACCCCCGCGCCCGCCTCGCCGAGTACAAGTACACCCGCATGGGCCGCAAGGCCGAGGTCGTCACCCTCGACGCGCCGAGCGCGCCGCCGGCGCCCCGAGGCCCGCTCTTCGCCGCCGCCGCGCCTCTCGCCCCACGCCCGACGACCGGTTGGCAACCGGGGCGCGACGCTTCCCGCCCCATCGCGTGCGACCTCGACGGCGACGGGCGTCTCGACCTCGTCATCCCCGGCGCCCTCGACGGCGGCAACGAGCGCTACAACGCGGTCCTACTGCAGACCGCCGACGCGAGCTTCGCCCTCGCCGTCGACCACCCCCTCGCCCACGTCGCCGGAGTCCGCACCGTGCTCTTCGGCGACTTCGACGACGACGGCCGCACCGACGCGTACCTCTGCCGCCGCGGCCCCAACCAGCTCTGGCGCCAGAACGCCGACGGGAGCTGGAGCGATACCACAGCGGCCACCGCCACCGCCGGCGGCGACCATGACACCGTGGACGGCGCGTTCTACGATGCCGACCACGACGGTGACCTCGACCTCCTCCTGGTGAACGCGGACACCGGCGTCCAGCTGCTTGCCAACAACCGTGACGGCAGCTTCCGTCCGCTCGGAGCCGAGCAGGGGCTCGGCGAGCACGCTGGCGGCGTCGCCGTGGTGGTGGCGGACCTCGACCGCGATCGCGACGCCGACCTCGTGGTCATCCACCGCCGGCCACCGCACGAGGTGCTGCGCAACGACCTCCTGTGGCGCTGGAGCCCGGCTCCCGGCTTCGACGCCTTTCGCGCCGCCGACATCGCCGCCGCGGTGGCCGCCG
The DNA here is from genome assembly GCA_963844845.1 of uncultured Acidobacteriota bacterium. Lineage (GTDB taxonomy): Bacteria > Acidobacteriota > Thermoanaerobaculia > Thermoanaerobaculales > Sulfomarinibacteraceae > CAWJPW01. The sequence goes on from CAWJPW010000008.1 coordinate 187,432, forward strand.
ACCTCGACTGCGACGGCCGCCCTGAGCTCGTCACCGCGGCCGCCGACGGCAGTGTGAGCCGCTGGGCCGAGACCGACGGCGGGTGGCAGGCCACGCCGCTGGCCGCCGCTCCCACGGCCCCCACCGCCAGGCCCCAGCTGGCGGTGGCCGACATCGACGGCAACGGTGAGCAGGAGCTGGTGGGGTCCACCGCCGCCGGCTGGCGGGTGGTGGGCGGCAGCGCCTGGCAGGAGCTTGCGAGCGGAAGAGCCGACGGCCTCGTAGCCTGGTCACTGGTCGCCCTCGCCCCGGAACGGGGATCCTCGTTGGTGGCCTGGTCGGAGAACGGCCCGCTGGTCTGGGCTCCGGGTCCCGGGCGCTGGCCCTTCGTCGCCCTCACACTGTCAGGACGCGTGGACACCGCGGCTTCGATGCGCTCCAACGCCTCGGGTATCGGCACCAGGGTGGCGGCGCGGGTGGACTCCCGCTGGACCGTGCTGCCGCTGGTACGGGCGAGTTCCGGGCCGGGGCAGGGACTCGCGCCGCGGCTGGTGGGGCTGGGCGAGCACACGGCCGTGGACTTCGTGGCCCTGGACTGGTCGGATGGGGTGTACCAGACCGAGCTGAACCTCGCCCCCGGCACCGTTCACCACCTCGTCGAGACCCAGCGCCAGCTCTCCAGCTGCCCGGTGCTCTTCGCCTTCGACGGCCGCGGATTCGCCTTCGTCAGCGATCTCCTGGGCGTCGCCGGGCTCGGCTACGCGGTCGCCCCCGGCGAGTACGCGCCGCCGCGACCGTGGGAACGCTTCCTGCTGCCGGCGGGCCTTGTCCGGCCGCACGACGGCCGGCTCCTGCTCAAGCTCGCGGAGCCCATGGAGGAGGTCGCGTACCTGGACGCCGCCCGCCTCACGTCCTGGGATGTACCGCCAGGGTGGTCGATGACGGTGGATGAGCGCATGGCCGTCGCGGGACCGCAACCCACGGGTGAGCCGCTCTTCTACCGACGGATGGTGCTTCCTTCGGCCGCACGCAACGACCGCGGCGAGGACGTCACCGCGGCAGTGACCGCAGTGGATCGCCGCGCCGCGCCGGTGGGCGAGGTGGATGCCCGCTTCATCGGCATGCTCCGTCGCCCGCATCGCCTCGAGCTGACTTTTCCGGTGGCCCTCGACCGGCTGCCCGGCCGGCCGGTCCTCCTCGCCGACGGCTGGATCGAGTACCCCTACTCGCAGACCAGCTTCGCCGCCTGGCAGGCCCACGCGACCTACCAGGCGCCCACCCTGGAGGCGCGCGGCGGCGACGGCCGCTGGCGAGTGCTGGCGGCCCACTTCGGCTACCCGGCGGGCATGCCGCGGCAGATGGCCCTGCCGCTGCCGCCGCTGCCGGCCGGGACCCGCGCCCTCCGGCTCACCACCAACCAGGAGATCTACTGGGACCGCCTCGCGGTGGCCGCCGCCGAGCCCTGCCCGAGCGCACGGCACCGTTCTCTGCCCTTGGCGGCGGCACGCCTGGCGACCGTCGGCTTCGCCCGTCGCAGCACCGGGCCGCAGCGCCTGCCGGCTTACGACGACGCCCACCCGGCACCGCTCTGGGACACCCGCTCTCCCGCCGGTCGTTACACCGAGCTCGGCCCTGTGGACGGGCTGCTGGCGGCCACCGACGACGCCCTGGCCGTGTTCGGCCCGGGTGAGGCGGTGGAGATGGCGTTCCGAGCGCCGCCGCCGCCCCCCGACGGCTGGCAGCAGCGGCTGGTGCTCGAGGTAGACGGCTGGTGCAAGGACATGGACCTCTACACGCGCGACGGCGCCACGGTGGCGCCGCTCCCGTCAGCCGGCCGCAGCGACGACGCCGCAGCGGCCCTCATGGCCGCGACGCGAACGAGGTGGCGGGGCGGAGCCGACTGACCTCCCACCGACCCGGGACAGACGTCAGCAAGGCCGCCGGCGCCTCAGCGCCCCGAGCCCGCACCAGGCGGCGCCAACGCGGGGTACTCGACGACCACCGGCTCCGTGGTACTGCCGCCGCCGGCGTCCCAGCCGATGAGGCCCGAGGCGCCGGCGGTGCCGGAGGCTGCGGCGAGGCGCTCGCGCAGGTCGGCGCGGCTGAGGCCGCCCGTCCGGAGGCCGGCGACGATCAGCGTGACGGCATCGTAGCCGTAGGCCGCCGCGGCCGTCGCTTCGGTCCCCCACCGCTGCCGGTACGCCGCCTGGAACGCTGCGGCCGGGGGCGCCGGGCGGACCGCCACCACCGGGCCGGCGGCCGCGGCCGCCAGCGCAGCCGGCTCCAGGCCTGGCACCCACGGCACGAGCAGCGGCACCCGCAGACCCGCCTCCCGCAGGGCCCCGGCCAGGGCGATGGCGGCGGGCGGCGGCAGCCGCAGCACGACCACATCGGGCACCGCCGCCGCGACCCGCGCCGCTGCGGCGGCGGGATCCGGCAGCCGGGGATCCACGGTGAGGTGCAGCACCGGCGCGCGCAGCTCACGCTCGAGCGCCGGCACCAGCTCCGCTGCCGCCACCCGCGAGTCGTGGTCGACGCCGGTGACCAAGGCCGGCCGATGGAGGCCGCGGGCAGCCATGGCGCCGGCCAGGGCCACCGCCTGTAGGTCGTCGCCGGGGGGCAGTCGGAAGAGCCACGGCACCCCGGCGCGGGTCAGCGACGGGTCCGAGGCGAGAGGGGCCACCATGGGCACCCAGGCCTTGGTGGCCAGCTGCTCGGCGACGTGGGTGGAGGCCCCGTCGGGACCACCTATCAGTGCCCACACCCGGTCGCCGTAGACGAGGCGGGCCACCTCCCGCGAGCCCGCCCCCCAGGGGTCGGCGGCCCAGCGCCGGACCAGGCGAAAGGGCACCCCGGCGAGACCGCCTCCGGCGTTGGCGCGCTCCACCGCCAGCCCGGCGCCCCGTGCCAGGTCGCCGGCCACCCCGCCGTCCGCCGCCGGGGGGGCGAAGAGGCCGAGGCGCACCTCGCCCACCGCAGCAGGGTCCGCGGCGGCCGCCGCCGGCCCGTGGAAGCCGGCCGGCCGTTCCAGCAGGCGCCCGTACGGCTCCTGGGCGCTCGCCGCCGCCGTCAGCACCAGCAGCGCGGCGAGCCGGAGCGGGCCGCGCACGCCCTACTCCCCCAGCGCGGCGGCGCGGTCGAGGAAGACGAAGCGGCCGTCCCGGAGCAGCGCGAGGAGCGGCTCGCTGCGGTTGCTGGCCACCGCGTCGAAGACCTTGGGCCCGGTGACCCCGTCGAACCGCTCCACCGCCGCCAGCTCGTCGCGGATGCGGGCGCGGTTGAGGCCGGCCCGCTGGATCGCCTGGATGAGCAGGGTCACGCCGTCGTACGCGTGTGCCGCGTAGGTCCCGGGAGGCTCGCCGAAGCGGTCGGTGTAGGCCTTCACGAAGCGGGCGAGCCGCGGGTCGTTGCGGTCGGGGTTCCAGGGGCAGGCGGCGACAACCCTGCCCCCGGCGTCACCGGCCCGGTCGAGGAACTCGCGGCTCACCATGCGGTCCGACCCCACCAGCCACTGGTCCATGCCAAGCTCGCGCATCTGGCGCAGGATGAGGGCCGACTCGCGGGCGTCGCCCCAGGTGACGATCGCCTCGGGGTCGAGCCCGCGCAGGCGCGTGAGGAGGGGGCGAAAGTCGCTCTCGCCGACCCGGTAGGTGAGCTCGGCGAGGAACGGCCGGCCGGCCCGGGTGGCGGCGTCGCGGAGCTCGTCGAGGCTCACCCTGCCGTAGCGGTTGTTGGCGCGCAGGGTCGCCACCCGCGTCACCCCGAGGCGCCCGAACAGGTAGTCGGCCAGCAGGTAGGCCATCTGGCGGTCGTCGGTGATGACCCGGAAGACCCATGGGATGGCGGTCTCCACGAAGGTGGGGTCGGTGTCGCCGGTGTTGACGACCGACAGCTCGAGCTTGAGGGCGACGCGGATGGCGATGTGCGAGTTGGCGCTGTCGATGGTGCCCACCATGGCCCACACCCGGTCCACCAGGGCCAGGTGCACCACCTCGGAACCGCTCGCCCCCCACAGGCCGTTGTCGTTGCGCACCACCAGCTCGAAGGGGGTGCCGGTGCCGCGGTAGCCGCCCGCGGCGTTGGCGTCACAGATGGCAAGCTGCGCCCCGGCGAGCATCTGCCGGCCGAGGCCTTCCTCGTGCGAGGGACCGCCGGTGGCCACCGACACCGTGTGCTCGATGGGGCCGAGAAAACCGATGCGCACGCTCGCCACCGCTTCGGGCTCGGGGATGTTGCGGCCCCAGCCGCGGTAGGGCTGGGGGGTACGGAAGAAGCGCTCGTAGGGCTCGGCGAAGCGCGAGTAGGGCTGATAGGCCGCCGGCGTGTCGCCGTACGGGGCGGGGGTGGGCGTCGGGGCCGGGGTCGGCGCATGCTGGGCCCCCGCCACGGCGGCGAGGAGACCGGCGAGGAGGCCGGCGAGCGGCAGCGCCCGCCTCATCGCGTTGCTCCGGGGCCCGCCGGGGCGACGGCGCGCAGCCCGTCGTAGTGGCCCGTCCCGATGCCGCGCGCGAGGCCGTGGCCGGTCCCGATCCACAGGTCGCCGCCCGCCGGCTCCACGGCGATGACGAAGGCGTTGGGCAGGTCGAGGTCGGTGGGTACCGCGCGCACCTCGCGGCTGCCGGCCATCACGTGGGCGGTCCACTTGGCGGCGTCCTCGCTGTCCCGGCGGTAGGTCACCCAGGTGTCGCTGGCGAAGTCGGCGAGCACCGCCAGACCGAGGTCGGTGGCGCAGTAGCACGAGGTGCCGCTGGGCGCCTTCACCAGGTTGATGAAGTTGGAGGGCAGCCCCGAGTCCTTGTCCAGGTAGCCGCGCCAGTTGCGGCCGTCGTAGCGGCTCAGCCCGAAGTACGTTCCGGCCCAGAGCACCCCGTCTGCCGCCGAGGCGGCGGTGGTGATGTTGTGGATGAGCCCGTCGTCGCGGTAGAGGTCGATCTCCATCTCGCGGTCGGGGTCGTGGTAGGCAATCCAGCGCCGGCTTGCGACGTCGTACTCGAGGATGCCGCCGCCCCACGCCGCCACCCAGATGGTTCCGTCAGCCGCCTCCACGTTGTAGCACCAGATCTCCTCCATGGGAGCGTTCTTCTCGGTGAAGATCTGCCACGCACCGGTGCGCGTGTCGAGGGCGCTGATGCCGGCGGTGGTGGCGGCCCACACGGTGTCTTTGTCGACCGCTACCCCGTACACGACGTCGTTGACCAGGCCGCTGTTGAACTGGGTGAACTGGTCGAAGCGGCCGCCGGTGAAGCGCACCAGGCCGCCGCCCAGGGTGGCCAGCCAGACGTCCCCGGTGACCGGGCTCACGGCGATGCCGGTGACGACGTTCCAGGGCAGCCCGTCCGCCTCGGTCCACGAGTGCCAGCCGCCGTTCTCGTACAGCGCGAGCCCGCCCTCGGTGCCCACCCACATCCGGTCGCCGTCGGCTGCCAACGCGAAGACATGCTCATCGGGCAACCCGCCCGGACCGGCGTGGAAGCTCTCCCAGTGGGTGTAGACGTAGGGCTCGCCGGCGGGCACCGCGGGGGCGGCGGCCGCCACCACGGGAAGGAGCCCCGCGGCCATCGCCAGCAGCGTTGTCACCGTCCACATCCCGGCACCTCCCGGATCACAGGGTCTTGAGGTACTCCACCAGGTCGTTGAGCTGGTCCTTGGTCATGTCGTTGGTCACCCCGTGCTGGTCGTGGGGGTTGAAGCGGGTCCAGATCTCCTCCAGCGTCGCCGCCCGCCCGTCGTGCAGGTAGGGCGCGGTCTCGTAGATGTTGGTGAGGTGCGGCACGTCGAAGACGTCGTGGGTGTCGAGCTCGGAGCCGGTGCCCACCGCCACCTGCTCCCGGTTGGTGAAGTAGGGCGGGCGGTGGCAGGTGGCGCAGCGCTGGGGCTTGGGGATGGGCTTCCCCGCGTTGCCCCGGGTGCGCTCGAACAGAGCCTTGCCGCGGCGCTGAGCCGGGGTCAGGGTGTCGCCGACGCGGTGACGGTTGGGGTTGCGGGGGATGGTGCAGATGTAGCGTTCGAGAGCCGTGACCTGGTCGGGGGTGAACGGGTCGATGCGGGTGAAGAAGACCGCCAGGCGCGGACCGCACTGGCGGGCCAGGGTGGCGTTCTTGCCGGTCCACTTGAAGGGCGCGGTGTCGAGGATCCCGCGCAGGCTGCGGTTGTCCACCGGGTTGAGGCCGAGGCCGTCGGGCTCGATGTCGTAGGTGATGCCATCGACGCCGCCGTCGGGGTGGCAGGAGTGGCAGGAGAACTGTCCCTCGAAGGTCACCGCCGCGCTGTGGAAGATGCGCTCGCCGCGGCGCGCCAGGGTGAGCTCGGCCGGTCCGCCCAGCGGGATGACGGCGACGCGCGCGAGGCGCGCCGTGTCGATCACCGAAACCGCGTCGTCGAGGGCGTCGGCGACGTAGACGAAGCGGCCGTCGGGGGCCACTGCGAGCCCGCGCGGATTGTCGCCCACCGGGATGCGGCAGGTGACGTACTCGGTGGCAAGGCCCATGTGGTCGGGCAGGACGGTCCGGCGCCGCTCGTCGGTCGCCCCCTCGACCACCGCCCGCAGGCGCGCGAGGTCGACCACCGCCACCTGATCGACGCCGCCTCCGCTGACGAAGGCGAGGCGGCCGTCCGGGGTGATGACCACGTCGGTGGGATCGGCAAAGGCCGCAGCGGGCTCGTCGAGCAGTACCTGGTCGACGCGGCCGTCGCGCCACAGGATGCCGAGCCCGTTGGTGAGCACCCAGCCCTGCACCACCCGGGTCATGGGCACCAGGTTCTTGGTGCGGATGAGGGTGACGAGGGCGTACTCACCCCCCGGCGCCACCGCCACTCCCTGCACCAGGTTGGCATCCGGGATCATGACGCGGGTGTCGACCATCGCCCGCGCGCTGCCCACCACCGTCACCTCGGAGCGGGAGGACTCACGGAAGCCGACGAAGTGCGAGAGGTTGTTGGTGACGAGGACACGCGCGCCGTCGGCGGTGCGGGCCACCCCCCAGGCGCCGCGGCCGGCGGCCAGCCGCTTGCGCTCACAGCCGGCGGCGAGATCGACCACCGAAATGTCGCCGGAGCCGGCATTGGCCACGAAGAGCGTGCCGCCCCCAGCGTCGGTGACGAGCCCGTGCGGCTCGTCACCCACCGGGATGGTGGCGGTCACCGCCAGGCGCGCGGTGTCCACCACCGAAACGGTGTCGTCGCCGCGGTTGGAGACCACCGCGCGGCGTCCGTCGGGGGTCAGGCAGACCCCGTGCGGCAGGGCGCCCACCGGCACCTCGGCAACCACCCGGCGAGCCCTGGTGTCCACCACCACCAGGCTGTGCGAAGCCTCGCACGCGGCGTAGAGACGGCCGCCGTCGGGGCTCACGGCCAGGTTGAACGGGGTCTTGTAAACCACCTCGAAAGGTGCGGCCGCCGTCGCGGCCCGGATCGTCGCATCGTGCGCCGGAAGCGGGGCCGGGAGGCTTCCCGGCGGCACCGGGTGGGCGATGGCGGCGAGCGCCCGCTCGATGTCGAAGGGGCGGGACCCCAGGACCGTGGTGTGCGAGCCCTTCTCCTTGTGACAGCCCAGACAGAAGGCGGCGTCCGGCACCTCCAGCGCCGGCCTCGAGGTCACGTCGGCCTCGGCGTGGCTGGAGCCGGCGCCGTGGCAGAGCTCGCACTGGACGCCGTCTGCCAGGCGGAAGGTGGGATCGCGCTGCCACCCCTCGGTGTCGGCGGCGGTGGCGTGGCAGCCGAGGCAGATGGGGTTGCTGAAGGGATCGCCCGGGGTTCCCGAGAGGCGCGCGATCTCCCGCGACTCCGGCCGCGCCAGCGCGGCGTAGGCGCGGGCGTGGGGGGAGCTCTGCCACGGCGTCACCGCATCGCCCTGCGCGCCGCCCAGGTGACACTGGCGGCACACCGCTACGCCCACCCACACCGCCGGCTCATCGTCCACCGCCGCAGCGGCCGGAAGCGCGGCCAGCACCGCCGCCACGAGGGCCGCCGCCGCGCGGCGCCCAGGGCTCACCGCGCCATCTCCTTCGCCGGCTCGGTCACCACCAGCACACGGTCCGCGGCGACGTGCTCCAACGTGGTGACCAGGCCACTGGGCCAGCGCACCTCGAGACGGTCCACGGTGCGCTGTGAGCCGAGCCCGAAGTGCGCCCGCGGGTCGCTCTGCGACAGGTAGCCGGAGGCGGCCCGGATCTCACGCATCTGGGTCACCCCCCCCGCGGTCACACGGATGCGGGCGCCGATTCCGTCGCGGTTGGAGCGCGTGCCCACCGGGCGCACCATCAACCAGTGGCTGCGGTTGCCGCCGTCGTTGCGGAGCAGGCGCGGGCCCGCGTTGAGGTCGAGCACCAGCACGTCGAGGTCGCCGTCGTTGTCGTAGTCGCCCACCGCCGAGCCCCGGCTCACCAGCTTGACCGCCAGCGCGGGCCCCACCTGGCGGGAGACGTCGGCGAAGTGCCGGCCGTCCAGGTTGCGCAGGACGAGGTCCTCCTCGGGCTCGAGATGGTGGGCGTCGCCGTTGGCGATGAAGATGTCGAGGCGGCCGTCGCCGTCGAAGTCGAAGAGATTGCCGGACCACGAGACGTACTGACCGCACGCGGCCGCGAGGCCGGCCTGGGCGCTCTCGTCCTCGAAGCCGTGGCCGGTGTTGTGGTAGAGGCAGCCATAGCCCATGTCCGGCACCAGCACGTCCATGCGGCCGTCGTTGTCGATGTCGCCGGGCTCGGGCCCCATGGCCGAGGTCGCCTCGCCGTTCTCACCGTAGGCGGTGCCGGCGGTGAGGGCGACGTTCACGAAGGTGCCGTCGCCCCGGTTGCGGTACAGGTAGTTCTCCATGGCATCGTTGGCGACGAAGAGGTCCGGCCAGCCGTCGTCGTCCAGGTCGCAGGCGCCGACCCCCATGGCCCGCCCGGCGGGGTTGGCGATCCCGGCGGCGGCGCTCACGTCGGCGAAGGTGCCGTCACCCTGGTTGCGGTAGAGCGCGTCCGCCGTGCCCGGGTAGGAGAGCGGCCCGGGGAAACCGTCGCCGGCGTAGAAGCCGCGATACTCCGGGTCGAAGCACAGGTAGTTGCCCACGAAGAGATCGAGGTCGCCATCGCGATCGTAGTCGAAGAAGGTGCAGCCGGTGCTCCAGCGCTGGCATGCCACGCCGGCGGCGTCGGTGACGTCGCTGAAGCGCCCGCCGCCGTCGTTGCGGTAGAGCACATTGCGCCCGTAGTTGGTGACGTAGAGGTCGGTGTCGCCGTCGTTGTCGTAGTCGGCGGCGGTGCAGCCCATGCCGTAGCCGCGGTCACCCACTCCGGCGGCCGCGGTGACGTCGGTGAAGGTCCCGTCACCGTTGTTGCGGTACAGGGCGTTGGCCAGGCGGCCATCCAGCGCCCGGCCGCGCACGTTGCTGACGCCCCTGAGGTAGCAGCCGTTCACCAGGTAGATGTCGAGGTCGCCGTCGCCGTCGTAGTCGAGGAACGCGCAGCCGGCGCCGGTGGACTCGACGATGGTGCTGAGGTCGTCGTCGCCGATGCTGTGGCTCCAGGTGATCCCCGCCGCCGCGGTGACGTCCACCAGCCGGGGCAGCGGCACCGTGGCGGCCGCGGCGACGGCGACCAGCCCGAGGAGGACGGCTCGCCACGACCTCATGGCGCCGCCTCCGGCGGGCGGTCGGTCTCGGCGGGCGGCCGCACCAGCGGCACCGCCGGGCGCCGCAGGGCGGCCGGCAGGCGGTTGGGGGGCGCCAGCTCGCGGTCCTCGTGGCAGCCGATGCAGCCACGCCGCTCGTTGGGCATCACCCAGGTCCAGCCGGTCTGCCGCGCGACCACGCCGCCGTCGGCGTCGAGGAGCTCGAAGGCCAGCGGCACCCGCGCCGGCACCGCCACGTGGAAGGAGCCGTCCTCGGCGAGGGGGACCTCGCCCAGCACCACCCGCCCGGGGCCTTCCGGACCCTCAGCCCCGCCCGGCCGGCCCTCGACCACGCGCAGGGTCGTGGCCGCCGCCAGACGGGCGAGGCCCGGGCGGTCACTGCGGTGGGCGCTGAGGCAGTAGAAGACGCCTGCCTCCCGGCGCCCGTCCACCACCGACGAGCGCCCCGCCACCCGCGGATGGGGTGTCAGCTCGGCCGCCGCCAGGAGATGGGCGCCGGGGTCGGCCGCCACCCTGTAGAGGCGCGCGCCGGTAGCCGGGTCCAGCTTCCAGACCACGTACGGAGCGTCGCCCCCCAACCGCCGGAACGAGGCGAGCAGGGAGCCGTCCGCCAGTGGCAGGGGGCTTGCCCAGGCGCCGTCGCCACCGCCGACCACCAACCGGTGCCCGTGGAGGGGTCGGCGAAGCCGCACCGCCGCCAGGTCGCCGCCGCCCAGGAGCCCGGGGGCCTCGGACTCCACCAGCCACGCCCAACCGTCGGACCCCACGCGCACCGCGTGGACGAAGCGCGAGCCGCCGTGGGCCACTGCCCACGGCATCAGGTCGGTACCGTCAAGGTTCACCGCCATGAGCACCTGCCGGGCCGCGCCGACCTCGTCCCGGCGCCAGCTGGAGAACACGATGCGGCCGTTGGCCAGGAGATCGGGCTCGAGGTCGGAGCCCAGGTTGAAGGTGAGCGGTTGCGCCTGCCCGCCGTCGAGGGCAGCCGCAAAAACTGCCGTGGCTGGAGCGCCACTGTTCTCGTCCGGTCGCCCCGGGACGCTCGACACGTAGACGAAGCGGTCGCTCGGGTGATCGTCGTCGAGGTGGAAGATGGCGCCGGCCCAGCGTGGCGACGTGCTGTCGCCAGGCCCGTGGGTGAGCTGCTCGGGGTGTGAGCCATCCGCATCCATGCGCCAGATCTGCCACCGCTCGCCGGCCTCGCGCCGGCCCGCGAAGAGCACCTCGCGGCCGTCGAACGACACCGCCGGGTCGCGGGCGGCGGCAAAGCCCGCCGTGAGCACCCGCCCCGCACCGCCGTCCCCGGGCGACAGCCGCAGGATCTGGCAGCCGGCGCAGCCGGCGAGGTCGCTGCCCACCGGGACCCGCACGACCAGCAGGTCGGCGCCCGCCGCCGGCAGCGCGAGGGCCACGGCGAGCAGCAGAGCGCCCGCTCCGAGCGTCCGTCGGGCACGCGTCTCAGCAGCCACCGGCGGGCTCCCTCGCAGGCTGCACTGCTGTGGCGTCGAGCTCGAAGAGGAGCTCGTCGCGGCACACGTCACCCGCCACGGTGACCATCGGCACGCTCTCCAGGCCGCGGCGGCGCAGTACCGCGGCGAGGGACGCCCCGTCGGCGGGCCGCTTGACGAAGGCGGTTGCCTGGCATACGTCGCCGAGGCTCGCTCCCGCACCGGCCAGCAGTGCCGCCACCGTGTCGAGGGTGCACTCCACCTGGGCGGTGAAATCGCCCGGGTGGCACGATGCCCCGGCCGCGTCGATGGCCGCCGTCCCCGAGACCAGCAGATAGCGACAGCTCGCCGAGGCGACCGCGAGCCCGCGAGAGAACGCAGACCCGTAGTCCGGCGCCTCGTTCTGGCATGGGTTGACCAGGCGCTCGACGCGGTGCTGGTGGCCGGCCCGCGGCCGCGCGGCCACCAGGTCGAGCGTGCACCACCCGCCCCGCAGCCCGCGCCCGCGAATGCCGGTGCTGGCCGGTATGCGCGGCGCCGACGTCCCGTTGAGCACCCCGAAGCGCCGGTAGGCGTCGTTGCGGACCCGGTTGAAGCCGTCGTACCAGTCGAGGATGCGGTCGAGGTAGAACCAGGTACGCAGCACGTCCGCGAAGGTGAAACCGCTGGCCGCCATCATGTCGGCGGCGAGCTCGAGCACCGCTGCCGCCTCGCCCACGGGGGTGCGGCATCCCTCGTCCACCAGGAGGCGGCCGACATCCGAGAGACCCAGGTAGGTGGCCTCGTCGCCCTCCACGAGCCAGCCGCACGGCTGGCCCTGCCAGCTCAGCGGTCGCGGCGCAGAGCGTTTCCCCCGCGCCACCACCAGGTGGACGCCGGCGACACCGGCAGCGCCGCACGGCGCGCCCTCGATCCAGGTAGGTGGCACCGCGAAGGCCGGGACCACGCCGAGCGCCGCACGCCGTGCCGCCAGGCTCGCCGGAGCCGCCGCCAGCGCGCCGAAAACCCGCTCCTGGAGCACCACTGCATTCGCCGCCACGACCGCCTCGGCGAGCTCCCGGTAGGCGGCGCCCAGCACGACCGGCGAAGCCGCGTCGGGGCTCGGCGAGCTCCATGTGAGGAAACCGAGGTCTCCATTTCCCCGTGACGATGCGATCATGCGGCCCCTTCCCCCCGTCCCGAGACCGACCAAGAGCCCCTCACGCCGAGCTGACGGCGGCGCGAAAGGGGGCTCCGGCACCGAGGCGATCACGACGATGATAGTTCGACCCAGGAGCCTCTCGCAACGAGGCGAGAATAAGTGCGAGAGATTCCTGCCATCACTGCCCCCTCGCCCATGCTACGCTCGCCGACGCCGTTGCGACGCTTTCGCCGACTACGGCCGACCCTGGGAGGACCTCACCGTGTACTATGCCGCCGCCTGCCAGACCGCCTTCCCCTGCCCCAGCGCTCGCGCCGAGATCGCCGGGCGCGTGCGGCGCATGTGCGAGATCGCCGAGCACACCATCATCGGCTACGAGCCGTTCTTCGACGTCCGCCTGCTGGTCTTCCCCGAGTTCGCTCACGCGGTCCCCATCTACGACTCGGTGGCCGCCCTCAGAGACCGCCTTGCGGTGCCGCTGCCCAACGAGCACACCGACGCCTACCACCGCCTCGCCCGCCAGCATGGCTGCTTCATCCAAACAGGCACCTTCCTCGAAGCGCACCCCGACTTCCCCGACGTGGTCTTCAACACCACTGCCCTGGTCGGTCCCTCGGGCGTGCTCTCGCTCTACCGCAAGACTAACCCCTGGATCCCCTGGGAGCTCCACGCCAGCCCCCACGACGTGCTCGAGCTCCCCGGCGACCCCTTCCCGGTGGTGGAGACGGAGATCGGCCGCCTCGGCGTAGCCATCTGCTATGACTGGCTCTTCCCCGAGGCCATCCGGCAGATCGCCGCCGCCGGTGCCGAGGTCATCGCACGCGTGTCGGCCTACATGGACCCGTGGGGCGCCACCCCGCCCATGGACTGGTGGACGCTCTTCAACCGTGCCCGCGCCGCGGAGAACACGGCCTACGTGGTGGCCGCCAACCAGGGCGCCAGCCTCGCCCAGTACCCACCCTTCAGCTGGCCCGGGGGCAGCATGGTGGTGGACTACGACGGCCGCATCCTCGCCCAGGCCGATCCCGGCGAGGGGGAGAAGGTCGTGGTGGCGCCCATCGACCTGGAGCAGCTCCGGGCGGAGCGCAATCGAAGGGTCGGTCACGACATGCGCGGCCACCTGCGCAGCGGCCTGTACACCTATCTCCACCGGCCCGGGCTCGACCCGTCCTCCGAGCACCCCATCACCGGAGCGAGCCTGCGTGCGCGGATCGCCACAGCCAAGGAGCGCCTCGAGCCGAGCTGAGCAGGGCTCCAGCACCGCGCGGTAGACTTGTTCGAAGGTCACCTGGCAGCCAAAGGTGAGGTGTGGTCATGTCCGCAAGCGATCGGCCCGGCTCGGGCCCCGCGAACACCGTGTGGGAGATTTCCCTCGCCCCCCTCGTACGCCACCGCCGCGCGGTCATCGCCACCTTTCTGGCGGTGGCCGCCGCCGTCGCTCCCGGCGCCCTCAGGCTCCAGGTGGACAACTCGCCCGAGGGCTTCTTCGTCGAGGACGCCCATGCTGTAGCCCGGTTCCGCCAGCTGGAGCTCGACTTCGGCCGCGACCGCGCGGTCCGCCTGGTGCTCACCGGCGCGGGCCTGTGGACCTCCGCCGGCCTCACCTGGCTCGCCGACCTCGAGCGCGCGGCACAGGCGCCCGGCGGGGTGTGGGCGGCGGGCGGCGTGGTCGCCCATCACCGCTGGCACCTCGAGCGCTGGCCCCCCGCCGACCCGGCCGCCTTTCATGCCCGGGTGACGGCCGACCCGTTTGACGCCACCGCGGGTTGGGTGAGCAGCGACGGCGGGACGGCCACGGTGCTGGTCGCCCTCTACAAGCTCACGCCCGCGCGCCGCGCAGCCACGCTGGCCGCTCTCGAGGAGCTGCTGTCCCGGGCGCCACCGGGGATCACCGGCCGGATCGCGGGGCTGGCAGTGGTCAACCAGGCCCTGGACGAGGCCCAACGACGGATGGCCTTCCGCTTCCTCCCCCTGCTGGTCCTGGTGGCGGCGGCACTGCTGGTGGTGCTCTTCCGCAGCCTCACAGGCGTCGTCCTTCCCCTCACCCTGGTGGGGGTGTGCGAGGTCGTGCTGCTCGGGGCGATGGGGTACGCCGGCCAGCGCCTCGACATCGTGACCTCGCTGCTGACGCCCCTTGTCATGGTGATCGCCCTGGCCACCGGGGTGCACGTGCTCGCCTACCATCGCCGGCTCCGCGCCGCCGGGCTCGATCCAGCGGCGGCGGTCCTCGCCACCTACCGGGTCAAGGCCTGGCCGGTGCTGTGGACCGGCATGACCACCTGCGTCGGCTTCGCTTCGCTGGCCCTCTCCGGCGTCCCACCGGTGCGTGCTCTGGGGCTGTGGACCGCCTTTGCCATCGCATTCCTGACCCTGGCGGCACTCAGCCTCTACCCCGCGCTCCTGGCCACTCCAAGCGCCACTGGCGGGACCGCCCGGCCCGGCCTCGCGGATCATGTGGGCGGCTGGGGCAGGCGCTGGGCGGCGTGGGCCGTGGAGCACCGCCGGTGGGTGGCGGCGCTCTTTGCCGCCGCGGCGCTCCTCGCCGCCGTCGGGCTCCCGCGCATGTCCATCGAGAGCAACATCCTCACCTTCTTCCGACCCACCCACCCGCTCCGAGCCGAGGTGGAGGACCTCGAGGCCCGCGGGTTGGGAGTGGTGGCCGCGAGCCTCGTGCTGGAGCGCCCCGCCTCCTTCGACGACCCGACCGCTCTCGTGCGTCTGGCCGGTCTCGCCGCCGCCTTGCGGCGCGAGCCGCTGGCTTTCGGCGTGCTGAGCGCCGGCGACCTCGTCGCCGACGTGGTCGCACGTTCCCCCGAACCGGTGGCGGGCGTCGAGCCGTGGACGGCGGCGCGGGCGCGGGTGAACGCGATCCCCGACCTGCGTCGCTTTCTCGCGCTCCTGCTCACCGGGGACGGGACCCACACCCGGCTCATCCTGATGACTCCGGTGCGCGGCTTCACCGAGCTCGAACCGCTCTACCGCCGCGCCGAAGCCCTCGCACACGAGGCATTCCCGGAGGCGAAGGCATGGGTCACCGGGCAGTACCCCCTGGTCCTGGCCGCGCAGCACTCGCTCCTTCGCACGGTCGTCCTGTCGCTCACCGCGACGTTCCTCGTGATCGCCGTGGTCCTGCGTCTACTCCTGGGCTCGGCTGCGCTCACCTGGCGGGCCGTGGTCCCCAACCTGTGGCCGGTCCTGGTGGTGCTCGGGAGCATGGGCTGGTTCGGCGTCCCGGTGGACAGCGCCACGGTGATGATCGCCGCGGTGGTCCTCGGCCTGGCGGTGGACGACACCCTGCACACCTTGGGCCATCTCCGCCACGTCATGGGTGGCACGGCCGGAGGCAGTCAGGCCGGGCAGGTCGTGGACACCCTCGCCGAGACCGCCGCCGGCCACGTGAGCACCTCCACGATTCTGGTGTTGGGGTTCGGGGTGTGCGGGCTCTCGAGCCTGCTTCCCGTGGCCCGCTTCGGCGCCCTCTCGTCGCTGGCCATCGCCGCGGCCCTGGCGGCGGACCTCCTGCTCGTACCGGCCCTGTTGGCCTCAGCGCCTGCCGCGGCGATCCAGCGCTTCGTCCGGGCGACCGGCGTCAGGCCGGCTGACGGCGGCGCAGGAGCAGCGCGCCCAACCCAAGCAGGAGTACCACCAAAAGGGTGAGACCCAGCGGGGTGAGCGCCGGGATGGCCTCGAGCTGCTGCCGCAGCAGGGCGCTCCAGCTCCCGCCGGCGCCCGCGAACGGTCCCGTTTCCACCCCGAAGGACCCGCCCCCGCCCTGGTCTCGGGAGATGTCGCCGCTGAAGTAGAGCGTGCCCAGCTGGCCGCCCATGAGGCTGCCATTGAGGACGACCATCTGCCTCGTGCCGTCGAAGTAGCCAGAGAGGCTGGCCGCCATCTCCGCAGGACACGACGCCGGGCCCGAAACGAAGCTCTGCTGAGCGGTGCCAGAGATCTCCGTCCCGTTCTGGGTGATCATCGCCTGACCCGAGTAGTTGCACGGCAGCTCCTCGCCGGGGATGGTCACCTGACTCGTGAGGTCCCAGGTCCCGGTGAGGTCGGGCACTGTCTGGGCACCAGCGACTCCCGCAACCAGCAGCGCCACAATATACGAGATGGCTCGCGTCAGTCGCATGATTCGCTCCTTTCCGGACGGTCGCCATCAAGTATAGGTCCTGTACCCGTAAAGAGCGAGCCCCGGAAGATCCAGCAACGACGGCGCAGGAGGCAGCCGGCGGCCTCCTGTAGCCGCGTCCGGACCAGCGCGCTGAGCTGCGTCACGACCAGGGGATCGGAGGCCGCGCTCGCCGGGTACCCGTCGGTCCGCACGGGCTCGAGCCCCACCACCTCCGCCCGGAACCACCCCCTCGTGCGGTGCACCCCCGCACCCGACCCGCCGTCGTCGTTCGCCACGTCGGAGTCGGTGGCAACGTACAGGCCGCCGCCATCCACGGTGGTCCCACCAGCGGATGCCGCCCGCGCGAGGACAGGGCCACCGTCACGGCGGCAGTCGCCTTGCAAAGATCAAACGAGAATGCGATCATATCTCGAAGAAGACTCATGACTCGGTACGTCCAGAAGCCGGGCCGGGTGGAATCGACCTGTTGTCGCCGTCGTCACCTGCAACAGTACCAACGGGCCGCATTCCGCAAGAGGGTCCCGATACGAGCCCTACTGCTGGTGCTCGCGGCGCTGATTCTCTGCACGGCGAGCGCTACCACAGAGGAGCTCCCGCCGACTGGGGGCACCATCGCGCTCAGCGGAGACTCTCCCACCGTGTCGACCGTGGGGCTCACCACCGGAGAGCTTCTCAACGTGGTGCTCACGCCCGACGGGCTCGACCTGGCGGTGCGGGTGCTGGGACCGGCCGGACGCGAGCTGTGGGCGGCCAACGACGCACCCTCCACCACCCTCGAGGAGAAGGTCTGGCTGGTGGCGCCGGCGGCCGGCACCTACCGCGTCGAGCTCACCTCCCACGACGGCGCACCCGGCACCGTCCACGTCGCCAGCGTCGTGCAACGTCCCGCCACCGCAGCCGACCGCCTGCGGGTTCGCGCCGAGCGTCAGCTGCAGATCGCCCGCCGAGCACTGCGCACCCGCGGCGAAGGACTCCTGGCGGACGCACGCGAGGTGCTCGACGAGGCGGCAACCAGCTTCGCCGAGCTGAGCCTGCCCCGGCGCCTGGTCACCGCGAAGCTCCTCGCCGCCATGGTGGAGCGCGTACAGGGTGACCCGGCGGCCTCGCGGGCACGGGCCGAGGAGGCGCGCCGCGCGGCCGTGGCGGCCGACTACCCCGTGGGCGAAGGCGCGGCCCTCAACAGTCTCGCCATCGGCTGGTGGGCTTCCGGGGACATGGAGCAGGCACACTCCGCCGCAGCGGCGGCAGTGGCGGCCTACCGGCGCGCGGGCTACCGCCTGGGCGAGGCCGAGGCGCTCAACACCGTGGGCCTCACCGCCAGCCGGCTCGGCGACCTCGACGAGGCCGAGGAAGCCTACCGCCAGGCGGCCGGGCTCTTCACCGAGATCGGCAACCTGGGCGGCCTGCTGTACGCCCGCAACAACCTGGCGGTGGTTCGCCTGGAGCGCGGCGAGTACGACGCCGCCATCGC
This sequence comes from uncultured Acidobacteriota bacterium, assembly GCA_963844845.1. Classification (GTDB taxonomy): domain Bacteria; phylum Acidobacteriota; class Thermoanaerobaculia; order Thermoanaerobaculales; family Sulfomarinibacteraceae; genus CAWJPW01. The sequence goes on from CAWJPW010000008.1 coordinate 205,215, forward strand.
CACCTTCGAGGAGGTGGCCGACGCCCTTGCCGCCCGCGGCGACGACGCCGCCCGGGCCACGGTCCTCATGAACGTCGGCTCCGTGCTCAACGATCTCGGCGACCTCGACCGCGCGCGCCGCCATTTCGAGCGGGCGCTGACACTGCTGCACGGTCTCGGCGCACCTGCCCGGGAGGCCGCCGTCCTCACCAACCTCGGCAGCAACGCTGTGCTGGCAGGCGACAGCGACACGGCGCGCGGGGACTACCGGCGCGCGCTGACCCTCTACCGGCAGGCCGGCGATCGCGCCGGGGAGGCCACCGCGCTGCACAGCCTGGGCGATCTCGCGCTGCGCGAGGAGCGTTTCGCCGCGGCCCGCGACACCCTCCTGGAGGCGTTGACGATCCGCCGCGAGCTCGCACTGCCCCGTGACGTCGCCTCGACGCTCACCAGCCTTGGCGAGGCCGACATCGCGCTGGCCCGGCTTCCGGCGGCGGAGGGAGAGCTCGCTGAAGCCACCACCATCACCACCACCCTCGGCGACCCCGAAGGGGAGGCGGTGGCGCGCGACCAGCTCGCCCGCCTCGCCCTCGCCCGCGGCGACCTCGCCACCGCAGCGGCGGAGGCGGATCATGCCATCGCCCTCATCGAGTCGCTGCGCGCGCGCCTCGCCAGCGATACCCTCCGCTCGACCTACCTGGGCATGCAGCGCGGGCTGTTCGAGCTGGCGGTGACGCTTGCTGTCAGGCGGGCGCGCGACGATCCCGGCGGCGGGCACCTGGAGCGGGCCTTCGCGCTCAGCGAGCAGGCCCACGCGCGCTCGCTGCTCGATCTCCTGGCCCCCGACCGTCCCGCCATCGCCGCCGCCCTCGATCCCGCCCTCGCCGCCCGCACCGCCCGCCTCGAGCAGGACATCGCCAGGCTCCAGCGTCAGCTCATCGACCTCCGCCAGGACGAGACCCCCGATGCCAACGCCGTCACCTCCACCGAGCAGCGCTTACTGGCGACCGTGGACGAGTGGCAGTCCGCCCGCGCCGGGGCCCTCCGCAGCGGCTCTCCCCTGGTCTCCCTGCTGGATCCGCCGCTGGCGGGCACGGACCGGGTCGCCACCCTGCTGGAGCACGGCACCGTGCTGCTCGAGTACGTGGTGGGGGATGACACCTCGACACTCCTGCTGGTAGATCGCACCGGCGTGGCCGCGTTCCCGCTTCCCTCCGCCGGCGAGCTGACCCCCCTGGTGCACACCCTGCGCGACGAGCTCGCACAACCCGCGGCGCGGGTGTCCGGAGCCTACCTGCGCGCGGCGCGCCGCCTCTTCGAGCTCCTGGTGGCGCCGGCGGCGCCCCGTCTCGAGGGCGCCGACGAGCTCGTCATCGTGCCCGACGGCCCTCTCCACCTCCTGCCCTTCGAGGTCCTTCTCACCGCTCCCCCCCGCTCCACCGATCCCCGGCAGCTCCCCTACCTCCTGCGACAATGGCGAGTCCGCTACGCACTCTCGGCCAGCATCCTGGCCGAGCTCGCGGAACGACCCACCGGCCCCCGCCCGTGGGACCTGGTCGCGGTGGCCGATCCCGCCGGCAGCGAGGAGCCGGCGGCGGCCGGCGACGAGCGCGCCCTGCTCCTCGACGCCGGCCGGTGGCGCCAGGGCGGCCTCCCCGAGGCGCGCCGCGAGGCCGCCCGCATCGCCGGGCTCTTCCCCCCCGGGCGCACCTGCGTGCTCGAGGGTGAGGCGGCCACCGAGTCGGCGGTGAAGGGCAGTCAGGCCGTCGCCGCGGCGCGCTATCTCCACTTCGCCGCCCACGGCGTGCTCAGCAGCCGCCTCGCCACCCACAGCGGACTGGTGCTGGCGCGGGCCCCGGGAAGCGGCGACGACGGGCTCTTGCAGGCGTGGGAGGTGTACGACCTGCACCTCGACGCCGACCTCGTGGTGCTTTCCTCGTGCGGCTCGGGCCTCGGCGAGGCGGTGCGCGGCGAGGGTCTCGTGGGGCTCACCCAGGCCTTCCTCCAAGCCGGCGCCCACAGCATACTGGTGAGCCTGTGGAACGTCCCCGACCGCGCCGCCGCCGATCTCATGATCGACTTCTACGCCCGCCTCACCCACGCGCACGGTCACGGCGCCGCCGAGGCGCTGCGCCAGGCCAAGCTGGCTCGGTTGAAGGACCCCACCACCGCCCACCCCTCGGCCTGGGGAGCGTTTGTCCTCCACGGCGCCGCCCCGTGACAGATCGGAGACTCGAAGATCCAGAGAGCCGAGCCCGCCGGCTCCGGCTCTCGGCCTCCTACCCGAGCCCAACCGGCGTGACCTCCATCCGGTACTCCCCAACCTTCTCCCACCGCCCGTCCTTCGACGCGCCCTCCAGCACGAGCCGGAGCTCGCCCTCACCGAGCTGCTCGGCGGGCACCACGAGGGCGATGTCGCCGTCGGGCTGAGGAGTCAGACCCGTCACCTCCCACTGCTGGCGACCGGCACGGTCGCGCGCGGTGAGGCGGTAGCTGGTGAACGGGCGTGCGTCCTCACGTACCAGCACCAGCGAGAGGAGGCGGTCCGCGGGGACGCTGGGCAGCTCGGCGGCGGCCGGTCCGCGCAGGGTGAGCACCCCGGGCAGGAGCTCGAGCACACGCACGTCGAGGCGTGCACCGGCCTGCTCGGCAAGCCGCTGCCGAGCCGCCGCCAGCTCGCCGCGGGTGCGGGCCGCTGCCTGGGCGGCGGCGGCGATCCGGTCCTGGAGCCGGTGTGCCTCGCCCTCGAGGTTGTCGACCCGCCGGGCCAGCGCCGCCACCCGCGTGCGCGAGGCCTCCACCCCGCGGTGCATGACGACCCAGGCGATCCCGGCGAGCGCCGCCATCACCAACACCGCCGCCACGCCGGCAAGCCAGCCCGGCCGCTGGCGCGCGGACGCCGGCGCGGGATCCTCCAGGGCGGCGAGGCCGGCCTGGGCGAGGGCGACCTCCTCGCGGCAGGAGACGCAGGTCGCCAGGTGGGTGCCCACCGCCTCCGAGGCGTCGTCGACCTCGCCGGCCGCCCACGCCGCCAGGCTCGCCGCCGACGGGTGGGCCGCGAAGACCGAGGCCGCTGCCCGGGTGGCCTCGAGCTCGTCACGACAGGCAGCACAGCGCTCCAGGTGGCCACTCACCGCCGCCGCCTCGTCGCCCTCGAGCGTGCCGTTCAGGTGCCAGGGCAGGAGCTCGCGGACGCGGGCACACTCAATCATCGTCTGGCCTCCCCTCCACCTCATGCGGCGTCGGCGGCGTCGCAACCGTTACACGACGCCCTTCGCCCTGCCGCAGACGGGCGGCCACCTCGGCTGCACGCCGCCGGCAGCGCAGCACCCGAACCCGCAGGGCGCCCTCGCTCACCGCCAGCTCGAGGGACATCTCGCGGTAGCTGAGGCCTACCAGGATCATCTGCCAGAGCCGGCGGCACTCGGCGGGGCAGCGCCGCGCCACCTCGAGCAGGAAGAGCCGCTCCGCCGGGTCGCTCGACGGAGCCTGAGGCTCGGGGGCCGCCTCGGGATCACCGCCTTCGTGGCCGAGGCGCCGGCTGCGCGAGCGGAGGCGGTCGATACAGGTGTGGACCACCGCCCGCCAGACATAGCCCTTGAAAGCGCCGTCCCCCCGATACCGCCCCTCGCGCACGTCGCGGAGGAGCTCGGCGAGGGCGTCCTGCACCGCATCGGCCCACTCCTCGCCGAGGCGGAAGCGGTACGGCCGCGCCGCCAGCTCGGCCCACCGCGCCACCTCGCGCGTCACGCCATGCTCGCCCGCTGCGAAGTCGATCGCCCGCTGAGCGTCGCTCATCCTTCGATTCTAGCCGTGGTGCTAGGATTCCGCTCGATGGACACGACTCCCTCCCCCGCCGAGGTCGTGGAGCGTCTCGGCCGCCTGCGGGCGGTGGCGATCCTGCGGACGACGGTGCCGGGGGCGGCGGGGGCGGCGATGGCGGCGGCGGTGCGCGGCGGCTTCCGCGCCGTGGAGCTCACGCTGGGCACCCCCGACGCGCTCACGGTGGTCGCCGAGCTGGCCGGCCGCGAGGGCCTGCTGGTCGGCGCCGGCACCGTGCTCACCCCCGCTGAGGCCCGCGCCGCGGTGGCGGCGGGGGCCGCCTTCCTGGTCTCGCCGGTGGTTGACGAGGCGGTCATCAGTGAGGCTGCCCGGCTCGGCGTGGCGATGATCCCCGGGGCGGCCACCCCGTCCGAGATGCTGCGCGCCCACCGCGCCGGCGCACCCCTGCAGAAGCTCTTCCCGGCGCCGGTGGACGGGCCCGGTTGGGTACGGGCGGTGCTCGGCCCGCTCCCGTTCCTGCGCATCGTCCCCACCAGCGGGGTGGACGCCGGCAACGCCGCCGCCTTCCTCGCCGCCGGCGCTCATGCGGTGGGGTTCGTGCGCCCGCTCTTCGACCCCGACGAGGTGGCCCGCGGCGACGTCGCCGCCATCGAGGCGCGAGCCAGGCGCCTCCTCGCCGCGGTGGACGCGGCCGGCTGACTCACCGACCGTCCGGCAGCCCGTCGACGATGAGGCTGCAGCAGGTGACGCCGCCCTCGGCCTTGGCGAGCTCGTCGGCCGGCACGGGCGTCACCGCGATCCCGCGCGCCACCAGCCGCTCCCGGGTGCGGACGAAAGCCGCCGAGTGGATCACACCACCGCCCACCAGCAGCGCGTTGGCGGCGAACGGCTCCTCCGGCGCCACCTCGATCACCTCGACCTCGCCGAAGCTCCCCGGGTCCACCCACTCGGGGTTGCAGAGCACCGTCGCGGGGCCCACCACACCGATCGCCGTCTTGAGGTGGAGGCAGCCTTTGAGCTCCACGCCCCGCACCTCGTAGCCGAGGTCCGCCACCAGCTCGCCCAGCTGAGCGATCCCGGCCCCGTCGGAGCGGCCCGAGCGCCCCACGAAGAGCGTCCGGCCGACCCGCAGCACATCGCCACCATCGAGGGTGGCGGGGGCCTGGAGGTACCGTAGGGGCCGGTACCGGCCCAGCACCTGCGCGACCGACTCCAGCTCCGGCCGACGCGAGGCGGCCCCGGGCCGGGTGATCACCGCCGCCTCGTCAAGGACCACCGCCGCGTCCTCCACGAACACCGCGTCGGCCAGCTCCGGCGCCGTCGGCAGCCGCTCCACCGTGCAGCCGAGACGTCGTAGAGCCTCTTCATACTGGCGGTGCTGGGCCCGCGCGCGCTCGAGATCGATGGGCTTGCGCGGGAGGTGGGTGAGCTCACAGCGGACAATGGCGGGGCTCACCTGGCGGGTGAGGGCGAGGATCATGTCGGCCTCCTGCCGTCATCCTACCGCGCACGGGTCAAACGTCGCGGCTGCGGTGCGCCTCAGCCCTCGGTGAGTGCCGTCTCCACAGCCGGCGTCGCCAACGACAGACCCACGAAGGCGAGGATCGACACGGTAAGACCGAAGACGTTGCTGTCCAGCCCCAGTGGCAGAGGCAGACGGGAGATCTCCAGCCCCACGGTGGTGCCGCCGCCCAGGAGCATGGCCCACAGCGCCGCCCGCGAGGTGCCGCGGCTCCAGAACAGGGCCCCCACCAGCGGGACGAAGAGGCCCGAGACCATGAACGCGTACGAGTAGAGCATGAGGTTCAGGACATTCGTCATGAACGAGGCCAGCAGCAGCGCGGCGGCGCCCAGGAGGAGGGTCGCCACCTGGGAGAAGCGCAGGAAGCCCGTGCTCTCCGGGTCGAGCTCGCGGAAGTGGCCGATGATGTCGGATACCAGGTTGCCCGAGCAGGCCATCAGGCAGCTGTCGGCGGTGGAGAGGATGGCCGAGAAGTAGGCCGACATCATCACCCCCATCAGGCCCACCGGCAGCACCGTACGCAGCAGCATGGGCAGCCCGGTCTCGGGGTCGGTGGCGGAGATGTCGGCGGCGCCCAGGTAGTGGAACATTCCCTGGTCCGCGGCGACCCGGGCGAAGAGGCCGAGGGTGACGCCCATGAGCGCCATCACCGGCCACTCCAGGAGCCCGGCCACGTACCACGCCCGCTTGGCGGTGTGCTCGTCGGCGCATGCGTAGATCCGCTGGTAGAGGGTCATGCCCACGAACCAGATGGGGATGATGGTCACCCCCCAGTTGACGATGTCCTGCCAGCTCAGGTTGGTGAAGGTGAGCATCTCGGGCCGCAGGGTAGTGACGATGGCCGACCACCCGCCGATGGCGCGGTACGACACCGGAAGGCCGACGAACACCAGCCCGCCGATGAGGACCATCCACTGCACGGTGTCGGTGTAGATCACCGCCTTCATGCCGCCGAGCACCGTGTAGCCCACCACCACCGCGCCCATGATCAGGAGGGCGGTCTCCTGGTCGAGGTGGACGAAGGTCCCGGAGGCGAGCTTGGCGCCGGCGAGGATCTGCGAGCTGGTGAACCCGATGTAGCCGATGGCCGAGATCACGCCCGCCACCAGAGCCACCCGTCGGTCGTAGAAGTGGCTGAACACCTCGGGGAACGTGAAGGCGTTGTCGAACGCCCGGTTGCGCTTGACCTTGGGGATCAGGAGCACGGCGCTGAGCCACGCCCCCACCAGCCCGGTGAAGAGCATCCACGATCCCGACAGGCCCATGGTGAAGCCGAGTCCACCGAGACCGATGGAGAAGCCGCCGCCCACGTCGGTGGCCACCACCGACATGCCCACGTGCAGGCTGCCCATATTGCGGCCGCCCACGTAGTAGTCATCGGCGCCGGTGTTGCGCTTGAGGAAGTAGAAGCCGATGCCCAGCATGATGACCATGTAGGCACCGAAGACGATTAGGTCGACGGGATGCACCGCAATGCCCTCCCCTCCCGGGCGGCGAGCACAATCCGGCGCGCCCGAGGGACGGTGTGTATCAGGTCTCGACGAGGTTACGGCGGACGGCGCGGCGGCCGCGCCCCACGAGCTCGCGCCCGGAGCGGGTCTCAGCAGAGTTCAGGTCCGCGGTCATGGTTCCTAGGGTACACGGTCCGGCGCGGGGAGACGGCAGCTCACGGCGCCACGGCGCTCCACCGCTCGGTGGTGCCGGTTTCGAAGCCGTCGAGGAAGAGCGGGCAGACCTCCGGCAGCACCGCGCGGATCCGACCGAACCCGTACGTGTTGTTGGGCACCGCACCGGGTGCGAGCCCGCCACAGGTCTCGCTGGTGGTGAGTGGCAGCGCCGCCGCCTCGATGTCGGCCTCGATGGCATCGACGTCGCCGCGCAGACCAGGGCACGCCGAGATGAGGAGCGCAGCGAGCCCGGCGACATGGGGACCAGCCATGCTTGTGCCGGAGTCGGTGGCGTAGCCCCCGCCGGGAAACGATGAGCGCACGTTCACTCCGGGAGCGACGACCTCCGGCTTGAGACGACCGCTTCCGTCCGCCGTCACCGGGCCGCGGCTCGAGAAGCTGGCAATCGTATCCGAGGAGTCCACCGCGCCGACGCTGAAGGAAGCATCGTAGATCGCCGGGGGGTCGACGACGCTGCTGCACGTCGGCCCAGAGTTGCCCGCCGACGCCACCACCACGATACCGGCGGCCCGGACGTTCTCTACCACCGTCCTGAGGATGTCGGGATCGGTGCAGCCCTCAGTGGGCGTGCAGACCCAGGAGTCGTTGATGACATCCGGGGCGAGGTCGGGACGCGGATTCTCGCCGGCGAGGTCGGTGGGCGCCAGGAAAAACTGAAAGCACTCGGCGTAGGTCGCCGGCGTGCCCGCCCCCTGGTCCATGTTGCGGCACCCGATCCAGCGCGCTCCCGGCGCCATGCCAATCTGGTTGCTGCCACCGTCGTCGCCCACCATGGTGCCCATGGTGTGGGTGCCATGGCCATAGTCGTCGCACGGCACCGGTGAGTCGGCACCGCAGGAGCCGCCCCCGCTGTGGATCGCGTCGTGCCAGTTGTAGTCATGGCTGGCGGTGGCCCCGTTCCAGCCGCGGTAGGCGCTCTCGAGGGCAGGGTGCATCCAGTCGTAGCCGGTGTCCTGCCCGGCCAACACCACCCCCTGCCCGGTGGGGCCCAGCGCCCACAGGTCCGGGGCGCCCACCATCGTGATATTCCACTCCACCGCCGTCGCCACCACTGGGGCGCGCTCAGCTACCGGCTCCGCCAGGCGCACGCGCGGGTTCGCATCCAGTCGCGCGACGTCCGACCGGCGCGCCAGCGCCTCCACCAGCGCGCGGTCACCTCGCACCCACACCATGTTCGCCACCCAGAACGCGCGGTGGGGGACGCCGCGCGCGGTGAGGAGGCGCAGCAGTGGCGTCTGGCTGCGGCCGGCCGCCGCGCGTAACCGCTCCACCACGAGCCGGCCCCTGGCGACCTTGCCTTCGAGGCGGTCGGCAGCGCCGAGGGGGGCCTGCTCAGCGAGCACCACCAGCATCTCGGTCTGGCCGCCGCTCCCGGTGCCGTCGAGCACCGCGGGCGCCACCTTCGCGCGCCAGCCGGGCACCGCCGCCCCCGCAGTGGCGACGACAAGCGCGGCAAAAACGATGACGGTGAGGCGCAATCGCGACATCGCCATACGGTAGCACCTTTGCGACCCGGCGTCTCCCTCGAATCCGGTCCGAGGTCTTCGCCCTCGCGCTGCTAGAATGCGCCGGATGAGCGCAGGCCGACCGACCGAGCTGGAGCGTCTGAGCGTTGTGATCGTCGTCGGCGACCGGCGCGACCGGCTCCGCGGGTGCCTCGAGGGCCTCCTGGAGCAGAGCGACGAAGCCGAGCTCGAGATTCTGGTGCAGGATCTCGGGAGCCCGTCCGCGCCGCCGGTGCCGTTCGCCGGCCACCCTGCGGTTCGCGTCACCGAGCTGGGGTCTGCGACCTCCTTCGCCGCCGCCCGCACCGCCGGCATTCGTACGGCTCGAGGCGACGTCGTGGCCTTCGTCGAGGAGCACGTCCAGGTGTGCCCGGGCTGGGCCCGCGCGCTGCTCGAGGCGCACGGGCGCGGCTGGGACGGTGTCGGCCCGCGGGTGGAGAACGGCAACCCGGGGCTCGGCCGCGCCGATCTCACCGGGATCATGAGCTACGGCCGGTTCGCGCACCAGGTACGGGAAGAGGAGACCCAGCTCATCCCCGGCCAGAACTCCTCCTACCGCCGCGAGGTCCTGCTCGCTCTCGGTGACGACCTCGAGCGCCTGCTGGCCTCCGACAACGCCCTCATCCAGCGCCTCGTCGCCGACGGTCACCGCCTCGCCATCGTGCCCACTGCGCGCATCCGCCACCTCAACGAGGGCACCCTCGGCAGCGTCGTCCGCGGTTATTTCCTCTACCACCGCCTCTACGGCCACCTGCGCGCCGCCGAGCGCTCATGGCCGTGGTGGCGGCGGCTGGCGTACGTGGTGCTGACGCCGGTGATCCCTCTCTACTACCTCGCTCACACCCAGGCCTTCCTCGCCCGCCACAACCCCCCGCTGCGGCGGACCCTGCTGCGCGGCGCCCACCTGGTGTACCTCGCCCAGCTCGCCGGTGCCACGGGCCAGGCGGTGGGGCTGCTCCTGGGCCCCGGCAACGCCGAGGCGGCATTCACCCGCTACGAGTGCACCGAGGAGAGACCCCTGCCGGCGGCGGAGAGCGCGGGCCATGCCGCCTGAGCTCTCGGTGGTGATACCGGCCTATCGCTCGACCGCGACCCTGGGCGGCTGCCTGACGGCGTTGCGCGGCCAGGATCACCCCTCCTTCGAGGTGGTGGTGGTGGACTCGAGCCCCGACGACGCGAGCACCCGCATGGTCCAGGAGGGCTTTCCGGAGGTGCGCTTCGAGCACTCGACTCGGCGCCTCCTGCCGCACGAGGCCCGCAACCGCGCGGTGGACCTCGCCGGGGGACAGCTCCTCGTCTTCACCGATCCCGACATCTACCCGCATCCCGGCTGGCTCACGGCCCTCGTTACCGCCCATGCCCGCCACGGAGGACTGGTCTCCGGCGCCTTGACCTGTCACGGAGGGCGCTGGTTGGACGTCGGCATCCACCTGTGCAAGTTCAGTAAGTGGTTGCCGGGCGGCAGCGTGAGGCCGGTCGACATGGGCCCCACCGCAGCCCTGCTCTGCCCGCGGAGGGTGTACGACGAGCTTGGCGGCTTCCGCGGCGACCACTTTCTCGGCGATGCGTTGTTCAGCTGGGAGGCGCGGCGGCGCGGACACACGGTTTGGCTGGTGCCCGGTGCGGTGGCCGAGCACCACCACGTCGAGGGCTTCCTGGGCTTTCTTCGCGAGCGTCTGACCCGGGGTGTACTCTTCGGAAGCCTCCGGATGGAGTGGGAGCGGTTTGGGCGTGCCAGAGCCCTCGCTCTGATCCTCGGCTCGATCCTGCCCCTGCGCCTGGCCAGCAATCTCGCCCACTGCGCCCGGCACAGCCTGCGGGGCCACCGCTTCGGCGACTTTCTCATCACACTGCCGGTGGTGACCGCCGGGTTTCAGGCGTCGCTCCTGGGCGAGGCCTGGGGCTGTGCCCGCAGCCTCGCGCGCCGCGCCCGCCGAGAGGTCACCGGCCCTCGTGAGGCCGGCTGACGATGACCGACCCGCTCCGCGTCCTGGTGGTCGCCACCAAGCCGCCCTGGCCGCCGGTGGGCGGCGGCAACGCCATTCTCCACAGCCTCCTCGAGGCCCTCGCCGCGCGCGGCGTCGCCCTCACCGTGCTGGCGCCTACCGGCTCCGTCCCCGTCAGCGGAGACGAACCCGGCTACCAGCTGCACACGGTCTCCGCGGCACCGGCGGGCTGGCTGAGGGCCGGGGCCGCCCTTCTCACCGGCGCCTCCGTGACCATGACGCGCTACCGTCTCGAGCCCCTGGCGGCGGCGGTGGAGAGGCTGGTGTCCGAGCTCGAGCCGGACGTCATCCACCTCGAGCAGGTGCAGCTGGCGTGGCTCATTCCCCTCTTCGCCGGGCGCACACCGGTCCTCCTGCGGCAGCAGAATGTGGAGTCCGACCTGACTCGGCGCTACGCGCGGATCTGCTCGCCGCTCACCTCCCTGCTTCTGGGCCTCGAGGCACGCCGCCTGGCCCGAGCTGAGGCGCACGCCTGCGCTGCTGCCGACCTGGTGGCGGCGATCTCGGAGCACGACGCCGCCGCCCTCGCGGCCATGGCCCCCGGCGCCCGGATTCGCGTCCTGCCGCCGGCCTGGGCTCCCACCGTCCCGCTGCAGCCACCGCCTCGCTTAGCGGGCGACCCTCCGATCGTCTGCCTGGGTTCCTTCGACTGGCGCCCCAACCGCGACGGCGCGCTGTGGTTCCTCCGCCGCGTCTGGCCGCGAGTGGCCGAGGCCCTCCCCGGCGCGGTGCTCCACCTCGCCGGACCCGGCTCGTCGAGCCTACGACCCGCCGGGACCCGCGTCACCCGTCACGGCCTCGTGGCCTCGCCCTCCGAGCTGGCCGACCCGCGGGCAGTGGTGGTCGCGCCGGTGCGCGTCGCTTCCGGCATCCGCGTCCGCCTCCTCGAGGCCTGGTCCTTCGGCGTACCCGCGGTCACCACCAGCCAGGGCGGCGCCGGTCTCGTGGAGGACGACGGCGACGGCGCGCTCCTGGCCGACGACCCCGCAGCCTTTGCCGCCGCCGTGGTCCGGCTTGGACGCGAGCCCGCCCTGCGCCGCGCCCTGGCGGAGCGAGGACGTCAACGCCTGGCGGAGTTTGCCGCACCGGCGGTGGCCGAGCGCGCGCTCGAGCTCTATGCCGAGGCGGCCGGTCTCGTGGTGGGCGCCACTCAACCGCGGCGGGCCCGCAGCAGCTGACCCAGCGAGCCGCCGGAGCGGTGCCACAACAGGGCGGCACCGAGCCCGCCCGCCGCCGCAGCGGCCACCGCCGACCAACTCCCCGGCAGCTCCCTGCCGGCGACGGCCGCCGCCCCGACCAGCACGAGCGCGGTCGCCACCACGCCCGGAGCCGAAGCGCCAAAACCTCCCAGCCGAACGCGCCGACGCAGCAGCAGAGCCAGAACCACCAGCCGCCCCACCACCGCCAGGGCGAGCCCGGCGGCGGTTCCCAGGGCCCCAAAGCAGACGGTGAGCAGCGCCATGGCCGCGCCTCCGGCGACCAGCACGCCGGTCCGCAGCAGGGCCACGGTACGAGCGTGGCCCGCCGCCACCAGGGTGAGGTCCTGGTAGCCGAGGAGAGACTCGGCAAGAAAGGAGAGCGCCAGCACGCGGAGGACCTCTCCGGCCGGCAGGTAGGGAACGCCTGCCAGGAGCACCACCAGCTGCTGCGGTACCGCCAGGCACATGCTCAACGGCAGCCACACCAGCGCCAGGGTGAGAAGGCGGGCGTGATGGTAGGCGCCGGCCAACGCACGCTCATCACCACGCCGATGCGCCGCCGAGGCCATGGGCAGGTAGCCGTGCGCGCCCGCCGCCCCGAGCATCCGCAGCGCCCGGAGCAGGCCCTTGGCGATACCGTAGAAACCGACCTGCGCCGGGCTCGCCAACAGCCCCACCACGCCCATGTCGAGCCACTGGTCGGTCTGGCCGAGGACCTCGAGGACCGCGAACGGGCGTAGCGAGCCCACCAGACCGCGGTCGCGCCGCCGCCGCCCGCGCCCGAACCAGCCCCGGCGAACCGCGTGGAGGGCGAAGAGGCCTTCGGCCGCCACGCTGCCGGCGGCGAAGGCCAGAGCGAAGACCAGCACTGAGCCGCCCGCCAGGGCGGCGAGCGCCACCGCGGCGGCACGCAGCAGCCCACCGCCGCCGTCACGCAGCAGAGCACGGCCGGCAACCTCGCCAAAACCGCGGCAGGCGCCCAGCACCGCGAGCCCCACCGGCAGAGCCAATGCCACCGGCCACACCCCGAGCAACCCCCATCCCAACAGGCCCCACGCCGGCGGCAGCAGCCCGGCCGCCTCGACCATGGCGAGCCCGGCCGCGGCCAGCGCCACCGCGGCGCCGCCACCCACTGCCGCGGCCACGAGCAGGGCGGTGCGGGCACTGGCCTGGGCCTCCTCCTCGGCTCCGGCGGCGCGCAAGGCTGCCACCCGGTGCGCGGTGGCGGGGTTCAGACCGAGGCTGGCGATACCGCCCAGCGCCGAGGCCAGCGCCACCGCCAGCAGCAGCATGCCGAGCTCGGCCGGCGCCAGTGCGCGGGCCATGATGACCCGGGCGAGGAGGGTCCCCACCAGGGCGGCAACGCTGCCGGCGACCACCGCCAGGGTGGAGCCGACGAGGTCCTGGCTTCCGCGGGCTCCGTCGCCGGTCTCAGGCACGGGGCGCCGAGCCGCACTGGATCTGGTGCAGGGCGGTGCGAGGTTCCACCTGGATGGTGGAGTGCCCGATGGCGAACTCCTCATCCAAGGTCGAGCGCAGACGGACGAGGAGGTCGGGGGGCGCCTCCGGACCGGCTACCACGTGGGCCGAGAGGGCCACGAACCCCGAGGTAATGGTCCACACGTGGAGGTCGTGGACGCCGTCCACCCCGCGCACCCGGGTGAGCGCTGCCGCCACCTCGTCGAGGTCGATGTGCGAGGGGGTCCCCTCCATGAGCACGTTGACCGCCTCTCTGAGCAAGCCCCACGACGAGAGCAGGACCAGGGCCCCGATGAGCACCGAGGCCAGCGGGTCCGCCCACCCCCAGCCGAACGCCCAGATGAGCGCGCCGGCGGCCATCGCCTGCACGCTGCCCAGGGTGTCAGCGAGAACGTGGAGCCAGACCCCACGCACATTGAGGTTGTCCTCACGCCCGCCGTGCAGGATTGAGAGGCTCACGAGGTTGACCACGAGCCCGCCCGCGGCCACCGCCAGCATCGGTCCGCCCTGCACCGCGTGGGGGGTGTGGAAGCGCTGCCAGGCCTCCACGAAGATGAACACCGAGATCGCCACCAGGGTGCCGGCGTTGGCCAGAGCGGCGAGGATCTCGGCACGGTGGTAGCCGAAGGTGCGCCGCGCCGAGTGCGGCCGGCGGGCGAGGCGCACGGCGACCAGCGAGAGTGCGAGGGCGCCGGCATCCGAGAACATGTGCCCGGCGTCGGCGAGCAGCGCCAGGGAGCCGGTGAGCCAGCCGCCGACGATCTCCGCTGCCATGTAGGTGAGCGCGAGGGCCAGCGTCGCCCCCAGCCGGCGCGTGTTCCGGGCTCCAGCCTCCTCGTTGGCGTGGGCGTGGCTCGCCACCTCGCTCCTCCGGCCCCCATTGTGCGCGAAACGTCCCGACGTTCAAAGGACCGGAGGTCCCAAGGCGCCGAACCTCGGCCCCGGTCGCGGCGCCGGCCCCGGACACCGCGTCGGCTCCTGATGCTCCCAACCCCGGCTCCCGGGCGGCGGCCTTGCCGCCGCCCGTCGGCGCGGCCCCGGGGGCGGCAACGGCACACGCAGGCAGACGGCAGCACGGCCGTCCCCGGGCCCTGCGCCGAGTCGCCTCCCTGGTCGCTCGGAGCAAGTACTCCGAACGCCAAGGGCCGTGGGAGCCCCCCATGACGTTTCCCGCGAACGCCCTCCCGGCGAGGAAGCGCTCCCGGGAAAGCGTCATGGACGGCACGCCCGCCGGAGGACACCTTCTCCGGAGGACACCTGCTCCGCGGCGGTATCGGACGCGGCCGCGGTCCCCGTCCCGGCCCCGGACGCTGTCAATGGCACCGGCGCGCGGACGTGCCGACCGGGGACCTCCTCCGACCTTGCCAGGAGGAGACCGGGCGTGCGAGACTACCCGCGCTCGACGATGGCGAGAAGCGACTGCCGCGCAGGCGCATGGGACACATACGGGATGACACGAGTACTCCACGCCGTAGCCGCCACGGCCCTCCTGGCCGGGCTACTCTTCATGACCGCCGGCTGCCGACCGGGTGCAGGCACGCAGGTCGGTATCGCCCCACCCGACGACAGCCTCGAGCAGGGCGATACCCGCCACGAGGCCCTCGCCGATGCGGACGTCGGCAAGTGGATCACGGTTTGCGAGCCGGAGGCCTGCTTCAACGGCTATACGCTCGCGCTCTTCCGCCGCCGGATCCCCATGCTGGTCGACCTCAACGGTCGGATCGTGCACTCATGGCCTCGAGTCCGCGCGGTGGCGCGTACCCGGCTCAACCCGGACGGAACCCTCACGGTCGACGGTGTCGACAACTACCTCAAGGAGTACTCGTGGGGCGGCCGGCTCGACTGGTACTACCGCCCGGCCAACGAGGAGGATCTCCTCCACCACGACTTCTTTCGTCTCGCCAACGGCAACTACCTGCTCCTCCTACACGAGGCACCGGGTCGGCTCGACAAGCTGATCGAGGTCGACCGCTCGAAGCGGGTGGTGTGGTCGTGGCGGATTGCCGACCACCTCGGCGTCGACTTACCGCAGGCCGATCGCTCGTCGCACGACCCGACCCACTGCAACTCGGTGCAGGAGCTACCGCCCAACCCGCACTTCGCCGCCGGCGACGAGCGCTTCCGCCCCGGCAACATCCTGGTAAGCGCGCGCAACCTCAACTGCATCTTCGTCATCGACCGTGAGACCGGCAAGGTGGCCTGGCGCTACGAGGACAGCCTCGACTACCAGCACGAGGCCCGCATGATCGCCTCCGGAAACGTGGGAGAAGGCCTCATCGTCGTCTTCGATAACGGCTACAACAACCGCGAGGCCTACCGGCGATCATCGGTCCTCGCCATCGACCCGGTGGAGCGCCGCGTGGTGTGGCGCTACGCCGCCGATGGGTTCTTCTCCTCGGTCGCCGGCACCGCCCAGCCGCTACCCAACGGCAACGCGCTGATCAGCTCGAGCCAGGGCGGGCGCATCTTCGAGATCACGACCCAGGGGCACGTCGTGTGGCAGCTCGAGCCGCCCTACCTGCCCATGCGCGCGCGCCGCTACCCGGCGGACTACTGTCCGCAGCTCGAGCGCCTCAAGCCCCAGCCCCTCCACGCCGTCGCCCGCTCCGACACGCGCCCGTTCATCGACCAGGAGCTGTACGCCTACACCCTCCCCGAGGAGCACCAGACGATCAGGGACTTCCACGGCAAGACCCGGAGGCTGGTACGGGAGCCCTCGAGCTGCCGCGTGCTGTGGCTGCCCCCCAGGCCGCAGATGGTCCTCGCCTACGGTCTCGACGCGGGACCGTTGGGGCCCGCCAGCGTGAAGGGTCTCTTCCGCGCCACCCTCGAGCCGCTCGCCGGAGGCAGGCTTCGGGTGCTGCTCGACGACGAGGTCGACTCGTCCGATCAGGAGCTCTGGCGGGAGCGCAGCATCCTTCTCGACGGTCTCGGCTACCAGAAGGTCCGGCTCTGCCTGGACGCCCGTTGGGAGGGCGACCTCGGCGAGCGGCAAGGCGACCGCATCGTACGCTGGCAGAGCCCGTGGGTCGGCAGCCGGGTCAAGCCCAAGCCGACGCCGGAGCCCGAGCTCGACCGCGAGCGCAAGCTCCGCGCCCAGCAGCTCAAGACCATCGGCTACCTGCAGTAGGAATGTGGCGGCTGGTTCGCGCTAGAGGTAGCCCAGCGTCTTGAGCCGCTGGCGCTCCTCGTCACTGAGCGTGCGCTGCGGAACGGGCGTGCCCCGCTCCGCAGCCGCCGCGCCCACCAACGCCTCGAGCTCGCGGGCGAGCGCCTCGGTGCGGTCACGGTGCTCCCCCGCGAGGTTCTCGTGCTCGCCGGGGTCGCGGCCGAGATCGTAGAGCTCCTCCCGCCCCGCGGGCAGGCTGAGGATGTACTTCTCGTTCCCCACCAGCAGGCCGCGCCGGTCCACCGCGGCCTCGGGTCGGTAGGTCGCCAGCAGCACCGGCGGCGACGGCTCGTGCGCGGCGCCGAGCATGAGGGGGGTGAGGTCGCGCCCGCGCCGGGTCCCGAGGTCGTCGAGGCGCAGCAGCCGATCGACGGTGGGCAGCAGGTCGAGGTGGGAGACGACGTCCGGCACCACCGTCCCGGCCGGCAGCGTGCCGGGGAAGGAGACGATCAGCGGAACGTGGACCTGCGCCTCGTAGAGCTGATCCACGTGCGCCATCTGCACGTGGTCGCCCAGACCCTCGCCGTGGTCGGCGGTGAGCACGACGAGGGTATGGTCGAGGAGGCCGCCGGCGCGCAAACGCTCCATGAGGAGGCCGAGCTGGCGGTCGGCGTACTCCACCTCGCGGCCGTAGGCCGCCCGCTTCTCCGCCTTCGTGTGCTTCTCCTCGCACACGAAGCGAAGCTGAGCGGTGACCGGACCGCCGGTCGGGTTCTTCAGGGTCACCGCCACCGGCGGGCGCGCGAGCAGCGCCGGGTTGCGCGGGTTGACCGTGCCGGTGGACCAGCCTGCGCCGGGCGCCATCGCAATCTCCGGCGGGTCGACCGAAACGTAGCGGAAGCTCAGCGGCCGCTCCTGCCGCGGCCCCGCAGGGAGCAGCATGAGGCGGTTCGACCCGGGCCTCAGCTCGAGGTCGAGGGTCACCATGCGCCCGTCGGCGTGGAAGCTCCCGACGGGCCGGCCGTCGAGGCGGACACCCACCTCGGGGTAGGCCTCGTCCGGCGGTGCGTAGGGCTCGTGCGGATCGCTGTAATGGACCCAGAGGAAGAAAGGCTCGGCGGGCTCGGCGTCGAGCCAGGCGAAGACCTCCCGGTTGACCTCGCCGGCATCCTTCCACCAGTCCGCTCCGAAGCGGTCGCCGTAGCTGTCGAAGCCCTGGGCGATGCCGTAGGTGGCCGAGAGAACGCCGAGGCTGACGAAGCCGGCGGTGGCGCGGTAGTTGTCCCGCAGCACCTCGGCCAGCGTGAGCTCCCTGGAGGGCAGGAGGCCGCCGTTGTTATGAACCCCGTGCTCGGCGGGCACCTCGGAGGTGAACATGGTGGAGTGGCTCGGCAGGGTGATGGGAATGTGGCTGTACGCCCGTGCGAAGCGCACCCCCGAGGCCGCCAGGGCGTCCATGTTCGGCGTCGACGTGCTTCCCCCGTAGCACGAGAGGTGGTCGGCGCGTAGCGTGTCCACAACCACGAGCAGCAGGTTGGTCCGTGCGTCGACCCGGGCGGCGTCGGCGAAAAGCCGCGGCCGGCGCCACCACACGGCCTCGCCCGGCGATGCGCCCCGGAGCCGGAGCACCACCTCGACCCGCTGACCGGCGAGGGGTCCGAGCGCGATCCGCCAGCGCTTGCGGGGCAGGTGGCCCAACGGCGCCTCGGCGACCAGCTGCTCGCCCCGCTCCCGGTGGCGCACCCACACCTGGGCGCGACCTTCCCGGGAGGCCGGGCCCCCGGCCGGAGCCACGCCGATCTCGAGAGACCCCCGAGGCGGTACCAGGAGGGGGAAGGCCACCTCCGTACCGCTCGCCTGCACGAAGCCGTCGTCCCGGCGCACGGGATCGGGCGCCGCTGCTGCGCCCGGGACCGCCAGATCGACGGCATAGAAGGCGGCAGCCAGGGGCCGGGTGTCCGACGACCCCGGGATCCGGTCGGCCGGGCGCTCCGCCCAGGCAAAGTCGAAGCGCAGGTGACGGTCAGGGCCGAGAAGCTCTTCGGGCACCGGCAGCCGGTAGGTGGCGAGCTCGGGACCCACCGTCACGTCGCCGAGGACGCCATCGCCCAGCGCCACGTGCACGACCTGCGGCGGCGCCCCCTGGTACGCGAACGCCCGGCAGGTGAAGGCGAGCTCCACGCCCGGGGCTCGAATGACCCGGGCCGCCACCTCGGCGGTGGTCCCGATGGCCCAGGCGAAGCCGCGCCCGAGCGTCGGGTCGGACTCGAGCTCGCTCCAGCCCACCCCGAGCAGCTCGCGGTCGCCGGGGGTGCTGAAGCGGACGTGCTCCTCGGTGCGGCGGACCACCGCCTGGTCGAGGCGCCGGTCGAGGCGGAGCACCTCCGCGAGGCCCTGCGACGGCACCGCGTCGGCCGCGACCCGAGTCGCCGGTCGGAGCCCGAGAGTCGCCTCGCCCCGCCCGCCACAGCCTCCCGCCGCCAGCAGCAACGTGACGGCGAGGATGACAGACCAGAGACGGCGCACGGCCATGGCGCCCGAGTATACGCCCACGGGCGTACCTCACCCGCCGTCGGCGACGGCCGCGCCCAGGCGTTGGGCCAGTGCCGCGGCGGCCTCCGGCCAGCCAGGCGGTGGGGTCGCCACTGCGGAGACCCTTACCCAACCGGGGGCGCCGAAGTCCTCGCCGGGCCAGAGGCCGACGCCGTGGCGCCGGGCGAGGCGCACACACCACTCTCGCGACGTGCCGACCCCGGCGCGCTTCAGCAGCGGCCCGATGTCGCACCACAGGTAGAAGCCACCCTGCGGCATCGCGGCGGTCAGGCCGGCGGCGGCGAGGGCGGCGCGGACCCCGGCCAAGCGCTCGCGCACCGCCGCGCGGGCGGCTTCGCGGTACGCCTCGGGCACCTCGGGCAGCCGCACCAGGGCGCGCTGGACGTGGGTGTTGGGCGGGTTGAGGACCTGCGCCTGGAAGCCCGCCACCCGCGCGACCATCGACGGGTCGGCGGCAACCCAGCCCACCCGCCAGCCACAGGCGGCGTAGCTCTTGGACGCAGAGCGCAGCTGCACCACGGTGTCGAGGGTCGGGTCGAACCGGGCCGGCAGGGTGTCGCTGCCGGACGCGAAGCGGAAGGCCTCGTATGCCTCGTCGCTCACTAGACGAAGGCCGTGCTCGCGGCACAGCTCGACCAGAGAGCGCGCTTGCTCACCGGTGAGCGTGGCGCCGTCGGGGTTGGCCGGTGAGGATAGCACCAGCGCCCTGGTGCGCGGGGTGATCGCCCGCGCGAGCCGCCCGGGTTCCCAGTCGAACCGCCCGCCCGGCTGCTGCACGCCCACCGCTCGCGCGCCCAGCAACCGCGCCACCGCCGGGTAGGCCGGGTAGCATGGCACCGGGTGGAGGAGCTCGTCGCCGGGAGCGAGGATGGCGCCGAGCACCGCCAGGATACCGGCCTTGGCGCCGTGGGTGACCATCAGCTGGGCGGGCGCCAGGGCCTGGCCCTCGCGGCGGTGCGCCTCGACGAGCGCGTCACGCAGCGCCGGTAGCCCCAGCGGCGGAGCATAGTCGCGGGCCGGCTCCAACGCCGCTTCGCGCAACGCCGCGGCGAGTTCGTCGGGCGCCGCGAAGCACGGCGTGCCCACCAGCCAGGCGTGCGGCGTTCCGGCGAACTCCGCCAGCGCCGCGACCACGTCGTCGACGGCGCGCGACGCCAGCGCCGGCAACCGCCCGGGGGATGGGGAGCCATCGGGTGTCATCGGCGATCGAGTGTATCGTTCAAACGTTCGAACGTCTCCCCCGCCCGGGCCGTAGGCAGGGTCTGCGTCCGGGACCGGGGCCGGGGCCACGACCGGGGCCGCGGCCGCCCCGGAGCAGGTGCCCTCCGGCGGACGTGCCGTCCATGACGTTCTGCCAGGAGCGCCTCTTCACACGGAGCGCGTCTGCGGCAAACGTCATGGGGGGCAATCACGGCCCTTGGCGCCCGGAGAAGTGGCCCCGAACGACCAGGCAGGCGACTCGGCGCAGGGGCCCGGGGGCGGCCGTGCTGCCGTCTGCCTCCTCGTGCCGTTGCCGCCCCCGGGGCCGCGCCGACGGGCGGCGGAGCCGCCCGGGAGCCGGTGTCGGGAGCATCAGCGACCGGCGCGGTGGCCGGGGCCGCGACCGTGGGCCGCGACCGCGGCCGGGGCCGGTACCGGGGCCTGGGCCGCGGCCGGGACCGTCAACCGGTGCCGCGTCCGGATCGGCGGCTCCGCCGTGACCTTCTCTACTCGCCACCCCGGATCCCGAACTCCTCCAGCACCTTCGCGGTGTGCTCGCCGAGCCGCGGCGCGGGGCGTGACGGCGTCCGGCCCAGCGACGGGAGCCACGGCCCCGGAACCTCGACCGTGGCGCCGCCGGGGGCGGTCGCCTCCTCGAGCAGGCCGGCGGCGCGGAAGTAGGGCTCCGCCCGGGCGGCGTCGAGGTCGTTGACCGGGGTCACCGGCAGACCGCGCTCCGCGGCGGCGCCCAGCCAGTGCTCGGCGGGGGCGCCGGCGAAGGCGGCCGCCACCTCGCGTGCGGCCCGCTCGCCCTCGGGGCCGAGGTCGAGGCCGGCGCCGGCGAGGTGGCGAAGCCCCAGCAGCTCCACCAGGCCGACCCAGAGCTTGGGCTCCAGGGCGGCCACCGCCACCCGCCCACCGTCAGCGCACGCGTAGAGGCGATAGCTGGGGCAGCGGCCGCTCAGCAGGGTCGCGGCGACGCTGTCGCCACCGGCGGCCCGATCCGCCCAGGGCCAGGTGAGGAACGGCAGCGGCGCCGCGGCCAGGGGCTGCTCCACTACGCTCCCGACGCCGCTGCGGTGGCGCTCGAGCAGCGCGGCCAGCACCGCGCTGGCGGCGAGGAGGCCCGCGGCGACGTCAGCGAGGAGGATGTGGGGCAGTGCGCCGCCGGGCACGAGGTCGAGGACCCCGGCCATGGCGGTGAAGTTGAGGTCATGGCCGACCCGCCCGGCCCACCCGGGAGCGCGGCCGAAGCCGGACAGCGAGCACCACACCAGGCCGGGGTTGAGGGCGGCGAGGCGCTCGCGGCCGAGGCCCCACCGCGCCATCGTACCGGGGCGGAAGCTCTCCACCAGCACGTCGGCGCCCTTGGCCAGTCGGCGCACCGCCGCCGCTCCCCCGGGCGAGCGCAGATCGAGGCCCAGCGACTCGGCGCCGCGATAGCAGGCGACGAACCCGGCGCCGGTGTTCCCCACCAGCGGCGGGGTGTGGCGGAAGGGGTCGCCGGCGACCGGGTCCTCGACCTTGAGAACCCGCGCGCCGAGGTCGAGGAGCTGGCGCGCCAGCACCGCCCCGGGCAGCATGCGCGAGAGGTCGAGGACCACGAGGCCCTGGAGGGGAGCCGCGTCAGCGCCCGTCACGAGCTCTCCCTCGCCGGCTCGAAGACCTTGACGTAGCGCATCATCTGAGCGATGTCCGAGACCTTGACCTTGCCCATCATGAAGGCCACCTGGGGGTTCACCGCGCCGCTCTCGATGCCGACGTAGGTGCCCGCCGACATGCGTACGAGGCAGTCAGGCTCACCGGCGAGGCCGGGCGCGACCGTGCATCCGCCGTCGGCGATGCGCACCGTCCACTCGCAAGGCTCGGCTCCTTTCAGTACGAAGTGGAAGGTGGCGCGCCAGCCCTCGCGGCGCTCGGGCCGGAAGCGCCGGGGCAGCGAGCGGATGAGGTCCTCAGCTGTTGCCGGAGGCGCCGCCTCCGCCGCGGGCTCGCTCGCCACCGGCGGCTCCGACGCGACGGCTGCGGCGGTCGCCGCGGGTGCCCGCTCCACGGGAAGCCGCGCGGAGCGCCCCGCCGCCGGTGCCGGCGGACCGCCCTCGATCATGACCCGAGCGATGATCTCGCGCATGATTTCCGAGGTCCCGGCGACGATGGTGCCGGCGCGGGCGTCGCGGAAGAAGCGCGCCAGCGGGTACTCCTCCATGAAGCCGTAGCCGCCGAAGCACTGCAGGCACTCGTCGGCGGCGCGCTGGGCGAGGCGTGTCGCCACCAGCTTGGCCATGGCGCACTCGGCCACCGCGGGCAGCTGGTGCTCGAGACGCCAGGCGGCGTGGTAGGCGAGCTGGCGGGCGGCCTCGTTCTCGGCGGCGAGCCCGGCGAGGCGGTGGGTGAGCACCTGGTAGCGATCGAGCCGTCGGCCGAACACCTCGCGCTGGCCGAGGTAGGCCAGCGTACGCTCCAGGCAGAGCTCCACCGAGCCCACCGAGATGGCGGCGCTCACCAGGCGCTCCAGCTGGAACGCCTCCATGAGGTAGTAGAAACCCATGTTCTCCTCGCCCACCAGGCGGTCAGCGGGGACGCGGACGCCGACGAAGGCGAGCTCGGCGGTATCCGAGGCGTGCCACCCCAGCTTGGCCAGGCGACGGGTCACGGAGACGCCGGGGGTGTCGGTGTCCACCACCAGCAGCGAGATCCCCCCGGGGCCCGCCTCGCCGGTGCGCACCGCCAGGGTCACGAAGTCGCCGTCGGCGCCGTTGGTGATGAAGGTCTTGGCGCCGTCGACGACCCATTGGTCACCGTCGCGCACCGCCCGGGTGGTGAGGGCCGCGACATCGGAGCCGGTGTCGGGCTCGGTGACGCCCAGCGCGCCGATCCGCTCGCCCGCGACCGAGGGCGCGAGGTAGCGCTGCTTGAGCACCTCGGAGCCGAAGCGGGCGATGTGGGCGGTGGCCATGAACTGCTGCACCCCCACCGCGGCGCAGAACCCGCCCATGAGGGAGCGCGGCAGCTCCTCCAGCAGCACCACCGCCGAGAAGAGATCGGCCCCGGCGCCGCCGTAGGCCTCGGGCTGGGTGACTCCCAGCAACCCCAGCTCACCCATGCGCCTGAAGATCGAGCGGGGAATCCGTCCCGCCGCCTCCCACGCATCGGCGAGCGGCGCCACCTCCCGCTCCACGAACCGCCGCACCTCGGCCCGGAACAGCTGATGCTCGTCGTTCAGATAGATCGACTCCACGTCTCCTCCCGTTCAGATCAAGCCAGCGGGGCGTGGCCAGATGCCTGCCCGGCGACCGTGCGGCCCCAACCTGGCTCCGATCGCCGCGACAACCCGCTCCCTCATTCTCCTTACCTCCGCCCCTCGGAGAGCGTGCTCAGCGCAGCTGGGCGCGCTCTCCGAGGGTGGCTGGGTGGGGGGCAGCGGGGCGGGACCCACCCGCGATTTGAGGGCCCGCTCTGAGCACCGGCGAACCCTCCCCGCTGCGGCCAGTACCTGTGCGGGCGCCGACACGGCGAAGCCGCGTAGGCTGCGGCGGCTGCCTTCGGGGGCAGGCTCGCGGGCACACGGAGGCAGACGGTGCAGCCGTGGCCGCGAAGCGGCTGGCGCCCGCACCGGAGAACCGATGCTCACCGGTACATCTCCTCGATCAGCTCGCGGTAGCGCTCCTCGATGACGCGACGTCGGGGCTTGAGCGTCACGGTGAGCTCGCCGCCCTCGGGGGTGAAGTCCGGCTCGACGACGGAAAACCGCTTGACCTGCTCGAATCGGGCCAGCTCCTGGTTGACGGCATCGACCTCCGCCTCCACCAGCCGCCGCAGCTCAGGGTCGTCAGACCGCGCCTGCTCCAGCTCCGGGTGGACAGCCTCCAGCGCTATCCGGTCGACGGTGAGGAGTGCCACGAGGTAGCGGCGGCGGTCACCGTGGACCACGCAGTTGGAGACCAACGGGCGGCGCCGCAGCAGGCTCTCCAGCTTCTGCGGCGCGACGTTCTTGCCGCCGGCGGTGATGATGAGCTCCTTCTTGCGGTCGGTGATGTAGTAGTAGCCGTCATCGTCCCGCCGGCCGATGTCACCGGTGCGGTAGAAGCCATCGGCAGTGAATGCCTCGGCGGTCTCCTCGGGGCTGTCAAGGTAGCCGGAGAACACCATGGGCCCGCGCACCTCCAGCTCGCCGTCGGCGGCGATGCGCACCTCGGCGCCGGGCAGGGGCCGGCCCACCGAGCCCAGCCGGTAGGCCGGCGGCGAGTTCCAGGTGACGGGGGCGCAGGTCTCGGTGGCTCCCCAGCCCTCGCACACCAGCAGACCGGCGCCGTGGAAAAAGCGCGCCACCTCGGGGTCGAGCGGCGCTCCGCCCGAGACAAAGAAGCGCAGGCGACCGCCCACCGCGGCGCGCAGGCGACGCAGCACCAGGAGGTCGGCGAGGCGGTGGCGCAGCGCCAGGGCCGGGCCCGGCGGGAGACCGCGCTCACGCCGGCAGCTGACCTTTGCGGCCACCGCCGCGGCCCATTCAACGAGGGCCCGGGCCGGCCGGCCGCGGGCCGCCGCCTGCGCCAGGACGCGGGCGTGGATCTTCTCGAACACCCGCGGCACGGCGACTGCGAAGCTCGGCCTGACGGTGCGGAGGTCCTCGGCCACCGTCTCCAGGCTGCGGGCGTAGGCGATGGTGCGGCCGAGGTAAAGGGGAAGGAAGTGGCCGGCGACCCGCTCGAGGGCGTGGGCGAGGGGCAGGAAGCTGAGGTTGACCTCGAGGTCCGAGAGGTCGCCGGCCATCTCGAGGATCGCCTCGATCACCGCCAGAAGGTTGCCGTGGGTGAGCACGACACCCTTGGGCCGGCCGGTGGTCCCCGAGGTGTAGACCACGGCGAACGGGGTGTCCCGCTCGGCGGCGAGACCGTGCGCCACCGCCTGGCCGCGGGCCGCCGCGTCGGCTGACTCCTCGAGCACAGCCAGGGTGACACAGGGATCGGCGGGCGCCGGGCCGTCGAGGACCACGAGGTGCTCCAGCGCCGGCAGACGCCCACGCAGCGCCAGCACCTTCTCGGCGAGCGCCTCGTTCTCGGCGAAGACGACCCGACAGCGGCTATGACCGAGGATGAAGGCGGTCTCGTCCGGAGGCAGGGTGGCGTACACCGACACCACCATCGCTCCTGCCGCGAGGCTACCGAGGTCGGCGAGAGCCCACTCGGGCCGGTTCTCGGAGACGATGGCGACGCGGTCGCCGCCGCCGACCCCGAGCCCGGCGAGGCCCCCGGCCACCGCCCGCACTCGCTCGCGGACGACCGCCCACGGGAGCTCCTGCCACGACCCGCCCCGGAAGAAGCGAAGACACGCCCGGTGCGGATGGCGCGCCGCGTTGTCGAGGACGACCTGCGTGATGTTCCGGTACATTCCCCTTCCCGACCCCCAGATTCGAAGATTCAAGGATTCAAAGATGACCCCACCCACCCCGTCCGCACCCGACACGACGTTGCAGGAGGAGAGTGTCAAGACCTTGGAGGAGCTCTGGCGCGCATCTTCGTACCGGAGCCTCCCACCACAACCCGCTTCCTCTGGATCTGCGGCATCATTGTACGGCCTTAATCTTTGAATCTTTATATCTTACCATCTTTGAATCACGGCATTCGGTCACCGGTAGAACCTCTCGCCCTTCCTGGCGGCGTCGGCCAGGACCGGCGCCGGCCGGAAGCGCTCGCCGAGCCGATCCGCCAGCTCCTCCAAACGGGCCACCACGACCGCCGCTCCCACTGCGTCCACGTGGTGAAACGGGCCCCCGCGGAAGGGCGGGAAACCGAGGCCGAGAACCGCGCCGGCATCGCCGTCGCGGGGCGAAGCGATCACCCCCTCGCCCAGGCAGTGGGCCGCCTCGTTGACCTGGAGCAGGGCCACCCGATCGCGCATCTCGGCGGCATCCACCTCGCGCCGCTCGGCGCCGCCCAGCAGCTCGTAGACGTCCGGGTTGGGCTGCTTCTTTCCCTTCTTCGGATAGCGGTAGAAGCCGTGCCGGTTCTTGCGCCCGGCGTAGCCGGCCTCGGCCAAACGCGGGAGCGCGTCGGAGGCGCCGAGACCGCGGTGGGCGAAGGCCTTGCCGAGATCCCTGGCGACATGAGCACCGACGTCGATACCCACCTCGTCCACCAGGGCCACCGGACCCACCGGGTAGCCGAAGTCCTTGAGCGCCCGGTCCACCGCCTCGATGCGCGCACCCTCCTCGAGCAGCAGCATCGCCTCGTTGAGGGCCGGCGCGAGAATCCGGGTGGTGTAGAAGCCGGGGCCGTCCCTGACGACGATGACCGCCTTGCCCTGGGCCGCGCCGAAGGCGTGGGCGGTGGCCAGCGCCCAGGGGGCGGTGGCTTCGGCCGCGACGATCTCCAGCAACGGCATCTTGGGCACCGGCGAGAAGTAGTGCATCCCCAGCACCCGCTCGGGATGGCGCGCCTGTGCGGCGATCTCGTGGATGGGCAGCGCCGAGGTGTTGGTGGCGAACACCGCGTCGGCGGCGATCACCGCTTCGGTCTCGGCGAGGACCCGACGCTTGAGCTCGAGATCCTCGAACACCGCCTCCACCACCAGGTCGCAGCCGGCGAGGTCGGCCACATCCAGGGTGGGGTGGAGTCGGGACCGGCGCACGTCGCGGTCGGAGCCGTAGATCGCGCCGGAACGCGCCTGCCTGGCCAGGCCCTGCTCCACCGTGCGCACCGCCCCTCCCAGCGACCTCTCGTCGATGTCGCGCACCACCACCGGGCAGCGCCCCAGCGACACCGACGCGATACCGGCGCCCATGAAGCCCGCGCCCAGCACGCCCAGGCGACGCACCGGCCGGCCCCCCTCGGGGGCCTTCTTGAGCTCGTTCATGGCATGGAAGAGCCCCACCAGCGAGCGGCTCTCGGAGCTCATCACCAGCTCGCCGAAGTGGCGCGCCTCGCACTCGAGGCCGCGGTCGAGCCCACCGGCGAGACCGGCTTCGACGCACTCGAGGATGGCCGGGGGCGCCGGGTAGAGGCCACGGGTGCGGCCCGCCACCCGCTCGCGCGCCTTCTTCAGCACCATTCTCCGCACCGGCCCGAAGCCGGCCAGGCGGTCCACCAGTGAGCGCTCTGCGCGGCGCGGCTTCAAGCTGCCGTCGAGCAGCCGCCGCGCCACCCGCACTCCGGACTCGGCGATGCCGCCGGGGGTTGTCACCGCGTCCACCAGACCCATGCGCAGGGCCTTTCGAGCCCGCACCCGCTTGCCGGTGAGCATCAGCTCCAACGCCTGGGTGAGCCCCACCCGGCTGGGCAGACGCTGGGTGCCCCCCCCGGCAGGGAGAAGGCCGAGCTGGACCTCGGGCAGCCCGAGCACCGTGGCGGGGTCGTTCGCTGCGAGAATGAAGTGGCAGGCCATCGCCACCTCGAAGCCACCGCCGAGGGCGGCGCCGTGCACCGCCGCCACCACCGGCTTGGGCGACTCGGCGAGACGCCGGAGCATGGCGTTGCCCTCGCGGGAGAGCCGTGCCGGCTGCTCTGCGCTGGTCATGCCGGCGAGCACGTCGAGGTCGGCACCGGCGATGAAGGTGTCGGGCTTGGCCGACACCAGCACCAACGCCCGCACCCGGTCGTCGTCGAGGAGGCGGGCGGCGGTGGCGTCGAACTCCTCCAGCAGCTCGGGCGACAGGGTGTTGACCTTCTTGCCCGGGCAGTCCAGCGTCACCACCGCGATCCCGCCCTCCTCCATGGTGATCCGCACCGCGTCCATTGCGCCCTCCCCGCGCCCGCTCACGGGCGCTCCAGCACGAGGCCGATGCCGAGGCCGCCGGCGGCACAGGCCGCCACGACGCCCCAGCGGGCCCCCTCGTGCTGCATCCGGTGGCTGCAGGTGATGACCAGGCGGGCGCCGGTGGCGCCGAAGGGATGCCCCACCGAGAGCGACCCGCCCCAGGCGTTGAGGCGCTCCCGGTCCACCCGCCCCACCGGCCGCTCACGGCCCAGCCGCTCGCGGCAGAAGGCCTCGTCCTCCAGCAGCTTGAGCACCGCCAGGACCTGCCCCGCGAAGGCCTCGTGCAGCTCGATGACGCCGACGTCGTCGAGCTCGAGGCCGGCAGCGGCGAGGGCGCGGGGAAGGGTGAGGGCGGGGCCGACCAGGAGCTCCTCGCGGGGCGGCTGCGCCGAGATGGCCGCCGTTCTGAGAGCTGCCAGGGGCTCGTATCCCAGCCGCGCCGCAGCCTCCTCGCTCATGAGGAGCAGGGCGCTGCCGCCATCGGTGAGGAACGAGCTGTTGCCGGCGGTGACGGTGCCGAGCCTGCGGTCGAAGGCCGGTCTGAGCGCGGCGAGCTTGTCGAGAGTGCTGTCGCCGCGGATGCCGTTGTCCTCGGCCATCCGGTGCGGCCCCGGCGCCACGAAGACCGGCTCGATCTGACGCGCCAGCAGCCCGGCCGTCGTGGCTTCGGCGGCGCGACGGTGAGAGGAAAGAGCGTACTCGTCCTGAGCCTCACGGGCGATACCGAGGCGCTTGGTGAGGCGCTCGGCGTTCTCGCCCATCGCCTCGCCGGTGGAGAACTCGGCGATGGCCATGGCCTCGGGCAGCAGGTCACGTGCCTTGAGCCCGCGCAGGAGCTTGAGGTAGCCGGCGACTCCCTTGGCCTTCTGCGCCGCCATCAGGCGCTTGCGCACCGGCCGGCGGAAGCGGATGGGGACATCGGAGAGGGTCTCGGCCCCGGCCGCGATGGCCACGTCCGCCATGCCGGAGGCGATGGCGCGGCCGCAGTCCAGGGTGGCCTGCAGCGAGGAGACGCAGGCCATGGTCACGGTCCACGCCGGGCAGCTCGCCGGCAGGCCCGCCCCGAGAGCGACCTCGCGGCCGAGGTTCGAGGTCTGGGGATCGGCGATCACCCGGCCCATCACCAGCAACCCGACCTCTCCCGGGTCGATGCGGCTGCGGTGGAGAAGGCCTGCCACCGCCATGCGCCCGAGGTCGTAGTCGCTGAGGTCGATGAGCTCGGTGCCCGAGCGGCAGAACGGCGTGCGGCAGCCGTCCACCACCAGCACGGGCCGACGAAAGGTCTCGGTGCCTGGCATGGCCTGGGTCCTCCCCTCCGGATACTCGACGATCGCCCGACGCCCACGCGGACGCCGACGACGAGGCCTCAGGATCATCTGGTCATACAAGAAGACGTAACACCTGTCGATGCTCATGTCAAGCAAAACGACTCCTTGATTCAATAATTTATCCCGTGATCACTTGGCCGAAAGTGGTCGTTCCTGGTACCCTCTTGGAGATGAAGTCAGACCAGTTTTTCGGCATTCCGCCGGTGGCCCCGCGCGGCACCATGGCGCAGCGGGTGGCGGAGCACCTCGCCCGCCTCATCGCCGACGGCACCCTGGCGCCGGGCGACCGGCTGCCGGGAGAACCCGAGCTGGCTCGGCGCCTGGGGGTGAGCCGCCCCACCCTGCGCGAGGCCCTGGGCATGCTGCACGCGCGCCGCCTGGTGGAGGTCCGGCCCCGCTCGGGCACGTTCGTGGCCAGCGCGCTCCCCGCCGAGGCGGTGGGCGCGGTCCTCGAGCTGGTCACCGTCGATCCCACCAAGATCTGGGAGCTCCTGGAGATCCGTCGCTTGGTGGACGGCGAGGTCGCGGCTCTTGCGGCCCGGCGTCGCACGCCGTCCGACCTCGCCCGCCTGGAGGAGCTGGCCACCTCGGTGGCCTCCTTCGCCGGCGACGCCCTGGTACGCCGCGAGGAAGGCGGCCGTGCCTACGCACGGTTCTTCGCCCACCTCGCTCGGGCCACCCACAACACACTCCTCGCCCACCTGGTGGAGTCCGTGTTCCGGACGCTGCGGAGCGCTCTCCCCTACAGCCGCGCACGCCTCGCCTCCCAGGCTTCCGCCGGCGACACCATCCGTACCCAGCTACTGATGATCATGGAGGCAGTGGCCGCCGGGGACCCCGATGCCGCCCGTGCGTGCACCGTGACGCACCTGGACTTCGTCGAGCGGGCCCTGCGCGGGCTCGGCAATCCGCACCGGCCCGAGGGCGTATCATGAGACCACCTTGACGAGTCGACGGAACTCCCATGGGTGAGCGGGACGACGGGAACCGAAGCTCTGCCGGCACTCAGGACGACACCACCCGCTCGTGGCCGGGTGAGTCTGCGCCCGCTCCGGCGCCGGCGCCGGCCCCGGGGGTCCTTCTGGGCGGCCGCTTCATGCTGCTCAGCGAACTGGGCCGAGGCGGCAGCGGCCGCGTGTTCGCCGCCACCGACACCTCGGTGGGCCAGAAGGTGGCGCTCAAGGTCTTCCACGCCGAGGTTGTCGACGAGCGCGCCCGTGAGCGGCTGCGCCGGGAGGTGCGTGCCGCCCGTCCCGGCCATCCCAACGCGGTCACCATGTTCGAGCTCCACGACGTCGCCGGCCGGCCGGTCCTCAGCATGGAGCTGGTGGAGGGCAAAAGCCTGCGCGAGCTGCTGACCGAGCACGAGCGTCTCTCCGTCCCCGAGACGATCGCGCTCATCGGCCAGGTGGCCGCCGCCCTCGCGCACTTCCACGAGCGGGGGCTGGTGCACCGTGACGTCAAACCCGGCAACATCCTCGTCACGTCGGACGGCACTGCCAAGCTCTGCGACATGGGGCTCATGCGCCCGCTCGAGCACGGCCTCACCGTGACCTTTGCCGACACGGTGGTCGGCACCCCCGCCTACATGGCTCCGGAGCAGGCGAGCGGCAGTGAGCTGGGCACCGCAGCCGACGTGTACGCCCTCGGGCTCACCCTCTTCCAGTGCCTCACCGGCGACATCCCGCTGGTGGAGAGCACCGCGGTGGCGACCGTCGTCCGCCGCCAGCACGAGCGGGCCCCATGGGTGCGGCGCGAGTGCCCGT
Source organism: uncultured Acidobacteriota bacterium (assembly GCA_963844845.1). Lineage (GTDB taxonomy): Bacteria > Acidobacteriota > Thermoanaerobaculia > Thermoanaerobaculales > Sulfomarinibacteraceae > CAWJPW01. The sequence continues at coordinate 236,084 of CAWJPW010000008.1, forward strand.
GGTGCCCGCCGTGGCTGTGCCGCCTGGTACACCAGATGCTCGACCGCGACCCGGCCCGTCGTCCCAGCGCCGCCGAGGTGACCGCAGCCCTCGCCAGCGGCAACGTCCGCCGGCGCATCCGCTGGGGATGGGTCGCGGCGACGGGGGCCCTGGTGCTGGCCGGCGGGGCCGCGGTCGTCGGCATGCAGGCCCTCGAGGTGGGCCGGGCGGTACGCATGGAGGTCGTCGACTCCGGCATCCGAGGCGTGGACGCCCACGGCGCCACCGCCTGGCAGGTGGAGCTGCCGGCCGCGCCCAGCCAGGTGCTCCAGGTTGACCTCACCGGCGACGGCGAGCCCGAGCTGGTGGCCGCCGTCGACCTGGTCGACCGCTCCGACGAGCGCTCCTCACCGCCGCCCGCCTCGGAGATCGTGGCAGTGACCCGCAGCGGTCGGGTCGTCACCCGCGCCCAACCTCGATCTCTCGTGGGCAGGTGGGCCTACCCCTACCCCGTGCACCTCGTACCGCAGCTCAAGGCCATAGACCTCGACGGCGATGGCCGTCCGGAGCTGGTGGCGGTGTGCCGGCAGGCCAACTTCTACCCCACCGCGGTTCTCGTCTACTGGCCGCGCTGGGACCACTGGGAGGATCTGCTGCACCACTCGGGATACGTCATCGACGTGACCACGGTGGCGAGCTCGCCGCCCACGATACGTCTGGTGGCGTTCAACAACCGTCTGGGCATGGCCACGGTGGTGGGCGAAGTGGAGATCACTCCGCCGGGCGAGCGCGCGGCGACCCTTGAGGTGACCCCTCTGTGGTCCCCGGAGACCGGAGTCAAGTCGTCGTTGCTGGCGCGCTGGCGGCTCTACGTCCCCGTCGGTGAGGGGCGCCTTGCCAGGCCGGTTCACATCGACGTCACACCCGACGGCGGCACGCTGGTGACCACGGGGGCCGGCACCCTCCGGCTGGACGCCCACGGCAACCCCTGGGAGAGCCCCAACCGGGGCCGCGACCTGCGCGAGCTGCGCATGTGGTTCGTCGACCGGATCGCCGAGCTCAGCAGCGGCTACGGGCTGCCCGCCGCCGAATCGGTGGAGGCTTTCCAGAACCGCGTAAAGGAGCAGGCTGCCCCGCTTCTCGTCGAGGACCCCTACGCCGCGATCCTCGCCGTGAAGACCGCACGGCGGCTTGCGCAGGTGGGTGCCCTCGGCCGCGGCATGGCGCTCCTCGAGGCTGCGCGCCCGGGTGTCCGGAGCTTCGACGAGGTACGCTACCGACTCATCCACCTGGAGGCCCTCGACCGCCGCCTCGACGCCGCCCTCGGGACTGCCGAGGACCTCTTCCGCACCGGGGTGACCTCACGTGCCGACTTCGATACGTCGGTGCTCGCCATGCGGATCGCCATCGAGGCCAGGGACGCTGCGGACGTCGCCCTGGCCATCTCCCGCATCGTCAACCAGCAGGCCACCAGGCTCCCCTATCCCGGCATGGAGACCGCCCTCTGGGCCCGCGCCCACCTGTGGTGGGACGAGGCGACCGAGCTCGACACGCGCGTGCAGTCGTGGCCGTTGGCCCCGGCAGGAGTGGCGGTGGCGTGCCTGGCGCGGTGGCGGCTCGGGCGGACCGCAGCCGAGGACCTCGGCCTCATGTCACGCGCGGTCGCCAACGATCTTGACGCGGAAACCGAGATCGCGCTCGCCGCGGCCGCCGTGGAGCTCGCGCTGGACCGCCCCCGCGACGCACTCGCTCGTCTCGAGGCCGTCTCCGCCGCTCTCGAACCCCTCGCCCGCGACAACTTCGAGCAGCACCAGCTCATGGACCTCTGCCACGCCCTCCACGTCCGCGCCCTCGCCGCCGCCGGCGAGCGGCGCCACGCCCAGGTCGAGGGCACACGGCTGCTGAGAACGCTGACGCCCGGGCTGCTCCCCGCTCACCTTGTCGAGGAGATGCTCTCGCGGAGCCGCGATCTGCTGGCGGACGACGCCGGCACCGGCCCACCCGCCGTGATCCCGGCTTCCTGAACCGCGGCCAGGCCGCGGCCACCACACCGGGCGGTATAGTGGAGCCATGGCACCTCAGGAACCACAGGTGGCTGACGAAGCGGCCGAGCGGGCCCGACGCGCCGCCGCGGCGGTCGGGGTACCCGCCGCGCGCCGGCACGTCCTGCTGTGCTGCGACCAGAGCGTACCGAAGTGCTGCGAGCGGGAGCGCTCACTGGCGTCGTGGTCGTACCTCAAGGCGCGCCTCCGCGAGCTCGGCCTCTCCGAGACGGGCGGCGTCCTGCGCACCAAGGTCAACTGCCTGCGGGTCTGCACGGACGGCCCCATCGCCGTGGTCTACCCCGAGGGCGCCTGGTACCACTCGTGCACCCCGGTGGTGCTCGAGCGGATCATCCAGGAGCACCTGGTCGGCGGCGAGATCGTGGAGGAGTACTGCTTCGCGGTGCGGCCGCTGGAGCCCGCCCATCCCAACCGGTGATGAGGTTCCCCCTCCCGCCCATCCACAACCAGCATTCGTGGCCTGGCGACACCCCCACGGTTATTAGGACAGGCTGCAGCAGCGAGTAGGACGAGACCTCGACGATTCCCAAGTCCGAGCAGCTCGTCGAGCTTCGTCGCGAGACCGCGGAGGTGCCTGTCAGCGTGGTGATCCGAACAAGGCGGACCCAGAGGCGCAGCAGCGCTCCGTCGAGGACTCCGCCGCCGGGAGGAGCGCCGCGATGGCAGGTGCATCCGCGGGCGCAGGAGATGCTCGGCGAGGTGCCCGGGCTACGCCACCGCCCAGATGAGGCCGCCGATCACCGCCAGGGGGATGAGCAGGATGAGCCCCACGACCAGGGCGATCGGGCCGAGGACGGCCAGCAGCACTCCGCCCACCACCAGCAGGAACAGCCCTTTGAGCAGAACCAGGCCGAGCCACAGCGGGAGCAGCGCCAGCTTGAAGATGAGCTTGAGCAGCGTCCCCAGCAGAACCACCACCCCCACCACGAGGCCGATGGCCATGAGCACCGCGAAGATCCCGAAAAGCTCGAACATGCTCGCCTCCAACCGTGTATACGCAGCCACCCCCACCCGAGTTCCCACTCGGGCCTCCGCTCCTGGTGTCTCAGACGCTCAGCACGGGCCTCCGGGTGGCAGGGTCCGTGCTCTTCTCACCCATGCCATCCCATTTCCAGAGCAATCGGACGCAGCCGCGGAGAGTCCGCGCGCCGCCACCGCCGCGGCATCGCCCGCCTCGGCACATCGGACGATCTCAATTGCATCCGTTTCCAGCGCCCGCCGCCTAGCGCCTCATGATTGAGTCGAGGATGAGCATGAACGCGGCCTGCTGCTCCGGCTCCGCCTTCTCGATCACCGCGAGACAGCCGGTGTCGTCGAAGGCCTCGTGCAGGCGGTCGGCGGGATGAGCGGAGGTGATGATCACCCGCTTGAGGTTGACGCCGCGGCGGCGCGCCTCCTCGAGCACGGCACGACCGTCGAGGCCCGGCATCTCCCAGTCGAGGAGCATGAGGTGGATGTCGGGGCCGAGGCGGGACACCGCCAGGGTTGGATCGGAGTAGGTCTCCACCGCGGCCCGCTCCCCGTAGCGGTCATCCATCAGCGCCCGCCACACCGCGCACTGCAGGGGCGAGTCGTCCACCACGACCACACGGCGCGCCCGTTCGGTGCTCATCACCGCAGCGAGGTTAGCAGATTCCCAGCCGCCGCAGGAGTGGAACTTCCCCGCAGCAGATGGCTCTCACCCCGATGAGAGGAGGCCCTCATGCGAATCCCCAACGCGTCGCTGCTCGTCATCGCTCTCTCGCTCCCGATGGCGCTGCCCGTGCCACCAGCCGCAGCCGCCGACGCTGGAGCCCTCGCCGTGGAGATCCTGGTGGACGGACGGCCGCTGGCGGAGTATGCCGCCCGCGGCACGACCTACGTCGAAGCCCTGGCCGGGCGCGAGTACTCGCTGCGCCTGCGCAACCACAGCGGTGGGCGTCTCGCCGTGGCCCTGGCGGTGGACGGCCTCAACTCCATCGACGCCCGCGCCGGGACCGCCTGGAGTGCCTCCAAGTGGGTGCTGGGCCCATGGCAGAGCGTCACCATCGACGGCTGGCAGACGTCGTCGGCCACCGCCCGCCGCTTCGTCTTCACCACCGAGGAGCGCTCCTACGGCGCCTGGCTCGGTCATACCCGCGATCTCGGCCTGATCACCGCGGTGGCCTTCCGCGAGCGCCCGCTTCCCCCACCGCGCCCCTGGGCCGCCGGCGAGAGCCGCGGCGAGGGCTCGCGCCGCCAGGAGAAGGTCGGCGGCAGCGCCGGAGCTCCCGCGCCCCAGCTTTCCGAGGACATGGCCGCCACCGGCATCGGCCGCCAGGTGGACAACCCGGTACGGCGGGTCCAGCTGGAGCTCGACCCGGATCCGGTGGCCAGCGTGCGCCTGCGCTACGAGTACCGGCCCGAGCTGGTGCGTCTGGGAGTCCTCCCGCTCCCACCCCGCCCCGATCCCCTCGCCCGAAGGGAGTCGGCGCAGGGCTTCTCCGGCCTGAGGTTCGCTCCGGATCCCTACTCCTCCCGTTGATCCTGTTGCCGGCCCCGGGCGGAGTGGTCTACCCTCCGCCCGGGGGTCTGAACCATGCGCTTTTCCCAGGTTCTCGACGAGGAGTGGCGCCCCGCGCTGGGCTGCACCGAGCCGGCCAGCATTGCCTGGGCGGCGGCGTGTGCTGCGGCTCAGGTCAGCGGCCCGGCAGAGCGCGTGCACCTGGCGTGCGACCCGCGCATGTACAAGAACTGCTTCGCGGTTGGCATCCCCTACTCCGGCCACCGGGTGGGGATCCGTTGGGCCGCCGCTCTCGGCGCCCTGCTAGCGGACCCCGAGGCCAGGCTCGAACTCTTCCGCGGCATCACCCCTGAGACCCTCGCCGGTGCCCACAGCCTGCTCGAGACCGAGGCAGTGACGGTGGAGGTGAATGCCGATCACGACGCGCTGTGGGTTGACTGTACGGTCACGGGCGCCGGCGGCCGCGGCCGCGCGGTGCTGGCCGAGGCGCACACCCGCCTGGTGCGGCTGGAGCGTGACGGCGTCGAGCAGCCCTTGCCGGCGCCCCCCGCAGGGTTTGCCGGTCCCGATCTGCGCACCCGTCTGACCGCAGCCTCTCTCGCCGAGCTCATCGCGCTGGCGAAGAGCCTCGACGTCGACGACCGCGCTCGCCTGCGCCACGGCATCGCCTGCAACCTCGCCATCGCCGAGCACGGCCTCGGGCTCCTGCCACCGCCGTTCCTCGCGCGCGGCGGCGACGACCCCCTCCACCGCATCGGTCAGCGCGTGTGCGCCGGGGTCTACGCCCGCATGTGGGGCGAGGATCTGGTTGTCGTCTCCCTGGCCGGCTCCGGCAACAAGGGAATCGTGTGCTCGGTGCCCCTCGCCCTGTGGGGGGACCACCTGGGCGTCGCTCTCGAGCGCGTGGAGGAAGCGCTCGCCTTGGCCTGCGTGCTCACATCGGTCGCCACCGCCCATCTGGGCACCCTGTCAGCCATGTGCGGCTCGGCCAACGCCGCCGGCATCGGCCTCGCCGCCGGTCTGGTCCTGCTCGAGGGGGGCGGCGAGAACGAGGTCTCGCTGGCAGTCAGCAACATGGTCGGCAACCTCACCGGCATGATCTGCGACGGGGCCAAGATCGGCTGCGCCCTCAAGGGGATGAGCGCAGTGGACGCGGCCTTCCGCGCGGCCTCTCTGGCGCTCTCGGGCCTCGGCATTCCCGCCACCGACGGCATCGTCGGCGCCGACGGGCTCGCCTCGCTGCGCAACCTGGCGCGCATCGCCGGGCCCGGCATGGCATCAACCGAGCCCGAGATCCTCGGGATCATGCGCGCGAAGATGACCTCAGCGTAGTACGGACAGCAGGTCCGAGGCCTCACCCACCAGCGCCTTCTCCACCTTGTCGGCGACGTTCAGGTGAGTGTACTCGATGACCTCCGAGTAGCGAGGGCCCAATGGAGTGGCGCCGGCCACGTCGTATGCCTGCACCGTCACCCGCGCCTGAAACACCGTGCCGTAGCGTCCCATGTAGCGCACCTGACGCTCGCCGAGGTACTCGACCTGGGCGAGCACCAGCGCCGCGGTCTCGCCGCGCAGCTGCCCGATGGCGTCGCCCGGGGAGAGCCGGGACGGGCCGCCGAGGCCGCCGTCGTCCATCAGCTCCACCCCGCCGCCGCCCAGGCGCTTCTCCAGGAAGCTGCGGACCTCGCCGGCGAGCAGAGGCTCACCGGTGACCACCAGCGCGGTGCCGTGCGCCGGGGCCGGCGCCGGCGCCGGCGCAGCCTCAGCGCGGGGCGCTACCCGCCGGGGCGCGGGCCCGGCCCGGCGGCCGCTGTCCGTGGCCGCTCGCTCGCCGCCTCCAGGAGTGGACGACGCGGCCACCTGCAGACCGGCGGGTGGCGGCGCGCTCGCCGCCTGGGCCCCGGCCGAGGCCGTTTGCGAGCCCCCCTGCATGTCGCCCGACCCACCCCCGGGCACAGGCTCCACGCCCTGAGCAGAGGAGCCCGCCGGGGCGGCCGCCACCGGCTCCGCCGCCGAGCTGTCGCTGCTCTCCGCCCAGCTGCCGCCCGCCACCTCGACCTGGTCGGAAGGCATGGACTGGGCGGTGCCCTCGGCTGACGCAACCCGGCTTGCGCCGAATGCGGCGCGGGCCATCTGGACGCCACGACCCAACAGCCCGGTGCGCCAGGCGACCACGCCGGCGAGTCCGAGGAGACCGACGCCCACCACTACCAGGATGAGCACCACCATGAGCATCCGGCTACGGCCGCTACCGGCCTGGGGCGGCGGAGCCCCCACCATCGGCGCGTCGGCCACCAAGGGCGCCTCGATGGGCGCCTCGTCGGGCCATGGCGCACCGCCGGCCTCGGGGCTGTCCGGGCTGGGCGGCAGCGGCGGAGGCGGCGGCACGGCGGTCGTCCCACCAGCCGCTCCGACAGGCGCCGTGCTCCCCGGCGAGCTGCCGACGCCGCTCTCCACGGCCATCGTGGGCGAGGTGTTGAGCGCCTGGGCATCGGCCGGCGGCGGCGGGGCCGGAGGAGCCATCACCACTGCCCCCCCGGTCGCGGGCTCGCGCCGGCCACCGGTGGAGTCGAGGTAGTCTTCCACGGCATCCACCAGCTCGTGCGCGTCGGGGTAGCGCTGCTCGCGGTCCTTGGCCATCATTCGCGCGAGGATCGCCCGCACACGCTCGTCCACATCAGGGTTGAGCTCGCTCACCGGTGGCGGCTCCTCCTCCGCGATCTTTCTGATCAGAGCCAGTGGGCTGTCGGCGCGGAACGGCGCGGTGCCGGTGAGCATCTCGAAGTAGGTGACGCCGAGGGAGTAGATGTCGGTGCGGCAGTCGAGATCGCTGTCGAGGCATTGCTCGGGCGAAAGGTACCCCGGCGTGCCCATGAACATCCCGCTCATGGTCAGCCGACTCGCCGCATCAGGCATGAGGGCGAGACCGAAGTCAGCTATCTTGAGCAGGTTGCCATCACTCAGGATGAGGTTGGCCGGCTTGATGTCGCGATGAATGACGCCCTGGTCGTGGGCAGCCGCGAGCCCCGAGGCCGCCTGCAGGATCAGGCGCGTCGCGCGCGGCGGGACCATGCGCCCGTCGCTCCTGAGCAGCTGCTGCAGGCTCCTGCCCGACACGTACTCCATGACGAAGTACTGCTTGCCCGCATCCTCGCCGATGAAGTAGATCTGCACGATGTTGGGGTGGCTGAGCTTGGCGGCGCTCTGCGCCTCGCGCACGAAGCGGGTGACGTAGTCGGGGTCCTGCGAGAGGTGCTCACCCAGCACCTTGATGGCGACGAAGCGGTTGAGCGACTCCTCGTGCGCCTTGTAGACGACCCCCATCCCACCCCGCCCCAGCTCAGCGACGATGCGGTAGTGGCCGATCATCTCCTCACTCATAGTGCCTCCTCCGGCGCCGGGCGCCGGCCGTCTGTTTGAGCCGAAGTCTCCTGCTCATGCTAGCACGCAGGCACTCCCCCAAACGCCGCGGATGTGGCCTCCGTAAAGTGGGTGGACGACGACACGGATGATCGTCGGACAACCTCCTTCCCTTCAGCCCCGTGACAACGGGGCTTCTCTTTTTGCCCCCGACCGCGGAATACTGGGGAGCCGCGTGACCCTCTTCGGGGTCAGGGAGGAGCGACGCATGCGGATCGCCATCGCCCAGCTCGACCTCACCATCGGGGCCTTCGTCGCCAACCTGGAGCAGATCCGGGAGGCGGCCGCCGCCGCTCGTCGCGCCGGCGCCGATCTGCTGGTGCTGTCGGAGCTGGTCACCACCGGCTACCCCCCCCGCGACCTCCTCGAGCGCGACGACTTCGTGGACGAGAACCTGCGTCAGCTGGAGCGCATCGCCGCGCTCTCGGACGAGCGCCTCGGGATCGTGGCAGGTTACGTGGAGCGCAACCGCTCGGGAATCGGAAGGCCGCTTTACAACGCCGCCGCCCTGTGCCACAGCGGCCGGGTGGCCGATCGGGTGATCAAGAGCCTGCTACCCAGCTACGACGTGTTCGACGAGGACCGCTACTTCGAGCCCGGAACCGAGGTCCATCCGGTGGAGTTCCGGGGGGTGGCGCTGGGCATCACAATCTGCGAGGACGTCTGGAACGACCCCGATTTCTGGCCGCGTCGGCGCTATCACCGCGACCCGGTGGGCGAGCTGGTGACCCAGGGCGCCCGTCTCCTGCTCAACATCTCCGCCTCGCCGTTCAGCCTCGGCAAAGGCCGTCTGCGCCGCGACATGATCGCCCAGGAGGCGGCCAAGCACAGGCGCTACTTCTTCACGGTCAACCAGGTGGGAGCCAACGACGAGCTCGTGTTCGACGGGCACTCCCTCGGTGTCGACCCCACCGGGAAGGTGGTCCTGCGGGCGCATGACTTCGCCCCCGACTTCCTGGTCTACGACGTGCCCGAGGCCGTCCTCACCGCGTCGGACCCAGGCCCAACCCCCGGTGAGACCGGCTCGCTCCGCGAGGTCGCCGGGTCGCGGGCCGAGGAGGCCTACGACGCCCTCGTCCTTGGCCTCGCCGACTACACCCGAAAGTGTGGCTTCGACCGGGTCGTGCTGGGTCTGTCGGGGGGGATCGACTCGTCGCTCACCGCGACGGTGGCGGTGGACGCCCTGGGCTCCGGCGCCGTCCTCGGGGTCGCTCTGCCGAGCCGCTACTCCTCCGACCACAGCCTGCGAGACGCCCGCGCTCTCGCCGAAAGCCTCGGCATCGACTACCTCGAGGTCCCCATCGATCCCGTCTTCCAGGCCTACCTCGACGCACTCGAGCCGATCTTTCAGGGGCGCGACACCGACGTCACCGAGGAGAACATCCAGGCCCGGGTACGCGGCAACATCCTCATGGCGCTCTCCAACAAGGAGGGCCGACTTCTCCTCACCACCGGCAACAAGTCCGAGCTGGCGGTCGGCTACTGCACCCTGTACGGCGACATGAGCGGCGGTCTGGCGGTGATCTCGGACGTGCCCAAGATGTTGGTGTACGAGCTGGCGCGCTGGGCCAACCGCGAGCGCGAGCGGATTCCGGACGCGGTGTTCCAGAAGCCACCCTCGGCCGAGCTCCGCGCCGACCAGACCGACCAGGACTCACTGCCGCCGTACGACGTCCTCGACCGCATCGTCGAGGCCTACGTCGAGCACAACCGCAGCGTTGCGGATATGGTGAGCGAGGGCCTACCGCGCGAGATGGTCAAGGAGATCGCGCTCCTCATCGACCGCAACGAGTACAAGCGGCGCCAGGCGGCGCCCGGAATTCGCATCACCAGCAAGGCCTTCGGGTCCGGCCGAAGGTACCCCATCGCCGCGGTGTACCGGGATCTCCACGAGCGGCAGGATTAGCCGAAACCTACTGTGCTGCGTTGCGTGACGGCCTGGCGTTGGCGAGAGTGGGGGGCCTTCGAGTCGCCAAGGGTCACGGGCGCGCGGGGGCCCGCATCGCCTCGATGGAGGAGCGGGTTCGCTCGAGCAGCTCGTTGACGCTCTCCTTGCCCATGCCGTCGGTGGCGATGGGCTCGCCGACCACCACCTCGAGAACGCCGCTGCGGGAGCGCCACTCGCCCTTGGCGAGGAGACGGCGGCTGCCGTTGACCGCCACCGGCAGGATCGGTACCTGCGCGTCCACCGCCAGGTGAAAGCCACCCTTCTTGAATGGCAGCATCTCGTCGCTGGGGGAACGGGTCCCCTCGGCGAACACCAGGACCCGACGCCCGGCCCGCACCACCTCGGCCGCAGCCGCCATCTGCTGGTGGGAGCGCTCGCGGTCCCGACGATCCACCGGCAACAGCCCAAGGCGCACGATCGCCGGACCGAACATGGGGATGCGCGTGAGCTCGCGTTTGACCACGAAGTACGCAGGGTGAGGCAGGGCCACGGCAAGGGCGGGCCCATCGAAGTGGCTGGCGTGGTTGGAGACGATCACGTACGAGCCGTCGCGCGGCACGTGCTCGAGACCACATACCCGCAGGCGCACGCCACACACCAGAAGGAGCAGTCGGCTCCACGCCCGCGTGAGGGGATAGGTGATCCGGTGCAGCCCCAGCATCGCGGCGACGATCACCGAGCTCGTCACCACCAGGGTCGCCAACGTCATTACGGGGTAGATGAGCAGCCAGCGCAGGCGCACCGCGTCACTGTATCGGCGCACGCCGGCCAGACGCAACCACGGCGGGCTCGGGGCGCGGCCGCTCAGTGCTTCCTCAACACCCATCGATTCAACAGCTTCACCGCGCCGGCCAGCTCCCGCGCGAGTGGGTGGTCGCCCAGCCTCTCACCGATGCGCTCTGCAAGGCCGCGGTAGTACCACATCTGCCGCTGTGGGGCGGCGTTGAACCTCCCCCAGACCGCATCCACGCGTTCGCTGGCGGCGAGGTCTCCCAGCAACGACAGCAGGTTGTGCAGGGCGTCCGCCGCCTTGACGAGAACCGCGTCCACCGGAATGCTGTCGAGGCCCTCCAGCTGCTCGCGCTTGCGCACCTCCCAGGTGGCACTGGCCTCCTCGTCGCGTCGCTTGTTCTCGGTGACGGCGCGCACAATCTCGAGCACCTCCGGGCCGGCGGCCTCGAGGATCACCGCCTCACCGTCGGGGGCCGGCACATCCTCGAGGAAGTCGTGCAGGAGGGCCGCCGCGAGCACGGTATCGGGCGCGCCCAGCCGGGCCAGGATGCAGGCTGTGCCCATGAGGTGGGTGACGTAGGGCACACAGGTTGCCGGCAGCAGCGGGCCGTCACGCGCGCAGTCGGGCGCCCCCCCCTTGCGGAACTGCCGGTAGTGCCCACGCGCCGCCAATCTCAGCGCCGACTCCAGCAAGGGGGAGTACAGGCGGTGCTCTGACCCTGCGAACGGATTCTGTTCGGCCTCTTCCATGGTCGACCTTCGAATTGTACCGTGCATCATCGTGTTACGTCACGGTAAGATCGCCACGGGAGGTTCCATGCGCTCGATTCTCGTCGCCTTCACCTGTGCGTCGCTCCTCGCCACCGGTGCCGTTGCCCAGTCGCTGGGACCGGGCGGGAACATCCCGGTGGTCGCCAACCTACCTGGCGTGGCCGGTACGTTCTGGCGCTCGGACGTGATCGTGACCAACGCGAGCGACACCAGCACCTCGGTGATGCTCAAGCTGCTTCCGGAGATCCGCGACGGCGCCACGACCTTCACCGCCAAGCTGATCGGCCCCCTGGACCTCCCCGCCCGCAGCCAGCTCAATCTCCCCAACGTGGTGCAGAGCCGCTTCGGCCTCATCGACGCCAAGGGCTCCCTTCAGATCTACACGACCAACGGCGTGCCGGTGGCCCTGGCCTCGCGCACCTACACCTACGACCGCGACAGCGGCGGCAGCTACGGGCAGGAGGTCAGCGGCATCCTCGCGGCCAAGCAGGCGTGGGTTGCCGGGGTGGAGCACGACGGCCTCTATCGAACCAACATCGGCATCGTATGGCTGTGGGACACCCCGGTGCAGTTCACCGTGACCGTGTTCAAGGCGGACGGAAGCGAGGCGGGCTCGGGCGTCGTCGCCTTTCCTGAGGCCGGCCTGCAGCAGAAGAGCCTGGAGGCGTTCGGGGTCGGCACGCTGATCGACGGCTACGTGGTCATCTCCAGCTCGGACCCCGACGCCATCTGGTACGCCTACGGCTCCCGGGTCGACCAGACATCCGGCGACGCGGTCTACCGCCCCGCCAAGAGCCTCGCCACCGACCTTCCATAGCCGCTGCGGCACTGTTCGCGGGCGCACCCGCATCCGACCGGGAACCCGGAAGCCCTCCAAAGCAGCTGCCGGCAGCTCCCCTTCGTCGCCCGATCTCTCGATGACCCCCATCGCAACGACGACCACCAGCGACTTCTCCAGGCCGAAGCCCGTCCTCCCGTCACCCGTCGAGCCCCCATGTCTCGCCAGTCTTCGTCGCGAGACCGCGGAGGTGCCCATCAGCATGGTGATTCGACCAAGGAGCCGCCGCAGGCGTAGCAGCGCTACGTCGAGGACGGCGCCGCCGGGAGAAGCGCCGCGATGGCGGGTGCATCCGCGGTCGCAGCAGAAGACTGGCGAGACATGGGGGCGACTGGTAGAATCCCGGGCCGACCGGGTGGTTCTCGCCACCCCGGGAGGTCCTGCCCATGCCCGCGCGATCACTCCTCGACCACATCGGCAACACCCCGCTGCTGCGCCTGCAGCGAATGGTCCCCGAGAAGAGCGCCGCGGTGCTCCTCAAGATGGAGGCGTGGAATCCATCCGGTTCCCTCAAGGACCGGATCGTCAGGTACATCCTCGAGGACGCCGAGGCGTCCGGGGCACTCCGCCCGGAGCAGGTCATCACCGATGCCTCGTCGGGGAACACCGGCATCGCGCTGGCCATGGTGGCGGCGGTCAAGGGCTACCGCACGCGCATCTACATGCCGGAGACCAAGTCCATCGAGCGCCGCAAAATCATGCAGGCATGGGGCACCGAGCTGGTACTCACCACCGGGGCGGATCAGAACTCGCACATCTGGGCGGTGGAGGAGGCGGTGCGGAGCGATCCGGGGCTCTTCTACCTCAACCAGAACGGCAATTCCGGCAACTGGCGGGCCCATTACCACGGCACCGGCGAGGAGCTCATGGCGCAGACCGGGGGGCGGCTCGACTGCTTCATCGCCGGAGTGGGGACCGGTGGCGTCCTCATGGGCGTCGGCCGACGCGTCCGCGACGCCGGCCTGACCACTCGTGTGGTCGCGGTGGAGCCGAGTGACGCACACTCGCGCATCGAGGGCCTGCTGCACTTCGACGGCACCTACGTGCCTCCGATCTGGGACGAGTCCCTGGTGGACGAGCGCCTCCCGGTCGCGGACGCCAACGCCATCGCCACCGCCCGGCGCCTGGCCCGCGAGGAGGGCATCTTCTGCGGCATCTCCACCGGCGCGACCCTCTTCGTAGCTCTCGCTGAAGCCGCCCGCCTGGGCCCGGGGCACACGGTGGTAGCTGTGGCCGGCGACCGCGGCGAGCGCTACCTGTCGACCCCACTGGTGGAGGGCTGAAGCGGCCGCCTTTACGCCTTGACACACTCCGACGGGGCGCTACATATTGGTGATGTCAGCTGATCGCGGGCGTTACACGGACCTGGCAGCCGCGAGAATAACTGCAAAGGTCCGGGCGGGCACACCCGCCATCACGAAATCCCGCATCCGCGGGATTTCGTATTTTTTCTCGAGAAGGAGCAGGGGCTCCGCGGGGCCGGCGACCCGTCACATCGGGAGCTCCCCCAGCGGCACCAGCTCAGCGCCTTCCGAGTCAACGCTGGGGGCGTGGATGGGCGGGGGAACCTCGTCACGTCATCACCCGAATGGCTCGTCCCTGGTACTGTGTCCCCATGAGCTCCGAAGCCCACGTGCGCTGGTCGGAGGCGCGCCGGGCGGAGCGCCGGCAGCGACGCCTGAAGCGGTACCGCGCCGGGCTGCGTCCATTCGCCATCGCTGCTCACGAGATCACCAAGGAGCACAACGTCGGCTCCCTGGTCCGCACGGCCCACGCGGCGGCGGCGCGGGAGGTGCTCCTGGTGGGCGAGCGCGATTGGAACGTGGAGGCTGCGCGCACCGCCGAGCTCTACACCGAGATCGTCCAGCTGCCCGACTCCCGAGCCCTCCTGGCCCACATCGTCGACCTCGGCTACCAGCTGGTGGCGGTGGAGCTCGACGAGCGCGCGGTGAGCCTGTTCGAGACCCGCTACCCGGAGCGGCCGTGCTTCCTCATGGGCGCCGAACTGGGTGGTCTGCCGGAGGAGCTCTTGGCTGCCGCCAAGCTGGTCGTGCAGATCCCGCAGTGGGGCCTGGTGCCGTGCCTCAATCTCGCAGTCGCCGGCTCCATCGTGGTGTACGACTACCTGGCCAAGCTGCAACGTGACGACGCCCTGGATCGGCCCAGCGGCGGCCTGCCCGAAGGGCCCTCCGAGGGGTGATCCGGCTTTCTTGTCATCGACTCAAATGACTGCTAGAGTTATGCGTCCTGAGGAGGCGATCATGAGGCGAACAAACGTGCTCTTCATCGTGGTTCTGGCGTCCCTGGGCGTCCTCGCGACGGCCTGCTCGACGCGCAAGCCCGTCGCCACCGCGGCGCCCGCCGTCGCGCCGGCGCCACAGCCAACCCCCACCCCCATGGCCGAGGAACAGGTCGCTGCGCCCAGCAACGAGCCGGTGCCCTCGGTGGAGGTACATGAGGAGCTCCCGCAGGACCTCCAGGAGCTCAACCGCCGCGGCTACCTCAAGGACGTCTTCTTCGCCACCGACGAGTACGACCTCACGGCGGAGGCGCGCGAGACCCTGGCCGCCGACGCCGACTGGCTGCGCAAGCACCCCACCGTCAGGATCCTCATCGAGGGCCATGCCGACGAGCGCAACACCCGCGAGTACAACCTCGCCCTGGGCGAGCGCCGGGCCGCGGCCGCCCAGCACTACCTCGTCTCGCTGGGCATCGACGCCTCCCGCATCCGGACCATCAGCTACGGCGAGGAGCGGCCCTTCGCCGTGGGGCACGACGAAGCCGCGTGGCAGCTCAACCGCCGCTCGCACTTCGTCATCGTCGCCCGCTAGGAGGCCGCCGTGCGCGCCTGGCTCCCTCTCGTCCTCATCCTGCCCCTGGCCGCCTGTACCACCCAGGAGGACATGGCACTCCTGCACCGGGAGATCACCGACGTCCAGCGCCAGGTCCAGCAGATGCAACAGCAAACCCTCGACAAGTCCGACCTGGCATCGATGAACCAGCGGCTCCAGGAGCAGACCGACAAGACCCTGCGCTCCAACGCCGACCTGGGCCTCCGGGTGGACAAGCTCCAGGAGCAGATCGAGGCGCTCCACGCCAGCCTCGAGCTGACCACCCGCCAGCTTTCGAGCATCGCCCAGGAGCTGGCCGCGGCGCGTGCGGGCATAGCTGGCCGGCCGACGCTGCCACCGGTGACGGTAGCGCCCAACCCCGGCGCCGCGCCGGGGTCGTCCCCCGGCAACGCAGCCGCTCCCCAGCCCGGCGAAGGCGAGGGCGCCACAGCAGCGTCACCCGGCACCGAGACCTCGAGCACACCGGAGGAGCTCTACCGCAGCGCCTACGAGGACTACATGCGCGGCAACTACGACCTCGCCGCCCAGGGCTTTGCGGAGTACCTCCGCCGTTTCCCCGGAAGCGACCTCGCCGACAACGCCCAGTACTGGATCGGCGAGTGTTATGATGCGCAGGACAAGGAGCAGGAGGCCCTCGAGGCCTTCTCGCAGGTTTTGGAGAAGTACCCCGCCAGCGACAAGGCGGCGGCTGCCCAGCTCAAAAAGGGGCTGGTCTACCTGAAGATGGGGGACCAGGGGCAGGCCGTGGTCAATCTTCAGTACGTGGTCTACGAGCACCCCGGCACCAAGGAGGCCGACCTCGCCCGCGAAAAGCTGAAGTCGCTGGGCATCACCATCCGCTAGGAAAGGCCCCAAAGGGGCGCTTGACCTGGACGAGCCAAGGAGACCGGAGAGTATGGCGACGATCAAGGGAACCAAGAAGCAGGCGCGCAAGCGGCACCGGCAGTCGCTGGAGCGTCGGATGCGCAACAAGGCGGTGCGCACCCGCGTGCGCAGCCAGATCCGCAGGATGCGCGAGGCCATCGCCGCCGGCGACGCCGAGCAGGTGAAGCAGCTGCTGCCCGAGACCATGTCGGTCATCGACGTGGGCTGGCGCAAGGGCGTGATCCACCGCAACACCGCGTCGCGCTACAAGGCGCGCGTCACGCGTCAGGCCCAGGCGGTTCTGGCGGCCAAGGACGCGTAGAGTCATGGCTGGCGCGCTGCTCACCACCTCCATCGAGCAGGGGCGGCTGGTGAGCCGCGGCAAGGTTCGCGACATCTACGCGACCGACGACGCGCTGATCCTGGTCGCCACCGACCGGATCAGCGCGTTCGACTGCGTGCTTTCACCAGGCGTCCCCGGCCGAGGCGTGATCCTCACCCAGCTGTCCAACTTCTGGTTCCGGCGATTCGCGGCGAGCGTGCCCAACCATCTTCTCGCCACCCGCTTGGAGGACTTCCCCGAGCCGTTTCGCTCGCACCCGGAGCTCGCCGGACGAAGCGTGCTGGCCCAACGCCTGGAGCCGATCCCGGTGGAGTGTGTGGCACGGGGCTACCTGGCGGGATCTGGCTGGAAGGAATACCTGGCGTCGGGCCGGGTGTGCGGCATCCCGCTCCCTGCGGACCTCCGCGAGTCCGACCGCCTTCCCGAGCCCATCTTCACCCCGGCCACCAAGGCCACGACCGGTCACGACGAGAACATCGCCTTCGACCGGATGGTGGAGATCGTCGGCAGCGACACCGCCGAGGCCCTGCGGAGTCTGACCCTGCGCCTGTATCGCGAGGCCGCCGAGTACGCCGCCGAGCGCGGCATCCTCATCGCCGACACCAAGTTCGAGTTCGGCTTCGACCGCTCGCGCCGGATCGTGTGGATGGACGAGGCCCTCACCCCGGACTCCTCTCGTTTCTGGCCGGCGGACGCCTACCAACCGGGGCGCTCCCAGCCCTCGTTTGACAAGCAGTTCGTCCGCGACTGGCTTGAGGAGAGCGACTGGGACAAGACCCCACCGGCGCCCCATCTCCCCGATGAGGTGGTAGACGGAACCCTCGATCGGTACCGGCAGGCATACCGGCTGCTCACCGGCGAGGACGTCGAGGCGGCGCCTCCAGCGAGCTGATTCCATTCTTTCGGAGGAGCGAGGAGCATGACGATTCCCACCGCGAACCTGCGTAACGTGGCCCTCATCGGCCACTCCGACACCGGCAAGACCAGCCTGGTGTCGGCGCTTCTCTTCGACAGCGGCACTTTGAACCGCTTCGCCAAGGTCGACGACGGTCACGCCGTCACCGACTTCGACGAGGACGAGGTGGAGCGCAAGATCACCATCAACACCGCGCTCGCCCACTTCGAGCACCGCGGCGTCAAGGTCAACCTCATCGACACCCCCGGTTACAGCATCTTCACCACCGACGCCGTCCAAGGGCTGCGGGTGGCCGACACCGCGCTCATGATGGTGTCGGCGGTGTCCGGCATCGAGGTGCAGACGGAGAAGCTGTGGCGGGTGGCGGCCGACAACGGCCTGCCCTGCCTCGTCGGCGTCAACCTCATGGACCGCGACCGCGCGTCCTTCCAGCGTACCGTCGATGCGCTGCAGAAGAAGTTTGGGCGCGAGGTCATCGCGCTGCAGCTGCCCATCGGCGAGGAGAGCAGCTTCACGGGCGTGGTCGATCTCGTGAGCGGCACGGCCACGACCTGGCCCCACGACGAGAGCGGCACCGCGACGCAGGGTGAGATCCCGGCCGACATGGCCGACGCCGTGTCCGCCGCCCGCGAAGCCCTCATGGAGATGGTGGCCGAGCAGGACGAGCAGCTCATGGAGGCATACCTCGAGGCCGGCGAGCTGGAGGGCGAGAGCTTCCGCAAGGGCCTTGCGAAGGCCATCCGCAGCCGTGGCCTGTTCCCGGTGTTCGCCCTGGCGGCGGGCAAGAACATGGCGGTGCAACCCCTCATGGACGCCTTCGTCGACCTGGTGCCCGCCCCCGACTGGCGGCCGGTGCCCGTACGTACCCCCGCCGGTGAGGAGCTCGAGCTGGACGTGGCCGACGGCGAGCCGCTGGCGGCCTACGTCTTCAAGACCTTCTCGGACCCCTACGCCGGACGCATCTCGCTGATGCGCCTGTTCACCGGCGCCCTCACCCCGGATGCCTCGGCCGTCAACCCCGAACGCGATGTCACCGAGCGCTTCGGCGGTCTCTCGGTGATGCAGGGGAAGGAGCTCCAGCAGGTCGAAGGTCTGGCGGCAGGCGACCTGGCGGCGGTGCCCAAGCTCAAGGAGACGCATACCGGCGACAGCCTCGCCGCGGCCAACCGCCTGGTGATCGTCCCCGCCGCGCACATCCCCGAGCCAGCCATCAGCTTCGCCTTGGAGCCCAAGTCCAAGGGCGACGAGGACAAGCTCTTCTCGGCCCTGGCACGGATCCGGGACGAAGACCCCACCATCTCGGTGGGCCGCGATCCCCAGACCCACGAGCTGCTCATCTCGGGCGCCGGCCAGCTCCACGTGGAGGTGGTGGTGGGCCGCCTCAAGAAGCGCTACAAGGTCGACGTGGTGCTGCACCAGCCCAAGGTGCCCTACCGCGAGACCCTCACCGCCACCGCGGAGGCCACCGCCCGCCACAAGAAGCAGACCGGTGGCCACGGCCAGTTCGCAGAGTGCAAGATCCGCCTCGAGCCGCAGGCACGCGGCGAAGGCTACGAGTTCCTGGACAAGATCTTCGGCGGCTCCATCTCGCAAGGCTACCGGCCGGCGGTGGACAAGGGTATCCAGGAGGCCGCGGCGCGTGGCTTCCTCGCCGGGTACCCGGTGGTGGACTTCAAGGTCGTGCTCCTGGATGGTAAGGAGCACCCGGTGGACTCTTCGGAGATGGCCTTCAAGATCGCCGGCCGCAAGGCCTTCCGCGAGTGCATGAAGAACGCTCGTCCGACCATGCTCGAGCCGATCATGCGGGTGGACGTCTATACCCCGGACGAGTTCATGGGCGACGTCATGGGCGACCTCAACTCCCGCCGCGGCCGCGTGCAGGGAATGGACACGGAGGAGGGAACCACCACCATCCGCTCCCTGGTGCCGCTGGCCGAGGTGCTCACCTACGCTCCCACCCTGCGCTCCATCACCGGCGGCCGCGCCGACTACCACATGGAAGCCTCGCACTATGACGAGGTTCCCAAGCAGCTCCAGGAGAAGATCATCGCCGCCTCGAAGCTCGAAGAGGAAGAAGAGGACGAGTAGCTCCTGCCGCGAGCACGACCGCAGAGCGAAGAGACGCAAGAGGGCCCGGCGCAACGCGCCGGGCCCTTTTCAGCTCGTGCGGCGGACCGTTGAGGAAGGACGGAGCCCGAGGCCGGCTGCCCCTCCGGTCCCGGTCCCGGTCACGGTCACGGCCGCGGCCACCGCCCCGGTTGCTGATGCTCCCGACACCGGCTCCCGGGCGGCACAGCCGCCGGGCGGCGCGGTCTCGGGGGCGGCAGCGGCACCGGCTGGGAGACGGCAGCGAGGCCGCCCCCGGGCCCCGGCGCCGAGTCGCCTGCGTCGTCGTTCGAGGGCACTAATCCGAGCGGAGTACCCGCGGATTGCCACCCATGGCATTTCCCGCAGGGGCGCTTCGAGTGAGAAGACGTTCCCGGGAAGATGCCATGGGTGGCACGTCCCGCCGAGGGAGACCTGCTCCGGGGCGGCCTCGGCCTCCTGTCTCCTCCCATCTCACAAGCCCGCGGGTCTCGGTGATCTTCGTCGCGAGACCGCGGAGGCGCCGGTCAGCGTGGTGATCCGACCAAGGCGGAACCGGAGGCGTAGCCCAGCTACGTCGCAGGCAGCGCCGCCGGGAGAAGCGCCACAATGGCCTCCTCCGCCCCCGGCATCGCCCTCACAGGAAGGACCGGCGTCCTCCGAGTCCCCGGACCACCTCCCTCGTCCCCCTCCTCCTCTCCCCCCGGTTCCCAAGCCCGCGGGTCTCGCCGGGCTTCGTCGCGAGACCGCAGAGCCGCCTGTCAGGGTGGTGATTCGACCAAGGCTGCGCCGAGGCGTAGCCCAGCTACGTCGCAGGCGCAGCCGCCGGGAGAAGCGCCGCCCTGACTGGTGGATCTGCGGTCGCAGCAGACGACCGGCGAGACCCGCGGGCGCTACTTGTAGATCTGACGCCCCCGGAGCTCCTTGATGCGGTCGCGCAGGCCGGCCGCCTCCTCGAACTCCAGGCGCTTGGCGGCGTCGCGCATGCGCTTTTCCAGCTGCGTGATGAGCGTGCGCAGCGAGCCCTCGTCCTCGGACACGTCGGCGGCGCTCTCGGCCACCCGCGCCAGGGGACCGCCGGGCTCCCAGTAGTCGAGGTTCGACATGAGCACCAGCGGATTGGCCACGTCCTTGACGATGGAGCGCGGCTCGATGCCGTTCTCGGCGTTGTAGGCCGCCTGCACCGCGCGCCGGCGTTCGGTCTCGGCAAGGGCGCGGGCCATGGAACCGGTGACGCGGTCGGCGTAGAGGATGGCCCGGCCAGCCAGGTTGCGCGCGGCGCGCCCCACGGTCTGGATCAGCGAGGTCTCCGAGCGCAAGAAGCCCTCCTGATCGGCGTCGAGGATGGCCACCAGCGAGACCTCGGGGAGGTCGAGCCCCTCGCGCAGGAGGTTGATGCCCACCAGCACGTCGAACTCGCCGCGCCGGAGGTCGGCGAGGATGGCGGTGCGCTCCAGAGTGTCGATCTCGGAGTGGAGGTAGCGCACCCGCACGCCGACCTCGGCCATGTAGGTGGTGAGGTCCTCGGACATGCGCTTGGTCAGGGTGGTCACCAGCACCCGCTCGCCGCGGGCCGTCACCTGGCGGACCTCGGCGAGGAGGTCGTCCACCTGTCCAGCGGCGGGCCGCACCTCCACCGCCGGGTCGAGCAGGCCGGTGGGACGGATGAGCTGCTCCACCACCTCGCCCTCGCTGTGCTCGAGCTCGTAGGGCCCGGGGGTGGCCGATACGAACACCACCTGGTGGACGCGGAACTCCCACTCCTCGAAGGTGAGGGGCCGGTTGTCGAGGGCCGAAGGCAGGCGGAAGCCGAACTCCACCAGGGTCTGCTTGCGGGAGCGGTCGCCGTAGTACATTCCGCGGACCTGGGGCACGGTCACGTGGGACTCGTCGACGATGCACAAGAAGTCGCTGGGAAAGTAGTCCAACAGGGTCGGCGGCGGCTGCCCCGGCGCCCGGCCGGTGAGGTGACGGGAGTAGTTCTCGATGCCCTGGCAGTAGCCCAGCTCGGTGAGCATCTCCAGGTCGAACAGCGTGCGCTGGGCGAGGCGCTGGGCCTCCAGCAGCTTGCTGTCGGCCTTGAGCTCGGCGAGCCTCTCATCCAGCTCGGTGCGAATACCGTCGATGGCGCGCAGCAGCTCCTCGCGCGGTGTGACGTAGTGAGTCCGCGGGTAGACGGGCAGCCTCTCGAGCTCCTCCACAACCGTGCCGCGCACCGGGTCGATACGCTGGATCGACTCCACCTCGTCACCCCAGAGTGACACCCGTATCCCGGTGTCGTCGTAGGGGGGGTAGATCTCGAGGACGTCACCGCGCAGCCGGAAGGTACCCGGCGCGAGGTCGAGGTGGGTGCGCTGGTACTGCATCTTGGCGAGCTGGCGCAGGACCTCGTCCAGAGGCTCCGCGCGCCCGCGTTCGAAGAGCTGCAGCATGCCATAGTACGCTTCGGGCGAGCCGAGGCCGTAGATGCAGCTCACCGAGGCGACGATGATCACGTCGCGCCGCTCGAACAGCGAGCGGGTGGCCGACAGCCGCAGACGGTCGATCTCCTCGTTGATCGAGGTTTCCTTCTCGATGTAGGTGTCGGTGGTGGCGACGTAGGCCTCGGGCTGGTAGTAGTCGTAGTAGGAGACGAAGTACTCCACCGCGTTGTCGGGGAAGAAGGCCTTGAACTCCTGGTACAGCTGCGCCGCCAGGGTCTTGTTGTGGGAGAGGATCAGCACCGGGCGTTCGGCGGCCTCGATGACCTTGGCCATGGTGTAGGTCTTGCCCGAGCCGGTGACTCCCAGCAGGGTCTGGTAGGCGAGCCCCGCCGCGAGCCCCTCGTCCAGGCGGGCGATGGCTGCAACCTGGTCCCCCGCCGGGGCGAAGGGGGCCCGCAGACGGAAACCGCTCATTCGCCGTGAGCCGGGCCGGGTGTCGACGTCGCCCCGGCGGCGCCGGCATCGGGATGGCGCAGGTAGCTGTCGAGCTGGACGACCTCTTCGCGGGTGAGGCGCCCGTCCTCGAGGGCATCTCCGGCGCGGGCGAGGAACTCGCCCATGAGCTGGTCCTGGTTCGGCGCATCACCGAGCCGCTGGAAGAAGCGCTCGAGGTCCTTCAGAACGTGCTCGCGCTCGGCGGCGGTGAGGTCGGTGGGAAGCCGCTCCTCGATGCGCTGCCGCGCCCGTTCGACGACCCAGCTCGCCCCGCGGCGGAGGAAGAAGAACGTGCCGACCATCACCAGGATCAACACCACCACGAGGGTGCCGCAGCCCACCGTGAGCCAGCGGGCGCACGCCGAGCCTCCCGCCGGGGGCCCCGGTTGCAGAGGAACCGGAGGGACCTGTTGGGGTGCTGCCGTCATCACTCCTCCAGGTAGGTGTAGCCGTCCAGTCCGTGGCCGTAGAAATGCAGCAGCTGCCGGCCCTCGGCGACGGTGAGGCGCTTGCGCCGCACCGCCTGCTCGACGTCCCGCCGCATGGACTCGAGGAGCCGATCCGGCTCGAACTGGACGTAGGAGAGCACCTCGCGCACCGTGTCCCCCGGTACCAACTCGTCGATGGCCCACTCCTCCTCCTCGTCCAGGACGATGTGGACCACGTGAGTGTCGCCGAAGAGATTGTGCAGATCGCCCAGGGTCTCCTGGTAGGCACCCACCAGGAAGGCGGCCAGGTAGTAGGTGTCGCCGTTGGCCAGCGGGTGCAGCTCGAGAGCGTGCTTGGAGGCCGAAGGGTTCACGAAGCTCGCCACCTTGCCCTCGGAGTCGCAGGTGATATCGGCCAGGATGGCCCGGCGGGTGGGCTCCTCGTTCAGGCGGTGGATAGGGAGGATGGGAAAGAGCTGGTCGATGGCCCAGCTGTCGGGCAGCGACTGGAACACCGACAGGTTGCAGAAATAGATGTCCGACATCTGCGAGGCCAGGACCTCGAACTCCTCGGGCAGCTCTTCCAGCTCGCGAGTCGCGCCCAGGACGCGGGTGCAGATCGCCCAGTAGAGCTTCTCCGCCAGGCTCCGGTCAGGTAGGGTCATGTACCCGAGATTGAACAGATTGAGCGCCTCTTCGTGGGCCTGCGAGGCGTCATGGTAGGCGGCCTCCAGCGAGCCCTCGTGAACCAGGTCCAGGGCCTCGTAGAGGTCCCAGAGGGGTTGCGGCAGCTCCTCGGGGTCACGCTCCCCTGCCGCCTCGGCGAGGGTCTCGGGCACCTCGAAGGCGTCGTAGGATGTCGAGCCCAGGACGTCGAAGACCAACACCGAGTGATAGGCCGAAAGGGCACGCCCCGACTCGGTGACGATGGTGGGATGCTCGACCTCGGCGTCGTCACATACCGCCGCGATGCGGTACACCACGTCCGCCGCGTACTCCTCGAGAGTGTAGTTGATTGACGACTCGGAGCTGGATTGGCTGCCGTCGTAGTCGACCCCCAGCCCGCCACCCACGTCGATGAACCGCATCCCCGCGCCGAGTCGCGTGAGTTCCACGTAGACGTGGGCCATCTCGTTGATGGCGTTCTTGATGGAGCGGATGTCCGAGACCTGGCTGCCGATGTGGCAGTGGAGGAGCTGAAGACAGTCGGCCATGTCGCGCTCGCGAAGGTACTCCAGGGCGGTGAGCACCTCTGAGACGTAGAGGCCGAACTTGGAGCGCAGGCCGCCCGACTCCTCCCAACGCCCTGCGCCGCGGGCCGACAGCTTGACCCGCACCCCAATGGTGGGCCGCACATCGTAGCGTTTGGCGTGGCGGACGATGAGCTCCAGCTCCGAGTACTTCTCCACCACCGGAATGATGTTGCGGCCCAGCTTGGCCGCCAGCACGACCGTCTCGATGAACTCGGAGTCCTTGAACCCGTTGCACACGATGGGCACGTCGTTGGCGCCACGGGTGAGGCCGAGCACCGCCAGCAGCTCGGGCTTGGACCCGGCCTCGAGGCCGAAGCCGAAGCGGCTGCCCGAGCGGTGCACCTCGTCCACCACATGGCGCTGCTGGTTGACCTTGATGGGATAGACGCAGGAGTAGGCCCCGCGATAGTCGTGCTCGGCGATGGCCGATGCGAAGGAATCGTGGAGGGCCTCCACCCGGGCGTGGAGGATGTCGCGGAAGCGCAGCAGCACCGGGGTGGTGATACCCCGCTCCTGGAGGCCCTCGATCACCTCGAGGAGATCCACCGTCTGCTCGGAGCCGGGGCGCGGCCGCACCACAACGTGGCCCGACTCGTTCACCGTGAAGTAGCCCTGGCCCCAGGCCTCGAGGCCGTAGAGCTCAAGGGCGTCCCGAGTCGTCCAGGGGTCCGGCCCGACCCCCGTCGCGAGAGAGGAAGGCGTCGTCATTGGCGCATTGTACCGGTATCCGGACACAGGCGCAGACGATGACTCGGTAGGTGCCGCCGCCGCGGGGAATGCTCAGGCCGACCGGTGCGCCTCGTCGTCCTCGATCATGGCGGCGAAGACCTCGACGATCTCCGGATCCCACCAGCCCCGCGCGGTCTCCTCACGGAGCACGCCGAGGGCGCCCACGGAGGGCAGCGCCGCTCGGTAGGGACGGTCGCTGGTGAGGGCGTCGAACACGTCCACCACCTGGAAGACGCGGGCGAGGTACGGGACGGCGTCGCCCGCGAGCCCATCCGGGTAGCCCGAGCCGTCGCGGCGCTCGTGGTGGTGGCGGATGATCGGCAGCACCGGTCGTAGGGTGTGCAGGGGCTGGCAGATCTGCACCCCGATCTCCACGTGGCGCCGCATGACCTTCCACTCCTCGTCGGTGAGCTTGCCGGGCTTGAGCAGCACTGCGTCGGGGATACCCAGCTTGCCGATGTCGTGCAGGTAGCCACCGCGGCGCAGAGCGGTGAGCTCGGCGCCCACCAACCCGAGGCGCTCACCCAGGCGAACGGACAGTGAGGCAAGGCGCTCGCAGTGGTCACCCGTGGTCTCGTCCCGGGCCTCCACCGCTCGGGCGATGGAGAAGACCATCTGCTCGGCGGACTCGAGCTCCTCGGTGAGCCTACGGAACTGCACCAGGTTGCGCACCCGGACCTCGAGCTCGGTGAGGTCGCAGGGTTTGTTGAGGAAGTCGGTCGCCCCCACCTCGAGCCCCTGGAGGCGCGCCTCGCGGCTTCCCTGCCCGGTGAGGAAGACCACCGGGATGAGCTGGGTCTCCGGGTGCCCCTTGAGCCGGCTGCAGACCTCGTAGCCGTCCATCCCCGGCATCACCACGTCCAGGAGGACCACGTCAGGATGCTGATCGTGGGCGATGACCAGCGCGGAAGCGCCGTCGACGGCCTGCAGTACCTCATAGCCGAGGCTCTCGAGCGCGGCCGCCAGTGCCCCAAGCGTGTCCGGGTTGTCATCGACAGCGAGCACACGCCCCCGACCAGACATCGATGGAACCTCCAGTCGGCAGTCTATCATCGCGACAACAGGGACCCTCAGGTGTCACTATCAACCAGCACCCTGCCCTCGGGATCCACGGCGACCTCCGCTCCCTCGGGCACAGTGAGCTCGGCCCTTCCTCCGGGCATGTCGACGCGCCGCAGCTCACCGTCGACCCGCACCGGCAGCGGCAGCTCGAAGGCAGGGTCATCCCACGACAGCTCCACCCGAACGCCGTCCTGGCTGCGCTCGAGGCGCCACCGAGGGAGGGCCGCCGTGAAGAGGTAGCGGTGCCAGAACCAGCCGAGGTCGCGACCGTCCAGCGCCTCCACCAGCCCGGTGAAGTCGGCGGTGCGCACGGTGCGGTAGGCGAAGCGCGGATCGCAGGCGAAGTCGTGCAGCGCGCGAAGGAAGACCTCGTCGCCCACGAGCCAGCGTAGGGTGTGGAGGACCCAGGCCCCCTTGTAGTAGATGTCGCCGCTGTAGGCCTCGCCGGCGGTGAGGTCGTGCCCCTGCACCAGCGGCTTGCGGTTGCGGATACCGCGGCGCTGCCGGGCGATGTAGCGCAGGGCGTCGGCCTCGCCGCGGGTGTCCTCGACGTAGAGCGTCTCGGCGTAGGTGGCGAAGCCCTCGTGCAGCCAGAAGTCCGCCCAGTCCGCGGCCGTCACCTTGTTACCCCACCACTCGTGGGCGGTTTCGTGCAGCAGGATGGAGTCGAAGCCGAACGGGTTGTCGTGGAACTCGTCGCCATAGGCCACCAGGGTCTGGTGCTCCATACCCAGGTAGGGTGCGTCGACGACCCAGTACTTGTCGGTGAGGAAGGGGTACTCGCCGAAGCGGCGTCCCAGCACCTCGAGAATGCGCGGCGCCTGCCGCCACATCCGCTCGGCCTGCTCGCGATGCTCGGGCAGAGCCCAGAAGACGATGGGCACTGCAAGACCGCCGTCGACACCGTGATAGGTCGCTTCCACCGGCACGTAGGGGCCGACGTTGTAGGTCACGAGGTAGTTGTTGATCGGGTAGCCGACCCGCCAGCGCGATGTCGTTGTCCCGTCGCCGTTGTCATGCTCGCCCAGCGGCCGCCCGTTGCTCAGGCCCACCAGGCCGCTGGGCACCGTGAGGGCGATGTCCATGCCCTCGTCTGGCTCGTCCGAGGGGTGGTCCTTGCACGGCCACCAGACATCGGCGCCGTCCACCTCGCAGGTCACTCCCAGCCACGGCGCGCCCGACGGAGTCTCGCTCCACACCGCTCCGTCGAGCCAGGGTGGCTTGAGGGAGCGCTTGGGGACGCCGCCATAGCGGATCGACACCCGGTGGCGTTCGCCCGCAGCCCACGGCTCGGACAGCTCGACGGTGACGAGGCCATCGCGGTGGGTCGCTGCCAGAGGAAGGTCGTCCACCGCCACGGCGCTGACCCCGAGGTGGTCGTCGAGGTTGCACTCGAAGCGCGCCAGGGGCGCCGTCGTCTGCAGCGTCATCTCCAGCGTACCGGCGAGGATCCGGTGGGCGGGATCCACGGCGATGTCGAGGTCGTAGTGGCGCGCGTCGTAGGCCGCCATGGCGGGGCGCAACGGTCCACCCGAGTCGAGAATCTGGGAGCGGACGAACCACCACAGCCCGAGACCCGC
The DNA here is from genome assembly GCA_963844845.1 of uncultured Acidobacteriota bacterium. Taxonomy (GTDB): domain Bacteria; phylum Acidobacteriota; class Thermoanaerobaculia; order Thermoanaerobaculales; family Sulfomarinibacteraceae; genus CAWJPW01. The sequence continues at coordinate 263,347 of CAWJPW010000008.1, forward strand.
CACCACCAGCACGAGCAGCAGCGAGCCGACCACCCACAGCGAGATCTTCAGCCAGCGCTTCATCCCGCAATAGTAGCGCGGGACGAGCGATCGGGCTCAACCCGACAGCTCGCAACGCGTGTCACGACGCTCGCGCAGGCATTCGACCTCAGTAGCGAAGGACCGCAGCGCACGGCGCCTGGCGCCCGAGGAGCTCTGCCGCCGCACCGTCCACCACCCCGACGGCCCCGCCCTGCTCCAGCACCGCCTGGCTGAGCCGATCCACCAGCGTGGGCATCGGTTCGAGGCCCCCGTCGCACGTGGCACACCGCCCATCGCCCTGCTCGGCGAAGCTGCCGCACCCGCGGCACTCCCCACCCTGTGCCTGGAAGCCCTTGGTGTACACGAGCTTCCAGACCCGCCCCTGATTCACCGCCGCAATGACCGGCAGCAGGCCCGCCACCGCCTTGCCGCCGTCGTGCAGCTCGGCCAGCAGCCCCTCCACGAGGCCGCGTTCCTGCTCCCGTTCCACGCTCTCCTGCAGCTCGAGTACGCGGCGCAGCACCTCGTGCTCCGCCGCCGCCACCGGCAGGTTGAGGGTCGCCACCACTCGCCCCTGGAGGCGCCGTGGAAGGAGCCGTACGATCTGTCCGGTGGCCTCGGGAGGGCCCGCCACCACCAGTCGGTCGAACGTGGACCTGAGGGAGAGATCGAGGAGAGCCTCCACCACTCGGCGAGCGTGCCACGTCACCTCCTGCTGGTGGTGGCGCTGGAAGCGCTTCTGCGACCACCAGTGGTCGGTCCCGGTTGTCTGGGTGCGCGACGTCGTCTCCGACACCAGGTCGGTGTGCTCGGTGATCTCGCCGAGGCACACGGTGAACACCCGTGCCCGTTTCTTGTCGGCGAGCACCACGGCGAAACGTTCGTGCTCCTCGAGCGCCTCCACCACCGGGCGCAAGAAGGCGCCACGACGCCAGTGGGCGGAGGCCGGCACCTTCACCCGCAGGCGATGGAGTTCGGCGAGGCCGCTGGCCGGATGGACAACGATCATGGTCGTCTTGCCCTCGGGCTCCACAGCCCGCAGGCGCTCGAGGGCCTCCTTCACGGCGCGCTCGAGCTCTGGCGCCTCCGGATGGCGGGCGCGCAGCTCCTTGAGCATGGCCTCCGCCTGCACCAGGTGCCCGCCGTTGCGGTTGGCCTGGCGGTTCTGGTCCACGTCCACGTAGAGCGTGGCTGTGCACGCCTCGTCCTGGGTGAGTCGATGCAGCCGTCGAAGCTCGCCCCGGTCAAGCATGAGCACCTCCGGTTCATGGGGTACTCACCAATATAGGTCATGGAGCTGGCGAGCGGTGACGGGGCACGCTCAGAAAGGTGCTGTGGGTCCTCCACCCACCTGTCTCCCACAACCCACGACAACGACGGCCTGACGACGCGCCGGAGCTGGGAGAACCAGTGCCCGCCTACTAGTGTCCTGTTTGGAAAATCCCAATGGACTATTCGCTTGTCATCGCGGCCCCTGGCTGCGTTGCTCCTCCTCGAAGTAGCGTTGCTACGACCTCGTCGTCGCGCCTTGCCAGGAACCACGCTGGCTGCGCGACTAGCACATAGGACTTCCCAAACAGGACACTAGTCCGCGAGAGCTCGGAGACGCTGGAGGAGAATGCCGGCGGCAACGGCGACGTTGAGGGACTCCACCTCGCGCCCCAGCGGCACTGTCACCCAGTCGTCCACAGCCCCCCGCGCCTCCTCACCGAGGCCGGTGCCCTCGCTGCCCAGCAGCAGGAGCACCGGTGGGCGCGGCTCCCACTCATTGACCGGCACGCCTGCGGCACCGCTCGCCCAGACGCTGCCACCGGCGGCACGGACCTTCGCCGCAGCCGCCACCGGCGTCACATCGCGGGCCATGGCGAGCCGGAACACCGTCCCTGCGGAGCCACGCACCGCCATCGGGTGGAAAGGGTCCGCGGACCCCGGCGCCACCAGCACTGCGCCCGCACCCAGGGCCGCAGCCGCACGCACGATGGCCCCCAGGTTCCCCGGATCCTGCACGCCGTCCACGAAGACCGTCACACCGCCATCCGGCCAGCGTCCCGCCTCGGGCTCGTCCACCACCGCCAGCACTCCCTGGGGGTGGCGGGTGGGCGCGATCCCGGCGAGAACCGCGCCGTCCACCTCGAACACCGCATCGGCCGTGGCGATCGGTGCCCAGTCGGCCAGCTCGGGCGCGAGCTCCGCCGTCAGGTAGAGCTCGCGGAGCGGTACCCGCCAACGTACCAGGTCCTCCACCAGGCGGCGTCCGTCGACTACCACCTCGCCGGGGCGGCGGTGGTGCGCGCGTCGGCGAAGCTCCTTGAGAAGCGGGCTCGAGCGCCCGAGGCGTTGGATCATGACGGCCTCCCAGCCCATTATCGGTCACTCGCCGCTCGCCCTGTCCCAGACCGGCTCTTTCTGAGATAATGACCGCCGCTCGCACGCATCGGACCGCAGCTCTTGGGGTCGACGCGGGCGTACCCGGCGGCAGCCGGGGAAGGGAGCCGCGAGGGACATGAGCATCAGCCACATCGCGCGGACCATCCACGAGTCCGGAACCCTGCGCCTCAATGAGATGGCAGCCATCCTCCGAGACAAGGGCGAGCCGGTGATCCACCTCGGCGGCGGCGAGCCCAAGAGCAAGCCACCCCTGGACGCTGTGGTGGCGGCGGGGAGCATGCTGACCTCCGGAGAGGTGCGCTACACCCCGGCCGACGGCACGGTCGCCCTGAAGAAGGCCATCATCCGTTACACCGAGGAGTTCTACGGCCGCCTGGTGGCGCCCGAGAACGTCATGGCCGCGGGCGGGGCCAAGCAGGCCATCATGGTTTGCCTGCAGGCCATTCTCAACCCCCAGGAGGAGGTCCTCTTCCCCGCCCCCTACTGGGTGAGCTACCCGGAGATGGCCAAGATGATCGGGGCGGTGCCGGTCCCGGTACTGCCCGAGGACGGCAGCTTCATCCCCCGCCTCGCCGACATCGAGCAGCGGGTGGGACCCTACACCCGGGCGGTGATCATCAACAGCCCGTGCAACCCCACCGGAGCGGTGTACCCACGGGAACTCATCGCCGAGATCGTGGAGTTCTGCGAGCGGCGCGGGCTCTACCTCATCATGGACGACATCTACCACCGGCTCCTGTTCGACGGCCAGCGCCCGGTCAACTGCTACGACTTCGCCCATGACCTCTCGGACAACTCCAAGCTCGTGGTCGTCAACGGCGTCTCCAAGCAGTACGCCATGACCGGCTTCCGCATCGGCTGGGCGGTGGCCAACCGCAAGCTCATCGAGGTGATGACCACGCTCCAGGGTCACCAGACCTCGGGACCGTCGGCCCTCCTCCAGCACGCCGCCGCCGCCGCCATCAACGGCGTCCAGTCGTCGGTGGAGAGCCTGCGGGTGACCCTCGAGAACAACCGCAACGTCCTGGTGGAGCAGCTCAATGCCTTCGACGGCGTGCGCCTGGTGCGCCCCGGCGGCACCTTCTACTCGTTCCCCGACTTCTCGGCCTACGAGAAGGACTCCATGAAGCTGTCCCAGCTGCTGCTGGACAAGGTCCGCGTGGCCACCGTGCCGGGCGTGGAGTTCGGCCTCGAGGGCCATCTCCGCCTCTCGTTCTGCGGCACCATCAAGGACATCACCGAAGGCATCGAGCGGATCAAGTGGGTGTTGGACCCCAACGCTCCCAACGAGCTCTACATCGGCGAGCGCAAGCTGGTAAGGGACTGGGCATGAGCAAGTACCTCGAGTTCGACACCCCGGCAACCACGCAGGCCCGCGAGCTCAAGAGCGACTTCGGCCTGGCCAACCACGGACTTCTGCACCTCGACCAGGTGTTCTGGAACCTCCCCAGCGGCGCCCTCTACGAGGAGGCGGTGTTCCGCAAGGAGGCTCATGTGGCCTACGGCGGCCCGCTGGTGGTGAACACCGGCAAGTGGTCGGCGCGGGCGGCCCAGGACAAGTACGTGGTGCGCGAGGCCACCACCGAGGACCGTATCTGGTGGGGCGAGTACAACCGCCCCTACAGCCCTGAGAAGTTCAACGCCTTGCTGGGCCGCGTCCAGGCTTACCTCCAGGGCGAGGAGCTCTTCGTCCAGGACTGCTACGCCGGGGCGGACCCCGAGTACCGCATGCCCATCCGCATCGTCACCGAGAAAGCGTGGCAGAGCCTGTTCGCGCGCAACATGTTCCTCACCGTCCGCAACCGCGACGAGCTCAAGCGCCACGTGCCGGAGTTCACGGTGATCGCCGCCACCGGTTTCAAGCTCGACCCGCGAATCGACGGTACCCGCACCGACACCGCCGTCATCATCAACTTTGCCCAGCGCCTGGTCCTCGTGTGCAACACCGAGTACGGCGGCGAGATCAAGAAGTCGATCTTCACGGTGCTCAACTTCCTCCTGCCCCTGCGCGAGGTCCTGCCCATGCACTGCTCGGCCAACGTCGGCTCCGACGGCGACGCGGCCCTGTTCTTCGGGCTCTCGGGCACCGGCAAGACGACCCTGTCGGCCGACCCCCGCCGGCGACTCATCGGCGACGACGAGCACGGCTGGAGCGCCACCGGCGTCTTCAACTTCGAGGGCGGCTGCTACGCCAAGGTCATCCGCCTGTCGGCCGAGCACGAGCCCGAGATCTGGGCCTGCACCCGACGCTTCGGCACCATCCTTGAGAACGTGGTGATGGACCAGCCGTCACGCCGCCTCGACCTCGACGACGACCGCTTCACCGAGAACACGCGGGCGGCCTACCCGCTGGAGTTCATCGACAACGTGGTCGCCGAGCGCATGGTGGCCTCACACCCCAAGAATGTCATCCTGCTGACCTGTGACGCCCAGGGAGTACTTCCGCCCATCGCCAGGCTCAGCCCGGACCAGGCTCTCTACCACTTCATCTCGGGCTACACCTCCAAGATCGCCGGCACCGAGATCGGCCTCGGCATCGAGCCGGAGATCACCTTCAGCGCCTGCTTTGGCGCGCCCTTCATGGTGCACCACCCCTTCGAGTACGCCAACATGCTCAAGCAACGGATGATCCACCACCAGGCCCGGTGCTGGCTGGTGAACACCGGGTGGGTGGGCGGCGGCTTCAACGTGGGCAAGCGGATCTCCATCCGCCACACGCGCAACCTCCTCAACGCCGCCCTGGAGGGACAGCTGGAGCAGGTGGAGTACCGCCGCGACCGTCTGTTCGACTTCGAGGTGCCGCTCAGCTGCCCGGAGGTCCCCCAGGACGTCCTCGACCCCGCCACCTCGTGGGGCAGTGGGGACGAGTACTGGCGGAGGTACGACGCCCTGGCCGCACGCTACATCGACAACTTCAAGCTGTTCGCTAGCGGCTGTCCCCCCGAGGTTGCGGCCGCGGGTCCGCGTCGGTTGAAGCAGTGAACGGCGGCGGCGGCCGACACAGCGCCGCTGCTCGAGCCCGCCGTCCGGGACGAAGCCTGGTCGCCGTGTGGTTGTTTGCGATTTTCTTCAGGGACTCGCGGCGTGGGGGTCGTCATCGGCTGGCGGCTCGGGCTCGGGCTCGGGCTCGGGCTCGGGCTCGGGCGAGATGATTCTCCGCTCGTCCTCCGCCGGGAGGGGCCACGCTAACTCGTCGTCGCTGGAGAGCTCCGGCTGATCCTCGGGCCGGTCGGGAGGGGCCGGCTCCTCGTCAACCGGCGGGCCCGCCTCGGACACGTCTGCGTCCGACGGCCTCGCTGCGGGAAGGCCTGGCGTCAGCTGGTCGTCGTCGACCTGTCCGGCCTCCGGAGCTGCCGCCTCGGCCGGTGGCGGTTCGAGTCGCGGCACGGGCGCGGCGGCAGGCTCCTCCTCGGGCTCGGGTGGCGGAGGGCTGTACGAGCCGAGCAGGGCCACCCAGCACACAGCGGCGCCGAGGCCGCCAGCGGCTGCGGCGACGAGGCTCAGCCCCCCCTCGCGCAGGACCGGGAGGAGGAGGGCGAGGAACAGCGGTCCCTTGGCGAGCAGGGCCCCTGCCACCAGCCAGAGCGCGGCCACGCCGAGCGACGACAGCGGGCGCCGCAGCGTCCCGACGAGCCCGGCCAGCCAGGCAGCCACCGCCGAGCGTCGGCCCGGCTCAGCCAGGAGCCAGGCGGCACGGGAGGTGGTGGCAATCACCAGCACCACGACCAGCACGGAGAACATCATCGCCAGAAGCTGCAGGTTCACTGCCCGCACCTCGGCGAGCTCGTCGCGGGCGGCGGCCGCGGCGGCGCCCAACGGCGCCCACACGGCGATGAAGAGCCCGAGCAGGCCGGCGGCGCCGGTGAGGGCGAGGCGCAGGTAGCGGAACCAGCTGCCGATGCCGAGACCCAGCAGCTCGCCCAAGCGGGGCGGGCGGCCGGCCGCCCAGGTCTGCCAGCGGACCATACCGCCGTGCCACAACGGCGTCCACGCCGCCACGGCGGCAAGCCCCACCAGGATCAGGACCACGAAGACCGCGCCGGTATTGTGCAGGGACTCCGCCGCCACCAGCAGAAGCTCGCCAGGCGGGAGAAGCCCGGTCTGGGGGAGGTCCCCGAGACCACGGGCGAGGCTGTCCCACACGCCCAGGGCGGCGGGCAGGAGGAGGGCCGCCGGGACCAGCCAGACAGCCACCACCAGCCGCCACAGACGAACGGCGAGCGCGAGACCGCGGGAGGGCGACGCGGAGGTGGGAGGAGTCCGCATCGTCAGCTCCACAGGAGGGGCAGGACGGTCACCGTCCAAAGCCCTGCCGGCGCCCACCAGAGCAGCTCCCAGAGCCGCCGGCGACCCGACTCCTCGCGCCAGTAGTTATTCGCCCGGTTCGTCTCCAGGGGCCAGTCACCATCCGGGTCGATGACCACCTGCGCGGCCCGGGAGGGCGCCTCCACCCGCCAGCGCGTCCACGGCTCACTGCTGTCCCACACCATGCGTCGCGTGCTGCCGTCCTCCAAGGTGAGCTCCACCGTCACCGGCGCCACCAGGGCGCCAGGGCGCCCGATGTCGACCTCCACGCTCCACGCCTCGTCGCCGCTCTTTTCCCCGGCGTTCTCGTCCTTTCCTTCCTTCTCGGCCTCCTGCCACGTGCCGTCCCGCCAGTGATAGCCGCGGGGCCGATCATCCCGGTGCGATCTCACCGAGAGCACCGCCCAGTCGGGACGGGCCCGCCCTCGCAGCACCTGCTTGCCGAACCAGCTGACGTCGGCGCCGCCCGCCTCGGAGAGGGCGGAAAGGAGGTCGGCGGCGGTCGGGTGTCGGTAGCGGAAACGCTCGGCGTACGCACGCAGGGCACGGGCGAAAGGAGCCGCTCCCAGCTGCCGCTCCACCGTGTGGAGCGCCACCGACGGTTCGGTGTAGCTGGCCAGGGCGTAAGCCCGCGAGGTGCGAAACTGCCAGGCCGGCTGGTCGAGCGGCACCGGTAGCTGCTGGGCCCGGAGAAAGAGGCGGCTGAGGCCCCACCCCCCCATGACGCGGACGTCGGGGGCGAGACCGTCGCTGGCGATGTCGGCGAGGCACGCCGTCTCGACATAGGAGGTGAGGCCCTCATCGAGCCACGGCTCCTCGAACTCGTTGGAGGCGAGCAGGCCGTAGAACCACTGGTGACCGATCTCGTGCACCGTCACCACCTCGGGGTAGCCGGTCCAGGAGCGCGGCGGATAGAGGTTCCAGCGGCTGGCGCCGATGGTCACCAGGGTCGGGTACTCCATCCCCCCTGCCGAGCGGACCGCGGTCACGGGGGGCGACACCAGGGTCAGCTGGGGGTAAGGGTAGGGACCGAAGCGGAGCCCCAGCCAGGCCAGAGCCAGACGGGCGTCGCGCAGAATGCGCTCCGCCAGCCCTCGCTGGGCCTGGGGCAGCACCAGGCGCAGGTGGGTGGGTGGCAGCTCGAGCTCGGCAGCGGAGCGGCCGAGCAGGCGCATGGTGCGCTCAAGCCATGGCTGCGGCACGTCGCGGGCCGGGTCGAACTCGCCGTCCACCACCGTCATGAGGTTGGGCGGCGCCGCCGACCAGGCAAAGTCGTGGACTTTGTCGGCCCGGTAGGTGACCCGCGTCTCGTCGTCCGAGCCCTCCTTCACCTCCTCGCGGCGGACCTCGACGCCGCTGCCGGCCAGCACCCAGCCGGCCGGCACTGCCAGCGTGACCCGGTAGCTGCCGAAGTCGGCGAAGAACTCGCTGTCCGCGTGGAACTGATGGCAGTTCCAAGCAGCCTGGCCACCGCTCGGATCCGCCTGGAACACGCCGAGCTTCGGGTACCACTGACCGACCATGTGGAACGGCCCGGCAAACCCGGTGCGTGCGAGCAGCGACGGGAGCTGTGCCTCGAAGGTCAGGTGCAGGGTGACCGACGCGCCTGGCGGCACCGGTCGGGGCAGGGGCACCCGCGCCACCGTGCGGTCGTGGGAGTTGGCGTCGTCGGGTTGGCGGAACTCGAGCGTGCCCAGAAGGTCGGTGCCGTCGTCGGTCTCGAGCCGGGTGATGCGTGTCCAGCCCCACTGCTCAGGCTCCCTGTAGCCCCCCCGCCCCCATCCCCGCCGCATCTCCTGCATGAAGGTCGTGTCGGCGTTGGCAAAGGCGTTGAGGTACAGGTGGAACCAGAGATCGCTGGCAGGCTCGGCCGTAGGGTTGGTCCAGCGGACGGTCTCGGTCGCGAGAATGCGGTGGCTGGCGGCGTCGAGGCGAGCATCGAGGTCGTAGGCGACGACGTCGTCCGCCGCCCGGCTCGTGCCCGCGAGGAGCAGCAGCGGCAGCAGCAGGAAGCTCCAACGCCTCATCAGTCACCGCCCCCTGGATGGCCGGCGCCATTGCCGGTGTTTACATTACTGAGAGGAGGGACCATGAAGACCTTGCTCAGCCTGCTGCTCACCCTGATTGCCGCCACCGCCGGGGCGCAGGAGGCGTTCTCCCTCCACCTGGGTGCCACCGCCTGGCCGCGGGACCCGCGCACCCAGGCCCGGCTCGTCCAGTGGGAGTCCCCGATGGGCCGGCTCATGTACGAAGCGTCGGTGCAGCAGGCCGGACTGGGCCGCGAGGGCCTCGCCGGCCGCGCCCCCATGGGGCTGGCGATGCGGCTGAAGAGCCAGTCCGGCGTGCCGCCGCAGGTGATCTCTGCGGCGTTGGAGAACGGCGTCCAGCTCAGCGAAACCGGCATCCTCAGGATTCGCTGGCCCTGGGAGGAGGACCTCCAGCGGCCCGATCTTCCCCTCGAGCAGCAGATCTCCCTGCAACTCGGGCGCAGGCTCGAGATCCAATAAGACCGGCCCCGCAGGACCGGTCGAGATGCCATCGGCCCGACCACGACGGTGGGTCGCAAGAACCGAACCGCCCGCATGCCTGCGGGACTAGAGCTGGTCCTTGAGGTTCTTCGACGGCTTGAAGCGAACCGTCTTGGACGCTGCGATCTTGATGGTCTCGCCGGTGGCCGGGTTGCGCCCCTGACGCGCCGGACGCTCTGAGACCTGGAACGAACCGAAGTTGGGCACCGCCACCTTGTCACCCTTCCCCAAGGCCTCGCCCATGAGGTCGAAGAGCGTGTCGTAGCACAGCGCGACGCGCGTGCGCGGCATCCCGGTCAGCTCGGCAATCTTCTCTACCAGATCAGCCTTTCCAGCCATAGCCCCTCCCTGTACTGGTCGTTTCCCGGTCACCGTACACTGCCGCCGAGATGCGGTCAAGACCGCCACGGCGGCGGATTGTCCGGCACGAGACCCTGTGCCGCCACCCACTCCTCTGCGTTGCTCTGCATCCGCTCTCGATGGAAGCGCTGCCATGCCTCCTCAAGAGGCGGCCGCCCGTGAAGCGCTCGCCGAACCGCAATGAGCGGGCTCGTCTCGCGTGCGGCCCCCACCAGGAGGTCCACGGCGTCGCCGTCCTGCTCCTCGGCAAAGGCGAGGATCCACTCTCCAAAGCTCCACTCGGGAAGGGGTTCGACCATGATGAAGTGCGCCTCGTCCCACAGGCCGCGCGGGTCGTCGGACTGCAGCTCGTGGAGGTCGAAGAAGCGCAGACGGCCAGACACGCGGTCGAGCCCGTACTGGCCGTCGCCGGCAAACCCGAGGGCGCTGAGCAGCTGGTGCCAATCGAGGTGCATGGTGATCCGTCCGTGTGCCGAGACAGCATAGCAAACGCCGCGGTGTTAGACACCCAGGAATAGCTCTACCGGCCGCGCCGGTTGCTGACAGCGTCCTCAGGAGGTCGATGATGTTGCGGTCAGCTCTCGGCGTGATGGCATGCGTGCTCGTCGCGGTGGTGGCCCTCACCGCTGAATCTGGAGGAGACATGCTCGAACCCGGCACCACCTTCCCTGCATTCTCGCTCACAGCCCACGACGGCTCCACCGTTTCCAGCAGCGAGCTGGCGGGCTCACCCTATCTGCTGTACTTCTACCCCAAGGCCGACACCCCCGGGTGCACCAAGGAGGCATGCACGTTCCGCGACGCGTGGAGCGACGTCAAAGACGCCGGCCTCAAGGTCTTCGGTGTTTCCTACGACTCACCCAAGGCGAACCGGGCCTTCGCCGAGAAGTACCACCTTCCGTTCCTTCTGCTGTCGGACTCCGACCACAGCCTCGCCAAGGAGGTCGGTGCGGCGCGGACACTGCTCCCGGTGCCCAAGCGCATCTCCTACCTGGTCGGGGCCGACGGTCGCGTGCTCGCCGCCTATCCGGACGTCGACCCCGCCAGCCACGCCGGCGAGGTACTGGCCGACTTCGAGCGTCTGCACCAGCACGGGTAACGCCGAGGAGTCACCAAGCGGTACGATGGACGATGCGCCAAAGGAGGACTCCATGATCACGCGACTCGCCCTTGCTGCCACCACCGTCGCGCTCGCCTCGACCGTGGCCGCCCAGCCGCCGACGGTGGTCTCGACCGCCGACCAGCAGCAGTCGGTGGCCGTCACCGTCTACACCGCTGGTCGCGGCATGGTCACCGATCGCCGCACCCTCGACCTGCCCGCCGGCCAGGTGGCGGTGGAGTTCCGTGACGTCGCCCAGAGCATCATGCCCGAGACCGTGGGCATCACCGCCGACGGCGTCAACGTGCTCGAGCAGAACTACGAGTACGACCTGCTGTCGCCGAAGACCCTGCTCGCCAAGTACGTCGGCCGCGAGATCGAGATGGAGCTCGAGGAACCGGGCGCTACGCCGGGCAGCACCACCGTGCGACGGGTGCCTGCGACACTGCTGTCGGTGAACGACGGCACGGTGTGGCGTATGGATGACCGCATCGTCCTCAACCCTCCCTACCACCGGCTCCTCTTCCCCAAGGTCCCCGAGACCCTCCGCGAGCGTCCCACCCTGGTATGGCTGCTGTCCAGCGAGCGCGCCGGCCAGCGCCAGCTCACCGCCACCTACCTCACCGGCGGCATGAGCTGGCACGCCGACTACGTGCTCACCCTCGGCCGGGACGGCGCCCGCGGCCACATGGAGGGCTGGATCACGGTGGACAACCAGTCCGGCACCGGCTTCACCAACGCACGTCTGCGCTTAATCGCCGGTGAGGTGCACACCGCCCAGCCGGAGCGTTCCAAGGGCCCGATGTACCGCACCATGGAAGCTGGGGCCACGCAGGCCCAGGAGGAGACCTTCGGCGAGTACCACCTCTACACCATCACCCGCCCGGTGACCCTCAAGCAGAACCAGATCAAGCAGGTGTCGCTTCTCTCAGCCGCCGACGTCGGGGTGGGACGGGAGTACCGGGTGGATCTCTCCGGCTACTCGGTGACCTCGCGCATGGGCGGCGAGCCGCAGCGTCCGCCGGTGGCCGTGCGCCTGAGCCTGCGCAACGATGCTGCCAACAACCTCGGCGTCCCCCTCCCCAAGGGCGTGATCCGCGTGTACCGCGAGCATGCCGACGGCTCGGCCCAGTTCGTGGGTGAGGACCGCATCGGTCACACCCCCAAGGACGAGACCGTCGCCCTCGACCTGGGCACCGCCTTCGACCTGGTGGCCGAGGCCTCGCAGACCGACTTCACGAAGCTGGGCGAGCGCGCAAGCGAGAGCTCGTTCAAGGTCGTCCTGCGCAATCACAAGGCCGAGGCGGTCACGGTTGGGGTAGTGACACAGATGCCCGGGGACTGGAACGTCACCGCGCACTCCCATCCGGTGACCAAGCTCGACGCCTCTCATGCCCGCTTCGACGTCCCGGTGGCGGCGGACGGTGAGGTCACCCTGACCTGGACGGTACGCACGCGCTGGTGAGCCTCGATTCGCGGGCGGTCTCTCTCAAGGGCTCTCGACCTCCTGATACAGTTGCTTTACGGGAAGGGAAGGCCCTGTCGAAGGGTTCTTCCCTGCAACTGTCCCGTGCCCCCTCCGGGGGTTGACAGGAGTGAGAGTTTATGTATATTCCTAAATGGTTATGTGGTTGAGGAGGTGCCCATGCTGCGTCCGCGACTCTCTCTCCCTCTCCTGATTCTGCTGGCGGTCCGACCGGCGGCAGCTGACGACGCCGCCCTCTCCATCGAGGCGGCGGTGCGCTCCGCCCTCGCCAACAACCCGGCTGTCACCGCCGCCGCCGCCCAGGCCGATGCCGCCGCGGCCCGCGCTCAGCAGGCGCGGGGGCACCGGCTGCCGAGCGTCGACTTCCAGGAGATGTACAACCGCACCGACAGCCCGGCCGAGTCGTTCGCCTTCAAGCTGAACCAGGAGCGATTCGACATGATGCAGTTCTTCCAGTCGAACCCCAACAACCCCGATCCGTTGGACACCTGGATGACCCGCCTGGAGGTCACCCAACCGATCTACACCGGCGGTAAGCTCAGCGCCCGCATCGACCAGGCGGGAGCGATGGCTGAAGCGGCTCGGCTCGAGCTCAGTCGTGCCCGTCAGCAGGTCGCCTTCGACACCATCACGGCCTACACGAACCTCCGCAAGGCACGCGAGTACTTGGAGCTCATGAAGTCCTCGCGCGAGACCACCCGGCATCACGTCAAGCTGGCCCGCCAGTATGCCGGGCAGGGGATGATCGTCGAGGCCGAGGTGCTCAAGGCCCAGGTCTACCTGGCTCAGATGGACGAGATGGTGGAGACGGCCGAGAGCCACGCCACCCTGGCCGAGTCCGCCCTCGACTTCCACATGGGCATCGACCAGCGAACCCACCAGCAGCTCGCCCCGCCGGCGCCGGCCCCTGCCGTGAGCGGCGACCTCGACAGCTGGATCGCCGCCGCTCTGGACCGCCGGCGCGACCTCGGCGCCGCCCGCAGGAAGCTGGACGCCGGTCGCCTCGAGGAGCAGGTGGCGCGCGCCGCCTTCCTGCCCGAGGTCGCCGCAGTCGGCCGCTACGACCTGTATGACGACCGCATCTTCGGCAGCCACGGCGACTCCTCGACCCTGATGGCAGTGGCCAGGATCAACCTCTTCCGGGGAGGCGCCGACCGCTCCGCTCTCGCCGCCAGCCGCCACGACACCGCCTCTCACGCCGCCAACATCAGCCGCTTCGAGGAGGGGATCCGCCTGCAGGTCAAGCAGGCGTGGCAGGAGCTCGAGACCGCCAAGGCCCGCCATGCCACCGCCGCTGCGGCGTTGAGTGCCGCTGACGAGCAGGTGCGCGTCCGCGAGAAGCGCTTTCAGCAGGGTCTGGACAAGATGATCGACCTCTTGGACGCCGAGACCGGGCAGCGCGAGGCCAAGGTGCGCGCGCTGGTGGCCCGCTACGACGAGGCCCTCGCCACCTACCAGCTGCACTACGCCTCAGGCGCCCCTCTGACTTCCGCCACCACCGAGACCCCGGAGGAGAACCGATGAGCATCCCGCGAGCCCTGTTCGTTCCGCTTGTCGCCCTCGCCACCGTGGCGGCCGCGGGCTGCCACCAGGCGACCGAGCACGCCGAGCTGAACCTCCAGCCGATCACGGCCACCGTCACCCCGGTCGAGCGCATGGACGCCACGAGGAGCATCGACGTCTACGGCATCGTCCAGCCGGCACGCCAGTCGATGCTGTCGAGCCGGGTGATGGGGCCGGTGGTGGCGGTGAACGTGGAGGCCGGTGACACCGTGGCCAAGGGCGCCCCACTGCTGAAGATCGAGCCGCAGACGATTCAGGGGCAGGTGTCCCAGGCCAAGGGCGCCCTCGCCCAGGCCCAGGCGGGCCTGGCGCTGGCGCAGAAGAACTACTCCCGGTATGAAGCGCTGCACCAGGAAAAGGCGGCCTCGGACCTCGAGCTGGACATGGCCAAGATGCAGCTCGACCAGGCCCAGGCCGCCGTGGATCAGGCCAAAGGCGCCGTGTCCTCGGCGTCGTCGGTGGCCGACGAGGCCGTGGTGCGGGCGCCCTTCCCCGCCCGCGTCGTCCAGAAGCTCGTGGAGGTGGGCGACATGGCCGCTCCGGGCCGCCCCCTGATGCGGGTGGAGTCGTTGTCCGGCCGCACCATGTGGCTCACCGTGCGTGAGGCCGACATCGGCCGTGTCGCGGTGGGGCAGAGCCTGGAGGTGCGCTTCGACAGCAAACCCGACCTCGGCACCGTCACCGGGACGGTGAGCGAGATTATGCCGGCAGCCGATCCCGCCACCCATACCTTCACCGTCAAGGTGGCCCTGCCCGACCGGCTCGAACTCAGGTCCGGGCTCTCCGGGCGCGCCGTGATCCAGGGCGATGAGGTGAGCCGACTGGTGATCCCGGCCCAGGCGGTGTTCCAGCGGGGCGGCCTCCAGCTCGTCGTGATCCGCGCCGCCGACGGCACCGCCCGCACCCTGGCGGTGACCACCGGCGCCGCCCTGCCCGGCGGCCGGGTCGAGGTGCTTTCGGGCCTCGACGGCGGTGAACAGGTCGTCGTCGACCCGCCCGGCCCGGTGGCGGACGGGACCCCCGTGGAGGTGGCCTCATGAGCGAGCGCGAGCCCTTCGACACCCGTCCGGGCGCCGAGGGGGCGGACGCCCGCCAGGAGGCCGAGCTGGCCCGCCGCCAGGCGCTGCGCCTGAAGATGACGCGGCGGCCGCTGGGCGCCTCGGGGCGCATCGCCAAGGCGTTCCTGCACTCCAAGCTGACGCCCCTCGTGGTGGTCTTCTCGCTGCTGCTCGGTGGCTTTGCGGTGATGATCACGCCGCGCGAGGAGGAGCCGCAGATCAAGGTGCCGATGATCGACGTCATGGTGGGCTACCCCGGAGCCACCGCCGAAGAGGTGGAGCACCGCGCAGTGGCTCCCCTGGAGAAGCTGCTCTACGAGATCCCCAACGTGGAGTACATCTACTCTACCTCGCAGCCCTCGGGCGGCCTCGTCATCGTCCGCTTCGTGGTGGGCACCGACCCCGACCAGGCGGTGGTCCGCGTGCAGTCCAAGATCGCCTCGGCCGCCGACCAGATGCCCGAGGGCATGCTCCCGCCGGTGGTCAAGCCGCGAACCATCGACGACGTCCCGGTGGCCGCCTATACCCTGTGGAGCGATCAGATGGGCCCCATGGGCCTGCGCCAGGTGGCCGACGAGCTCAAGGAGGAGCTCTCGCGCCACCCCCGCGCCGCCCAGGTGTCGGTCCTCGGGGGACAGCGCCACGTCATCCGGGTCCGCTTCGACCGTGACCGCCTGGGTGCCTTCAACACGTCGATCCTACAGGCATACAAGGCGCTGCAAGGCTTCAACTGGCGCCTTCCCGCCGGCACCGCCGACGCCGACAACACCGAGGTCCAGGTGGACGTCGGCCGTTTCCTCAAGGACAGTGACGATGTCGGCAGCGTGGTGATCGGTGTCTACGACGGCCGGCCCGTCTACCTGCGGGACGTCGCCACCGTCATCGACGGCCCCGAGGAGCCCGCCGACTATGTCTGGATGGGGAGCGGCCCGGCCGCCGCCGCCAAGGGTCTCTCGGGCCCCGGGATCGACGCCCCCGCGGTGACCGTCGCGGTGGCCAAGAAACCCGGCACCAACGCGGTTGAGCTGGTCCGTGACCTGGACGCCCGCATCGCCGCCCTCAAGGGACGCCTGATCCCCTCCAACGTCAACGTCACCAAGACCCGCGACTACGGCTTCACCGCCAACGAGAAATCCTCCGAGCTCATCGACCACATGGGGATCGCCACCCTGGCGGTGGTGATCCTCCTGGGGATCGCGCTGGGCCGGCGCGAGGCGGCGGTGGTGGCGGTGGCGGTGCCGGTCACCCTCGCCCTCACCCTGGCGGCGTCATACTTCTTCGGCTACACCCTGAATCGGGTGACGCTGTTCGCCCTCATCTTCGCCATCGGCATCCTCGTCGACGACGCAATCGTAGTGGTGGAAAACATCCACCGCCACTACGAGCTCAAGTGGGCGCATCCACGTCTTGCCACGGTCTATGCCGTAGACGAGGTGGGCAATCCCACCATTCTGGCAACCTTCACGGTCATCGCCGCCCTGCTGCCGCTGGCCTTCGTGTCCGGGCTCATGGGTCCCTACATGCGCCCGATCCCCATCAACGCGTCCGCGGCGATGCTCTTCTCGCTCTTCGTGGCCTTCATCATCTCCCCCTGGCTCACCTTCAAGCTCTTCCACCGCAAGGCCGAGGCAGAGTTCGAGGAGACGGGTCACGGGCCGGACGCGGAGACCCCCGAGGAGACCAGGCTACACCGGATCTATGCCCGCGTCATGGAGCCCCTGCTGGAGTCACGGGGCCGGCGCTACGCCTTCCTCGGCCTCGTGTGCGTCCTTCTGCTGGCGTCGGTGGCCAGTGTCTTCATGCGCTTCGTAACGGTCAAGATGCTCCCCTACGACAACAAGTCGGAGCTGCAGGTGGTCATCGACGCGCCCGAAGGCTCGACCCTGGAGGCAACCAACGCGGCGGCGCGGGACATTGCGTCGGTGTTCCGAACCCTGCCGCAGGTCACCGACTACCAGGTCTACGTGGGCACCTCGGCGCCGTTCAACTTCAACGGCCTGGTACGACACTACTACCTGCGCTCCGGCGCTAGCGTCGCCGACATCCAGGTGAACCTGGTGGACAAGCACAGCCGGAGCGTGGAGTCGCACCAGCTCGCCAAGGAGATTCGCAAGCTGGTGACGCCCATCGGCGAACGGCACGGGGTCAACGTCAAGGTCACCGAGGTACCGCCGGGGCCGCCGGTGCTGTCCACCATGGTGGCGGAGATCTACGGACCCACATTCGAAGGACGCAAGAAGGTCGCCGAGCAGGTGCGCTCGGTGTTCGAGAGCACCGACGGCGTGGTGGACGTGGACTGGTTCGTGGAGAACCCCGGACCGGCCTGGGACCTCACCGTCGACCGCGAGAAGGCGATCCGCTCCGGCATCACACCAGAGCAGGTGGTGCGCACGCTACGGGTGGCGCTGGCCGGCGCCGACGCCGGCCTCGTCCACCTTCCCACCGCACGGGAGCCCGTGCCCATCGTCCTGCGCCTCGACCGGGCTCAGCGCTCGCATGTGGACGACCTGCTCCAGCTCTCGGTACACGCCGGCAACGGCCGTATGGTACCGCTGGCGGAGCTTGTCCACGTCGCCCCCGCCAGTCGCGAGCAGTTCCGCTATCACAAGAACCTGCAGCCGGTGACCTATGTGGTCGGAGAGGTTGCCGGGAGCGCCGAGTCTCCGGTGTACGCGATCCTCAACATGCGCCACCGCATCGAGGACATCGTGACCCCGCTGGGGAAGAAGCTCGACGTCATCTCCACCCATCTGCCCAGCGACCACACCCGCTACATCATGAAGTGGGACGGCGAGTGGCAGATCACCTACGAGGTCTTCCGCGACATGGGCATCGCCTTCGGGGTCGTGATGGTCCTCATCTACGTGCTGGTGGTGGGCTGGTTCCGCTCCTTCGTGACCCCGCTCATCATCATGGCGCCCATCCCCCTGACACTCATCGGAATCCTGCCTGCACACGGGCTCTTCCACGTGTTCTTCACCGCCACCTCGATGATCGGGTTCATCGCCCTGGCCGGGGTCATCGTGCGCAACTCCATCCTGCTGGTGGACTTCATCAACCTCGAGTTGGAGGCGGGCGAGGACCTTGAGGCGGCGGTGGTGCGCGCCGGAGCGGTGCGCTTCCGGCCCATCGTTCTCACCGCGGCGGCGCTCGTGGTGGGCGGCGCCGTGATCCTCCTCGATCCCATCTTCCAGGGGCTCGCGGTGGCTCTCATCTCCGGCGTCGTCGTCGCCACCGTTCTCACGCTGGTGGTGATACCGCTGCTCTACTTCATGTACCTCAGCACCGTCGGCCCCGAGAAGGTGATCGACGAAAGCCCGGAGGAGTGATGAGCTCCGCCGACACCTACCGCGACTTGGAGGCATCCATGACCGTCAACGAAGCTCTGCGCGCCATGGCCGGTTTCGTGATCCTGCTGTCCCTCGCCCTGGGTCACTGGGTGAGCCCGAACTGGTACCTGCTCACCGCCTTCGTGGGTCTCAACCTCCTGCAGTCGGCGTTCACGCGGTGGTGCCCCGCAATGGCGATCTTCCGCAAGCTCGGGCTGCGCGACGACGCGGCGCGGGTGCGGGACGCGGCGTGAGGGCGCCATGAAGCTGCTGATGATCATCGTTGAGAGTGAGCACAAGGAGGAGCTCGAGGTCATCCTTGGGCGCCACGAGGTGGTTGGCTACACCGAGATTCCCCAGGTCCACGGCCACGGCGAGAGCGGTTTCCGCATGGGCTCGGCCGCCTTCCCCAAGACCTCGAGTCTGATCTTCACGGTCATTCCCGCCAGCACGCTCGACGAGCTGGTGGCGGACATCACGCGCCACTGCGCGGCGTGCATGGAGAAGATGAAGATGATCGTCTGGGGGGTCGAGCAGGTGCTTTGAGAAGTCCCTCGCCGACCCTATCCCCAACGCACCTCGCAGTCGCGAGAGGCGCGAGGTGAGGGATCACCCGGGCGCCTGCTCGTGGGAGCCGCGTCTGAGGCGCCCAGGGGCACCAAACGCCGGCGTCGAGTCGGCCTGGCCGGGGTCGGGCGACGCGGCCCGGGGTACGCGTCGCGGCGCACCGAGGCGGCCTCCCGGATCAGGAGGGCTCGGATGTTTCGGTCGCGTCCTGGTGTCGGTCCCGGCTCCCGGCCGGGGGGTTGGGGACGGCTCAGGTGGGCACCCCGAGACGAGGCAGCAGCCAGTACTGGACGGCGACCCAACCCACGACCATCGCGCCGAGCATGAGGGCGTCAGACACGCTCCTACACTCCTTCCAGGACGACGTCGTCGTACTCCGACTCGAAACGCTGCTTGTGGCGGATCTCCTCCTGAGCGAGGCCGCGGAAGAGGTTCACCAGGCCCGGCTCGGTGACCGACGCTGCGAGGTCGGAGTAGAGGCGATAGGCTGCCTCTTCGGCCTTCATGGCGTAGAGGAGGCCGCGCTGGTACGTCATCCCCACCTCGGGCTGCACCTCGACCAGGTACTCAGACATGTGGAGGTGCTCCACGCTGCCTTCGGGCAGGGGCGCGGTGTCACCGGCCTGGATCGACTCCAGGCGGGCGCGGTGACCATCCTCCTGGGCCGCGAACGCGAGGAACGCCTCGCGCATCCCGGGGCGCGTCACCTCGTCGGCCAGCGTCCGGTAGAGCTGGGCGGCCTCGACCTCCCTCGAGATGGCGAAGTCGAGCACGGCCTTTACCGAATCGAACTTCATGGCTGCCTCCTCGGGCGGGCGCTCGCGCGCGCCGCACGGTCAGATTCTCCGAAGCCGTCGCTGCTGTCAACGGCGGCAGAGTGGCGGCGAGCAGGGGCCGCTTCCCGGCGGTCGCGGCCCCTACCGCTCGTCTACTCGGTCAGGTTGAGCTCCACATCCTGCTCGTGCGTGGCGCCCGAGACCGGGTCCTTGACGGTAAAGCGCAGCGTGTAGGGCCCGGTCTGCGGCAGACCCGACAGGGTGATGGAGGTGGCGTAGATCCAAAGATCGTCGGCGATCCGCGCGAGCCGCACCGGGGCGGTGAACGGAGCACCGAGACGCTTGCCGTCGCGGTAGATCTTGATGGTGACCTTGAGCTCGGGCTCGCCCGTCGACGGGGCCCCAGGGCGGACAACGTAGCCGAAGTACGAAAGGTCACGGGCCTTGCTCACCATTCCGGTTGCGCTGGGGACGAGGTGCAGGGGGCCGAAATGGAAGGCGGCCCCCATGGGCTGCCCGGCCTCCTGCATGACGGTGGATCCCGTCCACAAGGGCGACAGCCAGGTACCCTCACCAGGGATCTCCGGGATCGTGGCCTTCACGGAGGTGGTGAGCACAGGCTTCCCGGCAGCGGCACCCACCAGCGCGACCTCGTAGTCACCAGCCAGAAGCGGGAACGACAGCTGGTAGGCGGTGGCGCCGGGCAGGCTGAGGGGATCGGGGGTCACCTCAAAGGTGGAGGCCACCTCGCCGGAGCCGTCCTTGACCTCACCCGCGATGAGGTCGAGCTTGGGCGCATCGGCGGGGAGTTGGAGTTCAAGCCACAGCGGACGGTGCACCGCGTCGGCCACACCCGGTGTGGCCAGGACCGCAAGCTTCGCGTTCAGGGGAAGGTCAGCCAGTCCCAGCCAAGCCAAGTGGCTCGCGCTGGCCGGCTGGGCCCCGGGGATGGCCGCCGGCTTGGGGACCTCCTGGAGGCCGGGGTGGAGGAGAAGGACCTCAGGAGCGTCGCTGAGCACGCGCACCGCCATGGGGCTGTAGCGACTGGAGCGGTCGAGAGTGAAGTCGTTCGTGCCCTTCTTCCGCTCGTAGAAGAGGAAGAGGAGCTGCGATCCGCGGACCTTGAGGCCCTCCGGGAGCAGGGCAGGATCGTAGAGCCAGAGCTGGGCGTTGGCGCGGACCTCCTCGGTCCCGGCTCCAGCGCTGCCGCGCTCGCTCATCCGCTCCACCGTCTCGGTCGGGGCGCGGTTCTCGATCTTCTGGGGGAATCCAAGGAGAATCAGAACCTTGCCACGATCGGTAACTGCACCACGGGTATCGTCGGTGGCGAAGTTGTCATCCGCGTACTTCACCCTGCGGTCGAACTCCGCCTTGAACTGGTTGCCCGGGACGTCGGGCTGGGGGTCGCGCCGGGCCCAGAACAGGGCGATGAAGTCGCGGGCGGCGGCGTCGGTGTTGATCGAGCTCCAGGTGCTCTCCTCCGACGTGGTGAGGAGGAAGCCGGCCGGGCCAGAAGCCCACCCGGCGAGATCGGGGCTGAGCGCAGCCGCCGCCGGCAGCGCGAGGGTGACGGCGACGGCCGCCGCGAGGATGTGTCGTGCACGCATGGGAATGCCTCCTTGTGAGCTCGGGCGCCGCAGGACACCCGAGTGGCGAGGGTAGCACAGCAAAGCTGAACCTCTCCCCCACCGCTTCCTTTGGGCGCCTCTCCTCTCCCGCTCTTTCCCCCTAGTCCGTTAGCGCAGCCAGTGGCCCACCGCGACACCAACGAAGTTCGCCACCGCGTAACCCAGGGTACCGCAGAGCACGGCGGGGATGACCAGCCCGTTCCAGCGGCGCGCGACCGCCATGGCGGCGGCCGTGGTGGGGCCCCCCATGTTCGCGTTGGAGGCGATCACGACCTCGGCAAGATCCAACCGGAAAACGCGGCCGGCCACGAGGATTGTGAGGAGGTGGATCGTGAGGATGGCGGCGGCGAAGACGAAGAGCACCGGCCCCACCCGCAGCACAACCGGGATGTTGGCCGAGGCCCCGATGGTGGCGAAGAAGATCTGCATGAGGAGGACACCGAGCTGCTCGCCGCCCTCGAGTGCGGCGAGGGCGCGGGGGAAGGGGGTCGCGAGCAGGACTGCCAGCGCCGTAAGCATGAGGATTCCGGTGCCGTTCCACCCCGTCCAGCCCTCCAGCGCGAACCCGGTGGCGCACACGACCGCCGCCAGTGCAAGGGCGCCGGCCATCCCCGTCAGAGTCGCCGGACGGGTCTCCCAGTAGGACTCGGCCGGCCCCTCGGTTTCGATCCCCGGGCGCCGGCGGTAGCGTCGGCGCAGCCAGCTGATCGATGGTAGCGCGAAGAGCAGCAGGAAGTAGAGGGTCATGACCAGGTTGTCGGCGGCCACCCCGGCCGCCAGGAGATCGCCGGAGCGGAGGTCCAAGGCCTTTGCGACCGCCGCGTAGTTCATCGAGCCGCCCACGTAGGTGGCGCAGAAGATCCCTGCCAGCTTCCAGCCCTCCTCACCGAGGGGAATCAGCCGGAAGGCCACAATGGTGCCGATCACTGTTCCCACCGCACCGGCGCCAAAGGCGACGAGCGTCGGGCCAGCTTCGCGCAGTATGCGTCGGAGGTCGGCGCGAAGGAGCAGCAGGGGGATCGCCAACGGCACCAGATAGGACCAGACGACGTCGTAGGCCGGGGCCGATGGGGGGATCACACGAATGTTGGAGAGAATGAAGGTGGCGGCGATGGCAATCACTGCACCGGAGACCCGTGCTCCCCATCGCGTGCGCTCGGCCCACAGCCCGAATGCCGCAGCCGAGATGAGCACTGCCCACAGGGCCCAGTGGCTACCGGCTGGAATGAGGCTCTGTCCCACGGTTGTGAAGCGTACCAGAACCCGCCTGCGCCCCAGGACCCTTAGACAAGAGCGAGCCGTCGGCGCCCGGAACGCGTTTGCGGTGGTCGCTACCCGAGCGAGGCACCAGAAGGCAGCCAGGAGCAGGGGCCCCAGCAGTGCAAGCGCTCCGAACAGGACGCCCGTCCCCCGGCTCTGGTACACCAGGCTGCCGAGCAAGGGCCCCGCCACGAAGGCGGTGGAGAAGGCGAGCGCGTAGGCTCCCATGTAGCGGCCGCTCGCCCCGAGGGGAGCGCGCTCGGCCACGGCGGCGTGAGTCATGGGGAGCGCGAGCATCTCCCCGAGGGTGCAGATGAGCACCGCCACGAGGGCAGTCGCACCACGACCGTGGAGCCCGAGCAACGCCAGGCCGCCGCACACCAGCAGAGCACCGACGCCCGCCACCCGCAGGGGTCGCAGGTGCTCGACGCAGCGGAGGAGAGGCATCTCCAAGAGCACGATGAGCAGAGCGTTCAGAGCCAAGAGGACACCGACCCCGGCCTCGTTGAAGCCGTGCGCGGCTACGAGGACCAGGAGCACCGTACTGAAGACCTGGAAGAAGCTCATCGCCAGCACGCACACGACCATGAGCATGGCCACGAACGCAAGGTCCCGCCACGGCGAGATTCCCGCTGCGACGCTCGCAGGCCCTCCTGCGCGGAGCCGCTGCGAGGAGTGCAGCGTGAGGCGGAGGATGTCGGCGGCCGCCAGGCAGGTCGCTCCGTCGGCAACGAAGAGCAGACGGTAACTCACCAGCGCCAGCAGGCCTCCGGCGGCCGGACCCACCGCCATCCCGAGGTTCGAAGCGAGGCGGATGAGAGCCAGCGAGCGTACGCGCGACGAGTCTCCGGCGAGGACGGCGGCGGCCGCCATGAGGGCCAGCCTCGAACGCCTCGGCCACCGTCGCCACAAGCGCGATGCCGACGCCCAGAGCGAGGGGGGTCTTGAGCGGCACGAGTGCGACGAAGCCAACGGCGGTGAGCACGAAGGAGAGCTCCTGCACCCTTGACGGCACCGATGCGGTCCGAGAGTGAGCCCCCGAGCAGGGAACCCACCATGGCGCCGACACCGTAGAGAGCTGCCCAGGAGACCGGCCTGCGAGACGCTGAGCCCGAGATGGTGAGTCAGGTAGAGGCTGAGAAAGGGGAGGCACATGGTCCCGGCCGATTCACCACCGTCGCGGCTGCGAGAGCCCAGACGTTGTGCGGAAGGGGGGAGAGAGTGCGAGGGGGCAAGAGAGAGCGACGTGTCGACCCCCGGGTCACTGCCCCGGTCATCGGCACCCGAGCAAGGCAACAGAAGGCAGCCAGGAGCAGCATCCTGCCACAAAACAAAGGCCCGCGAGCATGCTCGCGGGCCTTTCACTGAAAGACTTCCCGGCGGCGACCTACTCTCCCACGCAGTTGCCCGCGCAGTACCATCGGCCCTGGGGAGCTTAGCTTCCGAGTTCGGAATGGGATCGGGCGTTTCCCCCCCGGTATGGCCACCGGAAAAAACTTACAACCGACTCAGAGTTCACTGGAAGGCTTGCGACACCAAAAAACCAAGTAAAGTATGGTCAAGCCTCACGACCGATTAGTACGGGTCAGCTTCACGCGTTACCGCGCTTCCACACCCCGCCTATCAACCAGGTGGTCTACCTGGGGTCTTCAGGGGCTTTCGCCCGGGATACCTAATCTTGGAGTGGGCTTCCCGCTTAGATGCTTTCAGCGGTTATCCTTTCCGAGCGTAGCTACCCAGCTGTGCCACTGGCGTGACAACTGGTGCACCAGAGGCTCGTCCACCC